>NZ_CP182474.1:7707500-8215472 GCF_051853065.1 Bradyrhizobium sp. SPXBL-02 | reverse complement strand
GCCACGCACCCTGAACTGGCGCGACCTCGAGCGAGTCCATCGTCGGGCATGGCTCGACCGTTCGGCGCGAACGCCGCGGGTCAGATCAGCGATGTCAGAGATGGAGGGGTCGCGAGGTCAGCGCGTACTCGGCGCTCCGTCACACGCGGGAGGCTGGAGATCCGACGGGGCTGAAACGGCATCGTTGGAAAAAGAAACGTGCTGCAATACCGCGCTGAGTCCGTAAGACATGATACCTCCCCGTCCTGCCGTGATCGCTCACGACAAGGTCCTGCGTGTCCTGAAGACAACCGCGCCGTACTCCTGTCGCGGATGTCTGCCCAATGTACTCGTCGTCCGCTCGACTTCGCCACCTTGCGTGCCGGGGTAACTTCGCGATGTCTCTCATTTGCGCTTGGCGCGAGCGAGGAGATCCCGCTTGGAGACATTCAGACAAAGAGCTACCATTCCCACATTGCTGTGGGTTTTGAACCGACATCACTTGTTGAAGCGTCGCCTACGTGCCTACCGCCGCCGATCTGCACGTTCGCCCCGTTTCCTAAACCGCGCTGGTCTCAAGATCGTGGGCGCCGCTGACTGGGTTAAGGAATACACTAAGCGGAAAGACTCGCAACGAAATTGATTCACAGTTGAGGCGTCAAAAAACTTGACCTCGGTTAATGCCGCACAGGAGTTGTTCACAGGCTCCGAAGCAAGTTTTTGAATCCGTGCACAGAATCGAGAAGGCCGCGCGTCATGTGACAATTCTCGTTCAGCGCCAAATTTTTTTTATAAATTCGTCATGCGCCCGACGTGCGGGCGAATTTTCCAAATGCTTGTCGCTGCTATGTAGATAAGTGATTATCGAGTCATCGCTTTTCGAGACTCGTTTTGCAGGGTAACTCCACACTCGCTCGCGTTCCGGTGAATCTACGGTGTGCAGAACTCTCATCGGCCACCGATTCAATTCGCGCCCGCGGCACAGGGGTTTTTGCAACGCAGTGAAGTTTCCACTGTTGCAGAACATCGGCAGGTAGAACTACGGAACGAAAACTGACGCAGACGATTTAAATCGTCCAAGCGAGGCGTGAGCATCGCGTGACTGCTGGCGTGAAATTATGACAGCCAACAAAAAAGCCCGGCGTGAGGCCGGGCTTTTTGACGCGCTGACCGGATCGACCGATCAGACGATGTCGCCAAGATGACTTGGCAAGATTTACTTCGCGAGCTTGGCGATCTGCGCGGTGAGGCGCGAGACTTTGCGGCTGGCGTTGTTCTTGTGAATGATGTTGCGCTGGGCGGCGCGCATCAAGGCGGGCTCGGCAGTCGCGAGTGCCTTCACGGCAGCGGCGCGATCGCCGCTCTTGATGGCTTCCTCGACAGTGCGCACGGCGCCACGCATCTGGGTGCGGCGCGACTTGTTGACGGCGGTGCGGCGGGCGATCTTGCGCGTCGCTTTCTTGGCGGAAGTGGTATTGGCCATGGTCTCAATGTCCTTTGCGGGTACCGGTCGCGTCTTGGTCGGGTAGCGCCGGCTTGCTTGACCGCGTAATCGACGCTCGGATTTAGGGTGTTCGGTTGCTGGGCCGTTCCCGGAACATGAGCGACCGCCTTGCGGCTGTCTCTGAGGCTCCACGGTGACTTCAAGCTCGAGAGAGTCCTGAAGCCCAAGGTGCCTGCAACTGCTCAAAGAACAGCGGCGGCGGGATTGCGCCCACCGCCAGTTGGCGCCCTTATAGAGAGGGTCTTTCGCACCGTCAACGCTTTCGGGGGCTGGAAACGCGCCTTTGGCGGGCCGGTTTGGTGCCGTAACGCCCTGAAGAGGTTGAATTTCCGCCGTCGCCCGGCTATTGGCTGGCATCGTTTCGCAAGGTCGTCCGGTCGGGCGACCATCGTAGGTGAGGCATGATCCGCGGCTTTTTCCGACTGATTGGGCTGTTGCTGCTCGCCGGCGGGTTCATCTTCATGGTCTATGACGGCGCCCGCTGGGTGGCCGACCAGACCCTCAAATTCACCCGTTTCGGCCAGTTCTGGAACGACATCAATCAGGCCAGCCAATCGGCCTTCCGCACCTGGGTCGAGGCCAAGGCGCCTTGGCTCTGGACCTCGGTGATCCGCCTGGTGCTGGAGCAGCCGGTCTTCGCCGTCCTCGGCATTTTGGGCATCCTCCTGATGATCCTGTTCCGCCCGCGCAAGCCCTTGATCGGCTATTCCCGGGATTGAGCTTTCAAGTTCCGCTGGCCGCCGCGTAACAGCGCTGCCTCTTGCCGCGTAGAGCCCTATATTCCCACCTCATCGCGAGCACGCGCCTGGTCTCCCGACTGGCTCAGGCATGCGCTCGCTTCGGAGATCCATCATGCTGTTCATGCGCAAGACCACTGCATTGCCGAGCGCAGCTGACGCGCTGCCGGGCCGTGCGCAGGCCATCCCGACCGCGACCACCCATTTCGTCAACGGCGCAAAGCTGAAGCCGCCTTATCCCGCCGGTCTCGAGCAGGCATTGTTCGGCTTAGGCTGCTTCTGGGGCGCCGAGCGCAAGTTCTGGCAGCTTCGCGAGGGCATCTATGTGACGGCCGTCGGCTATGCCGGCGGTCACACGCCGAACCCGACCTATGAGGAGGTCTGCTCGGGCCGCACCGCCCACACCGAAGTGGTGCTGGTCGTGTTCGATCCGAACAAGATCTCCTACGAGACGCTTCTGAAGACTTTCTGGGAAAGCCACAACCCGACGCAGGGGATGCGCCAGGGCAACGACGTCGGCACGCAATACCGAAGCGCGATCTACACCACTTCCGATGCGCAGAAGCAGGCGGCCGAGCAGTCGAAGGCGCTCTATCAGAAGGCGCTCGCAGCGAAGGGGCTCGGTGCCATCACCACCGAGATCGCGCCCGCCGGTGCGTTCTATTTCGCCGAGGACTACCATCAGCAATATCTGGCGAAGAATCCCGCCGGCTATTGCGGCCTGGGCGGCACCGGCGTGTCCTGCCCGATCGGCGTTGGCGTGAGCGCGTGAGCTAAACGACGTGTCTTGCTTACCCTCCCCTGGAGGGGGAGGGTCGGCACGCGATCGAGCGAAGCGAGATTGCGTGACGGGGTGGGGTGATCTCTCCACTCGGGCACTGTTCGTCGCGGAAAGACCGTCACCCCACCCCGCTCGCGCTACGCGCGATCGACCCTCCCCCTCCAGGGGAGGGTGGCACCGTCATCCCTCCACTCAACGCTTTATTAACCATACCCGGTGCATCAGTGGAGCTGTCTCGTTTCGAGGGATGGGTCCGGTGCCGGTTGCACGCGCGTTTCGATGGTCGAACTTGGCGTCCTTGGCAGCGTCCGCCGCGCTGGCCCTTGGCGGCTGCATGCAGACCGCAACCCCCGTCGCGATGGTGCAGCCTCGTCCCGATCTCGATTCCATGGCCTACGGCCAGCCCTACGGCGTGCCGCAGCCGGTGGTCGTCGCCAACAACGGCGGCGGCGCCATCGCAGCCTTCAGCAATTCCTTTGCCGCCTCGCCCGCGCCGATGCCGGTCGGCTACGCCGCGCCGATGGCGGCACCGGTGCGCAATGGCGCCTCCTACCATCTCGACGCCGGCGACAAGCTTCGCGTCGTGGTCTATGGCCAGGAAGGTCTCACCAACAGCTATGCGATCGATGCCGGCGGCTCCATCACCATGCCGCTGATCGGCGCGGTGCCGGCCCGCGGCCGCACCACGGCAGGGCTGGCCGGCGAGATCGCCGCACGCCTGCGCAACGGCTACATCCGCGAACCTTCGGTGGCGGTCGAGATCGAGACCTATCGTCCGTTCTTCATCCTCGGCGAGGTCCTTGCGCCCGGCCAATATCCTTACGTGCCGAACATGACGGTCGAGAGCGCGGTCGCCATCGCCGGCGGTTTCTCCCCGCGCGCCAAGCGCGACGTGGTCACGGTCACGCACAGCGAGAACGGCGGCGCCATGCGCGCGGTCGTTCCGCTCGGCACGCCGCTCGCACCGGGCGACACCGTGTTCGTCGGCGAGCGCTGGTTCTAGGGTTCTCTCCTTCTGTCATTCCGGGGCGCGACGAAGTCGCGAGCCCGGAATCCATTCATCCACAAGCGCTGACGCTCGATGGATTCCGGGCTCGCGCTGCGCGCGCCCCGGAATGACGGTGGAGAAACCCGCACTCTATTTCAAATGCTTCGCGAAGAACGCCATGCTGCGCGGCCAGGCGATGTCGGCGCTGGCCTTGTCGTAGCTGGCGCGCTCGTCGCAATGGAAGCCGTGCTGGGCGCCCGGATAGATGTGGACTTCGACCTCGGGCCGCTTCGCCTTGACGGTCTCGACGTCGGTGAGCGGAATGCCCGCATCCTTCTCGCCGAAATGCAGCTGGGTCGGCACCTTCGGCGTCTCGTCGGCGAAGCGCACGACGGCGCCGCCGTAATAGCCGATCGCGGCCTTCAGGCCGGTCAATCGCGTCGCCGCGACGAAAGCGATGCTGCCCCCTAAGCAAAAGCCGATGATGCCCACGGGCCCGGTGCTCTTCACCGCATCGATCGCAGCTTGCGTGTCGCGCAGCATTGCCGCCCAGTCCGGATTGGCCACGAACTTGCGCGCCTCCGCGATCTCGTCGGGCGAATAGCCCGACTGGAAGTTCGGCGCCGTCCGGTCGAAGATCGACGGCGCGATCGCGACATAGCCTTCCCCGGCAAGGCGGTCGCAGACCGAGCGGATGTGGTGATTGACCCCAAAGATCTCCTGGATCACCACCACCGCGCCCTTCGGCGTGCCGGCGGGGTCGGCGCGATAGGCGCCGAGCTGGAAATTGTCGGAGGCCGTCAGCTTGATGTCTTGTCCCACGCGGGTTGTCCTTCTTGGTTGTTACGAACTCAGGCTCTCAGGATGACGGTCATAGATGAGAGCTCGCTGCTTCAACACCGTCATTGCGAGCCACCGGGTCCGCGCAAAGCGCGGCCCGATGACAGGCTCCGCGAAGCAATCCAGAATCCCTCCGCGGAAGCAGCCTGGATTGCTTCGCTGCGCTCGCAATGACGGAGTATGGTGTAGGGCCATTGTCCGCCAGCCAGCACCTCAAATCCTAGCGATAGCTTCACATTCTCTCAGGATGAAGCGCAGCACCTCACTCCCACATCCAGTTCTCGCCGTAATCCTCCTTCCATCCGGCCAGCCGTCCGTGACGGAATTGCAGGAACAGGCGGTGGCGAGAGGGGATCAGGCGGCTGCCGCCGATGTTGCGCAAAGCGAGATAGATCTCGTGGCCGGGACGTCCCCGCACATATTGCAGCGGCTGACCGAGCGCGCGTGCGGTTTGTTCGGCATCCATGCCGAAGGCGAGCGGAATGTTGTTCGACAAGGTCGTGACGAAGGGCTGGCGTGGCGGCACGGCGCCGATCGGCTCGGCCTGCGCAGATAGCGACAGCAGCATCGTGCCCGCAGCCAGCATCATCAGCTTCATCGCCCGTGTCCCTGCTCGATCGCCCTATGCCGGCAAGTTCTTCAGGAAAGGCGCGACCGCGTCAACAAAAGCCTGGGGTTGATCGATGTTGACGGCGTGTCCGGCGGCGGGGATCACGACCTTTTGTGCGCCGGGGATTTTTGCCGCCATGTAGTCGGACGCGGCGAGGAACGGCGTGTCGTCGGCGCCGACCACGATCAGGCTGGGCACCCGGATGTCGGGCAACAGCTCCATCACGCGCGCATCGCGCTGGGTCAGCATGCCGCGCGCGGCAAGCGCCAGTCCCCTGGCGTTGCGATGGCGCGCGGTGGCGCGCTCGCGCGTCGCCGCCTTCAACACGTCGAGGCCTTCGCGGTCGAGCCGCTCTGCGGTGGCAAGCGCCCGCGCGTTCCAGGCCTCGCGCGCATCGTCCTTCCTGAAGCCGGGGCCGGTGTCGATGATCAGCAGCGCGCGGGCCCGCTCCGGATGTGCGCGATAGAACGCGAGCGACATGTAGCCGCCGAGCGAAAGCCCGCCGATGATGGCGCGCTTCGCACCAACCGCATCGAGGATCGCCGCCATGTCGCCGATCGTCAGCGCTTCGCTGTACGCGTTCGCATCGTCGGGATAATCGGACTGGCCGTGACCGCGCATGTCCCACAGGATCAGCTGGTGATCCCTGGCCAGCGCATCGATCTGCCCATGCCACATCGCCGATGTCGAGGAATAGCCGTGCGTGAGCAGCAGCGGCGGCCCGTTGCCATGAACCTCGTAATAGATCCCGACGCCGTCCCGGTTTATCCTTGGCATTGTTTCCCGCCCTTTCTTTTCCTCGCCACTAACTCGGTGCTTCACCCTCCCCTGGAGGGGGAGGGTCGGCTCACATGGAGCGCAGCGAAATGTGAGACGGGGTGGGGTGACGGTCTTTCCACATCCAACAGTGCCCGTGTGGAGAGATCACCCCACCCCGCTCGCGCTTCGCGCGATCGACCCTCCCCCTCCAGGGGAGGGTAAGGGTTTGCGTGCGGCTGCACTCTAGCTCGCCAAGTTACCTCGAAGAAACCGCTCGAACGCGATGGCACGCATGCCTGACGCACGCGCTGTTGTGTCCAGTGGCTGCGTCGCCGCCCTTGGCGCGGCGCACAACGGGCGAGTGTGGCGGTCGATTTTTCGACTCGTTCCAAATTGCATTTGCCTCCGCGCCGGAACGCGATCATTCTCGCGGGCAAGGTTGACGCCAGCCCGGTGGGCGTCCGCCATTCAAGTTGCCGCCGTAAGCGGCTTCATGCACCGGCAGGGGAAGACGCCTATGCCAACACTCACCATCAACGGGCGGAGTCTGTCCGTGGATGCGGCGAACGACACGCCGCTCCTCTGGGCGATCCGCGAGCAATTGCAGATGACCGGCACCAAGTTCGGCTGCGGTGCCGGGCTGTGCGGTGCCTGCACCGTGCACGTCAACGGCGAAGCCGTACGCTCGTGCCAGACCATGGTCGGCGACGTCGCCGGCAAGAAGATCACCACCATCGAAGGTCTCTCCGCCAAGGGCGATCATCCCTTGCAGAAGGCCTGGATCGCCGAGCAGGTGCCGCAATGCGGCTATTGCCAGTCCGGGCAGATCATGCAGGCGGCGTCGCTGCTCGCGAAGAATCCCAATCCGACCAAGGAAGAGGTGGTCGCCCATATGGACGGCAATCTCTGCCGCTGCATGACCTATTCGCGGATCCAGAAGGCGATCATGCGCGCCGCATCCGAGATGCGCACCGCATCCGCCACCTCCAACGAGCGGAGGCCCACATGAACGAGCATGTGAAGAACGTGACACCCGAGACGACGGATCTCAGCCGCCGCTCCTTCCTCGTCGGCACCGCCGCGACCGGTCTCGTGCTCGGCTATGCCGGCGTGCCCGGCATCGAATCGGCAGCCGCCGCGCCGGCCAATTTCGAGCCGAGCGTCTGGTACGCGATCTCGCCGGACGGGCTCGTGACCGTGACCTGCGGCAAGGCCGACATGGGCCAGCACATCGCCTCCACCATGGCGCAGATCGTCTGCGAGGAACTGGGCGCGAAATGGAGCGACATGCGCGTGCAGCTCGCCTCCAACGATCCCAAGTTCAACGATCCCGTGCTGGGCGCACAGATCACCGGCGGCAGCTGGTCGACCATGATGAACTTCGAGGCGATGAGCCGGGCCGGTGCGGCCGGGCGGATCGCATTGACGGAAGGTGCCGCCGCCGCCATGGGCGTGCCGGCATCGGAGCTGGTGGTGCGCGATTCCATGATCGTGCATCCGAAGTCGAAAAAGCAGATGTCGTTCGCCGATGTCGTGAAAAGCGGCAAGGCGACGAAGACCTTCACGCCGGACGAGCTCAAGGCACTCAAGCTGAAAACACCCGATCAATACACCATGATCGGCGTGTCGGTGCCGCAGCTCGACATCCCCTCCAAGACCAACGGCACGGCCAAGTACGGCATCGACGTGATGTTGCCGGGCATGGTCTATGGCGCGGTGGTCACGCCGCCGGTGCGCTTCGGCGCCACGGTGAAATCGGTCGATGACAGCGCGGCAAAGAAAGTGCCGGGCTTCATCAAGGCCGTCACGCTCGACGACAAGACCGCAACGACGTCGGGCTGGGTCGTCGCCGTCGCCGGCACCTACGCCAACGCCAAGAAGGCGGCACAGGCGCTGAAGATCGCCTATGACGCGGGTCCGAACGCGAAGCTGTCGAGCCAGTCGCTGCTCGACGAAGCCAAGCGGCTCCAGGGCCTGGAGGATTCCGGCCAGTTCTTCGTCAAGGACGGCGATCCCAATGCTGCCTTCGGCTCGGCGGCCAAGGTGGTGGAGGCGGAATACACCACCAGCATCAACATCCACGCGCCGCTGGAGCCGATGAACGCCACCGCGGAGTTCAAGGGCGACATCCTGCACATCTATTCCGGCAACCAGTTCGCGACGCGCTCCGGTGCGATCGCGGCGGGCGCTGCCGGGATCGATCCGAAATTCGTCGTGATGCATCAGCATTGGCTGGGCGGCGGCTTCGGCCGGCGGCTCGATGCCGACATGATGATTCCGGCGGTGCAGGCGGCCAAGGCGGTCGGCAAGCCGGTGAAGGTGATCTATTCGCGCGAGAACGACATGACGATGGATTTCTCGCGTCCGCTCACCTACCAGAAGGTCAAGGCCGGCGTGGACGGCGATGGCAAGCTCGTTGCGATCAGCCACGACGTGGTCTCGGCCTGGCCGACCGCGCGCTGGGGAATCCCCGATTTCCTGACGCCCTCGGTCGACAAGAAGGGCCCGCTTGATTCCTTCACGGTCAATGGCGCGGACTTCTTCTACACCGTGCCCAACCATTATGTGCGGGCGATCAAGAACGAGCTCGCGCACAACGCCACGCCGTCCGGCCAGCTTCGCTCGGTGGCGCCGGGCTGGACGTTCTGGGCCGTCGAAAGCATGATCGACGAGATCGCGGCAGCGACGGGCAAGGATCCCGCGCAGTTCCGCATCTCCTTGCTCGACGGCGCCGGCAAGAACGACGGCGGCGCGCAGCGCTTGCGCAACACGCTGCTCGCCGCGATGGGACTGTCCGGCTACGGCACCAAGCAATTGCCGAAAGGCGAGGGCATGGGCGTCGCCTGCGTCTCCTCGCAGGAGCGCGCAACCGCGAGCTGGACGGCGTGCGTGGCTCACGTCGCCGTCGCGCCGTCGGGGGAGGTGACCGTGAAGAAGCTCACGGTCGCAACCGACGTCGGCACGCAGGTGCATCCCGACAATATCCGCGCCCAGGTCGAGGGTGCGGCGCTGTGGGGCCTGTCGCTGGCGATGTACGAGAAGGCGACACTCAAGGACGGTGGCATCGAGCAGACCAATTTCGACAGCTACACGCCCTTGCGGATGAGCCAGACGCCCGAGGTCGCGGTTGCCGTGATTGCCAACGGCGAGAAGGCGACCGGCGTCGGCGAGCCCGCGGTGACCGTGGTCGCGCCGGCCATCGGCAACGCCATCTACAATGCCAGCGGCGCCCGCGTCCGGGCGCTACCGATCACGGCGGAGGCCGTGAAGGCGAGCATGAAGGCGTAAGCCGAGCCGCGATTGCAGAATCAAATGGTCCGCCGGAGGGCAACCTCCGGCGGATTTGTTTTTGGAGCCGCCTCCCACCCTCACTGTCATGCCCAGCGAAAGCGGGGCATCCAGTACGCCGCGGCATCTCGGTTCCAGCCTTGCCGTCTCGGCGTACTGGGTCGCCCGGTCCCGGCTCCGCCAAGGCTACGCCGAGGCTCACACGGATGCCCGGCGCGCCGAAGCTTCAGCGAAGGTGGCAAGCCGGGCGACGACAGCGGAGGTAGGTCTTAGGGCCAGTAGAAATTCCCCTGTGTTATCAATGCCCGCTCTACTGTGCATGGGGTTGTTTTCTCACTTTTGAGGTCCCCCCCCCGGAACCCAATCCCTAAAATTGCGTGCAATTCCCCAAGCCTCCATTGAGCACGCCTCTTAAGGGCCAGAGAACCTGATCCGGCTTAGGCTCATCGGCCAATACGCCCGAGTTCCCGGTCCTTGTGGGGAAGCCATGAACGCCACAGCCAAATCCGCCGCCAAACGCCGGCTTCTGCTCGCCTCCGATCGCAGCGACGGCAGCAGCGAGCTCGCCAGCATCTTGAAAGCGGTCGGCGACGTCTCGACGGTGAAGACCGAGGAGATCCCCGCCCAGCCGGCGCGCGATCTCTCCGGCCTCGTGGTCGACATCAACCTGCGCTCGCCCGAGAGCGTGCAGCGGGTCCGCAACAAGCTGCGCGGCGATGCCTATCGTTCGATGCCGCGGCTGTTCGTGCTCGCGGACGCCCTGCATCACGGCACCATGCAGGCCTGGGCGCTCGGGGCCACCGACACCATCTCGCGGCCACTTCAGGCCGACGCCATCCTGCAGCGCATCCGCGCCGCCTTCCCGGACACCGCCGCCTATGACGCCACCGATCGCGGCAAGACGCTCAACCGCGGCGTCGAGGCGGCGCATGCGGTGCTGACCAAGATGTTCGAGAAGCTGCCGCTCGGCGTGCCCCTGACCTTCGACGACGTCATCGCCGCCGAGAGCAAGATCCTGAAGGCGATCAAGCATTCCTCGCTGCGTGAATGGCTCACCACGGTGGGCTGTCATCATGTCGGCAGCTATCGCCACTGCCTGTTCGTCACCGGCTTCGCCGTCGCCTTCGCCCAGCATCTCGGCATGCGCGAGGACGACCAGCGCCGCCTGACCCGCGCCGCGCTGCTGCACGACGTCGGCAAGGCCTTCGTTCCGGCCTGGCTGCTCGACAAGCCCGGCAAGCTCACCGACGAGGAGATGGCCGAGGTCCGCCAGCATCCGCGCCGCGGCTATGACGCGCTCGCCGCCCAAGGCAGCTTCCCGCCGGAGATGCTGGACGTGGTGCTGCATCACCACGAATTCCTCGACGGCTCGGGCTATCCGAACGGCCTGTCGTCGAACCAGATCAGCGACATCGTGCGGCTGACGACGATCGTCGACATCTACGCCGCGCTGGTGGAGAAGCGCGCCTACCGCATGCCCTTCACCCATTCCCGCGCCTTCACGATGATGGAAGGCATGGGCGGCAAGCTCGACCAGCAGCTGCTGCAGGCGTTCCGCCCGGTCGCGCTGGGGTCGTTCTAGGATAAGGATCTCTCCAACCTCGTCATTGCGAGGAGCGAAGCGACGAAGCAATCCAGACTGTCTCCGCGGAGGAACGCTGGATTGCTTCGCTTCGCTCGCAATGACGGGTGAACTGTCTTCGCGCGCCTCACCCCACCATCTTCCGCAGCTCCGCCTTCGCCACCTTCTCCAGCGTCGAGCGCGGCATGTCGTCGACGAACCTGATCTCGCGCGGCAGCTTGAAGTCGGCGAGGCCCTTGCGGCAGGCGTCCATCACGCGATCCTGCAGATCGGGCGCAGCGCCCGCGACGCCGCCCTGCGGGATGATGAAGACCACAGGCACCTCGTCCAGCATCGGATGCTTCTTCGCCACCACCGCGGCCTCGCCCACGCCCGGCACGACGGCGATCACCTGCTCGATCTCGGAGGCCGCAACGTTCTCGCCGCCGACCTTCAGCATGTCCTTGGCGCGGTCGCCGAACTTGATGAAGCCGTTCTGGAGCCGCTCGACACGGTCGCCGGTGAGAAAGAAGCCGTGCTCGTCAAAGCTCTCGCGCGTGGCCTTCTCGTTGTGCAGGTACTCGGCGAACAGCGACAGGCCCGGGATGCCCTTGATCGCGAGATTGCCGGTGTCGCCGACCTCCGTCGGCCGTCCGTCGTCGTCGGTGATGCGGATCTGATATTCGGGCGCGGCGCGGCCGATCGACATCGGGATGTTGGGCTGGTCGACCTCGCCGACGATGCCGTGGGTGATGGTCTCGGTCATGCCCCACCAGCCGATCATCTTGATGCCGAACGCGGCAAAGGCCGGCGGCTCGTTGATGGCGGTGCCCCACAGGCGGAACTTGTGGTCCTTCGGGATCTCCTGTTCGAGCAGCGCCTTCGTGCAGAACGGGATGGTCGAGGTCCAGGTCGCGCCATGCTCGCGTGCGACGCCCCAGAACCGGCTGGCCGAGAAGCGCGGCTGGATCACGCAAGTCGCTCCGACCCACAGCGTCGCCAGCATGGAATAGGCCAGCGCGTTGGTGTGGAACAGCGGCAAGTAGGCCTGGTGCACGTCGCCGGCGTGCAGGTCCTCATGCGCGGCGTTGATCTTGGCGCCCCACAGCGCGTTGGCATGGGTCCACAGCACCGCCTTGGGCCGCGACGTCGTGCCCGAGGTGTATTGCACGCTGCATGGCGCCAGCGGATCGGTCGCGCGCCGGGGACGATCGGCACTGTCGGCGAACAGCGATTCGAAGCTGTCGCCGCGCGACACCCCTTGCGCGGGCGCCGCGCCCGCATCGTGCGAGGTCACCGCCAGCCAACGGATGTTGCGGCAGTTCTGCGCGACGATGTCCGCATAGGCCGGCTGCGTGATCGCGGCGACCGCGGCGCAATGATCGGCGAAATACGCGATCTCGGCCGGCGCCGAGCGCGTGTTGGTGGTGACCGCGACGGCGCCCAGCTCGACGCAGGCGAACCAGGCCAGCATCGCCTCGATGCAATTGTCGAGATGAATGAGCACATATTCGCCCGGCTTGACGCCGCGCCTGGCGAGCCCGGCCGCGAGCGCGCCGACCCGCTCGTGAAACTCGCCGTAGCTCCAGCGCCGCGCCGGCGCATCGAACGGCGCCCAGATCAGGAACGGATGTGAGCTGCGGATTTCGGCGCGCATCTTCAAGAGCCAGGGCACGTCGAGCCCATCGAACGGGCCCACGATTCCGGCTGTGGTCTGTTGAACTGGCATGGCTCCTCCCGGTGCAGCCTGCATCTTGCTGGCGGCTGTCTTTTGATGATTGCGTCTTCCTGCCATCGGATGAGGCGTGAAGCAAATCGGGGGAGAGGGCCGAGCGCTCTCCACCGTCATTGCGAGGAGCCCTTGCGACGAAGCAATCCAGACTGGTTCCGCGGAGGGATTCTGGATTGGTTCGCTTCGCTCGCAATGACGGTGTTTGGGGCGGGAAGCGGAGGTCCTACCGGCTACCATCCTCGTACGACGAGATCTCGATCAGGCTGCCATCGGGATCCCGGCAATAGACCGAGCGCAGCGTGCCGCGGGCTCCTTGCCTCGGGCCCGGGCCTTCCTCGATCGCGACGCCATGTGCCCGCAAATGCGCCACCACCTCGTCCGGCGTGGCGGAAGTGAGAAAGCACAGGTCCTCGCTGCCCGCCGTCGGGTGGTCCGCGGTGAACCACTCCACCTTGTCGGCGTCGCGTTGCCGGACGTTGATCCTCTGGTTACCGAATTCAAGGAAAGTCCGCGGCGCTTTGCCGCCGCCGGGATCGAACAGCTTGACATCCATGCCGAGAATCTTGCCGTACCACGCAGCACTTGCCGCGACATCGGTGACATTGATCACGAGATGATCCAGGGCATGAACCTTGACCGTCATGTCTCATCCTTTCGTCGTGAAGTGCCCCGCGCACTTTCCGCCCGCGGCCAGCTTTGTTACAACCGCGGCCACGCGGCCTTCAAGCCATCCGACTTCAAGAACAACACTGGGAGAACCCTTGAGATGATCACTCGCCGTACCGCGCTGGGCCTGCTCGCCGCCAGTCCGCTTGCCGCCACCCCGCTGTCGAAGGCGCTTGCCGCCGATTATCCGGCCCGTCCGGTGAAATGGGTGGTGGGCTATCCGCCGGGCGGCGCCACCGACATCCTGGCACGGCTGATCGGCCAGCGGCTGTCGGAAAAGCTCGGCCAGCAATTCGTGATCGAGAACAAGCCGGGCGCCGGAAACAACATCGCGACCGAATCGGTCATCAATGCCGAGCCCGACGGCTACACGCTGCAGCTGGTCAATCCGGCCAACTACATCAACGCCTCGCTCTACGCCAATCTGAAGTTCAACTTCGTGCGCGACATCGCGCCGGTCGCCTCGTTCCAGCGCGTGCCGAACGTGATGACCGTCAACAAGGACGTGCCGGCCAAGAACGTCGCCGAGTTCATCGAGTACGTGAAGGCCAATCCCGGCAAGGTGAACATGGCTTCGTCCGGCAACGGCACCTCGGTGCATCTGTCCGGCGAGATGTTCATGGCCATGACAGGCTGCAAGATGCAGCACGTGCCCTATCGCGGCGCCGCGCCCGCGATCACCGACATGCTCGCCGGCCAGGTGCAGGTGATCTTCGACAACATGCCCTCGATCATCCAGCACATCCGCTCCGGCAGCCTGCGCGCCATCGGCGTCACCACCACGGAACGCTCGCCGCAGCTGTCCGACGTGCAGCCGATCGCCGACACCGTGAAGGGCTATGAGGCGAGCGCGCTGTTCGGCATGGGCGCGCCGAAGAACACGCCGAAGGAGATCATCGCCAAGCTCAACGCCGAGGTCAACGCGGTGATCAAGGAGCCCGACATGGCCAAGCGCCTGGTCGAACTCGGCGGCGAGCCGCGGGTGCAGACGCCCGAGGCGTTCGGCGAGGAGATCAAGGCCGAGACCGAGAAGTGGAAGAAGGTCGTCGAGTTCGCCGGCCTGAAGGTCGAGTAGCGATCTCGTGATGACCGGGAAGAGAGCCCTGCCGTTCGGCAGGGCTTTTTTCTTTGCGTTGCTTGGTTGATGCAGCCTGCGTCCAGCAACAGATCACGCAGTCGTGCGGATCCGCGTCTGCGGGTTCCGGCTTGACGGTGTCGCGCTCGCGTCTATGCTAAACCACATGGTTAAGTATAGGGACGAGACGCTGGACCGGACTTTTGCGGCGCTGTCCGACCCGACGCGGCGTGCCTTGCTGGCGCGCCTCGGCGAGCAGGACGGCCTGTCGGTGAGCGAGCTGGCGGCCCCGTTTGCGGTGTCGCTGCCGGCGATCATGAAGCATCTCGACGTGCTCACGGATGCCGGGCTGATCGTGCGCGAGAAGACCGGGCGCACGGTTGCCTGCCGGCTGACCGCGCAACCGATGGAGCAGGCGATGAACTGGCTCAATCGCTATGCGCAGTTCTGGTCCCACAATCTCGATCGCCTCGCCGCCTTCGTGGAGGAAGAGACATGGCCAACGCAGTCGCCAACGCCGCCGAACGCCCGGCAGAACGACCAAGCCTCACGCTCACGCGCCGGCTCCGCGCGCAGCCGCAAAAGGTCTACGCCGCCTGGACGCAAGCCGCGCAGCTAGCGCAATGGTTCGGGCCGCCGAACATGAAGCCGGCGACGCTTAAAGCCGAGCTCGACGTTCGCGTCGGCGGCCGGTTTCGCATCAGCTTCATTGGCGATGACGGCGAATATTTCGAGGCCGGCGGCCGTTATCGCGAGGTGATGCCGAACGAGCTTCTCGTCTTCACCTGGGCCTGGCACTCGACGCCGGAGCGTGAATCGCTGGTGACGATCTCGCTGAAACCTGATGGCGCCGGCACCTTGATGATCTTCCATCACGCCCAGTTCTTCGACGAGACCGCACGCGACAACCACCAGCGCGGCTGGAGCTCGTTGTTCGACAAGCTCGATGCTTTCGTCGCCTGACCAAGGAGAACGCCATGCAGCAACATCAGATCGTCTCGCGCGAGCAATGGATCGCCGCGCGCAAGGCCCTTCTGGACCATGAGAAGGAGTTGACCCAGGCCCGCGAACGGCTTGCCGACGAGCGCCGCCGGCTGCCCTGGGTCAAGGTCGACAAGGCGTACGAATTTGACGGGCCGAACGGCATTCTGTCGCTGGGCGACCTGTTCGAGGGCCGGCCGCAGCTCATCGTGCAGCACGTGATGTTCGCACCCGATTGGGAGGCGGCGTGCAAGAGCTGCTCGTTCTGGGCCGATGGGTTCGAGCGCATGGTGCCGCATTTGGCCGCGCGCGACACCGCGATGGTTGCGGTCTCGCTGGCGCCAAGCGCAAAGCTCGAGGCGTTCAAGAAGCGGATGGGCTGGACCTTCGACTGGGTTTCCTCAGGCCGCAACGACTTCAACCGCGATTACGGCGTGACGTACTCACAGGAAGAGGTCGCGACCGGCAAGCCGATGTATAATTTCGGGACCACGCCGCTGTACGGCCCCGAGCTGCCCGGCATCAGCGTGTTCTACCGCGACGAGGCCGGCGCGATCTTCCATACCTATTCCTGCTTCGCCCGCGGTCTCGACATGATGAACGCCGCTTATCAATATCTCGATCTCACCCCGCTCGGCCGTCACGAGGAAGGCCTGCCCTATCCGATGGACTGGGTGCGTCTGCGCGACCAGTACGAACCGCAGCCGGCGAAGGCGGCGTGCTGTCACGGGTGAGGGCAGCGCTCGACGCACATCAAATGTGTCATCGCCCGGCTTGACCGGGCGATCCAGTACTCCGAGGCGGCGCGGCTAGGGCCGAGAAGCCGCGGCGTACTGGATTCCCCGCTTTCGCGGGGAATGACAGCGGAGGGTGATATGCAGGGTGTGCCTTGCTCCGATAGCTACCGCTTCGCGTCGGCCTGCTCCGTCGCATTGCACGAGATCAGCATCGTGTACGGCCGGGCGTTGGCGGCGATGTCGGTGGTCTTGAGCTCGCTCTTTGGCTCGGCGGTCTGATAGGGCACGATCGAATTGTCGAGGAAGTCGCGCAGCACGCCGGTCTTGATGGCGAAGTTGATGTTCTCGGGGATGTTGCCGGTCGCCACCGCGATGCGCAAGGCCGGGATCTTGCCGGTGACCACGCCCACGACCTGGCCGGTGTTGTCGAACAGCGGCCCGCCGCTATTGCCGGGCTGCACGGGTGCGCTGATCTGCAGGAAGCGCGAGTCGTTGCGCATGCCGCTGAGCGAGCTCACGATGCCGGTGGTCACGCTGAAGTCCGACGTCAGGATGATAGGGAAAGCCGATCGCGACGACGGAATCGCCGGAGCGGATCGAGCGGTCGCGGATCCGGGCGAAGTCCTTGAAGGTCGTCGTCGAGGGCGCCTGCAACAGGGCGAGATCGTTGTTGGCGTCGCTCGACACGACGCGCAGCACCATTGCGGCTTCGCCGGTGAGATTGCCCTTGATGTCGCCGACGCAGCCGTCGATCACATGGTGGTTGGTGACGATGTGCCCGCCCGTGCTGACGACGAAGCCGGTGCCGCTCCTGGCTCGGGCAGGCTTGCCGCCGGAGGGCGGTGCCGCCTGCTTCTCCGCCGTCGCCGCCGGCTTGGCCGCACCCTTGGTGAAATCGCCCGCCTTGTCGAGCCCGTCGGCTTTCACCTTGCTTACGCAGTTGGTCAGTGCCGCGATCACCGGCCCGGTCGATGTCAGATCGAAATTCAGAACGGCGCGACCGGCTGTCGCCACCATGAGGCTCGCCTTCTGAAAGGTACGCACGACTTTGAGCGGCATGACGGCGGTGAGCATGTTGGACTGATACGCCGTAGCGTACAGCCTGGCTTGCTCCTGGCCGTCGAAGGTCACGTCGATCGCGGCGCTCTCGCCCTTGTTGAAGCGGTAGCTCGGACTCGCAAAAGCCAGCGTCCAGGTGCCGGTGGCATTGTAACCCACGACGAGAATGACGCCGTTCGCGTAAGGCGTCGTCGCCGCGCAATGGGAGAACGCGCCCGTCTCGTCATTGCTGAACGCGCCGCCGATCCAGTTGCCGACATTGACGGTGCCGAACGGCCCCGCCGCGTTCGCTCCGACCACACTCAGCTGCAACACCAACGCAACGACCAACGACCTCAACCACATACCAGCCCCCGGCAAACGCGCTTGCACCCATCTTATCCGCGAGGGCAGGTGAGGCGCAACCGTCAGTTGTCCGCTCTCATCGTTTCGGCTGCCCGCAGCAATTCGGGCTTGCATTTACTTTGCGGTGCCATATACTTTGCAATACAAAGTAACGGGACCAGCTGTCCTGCGAATGCCCGGGTGGAACGAGGTTTTGGCGGTGCCGATGCGCGATCTCGACAAGGCGCTGGCCGACATCGTGGCGATCCGCAGCCAGATCGCGGCGGGCACGGCCTTCCGCGGCTACGGCCCGGCCGCGATGGCTGCGACCGGCGCCGTCGCACTCATCACCGCCATTCTGCAGTTCTGGTTGCTGGATGATCCCACCGGCGAGCCGCTCGGTTTCTTCATCGGCTGGTTCATCGCCGCCGCGCTCTCGGGGCTGATCATCGGCATCGAGATGCGCGCGCGGTCGCGACGCCATCATTCCGGTCTCGCCGACGCGATGATTCACCAGGCGGTCGAGCAGTTCCTGCCGGCGGGCGTTGCCGGCGTTCTGCTCGCGGTGGTGATGTGGAAGTTCGCGAGCGAGACGCTGTGGCTGCTGCCGGGCCTGTGGCAGATCCTGGTGTCGCTCGGCATCTTCGCCTCGGTCCGCTCGTTGCCGCGCACCGTCGCGCTCGCCGGCGCCTGGTATTTCGTGTCCGGCTTCGCGGTCGTGGTGCTCGCGAGCCGAACCCACGCGCTGTCGCCATGGACCATGGGGCTGCCCTTCGTGATCGGGCAATCGCTCATGGCGGCCATTCTGCATTTCGCCTCCGGAGACAACGATGTCGAAGACTGACAGCGCGCCCTTCTCCTATGAAGGGCTCGACCGCGTGATCCACGAGAAGGCGAGGCTCGGCTTGTTGACGTCGCTGATGGCGCATCCCAAGGGGCTGGCATTCGGCGATCTCAAGCAGCTCTGCGGCCTCACCGACGGCAATCTCAGCCGGCACCTTGCCGTGCTCCAGGAGGCCGGCCTCGTCGAGGTGACCAAGGGCTACGAGGGCAACCGTCCGCACACCACCTGCCGTCTCACCAAGGCCGGCCGCCGCCGCTTCCTCGACTATCTCGCCGTGCTCGAGCGGCTGGTGCGCGACGCGGCGAAGGCCGCCGGCCGCGAGGCGCCGCCGCTCGGCCGCCTCGGTATCGCCTCGACCTGATCCTCCCCCTTTTTGACCGGAGACTTTGCAATGCAAAGTGACATCACGTCCCGTAACGAGAAGCTTCATGTCGGCATCATCATGGACGGCAACGGCCGCTGGGCGACGCGGCGCGGCCTGTCGCGCCTGCGCGGTCACGAGGCCGGCGTCGAGACCATCCGCCGCATCGTCGAGGCCGCCCCCAAGCAGGGCATCGGCACGCTGACGCTCTACGCCTTCTCCACGGACAATTGGCGGCGGCCGAAGGCCGAGGTCGCGGCGCTGATGACCTTGCTGCGCTTCTACCTCGCGAACGAAGTGCAGAGCCTCGTCAAGAACGGCGTGCGCCTCTCCGTCATCGGCCGCCGCGATCGCCTGCCCGACGGCATCGCCGCCGCGATCGCGCGCGCCGAGGCGGCCACCGCCGATGGCCGCACGCTGCATGTGCGCATCGCCGTCGATTATTCCGCGCGCGACGCCATCCTCAATGCCGCGGCGAAGGCGGCCGCGCTGACCAGCCTCACCCGCGAAGCCTTCTCGCAGCTGGTCACAGGCGAGGCTGGCCTTCGCGACGTCGATCTCATCATCCGTACCTCCGGCGAGAAGCGGCTGTCGGACTTCCTGCTTTGGGAAGGCGCCTATGCCGAGCTGCACTTCACCGAGCGGATGTGGCCCGAATTCGACGCGGGCGATCTCGCCGAGGCGCTCGCCGCCTTCCACAACCGCGAGCGCCGCTTTGGCGGACTGCAGGCGATCCTGCCAGGCGAAGTGCCTTCGCTGTCCCAGGTGTGACGCGCCTCGCGCCCGCCGCTCCCCGCTGATTGCCGCCCGGCATGGATCGTGCTCTAGTATTCCGGCACTGGGTATCGTCCCGCGACGGAGCTTTCGTACGATGCGTGCAGTCCTCGATTATTGCACCGGCGGAACGGAGCGGCAGCTTGCCGCCGGCACGATCATCGTCGCCGAGGGGGGCACCTCCGGCCATCTCTACGTGCTGATGCAAGGCAGGCTCGAGGTGCTCAAGGGCGAGATGGTGGTCGCCACCGTCACCGAGCCCGGCGCCGTGCTGGGTGAGATGTCCGTGCTGCTGGGCGAGCCGCACACCGCAACCGTGCGGGCCTGCTCCGACGCCATCGTCTACGAGTTCGAGGATGCCGCCTCGTTCCTCGAGAAGGAGCCGGGCGTGGCCCTGCTGATCGCAAAAATGCTGGCGCAGCGGCTCAACGTCGCCAACACTTACCTCGCCGATCTGAAGCGGCAATATGCCGGCCACGGTACGCATCTGGCCATGGTCGGCGAGGTGCTCCAGAGCATGATCAACCTGCCGCCGCTTGAGGTTTCGCCAGGCTCGGATCGGCAATCCGATCCAAGAATGTGAGCCAGTCGGGCGGCGCCTCGATGGCGGCGGCGGGCCGCTGCAGCGGCGCATTCAGGTCGATCCACTGCGCCGCGCCGGCCGCCAGCCAGAACGCCTTGTCGGCATCGAGATCGAGCACGATGTAGGTCGGCGGACGGCCGGGTTGCAGGCCCGTGTTGAAGACCCAGGTCTGGCCCAGCCGATCGAACCACGATCCATTGCTGATGAAGGGTGATTGATGCACATGGCCCGAGATCACCATCGACGGCTGGTATTGCATGATCCACTGCACCAGCTCGACGTCGCCGAAGAAGCGCTTGCCGCCCCAGCTCGTCGGTGAATCCGCCGGCGGCGCATGATGCGCCCAGATCCAGCGCTGCGGCCTGACGGCCGCGGCATCGCGCAACTGCGCGACGAGGCGTTGCTTGACCTGAGGTCCGTCCCACCACGGGCACACCGTGAACAGGGTGTCGCCGACGATAAGGCTGTCGCCGTCGCAGGCGATGCCGAGCTCGCGCACCTCCGAGATCCAGCGCGAAATCTTCTCACCTTCGGCGTTGCGCTCGTCGAGATCGTGATTGCCGGAGCAGAGGATCACGCGGGTCGTCGCGGCCAGCAGCGCGAGATACTTCTTCACCACCACGATCTGGGCGCGGAAATCCACCATCGAGCCGATGTCGAGCGCGTCGCCGGCGAAGATCACGAGGTCGAATCGCGGCGCCGCGCTGACCAGCCAGTCGAGCTGAGGCAGCGAATAGTGCAAGTCGGCCACGACCAGGCAGCGCATTGAAAATCCGTCAGGTCAAAGCAATCGGAAGGCTTGCGAATTGACGGATATTGCCACGGCCGGCATCCAAGGCAAGAAGCAAACCGGCCCTGTCGGCCCCGCCGACGCGGCAAAAGGGCCGCGCCCGAGCCGATCGGGGGCCGGCCGTCTTTCAGTTGCCCTTCTCCCTTCCCAGGATGCCACGGCCCGCCAGAGCCTCGGCAAGCTGCTCGGTGTAGATGATCCGGCTCCATCGATGCAGATGCGAGGGATAGTGCGCGTACATGATGTCCAGCATCATATCCGGCGTATCGAGGAAGTGCGATCTGTCGATGCCGAGCATGGCGGCGATCCTTTCACCAGCCTCGGCATGAAAGCTCTGTGGACCGCCTTGGGCATAGAGCGAATTGACCGGCGTGATGACGAGGTACACCTTCGACCGGTCGAACTTCGATAGCGTTTCCGACAAGGAGGCGAGCGCCTTCTCGAATTCCGCGTTCATCACGAACGGCTTGATCTTGGGATCGGGCTTGAAGAAGACGTGACCGGCCAGCGTGGCCTTGTAGGCGTCCAGCGAAGGAATATCGAGCATCCGATTGGGATCGATCGCGCTGCCATGCTCGCACCAAATGGTTGAAATGAACTGGTCCTTGCCGCCGTAATACACCGCGTAACCACCGGGCAGCGGATTGTAGACCGCTCGCTCCATCAGCAGGCGGATGTACTCCGGGCCTCCGGCCGGAAACGTCAGGCCGGACGGAACTTCGAAGCGGTTGGTCCGGATGAAACTCACCCATTCATTCCACCTCGGATCGCGCTCGTACTGAATCGGGTTGAACACCAGAACCAGCTTCCTGGGTTGGCGCCCGCGGGCGATCATCTTTTCAAGCATCGCGCCATAGCCATCCGGACCGACGAATCCGATGGTGCAGAACGACTCGATCCCGGACCCCGGGAATGCCCGCAACAACGTCGGGACGTGAATCCCCATCAGGCAGGAGCTATCGCCGAGAAAGGCAAGGTCGGCCGCAGGCAGCCGCTCCGAGCGCCTGATTTGCTCCAGGACGATGTAGGTCTCGATGCCGCGCGACCATTGATGCAAGCTCTGCTGATGGATGTAATGTGCGACGCCGAGAATGAGGGCGGTGAGCACGCCCAGCGGAATGAGCCGTCGGGCAACGATGCATACCGCACCTGCCAGCGGCCATTGTCCGATCGATTCGACCGTCTGTTTCAGGGGCATGATCTAGAACTGGAAATAGATGAAGGTGGCATTGACGTGTCCGGAGGCGGCGATCGTCATCGCCGCCAGCGTAGCAAACAGCGGATATCTCAGCCATGCAGGCCACTGCAGGACCGAATAGTCGCCACGCGACCGAAGCTGCCACTCCAGCAGCATCAGCGGCACGGACAGCGACAGGATCGCGAGACCGGCGGCGCTATGCACCGGAGCCCACTCCCAGTTGCCGAGGGCGTAGAGCATGCCCACCAGCAAGTTCCAATTGGACGCGCGGAAGAAGAACCAGCCCACGAACACCACCAGCATGGTGAGAGCCCAGCCGAGGCCGCGGGCGACCGTCGAGCCCGGCGCCTCCTTGCCGGAAAACGCGCGCCAGGCCACGAGGGCCAGGCCGTGAACCAGGCCCCAGAGCACGAAGGTCCATGACGCGCCGTGCCAGAGACCTCCCAGCGCCATCGTAAGCAGCAGGTTTCGGTTGGTGATGAGCTCGCCGCGGCGGTTGCCGCCGAGCGGGATGTAGAGATAGTCGCGCAGCCAGGTGCTGAGGCTGATGTGCCAGCGATGCCAGAACTCGCTGATCGAAACCGACCAGTAGGGGTAGCGGAAATTCCAGATCAGCTCGAAGCCGAACAGCAGCGCGACGCCTTTGGCGATCAGGCTGTATCCGTTGAAGTCGGCATAGATCTGGATGCCGAATGCGAACGTGGCGAGGATGACCGACCAACCGAAGGGCTGCTCCGGAATGAAGAGCGTGTCCACGATCGGCGCGAGGCTGTCTGCCACCACGACCTTCATGGCATAGCCGTAGATCAGGAGCCAGAGCGCGCGCTCGGCGTGATCGGACGTGAAACGTCGCGGCGCCGAAAATTGATCCAGGAGGTTGCTCGCCCGCTCGATCGGGCCGGCCACGAGCTGCGGGAAGAACGCCTTGAAGGCGAGAAACTTGACGACGTCCCTCTCGGCGGCATGCTTGCCGCGATAGACGTCGACCACGTAGGCGATGCCCTGGAAGGTGATGAAGGAGATGCCGAGCGGCAGCACGATGCGCAATGTCGGCAGGTTCGGATGAAGCCCCACGCGCTCGGCGATCATCGAGAACGAATCGATGAAGAAATTGAAGTATTTGAAGATCGCAAGAACGATCATCGCCGCTGCGATGGCGAGAGTGAGCAGGAGCTTTCGGGTTTGTTCGCGCTTGGAGGCGGCGATGACGATCGCCGCGGCATAGTTGACGATGGAAATGCCGGCGAGCAGGGGCAGAAAGCGCCAGTCCCACCAGCCGTAAAATACGTAGCTAGCGACCAGGATGATGACGTTCTGAACCGCAAGCCGCGAGGTGGCGTGATAGAGCAGAAAGGTCGCGGGAACAAAGCAAAGGAACGCCAGGGAAACGAACGACATCGCAGCAGACAGTCACTTGCTGAGCAGCAAGCGCGCCGCTCGCCATATCAATGGGGACGACAACGGGAAGGAAGACAGGGGCGTTGTGGTGACAAGGATCATTTCCATCACTCCGGCATCAGAATAGCAACCCCGAGATGAAATCAACATAAATTCGCCTGATCCGGCGATGCGATCAGGACGCCTGATATTCGCGGGACTGGACCCGCCGCGTGAATTCTGATGTCGTGGCGCATCCTCGAGAGCGCATGTCCACATGACCTCCTTCAAGACCGTTCGCGCCCGCGCCGAGAAGCGCAAGGGCGGGCCCAGGGCGCTGGACAAATTGATGCCGGCCAAGCCGGACCTGAAGCGGCTGGCCAAGCTCGGCGACGATCGTATCCTCGCCGAGATGACCAGGCGGGTGTTCTGCGCCGGCTTTGCCTGGAGCGTGATCGATTCCAAATGGGACGGCTTTGAAGCGGCCTTCCTGCATTTCCAGCCCGCCAAGCTCAGCTTCCAGCCCGAAGACTATTGGGAGGGCCTGCTGCGCGATGCGCGCATCGTGCGCAACGGCGCCAAGATCATGTCGGTGCGGGACAATGCCGCGTTCGTGCAGGAGATCGCGAAGGAGCACGGCAGCTTCGGCAAGTTTCTGGCGAAATGGCCGTCGTCCGACGAGATCGGCCTGCTCGATCTCCTCAATAAGCGCGGCAGCCGGCTGGGCGGCAACACCGGCCAGATGCTGCTGCGCTTCGTCGGCTGGGACGGCTTCGTGACGTCCAAGGACGTGGTGGCCTGCCTGCGCGATGCTGGTCTCGACATCGCCGAGGAGGTCAAGTCGAAGGGCGATCTCGCCAAGGTGCAGGCGCAGTTCAATGCCTGGGCCGAGGAGAGCGGCCTGCCGTACACATATCTGTCACGCATCTGCGCGCTGTCGGTCGGCGAGAACAGCAGCGAGTAGCGCGTCGATCGGCCGATCGTGTGCATCCTGTGGCGATCTTGTGCTGCGAACGCGGCCGATGAAACTCGCGATCACGAAATACATTTCGCAGGAACATTTGTCCGCAGCGCCTGTTCGGGACTCTGAGCCAGGCGCACAAGGGCGCAGGGAATGCTCGCTCCCGCCCGGCTCGATGACAACCGGATCCAGCAACGGAGCAGCTCATGAAGCTCACATCGGAACAGGTGAAGCAGACCGTCCACCAACTCGGCGCTCAGGTGCTGCCCGACGAACATCCGGCGATGCCGCAGCTCAACAGCATGTTCGGCGAGCACACTTTCTTCGTCGACGAGATGGGGCTCAAGGTCCTCGAGCCGACGGGATCGCTCGGCAGCGACCGCGAGAGCGGCGAGGTCGTCAGCCTCGCCGATTGGGGCGATTCCGACCTGACGCGCCTGATGGCGCATGAGCCCGAACCGACCGGCGTGATCGTGGTGTTCGAGCATATGAAGCATTGAACGGACCCGAGCGCGATTGCCTCCATCGGTGGCGGATCGAAACATCCGCCACCGTTCGTCGCGCCTGGTGCGCTCCGTCGCCGAAAGCTCGCGCCGCGTTCAGATGCCCAGCGTCAGCTGCGGCTCCGATTCGCCGGCGGCGTGGAGCGAGGACAGCGCAACTCCCAGCAGCCTGACGCGCTTGGGCAGCGGCATCTCGGCTTCGAGCAGGCCGCAGGCCAACCGCTCCAGATCGTCGCGCCCGGCAACGGCCGCCGCGACCGATCTGCTGCGCGTGATGATCTCGAAGTCGGCGAACTTGATCTTCAGGGTGACGGTGCGGCCGCGATTGCCGGTCGCCTCGCAATGCCGCCAGACCTTGTCGACGAGAGGCCTGAGCTCGGCGGCAAGCGCGTCGAAGGCGTCGAGGTCGGTCGAGAACGTGTTCTCCGCGCCGACAGATTTGCGGATCCGGTTGGCGCGCACAGGGCGTTCGTCGACGCCGCGTGATATCCAATAATAATACGCGCCCGACTTGCCGAAATTGGCGTTCATGAACTCCAGCGACTGGTTACGGATGTCGCGGCCGGTGAACAGGCCGAGCGCGTTCATCTTCGCCGCGGTCGCCGGACCGATGCCGTGGAACTTGCCGACCGGGAGCGTCTCGACGAAGGCGGGCCCCATCTCCGGCGAGATCACGAACTGGCCGTTGGGCTTGCGATGATCGGACGCGAGCTTGGCCAGGAACTTGTTGTAGGAGATGCCCGCCGACGCGTTGAGGCCGGTCTCGGCCTTGATCTTCGCGCGGATCCTCAGCGCGATGTCCCGCGCCAGCGGGATGCCTTGCAGGTTCTCCGTCACGTCGAGATAGGCTTCGTCCAGCGACAGCGGCTCGATGACGGGCGTGTGCTCGGCGAAGATGTCGCGGATTTGCCTGGAGATCGCCTTGTAGACCTCGAAGCGCGGCCTGACGAAGATCAGATCGGGACATTGCCGCTTCGCCGTCACCGACGGCATGGCCGAGCGGACGCCGAACCTGCGCGCCTCGTAGCTCGCTGCCGCAACGACACCGCGTTCCGCGGAGCCGCCGACCGCGACCGGCTTGCCGCGCAGCTCCGGATTGTCGCGCTGCTCCACCGACGCATAGAACGCATCCATGTCGATATGGATGATCTTGCGCACGGCCGCGGCTGCGCCAGGCATCGTGTCGGATTCGCTCATGGCAGGATGATACAATCGCGTGAAAAGAAGCGCGAGGTGATGGATGGGCGGTTGTCAAAGCGCGATCGCAGGCTTGTGAGTGGCAAGCAGGGGCACGCGACCCAATATGAGTCCGCGGAGGACAGGTCCATGCAATACAGCTCCGAGCTCATTCACACGATGCGTCAGGCACTGGAGACCGTGATGGCAAGCGTGCCGGCGCATCAGTCAGTCTTCGGCCTGAAAGCGGCCGTGGCCGAATGCATCCTGAAGGCCGCCGCACACGGCCAGACGTCATATGACGGACTGGTGACGACCGCGTCCGACCAGATCCAGGCGATTGTCGCGATGCTGAATTGAGTGCCGGCACGATCTCGTCTGACCTTGATACGCCCTGCCAATGTAGCGTCCTGGGAGCCGTTGGCACGTCACGCTCATGCGAAGTTCATTCGCGTCTTTGCACGTAAAGCGAGATGAATCGATCGATCATGGCGTTGATCTGCTCCGGCACCTCGAGCGACAGGAAATGCCCGGAGCCAACAGCCTTGGCCGTAACCAGTTGCGGGCATAGTGCGCCAAGGCGGTCTAGATCCGCGAGCCGATGAGCCGCTTCGATATACAGCACCGGGACCCGGCACGCTTGGGCGCACTGACCCGCCCGATGCACATCCCAGGGAAACAGACTCCTAAACGTCGACACCAGCACGTGCTGTGGCGTCGCCAGGAAGGTCTGTTCGACATGGGCGTGGCATCTATCGGTCGGCAGACAGGAGTCCGCCACGATTTTTCGGATCTCGTCCGCAAAGTTCGGCCCCTGCAGGCCCTCCAGGTAGCTGGTGAACACCGCTCCCGCCGAGGCAGGGAAGAGCACGCCGGAATCGAGCAGCACCAGCCCCGCAGGAAAATCCGGATAACGGGCCGCAATTTCGAGTGCCATGTTGCCGCCCATGCTTTGACCCACGATGACCGGATTCGTTATCTCTTGCCGGGCACACGTGCCGACCGAAGTACTCCATCTGTGGCGCAAAGTGGGTGCGATCCCCGCCAAGGCCATGGACGAACAGGAACTCAGGCGATCCCTTCCCAGCGATGTCGAACGACAGTTGGATACCTTCACGCGCGAGCTTCATTGGTCATCTCCGTATCCACCGGCATTCCAGGCTTCTCGGGCAATGATGCGGGTAAGGGGGCTGGGGCGACCCGTCGATCGCTGACGTCAAGCCTCGAACGGCTCCTTGCAATCGCGTATGGCCAATCTTCGAGCGCGTCCTAGCGCGTGGTCCGGAAAAGTGTGCAGCGGTTTTCCGAAAAGACTATGTCCAAACAACCATCTAAAGCGCGATGAGACCCATCCCAATCGCATCGCGCTGTTAGGAGACTCGCACGGCCTCGCGCAAAATCCTGAGCTGGCGCACCCGACACGATTCGAACGTGTGACCTTTGCCTTCGGAGGGCAACGCTCTATCCAGCTGAGCTACGGGTGCAGTTGCAGGTTCATTTAGCCGATTGGCGCGGGGCGGGCAACCGCTTCTCGCCGGAGCGCGCTTCAGGCCGATTTGCGCCTGACCGGGGCCGGAACCGGCTTTCCGCCGCGGGCGGCGAATTCGGCAAGCGCCCGTTCGGCGCAGACGACGCGGTTGCGGCCGAGGCGTTTGGCGACATAGAGCGCCTCGTCGGCGGCGCCGAGCAGCCGGTCCGGGCCGCCGTCGCTCCCATCAGGAACGTGGCTGGCGACGCCGACGCTGAGGGTGACGTGATCGCCGGCACCCATCGCACCATGGGCGATCGCCAAGGCCATGACGGCATAGCGGATCTGCTCGGCCACCATGCAGGCGGTGTCAGAATCCATGTCGGGCAGGATCAGCGCAAACTCCTCGCCGCCATAGCGGCTGGCGAGATCGAGCGGGCGCACCGCGTGCCGGCTGACGACGCCAGCAACCGCGCGCAGGCACTCGTCGCCGCTCTGGTGGCCGTGCTGGTCGTTGAACAGCTTGAAATGGTCGACGTCGACGAACAGCAGCGCCAGCGGCTTCTGCGTGCGCTGGGCGCGGGCCCATTCGCCGAGCAGCATCTGGTCGAAGGCGCGGCGGTTCGCCAAGCCGGTCAGCCCGTCCTTGGTGGCGAGCTCCTTCAGGGCCATCTCGGCGCGCTTCTGGTCGGTGAGGTCGCGCAGCGTCTCCACCACCGCAATCAGGTTGCCAGCCTCGTCGTGGATCGGGCCGGCGTCGATGGCGAGATAGAGTTGGCTGCCGAGCTTGGGCATCACGCACCAGTTCTCCGCGGAGAAGCCGAGCCCGTTGTGGCCGCGCGCGGCATATTCCGGATAGTACTCCGGCAGCTGCTCGGGCCGGTCGAGCGCGACGAGGTCGGCAAGGCAGGGGCGCTTCGTCTCGTAGAACGCCTGCCAGTGCTTGCTGGTGCCGATCACCTCGGAGGCGGCGACGCCGGTCAGCCGCTCGCAGGCCCTGTTCCAGATCACGACGCGGCGCTTCGGGTCGATCACGAAGGTCGGCACCACCAGGTGCTGCATCAGCCGCACCGCGTAGGAATCGGCGACATCGACGGTCCTGCGCGACTTCGGCATCAGGCCACCGCCGCCACGGGCAAGGTTCCGGGCGAGCCATCGCCGGCACCGAACAGCTTGCGCACCTCGCTGGCCGGCTTCGGCGCGCTGAACAGATAGCCCTGCATCTGCGTGCAGCCGAGCGCGCGCAGCATGTCGCGCTGCGCCTCGGTCTCGACGCCCTCGGCCACCGTGGTCATGCTGCTGGCGGCCGCGATGTTCACCACCGCCTGCACGATGACCGGCGAGCCGGTGGTCTCGGCGATGTCGGCGACGAAGCAGCGGTCGATCTTGATCTTGTCGAACGGGAAGCGCTTCAGGTAGCTCAGCGAGGAATAGCCGGTGCCGAAATCGTCGAGCGCGATGCGCACGCCGATCGCGCGGAGCTGGTGCAGGATCGAGAGCGCCGCCTCGTCATCGCGGATCAGCACGGCCTCGGTGATCTCGAGCTCGAGCCGGCGCGGATCCAGCCCGGAGGCGGCGAGCGCGCTCGCAATCCGCAGCGCCAGCGTGTCGCATTTGAGCTGGACGGGCGAGACGTTGACCGCGACGCGCACTTGCGCCGGCCAGGTCGCGGCCTCGTTGCAGGCCATGCGCAGCACCCAGTCGCCGAGCTCGGTGATCAGGCCGGTGTCCTCGGCGACCGGAATGAACTCGGCCGGCGACACCATGCCGCGCTCGGGATGGCGCCAGCGCAGCAGCGCCTCGCAGCCGGAGACTTCGTTGGTGCGCAGGTCGACCAGCGGCTGATAGTGGATCTCGAAGCCGCCGTTCACCAGGGCCTGGCGCAGATCCTGCTCCATGCTGAGGCGCGCCTTGGCGCTGGCATCCATCTCCGGCTCGAAGAAGCGGTGGGTGCGGCGGCCCTCGGCCTTGGCGCCGTACATCGCGAGGTCGGCGTTCTTGATGAGTTGATCGAGGTCTGAGCCGTCCTGCGGCGCCAGCGCAATGCCGATGCTGGCATCGGTCGAGAGCTGGTGGCCGAGGCAATGATAGGGCTGGCGGATCGCCTGGTAGATCCTCGTCACGAAGGACAGCACGTCCGCGGGGGATTGAATCCCGGTCTGGATCACCGCGAACTCGTCGCCGCCGAGCCGCGCGATCAGGTCGCCCTGCTTGAGGCAGCCGCGGAGGCGGCCTGCGATCGCCTTCAGCAACTCGTCGCCGACGTGGTGGCCGAGCGAATCGTTGATGCCCTTGAACTCGTCGACATCGATATAGAGCAGCGCGAACTGGCAGCCATCGGCGACGTTCGCCAGCTCGCGTTCGATCTGCTCGCGGAACAGGGTCCGGTTCGGCAGGTCGGTCAGCGCATCGTAATGCGCCATATGCGCGATCTTCTCGTCGGCGCGCCGACGCTCGGTGACGTCGTCGATGACATGAATGAGATAGCGCGGCTCGCCGGCGCCGTCGTTGATGCCGATGCGGGTCGAGGTGATGTAGCGCAGGCCCATGCCGGGCATCTGCCAGGCGTGCTCGTCCTTGAACAAGCCCTTGGCCGATTTCAGCGCCCTGCTGTCGTCGTCGGTGATGTGGGCGGCGGCCCCCTCGGGGAAGATGTCGAAGGCGGTCTTGCCGACGACGTCCTGGCGGGACTGGCCGAACAGCTGCTCGGCGACAACGTTGAGCAGCAGATATTGCCGCGTCCGGGCGTCCTTCACGGTGATCTGCGACGGGATGTGGTCGATGATCTCGCGCAGGAATGTGTAGTTGCGGTCGCGCTCCTGCTCCAGGTTGCGGCGCTCGGTGATGTCCTCGATCGTGGCGACCCATCCGCCCTGTGCGAGCGGCGTGTTGATGACCTGGAAGGCGCGGCCATTGGCCAGTTGATGGGTCAGCGTCGAGACCGTGCCTTCGGCGACGACCCTCATGACCTCGGCGCAAAACGCCTCGACGTCGCCGTCGAACGCGCCGCGCTCCTTGCGATGATACATCGCCTCTCGGATGTGACAGCCGGGCTTGATGACGTCGTGCGAAAGGCCGAACATCTCGGCGTAGCGGCGGTTGCAGGTGACGATGGTGCCGCCGGCGTCGTACAGGATCAGCCCCTGCGACATGTTGTTGAGGGCGGTGTCGAGTCGGAGCCGCTCCGCCTCGATCCGCTGCTGGGCCTCGCGGTTCTGCCGGTTGATCTGGCGGATGATCAGATAGAGGATCAGCGCGATCACGCCCGCCGAGAAGCCCGCCGTTGCCACCATGAAGCCGGTCTGCTGCCGCCAGTCCGCGAGCGCCGCTGCCGTGATGTTGGTGGCGATGATGACCAGCGGGAAATGCGTCAGCGACGCGGCCGAGCCGAGCCGCTCCTCGCCGGTGACGGGGCTCCTGCCGCGGAGCGTCTGCTGACCGCCTTCGGCCAGCACTTTCTGCATCAGCGGCGCGTCCTTGAAGTTCCGCCCGATCAGTTCCTCGGCGTGCGGATAGCGCGCCAGCAACTTGCCCTCGCGGTCGAGCAACGAAATGGCCGTGCCGTCGGCGAGCGCGACCGATGCGAAGTATTGCTGATAGCTGTCCGGATCGATCCGCCGCACCATGGCGCCGAGGAAGGTGCCGTCCGCGCCGCGCAGCCGGCGTGCGACGACCGTGGTCCATTTGCCGATCAGGAAGCTGCGGACCGATTCCAGGATCACCGGCTCGGCCGCCGGGTTGAATTTGAACGACTGGAAATAGGCGCGCGAGGAGACGTTGATCTTGGGCAGCGGCTGGGCCCGCGACCAGTTGATCAGCTCGCCCTCGGCATCGTAGATCGCGATGTCGCCGAGATACGACACGGAGCTGATCTTGCTGCGCAGCATCTGGTTGGCCGCTGGCCCCGACATGCGCTCGCGGAACATCGCAGGCGAGGTGATCTCCGGCAGGTTCATCTGCCCGATCAGGTCGGCGGCGACGACGTCGGAATCCTCGAATTGCTGATCGAAATGCCGCGCGATCAGCTTCACCGTGTTTTCAAGCTCGCGTTCGCGGTTGGCGAGGGTCCGCTCGCGAAACTCGCCGACGGCTACCGCCGTGGCGATGAAGATTCCCGCGACCAGAAACACGCCGCACAGGGTCAGCCACAGGACGGGACCACGGCGCGCCAAGGCCTCCCAGCCGTTTCTCGCGGCTTGAGACATTCCGGCTGCTACCCTGGCAAAGACCTGGCGCATTCCCCCTCACTGGAGGACCAGGAATACACCGCACAAATGGCGCAAACCTTAGGAAAGCCAGTTACCTAAGCATTAATGCAGCTGGGCTGATCGCACATCCATATGCAGCACCGCGGGTATCACGCGCGAGGATTGTGTCGTGCGCGCCGCAATCACAGCGCTGCATCATGAATCATCGGTTAATGCGAGGGGCCGGCGGTCTTCTTGCCGCCGCCATGGCGCAGCCGTCCGACCACGCCGGTCGGGAAGAAATAGACGCTGGCTATGAACAGCAGCCCGAGCCAGAGCAGCCAGCGGTCGGGATGCAACAGCCCCGGCAGCAGCGGCAGGCCGGCTTCGTCCGCCGCCTTGGAGGCGACGCCCATCAGCGACTGCAGATAGTTCTGCGCGAGGATGAAGATCGTGGCGCCGATGATCGCGCCGTAGATCGTGCCCATGCCGCCGATCACCACCATCAGCAGGATGTCCAGCATGATGGAGAAGCTGAGCGAGGTGTCGGGACCTGCATAGCGCAGCCACAGCGCGTTCAGGATGCCGGCGCTGGCGGCGACGAGGGCCGCAAGGCAGTTGGCGTAGGTCAGGTGGAACACGGTGCGGAAGCCGAGCGCCTCGGCGCGAAAGCGGTTCTCGCGGATCGCCTGCAGCACGCGCCCGAACGGCGAGTTCACCACGCGGAGCAGAGCGAGGATCATCAGGCCTGAGATCGCGAACACCAGGTAGAAGGTCAGGATGCGGCCGTTGATCTCGAAGCCGAACAGGTTCTTGGGGATCAGCACCGTGCCGGGGCGGAGCAGCTCCGGCAGCTGGAAGCTGCGCCCGTCCTCACCGCCGGTCAGCCAGGACAGCTGCGAGGCCAACACCTGGAAGGCGGAGGCGACCGCGAGCGTGATCATGGCAAAGAAGATCGCGGCGACGCGCAGCGAGAACAGCCCGATCGCGAGCGCCAGCAACGCGGCGAGCGGCAGGCCGGTGACGATGCCGGTGCCGACCGCGGCCCAATTCGGACCCATCCCGTACAGCGCGATCGCGATGGCGTAGCTGCCGATGCCGTAGAACATGGTGTGGGCGAACGACACCGACCCGGTATAGCCGAGCAAGAGATCGTAGGAAGCGACGAGGGCTGCGAAGACGCAGATCTTGGCCGCGACGTTCAGCGCCTTGGCGCCCGGAAACAGGAACGGCGTCGCCGCCAGCGCCAGGATGATGACGACGAGAACGAGGGTCAGGACGCGGCTGCGCGGCGGATCGCCCGAGAGGATCATCATCGGCTGGTCACCGCATAGAGGCCGCGCGGCCGCCACATCAGAATGGCGACCATCAGCAGGATGTTGGAGACGAGGGCGAGCTTCGGCACCAGGAAGCCGCCGTAATTGGCGACCATGGCGACGAGGATGGCGCCGATGAAGCAGCCGCCGATCGATCCCAGCCCGCCGATGATGACGACGATGAAAATGAGCACGGTGAGGTCGTCGCTCATCGAGGCGTGGACCTGCTCGCGATAGAGCGCCCACATCACGCCGCCGAGGCCGGCCAGCGCCGATCCCGTCATGAACACGCCGAGGAACAGGCGGCGGATGCGATAGCCGAGCGCCTCGACCATCTCGCGGTTCTCGACGCCGGCGCGGATCAAGAGGCCGAGCTTGGTGCGGTTGAGCACGAGCTGGATCGCGATGAAGACAGAAAGCCCGATCAGCATCGCCAGCACGCGGTACTTGGCGATCGCGACGTCGCCGAGGATGAAGGAGCCGCGCAGCGAGGCCGGCAGCGGCATCGGGATGATCTGCGGTCCCCACAGCGCATAGAGCGTCTGTTCCGCAACAATGAGGCCGCCGGTCGTCATCAGGATCTGCTTCAGGTGCTGGCCGTAGACGGGCAGGATCAGCACGCGCTCGACGACGAGGCCGAGCGCGCCCGACACCGCCATCGACAGCAGCGCGGCCGGGGCCAGCACCGCGAGGTTCGTCCAGAGCGAGTCGGCCTGGATGGAGGCCGCGAACGGCGCCAGAACGAGCATGGCAACATAGGCGCCGACGGCGATGAAGGCGCCATGGCCGAAATTGAGCACGTCCATCAGGCCGAACACCAGCGTGAGCCCTGAGGCCATGATGAAGATCATCATGCCCATGGCAAGGCTCGCGGCGGTCAGGGTCAGCCAGGACGAGGTCGATCCGATCAGCGGGATCATCAGCAGCGCCAGCGCCACCGGCAGCAGGATCGGCGCGAGGTCGCGCTTCGGCTTCGGCAGCGGATCGGTTGCGGCAAGGTCTGTCACTGATGCGCCTCCAGGCTCAGGCCGAGCAGCCGCTCCTGCAGCGGCACGTCGGCGGCGAGCGCCGCCATCTCGCCGCGATGAACGATGGTGCCGTTGTCCATGACCAGCACGTTGTCGCCGAGCTCGCGGGCGGCAAAGAAATTCTGTTCGACCAGGAGGATCGTCGCGCCCTTGCGCTTGATCTCCTTCAGGCACTCGATCAGCGCCATCACGATGGCGGGCGCGAGGCCCTTGGTCGGCTCGTCGATCAGGAGCAGCTTGCGCGGCTCGATGATGGCGCGGGCGATCGACAGCATCTGCTTCTGCCCGCCCGACAGGCTCCCCGCGCGCGACAGCCAGAAGCGGCGCAGCGCCGGGAAGAAGCCGAAGATCCAATCCAGCTGCGTGTCGTCGATCGGCGCGTCGCGCGCCGCCAGCACCAGGTTCTCCTTCACCGTGAGATCGGAGAACACCGCCATGCTCTCCGGCACGTAGCCGACGCCGAGCCGCGCGATGTCGGGCGTCGCAAGGCTCTCGATGCGCCGGCCGGCGAGGGTGATCTCGCCTTTTGAAGCCTGCCACAGGCCCATGATGGTGCGCAGCGTCGTGGTCTTGCCGGCGCCGTTGCGGCCGAGCAGCATCGTGACCTGTCCTTGCGGCACCGTGAGATCGATGCCCTGGAGGATGTGATAGCGCCCGATATGGGTGTGCACGCCGGACAGCTTGAGGAGATCGCTCATGATGCGCTCCCTGCCGCGCTCTCTATAGCGTTCTTGGGCGCGACGCCGAGATAGGCTTCCTGCACGATCGGCGAGGCGATCACTTCGGCAGGCACGCCGTCGGCCACCAGCTGTCCGTTATGCAGCACGATGATGCGGTCCGCGAGCGAGCGCACCACGTCCATCTTGTGCTCGACCAGCAAAATAATCTTGCTCCTGTCCTGCTTGAGCTGCGCGATCAGGTTGAGGACGACAGGCACCTCGTCGATGCTCATGCCGGCGGTCGGCTCGTCGAACATGAACACCTTTGGCTCCAGCGCGATCATCAGGGCCACTTCCAGCTTGCGCTGGTCGCCATGCGACAGCGCGGTCGCAGTGACGCCGCGGCGATTGCCAAGCGCGACCTGGTCGAGAATGGCGTCGGCGCGCGCGATCAGGTCGCGCCGCACCATCCAGGGCCGCAGCATCTCGTAATGGGTGCCGCTAGCGGCCTGCACCGCGAGGCGAACATTCTCTTCCACCGTCAGGTTGGGAAACAGGTTGGTGAGCTGGAACGCGCGTCCGAGACCCGCACGGGTCCGCATCGGCGCGGAATGCTGGGTGATGTCGGTGCCGTCGAACAGGATGCTGCCGCCAGATGCCCGCAGCTGGCCCGAGATCAGATTGAAATAGGTGGTCTTGCCGGCGCCGTTCGGCCCGACGATGGCGGTAAGCTCGCCCGGGCGAAACGTGCAGGAGACATTGTTGACCGCGACATGGCCGCCGAAGCGGATGGTGAGATCGCGGGTTTCGAGGGTGAGGGGCATGGGTTCAAGCGTGTCGGCTGGTTGTGACACCTCTCCCCGAAGGGGAGAGGTCGATTTGCGCAGCAAATCGGGTGAGGGGCACAGGTCCCACGAGAGGGTGGTACCCCTCACCCGGCGCTTCGCGCCGACCTCTCCCTACGGGAGAGGTGAAGAAATCACCGCTTGTTCTTGATCGGAACGTCCATGTCCTCGATCTTCAGCTCGCGCACCGGCTCGAGCACGGCCCAGGCGACGTTCGGATCGACCTTGACCTTGAAGTGATACATGCTCTGCAGCGCCTGATGGTCCTCTTTCCGGAACACCATCTTCCCCTTGGGCGTATCAAACTCCAGGCCTTCCATCGCGGTGATCAGCTTCTCGGAGTCGGTCGACTTCGCCTTGGTGACGGCGGCGACGACGGACATCGCAGCCGCAAAACCGCCCGCGGTGAAGAAGTCCGGCGGCGCGTTGAAGCGCTTCTGGTGCTCGGCGACCAGCCAGTCGTTCACCGGGTTCTTGGGGATCTCATAGAAGTAATAGGTCGCGCCTTCCATGCCGGGCAGGCCCTTGTAGGCTGCGAGCGCCGGCAGGATGTTGCCGCCGGTGGAGAGCTCGATGCCATAGCGCTTCGGATCCATGTCCTGGAGCTTGGCCAGCGGATTGCCGGCGCCGGCCCAGATCACCCAGATCACCTTGCGACCGGGCTTGTCCTTCAGCGCGTCGAACAGGCGTTGGCCGACCGCGGTGAAGTCGGTGGTCGAGGTCGGGGCATATTCTTCCGCCGCGAGCGTCGCACCGGTCTTGGCGAGCGCCTCCTTGAAGGCGGCGACGCCGTCGCGGCCGAAGGCGTAGTCCTGCGCCAGCGTCGCCACGGTGACGCCCTGCTTGCCGATCGCGACCGCGTTGGAGATCGCGTCCTGCGAGGAGTTGCGCGCGGTGCGGAAGATGTAGCGATTCCACTTCTCGCCGGTAATCTGGTCCGCGACCGCGGGTTCGACGATCAGGATCTTCTTGTTCTCCTCGGCGACGGGAAGAATGGCGAGCGCCGCGGCCGACGACGTCGTGCCGATCGCGATGTCGGCCTTGTCGTCCTGATAGGCTTCCGCGAGAGCGGCCTTGGCGAGGTCCGGCTTGCCCTGGTCGTCCTTGGTGATGATGACGATCTTGCGGCCGTCGAGCGTCATGCTGCCTTTGGTGGCGTATTCGAAGCCCATCTTCAGGCCGGTCTCGGTCTGCTTGGCGTAGGCTTCGAGCGGACCGGTCTTGCCGTAGATCAGCGCGATCTTGAGATCGTCGGCCAGCGCGGAGGTGCCCACGCCGAGCGCGAGAATGGTTGTTGCTATGATGAGTGATCGACGCACGATGGTCCCTCCTGATTCAAAGTTTCTCGGCAACAGCGATTTGCACAACGTTACAGACATTGCAATTGAACCTTCCGCCTGAGCATCTCGGCCTTTCGAACATGCATCATTTTTGAGCTGGCCGCGCATCGCCGGCGCCCTCGGCTTGACGCCGATCAGACTGCGCTTCCTCCGCGCTCTCGAAGATGTGCGGCGCGACGCCGCGCTTCTCCAGGGCTTCGCCGAGCTTGATGCGCAGGAAGCCCGACGTGGTGTAGCGCGACACACCGGAATAGAAGCGGTCGACGAGGCTGCGGACCATGGCCGAATAATCGTCCATCAGCTCCGGCAGGATGGAAAAATTGTCATAATTGACGATGGCGTAGACCCGGCGTCCGAGCGGCGCCAGGCGGGCCTCGACAATGGCAGCGATGGTGTCGATCTCGGTCTTGCTGCGCAGCGGATAGCGTTCCAGGTTGACGAAGAACAGGTTTTGCTGCTCGTCCAGCGTGAAGCGCTGGTCAAGCGGGATCGTGAGCAGGCGCTCGCGCAGCTCCATCAGCCCGTCGCCGAAAATGCGCGAGTCCATCAGCGCCGGATCGCGCGGGATCAGCGGCTTGAAATCCATCAGGCGCAGGATGTCGCGCTCGATGTCGATGCCGGGCGCGATCTCGATGAGCTCGAGCCCGCCCGGCCGGAGCTCGAACACGCAACGCTCGGTGACGTACAGCGTGCGCTGCTTGCGCGCGGCGGCAAACGGGCCGCTGAAGGTGACGTGCTCGACGCTCTCCACGAACTTGCGCGACTTGGCCTCGTCGAGGATGGCGAGCTTGCCGTCCTTCACCGCAATGCGCTGCTTGCCCGCGCCGAAGGTGCCGACGAAGATCACTTCCTTGGCGTTCTGGCTGATGTTGATGAAGCCGCCGGCCCCGGCAAGCTTCGGTCCGAATTTGCTGACATTGAGGTTGCCCACGCGATCGACCTGGGCGAGGCCGAGGAAGGCGGCATCGAGGCCGCCGCCGTCGTAGAAATCGAACTGATAGGGCTGGTCGATCACCGCCTGCGTGTTGATCGCCGCGCCGAAATCGATGCCGCTCGCGGGGATGCCGCCGATCACGCCGGGTTCCGCCGTCAGCGTGATGAGATCGATGATGCGCTCTTCGTTGGCGACCGAGGCGATCCCCTCCGGCATGCCGATGCCGAGATTGACGACGCTGTTGGCCTTCAGCTCCAGCGCGGCGCGCCGGGCGATGATCTTGCGCTCGCTGATCGGCATCACCGGCAGCGAGGCGGCGCGGACGCGGATCTCGCTCGAGAACGCCGGATTGTATTGCGTGCCGAACGTCTGCCAGTGATTCTCCGGCTTCGCTACCACGACGCAGTCGACGAGGATGCCGGGAATCTTGACCTGGCGCGGATTGAGGCTGCCGGCCTCGGCGACGCGCTCGACCTGGGCGATGACGATGCCGCCGGAATTGTGCGCCGCCATGGCGATGGTGAGCGCTTCCAGCGTCAGCGCCTCCTTCTCCATGGTGAGATTGCCGTCGGGATCGCCGGTGGTGGCGCGGATGATCCCGACGTCGATGGGAAAGGTCTTGTAGAGCAGGCACTGCTCGCCGCGCAGCGTGATCAGCTCCACCAGGTCCTCGGTGGTGCGCGCATTCAGCTTGCCGCCGCCGTGCCGGGGATCGACGAAGGTGCCCATGCCGACGCGGGTGATGTGGCCGGGGCGGTGCGCGGCGATGTCGCGGAACAGATGCGTGATGACGCCTTGCGGCAGGTTGTAGGCCTCGATCTGGTTCGCGATCGCGAGCTGCTGCAATTTCGGCGCAAGACCCCAATGCCCGCCGATCACGCGCCGCACCAGGCCTTCATGCGCGAAATGATTGAGGCCGCGCTGCTTGCCGTCGCCCTGCCCGGCGGCATAGACCAGCGTCAGGTTGCGCGGCTTGCCTTGCGTATAGGGCGCATCGCCCTCGTGGGACAGATAGAGCTCCTCCAGCGCGACCGCGATCTCCTCGGCAAAGCCGATGCCGACGAAGCCGCCGGTCGCCACCGTGTCGCCGTCGCGGATCAGCATGACGGCTTCATTCGCCGAGACGACCTTGCCCTTCTCGGAGTTGCGCAGATAAGGCAGAGCTGGATGATGGCTCACGGCGTTCCTCCCGCTCCCTGGACCGTAGGCCTTGTTTTGCTTGATCTTATCGCGAAGAGCTGCCCCGGAACAGGTTGCTCCTCGCGAAGGAAAGACGGCAAAGCGGATAGCAAGGTCCGCGCCAGATCCCGCAGTGCCGCGCAAAACGGCTGAAATCTGCGGCAATTGCCTGCAATTCACCCCCGAAGAGCGGCCGGATGCGGTGTCCGGAATCCGAGACTCCGGACACTCCCATGTCTCGAAACTCAGACGGGCGCCGATCCCGAGGCGAGGCCGAATTTGGCGAGCTTCTTGTAGAAGGTCGCACGCGAGATCCGCAGCATCCTGGCGGCCTCGGTGATCTGGCCGTTGCTGGCGGCGAGCGCTTGTTCGAGTGTCTGCTTCTCGAACTCGGCCTCGGCTTCGGCATAGGGCACCACCGATCCGGCCGGGCGCTCGGGCGGTGCAAGCCTGACCTCGGTCTCGATCGGGAGAATGCGGGCGACATCCTCGCCGGTCAGCCGCCCGGAATCGCTGAGGATCAGTGCGCGCTCGAGGATATTGCGGAGCTCGCGGACATTGCCCGGCCAGTCGTAACGAGCGAGCGCAGCGAGCGCGCTCGGCGTGATCTTCGCCTTGACGTAGTCGCCCGATGCGCTGATGTCGTCGAGCAGCCGGGCGCAGATGTCAGGGAGATCGTCCAGGCAGTGGCGCAGCGGCGGCAGGTCGACCGAAAGCACGTTGAGACGGTAGTAGAGGTCGGCGCGAAATGCGCCGTCGCTGACGCGCTTGCGCAGGTCCACATTGGTCGCGGCGATGACGCGGACGTCGACCCTGGTGATCTTGTCCGAGCCGAGCGGCTCGATCTCGCGCTCCTGGAGCACCCGCAACAGCTTTGCTTGGAGCTGCAGCGGCATCTCGCCGATCTCGTCGAGGAACAGCGTGCCGCCGTCGGCAATGCGGAATTTGCCCTCGCGTCCCCGTCGGTCGGCGCCGGTATAGGCGCCCGGCGCAGTGCCGAAGAACTCCGATTCGATCAGCGTCTCGGGGATGGCGGCGACGTTGACGCTGACGAACGGCTTCTCGGCGCGCGAGGAGGCGTTGTGGATCGCCTGCGCCAGCATCTCCTTTCCCGTCCCGGTCTCGCCGGTGAGCAGCACCGTGACGCTCTGCCGCGCGGCGCGGCTGGCGAGCTCCTTGGCGCGCGCGATGGCCGGCGTCGTGCCGACGAAATCGGCGAAGGTGAAACGCGCCGCGCGGGCGTTGGACAATTGCCGCCGCGCCAGCCGCAGATCGCTCTCGAGCTGGGCGACGCGGGCGAGCAGGGGCTTCAGGCTTTCGAGATGATCGTAGAGCACGAAGCCGATCGCGCCGATCACCGTCCCGTTCTCGTCCTCGATCGGCATGCGGGTGACGACGAGCTGCTCGCCGCCGAGCTCCATGATGTCGAGCAGGATCGGCTCGCCGGTCTCTGCCACCCTCCGCATCAGGCTGTTGGGGATGACCTCCTCGATCGACCGGCCGATCGCCTCGCTGGGATGGTTGAGGCCGAGGGCTGCAAGATATTTCTCGTTGACGTAGACGACGCGCCCGCCGCGATCGATCGCAATCGCGCCCTCGCAGAGCTTCTCCAGCCGCTCGAACAGCGTCTCCATCGCGCGCGCACGGAGATAGGCGGGATCGCTGATCGAGGAGGAAGCGGCAGGCATGAGATACCTCGGGGAGGTCCGCCTGTGTATTACCAAAAGTGTAGCGATTTCAAAGGGGGAATTGGTGGCTGAAGCCAGCTCCAGCAATTGCTGTCGTCCCGGGGCGCGAAGCGAGCCCGGGACCCATACCCCCAGGGAGCAATTTGGCGAAGACTCTGAGTGGGAGCGTCGCGCAGCAACTGCGCTCTGTGGTTATGGGTCCCGGGCTCGCGCTTTGCGCGCCCCGGGACGACAGCGGGATGTGTTGCGCTGCCCCTACCGCCGATACCCGCTCGCCCGTGAATAGCCCTGGCGGTTCTGTTGCGCGGGGCGGCTTGCCACGCTGACCCGCGCCTCGCTCGACGAGGGCGTTGCGAGCTTCAGCTCCTCCAGGAAGATCGGCCGCGAGAAGTAATAGCCCTGCGCGTAGCGGATCTTGGTGGCGGCCTGCAGATAGGCCAGCTCCTCGTAGGATTCGAGGCCTTCGGCGATCACCGTCATGCCGAGCGCCTCGCTCAAGGATTCGATCGCGCGCAGGATGCCCTGGCTGCGCGGACGCTTATGGATGTCGGTGATGAAGGAGCGGTCGATCTTGATCTCGTCGGCGGTGATGTCGGCGAGCGCCGAGAGCGAGGAATAGCCGGTGCCGAAATCGTCGATCGAGATGCCGACGCCGAGCTTGCGGAACATCGGCAGGATCTCAGCCTGGAAGTGATTCTTGGCGACGAAGGCGTCTTCCGTCACCTCGATCATGAACCGCTGCGGAAAGCCGGTGTCGTCCAGCGCCTGCGCAAAGCTGCGCATGAACTCGGGATTGCCGGCCTGCTTGGCGGCGACGTTGATGCTGATGGTCGCTTCCGGGCCGAACGTGTCGTTGATCAGGTCGATCGACTTGACGATCTCGGCGAGCACGAGATGGGTCAGCTCGTCGATCAGGCCGAGTTCGCCGGCAAGATTGATGAACGAGCCGGGTGCCTGGATCACGCCTTCGTCGTCACGTAGGCGCACCAAGGCCTCGATGCCCTTCACCGCCTGCGTGCGGATGTCGACCTTGGACTGGAAGGCGCAGCAGAAGCGCTTTTCCAGGATCGCGAGCCGCAGCGACTGCTCGACCTTCATCCGCGCCTGCGCCTCGCGCTCCATGCTGGCATCGAAGAAAGCGGCCAGTCCCTTGCCGTTGTTCTTGATGCGGTACATCGCGATGTCCGCGTTCTGCCGCAGCGTCTCGAAGCTGCCGCCATGGTCGGGATAGAGGCTGATGCCGACCGAGGTCGAGGCGAACACTTCCGAATGGTCGATGAAGAACGGCGCGGTCAGCCGCTCCAGCGTCGATTGCATGAATTCGGCGACTTCCTCCTGTCCCTGGATCGGTGACAGCAGCAGCAGGAATTCGTCGCCGGAGATGCGCGAGAGCATGTCGGAATCGCGCAAGTCCCGTCCGAGCCGCTTCGACAACTCGACCAGCAGCGCGTCGCCCACGGCGTGGCCGTAATAATCGTTGATGTGCTTGAAATTGTCGACGTCGAGAAAGGCCAGCGCAAAGCGTTCGTCGCCGCGGTCGCGCGCGAGCAGGGCATTGGCGCGGTGCTCGATCACGCGCCGCGAGGGCAGCCCGGTCAGCTCGTCGAAATAGGCCGAGCGGAACAGCTGGTCCTCGAAGTTCTTCTGCTCGGTGATGTCGGAGGATGCCGAGATCAGGAGCTCGCGTCCGTCGAGACGAACCGGACGATGGGTCGTGAGCAGCACCTTTCGCGCGGCGCCGGCGTGAAGCGCTTCCTCGGTCACGACCGGCTGGCCGGCGCTCAGTGCCTGCCGGCAGGCTTCGCGGCGCGGCGTCAGATCGGGTGAAGGACGGCTGCCATCCAGGCCGAGCTGCGCGGCGGCGGCATCGTTGACCAGCAGCAGTTCGCCATTCGCGTCCTGCACGGTGAGGCCGGCCGGCAGCATTCTAACGATTTCCTTGAGAAAACCGAGCTCGGCTTCAGTCGCGCCGGAATATCGATTGTCGTTCATAGAAGTCATGAATCTTGTTGTTTGAGCGCGCCTTTAGCAATGGGCGCGATCTTCCGCGGTTCCCTCTTAAGTTTGGTTAAGGGGTCGGGAGAAATACGGGGGTGTTTTGGAGAAAACTTGCGAGGATCCGACGCGCGCCGACGATCGTCATTAACAGAGCGTCAACGCGCTCAGCAAAACAGCGCGAGGTATGCGCGTGGGAGCGATTTCGCCTGCGGCCATCCTTCGAGACGCCCGCCGTCGGCGGGCCCTCAGGATGAGGAGCGGAGCGCGCTGCGCCAGTTTCAGCGAACACCGAGGCCGCTTAGCCTCATCCTGAGGAGACCGCGAAGCGGTCGTCTCGAAGGACGAGGCGCTTGCTCAGGTCGCGCAAATGCCGCACGCGATTGCGCCACCGCGCAAGCGGGGGGAAGGATTACACCTTTCATGTCGCGATGTTCTATTCGCTTCGTGGAATTCGACACTGCATGATGCAATGCAGACCGGTTTTCAGATACGAGATCTCGGTCCTGCCGTCGAAAGCCGAGAGTGCCGATTTCAAGAGCTTGGTGCCGAAGCCGGGCTCCGACACCTTGTCCACGCTCGGTCCTTCGGTTTCGTCCCAGGTGACGGTCAGGCGGTCGTCGATGATGGTCCATGACACCTGCAACAGACCGCGCGGGGCGGAGAATGCGCCGTACTTGCCCGCATTGGTGGCTAGCTCGTGAAACATCAATGACAGCGTGACGGCGAGCTTCGGCGGCAGGAACAGCCGCTCGCCGTTGAGCGTGAAGCGGACATGGCCGTAAGGCCCGAGCTCGGAGATCAGGAGGTCGCGGATGTCGCAGCCGGCCTTGTCGATCCGCGAGATCAAATCGTCGGTTGCGGCCAGCGAGCGCAGCCGCGGATCGACCCGGGCCCAGACCTGCGGCTGGTCGTGCAGCACCTGGTGCAGCACCGCATGCACCGTGGACAGCTTGTTCTTCAGCCGGTGCTGGAGCTCCTCCACCAGCAGCTTGCGATAATCTTCTTCCTCGATCAGGCGTTTGGAAATTCGGCGCTGCTCGGCCAGCATGGTGCGATAATGCTCGACACCCCAGATGGTCATCGCGCACACGGCCCAGTAAAGTGCCAGCAGGGCAAACCGCGCGCGATCGGCAAAAGCATCGCCGAAATTGAGGACGACGCCGAGCACGCCGCCGACGAGCGCCGTCACGATGCCGATCCGGAAGCCGCCCAGGGCCGCAGCAAAGAACACGGCCGGGAAGTAGGGCGTGAAATAGATGTCGGGACGAACCTGAGCGAGGCCCCAGCGGACCAGGGTTGCACCCAACAGGCAGACCACCGCAAAGCCGATGCTCAGACCGAGCGAAGGCGGCGCCGTACCCTGCCAGCCCTTGCGGAACTCGTCGATCAGCTTCTTCATGCGCTGCCCGGTTGCGATGGGCGTACGACGATCGAGCGGCCCGCGAGGATGTTACGCATGCCGCTCGTCCAAGCATAGCTTGCCTTGTCGGAAGCGGGCAGGGATAGTGACCGCTGCGGCGACGGCGGCCGGCATTCGCCTTTTGGCATCAAATCGCTCGAAAACAGGAACATTCCATGGGCAGGCTGGACGGCAAGGTTGCGGTGATTACGGGAGCGACGAGCGGCATCGGATTGCGCACTGCGGAAGTCTTCGTTGCCGAAGGTGCCAAAATTGTGATCGCGGGTCGGCGCGTGCCGGAAGGCGAGGCGTTGGCGAAGCAACTCGGGGAGAGTTGCATCTTCCGTCAGACCGACGTCACCGTCGAAGCGCAGATGCAGGCGCTGATCGCGCTTGCGGTGGACAAGTTCGGCAGGATCGATTGCCTGTTCAACAATGCCGGCGGGCCGGCACAGACCGGCGGCATCGAGGGCCTCGAGGTCGAGCGGTTCGATGCGGCCATGGCGACGCTGGTGCGCAGCGTCATGCTCGGCATGAAGCACGCCGCGCCCTACATGAAGAAGCAGGGCGCGGGCAGCATCATCAACAATGGCAGCATTGCTGGCCGCCTCGCCGGCTTCTCGTCGTCGATGGTCTATAGTGCGGCCAAGGCGGCGGTGATCCACCTCACCAAATGCGTGGCGATGGAGCTCGGCGAATCCAACGTCCGCGTCAACGCGATCTCGCCCGGTGCGATCGCGACCGGCATCTTCGGCAAGGCGCTGGGGCTCTCGACCGATGCCGCCGAGAAGACGCCGGCAGTGATGCGCGAGGTCTACAAGACCGCGCAGCCGATCCCGCGGGCCGGCCTCCCCGACGACATCGCGCAGGCCGCAGTGTTCCTGGCGAGCGACGAATCCAGCTTCATCAACGGCCACGACCTCGTCGTCGACGGCGCCATGACCGGCGGCCGCAATTGGAGCCTGCAGCAGCAGGGCTATGTGGCCCTGCGCAAGGCGTTCGATCAGGGGGCGTAGAAGCCCCCGCCGACGGTGCCGTAGGGTGGGCAAAGGCGCGCTCTTCGCGCGCCGTGCCCACCATCGATGTTTGAACCCGGCGAGGCATGGTGGGCACGCTTCGCTTTGCCCACCCTACGAGACTAGGCTTCCGTCATTGCGAGGAGCCCTTGCGACGAAGCAATCCAGACTGTTTCCGGGGAGACAGTCTGGATTGCTTCGCTTCGCTCGCAATGACGGTGGTGACGCTAAACCGCCCTCACTCGCACCCGCAGCCCGTCCCGCGGCTTCGGGATCGGCCACATCTGCCAGTCCGGCTTGTAGCCTGGTGCGAGCGACACCTCGATGTTCTCCAGGAAATGCCGCGCGAAACACTTCGCCTGCATGTAGGCGAAGTGCAGGCCTAGGCACATATGCGCGCCGCCGCCGAAGGGCACGAAGGCGAAACGGTGGCGGCCGCGCTGCGCGTCCTCGGTGAAGCGCAGGGGATCGAAACGGTCCGGCTCCGGCCAGATCTCCTTCATGTGGTGCGTATAAAGCGGGTTGATGCCGACCGCTGTGCCGGCGGGGATCGCAAAACCCTTGAAGCTGAAATCGCGCATCGCGCGGCGCGGCATCGACGGCACCGGCGGCTTGATCCGCAGCGCTTCCTTGAACGCCATCTCGGTCAGCGGCATCTTTTCCAGATCGTCGAAGCTGGTCGGCGCGCCGGAGACGAGACCGAGCGCGAGCACCTCCGCGCGCAGCCGGTCCTGCCAGTCCCGATTGGCGGCGAGCTCGCCGATGAAGGAGGTCAGCGACGAGGTCAGCGTGTCGTGCGCGGCCATCATCAGGAAGCTCATATGGTCGATGATGTCCTGGTCCGACAGCAGCGCGCCGTCCTCATGGGTGGCGCGGCAGAGCTGCGAGAACAAATCGTCGCCGCCGTGATTGCCGCGTCGCAGCGGAATCTGCTCGCGGAAATAGGCGATGATGCGCTTGCGTCCCTTCACCCCTCGCGCCATCTGGGTGCCGGGCAGGGGACGGCGGATCGGGGTGACGGCGGCCGCCACCATGTCGATGAAGGCGCGGTTGATCTCGTCGACCTCGGGCCCGATATCGGCGCCGAGGAACGAGGCCGCGGCGAGATCGAGTGTGAGCTGCTTCATCGCCGGATAAAGCTGCATCTCGCCCGGCTTGGCCTTCCATTGCGCGACGCGCGCGGAAATGCCGCGGTCGAGATCTCCGAGATAGGACTTCATCGGCCCGGATTTGAAGGCGACCGAGAGCGCCTTGCGATGCAGGCGATGCTCCTCGAAATCCAGCAGCATCAATCCGCGCGGAAACAACAGCCCCAGCACCTTGTCCCAGCCATGAGTCGAGGAGAACAGCTTCTGCTGGTCGAACAGCACGAGCTCGTTGGCCTCGGGCCCGAGCAGCACGACATTGGTCTCGCCGAAAAAATGCGTGCGGTAGACCAGGCCGTACTTGGCGCCGTTCGCTTCGATGTGGCCCTTGGGATCGGCGAGCACCTGAAAGGTCTTGCCGATGATCGGCCAGCCTTCGTCGCCGGGAATGTGGGTCAGCTCGTTGCGCCGCGGCGGAGTGAACGGAAGCGCAGGGGCGGCCAAATTCTGCATCGACATGACGATCGCTCCGATTGGCTGGCTCGGCGAGCATAGCATATCGAGGTAGGCCAGCGCGCCGATCGTCTCATGCACAATGTCGTCAGCCGCCATCGGCGCCGCAGCGAGGGCAACGGCGCTTGAGAGCCTCCCTGCGGCCATCCTTCGAGATGCCCGCCTTCGGCGGGCCCTCAGGATGAGGACGGAGTGCGCGGCAGCAGTTTCAACGGATTCCGATGCCGCCTAGCCTCATCCTGAGGAGACCGCTGAAAGCGGTCGTCTCGAAGGACGAGGCGCTCGCTCAGGCGCCGCCGAGAAGTTCTGTATGAGCTGAGCCTTGCCCTACCGCTTCGCCGCTTCCTTCTGCAGATCCGGCGCGTTGACGGCGGGAATGGCGACGCGGCCGGGGCCGGTGACCTTCAGCGCCTCGGCGGCCTTCTCGTTCTCCATGATCTTGGCCATCACGGCCTGGCCCGCGCGCTCGAAGATCGCGCGGTTCTCGATCACGAATTTTTGCGACCTGCGCAGCCCGTCGATGTAGCCGTTGATCTCGGGCACGACGTAGCGCGCCACCATGTCCCAGCTCCGGCGTGTGTTTTCCGGATTGGCCCAGTCGTGCACGAAGCCGATGATGGCGCCGACGCCGCCGGAGACCTGCATCACGTTCTTGATGGTTTTGACGAGATCGTCGGGCGTGCCGATGGTGGACGCCGCGCCCTCGACGAAGGCGGTCTTGTCGACGGCCTCGTCGGGCGAGGAGAACGCGGTGAGGCCCGGCCGCTGCAGCGTGCCGACATTATATTCGTTGTGCCAGCGCATCAGGCCCGCGCCGGCCTCGCGTCGGGCTTGTTCACGCGTCTCCGCGATGTGCCAGGTCAAGAGCACGCGCCAGTCGGCGCGATCGACCTTGGTGCCGTGCTTCTTGGCGGCATCCTCGGCGAACTGCCATTGCTGCTGCAGCGACATCAAGCCCTGCGTCGTCATCGAGCCCAGCGAGATGATACCGATGCCGTATTTGCCGGCCAGCGTCATGCCGGAGGGCGAGATCTGCGAGGCCACCACGAACGGCATCTCCTCCTGCAAGGGCAGAATCTGCAGCGCGGCGTCGTTCATGGTGAACCAGTCGCTCTTGGCGGTGACGCGCTCGCCGTTGAAGAGGCGGCGGATCACGCCGATCGCCTCGTCCTGGCGGTCGCGCTGCGTCATCGGATCGATGCCGAGCGTGTGCGCATCGGAGGCGAGCGCGCCCGGTCCGGAGCCGAAAATGGCGCGGCCGCCGGTCATATGATCGAGCTGCACCATGCGCTGGGCGACGTTGAAGGGATGGTGATAGGGCAGCGACACCACGCCGCTGCCGAGCTTGATCCGCTTGGTGCGCTCGCCGGCCGCGGCCAGGAACATCTCGGGCGAGGCGATCATCTCCCAGCCCGAGGAATGATGCTCGCCGCACCAGAACTCGTCATAGCCGAGCGCATCCAGCTGCTCGACGAGGTCGAGATCGCGCCGGAACTGCAGCATCGGATGCTCCCCGATCGGGTGATGCGGGGCAAGAAAGGCTCCGAACTTCAGGCGCGCCATGTGTTCTCTCCGGCTGAATTTTCTGTTTGTTGGTCGTGTCAGGCTACGTGCCTGACGGCACGAACGCAATCACGCGATGTCCCGCGTGGTGGAATGCAGGCATGCGCCGAAGCGAGGAGGGGAGCCTCAGCGGGGGCTGATGTAATTCAGTGTCTCGATGGTGCCACGCCGTCATTGCGAGCGCAGCGAAGCAATCCAGAGTATCTCCGCGGCATGACTCTGGATTGCTTCGCTGCGCTCGCAATGACGTGTCGAGAGGGCGTCGCTCAAGTGATATCGGACTCGCCGAGAGGCGAAGCGATCTGCGATCGAATGAAGAGGCGCACGCGCTGGCGCCCAGGATGATCGTCTTCAGCTATGGCGCGACGATCAGATCGGAAATGCGGCCGGAATGGCCGCAATCAGCACGCGTAGCCTTTCTCGTCTCGATCGCGCTGTTTGTGACATTAACCGTGACCCCGCGCCGCATTTCCGGCGCGGATGCGCCGCGCCTCTGCAGGAAGTCGAGGCATTGCTGTTAATACCTGCGGAATCCTGCGGTCTTCCCGCGAATTTCACCGAGATCGACAGCGCACGGTCTTTTTATTTTGCAACGCAGCAACTATCTGGTTGGGCTGGACGTTGAACGTCGCCCACCAGGACATTGCCGTGTCATTAGCCAGAAATATCGATCTCTTGAGACGTCTGCCCAGGCTGGACGGACTGCGCTTCGCCGAGCCCGGCCGCGGTGCAGGTGGATTCAGCCCGCTGCAGGAGGTCACTGGCTTCGGCGACAATCCCGGCGCCTTGCGCATGTTCGCGTTCGTGCCGGCGCAATTGCAGCGGCCGCGCGCGCTCGTCGTCGTGCTGCATGGCTGCGGGCAGACGGCGGCCGGTTACGATCTCGGCGCGGGCTGGTCGACGCTCGCGCAGCATTACGGCTTTGCGCTGCTGATGCCCGAGCAGCAGCGCATCAACAACGCCAACACCTGCTTCAACTGGTTCAATCCGGAGGACACCGCGCGGGACAGCGGCGAGCCGCGTTCGATCCGCGCGATGATCGCGCACATGGTGAAGGCGCATCGCATCGATCCCAGGCGCGTCTTCATCACCGGCCTGTCGGCCGGCGGCGGCATGACCTCGGTGATGCTCGCGACCTATCCGGAAGTCTTTACCGCCGGCGCGATCATTGCCGGGCTGCCTTACGGCATCGCTTCCAATCTGCGCGAGGCGCTCGACGGCATGTTTCATTCTCCGGCGCGTCCCGCGCGCGAGCTCGGCGATCTCGTGCGCAGCGCCTCCGATCATCGTGGGCCCTGGCCGAGGGTTTCGGTGTGGCACGGCAGCGCCGACCGCACCGTCAATCCCGGCAATGCCAACGAGATCGTCAAGCAGTGGCTCGACCTGCACGGTCTGCCCGAAGTGCCGATGGCGGAGACCAATGTCGACGGCTATCCGCGCCAGGCCTGGTGGGACAAGGACGGCGAGACGCTGGTCGAGTCCTTTGCCATCACCGACATGGCGCACGGCACGCCGCTTGGGCTGGCCGACAACGATCAGCGCTACGGCATCGAAGGCGCCTTCCTGATCGAGGCCGGCATCTCATCGTCCTATCACATCGCTAAGTTCTTCGGCCTCACCGGCTGGATTCCGGACGCCGCCACGAAGAAGGCGGAGGCCAAGCCTGCCATGAAGTCCGCTACGAAGCCTGCCGCGAAACCGGCGCTCTCGCCTGCGCCGCATCTCGCCCGCTCGATCCGCACCGCGGTTGCCGCAGAGCCGGCCGAGCCGCAGCGCGAAATGGCGCGCGGCTTCGACATCGGCCAGATCATCACCCGCGCGCTGACGGCCGCGGGATTGATGAAGTAGTTGGTCGACACACATTCAGCCGTCGTCCCGGACAAGCGCGCCTCAAGCGCGCGCAGATCCGGGGCCCATAGCCACAGGACAAAGTTGGGCACGAAGAGGTAACTCCGAGTCCCGTAACCACATCTCCCTGTGGTTATGGATCCCGGATCTGCGCTTGCGCTTGTCCGGGATGACAGCGGAGTTTGTAGCGCCTCACATCTCGCCGGTGATGAACGGATTGGTCATCCGCTCCTGGCCGATGCTCGAGCCCGCGCCGTGGCCGCAGATGAAGCCGACGTCGTCGCCGAGCGGCAGCAATTTCGTCTTGATCGAGTCGATCAGCGTGGCGTGACTGCCGCCGGGCAGGTCGGTGCGCCCCACCGAGCCGGCGAACAGCACGTCGCCGACATGGGCAAAGCGCAGATCCTTGTTGAAGAACACCACGCTGCCCGGCGAGTGGCCGGGGCAATGCAGGATGTCGAAGTGCAGGTCGCCGATCGACACGCGCTCGCCCTCGTCGAGCCAGCGGTCGGGCGTGAAATCGCGTCCTCCGGTCATGCCGAAGCGCGCGCCGCTCGCCACGACGTTGTCGAGCAGGAACTTGTCCGCGACATGCGGACCCTCGATCGGCACCTTCAGCGCATCGCGCAGCTCGGCCGCGCCGCCGACGTGATCGATATGGCCATGGGTCAGCCAGATCTTCTCCACGGTGACGCCGGTTTGCTTGATCGCATCCAGAATCTTCGGCACGTCGCCGCCGGGATCGATCACCACGGCCTTCTTGGAAGGCTCGTCCCAGATGATGGTGCAGTTCTGCTCGAATAGCGTCACGGGAACGATGATCGCGCCCGCCTTGGCTTGCCGGGATTCTTGGGTGTCGTTTTGCTCGGTCATGGCCTCACAATGCCGATTTTTGCCGGGCCGCCAAGCAAAAGATTCGTGCCCGCGCCGGGGAACAACCGTCACACGGCCGTCCCAATTGGCCTGCCAATTTGAACCGGGGCGTTGCTGTCGCGTTCTCCCGCGCAAGGCGGCGGATTTGGGTGGTCTTCGGCATGGCTCACGACAACGAGAATTGGTGGCGCGACGGCATCTTCTATCAGATCTATCCGCGCTCGTTTCAGGACTCGAACGGCGACGGCGTCGGCGATCTCGCCGGCATCCTGCAGCGGCTGCCTTATGTCAAATCGCTCGGCGTCGACGCGATCTGGCTGTCGCCGATCTTTCCCTCGCCGATGGCGGATTTCGGCTACGACATCTCGGACTATGTCGGCATCGAGCCGCTGTTCGGCACGATGGCGGATTTCGACGCGTTGCTCGCGGCCGCCCATGACAATGGCCTGAAGCTGATCCTCGACCTCGTGCCGAACCACACCTCCGACCAGCACCCCTGGTTCGTCGAGAGCCGGTCCTCGCGCGACAATCCCAAGCGCGATTGGTACATCTGGCGCGATCCGGCAGAAGGCGGCGGCGTGCCGAACAATTGGCTGTCCGAGTTCGGCGGCAGCGCCTGGGCGTTCGACGAGGCCACCGGCCAATATTACTACCACGCCTTCCTCGCCCAGCAGCCGGATCTCAACTGGCGCAATCCGGACGTCCGCGCCGCGATCTACGACGTGATGCGGTTCTGGCTGGACCGGGGTGTCGACGGCTTTCGCGTCGACGTGATCTGGCACCTGATCAAGGACGCCGAATTCCGCGACAACCCGCCCAACCCGCATTATGTCGAGGGCCGCCCGCCGAACGAGAGGATCCTGACGCAATATTCCACCGACCAATCGGAGGTGCACGATGTCATCGCCGAGATGCGGCGTGTCACCGATTCCTATGGCGCGCGCGTCCTGATCGGCGAGATTTATCTGCCGCTGCACCGGCTCATGGCCTATTACGGCAACGACCTCACCGGCGCGCAGATGCCGTTCAATTTCGCGCTGCTCTCGACCTTCTGGAGCGCCCGCTCGATCGAAAAGATCATCGAGGATTACGAGAAGGCGCTGCCGCGCGGTGCCTGGCCGAACTGGGTGCTCGGCAACCACGATCGCCCGCGCGTCGCGAGCCGCGTCGGGCCAGAGCAGGCCCGCGTTGCCGCCATGCTGCTGCTGACGCTGCGCGGCACGCCGACGCTTTACTACGGCGACGAGATCGGCATGCACCAGCTCGCGATCGCGCCGGAGGATGTGCGCGACCCCTTCGAGAAGAACGTGCCCGGCATCGGTGTCGGCCGCGACGGCTGCCGCACGCCGATGCAATGGGATTCCACGAACTTCGCCGGCTTTTCACAAGCAAGGCCGTGGCTGCCGCTGCCGGAGGACCACATCCGCGAGAATGTCGCCAATCTCGAATCCGATGCGCGCTCCATCCTCAGCCTCTACAAGCGCCTGATCGGCTTGCGGAAGAGCTGTCCCCCGCTGGTCGCAGGCGATTATCATCCGATCGCCGCGCAAGGCGATCTCCTGATCTACCGCCGGGAGGCCGCCGGCAAGGCCGTGATCGTGGCGCTCAATCTCGGCCCCGATCCGGTCGCGGTGACCACCAGCGCGATCCGTTTCGGCAGCAGCATCCTGCTGTCGACGTTCCTGGATCGCGAAGGTGAGGAGATCGAAGGCGTGCTGAACCTGCGCGGCAATGAGGGCGTGGTGGTGGCGTCGCCGTAGGCGTCGCTTTCGCTGGGAGAACGGCGGAGAAGGTGGCCACCGCTATCTCCCCGTCATTGCGAGGAGCCCTTGCGACGAAGCAATCCAGAGTCTTTCCGTTGAAAGATTCTGGATTGCTTCGCTGCGCTCGCAATGACGATCGTTGAAACAGCGGAGCTAGCGACGGCGTCTCGACCTCACCCCGGATGCTTCTTCCCGCCCACGGCGTCGTCGTCGATATCGCTCCGCTTCAACAGATAGTCCAGCCCGCCGACGCGATACCAGCGGTAGCCGTATGGCTCCAGCACGATGCGATGCTGGCCGCGCTTGTCGGCGTGGCTGTGGTCCTCCGCGAGCAGATTGATCAGGTGCGCGCCGGTCTCGCCTGACAGCCCTGTCGAGAACGCGACCTCGCGCGGCTTCTCGTCGAGATTGTGCACGAACAGCACCGAATTGTTGCGCCAATCGTAGCGCATGATGAACACCGCGGGATCGCGCACGGGAATGACGGTGAAATCGCCCCAGCCGACCTCAGGCACTTCCTTCCGCATGCGGATGATGCGCTCGGTCCAGTTCAGCATGGAGTTCGGATCGCGCCGCTGCTTGGCGACATTGACGTGCGGAAAGCCGTAAGGGCCCTCGTCGATGACGGGACATGCAGGCTTGTCGCTCTTGGTGAAGCCGCCATGCGGCTCGGTCGACCATTGCATCGGCGTGCGCGCGCAATTGCGCTCGGGCAATGAGAGATCGTCGCCCATCGCGATCTCGTCGCCGTAGCGGATCACGGGCGTCCCCGGCAGCGTGCACATCAGGCTGTAGGCGAGCTCGAGCCGCCTGCGGTCGCCGCCCAGCATCGGCGCGAGCCGCCGGCGGATGCCGCGGTCGTAGAGCTGCATGTCCTTGTCGGGTCCGAAGGATTTGAAAACGGTGTCCCGCTGCACCTTGGTCAGCCGCCCCAGATCGAGCTCGTCGTGATTGCGCAGGAACAGGCCCCATTGCGCCGTCGCCGGCCGCGGTTTTGTTGCTTTCAGCGCCTTCGCCAGGGGGCGCGTATCGGCGGATGCCAGCGCATAGAACAGGTGCTGGTTGACGTGGAAGTTGAACATCATGTGCATGCGATCGCCGTCGCGCCCGAAATACTTCATGTCCGTCTTCGGCAGCACGTTGGCTTCGGCGAGAATGATGGCGTCGCCCTGCCGCCATTGCAGGAATTCGCGGAAGGCGCGCAGCATGTCGTATTGTTCGACCGGCTTTTTCACCTTCGCGCCTTTGGTGGCGATGATGAAGGGCACGGCGTCCATGCGGAAGCCGGAGACGCCGAGCTGGATCCAGAAGCCCATGATCTTCAGGATCTCGGCCTGCACATGCGGGTTCGAGGTGTTGAGATCCGGCTGGAAATCGTAGAAGCGATGGAAGTAATACGCGCCCGATTCCTTGTCGCGCGTCCAGGTCGATTTCTGCACGCCGGGAAACACCATGCCCTTGTTGGCACCGGGAGGCTTCTTGTCCGACCAGACGTACCAGTCGCGATAGGGCGAAGCCTTATCGCGCCGCGCTTCCTTGAACCAGCGGTGCTGGTCCGAGGTGTGGTTGACGACGAGGTCGATGATGACGCGGATGCCGCGCTGCTTGCAGCCATGGGTGAACTCGACGAAATCGCCGAGCGTGCCGTAGCGAGGATCGACGCTGTAATAGTCGGCGACGTCGTAGCCGTCGTCGCGCCCGGGCGAGGTCTGGAACGGCATCAGCCAGATCGTGGTGATGCCGAGCCCGTGCAGATAATCCAGCCGCCGCAACAGCCCCTTGAAATCGCCGACGCCGTCGCCGTTGGCGTCCATATAGGAGCCGACGGACAGGCAATAGATCACGCCGTTCTTGTACCAGAGATCGTCGATCATGCGCGGAGCCTGGGTGGTTCCGCCCGGGTGGGCGGCTGCGTGATAAGTGTTAAGGCCGAGCGCGGTTCCGCGCTCTCACGTCACACTCGCCGTCGTCCCGGGGCGCGCGCAGCGCGAGCCCGGGACCCATAACCACAGGCAGCAATTTTGCGAAGACTCGAAGTTGCCCGCTTTGCCCCACACGTCGCCCCGTGGCTATGGATTCTCAGATGCGCAATTGCGCATCATAGCTCGCGCTGCGCGCGCCCCGGAATGACGGGCGAAATGGAATCGGCTATCCTCCCCGCCATGGACAACACCGCCCGCATCACCCTCGTGCCGCCGCCGGATCGCCGCCAGTCGGAGACGGCGCTGGCCATCGCGCGCGGCACCGCGCGTCTGCTGCGCTCGCTCGGCTTCTCCTGCATCAGCGAATTGCCGCTGCCGTCCGGCCGGCGCGCCGATCTCGTCGCGCTGAACGAGCGCGGTGAGATCTGGATCGTCGAGATCAAGTCGTCGGTCGAGGATTTGCGCGCCGACCAGAAATGGCACGAATACCGCGCTCATTGCGACCGGCTGTTCTTCGCCTTCACGCAGGATCTGCCGTGCGAGATTTTTCCTGAAGACACCGGCCTGATCATCGCCGACGCCTACGGCGCGCACCTGCATTGCGAGGCGCCCGAGCACAAGCTCGCCGCCGCCACGCGCAAGCAGATGACGGTACGGTTCGCAATGGCGGCGGCCCTGCGGATCAACCGCCTGGTCGATCCGCAGGGCCACGCGGATTTTTGGGAATAGCAGGCGCCGCAAAATAAGGTGCCGTAGGGTGGGCAAAGCGTAGCGTGCCCACCAAACTAGTCGATCATGATAGGAGAGACATGGCGGGCACGGCGCTTCGCGCCTTTGCCCACCCTACGACACCTTTACCTTGGCGCGCGCTTGGCCAGGATCCGCTGCAGCGTACGCCGGTGCATGTTGAGCCGGCGCGCCGTTTCCGAGACGTTGCGGTTACACATTTCGTAGATGCGCTGGATGTGCTCCCAGCGGACGCGGTCGGCCGACATCGGGTTGGCCGGCAGCTCGGATTTCTCGGTGTTGGTCGACAGCAGCGCGGCGACGACGTCGTCGGCATCCGCGGGCTTGGAGAGATAATCGATCGCGCCCATCTTCACCGCGGTCACCGCGGTGGCGATGTTGCCGTAGCCGGTCAGCACGATGGCGCGTGCATCCGGGCGCTTCTTCTTCAGCGCCGAGACCACGTCGAGGCCGTTGCCGTCGCCGAGCCGCAGATCCACCACGGCGAAGGCCGGCGCCGATTTGCCGATCTGCGCCAGTCCATCCGATACCGTGTCGCATGACGTGACGGCAAAGCCCCGAGTTTCCATGGCGCGCGACAGTCGCTCCAGAAACGGCTTGTCGTCTTCCACGATGAGAAGCGAGCGGTCGGTCTGTTCGTTCAGTTCGGCAATGGCGTTCAAGGTTGTGTCCTCTCTCCAGCACATTGACATATGGCGTCGCAATCGCGCGGTGCCAAGGCGGCAAATGGTCGACCCGGCCCGTTGTGCGACGCAAGGTCGCGGCTATCCTATTGTTTCTTCGAGCGTCTCGATAGCCTCAAAACGCTGTCTCGGCCATGTGATCTGCACCACCGCACCATGGTCCGGAAAGATCCGGTTGGTAAACGAGACCTTGGCGCCGGTGCGTTCCAGCAAGGTGCGCGCGATGAACACGCCGAGGCCGAGGCCGCGCCGTTCGCCGCCGCCGTCGTCCTGGGGGCGCCGCCGCGACAGATAGGGCTCGCCGATCCGGTTGAGGATATCGGGCGGAATGCCGGGTCCGTCGTCGGAGATCAAGAGCTCGATATGGTCATTGTTCCACCAGGCATTCACCTCGACCGTGGTGCGGGCGAAATCGACCGCGTTCTCGACGATGTTGCCGATGCCGTAGAGGATCGCGGGATTGCGTGAGCCGACCGGCTCGGCCGCCGCGGCCACCGCGATCCGCACCTTGATCTCGACGCCGAAATCGCGGTGCGGCGCCACCACCTCCTCGATCAGCTCCGACAGCTTCATGTGGTCGAACGGCGCGCCGGTGGAGGAGAGCTGGGTGATCTTGCTGAGGATGTCGCGGCAGCGCTGGGTCTGCTCGCGCAAGGTCTTCAGGTCGGCGGCGATGCTTGCGTCCTTCACCGTCTTTTCCAGCTCGCGCGAGATCAGGAAGATCGTCGCGAGCGGCGTGCCGAGCTCGTGCGCGGCCGCGGCAGCAAGGCCGTCGAGCTGGGTCAGGTGCTGCTCGCGCGTCAGCACCAGCTCGGTCGCGGCCAGCGCGTCCGCGAGCTTGCGCGCCTCCTCGGTCACCTGGAACGAGTAGAGGCTGGTGACGCCGATCGCGAGCGCGATCGAGAGCCAGACGCCGACGAGATAGATCGGCGGCAGCACCAGGGGATCGTCGGAATCCCACGGCAGCGGAAAATGATAGAAGAACAGCACCGACGCGCAGGCCACGGCGAGCAGGCCGAGGCCGAAGGTGAAGCGGGCCGGCAGCGCCGTGGCCGAGATCAGCACGGGCGCGAGGAACAGGAACGAGAACGGGTTCTGCAGTCCGCCGGTGAAGAACAACAGGCCCGCCAGCTCGACGATGTTCAGCGCGAGAAGGCCGGCCGCCTGCAGCGGCTCCAGCCGCTGCATCGGATTGGCCGCGGTCTGGAGCGCGAGGTTGAGCGCCGCCGAGAGAGCGATGATGCTGACGCAGGGGATGATCTCGACGTTGAACTCCAGCCCCTGGGCCACGATGAAGATCGCCGCGAGCTGTCCCAGCACCGCGAGCCAGCGCAGCCGCAGGATCGTGTCCAGCCGGATATGCCGCTGCGCGTGGCGGAAGTCGGAATCGGCAATTTCGGTCATATCGGCCAATGGGCGGCGCCTTCCAAGGTCACGAACGCTGGGCTTGCGGAACCGCCCGCTGAGGAGCCCTTACATCAAGCCTTGCGCTCGCCGATGCAATAGCAGAAGAACGGCCAGCATGACCGAGAATGGCAAGGCTTCAAGTCGGCCGACTGTCGCGGATCGAAATTCGTCCGCGGCAATTGCGGTCGAGCACCTCGTCAAGGTCTACAAGCAGACCCGCGCCGTCGACGACATCTCCTTTTCGCTGCCGCGCGGCAGCATCACGGGGCTTCTCGGCGGCAATGGCGCCGGCAAGACCACGACCATCGCGATGATCATGGGCCTGGTGTTGCCGACCTCCGGCCGCGTGCAGGTGCTCGGTCATGAGATGCCCGACGAGAGCGCGTCCGTGCTGGGACGGATGAATTTCGAGAGCCCCTATGTCGACATGCCGATGCGGCTCACGGTGCGGCAGAACCTCACCGTGTTCGGCAAGCTCTATGCCGTGAAGAACCTCACTGAGCGCATTACCAGGCTTGCCGCCGATCTCGACCTCGGCGATTTCATCGACCGCGCCAACGGCAAGCTCTCCGCCGGGCAGAAGACCCGCGTTGCGCTGGCGAAGGCGCTGATCAACCAGCCCGAGCTGCTGCTCCTGGACGAGCCGACCGCCTCGCTCGACCCCGATACCGCCGACTGGGTGCGGGCGCATCTGGAGCAGTACCGCCGGGACAACAACGCCACCATTCTCCTCGCCTCGCACAACATGCTCGAGGTCGAGCGGCTCTGCGACCGCGTCATCATCATGAAGCGCGGCCGCATCGAAGACGACGATACGCCCGAGGCGATCATGGCCCGCTACAACCGCACCACGCTGGAGGAGGTGTTTCTGGACGTCGCCCGCGGCCGGGCAAACGGCGCGAAGGAGGCGGTGCGATGAGGGATAGCACGGGCACGGGCGCTCCTTTCGTCATTGCGAGCGCAGCGAAGCAATCCAGGATCGTTCCGCGTCGGCAGTCTGGATTGCTTCGTCGCAAGGGCTCCTCGCAATGACGGCGTCCCTCGCCCGCGGCATCTCCGTCCATCGCATCGGCGCGATGATCCTGCGCTATTGGTATCTGCTGCTGTCGTCCTGGCCGCGGCTGCTCGAGCTGCTCTATTGGCCGGCGCTGCAGGTCATCACCTGGGGCTTTCTCCAATATTACATCGCCGAGAACGCCAACTTCTTCGCGCGCGCCGGCGGCACGCTGATCGGCGCCGTCATCCTCTGGGACATCCTGTTCCGCGGCCAGCTCGGCTTCTCCATCTCCTTCCTGGAGGAGATGTGGGCGCGCAACATCGGCAATCTCATGATGAGCCCCTTGAGGCCGATCGAGTTTCTGCTGTCGCTGATGGTCATGAGCCTGATCCGGCTTGCGATCGGGATCATTCCGATGACGCTGCTTGCGCTGTTCCTGTTTCACTTCAACGTCTATGCCCTTGGCCTGCCGCTGATCGCGTTCTTCTGCAATCTGATCTTCACGAGCTGGTCGGTCGGCATCTTCGTCTCGGGCCTCGTGCTGCGAAACGGCCTCGGCGCCGAGAGCATCGTCTGGACGTTGATGTTCGCGATCCTGCCGCTCGCCTGCGTCTACTATCCGGTCAGCGTGTTGCCGGTCTGGCTGCAATACGTCGCCTGGGCATTGCCGCCGACCTATGCCTTCGAGGGAATGCGCGCGCTGCTGATCGAGCAGACCTTTAGGACCGATCTGATGCTGGAGGCGTTGGTGATCAACGCCGTCCTTTTGGTTGCATCTTTTGGGGCATTCCTTGCCCTTTTGCGCAGCGCAAAGCGGCACGGCTCGCTGCTGTCCGGCGGTGAATAACGTCACTTTCCCGTGGATTCAGGCTGGTTTGGGCATTTCGGGCACGTAGATGTACGGAACCATGGATTGACGCAATATTACGCATTCGGCAGTATGCTGCGATGCGAAGAGGATATTAACGATGCCCATTGGTGAGTTCGGCGGCGCGCCGCCCCTGGCGGCAGAAGGCAGTCCAGTCCTGACGACGCCGATGTACTGGATGTACGAGATGGCGCACGCCTCTCTCAATCCGGCTCGTGCGGTCACCGACGCGACCAAGCTGCTGTTTCAGAATCCCCTCAATCCCTGGTCGCGTACCGAGGTCGGCAAGTCGGTCGCCGCGGCCTGCGAATTGTTCGAGCGCACCACGCGCCGCTACGGCAAGCCGGAATGGGGCCTCAACGACACCGAGGTCAACGGCATCCGCGTCCCCGTCGAGATCCGCTCGGTCTGGGAAAAGCCGTTCTGCAAGCTGCTCTACTTCGATCGCAAGTTCGCCCGTCCGCTGCGCAGCCCGCAGCCGCGCGTGCTGATCGTGGCCCCGATGTCCGGCCATTATGCGACGCTGCTGCGCGGCACGGTCGAGGCCTTCCTGCCGGCGCATGAGGTCTACATCACCGACTGGGCCGATGCCCGCATGGTGCCCTTGAGCGATGGCCGCTTCGATCTCGACGATTACATCGACTATGTCATCGAGATGCTGCATGTGCTCGGCGGCAACACGCATGTGATGGCAGTGTGCCAGCCCTCCGTGCCCGTCGTCGCGGCGGTCTCGATCATGGAAGCGCGGCGCGATCCGTTCGTGCCGACCTCGATGACGCTGATGGGCGGCCCGATCGACACCCGCCGCAATCCGACCGCGGTGAACAACCTCGCCCAGGAGCGCGGTATCGACTGGTTCCGCAACCACGTCATCACCAAGGTGCCGTTCCCGCATCCGGGCATGATGCGCGACGTCTATCCGGGATTCTTGCAGCTCAACGGCTTCATCAGCATGAATCTCGACCGGCACATGGATGCCCACAAGCAGCTGTTTGCCCATCTGGTGAAGGGCGACGGCGACCTCGTCGACAAGCATCGCGACTTCTACGACGAATATCTCGCGGTGATGGATCTGCCGGCCGAGTATTACCTGCAGACCGTCGACACCGTGTTCGTGAAGCACTCGCTGCCCAAGGGCGAGATGACCCATCGCGGAACCCGCGTCGATCCTTCCAAGGTCAAGCGCGTCGCTCTGATGACGGTCGAAGGCGAGAACGACGACATCTCCGGTCTCGGTCAGACCGAAGCGACGCACACATTGTGCAGCGCGATTCCCGATCATCGCCGCGTTCATTACGTCCAGAAGGGCGTCGGACACTACGGCGTGTTCAACGGATCGCGATTCAAGTCGGAGATCGTGCCGCGGATTCACGACTTCATGGTTTCGGCTGCGAATCCTGCTTCGTTGCAGGCCCTCGCGGCTGAATAACCTGAATTTCGGCTTTCCCGTCGAAATTTCGGCCCCTGCCAAGGCCTTCGGCAGGGGCAAGTTCCCGCCAGATTCGCGGTATTTAGGTAGCTTTATAGGAGTGAGTCTACCCTCACCCCTTGGGGGTGTCGCATGCGTCCAGCGGGGGCGAAAAAAGCCGGTTCCAACCCCAGTCTGTAGGGTCTCCCGGACGCCGGACCGCTGTATATTGGGCAAATGATTTGTTTTTGCGCCGAGCGCTTTCCCTGGCGGCGGTTATGGCAGAATCCGGGCGCTCTCCTGCCCCCCGGACTGACAGACATGGCCACTCGCGCACTCCTCTATCGTCGGCCCCACGAACCAAAGACCCTCGTCATCACCCACGGATCGCAATTTTTTGCGATTCGGCTGCGTCGGCACCGCCGCGCGCGCCGCTACACGCTCAGAATTCATCCGAGCGACCGCGAAGCCATCCTCACCATGCCGCCGCGCGGCACGCTTACCGAAGCAAAAGACTTCGCACAGCGTCACGGTGCGTGGATTGCCGCGCGTCTCGGCCGCTTGCCGAAGGCCGCGCCGTTCCAGCCGGGCACGGTGATACCGCTGCGCGGCACGGCGCATCGCATCGTTCATCGCGCCGGTCAGCGCGGCACGGTGTGGACCGAGATGCGCGACAGCGGTGAGCGCATTCTCTGCGTCGCCGGCGGCCTCGAGCATGTCGATCGCCGCGTCAGCGACTTCCTCAAGCGCGAGGCGCGCCGCGACCTGCAGCGCTCGGCGGAAGCCTACGCTGCCGAGCTCGGCGTCAGGGTCAAGCGCCTCTCGATCCGCGATCAGTCCAGCCGCTGGGGCTCCTGCACCTCGGCGGGCTCGCTGTCGTTCTCCTGGCGCCTGATCCTCGCCCCGCCCTTCGTGCTCGACTACCTCGCCGCGCACGAGGTCGCCCATCTCGTCGAGATGAATCATTCGGCGCGGTTCTGGCGCGTCTGCGGCAAGGTCTGCCCGTCGATGGAGCGCGCCAAGAAGTGGCTCGACACCTACGGCAACGATCTGCACCGGTACGGGGTCGAGGATTAGGGTTCGCTGATGGCACCTTGGGAGGTGTCATCGCCCGCGCAGGCGGGCGATCCAGTATTCCAGAGGCCTTGGTAATTGAATCGATAGGCCGCGGCGTACTGGATTCCCCGCCTTCGCGGGGAATGACAGTGGAGGGTGAAGGGACATCAGCGCGTCTTGCGCGATTCTCGCCACATTTCGCGACGATTGCGCCGTTTGCCTGACTAACCCCGTCGCATCAAATGCTTCGAGTGATCCACCACGCGTCACGCCGGACATCGCGTTCTACTGTGCATGGGGTTGTTTTCGCAGTTTTTGTTGTGAGGCGCCGAAGGGCCTCAGCCTGCGGCTACCGATTCCCGCCAAACAGCCGATCCATCAGCCAGCCGTCGAGCCCGGCCGCTGCCTCGGGCCGCACATTGGCGCGCGTCGGAGGCGGCGGGCGATAGCCGCCGGCGTTCGCTTGCGGCGGAGCCGCCGGGGTCGGCGGCGACACCTGCGAGGCCGCCTGCGCGAGGTTCGACAGGCCCCAGCCGCTAGGCGAGCTCGGCAAGGCTGCCACCGGCACGCCCTCGAGCGCGGTCTTCATGAAGCGCGACCAGACTTCCACCGGCAGGCCGCCGCCGGTCGCCTTCTTGGTCGGCGAGTTGTCGTCGTTGCCGAGCCAGACGCCGGTGACGAGGCTCGCGGTGTAGCCGATGAACCAGGCGTCGCGGTAATCCTGGCTGGTGCCGGTCTTGCCGGCCGCCGGCCAGCCCGGGATCTCCGCCTTCTTGGCTGTGCCCGATATCAGCGTCTCCCGCATCATCGCATTCATCATACCGACATAGCGGGGGTCGATGACCTGGTTACGTTCCTCCGGCTGGCGCATGTAGAGCAGCTTGCCGCTCAGCGTCCTGATCCTTGTGACGACATGCGGCGCCACCGCGAGGCCGCCATTGGCGAACGGCGCATAGGCGCCGACCAGCTCGACGACTGAGACCTCCGACGTGCCGAGCGCGATCGAGGCGTTGGGCTCGAGCTTGGAGGAGATGCCGAGCCGGTGCGCGGTGCGCACCACGTTCTTCGGCCCGACCTCGAGGCCGAGGCGGATGGCGACCGTGTTGAGCGACATCGCCAGCGCCTGCGTCAGCGTCACCGCGCCGAAATATTCATGGGTGTAGTTCTCAGGTCTCCAGCCCTTGACCTCGATCGGCGCATCCTGGCGCATCGTATCGGGCGTCAGCCCCTGCTCGAGCGCGGTGAGGTACACGAACGGCTTGAACGAGGAGCCCGGCTGGCGCCTGGCGGTGACCGCGCGGTTGTACTGGCTGTCGGAATAGTTCCGACCTCCCACCATGGCGCGCACGGCGCCATCGGGCGTCATCGCCACCAGCGCGCCCTGGCTGACGTTGAACTTCACGCTCTTGGCCGCGAGCTCGTCGATGATGGCGGCTTCGGCGACGCTCTGCAGCTTCGGATCGATCGTGGTCTCGACCTTGATGCTCTCGTCGATCTGGCCGACCAAATCGTCCAGCACCTCGCCGATCCAGTCGGCGACGTAGTTCACCGTGCCGGCGCCCGCCGGCTTCACGTTGTAGGAGGGATGGCCGATCGAGGCCTTCGCCTGCGCGTCGGTGATGAATTTCGCATCCGCCATCGCCGCGAGCACGATCTGCGCCCGCGCTTCGGCGCCTTCGGGGTTGCGGTTCGGGGCAAGGCGGGACGGCGATTTGACGAGGCCGGCCAGCATCGCGGCCTCCGCGACCGTCACGTTCTTCGCCGACTTGCCGAAATATTTCTGCGCCGCCGCCTCGACGCCGTAGGCGCCGGAGCCGAAATAGACGCGGTTGAGATAGAGCTCCAGGATCTCGTCCTTGGAGTGCTTGCGCTCCAGCCAGATCGCGAGCTCCACCTCCTGCAGCTTGCGCTGCAGGGTGCGCTCCTGGGTCAGGAACAGGTTTTTCGCGAGCTGCTGTGTCAAGGTCGAGCCGCCCTGTGACACGCCGCGATGGAGGACGTTGGTGACCAGCGCGCGCAGGATGCCGACCGGGTCGATGCCGAAATGCGAATAGAAGCGGCGGTCCTCGATGGCGATGAACGCCTTGGGTAGATACGGCGGCAGATCCTTCAGTGCGACATTGGCGCCGGCCATCTCGCCGCGCTGCGCCAGCATGCTGCCGTCGATGCCGACGATCTGGATCGTCGGTGGGCGCTTGGGGATTTCCAGCGACTGGATCGGCGGCAAATGGGCGCCGACATAGATCACGACGCCGATCACGGCGATGACGCCCCACAGGCTCAGCACCGCGCCCCAATAGACCAGGCGGCCGAGGCCGGCACCGAAGCGCGACTTTGATCGCCGCTTGGCGCCGCCGCGGCTGGCTGGCGCTTTGCGCTCGCGCGGCGGCTCGTCGCCGGCATCCTCGCTCTTGCGCTTGGCGGATGGTTTGGCAGATTTCTTCGGCTTGTCGTCGCCGCCGGGAACGCGGTCCGCGGCGGTCAGGCGCAGATCGGCGAGCGCCGCGGGCAAGCCGAACAGCGGCTCCTTCCGCGCACCCTTTTTCTTTCCCCACGCCATACGCCAAACGCCCGGTCAGCCCGCCCCGCCGAGACGCTAGCGGTCGCTGTTTAAGGCCGGGTTACCCCGGCGTTAACGCGCGATTAGGAGATGCGGCATTCGCCGGCCGCAGTTCCGCTTCCGGGGCGGCAAGGCTAGGATCGCCGGCTCCAATAGAAGAGGGAGCGCCATGGGCCATATTGATCCGACCAAGGAGATCTTCGCGCAATTCCGGGAGAACGATCGCCCGGGCCCGATCCACATGCTGAACCTGGTCCGCCTGCGCAAAGAGGCTGCCTATCCTGACGGACGCAAGGCCAGCGGCGCGGAAGCCTATGCGGCCTACGGCCGCGAAAGCGGCCCGGTGTTCGAACGTCTCGGCGGCCGCATCGTCTGGCAGGGCAAATTCGAGCTGATGCTGATCGGCCCGCAGGAGGAGCGCTGGGACCATTGCTTCATCGCCGAATATCCGAGCGTCGCCGCCTTCGTCGAGATGATCCGCGACCCCGTCTATCGCGAGGCGGTGAAGCACCGCCAGGCCGCGGTCGAGGATTCGCGGCTGATCCGGCACGCCGTGCTGCCGGTCGGGAAGAATTTTGGGGAGATACCGACCTGAACGCCAAGTAGGAAGCTCTCTCGATCGTCATGGCCGGGCTTGACCCGGCCATCCACGGCTTCCTTGACGACCCAAGAACGTGGATGCCCGGGACAAGCCCGGGCATGACGTCGTTGAGGTAGGCGCGTCGTCTCTTCGCCTAGCCGGACGGGCCCGTGTCCTCGATGATCGGTCCGAACAGCTCCCAGCGTTCGCCGTTGAACTTCATCATCTGCATCTGCTTGTTGACGCGATAGTCGTTCGCGCCGGTGTTGATCTTGATGCCGGGCAGCCCCAGGCTCGGTACGAAGCCCTTGATGCTGGCGGCCTGCTTCATGACGTTCTCGCGCGTCAGATCGTCACCGCATTGCTTCAAGACCTGCACCAGCAGCTCGGCGACCGAATAGGCGTAGGTGTTGACGGTGTTGAGCTTGTCGCCTTCCGGGAAATACTTGTCCATGAAGGCGAAGAAGGCCTTCACGCCCGGATCGTCCTTCCACTGGGGATCGCCCGGATCCTTGCCGTAGTTGGTCGAGATGATGCCCTTGGAGATGTCGAGGCCGGCCGGCTTCAGCGTCGCCGACACCGGGCTCGCGTTGATGTCGAGGATGTGCACGGGTGTCCAGCCGAGGTCGGCGAGCTTCTTGATCGCCTGCGCCGCGAATTTCGGCGTCGAGGCGTCATAGAACAGGTCGACGCCCATCGACTTCAGCTTGACCACCTGCGAGTCGACGGTCGGGTCGGTCACCTCATAGGAGACCTCGCCGACGATCATGCTGGCGGCCTTGTCGCCGAGGCCGCTCTTGAGGCCGGCGAGATAGTCGCGGCCCATGTCGTCGTTCTGGTAGAGCACGCCGATCTTGGCGTTGGGATGATTGGCGAGAATGTATTTTGCGTAGATCCGTCCCTCCGACACGTAGTTCGGATTGTAGGCCATGGTCCAGGGATAGTTCTGCGGATCGTTGAAGCGGGCGGCGCCGGTCGAGGCGAGCAGCTGCGGCACCTTCTTGCCGTTGAGGTATTTCTGCACGGCGGCGTTCGCGGCTGTGCCGATCAGCTGGAAGGTGAAGAGCACCTCGTCGCCTTCGACGAGCTTGCGCACCTGCTCCACGGTTTTCGGCGGCGAATAGGCGTCGTCATACTGGATCAGGTTGATCTTGCGGCCGTTGATGCCGCCCTGATCGTTGATCATCTTGAAGTACGCGGCCTGGGTCTTGCCGATATTGGCATAGACGGAATAGGCGCCGGAGAACGGCACGGTCTGGCCGATCTTGATCTCGGTGTCGCTAGCGCCGGTGTCGTATTTCTTCTGGGCGAGCGCCTGGCTGGTCGAGACGGCGACGGCGAACGCCGCCGTGGCCGCTATGAAGGCTCTGCGATTGTTCATGTTGGTTAGTTCCTCCTGACGGAATTTTAGGCCGATGGTCTTTCTCCGTTGATTGCAACGGTCGCCATCGCTGCTGAAGATTGTGGAGGAAGCTTCGCCGCAGTGCAAGGATCGCGGCGCTGCGCCGTAGCGTCTCAGGCGAGAAACAGTGCAATCAGCGCGATTGCCGCCGGCAACGCCTGCACCATCAAGATCCGCGTGCTGACGGTCGCCGCGCCATAGGCGCCGGCCACCATCACGCAGAGCAGGAAGAACGCCTTGATCTGGAACGCGAAGGCCGGGTTGCCGTGGACGAGGCCCCAGATCAGGCCGGCACCGAGAAAGCCGTTATAGAGGCCCTGATTGGCGGCCAGCACCTTGGTGATCTCGGCCTTCTCGGGCGAATTCCGAAACACCTTCAGGCCCAGCGGCTTGTCCCAGAGAAACATCTCTAGCGCCAGGAAGAAGACGTGCAGCGCGGCGACCAGCGCCACCAGGACATTGGCGATCAGGATCAAGGTGAGCTCCCCCAAAAGCATCAGCTTTCGGGTGGACGTTAGCACGGCCACCATGGCAAGTGCGATCGATGTGTTTCGACCGCCTGGTGCTGCATGCCCATCCGATCAACCAAGCTCCCTGAACGCTTCGGCCTCGATCGCCTGGCGACGCCGATCGGGACCGCGCTGCTGGTCACCGATGCCGAGGGCAAGCTGCGGGCGCTCGATTGGCATGATTACGAGCATCGGATGCGCGAGCTGTTGCGTCTGCATTACGGGACGGTCGATCTCAGCGATCGGCCGGCGCCGGCAGAGATGCGCACCGCGCTCTCGCGTTATTTCGAAGGCGAGCTCGGCCAGCTCTCCGGCATCGCCTGGCGCACCGCCGGCACGCCGTTTCAGCAGAAGGTCTGGACCGCGCTGGCGCAAATTCCCGCCGGCACCACGCTGAGCTACGGCGCACTCGCCGCAACCATCGGCATGCCCAACGCGATTCGCGCCGTCGGCCACGCCAACGGCTCCAACCCGATCAGCGTGGTGCTGCCTTGTCACCGCCTGATCGGTGCGGACGGCTCGCTGGTGAAATACGGCGGCGGTCTCGCGCGCAAGCGCTGGCTGCTGCGGCACGAGGGTGTGGAGGTTTGAAGACGCAACGCGCCAACCCCTCCACTCGTCATTCCGGGGCGCGCGAAGCGCGAACCCGGAATCCATTCACCGGCACTGTCGGTGTTGCTTGATGGATTCCGGGTTCGCCGCTGCGCGGCGCCCCGGAATGACGAGTGGAGAGAATCCCCCGATCGCTCGTCACGCCGCGGGCTGCACCGCCTTGTCGCCGGCCATCACATGGGTCAGCGCGCTCTTGATCGCGGCCTGGCGCGTCGGCGCGTTGATCTGTGCACCCAAGAGGTCGGTGACGTAAAACACGTCGCGCGCGCGCTCGCCGAAGGTCGCGACATGAGCTGACGCAATGTTGAGGTTGAGCTTGGAGATGGCCGTGGTCAGCTCGTAGAGCAGGCCGGGCCGGTCGAGGCCGGAGACCTCGATCACGGTGTAGCGGTCGGACCATTGGTTGTTGATGGTCACTTCCGGCTCGATCACGAACGGCTTTGCCTTGCTGCGCACGGTGCGCCGCGCCACCACTTCCGGCAGGCGCAGCTTGCCCTCCAGCACGTCCTCGATCATCTCGCCGATGCGCGTGGCGCGCCGTCCCTCGTCCTCGTCGCGATCGTATTCGCGCGAGATCGAGATGGTGTCGAGCGCACGGCCGTCGGTTGTCGTGTAGATCTGGGCGTCGACGATGTTGGCGCCGGCCGAGGCGCAGGCGCCGGCGATGATCGACAGCAGCCAGGGATGGTCGGCGGCGAAGATCGTCAGCTCGGTGACGCCGCGCACCTCGTCGAAACCGACATTGATCGCGAGCTTGTGGCCGGCCTGCTCGCTGGAACGCACGAAGCGGGCGTGCCGGATCTTGCGCGGCAGCTCGACCTTGAGCCAATAGGCCGGATAGTGCCGGCCGATATAGGCATCGAGCTCGTCCTTCGGCCATTCGGCGAAGGCCATGCGGAACTCGGTGTGCGCAACGGCGAGGCGCTTGCCGCGGTCGACTTCCGAGAAGCCGCCGGTCAGCACCGGCTCGGTCTCGTAGTACAGCGAGCGCAGGAGCTGCGCCTTCCAGCCGTTCCACACGCCCGGGCCAACGCCGCGGATGTCGGCGGTGGTCAGGATGGTCAGGAGCTTCATCTGCTCCACCGACTGCACCACGGCAGCGAAATTCTCGATGGTCTTGCGATCGGAGAGGTCGCGCGACTGCGCGACCGTGGACATCGTCAGGTGCTCCTCGATCAGCCAGGCCACGAGCTCGGTGTCGGCCGGGCTGAAGCCGAGCCGCGGGCAGAGCCGCCGCGCCACCTTGGCGCCGGCGATGGAGTGGTCCTCGGGCCGGCCCTTGGCGACGTCGTGCAGCAGCGTTGCGATGTAGATCACCGCGCGGTGCTCGGGCCGGATCTTGCGGAACAGGTCGCTCGCCAGCGCGAACTCCTCGATGCCGCCGCGCTCGATGTCCTGCAGGAAGCCGATGCAGCGGATCAGGTGCTCGTCGACGGTGTAGTGATGATACATGTTGAACTGCATCATCGAGACGATCTTGCCGAAGGCGCGAATGAAGTGGCCGAGCACGCCGGTCTCGTTCATCCGCCGCAGCACGATCTCGGCATTGTCGGAGGTCAGGATCTCCATGAACAGTCGGTTGGCTTCGGGATTTTCGCGCAAGCCCGCGTTGATCAGGCCGAGCGAGCGCGTCACGTCGCGCATCGCGTCCGGGTGGAAGGCGAGGTTGTTCTTCTGCGCGAGGCGGAAGATGCGGATCAGATTGACCGGGTCGTGCTTGAACACGTCGGGCGCGGCGACGTTGATGCGGTTGTTGTCGACGATGAAGTCGTCGCTGTCGGGGACGCGCCGCTTCACCGCGGTCGGTCGCAGCCGCGCCATCACCCGGCTCAGCACCGGCGCGGGCTTGGCCTGCTGGTCCTCGAGCTTGGCGCAGAGGATGGCGGTGAGGTTGCCGACTTCCTTGGCGACCAGGAAGTAGTGCTTCATGAAGCGCTCGACGTCCTGCATGCCCGGATGCGAGGTGTAGCCGAGACGTATCGCGATCTCGCGCTGGAGATCGAAGGACAGGCGCTCCTCGGCGCGGCCAGAGTAGAAGTGCAGATTGCAGCGCACCGACCAGAGGAAGTCGGCGCAGCGGCGGAAGGTGCGATATTCCTGCGCGTCGAACACGCCGCGCCCGACCAGCTCGTGGGTATCGCGCACGCGGTAGACGTATTTGGCGATCCAGAACAGCGTGTGCAGGTCGCGCAAGGCCCCCTTGCCGTCCTTGACGTTCGGCTCGACCAGATAGCGCGACTGGCCGCCGCGGCGATGGCGCTCCTCGCGCTCGGCGAGCTTTGCGGTGACGAATTCGGACGCGGTGCCCTGCACCACCTCCTTGTCGAAGCGCTCGACCAGCTCGTCGTAGAGCGGCTTGTCGCCGGTGAGGAAGCGCGTCTCCAGGATCGCGGTGCGGATCGTCATGTCGCCGCGCGCCTGCCGAATCGATTCGTCGACCGATCGCGTGGCGTGACCGACCTTCAGTCCCATGTCCCAGAGGCAATAGAGGATGGCTTCGGCGACCTGCTCGCCCCAGGCGGTCTGCTTGTAGGGCAGGATGAAGAGCAGATCGATGTCCGATTCCGGCGCCATCAGGCCGCGGCCGTAGCCTCCGGTCGCCACCACCGCCATGCGCTCGGCACCGCTCGGGATCGGCGAGCGGTAGAGATGGCGCGTCGCGGCCGAATACAGGATGCGGATGATCTCGTCCTGCACGTGGCACAGCCGCTCGGCGCAGCGGCGGCCGTGGCGGTCCTTCAGAAGGATCGCCTGCGCGGCGGCGCGCGCCGCGATCAGCTCGGCCTTGAGCAATTGCGCCATCGCCGTGCGGAACGCGTCCTCGCGCCCCTCGTGCTTCTCGGCGAGCGCATCGACCGCGGCGGTGATCCGCGCGGTATCGAAGCGATCGTCCACCTCGGCCTTGTGCTCAGTCGCGACGCTGTCCATGTCTCACCGGATATAAGAGGTGACAGGCGCTGTCACCCGCCATTCTCTGGCAATAGCCGTTCCATGCTGGAAAGCTGCGGCTTCGGGCAAATCTGTTCTCGGCCGGCGCGCTTTCGGAGGGCGGATTTTCTCGTTGACCTCTAGATATAACTCATTGAAAAACAATGAAGTTTTCAGGAGGCTGAGCATGGCTGGGATTGCACGAATTATTGTTATGGCGGGAGCTTTGGCGCTCGCATTGACCCAAGCGGCGAAGGCGGCGGACCCGCTCAAGGAGATCCGCATCGACTGGGCGACCTACAATCCGGTGTCGCTGGTGCTGAAGCAGAAGGGGCTCCTGGAGAAGGAGTTCGCCAAGGACGGTATCACCGTCACCTGGGTGCAGTCGGCCGGCTCCAACAAGGCGCTCGAATTCCTCAACGCCGGCTCGATCGATTTCGGCTCGACCGCGGGCTCGGCGGCGCTGGTCGCCCGCATCAACGGCAACCCGATCAAGTCGATCTACGTCTATTCGCGCCCGGAATGGACCGCGCTGGTGACCGGCAAGGAGTCCAAGATCGCCGGCGTTGCCGACCTCAAGGGCAAGCGCGTTGCGGTCACGCGCGGCACCGACCCGCACATCTTCCTGGTGCGCGCACTGCTCGGTGCGGGCCTCACCGAGAAGGACATCACGCCGGTGCTGCTCCAGCACGCCGACGGCAAGACCGCGCTGATCCGCGGCGACGTCGATGCCTGGGCCGGCCTCGATCCGATGATGGCGCAGGCCGAGGTCGAGGAGGGCGCCAAGCTGTTCTATCGCAAGGCCGACGCCAACACCTGGGGCATCCTCAATGTGCGCGAGCAGTTCCTGAAGGATCATCCCGACATCGCGCGCCGCGTCCTCGCGGTTTACGAGGAGGCGCGCAAATATTCGCTGGCGAATTACGACGAGCTGAAGAAGACCTTCATCGCGGTGACGAAGCTGCCCGAGGCCGTGGTCGACAAGCAGCTCAAGGAGCGCACCGAGCTCACCCACAGCCGCATCGGCGCGCCGCAGCGCGAGTCGATCCTCGCCGCCGGCCTTGCGCTCCAGCAGGCCGGCGTCGTCGATGCCAAGGTCGACCTCAAGGCGACGCTCGATGCATTGATCGACGACCAGGTTCCGCTACCAACGAATTAGTTCGCAGGGAAGAGGCAAGCGCGCGCAATAGAGACCGCCGCCGTCCCGGGGCGCGAAGCGAGCCCGGGACGACAGGCGAGGGCGCGGCGATAGTCCTGTTGCATTCCACAACCAGACGCGCTTCCTACCGGCCATGATCTCCGACGCGCCAGTCCTGCAGCAAACCCCTGATACAGCCGAGAGCGCGCCTGTGCCCTCACGGCTGTCGCGTTACGCGCGGCCGCTGCTGGGCGTGGTGCTGCCGCTGACGCTCGCGTTGGGCTGGGAGCTCGTGGTGTGGCTCGGCTGGTCCAACGGGCGCCTGGTGCCGCCGCCTTCGCGCGTGTTTGCTACCATTAGCGAGCTCGCCCGTTCCGGCGAGCTGGTCCGCCACATCACGGCGACGCTGTGGCGCGTCTCGCTCGGCTTCGCCTTCGGCGTGGTCGCGGGCACGCTGTTAGGTGCCATCTCCGGTTACTGGTCGCTGGCGCGCCGGCTGCTCGATCCGACGGTGCAGGCGTTGCGCGCGATTCCCTCGCTCGCCTGGGTACCGCTGTTCATCCTTTGGCTCGGCATCTTCGAGACCTCGAAGATCGCGCTGATCGCGGTCGGCGTGTTCTTCCCGGTCTATCTCGGCGTCATGGGCGCCATCCTCTCGGTCGATCGCAAGATCGTCGAGGTCGGCCGCACCTTTCGCCTGTCGGGACCCGCAATGATCCGCCGCATCCTGCTGCCGGCGGTGCTGCCGGCCTATGTCGTGTCCTTGCGCGTCGGTCTTGGCCTCGGCTGGATGTTCGTGGTCGCAGCCGAATTGATCGGCGCCTCCGAAGGCCTCGGCTATCTCCTGCTCGACGGCCAGCAGCTCGGCAAGCCCGCGCAGATCCTGGCCGCTATCGTCATCTTCGCCATCCTCGGCAAGCTCACCGACTGGCTGATCGAGCTGGCCGCCGCACCGTTCCTGCGCTGGCAGGACGCCTTCGGGCGGGCAAAGGGAGCTTGAGGCGATGCTGGCGCTCGACCGGGTCAGCAAGACCTATCCCAACGGCGTCGAGGCGCTGGCGCGCTTCTCGGCCGAGATCAGGCAAGGCGAGATCATCGCCATTATCGGCGGCTCCGGCTGCGGCAAATCAACATTGCTGCGCGCCATCGCCGGCCTCGATCGCGCCAGCTCTGGCACGGTGACGCTCGACGACGAGGCGATCGGCTCGCCGCATGCCAAGATCGGCATCATCTTCCAGGAGCCGCGGCTGCTGCCCTGGCTCAGCGTCGCCGACAATATCGGCTTCGGCCTTGCCGGCCTGCCCGCGGCCGAGCGGCACGAGATGGTCGCGCGTGTGCTCGCCCGCGTCGGCCTCGCTGATAAGGCGCAGGCCTGGCCGCGCGAGCTGTCGGGCGGACAGGCGCAGCGCGTCGCGATCGCCCGCGCGCTGGTGCCGCAGCCGGAGGTGCTGCTGCTCGACGAGCCGTTTTCCGCGCTCGATGCCTTCACCCGCAGGGATTTGCAGGACCATCTGCTCGACCTCTGGGCCGATACGCGGCCGACCTTGATCCTCGTCACGCATGACGTCGACGAGGCCGTGGTGCTGGCCGATCGCGTGCTGGTGATGCGGCCGCGGCCGGGGCGGCTGTTCGATCAGATCGAGATCAATCTCGGTCGGCCGCGCGACCGCAATTCGCCGCTGTTCGAGAATTTCAAGCGCAGTGTGCTGACGTCACTCGACCGGTCGCTCGACCGCAACGTTCCCGACCGCGACGCAACCCAGGGTCCCGGTCAGGCCATGTGGTGGTGACAATCTCGCCGCGAGCCGGTACATCGGCAGGCATCATACCCCGGGAGAGAACAAGATGGACGCCGCAGAGCTGCGCCAGATGCAGGCTCCGATCAAGGAGCGCTACAAGACCGATCCCAAGGCCGCGCTCATCACGCTGACGGCCAAGGGTTCCACCGACAGCGAAGGCATCGCCTGCAAGGTCGAGACCGGCCGCGCCATCGCGATGGCTGGTCTGCATCCCGCCACCGGCGGCTCCGGCCTCGAGCTCTGCTCCGGCGACATGCTGCTCGAAGCCCTGGTCGCCTGTGCCGGCGTCACGCTGAAATCGGTCGCGACCGCAATCGAGGTGCCCTTGAAGACCGGCAACGTCTACGCCGAGGGCGATCTGGACTTCCGCGGCACGCTCGGCGTCGACAAGGAGACGCCGGTCGGCTTCGCCGAGATCCGCCTGCGCTTCGAGGTCGACACGTCAGCGCCGCAGGACAAGCTCGATCTCTTGCTCAAGCTCACCGAGCGCTATTGCGTGGTCTACCAGACCATCAAGAACGGCCCGAAGGTTTCGGTGTCGATGCAGCGGATGTGAGGACGCAGGTCGTCATCCCACCAATTGGCGTCGTCCCGGGGCGCGCCGCTTCGCCCGCCCCGGAATGACGGACTGAATAACTTCGCTTTCTGTCCGGATCAGCGCGCCGCTTGCCCGGCACAAAAAAATGTCCCTCGACCTCCACGTCCTCCTCTTTCTCTTCCTGCGCATGGCGATCGCGGCGGCGTTCGTGGTGACGGCGTCGATCATCACCGAACGCTCGGGGCCGGTGATCGGCGCGCTGATCGCGACCCTGCCGGTGTCGGCGGGGCCGTCCTACGTCTTTCTTGCGATCGACCACGACGCCGCTTTCATCGCGCAGGGCGCGCTGGCGAGCCTGCCGGTCAATGCGGCGACGATCTTCATGTGCCTCACTTACGTTGTGCTGTCGCAGCGGCACACTCTCGTGGTGAGTTGCGGAAGCGCTTTCGCGGTGTGGATCGGGATGGCCTCGATCATCCGCCAGTTCGACTGGACGCTCACGGCCGGGCTTGCCGCCAATCTGATCGCATTCGGCATCTGCATTCCACTGCTCGCACGCTATCGCCATGTGAAGATGCCACTGGTGATGCGCCGCTGGTACGACGTGCCGATGCGTGCTGCGCTGGTTGCGACCCTCGTCGCCATCGTGGTGTCGACATCGAGCTGGGTCGGCCCGCGCATCAGCGGCATCATCGCACTCTTTCCCGTGGTGTTCTCCAGCATGATGGTGATCCTGCATCCGCGCATCGGCGGATCGCCGACCGCCGCCGTGCTCGCCAACTCCGCCTGGGGCCTGCTCGGATTTGGCATGGCCGTCGCCGTCCTGCACGTTGCAGTCGTGTGGTTCGGTTCCGCAGTCGGCTTGTGCGTCGCACTCGGGACCTGCGTGGCCTGGAATCTGACGCTGTGGTGGCGTGGACGCAGAAGGCTGCGCATCGAAACGTAAGTTGGTACGGGACCTTTGCGGTGCTCAGCCGGTAGTTCTGCGGTGTTTGACTGCGCGTTTCCGATAATGTCGTTAATTTAATCTTTGTGTCTTGACCCTACGCTTACTCGTCAGCTGTCGAGGCGGCCCCGTTGGATAACGGGGCAGAAGTTCCATCAGTACCAAAGTCGTAAACGACGAGCCGAAACGTCGAGCGCTAGCGCGACGCTGCGCGCGCCACGCATAATGATTTCTCAACGAGGAGACACCTGAATGTTCGGCCGTAAGTCCCACATTGATGCACAGGCGCGGCTCGATGCCATCGGCCGTTCGCAGGCGATGATCGAATTCAAACTTGATGGGACGATCATCACGGCCAACAAGAATTTTCTCGACGCGCTCGGCTATCGGCTCGAGGAGATCCAGGGCAAGCATCATTCGATGTTCGTGCCGGCCGACCAGCGCGACCGCGCCGAGTACAAGGCGTTCTGGGCCGCATTGAACCGTGGCGAGTATCAAGCGCGCGAGTTCAAGCGAATCGCGAAGGACGGCCACGAGGTCTGGATCGAAGCATCCTACAATCCGGTGCTCGACGGCGACGGCAAGGCGGTGATGGTCGCCAAGATCGCGACCGACATCACCGAGAAGAAGATCCGGAGCATGACGGACGCCTCGAAGATCGCCGCCAGCAGCCGTGCCCAGGCCGTCATCGAGTTCAAGCTCGACGGTACCATCGTCACCGCCAACGAGAATTTCTGCAAGGCACTCGGCTATTCGCTCGCCGAGATTCAGGGCAAGCATCACAGCTTGTTCGTGGCCGAGGCTGACCGCAACGGCGCTGCCTATCGCGAATTCTGGGCCAAGCTCAACCGCGGCGAATACCAGGCCGGCGAGTTCAAGCGTATCGGCAAGGGCGGCCGCGAGGTCTGGATCCTCGCTTCCTACAATCCGCTGCTCGACGAGAGCGGCAAGCCGTATGGAGTCGTCAAGTTCGCAACTGACGTCACTGCCGAGAAGCTGAAGACCGCCGATATCGCAGGTCAGATCGCGGCGATTGACAAGGCGCAGGCCGTGATCGAGTTCAACATGGACGGCACGGTCATCACGGCCAATGCCAACTTCCTGGGCGCACTCGGCTATTCGCTGGCCGAGATCAAGGGCAAGCATCACAGCATGTTCGTCGAGCCCAGTGAGCGCGACGGCGCCGCCTATCGGGAATTCTGGGCTGCGCTTGGTCGCGGTCAATACCAAGCCGGGGAATACAAGCGCATCGGCAAGGGCGGCAAGGAAGTCTACATCCAAGCCTCCTACAACCCGATCTTCGATCTCAACGGCAAGCCGGTCAAGGTCGTGAAATATGCCACCGACACCACCAAGCAGGTGCTGGTCCGCATGGGCAACGAGCGCGTTCGCGGCATGATGGAATCGGTCGCCGCCGGCTCGGAGGAGCTCAACGCTTCGGTGCGGGAGATCTCCGAGGCCATGACCAAGTCGCGCGAGACCGCGATGAGCGCCGTCGACCAGGTCGCCGCGGCCGATGCCCAGGCCCAGCGCCTCACCGAAGCCGCGCAAGCGATGAGCGGGATCGTCGAGATGATCAACAGCATCACCGGCCAGATCAATCTGCTCGCGCTGAATGCCACGATCGAATCCGCCCGCGCCGGTGAAGCCGGCCGCGGCTTTGCCGTGGTGGCGTCCGAAGTGAAGAGCCTTGCCAACCAGGCCAAGCAGGCCACTGACAAGATCGGCCAGGAAATCGGCAGCCTCAACGGCATCTCGGGTGACGTCGTTAGCGCACTCGGCTCGATCAAGCAGGCGATCAACAACGTCAGCGAATACGTCACCTCGACCGCCGCGGCCGTCGAGGAGCAGAGCACGGTGACCAACGAGATGTCGACCAGCATGCAGCGCGCGGCCGCGGAAGCCGCGGCGATCGCGGCGCGGGGGTAGGCGGGCATCGTAGGGTGGGTTAGCCGAAGGCGTAACCCACCTCTTCTATCTCCTCGGAAATGAAGATGGTGGGTTACGCTTCGCTAACCCACCCTACAGGCCATCACGGCTTCGGCAGCTTGGCCTTCAACGCATACAGCGCATCCAGCGCCTCGCGCGGCGACATCTCGTCCGGGTGCAGCGCCTTCACCGCCTCCATCAGCAGCTCCGCGTCGCTCGGCGGCGCGGCTTCAGTGGCGGCGCGTGAGGGCACCGCGAACAGCGGCAGATCGTCCACCAAGGCTCGCGCGGTCTGGCCGCGGTCCTGCGCCTCCAGCTTGGACAGCACCGATTTGGCGCGCGTGATCACCGCCGGCGGCAGGCCGGCGAGCTTCGCCACCTGGATGCCGTAGGAGCGGTCGGCCGAGCCCGGCAGCACCTCGTGCAGGAACACGACGTTGCCCTGCCATTCCTTCACCCGCACCGTGGCGTTGAACATGCGCGGCAGCTTGGCCGCGAGCGCAGTCAGCTCGTGATAGTGCGTCGCGAACAATGTGCGGCAGCGGTTGTTCTCGTGCAGATGCTCGATCGCGGCCCAGGCGATGGAGAGGCCGTCGAAGGTCGCGGTGCCGCGGCCGATCTCGTCGAGGATGACGAGCGAGCGCTCGCCGGCCTGGTTCAGGATCGCCGCGGTCTCGACCATCTCCACCATGAAGGTGGAGCGGCCGCGGGCGAGATCGTCGGCGGCGCCGACGCGCGAGAACAGGCGGTCGACGATGCCGATCCGCGCACGCGTGGCCGGCACGAAGCTGCCGATCTGCGCCATCAAGGCAATCAGCGCGTTCTGGCGCAAGAAGGTCGATTTACCCGCCATGTTGGGACCGGTGAGCAGCCAGAGCTGGCCTGCCCCCACCCTACCCTCCCCCGCTTGCGGGGGAGGGTAGGGTGGGGGTACAGGCGACAGGTCGCAGGCATTGGCGATGAACGGCTCGCCGTTGCGCTTGAGCGCCTGCTCGACCACGGGATGGCGGCCCGCCTCGATCGCAAAGCTGAGCGAGCCGTCGACCTCGGGCCGCACATAGTTCTCGTCGACTGCGAGCTTGGCCAGCGACGTCGCGACGTCGAGCAGCGCGAAGCCTTGCGCCGCGGCGCGCAGATCGTCGCTGATCGCGAGCGCCTTGCCACAGAGCCGCTCGAAGATCTCGAGCTCGAGGCCGAGCGCACGGTCGCCGGCATTGGCGATCTTGGCCTCGATCTCGCCGAGCTCGGCGGTGGTGAAGCGCACCTGTCCCGCCAGCGTCTGGCGATGGATGAAGGTCGCGTTCAGCGGCGGCGACATCAGCTTGTCGCCGTGCTGGGCGGTGACCTCGACGAAATAGCCGAGCACGTTGTTGTGCCGGATCTTGAGGCCCTTCACGGAGGTCGCGTCGGCGTAGCGCGCCTGCATCGAGGCGACCACGAGGCGCGATGCGTCGCGCAGGTTTCGCGCTTCGTCCAGCGCGGGCTCGTAGCCCTGGCGCACGAAGCCGCCGTCGCGCTTGATCAGCGGCAGCTGCTCGTCGAGCGCGCTGGCGAACTCGGCAGCAAGCTCGCGCGACGGCCGCTGCAGCGCCGCCATCACTGCCGCGATTTCCGGCGGCGGTTGATCCACCTCGGAGAGCCGCGTCAACACCTGGTCGGCGGCGATGATGCCGTCGCGGATGCCGGCGAGGTCGCGCGGCCCGCCGCGGCCGACCGAGAGCCGAGCCAGAGCGCGCGACATATCGGGCGCGCCGCGCAAAATGCTGCGGATGTCCTCGCGCGCGGCGGAATCGGCCACGAAGATGCTGACCCCATCTAGCCGCCGCGCGATCGCCGGCGCATCGGTCAGCGGCGCGGCCAGGCGCTGCGCCAGCAGGCGGGAGCCTGCCGAGGTCACGGTGCAGTCGATCGCGTCGAGCAGCGAGCCGCGGCGTTCGCCGGCGAGCGTCCGCGTCAGCTCGAGATTGGCACGCGTGGCCGGGTCGATCGCCATGGTCGCGCCCGAGGCCTCGCGCGCCGGCGGCGACAGCGGCGGATGCTTGCCGACCTGGGTGCGGTCGACATAGGTGACGGCGGCGGCCGCGGCGGTGGCTTCCAGGCGCGTCAGCTGCGCGAGCCCGTCCATGGTCGCGACGGCAAAGTAGTCGCACAGCCGCTTCTCGGCAGTGGCGCCGTCGAAGACGTCGCGGGTCAGCGGCGTCACCGCCGGCAGCTCGCGCAAGGTCTGCCCGAGCTCGTTGTCGCTATAGAGCGCGTCGGTGACGATCGCCTCGTTCGGGTTGATGCGCGCCAGGGTCGCGGCGAGCTCGCCGCCCGAGACCTCGGTGACCGTGAATTCGGCCGTCGAGATGTCGATCCAGGCGAGGCCGAAGCGGTCGCCGCCGGCGGACGAGCGTGCCCGCGCGATCGCCAACAGGTAGTTGTTGGCACGCGCATCGAGCAGCGTGTCCTCGGTCAGCGTGCCCGGCGTCACCAGCCGCACCACGCCGCGGCGCACCACGCTCTTGTTGCCCCGCGCTTTCGCCGCCGCGGGATCCTCGGTCTGCTCGCACACCGCGACGCGGTGCCCGGCGCTGATGAGACGATGCAGGTAATCCTCGGCGCGCTCGACCGGCACGCCGCACATCGGGATATCCGCGCCCTGGTGCTTGCCGCGCTTGGTCAAGACGATGCCGAGCGTCCTTGAAGCGATCTCGGCGTCCTCGAAGAACAATTCGTAGAAGTCGCCCATCCGGTAGAACAGCAGCAAGCCCTGATGCGCTGCTTTGATCTCCAGATACTGCTCCATCATCGGCGTGACGCGCGCGGCAGCCTCGGCCTGCGGCGCGGGCGTGTCGTCGGGCGGCGGAACAGGTATCGGTTGTTGCATGGTCATGGGCGGCGCAACCTACAAAATTTCGCCTGAGCGTCCTATCGGTTTGGCTGGGGAGGGCGGGTTTTCCACGCTGTCCGCATGGCGGGATGTGTGCGCCACACTCGGTCGTCATTCCGGGATGCGCCGATAGGCGCAGGCCCGGAATCCATAACCCCGGCTCGTGGTTATGGATTCCGGGCTCGCGACTTCGTCGCGCCCCGGAATGACGGCTGAGTTTCATGACATCGCTCGAATATGCCACCCGCGAAACCGTCAATTGACCTGCCGCAGGCGCGCTCCTAAAACTCCGCCGACATTGAAGAATTTGGCCGGATCGCGGCATTCAGGGAGAACAACGATGCGTGACGTCTTTATCTGTGATGCCGTGCGGACCCCGATCGGCCGTTTCGGCGGCTCGCTCGCCAAGGTGCGCGCCGACGATCTCGCCGCCGCCCCGATCAAGGCGCTGATGGCAAAACACCCCAAGCTCGACTGGGCACAGGTGGACGAGGTCTTCTTCGGTTGCGCCAACCAGGCCGGCGAGGACAATCGCAACGTCGCGCGCATGGCGCTGTTGCTCGCAGGCCTGCCGGATTCGGTTCCCGGCCAGACCTTGAACCGGCTTTGCGCCTCGGGCCTCGATGCGGTCGGTGCCGCGGGCCGCGCCATCCGTTCCGGCGAGATCGAGCTTGCGATTGCCGGCGGCGTCGAGTCGATGACCCGCGCGCCCTTCGTAATGGGCAAGGCGCAGGAGGCCTTCTCGCGCTCGGCCGAGATCTTCGACACCACCATCGGCTGGCGCTTCATCAATCCACTGCTGAAGGCACAGTACGGCGTCGATGCGATGCCCGAGACCGGCGAGAACGTCGCCGAGGAGTTCCAGGTCTCGCGCGCCGACCAGGACGCCTTCGCCATTCGCTCGCAGCAGCGTGCGGGCGCAGCGATCGCGGCGGGTTATTTCGCGGAAGAAATCACGCCCATCACGATTCCTGGCGGCAAGGCCGGTCCTGTTACGGTCGACAAGGACGAGCATCCGCGTCCCGAGACCACGCTGGAAGGTCTGGCCAAGCTGAAGCCGATCGTGCGCAATCCGGGCACCGTCACGGCCGGCAATGCCTCCGGCGTCAATGACGGCGCCGCCGCCATGATCCTGGCCTCGGAAGCCGCGGTGAAGAAGCACGGCCTGACGCCGCGAGCGCGCATCCTCGGGCTCGCCTCGGCCGGCGTGCCGCCGCGGATCATGGGCATCGGCCCGGTGCCGGCGACCCGCAAGCTGATGGAACGCCTCGGCAAGAAGATCAGCGATTTCGACCTGATCGAGCTGAACGAAGCTTTCGCCTCGCAGGGCATCGCCTGCATGCGCCAGCTCGGCGTCGCCGATGACGCCGATTTCGTCAATCCGCATGGCGGCGCCATCGCGCTCGGCCATCCGCTCGGCATGAGCGGTGCCCGTCTCGCGCTCACCGCCGTGCACGGCATGGAGAAGCGCGGCGGCAAGCTGGCGCTCGCCACCATGTGCGTCGGCGTCGGCCAGGGCGTCGCGGTTGCGATCGAAAAGCTGAATTAAGACTCCATCCTCCCCCTCTCCCCGTTCTTAGGGAGAGGGTTGGGGTGAGGGGCCTCTCTCCGCGGATGAGATGACCGTGGGACCTGTACCCCCTCACCCGGATCGCAAGGGCGATCCGACCTCTCCCCGCAGGCGGGGAGAGGTGAAGATTCCGGGGCCGCTCCTTTCACTCGCGCCCGGAACGACCGGATGGTGGGAGGTGGCCATGATCATCGAGCGCGAGAAGGACGTCACGGCCGCGGCACTGGCGGTGATGGAGCGGACATCCGATCCGCGGCTGCGCGAGATCATGGTCTCCCTGGTCAAGCATTTGCACGCCTTCGTGCGCGACGTTCGCCTGACCGAGAAGGAGTTCCGCGATGCCACGGCGATCGTGGCCGAGCTCGGCAAGCTGACCACCGACACGCATAACGAAGTCGTGCTGATGGCGGGGTCGCTCGGCGTCTCCTCGCTGGTGTGCCTGCTCAACAACGGCGATCAGGGCAATACGGAGACCGATCAATCATTGCTCGGGCCGTTCTGGCGGTTGAATTCGCCCCGGGTCGAGAATGGCGGATCGATCGTGCGCTCGGAAACGCCGGGGGCCACGCTGTTCGTCAGCGGCCGCGTCGTCGACAGGGACGGCCGGCCCGTCGCGGGTGCCGAGATCGATGTCTGGCACGCCTCGCCGGTCGGCCTCTACGAGAACCAGGACCCCGAGCAGGCCGACATGAACCTGCGCGGCAAGTTCATGTCCGATTCCGACGGGCGCTTTTCCTTCCGCTCGGTGATGATGGTCGGCTATCCCATTCCGACCGATGGTGTCGTCGGCCGCCTGCTCGAGGCGCAGGGCCGCCACCCCTATCGTCCCGCGCATCTGCACGCCCTGATCTTCAAGCCAGGATTCAAGGTGCTGATCTCGCAGGTGTATGATCCGAGCGACCCTCATATCGACAGCGACGTGCAGTTCGGTGTGACACAGGCTCTGATCGGCAAATTCGTGCGCCACGATACGCCGCATCCGACCGCGAAGGACGCCTCCGTGCCCTGGTATTCGCTCGACCATACCTACCGGCTCGAGGCCGGACAGGCCGTGCTTCCGCGTGCGCCGATCAGGTAGGGAGCGGCCGGCTGCCATGCGCGGGAACGCCGCTAAACCGGCTTTCCCAAATTAGTTATATCCTATAATGATTGGCAGAAGCGTTGACCGGCCGGACCTAAAATGGCCGGGGAGGAGTTCGCCAATGACATTCATCTATCCCACCGGCAGCAACGCGGCGCATCCGCTGCCGCTGTCGCCCGACTACAAGAGCTCGATCAAGCGCGCGCCGAACAAGCCCTTGATCCCGATGCCCCATACGCTGTCAGAGTTGACCGGACCGGTCTACGGCCACGAGACCGTGCGCGAGGGCGACAACGATCTCACCCGTCAGCACGCGGGCGAGCCGCTCGGCGAGCGCATCATCGTGCATGGCCATGTGCGCGACGAGGACGGCCGCGGCGTGCCGAACTCGCTCGTCGAGATCTGGCAGGCCAATTCCTGCGGCCGCTATGTCCATGTCCGCGATCAGCATCCGGCGCCGCTGGATCCGAATTTCACCGGCGCGGGTCGCACCGTGAGCGATGCGTCCGGCTATTATCGCTTCGTCACCATCAAGCCCGGCGCCTATCCCTGGGGCAATCACCACAATGCCTGGCGTCCCGCGCATATCCATCTCTCGGTGTTCGGCCATTCCTTCGTCACGCGGCTGGTGACGCAGATGTACTTCCCGGCCGATCCGCTGTTTCCGTTCGATCCGATCTTCAACTCGGTGCCGGACGAGAAGGCGCGGGCGCGGATGGTTTCCTCGTTCGACCTCGAGAACACCCAGCCCGAATGGGCGTTGTGCTACCGCTTTGACATCGTGCTGCGCGGCAAGAACGCCACGCCCATGGAGAACCACTAACGTGCAGGATTCTGTGAAGCCCGACGGGATCACCCCATCCCAGACCGTCGGTCCGTTCTTTAAATACGGACTGACGCCGACCGGCGAGTACGCGTGGAACGACGCATTCACCAACTCGACGCTGACACCCGATGTCACCGGCGATCGCGTTCGTATCGAGGGCCGTGTCTTCGATGGTGATGGCGTTGCCGTGCCGGATTGCATGCTGGAGATCTGGCAGGCGGATGCGCAGGGCCGCTTCGCCGATCCCCAGGACAAGCGCGCGCTGCCGAATGCGAGTTTCCGCGGCTTTGCCCGCTGCGGCACCGACAAGGACGGCAACTATTCCTTCGAGACCATCAAGCCGGGTGTCGTGCCCGATCCCGCTGGCAAGCCGCAGGCGCCGCACATCCTGCTTGCGGTGTTTGGCCGCGGCATGCTCAGGCATCTCTACACCCGCATCTATTTCAGCGACGAGGCCGGCAACGCCGCCGATCCCGTGCTGGCGCTGGTACCGGCTGACCGCCGGGCCACGCTCACTGCGGTCCGCGAGGCCGGCAAGCCGGTCTACCGGCTCGACCTGCAGCTGCAGGGCGACAACGAGACGGTGTTCTTCGACGTGTGAAGGCAGGGCGTGCCGGGGAAGATTGCTCTCCCGGCACGCACATCTCATTCAGCGCATCGATCAAACTCAAACGTTGTTCTGCGCGTTTGTGCGTCAGCCTCGCTGACTCAATACCGATGAGTTGACGTCAATTCCCGTATTTATGCGGGGCTCGCGAAATACAATTCCCGCGCGAATCAATCCCGTATTTACCGTAGTCGTCTAGGGTGGCGGAAGTTTCGACGCTGACCTGGATTGTTTCATGAAATTTCGTCTGTCCTTGTCCTCTGCGATCGTCGCGTTCGGCGTCGTTCTCGCCGTTGGTTTTGCCGCCATTGTTTCGACCAGCCTATACGCCCTGAAAGAGCTCAAGGTCGGCGGTCCGCTCTATTCCGACATCAAGCTCGGCAACGACCTCATCGCCGACATCCTGCCGCCGCCCGAATATGTCATCGAAGCCTATCTCGAGGCGACGCTGGCCATGCGCGAGCCGGATCAGCTAGCCGCCCATGGCGAGCGCCTGGTCCAGCTCCGCAAGGAATACGACGAGCGCAAGGCGTTCTGGGTCTCCTCCAGCCTCTCGGCCGACCTCAAGACCGCGCTGGTGTCGAAATCCGATGCGGAGGTGCAGAAATTCTGGAAGGCGTCGGATCAGCTCCTGCCGGCGCTCAAGGCCAAGGACATTGCGGCCTCCGAGCGCGCCTATGGGCAGCTCAAGGACGCCTATACCGCGCACCGCGCGGTCATCGACAGCATTGTCGATAGTGCGAACAAGCAGAATGCAGCCATGGAGAAGCTGGCCGCGGACCGCGACAGCGCGATGCTCTATATCCTACTCGGCGTCTCCGTTGCCGTCCTCGCCTTCGTTACCGCCGGCCTGCTGGGTGTTGCCCTCGGCGTGGTGCGCCCGATCGTGCGCATGACGGACACGATGCAGAAGCTCGCGACCGGCGATCTCGACGCCGACATTCCGTTCGCGCAGCGCCAGGACGAGGTCGGCTCGATGGCGGGCGCGCTTGTGGTGTTCAAGCAGGCGGCGGTCGAGAATTCCCGTCTGCGCGAGGAGCAATTGCGGCAGGAGCAGGCGGCGGCGCTCGCCAAGCGCTCGGCCCTGCACCAGATGGCGGAGACGGTCGAGCGCGAGACCGGACGCTCGGTCGATACCGCGACTGCGGCGACGCAGGGCGTGGAGCAAGCCGCCTCCGGCCTGTCGGAGATCGCAAAGTCGCTGTCGGCGCAGTCGCAGGCGGTTGCGGCGGCCTCGACGCAGGCGCTCGGCAGCTCGCAAGCCGTCTCGGCTGCGGCCGAAGAATTGAGCGCCTCGATCCGCGAGATCGCGGGCCAGGTGGCGCGGACCAGCAGCGTCACCAAATCGGCGGTCGCCGGCCGCGAGCAGGCGCGTTCGACCATTCAGGCGCTGGCCGGATCGGTGAAGAAGATCGCCGAGGTCTCCGATCTCATCGGCGGCATCGCGGGCCAGACCAACCTCCTCGCGCTCAACGCGACGATCGAGGCCGCGCGCGCCGGCGAGGCCGGCCGCGGCTTCGCGGTGGTTGCAGCCGAGGTGAAGTCCCTGTCAGACCAGACCGCCAAGTCGACCGAGGAGATCGGGCGGCTGATTGCCGAGATCCAGGCCTCGACCCAGGCCGCGGTCGACGCCGTCGAGGCCATGGGAGGCCACATCATCGAGATCGACGGCGTGGCGACCTCGGTCGCCGCCGCGATGGAAGAGCAGGATGCCGCGACCCGGGAGATCACGCGGTCGATTTCCGAATCGGCCTCGGCGGCGAAGGAGGTCTCGGCCAAGATCGGCGACGTCAGCCGCGATGCCGCCTCCGTCAACGCGCGCGCCGCGGATGTGAGGCAGGCGATCGCCGGGATGGCGGCCAATCTCGAGCAGCTGCGTTCGGTCGTCGTGCGGACCGTGCGCGACTCGACCGCGGCAGCCTGAGCCGGCGCGAGCCGCTGGTGCCCGGGCGGGTGATCGTGCAGTATGGCGTGGGACAGGGGCATCGTGGTTCATGACATCTCCACAATTGCCGGCGGTCGTTGAGCCCGCCCTACTGACGGCCGCGCTGCGCAGGGGCGGCGTGCTCGACGCCGGCGCTGTGCGCGAAGTGAAGGTGCTGCATCAGCGCGACACCGTGGTGTCACATATCGTCAGGCTCGGCCTGCGCTATGTCGGCGAATCCGCCGGTGCTCCGCAGTCGCTGATCCTCAAGACTCCCAATGCCGCGTTCGCCAAGCGCCTCGCCAATGGCGGCCGGCGCGAGGTGGAGTATTACACGCAGCTGGTCCCGCAGATGCCGGCGGGACTCGTGCCGCGCTGCTTTGACGGGCATTTCGACGAGGACAGCCTCGCCTGGCATTTGCTGCTGGAAGATCTCACCGACAGCCACGAGATCGCGACAACCTGGCCGGTGCCGCCGTCGCGCGAGCAGACGTTCGCCATCGTCACCACGCTGGCCCGCTGGCATGCAGCCTGGTGGGACCATCCGAGCCTCGGCGACACCGTCGGCACCTGGCCGAGTGTGGAGGACAGCGCGCAACGCATGGAGACGTTTGCGGGCCATTATGACCGCTTTGCCGATCTTCTCGGCGATCGCCTCAGCGAGGAGCGGCGGATTATCTACCGTCGGCTCATCGATCAGTCGGAGCGGCTGTCCCAGCGTTACCATTCACGCCGCCACCTCAGCATCACGCATGGCGATGCCCATGTCTGGAATTTCCTGCTGCCGCGCGCGGGCGTTGCTGACACCGTGCGCATCTTCGATTTCGATCTGTGGAGCATCGACGTTCCGGCCGACGACCTCGCCTACATGATGGCGATGCATTGGTATCCGGAACGCCGGCAGGCGCTCGAACGGCTGCTGCTCAACCTCTACCACGACGCGCTGATCGAGAGCGGCATCACCGGCTATACCCGCGGCGCGCTCGATCGCGACTACCGCTGGGCGGTGCTCTGGCAGATCACGCGGCCGGTCTGGCAGTGGAGCATCAACATCCCGCCGCTGATCTGGTGGAACAATCTGGAGCGGGTGTTCGCGGCCGTAGATGATCTGGGCTGCGAGGAGTTGCTGTAGCGCCGCTGTGTCCCGGGCGCGGTGCAGCGTGTAACGCTGCGCCGCAGAACCGGGACCCAGCGTGCCGCAAGCTGGGCCCCGGCTCAGCAGCGCATCACTGCGTGCTGCGCTGCGTCCGGGGCACGAGATCTCCCGCTACTCCATCACCGCATGTTCCGGCCCCGCCGCCTGCTTGCGCAGCGTGGCCTTGGTCGAGCCGATCAGCAGAGCGAGCGGGATGGTGCAGAGGACGAAGAGCATCACCAGCTGGTAGTCGTGTGCGAAGGCGATGATCTGCGCCTGCACGCTGACCATCCGGTCGGCCATGGCGCGGCCGGCGTCGGTGGAGAGATTGATCAGGCCGCTGACGCTGGGCATCTGCAGTGCGTGGTTGAACGGGTTGACGTGCTCGGAGAGGATCGCATAGGTCCGCCGCGTGCCCTGCGTCAGCTCGGCAATGACGACGGAAATGCCGACCGAGCTCGCGACGTTGCGCATCAGGGTCAACATCGCGGTGCCGTCGGTGCGCAGCTCGTTCGACAACGTCAGGAACGCCACGGTCGAGAGCGGCACGAAGACGAGACCGAAGCCAAAACCCTGGATGACGCTGACGGTGACGATCTCCGGCACCTGGGTCAGATCGGTCCAGCCTGTCATCTGGAACAGCGAGCCCGCCGTCAGCGTCAGGCCGGAGATGATCAGCGTGCGCGCCTCGAAGTAGCGCATCATGCGGCCGACCAGCATCATGGCGAAGAACGTGCCGATGCCGCGGCTCGCCAGCAAGAGGCCGGCGGTGATGATGGGATAGCCGATCACGTTCTGCATGTAGGGCGAGGCCAGCGCCATGGTCGAGAACAGCACGAGCCCCATCACGATCATGAACAGGCAGCCGGTGACGAAGTTGCGGTCCCGGAACAGGGCGAAGCGGATGAACGGGGTCGAGGTCGTGAAGGAGTGCGCGAGGAAGAAGTAGAACGCGACGGCCGAGACGATGAACTCCGCGACGATCTCGTTCGATTCCAGCCAGCCCAATTGCTCGCCGCGGTCGAGAGCGAGCTGCAGCGCGCCGATCGCCACCGCAAGCGCGGCGAAACCGAACCAGTCGAATTTGAGGCTGAGATTCTTCTCGGTCTCGTCCATGAAGACGATCAGCCCGAGCACGGTGATGGCGCCGAACGGCAGATTGACGAAGAAGACCCAGTGCCAGGAATAGGTCTCGGTCAGCCAGGCCCCGAGCGAGGGGCCCATGATCGGGCCCATCATCACGCCCATGCCCCAGATCGACATCGCCTTGGCGCGCTCCTGGAGCGTGTAATAGTCGAGCATGACCGATTGCGACAGCGGCACCAGGGCGGCGCCGAACACGCCTTGCAGCAGGCGGAACAGCACCATCTGGTTGATGTCCTGCGCGAGGCCGCACAGCACCGATGCCATCGTGAACCCGGCCGAGCAGATGATGAAGATGCGCTTGCGGCCGAAGCGGTTGGCGATCCACCCCACCGGCGCCGTCATGATCGCGGCGGCGACGATGTAGGAGGTCAGCACCCAGTTGATCTGATCCTGCGAGGCCGACAGCGTGCCCTGCATGTAGGGCAAAGCGACGTTGGCGATGGTGGTGTCCAGCGCCTGCATGATGGTCGCGGTCATGGCGCAGATCGTCACCATGTTCCGGCGCAGGCCGGGGACCATCAGGCTGGCATTGGGGCCGGACATCGCGCCAGTCCTTGTCTTATTCTTTGTCCTGTTCTTTGTCTTGGCCCGCTGTCGCCGACAGGCCGAGCAGGCCGGCGAGCGAGCGCTGATGGCCGGTGTCGATGGTGGCGTAGACGCTCATGCCGGCTTTCAGCTTCCGCACATATTTGTCGGTGTCGTCGAAATAGATGCGGATCGGCACGCGCTGCACCACCTTGACGAAATTGCCGGTGGCGTTCTGCGGCGGCAGGATTGCGAATTGCGCGCCGGTGCCGGGCGAGAGCGAGCCGATCTTGCCCTTGAAGACATGGTTCGGGAACGCGTCGACCTCGAGCGTGACCGCCTGGCCTTCGGTGACATAGGTGAGGTCGCTCTCCTTCGGATTGGCGTCGACCCAGGGATGGGCGACGTCGATGATGGAGAACACCGGCGTGCCCGCGGCGACGTAACGGCCGAGCTGAATCTGCTCGACCTGCGTCGCCACGCCGCCTATCGGCGCGCGCAGCACGGTATGGTCGAGATTGCGCTGAGCGTCGTCGAGCTTGGCCTTGGCCTGCACATAGGGAGGAAACTGCTCGAGCGGCAGATCGGGGTTGCCGAGCAGTTGCGTCCTGGCGTTGGACAGCTGTTGCTTGACGAACTGCGTCTGTGCGCCGGCCGTCACCAGCGCGTTGGCGGCGTTGTCGAGATCGAGCTGCGAGCCGAAATTGTTCTTCACCAGCGCCTGCTTGCGCTCGACGTCGCGCTGCTTCAGCTCGACGCCCTGCTGGGCGAGGTTGAGCATATCGCCGTAGATCTTGATGTTGGCAACGAGGTTGTCGTAGGTCGTGCGTGCCTGGGCGAGCTGTGCCTTGGCTTCATCCACCGCGAGGCGGAACGGAACCGGGTCGATCTCGAACAGCTCGTCGCCCTGCTTGACGACCTGACCTTCTTTCACGACGACTTTCAGGATCTTGCCGGAGATGTCGGGCGTCACCAGCACCTTCTGTGCGCCGACATAGGCATCGTCGGTGCCGACATAGCGGCCCCCATGCAGATAGAAGGTGACGCCGCCGATGGCGACGATGACCGGCAGCACGACCAGGAGCAGGAAACGGCGATGGCGGCGCAGGCCCGCCAGCAGGCGGCGGCGCGGATCGGTGCCGGCCTTCTTGGTCGGCTTGCCGCTGTCGCTCTTCTGCTCGGGCTGGAACTTGATGACCTGATCAGCCATAGCGCTGCTCCTTGCGTGCTTGCTCCGCGCCGGATGTCTGGATCGCGGTTCGCACGTTTTCCTTGATGGTTTCGAGCTGGGTGAGGAGGCGGTGCGCATCCGCCAGATTGATGCCGTCGAGCGCGTTCGCCGTCAGCTCCGACTTCAGGCCGCTCATGCGGCCGAGCAACTGCCGCCCGGCCTTCTTGAGGTACAGGCGCTTGACCCGGCGGTCCGAAGCATCGCTGCGGCGCTCGATCCAGTCGTTGTCGCAGAGCTTGTCGATCAGCCGCGTCAGCGTGATCGGCTGCATCTCCATGAGCTCGGCGAGCTCCGACTGCTTCATGCCCTCGCTGCGCTCCACCTTGGCCAGCACCGCCCATTGCGCCCGGGTGATGCCGAAGCGCGACGCCTCCTTGTCGGCATATACGCGCAAGAGGCGGTAGAGCTCACCGAGCGTGAACAGGAAATTCTGGTCGACCGACCCGCGGGACATGAGCTTCGTCTCCAATAAGCTTGGATATAATAAGCAAGCTTATGATTATTTCAGGGCAGGGTGGCGCGATGCTGTCCCGCGGGAGAAGCATGGCTGACAGCCGGGCGGCTCGTCGTGCTTTGGGTTCCCCCGCCAAAATGCTAGAAGACGGGTACATGAGCCTCGCAAAGCCGGCATTCCCCGCGCCCGACCATGATCACGGCCGCTGCACTGCGGACGCGCTCGCGCATGCCGAGGTGGTCTGCGAGCAGCGCGCGCAGAAATTCACGCCGATCCGCCGTCAGGTACTGGGTGCCTTGCTCGCCAGTCACCGCCCGCTCGGGGCCTACGAGATCATCGACGAGCTCGCCAAGTCCATGGCGCGGCCGGCGCCGATCACGGTCTATCGCGCGCTCGATTTCCTGATGGCAAACGGCCTCGTGCACCGCATCGAGAGCCGCAACGCCTATCTTGCCTGCGCCGCCCACGATCACGATTCGACCTCGGCGGTGGCGTTCCTGATCTGCGAGCGCTGCGGCCTGGTCGGTGAGATCTCCTCGGCGTCCTTCGCCAAGGACCTCAGCGCCGCCGCGCGCAGCTCAGGCTTCGCACCAAAGCTGTCTGTGGTGGAGATCACGGGCGTCTGCACGCATTGTCAGAAAATGTCTTGAAGCAACAACGGCGCAAAGCCGGATTTTTGGGAAGAAATGTCCGCACCTCAAGCCATACCGTCCGCCGGTCGTCCCCTCAGTGCCGGCGCCATCGCCCTGATGCTCATGCTGTGCCTGACCTGGGGATTCAACCAGATCGCGGTGAAGCTGGTGCTGCCGGACATTCCGCCCATGCTCCAGGCCACCATCCGCTCGATGGGCGCGCTGCCGGTGCTGTTCCTGATCGGCACCCTTCGCGGCGTCAATTTCTTCGAACGTGACGGCACCTGGAAGCCGGGTCTGATCGCCGGGTTGATGTTCGGTATCGAATTCGTGCTGATCTTCCAGGGGCTGCGTCTCACCTCCGCCTCGCGCGCGGTGGTGTTCCTCTACACGGCGCCGTTCTTCGTTGCGCTCGGCTCCTACCAGGTGCTCGGCGAGCGTCTCGGCGGCTCGCAATGGCTGGGCCTTGCCACCAGCTTTGCCGGCGTGGCGTTTGCCATCGGCGTGCCCCAGCCCAATGTCGATTCGCATGTTCTGCTCGGCGACCTCATGATCGTCGGCGGCGCCGCGCTGTGGGCCGCGACGACGCTGGTTGCCAAGGGCACGCGGCTGCGCTTCGCCGCGCCCGAGAAGGCGCTGGGCTATCAGGTCGCGACCTCGATCCCGATCCTGGGGCTGGCGGCCTGGCTGTTCGGCGAATCCATCACGCACACTCCGTCGCCGCTCTCGCTCGGCCTGATGGCTTTCCAGGCGATCTGGGTGGTGGGAACCACGTTCACGCTTTGGTTCGCGCTGGTGAAGGCCTATTCGGCCAGCAAATTGTCCGCTTTTACCTTCATCACCCCTTTGTTTGGCGTGGTGGGTAGCTATTTCATCATGCACGACACCCTCAGCCTGACATTCGGGGCCGCAGCGGTCCTTGTAATTGCTGGGCTTTTTCTGGTTAACCGTCCCAGCTCATCAGCTGCGGCGCCGCGCGATGCATTGCTGAACGTCACCAAAACCTGATATTTGGACCGCCATGAACAAGCTCGAAAACCCTCTCGATTCAGACATTGCGGGCCCGGCGCCCCGGCATCGGACCACCCAGGTCAAGGTCGGCAACGTCGCCGTCGGCGGCGGTGCGCCGATCGTCGTGCAGTCGATGACCAACACCGACACCGCCGATATCGACGGCACCATCGCCCAGGTCGCAGCGCTGGCGCGCGCCGGCTCCGAAATGGTCCGCATTACCGTGGACCGCGAGGAGGCCGCGGCCGCCGTTCCGCACATCCGCGACGGCCTCGCCAAGCGCGGCATCACGACGCCCCTGATCGGTGACTTCCATTATATCGGCCACAAGCTGCTCGCGGCCTACCCGGCCTGCGCCGAGGCGCTGGCCAAATACCGAATCAATCCCGGCAATGTCGGCTTCAAGGACAAGCGCGACACCCAGTTCGCCGACATCATCGAGATCGCGAACAAGAACAACAAGCCGGTGCGCATCGGCGCCAATTGGGGCTCGCTCGACCAGGAGCTTTTGACCAAGCTGATGGACGAGAATGCGGCCTCGCCCAACCCGCGCGACGTGCGCGCGGTGACGCGCGAGGCCATGGTGCAGTCGGCGCTGCTCTCGGCCGCGCGCGCCGAAGAGCTCGGCATGCCGAAGGACCGCATCATCCTCTCCGCGAAGGTCTCGGCGGTGCAGGATCTGATCGCGGTCTACCAGGATCTTGCGGCGCGTTCGGACTACGCCATCCATCTCGGTCTCACCGAAGCTGGCATGGGCTCGAAGGGCATCGTGGCGTCCTCGGCCGCGCTCGGCATCCTGTTGCAGCAGGGCATCGGCGACACCATCCGCATCTCGCTGACGCCCGAGCCCGGCGGCGACCGTACCCGCGAGGTGCAGGTTGGCCAGGAGCTCTTGCAGACCATGGGCTTCCGCACCTTCGTGCCGCTGGTTGCAGCCTGCCCCGGCTGCGGCCGCACCACCTCGACCACGTTCCAGGAGCTGGCCCGTTCGATCCAGGATTTCATCCGCGACGAGATGCCGACCTGGAAGACGAAATACCCTGGTGTCGAGGAGCTCAACGTCGCGGTGATGGGCTGCATCGTCAACGGCCCCGGCGAATCCAAGCACGCCAATATCGGCATCTCGCTGCCGGGCACCGGCGAAGCGCCGGCCGCGCCCGTCTTCGTCGACGGCAAGAAGTTCCGCACGCTGCGCGGCCCGACCATCTCCGCCGACTTCAAGGCGCTGGTGATCGACTACATCGACCAGCGCTACGGCCAGGGCGCCAAGGTGCCGGCTCCCGCGGCGGAATAGGCGCTCCTCAACATCGGAATCGTAGGGCGGGTTAGCACAGCGTAACCCGCCTTATTTTTTTGCGGACGCGAAGTGGCGGGTTACGCTTCGCTAACCCGCCCTACATTGCTACGATGTCTCCCAATCAAGAACGATCGGGAGACACGCCATGAGCTCACTCGCCGGCAAGCAGGGGCCGCGCTATCGCCACACCGCTGAAGACGGCGCGCCCTACGAGACCATCGCCGTCGAAAAGCTCACACCCATCATCGGCGCGGAAATCTCGGGCGTCGATATCGGCAAGCTCGTCTCGGACGATGCCCGTTCCAATCAACAGATGGACGAGATCCACCGCGCGCTCGCCGAAAACCTCGTCATCTTCTTCCGCGACCAGCACATCACGCCGCAGCAGCATCTTGCCTTCGGTCGCAAGTTTGGCGAGCTGCATTTCCATCCCGCAGCTCCGCACGAGGACGAAGACCCCGCCTTGATGAAGATCTATGCGGACAAGAACTCGCCGCGGGCGAACGGCGAGGGCTGGCACTCCGACGTCTCCTGCGATCTCGAGCCGCCGATGGGCTCGATCCTCTACATCAAGCAATGCCCGCCGCGCGGCGGCGACACGCTGTTCGCCAACATGTACGCGGCCTATGAGGCGCTGTCGGAGCGCATGAAGACCTATCTCGACGGCTTGACGGCGCTGCACGATGGCGAGCCGATCTATCGCGGGCTCTATGCCAATTATGGCGTCGCCGACCGTCCCTCCTATCCGCACGCCGAGCATCCCGTCGTGCGCACCCATCCGGTCACCGGTAGGAAAGCGCTTTACGTCAACCGCGGCTTCACCCGCCACATCAACGGCATCCCGCGTGATGAGAGCGATGCGATGCTGGCCTATCTCTACCAGCACGCCGAAAACCCGCTGTTCCAGTGCCGCTTCCGCTGGACCGAGAACGCCATCGCCTTCTGGGACAACCGCTGCACCCAGCACCGCGCGATGTGGGACTACTGGCCGCACACACGCTCCGGCACGCGTGTGACGGTGAAGGGGGAGCGGCCGGTGTAGGAACGGTGCCGTAGGGTGGGCAAAGCGAAGCGTGCCCACCATCTCGGCCGCACGCAACACGATGGTGGGCACGGCGCGCGAAGAGCGCGCCTTTGCCCACCCTACGAAGCCGTTCTTGCGTTGACGTCTTTCCACTCCCGCGCCAATCTTCCCGAAAACAAATCGTGGGCTCGTTGATCGCCCGCGGATCACGGCAGCGGAGCAGCGCTTGGGGCAATTGCGGAGCATCATCGCCGGGCTGGTCGCGTCGATCCTGCTGTCGCCGCTCGCCCTTGTCGATGCCGGCGACGCCGCGGCCGCGCGAAACAATGCAAGACCCAGGCCGAAGCCGTCGCCACCGGCCAAATGCGAGACGCCCAAACTCCGGATCGTCGTGGACGTCGGCCACACGCCGGATTCCTACGGCGCGTTGAGTGCGCGCAATGATCCGGAGTTCGGCTTCAACTTCCGCCTCGCACGGCTGATCACGGCCAAGCTCAAATCCGAAGGCTTTGCCGCAACCCGCCTGCTCGTCACGGATGGCAAGGCACGGCGGAGCCTGTTCAAGCGCGTCGGTGCCGCGAACGAAGGCCGCGCCGATCTGTTCCTGTCGGTCCATCATGATTCGGTGCCGGACAAGCTGCTCGAGACCTGGGAATTCGACGGCGCAAGGAGCTATTTCAGCGATCGGTTTTCGGGCCACTCGTTGTTCGTGTCGCAGCAGAATCCGCACTTTGCCACCAGCCTGATGCTGGCCCGGATGATCGGCCGGCAATTGAAGGAGCAGGGCCTGCACTATGCCAGCCAGTACAACCTGCCGGTGATGGGCCGGTACCGGCGCCAGCTGCTCGACAAGGATGTCGGCGTCTACCGCTATGACGGGCTCGTCGTGCTGTCGCGCACGCACAGCGCCGCCGTACTGCTCGAGGCCGGTTCGATCATCAATCGCGACGAGGAAATGGAGATGAATTCGCCGGAGCGGCAGGAGGCCGTCGCGGGCGCCGTTGCGGCTGCGATGAGGGAGTTTTGCGGGAGACGGTAGTCAGCTCAGGTGCTTCAACGCCCCGTCATTGCGAGCCACCGGGTCCGCGCGGAGCGCGGCCCGATGACAGGCTCCGCGAAGCAATCCAGACTCTTTCGGCAGAGGCAGTCTGGATTGCTTCGCCGCGCTCGCAATGACAAAGGCTACAGCGGCCCGCCCCGATATTCCCTGTTCGCCAGGCTCGCCTCCTCCAGGTCCAGATCGCGCTCGATCCGCCGCCGCGTCTCGTCGGTGATCTGGCCGTCGCGCAGCAGGTTGTGGATGAATTTGCGCTCGGCGGCGATCAGGTCGCGGGTCAGAGCGGTGCCGGCGGCGGAGATGTCGTGGTGGTTGGGATCGAGCGAATCCGGGAGCTGGTTGACGCGGATGTCGTGACGGGCGCGCAGCAGCCGCATCACCTCGTCGGAAATGTCCTTTTCCGCGGTGAGTGCGTCGAGTGATTTCAGCGCGGACTCCAGCGCCTGACGGCGCGCGGCGATCTCGGCTTCGTGCTCGGCGGCATGCTCGTGACGACCGGCCTCGGCGACGCCGAGCCAACGCACGATCGGCGGCAGCGTCAGGCCGACGCCGATCAGCGTCACGAAGATGACACCGAAGGCGACGAACAGGATGAGGTCGCGATACGGAAACGCTTCGCCATCCGGCAGCGCGAACGGCAGCGCCAGCGCGGCGGCCAGCGACACTGCGCCACGTACGCCGGTGAAAGCGAGCACGAACGGCCATTGCCATGGCGGCGACGGATCGCGCTCGCGGAGCGACCTGGACAGCATCCGCGGCAGATAGGTCGCGGGATAGAGCCAGGCAAAACGCGCGATCACGACGATCACAAGGACCACGGCGGTTGCGATGAGAATGTCGTCGAGCGGAAAAGTCTTCGATTTCTCGTAGAGGGCGCGCATCTGGAAGCCGGTGAGCAGGAACAGCATGCCCTCGATCAGGTAGATCACGAGATCCCAGAAGAAGATGCCTTGCAGGCGCGTCGCCGAGGAGATCAGCAACGGGCCGTTCCAGCTGACATAGAGCCCGCAGGCGACGGTTGCGATCACGCCGGAGCCGCCGACGTGCTCGGGCAGCCAGTACGAGACATAGGGCGTAATCAGCGACAGCGTCAGCTCGACCTGCGGATCCCCGGACCATTTGCGGAAGCGAAGGGACAGCCAGCCGACGCCGATGCCGAAGGCGATCTCGCCGGCGACGATGAGGAGGAACTCGCCGGCCGCGAGCGGCAGCGAGAAATGTCCGACCATGATGGCCGCAAGCGCGAAGCGGTAGAGGATCAGCGCGGTGGCGTCGTTGGCGAGACCTTCGCCTTCGAGCACGACCAGGATACGGCGCGGCATGTTCAGCCGGCGCGCGATCGCGAGCGGCGCCACCACGTCGGGCGGCGCGACGATGGCCCCGAGCAGGAAGCCGACGGTCCAGGGCAGGCCGATCATGTAGTGCGTGGCGGCCGCCACCATCGCCGTGGTGAAGATCACCGCGCCGACCGCGAGCAGCACGATCGGACGCAGGTTCTTCTTGAATTCGCGCCAGCTCATCGCGACGCTGGCCGAGTAGATCAGTGGTGGCAGCACCACCAGCAGCACCAGCTCCGGCGGCAGCTCCACCGACGGCATGCCCGGCACGAAAGCGAGACCCACGCCTGCCAGCATCAGGAGGATGGCAGGGGCGACGTTGAAGCGTCGTGCGGCCAGTGCCACGCCTGCCAGCACGGCCAGCAGGATGAGAAAGATTTGAAACTTCGCTTCCATGATGGGTCTGTCTTGACCCGGAAGCGACGGCTACGTCAATGCGCGGCTCACGCCAGCCGCTCGGCCACCATCCGTCCAATCTGCGCGAACACTGCGGCGATCTGCGCCGCGCTCGGCGCACCGCCCTGAGTATAGGCCGCGATCAGGATCGGCGTGTCCGGCTTCGGCCAGGCGACCGCGATATCGCCCGAGGCGTCCTTGCCGTTGTTGCCGGTCTTGTCGCCGATCTTCCAGCCTGCGGGGAGTCCGCCACGCAGCCGGTTTGCGCCGGTCTTGCAGTTCACCATCCAGTCGGTGAGCAGGGCACGCGAGGCCGGCGACAGTGCCTCGCCCGTGACCAGCCGCCGCAAATTTCCCGCCATCGCCGCCGGCGTCGTGGTGTCCCGGGGATCGCCGGGCTGCGAGCGGTTGAGCTCGGGCTCGTTGTGGTCGAGCCGCGAGGTGGCATCGCCGAGCGACCGCCAGAATCCGGTCAGCGCGGCGGGGCCGCCGATCCGCGCCAGCAGCAGATTGGCGCAGGTGTTGTCGCTGAGCTCGACGATGGCCTTGCACATCTCACCGACCGACATCTTGCCGGCCGCAAGATTTTCCCGCGCCACCGGTGCGTATTCCAGCAGATCCGCCTGGCCATAGGGGATCATGGCTGCGAGCTGCTCCTCGCCGCGATCGACCCGCGCCAGAACGTTAGCTGCGAGCGACGCCTTGAACGTCGAGCACATTACGAACCGTTCGTCGGCGCGCCAGGCGAGCTTTGCGCCGGTCGCGAGATTTTCGGCATAGACGCCGATCCGCCCGCCGCTCTCGCGTTCATAGGCTTCGAATTCCGGCACTGCCTCCGCGGCCAGCACGGGAGAGGCGGCCATCCAGCAGAGCGAGGCGAGCAGGGAACGGCGATCGAGCAGCATGAGGATATTCCAGGCGAGCGGGGATGGGAGATGCAGCGGGCGCTGCATCCCGTCGTCATTGCGAGCGCAGCGAAGCAATCCAGACTGTCTCCGCGGATGGACTCTGGATTGCTTCGCTGCGCTCGCAATGACGGAGAATTGGATAGCGAGTGCGTCCGATTTCGGGCAGCGGAAGGCTTTGCCCCTCACTCCCGCAGGTCATACCTGTACGACTTCGACACGATCTGCCAGCCGTCGGCGAGCTTCATCGCCACCAGATAATCGGTGAAGTAGCGCGGCGGCAGCTGGCAGCGCACCTTGATGAAGGCGGTCTTGTCGTCCGAACGGTCGATGGTGACGATGAAGTCCTCGCGCGGCTTGCCTTCGGCCTTCGCCGAGGCGCGCTTGCGCACGCGGTCGAGCCAGTCCGGCACGGTCAGAACCTGGAGCTCGCCCTTCTCGACCCAGCGCAGATCGGCGGAGGGGTGGAAGATGGCGCCGAGCTTGTCGGCGTCGCCGTCGTAAAGTCCGTCAAAATAGGATTGCACGACGGCTTCGACGCTCGACCGGTCCTGGCTCATGGATCGTTCCTTTGCATGATGGCTTCGGGCCAACTTAGTCATACATGTCAAAATGCGCTATGGGTGTGTCAGCGATTTGCGCGAAGGCGTCACGATGACAGAATCAGAAAATTCGAACGCTCGCATCCTTGTCGGCGAATGCTATTGCCGCGCTGTGCGCTTCGAGGTGGCCGATGCATTTTCCTATGCGATGAACTGCCACTGCTCGAACTGCCGACGCACCACCGGCGCCGCCTTCAAGCCGTTCGCCGGCATCCGGCAGGACAGGCTTCGCATTGTCAGGGGTGGCGACCTCCGGCTGATTGTCGGCGACGACACCACCCACGACGCGCATTGTGGCCGCTGCGGCTCGCTGCTCTATTCCCGGGTCCGAGAGGGACAGTGGGTCCATGTCGCCATGGGAACCCTGGTCGATGCCCCCTCGATCCGGCCGAGCGCCCATATTTTCGTCGGCTGGAAGGCGCCCTGGCATGAAATTACGGACGATCTGCCGCAATATCGGGAGCACGTCGGGGTTGTCTGACGGAACCCGGCCCGCACCGCCGTTCGTCGGCGAACCGCGACAGCGCTGGCGCGACAAACAAAAGAGGGCGTCCGGCCTGTCGTCGGGGTCCCGTTCGTGACCTCCCTCACAAGCGCCGGCGGTGGATGTTGCTAAAGCGGTCCCAAAGGGCCGATGGCCCGGAACTATCGGAAGTCGTGTCATGCGCAGCTTGCTCAGACTTTGTCCGCTTCTCGTCGCCCTCGGCCTGATGTTCGGCGCCGGGCCTGCTTTTGCCGGAAAGCGCGTGGCGCTGGTGCTCGCCAATTCGGCCTATCAACACGCGGCCTCGCTCTCCAATCCCGTCAATGACGGGTCGGTGATGGCCAAGACGCTGAAGGAGGCCGGCTTCGACGTCGTCGAGTCCCGGCACGATCTGTCGGCGCTGGACACGCGGCGCGTGCTGCGCGACTTCGCCGACGCGACCCGCGATGCCGATATCGCCGTGGTCTACTACGCCGGCCACGGCATCGAGGTCGACGGCTCGAACTATCTGATCCCGGTGGATGCCAAGCTCGAGCGCGACACCGACGTCTATGACGAGGCGCTCTCGCTCGACCGTGTCCTGGTCGCGGTCGAGCCTGCCAAGCAGTTGCGTCTGGTGATCCTCGATGCCTGCCGCGACAATCCGTTCAGCAAGAGGATGAAGCGCACGGTTGCCTCGCGCGGCATCGGCCGCGGCCTCGCCCAGGTCGAGCCGACCAGCCCCAACACGCTGATCGCCTATTCGGCCAAGGCCGGCTTCACCGCGCAGGACGGCGACGGTGCGAACAGCCCGTTCACCATCGCGCTGTCGAAGCATCTGACGACGCCGGGCCTCGACGTCCGCCGCGCCTTCGGCTTCGTGCGCGACGACGTGCTGAAGTCGACCGGCAACAAGCAGGAGCCGTTCGTCTACGGCTCGCTCGGCGGCGAGGATGTGCCGCTGGTGCCGGTCAAGCTGGCGCCGGCGGCGCCCGTGGTCAATCCCCAGGCCGACATCCGCCGAGACTACGAGCTTGCGCTCCAGGTCGGCAACCGGCCGGCGTGGGAAGCCTTCCTCGCCCAGCATCCCGACGGCTTCTATGCGAGCCTCGCCAAGCTCCAGCTCGAGAAGATCGGCGCGGAGCGGGCGCATGCGGCGGCGATCGAGAAGGCGAAGCAGGCCGAGGCCGAGCGCGACCGGCTTGCTGCGCTCGGCGCGCAGAAGGATGCGCAAGCCAAGGCCGCGGCCGATGCCAAGGCCGCCGAGCAGGCGCAGCTTGCTGCACAGAAGGCCAAGGAACAGGCGCAGCAGCAGGCGGCCGCCGCCGAGCAGCAGCGCGTCAATCTCGCGGCGACGGCGCCGAGCGCTGCGCCGGCCGCGAGCGCCGCCGGCACCAACGTTGCCGCGCTGACCCCGGCGATCGCGCCGGCCGACCTCAACCGCTCGGTGCAGACCGAGCTCGGCCGCGTCGGCTGCTTCTCCGGGCAGGCCGACGGCAATTGGAATACGTCCTCGCAGCGCTCGCTGTCGCAGTTCAACCGCTATGCCGGCACCAAGCTCGACGTGAAGGTGGCGAGCACCGACGCGCTCGATGCGGTCAAGGCCAAGCCGTCGCGGGTCTGCCCGCTGGTCTGCGAGCACGGTTTCAAGGCCGAAGGCGACAAGTGCACCAGGATCGTTTGCGGCGACGGCTATGTGCTGAATGACGACAATGAATGCGAGAAGAAGCGTGCCGCCAAGCCGGCGTCAAAGCCCGCGACCTCGCGGCGCGACGAAGGCGAGGACCGTCCTGCACGGCAGCGGCCGCAGGCCGGTGCTGCAGCGGGCGGCTACGGCGCTGCTGCGGCGGCTCGCACGGGTCGTGGCTCGGGCGGCAGCGGTCAGATTTTTTGCAACGATCTGCTCTGCCGGCCGGTTAGGCCCGGCTGCCACCTCGCCTTTCGTGGTGGCGGCGGCCCTCACAATGATGCGAATTACGAGGTCTGCAACTGAAGGCGGTGTTTCCGCGACATCGTCTCGGCGAAGCCGGGATCATGTCGCGATCGCGCTCGCTGCGATGTTGACCGTCAGTGCAAGCAAGGCCGTGTTGTAGATGAACGAGACGATGCCGTGTGCGGTGGCCGTGCGGCGGATGGTCTTGTCGGTGATGCCGACGTCGGAGACCTGCGCGGTCATGCCGATCACGAACGAGAAGTAGACGAAATCCCAATAATCGGCGTGGTCTTCCTTCTCGCCGCTCGGGAATTGCAGGCCGCCTGCGGTACCGTGTCGATAATAGTCATGCGCGTAATGCAGCGCGAAGGTCGTGTGCACGGCAGCCCATGACAGCGTGATCGTGGTGACTGCGATGCTCAGCTCCAGCGCGCCGCGATGCGGCGTGCCGAGTTCGGCTACGATCGCCGCGATGCTGGCGAACGCGCCGGTCGCCGTCACCAGCAGGATCACGAAGCGGCCGTCGTCCTGCATCGCGGCGGCGCGGCGAATGTGCTGATGGTCGTTGCATAGCATCATCGTGTAGACCAGCACGAGATAGACGGCGATCAGCGCGTCCCAGCCGAGCACGAGCCGCGTCACCAGCCGATAAGTCCCCGGCAGCAGCAGGCAGACCAGGATGCCGATCGCGAGCGCAATGAAGGTCCGTGGCCGCGCATAGATCAGCCGCATCGGCCGCGACATCTGGCGGAAGCGGACGAGGACGGGATCTTCTTTGCCCTCGACCGCCATCGGTATGCGTCAGTTCTTCCGCTCGGCCACGAAGCGCGCGGCGGCCTGCAGCACGGCGGCGCGGTCGCCGAAGATCGAGACGGCGCTATCGGCGCGCGCAAGCAGGTCACGCACGCGCTGCTTGGCGCCTTCGATCCCGAGCTGGGTCACGAAGGTGGTCTTGCCGAGCGCGGCATCGGCGCCGGCCGGCTTGCCGAGCGCGGCCGCATCGCCCTCGACGTCGAGCAGATCGTCGGCGATCTGGAAGGCTTCGCCGAGCGCGCGCCCGTAATCGTCGAGCGCCTGATATTCCGCCTTCGAGGCCTGGCCGAGAATTGCGCCGGCGATGCAGCCGTAGCGCAGCAGTGCGCCGGTCTTCATCTGCTGGATACGGGCGACGTCGATCGGCTCGTTGCCGCCAAACCGGCCTTCGCCGGCGAGATCGAGGATCTGGCCGCCGACCATGCCGCCGATGCCGGCGCAGCGCGCCAGCGCACGCGTCAAGAGCAGCCTCACATTGGCGTCGCGATGGACCTCGTCGCGTGTAATGATGTCGAACGCGAGGGTCAGAAGGCCGTCGCCGGCGAGGATCGCGGTGGCGTCGTCGGTCTGCTTGTGCAGGGTGGGGCGGCCGCGGCGCAGGTCCGAATTGTCCATTGCCGGCAGGTCGTCATGGATCAGCGAATAGCAGTGGATGCATTCCAGCGCGGCGCCCACGAGCAGGGCCGCCTCGCGCGGCACGCCGAACACCGCGGCGCTCTCCACCACCAGGAACGGCCGCAGGCGCTTGCCGCCGTTCAGGCTCGAATAGCGCATTGCGTCCATCAGTCGCTTGGGCCGGGCGATTTCGTCGTGCAGGATGTCATCCGACAGCAGGCGCCCGAGCAGGGCTTCGGTGTCATCAGCGGTCTTGTCCAGACGTTTGGCGAAATCGGACGGGGACGTGCCGGTCATCAAGAGGGGCTCCAGAACTAAAATTCGGCGGGACAATCCTTTATGCGCCCGCCCCAGTCAATCGTTTGGAAGGCCTAAAAAGTGCTGGAAAAGGCCCGAATTATCACAGACTTAATGCTCCAGCCCGTGGCCGCTCTTCAGTTTGCACCGGAAAGGTCGATTTGCGCATCGTCAAAATCCTGCTGGTGGTGCTCGCGGTCGTGGTCCTCGCGCCTTATGCGATCGCGCCGTTCTACCGCACCGGCCACCCTGTTTCGACGCTGATGGCCTGGCGCAGCTTGCGGGGCGCGCCGATGCAGCGGGAGTGGATCGATCTCGCCGATATGTCGCCCTCTCTGCCGCGCGCGGTGGTGGCGGCCGAGGATGCCCATTTCTGCAAGCATCACGGCATCGATTGGGGCGCGCTGCGCGAGGCGATCGACGACGCCAGGGAGGACGGCACCGCCTTCCGGGGCGCCTCCACCATCACCCAGCAGGTCGCGAAGAACCTGTTCCTGTGGCAGGGGCGCGATTTCGTCCGCAAGGCGCTCGAATTCCCGCTGGCGCTTTGGATTGACCTCGTCCTGCCCAAGCAGCGGATTCTCGAAATCTACCTCAACATCGCCGAGCTCGGCCCGCAGGGGCAGTTCGGGGTCGAGGCGGCCAGCGCCTATGCCTTCGGCAAGTCGGCCGAAAGCCTCTCGCCCCGCGAGGCGGCACTTCTGGCCTCGATCCTGCCGAATCCGGTCAAACGCAGCGCCCGGACCCCAGGCCCGGGCGTCCGGCGGCTGGCAGCCACCTATATGGCGCGGGGGCAGGCGAGCTCGCTTATGACCTGTTGGCGCGAAAATCGCTGATTTTTGGCCCGTTCCGGGCGCATTTTCCGGCCCAAGAGCCTAGCTTTACGGCCAGCCTTCCTCTATAAGCGCGGCCTTGATCGGCATTCAGCTCGCCTCGTATTGCGGGTGCTGAGCCGTCCCTTCGCGGACGATGCCCTGATGACACCAATCCCTAGAGGATATTGAAATGGCCGTTCCGAGAAGAAAAACCTCGCCGTCGCGCCGTGGCATGCGCCGCTCGGCGGACGCCATCAAGAAGCCGACCTATGTGGAAGACAAGGACTCCGGCGAGCTCCGTCGTCCGCACCATCTCGACCTCAAGACCGGCATGTACAAGGGCCGCCAGGTCCTGAAGAAGAAAGAGTCCTGAAGCCAGGATCTTTCTCGGGCGGGAGTTCGGACCCGCCCGATTTCGGCCAACCCATGAGATAGACGGTGACGGCGGCGGAGCGAATGCTTCGCCGCTGCATTGTTCTGTCCGGATATCTTGATCGAGAAGGCATCTCGCCGATGGTCGGTTTCCCGCTGCTCCTGATTCCGCTCGCGGTCTACAACATCATCGCCTTCCTGATGCCCAGCGTGTCCTTCTCGGACGTGCTGTTCAAGGTGCCGATGATCACGGGCGAGGCCTGGCCGGTCACGCTCGCCGATCTCCTGCTCGCGCTCGGTGTCGTGCTGCTGCTGCTCGAGGTGGTCAAGGGAGCGCGGCCGGGCTCGAAATTCCTGATGGACCATTTGCTGTCGCTGCTCATCTTCGGCGCGGCCGCCGCCGAATTCGTGATGTGGCCCAAATTCGGCAACTCCACCTATTTCCTCCTGGTGCTGCTGGCGATGGCCGATTTCCTCGGCGGCATTGCCCAGCGCACGCGCCGCCGCGTCACCTATGTCGCCGAGACCACGGTGCCGGCGCCGCGCAAGGCCAAGCGCAGGGCCGAAGCGGCGGAAGATGTGGAGTCCGAGCGCACGTTCGAGCCGGTGATCGCGCCGCAGCCGGCACCGGCGGCGCCGCCCGCCCCGTCGGCGCAATCCGTCGCTGAATCCGTGCTGATGGATCACCCGGCGCCAAAGCCGGCGCAGAGCCCGCCTTCGCCGGAGATTCCCTCGCCGCATCTTCAGCCGGGTAACGGCACGCCGACCTCGCCCGACACGCCGCCGCGCTGATCGGTCTCAAGCCACCTGCCGTGTGCGCGCACTGACGCTTTGCAGCGGTTGCTTGCTGCCATAGGCCATCAGCGCATCCTCGGAGGAGGCGCGGCGGAGCCGGCTCGTTTGCGGCAGCTGCTCGTCATTTGCGATCAATTGTGTGATGAAGCTGGGATCGGGGCGCGGCAGCGACGCCTTGCGGACCCACCGCAACGTCGGCATCAGCGGCACCAGGGCCGTGCCTGTGCCGTTGTCCGCCGCGTCCAATCGATCAGTACTCAACATCGCAATCACCGTTGATCCGGCGAAATTGTCGCGTTTCGGGACGCTGGCGCCGGTGCGAGTCATGTACTCGCAAGGCCTATGCCGCCCGCACCGGTTTGGTTCCGACGCCTTCGGAAACGTGGTTTCCAAATTGTTTATCAACTTTGCCTAGGGTCGGGGGCGAATCTGGCTCTATTCTGTGCCGACAGAGGACTTCTCCACTGTCCCGAATCGAGGCGACTTTGACCCCTGCATTGCCGCAAGCCTCCGACATCCTCGCCGCGCTCGGCCAGGCCGTGTTCGCCTGGGACATCGCCAGCGATGCCATCGTCTGGGGTGAGCAGGTCAGCGCCGTCTTCCCCGGCATTCCCGCCGAGCGGCTCGCGACCGGCGCCGAGTTCGCCAAGCTGATCGAGCCCGCGCAAACGCTGCGCACGGCCGCGCTGGCGCTGACGTCCCCGGTGCACGGAGCCGACGGCACGCCCTACCGGGTCGAGTACGGCGTGCGCATGAGCGCCTCCGATCCCGTGATCTGGATCGAGGAGACCGGCCGCTGGTTCGCGGGCCCCGATGGCCGTCCCACCCGTGCGATCGGCTCCGTCCGCATCAACAATGAGCGCCACGCCCGCGACGAGGAATTGAGCAGGCTGGCCCGGCTCGATCCGCTGACGGGCGAGCTCAACCGCTCGCATCTGATCGCGGCGCTGGCCGAGGCGATCGAGGAGACGACGCGCTTCCGCTCGACCGCCGCCTTCATGCTGGTCGGCATCGATCATCTCGCCCGCGTCAACGATGCCTTCGGCTTCGACGTTGCCGACGCCGTGATCCTCGACATCGCCAAGCGCATTCGCGCGCGCCTGCGCGGCGGCGACGTGCTCGGGCGCTTCTCCGGCAACAAGTTCGGCCTGATCCTGAAGAACTGCACCGTCGACGACATGAACGTGGCTGCCGAGCGCTTCCTCGCCGGTATCCGCGACGAGGTGGTGCCGACCAGGTCCGGTCCGGTCTCGGTCACCGCCTCGATCGGCGCCGTCAGCCTGCCGCGCTATGCGCGCAACACCGACGAGGCCGTCAACCGCGCCCATGAGACGCTGGATGCCGCCAAGCGCCGCCGCGTCGGCTCCTTCGCAGCCTGGCGTCCGGATGCCGCGCGCGACGCGCAGCGCCGCGTCAACATTCGCGTCACCGACGAGATCGTCACCGCGCTCAACGAGCGCCGCATCAGGCTCGCCTATGAGCCCGTCGTCTCGGCCGTCTCGCGCGAGCGCGCATTCCACGAATGCCTGGTGCGGATGGACCAGGGCGACGGCCAGGTGCTGCTCGCGCCCGACATCGTGCCGGTCGCCGAACGGCTCGGCCTGATCCGCCTGGTCGATCACCGCGTGCTCGAGCTCGTCGTCGCCGAGCTCGCGGCGGCGCCAGACATCTGTCTCAGCCTCAACATCTCGCCGGATACGACGATGGATCCGGATTGGTGGGCGGGAATTGAATCGCTGATGCTGGCTCATCCCGGTGTCGCCGAGCGGCTGATCATCGAGATCACCGAGACGGTCGCGATCCAGGACATCGACGAGGTTCGCGCCTTCGTCAGCCGCCTGAAGCATTTCGGCAGCCGCATCGCCATCGACGATTTCGGCGCCGGCTACACTTCGTTTCGCAATCTGCGCAAGCTGGGCGTGGATATCGTCAAGATCGACGGCGCCTTCGTGCAGAACGTCACCCGTTCCGCCGACGACCGCGCCTTCGTGCAGACCCTGATCGACCTCGCCCGCCGCCTCGACATCAAGACCGTCGCCGAATGGGTGCAGGATGAAGAGGCCGCAAACATGCTGCGCGACTGGGGCTGCGACTACATCCAGGGCCGCCTGATCGGGCTGGCGGCAGTGGAGCGCCCGTGGAGCCTGCCGTCGGACAGCGCGCTGCCTGCGGCGAGCTGAGATGCTGTAGGGTGGGTTAGCCGAAGGCGTAACCCACCACTTTGCTATCCGCATCGAGAGCGAAGCGGTGGATTACGCCTTCGGCTAATCCACCCTACGAGATCTCCTCACGCCCCCTCGTCCAGCGCCACCAGCTCGCGCTTCTTGCGCAGCGACGGCAGCAGCGGCGCGATCAGCAGCACCAGGGCAAACACAAGACACACTGCCGAGATCGGCCGCTGCACGAAGGTCCAGAGATCGCCCTGCGACAGGATCAGCGACTTGCGCAGATTGTTCTCCATCATCGGCCCCAGCACGAAGGCCAGAACCAGCGGCGCCGGCTCGTAGCCGAGCTTGCGCATGAAGTAGCCGATGATCCCGAACGCGATCATCACATAGACGTCGAAGACGTTGTTGCTGGAGCAATAGACGCCGAGGATCGTGAACAGGATGATCAGGGGGAACAGGATGTTGTAGGGCAGCTTGAGTAGCTGCACCCACATGCCGATCATCGGCAGGTTCAGGATCAGCAGCATGACGTTGCCGATATACATGCTGGCGACGATGCCCCAGAACAGGCCGGGGTTTTGCGTGATCAGCAGCGGCCCCGGCTGCAGGCCGTGAATGACGAAGGCCCCGAGCAGCAGCGCCATCACCACGTTCGGCGGAATGCCGAGCGTCATCAGCGGAATGAAGGCGCCGCCCGCCGCGGCGTTGTTCGCCGATTCCGGCCCTGCGACGCCCTCGATCGCGCCGTGGCCGAACCTTTCAGGGGTCTTCGACAGCCGCTTCTCCAGCGCGTAGGACGCGAATGACGCCACCACCGCGCCGCCGCCCGGCAGGATGCCGAGAAAGAAGCCGAGGATCGTGCCGCGGCCGACCGGGCCTGCGCTCGCCTTCCAGTCCTCCTTGCTGGGCAGGAGATGGGTGATCCTGGTGTTGATGATGTCGCGCTTGATCGCCTGCTCGGTGTTGAGCAGCACCTCGGCGACGCCGAACAGGCCCATCACCACGGGCACGAGGCCGATGCCGTCGATCAGCTCCATGCGGCCGAAGGTCAGCCGCGGCTGCGCGGTGATGCTGTCGAGCCCGATCAGCCCGAGTACGACGCCGATGCACGCCATCAGCAGCGCCTTCGGCATCGAGCCCTGGGTGAGGAAGGTGAGCACGACGAGGCCGAGCACCATCAGGCTGAAATATTCGGCCGGGCCGAACGCGATGGCGAGGCTGGCAAGCTTCGGCGCCACCAGCATCAAGGCAATCAGCGCAAACGTGCCGGCGACGAAGGAGCCGAACGCGGCGATGCCGAGCGCGGGGCCGGCGCGGCCCTGCTTCGCCATCTGGTGGCCGTCGATGCAGGTGACGACGGAAGCCGCCTCGCCGGGGATGTTGACCAGGATCGAGGTGGTCGAGCCGCCATACATCGAGCCGTAATAGATGCCGGCCATCATGATGATGCCGGATTCCGGCGTGCCCGACAGCGTCACCGGCAACAACAGCGACATCGCCGAGATCGGCCCGATGCCGGGCAGCACGCCGACCAGCGTGCCGATGAAGACGCCGATGAAGCAGTAGAGCAGGTTGATCGGCAGCAGCGCGACGCCGAATCCATGTGCCACGTTGAGAAGCGTATCCATGGGGTCAACCGATCCCGAACAGGCCGGACGGCAACTGGATCAACAGCAGCCGCTTGAGCACCCACCACATGCCTGATGGCACCAGCACGGCGATCGGGATCGCCAGCGTCCAGCGCACCGGATCGATCAGTCGCAACAGCAGCAGCATCAGCGGGATCGACGACAGCAGGAATCCGAGCGGCTCGAGCGCGAAGGCGAATGCGGTGAGGCAGGCGATGAGGACAAGCGGCTTGCTCCAGCGCGCGTTCTCCCAGCGCGAGGCCAGCGTCGGCCCGCCCTCGGTGATCGCCGAGACGATGATGGCGCCTGCGAACACGCACATCAGGATGCCCGTGTAGAACAGCACATAGCCGGAGCCGGGATCGTTGATGGTGCCGAGCTTGAGCTTCAAGCCCGACCAGATCACGAAGCCGCCGAGCGCGAGCCCGACCAGCCCGCCCCAGAGTTCGGAGTTGCTGAGGCGGAGCTTGACGTTGGTGTCGATGTTCATGTGAAGCGCCTTGAGATCATCATCGTCCTCTGCGCAACGGCGAAGCCGTTGTCGCTGAGGTGGCGGAGCGCAGCGTAGCCCTCGAAGGGCGACGGTGCCCCGATCCATCCTTCGAGGCGAGCCGCAAGTGCGGCTCGCACCTCAGGATGACGCCAGCATTGGTGGGGAGACCAGCTACTTCTTCGCGAGCCCGAGCGTCTCGATCACCTTGCGTTCGGACTCCGTGACCTCGACGACGAATTTCTTGTAGTCCTCGGTGTTCTTGTAGTTCGGCACCATGTCGTATTTGGCGAGCGTGGCGATCACTGCGGGATCCTCGACCGCCTTCTTGAAGGCATCGTGCAGCTTGGCGACGATCTTGGGATCCATCCCTTTCGGCCCCGCAATGCCGAACGGGGAATCATAGACCATGGGATAGCCGAGCTCCTTCAGCGTCGGCACGTCGGGATAGTTCGGCGAGCGTGCGCCGGTCCACACCATCAAGAGCCGCAGCTTGCCGGCGTCGACCAGCGGCCGCCATCCCGTGGAGTCCGCTTGCAGCATGGTGTGCTGCCCCAGCACGGCGGCGTTGGTCTCCGCGCCGCCCTTGAAGGGGACCTGCGTCAGCTTGATGCCGGACATCCCGGCGATCTGCTCCATGCCGACATGCAGCGAGGTGCCGGCGCCGGGCGTGGCATAGGTCACCTTGCCCGGATTGGCCTTTGCGAACTCCACCACGTCCTTCCAGCTCTTGAACTGCGACTCCGCGCTGGTGGTCACGCCGAAAGTGTAGCCGGTGAGATGGACGATATAGGTGAAATCCTTTGCCGGATCCCACGACACCTCCTGCATCAAGGGCAGGCGGAACACGGTGATCGGGATCTGCGAGATGGTATAGCCGTCCGGCTTCGCCGCGGCCGCCATCGTCGCCGGTCCGACCGTGCCGCCGCCGCCCGCCTTGTTGTCGATCACGATCGGCTGCCCCAGCACCTTCGAGGCGCTGTCGGCAATCGCGCGCATCGAGATATCGGTCGATCCGCCGGCCGGCCACGGCACGATCAACGTGATCGGCTTCGTCGGATAGTCCTGCGCATTGACCGCAGTGGACAGCAATGCGCCCACGACGGCGTGCGCCGCGGCAAATGCAATCGTCTTCAGCCCGTAACCCGACATCGAAACGCCTCCCTCGCGGCGGCCTCTCTGGGACCGCCGTCTCTCGTTCTTGTGAGGGCGATTGTTCCTGAATTTGACGGAGAAGAAAAGCGCATTGCGCGCATCGCTGCGCGGCCGTCGGTCAGCTAACGCCGACAGAGCCGACAGATGCGACAATTGGTCGTTTGGCCGCGTGCCGAGCGACGGAATTTGAGCGGCGAAGCGGTCAGGCCACGCGCCGGACCATGTTCAGCGTCTCGATGGTGCGGCTGACCTCCGAGGCGAGACACGGCTTGCCGAAATAATAGCCCTGGACCGCGGTGCAGCCGCATTCGCGGACGAAGTCGAGCTGTTCCTCGGTTTCCACGCCCTCCGCCGTGGTCTCAACGCCGAGCACGGAGCCGAGGCTCGCGATCGTTCTGACGATGGCAACGCTCTCCGGGCTTTCGCCGAGCGTGCCGACGAAGGAGCGGTCGATCTTGATGCGGTCGAACGGAAACTTGCGCAGATAGCTCAGGGAGGAATAGCCGACGCCAAAATCGTCGAGGCTGACGCGCACCCCGAGCGCGCGGAGCTGGTGCAGGATGTCGATGGTCGCCTTGCTGTCGTCGAGCAGCGCCGTCTCGGTGACCTCAAGCTCGAGCCGTTGCGGCGGCAGGCCGGCTTCCGCAAGTGCGCTGGTGACCATCGCCACCAGCCCGCGGGAGCGGAACTGCACCGGAGACAGGTTCACCGCGACGGTGACGCCGGGCCAGGACGCAGCCGTCGCGCAGGCCGTGCGCAGCACCCATTCGCCGATCGGAACGATCAGCCCGTTCTCCTCTGCAATCGGGATGAACTCGGCCGGAGAGACGAAGCCGCGCGAGGGATGCTTCCAGCGCAGCAATGCCTCGAAGCCGGTGAGCTCGGAGGAATCGAGCCGCATTTGCGGTTGGAACACCAGGTGGAATTCACGCCCTTCCAGCGCGCCGACCAGGTCCTGCTCCAGCGCGTGCCGGCTGCGCGCCTGTTCCTCCATCTCGGGCTCGAACAGCTGATAGGCGCCGCGCCCCTTGGCCTTGGCCTGGTACAGCGCAAGGTCGGCGCATTTCATCAGCTCATCGGCATCGAGCCCGTGGTCGGGTGCGATCGCGATGCCGACGGAGACCCCGACGTGGATCGACTGGCTTTCCAGCGGCGGCGGATGACCGATGATCTCGACCAGGCGGCGGGCGAGCGCCTCAGCCGATTGCGGCTGCGGCCCGCGCTGGAGCACGGCGAACTCGTCGCCGCCAAGCCGCGCGACGGTGTCATGCTCGCCGACATTCTCCTTCAGACGCGCCGCGACCCAGCGCAGCAGGCGGTCGCCGGCGGCGTGGCCGAGGCGGTCGTTGACGGTCTTGAAATTGTCGAGGTCGAAGCACAGCACCGCCATGGCGCCGCCGGCGATTGCGACCTGGTTCAGTCCCTCGCCCATCTTCTCGCGGAACAGCGTGCGGTTGGGCAGGTCGGTGAGCGAATCGTGCCGCGCCATGTGCGCCACCCGGGCCTGGGCCTTGTGGCGCTCGGTGACGTCCTCATAGGTCACGACCCAGCCGCCGTGCTCCATCCGCTTGTGGTTGAGCTTGATGATGCGGCCGTCGCTCAAATGGCGGTGCAGCGTGTGCTCGCCTTCGCGCAGCCTCTCGATGTAGTCGGCATAGAGCTTGGCGCCGGTCATGTTCGGGTGGATGCCGAGCTCGCAGCTGCGCTCCATGATGTCCCGCATCGAGACGCCTGGCTGCACGATCTCCGGCGACAAGCCGTACATCTCGATATAGCGGCGGTTGCAAACGATGACGCGCAGGCTGGCGTCGAGCATGCACAGGCCCTGGCTCATGTTGTTCAGGGCGGCGTCGAACCGGCGGTACTGCTCGCTCAGCTCCTCGACCGCGCGCTCGCGCTCGGTGATGTCCTCATAGGTGGCGACGAAGCCGCCTTCGGCCAGCGCGCAATAGCGCACCGAGATCACGGTGTCGTTCGACATGCGCCGGCGCATCGGCGAGGAATCGCGATTCGCGATCCGGGCGCGGGCGGCTTCGAGGATCTGCTGCGGGCTGTATTCCGAGGTGAACGCGCCGTTCGCCATCGATCGCTCGATCAGCTCGGCCAGGTGGGTGCCGGGCCGGGTCTCCTCCGGCGACAACAGGTAGATCTTGCGGTACGTGGTGTTGCAGACCCGAAGCCGCATGTCGCTGTCGTAGAAGGCGAGCCCGTGCGCCATGTTCTCCAGCGCCGCATCGAGAATGAAATTCTGCTGCCGCAGCGTTTCCTCGTATTGCAGCCGCTCCGTGACGTCCTCGTGCACCGTCACCCAGCCGCCGTCAGGCAGGAAGCGGGAGACTGCTTGCACCATCCGTCCGTCGTAGCGCATCACCAGCAGCGTCTTCGGCTTTCTGCTGCGCACATCGTCCAGCCGGCTCTGGTAGAATTCGTCGCCCGACATGCCCGGCAGATTGCCGCGCGACATCCAGTGCTCGATCACGGTGGAATGCGCGATGCCCGGCTGCACGATCTCGGGATCGAGGTTGTAGAGCTTCAGGAACCGTTCGTTGCAGACGACGACGCGGCTGTCGACGTCGTACATGATCAGTCCGTGCGACATGTTGGCGAGCGCGTGCTGGCTGCGCTCGGTCTGCACGCGCAGTTCCGCTTCGAGTCGGGCGAGGCGGGTGACGTCATCGCAGATCGTCATCCAGCCGCCGCCGGGGAGAGGCTTCAGCTGGAGCGACATCACGAGGCCGCTCGCCAGCAATTGCTCGGTGCGGAACGGCTTGCCCGCGGCGATCTGCGCCATTCGCGTCGAATACAACGCGTCGAGCTGGTCCTGCGGAAAGTTGCCGCGGCTTGCGCTGTGCGCGAGCACCTCCCGGTAGCTGGTGCCGACCCGCACGATTTCGGCCGACATGTCGAACAGCGTGAGGTAGCGCTGGTTCGCCAGCACGATCCGGTTGTCGGCGTCGTAAACGCAGACGCCTTGCTCCATGTGGTCGAGCGCAAGCTGGCTCAGCGCGACCAGGGCGCCTGGGCCCTGCTCACGGCCTGTACCAAGCTCGCTGTCGCGGGTCGACATCATGGGGTCGGCGGGGCCTCGGCCAGCAATAGACTTAATGCAACCTAATTCAGCCGCCGAGGGTAACGAAGAGGCCGGAAAATTCCCTTAAGCGCCGTAGTTTACGGAGGGTGACCTGCGATGGTGAGCGCACGCGTAAACTGCCCGCCGCCAAGGCGATAGGCCCTAGCTCCGGATGAGCGCGGCGATATTCCCGCTCCGCTCGTACAGACGACAGAGCCGGGCGTTGCTCTACGGCCCGTATAGCACGAGCTCCGTATCGGTGAGGTCGCCGAGCTGTGGCTGATGCGGGCCCCTGAAGTATTTCCGGCCGCGCCGCTCGGTGTAGAGGCCGACGAGGCCGGGTACCGGCCCGTTGACGTCGATCGCCACCGCGATCTTGCCGAGCCGCAGCAGCAGCCGTCCGATGCGGCCGGCGCATTCGGCATATTCCGCGGCGCTCCGGCAATAGATCAGCTTCATGGCGGGAGGTGCGATGAAACCGCGGCGGATGCGCACCGGTTGCAGGACGAAGGGGAACGTTCCCTTCGGCGTGCGGCACACCAGGCTGAGGCAATTGTAGCGCGCATGTCGCGTCAGAAGCTCGGTCTCCGCCTCGGAGAGCCCCTTGATCTCCTTGGCGTGCTGCGGAATGACCTCGATCTTGTTCCAGCGCGGGACGCGCGCCAGCGCAGGGACGGAGAAGAATATGCCGCGGCAATAGGCGCGAAAGCCCTGCGTCTCGATGATCGGCCAGGTCCACGGCGCCGGACTGATGTTGAAATAAGTGACGTGCTTGTGCCGCTGGGCGATCTTGGTCAGCAGCGGAGCGTAGTTGCGGTAGGCCGGGTCGACATACCAGCTCGACAAATTGCACCGGATGGCGGTCTCTTCGCCCTCCTTGCGTGCGCTGTAGATCAAGAGCAGCACGCCGACCGGCGTGCCGTCGTCGTCGAGCATGTAGCCGAAGCGCGGATAGCCCTCCGGTACGGTCCGGAAGGCCTGCCGGCGCAGACCCTGAATCCAGTAGTCGCGTGAACGGCCGACGAAGCCGCGCGTCAGCAAGTCCGCGATCTTATCGACGTCGGACTCGGTGATCTCGCGGCATCGGACCTTGGTATGGATCACGCTCGTCTTGCCCGTGGAAATGGCCGGCCTCGTGAGTTGGGTCAGCGCCAGCCTTCGCCATGGGCCTCGGCCGCGACAGGCGGCTGCAGGCCCAGGACGTCCCGCACCTTGGCGGGCCAGGCGGAAAGATCGGTGCCGTGGGTGTGGAACATGGCGACGGCCAGACGGTCCATGCCGAAGGCAACGCAGCCGGTATGGGCCGGCTCGCCGTCGGCGTCCTGGATTGCCCAGGTCGTGCCGAAATGCTCGCGGTGATAGTTGAAGCTCATGCATGCTGTCGGCTGCTCTTCCGAGCGCAGCGGGATGAGCAGCTCGAACTTGAGCTGCTGCTGCTTCTGGCTCACCGCTTTCATCTGGCCGACCCGGCCGAAGAACGGATCGCTGGCATAGTCGACGCGGAAGGTGAGGCCGAGATCGGTCGCGATCTTCTGCGCGCGCACCATCCAGCGCTCGCGGAAATCGGCGACGTCATCGGGGCTGCCGATGCAGACATATTCGCGCATGCGGAACGATTGCAGCCGGTCGAGATGCTTCGACGGTTCGCGGCGGAAGCAATCCGCGGCAACATCGAAGCGCAGGCCGCCCTTCGGCAATTGGCCACGGCTCGCCGCGATCGGGTAGACCGGATAGCAGGCGGCCGGAGACAGCACGAGATCGGCCGGCGACAGCGAAGACGTCCAGTCGCCGCCGGAATCGAAGCGGCTCACCGCGGCGTTGATCTCGCGTTCGGTGCCGTGCAGGCCGCAGACGCAGCCGAGCAGGTTCGGAAAGCTCTTGAGATAGCCGGACTTCTCCAGCTGCGCCCGGCTCATCACCGGCGGGAAGCGCATCACCTCGGTGCCGGCCTCGCGATGGCCCGTGATCAGCGCGGCGAGCTTCTCGACGATGCCCTCATAGAGTGCGGTGCGGGCATAGACGCCATCGGCGCCCATGCGGTGGAACAGCTTGTCGGCGAGATGATCGAGCGGATCGGTCATCTGCGGCGCGGTGGCGGGCGAGTTGGGGAGGACGGCAATATTCATGGTTCGATGTCCTGCTATCTCAAAATTGTTCTTGTTGAAGCGATTGCGGAGGCACGTCAGTCGCGAAGGCTCGTCGGCACCCCGCTCATCAATGTCGACGTCGCGGCGTTGGCCAGGATCCGGTCGTTGTTGATCATGATCGGCGATGACAGCACGTCGCGGAGGTGGCGGCCCATGGTGAATTCGCCGTCGTTGCGGTAGCCGGCAAGACCCGCGGTACGCATCGCATGCATCACGGTCTCGACCGCGAGCTCGGAGGCCTGCACCTTCAGAAGCGTGATCGAGGACTGGAAGTCGAGCGAGGCCAGCGCACGCTCGTCATGCTCGACGCGGGCGAAAGCGTCGATATTGGCGGCGATCAGCGCGCGCAGCTTGGCCAGCGACATCTTGGCGGCGGTGAAGTGCGCCGCGGCCGGCGGCATCTGTCCGCCGGACGAGCGCGCCGCCTTGCGGATGAAGGCCTGCGCGCGCGTTACCGCCGCAGCGGCGATGCCGGCCCAGACCGACGACCAGCACAGATGCGCGAACGGCGTCATGGTCTGGGCGTGGATCTTGTCGTAGGATTCCGGAAAGACGCGGTCGGCGGGGCAGTCGACCTTCAGCTCGAACCCGGTCGAGCAGGTGCCGCGCATGCCGAGCGTTTCCCAACCCAGCGTCCGCTTCAGCGAATAATCGTCCTTGGCGAGCGCCAGCAGCACCTGGTCGGAGGCGGCGGCGTCGGTGGCCCGGCGGGCGATGGTGACGAGGCCATCGGCTTCGGCGCCGTAGGAGATCACGGTGGCGTCGCGCATCAGCGAGACGGTGTCGCCGGCATGGTCGACCGCGGCGGCGCTGGCGCGGATGTTGCCCCCGTTCTGGCCTTCGGTGGTGGAGGAGGCGAGCAGCCACTGGTCGCGGGCGACCCGGCGCATCATGGTCTCCATCCAGGGAATGCCATGGCCATGCCTGATGACGCAGGCGACCTTGGTCTGGTGCATCGCGTAGATCATCGCCGTGGACGCGCAGGCGCGTCCGAGCGTGTAGCAGATGTCGGTGACGTCGTGAATCGAGGCACTGAGGCCGCCGAACTCGACCGGAACCATCACGCCGAGCAGCTTCTGCTCACGCGCGACGTCGAAGGCCTTGTGCGGGAAGCGGGCGTCGCGATCGACCCCGTCTGCGTCGGCCGCGGCCGCGGCGGCGGTCCGGACGGCGCGCTCGATCAGGGAGGGACCCTGCTCGAGATAGCTCGTTTCGTCGACAGTGAGGACTGCTTCACGCACGTTCATGCTCGTCCGCCTCCGGTTTGCCGTTCGAGATCGCCGGCATCATTCGCGATGCCGCTTGGAGCGATCCTCCAGCCATCTTTGCTTATGAGACGAGGCTACGGATTTAATTCAAATTCGTCGATGAAATAGAGGGTAAACAAAACCCAATTCCGAACGAACAGTTAAGGTCCGGTTGTTCGCATCACCGGATTTTCCGGCATCACGTTAGGACTCTGGAAGAAGCCTGGATTTCGGACAATCTGAGTCATCGTTTACTAAGAAACGCGAAGTATTGGTGCCGCCCATTGCAGGACCGGCAGGCCGCGACCATCGTAGCCGGCAGTCCGGTCCGACCCCGATCAACAGATGGGAATTTTGCCGATGCAGGCCTTCGATACCGATTTGCGCAATCGCATCATCAAGCTGGTGAAGGGCATCCTCGAACAGAATTCGCTCGCCGCAGACGTTGCGCCTTCGGCCAAGCTCGTCGATATCGGCCTGACCTCGATGGACATGGTCAATCTCATGCTCGGGGTCGAGGCCGAATTCGACTTCACCATCCCGCAGTCCGAGATCACGCCGGAGAATTTCCAGTCCGTCGAGACGCTGGAGCGGATGGTGGCGACCCAGCTGCAGCTGGCGACCGCGGCTTAAGCCGGATCTATCCTCCGTCATTGCGAGCGAAGCGAAGCAATCCAGACTGCCTCTGAGGTGGCGGTCTGGATTGCTTCGTCGCTTCAGCGCCAGCTCGACATGACGTAAATCGAGACCATCTCCCGTTCCAAAATTGCCTGAAAACTGGCATAGCTTAACCATGTCACATTTGTCGGACAGGGTGGAGCAGGCATGACGCAGGCGGTATTGGGCATCATCGGCGGCTCGGGCATCTATGACCTGCCCGGCCTCGAGGGTGCGCGCGAAGAGGTGATCAAGAGCCCCTGGGGCGAGCCGTCTGCGCCCTTGCGGCGCGGCTCCATCGCCGGCCTGCCGATCGTGTTCCTGCCGCGGCATGACAAGGGGCACCGGCTGTCCCCGTCCGACATCAACTATCGCGCCAACATCGACGTGCTGAAGCGCGCCGACGTCACCGACTTGATCTCGCTCTCGGCCTGCGGCTCCTTCAAAGAGGAACTGCCGCCCGGCACCTTCGTTCTCGTCGACCAGTTCGTCGACCGCACCCACAAGCGCGAGAGCTCGTTCTTCGGCCGCGGCTGTGTCGCACACGTGTCGATGGCGCACCCGGTTTCGCCGCGGCTGCGCATCCATCTGGCGGCAGCCGCCGAAGCGGAGGGCATCGCGATCGCGCGCGGCGGCACCTATGTCTGCATGGAAGGGCCGCAATTCTCCACCTATGCGGAAAGCATGACCTACAAGACATCAGGCTATTCCGTGATCGGCATGACCAACATGCCCGAGGCCAAGCTCGCGCGTGAGGCGGAGATCTGCTACGCCACCGTCGCGATGGTGACGGATTTCGACTGCTGGCATCCCGACCACGATGCGGTCACCGTGCAGGACATCATCCGCGTGCTGAACTCGAACGCCGACAAGGCGAAGGCGCTGGTGGCGCGGCTGGCCAAGGATTTTCCGCGCGAGCACGAGCCGTGCCCGATCGGTTCGGACCGTGCGCTCGACGCCGCGCTGATCACGACGCCGGAGGCGCGGGATCCCGAGCTCCTGAAGAAGCTCGATGCGGTGGCCGGGCGCATCCTGCGCCCGTGAGACGCAAGAAGAACGAAAAGGCAGATTGCCATGAAGGTCGACGGCAAGCATTTCCGCAGCATCTGGCGCGAGCGCGACGGCTGGTCGGTCGGCGCGATCGATCAGCGCCGGTTGCCGCACGAATTCGTCATTGCGCGGCTAACCTCGTGTGAAGATGCGGCCGTTGCCATCAGCGACATGCTGGTGCGCGGCGCGCCGCTGATCGGCGCCACCGCCGCCTACGGCATGGCGCTCGCGATGCGCGAGGACGCCTCCGACGCCGGGCTGAAGCGCGCCTATGACACGCTGGTCGTGGCGCGCCCGACCGCGATCAACCTGAAATGGGCGCTGGACGAGATGCGCGCGGCGCTCGCGCCGATCGACCCGGTGGAACGGGCGGAAGCGGCCTATGCGCGCGCTGACGAGATCGTCGAGCAGGACGTCGAGATCAACCGCGGCATTGCCAGCAACGGCCTTGAGCTGATCGAGGCGATCGCGGCGAAGAAGCCGGGCGAAGTGGTCAACGTTCTCACCCATTGCAACGCCGGCTGGCTTGCCACCGTCGACTGGGGCACGGCGACGGCGCCGATCTATCTCGCGCATGAGCGCGGCATCAAGGTCCATGTCTGGGTTGACGAGACCCGGCCACGGAATCAGGGCGCTTCGCTCACCGCCTGGGAGCTCGGCCATCACGGCGTGCCGCATACGGTAATCCCGGACAATACCGGCGGGCACCTGATGCAGCACGGCATGGTCGATCTCGCCATCGTCGGCACCGACCGCGTCGCCGCCAATGGCGACGTCTGCAACAAGATCGGCACCTACCTGAAGGCGCTTGCCGCACATGACAACGGCGTGCCGTTCTACGTGGCGCTGCCGTCGCCGACGATCGATTTCGCCGTTCATGACGGCATCCGCGACATCCCGATCGAGCAGCGCAGCGGCTTGGAGGTCACCGACATGACTGGACGTACCGCCGACGGCCGGCTTGAGACGGTGCGGATCGTGCCGGAGGGATCGCCGGTCGCGAACTACGCCTTCGACGTGACGCCGGCGCGGCTCGTCACCGGTCTCATCACCGAGCGCGGCGTGCTCAAGCCGGATCGTGCCGCGCTGGCAACTGCGTTCCCGGAGCGCATCGCCACCGCGGCGAAGTAGTCGGTTCACCAGGCGAGATGGCTCCACGCCGTCATTGCGAGCGCAGCGAAGCAATCCAGAGTCTTTCCGCGGAGGCAGTCTGGATTGCTTCGCTGCGCTCGCAATGACGGAGTATGATGCGCTACCCCAGCTTCAATCCCGTCGCCTTCTCCAGCTCCGCAATCGCCTGCGCGCCGCTCGTCACCTTGATCGTGGTCATGCCCATCTGACGCGCCGGCTTCAGATTGACGCCGAGATCGTCGAGATAGACGCAATTGTTCGGATCGACCTTCAGCGTCTCGACCATCATCTGGTAGATGCGCGGATCCGGCTTGCGCAGGCCGATCTTGGCGGACTCGATGACATGGTCGAACAGCACCATGACTTCGGCAATGTAAAGCGAGCGCCCGGTCATGCTGCCGATCGCGTTGGCCGGCAGATTGTTGGTGATGCAACCGGTCTTGAACTGCGCCTTGATGCGCTTCAGGGCCTCGACCATCTCCGGGCGCAGATCGCCCTGCAGCAGCGGCAGCACGTCGCGGCCGCGCACCTCCGCGCCGAGCGCGAGCGATTCGGCGGCGAACAATTCGTCGAAGGTCTCGATGTCCACTTCGGCGCGCTCGAACCTGGCCCAGGCGTTTTCCAGATGATTGGCGGCGTTGGTGCGCCGGATGATGTCGGCGGGCAGGCCGCGCTCGGTCTCGAACCGCGTGAACGCCTCGAAGGGCGAACTCGTCAGCACGCCGCCAAAATCAAAGATCACCGCCTCGATCGCCACTATCCTGCCCTCGTCAATTCCTTCCCAAGAGGGCTAGCATGCGCTATCGGCAAGGGCCAGCCTGAAGCAATCGCCGCCCTCACCGATGCCGATGCGTGTTCCCATGACGAAGCCTGCCGCCTTCATCGCAGCTGCGCTGCTGCTCGCGACGCCCGCTTACGCCATCGTCGGCGGCGGCACGCCGCAGGCCGATGGCGTCGCCCGCGCCGTCGTCACCATCGTCGGCTCGCGCGGCAATTTCTGCACCGGCAGCCTGATTGCGCCACGAGTAATCCTGACAGTCGCGCACTGTGTTCAGCCCGGCGCGGATTACAAGGTCGTCGATCGCGGCGGCGACGGCCAGCCGCAATTGCTGAACGTGCGCACCGTCGCGATCCATCCGAACTTCAACATGCAGGCGATGCAGGCGCATCGCGCCACCGCCGACGTGGCGCTGCTGCAATTGGAAATTCCATTGAAGGGAAAATCCACGGTGACGGTCGGCATGCCCACGATTCCAATTCAGGTCGGCAGCCGCTTCGTCATCGCCGGCATCGGCGTCACGGTTCGCGGTGAAGGCAAGAGTGGCGGTACCACGCGTGTTGCCGGCCTCGTTGCAACCGGACAGCCCGGCACGCTCCAGATTCGCCTGGTCGATCCCGTAACCAACGGTGTTCGCGACGGAATCGGCGCCTGCACCGGCGATTCCGGCGGCCCCGTGTTCGAGGACAGGCCGAACGGTCCCGTGCTCGTCGGCCTCATCAGCTGGTCGACAGGACCGAACGGCGCCGACGGTTGCGGCGGCTTGACCGGCGTGACGCCGCTGACGCTCTATCGCGACTGGATCTTGCAGACCGCGCGGAGCTGGGGTGCGGCACTGTGATTTGACCGCGACTTGATCTATGTCATTTTGAAGCGGAGGCGCGGCGGGTGATCATGCCCGTCGCGGAGGAAACGCGCCGTCTGGTCAAGGACGGCCACAAAGACAAGCAAGGCATAGAAGCAACAATGAATGTCGCTGTTCGCAGTCACGCCACGGCCAAACAGGCTTCTGAACATTTCGACGTGCTGATCGTCGGCGCCGGCATCTCCGGCATCGGTAGCGCCTATCACATCCAGAAGCAGCTTCCGGGCACGAGCTACGTCATCCTGGAGACGCAGGAAACGTTCGGCGGCACCTGGAGCACACATCGCTATCCCGGCATTCGCTCCGACAGTGATCTCCATACCTTCGGCTACAGCTTCAAGCCTTGGGTCGGCCCGCCGATTGCGACCGCCGAGGAGATCCTCACCTATATGAAGGAGGTGATCGACGACAACGATATTGCGCGGCACATCCGCTACAAGCACAAGATCAATTCCGCGAGCTGGTCGAGCGAGCAGAATCTCTGGACCATCGAGGCGGTGACGACCGACACCGGCGAACCCAGGACGTTCACGGCCAACTTCCTCTGGATGTGCCAGGGCTATTATCGCCATTCCGAAGGCTACACGCCGGAATGGAAGGGCATGGATCGCTTCAAGGGCCGCATCGTCCATCCGCAGACATGGCCCGACGATATCGATCTCGCGAACAAGAAGGTGGTGGTGATCGGCTCGGGCGCCACCGCGGCAACGCTGGTGCCGAACATCACCGACACATGCGCCCATGTCACCATGCTGCAGCGCTCGCCGACCTATTTCCGCCTCGGCCGCAACGCCATCGAGATCGCGGAGGAGCTGCGACGGCTGCAGGTCGACGAAGCCTGGATCCACGAGATCGTGCGACGCAAGATCCTGTTCGAGCAGGACGCCTTCACCAAGCTCTGCGTGTCCAAGCCGGAGCAGGTGAAGAAGGAGCTGATCGGCCAGATCAGCGCCGTGCTCGGTCCCGACTACGACGTCGAGACCCACTTCACGCCAAAATACCGGCCGTGGCGGCAGCGCATCGCCTTCGTGCCGGATGCCGATTTGTTCAAGGGCATCGCCAGCGGCAAGGCCTCCGTCGTCACCGACGAGATCGAATGCTTCGTCGAGAACGGCATCCAGCTCAAGTCGGGCAAGCTGCTCGAGGCCGATGTTATCGTCACCGCGACCGGCTTCAATCTCGCCGCGCTCGGCGACATCGCCTTCGAGATCGACGGCAAGCCGCTCGCCTTCGGCGACACCGTCACCTATCGCGGCATGATGTTCACGGGCGTGCCGAACATGGTCTGGGTGTTTGGCTATTTCCGCGCCAGCTGGACGCTGCGCGTCGATCTCGTCGCCGATTTCGTCTGCCGGCTGCTCGGGCACATGAAGGCGAAGGGTGCCAAGAAGGTCGAGGTGAGCTTGCGCCCCGAGGACCACAACATGCCGATCCTGCCCTGGATCGATCCGGAAAACTTCAACCCCGGCTACATGATGCGCAACATGAACCTGTTGCCCAAGCGAGGCGACAAGCCGGAATGGCAGCACAGCCAGGATTACTGGACCGAGAAGGACGAGATCCCGAAGACGGACCTGGACGACAAGGCGTTTGTTTACAGCTGAAGATTCCGATGTAAGGGGCGGTTAGCGATCGCCACACACTCCACCGTCGTCCCGGGGCGCGAAGCGAGCCCGGGACCCATAACCACAGGGAGTGGTTATGAAGCGAGCTGGCCGCTCCGAGTCTTCGCCAAACTACTCCCTGTGGCTATGGGTCCCGGATCTGCGCGCCGCTTCGCTGCGCTTGTCCGGGACGACACCGTTTGCTCGGTTGGCATCGCCTCAACTCATCTACACCGCCGCTCACGAATTCCGCCTCGTCGCATTCGCCGCGATCGCCGCTGCGGCGGTCCGGTTCTCGACGCCGAGCTTGGCGTAGATCTGCTCCAGGTGCTTGTCGACGGTGCGCGGGCTGAGGCCAAGAATTTGCGCGATGTCGCGGTTGGTCTTGCCCTTGCTGAGCCAGGCCAGCACCTCGCCCTCGCGCGTGGTGAGGCCGAGCTCGCTGGTGAATTCGGGCGGCAGCGCGGTGCCGGCTTCCTTGGACAGCCGCAGCAAAAATTCGTTCGGCGCGGTCTCGCCCATGTAGTAGAAGCGGAGCTGCGGATTGTCAGGCAGCGACGCGGCCTGGGATTTCGAGCCGCTCTTGGCCTTCGCCTGCTCGAGCCATTGCAGCAGTGCCGGCGGCAGCACGAAGTCGTCGGGGTGTGCGCCGTGATGGTCGGACAGCAGCTTCTGCGCCTGCGGCGTCGCCCACAGCAAATTGCCCTGGCGATCGACCGCGAACAGGAAACGGCCGGAGACGTCGAGCGCGGCGCGCGCGCTCTGGGTCAGCCGGGCATTGCCGAGATGGACACGGATGCGCGCCAGCATCTCCTCGATTACGATCGGCTTGGTCACGTAATCGACGCCGCCGGCTTCCAGTCCACGCACGATGTGCTCGGTCTCGGCGAGGCCCGTCATGAAGATCACCGGGACATTGGCGAGACCGGCATCGCGCTTGAGCCGGCGGCAGGTCTCGAACCCGTCGATCCCCGGCATCACGGCATCGAGCAGAATGATGTCGGGCGTGATCTGGTCGATGATGCGCATTGCCGCGGCGCCGTCGAGCGCCACCATCACCGTCATGCCGGCGCCGTCGAGCGCGTCGGTGAGCAGCCGCAGCGTCTCCGGCGAATCGTCGACAACGAGCGCGACGTCGCGCTTCTTCGGTTCAATGCTCATAAGCATGCAACGTCTTCAATGTGGCCATGTACTGGTCGAGATCGAAGCGGTCGACCAGCGACCGCATCTGCGCGACGAAGTCGGCATGCTCGGGGTGCTCGCTGCCGATCTCGTCCAGCTTCAGCTGGATGCCCTTGACGTAGCCGATCTGGCCGAGCCCGATCAGCGCCTCGATATGCCGCTGCGGCGGCTTCGATCCGGTCTCTGGATGCCAGAACGGCACCGCGACCTCGTCCGAGCCGTATTGCCATTCGATCTTGAGGAGCTGGCGAATCGTCGCCAGCAGCCGCGGGATGTCGATCGGCTTCATCAGGTAGCCGTCGTGGAAGGGCTGCGCCAATGGCGCGCCATGGGCCTCGAGCGCGCTTGCCGACACCATCAGGATGCGCGCCTGATGATGGCCGCTGGCGCGCAAGGCCTCGGCGACCGCCCAGCCGTCCATGGCGGGCATCGAGATGTCGAGCAGGAACAGATCGGGCCGGCAATGCTGCGCCAGTGCGAGGCAGCCGGCGCCGTCGGGCGCGCTCAGCAGAATGAAGCCGAGCGGCGTCAGCACCTCACGCAGGAGGTCGCGATGCACGGGATCATCGTCGGTGACGAGGATGGTCTTGCGCGCGCCGTGATAGCCGGAGACCGGCGCCTCCACCGGCGCGATGCGCTGGGGATTGGTGACCTCCGAGAGCAGGATCTTGACCTTGAACGTCGAGCCGGTGCCGACCGTGCTCGTGACCTTGATGTCCCCGCCCATCACGCCGGCGAGCAGGCGGCTGATGGTGAGCCCGAGCCCGGTGCCGGTCTGCGGCTGCGAGGCGCCGAGCGCGCCCCGCTCGAAGGGCGCGAAGATGCGTTCGAGGTCGCCGCCCTGGATGCCCGGGCCGGTGTCGATCACCTCGAACTCGGCGACCGGGCTGCGATAGTGCACCACGAACTGCACGCTGCCGGACTGGGTGAACTTGATGGCGTTCGAGAGCAGGTTGATCAGCACCTGACGCAGCCGCTTCTCGTCGGCATAGACGACGCGCGGCAGCGTTGCGGGCCGCCTGAACACGAAGTCGATGCCCCTGGCCGCGGCCTGGAGGCGGAACATGCCGACGAGCTGGTCGAGGAATTCGCTCAGGCGCACCTCGTCGCGCGACAGATACAGCCGCCCCGCCTCGATCTTGGAGATGTCCAGGATGCCGTCGATCAGGCCGGAGAGATGGTCGGCGCTGCGCCGGACGACGCGGACCTGGTCGCGCGGCTTGGCGCCAAGGCTCGTATCCTGCTCGAGCAGCTGCGCGTAGCCGCTGATCGCATTGAGCGGCGAGCGCAGCTCGTGGCTCAACCCGACCACATAGCGGCTCTTGGCGAGGTTGGCGGATTCGGCAACTTCCTTGGCACGCTGGAGCTCGGCGTCGGTGCGCTTGTGCGCATCGATCTCCTGGATCAGCAGCGTGGTCTGACGCCGCGTCTCGGCCTCGGCGGCGCGACGGCTCTGCTGCGCCAGCACGAACAGCCACGCCACCACGCCGATGATGATGCTGAGCGAGAAGAACACCTTCCACAGCACGTCGGAGACGAGCTCGTTGTCGCCGTGCACGCTCGCCGACGTCTGAAGATAGATCAGTCCCAGCACCAGGGCGATCAGGCCGGCGGAGATCACGAACACGCCGATATAGTGGCCGACTTGCGAGTTGATCCGGGCATAGATCGGTTGCGGCATCAGCCTGCCCAGCGTCTCCGACACCTGCGCCTGGAATCTTGCGTGCGGCTTGCAGAGATCGTGGCAGCGCGCGTCCAGCGAACAGCACAGCGAGCAGATCGGGCCCGCATAAGCGGGGCAGGAGGCCATGTCCTCCGGCTCGAACGAGTGCTCGCAGATGCAGCACTGGATCGCCTCGATGTTCTGCCAGCTCCGCTTCGGCTTGCGCGCGATGTAGTACTTGCCGTCCGTGGCCCAGGCGATCAACGGCGCCGTGAGGAAGGCCGCCGCGAGCGCGATGAAGGCCGATAGCGCCTTCGCGGTCGGCCCGAACAGGCCGTAGAAGGCGCTGATGGAGACGATGGTCGCGATCGTCATCGCCCCCACGCCGACCGGATTGACGTCGTAGAGATGCGCGCGCTTGAACTCGATCTGCTGCGGCCGCAATCCGAGCGGCTTGTTGATGACGAGGTCGGCGACCAGCGCGCCGACCCAGGCGATCGCGACGTTGGAATAGAGCGCCAGCGTCTGCTCCAGCGCCTTGTAGACGCCGATCTCCATCAGCAGCAGGGCCACGATGACGTTGAAGACCAGCCAGACCACGCGCCCGGGATGGCTGTGGGTCAAACGCGAGAAGAAGTTCGACCAGGCGATCGAGCCGGCATAGGCGTTGGTGACGTTGATCTTGACCTGCGACAGGATCACGAAGGTGCCGGTCAAGGCCAAAGCGAGGTCAGGCTGCGACAGCACATAGCGGAATGCTTCGAGATACATGTGCGCCGGCTCGGCGGCCTCCTCGGGCGGCACGCCATGGCTGAGCGCGAAGAAGGCGAGGAACGAGCCCGCCAGCAGCTTCAGCGCGCCCAGCACGATCCAGCCCGGCCCGGCGCTCATCAGCGCCATCCACCAGGAGGCCCTGGAGGCGCGGCGGTCGCGCGGCAGGAACCGCAGGAAGTCGACCTGCTCGCCGATCTGCGCCACCAGCGAGAACACGACGGAGGCCGCAACGCCGAACAGCAAGAGATCGAAATGCCCGTTGAGATCGCCGTGCTCGCCGGAGAATTTGTGCCACTCCGCGAAAGAGTGCGGGTTATGCCAGGCGATCGCGGCGAACGGGATGATGTGAAGGATCACCCACAGCGGCTGCGTCCACAATTGGAAGCGGCTGATCAGCGTGATGCCATAGGCCACCAGCGGGATGATGACGACGGCGCTGATGAGATAGCCGACCGGCCGCGGAATCCCGAAGCACATCTCGAGCGCGGAGGCGAGGATCACGGCCTCGATCGCGAAGAAGATGAAAGTGAAGGACGCGTAGATCAGCGAGGTGACGGTCGAGCCGATGTAACCGAAGCCGGCACCCCGCGTCAGCAGGTCGATGTCGATGCCGCATTTGGCGGCATAGTATGCAATCGGCACCCCGCAGCCGAAAATGATGACGGAGACCACGACGATGGCCGCGGTCGCGTTGGTGACGCCATAGTTCAGCGTGATGGTCCCGCCGATCGCCTCCATCGCCAGGAACGAGATCGCGCCCAGTGCCGTGTTGGCGACGCGGGCGGCGGACCAGCGCCGCGCGCTCTTGGCGGTGAAGCGCAGGGCGTAATCTTCCAGCGTCTGGTTGGCGACCCATTGATTGTACTGGCGCCTGACGCGGTCTATTCGCTGCCGCCCTGCCACTTAACCCCACTCCCGATACGGACCCGGACCCCTCGCAAATTCCGTACCAGAAGCCTACGTCGGCATTTTGCGGTGCAGTATACGCGATCTTGCGTATGCGTGCGCTGCATAAATTCGAGCCATCCTCACGGCACCAATCGCCTGTTCTCGAACAAAAGTGGGGTGCTCATGTCAGACGAAGCAAACAAGGGCCTGTTGTCGCCGCTGCGGCGCAAATTGTTGATGGGGATGGCGGCCGTGCCGGCCATCACGATGCTGCCGCGGGCGTCCTTTGCGCAGGCGCCGGCGACCTCGGCGGTCAATACCACGGGCCTGGCCGTCACCGACACCGAGGTCACGGTCGGCATCCTGCATTCGGCGACCGGCACCATGGCGATCTCCGAAACCGGCTCGATCCAGGCCGAAAAGCTCGCGATCGAGCAGATCAACGCCGCCGGCGGCGTGCTCGGCCGCAAGATCAAGTTCATCCAGGAGGACGGCGCATCGGACTGGCCGACCTTCGCCGAGAAGGCGAAGAAGCTCCTCGTCAACGACAAGGTCGCGGCGATCATGGGCTGCTGGACCTCGGCCTCGCGCAAGGCGGTGCTTCCGGTCGTCGAGCAGTATAACGGCATGCTCTACTATCCGACCTTCTACGAAGGCCTCGAGCAGTCCAAGAACGTGATCTACACCGGCCAGGAAGCGACCCAGCAGATCCTCGCCGGCCTGAACTGGATCGCCAAGGAGAAGGGCGCCAAGTCGTTCTTCTTCATCGGCTCGGACTACATCTGGCCACGCACCTCCAACAAGATCGCCCGCAAGCACGTCGAAAACGTGCTCAAGGGCAAGGTCGTCGGCGAGGAATACTATGCGCTCGGCTCGACGCAGTTCAACTCGGTCATCAACAAGATCAAGCTGACCAAGCCGGACGTCATCTTCACCGACGTCGTCGGCGGTTCCAACGTCGCTTTCTACAAGCAGCTCAAGGCGGCCGGCGTCGATCTCGCCAAGCAGCCGCTGCTCACGATCTCGGTGACGGAGGACGAGATCGACGGTATCGGCGGCGAGAACATCGCGGGCGCCTATGCCTGCATGAAGTACTTCCAGTCGCTCGACAATGCGAACAACAAGGCTTTCGTCTCCGCGTTCAAGAAGATGTGGGGCGAGAAGACCGTGATCGGAGACGTCACCCAGGCTGCCTATCTCGGCCCCTGGCTGTGGAAGCTGACGGTCGAGAAGGCCGGCTCCTTCGACGTCGACAAGATCGCGGCGGCTTCGCCGGGCGTCGAGTTCAAGGGTGCGCCGGAAGGCTATGTGCGCATCCACGAGAACCATCACCTCTGGTCGAAGACCCGGGTGGGGCGCGCCAAGCTCGATGGCCAGTTCGAGCTGATCTTCGAGACCGCCGACCTCGTCGAGCCGGATCCGTTCCCGAAGGGCTACCAGTAAGTCGCCCGTCGCACTTTCCCTCAAGGCAAAACCGCTCCCTGGCGTGGATCGCAAGTCCATGCCTCAAGCCCCCGCGTCGCGAACCTGCTCGCGACGCGGGACCCTTTCCCGACGGAGGACATGGATGTTCGGCGACTATTCGATTGGCGACCTCGGCTCGATCTTCGTCATGCAGGGGTTTGCCGGACTGATCCTGTTCTCCGTCTATGTCCTGATGGCGCTCGGCCTTGCGATCATCTTCGGCCAGATGGGCGTCATCAACATGGCCCATGGCGAGTTCATGATCCTTGGGGCCTACGTCACCTGGATGACCTCCAATCTCTTTCAGGCCTATTTGCCGAGCCTGTTCAGCGGCTACTTCTTCCTTGCCATGATATTGGCCTTCCTCGCATCCGGCGCGCTGGGCATGCTGGTGGAATGGGTGCTGATCCGGCACCTCTATAAGCGCCCGCTCGATACGCTGCTCGCGACCTGGGGCCTCAGCCTGATGCTGCAGCAGGCCTATCGCTCGGTGTTCGGCGCGCGCGAGGTCGGCGTCGAGCTGCCGCAATGGATGCTGGGCTCGCTGCGCGTCACCGACAGCATCGAGGTGCCGATCAACGGCGTCTTCGTGATGTGCCTCACCGTGCTGATCACCATCTGCGTCGCCTACGTTCTCTACATGTCGCGCTGGGGCCGCCAGGTGCGCGCGGTCGTGCAGAACCGCATCATGGCCGGCGCGGTCGGCATCAACACCGAGAAGGTCGATCGCTACACCTTCGGCCTCGGCTGCGGCATCGCCGGTGTCGCCGGCAGCGCCTTCACCATGATCGGCTCGACCGGGCCGACCTCGGGCCAGCTCTACATCGTGGATACGTTCCTCGTCGTCGTGTTCGGCGGCGCCGCCAGCCTGCTCGGCACCATCGCCTCCGCGTTCTCGATCTCGCAGACGCAATCGACGCTCGAATTCTTCATGTCGGGCTCGATGGCCAAGGTGCTCACGCTGCTCGCCGTCGTCGGCATCCTGATGCTGCGGCCGCAGGGTCTGTTCGCCCTCAAGGTCCGCAAATAACGAGAAGCAGGCAAGTCATGATCATCAACTCACGCTTCTTCAACCGATCCGAACTGATGGGCTTCATTGCGCTCGCCGCCGTGCTGTTCGTGATCCTGCCGCTGACGCTGGATGTATTCCGCCTCAACCTGGTCGCGAAATATCTGACCTACGCCTTTGTCGCGCTCGGCCTCGTGCTGTGCTGGGGCTATGGCGGCATCCTGAGCCTGGGGCAGGGCGTGTTCTTCGGCCTCGGCGGCTATTGCATGGCGATGTTTCTCAAGCTCGAGGCCTCCAGCGTCGAGAACACCAAGATCCAGTCGACGCCCGGCATTCCCGATTTCATGGACTGGAATCAGATCACGGCGCTGCCGTTGTTCTGGCAGCCGTTTCACAGCCTCACCTTCACCATCCTCGCCATCATCCTGGTCCCCGGCCTGTTCGCCCTGATCATCGGCACCGCGATGTTCAAGCGCCGCGTCGGCGGCACCTACTTCGCGATCATCACCCAGGCCGTCGCCGCCATCCTCACCATCCTGATCGTGGGACAGCAGGGCTATACCGGCGGCATCAACGGCATGACCGATCTGCGCACGCTCAAGGGTTGGGACATCCGGCCCGACCACGCCAAGATCATCCTGTACTTCGTCGAGGTGGTGCTGCTGTTCGCCTGCATCGGCATCGCGCAGTTCATCCGTCTGACCAAGCTCGGCCGCATCCTGGTGGCGATGCGCGAGCAGGAGGACCGTGTCCGCTTCTCCGGCTACAGCGTCGCCAACTTCAAGATCTTCGCCTTCTGCATGGCCGCGATCTTCGCCGCGATCGGCGGCGCCATGTTCGCGCTCAATGTCGGTTTCATGTCGCCGTCCTTCGTCGGCATCGTGCCGTCGATCGAGATGGTGATCTACACCGCGGTCGGCGGGCGGATGTCGATCTTCGGCGCAATCTGGGGCGCCATCCTGGTGAATTTTGCCAAGACCAGCCTGTCGGAATCCTTCCCGCAGCTCTGGCTGTTCGGCCTCGGCGCGCTGTTCATCGCGGTCGTGCTCGCTTTCCCGAACGGCCTGTCCGGGCTCTGGGCCGACTACGTGCAGCCGCGCATCGACCGGCTGTTCGCCTCGCGCAAGGCGAAGGCGGGCTGGAACGACAATTCGGTCGCCGACGGCGCGCCGGCAGAGTGAGGGGGTAGATCATGCTCATTGGACACCAGCCTAAGGACTTCCTGCTCGCGGTCTCCGGCCTCACCGTCTCGTTCGACGGGTTCAAGGCGGTCAACGACCTCTCCTTCTATGTCGAGGAGAACGAGATCCGCGTCATCATCGGTCCCAACGGCGCCGGCAAGACTACGGTGCTCGACCTGATCTGCGGCAAGACCAAGGCGACCTCGGGCTCGATCCAGTTTCGTGGCAAGGAGCTCACGAAGATGAAGGAGAACGAGATCGTGCAGACCGGCGTCGGACGCAAGTTCCAGACGCCGTCGGTGTTCGAGGATCTCACCGTGTTCGAGAATCTCGAGATCTCGTTCCCGCGCGGCCGCACCGTGTTCGGCTCGTTGACCTTTCAGCGCGACCAGCTGGTCAAAGACCGGGTCGAGGAGGTCGCGGAGATGATCTTCCTCAAGGACAAGCTCAACACCTATGCCGACGAGCTCAGCCATGGCCAGAAACAGTGGCTCGAGATCGGCATGCTGCTGATCCAGGATCCCGACCTGCTGATGCTCGACGAGCCCGTCGCCGGCATGAGCGTCTCGGAGCGCGTCAAGACCGCCGAGCTGCTCAACCGCATCATCAAGAACCGTTCGGTGCTGGTGATCGAGCACGACATGAAGTTCGTCGAGGACATCGCGCACAAGGTCACCGTGCTGCACCAGGGCCAGATCCTCTCGGAAGGGACGATGGAGAAGGTCAAGAACGATCCCAAGGTCATTGAAGTGTACCTGGGGCACTGAGATGGTGCGTACGGGGCGGACGAGCGCTGCGCACTCCGTTCACCTCTCCCGTAGGGAGAGGTCGAATGGCGCAGCCATTCGGGTGAGGGGTTCCGGTCCCTCGATAGGCTTGCGCCCCCTCACCCGGCGCTACGCGCCGACCTCTCCCCGGTGGGGAGAGGTGAAGCAACAGCGAGCCTAGGAGCGCATCATGCTGGCTATTTCCGATCTCCACGTCGCCTACGGCCAGAGCGAGGTGCTGCACGGGCTCAACGTCAAGGTCGCGGCGAACGAGATCGTCGCGATCATGGGCCGCAACGGCATGGGCAAGACCACGCTGATGAAGTCGCTGATGGGCATCCTGCCGGCTCGAAGCGGCTCGGTGAGCATGGACGGCGCCGAGCTCGGCAACCTCAAGAGCTTTGAGCGCGTCGCCAAGGGCCTCGCCTACGTGCCGCAGGGCCGCATGATCTTCTCCACCATGACGGTGAAGGAGAACATCGAGACCGGGCTGGTCGTGTCCGGCGGCTCGGAGGTGCCTGACGACATCTACGAATTGTTCCCGGTGCTGCTGGAGATGAAGGGCCGCCGCGGCGGCAATCTCTCGGGCGGGCAACAGCAACAATTGGCGATCGCGCGCGCGCTCGCCACCAAGCCGAAGGTGCTGCTGCTGGACGAGCCGACCGAAGGCATTCAGCCCTCGATCATCAAGGAGATGGCGCGCACCTTGAAACGCATCCGCGACGAGAAGGGGCTCTCGATCGTCGTCTCCGAGCAGGTCCTGAGCTTTGCGCTCGACATCGCCGATCGCGTGCTGGTGATCGAGAACGGCGAGATCGTGCGCGACGATCCGCGCGACGCCGTCGATGCCGCGCAGGTCTCGAAATATCTGTCCGTCTAACCAACCGCAGTAAAAGGGGAGCATCTCGATGCCAGAGACACTGATCAAGGTCGATCTCACCAAGTCGGCCTATGAGAACGACATGGTGCACAACCGCTGGCACCCCGACATCCCGATCGTGGCCTGGGTCAATCCCGGCGACGATTTCATCATCGAGACCTATGATTGGACCGGCGGCTTCATCAAGAACAACGATTCCGCCGACGACGTGCGTGACATCGACCTGTCGATCGTGCACTTCCTCTCCGGCCCGATCGGCGTCAAGGGCGCAGAGCCCGGCGACCTCCTCGTCGTCGACCTGCTCGACGTCGGCCCGCTCAAGGAGAGCCTGTGGGGCTTCAACGGCTTCTTCTCCAAGCAGAATGGCGGCGGCTTCCTCACCGACCACTTCCCGCTGGCGCAGAAGTCGATCTGGGACATCAAGGGTCTCTACACCTCGTCGCGTCACGTGCCCGGCGTCAACTTTGCAGGTCTCATCCATCCCGGCCTGATCGGGTGCCTGCCCGATCCGAAGATGCTGGAGACCTGGAACAAGCGCGAGGCCGAGCTGATCTCGACCAACCCGACCCGCGTGCCCGGCCTTGCCAATCCGCCGTTCGCGCCGACCGCCCATGGCGGCCGCGCCAAGGGCGATGTGAAAGTCAAGATCGGTGCAGAGGGTGCGCGCACCGTGCCGCCGCGCGAGCATGGCGGCAACTGCGACATCAAGGATCTCTCGCGCGGCTCGAAGATCTACTTCCCGGTCTACGTCCCCGGCGCCGGTCTCTCGATGGGCGACCTGCACTTCAGCCAGGGCGACGGCGAGATCACCTTCTGCGGCGCCATCGAAATGGCCGGCTGGCTGCACCTCAAGGTCGAGGTGATCAAGGACGGCATGTCGAAATACGGCATCAAGAACCCGATCTTCAAGCCGTCGCCGATCACGCCGAACTACAAGGACTATCTGATCTTCGAAGGCATCTCGGTCGACGAAGCTGGCAAGCAGCATTATCTCGACGTCCACATCGCCTATCGCCAGGCCTGCCTCAACGCCATCGAGTATCTGAAGAAGTTCGGCTATTCCGGCGCCCAGGCCTATTCGATCCTCGGCACCGCGCCGTGTCAGGGCCACATCTCCGGCGTGGTCGACGTGCCCAACGCCTGCGCCACGCTATGGCTGCCGACCGAGATCTTCGACTTCGACGTGATGCCGTCGGCGGCCGGACCCATCAAGCACATCACCGGCGATATCCAGATGCCGATCTCGCCGGACAAGTGACGCCGCGCCCCCTCTCCCCGTTCTTACGGGGAGAGGGTCGGGGTGAGGGGCTGTCGCCACGCGCACGGTGGCAGCGAGTTGTGTGAACAGGCAAGAGCGTAGGTGATGCGATGCCGGTCTACGAATATCTCTGTAACGATTGCGGTCCCTTCAAGGACTTGCGCCCGATGGCGGAATGCGACGATCCGCAAAGCTGTCCGCATTGCGAGACCATGGCGCCGCGCGTCATCCTGACCGCGCCGAACTTCTTCTGCATGCCGGCGGAGAAGCGCAAGGCGCACGCCGTCAACGAGCGCAGCACCCACGCGCCGCAGACGCTGGCGCAATACAAGGCCTCGCATGGCCCGGGCTGCGGCTGCTGCTCGTCGGGCAGGACCGTGAAGGACAAGAGCCCGACCGACAGGAAAAAGCCGGCGCGGCTGATGACCAAGACCAAAAGCGGCGCCAAGGGCTTTCCGACCGCGCGGCCCTGGATGATCAGCCACTAACCCACGACCCACACGAACGGAAGACAGGAGCGCTCAACATGCTTCACGGTGACATTTCCAGCAGCAACGACACGGTCGGCGTCGCGGTGGTCAATTACAAGATGCCCCGCCTGCACACCAAGGCCGAGGTGCTCGACAATGCCCGCAAGATCGCCGACATGATCGTCGGCATGAAGCTCGGCCTGCCCGGCATGGATCTCGTGATCTTCCCGGAATATTCCACGCAAGGCATCATGTACGATTCCAAGGAGATGTACGAGACGGCCTCGATGGTGCCGGGCGAGGAGACCGCGATCTTTGCGGAAGCCTGCCGCAAGGCAAAAGTGTGGGGCGTGTTCTCGCTCACCGGCGAACGCCACGAAGAGCATCCGCACAAGGCGCCCTACAACACCCTGATCCTGATGAACGACAAGGGCGAGATCGTGCAGAAGTACCGCAAGATCATGCCGTGGGTGCCGATCGAAGGCTGGTACCCCGGCAACTGCACCTATGTCTCCGAGGGTCCGAAGGGGCTGAAGGTCAGCCTGATCATCTGCGATGACGGCAATTATCCGGAGATCTGGCGCGACTGCGCCATGAAGGGCGCAGAGCTGATCGTGCGCTGCCAGGGCTACATGTATCCGGCCAAGGAGCAGCAGGTCATGATCTCCAAGGCGATGGCCTGGGCCAACAACGTCTATGTCGCGGTCGCCAATGCCGCCGGCTTCGACGGCGTCTACTCTTACTTCGGCCACTCCGCGATCATCGGCTTCGACGGCCGCACCCTCGGCGAATGCGGCGAGGAGGATTACGGCATCCAGTACGCCCAGCTCTCGAAGCATCTGATCCGCGATGCGCGCCGCAACGGCCAGTCGCAGAACCATCTCTACAAGCTGGTCCATCGCGGCTACACCGGCATGATCAATTCCGGCGACAGCCCGCGTGGCGTCGCGGCGTGCCCGTATGATTTCTACAAGAACTGGATCAAAGACCCCGAAGGCACGCGCGACATGGTCGAGGCGATGACCCGCGCGACGCCGGGTACCGATGAATGTCCGATCGAGGGCATTCCGAATGGATCGGCGGCCAGCAACTATTGAGCTTCTTGCGATCCCCCTCGATATACAGAACGGGAATTCTGCCCTGAAACCGTGGCTCGGCTGCAACATGACTGCCGGATTCTGCCTTGGTTAGGGGCAAACGGGCGAATTCCGGCCTTGCCGTAGTTCTACGGGACCCTCTCATCGCCTAAGTTCCCCCGCGGAACCGGCTGGGAGCGTGGCGTGAGCGGTGAGGGGCAATCGAGGCGGCAGGATCGGCAGTGCGTTGCCGCTTTATCCGTCAGCATGGTCGCGCTCGCTTTGGGGCTCACCTTGCTGGGGTCGCCGGCCCACGCGGCCTGCACACCGGATCCAGCCACGAGCGGCCAGACTGTCACCTGTACGGGTACCGACACCGACGGCTTTCAGGCCGGGGCCGGGGTCGACGGCCTCAATGTCAACGTGCTCTCGGGCGCGACCGTGAACGACAACGGCACGCTCTCGATCGGCGTCAACAATTCCAGCACCGTCACCAACAACGGGACAGTGTCGGCAGGTTCGGGCCTCACCGGCATCGCCGTTGGAAATTCCAACACCGTGATCAACAACAGCACCATCACGGTGCTCGACAACGGCCTCGGCATCCAGGCGATCAATCAAAACGTCATCACCAATGCCGGCACGATCACGACGGGGGACAACGGTGCCGCGATCTCGGTCGGCGACAACAACACCGTCTCCAACAGCGGTGCGCTGTCGGTCGGTGCGTCGGGCGTGGGTGTCTTCTCCGGCCAGAACAACACGGTCACCAACGTCGTGACGGGCACGATCACGGGCGGCGACGGTGCCAGCGGCATTTTTGCGTTTGGTGCCACGACCATCACCAATGCCGGCGCAATCACGGTCGGAAGCTCCGCCGGATTCTCCGGCGGCATTCTGGCGATCAGCAACAACAACACGGTCACCAACACCGCCACCGGTACCATCACGGTCGGGCAGTTTGCGGCCGGCATGTTCCTGCAAGGCAACGTCCAGACCGTCAGCAATTTTGGCTCAATCACGGCCGGCGATGTCGGCGTCGGCATCGCCGTGCAGGGCGATGATGCCAAGGTCACCAACGGCGGTGCGATCACGGTCGGGGATACCGCATCGGCCGGCATTTCTGTGCAGGGTGACCGGGCCATCATAAGCCAGAGCGGCACGATCAGTGTCGGCCTGGGCGGCGTGGGCGTCGCCTATTCTGGTTCGTCGGCCACGATCACAAACAGCGGACGAATTACGGGCGGCGATTTCGCCGAAGGCATTTTTGTTGACGGTGACTCCAATGTCATCACCAATCGCGGCACCATCACCGTCGGCGCTGCCGGCGTCGGCATCGACGTCAGCTCTTTCAGCACGACCAACCAGATCGTCAATACCGGCACGATCAATGTCGGGGCCGGCGGCATCGGCATCAGCGTCAGTGGCGGCGGCAGCGTTTTCAACTCGGGGACCATCAACGCCGGGACGGGTTTGGCCGCGATCGAGTTCTGCATCTGTGGCCCGAACACGCTGACGCTCGGCCCCGGCAGCGTCATCAACGGCCAGGTGCTGGCGACCGGAACCGATACGTTCCAGCTCGGCGGCACCGGCAAGGATACATTCAATCTCGACCTGATCGGCACCGGCCTCCAGTACGACGGCTTTGCGACCTTCAACAAAGTCGATAGCTCGACCTGGATTGTAACGGGCACCGGCAATCAGGACTGGAACGTGCTCGGCGGCACGCTGATGCTCGCCGGCACCATCAACGGCACCGTGAGCATCGCCACCGGCGGCACGTTCGGCGGCATGGGCACGGTCGGCGCGATTGCCGTGAATGGCGGTACGTTTGCGCCGGGCAGCCCGACCGGGACGCTCAACGTGGCCGGCAATCTCTCGTTCACGTCGGCATCGAGCTACATGGTCCAGGTCTCGGGTGCCAACAACGGGCTCGCCGTCGTGGCCGGCACGGCGACGCTTGGCGGGGCGACGGTCGTCGTCGTTCCCACCGGCTCGGTCGCGAAGCACTACAGGATCCTCAGCGCCGCGACGCTGCCCGATACGTTCGATCCTGTCGTCGCCGGCCTGTCGTCCAACCTGCACCCGACGCTCAGCTACGATCCCAACAACGTCTACCTCGACCTCGCGTTGGGCTACGGCAGCGGACTCAACATCAATCAGCAGAACGTCGCCAACGTGTTGACCAACTATTTCAACAGTACTGGCAGCCTGCCCGTGGCGCTCGCAAATCTTTCACCGGCGGGCCTGACCCAGGCCTCCGGCGAGTCGGCGACGGCATCGCAGCAGACGACCTTTGAGGCGATGAACCTGTTCATCAATCTGCTGACCGACGTGTTCGGCTCGGCGCGCAGTGGCACGCCCGGCGCGACACCCTATGCCGATGACGCAAGCGCGAGTGCCTATGCCGCAACCCGTACGACCGCGCGCGACGCGTTCGCCGCGATCGACCGCAAGGCGCCGGCTGCGACGTTCGAGCAGCGTTGGGACGTGTGGGCGGCCGGTTATGGCGGCTCGCAGACCACCGACGGCAATGCCGGCCTCGGCTCGAACACCACCACCAGCAGCGTCTATGGCACCGCAGTGGGCCTCGACTACCGCTTCTCGCCGTCGACGATTGCGGGCTTCGCCCTCGCAGGCGGCGGGACTGGATTCAACGTCAGCGGGCTCGGTTGGGGGCGCTCCGATCTGTTCCAGGCCGGCGCCTTCCTGCGTCATACGGCCGGACCGGCCTACGTCACGGCGGCGCTTGCCTATGGCTGGCAGGACGTTACGACCAACCGCGTCGTGACGGCCGCCGGCTATGACCAGTTGCGGGCGCAGTTCAACGCCAACGCCGTCTCGGGCCGCATCGAGGGCGGCTATCGCTACGCCATGCAATGGGCCGGCGTCACGCCCTACGCCGCGCTCCAGGCCACCTTGTTCAGCCTTCCCGCCTATGCCGAGTCGGCGGTGGTGGGCAGCAACGTCTTCGCGCTCAACTATGCCGCCAAGGACGTGACCAGCACCCGCTCCGAGCTCGGCCTGCGCGCGGACCGGTCCTTTGCCGCGGCAGGCGGCCTGATGACCCTGCGCGGCCGCCTCGCCTGGGCGCACGATTACAATCCGGACCGTACGGTCGGTGCGGTGTTCCAGACGCTGCCGGGATCGGCCTTCGTCGTGAACGGCGCCGCGCAGGCGCGCGACTCCGCGCTGACCACGGCATCGGTGCAGATGAACTGGATGAACGGCTGGTCCGCGTCGGCGACATTCGAGGGCGAGTTCTCGAACCTCACGCGGTCCTACGCCGGCAAGGGTCTCGTGCGCTACGCGTGGTAAGCTCGATTGATAGGCCACGGCGGGATTGCCATCCTCCCCTGGAGGGGGCGGATCGGTTCGCATGCAGCGAAGCGCAATGCGAACCGAGGTGGGGTGACAGTCTATCCGCAGTACACACTGCCCGCGTTGAGAGATCACCCCACCCCGCTCGCGCTCCGCGCGATCGACCCTCCCCCTCCAGGGGAGGGTCAGGAGGCTACTGCTTCTTCTGCTCGGGCTTGCGCGGTGGGCGCGGGGATGCAGGCGCCGGCGCGCCGCTCATCTTGTTGGCGGCCTCGCTGACGTCGAGCAGCGAGCGGCGAATGTCGTCGAGATAGGCTGCCGACTTTTTCTTCATGGTGCCGGCAAGCTCGTGCAGCCCCTGGATCTTCTCGAACAGCTCGTCCGCCTTGCCGTCGACGAAGCCCGGCACCGCGCCTTCGATCTTCCCGACCGCCTTGTCGAAGCCCGCAAAGGCGCTGTCCACCTTGGCCATGACGGAGTCGATCTCGCCGCCCTTGCTCCTGAGGTCGGCGGTATAGTTCTCGAACGTGTGCAGGCCCTCCTTGATCCCTGGGGCGTTGTTCACGATGGTGCGGTCGACGCTGTGCAGGGTTTCGACGATGGTTTCGGCGTCGCTGAGATCGGCCGTCAGCACCGGGATGCCGTCCGCGTCCAGCGGCACCGGCGGTGCAGAGGGGACGCCGCCGATCAATGAGATCGCGGCAACGCCGGTGAGACCCTGGAACTCGATGCCTGCCACGGTGTCCTTGCGGATCGGCGCGGCATTGTCGAGCATGACGAGCGCCACGATCCTGCGGGGACTCTCCAGCTTGATCGACAGGATCTGGCCGGCGGGCACGCCGTCGAAATTAACCGGCCCACCGCGGCGCAGGCCGCTGGCGGAGCCGCCCTCGAACACCACGCGCAACTGGCTGCGGCTCTGGATGGTGCGCCATTTCTGCGCGCCGAGCAGGCCGCCGAACGCCACGGCGATCGCCGCCAGCGTCGCCGTTCCGATCACAAGATTGCTCGCGCGTGCCATGCAGGGGCGATTTTACGGCCAAAGTGGGGAAGTTGGAAGGAGCCCGCGATCCTACGTAGGGCGGGTTAGCGAAGCGTAACCCGCCGCTTTCGCCTCAGCAGTCGTGTAGATTGGCGGATTACGCTGGCGCTAATCCGCCCTACGCACCTCAGTGTCCCGCCGCCCGCCTCGCCGCGGCGTTGTTCAGCACGATCAGCGCGTCGACGGCGACGCCCGTCCTGGCATTGATCAGGAACGGGTTGATGTCGATCGAAGCGATGCGATCGCCCGCATCCGCAATCAAATTGGACAGCCCGACCAGCGCCTTCACCGCCGAGGCCTCGTGCAAGACCGGCCTGCCGCGAAAGCCGCGCAGCTTGATGCCGGCCTTGGTGCGGCCGATCAGGAGCCGTGCTTCGCTTGCGTCCAGCGGCGCGCCGGCGAGCGCGACGTCCTTCATCAGCTCGATGTCGATGCCGCCGGTGCCGAACAGCACGACCGGGCCCATCTCGGCATCGAGCGAGGCGCCGACCACCAGCTCGAGCTCGGCCTTGACCTGCTGTGCGATCAGGATGCCGTCGAGCTTCGGCTTGCCCTTGAGTTTCGCGACCCGCGCTGTGATGTCGGCGAACGCCTTCTTCACCTCGGCCGCGCTGTTGAGGTTCAGCACCACGCCGCCGATATCGGACTTGTGCAGGATCTCGGCGCTGACGACCTTGGCCACGACCGGAAAACCGATCTGCTTGGCAATCTTGACGGCGTCCGCCGCGGTCTGTGCGATCGCCTCCTTCGAGATCGGGATGCCGTAGGCCTTGAGCAACCTCTTCGAGGCGACCTCGTCGAGCGCGGCGCCGGTTGCCGATGTCAGCGACTTCTCCAGCACGGCGCGCGCGGCGGGCTTCGAGCTCGAGACGATGTCGGGCACCTCCTTGCGCAGCTTGGCGTAAGCGAGCAGCGACTTGATCGCGGTCACCGCGCGGTCCATGCCCTGCATGACCGCGAGATGTGGCAGCGACTTCCGCAAGTCCTTGGTGTGCTCGGTGAAGCCGATCGACATCGCGCTGATATAGATCACCGGCTTGCCCGCCCTGCTCGCCATCTCGTTGACGATGCGCAAGTTGCGCTCGCGCAGCTCGTGCGGCGCCTTCGGCAGCTCGGCATCGACGATGACGATGTCGATATCGGGGTCGTCGATCATCAGCTTGATCGACTTCATGTAGACGGAGGGATCGACCACCGCGGCGAAGCCGGCATCGAGCGGATTGCCGACGATCGAGCCGGGGCCGAGCATCTTCGCGAGCTCCGCACTGACATGCGGGCTCAGCGGCGCGAAGTTCAGGCCTGCGGCGTAGAAGGCGTCGATCAGCATGCCGCGCTTGCCGCCGGACAGCGTCACGGCGGCAAGCCGGTCGCCTTTGGGCAAGCCAGCGTGGACGAAGCACTCAGTGGTCTCGATCAGCTCGTCGAGGCCGCCGACCCGGATCACCCCTTCGCGCGTCGCGATCGCGTCGAACGTCTCGATCGAGCCGGCGAGCGCGCCGGTATGCGCCATCGCCGCGGCGCGGCCGCCTTCGGAGGCGCCGAGCTTGAGGGCGATCACGGGCTTGCTCGCCGCGCGTGCTGCCTTGCAGGCGTCGCGGAAGGCCTTGGTGTTGCGCACGCCTTCGAGGTAGACGACGATCACCTTGATGCTCGGATCCTCGGCGAAATAGCGCATCAGATCCGGCGTCTCGAGTCCGGCCTCGTTGCCCGTGGTCACCATGTAGCCGACGCCGACACCCCGGTCTTCCAGCGCCTGGCGGATCGCCATGACGATGGCGCCGGATTGGCCGGCGATCGCGACTGCGCCTTGCTCCATGGTGACGATGCGATCGTCGATATTGGTGAAGAGCTTTTCGCCGGCGCTTAAATTGCCGAGGCAGTTCGGGCCGGTCACGGCGAGCCCCGTCTTGCGCACGGCCGCCTGCAATTCGGCAGCGAGCTTCTGGCTTTCGTCATCCTGCAGCTCGCTGAAGCCCGAAGTGACGATGGTGGCCGAACGTGCGCCGGCCGCGGCGGCGTCGCGGATGACCTGCACGGCAAAGCGCGCAGGCACCAGCACCAGGACATGATCGGGCTTCTCCGGAAGACTCGCAAAGTCCTTGTAGCAGGGAACGCCCCAGATGGCGTCGCGCTTGGCATTGACCGGATAGAGGCCGCCCTCGTAGCCGTACTTGATCAGATTGTTCCAGATGCGCTCGGCATAATTGCCGGGCTTGTCGGTCGCGCCCACCAGCACGATGTTGTGCGGGTGCAGCATGGCATGGATACCCTTGATGATGTCGCTGGCATCGGGCGGCGGAGACCATGGACGGGACGCGGATGCAGCAGACACATGGGCTTCCATGGCGTGACCTCACCTGTTGTTCTTATTGGTGTCGCGTCACTCTGTTATATGGCGAGTCCTTTGGCAACTGTGTGGCTGGTATGCCGTGTGGTGGAATGAAGTGAGCATCGGTGCGTGTCAGTCCGATCTATCCGTCGGCGCTAATCAATGTTGCATGCAGGGTGTAGCGCTCGGGGCCGGATGTGACGGCATCGAAGGGCCAGCAAGTCGCGAGAACAAGCTCGAAACCCTGTGCCATGGGATCGATGCCCGACGCATCGAAGCGAACCACGGCCGAGGAATCTGCGCGATAGCGAAAATGTCGACCGTCGCTGCGTGTGACATCGATGACGTCACCCATGGCAACATCTTTCAGGAAGCGAAAATGAGTGTCGCGATGGGCGGCATAGACGGCAATCCCGCGCTCGCCCGCTTCAGCCGTGTGCTGGACATGGCCCGGCCCGAAAGCAAGCGCCTGGCCGCTCGTGCCTTCCAGCACGATCGCGCTGGCGCCGATCCGCTTGACTTCGATCCGCGCGACCGGCCAGGTGTCGGCCCATGACCAGGGCTTCACCGCCTGCCTTGTCGCAACGCTTCGGTCGAATGCCCGCTCCAGCAGCACCTGCGCCAGCCAGGCCTTGGCATGGATGTAGGCACCGTCGCCGAACAGGATGAGGCCGATCAACGCCAGGATCAGCGGAGAGATGAGGCGGGGCATTTTATCCACGATCGTCATTGCGAGCCACCGGGTCCGCGCGAAGCGCGGCCCGATGACAGGCTCCGCGAAGCAATCCAGAGTCTCTCCGCGGAGGCAGCCTGGATTGCTTCGCTGCGCTCGCAATGACCGTGAGAAAAAGGCGCGCGCGGCCGTTTGGAGGGGACGGGCAGCCGCGCGCGCTAACAGAGGAGTTCGGGGGGCTCCTCTCTCAAACGGTGTCAGTGAGCAAGGGCTGACGCCGGTTGAACACGAACAGGACCAGGGCGAGCACGATCAGGATGAAACCCGCGAGCATCTTCAGCTCGGCCGAGGTTGCGGTCTTGGGCAGACGGATCGCGTCGGGCGCGGCAGGCGTCGGCCGTCGCGCCGCCGGCTGATTGCGCGCATCGGCGTGACGTTCGCGCAGCTGTGTCGGCGTCAGATGCGGCCGCTCGCCGAACACTTTCTCGAACTCCCAGCCCGCGGGCAGGTTGATCGGCAGCTCGCTGAGCTTCAGCGGCGCGCCTTCGGGACGGCTTGGCGTCTTGTCGACCGCGACGAGGCTGGTCAGCCGCGTGACGATCTGATGGTCGAGCGCCAGCGCCAGGATCGCCTTGTCGGAGTCTTCGGGTGTCATCTCTCGCAGGGTGCGTGCCACCTCCGCATCGGCGATCTTGCGCCTGGCCCAGAGTTTCGACAGACCCTTGCCTTCGGCGGCGTTTTGCAGCGGCAGCGTCACCGACCACGGACGGTCGCCGACGCGGCCCTTGATCTCGAGTGAGCCTGCGAGCTTGTCGAGCTTGGCCGCCAGCACCAGGGGCTCGTCGCGATAGACGTCCGGAATGATCGCCGGAGTGACGTCGGCTTTGGCGTCGGAGAATTTTGCGGTGAGGCCGGTCACGGCCGGATTCTCCAGCCTGGCGAACAGGCCGCGCATGCGCTCCTCGACCTGCTCGACGGAACCGATATGGGTGAAGGCGCCGCGGCCGAGCTCGGCGGCGCGGGTCATCAGATAGGTGTTGGGCGCAGATCCGATGCCGACCATGAAGACACGCGAGCGGCCGCGCATCGTCGTGATCGCATCGAACAATTGCTGCTCGTTGCCGATCGCGCCGTCGGTCAGGAACACGATCTGGCGGACCATGCCGGTGTCGCCGAGCTTGTCGGTCAGTGCCGCGCGCATCGCCGGCACCATCTCGGTGCCGCCGCGCGCCTGCAAGGCGCCGACGAAGGAGGTCGCCTCGCCGACATGCGCGGCATCGGCCGGGACGGAGGCCGGAAACAGCACGTCCATGGTGTCGTCGAAGCGGATCACGTTGAAGCGGTCGTTCGGCTGCAGGCGGCCGAGGGCGTAGAGCAGGCTCGCCTTGGCCTGCACGATGGAGGTGCCGCCCATCGAGCCGGAATTGTCGATCACGAACACGACCTCGCGCGGCAGCGGCTTCTGCGTCGCCTGCTCGGCGCTCGGCGGGGTGACGAAGGCCACCAAATAATCGGCATTGCCGACATGCTCGCGAAACAGGCCGACCGACGGCGCTTTCTCCCCAGCCGGCCTCCAGGTCAGCTCGAAGTCACGGTCGGCGGGCACGGCACCGTCGGCGAGCGTCACCACGCGCGTCGCATTGTCCGGGCTTTCCGTCTTGACGTTGTGATGGTGGCTCTTGACCTCGCCGAGCGCGAAGCCGGCCTGCAGGCGTACCGTGATGCCGGTCGGATTCACCGGCGCATTCCGGGCCGGGTCCAGCACAGGGGGCGAGATGCGCTCACGATCCGGCACCGGGTCCGACGTCGCCGCGCCCCAGCCCGAGCCATCCTTGCGGAAGTCGACGCTCTGGATGATCGGCGCGGGATTGTAGCGCGGTCCGACCACGAGCGGCAGGCGCAAAGAATATTCGTTGCCGACTTGATGCACCGGCTCCTGGTACTCGATCTGCACCAGCACGGTTTCGCCGGGGCCGATATTGGCGACCGAGTTGGTGAAGATGTTCGGCCGTTCCTGCTCGGTGAGCGCGGCCTTCTGGCCGGCGCGGCGCGCCTCCTCGTAAATCACGCGCGCCTGCTGCCGTTCCTTGATGTCGCCGACGATGACGCGGTCGCCGACCACCATCTTCAGCGTGTCGACCGCGCCGCCGGGCGCGAGCGGATAGACATAGGTGGCCTCGACCCAATCCTTGCTCGGGTTGCGGAATGCTTGCGTGACGCGGGCGCGCAAGGTCGGGCCCGACACCGTGATGTCGACATCGGTCCCGAGGCGGATCGCCTCTAGGGTGGCGCCGTCCTGCTTCAGCAACAGGCTGCCCGAGCGTGCTTCGCCGGGCTGGAGCAGGCTGGCCTGTTCGGCCGTTGCCGACCAGCCCGCGCCAAAACTCACCAGCAGGGCCAGAAAGGCGACCAGCATCACTGCGATGCCTTGCGCGAGAAGGAACAGTCCGACCTTGATGAGCCGGCTCAACAGGGGGTGTTCGTCGCTGTCGGCCGTGTCGTAGGCGTCCATTTGGGTTGCTCCCGCAGCATGTTTGCTAGCCTTCAGCATCCGCCGGCGGGGCGGCATTTCGCGAGCAGAATGATCGGCAATGTTCCGCCGCGGCCGGCCCCGGCTCATTTCGGCCGGGGCGGTCATGTGCGGTTTTGTGCTGGTTTGTCCGCCCTGCTAGAGTGACCCTCCTGGAGCGGGGCTGACGATGCAGACGCAGGACAAACTCACCGACAAGCAGCTTTCGGACGAGCAGAGCCGCGAGATCGCTGAGACCATTCGCGAGGAGCTCGCCCGGCGGCGGATCTCCCGGCAGGCGCTGGCCGAGCAGGCCAAGCTTAGCCTGTCGACGCTGGAGAAGGTGCTCGGCGGCCGTCGCCCGTTCACGCTGGCGACGACCGTCCGGCTGGAGCAGGCGCTCGGCGTCTCCTTGCGCAAAAGTGTTGTCGTGGCGACGCCCGCGGCCGCAAGCGACGTCGCGCCCGACAGCCTCGGCTCCTATGCCCATCGCGCGGTGACCTGGCTCGAGGACGTCTACATCACCTTGCGGCCGTCGTTCGGCGACACGGATGCGATCTTCGCCTATCGCACCGAGATCGCGTGGGAGCCGAAGGTCTCGTCGCTGGTCTTTCGCGAGGGCGATCGGACCGATGCCGCCTACGAACATACCGGCGAGGTCGCCGTCCCGCATCAGTCCGGCTTCATCTACCTCGTCATCATCAAGCATGGCCAGCACCGCGTGATCACGGTGTCGCGGCCGACGGTGTCGGGCGAGATGTACGGCATCATCTCGACGCTGCGCGCCGGGCCCGGGTCGCAGCTCACGCCGATCGCGGCGCCGATCGCCTATGTGCCGCTCAGGAACGTTGCGAAGCCGTCTCTGGGCCGGGTCGCGTCCGGCGATGCCAACTATGAGCTGTACCGAAAGCACCTGCGTCGCACGGTGGAAGAGCCCTTCGCGCTCTTCCTGCCGGCATAGCCGCTTCGATCTCGTTCAGCACGCCTTCCGGCGCGTTGAGGCTTGCGGGCATCGTCGAGCGCCGCTCGAGACGTCGATCACCACATGCGCTCAAGAAAGCGCCCGCAAGGGGCGCTTCGATCAGGCGTTGGCGACCTTCTTGTCGATTTCGGACGCCGCCGAGAACGCCTTGCGCAGGGTCGGCTTGTGGATCTTGCCGGTGGCGTTGCGCGGCAACGCATCGACGAAGCGGATCTGGCGCGGGCATTTGAAGCGCGCCAGATTGGCCGCGCAATGGGCGAACAGCTCGGTTTCCGTCAGCTTGTGTCCCGGCTTGATCGCGACGATGGCAAGGCCAACCTCGCCCCATTGCGCATCAGGAATGCCGATCACGGCAGCTTCCGCGATGGCGTTGAGCTGGTGCAGCACGTTCTCGACCTCGGCCGGATAGACGTTCTCGCCGCCCGAGATGTACATGTCCTTCCAGCGATCGACGATGTAGTAGAAGCCTTCCTCGTCGACGCGGGTGGCGTCGCCCGTGTGCAGCCAGCCGTCGGTGAAGGAGGTCTCGTTCACCTCCGGCCTGTTCCAGTAGCCCGGCGTGATGTTGGGGCCCTTGACCCAGAGTTCGCCGAGCTCGCCGACATCGGCGTCGCTGCCGTCCGGGCGAACGATACGCACCTCGGTGTGCAGCACCGGCTTGCCGGCGGAGCCGGCCTTGCGCGCTGCATCCTCGCGGTCGAGCACCAGCACAGCCGGCGAAGTCTCGGTCATGCCGTAGCCCTGCTGCAGCGCGACGCCGCGCGCTTCCCAGACTTTCAGCAGCGGCACCGGCATCGGCGCGCCGCCGACACCGCCGACGATCAGCCGGCTGAGGTCGGTGGTCGCGAAGGCCGGATGCTGTGCCATGAACTGATAGATCGCAGGCACGCCGAAGAACACGTTGATGCCCTGCGCGGGATCGTTGATCAGGCCGAGCGCCGTGCCGGGATCGAAGGCGCGCATGATCATCACGGTGCCGCCGGCATGCAGCACGGGATTGGTGTAGCAGTTGAGTCCGCCGGTGTGAAACAGCGGCAGCACGGTGAGCAGCACCGAGGTCGGCCCGATGCAGGCCGGGCCGCCGAGATTGACGCAATTCCAGAAGGTCATGCCATGCGTGATGGTCGCGCCCTTCGGATGCCCTGTCGTGCCCGACGTGTACATGATGGTCGAGACATCATCGAGCGTCACGTCCTCGGCGCGCGCCAGCGGCTTTGCGGCGGCGATGCCGGCTTCATAGCTGCCGCCCGGACCAAGCAGCAGGCTGGTCGCAACGTTGCAGAGCTTCGCCACGCTGAGCGCCGTCTCGGCCAGATCAGTATCGTGGATCATCGCCTTCGGCGCGCAGTCGGCGGTGATGAACTGAAGCTCGGGTACCGTGAGGCGGGTGTTGAGCGGCACGAAGATCGCCCCCAGCCGCCCGCAGGCGAACTGCACCTCCAGCGTATCGGTCGTGTTCAGCGCCAGCACCGCGACGCGGTCGCCGCGCGAGACGTTGAGCGTGTGGCGCAGCAACGAGGCGAGGCGTGAGACGCGGGCATCGAGCTGCGAATAGGTGAAGCGGCGCTCGCTCGCGAGGTCGACGACCGCGACCTTGTCAGGCGCGCGGCGGGCATGATGGGCGATCCAGTCGTAATAGCGAACGGCCAAAGACGTCTCCCTCGACGGCCTCGTGCCGCCCGCTTTCTTGCTGCTTGCGCACCATGCCCGGCCTGGCCCTGGGTCAGCCGGAGTCTGTGCAGCAGCGTTTTTTTGCGCCAGAGTTGGCCTGCAAGCGGTGAAAATCGTCTTGCGTTGAGTTGCTGGCTTGCTGCCTTGCTTGAAGCGTCCCGCTCCAATCAGCCACTCCGCGCAAGTGAGCGGCCAAGGTTCCAGCCATGGTGGCCGGGACGAATCCGTTCGAGGCAAGTCCCGCGATGAAGAGCCCGTTCTATACCGCCGAGCACGACGCGTTCCGCGACGTGATGCGGCGCTTCGTCGAGAAGGAGATCGCGCCCTTCGCCCATGAGTGGGACGAAGCCGGCGAATTCCCGCGCGAGCTCTATCGCAAGGCGGCCGAAATCGGCCTGCTGGGACTTGGATTCCCGGAAGAATATGGCGGCATCTCCGCCGACCAGTTCATGAAGATCGTGGCGAGCCAGGAGCTTGCGCGCGCTGGCGCGGGCGGTGTCAGCGCGAGCCTGATGAGCCACACCATCGGCTCGCCGCCGATCGCGCGGGCCGCACGGGCCGAGGTAAAGGCGCGGGTGCTGCCGCAGGTGCTGGCCGGCGAGAAGATCTCCGCACTGGCGATCACCGAGCCGGGCGGCGGCTCCGACGTCGCGAACCTGCGCACCCGCGCGCGGCGCGACGGCGATCACTACGTCGTGAGCGGCGAGAAGACCTTCATCACGTCAGGGATGCGAGCCGATTATCTGACCGTTGCGGTGCGCACCGGCGGCGAGGGCGCCGGCGGCGTCAGCCTGCTCCTGATCGAGGGCGACACGCCCGGCCTGTCCAGGACCAAGCTGAAGAAGATGGGCTGGTGGGCCTCCGATACCGCGACGCTGCATTTCGACGAATGCCGCGTGCCCGCCGAGAACCTGATCGGCGAGGAGGGCCAGGGCTTCAAGATCATCATGCAGAATTTCAACAGCGAGCGCATGGGCATGGCGGCGAGCTGCACCGCCTTCGCGCGGGTCTGCCTCGACGAGGCGATCGCCTATGCCAAGGAACGCAAAACCTTCGGCAAGCCGCTCGCGCAGCACCAGGTCATCCGCCACAAGATCGTCGATATGGCGCAGAAGGTGGCAGCCTCGCAAGCGATGCTGGAGATGCTGGCCTGGCGGCTCGAGCAGGGCGAGAGCCCGGTCGCCGAAATCTGCATGATGAAGAACCAGGCGACGCAGACCATGGCGTTCTGCGCCTCCGAGGCCGTGCAGATCTTCGGCGGCGCCGGCTTCATGCGCGGCATCAAGGCCGAACGCATCTACCGGGAGGTCAAGGTCAACGCCATCGGCGGCGGCACCGAGGAGATCATGAAGGATCTGGCGTCCAGGCAGATGGGGTTGTGACTTTCTGTCATTCCGGGGCGCGCGTAGCGCGAGCCCGGAATCCATCAGGCCGCATGCACCGTGGAGAAATGGATTCCGGGCTCATCGCTGCGCGATGCCCCGGAATGACAAAGGGGAAAGAATGCTATTCACCGCCGACCACGACGACATCCGCCGCTCCCTACAAAAGTTCATCGCCAACGAGATCAATCCTCACGTCGATGAGTGGGAAAAGGCCGACATCTTCCCGGCGCACGAGCTGTTCAAGAAGATGGGCAGCCTCGGCTTCCTTGGCCTGAACAAGCCGGTCGAGTTCGGCGGCTCCGGCCTCGACTATTCCTACGCGCTGATGATGGCCGAGGAGCTCGGCGCCATCACCTGCGGCGGCGTGCCGATGGCGATCGGGGTGCAGACCGACATGGCAACGCCGGCATTGGCGCGCTTCGGCTCCGACGAGGTGCGGCGCGAATTCCTCAGCCCCTCGATCTCCGGTGACTACGTCGCCTGCATCGGCGTCTCCGAGCCGGGCGCAGGCTCGGACGTCGCCTCGATCAAGACCCAGGCACGCTCCGACGGCGACGATTACGTCATCAATGGCGGCAAGATGTGGATCACCAACGGCACCCAGGCCGACTGGATCTGCCTGCTCGCCAACACCGGCGACGGTCCCGTTCATCGCAACAAATCGCTGATCTGCGTCCCCATGAAGAGCAAGGGCGTCACCGTTGCGCGAAAACTCGACAAGATGGGCATGCGCTCCTCCGACACCGCGCAGATCTTCTTCGACAATGTCCGTGTGCCCAAGCGCAACCGGATCGGCGAGGAGGGCAAGGGCTTTACCTACCAGATGATCCAGTTCCAGGAGGAGCGCTTGTGGGGCGCGGCCGCCTGTCTGAAGGCGCACGAATACATCATCGACCAGACCGTCGCGTACACGCGCAATCGGAAAGCGTTCGGCAAGTCGATCCTCGACAACCAGGTGGTGCACTTCAAGCTCGCGGAGATGCAGACCGAGGTCGAGCTCTTGCGCGCGCTGATCTATCGTGCTGGCGAGCAGCTGGTCGCCGGCGAGGACGTGACGCGGCTCGCGACCATGGCCAAGCTGAAGGCCGGCCGGCTGGGGCGCGAGCTCACCGACGCCTGCTTGCAATATTGGGGCGGAATGGGCTTTACCAACGAGACGCCGGTCAGCCGCGCCTATCGCGACAGCCGCCTGACCTCGATCGGCGGCGGCGCCGACGAGGTCATGCTGATGGTCCTGTGCAAGATGATGGGTACGCTGCCTGGCAGCAAAGGAAATTCCTGATGATCACGCTCTATCACTGCGATGCCGCGCGCTCGTTCCGTCCGCTCTGGATGCTGGAGGAGATGGGGCTGCCGTATGAATTGAAGATGCTGCCGTTCCCGCCGCGCGTCTTCGCCAAGGATTATCTCGGCATCAATCCGCTCGGCACGATTCCCTTCCTGATCGACGGCGAGACCAGGATGACGGAATCCTCGGGCATCTGCCATTACCTCGGCACCAAATACGGCCCGACGCCGTTGATGGTCGGCCTGGAAGATCCCGCCTATGGCACGTTCCTGAACTGGATGTATTTCAGCGACGCCACGTTAACCTTCCCGCAAACGCTGGTGCTGAGATACACCCAGCTCGAGCCGGAGGAGCGCCGCAACCCGCAGGTCGCCACCGATTACGCGAAATGGTTCTTGGGGAGACTGCGCGCCGTTGAGGCAGCGACGGCGAATGCCGAAACATTGTGCGCGGGCCGCTTCACCGCTGCGGACATTGTCATCGGTTACGCGCTTCGGCTCGCGAGCAATATCGGGCTTGCCAAGGATTTCGGGCCAAACGTCGCAGCCTATTGGGCCCGCCTGCAGCAGCGCGACGGCTACAAGCGCGCCGTTGCTGCGGAGCAAAAGGCCGGGGAAGAGCAGAATATCGCGCCAAGAGTGAGGGCGTAGGTTCCAGGGCCGTCATTCCGGGGCGATGCGCAGCATCGACTCGGAATCTCGAGGTTCCGGGTTCGCGCTTTGCGCGCCCCGGAACGACAGCGCAGTTTTTATGACAGCGCTATCCTACCGTGACAGCGCCCAAATTTCCGCTAAGGTGACCTCCGTCCGCAGCGGCCAGAGAGCCGCGCGAGGAGGAACCCAATGGAATATAACGGTCGCGAATCCGACCATCTGATGCTGATCACGCCGGAGCGCGTGTTTTATGCGGGCCTGCTCGGCCGTCCGCGCAAGCGGACCCCCGGTTGCTGCCACGTCTATGTCGCGGTGAAGGGCAATCTGCACCTCACCATCGACGACGTCCTCGCCACCGGCGAGCTGTTCGTCACCCTGCCGAACCAGCGGCATTCCATCGCCAGCGACTATCGTACCGTGATCAGCGTGACGCTGGAGCCGGAGAGCATGCCGGATGGCGTGATCGAAGCCTTGGCCGTGCGCTTGACCGGGCCCGATCGGGCCGCCTATGCCCGCAAGATCCTCGCCGCCTATGCGCTGCTGCGCCAGCGCCGTTATGGCGACATCACCACCGCCGAGTTCGACGAGATGTGCTTCGGCGAGGCGCTGCCGCGCCGTGTGCTCGACCCGCGCATCTCGCGCGCCGTGGCCCGCATCGAGCGCTTCTCCGGCGAGCCGGTGACGGCCGACACCTGCGCCGCGGAAGCTGGCCTCTCGGCCTCGCGCTTCCTGCATCTGTTCAAGGAGGAGACCGGCATCTCGTTCCGCTCCTTCCGCGCCTGGAAGCGCGCGCGGCATCTGCTGCACTTCGCCAACCAGGATCTCAACCTCGCCCATCTCGCGCAGGACATCGGCTATCCCGATTCCACGCATTTCAGCCACTCGATCCGCCGCTTCTACGGCCTCAAGCCGCGCGCGATCTTCGTCGGCTCGCGGGATCTTGCGATCTATCGCAGCACCGAGACGGTGCGGATGGCGGAGGCATCGTAGCTTCGTAGGGTGGGTTAGCCGAAGGCGTAACCCACCAATTCTGTCTCTGCGAAGATCAAAGAGGTGGGTTACGCCTTCGGCTAACCCACCCTACGGATCTCCTTTCCCAGCTTCTCCGCGCAAGAAGCCGCATGTCGCGCGGCACATGATCGCCAGCGTTGAATTCTCAACGTGCGAGACATTGAACGCATGAGCGACAAGGCCGTCATCACCTGCGCGCTGAACGGCGTGCTCACCGACCCCAGGCAGCACAACGTGCCCGTGACGCCCGAGCAGATGGCGCGCGAGGCCAAGGCTGCGTTCGAGGCCGGCGCGTCCATCATGCACATCCATCTGCGCCAGCAGGCGCCGGGCAAGGGACATCTGCCGTCCTGGGAGGTCGCGGTCAGCAAGGAGATCCAGCAGGCGATCCGCGAAGCCTGCCCGGGCGTGATCATCAACCACACCTCGGGCGTGTCGGGGCCGAACTACGCCGGCGCGCTCGACTGCATTCGCGAGACCAGGCCGGAGATCGCCGCCTGCAATGCCGGCTCGCTGAATTATTTGAAGGTGAAGGCCGACAACAGCTGGGCCTGGCCGCCGATGATGTTCGACAATTCGGTCGAGAAGGTGAAGGACTATCTCGACGTCATGAACGCCGTCGGCACCATTCCCGAGTTCGAATGCTTCGACGTTGGCATCGTGCGTTGCGTCGGGATGTACACCCAAGTCGGCATGTACAAGGGCCCGCTTGAATATAACTTTGTGATGGGCGTCGCCTCCGGCATGCCGGCCGACCCTGAATTGCTGCCGATCCTGATCAAGCTGAAGCGTCCCGAAGCGCATTGGCAGGTCACCGCCATCGGCCGCGAGGAGATCTGGCCGCTGCACCAGCGCTGTGCCGAGCTCGGCGGTCACTTGCGCACCGGCCTCGAGGACACGTTCTACCTCGCCGACGGCAAGAAGGTGACGTCGAACGGCCAGCTCATCGAAGCCGTCGCCGCCTGCGCAAGGCGCGCCGGCCGCGAGATCGCGTCACCGGCCGAGGCGCGGAAGATCTTTGGGACGAACAGGTAGGTATCGCCTCACCCGTCATTGCGAGCGAAGCAATCCAGAATCTCTCCGCGGAAGCAGCCTGGATTGCTTCGTCGCTTCGCTCCTCGCAATGACGAGCAGGATCAAGTCATGTCCATTCTCGAAAACACCATTTCCCCCGGCAGCGCCAGCTACCACGCCAATCGCGACGGCATGCTCGGGCTGATCGACCGCATGCGCGCGCTCGAAGAGCGCACGCGCGCGGCCTCGGCCGCGGCGAAGGACCGCTTCCACAAGCGCGGCCAATTGCTGCCGCGCGAGCGCGTCGCGCTGGTGCTCGATCCCGGCGCGTCCTTCATCGAGCTGTCGACGCTCGCCGGCTACATGTTCGACGTGCCGGATGCGACCAAGAGCGTGCCGGGCGGCGGCGTCATCGCCGGCATCGGCTTCGTCTCGGGCATCCGCTGCATGGTCAGCGCCAGCGATTCCGGCATCGACGCCGGCGCGCTGCAGCCTTACGGCCTCGACAAGACGCTGCGGGTGCAGGAGCTCGCGCTGGAGAACAAGCTGCCTTATGTCCAGCTGGTCGAGAGCGCCGGCGCCAATTTGCTGCGCTATCGCGTCGAGGATTTCGTCCGTGGCGGCAACATCTTTCGTAACCTGGCGCGGCTCTCGGCCGCCGGCCTGCCGGTCGTCACCGTGACGCATGGTTCGTCCACCGCGGGCGGCGCATATCAAACCGGTCTCTCCGACTACATCGTCATGGTGCGCGGCCGCACCCGCGCCTTCCTTGCAGGGCCGCCGCTGCTGAAGGCCGCGACCGGCGAGATCGCGACCGAGGAGGAGCTCGGTGGCGCCGAGATGCACACGCAAATCTCCGGCCTCGGCGATTATCTCGCCGAGGATGATCGCGACGCGCTTCGCATCGCGCGCGAGATCATGGCGGCGATGGAATGGGAGCGGCCGGGCAGGGCGGCTCCAGAGTTCAAGCCGCCGCGCTACGATCAGGACGAGCTGCTCGGCATCATGCCGATGGACCACAAGCGCCCGGTCGACATGAAGCAGGTGATCGCGCGCATCATCGACGATTCCGATTTCACCGAGATGGCGCCGAATTACGGCCCGGCCACCGTCTGCGGCCATGCCCGCATCGAGGGCCAGGCGATCGGCATCATCACCAACAACGGCCCGCTCGATCCCGCCGGCGCCAACAAGGCGACGCATTTCATCCAGGCCTGCTGCCAGACCCGCACGCCGATCCTCTATCTCAACAACACCACCGGCTACATGGTCGGCAAGGCCTATGAAGAGGCCGGCATGATCAAGCACGGCTCCAAGATGATCCAGGCGGTCACGTCGGCGACGGTGCCGCAGATCACCATCTATTGCGGCGCCTCGTTCGGTGCCGGCAATTACGGCATGTGCGGCCGCGGCTTCCATCCGCGCTTCTGCTTCTCCTGGCCCAACGCCAAGACCGCGGTGATGGGCGGCGAGCAGGCGGCCGAGACCATGGCGATCGTGACCGAGGCCGCCGCGGCGCGCCGCGGCAAGCCGATCGAGAAAGACAAACTGGACGCGATGAAGGCGCAGATCATCGGCGTGTTCGACGGGCAGATGGATGTGTTCTCCACCAGCGCCCGCGTGCTCGATGACGGCGTGATCGATCCGCGCGACACCCGCGCCGTGCTGTCGGAGGTGCTCGCGATCTGCCGCGAGGGCGATGCGCGCACGCCCCAGCGCATGCAATTCTCGGTGGCGCGCCCATGAGGAACGGATCAGTGCAGCAGCGGCCGTTCTTCAAGATCCTGGTCGCCAACCGCGGCGAGATCGCGCTGCGCGTGATGCGCAGTGCGCGGCACCTCGGCCTTGGCGTCGTCGCGGTCTATTCCGATGCCGATCGCGATGCGCTCCATGTGCGCGAGGCCGATCAGGCCGTGCGCATCGGCGAAGCCCTGCCGGCGCAATCCTATCTCAACATTCCCGCGATCGTCGCCGCGGCCAAGGCCAGCGGTGCGGATGCCGTTCACCCCGGCTATGGCTTCCTCGCCGAGAACGAGGAGTTTGCGCGCGCCTGCAAGGAAGCCGGCCTCGTCTTCATCGGCCCGTCGCCGCAGGCGATCGAGGCGATGGGCAACAAGGCCGGCGCCAAGGAGATCATGAAGAAAGCCGGCGTGCCGATCGTGCCCGGCTATCAGGGCGCAGACCAAGGCGACGAGGTCATGCTCGCGGAAGCCAGAACGATCGGCTTTCCCGTGATGATCAAGGCGGTCGCCGGCGGCGGCGGACGCGGCATGCGACTCGTCACCGATGCGGCGTCGTTCCCCGATGCGCTGCGCAGCGCGCGGTCGGAAGCGAAGGCCGCGTTCGGCGATGCCACACTCATCCTCGAACGTGCCATCCAGAACCCTCGCCACATCGAGATCCAGGTGTTCGGCGACGGCCACGGCAACGCCATCCATCTCGGCGAGCGCGATTGCTCGGTGCAGCGGCGCCACCAGAAGCTGATCGAGGAGGCGCCGTCGCCCGCCGTCACGCCGGAGCTGCGTGCGAAGATGGGCGAGGTTGCGGTCGCAGCGGTTAGGGCGCTGCGCTATGAGGGCGCCGGCACGCTGGAATTCCTGCTCGACCAAGGCGGCGCGTTCTACTTCATGGAGATGAACACGCGCCTCCAGGTCGAGCATCCCGTGACCGAGGCCATCACCGGGCTCGATCTCGTCGAGCTGCAGTTGCGCGTTGCGCGCGGCGAACCCTTGCCGGTGAAGCAGCAGGACATCAAGTTCTCCGGCCACGCCATCGAGGTCCGGCTCTGCTCGGAAGACGCCGGGCACGACTTCATGCCGCAGTCCGGCCGCATGGCGCGCTGGCAGGTGCCAGAGGGCATCCGCGTCGAGCACGCGTTGCAATCGGGCTCGGAGATCCCGCCGTTCTACGATTCCATGATCGCCAAGGTGATCAGCCACGGCGCCACGCGCGAGGAGGCGAGGGGACGGCTGATCGTCGGCCTCGAGCAGCTCACCGCGTTCGGCGTAACCACGAACCAGGCGTTCCTGTTGTCCTGCCTGCGTCATCCCGGCTTCGCCAAGGGCGAGGCGACGACGGCGTTCATCGGCACGCATCGCGATGACTTGCTGGCGCCGCGCGCGGACGCGGCATTCGAGACCGCGCTGGCGGGCCTGCTGCTCTACGTCACCAACCCGCGTGCACCGTCCTGGCAGGACGGGCGGAGCCTCGCCGCCACTTTTCCGCTGCCGGCGAAAATCGAGATTGCCGGCCAGACGCTGGAGCTCGACATCAGGCGCGAACGCGACGGCAGCTACACGGTCATTACCGACGGCCGCCAGGAGAAGTTCGAAATTGATCAGCTCGATCCCGACAGCATCCGCTTCCGCCGCGCCGGCGTGATGGACAGCGCAAAATTCCTGCGCGACGGCGATCGGCTCTACCTGCAGCACCGCGGCATCCCGCTCGCGGTCACCGATCTCACCCTCGCCGCGCCAAAAGCGGCCGCAAGCAATGGCGGCGACGGCAAGGTCCGCGCCGCCATGAACGGCCGCGTGGTCGCCGTGCTGGTCAAGCCCGGCGACCGCGTCACCGCCGGCCAGCCGGTGCTGACGCTGGAAGCGATGAAGATGGAGCACGTCCACAAGGCCGGCATCGACGGCGTGGTCAGCGCGATCGACGTCGCCGAAGGCGAGCAGGTGACGACGGGACGGATCGTCGCGGAGATCGGGGCGGAGTAGCGTCGCTAACGCGGTCTCGTAGGGTTGGCAAAGGCGCGAAGCGCCGTGCCCACGAATGTCGATCGTAAAGCGGGTTTGGTGGGCACGGTTCCGCCTTCGCTCTTCGAGCTACGGCGGACAAGTCGCTTTGCCCAGCCTACGGCGCCTCCCGAAACGCCAACGATTTCAATGGGGTTTTCGCGCACAAAAGTTTGCGCACAAACTCTATTGAACATTGTTCATTCCGCGGCTACAAATAATGAACTTTGTTCAATCAGCTGGAGCCTCGCATGTTGCACGCCGATGACCCCGCCCAAGCGGCCACTGCCAGGCTGCCTTCAGTGTCCCGCCGATTTGTATTGGGCGCGTTGCAAGCCCGCGAAAAATACCTGCTTGCTGCATTCATCATCCTGATCCTGGCTGCGCTCTTTGCGCCCGCATTGCCCGCCTCCGCCTGGCACATCCCGCATTTCGTCGACGACCGCACCTGGCTCGGCGTGCCCAACGCCGGCGATGTGCTGAGCAATCTCGCCTTCCTCGCGATGGGCGTCTGGGGCTCGGAGCGGCTGCGGGCCCGCCATGATGCGCCAGTCGGTGCGAGCTGGTTCTTCGTGGGTCTGATCCTCACGTGCCTGGGCTCAGGCTTCTATCATCTCGATCCCGACATGCCGCAGCGGCTCGTCGCCGATCGTCTGGGCATGGCGGTCGCGTTTGCAGGATTTCTCGGCATCGCCGCCAGCGAGCGGATCAGCACGCGCGCAGGCGAAGCGGTGCTGGTGCTGACCATGATCGCGGGCCTGTTAGCTGCCTGGGTCGCACGCGAGAATCTCGCGCCATGGGTGATCGCGCAGTTCGGCGGCATGGCGCTCGCCGTGGGGCTCGCGTTGACGCGTCCCCGGCCCGGCGCGCTTGGCGTGCCGCTCGGCGGCGTGATCGTCTTCTATGTGATCGCCAAGCTTTTCGAGCTGGGTGATGTGACCGTGTTCGAAGCGACCGGGCACATGGTCTCGGGCCACACGCTCAAGCATCTCGCCGCCGCGCTCGCGGCCTGGCCGGTGATCCGGGCGCTGGGATCTAGGCCGTGTACGCACTAAGGGGCTGGCCGCCGGCCCCATACTTTCGGAGAAGCGGCAATCTCGCTGAGGGGCCAGAAGCGGACTAGTTCGACGGCACGACAATACGTTTATTCAATCACCTGATCCGCACGGGCGAGCAACGTTGGTGGAATCACGATGTTCAAGGCAGTAGCGGTCTTGACATTGACCACCAACTCGAACTTTGCCGGCTGTTGAATCGGAAGCTCGGCAGGTTTGACGCCTTTGATGATCTTATCGACGTATGCTGCGCCTCTCCTGAACAGGTCGACGAGGTCGGGGCCGTAGCTCATGAGCGCTCCCATTTCGGCCGCATCGCGATAACCAAAAATTGCCGCTAGTTGTGCCTCCCGCGCAGCATCAACGATATTACGCCGATACGTCCAAAGTAGCCCTTCTGGAAAAACAATGAGTCCCTCAACGTTTCCGCGAAGTGAACGGAATACAGTGTCGATCTCCTCCGCTCGGCGCACATCGTAAGCGCTGAGAGTAAGCTTTTGCAGTTGTGCTGCCTGCTTTACCGCATCAAGATAGAAACGGCTGCCGGGGTTGCCAGAATTCCAAAGCGCGCCAATTCGAGTGAGTTTAGGGGCTGCTTCGTGCAGAAGCTCGAGCATTTTAGCGTTTGTTTCCGGCGTGACCTCCAAAGAAAAGCCAGTCAAGTTGCCACCCGGATGAGAGATGCTGGCAGCGAGTCCACCTCCTACGGGATTAACGACGGCAAGCGCGACGATTGGTATCTGTGCCGTAGCCTTCTTGATAGCAACAGCTGGCGGATGGCCAGCCGTGACAATCACGTCGGGCTCACTCTGGACCAACTCGCGCGCTACGTCGTCATATTCGCTCTCATGCCCCGCCATCCAGCGGTATTGGATAGAAATGTTGCGCCCCTCACTATAACCTAACTCCTTCAATCCTTGCCTGAGGGACTCGGCAAGAGGGTTCGGGCCAGCCGCAACCGAAAAGAAAACAACTCGCCATCCCTTTCCTGATCTCTGCGCTCTAACCGATCGCGGCGCAAGCACCGAGATAATTCCGCTTGCAACGAGGCCTCGTCTATCGATCATGCGACGCTCCCCCTGAAGGTGCGTTACGCCTTTGCAACGGCAGGATACTCGCTTACGCCGCCCGTGACCCGCGAAACAAGGTCGCAGCGAGGAGGAGGTCAGCCGTGATATCCGCTTCGGGTCAAAAGCGCTAACGCTCTGCCCAGCAGAAGACGTCCACTCTTCCCTTCGGAGCCGACATTGCTTTTATGAGGACACGCCCTGCTGGCTCCGTCCCGTCCCGTCATTGAGCAGGCACGCCACCTGATGCCCAGCGCCGGCATCCAGCAGCGCCGGCCGCTCCGTCTTGCAGCGCTCCATCGCAAACCGGCAGCGGGTGTGAAATGCGCAGCCCGAGGGCGGGTTGACCGGGCTCGGCACGTCGCCCTCCACCAGCGGCGCGAGCTTCTTCGCCAGCGGATTGGCGACCGGCACCGAGGCGAGCAGGGCCTGCGTGTAGGGATGCCTGGGATTGCGGAACAGCTCGTCCTTGTCGGCGATCTCGACGATGCGGCCGAGATACATCACGGCGACGCGGTGGCTGATATGGGCGACCACGGCGAGGTCGTGCGCGATGAAGAGATAGGAGAAGCCGTGCTGCCGCTGCAGGTCGATCAAAAGGTTGATGACCTGCGCCTGGATCGAGACGTCGAGCGCGGAGACCGGCTCGTCGCAGACGATCAGGCGCGGCCCCAGCGCCAGTGCGCGGGCGATGCAGATGCGCTGGCGCTGGCCGCCGGAGAATTGATGCGGGAAATTGCGCATCTGGTCGGGCCGCAACCCCACCTGCTCGAACAATGTTGCGACCCGCGTCTCCAGCGCCTTGCCGGTCGCGAGCCCGTGCACGGCGAGCGGCTCGCCGACGATGTCGCCCGCGGTCATGCGCGGATTGAGCGAAGCGAAAGGATCCTGGAACACGATCTGCATCGAGCGGCGGTGCGGGCGCAGCGCCGTCTTGGAAAGATGCGTGATGTCCTCACCGTCGAGACGGATCTGACCCGAGGTCGGCTCGACCAGCCGCAGCACGCTGCGCGCCACCGTGGACTTGCCGCAGCCGGATTCACCGACGAGGCCGAGCGTCTCGCCGGTGCCAAGCGCGAACGAGACGCCATCGACCGCATGCACGGTGCCGACCTGCCTTCGCAGCACGCCGGCGCGCACGGGGTAGTGCTTTTTGAGGTCGGTGACTTCGAGCAGCGCCTCGGTCATGCCACCTCCGCGACTTCTTCGGCGCGCCAGCAGGCGGCGAGATGGCCGCCGCCCCAATCCGCCAGCGGCGGATATTCGGCTTCGCAACGTTTGATGGCGAGCTTGCAGCGCGGCGCGAAGGCGCAGCCTTTCGGCAGGCGCACCAGCGACGGCACCGTTCCCGGGATTTCGTTCAGCCGCGCCGGCGCGGCGACACCGGAGGCCGGCACGGCCGGGATCGAGGCCATCAGTCCCCGCGTATAGGGATGCTTCGGCGCGGCGAACAGCGCTTCGACGCCGGCTTCCTCGACCTTCCGCCCCGCATACATCACGATCACGCGTTGCGCGGTCTGCGCGACGACGCCGAGATCGTGCGTGATCAGCACAAGCCCGGTGCCGAGCTCCTTCTGGAGGTCGAGGATCAGCGCCAGGATCTGCGCCTGGATGGTGACGTCGAGCGCGGTGGTCGGCTCGTCCGCGATCAGGAGCGCCGGCCGGCACGCGAGCGCCATCGCGATCATCGCGCGCTGGCGCATGCCGCCGGAGAGCTGATGCGGATATTCGCGCGCCCGCCGCGCCGGTTCGGGAATGCGCACCAGCCGCAGCATCTCGACCGCGATGTTGTGCGCCTCTTTGGACGATATATTCCGGTGCAGCCGCACCGCCTCGACGATCTGGTCGCCGATCCGCATCACCGGATTGAGCGACGTCATCGGCTCCTGAAAGATCATGGAGATGCGGTTGCCCCTGACCGCGCGCATCTCTGATTCATCCAGCGCCAGCAGGTCGGTGCCTTCGAGCGAGACCGAGCCGCCGACGATGCGGCCGGGCGGATCGGGCACGAGGCGCATCAGCGATAGCGCGGTGACGCTCTTGCCGCAGCCTGATTCGCCGACGATCGCCAGCGTCTCGCCGCGCTTGACGCTGAAGGAGAGGTCGTCGACCGCCTTGAACAGGCCGGAATTGGTGAAGAACACCGTCTTCAGGTTCTTCACATCGAGCACGAGATCGGTCTTGTCTGCCATCAGCCGCGCTGCCTCGGATCCAGGATGTCGCGCAGGGCGTCACCGAACAGATTGGCGCCGAATACGGCGAGGCTGATCGCGATGCCCGGGAAGATCACCAGCCACGGCGCGGTGCGGACATATTCGGCGGCGGATTCGGACAGCATGCGTCCCCATGACGGATAGGGCTCGGGAATGCCGAGGCCGAGGAACGACAGCGACGCCTCGGTCAGGATGGTCGAGCCGAGCTGCGCCGTCGCCAGCACGATCAGCGGCGCCAGCGTGTTCGGCAGCACGTGGCGCAGCGCGATCCGCATCTCGCTCATGCCGATCGACTTGGCGGCCTCGACGAATGGCTGCTCGCGCAGCGCCAGCGTATTGGCGCGGATGACGCGCGCCACCGTCGGGATCAGCGGGATGGCGATGGCGATGATCACGTTCGGCAGCGACGGCCCGAGCGCGGCCGTCATCACCAGCGCCAGCACCAGCAGCGGCAGCGCCTGCAGCACGTCCGAGACGCGCTGGAACACGAGATCGACCCAGCCCGAGAGATAGCCGGAGGTGAGGCCGACGATCACGCCGATGGTGCCGCCGAGCACGGTCGAGCCGATGCCGACTGCGAGCGAGATCCGCGCGCCGTGGATGATGCGGCTGAACACGTCGCGGCCGAACGAATCGGTGCCCATCCAGTGCGCCAGGCTCGGGCGCGCCAGCGCGCGGGCGGAATCCACCGTCAGCGGATCGTAGCGCGCGATGACATCGGCGAAGATCGCCGTCAGCACGAACGCCGTCATGATGACGAGCCCGGCCGCGCCCAGCACGTGCCGCTGCGCCATGAACAGCACGCGCCGCCAGCCCCCGGTCGCATGCGCCCCGGCCCGCCTCAGTTCAACGTCGAAATCAATGGCGGCCATATGCCTCTCCGCGGGGAGAAACACCTCTCCCCATCGGGGAGAGGTCGGCGCGTAGCGCCGGGTGAGGGGGCTCAGGTCTCAAGACGGAGTGTAACCCCTCACCCGGATTGCATCTTCCGATGCAATCCGACCTCTCCCTATAGGAGAGGTAGAGCACCGCCGTCGCGTCAGATTGTTCCAACCTCATGCTTTTAATCCGTGTACCTGATCCGCGGATCGAACACCGCGTAGAGCATGTCGACGGTGAAGTTGGCGAACACCACCACGACCGCGATGAACATCACGAGGTTCTGCACGATCGGATAGTCGCGCCAGCGGATCGCCTCCACCAGGAAGCGCGCGACGCCGGGGATGTTGAACACGGTCTCGGTGACGATCAGGCCGCCGATCAGGAACGCCGCCTCGATGCCGATCACGGTGATCACCGGCAGGATCGCGTTCTTCAGCGCGTGGTGATAGTTCACGGCCGCATCGGAGGCGCCCTTGGCGCGGGCGGTGCGGATGTAATCCTGCCGCAGCACCTCCAGCATCGAGGAGCGCGTGATGCGCATGGTCAGCGCCGCGCTGCGGAAGCCGACGGCGGCGGCCGGCACGGCGTAGGTCGCGAACGCCTCGAGCCAGGTCTTCGGATTCGGATTGAAGATCGGCATCTGGCCGAACATCGCCACCGACGCGGTGAGGATCAGAAGGCCGAGCCAGAACGAGGGCAGCGACAGGCCGCTGAGGCTGACGACGCGAAGCGCATAGTCGAGCTTCGTCCCCTGCTTCACCGCGCTGATGACGCCCAAGGGAATGCCGATGGACGCCGAGAACAACAGTGCGAGGCCGGCGAGCCGCGCCGTGATCGGAATCCGCGGCAGGATCTCCTGCAGCGCCGGCTTCTCCGAGACATAGGAGTAGCCGAAATCGCCGCGCAGGAAGCCGCCGATCCAGTGCAGATATTGCGTCACCAGCGGCTGGTCGATGCCGAGCTGCTTCTCCAGCTCCGCCTTGTCGGCGGGATCGACGTAGCCGGCGGCGGCGAACAGGATGTCGACGATGTTGCCGGGCACGATGCGCAGCAGGAAGAAGATGACGACCGAGATCCCGAACAGGGTCACGAGCATCAGGAACAGGCGCCGCACCAGATAGGCAAACATGCATCGCCCTCCGCGCTAGTCGTCAGCCTGGCTTACTTGTCGAGCCACACATCCTCGTAGCGGAAGCCGTTGTAGGAGCTGTTCGACATGATCGTGACGCCCTTGACATAAGGCTGCCAGCAGGTGCCGGCGCGGGCATGGAAGATGATCGGGCGGGCGACGTCCTCCTGCAGCTTCTTGTCGATGTCCCACACCAGCGGCCTGCGCTTGGCGAGGTCGGTCTCCTGCGACTGCACGTCGAACAGCTTCTCGATCTCCTTGTTGCAATAATTGGTGTAGTTCCGTTCCGAGCCGCAGGAATAGTTCTCGTAGAACGACTGGTCGGGATCGTCGACGGAATTGCCGGTGAGGTTGAGGCCGAGCATGTAATCCTTGCGCGCGACCTTCGGGAACCAGTTCGCAGTTTCGACGACGTCGAGCTCGCCGTCGATATAGATGGTCTTGAGCTGGTCGATCAGGATCACGGCGGGGTCGCGATATTCCGCGATGTTGCGTGTCGAGACTTTCACGTTGAGATGCTTGTCCGGACCGTAACCCGCCTTCTGCATCAGCTTCCTGGCTTGCTCGCGGTTGGCGTTGATGTCGCGACCATAGCCCGGAATGGTCTCCAGCTTCTCCTTCGGCATGCCCCAGATGCCCTGCGGCGGCGGCAGCATGGTGCCGCCGATGTCACCCTGGCCTTCGAACAGGATGTCCACGAACGCCTTGCGGTCGAGCGCGAGCGACATCGCGCGGCGGATGTCGATGTTGTCGAACGGTGCCGAGGTCGAATTGACGATGATGTTGGTCGAGACGTTGGTCGGCTCGACGACGCAGGTCGCGTTCGGCGCCTGCGACTTGATGTCCTTCAGCAGCGGGATCGTGATGTGCGTCGGAAAGGTCATGTCGAACTTGCCGGCGACGAAGGCCAGGATCGCGGTCGAGCGGTTGGTGATGATGGTGTACTCGACGCCGTCGAGATAGGGCAGGCCCTTCTTCCAATAGTCCGGATTGCGTGTCAGCTTGATCGATTCATTGGCCTTGAACTCGACGAACTTGAACGGCCCGGTGCCGATCGGATGGGTGCGCATGTCCCCCGGCGAGACGTGACAGGGATAGACCGGCGTGTAGCCGGAGGCGAGCATCGCCAGCAGCGAGGGCTGCGGCCGCTTCAGGTCGAAGGTGACCTCGAATTCGCCGTTCGTCGTGACCTCGTTGACCTCGCTGTACCAGGCCTTGCGCGGATTCTGCCGCAGCTTCTGCTGCGACTTGCCCATCAGCAAATCGAAGCTGCATTTGACGTCGGCCGACGTGAACGGCTTGCCGTCGTGCCATTTCACGCCCTGGCGCAGCTTGAACGTCAGCTTCTTGTTGTCGCTGCTCCAGGACCAGCTTTCGGCCAGCTCCGGCCGCAAAGTATCGGGGCTGTTCTGCGCGATGTGCTGATCGTAGATGAGGAGATTGTTGAACACCCCCATGAACGGCACGTTGATCGAATAGGTCGCGCCTTCGAGGATGGAGGCGTTGGCCGGGCTGTCGCGGTGATACATCCGCAAGATGCCGCCCTGCTTGGGCTCGCCGGCGAGCGTGACGGTCGAGGCCGTCAGCACAGATAGCGCCGCCATTGCGGCGAGCGCCCACACGCTCCGCATGCTCATCCTCCCTGGACCTCGGCCTTTGCGGCCTGTTTGTCCGGACGATAGCACGCAAGCGGGCGGAGGCAACCGCTAACGCCGCACGTTGCCTCGACAATTCGGATGACGGAAGGCCGCAGGGTGTTCATCGTCTCACGATGAGAGTGCGGTTGCGAAGGGCTCGCGCGCCGAGCGCCGTCACACGATCCGCGAGGCCTTGTTCCCCCAGTACCGGTCCCGCAGCAGCCGCTTGTACAGCTTGCCGGTCGGTAGCCGCGGCAATTCCTTCTCGAAATCGACCGAGCGCGGCACCTTCTGCCGCGACAGCGATTTGGCGCAGAACGCGATCAGCTCTTCGGCGAGGGCCGGCCCCGGCACCACGCCCGGCATCGGCTGCACCACCGCCTTCACCTCTTCGCCGAGATCGGCATTGGGCACGCCGAACACCGCGGCGTCCGCAACCTTGGGGTGGGTGATCAGGAGATTCTCGCATTCCTGCGGATAGATGTTCACCCCGCCGGAGATGATCATGAAGGTGGCGCGGTCGGTCAGGTACAGGAAGCGATCGGCATCGACATAGCCGACGTCGCCGACCGTGCTCATGCTGCCATCGGCAGAGCGCGCCTCCTTGGTCTTCTCGGGGTCGTTGAAATATTCGAACGGGGTTGCCGTCTTGAACCAGACCTGGCCGGGCGTGCCGGTCGGGCATTCCCGCATGTTCTCGTCGAGAATGTGCAAATCCCCGAGCAGCACCTTGCCGACGGTGCCGCGATGCGCCAGCCATTCCTCGCTGTTGCAGGCGGTGAAGCCGAGGCCTTCGGTCGCGCCGTAATATTCGTGGATGATCGGTCCCCACCATCCGATCATGTCGTCCTTGACCTGTGGCGGGCAGGGCGCGGCGGCGTGGATCGCGATCTCCAGCGACGACAGATCGTAGCGCTTGCGCACCTCCTCCGGCAACTTCAGCATGCGCGAGAACATCGTCGGCACCAGCTGCGTGTGGGTGATGCCCCATTGCTCGACCAGTTGCAGGTAACGCTCGGGATCAAAGCTCTCCATGATGATCACGGTGCCGCCCATGCGGATCGTGAGGTTCACGGCAGCCTGCGGCGCGGAATGATAGAGCGGCGCCGGCGACAAATAGACCATGCCTTCGCGGTAGTGCCAGAGCCTCAACAGGAAATCGAACAGCGGCAGATTGTGCTTCGGCGGCTCCTCCGGCAGCGGGCGCAAAATGCCCTTCGGCCGTCCCGTCGTGCCGGAGGAATAGAGCATGGCGGTGCCGAGCCATTCGTCGGGGATCGGCGTTGCCGGCAGACCGGCGGTCACCTCCGATAGGCCAACGATGCGCTCGCTCTCGCCGGGGCCGTCGGCGACGATGCAGAGCTTGATGTCGGGGCAGGCCTGGATCGCCTCGCGCGCGATGCCGAGCTTGGCCATCGACGTGATCAGGATCTTCGACTGGCTGTTGACGAGCAGATAGGCGAGCTCGCCCGGCGTCAGGAACGAGTTGATGCAGGTGTAGTAGAGCCCGGAGCGCTCGCCCGCGCCGCAAGCTTCGAGATAGCGCGCATTGTTCTCCATGAAGATCGCGTAATGGTCGAGCCGTCTCAAGCCGTGCTTGCGGAACAGATGCGCCAGCCGATTGCTGCGCGCCTCCAGCTCGCGATAGGTGACGGCTTCGCCCGTCGCCGCCATGATGAAGGCGGGCTGCAGCGGGCGCAGGCGGGCGTGTGTACCTGTGTACATCGATCCTCCGGCTTTCGATCAGGCGGCAAGGAGCAGGATCTCGCGCAAATCGGCGGGACCCGTAATTTTGCGCGGGTTGCGCGGGATCCAGTTCGTACGCATCGCGGCTTCTGCGATCGCGTCGAAATGCTCCGGCGAGATGCGCACCTCGCCAAGGCTGCGCGGCATGCCGAGCGAGCGGATGAAGGCATCGAGCACGTCGGCCGCGTCACGGCCGGGATAGCCCATGGCGGCGGCGACGATCATCTGCCGCTCGGCATTGTCGCGCGCATTCCAGCGCATCACCGCCGGCAGCATGACGCAGGAGGTGTAGCCGTGCGGCACGTCGAAGGCCCCGCCGAGCACGTAGCCGATGCCGTGGCTCGCGCCCATCGGCACGCCGGCGGCGAGCGCGCCCATCGACAGCCAGGTGCCGATCTGCGCGTCCATCCGCGCATCGAGATCGCTGGGATCGGCCTTCACCCGCGGCAGCGCGTCGGCGAGCATGGCGAGGCCCTTCACCGCCTGCGCATCGGCGTAAGGATGCGTCTCGCGCGAGCAGATCGCCTCGACGCAATGATCGACGGCGCGGATGCCGGTCGACAGGAACAGCCATTCCGGCGTGTGCACGGTGATGGCAGGATCGAGGATGGTCGCGCGCGGCACCGTGAGCGGATGCCGCAGCATCTGCTTCACCTGCGTGGCGCGGTCGGTGACACCCGCGATCGATGAGAACTCGCCGCCGGCGATCGTGGTCGGCACGCTGACCTGCCGCACGATTGGCGCCTTCATCTCGGGCGCGACGCCCTTGCGCACGCGGATGCGGTCGATGCCGCCGATATCGTCGATGCCGTTGGCAAGGCAAAGCTGCACCGCCTTGGCGCCGTCGGTGATGGAACCGCCGCCGACGGTGATGATCAGATCGGCCTCCGCCGCGCGCGCCGCATTGGTGGCCGCGATCACCGCCTCGCGCGGCGTATGCGCCGGCATGGCGTCGAACAGGCCGGCGCAGCGCGGGCCGAGCGCGTGCTTGATCTTCTCGATCTCGTCGGTCTGCCGGTTCAGCGTCCCCGACACCATCAGGAAGGCGCGGCTTGTTCCGAGCCGGTCCATCTGCGCGACGACGGCTTCAGCCGCAGGATGGCCGAACACGACCTCCTCGATCGCGCCGAAAACGACACGTCCCTGGTGCACGCCTGTCCTCCCCGGACAAATCGTTCTTGTTGTTGGGAGGCAATCTAGCCGAGCCCGCCACGTCAGTCATGCGCGAAGACGCTGGCCGGTTTGCAGCGCGGGGGCAGGGCCGTGGCGGCGCCGGCGCGCACGCCTCGTCCTTCGAGACGGCGCTACGCGCCTCCTCAGGATGAGGCTCATCGGCGCCGGTGCCCATCGAAACGGCCGCCGCACACTCCGCCCTCATCCTGAGGAGCCCGCGAAAGCGGGCGTCTCGAAGGATGGCCGCAAGGGAAAGTCTCTCAAATGCGATTCCTGCCACAAAGGCAGGGACGGCCCGCCGCTATTCCCTCAAAACACCACGCCCACGCGCGTGCCGCGCTTCCAGGCGATGCGGCAGCGCTTCTTGGTGTTGACGTGGAGCAGCTCGAAGCGATCGGGAATCTTCACCTGACCGCCGAGATCGACGCAGGCCCCGCCGGGCGAATAGTCGATCAGCGTGCAGGGGATCACCGGCGCGCGCGGGTCGGTGATGATCTTGGCCTGGCGTGACACCAGGCCTGCGGGCTTCACACGAACAAACTTTCGCGGATGCATTGGCACGTCTCCTCCAACTCCGCAGGTCTCGCGGCGGGTGATCTGTCCCAATCATGGAAAAGAGATGATGCGATCCCCCTAAGCCGCGCCCGAGAATTTTAACGAAAAGTGTCGGCGAATGGCAAAACTAGCGGTAGCGGGGTGCCCACCCTCCCCTGGAGGGGGAGGGTCGATCGCGCGCAGCGCGAGCGGGGTGGGGTGATCTCTCAACACGGGCAGTGCATCCGCTGAGAGACCGTCACCCCACCCCGTCACGCAATCTCGCTTCGCTCGATCGCGTGCCGACCCTCCCCCTCCAGGGGAGGGTAAGAGCGGCGCGCCCCCGCCACTCACCCCGTCACGCCCTCCACCTCCGCTCCCGCCGCCAGATCCACCCCCGGCGGCACCGGCATCGGCACCGTCACGTAATCCTGCGGCAGGTTCACCGGCCGGTAGTCCGGCTCCACCGCCATGCGTTTGAGCACGCTCTCATGCACATGCGCCCCTTCGGGAATCAGGCGCGGCTCGCCATCGGGGATGTAGACCCCGAACCAGATTTTCCGCGCCGGCCATTCCCGGTACTTCGCGCTCTTCGGCAAGAACTCCAGCACGCGCCAGACCGCCGTCATGGAATCGTGCAGCATGCCGGCCTTCCCGGTATAGGCGGGCTCGACGTATTTGAACGGCGAGTTCTTGCGCTGGATGCCCCAGGCGAGCTGGTTCACCGTGCGCGGGTTGAACTTCAGCCCGGCCTTCTCGGCCTCGTCGATCATCCACAGCAGCGGATATTTGGATTCGCCGCTCTCGGCCTCCGGATAGCCGCCGCCGACGTCGCAATGCACGCCGGCGAACCACACCTGCAGAATGTCCTGCGGCACCTTCTTCTCGTCGGGCACGTAGCGGTTGCTCCAGAACTCCTGCGGCTCCGCGTACGGCTTCAGGCGGAACATGCGCCGCCGCTCGTCGATCGCGATCGCCTGCCGGAAGATTTTTACGCTGGGATCGCGCAGCGTGAAGGCGAGCTCCTCCAGGCTCGGCAGGTAGAAGCGGTCGGCGCGCGGCACGATCACGCTCGCCACCGTGTCCCAGACGCCGACGAAATGGATGGTCGGCCAGCGCGTCGAGGTGATGCGCGCGAACTGCGCGGCGAGGTCGAATTCGTCCTTCGGCAGCGGCCCGCTCTCGTCGAACACGATGCCCTTGAGGTCCTCGACGTCGTTGCCGCGCCCGCTGCCGGAATATTGCTTGTAGGCGATGAGGCCCGAGCCGGCGAGGTTCGCCTGCTCCGGCGAGATCAGCCCGACCTTGTGGATCAGCCCCGCCAGCACGCGCACCGTGTAGGCCCCGCGCGAGAAGCCGAACAGGTAGATCCTGTCGCCGGGCGCGTAATGCTGGATCAGGAAGCAATAGGACGACAGCACGTTGTCATCGAGCCCGTAGCCGGTGGCGAGCCCCAGCACCAGCTTGATGTTGGCCTTCCAGCGCCCCCAGGTCGACGGCTCCGTCATGGTGCCGACCCCGGGATCGTAAAACACCATCTGCCGCGGCTGCGTCTTGTCCGTCTTGCGCAGGCAGCGATAGAGCTTCAGGACGTTGGAGATGTTCTCCGAGATCTCGTTGCCGGTGCCGTCACAGCAGATGACGAGGTTCTTGCCGGCGGGCTTGTGGTCGGAATTGGCCGCGGTCTCCATGGGATGCGCCTCCGGGGAATGCTACCGGGGCGAGTATAGCGGAAAATGAGCGGCAGCGAGGAGGAGGAAGGGCTGTCCGGGAAATATGTCGCGGACAGCAAGGCTTTGGCATCGATCAGCCGACCGGCGGGCGGCGCCGCCGGCATGCAGTCCCATGGCCGCAATCTGTTGACATTAACCGCTTGTTAACCATGCCGTCGCCTAATGCTGCGATGGGGGATCACCATGTCGGCCCATGTGACGCGACGGAAATTGATGCCTGTTTCGGCCGATCCGGCCATCCGGTCGGCGGCGAGGCTGGCGGTTCGCGCCAAGGCCGTCCTACAGGGCAGAACGCCTGTCCTATGGAGCAAAGCCATGTTCGCAAGGGACGACTTAGTGGACAATCTCAGCCGCGATCTCGATCGCGCGCGCGGCAGACGCGATGCGCTTGCATCCGAAGCCACGACCCTGACGGCCCAGATCGCCGAAATCGAAGCCCGCCTTTCGGAGGAGAAGAAAAGGCGGGAGCGTGAGCGCGTCCTGAGCGAGATCGAACTGATCAAGACGCGAATCAAGCAAGCGGCCGGCGCGTTTGCACCTGTCGTCGACGGTCTCTCCAGGGCGGTCGAGCAGGCTGCGGCAGTTGTGCCCGAGGCGCGCGAGCTCAATAGTTTCCTGGTGTCGGTGGCGACCGAGATCGACAGCGTGCTCGATCCGCTGCTCCGTGAACTGGATCAGCGTGCCGATGCGGTGCGATCCGGCCACGCAGCGCTGGACTTGCCGAGTTCGGCCGTGGAAGCGCCGCCCGTCGAGCTGCCGAAGGACACCAACGAACGCCTGCTGCGCTTTCCGGCCTGGCTGTCCCGCGACAAGGAAACGGACAAGAAGGAAACAGCGGAGAAGCCGCACAGCACGGCAGCTTGAAGCCTCGGCGGCTGCGCACGCTCTACGCCGTCATTCCGGGGCGCGCCTCTTGGCGCGAGCTACGGTGCGCAATTGCGCACCTGAGAATCCATCCCTCAACCGCCACTGCGGCCAAATGGATCCTCAGATGCGCAATTGCGCATCATAGCTCGCGACTTCGTCGCGCCCGGGATGACGATCTATTGTTGGGCCACCGCTCAGTTCGCCGCGCGGCGCAGGAAGGCCGGGATATCGAGAGCGGCCTCGTCGGGCAGATTGCGCGCAGGCGTACGGCCGTAAGGATCGAGCGGCTGAAGCGCCGCCTGCCGCTCATAGTCCAGGCCCGGCCTTGCCGGCGGTCCCACCGGGTGGTGTGGCTGCGGGCGCAGTGGCGGGCTGCCCGCTTGCGCAAGGGGGGCACTGCGCTCGATGCGATCGGCGATGCGGCGGCCGTCGTTGCGCAGCCTGCCGGCGAGCTGGGTGAGGGCGGTTTCCACCGGCTGCGCCTGCGCCGGGTCGAGATTATCGATTCCGGTCGCCACCACCGAGACGCGGACGATGCCTTCTAAGCTTTCGTCGAACGACGCGCCGACGATGATGTTGGCGTCCGGGTCGGCCTCGTCGCGAATCCGGGTCGCGGCTTCGTCGACCTCGTACAGCATCAGATCCTTGCCGCCGGTGATGGAGATGATGAGGCCGCTGGCGCGCTTGATCGAGGGATTCTCGATCAGCGGATTGGAGATCGCGGCGACGGCGGCGGCGAGCACGCGCTTCTCGCCGGAGGCCTCGCCCCGTCCCATCATGGCCTTGCCCTTCTCCTTCATGACGGAGAGGACGTCGGCAAAATCGAGATTGATCAGGCCTTCCTTGACGATGAGGTCGCTGATGCAGGCCACGCCCGAATAGAGCACCTGGTCGGCAAGGGCGAAGGCATCGGCGAACGTCGTCTTTTCGCTGGCCACCCGGAACAGGTTCTGGTTCGGGATGATCAGGAGGGTGTCGACCGTCTTCAGCAGCTCCTCGATGCCGGCTTCGGCAAAGCGCATGCGGCGCTGGCCCTCGAAGTAGAACGGCTTGGTGACCACGCCGATGGTGAGAATGCCGAGCTCGCGCGCGATTCTGGCGACGACGGGTGCAGCCCCGGTGCCGGTGCCGCCGCCCATGCCCGCCGTCACGAACACCATGTGCGCGCCGGTCAATTGCTCGCGGATCGTGTCGATTGCTTCTTCGGCCGCGGCGCGTCCCAGTTCCGGCTGCGAGCCGGCGCCGAGGCCCGCGGTCACCCTTGTGCCGAGCTGGATGAGGCGCGTCGCCTTCGACATCGCCAGCGCCTGGGCGTCGGTGTTGGCGACCACGAACTCGACCCCTTGCAGCCCGGCCGTGATCATGTTGTTGACGGCATTGCCGCCGGCGCCGCCGACCCCGAACACGACGATGCGGGCCTTCATTTCATGGATATCGGTATTGCCAGTCATTCTTCCCTCGCGATTGCTCCGGCAAGCCGGGGATTAAAGAAAGTCTCGCGTGCTAGCTGCGGGCTGCGCGGTCTGCTTGCACGATGAAGGCGGCCAGATGTCCCAACCGGCGCGCCGCGTGTCCCGCGATCGAGCCGCCAGGGCGGCGATCGCTCCGCAGCGCCGCCACTTCGTCTTCCAGTCGTGCCGCCCATGCATTGGCGGCCGTCGTCTCGGCGGCCGCCTGCGTCAGCTCGACGGCGAGGCGATCGGCACGCTCGCGCTCGCGCTCGAACACGACCCTGTAGGCGGTTGCGACGGATTCGAGCCGCGCGATCTCCGCCTTGAAGACTTCGGTCTTGACGGCCTCGATCCTGGCCAGGGAGGCGCCGATGGGATCTGCCCGGCGGGCTCGTCGCGGGCGGGGCGTGTAGCGGAGCGCGGCGAGATCGACGCTCACCACCGCCTTGCCGTCGTCCGACCGCGAACGCGGCAACCGGCGACGCCGCGCCAGTGCCCGCGCGGCCTCGCGCGAGACATTGAGGCGGGCACCGAGATCGGCATACGTCAACAACTCAACGCACATCGGCGCTTCTCCTGGAGCGAACCGGGAAGGCATTTCGAACTAATGATGGCTGGACGATTACCGCAGGCTAGGATGCGTTGGTTAATGGACGGTTAACGCGGGAGGGGGGTGTTTACGGGTGCCCGCCGGAGACGTGGGCACCATCTGCCGCGGGTGTGTCTTGTCCGTCTTGCGCAGGCAGCGATAGAGCTTCAGGACGTTGGAGATGTTCTCCGAGATCTCGTTGCCGGTGCCGTCACAGCAGATGACGAGGTTCTTGTGGTCGATATTGGCTGCGTGATCCATGGGCTGCGCCTCCGGGGGATGCTACCGGGGCGAGTATAGCATCGGTTCGGCAAGCTAGCTCGCCGAATATTTCAATCGATCATCATGTCGACCTAGGCGTCTAGCGCCTCCAACAATATCTTGTCGAGTTTTGACCGCAGAGCCTTCGCCTCCGCAAGATCAGTATCGAATTTTTCGACAATAGAATCTAGCTCTCTTACAATCTTGTCTTGTTCCTCTACCGGGACATCTATCATCGGAAATTCATGAATCTGGTTTGGGAAGATGTTGGTGTTGTTGCCCAACCCCTTCTTCTCGCCATAACTTTACGGCTGCATTCTCTGCATCGTTGACTCGTGCAGCGGCAAGTTTCCAATCCACGTTTCCCCCCAGAAGCACCTTGGCGACTCATCGACAAATGTCTGCCACCCGAGGCGAATTCTGACAATCAAACAATCGGAGCACGAATGAGCCAATATCGCTTGGGATGCCTGAGTTGCAAAAAAACAAAAACGGCCGGATCTTCCGATCCGGCCGCTACTCGAACTCGACTCGGCTAAGCCTACGCCACGCGACGCAACTTAGCCCCCGCCCTTATCTAAAAATCTCAGCTCGCCTGCTTCGCCGGCGCCGTGTCGCCGACCTTCTTCTGGATGGCGCGCTTGAGCTCGACCGCGCGCGGGGAGAGCGCGTCGGCGTTGGCCTTGAGCAGGTAGGCATCGAGGCCGCCATTGTGGTCGACGCTCTTGATCGCGTTGGTGGAGACGCGCAGGCGCACGTTGCGGCCCAGGGCTTCCGAGATGAACGTCACGTTGACGAGGTTCGGCAGGAAGCGGCGCTTGGTCTTGATATTGGAGTGGCTGACCTTGTGGCCGACGAGGGGGCCCTTGGCCGTCAGTTCGCAGCGGCGAGACATGGCATAAATCCTTTAGTTCGAACCCCCAACGAGTGCGGCCGCCATTCAGGCGCCACGGGGGCAAATTCTTTCGTCCTTGCAGGGAGCGGGCGGACGTATAGGGGGGAAGGGGCCCTGCGTCAAGGTTTTGGGTGGCGATCTCGTGCCCCACAACAGGTGTCATCGCCCGGCTTGACCGGGCGATCCAGTACCCCGCGGCGGCGCGGCTGACCAGAGGCGCTGCGGCGTACTGGATGCCCCGCCTTCGCGGGGCATGACAGCGGCCCCCGTTACCGCCCGATCACCAAAACGGCAATGATTGTCGCGCCTTACCATCACATAAAGGGCGTATTCGCCGTCGAAGAGTCCGGTGGAGTTCCCGGGGCTGCAGGCCCCGACACATTGTTTGCCGCCGGTTTTGGCTTAAGTAACAGCGCATCGCGCCCCGATTGGATTGTTTCGTGCCGATAACGCTTCATTTTGCGCAGAATCTGCGCTCAGCCCGACCGCGTCTGGCCGGCCGGCTGATGGCGCTTTGCGGCCTGGTGCTGGTCGTGGCGGCGGGCGCGGCGCCGGCGGCGGCGCAGGGCAAGCTCGAGGCGCAATATGAGGCGACGCTGGCGGGCATTCCCGTCGGCAAGGGCGCCTGGAACATCGATATCCAGGACGACGTGTTTTCGGCGGCGGCCGCCGGCGGCACGTCCGGGCTTTTGAAGTCGTTCACGGGCGGGTCCGGCACCGGCGCCAGCCAGGGGCGCGTCGTCAATGGCGCGCTGGTTGCGACCGGCTACCAGGCCTCCACCACCACCCAGAAGAAGACCGAAGAGATCCGCATCACCCTCGACAAGGGCAATGTGAAGGATTTTGCCATTTTGCCGGAGCCGCCGGTCGATCCCGACCGCATCGTCGTCACCGAGGCGCATCGCCGCGGCGTGTGGGACCCGATGACCGCCTCGCTGCTGCGCGTGCCCGGCACCGGCGACCCCGTTGCGCCCGAGGCCTGCCACAACGCCGCGCCCGTGTTCGACGGCCGCATGCGCTACGAGCTCAAGCTCGATTTCAAGCGCATGGAGACCGTGAAGGCGGAGAAGGGCTATCGTGGCCCGGTCGTGGTCTGCGCGATCTATTTCGTGCCGATCGCCGGCTACATCCCCGACCGCCCCGTGATCAAATACCTCGCCGCCCAGCGCAACATGGAGATCGCGTTCGCCCCCATCGCCGGCACGCGCATCCTGGTCCCGTTCTGGCTGAAAGTGCCGACACCGCTGGGGCCGGCCATGCTGGAAGCGACGAGCTTCATCACCGCCCCCCAGCCGCCGAGGGTCGCGAAGACGCAGTGATGCTCTTAACCCTCCCCTGGAGGGGGAGGGTCGATCGCGCGTAAGCGCGAGCGGGGTGGGGTGATCTCTCAACACGGGGACTGCCCGAGTGGAGAGATCACCCCACCCCGTCTCACATTCCGCTGCGCTCCATGTGAGCCGACCCTCCCCCTCCAGGGGAGGGTTAAGAGTGCCCTAGCAATATCAATCACTTACCTACTGTGCATGGGGTTGTTTTCGCACTTTGTGTTTTGATGGCCCTAATCCGGGAATCCATTTGACTCCTCTCCGATTCTGATTCGACTCCGCGCCATCCCCAGCTTTAACCACCCCGCTCGCTTGTGCGCCTTCGCAAAACTCCATCTAGTGCGCAACCAACACGAGTCCCGCGACATGTTGCGTGAACGGAACGGGACTCAATAGGGAGTCAGCGATTCGGCCGCGATTCGTTCTAGAGTCGTTCCGAAGCTTAAAGCGAACGGGAAAAGCGTCGCAAAGTGAAACAGTTGCACGGGATTTGGGGAGGGCGTGCCGCACTCTCCGCCGTCATGCCCCGGCTTGACCGGGGCATCCAGTACGCCGCGGCCTTTCGGCCCTGGCACAACTGCCGCGGCGTACTGGATCGCCCGGTCAAGCCGGGCGATGACAGCAGTGGAGGAGGCCCCAACCCAGCGTTCGGAGACATAGCCGACACCTCGGCGTCGCCTCACCGCCGCGGATAGCACTGACATTCGCCCAAATCGCCATTACCTAATCCCTCAGACATGGCTTTTTCCTCCTCCCCCTTCGCCTCCGAGCGCGCACCCGGTGCGGGCGTCACCGCGGTGCTCGGTCCCACCAACACCGGCAAGACCCATCTCGCCATCGAGCGGATGCTGGCGCATCCCTCAGGGCTGATCGGCCTGCCGCTGCGCCTCTTGGCGCGCGAGGTCTACAACAAGATCGCCGATCGCGCCGGCGAGGCCAGCGTCGCGCTCGTCACCGGCGAGGAGAAGATCAAGCCGAAGAATCCGCGCTATTGGGTCTCGACCGTCGAGGCGATGCCGCGGGATCTCGACGTCTCCTTCCTCGCCGTCGACGAGGTCCAGATCGCCGCCGATCTCGAACGCGGCCACGTCTTCACCGATCGCATCCTCAACCGCCGCGGGCGCGACGAGACGCTGCTGTTAGGCGCCGCCACCATGCGCCCGATCATCGAGCGCCTGTTGCCCGGCGTCTCCATGATCACGCGGCCCAGATTGTCGCAGCTCGAGTTCGCCGGCGACCGCAAGATCACGCGCCAGCCGCGCCGCACCGCCATCGTCGCCTTCTCCGCGGATGAAGTCTATGCGATTGCCGAGCTGATCCGCCGCCAGCACGGCGGCGCTGCCGTCGTGCTGGGCTCGCTGTCGCCGCGCACACGAAACGCGCAAGTCGCGATGTTCCAGAACGGCGACGTCGATTATCTCGTCGCCACCGACGCCGTCGGCATGGGCCTCAATCTCGACGTCGACCACGTCGCCTTTGCCTCCGACCGCAAGTTCGACGGCTACCAGTTCCGCCGCCTGACGCCGTCCGAGTTCGCGCAGATTGCGGGCCGCGCCGGCCGCGCCACCCGCAACGGCACCTTCGGCACCACGGGCCGCTGCGCGCCGTTCGAGCCCGAGCTCGTCAATGCGCTGCAGAACCACACCTTCGATGCCGTGAAGGTGCTGCAATGGCGCAATTCGAAGCTGGATTTCTCCTCACTCGGCGCACTCCAGGTCTCGCTGAACCTCGCCCCCGGCCACGAGACGCTGACGCGCGCGCCGATCGCCGAGGACATGCGCGTGCTCGATCACGCCGCCCGCGACGGCGAGGTGCGCGATATCGCGCATGGCAAGGCCGCCGTGGAGCGTCTCTGGGAAGCCTGCCAGGTCCCGGACTACAGAAAGCTGTCGCCGGCCGCCCATGCCGAGCTGGTGACGACGCTGTACGGCTTCCTGATGCGCAAGGGCTGCATTCCCGATGCCTGGTTCGAGTCCCAGGTCACCCAGGCCGACCGCATCGACGGCGACATCGACACGCTGTCGGCCCGAATCGCCCAGATCCGCACCTGGACCTTCGTTGCCAACCGCCCGGACTGGCTGAAAGACCCCGAACGCTGGCAGGGGATCACGCGGGAGGTCGAAAATAAATTATCGGATGCGCTCCATGAACGCTTGACTGAGCGTTTCGTTGATCGCCGGACCAGTGTATTGATGCGCCGCCTGCGGGAGAACACGAGCTTGAATACTGAAATCGGCAAGACCGGCGAAGTCATCGTCGAAGGCCATGTCATCGGCCGTCTCGATGGCTTCACCTTTGCACCGGATGCGGCGGAAGCCGGCTCCGATGCGAAAGCCTTGCAGGCTGCAGCGCAAGCGGTGCTCGCCGGCGAGATCAACGCGCGCGCCGAAAAGCTGGGCAATGCGCCGGACGAGCAGTTCGTGCTGACGTCCGAAGGCATCATCCGCTGGACCGGCGATGCGGTGGCGCGGCTCGCCGCCGCAGACGACGCGCTGCATCCGCGCATCCGCATCATCTCGGACGAGCGCCTGACCGGCGCCCCCCGCGACAAGGTGCAGGCGCGGCTCGAGCTCTGGCTCAAGACCCACATCGAAAAGCTGCTCGGGCCGATGTTCGAGCTGTCGAAGGCCGAGGACGTCACCGGCATTGCCCGCGGCATCGCCTATCAGCTGGTCGAGGCGCTCGGCGTGCTCGAGCGGCCAAAGATCGCCAGCGAGCTGAAGGATCTCGACCAGCCCTCGCGCGCGACCTTGCGCAAATACGGCGTCCGCTTCGGCGCCTATCACCTCTATTTCCCCGGCCTGCTCAAGCCCGCCGCGCGTGCGCTCGCCGCGCTGCTCTGGGCGCTGAAGCAGGACAATGTCGATCTGTCCGCGCTCTCGGGCGCGCAGCATCTGGCCTCCTCGGGGCGCACCTCGTTCCCGGTCGACAAGGCGCTGCCGCGCGATGCCTATCGCGTGCTCGGCTACAAGCAGGCCGGCGAGCGCGCCGTGCGCGTCGACATCCTGGAACGCCTCGCCGACCTGATCCGCCCGGCGCTGGCCTGGCGCGAGAATTCGCCGGGCGAAAAGCCCGCCGGCGCGTTCGACGGCCGCAGCTTCGTGGTGACGCAGGCGATGACCTCGCTCACGGGATCTGCCGGCGAGGATTTTGCCTCCGTGCTGCGCGCGCTCGGCTATCGCATGGAGAAGCGCCCGCCGCTGCCGCAAAAGCCTGTCGTGACCGAGCAGGTCGTCACCGAGACCGTCGCGGCCGAGACGCCGCCCGTTGAAGGCAGTGCTGAGACCTCGACCGAGGCTGCGGTTGAAGCCGTTGCCAGCCTGCCGACCGAGGCGCCGGCCGCTGAGGTCGCCGCCGAAGCCATCACGGTCGAAGACGCCCCTAGCATGGAGCCGCACGACGAGCCCCCTCCTGAGGAGGCCCACGAGGAGCCGGCGCTGGAAGCTTCAGAAGCGCCCGTCACGCCCGAAGACGCCCCCGGCATCGCGCCGCCTGCAGAAGAGGCTGCAACGTCCGTCGAGGCTGCCGGGCTCGAAGCCGCTGCCGCCGAGACCGCCGCCACCGAAGCTGCCGCTTCGCCCGATGCTGCCGCGCCGGTCGAAGCCGCAGCGACACCCGCCGAGCCCGAGCTCGTCGAGGTCTGGCGTCCCGGCGGCCGTCACGAGGATCGCAAGCCGCGCCACGAGCGCCATCGTCACCAGCGCCACCACAACCAGCGTCCGCAGGCCGGCGCTGAGGCCGCCGGTGCGCCTGCTGAAGGCGAGGCTGCGCAGTCGGCCGACGGCGAGAAGCGCGGCGAACGCCAGCGTCATGGCGGCCATCGCCGCGATTTCCGCAAGCCGCGTGAAGGCGGCGAGGGCGGTGAGCGCCGCGACGACCGCAATCGCAGCTTCCAGGGCAAGGGCGACCGCGACAAGGATCGCGATCGCAACCGCGACAACAAGAAGTTCGGCGGAGATCGCGACAAGGGCCGCGACAATCGTGGCCGCGACCGTGACAAGGGCCGTGACCGCCGAGATCGCGAGTCCGGTCCGTCGCTGCGTCCCTACGCCTCCAGCGCGAACCCGCGCGAGCGCGATCGTCCGATCGATCCGAACTCGCCCTTCGCCAAGCTCGCCGCGCTCAAGGAGCAGCTGGGGCGGAAGGAGTAATCCCACGACGACGACCGAGCGGCAGCGCATCGACAAATGGCTGTGGCACGCGCGGGTGGTGAAGGCGCGCACCTCCGCGGCCGAGCTCGTCGTCACCGGCCATGTCCGCGTCAACGGCGTGCGCGAGACATCGCCGGGCCACGCGATCAAGGCCGGTGATGTCCTCACCATCGCGCTGGATCGCAGCGTGCGCGTGCTGAAGGTCACCGCCTTCAACGAGCGCCGTGGCGATGCCGCCTCGGCTCGCGTGCTCTACGAGGAGCTCGGGACGCGCAATTAATTGCGCCTGGTATTCATTTCTTGATCGGTCAAACACACAAAGCCGTCATGATCGGGCCTTCCCGACCTTGCGGCGCCGGGCCATCCGCGCTAGGCAAGCCGCGACTTTTAAAAGAGCTTTTCGGAGCGTTGGATGACTTACGTCGTCACTGAAAACTGCATCAAGTGCAAGTACACCGACTGCGTCGAGGTCTGCCCGGTCGACTGCTTCTACGAAGGCGACAACATGCTCGTCATCCATCCGGACGAGTGCATCGATTGCGGCGTGTGCGAGCCGGAATGCCCCGCCGACGCGATCAAGCCGGACACGGAACCGGGGCTGGAAAAGTGGCTCCAGGTCAACGCCGATTACGCCAAGAGCTGGCCGAACATCACCCAGAAGAAAGAATCACCCGCCGACGCCAAGGAATTCGACGGCATGGAGGGCAAGTTCGAGAAATATTTTTCTCCGAACCCGGGCTCCGGCGACTAATTCGCGCCCAAACTTAACCCTAATAGCGGCGCTGCCGCCGAAAACCAGCCCTCAAGACCCCTAAATCATTGATTTTTGCGGGAAATGTGCTATATTGGGCACATTAAGCCGAACCCCGTCAGCCCCGTTGGCCCCTCTGGGTTCCCGTGAAACCAAATGTCGAACAGGGGCGTGGCAGTTTCCGCGCGCAGGCTGTGTCACAGAAAACGCGTAAAAAGAGTACTTCAGCGAGGGCTTCCCATAAGGAGGCCAAAAAAGTCGCCGCGGCCAGCCGTAGCGCATCCAAGGGTCGGACCGCGACGAAGGCGCCGGCTGCAAAGTCCTCGAAGAACAAAAGAAGCGCAATGCCTAACAAGACTGCCAAACCGGCCGCGAAAGCGACCGCTGCCAAGCCTGCTGCCGCCAAGCCTGTGACTGCCAAGGCCCCCGCTGCCAAGCCCGCCGCGCCGAAGGCTCCCGTTGCTGCTGCGCCCGCCAAGGCTCCCGTCGCCGCCAAGCCGGCCGCCAAGCCCGCGGCTGCGCCGAAGGTCGAGGAAAAGAAGGTCGTGACCCAGCGTCAGGGCTTCAAGGCCAATGAATTCGTGGTCTATCCCGCTCACGGCGTCGGCCAGATCCTGGCCATCGAGGAGCAGGAGATCGCCGGTGCGAAGCTCGAGCTGTTCGTCATCAACTTCATCAAGGACAAGATGACGCTGCGCGTGCCGACCGCCAAGGTCGCCAATGTCGGCATGCGCAAGCTGTCCGATCCGGCGCTGGTCAAGAAGGCGCTGGAGACGCTCAAGGGCCGTGCCCGCGTCAAGCGCACCATGTGGTCGCGCCGCGCCCAGGAATACGAAGCGAAGATCAACTCGGGCGACATCGTCGCGATCGCGGAAGTGGTGCGCGACCTCTATCGCTCGGAATCGCAGCCCGAGCAGTCCTACTCGGAACGCCAGCTCTATGAAGCGGCGCTCGACCGCCTCTCCCGCGAGATCGCGGTGGTGCAGCACTCGACCGAGACCGAAGCGGTCAAGGAGATCGAGGCCCAGCTCGCCAAGAGCCCGCGGCGCACCAACGCCAAGGCGGAAGCCGCCGACGGCGAAGCCGACACGGATGCCGAGGGCGATACCGACGATACCGATGGCGACGACAGCACCGTCGCCGACGAGGCCGCGTAAGCAGCTTCGTTCTGCGCAAGCCATCAAAAGCCCGGCCGAATGGCCGGGCTTTTTGTTTGGCTTCCTTCCGCAGCGGGGAGTTCGCTCTACGCGCCGCGCGGCTGGGTCCAGATCGAGATCGGCTGCTGAATACCGCGCACCGCCTGCGGCTCTCGCGCCTCCAATGACTGAAACGTTGCGGCCGCGCCGGCAAGCTCGGCCTTCGCCTGGCTGACGAGATCGTCGCTTGCCACCAGCGCGCAGTCGAAGGCGCGGGTCAGGGCCTCGAGGCGGCTGGCCACGTTGACGGTCGCGCCGATCACGGCGAATTCCAGACAGGTCTGCCCGAGGTCGCCGAGCACCACCGGCCCATAGTGTAAGCCGAAGCTCACGCGCAGCTTTGGCTCGCCTGACGCTGCGCGCCGATCGTTCCATCGGTCCGCCGCGGCGATCATCGCCTGGGCACATCGCAGCGCGTTGCTGGCGTCGCGCTCGCCCGCGAAGGGCGTGCCGAACGTCGCCATCAATCCGTCCCCGAGATATTTGTCGAGCGTGCCGCTGTGGCGGAATACCTCCTGCTCCATCAATCCGTGGAATTCGCGCAACGTTCGCACCACCTCCTGCGGCGAGCGCGCGTCAGCAAAGGCGGTGAAGCCGACGATGTCGACGAACAGCACCGCGACGTGTTGCGTGCGCACCTGCTTCAGCGGCTCGTCCTGCTGCGACAATTCCGCCACGACATTGGGCGAGAAGTAGCGTGCGAGGTTGCCGCGCTCGCGCTCCACCGCGGCATGCCGGATCAAGAGGTCGTTGCTGCGGCGGACCGCGAGCGCTAAAGTCATGGCCACGATCATGAATACGACCATCTCCTGGATGCGAATGTGGAATCCGATCTCGCTGGGCGAGATCATCGCCAACAAGCGCTGATCGCTGCCTGCCGCGGCCGCGATGCGGGCCGTCAGCGCAGGATCGCGATCGGGTTGCCACCACACCCAGGCCATGCCGATGATCCAGAGCGTAGCCGTCCAGCCGCCGACCGCAATGACGGTCCGCCAGGTATAGGCCAGCGTGGCGCCTGCGAGCAGCACGAAGAAATAGATGAAGTTGCCGAAATGGTACTGCATCGCGACCGGCCAATGCGGAGCTCCGAACGGATTGGGAATCACGATGACGCACGTCAGCAGCGCCAAGTCGCAAAACAGGAGCGCCAATTCCGGCCGCGACACGCCCACCCGCCCGACCCTGACCTGGGCCCAACCGATCAGTGCGAACAAGCCGAGCAGCGCCACGTAATAGAGCTGCTCCCAGGCCGGGTTGATCATCAGCAGCAGGCAGGCAATGACGACGAGGGCGACATAGCGCGCCCGAACCGCGAGTTGCAGGCCTTCCCGCTTGGCGGACGTCAGCGCGGCCTGCGCGAACTGAACTGTTTCGGCATCGCGCTTGCTCGGCGCCGGCGAAAGCGCAGCCGGCAGGTTGAATCGCTCGACGAGCATTGTCACGGCAGTCTCCTCACTTGGGCCTTCGCTTCAAGGCCGCTGCGTCCTTGCCGAGACGCCGATTTCATCACGACGGGCCTCTCCGTCAGCTGCGGCCGCAACCGACGTCCACCAGTTCCCCAAGGCATCGATCAATGGCACGAGTGCGTGACCGGCAGACGTCAGATCGTACTCGACGCGCAGCGGATATCCGCCGAATTCAGTGCGGCTTACGATGCCGGCGTCCTCCAGCTTGCGAAGCTCGAGTGCGAGCATTCGGTGTGAAATGGTCGGATTGTCGCGGCGCAAGTCGCTGAAGCGCTTGGTGCCCTGCTTCAAATAATAGATCAGCAGCGTCGGCCAGCGGCCGCTCAGAACCTGCATCACTTCCTCGATGGGACATCTCGACACGAGATCCTTCATCGGCGCCTCCAGGTTACAAAAAAGTTCGTAATTTACTCGACGCGGCGAGCGACTAGGGTCGCATCACCGCTGCGCAGCGTGATCATCAGAAATCACGGAGAATGGATCATGGACCCAATTCTACTCTACGGCTTCCCGAAGGGAAGCTCCATGGGGCTCGTCGCGGCGCTCGAATGGCTGGGCAAGCCATATCGGCTGTGCCGGGTCGACATGATGGGCGAGATGCGAAGCCCGTCATACGCCCGTATCAATCCGCGACATGAGACGCCGGTGTTCGTCACCGAGCAGGGCGAGGTGCTGACGGAAACCATGGCTATTGCGGCCTGGCTCGAAGCCAGGGATCTCGAACGTCGCATCAGCTTCGATCCGCTGTCGCGGGAAGCCGATCGCATGCGTCAGCTCATGGCATTCGTGAATACCGGTTTCACCGCCGCCTTCGCGCCGCTGTGGGCCGCAATGGAAGCCGAAGCCATGCAGCCCGCGACGAAGTCCGCCCTGCGCGCCTTTGGCACAGCAAGGGTCATCGAGCGTCATGACAAGCTCGAAGGGATGATCGAAACGCGGCAATTCCTGCTCGGAGAGCGGCCGACGCTGGCCGACGCCGTGCTTGTCGGCGTCGCGCGCTGGCTCGACTTCCACGCGGTTGCGGAGAGGAGCCGCTGGCCGAAGCTGGCGGCACTGCGGGCTCGCCTCGAGGCCGATCCCGCGGTCGTCTACGCCACCGCTCTGGAGGACGGCGGCTCTGATCCGGGAACGGGGTTGTGCACAGGCCACGTCGCGCTGACCGAATTGATTGCGCGGTTCGGCAAATAGCGGCCGGTGTGCACGCCTCGTCCTTCGAGACGGCGCTTACGCGCCTCCTCAGGATGAGGCTAGTCAGCTTCAGTGCTCGTTGAAACTGCAGCCACGCACTCCGTCCTCATCCTGAGGAGCCCGCCTAAAGCGGGCGTCTCGAAGGATAGCCGCAGGGAATGCTCTCAAATCCGATAGCCCGCCTACTTCACCGGGCGCTTCTCGAGCTTCCTCGCCAGCGTCCGCCGGTGCATGCCCAGCCGGCGGGCCGCCTCCGAGATGTTGAACTCGGTCTCGATCAAGGTCTGGTGGATGCGTTCCCATTCCAGCGTCTTGATCGAAGTCGGCCGCGTATCGAGCGCGACCTCGGCGTTGCCTTCGGCCTTGTGGAAGGCGGCCTCGATGTCGTCGGTGTTCGACGGCTTTGCCAGATAGTGGCAGGCGCCCAGCTTGATCGCCTCGACGGCGGTGGAGATGCTGGCAAAGCCGGTCAGCACCACGATCAGCATGTCGGGATCGTGCGTGTGCAGGAGCTCGACGCAGGCGAGGCCCGAGGCGCCGCCGAGCTTGAGGTCGACCACGGCATGACCGAAGGAGCGCTCCTCCAGCACCTGGCGCACCTCCTCGATCGAGGCGGCGAGCACGACCTCGTAGCCGCGGCGCTCGAACGAGCGCTTCAGCGTGCGCGCAAAGCCCGCATCGTCCTCGACGACGATGAGCGAACGGTCAGGCGTCAAAATTCCCTCCGATCGCCAATGTTGCAAGCGGCAGCGTGAGGCGCACGGTGGCACCGCGCTTCCTGTGGTTCTCGGCGGTCACGGTGCCCCCCAATTTTCGCACGACGTTCACCACCAGGAACAGGCCGAGCCCGCCGCCGGCGCGGCCCTTGCTCGACTGGTAGGGCTTGCCCAGCTGCGCCAGCATCTCCGGCGCAAAGCCCGGGCCGCGGTCGGAGATCGACAGCACGAGATTGTCGCCCTCGCGCTCGGCGACGAGCTCGACCCATTCGCGCGAGACCTCATAGGCGTTGTCGAGCACGTTGAAGATGACCTGCTTCAGCGCGACGTCCGAGACGATCGCGACGTCCTCGCCGAAGGTGTTGACGAAGTAGAGCGTGCGGGCCGAGCGCGCATTGCGCCATTCATCGACCAGCGCCGTGACGAAGGCCGTCACCGTCGTCGGCGAGGAGCCTTCACCGCGCGCTTCGCCCGCCGACACCAGGATCCCGGTGACGATCGACTTGCAGCGCTGCAGCGACGTCTCCATTTCAGCGAGGTCCTCGGCAAGCTCCTGATCGGCGGCAAGATCCGGCATGCGGCGCCAATCGCTGAGGATCACCGAGAGCGAGGCGAGCGGCGTGCCGAGCTCATGGGCCGCGCCGGAGGCGAGCAGGCCCATGCGCACGATATGGTCCTGCTCGGCGGCATGCTGGCGCAGCGCCGCCAGATGGGCGTCGCGCTCGCGCAAATTTCGGTTGATGCGGGTGACGAACACGACGAGCAGGACGGCGTTGAGCACGAAGCCCAGGAGCATGCCGAGCACCGTGAGCGTATAGGTCTCGCTCAATGGATTGGGTGGCAGATCGAGCGGCCGGTAGGCCAGGGTCAGCCAGACGAAGCTCGCGCAGGTCAGCGCCACCAGCGACCAGGTCGAGCGGGCATCGAGCAGCACCGCGCCGAGTGTCACCTGGAGCAGGAACAGCGAGGTGAAGGGATTGGTGGCGCCGCCGGAGAGATAGAGCTGCGCGGTCAGCGCGGCGACGTCCAGCATCAAGGCGACCAACAGCTCGTTGTTGGTGATCGCGGCGCGATGGCGCACCCAGACCAGGCTGGAGACGTTGAGCAGCACCAGCGCGCCGATCACCGCGCCCATCCGCTCCAGCGGCAGGGGGATGCCCAGGCCGAAATGCACGGCGCCGATGGTCACGATCTGGCCGACCACCGCGGTCCAGCGCAGCTGGATCAGCAGCGCCATGTTCTTGCGGTTGGTCTCGTCGTCGGTCGGCGTGGTGCCGATCAGCTCGCTGCGCGCGTCGGCCTGCGATTGCAGCGTGACGGCTTGCCCGCTACGCCCAAGCGTCTGGGAAAGCGTTTTCCCGTCGTCAGGTCGGCTCGACGATCGTTCCAGCATCTGATCCCGTCCTGCGGGCGACGGCATCCGAGCCGCCGGCCTTGTCGTGGACGAAGCGCCTGCGGCGGAACAGCCCGCCGCCGAATGTGACGAAGAGTCTGCCGGCCAGCATGAAAGCCAGGGCAAACCACGTCAGCGCGTAGATCAGGTGGTTATTGGGAAAGCGGATCACGGTCAATCCGCCGATTGGGCCGCCGGCAATTTGTGATCCGGCGTCGGCATCCACGAAGAAGGGCGCGACCTCGCGAAGGCCGCGTGCCGCCGCGATGGCGGCGACGTCCCGCGAGTACCAGCGGTTGTGCTGGGGCACGTTATTCCGGAGAAAGCCGCCCCTCGGCTCGGTGATGCGCAGGAGGCCGGTGATCTCCACCCGACCTTCGGGATTGCCGTCCCGGCGCGTCGATGCGTCGCGCCGCTCGGACGGCACGAAGCCGCGGTTGATCAGCACCAGCGTGCCGTCGTCGCGCTGAAGCGGCGTCAGCACCCAATAGCCGGGGCCTTCCTCGGTGACGGCCTGAACCAGTGTCTCGCCGTCCTGCAGAAAGCGCCCGCTGAGGCTGACGTGCCTGTATTCGTCGCTTGCGGCACTGACGGCGGGCCACGCCGCGGGCGAGGGGATCGGCTGCGCCGGCGCGTGGACGCGCTGCTCGACCCGGTCGATCAGCGCCAGCTTCCAGGCGCGGCGCTCGACCTGCCAGACGCCGAGCGCGATCAGAAGCACAAAAGCGACGAGCGAGAGGACCGTGAGCCACAAGGACGGGGACCGCGCAGCCTCGCTGCGCGCATCTACGTCCTTGCCCGTCACGGTCCCGATATCGTTCACTTCATGCCGCTCATCTGGTGGATGGGCATCATGTTGCTGTTGAGGTGGCTCATCACCCACAGCGAACCCGACAGTGCGATCACCACCATCACGATGGTGAATATCAGCGCCATCATGGTCCAGCCGTTCTCGGACGTCGTGTTCATGTGCAGGAAGTAGACCATGTGCACGACGATCTGCACGACCGCGAAGGCCATGATCACCAGCGCGGTGATCTGCTTGCTCGGCAGCACGCCGCTCATCACCAGCCAGAACGGGATCGCGGTGAGCACGACCGAGAGCACGAAGCCGAGCATGTAGCCCGAGAACGTGCTGTGGGCGTGGCCGCCCTCGTGGTGATGGTCGTGCGCGCCGGCTGCGTGGGTATCGGTGTTCATCGCAGAACTCCCAGGAGATAGACGAAGGTGAAGACGCCGATCCAGACCACGTCGAGGAAGTGCCAGAACATCGACAGGCACATCAGGCGGCGGCGGTTGGCCTCGATCAGGCCGAACTTTCCGACCTGCACCATCAGCGTCACCAGCCAGATCAGGCCGCAGGTGACGTGCAGGCCGTGGGTGCCGACCAGGGTGAAGAAGGCGGAGAGGAAGGCGCTGCGCTGCGGCGTGGCGCCCTCGTGGATCATGTGGGCGAACTCGAAGAGCTCGATGCCGATGAACGCGGCCCCGAACAGACCGGTGATCGCGAGCCAAACTTGCGTCTGCGCGACCTTGTTCTGTTGCATGGTCAGCATCGCAAAGCCGTAGGTGATCGACGACAGCAGCAGCATCGAGGTGTTCACCGCGACCAGGTTCAGGTCGAACAGGTCCCTCGGCGCGGGGCCGGCGGCGTAATTGCCGCCGAGCACGCCGAAGGTGGCGAACAGGATCGCGAAGATGAGACAGTCGCTCATCAGGTAGATCCAGAAGCCGAGCGACGTGCTCCAGCCTTCCGGATGCGGATGCTCGTCGGCGAGGTAGAAGACCGGCTCGCCGGTCTGCGAGGGATTGACGGCAACGGTCATTTACTTGGCTCCGGCGAGCAGTTTGGTGCGCGCGTCCTCGGTCCGGATGACGTCCTCAGCCGGAATGTCGAAGTCGCGGTGATAGTTGAAGGTGTGGCCGATCCCGACGGCGAGCATCGCGATGAAGCTCACAGCCGCCAGCCACCAGATGTACCAGATCAGGCCGAATCCCATCGCGGTGGCGAGGCCGGCGAGAATGACGCCGGTGCCGGTGCTGCTGGGCATGTGGATCGGCCTGAACCCGGTGAGCGGACGCTGGTAGCCGCGCCGCTTCATGTCCCACCACGCGTCATTGTCGTGAACGACCGGGGTGAAGGCGAAGTTGTAGTCCGGCGGCGGCGAGGAGGTCGCCCATTCCAGCGTGCGGGCATCCCAGGGATCGCCGGTGACGTCCTTGAGCTGCTCGCGCTTGAGCAGGCTGACCGCAAACTGCATCAGCATCGAGAGAATGCCGATGAAGACGAACACGGCACCGATCGCGGCGATGACGAACCAGATCTGCAAGGACGGATCGTCGAACACGCGCAGGCGACGGGTCACGCCCATCAGGCCGAGCACGTAGAGCGGCATGAAGGCCAGGTAGAAGCCGCTGACCCAGAACCAGAACGACATCTTGCCCCAGAACGGATCGAGCTTGAAGCCGAACGCCTTCGGGAACCAGTAATTGATGCCGGCGAACGCGCCGAACACCACGCCGCCGATGATCACGTTGTGGAAGTGCGCGATCAGGAACAGGCTGTTGTGCAGCACGAAGTCGGCCGGCGGCACCGCGAGCAGCACGCCGGTCATGCCGCCGATCACGAAGGTCAGCATGAAGGCGATGGTCCACATCATCGGCAGTTCGTAGCGGATGCGGCCGCGATACATCGTGAACAGCCAGTTGAACATCTTCGCGCCCGTCGGGATCGAGATGATCATCGTGGTGATGCCGAAGAACGAGTTGACGCTGGCGCCCGAGCCCATCGTGAAGAAGTGGTGGAGCCACACCAGGTACGACAGGATGGTGATGACGACGGTGGCGTAGACCATCGAGGTGTAGCCGAACAGCCGCTTGCCCGAGAAGGTCGAGGTGACCTCGGAGAAGATGCCGAACGCCGGGAGAACCAGGATGTAGACCTCGGGGTGGCCCCAGATCCAGATCAGGTTCACGTACATCATCGGGCTGCCGCCGAAATCGTTGGTGAAGAAGTTGGTGCCGACATAGCGGTCGAGCGACAGCAGCGCGAGCACCACGGTCAGCACCGGGAAGGAGGCGACGATCAGCACGTTGGTGCAGAGCGAGGTCCAGGTGAACACCGGCATCTTCATCATGGTCATGCCGGGGCAGCGCAGCTTGACGATGGTGCAGATCAGGTTGATGCCTGATAGCGTCGTGCCGACGCCGGCGACCTGCAGCGCCCAGATGTAATAGTCGACACCGACGTCGGGACTGTAGCCGATGTTCGAAAGCGGCGGATAAGCCAGCCAGCCGGTGCGGGCGAATTCGCCGATGAACAGCGAGGCCATCACCAGCACCGCGCCGCCGACCGTCATCCAGAAGCTGAAATTGTTCAGGAACGGGAACGAGACGTCGCGCGCGCCGATCTGCAGCGGCACGACGTAGTTCATCAAGCCCGTGACCAGCGGCATCGCCACGAAGAAGATCATGATCACGCCGTGGGCGGTGAAGACCTGGTCGTAGTGATGGGCGTTGAGATAGCCCTCGGAGCCGCCAAAGGCGAGCATCTGCTGGCCGCGCATCATCAGCGCGTCGGCAAAGCCGCGCAGCAGCATCACGATGCCGAGGATCATGTACATGATGCCGATGCGCTTGTGGTCCACCGTGGTGAACCATTCGCGCCAGAGATAGCCCCAGAGGCGGAAATAGGTGAGGCCGCCGAGCAGTGCCGCGCCGCCGAGCGCCACCACCACGAAGGTGCCGACGACGATCGGCTCGTGCAGCGGCAGCGATTCGAGGCCGAGCCGGCCGAAGATGAGCTTGAGAAGATCAGGAGACATGCGCGTTCTCTTTAGGAATCAGACTTCGGACGCTGTCCGAGGAAGAAGGACGAGGACTTCAGCGGCGTGAAGGTCGGCCGCTTCAGGCCGGCGCCGAGCAACGGCGCGGTGTCCACGGGCGCCGTGATCGACGCGGTGGTCTTGCCCTGCGGCGCATCCGGCGTGCAGGTGCCGGCGACGAAACTCGGCTCGGGCCCGAGCGGGGCGCCGCGGCGGGCATACTTGTCGTAGGTGAGCGGCAGCGTGTTGTTCAGGCCCTGATGGCCGTTGCCGCCCTTGGCGTCGATCGCCATCATCTCGCTCTGGCACATCTTGCCGGTCTCGACGCACATGTTGAGGATCAGGCGGTAGAGATCGGCATCGACGGTGCCCCAGCGCCGCACCGGCTCGTTCTGGCTGGGCTTCTCCAGCTGGAGATATTCGGCGCGGCCGAGCGAGCCGCCGGCGGACTTGGCGCTCGCGATCCAGGCGTCAAAGCCCTTGTCGTCGAGTCCCCTAAAGTTGAAGTGCATGCCGGAGAAGCCGGCGCCGCTATAGTTCGCCGAAAAGCCCTTGTAGGTGCCGGCGTGATTGACGACGGCGTGGAGCTTGGTCTCCATGCCCGGCATCGCGTAGATCTGGCCGGCGAGCGCGGGGATGTAGAACGAGTTCATCACCGAGGACGCGGTGATGCGGAAGGTGATCGGGCGGTCGACCGGAGCTGCGAGCTCGTTGACCGTGGCGATGCCGTGGTCCGGATAGATGAAGAGCCACTTCCAGTCGAGCGCGACCACGTCGACCTCGAGCGGGGCCTTGGACTGGTCCACGGCGCGCTCGGCATGAATGCGGCCGAGCGTGCGATAGGGGTCGAGCAGATGCGTGCCCATCCAGGTCAGCGCGCCGAGGCAAACGATGATCAAGAGCGGCGCCGACCAGATCACCAGCTCGAGCTTGGTCGAGTGATCCCAGTCCGGCTCGTAGCGGGCCTCGGTGTTGGACTGGCGGTAGCGCCAGGCGAACAGCACCGTCAGCGCCATCACGGGCACGACGATCAGGAGCATCAGGACGGTGGAGATGATGACGAGGTCGCGCTGCTGCGCGGCGATATCGCCGGCTGGCGCCAGCACGACGTAGTCGCAGCCGCTGAGCGCGGCAGCCAGAGGTAGTAGCGCCAGGATCTTGAGACGAGACACGGGCCGAGCCTTATGAGAATGAGTTTCCTTTGCGGGGCCAACGGGTAGCTGCGGCGCAACAATCCGGACATTGGACAATTTGTCCAATGTTGCAGTGCGGGAGCTTGGGTCAGACAGGGGCAGATTGCCTGGCGTCCCGCCGGGCGGTCGGCTTTGGTTTTCAGGACGTTAAGGGCGCACGAATGGCGACGGCACAGACCCCCGCAATGGCAGACCTCCACACGGGCGAGCACGGCCACGACCAGGCCAGTCCCGGCGAGATCGCCATCGGCGTCATCATCGGCCGCACCTCGGAATTCTTCGACTTCTTCGTCTTCGCGATCGCCTCGGTGATCGTGTTTCCGCGCCTGGTGTTCCCGCTCGCGAGCGAGCTGACCGGCACGCTTTATTCATTCATGGTGTTCGCGCTGGCCTTCATGGCCCGTCCGATCGGCACCGTCATTTTCATGACCATCGACCGGGAATACGGCAAGACGGCCAAGCTGGTGTCGGCGCTGTTCCTGCTCGGCACCGCCACCGTCGCGCTCGCATTCCTGCCCGGCTATCACGAGATCGGCGTCGCTGCGATCTGGCTGCTGGCGCTGGCGCGCATCGCGCAGGGTCTGGCCTGGGGCGGCGCCTGGGACGGCATGGCTTCGCTGCTGGCGCTGAATGCGCCGGCCTCCCAGCGCGGCTGGTACGCGATGGTGCCGCAGCTCGGGGCGCCGCTCGGGCTGATCGTGGCGAGCGCGCTGTTCGCCTATTTTGCCGGTCTGCTCTCGGCCGATGATTTCTTCGACTGGGGCTGGCGCTATCCGTTCTTCGTTGCCTTTGCCATCAACGTCGTGGCGCTGTTCGCGCGCCTGCGCATGGTGACGACGGAAGAATACGCCTCGCTGTTCGAGAGCCGCGAATTGCAGCCCGCGCGCATCTCGGAGACGGTTGCGCGCGAAGGCCAGAACATCATGCTGGGGGCCTTCGCGCCGCTGGCGAGCTTTGCGCTGTTCCACATGGTCACGGTGTTTCCGCTGTCCTGGGTGTTCCTGTTCACCCGCGAAAGCCCGGTGCGCTTCTTGATCATCGAGATCGTCGCCGCGGTGTTCGGCGTCGCCGCGATCGTGGCCTCCGGCATCATCGCCGACCGCGTCGGCCGCAAGTCGCTCTTGATGGGATCGGCGATCGCGATCGCGGTCTACAGCGGCTTCGCGCCGCAACTGCTCGACGCCGGTGCGTTCGGCGAGACCATCTACATGGTGATCGGCTTCATCCTGCTCGGACTCTCCTTTGGCCAGTCGTCGGGTGCGATCGCCTCGAACTTCAGGCAGATGTACCGCTACACGGCGTCAGCGCTGACCTCCGACATGGCCTGGCTGTTCGGCGCCGGCTTCGCCCCGCTGGTCGCGCTGCTGCTCGCCACCAATCTCGGCGTCATCGCCTCGGGTGCGTATCTGTTGTCCGGCGCATTCTGGACCCTGCTTGCGCTCTGGCTCAGCGGCCAGCGCGAGGCGGGCGACATGGACGCCGGGCGCTGATCGCTCGGCGCATGCAGGGTGGGCAACGGCGCACGTCGCGCCGTGCCCATCAGCGCGACGAAATGAGGCTTGATCGCGCAATGACGGAGGTGCGCTCCCTCTCCCGCTTGCGGGAGAGGGTTGGGGAGAGGGTGCTTCCGCAATGGGACAATCCCCAAGAGGAGAAAGCCCTCACCCGGCGCGCGGGACGATGCTTCGCATCGCCCGGACGCGCCGACCTCTCCCGCAAGCGGGAGAGGTTGCACCGAGTCCGTGGCAATCGATTCAACCTAAAGCCATTCCGCTCTAGGCATTTCACCCCTGCCGCTGCCTCAGCAGCGCTTCGACATCCAGCCGCTTGGTGACCATCGCGAGCTTCCCGTCAGGCCCGAACGGCCATTGCTCCCGCGGCTTGTCCCAATACAGCTCCACGCCGTTCTGGTCGGGGTCGCGCAGGTAAAGCGCCTCGCTGACGCCGTGGTCGCTGGCGCCATCGAGCGCAATGCCGGCCGTGAGCACCCGATGCAGCGCATCCGCCAGCGCAGGCCGCGTCGGAAACAGGATCGCGGTGTGATAGAGCCCGGTCGTGCCTGGCGGTGGCGGCGAGCCGCCCTTGCTCTCCCAGGTGTTGAGCCCGATGTGGTGATGATAGCCGCCGGCCGAGATGAAGGCCGCGCCCGAGCCCATCCGCTGCATCAGCTCGAAGCCGAGCACGCCGCAATAGAAGCCGAGCGCACGATCGAGGTCGGCGACCTTGAGGTGGACATGGCCGATCCTGGTGCCGGCAGGAATGGTCGGGCTTTGCGACATGTGAATGCTCCATCGAAAACATACACGTAAGCCCGGCCCCGAGCCGGTGCTACGGCCAAACGCGAAACCCATCGTTTCCGAATGGGAAACTATGCCAGCTCCGACACCTCGCCCTCGGGCAGGCCGAACTCGAACGTGTTCAGCGTCATCGACACCAGCGTGTAATAGCCGCACAGCCCGATCACCTCGACCACGCCGCGTTCGCCGAGCAGCTTCACCGCCTCGTCGTAGAGGCCCTTCTCGACGCCGTGGCCCTCATGCAGCGACTTCGCGAGATCGTAGATCATCTTCCCCTCGGGATCGTCGAAGTCGGGCGTGCGGCGGTCGCGGATCGCCGCGATGATCTCAGGCTTCATGCCGCCGGCAAGCGCCAGGCGCTTGTGCGCATACCATTCGTAATGCGCGGTCCAGTGCCGCGCCGTCACCAGGATCGCGATCTCCGAGAGCTTCGCCGGGAAGATCGTGTCGAAGCGCAGCACCTCGCCGAGCCGCGTGGCATGTCGCGCCATCTCGGGGCTGTTCAGCCAGGCCATCATCGGCGCCGGCGGCTTGCCGCGCTTGCCGGCGATCGACTCGTCATAGGTCTGCCGCTGGCTCTCGTTCATTTCGCCAGGCGAAAGAAGCTTTAGGCGCATTGTCGTTTCCTCTTTGTTTTCAAGGCTCGCCGCAGCGGCGACTATAACCGATAAGTGGTTGAATTCCGCGGGGGCTTGGCCCAGACTCGGTGACAACAATTCGAATTTTGGGTGATGGAAACGATCATGAGCGATCTCAAAGCCAGCGATACTGAAGCCGCCGATCTCGACACATTCCGCACCGAGACACGCGCCTGGCTGGAAGCCAATTGCCCGCCGGAGATGCGCAAGCCCGCAACCTCGGACGCCGACGTGTTCTGGGGCGGACGCAACGCAAAATTCTCCTCCGAGCCGCAGCGCATCTGGTTCGAGCGCATGCGCGACAAGGGCTGGACCGTGCCCGACTGGCCTAGGGAGTATGGCGGCGGGGGCCTCAGCGCGGCCGAGCACAAGGTGCTGCGCGCCGAGATGGCGCGGATCGGCGCGCGGCCTCCGCTGTCGAGCTTCGGCATCTGGATGCTCGGGCCGGCGCTGCTCAAATACGGCAACGACGCCCAGAAGAAGGAGCACCTGCCGAAGATCGCGGCCGGCGAGATCCGCTGGTGCCAGGGCTATTCCGAGCCGAACGCCGGCTCCGATCTCGCCTCGCTCCAGACCCGCGCCGAGAGCGACGGCGACGACTTCGTCATCACGGGTTCGAAGATCTGGACGTCCTACGCCAACTACGCCGACTGGATCTTCTGCCTGGTCCGCACCGACCCGACCGCGAAGAAGCATGACGGCATCAGCTTCATCCTGTTCGACATGGCCTCAAAGGGCGTCTCGACCAAGCCGATCCTCTTGATCTCCGGCTATTCGCCGTTCTGCGAGACCTTCTTCGACAATGTCCGGGTGCCGAAGTCGCATGTGGTCGGCACCATCAACCGCGGCTGGGACGTTGCGAAATATCTACTCCAGCACGAGCGCGCGATGATCTCAGGGATGGGCGAGCGCGGCGTCGGCCGGCCGCTCGGCCAGATCGCAGCCGACTCGGTCGGCACCGATGGGCAAGGCAGGCTGGACGATGCGATGCTGCGCGGCCAGATCGCCAGCTTCGACGTCGATGAGGCCGCGCTGGCTGCCTGCGCCGAGCGCGCGGTCGATCTCGCCAAGGCGGGGCAGGCGCATCCGGCGTTCTCCTCGGCGATGAAATATTACGGCACCGAGCTGAATAAGCGCCGCCACGAGATCCTGATGTCGGCCGGCGGCGTCGATGCGCTGGAATGGGAAAGCGAGCGCTCCAGGCAGGGCGCCCGCCCGCGCGCCTGGCTGCGCACCAAAGCCAATTCGATCGAGGGCGGCACGAGCGAGGTCATGCTCGGCATCGTCGCCAAGCGCATCCTGGATCTGCCGGGGGCGTAAGGCTTTCCGTCATTCCGGGGCGCGACGAAGTCGCGAGCCCGGAATCCATCTATCCACCAACTCTGCCGCTCGATGGATTCCGGGCCTGGCCCTTCGGGCCATCCCGGAATGACGAACTACCAAATAGATTACGAATCGGAAACACGCCCATGGCCCTCGTCCTCACTGAAGAACAATCCATGCTCCGCGACTCCGCTCGCGGGCTGATCAGCGACAAGGCGCCGGTGTCGCACCTGCGGCACCTGCGCGACAGCAAGGACCCCACCGGTTTCTCCAAGGAGCTGTGGCATTCCTTCGCCGAGATGGGTTTCGCCGGCTTGCTGGTGCCGGAAGAGTTCGGCGGCAGCGGTCTCGGTTTCGTCGAGGCCGGAATTATCATGGAGGAGATCGGCCGCACCTTGATGCCATCGCCCTTCCTCGCGACGTCAGTGGTGGCGGCATCAGTGCTGTCCCGCGGCGGCAATGCCGCGCAAAAATCGGAATATTTGTCGGAGATCGCGAGCGGCTCGCTGCTCGCGACGCTGGCGATCGACGAGGGCGCCAAGCATCGCCCGCTGCAGACCAGCCTTAAGGCCGTGCGCGCCGGCAACGGCTTCAAGCTGTCGGGTGCCAAGGCGCTGGTGGTCGACGGCCATGTCGCCGATCTCCTCATCGTCGCTGCCCGCACTGCGGGCGCCGCCGGCGAGCGCGAGGGCCTGACGCTGTTCCTGGTCAATCCCAAAGCCAAGGGCGTTGCGGTCGAGCGCACCATCATGGTCGATGCGCACAATGCGGCGCGGATCGAATTCGCCAATGTCGAGGTCGATGCCGACAGCGTGCTCGGCGAGGTCGACCAGGCGGCCGGCCTGCTCGATGGCGTGCTCGATATCGGCCGCGGCGCGGTCGCCGCCGAAATGGTCGGCCTCAGCGATGAAGTGTTCAACCGCACCGTCGAGTATCTGAAGAGCCGCAAACAATTCGGCAAGCTGATCGGCGAATTCCAGGCGCTGCAGCATCGCGCCGCCGAACTCTATATCGATATCGAGATCACCCGCGCCGCCACCATGAAGGCGCTGCAGGCGCTGGACGCCGACGTCGCCAAGGCCACGCCGGCCGTCGCCGTCGCCAAGGCGCGCGCAGGCACCACCGCCACGCGCGCGGTGCAGGAAGGCGTGCAGATGCACGGCGGCATGGGCATGACCGACCAGTTCGACATCGGCTTCTTCATGAAGCGCGCGCGGGTCTGCGAGGAGCTGTTCGGCGACGCGAACTACCACACCGAGCAGCTGGCACGGTCGCGGGGGTATTGAGGCGGGGTTGGGGCGCGAGGCGCGCCACACCCTCGGTGTCGTCGCCCGGCTTGACCGGGCGACCCAGTACGCCGCGGCCTTTCCGCATACGTTTGAAGTCTCTGGCATACTGGATCGCCCGGTCGAGCCGGGCGATGACAGTTGAGAGTGTAGAGAGCGCTTGCCCCAATCTCGTCATTGCGAGCGCAGCGAAACAATCCAGAATCTTGCCGTGGAGACAGTCTGGATTGCTTCGTCGCTGCGCTCCTCGCAATGACGGTGGTTAGACCGCCTTACCGCATCGGCGGCGCGTATTGCACGCCGCCTGCGTTCCACAGCTGGTTCATGCCGCGCGGGATCTTCAGTTTCGACTTCTCGCCGATGTTGCGATCATACATCTCGCCGTAATTGCCGACGTGGCGGATGATGCGCGCGGCCCAGTCCTTGGTGAGGCCGAGCTGCTCGCCGTAATTGCCATCGGTGCCGACGAGGCGCATCACTTCCGGCTTCTTCGACTTCAGGGCCTCGTCGATGTTCTCCGAGGACACGCCGAGCTCCTCGGCGTTGATCATGGCGTACAGCGTCCACTTCACGATCATCATCCAGTCGTCGTCGCGCTGGCGCACGACGGGGGCGAGCGGCTCCTTGGAGATCATGTCCGGCAGGATCATGTGGTCGCCGGGCTTCGTCAGGTTCAGCCGCAGAGCATAGAGCTGAGAAACGTCGGCGGAGAACGTGTCGCACTTTCCGGTGTCGTAGGCCTTGACCACGTCGGCGAGGTTGTCGAACTTCACCTCTTCATACTTCATGTTGTTGACGCGGAAGTAGTCGGCGACGTTGAGCGCCGTCGTGGTGTTGGCCTGCACGCAGACTTTGCTGCCGGTCAGATCCAGCGACGTCTCCTTGTTGCGCGAGCGCGGCAGCATGAAGCCGGCGCCGTCGTAATAAGCGATGGCAGGGAAATAGAGGTCATACTCGAGTTCGCGCGCCATGCTCCAGGTGGTGTTGCGCGACAGGATGTCGATCTTCCGGCTCTGCAATTCCCTGAAGCGCTCGCTGGCGTCGAGCGGAATCATCTTCGCCTTGCCGGGATCGTTGAAGATCGCAGCAGCCACCGCGCGGCAGAAATCGACGTCGAAGCCGCTCCAGTTCTTATTGTCTTCCGAATACGAGAAGCCCGGCAGGCCCTTGTTGACGCCGCACAGCACTTCGCCGCGGCGCACGGTGCGCTTCAGGGTGCGGGTGTCGTAGAATTCATAGATGATGGCGAGGACGCCGACCAGCACGGCGACCGCGAGCCCGATCAGCAGGCCGCCACGAAAAGTGCGCATGATGTCTCTCTCTCGAAAGTATCGGAATAGGAAGCGGAGGAGGGGATGGAGCATGATCCCGAGGGATCATGCTCGAATCTAAGAGCCTTCAGAGCTCGGGCTTCTGCCGGATCACGACCTTGGTGCCGACAGGCACGCGATCGTAGAGATCGGCGACGTCGTTGTTGACGAGACGGAAGCAGCCTGAGGACACCTTGGTGCCGATCGTATCAGGGCGGTTGGTGCCGTGGATACGATAGACCGTGGTGCCCAGATACATGGCGCGGGCGCCCAGCGGATTGCCGGGGCCGCCGGCCATGAAGCGCGGCAGATAGGGCTGGCGCTGGATCATCTCCGGCGGCGGCGTCCAGTCCGGCCATTCCTTCTTGTTGGTGATGGTCACCAGTCCCTGCCACTGAAAACCGTCGCGGCCGACGCCGATCCCGTAGCGGATGGCGCGCCCGCCCGGCTGCACCAGGTAGAGGTGGCGCTCGGCGGTCGCGACGATGATGGTGCCGGGCGCTTCCGTGGTTCGGAAGTACACCACCTGCTTCTGCCATTCCGGCTCGAGCTGGTAGGCATCGTCCGCGATCAGGCCCGGCTCGTCGCCGCGGTCCGGCTGCTGGGCGAAGGCGTGCGGCGTGGACAGGACCAGTCCCATCGCAGTCACGAAAATCCCGGTCAGGCGACGAAAATCCGTCATATCAAGCTCTCCCCGCTGCCACAGCGCAAATCATTCGGAACCATCAAACCTGAGGGGCAAGTTCATGGCAAGTTGATGGCGCGCCGTCCTGGCATGTCACGAGAATGCTTTGGTTTTTTGACGGGCCCAGCGCAATGCCACGAACAGGGGATGGCGCGAAAAGCATAGGTGTTGCCGCTCGGGAGGTGAGCTCCCTCCCGCGCTTGCGGGGGAGGGTTGGGGAGAGGGTGCTTCCACAACGGGACATTTCCAGGGGAGAGAACCCTCACCCGCGCCTTCGGCGCGACCTCTCCCGCAAGCGGGAGAGGCACAGACCGAACCCGCGGTGAGATCAGCGCCGACAGTGGGCACGAGGCGCAAGCTAAATCCGGTTGCTCTCCGCCGCGATGCCGAGCCGCCGCACGATCTCCGTCGCCACGGCGCGGGCCTCGGGCCGCGAGCCGATGCGGGGGCTGCGAAACCGTCGGCCCGAATGCAGCCGGATCACCACGATGCAATGCTCGTCCTCGGAGCGGCCGCGGCGCTCGACCGTGATCGACTTGACGTCGGGCCCGGCGATATGGTCGGCCCGCAAGCTGCCGTCGCCCCACAGGCGCTCGACGCGAATATCGTTCGCTCCGATGACCCAGAATGCGCCGGTGGCGAGGTTCGCATAGCGATAGACCGCGAATGCCGCGATCGCGCCCAGCGGCAGCAGCAGGATATCGACATGGCTGGGGGACAGGCCGCGCCACAGCTTATAGGCATAGGGGACCGCGGACAGAGCCACCGCGATCAGTGCGACGATCCGGATGTCCCGCGCCGAAAACGCCTCGAGCGGCTCGCCGAGATGCATCTCGGGATTGCTGGCATCGAGCGGGTTGCTCGGCGCCTCGACATTGGGAACGTCGAAATGCGCCGCGATCCACGCCACGGTGCCCCGGACATGGGTGACATCGGGAATCGGCGGCGAGGTCAGGCGCTCGCCCGAGGCAAGCGTGAAGACGAGTTGGAAACGGGCCTTCACCCTCTTGCTGCCGGGGACCTGTAGCGCGGTGATCTCGTCCTTCCCGACGAGGCGCGTCTGGAGCTTTCCGAACGGCCGCTGCCGGCCGATCAGGATCTCGTCCGGCGTGATGATCCACACCACCGCCGGCGCCATCATGATGCCGACGACGAATCCGGCTCCCACCAGCAGCGCGACCGCCGATATCAGGATTTCCAGGACGTCCTGCGTGAACAGTCCCGGCGTAAAGCAGAGCGCGACGGCCGCCGCCGAGCCGGCCACGACCAGCCGCTGTGCGATCGAGGACCCTTCACGAAGGCGGATGTCGGTGCTGGCGGTCGCGTCCATTGCGGGCGGCTGATTGCGTCGGCTGCGAAACTCCACGGACGGCTCCGTGGAGTCAAGCAACAAGGGCGACAATTGCAGCCCGCCGCGCGATGGCCCCCGCGGCGTCAGCTGCTCGCGTTCAGCAGCCTGGCCACCGTGCGATCGATCTCGTCATAGCGGCCTTCGCCGGCATGCTGGAACACGATCTTGCCGCTCTGGTCGACGATGTATTGCGCCGGCCAATATTGGTTGCGATAGGCGTTCCAGGTCTTGGACTCGTTGTCCTGCGCCACCGGATAGGTGATGCCGTGGCGCTTCAGCGCGGCCTGCACGTTGGCGGCCGAGCGCTCGAACGGGAATTCCGGCGTGTGCACGCCGACCACGACCAGACCCCGATCCCTGTACTTGGCGTAGAGTTCGGTGACGTGCGGCAGCGTGTTGACGCAGTTGACGCAGCCATAGGTCCAGAAGTCGACCAGCACGACCTTGCCGCGGAGATCGGCGATGCTCAGCGGCTTCGAGTTGAACCAGTTGGTGATGCCGGCGAAGTCGGGCGCGGCCTGCTGGTTCGCGGCGGCGGTGACGACAGGCGCGGCACGCGCGGCCTCGTCGCAGATGCCGGGGATGACGGCGCCGGTGACGGTGATGCCGATCAGTGCAGCAGACATTGCGAGCAGCTTGAGAGTCATGGGCGAGTTCTCCGGTGAAGATGAGGGTGATCACAGGCCGATCTGGCCGGTGGGGTAGAAGCCGGTGAGCCACGCCACAATCAGCGTGTCGTATTGGAAATAGGCGGCGACCGCGAAGCCGATCACGACCACGCCAAAGCCCTGCTGCAGCCGCGGCGAGATCCGGGCCAGGCTGCGCACGCGCGTGGTCGCGGCCTGTCCGCCATAGGCGATCGCGAGCATCGGGATCGCGGCACCAATGGCATAGGCGACCAGCAGCGTGCCGGCCCAGCCGAGATTCTTCGATGTCGCCACCAGCGTCAGGATCGAGCCGAGCACGGGCCCTGCGCAGGGCGTCCACACGAGACCCAGCGTGGTGCCGAGGATGAGCCCGCCGAGCGCGCCCTCGCGCTGCGCGCTGCTCGAATTGCCGAGAGCGAGCCAGCCATTGAGCCGGATCGACAGCCACTCGAACGGCGCCGGCCACAGCATCAACAGGCCGAAGCCGAGCAGCAGAATTGAGGCAGCCTCGCGCAGCACGTTCGGATCGAAATCGAACAGGTGCGTGAGCGCGCCGAGCGCCAGCGCGACGGCCGAGAACGAGACGACGAAGCCGAGCGAGATCATCGCGGGGCGCAGTTGCGAGGAGTGCCCGATCGAAGCGCCAAGCAGGATCGGCAGCATCGGCAACGTGCAGGGCGCGGCGATGGTGAGGATTCCGGCGAGGAGAGCAAAGAGGAGTTCGAGCATGGCGCACTCGTGGTGGTGGTCACGAGGGATGTTCGGGATGGATGCGACGGTCGTTACGCAGCGTCACGCCTTCGTGACGGGTGGCCCAAATACAAAACGACCCGGACGGGGCATCGTCCGGGTCGTTGGAGGTCTTGGGAGGTTTAACGAAACCGTATGGGAGCTTTATAGAGGGGAAGTTTTTCCGCCTGATGTTGTCGTTTGTTTCAATTGTTTCATCAGTGGTAACGCTTCCGTGTCCGGGGACAGGGTCAATATCGCGGACCTATCCCCTTGAAATCATTGCGCTTACGCGGCGAAACGGTCGACGCCGGCGCCCTTAAGCAAATCGGCGAGTTGCTTGCGGGCATAGAACATCCGCGTCTTCACCGTGCTCTGCGGGATGCCGATGATCTGGCCGACCTCCTCCACCGACTTCTCGTGGTAGTAGACGAGGTTGATGATCTCGCGGTGCGCCGGCGACAGCTTCTGCACGCAGGCGCGCAGGATGGCGCTGGTGTCGCTGCGGTCGAGCGAGGTCTCCGGCGTGTCGCAATCATCAGGAATCTGGCGCACGTCTTCCTGATCGATGTCCTCGAAGCGGCGCTGGCGCATCGCGGTCAGCGCCTTGAAGCGGGCGATCGAGAGCAGCCAGGTGGACACCTGCGAGCGGCCCTGGAACTGGCCGGCGGTCCGCCACACATCCAGAAACACCTGGCTGACCAGATCTTCCGCCGTGGTGGCGTCGCGCACGATGCGCAGGATGAAGCGGTACACTCGCACATTGTGCCGGCAATAAAGGATGTGCATGGCCGTCCGGTTGCCGCCGGCAATGCTTTCGAGGAGCATGTCGTCCGAGGTCGCCTGAGCGGCAATGATGCTCTGGCTGGCTTGGGCGTTGATGGCAATGACGTTCGGCATGGACTTGGCTCCCCGTAGCGCCGCAACCGAGCGGCGTTTCCTTGGGTCAAAGTGTTAATCAGCCAACGTTTCGGGACGTCTGCACGAAAAGCGGAAAATGGTTTCGTGCGCCGTCAAATTGTTTCGTAGCAACCGCCGCGACGAAACATTCGAGGCAAAAAACCGTGTGATTTCAATGTACGGAAAATACGGGGGTGGGGATTCGGGGGCGGACGGGGGCGCCGAGGAACGAATCCCGGGGGATTGCGTTTGGTGGCCCGATGCCCAGCACCGTGGTCGCAGGGGCTTGATCGGGTCAAAAGGGGTATCTTGCGGGCGCTGGCTCTGCGGCCTGAATGCCCGACGGGGAGTGGCGCCGATGCCACTTGCTCCGTCATTGCGAGCGCAGCGAAGCAATCCAGACTGTCTCCGCGGAGGGATTCTGGATTGCTTCGCTGCGCTCGCAATGACGATGTGGAGGCCGCTCGCCCTTACGCCTTCTCGCCCTGCGGCGAGAACAGATAGCCGCCGCCGCGGATGGTGCGGATCACGGCGGGCTTGGCCGGGTCGGGCTCGATCTTGCGGCGGATGCGCATGATGCGCAGATCGACCGCGCGGTCGAAGGCTTCGGCATCGCGGGCGTTGGCAAGCTCGAGCAGGCGCTCGCGCGACAGCACGCGCTTCGGGTTGGCCGCGAACACCTTCAAGAGCCCGAACTCGGACGCCGTCAGCGGATGCTCGTTGCCCTCGTCGTCGCGCAAGGCCTGCGCTTCGAGATCGAGCCATTTGGTGCCGAAGCGCACCAGCTGCTCCTTGTCCGACTTCGCCGCCGGCGCGTCCGCCACCTTGGCCGGCCCGCTCCGCCGCAGCACCGAGCGGATGCGCGCCATCAATTCGCGCAGCTCGCAGGGCTTTGCGACGTAATCGTCGGCGCCGAGCTCGAGGCCGACGACGCGGTCGATCGGGCTCGCCGTCGCGGTCAGCATGATCACGGGCACGTTGATGCGGCTCTTGAGGTCGCGGATGATCGAGAGCCCGTCTTCCTCGGGCATGTTGAGGTCGAGCACGACGAGATCGGGCATGCTGCCCTGGATCGCGGCGCGCAAGGATTTGCCGCCGTCGCACAGCGTCACGGTGAAGCCGTGCATCTTGAGGTAATCGCCGACCATCTCCCGGGCCGGGGCCTCGTCGTCGACAATCATGATGTGCTGGCTTTGAGTCATGGTCTTTGCATCATGGTATTTCGGTCGCGGGGAGGGTGATGGTGAAGGTCGAGCCCTTGCCGGGGCCCTCGCTTTCGGCGGTCACCTCGCCGCCGTGCATGTCGATGATACGCTTGACGATGGACAGACCAAGTCCCGTCGAGCTCTCGCCGGCGGTCGGTTTGGCCGACAGCCGCTGGAACCGGCCGAACAGGCGGCCGAGATCCTCCGGCGACAGGCCGGCGCCCTCGTCGCTGACACGGACCATGGTGTCGCTGCCTTCGTGCACGACGGCCACCTCGATCCTGCCGCCGATCGGCGAGTATTTGATGGCGTTGCTGATGAGATTGTCGATCGCCTCGCGGATGCGGTCGGTGTCGCACATGGTGACGATGTTGGCCGGCGCCGTGACGCTGATCGCCTGCTGCTTGTTGACGGCGAGCGGCTGGTTGGCCTCGGCGACCTCCTTGACCAGGGCGGCGACGTCGACCGGCTCGCGGCGGATGGTGATGTCAAAGGCATCCGCCATCGCATCCGAGATCAAATGATCGACCATCGTGGTCAGGCGCTTGGTGGCGTCGCGGATGTGGTCGACCTGGGCGACCACGCCGCTTTCCGAGGCGCCGGTCGAGATCAGCTCCTTCAGCATCTCGGTGCGGCCGAGAATGACGCCGAGCGGGTTCTTCAGGTCGTGCGCGACGGTGCCCAGAATCTCGTTCTTGAAGCCGTTGGCGCGCTGCAGGCGCAGCCATTGCGCCGAGAGCCGGCGGTTGGCCTGCATCAGCGCGCGGGTGCGCTGGGCGACGCGGTCCTCCAGCTGGGTGTTGGCGTCCTGGAGCTGCTGATAGAGGATGACGTTGTCGAAGGCGATCGAGAGCCGGCTCGAGAAGATCTCGACCAGCGAACGGTCGGTCTCCGACAATTCGCGCTCGGCCTGGAGCAGCACCACGACCTCGCGCCCCGATCCGGTGCGCAAATAGATCACGCTGCGGTGGTCGGCGAACTCGTTCTTGCGGCGCTGGAACGCGGCCTCCACCATCTCGCGCAGCTCGGGGTCGAGCGCCTTCGACGACGTGGTGCCGATGAAGCGGCTGTAGCAGCCGCTGCCGGCGAGCACGGAGAGCTCGGGATCGTTGCCGCCATTGTCGCGCAGCACGAGGATGCCGGCGCAATCGACGTTGAGCAGCGAAGCGAGCTGGGTCAGGACGCCCTCGGCGAGCCGCTGCATCGACTTGAAGTCGTACAGCGTGGATGCGGCGTCGATGATGATCTCCAGCCCGCGCCGCGTCTGCACCATGCGCTCGAGCTGCTGATAGGAGCGCAGCGCCGCGGTCAGCGAGGTGAACAGCTTGTCGGCGGTGAGCTCGGTCTTGGCCTTGTAGTCGTTGATGTCGTACTGCACGATCACGCGCCGCTCCGGCGCCTGGCCGGGCTGGCCGGTGCGCAGGATGATGCGCACGGTTTCGTTCCGGATCTCGTTGCGGATGAACTCGACCAGCTCGAGGCCGGCGACGTCGGTCTCCATGATGACGTCGAGCAGCACGGCGGCGACGTCGCGGTGCTCGGCCATCAGCTTGCGGCCTTCCGCCGCGGAATAGGCCGACAGGATCTCCAGGCTCTGGCCGTTCAGGCTGTAGTCCGACAGCGCAAAACGCGTGCCGTCATGCACGGCCGGATCGTCATCGATGACGGCGATCTTCCATTTCCGGGCGTTGCTATCCTCCGACGCGGTACCGGTATCGTCGATCAGGTGGAGGACATCGTCCTGTTCGGCCATTGAGAAGATCCGTCACTTTCTGTGCTTTGCGCGCCGCCCTTGGCGACGCGGGGCATGATAATGCGAAAAGTAGTGCCTTGTCCCAGCTTGGATTCCAGCATCATGCGGCCGCCGAGCTGCTGGGTGACGAGGTTATAGACGATATGAAGGCCAAGTCCCGTACCGCCTTCATTGCGCCGGGTGGTAAAGAAAGGGTCAAAGGCCTGGCGCTGCACGTCGGGGGTCATGCCGGCCCCGTCGTCGGAGAAGCTGATCTCGATGTCCTCGGTCCCGCGCGGCCGCGCCGAGATCGCGATCCGGCCGGCGCGGCCGTCGGCGAAGGCGTGGTTGGCGGCGTTGAGGAAGAGGTTGGTCAGGATCTGGCCGTAGGAGCCGGGATAGCCGTCGAGCAGCAGCCCCTCGGGCACGTCGACCTCCAGCGTGATCGGCGAGCGCTTCAGCACGGGCTTGAGGCTGGCGATGATCTGATCGGTGGCTTCGCTCAGGGAGAACTGCCGCCGCTCGGCATGGGAACGGTCGACCGCGACCTGCTTGAACGACTGGATCAGCTCGCCGGCGCGCTGGAGATTGGCGACGAGCTGCTGCGAGGCGTCGCGCGAGGATTGCACGAACTCCTCCAGCTGCGAGCGGCGCAGGCCGCCGTCGCCCTTGAGCTGGGCTTCGAAGATTTCGGTGCGCCGGGCAAAGCTCGACGCCACCGTCAGGCTGATGCCGATCGGGTTGTTGACCTCGTGCGCGACGCCGGCAACCAGGCCGCCGAGCGCGGCCAGCCGCTCGGCGTCGATCAGGTTCTGCTGCGCGGCGTTGAGCTCGAGCAGGGCGCTCTCGGCCTTCTCCTTCGAGGCGCGCAGCTCGTCCTCGGTCCGGCGCTTGGCGATCGCGTTCTCGCGGAACACCTCCACCGCGCGCGCCATGGCGCCGACCTCGTCGCGCGCCTTGGTGCCCTGCACCTCGCGGTCGAGATCGCCGAGCGTGATCGCGCGCATCGCCGTCATGATCTGCTGCAGCGGCAGGCGGATCGACAGCGCGATCAAGACGCCCGCGGTGAGGATGATGCCGAGGAAGATCACCGCGATCGACAGCACGCGCCGTGAGATGTCCGCCAGCGTGCGGTCGAACGTCTCCTGCGCCTTCTGCTCGCGCTGGCGCATCTTGGTCGAGAGGTCGTCGATGGCGCCGATCGCCTCGGCCTGGCTGGCGTCGATGGTGTTGCGCAGGAGCTCGGTGCGGCTCGCAAGCTGCTCGGAGAGCTTTGCAAAGCCCTCGCGCAGCGCGGCGGTGCGGGCGCCGAGCCGCTGCAGCGCCATCCTCTGCAGGTCGTTGTCGGCGAGATCGATCATGACCGGGATGGTCCGCTCGATCGTCTCGGTGTTGCGGCGTGCGTCGTCGGCGGCGCCCGAGGACTGCGACAGATAATAGGAATTGGCCGCGACCAGCATCGCGGTGAAGGCCTCGCGGGATTTGCCGAGCGAGGGCCAGATCAGCGCGTCGCGATGGCCGGTGGCGCCCTCGATGATGGAGTAGAGCCCGGCCATGTCCCTGGCCGGGCCCTGCACCTGCTCTTCATAAGTCTTGGCGATCGTGGCCTGCACGCTGCGCAGCTCGCCGAAGCCGTTGAGGAAGCGGTCGGTGGTGCGCTCCAGCTCCTCGACCGAGCCCGACAGCATCGGGTCCTTGGCGGCGCGACCCGTCAGCGTGCCCAGCACCGCCTCGCGCAGCAACAGGATCTCGGCGAACAGGTCCGGGCTCGGCTGGTTGATGTAGCGGTGGATCAGGTTCTGCAGCCGTCCGGTCTCGCTTTCGAGCAGCGCCAGGATCCGGTCGGACTCGCGCACCTGGCGCACGTCGTCCCAGGCCGAACCGAGCACCTGCGCGCCGTTCCAGATCATCGCCACCAGCACCACGACCACGGCGGAGTTCAGCGCGGCGATCGACAGGATGCGCCAGCGGATCGGCACCGCCCGCAGCAGGCCGACGATGCGCGCGCGCAGCTGCCCGATCGGGCCGGGCGGCTTGTCCGCGTGTTCGCTATGTCCAAGCGCAGCCAACAGGCCTCACTCCACCTTGCGAATGCGTTCGATCAGCGCGGCCGCCGCGGGGTCGCGTTCGGCCTTGGCATAGATTGCGGCCATTGCCTCCTCGAACGGCTTGCGGTCGATGTCCTTGACGATGGTCACGCCGGCTTCCTGCGCCTTGCGCTGCGACTGGTCCTCGAGGTCGCGCCACTTCTCGCGCATGAACCGGCTGGAGCGCTGCGCGGCCTCCTTGAAGATTGTCTGCTCCTCTGCCGACAGGCTCTTCCAGGCCTTCAGCGAGATCACCAGCACTTCCGGGCTCATCGTGTGCTCGGTCAGCGAGTAATAGCCGGCATGCTTGTAATGGTCCGTGGTCACGAAGGATGGCCAATTGTTCTCGGCGCCGTCGATCAGATGGTTGGCAAGCCCGGTGAGCACCTGCCCGTAGGGAAGCTCGACCGGCTCGGCGCCGAGCGCGCGCATCATCTGGCTCATCAACTCCGACTGCTGCACCCGGATCCGCAATCCCTTGAGATCCGCGATGGTCTTTACCGGGCGGACCCCGTTGTAGATCGACCGCGCGCCCGAATCGTAGAAGGCGAGCCCGACGAAGCCGTAGGGCTCGAAGCTGCCGAGGATCTCGCTGCCGACAGGTCCGTCCAGCACCTTCTGCATGTGCTCGATGGACCGGAACAGGAACGGCATCGCCAGCACGTTCATGGCCGGGACGAAATTGCCGATCAGCGCCACGTTGGTCCGGTTGAGGTCGATCGCACCGGCCCGGGTCTGCTCGATGGTCTCCTTTTCCTCCCCGAGCTGGCGGGAGTGGAACACCTTGATCTCGTGCCGGCCGCCGGTGCGCTCGGCGATCAGGGCGCCCATGTAGCGCAGCGCCTGGACGGTCGGGTAATTCTCGGTCTGGGTATCGGCGGCGCGAAATTCGCGCGCAACAGCGCCCGTCGCGCACATGCTCGACGAGACTGCGGCAAGCAGAAGCGCAACGAAGACCACCCCGGTCCGCGAGAGTTCGGCACGGCTCAACACTGGCACACTCAACCCCTCAGTGGTGGAGTCTATGGCGGAAGGAAAAGGTTCAATGCAATCTAAAGCGTTTTCAAGCGAAGTGGATACCGGTTCGCGTAAAGAAAACGCGTCAAATTAAGGTCTAGAGACCCGTTCCGATCGGAACGGGGCTCTAGCAGATGGTTAAGGGAAGGCCATCCCGCCTGGTTCCGCAAGACCGATTGTGCGGCGCGGCCGGCGTTCATTCCCGGTTGAAACCGGCTATGTCGCGCCTTAAGCAGGGCAGCCGGCTGTCGCCGTGCGTTCCGGGAAGAGCCATCGTGAGGTCAGCCTTGCGCCTTTTGCAGCTCGTCGCCGCCTTTGCGGCCCTCTCATTGGCCGCCCCTGCGCGGGCCGCCACCGAGATCGCGTGGTGGCACGCCATGTCCGGCGAACTCGGCCGGCAGCTGGAAAAGCTCGCCGCCGACTTCAATGCCTCGCAGTCCGGCTACCGCATCGTGCCCGTCTACAAGGGCAATTATACCGAGACGGTGACGGCTGCGATCTTCGCCTTCCGCTCGCGCAGCCAGCCCGCCATCGTCCAGGTCAACGAGGTCGCCACCGCCACCATGACCGCGGCCAAGGGCGCGATCTATCCGGTGTTCAGCCTGATGCGGGACCAGGGCGAGCCGTTCTCGCTGGGCGATTACCTGCCCGCGGTCTCCGGCTACTACACCGATGCGGCCGGCAATCTATTGTCCTTCCCGTTCAATTCCTCGACGCCGATCCTCTATTACAACAAGACCATGTTCCGCGACGCGGGCCTCGATCCCGAGGCGCCGCCGAAGACCTGGCCGGAATTGGGAGCGGCCGCGAAGCGCCTGCGCGACCGCGGTGCTCCCTGCGGCTTCACCACGTCCTGGCCGTCCTGGATCCATGTCGAGAATTTCTCCGCCTTCCATAACCTCGCGGTCGCGAGCCGGGCGAACGGCTTCGCCGGGCTGGATGCGGAATTGACCATCAACAATCCGACGCTGGTGCATCACGTCGCGGCGCTCAGCGAGTGGCAGAAGAGCAAGCTGTTCGACTACAGCGGCCGCGGCCAGTCGGCCGAGCCGCGCTTCCAGAAGGGCGAGTGCGGCATCTTCATCGGCTCCTCGGCGACGCGCGCCGACATCAAGGCCAATTCGAAGTTCGAGATCGGCTACGGCATGGTGCCCTATTGGCCCGACGTGAAGGGCGCGCCGCAGAACTCGATCATCGGCGGCGCCACGCTGTGGGTGCTGCGCGACCGTCCGCGCGAGGAATACAAGGGCGTGGCGCGCTTCTTCGCCTATCTGTCCCAGCCCGGCGTGCAGGCCGCCTGGCACCAGAACACCGGCTATCTGCCGGTGACCCGCGCCGCCTTCGAGCTGACGCGCGCGCAAGGCTTCTACGAGCGCAATCCCGGCTCGGCGATCTCGTTCGAGCAGATCACGCTCAATCCGCCGACCGAGAACTCCAAGGGCATCCGGCTCGGCTCCTTCGTCCTGATCCGCGGCGTGATCGAGGACGAGCTCGAGCAGGCCTTCGCCGGCCAAAAGAGCGCGCAATCAGCGCTCGATTCCGCCGTCGAGCGCGGCAACAAGCTGCTCCGCCAGTTCGAGCGGGCGAGCCCCGAGCGGTAGGGGTGTGTCGCGATTGGATATCGCTATAGCCGCAAGCGAGATGCGCTCCCTCCCCCGCTTGCGAGGGAGGGCTGGGGAGAGGGTGTCTCCACAACGGGACAATCCCCTAGAGGAGAGAGCTCCCACCCGACGCTTCGCGTCGACCTCCCCCGCAAGCGGGAGAGGTTGCACCGCCTGCTTGGTTCGCACTGAATCCATCAAACTTGTATCGATGACCGAGTGCAGATGACCACCGCCTCATTGCAACAGCTGCCTCACCTCGTCGACGCCGCAAGCTTCCGCACCTTTCGCTCCGCGTTCCCGCAATGGCTGCCAATCGCCCTCGACATCGCGCGCGGCCATGGGCTCGATGCCGGCTCACCGCATGTATTTGCGACCGGCACCAATCTCGTGGTCGGCCTCGGCGACAAGCTGATCCTGAAGATCTTCCCGCCACTGCTCGCAGCCCAATTCGTCTCGGAGCGCGCCTCGCTGACGCAGCTCGCCGGCCGCCTCGAGCTGCCGATTCCCGAGATTGTCGCGGAGGGGATGCGCGACGGCTGGCCCTATCTCGTCATGACGCGCCTCGCCGGCACGCTCGGCTCGGAGGTCTGGCCCTCACTGCCGGAGCCGCAGAAGGAGCGGCTGCTGCGCCAGATCGGCGAAACCATCGCTTCCGTGCAGCGCGTTCCGCTCGGAGAGCTCGCGTCCATCGGGCCGCGCTGGGACGCATTCATGCACGCCCAGATGCAGGGTTGCCGCGCCAGGCACGAGCGTCTCGGCCTCGCACCAAAATTCCTCGCCGGTCTCGACGACCTCCTGCGCGATGCCGCGAAGCTGATCCCGATGGTCGCACCGCCGGTGATCCTGATCGGCGAATACATCCCCGAGAACTTCCTGCTCGCCTGCGATGACGGCCAATGGTCGCTCGCAGGTCTGTTCGATTTCGGCGACGTGCTCGCGGGATGGCGCGACTACGATCTGCTCGGCCCCAGCGCCTTCATGGCGGCGGGCCGGCCGGGACGGGTGAAGAGCCTGCTCGAAGGCTTCGGCTATGCAAGGCTGGACGCCACACTGAAGCGCCGCCTGATGGCCCTGATGCTGCTGCACCGCGCCAGCGACCTCAACAGCCACATCTGCATCGAAGGCTGGCAGGAGCAGGCGGATGATCTGGTCGAATTGCAGGAGTTGATCTGGGCGGGCTGAGCGTTCCGTCATTGCGAGCGAAGCGAAGCAATCCAGAGTCTTTCCGCGAAAAGATTCTGGATTGCTTCGTCGCAAGGGCTCCTCGCAATGACGAGCTTGGCCCGCGAGGCCCGAGCTTCGTCGAGGCCGCGACCCGCGGCAGGCAGGTGGCGCCAAATCGGGCTCCTTACTTCGTCTGCTTATTTTGTGATCAAAACCGCATCTTTGTATGCAAAGAGCGGGGCTCTTCGGAGTTGCCGGGTGAGCCGGAATTGGGTCGATCCCTTTATAGATCAGTCATTTAAGTGCGATGTAAGCTTCCGTTAACCCTTGGCACGAACCTTGCGAATCCAGCTCCAACGAAAAACTTTTATGTTGGAGCGATTTCATGAAGCGCCGCGATTTCCTCAAATCCGTTTCCGGGTTGGCCGCGGGTGCGGCGCTTCCGGCCATGCCGTCCGTGATCTCCTCGGCCAAGGCCGATGCCCGGTCGGAGACGCTGCTGATCGTCTCGGAAGGCGGCCCCAACAATCTCGACATCCATGGCGTCGGCACCAACGTGCCCGGCTATGAAGTCTCCTGGAATTGCTACGATCGCCTGATCAGCCACGAGATGAAGAGCGGCCCCGGCGGCGTGCCCTATTACGACCGCGACAAGTTCAAGGGTGAGCTCGCCGACGACATGAAGATCGACGACATGTCGGTCACCTTCAAGCTGAAGAAGAACGCCAAATTCCACGACGGCGCGCCGGTCACGGCGAAAGACGTGAAATGGTCGCTCGATCGCGCCGTCAGCGTCGGCGGCTTCCCGACCTTCCAGATGAGCGCGGGCTCGCTGACCAAGGCCGAGCAGTTCGTCGTGGTCGACGATGCCACCGTGCGCGTCGATTTCGCCAAGAAGGATCGGCTGACGATCCCGGACCTCGCGGTGATCGTGCCCTGCATCGTCAATTCCGAGCTCGTGAAGAAGAACGCGAGCGAAAAGGATCCGTGGGGTCTCGAGTTTACAAAACAGCAGACCGCGGGCTCCGGCGCCTACAAGGTGACGAAGTGGACCGCCGGCACCGAAGTCATCATGGAGCGCAACGAGGATTGGGCCTGTGGTCCGCTGCCCAAGATCAAGCGCGTGATCTGGCGCATGGTGCCGCAGGCGGGCAACCGCCGTGCGCTGCTCGAGCGCGGCGACGCCGACATCTCCTATGAGCTGCCGTTCAAGGATTTCCAGGAGATGAAGGCGAACGGCAAGCTCAACGTGGTGTCGCTGCCGTTCTCCAACGGCATCCAATATATCGGCATGAACGTCACCAAGCCGCCTTTCGACAATGTGAAGGTGCGGCAGGCCATCGCCTATGCGCTGCCGTATCAGAAGATCATGGACGCGGTGCTGTTCGGCCTCGGCAATCCCATGTTCGGCGCAAAGGACAAGGCCACCGAAGTCGCCTGGCCGCAGCCGCACAAGTACAACACCGACATGGGAAAGGCGAAGGCGCTGCTGGCAGAGGCCGGTTACGCCAACGGCTTCGAGACCACGATCTCGTTCGACCTCAACTTCGCCGGCGTCAACGAGCCGCTCTGCGTGCTGGTGCAGGAGAGCCTCGCCCAGCTCGGCATCAAGACCACCATCAACAAGGTGCCCGGCGCCAACTGGCGCACCGAGCTCAACAAGAAGGAGATGCCGCTGTTCACCAACGTGTTCTCGGGCTGGCTCGACTACCCCGAGTACTTCTTCTATTGGTGCTATCACGGCAACAATTCCGTCTTCAACACCATGAGCTACAAGTCGGCGGAGATGGACAAGTTCATCGACGGCGCGCGCACGGCGGCTGCCACCGGCGACACCGCGGCCTACGACAAGGACGTGAAAGGCTTCGTCGATCTCGCCTTCGCCGACGTCCCGCGCATCCCGCTCTACCAGCCCTTCGTCAACGTCGCGATGCAGAAGAACATCAGCGGCTACCAATACTGGTTCCACCGGCGGCTCGACTATCGCGCGATGGCGAAGGGGTAAAAGGTCATGCTGATCGTCGGCGACGCATCGGCATCGGCTCTGGGCTCCCTCTCCCGCTTGCGGGAGAGGGTTGGGGAGAGGGTGTCTCCGCTTTGGGGTTGGCAGGGATTGCGGAGGGTGTCCCCGCGCGGCGAGAGCCCTCACCCGCCGCGCGCGGGACGATGCTGTCGCATCGCCCGGGGCGCGTCGGCCTCTCCCGCAAGCGGGAGAGGCGAAGCAAGCCCGCGGAGCATCCCATGCTGACCATGATCGGCAAGCGCCTGATGTTCGCGATCCCCTCGCTGATCGGCGTCGTCATCGTCACCTTCCTGCTGACGCGCGCGCTGCCGGGTGATCCCGCGGCCTACTTCGCAGGTCCCGCCGCGACCAAGGAAGCCGTCGAGCAGATCCGCAAAAAGCTCGGCTTCGACAAGCCGCTGATCGAGCAGTTCTTCCGCTATGCCAACGATCTCGCGCACGGCGATTTCGGCAACTCGCTGACGACGGGCCAGCCGGTCGCCACCGAGATCCGCAACCGCCTGCCGGCCTCGGCCGAGCTGACGCTGCTCGGCCTCTTCGTGTCCATTGCGATCGCCATTCCGCTCGGCGTCCTGGCGGCGACGCGGCCGGGATCATGGATCGACCATCTTTGCCGGGTCACGACCACGGCCGGCGTGTCGCTGCCGGTGTTCTTCACCGGCCTCGTGCTGGTCTATGTCTTCTATTTTCGGCTCGGCTGGTCACCGGCGCCCCTCGGCCGTCTCGACGTGTTCTACAGCGCGCCGCCGACGGTCACCGGCTTCTATCTGATCGACACGCTGATCGCGCGCGATGTCGAGGCGTTCCGTTCGGCGCTGAGCCAGCTCATCCTGCCCGCAACGACGCTCGCGATCTTCTCGCTGGCGCCGATCGCGCGCATGACCCGCGCCTCCATGCTCGCGGTGCTCGCGAGTGAATTCGTCCGCACCGCGCGCGCCAGCGGCCTGTCGCCCGCAACCGTCATCGTCACCTACGCGTTCCGCAACGCGATGCTGCCAGTCATCACCACGCTCAGCATGGTGTTCTCGTTCCTGCTGGGGGCCAACGTGCTGGTGGAGAAGGTGTTCGCCTGGCCGGGCATCGGCTCCTACGCGGTGGAAGCGTTGATCTCCTCGGACTTCGCGCCGGTGCAGGGTTTCGTGCTGACCATGGCGGTGATGTACGTGCTGCTCAATCTCGTGATCGACATTTTGTACGGCGTGATCGATCCGCGCGTCAGGTTGGAAGGGTAGCACATGATCCGGAAAATCGGTGCCCCAGCTCGTCATTGCGAGGAGCGAAGCGACGAAGCAATCCAGGCTATTGCCGCGATGCGCAGCCTGGATTGCTTCGCTTCGCTCGCAATGACGACGGAGAGACGGCTTCCGAACACGATCACGCGAAAAGAGGGCGTCGAACAATGAGCTCCGTTGCGCCTGCTGTTGAACCTGTCGGCCCCGCCCGTACGTCAGGCCTCGTCGCCATCCTCGAGCAGACCCGTTACGTCCTCGGCGAGAACAAGGTCACGGGCTTCGCCTTTGCGCTGCTCCTGATCATCGTGTTCGCCGCGCTGTTCGGCCCCTATGTCGTGCCCTACGATCCGCTCGCCTCCGACACCGCGGCTGCGCTGAAGGCGCCGTCGGCGGCGCACTGGTTCGGCACCGACCAGCTGGGGCGCGATATCTTCAGCCGCGTCATCGTCGCCACGCGCCTCGACTTCTTCATCGCGATCGCCTCGGTCGCGCTGGTGTTCCTGATGGGCGGCCTTGCCGGCATCGCGGCCGGCTATTTCGGCGGCTGGACCGACCGCATCGTCGGCCGCATCGCCGACACCATCATGGCCTTCCCGCTGTTCGTGCTCGCGATGGGCATCGTCGCCGCACTCGGCAACACCGTGCAGAACATCATCCTGGCCACCGCCATCGTGAACTTCCCGCTCTATGCCCGCGTCGCGCGCGCCGAAGCCAATGTCCGCCGCAACGCCGGCTTCGTCCAGGCCGCGCGCTTGTCCGGTAACGGCGAGTTCCGCATCCTCCTGGTGCACATCCTGCCGAACATCATGCCGATCATGATCGTGCAGATGTCGCTGACCATGGGCTACGCCATCCTCAACGCCGCCGGCCTCTCCTTCATCGGCCTCGGCGTCCGCCCGCCGACCGCCGAATGGGGCATCATGGTCGCCGAAGGCGCCGGCTTCATGGTGTCGGGCGAATGGTGGATCGCGCTCTTCCCCGGCCTTGCCCTGATGATCGCCGTGTTCTGCTTCAACCTCCTCGGCGACGGCCTGCGCGACATCGTCGATCCGCAACGGAGGACGTGATGCCCAACCTCCGAGAAAAATTCTCCAATGATTCCAATGGCGCTTCTACTGTGCATGGGGTTGTTTTCGATTGTTTGAGTGACGGGAGCCGTCCATGACCTCCCAGCCGCTGCTCGACGTCCAGGATCTTACGGTCGAATTCACCACCCGCCGCGGCATCGTCAAGGCGGTGCAGCACGTCAACATCTCCGTGGCCAAGGGCGAGACGCTGGCCATCGTCGGCGAGTCCGGCTCCGGCAAGTCGGTAACCTCCTACGCGGTGATGCGCATCCTCGATCGCGCCGGCAAGATCGCCGAGGGCTCGGTGATGTTCTCCGGCATCGACGTCAAGGCGGCGACCGAAGACCAGATGCGCGATTTGCGCGGCCGCGAAATCTCGATGATCTTCCAGAACCCGCGTGCTGCGCTCAATCCGATCCGCAAAGTCGGCGATCAGATCGAGGACGTGCTGCGCACCCATGTGCAGCAGGCCCAGGTCGCCGATCACGGCGAGAAGGCGATCGAGGCCCTGGAGCAGGTCAAGATCGCCCGCCCGCGCGAGCGCTATCACGCCTATCCGTTCGAGCTCTCGGGCGGCATGTGCCAGCGCGTCGTCATCGCGCTCGCGCTGGCCTGCAATCCGCAGCTCCTGATAGCGGACGAGCCGACGACTGGATTGGATGTCACCACACAGAAGGCGGTGATGGACCTGATCGTCGAGTTGACGAAACGCCGCGCGATGTCGACCATCCTGATCACGCACGATCTCGGCTTGGCCGCCGCCTATTGCGACCGCGTCGTCGTGATGGAGAAGGGCCGCGTCGTCGAGACCGCTACGGCCGCCGATATTTTTGCGAACCCGCAGCATCCGTATACGAAGAAGCTGATGCGCGCGACGCCGCGGCTCGGGGTGAGCTTGCGGGATCTGTTGCCGGAAGAGGAGGGCGCAACCTCATCCGCATCCGTTGTCGCCGCGCCTGACCAGCACGCTTCTCATAGCGAAGGGAAGGGCGACCAGCTCCTCCTCCGCATCGAAAAGCTCGTCAAGGAATATCCCCGCCAGGGCGCGACCGCCACGCTCGGCAAACTGTTCGGCCGCAAGCCGCCGGTGGAGCCGGACGTGTTCCGCGCCGTCGACGGCATCAGTTTTGCGATCGGCCATGGCGAGAGCGTCGGTCTCGTCGGCGAATCCGGCTGCGGCAAATCGACCACGTCGATGATGGTGATGCGTCTGCTCGACCAGACCTCCGGCCTGATCCAGTTCGACGGCGAGGACATTGGCGGCATCCAGCCTGCCGCCTTCGCCCGGCTACCGCAGCGCAGCCGCATCCAGATGGTGTTCCAGGACCCCACCGACAGCCTCAATCCGCGCTTCACCGCCGCGCGCGCCATCGCCGACCCGATCATGCAATTGGGCGACATCCGGGGACGCGACGCGCTGCGCGCCCGCTGCGAGGAACTGGCCACCATGGTCGGCCTGCCGCACAATCTGCTCGACCGCTTCCCGCACCAATTGTCCGGCGGCCAGAAGGCCCGCGTCGGCATCGCCCGGGCGATCGCCCTGCATCCCAAGCTCGTCATCCTGGACGAGCCGACCGCGGCGCTGGACGTCTCCGTGCAGGCCGTCGTCCTCAACCTGCTGCAGGACCTCAAGGCGCGGCTAGGTATGAGCTATCTGTTCGTCTCGCATGATTTGAATGTGGTGCGCTTGTTGTGCGATCGTGTCATTGTGATGCGGACGGGACGGATCGTCGAGGAGGGCTCTTCCGAGCAGGTGCTCGGCGATCCCAAGGACGACTACACCAAGGAGCTGCTGACGGCGATCCCGCATCCGCCGTTGCCGATACACTAAGACTGCACTGATTGCTTGAGAGCGTGATGGCCGAACCCCTGGACGACTATATCGACGCCGTATCGAAGGCGCTGGCGCTGCCGATCGAGGAGGGCTGGCGGCCCGCCGTGCGCGCCAACCTCGAGGTCTCGCTGCGGCTTGGCCGTCTGGTCGACGACTTCGCGCTGCCGGACGAGACCGAGCCGGCACCGATCTTCACGGCCTGACACCATGTCCGCCAAGCCAGAGATGACGGCCTCCGACATCGCAAGTGCGGTCGCGGGCGGCAAGATGTCCGCACTCGCCGCCACCGAAGCTGCGCTCGCGCGCATCGAGCAGCATGATGGCATCCTCAATTCCTTCACCGACGTCACCGCCGAACGCGCCCGCGCGAAAGCGCGCGCGATCGATGCCGACATCGTTGCGGGCAAGAAAGTCGGCCCGCTCGCCGGCATACCCTTCGCCGTCAAGAACCTGTTCGATGTCGCGGGCCTGCCAACGCGTGCCGGCTCGAAGATCAACCGAGACCTCGCGCCGGCTGGGCGCGACGCGACGCTGATCGAGCGGATGGAAGCGGCCGGCGCGGTTCTCGTCGGCGCGCTCAATATGGGCGAATACGCCTACGATTTCACGGGCGAGAACATCCATGACGGCCCCTCGCGCAATCCGCACGACACCACGCGGATGAGCGGCGGCTCCTCGGGCGGCTCGGGCAGCGCCGTCGGCGGCGCGCTGGTGCCGATCGCGCTCGGCTCCGACACCAACGGCTCGATCCGCGTGCCGTCGTCCTTCTGCGGCATCTTCGGCCTGAAACCGACCTACGGCCGGCTGTCGCGCGCGCGCTCGTTCCCGTTCGTGGCGAGCCTCGATCATCTCGGCCCGTTCGCACGCTCCGTCGCCGATCTCGCGCTCGCCTACGACGCGATGCAGGGGCCGGACGCAGACGACGGCGCCTGCACAACGCGCGGATTGGAGCCCGTCACGCCGCTGCTCGATGAGTCCATCTCCGGTCTGCGCTTTGCGATCGCCGGCGGGCACTTCCAGAAGAACGTGTTTCCGGAAGCGGTCGAAGCCGTCAGCCGCGTCGCCAAGGCGCTGGGCGCAACGCAAGTGGTCGATATCCCCGAAGCCTCGCGCGCCCGCGCCGCCGCCTATGTCATCACCACCACCGAAGGCGCTTCGCTGCATCTCGATCGCCTGCGCAAGCGCCCGAACGACTTTGACCCGGCGGTGCGCGACCGGCTGATCGCGGGCGCCATGGTCCCGGCCGCGCTGGTCGATCGCGCGCAAAAATTCCGCCGCTGGTATCGCGCGCAACTCGCCGAGATATTTGGATCGGTCGACGTGCTGCTGGCACCCGCGACGCCCTGCACCGCGCCAAAGCTCGGTCAGGTGAACTTCAATCTCGACGGTGTCGAGCTGCCGGTGCGCGCCAATATCGGCATCCACACCCAGCCGATCTCCTTCATCGGCCTGCCGGTGGTCGCGGTTCCCGTGCCGCTCGAGCCGCTGCCGATCGGCGTGCAGATCATTTGCGCGCCCTGGCGCGAGGACATCGCGCTGCGCGTCGCGCACGCATTGGAAAAGATGGGCGTCGTCGCCGCGCCCGCGCCGAGAGGGTTTTAAGATGCAGATCGATCTCCCCGATGTGATCGCGGAAGTCAAAGCCGCGTTCGAGCGCTATGAGCAGGCTCTCGTCAGCAACGACGTCGCCGTGCTCGGCGAGCTGTTCCGCAACGACCTGCGCACCTTGCGCTACGGCATCGGCGAGAACCTCTACGGCTACGAGGCAATCTCCGGTTTCCGCGCCGGCCGTTCGCCGGTCGGCCTCAACCGCCGCACCGCCAAGACCGTGATCACCAGCTACGGCCGCGACACGGCCGTGGCGTCCACCTTGTTCTATCGCGATACGGCTCCCGGCAAGGTCGGCCGGCAGATGCAGACGTGGATACGTTTCCCGGAGGGCTGGCGCGTCGTCGCCGCTCATGTCAGCATCATCGACGAGCCGAAAGAGACCGTATGACGCTTGATGATCTTCCGCAGGGCACATTGCCGGCCGAGCCGGTGGTGCCGCGCGTCGACCGTGCATCGCCGTCGCTGCTGAAGGTCACGCGCGCCGAGGAGCTGCGGCTGCAGCTTGCCGACGAGATCGTGCGGGGAACTCTGGCGCCGGGCTCGCCGCTGGACGAGACCGACATCGCGCGGCGCTTCAACGTCTCGCGCACGCCGGTGCGCGAGGCGTTGCGCCAGCTGGTGGCAAGCGGCCTCGTCGAGGCGCGGCCGCATCGCGGCGCCGTGGTGGCGCAGCCATCCATCGAGCGGCTGAAGGGCATGTTCGAGGCGATGGCGGAGCTCGAGGCCTTGTGCGCGGGCCTTGCCGCCGAACGCATGTCGGCGGCCGAGCGTCACGGGCTGGAGGCCATCCACGAGGAGCTGCGGGTGCTGAGCTACGCCGGCAATCCCGAGCGCTTCCATGAAGTCAACGAGCGCTTCCACAATGCGATCTATGCCGGCTCGCAGAACGGCTACATCGCCGAGATCACGCTTGCGACCCGCGTCCGCGTGCAGCCGTTCCGCCGCGCCCAGTTCCGCAACCTCGGCCGCCTCGCCAAGTCGCAAGCCGAGCACGACCGCGTCGTCGTCGCCATCATGCGTGGCGACAAGCAGGGCGCTGCCGCCGCCATGCGCGCGCATATCGAGCTGGTGCGCGGGGAGTACGAGATCTACGCGGTGTCGGTGTAGGGTACACGCTCGGTGCCGTAGGGTGGGCAAAGGCGCGAAGCGCCGTGCCCACCTTATGGTGATGGTGGGCACGGCGCGCGAAGAGCGCGCCTTTGCCCACCCTACGAGACCTGCTTTGCCGCAGCTTCCTTCATATACGCGCGCCAGCCGCCGTAGGCGGTGATATCCCGCGCATCGCCCAGCACTTCCGGCTCGACCAAAAATCCCTTCACGCTCCGTCCATCCTCAAGCCGCACGGTGCCGATCGCCATCGGTGCAGGAATCGCGTTGACGAACTTGCCGAAGGCGGACGACGACAACGACCAGATCTCCAGCTCGATCGCAGCGCCCTTGCCGGTCTCGACACGCAGCATGCCCGGCTTCGGCGGCGTGGTCTGAAGCGCATAGAGCTTGTAGTCGGCGGCCGTCCTGGTGGCCTCGATCAAGCATGCGTTCAGCGCCGTCAGCTCGCCGTTCAGCGCCATGCCGGAGAGATGCGCGCCGACGACCGCGATCGGAATCTCGTCGTCGCTGCTGGTCGGGAGTGGCGCGAGCGGGGCCTGCGCCACCCCCTTCGCGCCGACCGTCAGTTTCGTATCGGCATGGAACACGCGGCCGATGCTCGCGAGCAGCGCGTCGCGCCCTGCGGGCGCCAGCAGCGTGATGCCGAACGGAATGCCGTCGCTGCGCATCGAAGCCGGCACGGCGAGGCCGCAGAGATCGAGCAGGTTGACGAAGTTGGTGTAGGTGCCGAGCCGGCTGTTGAGCTCGATCGGATTGGCCAGCACCTGCGCGGTCGTATAGGCCGTCGGCGCCGTCGGCAGCACCAGCGCGTCGATGTTGGCGAACGTTCGCTCGGCGATCTTGCGCAGGCCCTGCAGGCGATAGAGCGCCGAGAAGGTTTCCGCCGCGGTGAGCCGCGCGCCGGCCGCGGTGATCTCCCGCGTGACGGGGTGGATCGTGTCTGGCGCGGACGCCAGCAGGTTCTTGATCACGAGGTAACGCTCGGCAACCCAGGGCCCCTCATAGAGCAGCCGCGCCGTCTCGTAGAATGGCTCGAGGTCGAACTCGACCAGTGTTGCCCCCAGCGCGGTCCATCGCTTCAGCGCATCGCTGTAGGCGGCTTCCGCTTTCCTGTCGCCGAAAAAGATCAGCTGCCCGTTGCGCGGCACGCCCAGCCGCAGCTTTGCCGGTATCGGCGTGATCGCGCCGAGCGGCCGGTCGCGCGAGAATGGATCGGCCTGGTCGGGGCCGGCCATCACCGACAGCGCGAGCGCGGCATCGTCCACCGTGAGTGCGAACACCGAGATGCAGTCGAGCGTGCGGCAGGCCGGCACCAGGCCTGCGGTCGAGATCATGCCGAGACTCGGCTTCAGCCCGACGATGTTGTTGAGCATCGCCGGCACGCGGCCCGAGCCGGCGGTGTCGGTGCCGAGCGACAGCGGCACCAGCCCGGCGCCGATCGCGGTGGCCGAGCCCGAGCTCGAGCCGCCGGGAATGAGATCCTCGCGGATCGGATTCCGGGGAATGCCGTAAGGTGAACGGACGCCGACGAGGCCGGTCGCGAACTGGTCGAGATTGGTCTTGCCGACGATGATCGCCCCGGCAGCGCGCAGGCGTTCGACGGCGGTCGAGTCGTGTGTGGGCGTGGTGGAGAAAGCCGGACAGGCCGCGGTGGTCGGAAAGCCCAGCGCGTCGATATTGTCCTTCACCGCGACCGGCACGCCGTAAAGCGGCAGGCTGACCGCATCCGTCCGGGCCGCGAGCTTGTCGGCCTCCGCGGTCGCGTCCTTCTCGTCGCGCAGGCTGATGAACACGGCGGGATCGTTGTGATCGCGGATGCGCTGATAGGTCCGCGCGACCGTCTCTGCCGGCGTCAGCGTGCCCGCGCGGTGCGCGGCCACAATCGCGGCGATCGTTTCAGGCTGCTCGGCCCCCATGGCGGCAAAACTCCGGCAAATCGTCTTCGCCCGGAGTGAAGCAAGCGATGTGCCATTGTGTACAGAATCCGGGCAGGATGATTGTGCCGGATCTTATCGTGCGATCAGTGGCTTGCGGGATATTTCGGTCGGCGTGCGGCCGCTCGCTCCGGCGACCTCTTGCGTGCATCTGCCCAAATGATGGGCAGTCGAGATCAGGTGAAGCCGGAGAGGATCCGGAGCAGCTGCGCCCGGTTCTCCTTGCCGATCTTCGCCTCGACGTTTCGCTCGTGCTCGGCCGCGAGCCGCTTGAACTTCTCGAGCGCCGTCTCGCCCTGCGCGGTGAGGTGCAGTGCATGCGAGCGCCGGTCCTCCTTCGACTTGATCCGCTTCACCAGCTTGCGCTGTTCGAGGGCATCGAGCAGGTGCACCAGCCGGGCGCGCTCGATGCCGAGGCGTTTTGCCACCGCCATTTGCGACAGGCCCGGATTGGCGCCGATCACGGTCAGCACCGAATATTGTGTCGGCCTGATATCGACTTCGCCGAGCGTCTTGATGAAGTCCTGAAAGATCCAGATCTGGAAGCGCCGCACCGCATAGCCGGCGTGGCCGATCAATGCGTCGAGACCAACGTCGTCGGCGACATCGCGTGGTGCTGCGCCGTTGCCGGCGCGCTTGCGTGGGGAGTGGCGGCTGTCGGACCGGGCTGCTGTGGTTGTCACGTCGGTGTCTCCTGTCGCGCGCAACCCTAGCGCCCCTCGGTCACAAGCGAAAGATTGTTGTTGACGACAACAATTGGCGTGCCCAACATTATAGGCCAAAGCGGCCCGGAACGAGGCTGCGGCCGATCCTGAAAACCGGGATGGAGGAGGAAGCACATGACAGTCGCCTCACATGGTGACGTTGCAGGCCTGTTCGCAACGCCCAGGACCGTCGCAGAGCATCGGCCCGACGGCAGCATCGTTCTGCGCTCGCCCGAGCCTCTCGGCGAGTTTGCGCGCTGCACCGGCGATTGGCTGGAGCAATGGGCGCAGCAAAGGCCGGATACGATCTTCTTGGCCGAACGCGGCAAGGTCGAAATGCCATGGACCACCGTTACCTATGCGCAGGCGCTGCGGAAGGTGCGCGCCGCCGCGTCCTGGATCCTGGCGCAAGGACTCAGCGTGGACCGCCCGCTCGCGATCCTCTCCGACAACAGCATCGATCATGCGCTGCTCGCGCTCGCCGCCCAGCATGTCGGCGTGCCCTCGGCGGCGATCTCGCCGGCCTATTCGCTGATGTCGAAAGATTTCGACAAGCTCAAGAGCATGATTGCGCTGCTCGATCCCGGCGCAATCTACGTCTCTGCGCTCCAGCCGTTTGCACCAGCGATGGCCGCCATCAAGCCGCTGCACAACGCGCAGATCATCAGCGGCAACGCCGATGATGCCGACGCGCTGGCGTTCCGCGCCATTGCGGCAACGCCCGAGACGCCCGACGTCGCAAGAGCCTTCGCTGCACTCACGCCGGACACGATTGCAAAATTCCTGTTCACCTCGGGCTCGACCGGCACGCCGAAAGCGGTCCTCAACACCCAGCGCATGCTGACGTCGAGCCAGCAGGCCAAGGCGCAGACCTGGACTTTCCTCGAACAGAGCCGCGATCTCGTCATTCTCGATTGGCTGCCCTGGAGCCACACCTTCGGCGCCAACCACAATTTCAACCTCGTGCTGCGCAACGGCGGCTCGCTCTACATCGACGGCGGCAAGCCCGCGCCCGGCCTGTTCGCGGCCTCGCTCGCGAACCTGAAAAGCGTGATGCCGACGGTCTATTTCAACGTGCCGCGCGGCTTCGACATGCTGATCGCGGCGCTGCGCAGCGACGAGGAGTTGCGCCGCCGCTTCTTCGGCGAGGTGAAATTCGCCTTCTACGCCGGTGCCGCGCTGCCGCAGAATTTGTGGGATGCGCTCGAAGAGCTCTCGCATCAGACGGTCGGCCGCGCGCTGCCAATGGTCTCGGCCTGGGGCTCGACGGAAACCTCACCGCTCGCCACCGACTGTCATTTCCTTGCCGAACGCTCCGGCAACATCGGCGTGCCCATTCCCGGCACCGAGCTGAAGCTCGTCACCTCCGGCGACAAGCTCGAGGTGCGGGTGCGCGGACCCAACGTCACGCCCGGCTATTGGAAGGCGCCGGACCTGACGAAGCAGGCGTTCGACGCGGAGGGCTTCTATTTGATCGGCGATGCCGTGAAGCTTGCCGACAGCGCGCGCCCCGAGCGCGGCCTGTTCTTCGACGGCCGCGTTGCCGAAGACTTCAAGCTCAACTCAGGCACATGGGTCAGCGTCGGCGGCTTGCGCGTTGCCGGCATCGCCGCGCTGGCACCGCTGGCTCAGGACATCGTCGTCGCCGGTCACGGCGGTGACGAGGTGCGCTTCCTGGTATTCCCGAATCTTGCGGCCTGCCGCGCCCATGCCGGCCTGCCCGAGACGGCGGACGTGAGCGAGGTGCTGGCGCAGGACAAGGTCCGCAGTGCCATCGCGCAGGGTCTGGCGAAGCTGAAACAGCAGAGCGCCAACTCCTCCGGTCACGCCACCCGCGCGCTGCTGCTCGCCGAGCCGCCGTCGGTCGATGGCGGCGAGATCACCGACAAGGGCTACATCAACCAGCGCGCCGTGCTGACGCGCCGTGCGGAGGCGGTGGCACGGCTGAATGATGATGCGTCGGGGGAGTGGATCGGGTTGTAAAGGCCGAGTTAGATGCCACATTCCGCTGTCATTCCGGGGCGCGCCTCTTGGCGCGAGCCCGGAATCCATTTCACCGCAGGGGTGTTGCACGATGGATTCCGGGTTCGCGCTACGCGCGCCCCGGAATGACGGGTGGGATACGCCAGCCACCCTGCCGCATTATCCTGCCGATTCTTTTGTTGCTTAAGCAACTAATTTGTGCGAACCCTTTCGGACGAAGTTGACGGCGGGCGAACCGCTGCGTTCTTTTCTGGAGGAAACAATGCGCGGCAGAGATGGTGCCGTCGGCAAATGCCGACGCATGTCTGAACACAGGGCGTGTCCGCTACGCGGCGCGTCAGCTGTGGCTGCTGTCCGTCACAGTGCCGAGATTTTCATGCAGCCGGCGGAGCAGGTCGATCAGCACCTCGCGCTCGTCTTTGCTCAGGCAGGACAACAGTCGCCGCTCGCGCTCGAACGCGGCCACGATCACCTTGTCATGCGTAGCGCGGCCCTTTGCCGTCAGCGAGATCGAATGGGTGCGGCCGTCATTCGGGTCGGTGCGGATCGACACCAGCCCTCGCTTTTCGAGGCCGGCCAGGGTCCGGCTCACCGGCCCCTTGTCGAAGCCGATGACATGGCAAATGCGCGAGGCGGGAATGCCGGGTTCGATCGCCAGCAGCGACATGATGCGCCATTCGGTGACGTTGACGCCGAACTCGCGCTGATAGAATGCGGTCGCGCTGTTCGAGAGCTTGTTGGCGATGAAGGTGATGAACGCCGGGACGTAACGGTCGAGATCGAGCGTCGGTCCCGCATCATTGGGCGCGGGCTTTTGGCGGGCTCTGGTCGAGGACGGCGGCATATCGGGCTTCTGACTCGCGGCGGGCCCAAAGACCTAAGGGCATGCGCTGCCCTTTCACAAGATCAAAATGAGGGAGGTCTTCCATGACCGCATCCGGCTCCGCGGGATCGGGCGTCCCGCATCTCGACGCCGATCCCTTCGACATGACGTTCTTTGCCGATCCCTATCCCGCCCATGAGCTGCTGCGGGAGGCCGGTCCGGTGGTTTATCTCGACAAATGGAAGGTCTATGGGGTGGCGCGCTATGCCGAGGTCCACGCGGTGCTGAACGATCCGGCGACGTTCTGCTCCAGCCGCGGCGTCGGGCTGTCCGACTTCAAGAAGGAAACGCCGTGGCGGCCGCCGAGCCTGATCCTGGAGGCCGATCCGCCCGCGCACACCCGCACCCGCGCCGTGCTGTCGAAGGTGCTGTCGCCGACGGTGATGAAGCAGGTGCGCGATCGTTTTGCAGCGGCGGCGGAAGAACGGGTCGACGCGCTGCTCGACAAGCGCAGCTTCGATGCGATCACCGATCTTGCCGAAGCCTATCCGCTGTCGATTTTCCCCGATGCGCTCGGCCTGAAGCCGGAGGGGCGCGAGCATCTGATTCCCTATGCCAGCGTCGTGTTCAACGCCTTTGGTCCACCCAACCAGTTGCGCCAGGAGGCGATCGAACGTTCGATGCCGCACCAGGCCTATGTTGCCGAGCAGTGCCAGCGCGAGAATCTCGCGCCCGGCGGCTTCGGAGCCTGCATTCATGCGCAGGTCGACGAGGGTGCTATCACGCCCACCGAAGCGCCGCTGCTGGTGCGCTCGCTGCTGTCGGCCGGACTCGACACCACCGTCAACGGCATCGGGGCCGCCGTCTATTGCCTCGCGCGCTTCCCCGATCAGTGGCAGCGCCTACGCGAGGATCTCTCGCTGGCCCGTGGGGCCTTCGAGGAGGCGGTGCGTTTCGAGAGCCCGGTGCAGACCTTCTTCCGCACCACGACGCGGGAGGTCGAGCTGTCCGGCGCGAAGATCGGCGAGGGCGAGAAGGTGCTGATGTTCCTCGCCGCCGCCAATCGCGATCCCAGGCGCTGGGACGACCCCGACCGCTACGACATCACCCGCCGCACCTCCGGCCATGTCGGCTTCGGCTCCGGCATCCACATGTGCGTCGGCCAGCTCGTCGCCCGCCTCGAGGGCGAGGTGATGCTGACGGCGCTGGCGCGCCGCATCGCGAAGATCGAGATCACCGGCGAGCCGAAGCGCCGCTTCAACAACACGCTGCGCGGGCTCGACAGCCTGCCTGTCACCATCACCCCGGCCTGACGAGGAGTCTTGATGCCTGCCATCATCTTTATCCATGCCGACGGCAAGCCCGACCGCGTCGAGACCTCTGGCGGCGAGAGCGCCATGCAGGCTGCGACCCGTCACGGCGTCGAGGGCATTTTGGCCGAATGCGGCGGCAATGCGATGTGTGCAACCTGCCACGTCTATGTCGATGAGAGCTGGCTCGCGCGCCTCCCGGCGATCGCTGACGATGAGGACGCGCTGCTCGACGGCACCGCCGCCGAGCGGCGGCCGAATAGCCGCTTGTCCTGCCAGATCACCGTTACGTCCGAGCTCGACGGGCTCGTGCTGAGACTGCCCGAGCGGCAGATCTGATTCTCGATTCGCCGGCAACGGCCGGCAACCAACACAGGGGAGGGAATGATGAAGCATCTGAAGTGGACGCTCGCGCTGGCCGCGAGCCTGATGACCGGGGCGGCCAATGCCGAGATATCGGACAATGTCGTGCGCATCGGCGTGCTCAACGACATCTCGGGCATCTTCCAGGACACCAACGGCATGGGCTCGGTCGAGGCCGCGCGCATGGCCGCGGAAGATTTCAACGGCGGGGCTAAGGGCATCAAGGTCGAGATCGTCTATGCCGATCACCAGAACAAGGCCGATGTCGGCAACGCCATCGCGCGCAAATGGCTCGATGTCGAGGGCGTCGACGCCATCGTCGACGTGCCGAACTCGGCCGTCGGCCTCTCCATCAACGCGCTCCTGCGCGACAGCCGCATGACCTTCCTTGCGTCCTCGACCGCGAGCTCCGATCTCACCGGCAAGGCCTGCTCGCCCAACACCATCCAATGGGTCAACGATGCCTGGGCAACCGGCAACACCACCGCTGCGGCGATGATGTCGCGCGGCGGCAAGGACTGGTATTTCCTCACGGTCGATTACGCGCTCGGCAAGGGCATCGAGGCGGAGGCGCAGAAATACATCGAGGGACACGGCGGCAAGGTGCTGGGCTCGTCCAAGCATCCGCTCGGCACCTCCGATTTCGCCTCCTTCCTGCTGCAGGCGCAAAGCTCGAAGGCGCAGGTGATCGGGCTCGCCAATGCGGGCGGTGATACCATCAACGCGGTGAAGCAGGCCGCCGAGTTCGGCATTCAGCAGAGCGGCCAGAAGCTCGTCGCCTTCCTGCTCTTCATCAACGACGTCCACGGCATGGGCATCAAGGTGGCGCAGGGCCTCCAGCTCATGGAAGCCTTCTACTGGGACATGAACGACGACACCCGCGCATTTGCCAAACGTTTTGCCGCGCGACCCGGCATGAACAGCAAGATGCCGAGCGGCAACCAGGCCGGGGTCTATGCTTCCACGCTCGCTTATCTCAACGCCGTCGCGGCCACCGGCAGCGACAATGCCAAGCAGGTCGTGCCCGAGATGAAGAAGTTCAAGGGCAAGGACAAGCTGTTCGGTGACACCACGATCCGCCAGGACGGTCGCGTCGTGCATCCGATGTACTTGTTCGAGGTGAAGAAGCCGGAGGAGTCGAAATATCCGTACGACTATTACAAGCTGGTCTCGACCATTCCCGCCGATCAGGCGTTCCGCCCGCTGGCGGAAGGCGGATGCGAGCTGGTGAAGTAAAAGGTGTTGTACCGACGCCGTTCGGCGGTACTTGCCAAACTAGGAAATGGAGGTAATAATTATAAGATATAACTAAATAGGGAGGTTCGCCATGAGGACTGGCTTGATATCAACCGTCGCGCTGGCCGCGCTTCTGGCATCGGCCGCGCTGGCTCGGGCCGAGGGCGAGGCCTGCTCGCCGGTCACCACCGCTTCGCTCGGCATCTCCAGCATCGAGATCACCGGGTCCAAAACGCAGGACGCGGCCAACGGTCTCCCGAAGCATTGCATCGTGACGGGCCTTGCCAACCAGCGCACCGGCGTCGATGGGAAATCCTACGCGATCGGGTTCGAATTGCGATTGCCGGCCGAGTGGAACGGCCGCTTCCTGCATCAGGTGAATGGCGGCAATGACGGCGTGATCGTGCCCGCTCTTGGCAGCCTGCCCGAGGGGTTAGCCTTCGGTGGCAAAGTGCCACTGGCGCGCGGCTTTGCCGTGCTGTCGTCGGACAGTGGTCATTCCGGCTCGGACCCCGCGAACAAGTCGCTGGGCCTGACTGCCGGCGCGGCGTTCGGCCTCGATCCGCAGGCGCGGCGCGACTATGGCTATGCCGCCGACATGACGCTGTCGCCGGTCGCAAAGCAAATCATTGCCCGTCACTACGGGCGCAAGCCGGATCGCTCCTATATGGCGGGATGCTCGAACGGTGGGCGTCACGCCATGGTGGCGGCGTCGCGCATGCCGGAAAATTACGACGGGTTCCTCGTCGGCAATCCTGGCTTCGACCTCCCGCGCGCTGCGATCCAGCACGCCTGGGACGTGCAGGCCTTCCTGAAAGCTGATCCCGATCTGCGCAAGTCCATCACCAAGGAGGACGCTCAGCTCGTTTCCTCGCGCATTACGGAGGCCTGCGATGCGCTCGACGGCGTCAAGGATGGGCTGACGGCCAATCTCGCGGCCTGTCAGAAGGCGTTCGATCTCAAGAGTCTGATCTGCGCGCCTGGGCAGAACAGCACCTGTTTGTCCGAAGCCAAGGTCGACGCCCTGAAGATGAGCCTCGCCGGACCGAAGAATTCGAAAGGTGAGGCGCTCTATTCCGACTGGCCTCTCGATGGTGGCATCGGCACGGGCAATTGGCGCACCTGGAAGGTCGAGAGCCCCGTCGCGCCCTGGAATAACTATCCGATCATCGCCACCATGGGCGCAGCGTCGCTGAACTACATCTTCTCGACACCGCCAGTCGTGGTCGAAGGCAGCAATGAGAAGCTGGTCGAGGCACTGAAGGCCTATGACTTCGACAAGGACGCGCCGAAGATTTTCGCCAAGGACGCGACCTTCACGGAATCGGCCATGGACTTCATGACACCGCCCGACATCGATGATCCCAAGCTCGCATCGCTCCAGAGGTACGGCGGCAAGATGCTGATCTATCACGGCCAGGCCGATCCTGTGTTCTCGGTGAACGACACCATCCGCTGGTACGACCGGCTGAACAAGAACCTGCAGGGGCACGCCGACACGGTCGCGCGCCTGTTCGCGATTCCCGGCGAAACGCATTGCGGTGGCGGCGTCACCCTGGACAAGTTCGATGCGCTGGCCGCGCTAACCGACTGGGTGGAGAACGGCAAGGCGCCCGACCGCATCATCGCGTCGGCCAGTCCCGCCAACAAGGAAGTCCCTGCGTCCTGGAGCCCGGGCCGCACGCGGCCGCTCTGCCCGTATCCGAGCTACGCCGCGTATTCCGGCCAGGGCGACAGCGAGGACGCCGCGAATTTCGTTTGCAAGGCGCCCTAGCTCGTCACGCGTCGGCAGGCGCTTGCCTCGGACCAAGTGCGGCGCGTAGCGCTGCGCTGCAGAGCCGGGGCCCATGGTTGTGGGTCCCGGCTCTGCGTCGCGTCATTTCATGCCGCGCCGCGTCCGGGACACGAGAAGCCTACACCACCTTGCTCGACCCCTGCGTGATCAACCGCGCCGCGCGCTGGTCTCGCGCGTAGATCCAGAGCCAGCTCAGCGCGACGCTGAGGCGGTGGCGCAGGCCGATCAGGAAGTAGATGTGGGCGATGCCCCAGATCCACCATGCGATGGCGCCGCGCAGCTTGACCCGGCCGAAATCGATCACGGCGAGCCGCTTGCCGATCTGGGCGAGGCTGCCGGCGTGCTTGTAACGGAACGGACCGGTCGCAGCGCCGCGCAGGCGCGCTCTGATGGTCTCCGCGACATGACGACCCTGCTGCTTGGCGGCCGGCGCGATGCCGGGCACCGGCTTGCCGTCCCAGGCATTGATACTGACGGTATCGCCGATCGCGAAGATCTCGGGATGGCCTGGAATGGTGAGGTCGGCCTCGACCAGCACGCGCCCGGCGCGATCGCTGGGCGCGCCGAGCCATTCGGCGGCGGGCGAGGCGCGCACGCCGGCGGCCCAGATCCGTGTCTTCGCCTCGAGCAGCTTGCCACCGAACACGACGCCCTCGCGGTTGATCTCGGTGACGGCCTGGCCGAGCACGACCTCGACGCCGATCTTTTCCAGCGAGGCCTGGGCATAGGCCGAGAGCTCGTCGGGAAAGCCGGCGAGCACGCGCGGGCCCGCCTCGATCAGCACGACGCGGGCCTTGTGCGTGTCGATGTTGCGGAAATCGGCGGGCAAGGTGTGATGCGCCATCTCCGCGATGGTGCCGGCGAGCTCGACGCCGGTCGGACCGGCGCCGACGATGACGAACGTCAGCCGTGCCGCGCGCCGCGCGGGATCCGTCTCGCGCTCGGCGCGCTCGAACGCCACCAGGATGTGCCGGCGCAAGGTGGTCGCGTCCTCCAGCGTCTTCAGGCCCGGCGCCCATGCCTCCCATTCGTCGTGGCCGAAATAAGCATGCCGCGCGCCGGTGGCCAGCACCAGCGTGTCGTAAGGCACCTCGCTGCCGTCATCGATCAGCACGCGGCGTCGCTCGGCATCGACGCCGCTCACGGTCGCAAACAGCGTCGTCACCTCGCGTCGGTCGCGCATGAGATGGCGGATCGGCCAGGCGATCTCGCTGGTCGCGAGCGAGGCGGTCGCGACCTGGTAGAGCAGCGGCTGGAACAGATGGTGATTGCGGCGGTCGATCAGCGTGATCTCCACCGGCGCGCCCGCAAGCCGGTAAGTCGCCTCCAGCCCGCCGAAGCCGGCTCCGACGATGACGACGCGGTGGGGATTTGCGGCCATGATTTAACCCTCGAATCTCGCTGCTGCGCCTCTTCATTTAAGTGCGGATTGGGCCCCGCGGTCCAATAGAGGTCATCAATCGTCGCATAGGCCTGATGTATCGATCCGGCGCGAAAAAGCGCCGCAGCCTCCGTCCAAGTGAGTAGAATTATATTTCTTGCCATCTCCGATCGGGGCGAAATATGGTGCAAAGGCAGGCGCTGAGCCATTGGCGGCGCGACAGATTTTGCGTTTCAATAGAGACAGGCCTGGAGCGGCGATCACCCCGCTTCCGGGACCGATAATAAGGAGGGGAGTTGTTATGAGGACGGCATTCTGGCTGGCGGGCGCAGCGGCGCTGGTGCTGGCAGGCCCGGCATCCGCCGGCGACACCATCAAGATCGGTTTCGTCTCGACCTTCAGCGGCCCGACCGCCGTGATCGGCAACGACATGCGCAATTCCTTCGAGCTCGCGCTCGATCATCTCGGCCGCAAGATGGACGGCAAGCCGGTCGAGGTGATCTACGAGGACGACGGCCAGAAGCCCGACGTCGGCAAGCAGAAGACCGAGAAGCTGGTGCAATCCGACAAGGTCGATTTCATCGTCGGCTACATCTGGTCGAACGTGCTCTTGGCCTCGCTCAAGACCGTAGTGGACTCGCAGACCTTCCTGATCTCGGCCAATGCCGGTCCGTCGCAGCTCGCGGGCGAGCTATGCTCGCCTTACGTGTTCTCGACCTCCTGGCAGAACGACCAGACGCCGCAGGCGGTCGGCACCTATATGAACCAGAAGGGCGTCAAATCGGTGTTCCTGATCGGCCCGAACTACGCCGCCGGCAAGGACATGCTGGCGGGCGTCAAGAGCACCTTCAAGGGGCAGGTCGTGGGCGAGGAATACACGGTGTGGCCGAGCCAGCTCGACTTCTCGGCCGAGCTCTCCAAGGCGCGTGCCTCCGGCGCCGAGTCGATCTTCGTGTTCTATCCAGGTGCTGCGGGCGTGCAATTCCTGAACCAATATGCACAGGCCGGGCTGAAGAGCACGATGCCGCTCTATACCGCCTTCACCATCGACGAGCTCTCGCTGCCGCTCCAGAAGGAGAACGCGCTCGGGGTGCCCGGCGCGCAGCAATGGGTCAACGACCTCCCCAACGAGCAGAACAAGCGCTTCGTCGCCGACTACCGCAAGAAGTATCCCGGCTTGCGGCCGACCTTCTACGGCGCGCAGTCCTACGACGCCGCGAACCTGATCAACAGCGCCGTCGTCGCCGTGAAGGGCGACACCTCCAAGAAGGACGCGATGAAGGCCGAAATGGAGAAGGCCAACTTCAAATCGGTGCGCGGCGCGTTCAAGTTCGGCAACAACCACATTCCGATCCAGAACTTCTACCTGCAGGACGTGGTCAAGGATTCCGAAGGCCAGCTCGCCCTGAAGACCGTCGCCACCATTGTCGAGAACGACCAGGATCGTTTCCACGACAAGTGCAAGATGAAGTGAGGCTTTGCCTCTCCCTCTCCTCGCAAGCGGGGAGAGGGCCTCCTAACGATCTCCTCCGTCGTTGCGAGCGCAGCGAAGCAATCCAGAATTTTTCCGCGGAGAAATTCTGGATTGCTTCGTCGCAAGAGTTCCTCGCAATGACGGCGTGGAGAGAGTGTCCTACGCCCTTGGCATGCTTGCGGGGCGCACCTCGCGCGCCTGCGCTGCGAGCCTGATACCCGCGTTGGCCGCACCAAAGCCCTGATAATTCCTGCGCTCGACGATCTCGAAAAAGAAGCGCTCGTCGAAGATGTGGGTGTAGACCTGGAAGAACTCGCCGTCGCCCTCGCGGTCGTAGAGGATGTGGTTGGCGCGCAGCTGCGCCATCAGTTCGGGCGAAAGATCGTATTTGGCTTCGATGTCGTCGTAGTAATTGTCGGGGATGTCCAGGAAGCCCGCGCCGCGCTGGCGCATCGCGGCGACGGTCGCAAAAATATCCTGGCACGCAAAGGCGACATGCTGCACGCCCGAGCCGAAGAACTCCGAGATGAAGCGCGCCGGCAGGGTGCGGTTGGCGGAGGAGCCGTTGAGCACGAAGCGCAAGCTCTGGTCGGCGTTGATGACGGCCTGGCTCTGCACGAGGCCTCTGGGGTCGGCGATCTCCATCTGCGGCAGGCGCTTCAGGTCGAGAATGCCGGTGTAGAACAGCAGCCAGGACAGCATTTCGTCATAGGGCATCGACTGCGCGATGTGGTCGACGGCGAGCAGGGCATCGGCGCTTGCATCGCTTGAAACAGGCTCGAAATCGGTGTCCCAGTTCTTGCCGGCCTGGTCGAGAAAATAGAGCAGGCTGCCGCCGACGCCATGGATCGCGGGGATCTCAAGCTCGCCCGGCCCGACCGGCTGGTAGAAGGTGCGCGCCTTCAGCGTCTCGGCGCGCTGCATGGCGCGGCCGGCATCGTCGACGTCGAGCGCGATGGCGCAGACGCCGGGACCGTGGGTGACATAGTGGGAATGCGCAAAGCCGTCGGTCTCGCAATTGATGACGAGCTCGACCTTGCCCTGCGACCAGCGCTCCACCGCCTTGCTGCGGTGCTGGCCGCTCTTGCGGAAGCCGAGCTGTGAGAACAGGCGGGCAAGCTCGCCGGCCTTGCTCTCGTTGACGGCAAACTCGATGAAGCCGGTGCCGCGGCTCTTCGCCTTAGGGGCCAGCGGCTTGCCGGCATAATTCGGCCAATCCGGTGCGAGCTGGTCCTCCAGCAGGATCAGCGAGCGCAGGCCGTCGACCGCGGTCTGCGCGGCCGAGCCGGCGCGGAACTGGTCGTTGAAGATTTCCAGCGACAGCGGCCCGGCATAGCCGGTCGCCGCGATCGCCGCCATGAACTCGCCGACCGGCAGGTCGCCCTGGCCGGGAAAGGAGCGGAAGTGCCGGCTCCACGACAGGATGTCCAGCTCGAGCCTCGGCGCGTCGGCGAGCTGCACCAGAAAGATCTTGTCGCCGGGGATCGAGGCCATGGCGCGGGTCGGAAAGCTAGGGGCCAGCGCGTGAAAGCTGTCGAGGATGACGCCGATCGCGGGATGATCGGCGCGGCGCACGATCTCCCAGGCGTCGCGATAATCGTTGACGTGGCGGCCCCAGGCCAGCGCCTCGTAGCCGACGCGCAAGCCGCGTCTGGCGGCGCGCTCGCCGAGCTCGCGAAAATCGTCCGCGGCGCGGTCGATGCCGCCGAGCGAGGCGGGCGAGACGTTGGAGCAGATCAGCAAGAGATCGGTGCCGAGCTCCTGCATCAGATCGAACTTGCGCTCTGCGCGGGCGAAGTTGCGCGCGCGCTGCGGCTCCGGCATGCCCTCGAAATCGCGGAACGGCTGGAACGCACAGATCTCGAGATCGAGGTCCATGCACATCTTCGCGATGTCGCGCGGGCCGGCGCCGAATGACAGCAGGTCGTTCTCGAAGATCTCGACTGCATCGAAGCCGGCGGCGGCGATGGCGCGGAGCTTTTCGTCGAGCGCGCCGGAGAGGGAGACGGTGGCGATCGAGCGCTTGTTCATGCGGCCTGCTCCATGATCTGCCCCGGCGAGATCGTTTGCCCGGTGCGCGCGGCCTCGCTGACGGCTTCGACGACGGCAAGCGTTCCCATCGCGTCCTCGACCGAGATCAGCGGCTGTTCGCGGCCGGCGATCACGGCGCAGAAATGCCGGAGCTGCTCGACCAGCGGATCGAACCCGGACGGCGCGATGGTCGCGCGCGACAGCGGCGCGTACCAGCCGGGTTGCTGTGCGTAGGACCACAGCTCCATGTTCGGCACGGAGAGCGAACCCGCGGTGCCTGAGAAGATGTAGCAGGGCTGGTCCTGCTTGGGATAGTCCCGGTTCTCGCCCGAGGCGAGCTCCCAGCTCCACGGCGCCGGCGTCGCATCCGACACGGTCACCGTTCCCAGCGCGCCGCTCGCAAAGCGCAGCAGCAGCGCGGCAGTGTCCTCGACCGCGAAGCCGCGCACCTTGTTCGAGGTCAGCGCCTGCACCTCGACGATCTCGCCGCAGATGAAGCGGAGATTGTCGATGTCGTGAATGAGATTGAGCAGCAGCGGCCCGCCGCCTGCTTCGCGCCGCCAGGCGACCTCGAAATAATCGTCGGGCTTCTTGAGGAGCCACAGCCCGACCACGGCCGTAAGCTGGCCGAGCTTTCCGTTCGTCACGGCCTCGCGCGCCGACTTGATGATGGGATTATGCCGGCGGTGGTGGCCGACCAGCATCGGCACGCCGGTGCGTCTCACCGCTGCGCACAGGCGCTGTGCGGTGGCGACCGTCTCGGTCACCGGCTTCTCGATCAACGCCGGCACGCCGGCTTCGGCGCAGTCGAGCGCCATCGGCAAGTGCAGCGTGTTGGGCGAGGCGATGATGAGCCCGTCGGGCTTCGCTTGTCCGAGCAGCGCACGATGATCGGGATAGCAGGGCACGTTGTGCGCCAGGGCCAAATCCGTCGCGGCGGGCGAGGGGTCGGCGATGCCGGCGAGCTCGCAGTGCTTTGATGCCGCGATCACCTCGATATGGCGACGGCCGATCAGGCCGGCGCCGGCCACGGCGATGCGCATTTTCGCGCTCATGCTGCACTCTCCTCCATGGCGCCACCGAGGAAGAGCTGCCCGATGCGCGGATCATTCAAAATGCGCTTGGCGTCGTCGACCATGCGGGTCTGGCCAAGCTCGAGCACGATGCCGATGTCGGAGATCTCCAGCGCCGAGCGTGCGTTCTGCTCGATCATCAGGATGGTGACGCCGCGGTCGCGCAAGCTCTTGAGGATGTCGAAGGTCTGCTGCACCATCAGCGGTGACAGGCCGATCGAAGGCTCATCGACCAGCACCAGCTTCGGCTCGAGCAGCAGGGAGCGGGCGATCTCGAGCTGCTTCTGCTCGCCGCCGGAGAGCGTCGAGGCCTGCTGCGCGGACTTGCGCCGCAATGCCGGAAACAGGTCGAGCGCCGCCTCGATCCGTTTGGGCAGGTCGAGGCCCTTGTCGGCGGCGACGCCGCCGAGCTCGATGTTATGGCGCACCGACAGCTCGGGGAAGATGTTGCGGCCCTGGGGCACATAGCAGATGCCGGCATTGAGCAGCGCGCGCTGGCTCAAATTGGTGACGTCGCGGCCGGAAAAGCTGATCTTGCCCTCACGCAGCTTGAGCAGGCCGAAGATCGCCTTGAACACCGTCGACTTGCCGGCGCCGTTCGGGCCGATGATCGTCGTGATCGTGGCTGAAGGAACGGCAAACGTCGTGCCGTTCAAGATCGTCATCTTGCCGTAGCCGCCGACGAGATTGTGGACCGAGAGGATCGGGTCGCTCATCACTCGCTCCCTACAGCATGATCCGGAAAAGTGCGCAGCGGTTTCCCGACAAGATCATGCTCAAACAATAAAACCAAAGCGCGATGACAATTCATTCCAATCTCCATCGCGCTTTAGTGTCCGAGATAGGCTTCAATCACGGCGGAGTTCTTGCGGACCTCGTCGGGCCGGCCCATCGCCAGCACCTTGCCTTCCGCCATCACCATCACGCGCGAGCACAGCGACATCACGAACTCCATGTTGTGCTCGATCACGACGAAGGTGGCGTTCTTCTCGCGGTTGATCGCGACCAGACGCTCCCTGAGGTCCGCCAGCATCGACGGGTTGACGCCGCCGGCGGGCTCGTCGAGCAGCACCAGGCGCGGGCCGCCCATGAAGGCCATGGCGGCATCGAGCAGCTTTTGCTGACCGTAGGAGAGACCACCGGCTGGCTCGTCGGCGAGATGGTCGAGCTTGAAGAAGCCGATCATCTGGTTGGCGGCCTCGGTCAGCCCGGCATCGGAGCGGCCGATCAGGCGCGAGGCCATGTTGCCCTGGTGCTCCTGTCCGGCGAGGATCAGGTTCTCGCGCACCGACAGCTTTGGGAACACCTGCAGCAGCTGGAAGGTGCGGCTGACGCCGAGCTTGTTGAGCTCGGAGGGGCGCAGGCCCGTGACGACCTGCCCGTCGAGCTTGACCTCGCCGCCTGTCGGCGTGAGCTGGCCGAGGATGCAGTTGAACAGCGTGGACTTGCCGCAGCCGTTCGGCCCGATCAGGCCGAGGATCTCGCCCTCGCGCACGTCGAACGAGACCCCGTTGACGGCGTGGATGCCGCCAAAGCTCTTCTTGATGTCGGTGACTTCGAGGACCGCACTCATTGCACCGTCTCCAGGCGCGACTTTGCGACGGCGCGCAGCGCGGAGGCCGCCTTGGTGCGGCGTTCGGCGAGATAGCGGTCGATGATTCCGAGAATGCCCGTCGGCGACCAGATCAGCAGCAGCATCACGGCCACCGCGTAGAGCATCAGATAATAGCCTTCCGTGAAGCGCAGCCATTCCGGTAGCAACACCGCGATCATCGCGCCGAGGAACGGACCGAAATAGAAGCCGGCGCCGCCGACGATCACCATCAGCAGGAGGTCGAGCGAGAGCGACAGGTTGAACGGCACCGGATCGATATATTGCGTCAACGGCGCGTAGAGCGCGCCGGCGACGCCGCCGAGCGCCGAGCCGATCGCGAAGGCCATCAGCGTGTATCGCCGCGTATCGACGCCGAGCGATTGCGCGCGCAGCGGATTCTCGCGCAGCGCCATGAAGGCGCGGCCCCAGGGCGAACGGATCAGCCACCACACCGCCAATGAGACGATCGCGAGCGAGCCGAGGCAGACATAGTAGAACGGCAGCGGCTTGTTGGTCGCGATGCCGAAGATGTGCGGGCGCGGGATGTTGGAGATGCCGTAGATGCCGCCGGTGAGCCAGCTCTCGTTGCGGAACACCAGGAAGGCCAGGGTGGAGAAGGCCAGGGTGACGAAGGCGAGATAATGGTGCTGCACGCGCAGCGCGGGATAGCCGAGCACCCAGCCGATCGCAAAGCTCAAGCCGATCGCGACCAGGATCGCCGCCGGCAGCGGCCAGCCATGCGTGGTCATGATCGCGGCCGCATAGGCGCCGATGCCGACGAAGGCGCCCTGCGCCAGCGAGACCTGGCCGGCATAGCCGAGCGTGAGATTGAGCCCCATCGCGGCGATGCTCATCACCGCCCATTGGCTGAGGATGAACAGGCCGTAGCGGTTGAAGTTCATGGGGACGATGATCAGCGCGGCGATGATGGCGAGGCCGAGCGCGATCTTCAGGGGTCTGGCGAAGCCGCTCATACGGTGCGCTCCTCGGCACGGCCGAGCAAGCCCTGCGGCCGGAACAGGATGACGGCGATCAGGAAGATCATCGGCACGGCGGCGCGGTACTGCGTCGAGACATAGGCCGCCGCGAGATTGTCGAGCACGCCGATCAAGAGGCCGCCGACGATCGCGCCGCGCACCTGGTTGAAGCCGCCGACGATCGCGGCGATGAAGGCTGCCTGGCCCAGCACCTCGCCGGACGAGAATTTTGCGAGGTAGATCGGCGTGATCAGCAGCGAGGCCAGCGCGACCAGGAAGGCGTTGATCAGGAAGGTCAGCAGGATCATGCGCTCGACCGGCACGCCGATGATTCGCGCCACCGTCGGGTTCTGCGCCGCGGCCTGCATCTGGTGGCCGAGCGAGGTGCGGTTCAGCAGCGTGGTCAGGCCGAGAACGGCGAGGATGGCGACGGCGAGCACGCCGATGCTCTGCAGCGACACGGCATGGCCGAGGATGGAGACGTCGCCGGTCGGCACGATCGAGGGGAACGGCGAAGCCTCGGCGCTGAAGAATTGCTTGACGGCCTCCTTGATGCCGATCGCGAGCGCCATGGTCGCGATCGCGAGCGGCAGCACGCCGTGGCGCATCATCGGATCCACCAGCAGCAGCTTGAAGGCGAGGCCGAGCAGGATCATCGACAAGAGGATGCCGAGAATGATCGCGAGCCAGAACGGCGCGCCGACATGCATCGCCGCCAGCATCAGGAACGCCGGCAGCATCACGAACTCGCCTTGCGCGAAATTGATGGTCTGCGAGGTCTGCCACAGCAGCGTGAAGCCGACCGCAACCAGCGCGTAGATCGCGCCGGTGGCGAGTCCCGCGACCAGAAGATCGAATAGATTGGACATTTTCCCCTCTCTCTTCTCCCTCTCCCCGCTTGCGGGGAGAGGGTTGGGGTGAGGGGGAGTCTCCGCGAGGTCGCTGACAGTCGGACTCGTGGAGGCTCCCCCTCACCCGGAATTTGCTCGCGCAAATTCCAGCCTCTCCCCGCACGCGGGGAGAGGCGAACACCCTCACTTCACCTTGGGCAGCACCTGCTTCACCACCTGCTTGCCCTCGACCACCTCGACCAGGAAGCTCTGGCGGTCGATGTCGCCGGTGTCGCTGAAGGTGACGTCCATCAGGATGCCCGGCTCGTCCGCGGCCTTGATGGTGAGGCCGTGCAGCGTGTCGGCGAATTTCTTCGGGTCGACCTTGCCCATCTTTTCGGTGGTGGCCTTCACCATGTAGACGGCGAGGTAGCCCTTCAGGCCGTTATGATCAGGGACGTAATTGTACTTCTTGGAGAACTTCTCGCGGAACGCCTTGATCAGGTCGACCGGTGCGTCGGTGGTGAGGCCGACATGGCCGCGCGCGCCGTTGGCGGCATCGCCGGCGAGCTCGATCACCTTCTGGCCGATCAACGTGGTCTCGCCCATCAGCGGCGCGGTGACGCCCTGGCGCTTCAGCTCCTTCAGGATGCGCGCGCTCTCTTCTTCATTCAGGTAGACGAACACGGCATCGGGATTGGCGGCCTTGATCTTGCCGACGTCGGCGGCGAAGTCGGCCTGACCCGCCTCGGTGGAGAGATCGGCGACGACCTTGGAGCCGAGCCGGTCGAGCTCCTTGATCATCACGTCGCGCCCGCCGCGGCCGAAGTCGTTGTTGACCCAGACCACCGCGACCGTCTTGGCCTTCATCTCGTCGTGGATGTACTTTGCGACCTTCGGCATCGAGGATTGCTGGCCGAACGAAGTGCGGAACAGGAACTTGTTGCCGCCTTGCGTCAGCTCGGCGGCTTCGCCGCCCATGATCTGCGCGATGCCGGCTTCGGCCGCGAGCGGCGCGGTCACCTTCACCGAGCCGGAATAGCCGGGTCCGAGCAGCACATAGGGCTCGGCGTCGAGCGCCTTCTGCACCTGGGCGCGCGCCACCCCCGGGTTGGACTGCGAGTCGGCGTGGCTGACCTCGAGCTTGCGGCCGAGCACGCCGCCCTTGGCGTTGATCTCCTCGATCGCGAGATCGATGCCGTTCTTCCAGTTCGTGCCGACGGTGGCGCCGCCGCCCGAGAGCTCCGCGACATTGGCGAGCTTGATCGCTTGGCCAAAGGCGCCCGTTGCCGTGATGACGGTGAGCAATGCGCCCACCACTAGCGTTGACTTCATCGTCCTCTCCTCCCGTTTCAAATCTTGCAAGCGGCCTTGTATCCGGCCGCTTCGCCTCAAGCTGCCTGATAGGCCGCGCTGCGCGCAGCCATCACGGCGTCAAAAGCCTCTCCCATGATCTCGGTCGATGGGGCAAGGCCTGTGAACAGTTCGAAGGCGTCGGCGGCCTGGTAAATCGCGAGCTCGCGGCCGGTCATGATCCGGGCGCCTTTCTCTCGCGCTGCGGCCAGCAGCGGCGTGATCAGCGGCGAATAGACGGCGTCGGCGACCCAAAGGTCCGCCCTGAGCAGTCCCACCGGCACCGGCGTGTCACGGTTCGGCAGCATGCCGACCGGGGTGCCGTTGACGAGACCGGTCGCGCCCTCGAGGGCGTCCTCGACGCTGGTGGCGACGCGGGCGCCGCGCGAGGCGAGCAGAGCGACCAGTTTCTCGGCGCGCGCCGGCTCACTGTCGAGAATGCGGATGTCGGCTACTTTCAGGCTCGCCAGCGCAAACGCGATGGCCTTGCCGACGCCGCCGGCGCCGATCACGGCGACGGCGTTGCCGGACGACGCCAGCAACGGCATCACCGCCCGCGCAAAACCCGTGGTGTCGGTGTTGTGGCCGGTCAGCCGGCCATCCCGGACGACGACGGTGTTGACCGCGCCCATGCTGGCCGCGCCCGGCGCCAGTGCGTCGAGCAGCGGCACGACCGCTTCCTTATAGGGGTAGGTGACATTGACGCCGGCAAAGCCGAGCCGCCGGACGCCCTCCAGCATCAGGCGCAGCCCGGCCGCATCGGCGCCCGCGACCTCGATGAGCTGGTAATGGCCGCGCAGGCCGAGCGCCTCGGCGGCGCGCTCGTGCATGGCGGGGGACGCGGAATGCGCGATCGGCGCGCCGATCAGGCCGGTGAGGAGCTTCTTGCTGGCGGCGTATCCGCGTTTCGACATGGTTCGCGATCGTTTCGTTGGGAGCATCCGGCCCCGGCCATTAGCGGGGAAATCTGTGCAATTCCAGCTGCGACGATAGTCTTTCCCCCGCCTAACACAATTACCCTTTTGTCCTGCAAACCTAACATCATGTTACTTCCTTCGTCCGCGGGCCGGGGCGGCCTTGCCACTGCCGCGGGACGGCTCGACCGCGCGCATCTCGGTGCGCAGCGCCTCGATGAAGTATTCGGCGTGCAGCGACAGCGGCGTGCCGCGCTTGACCGCGACATAGGTGTCGAACCGCGTCGGCTCGGCGATCTTCAAGAGCTCGATGCCGGGATAGCCGCCATGGGCCACCGTGAACTGGTCGATGATGGCGATGCCGAGCCCCGCCTTCACCAGCGCGCAGACCGTGGTGCCGAAGCGCGCGCGGATGGTGATGTTGTAGTCGAGCCGATGACGCGCGAAGATCTCGGCCATGATGCGGCCATAGGGATCGTTGGGGTCGATGCCGATCAGCGGATAGCGCGTGATCTCGGCGGCCGAGACCTGCTTGCGGCCGGAGAGCTCGTGGCCCGGCGGCACGATGCAATAGAGCTCGCCCGAGGCGAGCGGCATGAAGTCGAGCCCGGAATGCTCGAGCCGATAGCTCATCGCCACGCACTCGCCGCGGCCTAGCATCAGGTAGTCGATGGCTTCCTCGAGCTTGAGGATGTTGATGTCGATGCCGAGATCGGGATAGCGGCGGCGGACGCGCTCGATCGCGCGCGGCACCATCACCTGCGAGATGCTCGGCACCGAGCCGATGCGTAATTCCGACAGGCCGCCGCGGCCGATCTTGGAGATGATCTCGGAGAGGTCGTCGACCTTCTTGTAGACGCCGTTGATCTGCTCGAAAATGTTCTCGGCTTCCGGCGTCGGGAAGTAGCGCCCATTCTGGCGCTGGAAGAAGCGGATGCCGAGCGAGCGCTCGGTGTATTTGACGAGGCGGCTGATCCCCGGCGCCGAGACGTTGAGCAGCTTCGCCGCACCGCCAATGGTGCCCGTCACCATCACGGCACGGATCACTTCGACCTGGCGCAGCGTCATCATGGCCTTGAAATGTCCCTGGCATCGACAAGAGATCGTGGCGGCGATCATCTCACGAGAGATGCGATGTCATCCAGCGGCAAGTGTGTGTCGATGTGGACGGAGGCGCCCTGCTTTACCCTCCCCTGGAGGGGGAGGGTCGATCGCGCGAAGCGCGAGCGGGGTGGGGTGATCTCTCCACTCGGGCACTGTTCGTCGCGGAGGGACCGTCACCCCACCCCGTCTCACATTTCGCTGCGCTCAATATGAGACGACCCACGGGCGAGCTACGCTCGTCCCGGACCCTCCAGGGGAGGGCAAGAGCGCAGCAGGCTCGTTGCGGATGATGACGAAGCAACTTCCCGGTCAGAGTGTTCGACTAAAATCCGCGCGTTCAGATGGAGAGGCGTTCTCGTGGCGCGATCTGTTGCTTCGGCTGTTGCAACGGCACTCTAGCTCGCTGGCCCTTCCGGCAACACGCTCCCGGCCAGCTCCGCGCGCTCGCTCTGCAGCACCTCGCGCGCAAACTCGATGATCTTCTGCTTGTTTGCGGTTTCGCGGACGGCAAAAAACACGCGGTTCAATTCCAGGCCGAGCACGCTGTTGAGGGCGATGTCCTCGTCTTCCATCGTTGGTTTCCCGCTTCGACGCCTTCAGGTGTATCGTGGCGTCAATTCTGCCACAAGTAGTTTAAATCTTCAGAGTGGATGAGCACCGGGAAACTACTGCCATAGCGAATTGAGGCAGTCTGCGAATACGTGCTATACGGGAGCGGCGAGGGTCAGGAAACTTACGATGTCCGCCGTTGATTATGGCCGGGAGGCGCTCGATTTCATCGAAGGGCTCGCAGCCCATACCAAGGTTTCGGACGCCATGGACGCGCTTGCAACCGCGTTCGGTCGCTACGGTTTCGAACATATCATCGTGACGGGCTTGCCGAATCCCGAGCAGCGCTTTTCCCAGATGGTGCTTGCCAAGAAGTGGCCGGCGGAGTGGTTCAGCCTCTATACCGAAAAGAGCTACGACCGGGTCGATCCCGTGGTTCGCAAATGCCGGCAGACGGTGAACCCTTTCGAATGGTCCGAAGCGCCGTACGATCCGGAGCTGGAGCCCGGTGCGGTCGAGGTGATGCGGCGCGCAGCCGATTTTCGCATGTCGCGCGGCTTCGTCGTGCCGATCCACGGCTTGACTGGCTATGAGGCCGGCGTCTCGCTCGGCGGCGTCCACCTCGATCTCAATGCGCGCAGCAAGCCGGCGCTGCACCTGATCGGGATGTACGGCTTCGATCACATCCGCCGTTTGCTGGAGCCGGTGCCGCATCCGTCCACGCGTCTTACCCCCCGCGAGCGCGAGGTGATCGCCTGGGCCTCGCAAGGCAAGTCTGCCTGGGAAATCGGCGAGATCCTGCACATCACGCAACGCACCGCCGAAGAGCATCTTGCAACTGCTGCGCGCAAGCTCGGCGCCGTCAACCGGACGCATGCGGTCGCCATCGCGATCCGCCACAGAATCATCACTCCCTGAAATCTTCGCCTACTGGGAAATTTCCCAATAGTCGATTTTTCCTTTTTCGCTGAGGCTGCCCCCATTTCAAGCCATGGGGGACTTCATGATTCATGTGATTTCTTGCGTCAATCGGCACCTATACGAGGACGTTCTCGAACAGCATTTCCGAATTCGTCACGAGATTTTCGTCGAGGAGCGGAAATGGGAGGCGCTTCGCAAGCCCGATGGCCGCGAGATCGACACCTACGACAACGAGGACGCGGTCTACCTGCTGGCTCTCGAAAACCGCCGTGTGCTCGGCGGCTCCCGCCTGTATCCGACCACCCGGCCGACGATGATGAGCGAGGTTTTCCCGCATCTCGCCGCGGTGCGCGGTTGCCCTGCGGACCCGCTGGTCTGGGAGTGGTCGCGCTTCTTCGTCACGCGCGAGCGCCGCGATGGCGAGTTCAATTTACAATTGATGGCGGCCGCGCAGGAATTCTGTCTCGATCAGGGCATCGAACGGCTCTGCCTCGTCATGGAGACGTGGTGGTTGCCGCGGTTCCACGACATCGGATTTGTCGTGACGCCGCTGGGATTGCCGGCGCTGGTGGAGAATTCCTGGACCATGGCGGCGACCATCGAGATGCGCCAGGAGTCGCTCGATGTCGTGCGCGACCGTATTGGGATGACGAGCATCGTCCAGCAGGACGGTCCGCGGATCGACTGCATCGCCCGTGCCAACCTCCGCGGTCATGCTGCCGCGCAACGAAAGAGCGCCTGAAATGTCGAACGTGATGCGGGACAGCCAGATCATGGCGCAAATCCGGGACGAGGATCTCGGCTACATGTCCGACATGGCGCTCGAACTGGCGCAGATGGCGGAAGACACCGGATTGACGACGCTCGCCTATCTGTTTCGGATGGCGGCCCTGGAGGCATCGACGGCCAACAGCGTCCTCACCGAGCCGGAGGAGCTCCCCCGGCAGATGACGTCGCACTAGAGCATGATCCGGAAAAGTGTGTAGCGGTTTTCCGAAAAGATCATGCTCAAACAATAACCTGAAGCGCGATCGCATCGCGCTTCAGGCGCAACCCTGCTCAATTTTACGACGATCGCACCCTCTCATCGCCAGCCGGTGAGAGGGTGATGTCATTTGGCTGCGGCAGGTTGCCTCATGGCGGGCGGCAGCCTTTTTGCATTGCAAGGCGCATATCGGCGCCCCTTTGCTGCACGAAGAAGCGCCGGATGCCTAAAATCCTCTATTGCTCCGAATTGTTTTAAGCCTAAAATGTTTTCTAGATCGTGCTGCCGGGTGCAATCCGCATGTGCCGAGATGCAACAAAGTGCATGTCTGGTGTCGAATCGCTCTTGCCTAGGAACGATACTGCCATTACCCATTTTTCGGCCTTGAAGAGGCAGGGGGAGCTCTTTCACTGATGGCGACTGTGTTCGAACATCGGCGCAACGCTGCGCGCGCCTGAAAGAGTCTTGATGCTGCTCGTCGTCGAACAATTCTTGAATGGGCTGCAGTTCGGCCTGCTGCTGTTCCTGCTCGCCGCCGGCCTGACGCTGGTGTTCGGGATCATGGATCTCGTCAACCTTGCGCACGGCTCGCTCTACATGATGGGCGCCTATTTCGCCGCGACCTTCGCAGCGTGGACCGGCAGCTTCCTGCTCGGCGCGCTGATGGCGCTGGGGGCCACGCTCGTGCTCGGCATCGTGCTGGAGGTGACGGCGCTGCGGCACCTCTACGGCCGCGACCATCTCGACCACGTGCTCGCGACCTTCGGCCTGATCCTGTTCTTCAATGAAGCCGTGCGGCTGATCTGGGGCCCGGCGGGCCTGGCGTTGCCGCTGCCGGCCTGGCTCACGGTGCCGGTGCCGATCCTGCCCGGCATTCATTATCCCGCCTATCGGCTCGCCATCATCGCGGTGGCGCTGCTGGTCGCGCTCCTGCTCTATCTCGGCGTGATGCGCACCCGCATCGGCATGCTGATCCGCGCCGGCGCCTCCAACCGCGAGATGATCGGTGCGCTCGGCATCAACATCAAGCTGCTCTACACGCTGGTGTTCGGCCTGGGCGCCGCGCTCGCGGGCCTCGCCGGCCTGATGCAGGCGCCGATCCTCACCGTGCAGATCGGCATGGGCGAGAACATCCTGATCCTCGCCTTCGTCATCATCGTGATCGGCGGCATCGGCTCGATCCGCGGCGCCTTCCTCGCCGCGATCTTCGTCGGCATGATCGACACGCTCGGCCGCGCCTTCCTGCCGAACCTGCTCCGCCAGGTGCTGAGCGGCGCCGCCGCGTCCACCGCCGCACCCGCGCTGTCCTCCATGCTGATCTATCTCCTGATGGCGATCGTGCTGGTGGTGCGGCCGGAGGGGCTGTTTCCGGCCAACCGACGATGAAGGGTTTGAGCGTGAGCAAGGCCGTCACGGCCCTGATGCTGGCGGGCCTCGTGCTGCTGCCGCTCTATTCGCAGCTGTCCGGCAACATCTTCATCCTGACGCTGTTCACCCGCATCATCATCCTGGCGCTGGCGGCCGCGAGCCTCAACCTGATCATGGGGTTTGGCGGCATGATGAGCTTCGGCCATGCCGCCTATCTCGGCATCGGCGGCTACGCCGTCGGCATGCTCGCGCAGGAAGGCTTAGGTTCCGGCTTCATCCAGTTTCCGGTCGCGCTCGCCGCGTCCGCGATCTATGCGCTCGTGATCGGCGCGCTCTCGCTTCGCACTCGCGGCGTCTACTTCATCATGATTACGCTGGCCTTCGCGCAGATGGCCTATTACGTCGCCTCGGGGATGGCGCGTTACGGCGGCGACGACGGGCTCACGATCTACAATCGCAGCGACTTCTCCGGTCTCATCAATCTCGGCAATCGCGTGCAGTTCTACTATCTCTGCCTCGCCTGCCTGTTCGGCGTCGTCTTCCTGATCTGGCGCATCGTCAATTCGCGCTTCGGTCTCGTGGTGCAGGGCCTGCGCTCCAACGAGCAGCGCATGCAGGCGATCGGCTTCCCGGCCAAGCGCTACAAGCTGGTCTGCTTCGTCATATCGGGTACCATGTGTGGCTTGGCCGGCGCGCTGCTCGCCAACAACACCGATTTCGTCAGCCCGGCCGTGATGTACTGGACCCGCTCCGGCGACCTCATGGTGATGGTGATCCTCGGCGGTATGGGCACGTTGTTCGGCCCGATCATGGGTGCGGTGGTGTTCCTGCTGCTGGAGGAGTTCCTGTCGCAGATCACCGAATATTGGGCGCTGATCATGGGGCCGCTGCTGCTGCTCATCGTGCTGTTCGGCCGCGGCGGCATCATGGGCGTGCTCGGGAGGGCTGGCCGTGGCTGAACCCTTGCTCCGCGTCGAAAAGCTGGTGCGCCGCTTCGGCGGCATCATCGCGACCGACAACGTCTCGCTCGACGTCGCATCCGGCGAGCTGCACGCCATCATCGGCCCGAACGGTGCCGGCAAGACCACGCTGATCAGCCAGCTCACCGGACATCTCGCGCCGCATTCCGGTAGCGTCTCGCTGGCGGGGCGGGACATTACCGACTTGCCGGCATATCGCCGCTGCGCGCTCGGTCTTGCGCGTTCGTTCCAGATCACCTCGCTGCTGCTCGACTTCACCGCCGCCGACAATGTCGCGCTGGCGGCGCAGGCGCATGCCGGCACCTCGTTTCGCTTCTTCGCCAACGCGCGCAAGGAGCGACCCTTGCGCGATGCCGCACACGCCGCGCTCGACCGCGTCGGTCTCGGCCATCGGGCCGATGTCGTGGTGAACAGGCTCAGCCATGGCGAGCGTCGCGAGCTCGAGCTTGCCGTTGCGCTCGCCAGCAAGCCGAAGCTGCTGCTGCTGGACGAGCCGATGGCCGGCCTCGGTGTCACCGAATCCCAGCGCATGGTGAAGCTGCTCCAGGAGCTGCGGAAGGAGGTGTCGATCGTGCTGGTCGAGCACGACATGCCGGCGGTGTTCGCGCTCGCCGACCGCATCTCGGTGCTGGTCTATGGCCGCGTCATCGCCTCCGGCGATCCGGCCGCGATCCGGGCCAACGAAGACGTCAAGCGCGCCTATCTCGGCGATCAGCACGTGGTGACGCATCATGGCTGACACGCTGCTCGACGTCGACGGCATCGAGACCTGTTACGGCCTGTCCCAGGTGCTGTTCGGCCTGTCGCTGTCGATCAAGCCGGGCGAGATGGTCTCGCTGATGGGTCGCAACGGCATGGGCAAGACCACCACCATCCGCTCCATCATGGGCCTGACGCCGGCACGCGCAGGCACAATTCGCTTCGCGGGCGCTGAGGTGCGGCAGCTTCCGTCCTACAGAATCGCCAAGCTGGGCGTCGGTCTCGTTCCCGAGGGACGCCAGATCTTCCCGAACCTCACCGTGCGCGAAAACCTGGTCGCGGCTGCGGCCGATCGCTTCAATAGCGATAATCCCTGGACGCTCGCCGCCATCTACGTGCTGTTCCCGCGCCTGGCCGAGCGTGCGTCCAACATGGGCAACCAGCTCTCCGGCGGCGAGCAGCAGATGCTCGCAATCGGCCGCGCGCTGATGACGAATCCCAAACTCCTGATCCTGGACGAAGCGACCGAGGGTCTCGCACCGCTGATCCGCGAAGAAATCTGGAACTGCCTGTCGTTGCTCAAGAGCCGGGGTCAGTCGATCCTGGTCGTCGACAAGAACGTCGATCATCTCGCCCGCATCTGCGATCGCCACTACATCATCGAGCGCGGCAAGACGGTGTGGAGCGGCACCTCCGACGAGCTGATGGCCGCGCCGGACTTGCAGCACAAATATCTGGGAATCTGACGCGTTCGTTGCCTTCCCGGCGCAACGCAAGCTTCCTTCGAGCAAATCCAATTTCGAAATCCTCCAAACTGCGCGCTGAGCTCTTGAGCGCGCCGCCGTCAGCCGTCAAAGAAGGCGCGGCGTTGTGGATTCGATGCGGGACTTTTACGAGCAAATTGTCGGGTTGCCTCAGGACGACATCGGTTCCGCACAGCGAGGGGCCGCCCAATGGCTGGATTATCCGGGCTGTGTGTTCGTCAAAGGTGAGTTTCGAGCAGACGCCGAGGGGCCTGCAATCGCGGCGCCGGGCCTGTTCATCTCGGTAGCGTTCGATGAAGCCGACACTGGCCGCGGCACTCTGACGCGCTCAATCGGCGAGAGGCGGATGGGCGTGATGGCCGTGCGGGAGTCCCTCGCCGTGAAACGCTCAGTGCGGTGTGGGGAGCGGCCCGCCATCGGCCTCGCGTTGCCCGAAGCTTCCATCGATCAGCTCGGACTCGGCGCCGCGTTTCGGGCGCTGTTCAAGGACGAGAGATCTGGTGCGGTCATCGTCTCGCGGACCGCATCAGCGCGGGTGCGGGCGGTCGCGGCGGAAATGTTCTCGCCGCCGGTCGCCGGAAGCGCGGCGCGATTGTTGTTGTCGGCGCATGCCGCCGAGATCATCGTCCATGTCTTGTTCGGTGAGTGCGGCCGGATCGCGGTTGATCCGGCAACAGATCTCCAGCGCATGCGGCTGCAATCGGTCAAGGAGCGGATGGACGCCGACCTTGCCTATCCCTGGAGCATCGACGAGCTGGCGCGCAACGCAGGCCTGAGCCGGCGATCTTTCAATCAGAAATTCCAGATCGCTTATGGCGAGAGCGCCATCGATTATCTGAGGGCGCGCCGGCTCGATACCGCACGATCCCTTCTGATACACCAGCGCTTGTCGGTCACCGAGGCGGCCTATCGGGTCGGCTATACCCATCCGGCGAACTTCGCGACGGCCTTTCGCAGGCGCTTCGGTCATTCGCCGAGCGGCTGCCAGTAACAGCAGCACGCGCTGCGCGGCCTCAGGCCTCAGTCTTGAAAGCCTCCACGTGGAATCAAAGGCGATTTGCGCGGTCGCAAAGGCGGCGTGCGCCTCGATCTGGTTACTCCCGGGTTGTCCAAAGACGGAGCTTGGGGAAGACGATGAGGCGTGGCGACGGGCAAACGTTCGGTTGGGAACGGGTGATGAAGGCTGGTCTGGGTGTGGCCGGTCTGGGCGCGGTTTTGCAGTCGACGCCGACCCTTGCACAGGTCTCCGGGACCAATTCGGGATCAACGGCCGCGACATTGCCGCCCGTCACCGTGGAGGCGCCGAGCCAGGTGCGTCCGCGCGCTCCGTCTACCCAGCGCAATTCACCATCGCAGCGCGGCCGTGTCGCGGCGCAACGCGATGCCGCCTCCAGGCAAGCCGGAAGCCGGGATTCGCGTGAGGCAGGTGGCAGTCGCACCACGACGTCGAGCGAGAACAGCTACGTCGCGAACGGCAGCTCCGCGGGCACCAAGACGAACACGCCCCTGCTGGAGACGCCGCAGTCGATCTCGGTCGTGACGCGCAAGGAGCTCAACGACCGCGCCGTGCAGACGCTGACGGAAGCAGTCGGCTATGAGCCGGGCGTGCGCATCGATGCCTCGGGCTACGATCCGCGCTTCGACGCCATTTCGATCCGCGGCTTCGACATCACCTATAACGGCATCTATCTCGACGGCCTGCGTCTCGTCGGCGCCGGCCTTGGCGTGTTCAAGACGGAGCCTTATGGGGTCGACAGCATCACCGTGGTCCGCGGCCCGAGCTCGGCGCTTTATGGCCTCGGCTCGCCAGGCGGACTGATCGATCTGCAAAGCAAGCTGCCGACCAGCCAGCCGTTCCACGAGGTGCAGACGCTGTTCGGCGACCGCGATCGCGTCCAGGGCAATTTCGATGTCTCGGGGCCGATCGATCCCAACGGCCAATTCTCTTATCGGCTGACCGGCGTCGTGCGCGACGCCGACGTCTTCGTGCCGGGAGGCAAGGACAATCGCACCTATGTCGCTCCCGCCGTCACCTGGCGACCGGATCAATCGACAACCCTCACGCTTCTCGGCGCCTATCAGAGATCGAAGACGCCGGGCTCGATGTTCACCTATTCGGCGGGGACCGGCACCACCACGGATATCTTCACGGGTAGCCCGTCCTACAATTCGCTCGATCAGGAGCAGGGGCGGGTCGGCTATCTGTTCGAGCACGCGTTCAACAACGCCGTGACCGTTCGCCAGAAATTCCGCTACGTCGATCTCGACGCGGTTACGCGCTACGTCGGCTTTCTCGGTGTTCCCGTCGGCAATGTCGTGTCGCGTTATACCGGCTACGTCCACGACACGCTGCAATCGGCCATCATGGACAACCAGGTCGAGGCAAGGCTCTCCACTGGCCCCGTGCAGCACACGCTCCTGGTCGGCACCGACTATACGTCGTCGAGGTTCACCGACAAGCAGGGGTTCGGCTTCGGCGTGTCCGATCTCAATCTGGCTGCGCCGGTCTATGCGCCGGAATCGATTCCGGATCCCGCGATCTCGTCCTCCACGGCGCAGCGGCAAACCCAGTCCGGCATCTACATTCAGGATCAGGCCAAGCTCGACCACTGGATCCTGACGCTCAGCGGCCGCAGCGACTGGGTCCGCACCACGAGCGAGGACCTGTTCGCGCTGACCAGGCAGGCGCAGTCCGATCAGGCCTATAGCGGGCGGGCAGGACTGACCTATGTGTTCGATTCCGGTGTGGCGCCCTACGTCGCCTATTCGACGTCGTTCTTTCCCAATCTCGGCGTCGATCCGTCGGGCGCCTTCTTCAAGCCGACCACCGGCAAGCAGACCGAGATCGGCGTGAAGTATCAGCCGCTGGGGACGCGGAGCTTCATCACCGCCGCGCTGTTCGACCTGACCCAGGATGGCGGCCTGGTGACGACGGGCGCGGGCGTGACGATCCAGCGCGGCGAGATTCAAAGCCGCGGCTTCGAATTGCAGGGGCTTGCAAGCCTCGGCAACGGTTTCGATATCACCTCGTCCTACACCTATCTCGACATGGTCACCAAGCAGGCCGGCGACAGCGCGCTGGTCGGCAAGTTTCCGTCCGGCAATCCTCCGCACACCGTGACACTGTGGGGGAATTATGCCCTGCCGCTGGCTGGCCCCTTCGCGGGCCTGAGCGTCGGTGCCGGCGCGCGCTACATGTCCTGGAGCTATGGCGATGATCTGAACACGTTCAGGAACAGCTCGGTGACGCTGGTCGACGCGGCGCTGAAATACGATTTCGGCCAGGCGGCGAAGGAGCTGAAAGGGCTTCAGTTCCAGGTCAACGCCAAGAACCTGTTCAATGTGCACTACACGACCTGTCAGGTCGGTTATTGCTACCGGGGGGCGCCGCTCACCGTCATCGCCACGCTCGGCTATCGCTGGTGAGCGTAGCCGCCGGGCGGACGATTACCAATAGATCCCGTGGCGGTGCAGTTCGCGGATCACGCGGGCTTCGACGGACGGCTGCCGGCGTTTCGGCTTTGGCGTTTCGGTCGTCTTTGCCGCGGGCGTGGTGGTTGATTGCGCCGGAGCTGCGGCTGTCGGTGTCGTCGCGGCGGGCGCGGCCGGCGTCTGGACGTTTGCCGGTGAGGCTTGCGTCGCCTGCGGCGGCGTGGCGGCCGGCTGCTCGGTGGCCGGCTGGTTCGGATTGGCCGCCGCCAGGCTGAGGCTCCGCGAGCCTCCGGCGTGGGCTTGGCTTGCGAGCAGCGACATCGCAGCGATCAGGATCAGCTTGCGCATGGAAATCCCCGTCATCTGGTCAATCGATCTTACCTAATTCCCGTGGGGCTCAACGCGCGAGGCGGTGCACGCCGATCTCGACCAGAGTGGTCCGGCAGGACAGGCGATAGATCAGGCTGAAAAGCTGACTCCACATGACCGAACTCCGTTGTTGATCATTGGAAGCCGTTCTACGCCGCCTGCCTTTCCGGCGTTTTTCGCCGGATGAGGAAAATGGCTTCGTCCGGGGCCGGCGCGATGTCGTCGGAACATTCCGGAAGAAGTCGCCTCACGCCGGCGTGAAGCAGCGTGCCGATCAAGGCCGGACCGGATTCCGATAGAGGCCGGTAGTTGTCCCGAGATGAAGCGTGCGCGGCGCGGCAGTATCGTGCGGGCGGCCTTCAGACCCGGTTATTGTATGAGTTCCGATCGCGAAGACGATCCGCCAATCCTCATCTGCTCAAAATGCAGGCGCCCGATGAAGTTCCTGGCGACACTACCTGGAATAGTCACACTGCCTGCGGAGCACGTTTATTTTTGCGTCCATTGCCGCCGGGTGGACACGATTCGGCTGAAGTGAGGTGCCGGGTCGCACCGGAGCTGCTCAAAACACCTCGAAATATTCGCGATGCTCCCAGTCGGTCACTTCCGACAGGAAGCGATCGATCTCGGCGTTCTTGATGTGGGTGTAGTAGTCGACGAACTCCGCCCCGAGCTTCTCGCGGAAGAACGGGTCGTCCTTGAGCGCTGAGACCGCATCGCGCAAGCTTTTCGGCAATGGCGGCGCCTTGGTCTCGTAGGGCGTGTCGGCCGAGGGGCCGGGATCGAGCTTGCGGTCGACGCCGTCGAGGCCGGAGAGAATCTGCGAGGCCATGTAGAGATAGGGATTGGCCGCGGGCTCACCGATGCGGTTCTCCAGGCGCGTTGAGGCATCACCGGCGCCGCCGAGCACGCGGATCATCACGCCGCGATTGTCGCGGCCCCAGATCGCACGGTCGGGCGCCAGCGAATAGGAGCGATAGCGCTTGTAGCCGTTGATGGTGGGCGTGGTGAACAATGTCGAGGCGCGGGCGTGATCGAGCAGGCCGGCGAGGTAGGATTTGCCGAACGCGCTGAGCGGCTCGCCGCCATCCGTCGCCGCTTCCTGGGCCATGAACAGATTGTCGCCGCTCGCGCGCGAGACGATCGACTGATGCAGGTGCCAGCCGCTCGCAAACACGTTCGGCAGCTTCGGCCGGCACATGAAGGTGGCGTGATAGCCATGGCGGCGCGCGATCTGCTTCACGGCGCTGCGGAACAGCACCATGTTGTCGGCGGGCTCCAGGCCCTTCTTCGGCTGGAACGTGAATTCGCACTGGCTGGGGCCGAACTCGACCTCGACCGAGCGCAACGGCAGCCCCAGCGCGACGATGTCGCGGCGCAGGATCTCCAGCACCGGCTCCATCTGATCGAAGCGTTGCTCGGTGAGATATTGATAGCCGTGGCTGAGCAGGCTGACCGAGGGCGGCGTGCCGGGCTGGCCTGCGTCTTCCGCGCGCATATGCGGATCGTCGAGCCTGAAGATGTGGAATTCCACTTCGAGCCCCGCGACGAAATCGTGGCCGCGCGTGCCGAGCTCACCGAGGACCCGCTTGTAGAGCCCGCGCGTCGCGAAAGGCACGGGACGGCCGTCGTTGAAATAAAGGTCGCACAGCACCCATCCCGTGGTGGGCGCCCACGGCAGCACGCGAAACGAGGTGGGATCGGCGACCATCAGCACGTCGGCCGCGCCCTCCATCTCCTTCATGCCGAAGCCGCCGCCTGCCGTGAACACGGGGAATACCGTGCGATGCGAGGTATCCTTGGCCAGCATGGTGGTGGTGATGGAGCAGCCGCTCTCCAGCGAGGCGATCGCCTCGGATGCGACGATGGTCTTGCCGCGCAGGATGCCGTGCTGGTCGGGGAAGGCGAGGCGGATGACCTCGAGGTTCTTCTCCTCGGCAATGTGGCGCATGCGCTGGGCTGCGTCCCTCTGCTCATCCGACCACAGCGCATGTCGCGCGACGAAAGTCACTTTGCTACTCCTCCAGTCGTGAGGCGCGAAGCATGCGCCACATTCTCCGTCATTGCGAGGAGCTCTTGCGACGAAGCAATCCAGAAATGCATCCGCGGTGACAGACTGGATTGCTTCGCTTCGCTCGCAATGACGAGGATAGACGTCACTCCGCCGCCGTCAGCCGGTGCACGTTGTCCGCGATCTCCTTCGGCACCGGCGCGGTCCATGGCGCGCCGCGGCGGCGCTTGACGTCGACTTCCATCCAATAGGTCTCCCAGCCCCGCGTCGGTCCGATGCCGTCCATCGTCGCCGGCCCCTGAATGCTGCGCGCGTTGGCCGCGTCCAGAAACAGCATCGGCTTCTCGCCGCCGGAGACCTTCTCGATCTCCTGCCGCAGCAGGCGGCGATACTGCACGATCGCCTTGTCGCTCTGTCCGAGATGCTCCTTGGTACGATCCTGGATCGCTCCCATCGATTCCACCGCCCACTGGTCGTGGACGTTGATGTCGTTGCCCATGCCGGTATAGGTCGCGGTCTGCTGCTCGTGCGGATCGAAACCGTAATCGTTAGCTCGGTTCTTGCGCGATTTGTAGTCGGGCAGCTCGTAGAGCTCGAGCCGCTGGTCGCGCATCTTCTGCTTGTCGACCGGGTTCGAATAGCTGGTGAAGATCGCGTACCAATAGCAGTTCTCGTCATCGACGGGCACGTGCCACTGCGTGATCGTCATCTCCGTGCTCATGGGGATGACGAAGCCGTGCGGGAACAGCTGGTTGGTGACGCGCACATGGGTGCGCTCCTCGTCGATCTCGCGCAGCGCGATCAGGCGCAGGCCATATTCGGTGTGCTCGACATTGATGATCGGGCGGTCGTATTCGCGCAGGATCTTCGTCATCGGCAGATCGCTGCCGGCGGAGGCGCCGCGAAACTGCTTGCCATAGGCGGTGGAGGTGTCCTCGTCCTCGAAGAAGCGGTGCAGATAGGAGGCGTGGGCGGGATCGATGCCGACCTCCAGCGCCTGCAGCCAGTTGCAGGCCATGTGGCCCTTGAACGCGAAGGTATGGCTGCTTGGTGCAATGAAGCAGTCGATCTCCGGGAACGCGGGCGGCTCACCCTCGCCGAGATAGGCCCAGAGGATGCCGCTCTTCTCCATGACGGGGTAGGAGCGCTGGCGGATGTTCTGGCAAAGCTTGGAATCCTTCGGCTCGGCCGGCGTCTCGATGCATTGGCCGGTGGCGTCGAACAGCCAGCCATGGAAGGCGCAGCGCAGGCCACCATGCTCGAGCCGTCCGAAAGCGAGGTCGGCGCCGCGATGTGCGCAGTGGCGGTCGATCAGCCCATAGCGCCCGGTCTCGTCGCGGAACAGCACCAGATTCTCGCCGAGCAGTTTCACCGGACGGATCGGCCGCGCACCCTCCAGCTCGTCCACCAGCGCCGCCGGCTGCCAGTAGCTCCGCATCAGCTTCCCGCACGGATCCTTCGGCCCGGTGCGGGTGATCAGGTCGTTCTGCTCCTGGCTCATCATGGCGGTCGCGTCCTTTTCTGGAGAAGCGTTCTGTTCGCCTATTGAACGAATGGGCGAATTATGACATGAGCTGGAGCGCCAGCAAGTACTATTTTGCAGGATTTTCCCCTGACATGCCCAAGCTGAAGCGGACTGAGACTGACGAGCGCGCAACGGATTTCGTCGAGGCCCTCGACCGCGGGCTGCGCCTGCTGCAGTGCTTCGGCACAAATGCCGGCCCGATGACGCTGAGCGATCTCGCCCGCGCTGCCGATCTGCCGCGTGCGACGGCGCGGCGCATGCTGTTCACGCTCCAGCGCGGCGGCTTCGTCAGCGGCGATGGCAAACTGTTCTCGCTGACGCCGCATGTGCTGACGCTGGCCGCGTCCTATTTGCGATCCAACCAGCTCGTCGCGGTGCTGCAACCGGTGCTCGATCGCGTTGCGACGGCGGCGAATGAAATCTCCTCGCTGGCCGTGCTCGACCGCGACGAGGTCGTGTTCATCGCCCGCAGCAGTCCGGCGCGCATGTTCTCCGGCGGCCTCGAGATCGGCTACCGCCTGCCGTCCTTCTGCACCTCGGTCGGCCGCGCCATGCTCGGCCAGCTCGACGACGCCGATCTCGCTGCCCGGCTGAAGACGATGAAACGGGAGGCGCTGACGCCGCAGACGGTGACCGATCCGAAGGCGCTGCTCGCGCGCATCGCTGCCGACCGAGCCCAGGGCTATTCGCTGGTCGACCGCGAGGCCGAGCCGCATTTCCGCTCGATCTCGGTCCCCGTCCGCCGCTACGACGGCGTGATCGTCGCCGCCATCAACATGGGCGCGCATGTCGACCGCGTGCCGGCGCAGGAGCTGATCGACCGCTTCCTGCCGCTGTTGCGGGACGGTGCGGAGGCGGTGCGTTCGCAGTTGCTGTAAGCGTGTAGGGTGGGTTAGCCGAAGGCGTAACCCACCACTTCCGTCCACGCGGAAACTAAAGAGGTGGGTTACGCTTCGCTAACCCACCCTACTCAGCTATAATGCGCTCCACACAAGACCAGGGAGCACGCCATGCAACACACCATGGTTCCCAGTGATCGCGTGGAGCACGTCGCCGTCTACGGACGCGACGGCACGAAGCTCGGCACGATCGAGCGACTGATGCTCGACAAGATGAGCGGAACGGTCGCCTATGCCGTGATCAAGACCGGCGGGCTGCTCGGTACACGTCACCATTATCCGCTGCAGTGGAGCGCGCTGAAATACGATCCGGCACGGCAGGCGTTCCAGATCGAGCAGACGCTGGACGAACTCAGCAGCGGCCCGTGCGAGTTCGATGGCGACGCGTTCGACTGGGGCGACCGCTCGCGGCCCTACCCGCATCCGAATTACTGGTCGATCTAGCGGGGAAACGGTCGGCCAGCGCGCATTCTCGGCGCGGATGCGGCTGGCTCAAGCGGCGCCCGAGCGTTGTCCGACGCGAGCGCCCGCTAGCCGGGAAGCGGCTGCTCGCCGACTTTGGGCCAATAGGTGCCAAAGCTCCAGAGCCCGCCCTCCGGATCGCGCGCGGCGAAATCGCGGCTGCCATAATCGGTCGTGTAGGGCTCCATCTCGATCTGCGCCCCGGCGGCCTTGACCTTTTGATAGAGCGCGTCGGGCTCATCAACAGCGAGATAGACGGCATCCGTCCGCCGGCCGCCGATGTCGCCAACCTGTCTGCCGTAGGCGTCGTCGCGATGCGCGCCCAGCATGAGGATCGACGATCCGAACGCCAGCTCGGCGTGAACGACCGTGCCCTCCTTGCGGTACACCACGCGTTCGGTGAAGCCGAGAACGTTCTTCAGCCAGGCGATCATCGCCTCCGTATCCTTGCAGCGCATGGTGTGGAAGAGGCGCGGCGCTTCATAAACGTTCGGCGGGTTCATGACACTCTCCAAGCTCGTTCCAAGTCCGGTGCAAGTCCTTGTCTGTTGCGAAACCAACCCTAGTTCGGATCAAGCCAGCCGGCTTGAACAAATGGGACCTGGCCGTGTCTCGCCCCGCGTGGCGCTAGCCTCCGCCGTCGCGCATCAGTCGTGGATCGATGACATCGAGCCGCGCGGCCCATCCGGTCGGTGTCTCTCCGCTGAAGATGCGGAAATCGCGCGCAAGATGTGCCTGGTCGGCATAGCCGGCCTCCGCGGCAATGGCCGCCCAGCCGCCTGCGCCGTCCGTCCGGGCTAGGATGCGAGCTCGATGAAAGCGCAGCATCTGGGCCAGCGTCTTTGGCGGAACGCCGATCTCGTGGTGGAAGCGGCGCGTGAGATGCTTGCGGCTCCAGCCGATGTCGGAGGCAATGTCGGCGATTCTGACCGCGCCCGCGCCTCGCCAGAGCGTCTGCAACGCGATAGCGATCTCAGGCGAGGGCTCATGCACGGCGTGGCGAAGCACGAAGTCTTCCACGATCTCGAATCGTCGCTGCCAGCCGGCCGCCTCGGCTACCCTCGCGCGGAGGTCGCTACCGTGCCGCCCCCAAATGTCGTCGAGTCCGACGATCCGTGCGGTCAGATCGGGCACGGCTCCTCCGAAGAAACGATACGCCCCGAGCGGCGTGAAATCGACCTGAACGCATTCGGCGTGTCCGTCGGATTCGATAACGACCGGTCCGGGAAACAGACCCGCCGCGAAACTCGGCCGCGCATCGGCGGTGTCCGGTTGGTGTCCGAGTGCAATACGGAAGGGCGTTCCCAAATTCACCAGCAGAGGCAGTGTAAGCGGCGCGGCGTGCCGGAAGGCGGCCAGGCCGATGCCGCGCTCGCGGTAGAACGAAATGCTGGAGACCAGGCGCGCAAGGCGCGGCGAGGGCGGTCGACGAACGACATCGGGAGGCGCGTCCATCGCACGCTACCTTTCGTCCGCCTCGCGCTCCACCGCCTTGTAGAGCACGGCTGCCATCTCGCGTGTGCTCGCGTCCGCGCGCACGGTGTCACGGAGGATCTCGGTCATGTCTGGAGCTTAGCAGGCGATCGCGGCGGAACTCAAATGACCCGGTGCAGGGTACGCGATACGCCGTCGAACTGCGCCAAAGGCGGCCCTGTCACGGCCGGTTGCGCATCCAATCCGCAAGGCTCGACAGTGCCTTGTCGAGATCCTGCCGTGCGATGGCATCGGTGATCGTCTGCTCCATCGCGCCGCGCATGCACAGCATCCACGCGTCGCGCTCGGCGTCTCCAATGGAAAAGCCGAAATGGCGCTGGCGCAGCCGCGGATGGCCTTTCTCGGGCGTATAGAGCCGCGGGCCGCCGGTCCATTCAGTGAGATAGCGCTTCAGCACGTCCCTGATCGGGCCGAGGTCGTCCGCATGCATGGCGCGGATGATCTTCGCCTCCGGCAGCGTGTCCATGCGGTCGTAGAAGCGGTCGACCAGGGCGTCGATCGTGGCGCGGCCGCCGATCCGCTCGAACATGGAGATTACGGTGGTGGTGTCGGTCATTCTCTACAGCGCCACGCTGCGTAGGCCGAAGCTGCGGGCCTCGTTCTGCAGCACCGGGCGCACCGCATCGATCAGGCGCGCGGCGGCGGCGTCGACCGACAGCCCCGCCGTATCCACCACCGCGGTCGCGCGCGAATACAGCGGCTCGCGGCTCAGCAGGATGTTGCGCAGCTCCGTCATCGCCGAGCGATCATCCGCCATCGGGCGCAGATCGCCCTGGCGGCGCACGCGCGCCATGTGCTCCTCGGGCTCGGCCTTCAGCCAGATCGTGTAGAACGAGCTCAGGACCTTGTCGAAGGTCAGGGGCTCGGAGACGATGCCGCCGCCGGTTGCCAGCACCATCAGCTCGTTGCGCGCCAGCAGCTGTTGCAGCGCCGCCTGCTCCATGCGGCGAAAGCCTTCCTGGCCGTAGAGCGCGATGATCTCGGCGACCGAGAGCCCGTTCTGCTGCTCGACCTCCTTGTTGAGCTCGACAAAGCTCCAGCCGATCTTCTTCGCCAGCATCCGCCCAAGCGTCGACTTGCCGGCGCCGCGCAGGCCGATCAGCGCGATGCCGCAGAATGGCGCGCGCCGCGGCGCGGAGGCGCTGGCCCCAGTGAGCAGATCTTTTGCTTGCGCGATCTGGCTGGGGGTCGCCTTGCGCAAGAGGTCGCGAAACATCTGCCAGTCCGGCGTCGGATCGGCGCTTGGCAGCAGGTCTTCGAGGTGCGCGCCCATCGCGTCGGAGACGCGGCGCAGCAGCACGATCGAGACATTGCCCTTGCCGCTTTCGAGCTGCGCGATGTAGCGCTCCGAGATTCCCGATACCTTGGCGAGCACTTTGCGCGACATGCCGCGCAGCGCGCGCATGGTGCGCACACGCTGGCCGAGCTGTTCGAGGAAGCGGGATTCGGCGTCGGGACTTTCGGTCATGAGCCTTCTTTACAGGTGTCCTGCGGCGCGTTTTAATGAAACATAGTGCCTGCTGGCATTGACAGCAAGCCGCCGTGGTGTCTTTCTATGAATTATAATTCTAAATTCGGGAGAGATGTCCGTGAGCGAGGGATCCTACAACGCGGTGACCTGGCTGCTCGACCGTAACGTCGAGGAGGGCAGGGGCAGCAAGCTGGCCTTCGATGACACCGTCTCGCGGCTCACCTATGGCGAGCTCCAGCAACAGACCCGGCGCGCCGCCAACATGCTGCGCCGGCTCGGCGTCCGCCGCGAGGAGCGCGTGGCGATGATCATGCTCGATACGGTCGATTTTCCGATCGTGTTCCTGGGCGCGATCCGCGCCGGCATCGTGCCGGTGCCGCTCAACACGCTGCTGACCGCGGACCAATACGCCTACATCCTCGCCGATTGCCGCGCGCGCGTGCTGTTCGTGTCCGAAGCGCTCTACCCCGTCATCAAGGACGTCGTCGGCCGCATGCCTGATCTCGAGCATGTCGTGGTCTCCGGCGCCAAGCAGAACGGCCACAAGCAGCTTGCCGAAGAGCTGGCCGCCGAGAGCGACCAGTTCACCACCGCCGCGACGCATCCGGACGAGCCGGCGTTCTGGCTGTATTCGTCGGGGTCAACGGGCATGCCCAAGGGCGTGCGCCACATCCATTCCAATTTGCAGGCGACCGCCGACACCTACGCAAAACAGGTGCTCGGCATTCGCGAGAGCGATGTGTGTCTCTCCGCGGCGAAATTGTTCTTCGCCTATGGCCTCGGCAATGCGCTGACCTTTCCGATGTCGGTCGGCGCCAGCGTGATCCTCAACAGCGAGCGGCCGACCCCGGCGCGCATGTTCGACCTGATGAACCGCTACGATCCCTCGATCTTCTACGGCGTGCCGACGCTGTTCGCGGCGATGCTCAATGACGAGACGATGAAGAGCGAGCGCGGCGGCAAGGCGTTGCGCATCTGCACCTCCGCGGGCGAGGCGCTGCCGGAATCGGTCGGCAACAGCTGGAAGGCGCGCTTTAACGTCGACATCCTCGACGGCGTCGGCTCGACCGAGCTGTTGCACATTTTTCTTTCGAACGCGCCCGGCGACATCAAATACGGCTCGTCCGGCAAGCCGGTGCCAGGCTATGCGGTGCGGCTCGTCAACGAAGCCGGGCAGGATGTTGCTGACGGCGAAGTCGGCGAGCTCCTGGTCGATGCGCCCTCGGCCGGCGAAGGCTACTGGAACCAGCGTCACAAGAGCCGCCGCACCTTCGAGGGACCGTGGACCCGCACCGGCGACAAATATGTCCGTGACGCGGATGGCCGCTACACCTTCTGCGGCCGCGCCGACGACATGTTCAAGGTCTCAGGCATCTGGGTCTCACCGTTCGAAGTGGAGAGTGCGCTGATCACGCATCCGGCGGTGCTGGAAGCTGCCGTCGTGCCCGAGGCCGATCCGGAAGGACTCTTGAAGCCCAAGGCCTTCGTCGTGCTGCGTCCCGGCGCCAAGACGACGGATTTGCAGGAGATGCTCAAGGAGCACGTCAAGCAGAAGATCGGCCCCTGGAAATATCCGCGCTGGATCGACGTGGTGGACTCGCTGCCGAAAACGGCGACCGGCAAGATCCAGCGGTTCAAGCTGCGGGAAGGGGCGCATTGAGCGTGTGGCGCTTGCTTACCCTCCAGGGGAGGGGGAGGGTCGGCACGCGATGGAGCGTAGCGAGACGCGTGACGGGGTGGGGTGATCTCTCCACACGGGCACTGCATCTGCGGAGAGGCTGTCACCCCACCCCGCTTCACATCTCGCTGCGCTCGCTGTGAATCGACCCTCCCCCTCCAGGGGAGGGTGAGCATCTCGGCATTTGGCTAGGAATGGGAATTCGACCATGACCAATCTCACCCCCACCGGCTTCCTCGACATCGGCGGCGTCAGCCTCGAATACAAATGGCTCGCGCCGCAATCGGCCGACGCGCCCACCATCGTGATGCTGCATGAAGGCCTCGGCTCCGTCGGCCTCTGGGGTGATTTCCCGGAGAAGCTGCAGCAGGCCACGGGCGCGGGCATCTTTGCCTATTCGCGCGCAGGCTACGGCCAGTCCAGCCCGGTCGCGCTGCCGCGGCCGCTCGACTACATGCATCGCGAGGCCCTGGACGTGCTGCCGAAGCTGCTCGATGCGATTCAGTTCAAGCGCAGCCTTCTGCTCGGCCATTCCGATGGTGCCTCGATCGCCACCATCTATGCCGGGGCGCATCAGGATCATCGCCTCAACGGCCTCGTGCTGATCGCGCCGCATTTCATCGTCGAGGACATCTCGATCAAATCCATCGCCGCGATCAAGACGACGTTCGAGACCACGGACCTCAGGTCAAAACTCGCGCGCTGGCACAAGGACGTCGACAATGCCTTCCAGGGCTGGAACGGCGCCTGGCTCGATCCGAAATTCCGCGATTGGGATATCTCCGAATACCTCGCCTACATCCGCGTGCCCGTCATGATCGTGCAGGGCGCAGATGATCAATATGGGACGCTGCGCCAGGCCGAGATCGCGCAGGAGGAATGTTACTGCCCAGTCGACCTGAATGTCTTTGCCGGCGCGGCGCATTCCCCCCATCGCGAGGCCCCGGGACCCACCCTCGATGCCATCACGCAGTTCGCAAAGGCCGCCTTGCGGGACGATCCAGGGCTTCAGGCCGCATGAGGCGCATGCGATCGAGATGAAGCAAAGTGCATGTGAGTCCGAGATTCGGGCTAGACTGACTGGGCAAGATGCACTATTGTGCATCTAACGCTCGAAATGCATAACCAAGCTTAAGGGTGGCTCATGGCCGGGGAAGATCGGCGCCTCGCAGGCGGCGCGACATTCATCGATTTCCAGACCGAACCGTCCCGCTACAAGCATTGGAAGCTCGCGGTCGAGGGCGACGTCGCGACGTTGACCATGGACGTCGACGAGAATGGCGGCCTGTTCGAGGGCTATTTGCTCAAGCTCAATTCCTACGATCTCGGCGTCGACATCGAGCTGGCCGACGCGATCCAGCGCCTGCGTTTCGAGCATCCCGAGGTGAAGGTCGTCCTGCTGCGCTCGGCCAAGAACCGCGTGTTCTGCGCCGGGGCCAACATCCGCATGCTCGCGGGCTCGACCCATGCGCATAAGGTCAATTTCTGCAAGTTCACCAACGAGACCCGCAACGGCATGGAAGATTCTTCGGAGAATTCCGGCCAGCGTTTCATCACGGTCGTGAACGGCTCCGCCGCCGGCGGCGGCTATGAGCTGGCGCTCGCGACCGATCACATCATCCTCGCCGACGACGGCTCGTCCGCAGTAGCGCTGCCCGAAGTGCCGCTGCTCGCGGTGCTGCCGGGCACCGGCGGTTTGACCCGCGTGGTCGACAAGCGCAAGGTGCGCCGCGACCACGCCGATGTCTTCTGCACCATCGAGGAAGGCGTGAAGGGCAAGCGCGCCGTGCAATGGCGCCTCGTCGACGAGATCGCGCCGAACTCCAAGCTCGAGGCCAAGATCGCCGAGCGCGCCAAGGAGTTTGCGGCGGCCTCGACCCGCAAGGGCAGCGGCAAGGGCATCGCGCTGACGCCGCTCAAGCGTCTGATCGACCAAAACAGCATCCGCTACGGCCTCGTCACCGTCGACATCGATCGCACCGCCCGCATCGCCACCATCTCCATCAAGGCGCCGGAGACTGCGCCGCCCGCCGACATCGACGGCATGATGGCGCAAGGCGCCTCGTTCTGGCCGCTGCAGGTGGCGCGCGAGCTCGACGACGCCATCCTGCACTTACGCATCAACGAGCTCGAGATCGCCATGCTCGTCTTCAAGAGCCATGGCGACCGCGCCCATGTGCTGGCCTGCGATGCTTTCCTCGAAGCCAACAAGGCGCATTGGCTGGTCAACGAGATCAGGCATTACTGGAAGCGCGTGCTCAAGCGCGTCGACGTCACCTCGCGCACGCTGGTGACGCTGGTCGAGCCCGGCTCCTGCTTTGCCGGCACGCTCGCCGAGCTCGTCTTCGCCGCCGACCGCTCCTACATGTTGATCGGCACGCGCCAGGGCGACAACCGCCCGCCGCCCTCGATCGAGCTGTCCGCGATGAATTTCGGCCCGTATCCGATGAGCCATGGCCTGACGCGGCTGCAATCGCGCTTCCAGGCCGACCCGTCCGATCTGGAGCGCGCGGAAGCGACGCTCGGCACCAGCCTCGACGCCGAGCAGGCGGAAGAGCTCGGCCTCGTCACCTTCGCGCTCGACGACATCGACTGGGACGACGAGGTTCGTGTGTTTCTCGAGGAGCGCGCCAGCTTCTCGCCCGACAGCCTCACCGGCATGGAAGCGAGCCTGCGCTTCGTCGGCCCCGAGACGATGGAATCAAAGATCTTCGCCCGCCTCACCGCCTGGCAGAACTGGATCTTCCAGCGCCCGAACGCTGTCGGCGAGGAGGGCGCGCTGCGCCGTTACGGCAGTGGCCAGAAGCCGAAATTCGATATGACGCGGGTTTGATGATGATCGTGTCCCGGGCGCGCTGCGGCACGAAGTGACGCTGCGCAGAACCGGGACCCAGACGGACCGAACAATGGGTCCCGGCTCTGCAGCGCACCGCTTCGCGGCTAGCGCAGCGTCCGGGACACGGGACAGACCAAGGAGCACGGCCATGAACATGAACATCATGAACGTCGACTACTCGACCAAGATTCCCAACAACGTCAATCTCGCCGAAGACCGCCAGGTGCTGAAAGCGCTGGAAGGCTGGCATCCCGGCTACATGGATTGGTGGAGCGACATGGGGCCGGAAGGCTTCCAGGAATCGCTGGTCTATTTGCGCACCGCGTACTCGGTCGATCCGCGCGGCTGGGCCAAGTTCGATTACGTCCGCATGCCCGAATATCGCTGGGGCATTCTCCTTGCGCCGCAGGAAGAGAACCGCGTCGTGCCGTTCGGCGAGCATTATGGCGAGCCGGCCTGGCAGGAAGTCCCGGGCGAGCATCGCGCCATGCTGCGCCGCCTAATCGTGATCCAGGGCGACACCGAGCCGGCCTCGGTCGAGCAGCAGCGCCATCTCGGCAAGACCGCGCCCTCGCTCTACGACATGCGCAATTTGTTCCAGGTCAATGTCGAGGAAGGCCGCCATCTCTGGGCGATGGTCTACCTGCTGCAGAAATATTTCGGCCGCGACGGCCGCGAGGAAGCCGACGATCTCTTGCGCCGCCGCTCCGGCGACGCCGACGCGCCGCGCATGCTGGGCGCCTTCAACGAGGCGACGCCGGACTGGCTGTCCTTCTTCATGTTCACCTATTTCACCGACCGCGACGGCAAGATGCAGCTACACTCACTGGCGCAGTCCGGCTTCGATCCGCTGTCGCGCACCTGCCGCTTCATGCTGACCGAAGAGGCGCACCACATGTTCGTCGGCGAGACCGGCATCACCCGCGTCGTGCAGCGCACTTGCGATGCGATGAAGGCGGCCGGCATCACCGATCCCACGGACATCGCGAAGGTCCGCGCGCTCGGCGTCATCGATCTCCCGACCATCCAGAAGAAGCTGAACCTGCACTATACGCTCTCGCTCGACCTGTTCGGCTCGGAGGTCTCGACCAACGCGGCCAACGCCTTCAACGCCGGCATCAAGGGCCGCTATCACGAGACCCAGATCGACGACGATCACCAGCTCAAGAACTCGACCTATCCGGTGCTCAAGCTGATCAACGGCGAGGTCAAACTGGTTGACGAGCCGGCGCTGACCGCGCTCAACATGCGCCTGCGCGACGATTACAGCCAGGATTGCGTCAAGGGCATGCTGCGCTGGAACAAGGTGATCTCGACCGCGGGCTACGACTTCAAGCTGACCTTGCCCAACGTCGCCTTCCACCGCCACATCGGCGAGTTCAAGGACGTGCATGCGACGCCCGACGGCATTCTGATCGACGATGCCACCTGGGCCAAGCGCAAGGACGAATGGCTGCCGTCGGCCAGCGACGGTGACTTCATCACGTCATTGATGCAGCCCGTCACCGAGACCGGCCAGTTCGCCTCCTGGATCTCGCCGCCGAAAGTCGGCATCGACAACAAGCCCGGCGATTTCGAGTACGTGAAGATCGAGTCGTAACGGCTGCTAGCGAGATGCGATGGCCGCCACGCACTCACTGTCATCGCCCGGCCTTGACCGGGCGATCCAGTATTCCAGAGACTGTCGTCATAGAGCCGCGAGGCCGCGGCTTACTGGATGCCCCGGTCAAGCCGGGGCATGACAGCGGAGTATGAGGCGAGAGCGGAGTACCAATCGCCTCCTTCAGCTATCCCACCCGCTGCCCTTGATCCCCGCATTCGCATAGACGATGCCGCCGTCCACCGCGATGGTGTTGCCGACAACGTAGTCGCCCGCGCGCGAGGCGAGATAGATCGCGGCGCCCGCCATGTCCTCATCGGTGCCGATGCGGCCCGCAGGCACGCGCGTTGCGACCTCGTCGCCGTGATCGCGCGCGGCGCGGTTCATGTCGGATTTGAATGGCCCCGGCGCGATGGCGCTGACCACGACATGGTCGGGGATCAGCTTCACCGCCATGCGCCGGGTCAGATGGATCAGCCCGGCCTTGCTCGCGGCGTAGGAATAGGTCTCCATCGGATTGACGAAGATACCGTCGATCGAGGCGATGTTGATCACTTTCGCCGGCTGCTCTGCGCTCGCCGCCGCACGCAAGGGGCCGGCCAGCGCCTTGGTCAGGAAGAACGGCGCCTTGACGTTGAGGTTCATCACCTTGTCCCAGCCGCTCTCCGGGAATTCGTCGAACTCGGCGCCCCAGGCCGCGCCGGCATTGTTGACGAGGATGTCGAGCCTCGGCTCCAGCTTGATGATCTCGCCGGCGAGCCTGTTGCAGCCTTCGATGCTCGAAATGTCGATCGGCAGCGCGATGCATTCGCCGTCATATTGCGCGCTGAGCTCCTTGGCGGTCTCCTCGCAAGGTCCGGCCTTGCGCGCGGTGATGTAGACCTTCGCCGCGCCGGCGCTGAGAAATCCCGCCGCGATCATCTTGCCGATGCCGCGCGAGCCGCCGGTCACCAGCGCGATGCGGCCTTTGAGCGAGAACAGATCGTTGAACATGTGTTCCTCCCTTGGTTGCCGCTGGTTGTGGGCGGAGTGGGAAGGGGAGTCAAGGAAGGCGCGCTTGCCCTCACGTACGCAGAATGAGGCCTAAGCCGCCGCGATGCGGCGGAAGCCGTTCCACATCGCGGTCGCGGCGCCCGAGGTCAGCACCGGCAAGATCCGCGCGTCCTGATAATTGCCGTTGAGCGAGACGCGGGGCAGCGCGGTCATGTAGTCGGCGTTCTCCGCGAACAGCATGCCGGGCCGTGTCGTCACCGCGGTCTTGAAGCCGGCGGATGCGGCAAGGGCGAATTCGCGCGCCCCTGCGGCGTCGCGGTCGCCATAGGGATAGGCGAGGTGCAGCACGGGGCGCTCCAGCACCTGCTCGATCCGCGCGCGGCTCGTGCCCATCTCCTGCGCGGCGATGTCTTCCGCCTGCTTGGCGAGATTGCAATGGCTGACGCTGTGCGCGCCGATCGTGACCAGCGGATCGGCGGCAAAGGACTTCAGCTCGGCCCAGGACAGGCAGAGGCTGCGGCACAGCGCTTCCATGTCGACGCCGTAGGCCGTGCACAGCGCCCCGATCTCGCGCGCAAGATCGTGTTCGCCCGGCAGCGCGCGCAGCCAGTCGTGCAGGCGGTCGAACGCCGCCTGCTTCGCCGCAATCGTGGTCGCATCGAGCCGCAGCGCGGAATTGCCGATCCGGACGTCGATCTGGTCGGTCTTGGCGATCACGGCCTCCAGCGCCGTCCACCACAATCGCCCGGTGCCGTCGGCAAAATCGCTCGCGACATAGACCGCCAGCGGCGCGTCAAATTCGCGCAGCACCGGCAGGGCGTAATGCAGATTGTCGCGATAACCGTCGTCGAGGGTGAAGGCGGCGAAGCGGCGGTCGAACCGGCCTTCCACCAGCCGCTCATGCAGCTCGTCCATGCTGACGATGTCGATGTCGCGCGAGCGCAAATGGCACAGCGTGGCGCGCAGGAATTCTGGGGTGACCTCGAGATGCCGGTTCGGCTGGAACGCGGCCTCGCGCGCCGGCCGCACGTGGTGCAGCATGAAAATGGCGCCGACGCCCGACAAAAGCGGGCGCAACAGGTGGTGCGCCCCGCTGAAATAGAGAGCTCCCAGCCCGGCGCGGATGACGTTGTTACGCAGTTGTTTCATGACCGGGTGGGGGACTTTGGCATTCCGCGCTCAACTTACGGAAGAACCCTTGAAGAAAAAGTTATTCCAATTGTCCCACCCGGGCCTTCGGAACAGTGCCATTTCCGGTTTGACAGCCTGCCAAGGGTTTGTTTTGTCTCCGTTTCCAGAGTTCGGGTCGTCGAATGCAGAAGCTTTTCTCGTGGGCCGGTAAATGGTGGCCGGGGCTCATCCCCCTTGCCGTCATGTGGGGATTTGCGGCCTGGAATAACACCTTACCGGTCGAGGCCGATCTGTCGGCCCGCAGCTCGGCTGCGCTGAAGGACACCGTTCTGGACAAGACCCGGATCGCGGTCGACGGCCGCGACGTCAGCCTGGTCGCGGACGCCTTCTCCGAGGAGGGGCGCCGCGACGCGGTGATGGCGGTCGAAACCGTGCCCGGCGTGCGGCTGGTGGACGACCGGACCCGCCTCGTTCCTGAGGCCAAGCCCTTCGTCTGGAACGCCGAGCGCGACGTGGTGCGGGTGACGCTGTCGGGCTCCGCGCCGCTGCCGTCGATGAAGGGTCGGCTGACCGAGGCGGCCCGAAAGGAAGTCGGCGGCGTCGAGGTCGCCGATCAGATGGGGCTGGCGCGCGGGGCGCCACCGCGGTTCGAGGCCGCCGCGATGCTGCTGCTCGATCAGATCGGCAAGCTGAAGGACGGCAAGATCACGATCACGGACACCAAGGTCAACCTGTCGGGCATGGCGCGCGAGCTCGGCGGCCGCGAGGCAATCGCGGCTGCGCTGAAGAACCTGCCCGAGGGCTTTTCGATCGCCGCCAACGAGATCAAGGCGCCGCCCTACATCTTCCAGGCCTACAAGGATCCGGTAGCCGCGACGGTGACGCTGACCGGCTACGTTCCTGACAACAACGTCCACGCCGCAATTGCCACCAGCGCCTCGCGAAAGTTCTTCACCGAAAAGGTCGTCGACAATCTCAAGGCCAGCATCGGCGCACCCGGCTCCTTCAACACGGCCGTCGTCGCGGCGCTCGGCGCGCTGTCGCGGCTGTCGACCGGCACGCTCGTCGTCTCCGACCGCGAGGTGAAGCTCTCGGGCGATGCGCTCTACGAGGGCGCCGCCAACGAGATCCGCGCAGGCCTCGGCAAGGACTTCCCGAAGAACTGGCAATACAAGCCGGAGATCACGGTGAAGCCCGCCGCAGGCCCGGTCGACGGCACCGTGTGCCAGCAATTGTTCTCGGAGCTTCTGACCAAGGGCAAGATCCGCTTCGCCAACAAGCGCGCGGACATCGATCCCGATTCGGCCGGCATCCTCGATCGTCTCATCGAGACGGCGCTGCGCTGCCCCACCACCAATATCGAGGTCGCCGGACATACCGACGCCGATGGCGAGGATTCCTTCAACCAGGCTCTCTCGGAAAAGCGCGCTCAAGCAGTGATCGACTATCTGGTCAGGGCGGGCCTGCCCGCCAGCCGTTTCACCGCGGTCGGCCATGGCAGCACGCAGCCCGTCGCCGGCAACGACACCGATGAAGGCAAGGCGCAGAACCGCCGCATCGAATTTCTGGTGAGGTGACGATGCCCTATCTCGTCTCGTTCCATCTGGGCTGGCTGATCGGCTCGCTGCTGCTGGGCTTCTGCATGGGCTGGATCTCGGTGGTCCAGCGCGGCAACGGCACTTCGAAGGTGACCGCGCGCTGGCTCGCCGTGCTTGCCGCCGCCCTAGTCGCGGCCTCCCTCGCCCATGTGGTCCCCGGCCGCTTCGGCTACTGGCTCGACCTCGGCCTGATCATGTTCGCCTGTTACCTGGTCGGCTGCACCATCGGCGCCTGGCTGCGCGATCGCGTGGTCGCGCGCAGCATGCGGGCAGGCTGAAGCCCCGCCGCCGAGCCCCCTTTCTCCCCCAGCGAGGTCATGAAGAGTCGGGAAAGGAAGCGCTTGACAATAATACGTACGTACGTATTATATGCTCATGCCCAAGCCCTCGCTCAAAGACGCCATCCTCGACGCCGGCCTCAAGGTCATGTTCCGGACCGGCTATCACGGCACCAGCGTGCGCGATGTCACCGCCGCGGCGGGCGCCCCGCAGGGGTCCTTCACCAATCATTTTCGCTCCAAGGAAGCGTTCGCTTCGGAGGTGCTCGATCGATATTTCGAGATCACGAAGGGATTGGTCGCGGAGGCCCTTGAAGACGCCTCGCTGACGCCGCGGGCGCGGCTCAAACGCTATCTCGACATCATCACCGGCCGCCTCGAAGCCGACGGATACGGACGCGGCTGCCTCATCGGCGATCTCAGTCTGGAAGCGGCCGGCAGCAGCGAACTGCTGCGCACCCGCCTCGCCGAAATATTTGCCGAGTGGCGCATGCCGTTCGCGGCCTGCATCAGCGAGGCGCAGGAAAGCGGCGAGATCGATTCCGAATTCGAGCCCGAGGAGCTTGCCGACTTCCTGCTCGCGTCCTGGCAGGGCGCGATCCTGCGCATGAAGGTCGACCGCACGCCCCGCGCGCTCGAGCGATTCAAGACCATCGCCTTCAAGACCGTCTTCAAGGAGCCGACATGAGCCAGCAAGCCGAGATTCAGATCCGCAGCGCCTCCGTGCTGGGAAGCACGATGGCTTATCGCGAGACGGGCGCGAAGGATGCGCCGGTCGCGCTCTTTCTTCACGGCAATCCGACGTCGTCCCATATCTGGCGAAACATCCTGCCGCTGGTGGCGCCGGTGGCGCATTGCATCGCGCCCGATCTCATCGGCTTCGGCCGGTCCGGCAAACCCGATATCGCCTATCGCTTCTTCGATCACGTCCGCTATCTCGACGCGTTGATCGACGAGCTCGGCATCAATTCGGCCTATCTAATTGCGCAGGACTGGGGCACGGCGCTCGCATTTCATCTGGCGGCGCGCCGGCCGGCCTTCGTGCGCGGGCTTGCCTTCATGGAGTTCATCCGGCCGATGCCGACCTGGCAGGATTTCCACCAGGCGGAAGCTGCACGCGAAACTTTCCGAAAATTCAGGACGCAAGGCGAGGGGGAGGCCATGGTCCTGGAGGCGAACGCCTTCGTCGAACGCGTGCTGCCCGGCGGCATCATGCGAAGTTTGAGCGAAGACGAGATGGCGCCTTATCGCGAGCCTTTTCCGACGCCGGACAGCCGTCGTCCCGTTCTTGCATTCCCGCGTGAATTGCCGATCGCCGGCGAGCCCGCCGATGTCTATCACGCGCTGCAATCGGCTCATGCGTCGCTGAAAGCGTCCGCCTATCCGAAGCTGCTGTTCGCGGGCGAGCCGGGAGCCGTCGTCACTCCCGCATTTGCCGAGACGTTCGCGGCCTCGCTGCAGCACTGCGCGCTCGTCCGCCTCGGGCCCGGTCGGCACTACCTCCAGGAGGATCACCCCGATGCGATCGGCCGTTCCGTGGCCGGCTGGATCGCCGGCATCGAAGCGGTGCGTCCGCAACTTGCGGCCTGAAGGAGGATGAGATGTCCGACGTGACCATCATCTATTGCCGGCCGTGTGGATATGAGAAGCGCGCCAAGGAGGCGGCCGCGGCGCTGCGCCGGCAGCTGGGGCTGGAATCGGATCTCGTCCCCGGCAAGGGCGGCGTTTTCCAGGTGAAGCTCGGCGACCGGATTGTCGCCAGCCGCAGCAAAGGTCATTTTCCTGACGGCGACGAAATCGTGGCGGCCGTTAATGCCGCCCGGGACTGAGCCGGGGAGGCTTTTGCGATGTCGATTGTCTGGTCCGACGATCTCGCCGGTGTCGACTGGGATGATCTGTCCGCGCTCTACCGCATCGCACCGCTCGGCACCAAGACACCGGCCGATCTCGCGCTCGTGTTTGGCAACAGCATGTTTCGAACCTTCGCTTATGAGCAGGGGCGCCTCGTCGGCGCAGGCCGCGTACTCGCCGATGGCCGCGACTGCGCCTATCTCTGTGATGTCGCAGTGCACCCGGAGCATCAGGGGCGGGGTCTCGGCCGCGACATGATCGAACGTCTGCTTGCGCGTTGCCGCGGCCATCGCAAGATCATCCTCTACGCCGTGCCGGGCAAGGAAGGCTTTTACGAACGCCTGGGCTTCAGGCGGATGACCACGGCCATGGCGATCTTCGAGGATCAGGCCGGCGCCTTTGGCCGCGGCTATTTGACCGCGCCTTGAGTGCGGTCTGGAGCCCGCGACCTTCCGGCGCATCGGAAAATCCGGGATCGATGCCGGGATTGCCCCCTCTTTCAACAGACGGGCGGGCCCCATAGATTGACGTCGGCTTAAGGCGTGACGGAACATTGTGCGGCCGAAATCATCAAAACTTCATGGCCCCTGCGCAGGATCGCCATGGAGATTCGCGCCAGGCCTTGCCGCCGAAAGCGCCAACCCCTGCACCGGGAGCCGCTACCCTGCCTAAAATATTGAAGGCACGCGTTTTTGTTCGAATTGCCGAATTCCACTTCGGCCGAAAACGCGCTAGTGGAGGGGCGGGGGGCATGCGCGATGCCGGCGCCGGCAGCGCGGGTTCGTTGAATGCCTGCGCGTCCGCCTGTCCGCCGGCCACCCTGGCCGTTGAAGCGTTGTTCGAGGTCTAGATGCTGGAAGCCATACGCAGGGTGACGACGTTTCTGCGCCAGAAGCAAATCCTGCATAAGCTTGGAGTTGTGATCAGCATCGCGGTCATCGGCATCGCTTGCTATGTGCTCTACCACATGCTGCGGGGCATCGATTTCAACGAGGTCCTCGAAGCGATCAAGAGTACCGAGCCGAGCCAGATTGCGATGGCGGCGCTGTTCGTCGCTGCGGGCTATTTCACGCTGACCTTCTACGACCTCTTCGCCACGCGCGCGATCGGCCATGCCCACGTGCCCTATCGCATCAACGCGCTCGCGGCCTTCACCAGCTATTCGATCGGCCACAATGTCGGCGCATCCGTCTTCACTGGCGGTGCGGTGCGCTACCGCATCTATTCGGCCTACGGGCTGAACGCGATCGACGTCGCAAAGATCTGCTTTCTCGCCGGCCTGACGTTCTGGCTGGGCAATGCCGCCGTGCTCGGCCTCGGCATCTCCTACCATCCGGAGGCGGCGGCCTCGATCGACCAGCTGCCGGCCTGGCTGAACCGGACGCTGGCGCTGATGATCATCGTGGCGCTGATCGGCTATGTGGTCTGGGTCTGGACCCAGCCGCGGGTGGTCGGCCGCGGCCCCTGGACCGTGGTGCTGCCGGGCGGCCCGCTGACGCTGCTCCAGATCGCGATCGGCATCGTCGATCTCGGCTTCTGCGCGCTGGCGATGTACGTGCTGGTCCCGGACGAGCCCAATCTCGGCTTCGTCGTGGTCGCGGTGATCTTCGTCTCGGCGACCCTGCTCGGCTTCGCCAGCCATTCGCCCGGGGGCTTGGGGGTGTTCGACGCCGCCATGCTGGTCGGCCTCTGGCAGATGGACCGGGAGGAGCTCCTGGGCGGCATGCTGCTGTTCCGCGTCCTCTATTATCTGTCTCCGTTCGTCCTATCTGTAATCTTGCTGACGTTTCGAGAAGTTATCATCGGCGCCCGATCGAAGCGGTTGCAACAGGCGGCGCTCAAGCTGGACCCCGGTCCTGCGCCTGAAGCCGCCTATGTGAGAGAGCGCAGCGACAGCGGCGCCTGACCGGTGTCAGGTCCTTAAGGACAGCCCCCAGGAGAAGCCCGCCCCGATGGCGATCGACGCCCCCTCTTCTCCCTCCGCCCAGCCCTGGTCCGACCGGCTGCGGCACTCGACCATCATTCTGATCGCCGCGGCGCTGGCGCTGTCCGTCGTGGTCTCGCTCGGCGAATTGTCGGCGCTGCATGCCGCAATCGTGTTCCTCTGCATCGCGGCGGCCGCCTTGATCCCGTGGCGGCTGCACGATCCCGCCGCCTCCCGCGACGACGTCAGGCGCATCAACCCGGTTGAGAGCGCGGCGGTGGCCGCGGTGGTTGCCGGCATGCCGGATCCGGCGGTGCTGCTCGACCGCGCCGGCCGCGTCGTCCACCTCAATGCCGCGGCCGCCCAGCTCGCGCCGGCGCTGCGTCGGAACGAGCTCGCCCAGTTCGCGCTGCGCTCGCCGGAGATCATCACCGCGCTGCGCGAGGCCATCGCGACCACCGAGCCGCGGCGCGCGACCTATCTCGATCATGTTCCGGTCGATCGCTGGATGGAGCTGATCATCACGCCGGTACCGGTGCCGACCAGCTTCGGCGGCACTGACAAATGCATGCTGATGACCTTCCACGACCAGACGCCGTTGCGGCGGGTCGAGGAGATGCGGGCCGATTTCGTCGCCAATGCCAGCCACGAGCTGCGCACGCCGCTGGCGGCGCTGTCGGGCTTCATCGATACGCTCCAGGGTCAGGCCAAGGACGATCCAAAGGCACGCGAGCGCTTCCTCGGCATCATGCACAATCAGGCTACGCGCATGGCGCGCCTGATCGACGATCTTCTGTCGCTGTCGCGGGTCGAGCTGTCGGCCCATGTCCGGCCGGACACCCTGGTCGATCTCGTCCCGATCATCCGCCAGGTCGCCGACGGGCTCGAGCCGCTGGCGCGCGAGCGTCAGGTCGAGGTGGACATCCACCTGCCGGAGCCGCCGGTGATGATCGCGGGCGACCGGGAGGAACTGCTCCGCCTGTTCGAGAACCTGATCGAGAACGCGCTCAAATATGGCGCCTCGGGCGGACGCGTCATCGTGTCGCTGACATCGAGCGCGGCCACTGATGGAACTCAGGAAATCCGGGTCATGGTCCGCGATTTCGGCCCTGGCATCGCGCCCGAGCACCTGCCCCGGCTGACCGAGCGCTTCTACCGGGTGGATGTCGGCGACAGCCGCTCGCAGGGCGGCACCGGGCTCGGATTATCGCTGGTGAAACATATTCTTAACCGTCATCGCGGTCGGCTTCTGATCGAAAGCGTGCCCCGGCAGGGCGCCACTTTTACCGCCTGTTTTCCCCAGGCCAAGACGCCGGCTTAGACCTAAAAATCCAGCGATTTCAGTCGGTTGACTCTGTCATCCAGCTGTCACGAAACCTTCGTAAAAGCACAGCCGACCGCTCCTAAACGGGCGGCACGGGGAGCGCGATCGGGCGCGGATGGCGCTTCGCTCCCCTGTATGGAGACCAGCATGAATTTCCTCAAAACTCTCGTCGCTGCTGGCTTGGTCGCCGCATCGGCGACGGCAGCCTTTGCTGCCGACATCACGGGTGCCGGCGCGACGTTCCCGTTCCCGATCTATTCGAAGTGGGCTGACGCCTACAAGAAGGAGACCGGCAACGGTCTGAACTATCAGTCGATCGGCTCCGGCGGCGGCATCAAGCAGATCCAGGCCAAGACCGTGACCTTCGGCGCCAGCGACGCGCCGCTCAAGGCCGAGCAGCTCGAGAAGGACGGCCTCGTCCAGTGGCCGATGGTGATGGGCGCCATCGTCCCTGTCGTCAACCTCGAGGGCGTGAAGCCCGGCGAACTGGTGTTCGACGGCGAGACCCTGGCCAACATCTATCTCGGCAAGATCACCAAGTGGGACGATGCCGCGATCAAGAAGCTCAATCCGAACGCGAAGCTGCCCTCGGAGGCGATCACCGTGGTCCGCCGTTCGGACGGTTCGGGCACCACCTTCAACTTCACCAACTACCTCTCCAAGGCCAGCGCGGACTGGAAGAGCAAGGTCGGCGAGGGCACCGCGGTCGAGTGGCCGGTCGGCGTCGGCGCCAAGGGCAACGAAGGCGTGTCGGGCAACATCAGCCAGACCAAGAACTCGATCGGTTACGTCGAGTACGCCTATGCCAAGCAGAACAAGCTGACCTACACCGGTCTCGTCAACAAGGCCGGCAAGCCGGTGCAGCCGACCGTCGAGGCCTTCCAGGCGGCCGCCTCCAACGCCGACTGGGCCAAGGCGCCCGGCTATTACGTCATCCTGACCGACCAGCCCGGCGAGAAGTCCTGGCCGATCACGGCGGCGACCTTCATCCTCATGCACAAGTCCGCCACCGACAAGGCGGCCTCGCAGGAAGCCATCAAGTTCTTCCGCTGGGCCTTCAAGAACGGCGGCAAGGCGGCTGAAGAGCTCGATTATATCCCGATGCCGGACAGCGTCGTCCAGCTGATCGAGAAGACCTGGGCTGCCGAGATCAAGAGCTAAGTAGAGCTCTCGTGTCCCGGACGCGGTGCGGCCCTGGCGATGCAAAGCATCGTCCACTGTGCCGCTCCGCAGAGCCGGGACCCACAAGCACCAGGCCCCGGATCAGCGGCGCACCGCTTCGCGCTGCACCGCATCCGGGGCACGGGACCGCCACCAACAACAAGCGTATATAAAACGGGCACAGGGGATCGGCGTGGCTGAGATGGCTGTCGAGAGCAATGTGATTGATGCTGCCGGTCCATATGATCGCGCCAAGGCCTTGAGCGCGTTCAAGCTCGGCGACGTCACCTTCTACTGGATCACGCGGTTGTCCGCGATCTCGGTGCTGCTGATCCTCGGCGGCATCATCATCTCGCTGATCGTCGGTGCGTTCCCGGCGATCAAGGAATACGGCATCTCCTTCCTGTGGACGCAGCGCTGGGCGCCCTCCGCCGATCCGCCGGTGCTCGGCGCGCTCGGGCCGATCTACGGCACGCTCGTCACCTCCTTCATCGCGATGCTGATCGCCATTCCCGTCGGTCTCGGCATTGCGATCTTCCTCACCGAGCTCTGCCCGCAATGGCTGCGCCGCCCGATCGGCATGGCGGTGGAGCTGCTCGCCGGCATCCCCTCGATCATCTACGGCATGTGGGGCTTCTTCGTGCTCGGCCCGTTCCTAGCCAACACCTTCCAGCCCTTCATGATCAGGGTGTTCGACGGTATTCCCGTGCTGGGCGCGATCTTCGCGGGTCCCCCGTCCTATCTCAGCCTGTTCAACGCCGCCCTGATCCTCGCCATCATGGTGCTGCCTTTCATCACCTCGATCTCGGTCGATGTGTTCAAGACGGTGCCGCCGGTGCTGAAGGAAGCCGCCTATGGCGTCGGCTGCACCACCTGGGAAGTCGTCCGCAGCGTCGTGATCCCCTACACCCGCGTCGGCATCATCGGCGGCGTCATGCTGGCGCTGGGCCGTGCGCTCGGCGAGACCATGGCGGTGACCTTCATCATCGGCAATTCGTTCCGGATCTCCTCGTCGATCTTCGCGCCGGGCACCACGATCTCGGCCGCGATCGCATCCGAGTTCGCCGAGAGCGACGGCCTGCACCAGTCCGGCCTGATCCTGCTCGGCCTCCTGCTGTTCGTGCTGACGTTCTTCGTGCTCGCGGCCGCCCGGTTGATGCTGCTGCGCCTGGAAACCAAGGCGGGGAAGTGAAGCCATGAACCCGATCTATTCGCGCCGCCGCCGCTGGGACATCGTCATTCGCGGACTCTGCATCGCAGCCGCTGCGTTCGGCGTCACCTGGCTCGCGCTGATCCTGATGACGTTGCTCTACAACGGCCTGGCCGGGCTCAACCTCCAGGTCTTCACCGAGAACACGCCGCCGCCCGGATCGAACGAAGGCGGTCTGCTCAACGCCATCGTCGGCTCGCTGATCATGACCGTGATCGGCGTCGGCATCGGCGCGCCGCTCGGCCTGTTCGCCGGCACCTATCTTGCCGAATACGGTCGCAACGACAAGCTGACCTCGGTGATCCGTTTCATCAACGACATTCTCCTGTCGGCGCCCTCGATCATCATCGGCCTGTTCATCTACGGGGCGGTGGTGGTGCCGATGCGCGGCTTCTCGGCGATCGCGGGCAGCCTCGCGCTCGCCGTCATCGTGATCCCGGTCGTCGTGCGCACCACGGAGGACATGCTGCTGCTGGTGCCGAATCCGCTGCGCGAGGCGGCCTCTGCGCTCGGCCTGCCGCGCTCGCTGGTGATCAAGCGCATCGCCTATCGTGCCGCGCGTTCCGGCCTCATCACCGGCGTGCTGCTGGCGACCGCCCGCGTCGCGGGCGAGACCGCACCGCTGTTGTTCACGGCGCTGTCGAACCAGTTCTTCAGCCTCGGCCTGAACAAGACGATGGCGAACCTACCTGTCACCATCAACAACTTCGTGCAGAGCCCCTACGAATATTGGAAGCAACTCGCCTGGAGCGGCGCGCTGCTCATCACCCTGACCGTGCTTGCCCTGAACATTGGCGCGCGCATCCTTGGCGCCGAGAGGACTGCAAAATGAGTGAAATGTCTGTTTCCGTCAGCGCGCCGACCGTTCATCCCGGCTCGCAGCCGCTGCCCGAGGCGCCCGCCAAGGTCACCGCGCGCAACCTGAATTTCTACTACGGTGAGCACCACGCGCTGAAGAACATCAATCTGACGCTCGGCACCAACCGCGTCACGGCGTTCATCGGCCCGTCGGGCTGCGGCAAGTCCACCCTGCTGCGCATCTTCAACCGGATGTACGACCTCTATCCGGGCCAGCGCGCCACCGGCCAGCTGCTGCTCGACCAGACCAACATCCTCGACGCCAAGCTGGACCTCAACCTGTTGCGGGCCCGGGTCGGCATGGTGTTCCAGAAGCCGACGCCGTTCCCGATGACGATCTACGAGAACATCGCCTTCGGCATTCGTCTGTACGAGAAGATCTCGAAGTCCGAGATGGACGGCCGCGTCGAGAAGGCGCTGCGCGGCGGCGCGCTGTGGAACGAGGTCAAGGACAAGCTCAATGCCTCCGGCCTGTCGCTCTCCGGCGGCCAGCAGCAGCGCCTCTGCATCGCCCGCACCGTCGCGGTGCGGCCCGAGGTGATCCTGTTCGACGAGCCTTGCTCGGCGCTCGACCCGATCTCGACCGCCAAGGTCGAGGAGCTGATCCAGGAATTGTCCGAGAACTACACGATCGCGATCGTCACCCACAACATGCAGCAGGCGGCGCGCGTCTCCGACAAGACCGCCTTCATGTATCTCGGCGAGCTGATCGAGTTCGACGACACCAGCAAGATCTTCACGTCGCCGAGCGATCGGCGCACGCAGGATTACATCACCGGCCGGTTCGGCTGAGGAGACGGAATATGGGTTCTGAACATACCGTAAAGGCCTTCGACAGCGACCTTCAGGAGCTCACTCGCCTGGTCGCCGAGATGGGCGGCATCGCCGAGCGCATGATCGTCGATTCCGTCGACGCGCTGATCCGCCGCGACGTGGCACTCGGCCAGCGCGTCGTCACCACCGACGCCGATCTCGACGCGCTGCAGAAGCGCATCGAGGAGCGTGCCGTGCTCACCATCGCCCGCCGCCAGCCGATGGCCGTCGACCTGCGCGAGATCGTCGGCGCCATGCGCGTTGCGACCGATCTCGAGCGCATCGGCGATCTTGCCAAGAACATGGGCAAGCGCGTCGCGGCGCTGGAGACGGACTTCCATCCGCTCAAGCTGTTCCGCGGCCTGGAGCACATGACCGACCTCGTGCAGCAGCAGGTCAAGAGCGTGCTCGACGCCTATGCCGCGCACGATTTGCCGGCGGCGATGGCGGTGTGGAAGGGCGACGAGGAAGTCGACGCCATCTGCACCTCGCTGTTCCGCGAGCTCCTCACCTACATGATGGAGGATCCGCGCAACATCTCGTTCTGCATCCACCTGATGTTCTGTGCCAAGAACATCGAGCGGATCGGCGACCACGCCACCAACATCGCCGAGACCGTGTTCTACATGATCGAGGGCCAGGCGATCACCGACAAGCGGCCGAAGGGCGACATGACGACCTTCGCCACGACGGTGCCGAATACCTAAGGAGCGACGACAACATGGGCGCACGCATTATGGTGGTAGAGGACGAGGAAGCTCTCACCGAGCTTCTCCGCTACAACCTCGAAGGCGACGGCTATGACGTCGAGACGGTGATGCGCGGCGACGACGCCGACACCCGCCTCAAGGAGCACATTCCCGATCTGATCGTGCTCGACTGGATGCTGCCGGGCCTGTCGGGCATCGAGCTGTGCCGGCGGCTTCGGACCCGTCCCGAGACCAAGCAGCTGCCGATCATCATGCTCACTGCGCGCGGCGAGGAGAGCGAGCGGGTACGGGGCCTCGCAACCGGCGCCGACGATTACATCGTCAAGCCGTTCTCGGTGCCGGAGCTGCTCGCGCGCGTGAAGGGTCTGCTCAGGCGCGCCAGCCCCGAGCGGCTCGCCACCGTGCTCGCCTATGGCGACATCGAGCTCGACCGCGACAAGCGCCGCGTGGCGCGCTCGGGCCGGCCGATCGATCTCGGCCCGACCGAATATCGCCTATTGGAGTTCTTCCTGGAGCATCCCGGCCGCGTGTTCTCGCGCGAGCAGCTGCTCGATAGCGTCTGGGGCCGCGACATCTATATCGATGAGCGTACCGTCGACGTCCATATCGGCCGCCTGCGCAAGCTGCTCAATCTCGGCCGCGAGCAGGACCCGATCCGCACCGTCCGCGGCGCCGGCTACGCGCTGGATGATCGCTTCGCGAAGGCCGAGCAGACGTAAGATCTGCGAGCTGTTGGTGTGGTGAGCTGCGGCTACACCCTCAACCGTCATCCCGGGGCGCGCCCAGCGCGAGCCCGGGATCTCAGCGCGAGCGCTTGCGCTCGTCGCGATCAACCACAGGACGTGGTTTGACGATGACTCGGAGTGACCATCTCGCGCAACGATCGCGCCCTGTGGTTATGGATCCCCGCCTTCGCGGGGATGGCACCGAGTGAGTTCAGCCGTCATCGTGTGACGGCTGCCGTATGTGCAGCCAACTAATTCCGCAAGCTCAGCGCGTGCTCGGCTTCGCCGGTGCGCGACGGCGGTCCGCTGCGGGCTGATAGGCCACGCGCGAATGCTGGGCGCAATAGGGCAGGCCCGAGAGCGCCTTGCCGCCGCAGAAGAAGAAATCCGGGCTCGATGGATCGCCGACCGGCCAGTGGCACGTCGCCTCGTTCAATTCCAGCAGCGACAGGCGCTGGCTCATCGGCACCACGTTGTCGTAGGTAACCGGCTCGGCTTCCACCTCGACCTCGAAGGCCTGCGCCAGCGCGGTGTTGCCGCGCGCAACGGGTCGCGTCACCCGCATCATGTGCTGCGCGGGCCGTGCCTTGCGCGGCCGCGGCGCTGCCGATGAAGGGCTCTTGGCGCGGCCGGACAGGCCGAGCCGGTGCACCTTGCCGATCACGGCATTGCGGGTCACATTGCCGAGCTCCGCCGCGATCTGGCTGGCCGAAAGTCCGGCCTCCCAGAGCTTCTTCAGCTGCTCGACGCGATCATCGGACCAGGTCAAAACCGTCATTGCACCCTTTCCCTCGCAGCGCGCCTGCCATCCTGGAGCCTTCGCCGCGATTGCCTAAAGCCTTGAAAAACCCGTGCCGCCAGAATCCCTTAAGGCTCGCCGGGCGCGCTCAAGACGCCCGAACGTTTACGCCGGTACATGAGGACTTTTGGGATCAGAACTGCTGCACGAGATGTCGTATCTGACAGTCCAAACGCTACAATATGGCGTGACTCCCGCGCAAGAGTCCGCCGACTCGCTTCCACATGTTCCGTGGTGAAAAACCCGCAAAATCGGCACCGCAAGACTACGGATTCAGCGTTTCGCGAGGCTTTCCGGGCGGCATTGACACCCGTCTTTCCAGGCATAAGATAGTGCCACGTGCCGCCCTTAAAAGGCGGCACGTTTCGTTTTCCGGGGCCGGTCAATGGTGCGTTGCGCAATGCGTGCCTCACACCGTCCGCAACATTCAAGTGACGTCATGACTAACAGCGCCGCGCCGCATTTGCTCCCCGTCTTCGCCAGGGCCGACCTCGGTTTCGAGCGCGGCGAAGGCTGCTGGCTGATCGCGACCAATGGTGATCGCTATCTCGATTTCACCTCGGGCGTGGCGGTGAATGCGCTCGGCCACGTTCATCCCGCGCTGGTCAAGGCGTTGCAGGAGCAGGCGACGAAGCTCTGGCACATGTCGAACCTGTTCCAGAGCCCCGATGGCGAGAAGCTCGCAAGCCGCCTCTGCAATGAGAGCTTCGCGGACTTCGTGTTCTTCTGCAATTCCGGCGCCGAGGCGCTGGAAGGTGTGGTCAAGCTCGTCCGCCATCATCACTTCTCCAAGGGCCATCCGGAGCGTTATCGCATCATCACCTTCGAAGGCGCCTTCCATGGCCGCACGCTGGCGACGCTGGCTGCGACGGGATCTGCGAAATATCTCGAGGGCTTCGGTCCGCCGATGGACGGCTTCGATCAGGTGCCGCACGGTGACCTCGACGCCGTGAAGAAGGCGATCGGCCCGCACACCGCCGGCATTCTCATCGAGCCGATCCAGGGCGAGGGTGGCGTTCGTGCTGCGCCTCCCGCCTTCCTGAAGGCGCTGCGCGAGCTCTGCAACGAGCGCGGCCTGTTGCTCGCCTTCGACGAGGTGCAGACCGGCATGGGCCGCACCGGCGAGCTCTTTGCCTACAAGCGCACCGGCGTCACACCGGACGTGATGTCGCTCGCCAAGGCGCTCGGCGGCGGCTTCCCGATCGGCGCGGTGCTGGCGACCGCGGATGCGGCCGCCGGCATGGGGCCCGGCTCGCACGGCTCCACCTTCGGCGGCAATCCGCTCGCGATCTCGGCTGCCAACGCCGTGCTCGACGTCATGCTCAAGCCCGGCTTCTTCGACCACGTGCAGAAGATGTCGCTGCTGCTCAAGCAGAAGCTCGCCTCCGTGATCGATCGTCATCCCGATGTCGTCAGCGAGGTGCGCGGCGAGGGCCTCCTGATCGGCATCAAGGCCGTGGTGCCCTCGGGCGATCTCGTCGCGGCGCTGCGCGCCGAAAAGCTGCTCACCGTCGGGGCCGGCGACAATGTCGTGCGCTTCCTGCCGCCCTTGATCGTCACCGAAGCGGAAATCGAGGACAGCGTCGGCCGGCTCGAACGCGCCTGCACGGCGATCTCCTCCAGTCAGACCAAGCGGGCGGCAAGCTGATGAGCACGACGCCCAACAAAGCTCCAAAGCACTTCCTGGACATCAACGAGCTGCCGCTGTCGGAGCTCAAGAGCATGCTCGCCGCCTCTTCCGCCATGAAGGCGAAGCAGAAGGCGCAGCAGCCGGTCAGGCCGCTCGAAGGCAAGACGCTGGCGATGATCTTCGAGCGTCCCTCCACCCGCACCCGCGTCTCGTTCGACGTCGGCATGCGCCAGCTCGGCGGCGAGGCGATCATGCTCACCGGCGCCGAGATGCAGCTCGGCCGCGGCGAGACCATCGCCGACACCGCGCGGGTGCTGTCGCGCTATGTCGACGCCATCATGATCCGCATCCTCAATCACGATGCGCTGCTGGAGCTTGCGGCCAACGCCACCGTGCCCGTCATCAACGGCCTGACCCGGCGTTCGCATCCCTGCCAGGTGATGGCCGACCTCATGACCTATGAGGAGCATCGCGGCCCGATCGAGGGCAAGACGGTGGCCTGGACCGGCGACGACAACAACGTGCTGGCGTCCTGGGCCCATGCCGCCGAGCGCTTCAAATTCCAGCTCAACGTCGCAACGCCGCCGGAGCTCGCACCGAAAAAGGTCATGCGGGACTGGATCAAGGCGACGGGCGCGCCGATCGTGCTCGGTACCGATCCCGAGGCCGCGGTGCGCGGCGCCGATTGCGTCGTCACCGACACCTGGGTGTCGATGGGCGACAAGGAGGGCGAGCACCGTCACAACGTGCTCAAGCCCTACCAGGTCAATGCCAAGCTGATGTCGCTGGCCAAGGCGGATGCATTGTTCATGCACTGCCTGCCGGCCCATCGCGGCGAGGAGGTCACGGATGAAGTGATCGACGGCCCGCAATCGGTCGTGTTCGATGAGGCCGAAAACCGCCTGCACGCGCAGAAGGGCATCTTGGCCTGGTGCTTCGACGCGGTGAAGTGACCTTTCTGTAGCCCCGGGTGGAGCGCAGCGAAATCCCGGGTTCTCAGCGTGCGGAACGATCTCCCCGGATTACGCTGCGCTCCATCCGGGCTGCGCGGCCCGTCGTTCTGAGGACGACGGAATGCGGGCGTTCCCCTTCCATTTCCGCCCACCGACCCCAGATAATGCGCCATGGTTTTCCAATCTCCTGACATGAATACCGGGCCTGAAGGCCCGGTTCGCGCGCCATCATCGGTTCCGGTCGATGACGCCGTGCTGCCTTACGAGGTCGACGCGCTCGACGTGCGCGGGCGTCTGGTGCGGCTTGGCCCTGCGCTCGACGACATCCTCACCAAGCACGATTATCCCGCGCCGGTCGGCAAGCTGCTCGGCGAGGCCATCGTGCTGACCACGCTGCTCGGCTCGGCGCTCAAATTCGAAGGCCGCTTCATTCTTCAGGCCCAGACCGATGGCCCGGTGTCGTTCCTGGTGGTCGACTACAAGGCCCCGGACCGTCTGCGCGCCTATGCGCGGTTTGATGCCTCGCGCCTGGGCACGGCAAAAGATTCCGGCACGCTGCTCGGTCGCGGCCATCTCGCCATGACCATCGACCAGGGCCCCGACATGAGCCGCTACCAGGGCCTGGTTGCGCTCGATGGCGGCAGCCTGGAAGATGCTGCTCATGAATATTTCCTGCGCTCCGAGCAGATCCCGACGCGTGTGCGACTCGCGGTCGGCGAGGAGTGGCGCTCGAGCGACGGCGGCAAGCATCGCTGGCGCGCCGGCGGCATGCTGATGCAGTTTCTGCCGAAGGCGCCGGAGCGCGCGCGGCAGGCGGACTTGCATCCCGGCGATGCCCCCGACGGCACCGAGGTGCACAGCGTCACCGAGGACGATGCCTGGGTCGAGGCGCGCTCGCTGATCGAAACCGTCGAAGACGTCGAGCTGATCGATCCCGAGCTCTCCGGCGAGCGGCTGCTCTACCGCCTCTTCCACGAGCGCGGCGTGCGCGTGTTCAATCCGCAGGTGCTCGAGGCGCGGTGCTCCTGCTCGCGCGATGCGGTCGCCGCGATGCTCAAGAGCTTCTCGCCCGACGACCGCGCCGCCATGGTCAAAAACGACAAGGTCGTCGTCACCTGCGAGTTCTGCTCGTCGGTGTACCAGTTCACGCCGCACGAGGCAGGCGCGGAGGACGCGTAGCGTCGCCTTCGTCATTGCGAGCGCAGCGAAGCAATCCAGAGTCTTTCCGCGGTGGCAGTCTGGATTGCTTCGCTGCGCTCGCAATGACGAGGCTGGAGAGGCTATTCGCCAAGCGCTCGGACATCGTAGGGTGGGTTAGCGTAGCGTAATCCACCTCTTCTGGTTCTGCGGATACAAACAATGGTGGGTTACGCCTTCGGCTAACCCACCCTACCGGCACCGAAGTCCGCCCCCTAGTTCAACACCCGCTTGTTGTCCGGGCTGTCGAGCGAAAACGTGGGCACGTCGATCTCGAAGCGCTCGCCGGTTTCGCTGACCATCTGGTAGCGGCCGGTCATGAAGCCGGAGGCGGTCGAGAGCGGCACGCCGGAGGTGTATTCGAAGCGCTCGCCGGGGGCGAGGATCGGCTGCTCGCCGACCACGCCCTCGCCCTTCACCTCCTGCTGGCGGCCGGAGGCATCGGTGATGATCCAGTGCCGCGTCTTGAGCTGCACGGTCTCCTCGCCCGAATTGGTGATGACGATGGTGTAGGACCAGAAGTAGCGCGAGCGGTCGGCCGACGATTGCTCCGGAACAAAGTTCGGCTCGACGGTCACTTCGATCTGGCGGGTCACGGCGCGGTACATGGCTGCCATCATACCGAAATCCGCCCCGGGAACCAAACCCCTACGGGCGGCCTTGGCGACATCGTCCCGCCAGAATTGGAGGAAAAGCACACGACCGAGGGAGACACCCTTATGTGATCCGGGCGCTTTGCGAGACGACAGCCGGACCATTACACTGCTTCAACGTCGCGATTTGCGGAACGGTTTCCAGGCCCCGATGACCATTGCCGACCGAGTGACGGGATCGACCATCGCAGGAACCGCGGGCGCCAAGCCGCGCGCCGCTGCGCCGGCCATCACGCTGCCTGCCATCGGCGAGCGCGAGCTCCGGCTCGATCTGTTCCGCGGACTCGCGCTATGGCTGATCTTCATCGACCATCTGCCGCCCAGTCTGCTGACCTGGTTCACGATCCGCAATTACGGCCTCAGCGACGCCACCGAGATCTTCATCTTCATCTCCGGCTACACCGCTGCCTTCGTCTATGGCCGGGCCATGCTCGAGAGCGGCGTTCTCATCGCCACCGCGCGCATCCTGCGCCGGGTCTGGCAAATCTACGTCGCCCACGTCTTCCTGTTCACGATCTTTCTCGCCGAGATCTCCTATGTGGCGACCAGGTTCGAGAACCCGCTCTACACCGAAGAGATGGGCATCATGGACTTCCTCAAGCAGCCCGACGTCACCATCGTGCAGGCGCTGCTGCTACGCTTCCGTCCCGTCAACATGGACGTGCTGCCGCTCTACATCGTGCTGATGCTGGCGCTGCCTCTGATCCTGTGGTCGATGAAATGGCGGCCGGACGTCACGCTCGGGCTTTCGGTCGTGCTCTACGCGGTGACCTGGGAGTACGACCTTTATCTCTCGGCTTATCCGAACGGCTTCTGGGCCTTCAATCCTTTCGCCTGGCAATTGCTGTTCGTGTTCGGTGCATGGTGCGCGCTCGGAGGTGCGCGTCGCATGTCGCGCATCCTGGCCTCGCCCGTGACGATGTGGATCTCGATCGCCTATCTCGTCGCGGCGTTCTACGTGACGCTGACCTGGTACGTGCCGCAGCTGTCCCAGTTCATGCCGAAGCGGATCGAGCAGTGGATGTATCCGATCGACAAGACCGACCTCGACGTGCTGCGCTTCACGCATTTCCTGGCGCTGGCTGCGCTCACCGTGCGCTTCCTGCCCCGGGATTGGCCGGGCTTGAAATCGCGCTGGCTGCGACCATTGATTCTATGTGGCCAGCATTCGCTCGAGATCTTCTGCCTCGGCGTCTTCCTGGCCTTTGCCGGCCATTTCGTCCTCGCCGAAGTCTCCGGCGGGCCGGCCATGCATGCGTTGATTAGCCTCTCCGGAATCCTGATCATGTGGGGGGTTGCCTGGGTCATTTCGTGGTACAAGCGTGTGGCTGACAAGAGCGGTGCGAAAACCAAAAACGCCGTCGGCAACGCCGATCTGGCGGGAGGGGGCTGATGAAGGCGAAGGTTCTCCTGAGCCTGATCCTGCTATGCGGTAGCCTCGCCGCGCCCACGGCGCGCGCGGGCGATGCCGCGTCTGCCGCGTCCCCTGTGCCTGCGGCCTGCGAATTGCCGTCCTATCTGCTGACCAGCGAAAGCCAGCTGCCCAAGGTCGCCGAGGCGGTCAAGGCCGGCAAGCCGCTCGATATCCTGGTCATCGGCAGCCGCTCGACCACGATTCCTTCGTCGGAGGGCAGCTCCTATCCGGCGCGCATGGAGGCGATCCTCAAGGAGAAGCTGCCGCCGTCCGAGGTCGTGCACGTCTCCGTAGAAATACAGAGCAAGAAAACGGCAGAGGAGACCGCGTCCAGCTTCGTTAAGCTGATGGAAGCAAAAACGCCTACTTTGGTCATCTGGCAGACCGGGACCGTGGATGCTATCCGATCCATCGATCCCGACGAATTTCGTGGCGCGGTGACCGACGGGGTTGTTGCGCTGCAAAAGGCAGGGGCTGACGTCGTCTTGATGAATTTGCAATACAGCCCGCGCACCGAGACCATGATCTCGGCGCAGCCTTTTCTCGACAATATGCGCGTCGTTGCGCAGGAGCACGACATTCCGCTGTTCGATCGTTTCGCGATCATGCGGCAGTGGAATGAGCAGGGCCAGTTCGACCTGTTCAGCCCGTCCCGCGGGCCTGAGCTGGCGAAGCAGGTCCATGATTGCCTGGGCCGGGCGTTGGCACAGTTCGTGATTGACGCTGCTCACCTGGAGCCGGCCCAGCAGCAAAATTGAGGTCTAGCGTTAATGAGTTCTCTCCGCCCTTTTTGCCTGACGTCATGGCTGGCCGTGCCCGCAGCAGCGGCGCTGTTATGGCTGACGCCCGCCTCGCATGCGCAGACGCCCGCGCAACCTGCCCCCGCACCCGCCCAGTCACCTGATCCCGCGCCCGCTGCGCCGTCCCAGACCACCGTCGCCGCGAGGTCGTCCGAGCCGCGCGGCGTCACCTCGCGCGCCATCGACAAGGTGAAGGAGGTCGCGAAGTCCGCCGCCGACATCTTCAGCCGCGTGCCTTGCCTGCCGCCGAAGGGCGGCTCCAAGGCGATGGGCTCGCTGCCGCATGTCGCGAGCAAGCTCGTCGCCGGACAGCCCGTCGTCATCGTCGCGTTCGGTTCGTCGTCGACCGCGGGCTTCGGCGCGAGCTCGCCGGAGTTCAACTACCCCAATCGCCTCGCCGCGCAGCTGCGGCGTCACTATCCGAGCGCCGACATCACGGTCGTCAATGCCGGCGTCGGCGGCGAGGATGCGCCCGAGATGATGAAGCGCCTGCAGACGCAGGTGATCGACGTGCATCCGGATCTCGTGATCTGGCAGGTCGGCACCAACGCCGTGCTGCGCAACCTCGATCCCGCCGATACGGCCAAGCTGGTCGAGGACGGCATCAGCCGCATTCAGGCCGCCGGCGGCACCGACATCGTGCTGGTCGACCCGCAATATTCGCCGGCCGTCAACCAGCGCAAGGAGAGCGCCGGCAAGATGATCAAGCTGCTCGGCAACGTCGCCGAGCTGCGCAAGGTCGGCATCTTCCCGCGCTTCGAGGTGATGCGCGACTGGCACGAGAACCAGTCGATCCCGGTCGAGAGCTTCGTCATCGCCGATGGCCTGCACATGAACGATTGGGGCTATGCCTGCTTCGCCCAGCTGCTCGGCGACGACATCATCCGCTCCGTCGGCCAGATCAAGCTCGGGGTGAACGTGCCGGCGGATGTGAGAACATATCGGCCGATGTGAGAGGTTATCGCCGTAGGGTGGGCAAAGGCGCGCAGCGCCGTGCCCACCATCTCGTCATTGTAGTCGAGAATGGTGGGCACGCTTCGCTTTGCCCACCCTACGAAGCTTTCCTCACGCCTTCTCCAGCGCCGCGGTGAGATCCTCGATCAGGTCATCGGCGTGCTCGAGCCCCGCCGAGAAGCGAATGAAACCCTCGCTGATGCCGAGCGCGGCGCGGTCTTCCGGCTTCAGGCGCTGATGCGTCGTGGTCGCCGGATGCGTGACGAGGCTCTTGGCGTCGCCGAGATTGTTCGAGATCTTGGCAAGCTTCAATTCGTTGAGCACGCGGAACGCCGCCGCCTTGCCGCCCTTCACCTCGAAGCCGACCAGCGTCGAGCCGCCGCGCATCTGCTTCTTCACCAGCGCCGCCTGCGGATGATCGGCGCGGCCGGGATAGACCAGCCGCGAGATCTTGGGATGGCTCGCCAGCACCTCGGCGATGCGCGCGGCCGTGTCGGTCTGCGCGCGCACGCGCACGCCGAGCGTCTCCAGGCCCTTGAGCAGGACCCAGGCATTGAACGGCGAGATCGACGGGCCGGTCTGGCGCATGAAATTGTGGATGTGCTCGGCGATGAAGGCTTCCGAGGACAGGATGATGCCGCCGAGACAGCGGCCCTGGCCGTCGATGTGCTTGGTCGCGGAGTAGACGACGACGTCGGCGCCGAGCGCGAGCGGGCTCTGCCAGATCGGCGTCGCAAACACGTTGTCGACGACGAGCCGCGCGCCACCCTTGTGCGCGATCTCGGCAATCGAGGGAATGTCGAGTACGTCCAGCGTCGGGTTGGTCGGGCTCTCCAGGAAGAACGTCTTGGTGTTGGGCCGGAGCGCGCGCTGCCATTCATCGAGATTGGCACCGTCGACCAGCGTGGTCTCGATGCCGTAGCGCGGCAACAGGTCCTGGACGACGTAGAGGCACGAGCCGAACAGCGCGCGGGAGGCGACGACGTGATCGCCGGCCTTGAGCGGTGCCAGGATCGCGGTCGTCACCGCCGCCATGCCGGTTGCCGCCGAGCGCGCGGCCTCGGCGCCTTCGAGCTCGATCATGCGGCGCTCGAACATCGCAATGGTCGGGTTGGAATAGCGCGAATAGATGAAGCCGGGATCCTCGCCCTTGAACCGCGCCTCGCACTCCTCCGCGCTGGCGTAGACATAGCCTTGCGTCAGGAACAGCGCCTCCGACGTCTCGCCATATTGCGAGCGAAGGGTGCCGGAATGGACCAGGCGGGTTTCGGGGCGGTAAGTGGCAGATGACTTCGACATAGGACCCTCTCCGACATGACCGTCGAGGCGAAAACGGTCACAAAAAAACCGGCCTGGATATCTCCACGGGCCGGGATCACAGAGGTCCCCGGCCTGTTTAGCGACTTATTTAACGTGGCTGCAAGCCGGCCGGCTCAAATCACCACGGGATAAGTGATGCTCATATTCCGCAATGCCCTTTCCGTCAAGGCGTCCATCGGATAGCCGTAAAAGACTTGTATTTCCGGCATGTCCGGATGCGTTTGACCCCTGATGAGGACCCCCGGTTGACGTTCACGGTCGCCGCCGACGCCAATGGTATCCTGCCCGACCGCATGATCGCGGCGATGGCGGAAGAAGGTCTCATCCTGCCCGCCTACGACTTCGTCGAGAGCCAGATCCAGCCGGCGAGCCTCGATCTGCGTCTTGGCGACATCGCCTATCGCGTCCGTGCCAGCTTCCTCCCCGGGCCCGGCGCCACGGTGGCCGAGCGCATCGACGAGTTGAAGCTGCACGAGTTCAGCCTCGCCGACGGCGCGGTGCTCGAGACCAATTGCGTCTACATCGTGCCGCTGCTCGAAAGCCTCGCGCTGCCGCCGGAGATCGTCGCTGCCGCCAATCCGAAGAGCTCGACCGGCCGGCTCGACGTCTTCACCCGCGTGATCGCCGACGGCACCCGCCGCTTCGACATGATCGGCGCCGGTTATCACGGCCCGCTCTATGCCGAGATCAGTCCGAAGACGTTTCCGGTCTTGGTGCGCGAGGGCTCGCGCCTCAGCCAGGTGCGCTTTCGCACCGGCGATGCCATCCTCAATCCCGACGAGCTCGATGCGCTGCATGCTAGCGAGCGCCTCGTCGACATCGACGATGCGGACCTGTCCGGCGGCGTTGCCGTCTCGGTCGATCTGTCGGGCGAGAAGGCGAGCGGCTTCGTCGGCTACCGCGCCAAGCGCCACACCGGCGTCGTCGACGTCGACCGCCGCGCCGGCTACGCGGTGGAGGATTTCTGGGAGCCGATCTCGGCGCGCCCCGACGGCAGCCTGATCCTCGACCCCGGCGAGTTCTACATCCTCGCCTCCAAGGAAGCGGTGCAGGTGCCGCCCGACTACGCCGCGGAGATGGTGCCGTTCGATCCCTTGGTCGGCGAATTCCGCGTGCACTATGCCGGCTTCTTCGATCCCGGCTTCGGCTATGCCGGCGCGGGCGGGCAGGGCGCCCGCGCGGTGCTCGAAGTGCGCTCGCGCGAGGTGCCGTTCATCCTCGAGCACGGCCAGATCGTCGGCCGCCTCGTCTACGAGAAGATGCTGGCCCGCCCCGACGCCATGTACGGCCAGCGCATCGGTTCCAATTACCAGGCGCAAGGCCTCAAACTATCGAAGCATTTTCGGGTGTAGCTGCACATTCTACTGTCATGCCCCGGCTTGCCGACTTCGCTGAAGCTTCGCCGGCCGAGCACCCTCTGGCCCGGCGTAGCCTAGCGGAGCCGGGACCGGGGCATCCAGTACGCCGCGGCCTATCGCTCTATGACGGACGCCTCTGGGATACTGGATCGCCCGATCAAGTCGGGCGATGACACCGAATGTGTGTCACGATGCGCAAGACCAGCTACATGCGAGGTGGCGACATGACCGATCAGTTCCAACTCGATGCAAGCATCATCAACGACGCCGCGGACGCGCTGATCTATTCCGATCGCTCCGGCACGATCACGCGCTGGAATCGCGCATCGACCGCGCTGTTCGGCTTCTCCGCCGACGAAGCGCTCGGCCAGAATCTCGATCTGATCATTCCCGAACATCTGCGCGCCGCGCACTGGAAAGCCTTCGACGCCGCGCTCGCCAGCGGCACCATGAAGCTTGCGGGCAGGCCGACGCTGACCCGCGCGCTGCACAAGAGCGGGCGCAAGCTCTACATCGAGATGACCTTCGCGCTGGTGCGGGACAGAGATGGTGCCGTGCAGGGATCGGTGGCGATGGCGCGCGACGTCACGGAGCGCGTCGAGCGCGAACGGGCGGCCAAGGCGGCGCAAAATTCGTGATGCGGAATTGACGGAACGCCGTGCAGGGAGGCCTGCACGCGCGTCATGTTGCCTGTCACTGGCCGCGGTGACACACTCGATCAAAACCATGATCGGGGAGCGAACATGACCGCCGCACCAGACCTCGCGCAGGAAGCGCAATGGAAGCGCTGGCGCGCAGTCGCAGATCTCTACCACGCCTATTTCACCGGCCTCATCCTCACCGTCGTCACGCGCCGCGGCACGGCGGATGCCGCCGAGTTCGTCTTCCGCGTGTTCCGTCGCCAGCAGCAGGAGCGCTTCCTGCCGGGGCTCAAAAAGCTCGGGATCGACCATCTGCCGCCGGCGGTCGCGGCTGCGCAATATCACTATCTCTCCAACTGGATCGGCGGCGTGCATGTCGAATACATGTATGAGAGCGACAGCAAGGCCTGGATCCGCTATCCGCCGCCGCGCTGGATCTGGAAGGGCACCGCGATCTGCGGCGTGCCGGGCGAAGTCTCCCGCGCAATGCTGCGCGGCTGGCACGCCAACAACGGCGTTGCGCTCGGCGATCTCAGGCTCGGCTTCGTCTGCACCAAGCAGAGCGTCGACGGCCAGGATGGGCTCGAAGGCTATTATCATCTCTACGACCATCCGCTCGAGCTCGACCAGCGCCTGGTGTTCGCGCGGCACCTGGAAGCGCCGCTGTTCGATGCGAAGACGGCGCCGGCATTGCCGATCGCGAGCTGGCCAAGACCGCGGTTGGAAAAGGCCTATCGCAATTACGCGATGGAATATGTCCGCACCGCCGCGCCCGTGATGGTGCAACTGTTCGGCCCCGAGGATGCCGGCTATCTGCTGCACCTCACCGGCAAGCTGATCGGCATGCAATATTTCGACGAGGTTGCCGCGGCGCTGGCGATGACCCGCGGCGGCGCGCGAGAGTTCGCATCCTTCCTGAGCGCGCTGCTCGCCACGCAGGATGATGCAGCCGAGATGACACGATCGGAAGGCACCTTTGAGATCCGGCAGCAAAGCTGGAAGCTGATGGACGACGTCGCCGACACTCACCGCGCCTGCGCCAAGGTGCTGGAAGGATTGTTCGAGGGTCTCGCTGCAGGCTGCGGCCGGCATATCGGCGTGCAGATGCGCGCCGCTGCAGGCGGCCGTCCGCCATTGGTCTGGACGATTGAGTGAGCGACAGTGTCGCCGCGCTTCGCCTCTCCCCGCGTGCGGGGAGAGGCCGGAGTTTGCGACAGCAAATTCCGGGTGAGGGGGAGTCTCCGCGAGTCCGGCTGTCACCGTTGTTGCGGAAGCGGCCCCTCACCCCAACCCTCTCAGCGCGAGCGAAGCTCGTCGCGGCCCCGTAAGAACGGGGAGAGGGAGAAGAGGAGAAGTGCCGTAATTCCACCGCTTGAAATGCGCTGCCGCAGGGCACGCCTGCATCAGGCGCAGGCGGAATCGGGGCTCGCCGTGCTAACAAGCCTCAGCCGCGCCTTTCGCGCGAACGAAGTCATTTGGCACACCAAGTAATTTGCCGCGCCGCAAACGGCGGCTGCGCCCGGGAGAGGACATGTCCGACATCGCCGAAATCCCGGTCGATGAGCAAGAGCGCCCGCTGCCGCCGCCTCCGCCGCCGATCAGAAGCGCGCTGACCGACGGGCCGATCCTGCGCACGCTGCTCTCGCTCGCCTGGCCGAACGTGATCGGCCTGTCGGCCGGCATCTGTGTCGTGATCGCCGAGACCTCCTATGTCGGCCGGCTCGGCGTCGAGGCGCTGGCGGCGATGGCGCTGGTGTTTCCGACGATCATTCTGACCATGACGATGTCCGGCGGCGCCATGGGCGGCGCGGTGGCGTCGGCCATCGCGCGTGCGCTCGGTGCCGGCAACCGCGAGCGCGCCGGTATCCTCGCCGTGCACGCGATGCTGATCGGCATCGGCTTCGGCCTCGTCTTCATGCTGGGCATGCTGGTCTTCGGGCCAAAACTGCTCGAGATGCTCGGCGGCCGCGGCGATGTGCTGACGCATGCGATCGCCTACACGCAGGTGTTCTTCGGCGGCGCCGTGCTGCCCTGGCTGCTCAACACCATGGCGGGGATCCTGCGCGGCACCGGCAACATGAAGCTGCCGTCGTTCCTGATCCTCAACTCCGCGGCCTGGCAGATCGTGCTCGGCGGCACGCTCGGCCTCGGGCTCGGGCCGGTGCCGCAGCTCGGCATGCGCGGCGTCGCCGCCGGCGCGCTGATCGCCTACACCATGAATATCGGCATCATGAGTTGGTACCTGTTCTCCGGCCGCGCGCGGATCACGTTGAAGCTGCGCGGCCTGCGCATCCAATGGGCGATGTTCTTCGACATCCTGAAGGTCGGCGCCATCGCCTGCTTCTCGCCGCTGCAATCAGTGCTGACGATCTCGATCTTCACCCACATGCTGGCGCAGTTCGGCACCGCGATCCTCGCCGGCTACGGCGTCGGCGCGCGGCTCGAATTCCTGCTGACCTCGATCGCGTTCTCGTTCGGCATTGCCTGCGTGCCGATGGTCGGGATGGCGATCGGCGCAGGCCGCATCGCGCGGGCCCGGCGCATCGCCTGGACCGCCAGTGTTGCCGCTTTCGTGGCGGTCGGCGCGCCGGCGTGCCTCGTTGCGATCTTTCCCGATCTCTGGGTCAACATGTTCACCGACAGCGCGGCCGTGCGCGCGGCGAGCCACCAATATCTCTCGACGGTCGGGCCGTTCTACGCTTTCTTCGGCCTTGCAACGACGATGTATTTCTCCTCGCAAGGCGCGGCCAAGGTGATCGGGCCGGTGCTGGCGCAGACGGCGCGGCTGATCTACATCGCAGGAATCGGCTGGTGGCTGTCGACGCACGGCGCCAGCGCGCAGAGCTTCTTCTGGCTCGCCGCAAGCTCGATGGTCGTGCTCGGCCTGCTGTCGTGCTCCAGCGTCGTGCTGACACGCTGGGGACCGCGCGAGACGAAGCCCGCGATCACGCCGGCGCTTTCGATTGGTGACTAGCGGCGTTTGTGGCGGCGATGGCCGCCGCCGCCGGTATTGGCGAGCCGCATCAATTGCGGGATCATCGCCATCATCTCGCCGCCGCCCATGCCGCCGATCCCGACCGGCATCGCGCCGCCGCCCATCGGCGTGTAGCCATAGTTCGGTGCACCGAATCCGCCGCCGAAACTGCCGCCGCCTATCATGCCGCCGAGCCCGCCGCCGCCGTTCTCCATCATGCGGCTCATCATCGGGCCCATGGTCTGCATCAGCATGGCGAAGCGGCGCTTGCCCATCTTCGCCTTCATCATCTCCAGCATCGGCGCCATCTGCGTCATCATGTCTTCGCCGCCGGCACCTCCGCCGCCGAGGAACTGCGCCCTTGCCGGCACGCTCGAGATCGAAAACAGCAGCAGCACCGCGGCTGCCTGACAGATCACCTTGTCCGCACCTCTCATGGCATGCTCCTCGCGTGCGTGGCGCCGCCGGGAGAGCAGAGCCGACCGGACGCACGCGGGCATGGTTACGGCCGGCGAGGATGCGCTTCTGTGAGAAAACTCACAGTGAAGGATCAGGCCGCCGCGGACGGAAACGCTTTGTGCATGGCGGTCACCGCCTCCTTGGTCTGCCCCTGAACGTAAGGCGCGAGCTCGTTCGGCAGCATGTCGATGATCCAGACGAGGCGACAGCTCGTCTCGCCCTCGGCAATGACCTGCACCGAGGCGCTGTAATGCTTCAGCCGCTCGTTGTTGATGCCATAGACGAGGCGCCGCCGCGCATCGTCGCAATCGACCAGCACTTCGCGCGCCACCGAGCCGTTGGCGAAGGTGACGATGCGCGTATCGCCGTCGAGCGTGCACGCCGTGACGAAGCCCGGCACCAGCCGCCGATGCAGCGCGCCGAAATCGCGCACCGCGTCCCAGACGTCGCGCGCGGAGGCGGGGAGGGAGATGTCGTTGTGGATGGAGGCCATGAACTCTCCTATCAGGTTGAATTCGTAGGGTGGGCAAAGGCGCGCTCTTCGCGCGCCGTGCCCACCATTCATCGGCGTTGTCGCGAGGAGTTGGTGGGCACGCTACGCTTTGCCCACCCTACGAGATCTCGTTTGTAGCTAACGCTCACCCGCAAACCGCCTCGACATTGTTGCCGTCGGGGTCGATCAGGAACGCCGCGTAATAGGTCGGGCTGTAATCCCGGCGCGGCCCCGCGCCGCCATTGTCGCGGCCGCCGCTTCGGAGGCCCTCGCTGTGAAACGCCTTGACCGCATCATGATCCCCGGCGCGGAAGGCGATGTGGACGCCGTCGGCCTTGCGGCCCCTGTTCAGGTGCAGCCACAGCGCCGGCTCGTCCTTCGGCCCGAAGCCGGCATAACCGTCGCCGCTCGAGCACAGGACGAAGCCGAGTGGCGCCAGCACCGCGGTGTAGAAGCGCGTGGCGGCGTCGAGGTCGGCAACGCGCAATCCGATGTGGTCGTACATGTTCGTCTCCATTGCGAAAAAGCGTGCCGCGAAGGGCACGCGCCGGAGACGACCCTAGTCAGTTGAGGGCAAGCTGCTCTTGGAGAATCTTGCGCTCCCCCTTCGAGGCCTGGCGGAACTTGGTCGGCGACATTCCGGCGGCGCGATGGAAGGTGCGGACGAAATTGGAGAGATCGCCGAAGCCGACGTCGTAGGCGATGTCGGTGACGGCGATGTCGTCCTCAGTAAGCCTGCGCGCGGCGTGGCGCAGCCGCGAGCGTACCAGATATTGATGCGGGGTGACGCCGAGCACGGCCGAGAACAGCCGCAGGAAATGGAACGGGCTGAGGCCCGCCTGCTTAGCTGCCTGCTCGAGGTCGAGCTCGGCATGCGAGTTGTCGTCGATCCACAGCGCGGCCTCCACCGCGCGGCGCCGATCGCGTGCGGTGGGGGTGGCCGGCTTGCGCGCCTTGCCCGAGACGGCGTCGACAAAACGGCCGGCCAGGATCTGGCCGATCTCGTCGAGGCCGAGATCGCTGTTGCCATCTGCTGCCGTCTGAGCCAGCTCGCCCAGCACCATCAGCTCGGGCAGCGGCGGCGTTGCGCCGATCTGCCAGATCTCGCGCCGCCCACCGAGGGCGTCGACGAGATCCGCGCTGAAGAAGAAGCCGAGGCAGACGTCGCCGAAGACGTGCTCATGCGTGCAGGTATATTCTTCTCCGGGGGCGCCGATCAGCATCGAGCCCGCCACCAGCTCGAAGAAGCCGGCGCGGCAATGACAGCCGAAGCTGCCGGAGCGCACATAGGCGATGGAATGGCCGGTGCGGCATTCCGCAAACGGCGTATCGTCCGGTCCCGCATCGCAGCGAAACTCGGAAACCGTGATCGAGGGCGTCGTCAGCAGCGTAGTGGCGTGCATGCCGCCTTATCTAGGTGGAGGGTCTCGGCGGGGCAACGGGCAGCAGCACTTCGAACAAGGTCTTGCTGGCGATGGGATGAGCGCCCTCCAGCGCCAGCAGCCGCCGCTTGGAGATCACGCCGCCATAGGGCGAGAGCCGGTCGGTGTAATTGCCGGCCTCCAGCACCCGGTGGCAGGGCACGATCAGCATGAAGGGATTCTTCGCAATCGCCTGCGCCACCGAATAGGCTGCGCCGGAGGCACCGAGCGCCCGGGCCACCTCGTGATAGGTGCGCGTCTCCCCCCGCGGGATGCTGCAGGCGTACTCGTAGACGCGCCGGTTGAAGCCGGGCACGTCGCCGGCGTCCAGGCTGACCTCGGAAAAATCGGGATCGTGACCTTGCAGCAGGCCCTTGATGCCCTCGATCGCAAGCTCGGCGTTCTCGGACGGGCGCTGCTCCCGCGCCTCGGGATGGACCTGAAAAATCCGGCGGCGGGTGTCGATCTCCCGCGCCTCCGGCAATTGCACGGCGATCACGCCGGTGCCGCTCCAGATGATGCCGCAACGGCCGATGGCCGTGTCGAATATCGCGTAAGCCTGCCCCACCATGCACACGCCCCACTCAGTGCACGTTTCTCCCCGGAGCAGCGATCATAACACCGCCACAATCCGGCGCACCTGGAATCTTATCAGGACGTTAACAAGCGCCCCGCCGGTCGCGCCAAACCGCTTGGCGGCAGGCGCCGTCTCGGCTAATCAGGAGGGGCGCGGAGCGCACTCTCGCGGGCGTAGTTCAATGGTAGAACGGCAGCTTCCCAAGCTGCATACGAGGGTTCGATTCCCTTCGCCCGCTCCAAGCTTCCATTCCCTATCCAATAAGCGACCGTAGGCCGCTCACCCGCCGCGCAAAGATTCCAATATATTGGTCTGTCGTTGCCGGCAGGTGCGCCTCGCCCGGCTTAAGGTTCGCTTCGCCGTGACGGGTCGGTCCTCATGTCGGGCAATGTTCGGATCAGGGATCATGGACCAACAAAAACTCGACCGCGCCATCGGTCGGCGCCTGAAGACGCTGCGGACACAGGCGGGCATGACGTTGAACGAGCTTGCGGCCCGCTCCGGCGTCAGCCGGGCCATGATTGGGCGGGTGGAGCGGGCGCAGAGCAGTGCGACGGCGGCGCTGCTGAACAAGCTCTGCGCGGCGCTCGATGTTACGCTCAGCGATGTCGTCGCGCTCACGGAGAAGCCGCCGGAGCGCCTGGTGCGGCTTGCGGACCAGCCGCTCTGGCGCGATCCCGACAGCGGCTATCGCCGGCGTCACGCCTCGCCGCCGGATGCGGCCAGCGGCATCGAGATCATCGTCGTCGACCTGCCGGCCGGCGCGCGCGTCTCCTACAGCCCGTGGGGCCGCAACGCCTTCACGCAGCAACTCCTGATGCTGGAGGGCGCGATCGCCGTGCATATCGATGCCAAGGCGGTGCGGCTGCGCGAGGGCGATTGTCTCGATTTCGACGTGATGCGCGCCGTGATCTTCGAGAACGAAACCAGGCAGGACGCGCGCTACGTCATCATCGTCAGGCGCGGCGCTTCCTACGGCAAGATGTGAGGACAAAGCGTGGAGACGAGCACGATGCAGATACGCACCGGCGACACCTATGATCCGCGCGTCGTCGCGCTGCTCGATCACCACGTCACGACAGCGCGGGCGCAGACGGCGCGGGGCAGCGACCATGCGCTTGATCTTGCGGGCCTGCGTGCGCCCGAGGTTGCGTTCTGGACCGGCTGGGACGGCGAGACGCTGGTCGTCACCGGCGCGCTGAAGGTGCTCTCCGCCGGCCATGGCGAGGTCAAGTCGATGCACACGCTGCAGACCACGCGGCGGCGCGGCTATGGCGGCCAGATGCTGCGCCACATCATTGCCGAGGCCCGCGCACGCGGCATGACGCGGCTCAGCCTCGAGACCGGCTCGTGGGACTATTTCAAGCCGGCGCACGCGCTCTACCTGGCGCACGGTTTCGTCGCCTGCCGCCCGTTCGAGGGTTATGTCGAGGATCCCAACAGCCTGTTCCTGACGCTCGAGCTGTCGGCGCCGGCGCACCGGTAGCTCACGAGCGATCTTGTCGAGCACGCGCTCGGGGGCGGGACGTCGTTCCTGGACCGGGACGCAAAAAGACCGATCCCCTCATCAAATGAGTTGCGTACCTCAAAACACCTCTGCTAGCCTTCAGCCATGGCCGAGACCCTCACCCCGACTGCGCTGACGCTGAAGGACATCGCCCGCGAGGCCGGTGTCAGCCTCGCCACGGTCGACCGCGTCCTGCACAACAGGCCGGGGGTCCGCCCGGACACGGTCCGGCGGGTCAAGGACGCCATCGCGCGCAATTCGTTCCAGCCGCATGTGGCCGCCGCCGAGCTCGCGCGCGGCCGCGCCCGCCGCTTCGCCTTCGTGATGCCGTCGGGGCCGAACCCGTTCATGCAGCAGATCGAGGCATATCTCGGCGAGATGGCGGCGTGGCTGTCGGCCCGCCGGCTCAATGTCGAGATGATCGCAGCCGACGTGTTCGAGCCCGCTGCGCTCGCAGCCTCGCTCGAGGCGCTGGCGGGCGACTATGACGGAGTCGCCGTGGTGGCGCTGGACCATCCGAGCGTCCGCGCCGCCATCAACGATCTCGTCGATGCCGGCGCCAAGGTCGTGACGCTGGTCTCGGACGTGCCGTCCTCGCGCCGCCACCATTATGTCGGCATCGACAACATCGCTGCGGGCCGCACCGCCGGCGCACTGGTCGGGCGGCTGGTCGGCCAGAGGTCCGGCAAGGTCGCGATCGTCGCGGGCTCGCAGGGCCTGCGCGACCATGCTGAGCGCATCTTCGGCTTCAACCAGGTGATGGCGAGCGAATTCCCCGATCTCAGCGTGCTGCCGGTGCTGGAAGGGCGCGACGAGGACGACCGTTCGGAGCAGCTGCTGGCGCGGCTGCTCGGCAAGCACGCCGACATCGTCGGCCTCTACAACGTAGGCGCCGGCACGCAGGGCGTCGCCAAAGCGCTGAACGACAAGGCGCAGAACGAGAAGGCCTCTGGCGCGGCCGGGCGCGACAAGCAGGTGGTGTTCGTCGGGCACGACGTCACGGCGCTGACGCGCCGGTTGCTGCTGCAGGGCGTGATGGATGCCGCGATCTCGCAGAACCCAGGACATGAAGCGCGCGCGGCCGTCCGCGTGCTGCTCGCGCTCGCCCGCGGCGAGCCGATCTTGAGCGAACAGGAGAAGATCCGGATCGACATCGTGATGCGGGACAATCTGCCCTAGCGGCAGGTGGATTTGGCAATAGGCGGCCAGGGGGAAAAGCGACGCAAGATCGCTCTCCCGCGGCAGGCGAAAGGGAGGACGATTTGTATCTCGGGATCGACATCGGCACGTCCGGTGTGAAAGCGGTGCTCGTGAGCGAAGCCGGCGCGGTGACCGCGACGGCGGCGCGCGAGCTTGCGCTGTCGCACCCCGCGCCGCTGTGGTCCGAGCAGGATCCCGATGCCTGGGTCGATGCGGCCGTCGGTGCCGTCGACGATCTCGCCGCGCGCCATCCGCGCGAGGTCGCGCAGGTCCGCGGCATCGGGCTGTCGGGTCAGATGCACGGCGCGACGCTGCTTGGCGAGGACGGCCGCCCGCTGCGTCCGGCCATCCTCTGGAACGACGGCCGCTCGCAGGCCGAATGCGCAGCGCTGGAGCGGCGCTGTCCCTCGTTGCACGCCATCGCCGGCAATCTCGCGATGCCCGGCTTCACCGCGCCGAAGCTGCTCTGGGTGGCAAGGCACGAGCCGAAGATCTTCGACCGCGTGGCAAAGGTGCTGCTGCCGAAGGCCTATGTCCGCTATCGCCTCACCGGCGAGATGGTCGAGGACATGTCGGACGCGGCCGGCACGCTGTGGCTCGACGTCGGTCTGCGCCGCTGGTCCGCGCTGCTGCTGCACGCCACCGGGCTCGATCTGCACCACATGCCGCGTCTCGTCGAGGGCAGTGCCGTGAGTGCGGTGCTCGCGCCGGAATACGCGCAGCGCTGGGGCATGGCGAAAAATGTCGTGGTCGCGGGCGGCGCCGGCGACAATGCGGCCAGCGCGATCGGGCTCGGCGCCATCGCACCTGGCGATGCCTTCCTGTCGCTGGGAACGTCGGGCGTGCTGTTCCGCGTCACCGATCGCTTCGCCCCCGCGCCGGCTTCGGCCGTGCATGCCTTCTGCCACGCGCTGCCCGGCCTCTGGCACCAGATGGGCGTGATGCTGTCGGCCGCGGCTTCGCTTGCCTGGCTTGCCGGCGTGATGGAGACGCCGGCCGCAGCGCTCCTCGCGCCGCTCGGCGAGCGCGTCGATGCACCAGGCCCGGTCCAGTTCCTGCCTTATCTCGACGGCGAGCGCACGCCGCACAACGATGCCGCCGCCAGCGGCGCCTTCGTCGGCCTGCGCGGCGCGACCGGGCGCTCGGAGATCGTGCAGGCCGTGCTCGAAGGCGTCGCCTTTGCCGCGCGCGACAATCTGGCGGCGCTGAGCGCAGCCAGCGGGCCGATCGCCGAGGTCGATCTCGTCGGCGGCGGCTCGCGCTCGCCGCTGTGGGCGCAGATCTGCGCCGACGTGCTCGGTCTGCCCGTCCATCGCGTCGAGGAAGGCGAGGTCGGCGCCGCACTCGGCGCTGCGCGGCTCGGCCGGCTTGCCGCGACAGGCGAGAACCCCGCGGACGTCTGCACGCGTCCGCGGCGGCTCGCGAGCTTCACACCCCGCCCGTCCGTCGCTGCGGCCTATGACGAGGCCTATCGGCGATGGCGCGCGCTTTATCCCGCATTGAAGGAGTCTTCTTAAGTGAACGCGCCAGCCAAATTCTTCGATGCAAGTGCACCCGTCGCCTTCGCCGGCAAGGAGGCCGAAGGCGCGCCCGCCTTCCGCTGGTACGACAAGGGCCGCCTCGTGCATGGCCGCCGGCTCGAGGATCACTTGCGCTTTGCGGTCTGCTATTGGCATTCGTTCTGCTGGCCCGGCGGCGATCCCTTCGGCGGCGAGACCTTCCTGCGGCCGTGGCACCACGGCACCGACGCGATGGCGATGGCGCGCGCCAAGGCCGATGTCGCCTTCGAGCTGTTCCGCCTGCTGGACGTGCCCTTCTTCACCTTCCACGACGTCGATGCGGCGCCGGAAGGGGCTTCGCTCGCCGAGTCCGTCGCCAACCTCAACGCCATCGCCGATCTGTTCGAGCAGAAGATGGCAACGAGCAAGGTTCGCCTGCTCTGGGGCACTGCGAACCTGTTCACGCACCGCCGCTACATGGCGGGCGCGGCGACCAATCCGGACCCCGAGATATTCACCTATGCCGCCGGCCAGGTCCGCGCCGCGCTGGAGGTGACGCACCGGCTCGGCGGCCAGAACTACGTGCTGTGGGGCGGACGCGAGGGCTACGAGACGCTGCTCAACACCGATCTCAAGCGCGAGCTCGACCAGCTCGGCCGCTTCGTCTCGCTCGTCGTCGAGCACAAGCACAAAATAGGCTTCAAGGGCCCGCTCCTGATCGAGCCGAAGCCCAAGGAGCCGACCAAGCATCAATATGATTTCGACGTCGCCACCTGCTACGGCTTCCTGGAGCGCTACGACCTGCTCAAGGACGTCAAGCTCAACATCGAGCAGAACCACGCCATCCTCGCCGGTCACTCCTTCCATCACGAGGTCGCGCTGGCCGAGGCGCTCGGCGTGTTCGGCTCGCTCGACATCAACCGCGGCGATGATCTGCTCGGCTGGGACACCGACCAGTTCGCGATGAACGTGCCGGAGCTGGCGCTGGTGTTCCACGAGATCCTGAACCGCGGCGGCTTCACCACGGGCGGGCTCAATTTCGATGCCAAGATCCGCCGCCAGTCGATCGACCCCGATGATCTCATCCATGCCCATGTCGGCTCGATGGATGCCTGCGCGCGCGCCTTCCTCGCCGCCGCCGACATGCTCGACGCCGGCGCGCTCAGCGCGCCGCTCGCACAACGCTACAATGGATGGGCCGGCCCAGAGGGCCGCGCCATTCTCGCCGGCCAGCGCTCGCTCGCCGATCTCGCCGACCGTGCGATGAGCCCCGGCTTCGATCCGCAGCCGCGCTCCGGCCGGCAGGAATATCTGGAATCCCTGGTGAACCGCTATGTCTGAGGAAACGCCGCTGATGACGAAGGCTGACGCGACACCGGTGCTCGAGCTCACCGGCATCGGCAAGGAGTTCGGCGCGATCCGCGCGCTGCATGACGTCGACATGCAGGTCTGGCCTGGCGAGGTGGTCGGCCTGATGGGCGACAACGGCGCCGGCAAGTCGACGCTGGTGAAGATCATCGCCGGCAATTTCCGCCCCACCCATGGCGAGATGCGCTTTGCCGGCAGCGCGGTGCATTTCAACCGTCCGGTCGATGCCCGCGCGGTCGGCATCGAGGTCGTCTACCAGGACCTCGCGCTCGCCGACAATCTGAGCGCCGCCGCCAACGTTTTTCTCGGCCGCGAGCTGAAGCGCAGGTTCGGACCGATTGCCTTGCTCGACCACAAGGCGATGGCATCGCGCGCGCTGGAGCTGTTCGGCGAGCTGCGCTCGGAGACACGCCCCGACGATCTCGTCAGGCAGATGTCGGGCGGTCAGCGCCAGGCGGTCGCGATCGCGCGGACCCGGCTTTCCAATGCGCGGCTGGTGATGATGGACGAGCCGACCGCCGCGATCTCGGTGCGCCAGGTCGAGCAGGTGCTCGGCCTGATCCACCGGCTGAAGGAGCAGGGCGTCGCCGTGATGCTGATCTCGCACCGCATGCCCGACGTGTTCGCCGTATGCGACCGCGTCGTCGTCATGCGGCGCGGCGAGAAGCGCGCCGACAAGTCGATTCACCAGACCTCCCCCGAGGAGGTCACCGCCCTCATCACCGGTGCGAAGGAGGCGGCGTGATGGCCATGCCCATGGAATCCCCGATCAGCTTCACCAATGTCGGCAAGATCAGATGGTGGCAGCGCGGCATCTTCGCCTCGCAGACCGGCTACGTTCTGCTCGCGCTGGCGGTGCTGCTGGTGATCATGCATTTCGCCAGCCCCTACTTCTTCACCCAGGGCAACATGCAGAACGTGGCGAAGAACTTTTCCTTCATCGCCATTGCGACGCTCGGGGTCACCTTCGTGATCATCACCGGCGGCATCGACCTGTCGGTGGGATCGATGATGTGCTTTTCCGCCATGATCACCTCGATGGTGATGACCGAGCTGTCGGCGCCCGGCTCGCCGCTGGTGCACATGGCGGCTGACGGCAAGACCGTGCTCGCCAATGTGCCCGGCCTGATCCTGCTTATCTCGATCCTCGCCGGTCTCGGCGTCGCGCTGATTGCCGGCCTATTCAACGGCTTCTGCATCGCCGTGCTCGGCCTGTCGCCCTTCGTCACCACGCTCGGCATGCTCTCGATCGTGCGCGGGCTCGGCTATGTCGTCTCCAACGGACGCGGCAGTTTCCCGGGCGGGCCGGACGCCGATTATTTCTATGCGCTCACGTCCGGTGACGTGCTCGGCGTGCCCGCGCCGTTCATCTATCTCGTGATCCTGGCGCTCACCATGGCCGTGGTGCTGCACCACACCTCGTTCGGCCGCCACGTCTTCGCGCTCGGCGGCAATGAGAAGGCGGCCGAGCTCACCGGCATTCCGGTGGTGCGGGTGAAGATCGAGGTCTACGTGATCTGCGCGCTCGCCGCGGGCCTGCAGGGCATCATCATCTCCGGCTGGCTCGGATCGGCGCCGGCCAACATGGCGACCTCCTACGAGCTCAACGTGATCGCGGCGGCCGTGATCGGCGGCGCCAATCTCGCCGGCGGCATCGGCGGCCCGCTCGGGGCCATCGTCGGCTGCGTGCTGCTGGAGGTGATCCGCAACGGGCTCGTGCTGGCCCAGGTCAGCTCGTACTGGCAGCAGACGCTGGTCGGCGTGATCATCATTCTGGCTGTGCTGGTCGACCGCATTCGCTCGCGGATGACCTGAAATGACGACATCTCGGGAAGGCAAGGAAAACGCCGCCTATCCGCTTCCCGGGGGCTTTCGAGGGGATAGGCACCAACAAGAGTGGAGGAGACCATGAGGAAACTGCTTCTTGCCGGTATCGCGGTCGCGATGATGGCGACGCCGGCATTTGCTGCGAATTACCGTTTCGTCATCGTGCCGAAGGCGATGAACAATCCGTTCTTCGACTTTTCGCGCGATGGCTGCCTGAAGCGCGCCAAGGAGCTCGGCAACATCGAGTGCATCTACAAGGGACCGGTCGAGCATGAACCTGCGACCCAGGCCCAGATCATCCAGGACTTCATCACGCAGAAGGTCGATGGTCTTGCCATCTCCGTCGCGGACGTCGCGGCCATGACCAAGTCGATCGAGGCGGCGACCGCTGCCGGCATTCCCGTCATCACCTTCGATGCGGACGCGCCGGGCTCCAAGCGCATCGCCTATATCGGCACCAACAACAAGGAGTTCGGTGTCGCGCTCGGCAAGGAGCTCCTGAAAATGCGTCCGGACGGCGGCAAATACGCGATGGTCTCCGGCGGCCCCGGCGCCAAGAACCTCGCCGAGCGCGTCGACGGCGTGCGCGAGGCGCTGAAGGGCTCGAAGTGGACCGAGGTCGCGGGCTCGCCGACCTTCTGCAACGACGATCCCGCGCTCGCGGTCCAGCAGATGACGGACATGCGCACCGCAACGCCGGACCTCGCCGCCATCGTTCCGATCGGCGGCTGGCCGATGTTTGCGCCCGAAGGCTTCAAGGCCTTCGCCAGCCGGAACAAGAAGGACATCGATTCCGGCAAGTTCACGCTGGTCGTTGCCGATACGCTGAAGATGCAGCTCGAGCTGCTGCGTGACGGCTACGCCAATGCGCTGGTCGGCCAGCGTCCGTTCGAGATGGGTGAGAAGGCGATGGACACGCTGCTCGCCATCAAGAAGGGCGAGAAGGTGCCGGAGATCGTCTACACCGGCCTCGATCTCGTCACCAAGGACAACGTCGCGCAGATGTTGAAGTAGGAGCGCTGCCAGCCCCGCGCTCCTGCATGCCTCTCCCGCTTGCGGTTTCCGCAAGCGGGAGAGATGATTTGGAATGGAAGACGACTGCTGGAAGGCGATGGAATGAAAAGGTCGCGGCTCGGCGCTCTCGATGTCACCTCGATCGGCCTCGGTTCCGCCCCGCTCGGCGGATTGTTCTCACCCGTCAGCGATGCCGATGCGCAAGCGACGCTTGAACGCGCCTGGTCGCTCGGCGTTCGATACTTCGATACCGCCCCGCTCTACGGTTTCGGCCTCGCGGAGCGGCGGTTGGGGGCCTTCCTGCGGCAACAGCAGCGCGATTCCTACGTCATCTCGACCAAGGTCGGCCGCCTGCTGCGCGCACCGGACGGTGCTGCCCCCGAGGACGAGCACTACAAGGGCACGCCGCGCGAGCGGCCGGTGTTCGATTTCAGCTATGACGGCGTGATGCGGTCGGTCGAGGAGAGCCTGCAGCGCCTCGGCCTCGACCGCGTCGACGTCCTGCTCGTGCATGATCCCGACGATCATTATGACGATGCCGTCAACGGCGCCTTCCGCGCGCTCCAGCACCTGCGCGAGGACGGCACGGTCAAGGCGATCGGCGCCGGCATGAACCAGTCGGAGATGCTGGCTCGCTTCGCCGAGGCCGTGCCGGTCGACTGTTTCCTGCTCGCCGGCCGCTACACGCTGCTCGACCAGGGCGCGCTGGATGCGCTGTTTCCGCTCTGCCAGGCGAGGGGCATCGGCATCCTGCTCGGCGGCATCTACAACAGCGGCATCCTGGCCAATCCGCGGACGAGCGCGAAATTCAACTATCAGGATGCCGATGCGGCGCTCGTGGCACGTGCGCTGGAGCTCGACGAGCTCTGCCGCAGGCACGGCACCGAGCTGAAGGCCGCCGCGCTGCAATTCTGCATGGCCCATCCGGCGGTGACGGTCGCCGTGATGGGTGCGCGCAATGCCGCCGAGGTCGCTGACAACATCGCCATGTCGGAAGCGGCGGTCCCGTTGGCGTTCTGGCAGGACTTGCGGGCGCGAAAGCTCGTGGATGTGCGCGCGCCACTTCCCGGCGGAGCGTAGGGCATGATCGTCGATTCCCATCAGCATTTCTGGGATCCGGCGCGCGCCGACTATCCCTGGATGGAAGCGCCCGAGCTGGCACCGATCCGCCGTGCCTTCGGGCCGGCCGATCTCGCGCCGCTATTGAAGGCGAACGGCATCGACGCCAGCATCGTGGTGCAATGCCGCTCCGCGCTGGAGGAGACCGAGGAGTTCCTGCGCATTGCGGCTGTGACGCCCTCTGTCGTCGGCGTGGTCGGCTGGGCCGATCTGACCGACGCTGCGCTTGACGAAACGCTCGACCGGCTGCGCGCTCTGCCTGGTGGAGCAAAGCTGGTCGGCATCCGTCACCAGGTCCACGACGAGCTTGATGCGGATTGGCTGCTGCGCGACGACGTCCAGCGCGGACTTACCGCGGTGTTCGCCCACGATCTCGCTTACGATTTCCTCGTCCGCAGCCGCGAGCTGCCTGCCGCGATCGCAACCGCGCAGGCCTTTCCGCACGCGCGTTTCGTGCTCGATCACGCCGCCAAGCCGCCGATTGCGGCCGGCGGGAGCGCGGAATGGGCCGACCGCATCGCAGCGCTGGCTGCCTGCGGCAACGTCTGGTGCAAGATCTCGGGATTGGCGACGGAAGCGGTCTGGAATGACTGGGATGCGGAACGGCTGTTTCCGTCCGTTGCGCACGCCGCAAGATGTTTTGGCGAGGACCGGTTGATCTTCGGATCGGACTGGCCCGTGTGCCTTCTTGCGGGAAGCTACAGCGAGATCAAGACCGCGCTGGAGGCCTGCCTGGCGAGGCTCGGCCCGCGTGTGCGGGACAAGGCGTTCGGCGTGAATGCCAAGGCTGTGTATCGCTTGGGTTAATTGTAGTGGATGCGCGCTCTTACCCTCTCCCCTTGCGGGAGAGGGTGGCTCGCCGCGGAGCGGCGAGACGGGTGAGGGGTCTTTCTCCGCGAGTCACCCTTCACATGTGAGCTTGCTGAAGCAACCCCTCATCCGGCGCTTCGCGCCACCTTCTCCCACAAGGGGAGAAGGGAAGAGGCCGTGGCGCCCGCCTCGCAGCAACCCTACTCCGACATCGGCTTGTCGGAGATGTCCCAGTCTTTTCCGGTGAAGGTGGAGATGAACAGCGTCTTCATCGGCGTGTAGTCCTCGGGCGTGTAGCTGTAGGTGACGCCGTCGAGGAAATACGGCGAGTGGAAGCCATTGAGGTTCGATGCCTGCTTCAGCACGTTGGCGCGGGTGAGCTCGTCGCCGCAGCGGCGCAGGATCTCGCCCATGGTCGCGGCCTGGCCGTAGCCGGCGAAGGCGATGGTGTTGTCGGGGTCGATCGCCGGCGTGTACTTCTTGCGCAGCTCCTCGAACGCCATGACGTCCGGGTCCTTCTCCCATTTGGGCAGGCCGACCTCCTTGTTGTAGCGGATCGCGACGATGCCGGTGGCGTTCTCGAGGCCCGCGGCATTGAGGATCGAGCGGCCGGTGGAGCCGGCAGACAGCAGCTGCAGCGGCTTCCAGCCGAGCTCGGCCACTTTCCGGATCGACTGTGACGAGGCCTTGCCGGTCGAGATGTTGTAGAAGACGTCGGCCCCCGACTTCGAGAGATTGACGAGCTGGGAATCGACGGTCGGCTCGGTCAAATCATAGGTCTGCTCCATGATCACCTGCGCAGTGCCGCCGGCATCCGCCAGCACTTTCTTGAAGGGTGCAAGGAAGTCGCGGCCGAAATCGTCGTTCTGGTAGAGGATGCCGATCTTGGCGTTCGGCTTCACGCTGACGACGTGTCGCGCCAGGATGCGCGCTTCGGTCGGATAGAGCGGCAGGCCCGCCATCGTCCATTTGAACTCTTTCGGATTATTCCATTTCGAGGCGCCGGTGTTGAGCAGCAGCTGCGGCACGCCCTTGGAGTTCAGGTATTTGTGCACGGCGGTCTGCGGCGCGGTGCCGAGCGAGCCGTACAGCGCGAGCACTTCCTCCTGCTCGACCAGGCGCCGCGTCGCCTCGACGCATTTCGGCGCGCTGTAGGCGTCGTCCATGGTGAGGAATTTGACCTTGCGTCCGTTGATGCCGCCCTTCTCGTTCAGCATCTGGAAATAGGCTTCGCCGATGCGGCCGAGCACGCCGTAGAGCGAGCCGGGGCCGGAATGCGGCACGGTCTGACCGATCTTGATCTCGGTGTCGCTGGCGCCCGCATCATATTTCTTCTCCGCAGCCCAGACGCAGGGCGCGGGCAAGGTGGATGCGGCGATGGTGGCGAGTGCGCCGGCGCTGAAATCGCGCCGCGATGGATTCTTGGTCATTGTTGTTTTCTCCCTGATGCGCGCATTGTGCTGACATCGCAGCTCGGCTCGCAAGTGGGAAGTCGCAGCTTTGCGACGCAATGACGCTCAAATCGTCAGGCGTTAGCGCCTAGACTCAAGTTTTCTCGGCGACGATGACAAGGCCGCGCACGGGCTCGTTGTTCTCGTTGCGCGGCGAGGCCGGCTCCAGGGTCAGCAGCTTCAACCCCGCCTTGGCGATGGCGCCGCGCACATATTCCGCCGAATGGGCATAACGCAGGCCGTCGCCGAGCACGATGCCGCTGCCGTCGTGCGTCTCCAGCGTGAAGGCAAGCACGCCGCCTGAGACGAGCACGCGCTTTGCCTCGGTGAGAACAGGGGCGAGATCGGAGAGATAGACGAACGCATCCGCGGCCACGATGAGGTTCGCGCTGGCATCCAGCTTGCCGCGCAGGCCCTCGAGCATGTCGGCGACTTCGAGCGCGGCATAGAGGTTCGTCGCCCGCGCCTCCTTGATCATGCCGGGCGACAGATCAATGCCGGTGAAATGGTCGACCTGCTTGGCGAACGCGGCTGCCGCAAGGCCGGTGCCGCAGCCGAGGTCGATGGCGTGCTTGAAGTAGGCCGGCTTCTTGGCGGCGACGCGCGCGGCCAGCACCGCCTTGAAGATCAGCGTGGGGGCGCGATAGCCGAGATCGTTGATCAGCGCGTGCTCGAACCGCGGAGCGTATTGATCGAACAGTGCCTGCACATAGGCCTTGGGCATCTCCGCCATCTCGGTATCGCCGAGCCGCATCAGGTGCAGGCCGGCGCCGTGCTGATCCTCGGGGTCGCATCGCCGCGCTTCACGAAAGGCCGCGATGGCCTTGTCGCGCTCGCCGAGCTGCTGACGGATCTCGCCGAGCGTGAACCAGGCCGAGGTGAAATCAGGTGCGAGCTCGATCGCCTGCTCCAGGAGGTCGGCGGCGGCCGGCAGGTCGCCCTTGAGCTGGAGGTCGCGCGCGAACTCGAAACGGCGGTCGGCCATGAGATCGCCGGAGGTCAGGAACAGGCGGAGCGGCATTGAGGAACCAGGAAACGAAACGGGTAATTGACTCGAAGATGTGATGGCTCGACTTATATAACAGGCATGCGCCCGCAAGACATCCTGCTGCCAAATGCTGCCGGCCTGTGCTGCAAGCCCGGCGGCTTCCATATCGACCCTGTCCGGCCCGTCGAGCGGGCCGTGATCACCCACGGCCATTCCGACCATGCCCGTGCCGGCCATGGCGCCGTGCTGGCGACGCAGGAAACGCTGGACATGATGCGGCTGCGCTATGGCGAGAACTTTGCCGGCTCGACGCAAGCCATCCGCTATGGCGAGGAGATCCGGCTCGGCGACGTCAAGGTCAAGTTTCACCCGGCCGGCCACGTGCTGGGCTCCGCACAGATCGCCGTCTCGTGCAAGGATACCTGCATCGTCGCCTCCGGCGACTACAAGGACGCGCCCGACCCGACCTGCACGCCGTTCGAGCTGGTGTCGTGCGACGTCTTCATCACCGAGGCGACGTTCGGGCTGCCGGTCTTCCGGCATGGCGATGCGAGCGACGAGGTCAAGAAGCTGCTGGCTTCGGTCGCGTTGTTTCCGGAGCGCGCGCATCTCGTCGGGGCCTACTCGCTCGGCAAGGCGCAGCGCGTGATCAAGCTGCTGCGGCAGGCCGGCTACGACGCGCTGATCTACCTGCATGGCGCGATGGAGACGATCACGCATTACTACCAGAGCCGCGGGATCGATCTTGGCGAGCTCAAGCCCGTGAAGGGCATGAAGAAGGCGGCGCTGGCCGGCACCATCACCTTGGCGCCGCCATCGGCCACATCCGATCTCTGGACGCGGCGCTTTCCCGATCCCGTCACCGCCTTCGCCTCGGGCTGGATGCGCGTGCGCGCCCGGGCGCGGCAGCGCGGCGTCGAGCTGCCGCTGGTGATCTCCGACCACGCCGACTGGGACGGCCTCACCGCGACCATCGCAGCGACCGGCGCCGGCGAGATCTGGGTCACCCACGGTCAGGAAGATGCGCTGGTGCATTGGTGCCGGAGCAAGGGCCTGAAGGCGCAGCCGCTCGATCTCGTCGGCTATGGCGACGAGGAGGAGAGCGAGACTCCCATTCAAGGCGAGGCCGAAGCATGAACCGCTTCGCCGAGCTGCTCGACCGCCTCGCCTATGAGCCCGGCCGCAACAACAAGCTGCGGCTGCTCACCGGCTATTTTCGCGAAGTCGGCGACCCCGACCGCGGCTATGCGCTGGCGGCGCTGACCGGCGCACTCAGCTTCAAGCACGCCAAGCCCGCGCTGATCCGCGATCTCATCGCGGCACGCACGGATGAGGTGCTGTTCGGGCTGAGCTACGACTATGTCGGCGATCTCTCGGAGACGGTGGCGCTGATGTGGCCGAAGGCCGCGCTCGCCGCCCACAACAACCCACCCCCGCCGAGCCTCACCGAAGTCGTCACCACGCTGCGCACGCTCGGCAAGACCGAGCTGCCGAAGCAGCTCGAACGTTGGCTCGACGAGCTCGACGAGACCGGCCGCTGGGCGCTGCTCAAGCTCGTCACCGGCGCGCTTCGCATCGGCATCTCGGCGCGGCTCGCCAAGACCGCCGCCGCTGCGCTCGGCGACAAGGATCCGCACGAGGTCGAGCTGATCTGGCCGGGCCTCGTCCCGCCCTATCTCGACCTGTTCGCCTGGCTGGAGGGCCGCGGCGACAAGCCCGTCAACCGCGATCCCGCGCCGTTCCGCCCGGTGATGCTGGCGCATGCGATCGAAGACGGCGATTTCGCCGCGCTCGATCCCGCCGACTACATCGCCGAATGGAAATGGGACGGCATCCGCGTGCAGGCGGTCGCCGGGCGCGACGAGCGCGGCCATATCACCGCGCGGCTCTATTCGCGCACCGGCGAGGACATCACGGGCAGCTTCCCGGATCTCGTGCCGTCGCTGCGCCTGCCGGGCGCGATCGACGGCGAGCTCTTGATCCTGCGCGAAGGCCGCGTGCAGAGCTTCAACGTTCTGCAGCAGCGGCTCAACCGCAAGGTGGTCTCGCCGAAGCTGATCAAGGAGTTTCCGATTCATCTGCGCGCCTACGATCTGCTCGGCGACGACGAGAACGATCTGCGCGAGCTGCCTTTTGCCGAGCGGCGCGAGCGGCTGGAGAGATTCATCGCGAAACTCGACGATCCCCGCATCGATCTCTCGCCTACCGTGCCCTTCGACAGCTGGGAGGCACTCACCGCCGCGCGCGCCGATCCCGCCAGCGCCGGCGCCGGCGAGGACGCGGACGCCGTCGAGGGCGTGATGCTGAAGCGGTGCGATGCGCCTTATCTGCCGGGGCGGCCGAAGGGCCAGTGGTGGAAGTGGAAGCGCGACCCGCACATCATCGACGCCGTCCTGATGTATGCGCAGCGCGGCCACGGCAAGCGCTCGTCCTATTATTCCGACTACACCTTTGGTGTCTGGACCGAGACCGAGAATGGTGAGGAGCTGGTGCCGGTCGGCAAAGCCTATTTCGGCTTCACCGACGAGGAGCTCCTGCAGATCGACCGCTTCGTTCGTCGCAACACCACGGAAAAATTCGGCCCCGTCCGCCATGTCGTGCACGAGGGCGACAAGGGGCTGGTGCTGGAGGTCGCTTTCGAGGGTTTGCAGCGCTCGCCCCGGCACAAATCCGGCGTCGCCATGCGTTTCCCCCGCATCAGCCGCCTGCGCTGGGACAAGCCGCCCCGGGAGGCCGACCGGCTGGAGACGCTGGAGAAGATGCTGAAGGCCGAGCCGGCGGAGATTGAGGTGTGATGCATCGATCGCGCCGCAAATGCGGTGCGCTCCCTCTCCCGCTTGCGGGAGAGGGCTGGGGAGAGGGCTGTCTCCGCAATGGGACACTCCCCCAGAGGAGAGAACCCTCACCCGCGCCTACGGCGCGGCCTCTCCCGCAAGCGGGAGAGGCTAGGGAGCCCGCGGCTTGCAGCGTGCCACAATCGAAGTTCTGGCTCTGCCCGAATTAAACTCCCGTAACCCGATTGACGCCCCCTTGCGGGTTCCCCATGTCCCCCGCCGTGCCCTATAATGGGGTCGAATCCGCTTCAGGAGTTTGCGATGGTCCAAGACGTCAGAGATTTGCCGGCCGGCCGCAGCGACGGCCTGCACCGCTTTCTCGGCGGCTCGCCGCTGACCGTCGCGTTCCGCCTGGTGCTGCTCTCGATCCTGGTCGGCGTCGTGCTGGCGACGATCGGCTTCGACCCCTGGAACATCATCCACAGCATTCGCCTCTTGTTCCAGCGTCTGTGGGATCTCGGCTTCGATGCGGTGAACTGGCTGTGGCGCTATTTCCTGCTCGGCGCGGTCATCGTGATCCCGATCTGGCTGCTGTCGCGCGTGTTCGGCGCGCCGCGCGGCCGGTAAGGATGTGATCGAGGGAGTGCGCAGCCGATGCAACTGCGTTTCGTCGGCTGCGGTGACGCCTTCGGCTCCGGCGGCAGGCTCAACACCTGCTTCCATGTCTCCGGGCGCGAAGCGAACTTCCTGATCGACTGCGGCGCGTCGGCGCTGCCGGCGCTGAAGCGGCTCGAGATCGATCGCCACGACATCGACCTGATCCTGATCACGCATTTCCACGGCGACCATTTTGCCGGCCTGCCGTTCTTTCTGCTCGACGCGCAATTCTCGCGGCGGATGCGGCCGCTGACGATCGCCGGCCCGCAAGGCATCGAGCGGCGGCTGCGTGAGGTGATGGAAGCGCTGTTCGAGCATTCCTCGAAGACCCTGCAGCGCTTCGAGCTGAACGTGGTCGAGCTCGCACCGGGGCAAAGCCGAAACTTCGGCACGGTGAATGTGACGCCTTATCCGGTCGTGCACGGCGAATCCGGCGGGCCGTTCCTCGCCTATCGCGTCGCGGCCGAGGGCCGCACGCTCGCCTACAGCGCCGATACCGAATGGACGGAGACGCTCATTCCGCTGGCGCATGGCGCGGACCTTTTCATCGCTGAAGCCTATATGTACGAGAAGGTGGTCAAGAATCATCTCAGCCTGAAGACCTTGGAACAGCATCTGCCCGACATCGGCGCCAAGCGGCTCGTCCTCACCCATATGAGCGACGACATGCTGTCGCGCCTGGGTGACGTCGAGCACCTCGCCGCCGAAGACGGCATGGTGCTCGTGTTCTGAAAGATGCACGCACCCGTTCATCACCGCGTCGGTAGCCGGCAGGTCTTCGCCATCGCAGGTCCCGCGATGGTCGCGAACCTCACGACGCCGCTGATCGGCGTGGTCTCGACCACCGCGATCGGCCGGCTCGACGATGCCGCGCTGCTCGGCGGTGTCGCGATGGCCTCCGTCATCTTCGACTGCCTGTTCTGGCTGTTCGGCTTCCTGCGCATGAGCACGCTGGCTTTCACCGCGCAGGCGCTCGGCGCGGGCGAGACGCGCGAGCAGACCGTGATCCTGGTGCGCGGCTTCATCGTCGCCGGCCTGATCGGCGCGGCGCTGATCGCACTGCAATTGCCGTTGGCTGGCGCGCTGTTCGACCTGATGGGCGGCAGCGAGGGCGTGACGCGCGCGGCAAAGACCTATTTCATGATCAGGATCTGGTCCTCGCCCTTCGCCTTCGCCAATTACGTCATCCTCGGCTGGCTGGTGGGGCAGGCCCGCGCCAATCCGGCCCTTGCGCTCCAGGTCGTCATCAACCTTGTCAACATGGTGGCGACGATCCTATTGGTGCTGGTCTACGACACCGGCATCGCCGGCGCGGCGATCGCCGCGCTGGCGTCCGAGGCGATCGGCTTCATGCTCGGCGTGATCGTGTGCAGGCGCTATGCACTCGGCGGTTTTGCCGTGCCGCGAGCGCATCGCTGTTCGATCGCGAAAAGCTGATGCGGCTCCTGGCGGTGAACACCGACATCCTGATCCGCACCGCCGCGCTGATCGCCGTGTTCCTGTTCTTCACCGCCAAGGGCGCGCGTGCCGGCGACGTCACGCTGGCCGCGAACTCCGTGCTCAACAATTTCCTCCTGATCAGCGCTTTCTTCCTCGACGGCCTTGCGAATGCGGCGCAGCAGCTCTGCGGCCGCAGCTTTGGCGCGCGCGACGCCAATGGATTTGCGGATTCGACCAGGCTGGTGCTGCGCTGGGGGCTCGGCTTCGCCATCGTCGTCGCCGTGCTGTTCGCAGGCTTCGGCCCTGATATCATCAATGTCATGACGGCGAGCGAGGACGTCCGCCGCGCCGCGCGCGAGTTTCTGCCCTTCATCGTGCTCGCGCCGATCCCCGGCGTGTTCGCCTTCGGCTTCGACGGCATCTATGTCGGCGCGACCTGGGCGCGGGAGATGCGCAATCTGATGCTGTTGTCGCTCGCGATCTTCTTCGCCGTCTGGCTGGCGCTGCAATCGTTCGGCAATGCCGGCCTGTGGAGCGCGCTGATCGCGTTCTACGTCGCGCGCGGCGGCTTGCAGGGCGCGAGGTATCCCGTGCTGTATCGGGCGACGTTCGCGAAGCCGTAGCTCTCGCGTCCCGGACGTGCGAAGCGCGAGCCGGGACCCAGCATGCGGCCACATGGGCCCCGGCTCTGCAGCGCACCACGCCGAAGCCGGCGCGCTGCCATAGCGCGTCGAAGACGCGCGTAAACGCGCTTATGGCGTCCGGGGCAGGACACCGAGCTACATCCCCGGCCAGTCTTCCGCCGTCAGCGTCGCCGCATCGGCGCCGACGATCTCGGCCAGCGAATCCCGCCCGGTTCGCAGCAGCGTCGAGGTCAAATCGCGCTTGATCTCGTCGACGAGGCCGAGACCCTTGTAGACCAGCGACGAATAAAGCTGGATCAGGCTGGCCCCGGCGCGGATCTTGGTCAGCGCGGCGCCGCCCGAATCCACGCCGCCGACGCCGATCAGCGGGAACGTGCCTTCGACGCGCACATAGGTTTCCGCGACCATGCGCGTCGACAGACGGAACAGCGGCCGGCCGGACAGGCCGCCTTGCTCCTTCGCCCGCATCTCCTCGCGCAACGTGCTCGGCCGCGCGATCGTGGTGTTCGACACGATCATGCCGTCGACCCGGCGCGAGCGCGCGACCTGCACGACGTCGTCGAGCTGGGCAAGGCTCAAATCCGGCGCGATCTTGAGCAGCACCGGCGTGTCGCCGGCCTTCTGCCTGACACGCTCGCGGGCGTCGATCACGCGCGCGAGGAGGTCGTCGAGCAGCGCGCCTTCCTGAAGGTTGCGCAGGCCCGGCGTGTTCGGCGAGGAGACGTTGACGGTGAAATAGCTCGCCACCGGCGCGAAGGTCTCGATCAGCTTGACGTAGTCGCCGACGCGGTCCGGCGAATCCTTGTTGGCGCCGACATTGACGCCGACGATGCCGCCGTGCTGCGCGCGCGCGGCAAGCCGGCGCAGCGCGACTTCGGCGCCGTCATTGTTGAAGCCCATGCGGTTGATGATTGCTTCGTCGCGCTCGAGCCGGAACAGCCGCGGCCGTGGATTGCCGGCTTGCGGCTTCGGCGTCACCGAGCCGATCTCGACGAAGCCGAAGCCGAGCCGCAGCAGCGCATCCGGCACTTCGGCGCTCTTGTCGAAGCCCGCGGCCATGCCGATCGGATTGGGAAAGTTCAGCCCGAAGGCGCGCACCGCGAGCTTGGGATCATCGGCACGCGGCTTGACCGGTGGCAGGAAGCGCAGGCCCTGGATCGCGAGACGATGGGCGTCCTCGGGATCGAGCCAGCGCAGCACCGGCAGCGAAAAGGCGTCGAACGCGCGGATCACGGCAACAGCTCCGGAACATCGTGACCGCCGTCGGAGCGCGTGTTGAGGTTCATCACCGCGATCACCGCGCCGAAATCGAGCTCGCCATAGAGATGGGGGAAGAGCTCGTCATTGCGCGAGCGTTCCCAGCGCAATTCGCTCCCCAGCGCATCGCCGTCGACCTCGACCAGGAACAGCGCGCGCTGCCCGAAATAGTGCTTGCGCAGGGTCTCGGGAACCTGGGCCGCGGTCGAGAAATGGATGAACCCGTCGCGCGCGTCGTCTGCGCTGCCCCGGTAGACACCCTGCCGTTCCGCCTCGCGCCAGGCCGAGGCCGGACAGATTTTGTAGATCTTGACCACCGCTACCGCAGCCTTGTTTGTTCTTTGAGTCTTTTGGGTTTTTTCGTCTTTTGCGGGTCCTCGCAACCCGGGCGCGACCGTAAAGGCCACCCCTTCCGAACTCAAGGCTTAGAGCCTTTTCCGCGCCGATGAAATCGGAACGGGGGCTCCAGATTCCCGTTTTGCGCGTTTTCCTGACGCGAACGGGTACCCGCTCCGTTACGAACGCCGTTCTCCCTCGCCTCTTGCGCGAAAAACGGAAAACCTGTTGATTTGAGGACAGTTTTCCTGAGTTGCGACGGGCTGGACCTTCCATGGTCAGACAGGCCAAAGCGCAGAGGATGCTGACTCACGACCAGATCTGGGCCGCACTGGACCGGCTGGCGGCGCGTGCCGGGCTGTCGCCGTCCGGCCTCGCCAAGCGTGCCGGACTCGACCCCACCACCTTCAACAGGTCCAAGCGCGTCACCGCCGACGGACGCGAGCGCTGGCCTTCGACCGAATCGATCGCAAAAGCGCTGGCCGCGGCCGACGCCTCGATCGACAGCTTTGCCAAATTGATCGACGACGACGGCGCGAGCGATGGCCGCTCGGTGCCGCTGCTCGGTTTCGCACAGGCGGGCACGAGCGGCGCTTTCGACGAGGCCGGTCTTCCATCCGGCAAGGGCTGGACCGACATCGCGCTGCCCGCCACCGAGGACAGCCACGCCTTTGCGCTGGAGATTTCCGGCGATGCGCTTGCGCCTGTTTATCGCGACGGCGACATCGTCCTGGTCTCGCCCGGCGCGCCGATCCGCAAAGGCGATCGCGTGGTGGTGCGGAGCAAGGCGGGCGAGATGACGGTCGCGACGCTGAAGCGCCGCACGGCCAAGGCGCTGGAGCTTGAGCCGCTCGATGCGACGCAGTCCGAATGGACGATGGCGGCGGGCGACGTGGCGTGGATCGCGCGGATCCTGTGGGCCAGCCAGTGATCGCGTGACCGGACCATGACGCAGTTCGCGTTGCGACCGCCATTGCGACTCACCACGCCTCTCGCATAGGTTGCGCACCTGTTGCCGACCAAGTTCATCTCGAGGGGGAATACGATGAATCGCCGCCACGCATTGAAGGCCCTGGCGGGTCTCGCACTTTGTCCGTTGTGCAAGCCGGGCTTCGCCGCCGAAGGCGCGCATTGGAGCTATGAGGGCGCCGGCGGCCCGGCCAAATGGGGCGATCTCGAGGCGGCCAACAAAGCCTGCGCGGTCGGCCTGCAGCAATCGCCGATCGACATCGAGGCGACGATCAAGTCGCAACTGCCGGTTCTGAAGCTGAGCTGGGGCAAGAGCGCCGACACCATCGTCAACAACGGGCACACCATCCAGCTCAACTTCGCCGAAGGCAGCACGCTGATGCTCGGCGACGTCAAGTACAAGCTGCTCCAGGTGCACTTCCACCGGCCCAGCGAGCACATGATCGGCGGCAAGAATTTTCCGATGGAGGCGCATTTCGTCCATCGCAACGACGCCGGCGGGCTCGCCGTGGTCGGCGTGCTCATGACCGAGGGCAGGCCGAACGCATCCTTCGCCAAGATCATCAAGACCATGCCGGCGGCGGAAGGGCCCGCGGTGAAGGCCGATGCGAGCATCGATCCGCTCGCCATGCTGCCGCCGAAGCTCAGCTATTACCGCTATCCCGGCTCGCTGACGACGCCGCCCTGCTCGGAAGTGGTCGAGTGGCTGTTGCTGACCACCCCGATCCAGGTGGCGGCGAGCGATGTCGCCGCGTTCGCAAAGCTCTACCCGATGAATGCGCGCCCGGTGCAGAAGGACAACCGCCGCTACGTGCTGCGATCGATTTGAGTGCGTCACACCGCGGCTTCGCTACGTAGTTCAAGGTCATTCCCCGCGTAGGCGGGGAATCCAGTAAGCCGCGGCTTCTCGATTCATCACATCTGCCGCGGCGTACTGGATCGCCCGGTCAAGCCGGGCGATGACAGTGGAGTGGGTCACGCGCTCCTCGCCAGCGCGCCGTCGATCATGTTCACCGCGTTCTGCACGCCGTAGACCGCGACGAAGGAGCCGAAGCGCGGGCCCTTCTCCTGGCCGAGCAGCACCTGGTAGAGCATGTTGAACCAGTCCAGCGTCACGCCGGGGCGGCCGTCCTTGCCCTTCTTGACCTGGTCGAGGAACGGCTCGCGGCGGCCGATCTCGTAGACGACGTTCTGGATCTCCTCGGCCGAGGCGTCCTGCGCCAGCTGCGAGAGCGCATCGCGCAGGTCCTGCAGCGCCCTGCGCTCGCTGTCATCAGGCACGCGGAACTGCTTCGTCGGCGCGACGAAGTCACGGTAGTAGTTGATGGCGTAGCCGACCATCGCATCCAGCTTCGGATGCGTCTGCGGGCTGACGCCCGGACGATAGCGCCCGATGAAGCCCCACAGCGTCTCGGCGTTCTCCGCGTTCGACGACGACACCAGCGTCAGGAGCAGCTGGAAGGTGACGGGCATGTCGCCCTGCGGCGGCCTGCCGTTGTGGATGTGCCAGACCGGATTGCCGAGCTGCTGCTTGCCGTCCTGCTTCGGAAAGCCGTCGAGGAATTGCTGGTAGTCGTCGACGTTGCGCGGGATGACGTCGAAATACAGCCGCTTGGCCGCCTTCGGCTCGCGATACATGAACAGCGACAGCGATTCCGGCGAGGCGTAGCGCAGCCATTCGTCGATGGTGAGGCCGTTGCCCTTCGACTTCGAGATCTTCTGGCCCTTCTCGTCGAGGAAGAGCTCGTAGTTGAAGCCTTCCGGCGGCGTGGCGCCGAGCGCTCTTGCGATCGCGCCGGACAGCTTCACGGAATCGATCAGGTCCTTGCCGGCCATCTCGTAGTCGACGCCGAGCGCGACCCAGCGCATCGCCCAGTCGGCCTTCCACTGACACTTGACGTTGCCGCCGGTGACGGGCGTCTCGACTTCCTGGTTGGTGTCGGGATCGACATAGGTCACCGTGCCAGCCGCGACGTCGCGGCGGATCATCGGCACCTGCAGCACGACGCCGGTGGTCTTGCTGATCGGCAGGAACGGCGAATAGGTCGCGCGGCGGTCCGGTCCCAGCGTCGGCAGGATAATCGCCATGATCTTGTCGTAGGCGGCCAGCATCTTCAGCAGCGTCGCGTCGAAGCGGCCGGACGTGTAATAGTCGGTCGAGCTCGCGAACTCGTAGTCGAAGCCGAAATGATCGAGGAAGGCGCGCAGCCGCGCATTGTTGTGGTGGCCGAACGACGGGTACTCGTTGGAGAACGGATCGGGCACCCGCGTCAGCGGCTTGCCGAGATGCTCCGCCAGCATCTCCTTGTTCGGAACGTTGTCGGGCACCTTGCGGAAGCCGTCCATGTCGTCGGAGAACGCCAAGAGGCGCGTCCTGATCTTGTCCTCGGTGAGCACGCGGAAGGCGTGGCGCACCATCGAGGTGCGCGCCACCTCGCCGAACGTGCCGATATGCGGCAGTCCGGACGGACCGTAGCCGGTCTCGAACAGAACCTCGTCCTTCGGGCTTTTCTTCAGCCGCGCGACAATGGCCTTCGCCTGCTCGAACGGCCAGGCGTTGGATTGTTCGGCGAGCGCACGCAACTCGCTCGGGTTTGCGGCTAGATCGATAACGGACATCAGGGGCCTCCGGGCCGCGGAAAATAGCGATTTCCCGGCAGAATGCAAAAGTTGCGAGCTGATACCCCCAGCCCTCTCCCGCTTACACGGGGCTAGCGCATATGGGAGTTCTTCTCCGCGGCCATCCTTCGAGACGCCCGCTTTCGCGGGCTCCTCAGGATGAGGGCGGAGTGCGCGGCAGCAGTTTCAACGGGCACAGACGCTGACTAGCCTCATCCTGAGGAGGCTGCGTCAGCGCCGTCTCGAAGGACGAGGCGTGCGCGCAGGCCGCCGCCACAAGTCATATGTGGTAGCCCAGCGCTTGCGGGGGAGGGTTGGAGGTGTCGCCGCGTCGGATCGAATGCGATGCGGCTCAATGCGCCGCTGATGCCGAGCGCTTGGTCGCGATTGGCTTCGGGGCCGGCTTGGCGCTGGCTTGCGGTGCGCTGTCCCAGCCGCCGTTCGGGGCCGCAACGTTGACGGCATCGTCGGGCTGCGGCTCGGCGCTGAAGGTCTGGATCGCGAGCTTGGCGGCGGCGAGCGATTGCGGGTCGAGGCGCTTGGCGACGTCGTCACGCTTGCCGGCGGCATCCGCATCGCCCTGGGCGGCAGCTAAGCTGAACCATTTGTAGGATTCGGCGAGGTTCTGCTCGACGCCGATGCCGCGGGCATAGAGGATGCCGAGGTTGAACTGGCTGTCGGCGACACCGCGATCGGCCGCTTTCCGGAACCACTGCGCCGCGCTCTTGTAATTGGCGCCGCGACCGCCGCCGTCGGCATCGAGCACGGCGAGATTGTGCATCGCCTTGGCGTTGCCGCGCTCGGCGGCCTGGGTGTAGTAGCGGCGCGCGATGTCGGCGTCCTTCTTCACCCCGAGGCCCTTTTCGTAGAGCGTGCCGAGACGGAAGGTTGCGGGGACGACCCCGGCCTGCGCCGCGCGGTCGTACCACTTCGCCGCTTCGTCGTAATTGGTGGCGACGCCCTTGCCTTCGGCAAAGCGCACGCCGATCTCGTAGGCCGCGGTCGCATCGCCCTTCATCGCGGCAGTGCGCAGGGCCGGGCCGCCGATGCCGTCAGGCAGCTTCTCGCTCGGCGGCACCTGAATCACGCCAAGCCTGGCGCGGCTGCTGCCCGACAGCGCGCCGGTGACGTCGCTGGAAGCCGGCGGCGGCACCGCCGCGGCAGGCGCTTGCGGGATTTCAACCGAGGCCGCGCTGCCGGAATGGGGAATGGGCGCCGGCGCGGCGTTGTTCTGCGACTGCCGTCCGAGCGGTGTCGGCGAGGTCATCGACGGGGTGATCTGTTCCGGCGCGGCCGGCTTGGTCTCGACCGGCGGTGGCGCGGGCTGCGGTGCCGGCTCGCTCGGAATGTTTTGCATCGCCTGCGGCGTCGGTGACAGGCTGCCGCCTTCGAGCAGGTTCATCGCCATCTTGAAGGTGCCGAGCACGATCACGACCACGCTCGCGCCGACCAGCAGCGAGCGGATCTTCGAGGTGATGGTCGAGCCACCTTCCTGGCCCTTCTCCTTGGCGCGGGCGATCGCGGCCTTGGCGCCACGGGCCGGCTTCTCGGGCGGCTGCGCGGCGGCGGCCTGCGCGGCGCGGCGGGCGGCGGCGATGAAGCTCGACGACGACACCGGCTCCTTCGGTGCGGCGGCAATTTCGCTGATCGCGCTCTCGGAGGCGGCGATGCGTTCCGACGGCGAGGCGAGGCGTCCGCCCGGCCGGGTGCCCGGCTCGAGCGGGTGATCCGGCGGCAGTTCCGGCGCGAGTGCAGCGCGCGCGGTGTGCGGCTCCAGGATCTCGCTGATCGCACGCGGCGGAACCGGCGGTGCCGCCGGCACGGGTGGTGGCGCGGCGGGGGTGGCGGCGTGGAATTCGCGCGGCGCGGCGACGAAGGCGGCCGGCGCTGGCTGCGCGGCAGCGGGATTGGGCAGCTCGGGCTTCGGATCGTATTTCGGCGGCTGTGCTTGCGGCTGCGGCCGCGGCTCGCGCGCCATCGGCGCCGGCTCCATCGGAGCCGCCATCGGCATCGGCATCGGCTGCGGGGCGGGGGGAGGCGGCGCGGTGCGCACCGCGCGCAGATCGCCCTCGATCATCGAGAGGCGATCGACGACGTGGCCGAGCGCGCTGTGGACGGCCTCGAGCGAGTCCTGGGTGTGCCGGTTGGTCTCGGCCTGGCTGAAGCGGATGTCGGAGAGCTCGCGCTTGACGAGATCGACCATGCCGGAATCGGGCGGGGCTGCGGAGCTGCGGCTCTCGGCCAGCGCGGCATAGGTCGCCTGCTGCCGTTCCAGGTGCCTGAGGATGTCGTGCAGCCCGTCCTCGACGCGGCTCAAATTGCCGTTGCGCGGATCGGCGGCGGCCTCGATCCGCTCCAGCAGATACGAGACCCGCTGCTCGAGATGGGCGAAGGTCGAGGCGGAATCGTTGCCGACCTGCATGCGGTCGAACCGGTCCGACAGCGCGCGGATCGCAGCTTCGAGATGCTCGGTGCTCTCGGACGGCTGCGGCCGCTCGCGCGTTTCCAGCGCGGCGGTGAGCGCCGCGATGCGCTGCTCCAGCACCGCAAAGCTGTCGCCGTGACCGGAGGCGCGGGTGATCTGGTCGACCTTGGACGACAGCAGCTGCACGTCTTCGGACAAACGCGCGAGCGCCTCGTTGGATGCGACGTTGGAGACGATGGCGCGCAGCGCCGAGATCGCGCCCTCGAGCTGCTGCACGGTCGAGGGATCGTCATTGGCGCGCAGGATCAGGTCGAGCTTGGCGCCGAGATTGCGGATCGCCTCGTCGTAGCCGGTGAGCTGCTCGGCCGGCGTCAGCGTGCGCAGCACCTGCTTGATGTCGGACAGTGCGCGCTCGATGCCGGCGAGAACCTGCCCGTCGGTGCCGTTGGAGCGGGTTTCGTCGATCCGGCGATGCAGCGAGCGGATCTCGTTCTCGATCGATTCGATCGCGCGCCGCGGCATCGCCTCGGTGATGGCGGCGCGGATTTCGGCCAGCTCGCTGCGGAAGGCATTGATGGCCTGCTCGGTATTGTCGGGCCGCTGCAGCGATTCGATCTGGCTCGTGATCTTGAGCAGATGGCGCTCGAGCGAGGAAAAATCCGGCGCCGGCTGCGGTGGCGGCGGCGCGTAGGCAGGGGCGGGTGGCGCCATCGGCGGCGCGTAAGCAGCCGTTGGCGCGAGCGACGGCGCGGCACGCGGCGGCATTTGCCTCGGCGTAAAGCCGTCGAGCTCGCTCTGGCGCGCCGTGATCTCGGCGACCGCGACGTCGAACGAAGCCGGGCTCAGAGGTGGTGAGCTGCGATAGACCTGCGCGGCTGCGCGCTCGACGGCATCGGCCTGGCGCTGGCGCGCCTCGGCCGGGGTGGGGCGCGGGGCTTGCGGCTGCGGCGGTTGCCGCTGCGGGCGGGAGATCTGCGACAGGCGCGCGTCGAGCCGCGAGATTGCGTCGTTGAGCTGGCGCGCGACGCCCTGCTCGCGCGAGACGTCTGGTCTTGAGGAGTCTTGGCGCGAGGAGTCTTGGCGCGGCGCGGGTTTTGAGATCCGCTCGATCTGCTGGGTGATCGCGTCGAGCCGCTGGTGGATGTCGGCGACTTCGCGGCTCTCCTGGCTTGGCATGTGCTGCGGACGCTGATCGTAAGGTCCGCGAAAATTGGGCGGGGCAGTTTCGCCGAGCGTGGAGTTCAGCCAATCGTTGAGCGACATGCCAGCACGACGCGCAGCGGCCTCGGCCCGCTCCCGGACGGATGGATCGATGCCGTCAACACTCCACGATACGCGCGAATTCATGACTCTGTCCGGTTCCGACTTCGGCACCCCACCCGGCGCCTCCAGCTTCCCCACGCGTGCCGGTTGTAAAGACAATCGAATTTGGCGCGGGTCGTCTGCCTCGAAAACCGACTTTTTCCTGTTACGGTAAATAACGGGTTAAGGAACGCGGCGCGGCTGTCTTAAAGTTGGGCGGCGGGAACTGGGGCTGCCGGGAGTGACGTCGCTGCACCTTTAGGCGGCGTGCTCTCGCCACACACTCCGCTGTCATCGCCCGCGAGAGCGGGCGATCCAGTACGCCGCGGCGGCTCGATTCCAGCCGCGCCGTCACGGAGTACGGGATGCCCCGCCTTCGCGGGGCATGACACCGGTGGATGTGGCGGCAGCACGCCGTAGCGTCGTTGGCCGCCGTCTCAGCCCTTCTCGCGCTTGCCATCCTCCAGCGGCACCACCGTGGCCTTGCCGCTCATCGGAGAGCGCACCTAGCGGCCCGGGGGATGCAGGCGCGTGTCCAGCGCAAACGGGTCCTGCGATTGCAGCTTATAGGCGCCGGCGGCATTTGCGGCGATGAAGATCAGGTTCCAGCTTGCCGTCGAGACCACACTCGGGATCACGACAAAGCTGTGTCTTGCAAGCAGCTCATCCCCGAATGCCTGCTGGCCGGCACTGGGTATGCCTGGTCTCAGCCAATTGGGATTTGGAACAGTGCCGGGCTCGACCACGAAGACGCCGGCCGGATCGATGGTCGCGGACGTCATCACATGGGAGACCATGTCCAACGCGCGAAATCCCTTATGGACGGCGACTTCCAAGATCGCCGTCGCGGGATCGATCGAACAATACACCGCGCGAACGCCTTTGCTGTTCCAGCGACCACCGACGAGAAACGCGCCCTCTCCGCCGTCCCAGGTCGCTGCATATTTGGATTGATCCAGACGCCAGGCCACCAGCTCGGAGCCTCCGAGCGCGGCCGGAAGCGGCGTCACGCGTAAACGCCGTATTCGAGCCGCGCCAGAAGCTCTTCGACGAGCTCGACGCCGGCGGGCGTCGCCAGCAGGTCGATCGGCTTGCGCTGATCGAGGCCGATCGCCGGGCGCTCCAGCCATTGCTCGGCCTCATCCTTCGATCCGAAAACCGCCGTCGCCTTGGCCAATATCTCAGCGAGCTTCCAGGCGCGGCCGCTCTGCTCGGGGCTGAGCTGTCTGATGTTTTCCGCAGTGTGGCGCTGATAGGTGCGGTGGCTCATTCCGATCGCCCTGGCGAAGGAATCGTCCCAGCGCAGAAACACGAGGTTGTCGACGAAATGCAGCAGCGCCTTGGACGGAAGTCCGTTCAAGAGGATTTCGTGAGCCTCCAGCGGGCTCCGCGGCATCTTCCGGAAGGTGGCGGTCCCTCCGAGAAGTCGGGCAACTGCTGCCAGCCGGGCAACGTCAGGAGATTGAGCGACTTGGTTCATGGGCGGTCTCGCCACTTGTCGTATTCAATATGACAAGTGTCGCAACAGCTTTCAAGTAGGCGGGACTGGATGTCCTGACCGAGGGGTCTCAGCCCTTCTCGCGCTTGCCATCCTCGATCGGCACCACCGTGGCCTTGCCGCTCATCGCCGACAGCGCCTCCAGCGCCTCCTCGCAGAAGTCCGCCACCATCTGCTCGTGGCGGGCGCCGAGCTGAAGCAGCAGCAGATTGCCGAGGTCGAGCCGGCCTTCCGCCGTGCCGTCGGGAAAGCGTTTCTTCAGGATGCGCTCATAATTGGCGTGGCGGTCGCGGTGGTGCTCCAGGCGGGCCATCAGGTCGGTGCGCATGGGCTCGATGTCGATGCTGTCGAGCGCATGCAGCCGCACCAGGAGGTCGTCCTTGATCGAGGGCGGCGTGCTTGGCCGCGCGGCCCAGTGCCGCAGTGCTGTTCGGCCCTCGGGAGTCAGCGTATAAATCAGCTTGTTGGGCTTGCCTGACTGCACCACCTCGCGGCCCTGGATGTAGCCGCGGTCGCGCAGCTTGGAGAGTTCGCGGTAGATCTGCTGATGGTCGGCCTTCCAGAAGAAGCCGATCGAGGAATCGAACGTCTTGGCGAGCTCGTAGCCCGTCATCGGGCGTTCCGTCAGGCATGCGAGGATTGCGTCGCCCAGTGCCATGACTGGCCTTCCTTCTGAGGTTTGACCAAGCTGCTTGACTTTATGCGCATCGGCGCATATGCGTCAATGTGCATATGAGGCAGCCTGCAGGCGGGCCAGAGGCCCGACTGAATAATCAAGCGAATTCAATCACATCTCTACTGTGCATGGGGTTGTTTTCGAGACTTTTGCCCTTAGCCTAGGGAGGCACCTGAGAATGACCGGCCTCGATTCCTGGTACGCCTACATGAAGTCGCACGACCGCGCCGCGCTCTGGGACCTCCTGCATCCCGACGCCGTGTTCGAAAGCCCCGTCGTGCACACGCCGCAAGCCGGCCGCGACATCACCTTCAAATACCTCTCCAGCGCCGAGAAGGTGCTCGGCGGTCCCGGCTTCACCTATGTCGGTGAATGGCGCAGCGACAATGGCGCCGTGCTCGAATTCAAGAATGTCATCGACGGCATCGAGATCAACGGCGTCGACATCATCAGCTTCGATGCCGAGGGCCGCATCACCCATTTCAAGGTGATGGTGCGACCGCTCAAGGCGATCAACATGCTGCACCGCCTGATGGCGGAGCAGCTTGCCGCCGCCCAATCATAAGCTCAACATCACCCCTAAAAGCCCTACGCCGGGAGACCCCCATGCCGATCTATAAAGCCCCCGTCGAAGACGTGAACTTCCTGCTCAACGACGTCTTCCAGATCGACCGCTACGACAACCTCGCCGGCTTCTCAGATGCGTCGAGCGACGTGCGCGAGGCCATTCTCGGCGAAGCCGCCAAGCTCGCCGAAGAGGTGCTGCAGCCGCTCAACCGCGTCGGCGATCTCGAAGGCTGCAAGCGCGGTGAAGACGGCAGCGTCACCACGCCGAAGGGTTTCAAGGAGGCCTTCAAGCAGGTCGTCGAGGGCGGCTGGCTCGGCCTGTCGGCGCCGACCGAATATGGCGGCCAGGGCCTGCCGGTGACGCTCTCGCAAGCCGTCAACGAATTCCAGATCTCCGCCAACATGGCGTTCTCGATGTATGGCGGCCTCACCATGGGCGCGACCGCGGCGCTTCTGGTGCACGGCTCGCCTGAGCAGAAGAAGACCTACGTGCCGAAGATGGTGGCCGGCGAATGGACCGGCACCATGAACCTCACCGAGCCGCATTGCGGCACCGATCTCGGCATGCTCCGCACCAAGGCCGTGCGCCAGGCCGACGGCAGCTTCAAGATCACGGGCACCAAGATCTTCATCTCGGCCGGTGAGCACGATCTCGCCGACAACATCATCCACCTCGTGCTCGCCCGCATCGAGGGCGCGCCGGCCGGTATCAAGGGCGTGTCGCTATTCGTGGTGCCGAAGTTCCTCGTCAACGCCGACGGTTCGGTCGGCGCCCGCAACGGCGTCGTCTGCGGCTCGATCGAGCACAAGATGGGCATCCACGGCAATTCGACCTGCGTGATGAACTACGACAACGCCACCGGCTGGCTGATCGGTGAAGAGAACAAGGGCATGCAGGGCATGTTCGTGATGATGAACGAGGCCCGGCTCGGCGTCGCCGTGCAGGGCCTCGCGCAGTCCGAGGTTGCCTATCAGAACGCGGTCGCCTATGCCCGCGAGCGCATCCAGGGCCGCGCGCTCACCGGCGCCAAGGCGCCGGACAAGCAGGCCGACCCGATCATCGTGCATCCGGACGTGCGCCGCACGCTGCTCTCGATCCGCGCCTTCAACGAGGCCGCGCGTGCCTTCGTGATGTGGACCGCGCTGAAGAGCGACGTCGCCCACCGCTCCGAGGATCCCAAGGACCGCCAGGCCGCCGACGACCACATGGGCCTGATGACGCCGGTGCTGAAGGGCTTCCTCACCGATTACGGCTTCGCCAACGCGGTGCAGGCGCAGCAGATGTACGGCGGCCACGGCTACATCGCCGAGCAGGGCATGGAGCAGTTCGTGCGCGATGCGCGCATCGCCATGATCTATGAAGGCGCCAACGGCATCCAGGCGCTCGACCTGGTCGGCCGCAAGCTGCCCCGTGACGGCGGCCGCGCCATCATGGCCTTCTTCGGCGAGGTCATGGCCTTCGCCAAGGAGAACGGCGGCGACGAGGCGCTGAAGCCCTTCATCACCCCGCTCTCCACCTCGCTCGGCCATCTGCAGCAGGCGACGACCTGGCTGATGCAGAACGCGATGGCCAAGCCTGACAATGCCGGTGCCGCCGCGACCGACTACCTGCATCTCTTCGGCTTCGTCGCGCTCGGCTACATGTGGGCGCGGATGGCCAAGGTGACGCTAGGGAAGATTGCCGAGAGCGGGGCGACGCCCTATCTCTCGACCAAGCTCGTCACCGGCCGTTTCTTCATGGAGCGGATGCTGCCGGAGACCGCGGCCAATCTGGCGCGCATCCAGGCCGGCTGCGCCACCATCATGGAATTGCCGGCGGAAGCGTTCTGAGCCTGCTTCCGCTGCCTGCTCCCAATCGTATCGAACATCACATCAGGAGGGCGTCATGCCTGAGGCATTCATCTACGACCACGTTCGCACCCCGCGCGGCCGCGGCAAGGCGGACGGCGCGCTGCACGAAGTCACTGCGCTCGCGCTCGCGACCGTGCCGCTGAAGGCGCTGAAGGACCGCAACAACCTTCCCGAGGATTCGGTCGATGACGTCGTGCTCGGCGTGGTCGATCCGGTCGGCGAAGCGGGCTCCGACATCGCGCGCTTCGCGGCGCTGAAGGCCGGTCTCGGCGAAGCCGTGCCGGGCGTGCAGATCAGTCGCTTCTGCGCCTCCGGCCTCGATGCCGTGAACTTCGCCGCGGCGCAGATCATGAGCGGCCAGCATGAGCTCGTGATCGGCGGCGGCGCCGAGTCGATGAGCCGCGTCGGCATCGGTGCATCCGGCGGAGCCTGGCCGATGGATCCCTCGATGGCGGTGCCGGCTTACTTCATGCCGCAGGGCGTCTCGGCCGACCTGATCGCCACCAAATACGGCTTCTCGCGCGACGACGTCGACGCCTACGCCGTGCAGAGCCAGCAGCGCGCCGGCAAAGCCTGGGACGAAGGCCGCTTCAACAAGTCCGTGGTGCCGGTGAAGGACATCAACGGACTCACCATCCTCGCCAAGGACGAGCATATGCGTCCCTCGACGACGATGCAGTCGCTGGCTCAGCTGCAGCCCTCGTTCACGATGATGGCGCAGATGGGCGGCTTCGACGGCGTTGCGATCCAGTCGCACCCGGAGATCGAGCGCGTCAATTACGTGCACCATGCCGGCAATTCCTCGGGCATCGTCGACGGCGCCGGCGCCGTGCTGCTGGGCAGCAAGGAGGCGGGTGCGAAGTACGGCCTGAAGCCGCGCGCAAAAATCCGTGCCTTCGCCAACATCGGCTCGGAGCCGGCGATGATGCTGACCGGTCCGGTCGACGTCACCGAGAAGCTGTTTGCGCGTTCCGGCATGAAGAAGTCGGACATCGACCTGTTCGAGCTCAACGAGGCCTTCGCCTCGGTCGTGCTGCGCTACATCCAGGCCTTCGACATCGACAATGCCAAGATCAACGTCAATGGCGGCGCGATCGCGCTCGGCCATCCCTTGGGGGCGACCGGCGCGATGATCCTCGGCACCGTGCTCGACGAGCTCGAGCGCACCAACAAGTCCACCGCCCTCGTCACGCTGTGCATCGGCGGCGGCATGGGCACCGCGACCATCATCGAGCGCGTGTAAGGGTAGGGAGCAACCAACATGTCGTACAAGAACTTCAAGGTTGAGACCGACGCAGACGGCATCGCGCTCGTCACCTGGGACATCCCGGGCCGTTCCATGAACGTGCTCGACGAGACCTCCACGAACGAGCTCGAGGCGATCGTCAAGGCGACCACGGCCGACGCCGCGGTGAAGGGCGTCGTCATCACCTCGGCCAAGGAAGCATTCTGCGCCGGCGCGGACCTGTCCATGCTCGAAGGCATGAACCAGGCCTATGCGAAGGTCTTCAAGGAGCAGGGCGAGACCGCGGCGAACCAGATGCTGTTCGACCAGAGCCGGCGCTTCTCGCAGGTGCTGCGCGGAATCGAAACCTCAGGCAAGCCGTGGGCGGCGGCGATCAACGGCCTCGCGCTCGGCGGCGGTTTCGAGATCACGCTGTGCTGCCACTACCGCGTCGCGGCCGAGAATCCCAAGACCCGCCTCGGCCTGCCCGAGGTCAAGGTCGGCCTCTTCCCCGGTGCCGGCGGCACGCAGCGGGTGCCGCGCCTGGTGCCGCCGCAGGACGCGATGACGATCCTGCTCAAGGGCGATCCTGTTACGGTCGACAAGGCCAAGGCGCTGAACCTGATCCACGCCATCGTTCCGGCCGCCGATCTCATCAAGGCGGCGAAGGACTGGATCAAGGGCGGCGGCAAGGCGATCGCGCCCTGGGACGAGAAGGGCTTCAAGCTCCCGGGCGGTCCGGTGTTCTCCAAGGCCGGCATGATGATGTTCCCGGCCGGCAACGCGATCTATCGCCGCGAAACCTACGACAATTACCCGGCCGCGCGGGCGATCATGAGCTGCGTCTATGAAGGCCTGCAGCTGCCGATCGACGCGGCGCTGCGCGTGGAGTCGCGCTACTTCACCTCGGTGCTGCGCTCGAAGGAAGCGGCCGCGATGATCCGCAGCCTGTTCCTGTCGATGCAGGAGCTCAACAAGGGCGCGCGCCGTCCGAAGGATGTTCCCGCAACCAAGGTGAAGAAGATCGCCGTGATCGGCGCCGGCTTCATGGGCGCCAGCGTCGGCTACGTCTCGGCGCGCGCCGGCCTCGACGTCGTCCTGATCGACCGCGACCAGGAGAGCGCCGACAAGGGCAAGGCGCATGCGCAGAAGGTGATCGAGGAGCAGATCAAGAAGGGCCGCGCCAAGCCTGCGGACGCCGAAGCGCTGCTCGCGCGCATCACGCCGACCGCGGACTATGCGGCGCTGAAGGACGTCGACCTCGTCATCGAGGCCGTGTTCGAGGACCGCAAGGTCAAGGCGGAGACCTTCGCCAAGGCGCAGCAATATCTGAAGCCCGACGTGGTCTTCGCCTCCAACACCTCGACATTGCCGATCACCTCGCTGGCCGAGAGCTTTAGGGATCAGGGCAAGTTCATCGGCATCCACTTCTTCTCGCCGGTCGAGAAGATGATGCTGGTCGAAATCATCCTCGGCAAGAACACCGGCGACGTCGCGCTCGCGACCGCGCTCGACTATGTCCGCCAGATCGGCAAGACGCCGATCGTGGTCAACGACTCCCGCGGCTTCTTCGCCAACCGCTGCGTCGGCCGTTACGTCGCCGAAGGCAACGAGATGTTCCTGGAGGGCGTGCCGCCCGCGATGATCGAGAACTGCGCCAAGATGGCCGGCATGCCGGTCGGCCCGCTCTCGCTCTCGGACGAGGTCGCACTCGACCTCGGCCTCAAGATCATGAAGGCGACTGAAGCCGACCTTGGCCCCAACGCCATCAATCCCGATCAGAAGAAGCTGATGGTGGAGATGGTCGAGAAGCAGGGCCGTCTCGGCCGCAAGAACAGCAAGGGCTTCTACGATTACCCCGAGAAGGGCAAGGGCCAGAAGAGCCTGTGGCCGGGTCTCTCCGCGCTGCAGCCGAAGCAACTCGACCCCGATACGCTTGACATCGAGGAGCTGAAGCAGCGCTTCCTGGTAGTGCAGGCGGTGGAGGCCGCGCGCACCGTCGAGGATCACGTCATCACCGATCCGCGCGAGGCCGATGTCGGCTCGATCCTCGGCTTCGGCTTCGCGCCGTTCACCGGCGGCACGCTGTCCTACATCGACTTCATGGGCACGAAGAAGTTCGTCGAGCTCTGCCACAAGCTGGAGGCGAAGTACGGCTCGCGCTTCACCCCGCCGAAGCTGCTCGAGGAGATGGCGGCGAAGGGCGAGACCTTCTACGGCCGCTTCGCGCCGAAGAAGGCGGCGGCCTGACGGAAGCGTCGGGGCTACGCAGGAACAAAGGGCCGGATCATCGATCCGGCCTTTTTATTTGCGCTCACCGAACGGCGAGAAGGCGCGGCCCGATACCGCATCGTCGGCGAGACTGGCCTTCCAGCTGCCTTCGTCGCCGCGGCCGATGCGCACCTCGAAGCGCCAGCCATTCTGGTTGGTGAAGGCGATGTCCGCGCCGCTCTTCGTTTTGGCGTAGCGACAGGGATATTCGGTCGGCCGGTCCGGAAAGACGATCCTGCCTTCCTTGCTCTCGAACACGGCCGAGGTGATCTGCGGATGGATCATGAAGATGCAATTGCGCTCCGGCGCCACCGGCGTCGAGAGCCCGAGCATCGCAAGCGGCGCGCCGGCGGCGGTCATGAGGACGATCATGTTCATGGAGGCAATTGTCTCCTGGGGATGTTCCTTCGACGTTGCCGTTGATCAAGTGGTTCACGATGAAGGGGCTGGATCATCGACTTGGCCGCTCTGCCTTGTGCCTTGTGACACGGCTTGATGCGCTTCCGTCAGATACCAGCACCCAATCTCCACCCCGGCCACGCTCGCTCCACCCTGGCACCGCTCTTGCTGATGAACGACCGGATGGCCCATCGACATTGAAGGTGTCCCGCAATGATTTCCACGGTGTCTCAAGACAGCGCAGCCGGCGTTGCGGTAAGATACGCCCCCTTGTTGCTGCCTGGTCGGCCGTGGCCGCGCCGCCGGCTCCTCCGGTGGCGCAGAAAAATTCCTTCGTGGGTCGGCCTGGTCCTACTCGTCCTCGTCTTTGATGTGGCGTTGGCCGTGCTTGCCTGGTTCGCCGTCGATCTCGTCCTGCACTGAAAGCTCACCTCTGTGCACGTAGAACGTCGCCGCCAAATAGGCGACCTGGCCGGCAATCAGGCAACCGACGACGATTGGAACGCCTGTCCAGAATCCAAAGCCCGAGGTCTGAAGAACCGTCGCGGCAAGGATCGCAGTCGCCGGCGAGACCAGCAATAGAGTCCAGACCCGAAAGAATAGCCCTGTCGCCAAGCCGGTGATTGCGCTCGCGAGCAGGAGGAGGAGTACAGTCGCCACGATAGTTTTTCCGGTCCGACGGTCAGCGTCCTGTCCCGCGCTGAAGCTGAGCCAAGAGCATTGCTCTCACAAGGATGGTGACGTCCTCGGAGCGCACAACGCGGAGTTATTGTTAACCCGGACAATGCTCGTAAAATCGGCGTCAGCGCATCGCGCATCTTCGGATTTAGCAAATGACGCAAGCAAAGGGCCGAATCATCGATCCGGCGCTTCGTCGTCCCGCCGGTCGTGCTTCGCGAACGGCGGACCAGACCTGATGGGCGATCATCTGGACAATCACTTGGCCTTCCGTCACGATCTCATTGCTGTCGAGGCCCAGCGGAGGGACCTGGCCCCAAGGGGCTCAGCTTCAGATAATCCTCACCATTTCGGGCTCTTGGCGCCGATACCGACCTCGACCAGGCCATAGGGCGGGCCGGCCTCCAGGAGCACGATGTGGGGAGACGGCGGGCACACACCGGGCAAACCGTCCGGTTTCGAGGAATTTCCTTCCCCTGACGCTTGGTTCGGCCGAAAGAACGACTACATGCACCTGCTTGAAATAGTCAAGATTGATGCAGGTGCATCGAATGGAGTAAGAGACGGGCGACGAGCTTGAGCGGGACCATGAAACGCAAACCATCGACCGAGGCAACCGCCGCCTGGATCCGCTTGATGCGGGTGCAGAGCCGCGTGCTCGATTGCGTCGAGCAGGACTTGAAGAAGGCCGGCTTCCCCCCGCTGGCCTGGTATGACGCGCTGCTCGAACTGTCGCGGGCGCCCTCGGGCGAGCTGCGGCCGGTCGAGCTCGAGCGGCAGATGCTGATCCCGCAATATTCGACCTCGCGGCTGATCGACCGCCTGGTCGACGAGGGCCTCGCCTCGCGGCGCGAATGCAAGATCGATAAGCGCGGCCAGTTCGTCGAGATCACCGAAGCCGGCCGCGAGCTGCAGAAGCGGATGTGGGGCGCCTATTCGGCCGCGATCGAGAAATATGTCGGTTCGAAGCTGTCGGACGCCGACGCCGTCAAGCTCAGCAATCTGCTCGACCGCCTGGGCTGCTCCTGCGGCGAGATGAAACTGCCGCCCGCCGCCGCCAACGAAAGCATGCCGTCGCGATGATCGCGCGGCAAATCCGCTCGCCCGTGCACCCCGGTGGGTTCGCGGGCCGTCCCTGTCACCCGCGCGCGTTCGGTCGAAGCGCTTTTGATTAGAGTTTGATATGGCGCGAGACCAGATCGACATGACGCCCCTGCAATCGCGCGACGAGCTCGTCGCGTGGTTCGAGGCCGGCTGCAAGGACCCGTCCGAATTCCGCATGGGCACCGAGCACGAGAAGACGCCGTTCACGCTCGAGGGCCATCGTCCGGTGCCTTACGAGGGCGCGCGCGGCATCGGCGCGCTGCTCGAAGGCATGAAGCTCCTGCTCGGCTGGGAGCCGATCATGGAGCAGGGCAACATCATCGGCCTCTACGACGTCACCGGCGGCGGCGCGATCTCGCTCGAGCCCGGCGGACAGTTCGAGCTCTCCGGCGCGCCGGTCGAGAACGTGCACCAGACCCAGAGCGAGCTGATGGCGCACTTGGCGCAGGTGCGCGAGATCGCAACGCCGCTCGGCATCGGCTTCCTCGGGCTCGGCATGACGCCGTCCTGGTCGCGCGCCGACATCCCGGTGATGCCCAAGGGCCGCTACAAGATCATGACCAATTACATGCCGAAGGTCGGTCAATACGGCCTCGACATGATGTATCGGACCTGCACGGTACAGACCAATCTCGATTTCTCCTCCGAAGCCGACATGGTCAAGAAGCTGCGCGTCTCGCTCGCGCTTCAACCGGTCGCAACCGCCTTGTTCGCCAATTCGCCGTTCACCGAGGGCAAGCCGAACGGCTTCCTCTCCTTCCGCTCCGAAATCTGGCGCGACACCGACAATGCCCGTTCGGGCATGATGCCGTGGGCGTTCGAAGACGGCATGGGGTTCGAGCGCTATGTCGATTACGCGCTGGACGTGCCCATGTATTTCGTCAAGCGCGGCGAGGAATATATCGACGTCTCGGGCTCCTCGTTCCGCGCTTTCTTCAACGGCCGCAACAACAATCTTCCCGGCGAGCGTCCGACCTTGTCGGACTGGGCCAACCACCTCTCGACGATCTTCCCCGAAGTGCGGCTCAAGCGTTATCTCGAGATGCGCGGCTCCGATGGCGGCCCGTGGGGCCGCTTGCCGGCACTGCCGGCGTTCTGGGTCGGGCTGCTCTACGACGATGCTTCGCTCGATGCCGCCTGGGACCTGGTGAAGCACTGGACCTCGCATGAACGCCAGGCCCTGCGCGACGACGTGCCGCGCATGGGCTTCAAGGCGCGGATCAAGGACCGCTACCTGTTCGAGATCGCCAAGGAGTGCCTGATTCTGGCCCATGCCGGCTTACGCCGGCGCGGCCGGATCGACCAGCTCGGCCGCGACGAAACGCGGCATCTCGAGCCGCTCGACCGCATTATCGATGCCGGCCGGACGCCGGCCGAGGAAATGCTGGATAAATTCAACGGACCCTGGAAGGGCTCGGTGGAACCAGCCTACGCGGAATACGCGTTCTAGACCTCTGAGACCCAGAGATCCTGGATTTCAGCCGTTCATCGCCCATACAGGTTTGCGGCGATCAAATGACCGGCTGAAAAAACCTGAGCGTCGTCAATAACTCGAAAGCTGTTCCGATGGGGAAGGGCCGCCTGTCCGGGGCCGTCATGGCCAGCGCCGCGGCATGTGTCATGCTGCTTTCGCTTGCATTTGCGAGCGTGCCGGCGCCTGCCCAGACCGCCTTCGATCGGCCCGGCGGCGACTATTTCAGTACGCCCGTCACCTCGGGCGATCCCGAGGATTGCGCGCTGCTGTGCGAGCGCGATCGCCGCTGCCGCTCCTGGAGCTTCAACTATCCCGACGTCGAAGGCGGCTCGGCGGTGTGCTGGCTGAAGAACACGGTGCCGACGCGCGTGCCGGGAAGTTGCTGTATCTCCGGGGTGCGCGGGGCCGGCGTGATCGAGCCGCGCGTCGAGGGCGTCGAGACGTCGATCGACCGGCCCGGCGGCGACTTGCGCAATTTCGAGATCAAGGACGGCGACGGCGTCGAGGCCTGCAAGGCCGCCTGCACCGCCGACAACAAATGCCGCGCCTTCACCTATGCCCGCCCCGGCTACACCGGCCGTGAGGCACGCTGTTTCCTGAAGAAGGAAATCAAGCCGCCGCGAAGGAAGGCGGGGTTCACGTCGGGCGTGGTGCGATAGGCGCAGCTCTCACCGCCGTCATTGCTGTCGTAGGGTGGGCAAAGGCGCGCAGCGCCGTGCCCACGATCGTTCAGCCATTGCACGAGGTGGTGGGCACGCTTCGCTTTGCCCACCCTACGAGATCTCACTCCGCTGCAACCACCGTGATCTCCGGCCACAGCGCCTTCCAGCGCGCGGCCTTCGCCGCATAGTTCGCCGCAGAGAAATTCGCACCCGGATTGGGACGCGTGATCAACCCCGCGACATCGTCGAAGCCGTGCGGCGCGTAGACCTCGTAGCCATCGCCCTTGCGTCTCATCCCGATTTGCGTGTTCTGCGTGAGGAAGCGGTCGATGCCTTCCCTCGAGCTGCTCAGCGGCGGATAGGGCAGGCCGTGCTTGGCGGGGTACCACACGTGCACGCGGGCCTGGTTGCGCACCTCGATCTTGGCACCGAGATGCGCGAGGCGCGCATGGAGGGTGCGGATCACCGCATCCTCGGCCTCCCACGATGTGTCGGGGTCGAAATAGAACACGTCGTAATCGGCGATGCCGTGATCGATCGGGCGGCCCGTGAGCACGTTCCACACCGTCTGCACCAGGCATCCCGACACCAGCCACGCATCCGCTAGCGCAAGCCGGTGCAGCTCGTCGAGGATCGCGGCGTTGACCGGATTGCGCAAGGCGAGCGCGAGGAATTCGTCGCGGGTCATCGGAAATCGTAGGGTGGGCAAAGGCGCGCTCTTCGCGCGTCGTGCCCACCATCTCTCCACGTTACGACAGATGTGGTGGGCACGCTTCCGCTTTGCCCACCCTACCGATCTACGTTACCGCTCAGTGCACGGCGGTGAAGAATCGCGCCAGCCTGAATCCGGACAGCCAGGTCCACACCGGCTGGCTACGCATGCCGAGATCCCAGGAGCCGACCACTGCGTCCGCACGGCCGATCAGATTGTCGATCGGCAACAGGCCGACGCCGCCGGAGCGCAGCGGCACGCGGCTGTCGGCCGAATTGTCGCGGTTGTCGCCGAGCACGAACAGATGCCCTGCCGGCACCGTCACCTCGGGCGTGTTGTCGAGCGGACCGCTGTCGCGCATCTTGAAGATCAGATGCGAGACGCCGTTCGGCAGCGTCTCGACATAACGATAGGCGGGCTCGCTGCCGCCATGGTCGTCCTCGGCGGCGCCGACGCCATCGGGCTTCAGCTCGGCCGGACGGTCATTGATGAAAAGCTGGCCCTGCCGCATCTGGATGCGGTCGCCGGGCAGACCCACGACGCGCTTGACCCAGGCCTGCGAGCGATCGCCGGGCCAGCGGAACACGACGACGTCGCCGAGCTTCGGCGTCTCCGCGAAGACGCGGCCGCTCTCGGGCAGGCTGATCTGAATCGGCAGCGACGAGGTGCCGTAGCCATAGGGGAATTTCGAGGCGAGCAGCGCATCGCCGATCAGAAGCGTCGGCTCCATCGAGCCCGACGGCACGTAGAACGGCTCGGCGAGCGCGCCCTTGGCGATGAACACGGCGGCGACGATGCCGGCGAGCTGCACGAGTTGGCCGCCCCAGCCGCTAGTCTTCCGCTTCGGGGTGACCGTTGCCTTTTCGATGCTCATGCGCCCGTTCCACCCACCGTGATGCGCTCCATCAGCAGCGACGGCTGGCCGACGCCGACAGGCACGCCCTGGCCGTTCTTGCCGCAGGTGCCGATGCCGGTATCTAGCGCGAGGTCGTTGCCGATCATGCGGATGCGATGCAAATCGGTCGGCCCGTTGCCGATCAGCATGGCGCCTTTGAGCGGCGCTCCGATCTTGCCGTTCTCGATCTTGTAGGCCTCGGTGCACTGGAACACGTACTTGCCCGAGGTGATGTCGACCTGACCGCCGCCGAAATTCGCGGCGAACACGCCGTTCTTCACCGAGGCGATGATCTCGGCCGGGTCGCGGTCGCCCGCGAGCATGTAGGTGTTGGTCATGCGCGGCATCGGCACATGGGCATAGCCCTGGCGGCGGCCGTTGCCGGTCGGCTTCATGTTCATCAGCCGCGCGTTCTGGCGGTCCTGCATGTAGCCGACCAGGATGCCGTCCTCGATCAGCACGGTGCGGTTGGTCGGCGTGCCCTCGTCATCGATCGAGAGCGAGCCGCGGCGCGAGGCAATGGTGCCGTCGTCGACCACGGTGACGCCCTTGGCCGCGACCTGCTGGCCCATCAGGCCGGCGAAGGCCGACGCCTTCTTGCGGTTGAAGTCGCCTTCGAGGCCATGGCCGACGGCTTCATGCAGCATCACGCCGGGCCAGCCGGCGCCCAGCACGACGTCCATCTCGCCGGCGGGAGCCGGAATCGATTCCAGATTGACCAGCGCCTCGCGCAGCGCGCCGTCGGCGGCCTCGCGCCAGTTCTTGCTCTCGATGAATTCGGCATAGCCGGCGCGGCCGCCATAGCCCTTGCTGCCGCTCTCCTGGCGATCGCCCTGGCCGGCGACGACCGAGATATTGACGCGCACCAGCGGACGGACGTCGCGATAGCTCTCGCCGTCGGGCCGCAGGATCTCGACGACCTGCCAGGTCGCGCCCAGGCTGACGCTGACCTGCCGTACCCGCGGATCCTTGTCGCGCAGGTAAGCGTCGATCTCGGCGAGCAGTTTTACTTTGGTCTCGAAGCCCGGCGCATCCAGCGGATTGTCGTCGCCATAGAGGCGGACATTGGTATGCGGGGGCGGCGCCGAGAAGCTGCCGGAGTAGCCGCCGCGCACGGCCGCAACCGCGTCGGCCGCGCGAATCAGCGCCGGCAGCGACACGTCCGAGGAATGCGCGTAACCGACCGCGTCATCCTTGACCGCGCGTAAGCCAAAACCCTGCGAGGTGTCGTAGGTCGCCTGCTTCAGCCGCCCATTGTCGAACATCAGCGCTTCGGTCTGGCTGTATTCCAGGAACAGTTCGCCGTCGTCAGCGCCCGAGAGCCCGCGCGCGACCTCGCTGCGAACCTGGTCGCGGTCGAGATTGGCGCGGTCGAGCAGGGAGGTCGTGGCAGGATTGGTCATGCGTCCGTCCATTATCGGAAGATGTGGGGCAAGATAATGGTTTTGGATCGGTTCCGCGAGGGGCGGGCCGTCACATTACGGAAACGATAGGTGAGACTTCCCCTTAAGCCGGCTTTCAGGCTTTCCAGGCTATGACGGGCGAACCCTGGGTCGGAGCCGCCGGCAGAGCATGTGGAATTCCCTGCTTTTGTTCTGGGATCAGTATCACGGCCTGATCATCGGCTTTGCCGCGCTGGCTCTGGTGCTGCTGTTCAATCAGTTCGCCTACCGTCGCCGGTGGACGTCATATCCCTCCCGCGAGGATTACCTTGCAGCCCACCCCGGATGCGCTACGGCGGAAGGCGTCGTCTGCGTGACGTGCCGGCGCAAGGCGTTGGTAGCGCCGGTGGCCGGCAGAGGCCGCATCTATCGCTGCGGCTGGTGTGACTCCGAACTCTATCGCGTCGACAAGGCGTGAGGTCGCGAATTGTTGGGCAGGTGGTTGCCCACGCTCCATCATTGCGAGCGCAGCGAAGCAATCCAGACTCTTTCCGCCGAGACAGTCTAGATTGCTTCGCCGCGCTCGCAATAACGATCGGGCAAAGGCGTGCGCCACACTCTCAGTCGTCATGGCCGGGCTTGTCCCGGGCATCCACGTCTGTCCTCGATCGCGGTGGCGCGTGGATGGCCGGGATAAGCCCGGCCATGACGGAGCCGATGGTGAAGGCGAATAGGTGGCTCGGGGCTGTGTGACGCGCTACGGCAGCTTGTCATAGCCCTCGCCGAGCCCGTTCAGGCTGAGCGGGAACCCGATGCCTTCTTCCGGGGTCTCGAAGATGATGAAGGTCGCGGTCTTGGCGCCGCGGAGCTGGCCGAGCAGCTTGTCCTCCAGGACGACCTCGGCGACGCAGCCGTTGGGCAGGCAGCGGACGAAGCCGGCGCGGCCGACGTCCTGGTTGTCGAGCTTGAGCCCGAGGCCGGAGGGCAACAGCACCCCGAGCGGGGCGACCACGCGCATCAGGCGGCTCTTCTGGTCGGCGGTCTTGAGCACGATCACGGTCAGGCCGGCATTGGAGCGGTCTTCGGCCACCACGCTCTGGATCAGGGCGCATTGCTCGGTCTGGGCGCCCGGCGGGGTGTCGCAGCGGATCTGCCAGTCGCCATGGACGGAGCGCACCGCGCCCTGCGCATGGGCGAGCCCCGGAAGCGCCAGCAGGACGATCGCAGCCAGGAGGGCGGCGAGCGCCGGGAGGCCGTTCGCCGGCCTTGCCATCGATCTCGAAAGCCCCATCGGGTCGGTCCCTCTGCTCGCCTGGGTTGCTCGCGCTTGGCGGACTGATCTGGCGGACTGATACGGAAATGACGGCGTCTTGAAGGCGATTCCCAAGCAAATTCCGCGCCGCCCACACCGCCATTGCCGGCACGAATCAGGTTCCTGCCTGGCTGTCTGCAAGTGCCTACCGCGGGCAATTCCGCTGTCAAGCCGCAGCGTCCCGGGAAACGGTATTTTTGTCTGATCTTGCTGGGAAATATCTTGCCGGTGATGCCTGGCAGACGGGGCTCAAGACTGCATTGCGATAGATCAAGAATTATGGTTTGAGAGGCTTGATTTCGCGCTCTAGCGATCTGGCCCCGATTCCTCTTAGAGGTATTCTTGCGTGGCGGTTTGTCGGACTGGCGGATCGAATAAGCGTTTCCCGGAAGCAGGGGAATGCACTTGGGGTGATTTCGGAAGGGGAGCGCGAACGACATGAGGATGTCGATGGGTCGGGTGGGCCGGCAATTGCTGGGATTGGCCACCATCGCCGTGGTGGCGGCTGGCGTCACGTTGGCGACGGGTGGTGCGGCATTGGCCGAGCTCGGGCAGCCGGCGCCGTGGGAGTGGACGCTCCAGCAGTCCGGTTCCCCGGTGATGGACAACATCGTCTGGTTCCACAACTTCCTCTTCGTGCTGATCACCCTGATCACGCTGTTCGTCCTCGCGCTGCTCGTGATCGTGGTCGTCAAGTTCAACGCGAAGGCCAATCCGGTGCCGTCGCGGACCACCCACAACACGCTGATCGAGGTGGCCTGGACCCTCGTTCCGGTGCTGATCCTGGTCGGCATCTCGGTGCCGTCGTTCCGGCTTCTGTTCCTGGAGCTCGACGTGCCGAAGGCGGATCTGACCATCAAGGCGACCGGCAAGCAGTGGTACTGGTCCTATGCCTATCCGGATAACGGCAAGTTCGAGTTCGACTCGCTGATGGCGCAGGACAAGCAGCCCCGCCTGCTCGGTGTCGACAACGAGATGGTGGTGCCGGTCAACAAGGTGATTCGTGTCCAGACCACTGGCGCCGACGTCATCCATGCATTCGCGGTGCCGGCTTTCGGCATCAAGATCGACGCCATCCCGGGCCGGCTGAACGAGACCTGGTTCAAGGCCACCAAGACCGGCATGTACTACGGTCAGTGCTCTGAACTCTGCGGCAAGGACCACGCTTTCATGCCGATCGCCGTGCGTGTGGTGAGCGACCAGGAATTCGCCTCCTGGGTCGAGACGGCGAAGAAGAAATATGCGAGCGGCGGCACCAGCACCTACGCCTCCGCGGCCGGCCCGACGCAGTAAGCGACGGGTGACGGCTTTCAGGGACTGAAAGCGATAAAAGGGCGGGACCTCCAAAGGTCCGAATGGGACGCAAGGCAGGATTTGAAAATGGCAACGAGCGCAGCGGCACACGGCGATCACGCGCAAGCCCACGGACATGACGAGCACGCCCATCCGACCGGGTGGCGGCGCTACGTCTATTCGACCAACCACAAGGACATCGGCACGATGTACCTGGTCTTCGCGGTCATCGCCGGCATCATCGGTGCCGCGATGTCGATCGCGATCCGGGCCGAGCTGATGTATCCGGGCGTGCAGGTCTTCCACGAGACCCACACCTACAATGTGTTCGTGACCTCGCATGGCCTGATCATGATCTTCTTCATGGTCATGCCGGCGATGATCGGCGGCTTCGGCAATTGGTTCGTGCCGCTGATGATCGGCGCGCCGGACATGGCGTTCCCGCGCATGAACAACATCTCGTTCTGGCTGCTGCCGGCGTCCTTCGCGCTGCTGCTGATGTCGACCTTCGTGGAGGGCGAGCCGGGCGCCAACGGCGTCGGCGCCGGCTGGACCATGTACGTGCCGCTGTCGAGCTCCGGCCATCCGGGGCCGGCCGTCGACTTCGCGATCCTGTCGCTGCATCTCGCCGGCGCCTCGTCGATCCTCGGCGCCATCAACTTCATCACCACGATCTTCAACATGCGCGCGCCGGGCATGACCCTGCACAAGATGCCGCTGTTCGTGTGGTCGATCCTGGTGACGGTGTTCCTGCTGCTGCTGTCGCTGCCGGTGCTCGCCGGCGCGATCACCATGCTGCTCACCGACCGCAATTTCGGCACGACCTTCTTCGCGCCCGACGGCGGCGGCGACCCCGTGCTGTTCCAGCATCTGTTCTGGTTCTTCGGCCACCCCGAGGTCTACATCCTGATCCTGCCCGCCTTCGGCATGATCAGCCAGATCGTCTCGACCTTCTCGCGCAAGCCCGTGTTCGGCTATCTCGGCATGGCCTACGCCATGGTCGCGATCGGCGGCATCGGCTTCGTGGTGTGGGCGCACCACATGTACACGGTCGGCATGTCCTCGGCGACGCAGGCCTATTTCGTCGCCGCGACCATGGTCATCGCGGTTCCGACCGGCGTGAAGATATTCTCATGGATCGCCACGATGTGGGGCGGCTCGATCGAGTTCCGGGCACCGATGATCTGGGCGGTGGGCTTCATCTTCCTGTTCACGATCGGCGGCGTGACCGGCGTCGTGCTGGCGAACGCCGGCGTCGACCGCGTGCTGCAGGAGACCTACTACGTCGTCGCGCACTTCCATTACGTGCTGTCGCTCGGCGCGGTGTTCGGAATCTTCGCCGGCTGGTACTACTGGTTCCCGAAGATGTCGGGCTACATGTACAATGAAGCGCTCGCGAAGGCGCACTTCTGGGTCACCTTCATCGGCGTCAACCTGGTGTTCTTCCCGCAGCACTTCCTCGGCCTGTCGGGCATGCCGCGCCGCTACGTCGACTATCCCGATGCCTTTGCGGGCTGGAACCTGGTCTCGTCGGTCGGCTCCTACATCTCCGGCTTCGGCGTGCTGATCTTCCTCTACTGCGTGCTCGACGCCTACATGAAGAAGGTGCCTGCGGGCGACAATCCGTGGGGTGCCGGCGCGACCACGCTGGAGTGGACGTTGTCCTCGCCGCCGCCGTTCCACCAGTTCGAAGTGCTGCCCCGCGTGCAGTGATCGATCTCCCGCGGCGCCCGTGACGGGCGCCGCGGCGCTATAACGAAGCGAGTTGAATTAAGTGTCTGTCCTCGACCACCACGCCGCCGACATCAATCCCCGCATCTCCGAAGCGGAGGTGGGCGACTACATCGCGTTGCTCAAGCCGCGGGTGATGTCGCTGGTGATCTTCACCGCGCTGGTCGGAATGGCGATGGCGCCGGGGCATTTCCATCCCGTGCTGGCAATCACCTCGCTGCTCTGCATCGCGGTCGGCGCCGGCGCCTCCGGGGCGCTCAACATGGCGCTCGAAGGCGACATCGATTCCAAGATGTCGCGGACGGCGAACCGGCCGATCCCGCGCGGCCGCATCACCCGCCCTGAAGCGATGGCGTTCGGCATGACGCTCGCCTTCTTCTCGGTGATGACGCTCGGCATCCTCGTCAACTGGGTCGCGGGCGCGCTGCTCGCCTTCACCATCTTCTTCTACGTCGTGATCTACACCATGTGGCTGAAGCGCTGGACCGCGCAGAACATCGTGATCGGCGGCGCCGCCGGCGCGCTGCCGCCGGTGGTGGCCTGGGCCGCGGTGACGGGCACGGTCGACGTCGAGCCGCTGCTGCTGTTCGCCATCATCTTCTTCTGGACCCCGCCGCATTTCTGGGCGCTGGCGCTGTTCCGCTCCGACGACTACGCGCGCGCCGGCATTCCGATGCTGCCCAACGTCGCCGGCCCCGACGCGACGCGCCTGCAGATCCTGCTCTACACCATCGTGCTGATCGCGGTCGCCGCCGCGCCCTGGGCGCTCGGCTATTTCGACGCCGTCTACGGCGTGGTCTCGCTGATCCTCGGTGCCGGCATGCTGGTGCTCGCCATCAACGTCTATCTGCGCCGTGAGCGCAGCCAGTCGCTGCGCGCGACGCGCAAGCTGTTTGCCTTCTCGATCCTGTATCTGTTCGCGCTGTTTGCGACCCTGCTGGCCGAGGTCGTGTTCCGCGCGCTGGCTCCGATGGTTGGGGGCGCATGATCACCGCGATGGCCGACAAACGCGAGCCAGAAGGAATCGTCCTCACCGAGGCGCAGCAGAAGAGCCGCCGTCATCGCTCCATCGCCATCGCTTTGGCGCTCGGCGTGCTGGTGGTGCTGTTCTTCGCCGTCACCATGGTCAAGGGGCCGGCAGTGCTCGTGCGGCCGATGTAGGAAACATGGATCACCAGCGGACCATATCGCAGGACGTCAGCGCCAAGCCGGGCCATCGCAAGCCGGGCAAGGCACGCGGGCTGGGCCGCGATGTGGTGGTTGCTTCGATCTGCGGCGGCGTGGTCGCGCTGATGGTCGGCGCCTCCTACGCGGCGGTGCCGTTCTACAACTGGTTCTGCCGCGCCACCGGCTTCAACGGCACGACGCAAGTGGCGACCTCCGCGCCGGCCACGGGCCCGATCGCGCGGAAGATCTCGGTGCGCTTCGATTCCAACGTCGCGCCCGGCCTGCCCTGGAAGTTCGAGCCGGAGCAGAGCGAGATCGAGGTCAATATCGGCCAGGTCGTGACGGTCTTCTATACCGTGACCAACCAGGCGGCGCGCGCCACTGCAGGCCAGGCCGCCTACAACGTCGCGCCGCTGACGGTCGGCGCCTATTTCCAGAAGATCAACTGCTTCTGCTTCACCGAGCAGACCATGGCGCCCGGTGAGAAGCGCGAGATGCCGGTCGTGTTCTACGTCGATCCGGCGATCGCCGACGACCGCGAGAACGACGGGCTGAACACGATCACGCTGTCCTACACGTTCTATCCGGTGCGCGATCCGGTGGTGAAGCCGCTGGCATCGGGCGAGGGCGACAAGCGCAAGGGAAATCTTTGACCGCAGGGCTCACGCTCAGGCGGTCGGACACAAGGGGATAAGTGCCTGACAGGCACGGGATTGAGGAGAGAGACGGAAATGGCCACGGCGCACACCAAGCATCACGACTATCATCTGGTCGATCCCTCTCCCTGGCCGGCGGTCGGCTCGCTCTCGGCTTTCATCATGGCGGTCGGCGCCATCGCCTGGATGCACCACATGTTCTCCGCGGCGCCGATCGTGTTCGGCGTCGGCACTGTGGGCGTGCTCTACACCATGGCGAGCTGGTGGGCCGACGTGATCAAGGAAGCCCAGTACAAGGGCGACCATACCCGCGTCGTGCAGCTGCATCACCGCTACGGCATGATCCTGTTCATCGCCTCCGAGGTGATGTTCTTCGTTGCCTGGTTCTGGGCTTACTTCAACGCGGCGCTGTTTCCGGCCGATGCCGTTCACGCCACCCGTGACGCCGTGTTCGGCTGCGGCCTCGGCACGCAGCCCGGCGCTTGCGCGGTCCCCGGCACCTGGCCGCCGAAGGGCATCGAGACCTTCGATCCCTGGCATCTGCCGCTGCTGAATACGCTGATCCTGCTCACCTCAGGCACCACCGTGACCTGGGCGCACCATGCGCTGCTCGAGAACGACCGGCAGGGCCTGAAATACGGCCTGATCCTCACCGTCGTGCTCGGCGCGCTCTTCACCTGCGTGCAGGCCTATGAATACAGCCACGCGGCGTTCTCCTTCGCCGGCAACGTCTACGGCGCGACGTTCTTCATGGCGACCGGCTTCCACGGCTTCCACGTGCTGGTCGGCACCGTCTTCCTGCTGGTCTGCCTGTTCCGCGCCTATGCCGGCCACTTCACGCCGAAGCAGCATCTCGGCTTCGAGTTCGCCGCCTGGTATTGGCACTTCGTCGACGTGGTCTGGCTGTTCCTGTTCCTCTGCATCTACGTCTGGGGACGCGGCGCCGAGACCATGGCCCACGCTGCGCACTGAGCCGTATCGAAGCGATCGGGAAGGGCGGCCGCAGGGCCGCCCTTTCGTTTTCCGGCCGCCGGAAGCTTCTCCGGAAACTGTGATAGAGTCCGTCCTCATGAACGACAGTGCCGGCACACCCCAGTCCGAAACCACGGTCCTGCAAAGCGCGCTGCGCGGGCTTGCCTGCAGATGCCCGCGCTGCGGCCAGGGCAAGCTCTACGCGGGCTTTCTGACGCTCGCGCCCGCTTGCGACCGTTGCGGGCTCGACTATGCCTTCATCGATTCCGGCGACGGTCCGGCGATCTTCATCATCATGCTGGCCGGCGGCATCGTCGTCGCCTGCGCACTCATCGTCGAAGTCAAATACCAGCCGCCATACTGGCTGCATGCCGTGCTCTGGCTGCCGCTGATCCTCGCCACCACGCTGTTGCCGCTGCGCTCGATGAAGTCGCTGCTGATCGCGCTGCAATTCCATCACAAGGCGGCGCCGGGCCGGTTGGTCGATCGCGCGAAATGACCGAGCCTGCGCGCAAGGCCCGCGTGACCGGCTTCGCGCTGTTCACGCTGTTCCTGACGGCCGTGTTCGTCGCCCTCGGTGTCTGGCAGCTGCAGCGCCGCACGGCCAAGCACGAGCTGATTGCGGCACTCACCGAGCGGATTGCGGCGGCGCCCGTCGCGCTGCCGCCGTCCGCGCAATGGGCCGCGCTCAATCCCGCCCGCGATGAATTCCGCCGCGTCAGCTTCACCGCGACTTACGCAGCCCTGCCCGATGCGATGGTCTATTCCTCCGGCTCGGCAGTGCGCAAGGACGCCTCCGGCCCGGGCACCTGGGCGTTCCTGCCGGCGCGGCTTCCCGGCGGCGAGATGCTCGTGATCGACGCCGGCTTCGTCGAGAATACGATGCAGGACCGCGGCGTCGAGGATCGCGCGGTGAAGAAGCTCGTCACGGGCGAACCGGTGTCGCTTACCGGCTATCTGCGCTTTCCCGAGGCGCCAAGCTGGCTGACACCGGCGGAGAATCGCGACAAGCGGCTCTGGTTCGTGCGCGATCATCTGGCAATCGCAAGCGCGCTGGGCTGGGGTGCGGTTGCGCCGTTCTATATCGATCTCGAGCAGCCCGCGCCGGCGAACGGCATTCCGCGCCCGGGGCCGCTCGTGGTGAATCTCAAGGACGATCACCTGCAATACGCGATCACCTGGTTCACGCTCGCGGGCGCGGTGTTGATCGCATTCGCGGTCTGGCTGCGAGGACGGCGGCAGAGTTCCGTCACTCCGTAGATTCCCTGATGTGGAACCCGGAATCGCCCGGACTTTATTATTCAGCGGACATTCACGAGTGTGGTCCTAAGCCGTCTTCAAGATTTCTCGCGGCAGACAGGATTTCGGCGTGAGCGATTTCGATCAGATGGGAATTGTCGTCGACTGGGTGGATGCCTGTCGGAGAGGCGATCTTGCGACGCTGCTCGACCTCTATGCCGACGATGCCGAGCTCGAATGCACGTGCAACGGCACGGAACGCTATCGCGGCCGCAGCGAGCTTGAAATCTATTGGCAGCCGCGGCTCAGCACCTTCTCGCTGGCTGGCTTCGGGCTGGAAGAGATCCATCCCGCGTCCCACGGCGTCGACCTCGAATATTCCGTCGCCGGCGCGCTGCGCATTCAGGCCTCGTTCCGCTTCAGCCCGGATGGCAAGATCCGCAGCACGCTGTGCGAGCCGGCGCGACAGAATGCGCATCACGGCTGCGCGTGCTGAACTAGCCTGGTGCTGGCGCGTCCCGCATCGTCTCCGCCGGAAGGCGACAGCGCACGTAAGTTCGCTCATCCACGCGCAACAGCGATAGCGATCCGCTGAGCGCGCGCACGCGCTCGTGCATGCCGGTCAGGCCGCGGCCGAAGACATTGCCCGCAGGAAAACCGCCGCCGTCGTCGGAAATCTCGACGACGAGCGTCTTGTCGGCGACCGTCGCCTGCACATGGGCGTTGCCGGCGTTGGCATGTCGCAGCACGTTGGTCAGTGCCTCCTGGATCACCCGATAGACGGTCTGCGCCAGCGGTCCGCCGATCCCGCTGAGATCGGGATCAATCGCGTCCGTCAGGACGATATGAGGTGCCTGCTTGCGAAAATTCCGCAGCAGCGTCTGTACGCTGCTCGAAAGGCCGAGTTCCTCGATATAGAGCGGTCGCAGCTGGTCGAGGATGCGGCGGTTGGTCTGCTGCAGTGCCTCGACCGATTGCAGCAGGTCCTGTGCCGAATTGCCGAGATGTCCCTGCGGCTGGGAGGCCTCGCTCAGCGCGATCGTGCCGGCGCGGATGCTGAACAGCAGGGGGCCGAGCTCGTCATGCAGCTCGCGGGCGAGATCGCGCCGCTCGTCATCCTGGAGCGACACCAGGCGGTGCATCAGATCGCGATTGTCCTGGCTCAAATGCGCCAGCGTTGCAGCCAGCGCATTCGCCTCCTCGCAGCTCTGCCGGATTTCCGGCGGGCCCCCGACCGGTATCGGTCTGGTGTAGTCGCCCCGTCGTATTCGCGTGAGACCTTCGCCGAGATCCTGCAGGGGGCGCAGCACCGATCCCGACAAGACATAGGCAATCGTGCCGATAAGAACCATGAGCGCGGCGAGCAGGCTGGCGAGCGCTAGAAGGCCAATCCATTTCTCGAACAGATCGGCCGACAGGTCCTGCAGAAATACGATGTCGCCAACGCGCTTACCGTTGATCATCACCGGAAATGCCGTGTCCATGTTGGGAACAGCGAGAAGGTCGATGAACCATTGCGGCACGCCATGCGGCTTGCGCAGGTCGTCCTTCGCCGGTGGCGCGGGACCTGCTCCCAGGCGGCGGAATTGGATATCGGAGGAGGTGTCCAAAGAATGGACAAAGGCGTCGAGGGTCTGCCGCGGATTGTCCGAAGCGCTCAAGGCGTTGTTGAGCGCGGCGGCGACCGCCTCCGTCGAACGCCGTCGCGGCTCGCTCTCCTCCGCCAACTGGCCGGTCGCGAAAACCTGGAGCAGCACGCCGCCCAGGACCAGCGCCGCGAGAAAACTGGCGCCGAGCGGGAGAAACAATTGTATCCGGAACGAAAGTCGGTGCCACATTAGGTCAATTCTAACGCGCATCGGCGGAATTTGCTCTTTCCATTTATTCCCGCCGGTCTAAGAGTCGAGAAAACAGAGAGTGCGCGATGCAAGATACCGCCAAGCTGGCGACAAGGGTCCTGATCGTCGACGACCATCCCGTGGTGTTGTCCGGCTGCCGCACCCTGTTCGCATCCGACCATTCAATCCGCATCGACGAGGCGACCGACGCCAAATCCGGGCATCGCGCCTATGTCAGCAAGCGGCCCGACGTCACCGTGATCGACATCAGCCTGCCCGACGTCTCCGGTTTCGAGCTAATGCGACGCATCCGCAAGGATGATCCCGACGCCAAGATCATCATGTTCAGCATGAACGACGATCCGGCCTTCGTGGTGCGGGCCGTCGAGCTCGGGGCGCAAGGCTATGTCTCCAAGGGCGACGACCCCAGGATCCTGCTGAAAGCGGTGCGCAAGGTGGTGGCGGGCGACAATTTCATCTCACCGCAGCTTGCGGAAGCCGTGACGTTTTCCGGCGCGGCGATCAAGGCCAACCCGGCTTCGCAGATGACGCCGCGGGAGCTCGAAATTCTCCGCTTGCTCGGACGCGGCGACAAGATCGTCGAGGTCGCCGAGGCGCTCGGCATCTCCTACAAGACCGTCGCCAACACCACGTCCCTGCTCAAGCAGAAGCTGGGCGCCAAGAACCATTCCGACCTGATCCGGATCGCAGTGGAAATCGGGTTGAACTGACCTTTGCCAGCGACCGAACCGGCTGCTTCAGGATGCAGCGGTTCGGCCGACGGATCGACGCCGCCGCTGGCCGGGCAATGCATGGACAACGGGCTGACACCCATCCGCCGACACAATGGGCCGAGGCTGTATTCGTTCCCATGGCTCATGCGGGAAAAAGCGGAATTCATTGCCGAGATTGGGCTGTGCCTGCGTCGGACGAGCCCTGAGCCGAGTCGGGAAGAATAGGAACATTTTCGAGACGTGCGGTTTTGGCCTTGACGATTTCGTGACAGGCGACGAAAGCTTGCCGGAACAGTTTTGAGGGGCGACGACGCCGACGAAGCAAACCGGTCTGCACACAACGACAGACCTTCCAAGAGAAGGGCTGCGGCAATGCCGCAGCCCTTTTTCATTGGGCGAGGGGAAGGCCGGAAGCGGTTTCCCGATGCCGCAAAACACTCTATGGTGGCTCAAAGCCTCTGGCTGTTGACAAGTAACTACGTAGAATCAAAGGCTTAAGGGTCGAGCTTCGGACCGGCCGGCCTTTGGAGGGCAGTTTGACTCGTTATATCTCGACCCGGGGCGAAGCCCCCGAACTCGGCTTTTGTGACGTGATGCTGACCGGCCTTGCCCGCGACGGTGGCCTGTATGTGCCGGCGGCGTGGCCGCAGCTCCCGAGCGAGACGATCGCCGGCTTCTTCGGCCGTCCCTATTGGGAAGTCGCGGTCGACGTGATTCGTCCCTTTGCCGGCGGCGAGATATCGGACGCCGAGCTCGGGCGCATGGCGAACGAGGCCTACGCCACCTTCCGCCATCCTGCGGTGGTGCCGCTGCGCCAGATGTCGCCGCACCAGTTCGTGCTGGAGCTGTTCCACGGTCCGACGCTCGCCTTCAAGGACGTGGCGATGCAGCTGATCTCGCGGCTGATGGACCACGTGCTCGAAAAGCGCGGCCAGCGCACCACGATCGTGGTCGCGACGTCAGGCGATACCGGCGGCGCCGCGGTCGAAGCCTTTGCCGGCCTCGAGAACGTCGATCTCATCGTGCTGTTTCCGCACGGCCGCATCTCAGAGGTGCAGCGGCGGATGATGACGACGACAGGCGCGGCCAACGTCCATGCGCTCGCCATCGAAGGCACCTTCGACGACTGCCAGGCGCTCGTGAAGGGGATGTTCAACAACCATCGCTTCCGCGATGCGACCTCGCTTTCCGGCGTCAATTCCATCAACTGGGCGCGCATCGTCGCCCAGGTGGTCTACTATTTCACCTCCGCCGTCGCGGTCGGTGCGCCGGCGCGCGCGGTCGATTTCGTCGTTCCCACCGGCAATTTCGGCGACATTTTTGCCGGCTACGTCGCCAAGCGCATGGGGCTGCCGGTGCGCACCCTGCGCATCGCCGCCAACGTCAACGACATCCTGGCGCGCACGCTGAAGACCGGCATCTACGAGGTGCGCGAGGTGCACGCGACGGCATCGCCGTCGATGGACATCCAGATCTCCTCGAACTTCGAACGGCTGCTGTTCGAGGCCGGCCGGCGCGATGCCGCCGGCGTGCGCCGCCTGATGGAACAGCTGAAGCAGTCCGGGCGCTTCGTGCTGCCCGATGCGACACTCGCCGCGATCCGCGAGGAGTTCGATGCCGGGCGCGCCGACGAGACCGAGACTGCGGCTGCGATTCGCGCTGCCTGGCGCGAAGCCGGCGAGCTGGTCGATCCCCATACCGCCGTGGCGCTCGCCGTCGCGGACCGTGACACCACCGATACGAGGGTGCCGAGCATCGTGCTCTCCACCGCGCATCCGGCCAAATTCCCCGACGCCGTCGAGGCGGCCTGCGGCCAGCGGCCGCAACTGCCGGCCTGGCTCGACGGCCTGATGACCAAATCCGAACACATGAGGGTGATGAAGAACGATCAGGCCGAGGTCGAGCGGTTCGTGCTGTCCGCCAGCCGCGCCGCAAAGCAGGGAGTTGCCGGATGAGCGTCGAGATGTCCAAGCTTGCCTCCGGCCTCACCGTCGTCACCGACGAGATGCCCCACCTCGAGACGGCGGCGCTCGGCGTCTGGGCCGGTGTCGGCGGACGCGACGAGAAGCCGAACGAGCACGGCATCTCGCATCTCTTGGAGCACATGGCGTTCAAGGGCACGACCAAGCGCTCCTCGCGCGAGATCGTCGAGGAGATCGAGGCGGTCGGCGGCGACCTCAATGCCGGCACCTCGACCGAGACCACGTCCTATTATGCGCGGGTGCTGAAGGCCGACGTGCCGCTCGCGCTCGACGTGCTCGCCGACATCCTCGCCAATCCCGCCTTCGAGCCCGACGAGCTGGAGCGCGAGAAGAACGTCATCGTGCAGGAGATCGGCGCCGCCCAGGACACGCCCGACGACGTCGTGTTCGAGCATCTGAACGAGCTCTGCTATCCCGACCAGCCGATGGGTCGCTCGCTGCTCGGCACCGCCAAGACGCTGCGCGCCTTCAACCGCGACATGCTGCGCGGCTATCTCTCGACGCATTATCGCGGGCCGGACATGGTGGTGGCGGCGGCCGGCGCGGTCAATCACGCCCAAGTCGTCGCCGAGGTCGAAAAGCGTTTTGCGAGCTTCGAGGGGACGCCGGGGCCGAAGCCGCAGGCCGCTCAATTCGGCCAGGGCGGCACCAAGGTGGTGCATCGCGAGCTCGAGCAGGCGCATCTGACGCTGGCGCTCGAGGGCGTGCCGCAGTCCGATCCGTCGCTGTTCTCGCTCCAGGTCTTCACCAACATCCTCGGCGGCGGAATGTCGTCACGCCTGTTCCAGGAGGTGCGCGAGAAGCGCGGCCTCTGCTACTCCATCTACACCTTCCACGCGCCCTACACCGACACCGGCTTCTTCGGCCTCTATACCGGCACCGATCCCGCCGACGCTCCGGAGATGATGGAGGTCGTGGTCGACATCATGAACGATTCGGTGGAGACGCTGACCGAGGCCGAGATCGCCCGGGCCAAGGCGCAGATGAAGGCGGGTCTGCTGATGGCCCTGGAGAGCTGCTCCTCCCGCGCCGAGCAGCTTGCCCGGCATGTGCTGGCCTATGGACGGCCGCAGACGGTGCAGGAACTGGTCGCCCGGATCGATGCCGTCAGCATCGAATCGGCGCGGGACGCGGCCCGTGCGCTGCTGTCGCGCAGCCGGCCAGCGGTTGTCGCTTTGGGCAGCGGCAGGGGTCTGGACACGGCGGTGTCTTTTGCGGAAGGATTGACCCGGGCGCGCGCCAAGGCGCGGCTGCATTAGGAGCCGCGCGCGGGCTGCCTCGCCCCGGGAAGCATCACCATGGCCCTCTTTCGCCTGCCATCCAGTGGACCCGCCGCCCTCGCGCCGCGCGGCAACGGGCTGCTCCTGCGTGCGCCGCAAATGTCCGACTTCCTGCAATGGGCGCATTTGCGCGAGACCAGCCGCGACTATCTCACGCCTTGGGAGCCGATCTGGCCGTCTGACGATCTCACCCGGTCCGGCTTCCGCCGCCGCCTGCGCCGCTATGCCGAGGACATCGCCGCGGACCGCTCCTATCCCTTTCTGATCTTCCGCGAGCTCGACGGTGCCCTGGTCGGCGGCATCACGCTCGCCAATGTCCGGCGAGGCATCGTGCAGGCCGGTACCATCGGCTATTGGGTCGGCCAGCCCTATGCCCATCGCGGCTACATGACGGCCGCACTGCGGGTGCTGCTGCCGACGCTGTTTGGCGAGCTCAACCTGCACCGGGTCGAGGCCGCCTGCATCCCCACCAACGCGCCGTCGATCCGGGTGCTGGAGAAGTGCGGCTTCTCGCGCGAGGGCCTGGCGCGCCGTTATCTCTGCATCAACGGGGTCTGGCAGGATCACCTGCTGTTCGGCCTGCTGCACGAGGATTTCCGCGGCTGAGCGGCCGTCTGGTGCGGCCGAGTCCCCCTTTTTGCTGCCTTGGGTTCGCCGATTTTGGCGATATAACCGCGTGCCGCGGCCGGCGATCGGCCGGGCAATTGTCATGGAGTACGGGCGTCGATGGTGCAGGAGCTTCGGTCATCGCGGAATGCGTTGCGACTGGGAACGGGGATCGCACTGGCGTTGTCGGTTGCGCTGGCGTCTGTCTCGCCTGCGGCGGCGCAGTCATTGAGCGACCGCTTCAAGAGCCTGTTCGGCGGCAAGTCCGACGAGCCGGCCGAGCCGAAGCCGGCGCCTGCGCCCGGGCAGCCGGCCGAAGACGACCTCGATTGCCCGCAGGTCACGGTGCGCGCGGGGGCCTCGACCTACGCGGTCGGCGCCAGTGGCAAGCCGGCCGTCGGCAATGACATCCGCTTCCAGGCCTCGATCACCAAGATGGCGCGCGAATGCTCCCGCAGCAGCGCTGGCATCACGGCCCGGATCGGCATCCAGGGCCGCGTCATCGCCGGCCCCGCCGGTGCGCCTGCCTCCGTCGAGGTGCCGCTGCGCATCGCCGTCGTGCAGGGCGGCGTCGGCGAGAAGGTGATCGCCTCGAAAGCCTACCGGACCACGGTCGCGATGTCGGAAGGCGGCAGCGTGCCCTTCACCTTTGTCGCCGAGGATCTAGCCTATCCGACACCGGCGCCCGCCGTCGCCGATAACTACATCTTCTATGTCGGTTTCGACCCGCAGGCGCTCTCGCCCGAACCGAAGGCGCGGAAGAAGAAGTAACCTGAGGTCTTGCGGCAATCTCAGCTGTCATTGCCCGCGAAGGCGGGCAATCCAGTATTCCAGAGGCCGCGGTGCTTGAACCGAGAAACCTCGGCGTACTGGATCACCCGCCTCCGCGGGTGATGACACCGCGATTGTGGATGCTGTTACCCGACAAACAAAAAAAGCCGGCGCTCATCGCGCCGGCTTTTTGATTGGGTGAGGCAAATTCCTCAGTTCAGCTTCTGCCGGACTTCGTTGATGCCCTTGGCGAGCAGGTCGTCGGCAACTTGGCCCTTGACCGATTGCGACAGGATGGTCGAGGCAGCCTGGACGGCGGCTTCCGCGGCTGCCGCGCGGACGTCGGCCAGTGCCTGGGCTTCGGCCAGCGCGATCTTGCTCTCGGCGGTCTTGGTGCGGCGGGCGACGAAGTCTTCCATCTTCGCCTTGGCGTCGGCAGCGATGCGCTCGGCTTCGGCCTTGGCGTTGGCGATGATGTCGGCAGCCTCGCGCTCGGCCGTGGCACTGCGCGCCTTGTAGTCGGCGAGCACCTTGGCCGCCTCCTGCTTCAGGCGTGCGGCGTCGTCGAGCTCGGCCTTGATGCGGGCGGCGCGATGATCGAGCGCGGTCATCGCCGACTTGAAGACGCCGAGATAGCCGAACACGATCATCAGGATCACGAAGGCGACGGCGACCCAGGTTTCAGGATCGAAGAACATCTCGACTAACCCTTCAAGGACGCGTCAACGGCGGCATTGACCGAGGCGGCATCCGGAATGACCCCGGTGAGCTGTTGCACGATCTGGCCTGCCGCGTCGGCCGCGATGCCGCGGACGTTGCTCATGGCGGCCGTGCGAGTCGAGGCGATGGTCTTCTCCGCCTCGGCGAGCTTGGCCGTCAGCTGCTCTTCCAATGCCTTGCGTTCGGCGTCCGCCTGCGCATTCGCCTTGTCGCGGGATTCGTTGCCGATCGCCTGCGCCCGCGAACGCGCCGAGGCGAGCTCGCTTTCATAGGCCTTCAGCGCAGCTTCGGACTGGTCCTTCAGCTTCTGCGCCTCGCCGAGGTCGCCCTCGATCTTGTTCTGGCGTGCTTCGATCGCACCGCCGACCTTCGGCAGCGCGAGCTTGGACACGATCACGTAAAGCAGGACGAAGAAGATCGCGAGCGACACCAGCTGTGAAGCAAAGGTGCTGCTCTCGAACGGCGGAAAGCCGCCGCTGTGATGACCGCCATCGGCTTCAGTGTGGGCACCTGCCGCCGGTCCTTTTGCCCCGCCATGACTCTCGGCCATGGAGTACTCCTGTTGCTGTCACGCGCCGCTTCGGATGAAGCGGCGCGGAAGAAGTCGTTCCTTTAGAAAACGAACAGCAGAAGCAGCGCGATCAGCAGCGAGAAGATGCCGAGCGCTTCGGTCACGGCGAAGCCGAAGATCAGGTTGCCGAACTGGCCCTGAGCGGCCGAGGGGTTGCGAACGGCCGCTGCGAGGTAGTTGCCGAAGATCACGCCCACGCCGACGCCCGCACCGCCCATGCCGATGCACGCGATGCCCGCGCCGATAAGTTTTGCTGCTGCCGGATCCATTTTAGACTCCTTGGAAGAAAGATTGGGTTGTGGGTGGAAATTCCCCGGACCGCTCAGTGTCCCGGATGAATGGCGTCGTTGAGGTAGATGCAGGTCAGGATCGCGAACACGTAAGCCTGCAGGAACGCGACCAGGATCTCGAGCGCGTACAGCGCGACCGTGAGCGCCAGCGGCAGCACGCCGCCGACCCAGCCGATGGCGCCGAGCGAGAAGCCCAGCATGGCGACGAAGCCCGCGAACACCTTCAGCGCGATGTGGCCGGCCAGCATATTGGCGAACAGACGAATGCTGTGCGAGACCGGCCGCAGGAAGAACGACAGGACCTCGATGAACATGACCAGCGGCAGGACGTAGCCGGGGACGCCGTGGGGAACGAAAATCTTGAAGAACTTCATGCCGTTCTTGGCGACGCCGTAGATCAGCACGGTGAAGAAGACCAGCAGCGCCAGTCCGGCGGTGACGATCAGGTGGCTCGAGACCGTGAAGGTGTAGGGGATGATGCCGACCAGGTTCGAGACGCAGATGAACATGAACAGCGAGAAGATCAGCGGGAAGAACTTCATGCCTTCCGCGCCGGCCGTCGAACGGATGGTCGAGGCCACGAACTCGTAGGAGATCTCGGCGACCGACTGCAGGCGCCCGGGAACCAGCTGCGAGCCGCTGGCGAGCATCAGGATCGAGATGATCGCAACCGCGACCAGCATGTAGAGCGACGAATTGGTGAAGGCGATCGTGTGATTGCCGATATGGCCCAGGGTGAAGAGAGGCTCGATGTTGAACTGGTGGATCGGATCGATTTTCATCGGCGCGGCATCTCTTGGTCTGCCGGACATGCCGGCGGGTCTCGGTCTGCCGGCCGGGCCGGCCCGTACCGGCGAGGCCGGCACGATCATTCCTCTCCTGGTGGGACCAGCTTACGAACCACCGCGCCTGTTTTGACCCGCGCCTGCCGATCTCACCACATTCACCACGCCGGCGACGAAGCCCAGCAGCAGGAACACGATGAATCCGAAAGGCGACGTCGACAGCAAACGGTCGAACCCCCAGCCAATCCCCGCTCCGACAGCGACACCGGCGACCAACTCGGAGGATAACCGAAAACCAAGCGCCATCGCCGAGGCTCTGGCCGCTTTGTCTCCATCGTCACCTGCGGGTTGCTCGGTCTTGGCCCTTCGGTCGCGAAATTCGGACAACCGCTGATCAAGATTTCCGAGCCGATCGGAAAGCGCGGCTTCCTCGGACGATTTATCGCGATCTCCATCTTCGCCGTGTCCCGTGCCCTGTGTCATGCAACGAAGACCCGAAACGCTGAATGGAAATTACGCCCGTCACCCTCAAAAGCCGCGCGGACCATACTGATGGCCCATAATCAAGTCAAGCCAAGTCACGATTGCGTCGCTTTCAATTATGTCTTTGATTTTCTTGACGATATTGACGCGCGCAGCAGCGCTGCACACAGCGTGACGCCGCACCGCAGCAGGTCTGCTCATGATCTGCGAATGCAGCCGTGCTTTCGCCGCGCTGGTGGGATCAAAGAAGCCGTCGCGTTCGTTGATTTCAGGGGCGGGTTTTTTGGCGGCGGATTGCCGGCTCAAGGGTGTAGACTTGCACAGCAGCCCAAGCACCGCCGGGGCGGAGACAATGAAGAGACCTGCGACGTCATCCACGACATCATGGCTCGCGGCGGCGGCCGCGGGGATGGTCGTCAGCGGCGGCCTCGTGGCCGCGCAATCGGCGCCCGACGGCGAAAATGGCCGCTACAGCATGACGCCCATTCCCGAGGGCGTGCTGCGGCTCGACACGCGCACCGGCACGGTATCGACCTGCACCAAGAACGGCGCCGGCTGGGCCTGCTACGCAGTGCCTGACGAGCGGACGGCACTCGATGCCGAGATCGGCAGGCTCCAGGCCGAGGTCGAGAAGCTGAAGGGACAGCTCGCGGCGGGACCGCCGGTGTCGGGCAAGATCGACGAGGCGCTGCCGAAATCCGATCAGCTCAAGAAAGCCGAGCCCAAGGTCGCCGAGGGCGAGCGCAAGATCGAGATCCCGCTGCCGAGCGACAAGGACGTCGACCGCGTGATGTCGTTCCTGGAAAAGGCCTGGCGGCGGCTGATCGACATGGCCAACCGCGTGCAGAAGGACGTGTCAGGGAAGATTTGACGCGTGACGAGCTGCCGTAGGGTGGGCAAAGGCGCAAAGCGCCGTGCCCACCACCTTGACATCGTCACGCGGAATGGTGGGCACGCTTCCGCCTTCGCTCTTCGAGCTACTGCGGACAAGCCGCTTTGCCCACCCTACGGCAGCTTCCCGAGTTGAGAGACCCGCCATGACATCAGCCAGATCCGTCAGACGCTCCGCACCGTCGTCGGTGCAGGCTACCACCGTCACATCGTCGCTGCTCACCGTGCAGACGCCCGGCCGCGGCTTCACCGATCTGACCAGCGAGGCCGCGAAATTCATCGCCGAGGCGCACGCAGGTGAGGGCGCGTTGACGCTGTTCATCCGCCACACCTCGGCCTCGCTGACGATCCAGGAGAACGCCGACCCTTCCGTGCTCGTCGATCTCACCACGGCCCTGTCACGGCTCGCACCGGAGAACGCCGGGTGGACCCATGACACCGAGGGACCCGACGACATGCCGGCCCACATCAAGACCATGCTGACGCAGACGTCGCTCCAGGTCCCGGTCCTGGACGGCAGGCTCGCGCTCGGCACCTGGCAGGCGATCTATCTGATCGAGCATCGCAGCCGCCCGCATCGCCGTGAGATCGTGCTGCAATTCATTGGCAGCAACCGCTAACCAGACAAAGCAAAACCGGCCGCGGAGACCGCGGCCGGTTTCGTGTCGTCGATCTCTGCTTCGGATCAGGTCGCCTTGATGTCGACGTCCTTGGTCTCCGGCAGGAACAGGAAGCCGATCACCACGGTAATCGAGGCGAAGATGATCGGGTACCAGAGGCCGGCATAGATGTCGCCGGTCGAGGCCACGATGGCGAAGGCGGTGGCGGGCAGGAGGCCGCCGAACCAGCCGTTGCCGATGTGGTAGGGCAGCGACATCGAGGTGTAGCGGATGCGGGTCGGGAACAATTCGACCAGCATCGCGGCGATCGGGCCGTACACCATGGTGACGAACAGGACCAGGATGAACAGCAGGCCGATGATGGCCGCCACCTGCGGACGGAAGATGTCGAGCGGGTGTGACATCTTCACGATGCCGGCGTCACCCGCCTTGGGATAGCCAGCCGCCTGCACCGCGGCGAGAACCGCCGGGTTGCTGTCCTTGGCGTTGGCGTAGGGCACGTCCTTGCCGTTGACCACGACCTTCACGCCCGAGCCGGCCGGACCCGGCGTCGTCGCATACTTGACCGACGATTGCGACAGGTAGGCGCGCGCGGTGTCGCAAGGCGCGGTGAAGACGCGGGTGCCGACCGGGTTGAACAGATCGCCGCAGCCGGCGGGATCGGCCACCACCTCGACCTTGACCGACTCGATCGCCTTCTCCAGCGCCGGATTGGCGTTGGTGGTGATCATCTTGAAGATCGGGAAGAAGGTCAGCGCCGCGATCAGACAGCCGCCGAGGATGATCGGCTTGCGGCCGATCTTGTCGGACAGCATGCCGAACACGATGAAGAAGCCGGTGCCGAGCAGCAGCGACCAGGCGATCAGCAGGTTGGCGGTATAGCCGTCGACCTTCAGGATCGATTGCAGGAAGAACAGCGCGTAGAACTGGCCGGTGTACCAGACCACGCCCTGGCCCATCACGCCGCCGAGCAGGGCGAGCAGCACGAGCTTGCCGTTCTGCCAGTTGCCGAAGGCCTCCGTCAGCGGCGCCTTCGAGCCCTTCCCTTCCTCCTTCATCTTCTGGAAGATCGGCGATTCGTTCAGGCGAAGCCGGATCCAGACCGAGATGCCGAGCAGCAGCACCGACACCAGGAACGGAATGCGCCAGCCCCACGCTGCGAAGTCGGCCTCGCCGAGCGCGGTGCGGGTGAACAGGATCACCAGCAGCGACAGGAACAGGCCGAGCGTCGCCGTGGTCTGGATGAAGGAGGTGTAGAAGCCGCGCTTGCCGTTCGGCGCATGCTCCGCGACGTAGGTCGCTGCACCGCCATATTCGCCGCCGAGCGCCAGGCCCTGGGCGAGGCGCAGCGCGATCAGGATGATCGGAGCCGCGATGCCGATGGTGGCCGCGTTGGGCAGCAGGCCGACGATGAAGGTCGACAGGCCCATGATCAGGATGGTGACGAGGAAGGTGTATTTGCGGCCGACAATGTCGCCGACGCGGCCGAACACGATGGCGCCGAACGGACGCACCAGAAAGCCCGCGGCAAACGCCAGCAGCGCGAAGATATCGCGGGTTGCCGGCGGATAGGCCGAGAAGAACTGCGCGCCGATGATCGAGGCGAGCGAACCGTAGAGATAGAAGTCGTACCACTCGAACACGGTACCGAGCGAGGAGGCGAGAATGACGAACCGTTCGTCCTTCGTCATCCCTCCCGCGCCTGCTTGAGACACAGCCATTGTCGACATGTTGAGTCGCTCCCCGAAATACGTTTCCTCGCGCCCCCAGAATGTCCGGACGTGCCGGATCAGCCCAGGTCTTGACCACAAGGTAACATCGGCGTGAAACCCGCCCCAATACGACTTTCGGCCTTGCGCACTGGCGCTGTGGTATCCGGGGCCGGTGCGCAAGCGCCGAGACCAGGGATTAACCCCTTTGCAGCAAAGGGATAATGTGCACTTGCATGCCACGGCCGCTCGGGGAAGAATTGACCCGCCCGGGATCTGTTCGCCGACCCGGCGCGAACGACAGCAAGAGAACGATGAACGCTCCTTCTAGCCACCTCGTCATCGCCGATGATCATCCCCTGTTCCGCGATGCGCTGCGGCAGGCGGTGGCGGGCGTCCTCCCCTCGGCCCGGATCGACGAGGCCGGATCCTTCGAGGACCTGACCAAGCTCCTGGAACAAAACTCCGAGGTCGACCTCGTCCTGCTCGACCTCTCCATGCCCGGGATCTCCGGCTTTTCCGGCCTGATCTATCTGCGCGCGCAATATCCGGCGATTCCGGTCGTCATCGTCTCGGCTTCCGACGACAGCGCCACGATCCGCCGCTCGCTCGATTTCGGCGCGTCCGGCTTCATCCCCAAGCGGTTCGGGGTCGAGACCCTGCGTGACGCCATCCTCAAGGTGATGGAAGGCGACATCTGGGTTCCCGCCGATACCGACCTCTCCGCCGCCGCCGACCCCGACATGACGCGCCTGCGCGACCGCCTGGTGACGCTGACGCCGCAGCAGGTTCGCGTCCTCATGATGCTGTCGGAAGGTCTCCTCAACAAGCAGATCGCCTACGAGCTCGGCGTCTCCGAGGCCACCATCAAGGCCCATGTCTCGGCGATCCTGCAAAAGCTCGGCGTCGAGAGTCGGACGCAAGCGGTGATTGCCGCCGCGAAGATCGCCGGCGGCCAATGGAAGCAGGGCACGCCGACGGGGTGAGCCGCTACAGCGTGGTCAGAAGCAGGTTGGCCGCTCTGATATCCGCCGTCTCGGAGCCCTCGGCAAAGCCCTCGAGCGCCGATTGGAGCCATCGCTTCGCCTCGTCGCGCTGCCCGCGTTCGGCAAACAGCCCGGCGAGATCGATCGCGGCGCGCAGCTCCCACGCTGTGGCGCCTTGGCGGCGACACAGATCCAGCGCTTGCATCAAGTAGACCTCTGGTTGCTCGGCTCTCGGCTCTGGCAGGTGCAACAGGACCTTGGCCTTCATCCGCAGCAACTCGGACATGTAAAGATGATCGCCGCTCTGAGCGACGAGGCGGATCGCATCGTCGATCAGGCGCGCGCTCTGCTCGATCTGTCCAAGCGCCAGCAAGCCATGAACCAGCGCGATGTTGAAGGTGGTGGTGAGCAATTCGTAGCCGGCCTCGTGGAGCTCGCATAGGCAAGCCTTGATCGTCTCGACGCCATGTGCGGCGTCTCCCCGCCGGATCGCCAGTTCGCCTTTCACGCCGCGGCCCACCACGAGATAGGGACCCATCGATCGAGATTCGGCATGCGCGATGAACTGGTCGATGCGCTGTTCCGCGCCGTCGAGATCACCGTCCCAGAGCGACATCGAGACCGCCCAGATCAGCGCGATGCAGAGCGTGATCGGATGCTCCATCTGCGCGGCTTCAGCCACCGTCTGTTGCGCCAGCTGCCGCGCGTCCGCGGGCCGGCCCTGCAACCAGAGTTCGCGCGCCAGCGTGATGCCGGCCCGGTTGCGATGGTCGAAGCCATGGATGGTGCTGATTCGTTCCGCGCCCGGCCCTTGCCATGCGACCTCCAGCATCTTCAGCGCGTCGCGGTGCTTGCCGGCCAGATGAAGCGAGACCCCGAACAGCGAATGGGCGAGGACGATCGAGCCGGGATCGCCGAGCGGCTGCGCGACCGCAAGGCTCTGCTGCGCATAACCAAGCGCAGCGTCGAACTGCCCCATCCGTTCGTGGAAGATATGCATGCGGCCGAGCAGCTGGAGCTGGTTCGGCGCGTCGCCGCGCGCCTCGGCGATCGCAAGGCTCCGGCTCAAGGCCACGCGCGCCGCCTCGCTGCCGCCGCGCGTGAACATCAGGGTCAGTCCGAGGGCGGCCTGGATGTGCATTTCGGCGGCGCTGCCGCGCGCGGACGGGGTCATCGCAAGCAGTGCCCGTTCCGACCAGCGCCGGCATTCGACCAAGAGCGACATCGCGAGGAAGATCGGCGCTGCCGCGGCGGCGAGCGCAATGCCGTCGTTGGCGTCGCCGCCCGCGCCAAAGCACCAGTCCAGCGCGGCACGCACGTTGTGGAGCGCGGAGAAGTGGATCGCCCGTTCGTCGGCGTTCGGTGTTGCCGCCCATGTGCTGCCGGCCTGCTCCAGCCATCGCCGGTAGTAGGTCGCGTGGCGGGCGGCGAGCGCGGCGTCGTTCGGCTCGATCTCGAGCAGATAGGCGCGCGTGGTATCGAGCAGACGGTAGCGCATCATGGCGCCGATCGGCCGTGGCGCAACCATCGATTTGGCGACGAGACTGTCTATGGCAGCGAACAAGCGGGAGCGGTCGGCACGTTCATCTGGGACGACCTCGAGGGCCGCGTCGATGGTGAAGTGACCCACGAAGACCGCGAGCCTCCGCAGCACGAGGCGCTCAATGTCGGACAGCAGCCCATAGCTCCAGTCCAGCGTCGCCCGCAACGTCTTCTGCCGCGGCGGCGCGGTGCGCTGGCCCTGCCAGAGCAGATTGAGACGCTCGTCGAGCAGCGCGGCCGTCTGCTCCAGGCCGTAAGCTTCGACGCGGCCGGCGGCGAGCTCGATCGCCAGGGCCATGCCATCGAGATTGCGGCAAATCCTCGCGATAGTCGCGGCGTTGGTATCGTCGAGCGTGATCTGCGCGCCGCCGGCCGTGGCACGTTCGAGGAAGAGCTGAAGCGCGGAATAGGTCTGCGCAGCCGCCGCGGTCAGCCCGGCACTGTCAGGCGGAACGGCGAGCGGCGCCAATCGATAGACCTGCTCGCCCTCGACGCGCAGGGCTTCGCGGCTGGTGGCGAGAATGTGGACATCCGGCGCAGCGTGGAAGATCGCCGAAGCCAGCGGTGCCGCCGCGGCGATGACATGCTCGCAATTGTCGAGGATGAGCAGCATCCGCTTGTCCCGGAGATGCGCGAGCAGCGCGGGCAGGGGATCGTCGGTCTCGGCCGGCAAGCCGAGCATCAGCAGGATCGAGGTGATCACGAGATCGGGATCGCTGAGCGCGGCAAGGTCGACGAAATGCGCGGCGTCGGAGAACGCCGCGAGCAGGTCGTGGGCGATCGCGACCGCGACGGCAGTCTTGCCAACGCCGCCCGGACCGACGATCGTGACGAAGCGGGAGGTGAGAAGCTTGTCGGAGATGGCGGCGACCGCCTGGTCGCGTCCGACCATCCGCTGCAGCCGGTTCGGCAGCTTGACCGGCGGCAATTCCATGGACGGGGGCGAGCGCCGCGCTGCCGGAAGCTCCGTCTGGGAGATCGGCGCCACGAAGCAATAGCCGCGCCCGGAAAGCGTGGCGATGTATCGCGCGCCGTCCTTGCCGTCGCCGAGCGCCTTGCGCAGAGCGGCGATGTGAAAGCGCAGACTGGCCTCTTCGACGGTGATGCCGGGCCACACCAGGGCCATCAGATCCCATTTGCTGACGACCTCGTTCGGCCGCGACATCAGCGCGATCAGCGCGTCGAAGGCCTTCGCGCCCAGCGGCACCGCGACGCCGTCGCGCGTCACGAGCCTTTCATGTGGCGCTACGGTGAATGGTCCGAACGAGAGCCTTGGCCCGGCCGGCGTGGTCATCGCGAAATCTTGCTCATTTGCGAACCGGATAGCCAGAGGGCAGCCATCCGGCAAGGCCTGCGTTGCATCGGCATCAGACCACGTTTGCAGGCCTCGCAACAGCTTCTGCGCCGGCCTCACAATTTCTCACAAGTCCAAACGGGTTTCCGGAGCACGTCGCTGCTAGTCAGGTGCGCGACGGCAAGGAGCTCTCCATGACAGAAACGGCAAAACTGCTCTACACGGCCCGGACGCACACCAACGGCGGCCGCCACGACGGCATGTCGCGCAGTTCCGACGGTCGCCTCGACGTCAAGCTGTCGCCGCCGGGCGGGGCCGGCATCGGCACCAATCCCGAGCAGTTGTTTGCGGCCGGCTGGTCGGCCTGCTTCGAAGGCGCGATGGAACTCGCCGCGCGCAAGCGGAAGGTGATGCTTCCCAGGAAAAGCGCGATCGATGCGGAGATCGATCTCGTGCTCGACGAGGGCGCCTACTCGCTGAGGGCGCGCCTCAATGTCAGCCTGCCGGGGCTCGACCCCGAGATCGCACGCGGCATCATCGATGAAGCGCATCAAACGTGCCCCTACTCCAAAGCCGTCCGCGGCAACATCGACGTCACGATCGCGCTGATCTGACGCACCATCATCAACCACGACGAGGTCACACCATCATGAAGCAGATCATCGATCAGCACCGCCGCCAGTTTCTCGGCATTGCAACGGGAGCCGCCGCCGTCGGTCTCGGCATGGTCGCGTTCGCTCGTGCCGAGACGGAACCGCAGCGAACCTCCGCATCGAATACATCCTTCGGCGCGATTAGGCAGATCGATGCCGGCGTTCTCAACGTCGGCTATGCGGAGGTGGGGCCCTCGAACGGTCCGGTGGCGATCCTGCTGCACGGCTGGCCCTACGACATTCACGCCTTCATCGACGTCGCGCCGCTCCTGGCGAAGGCCGGCTATCGCGTGATCATCCCATACTTGCGCGGCTACGGCACGACGCACTTCCTCTCCAGCGAAACGCCGCGCAACGGCGAGCCTGTGGCCATGGCCGCGGACATCATCGCGCTGATGGACAAGCTCGAGATCAAGAAGGCCGTGGTCGCCGGCTTCGACTGGGGTGCGCGCACCGCCGACATCATCGCCGCGCTGTGGCCGGAGCGTTGTCGGGCGCTGGTATCGGTCAGCGGTTATCTGATCTCCAGCCAGGCTGCCGGCAGCGTGTCGTTGCCGCCGCAGGCGGAGCTGCAATGGTGGTACCAGTTCTACTTCGCGACCGAGCGCGGCCGCGCCGGATACGAGAAGTACACGCACGATTTCGCCAAGCTGATCTGGAAGCTCGCCTCGCCGCAGTGGAAGTTCGACGACGCCACCTTCAACAGGAGCGCGGCGGCGCTCGACAACGGGGATCATGTCGCGATCACCATCCACAATTACCGCTGGCGGCTCGGGCTTGCCCAGGGCGAGGCGAAATACGAGCACCTCGAAAAGAAGCTGGCTGCAGCTCCGCAGATCGAGGTGCCGACGATCACGATGGAGGGCGATGCCAACGGCGCGCCCCATCCCGACCCCAGCGCCTATGCCAGGAAGTTCTCGGGCCGATACGAGTTTCGCCTGATCACCGGCGGCGTCGGCCACAATCTGCCGCAGGAAGCGCCACAAGCCTTCGCCAAAGCCGTCATCGACGCCGACGGCGCCTGATCGTTCATGCAATGCCTCGGTCCAGCTTGGCTGGACCGGGGATGTGCCGCGATCCAACTAGAAGAAACCTCATGCCATCTATCGAAGCTGAAAAGAAAGAGCACTCCTACGTCACGGCGATCACGCTGGCCGTGCTCCTCCTGGTCGTTCTCCTGACTTGCGTGCCGTATCTGGTCTCGATTGCTCTTGCCGAGGGGCCTCCGCAAAATACCGCGGACGCCTCGCCGATCTTCGGCGTCACCATTCCGCCCGGCTACAAGCAATGGGAGCTGATCGCTCCGGCCGAGGAGGCCGCCCCGCTCGACGAACTTCGCGCTGTCGTGGGCAACCAGACCGCCATCGACGCCTATCAAGCCGGCAAGCTCCCATTCCCGGACGGCACCATCCTGGTCAAGCGCGCCTGGAAGCGCAAACAGTCGCCGGAGTTTGCGTCCGCGACCATTCCCGGGGCCGCCACAACGGTCCAGGTGATGGTCAAGGATTCCAAGAAATATGCCGCAACGGGCGGCTGGGGCTTTGGCCGCTTCATCGACGGCAAACCGGTCGACGAGGCCCAGCACCGCACGTGCTGGGGCTGTCACGAAGCCCGCGCGAGGAGCCGCGACTACGTCTTCACGCGGCTTGCGCCCTGAGCGCAGCTTGGCCGCGCAATCATTCCGCCCCCACCGTCTTGTGCCATCATCCACTCTCTTCCTTGCTCGGTTCGGGCTCGAAGCCCATGCAACTGTTCGGGTTGAGGAAGACACCGGATCTGTCCCACGCTCCCGGACAGGCTCTCAAGGCCTTTGAGCACGGTCGGGCTCAGATCCAGCGACGGGCGGTTGGTCAGAACCGCCCGTTCGCGTTTTTTGGCATAATTTGCAGACACAAGAGCACGGCATAAGCCGTCCGACCATCGCGCAGGAAGGCCGTGTGTTCGGCTTCACCTGTATGCTGCTGTGCGGTTCTTCCTGCGTGTGCATTTCGCGCAGCGAACCGCGGGTGCCAGCCAGCACCCGGCCTTCCCTGCGCCCTTTCTCCAAGAGGGCGCGACGAGAAGCGCAAAACTCGGGCGAAACGCGCCGCGAGAAGGCGAAGCCATGTCTGCGAGTCGAGATGCTGGTTTGAGGACGACAACGGCTGCTCCGTCATTGCGAGCGCAGCGAAGCAATCCAGACTGTCTCCGCGGAGGGGTTCTGGATTGCTTCGCTGCGCTCGCAATGACGATCTCGAGAGAGCAGTGCGTCTCACTCCGCCGCCACCATCTGCTGCGTGCGCCACTGCCCAAGGAGAGCACGCAGCGAAGCCGGCTTCACCGGCTTGTTGAGCACCGCGATCTTCTCGTCGCGCGCGGCGACCTGCACGGCGGGGCTGCGATCGGCGGTGATCAGGATCGCGGGGATGCCGTCGCCGAAGCGGCGGCGGATCTCGCGGATGGCGGCGATGCCGTTGCCGCGATCGAGGTGATAGTCGACCAGGAGGCCGGTGACGCGCCGTCCGGCGGTTTCGATGGCGGCGATCGCCCCTTCGGGATCGGCGACCGCGATCACCTCGGCGTCCCAGGCCTTGAGCAGCGTGCGCATGCCGTCGAGGATCGCCGCATCGTTCTCGATGCAGACGATCAGCGCGCCCGAGATCGGCGTGCGCGCCAGCGGCGTCGCGCTGGTCACGGCCGCGGTGTGGGTCACCGCCTTCGCCGTCGGCACCGTCACGGAGAACACCGAGCCGCCGCCGGCATTGGCCTCGATGGCGATGCCGTGATTGAGCACGCGTGCCAACCGTTCCACGATCGAGAGCCCGAGGCCGAGACCGCGCGCGATCCGCGCACCCTGCTCCAGGCGATGGAATTCCTTGAAAATCTCGCCGCGCTTGACCGGGGGGATGCCGACGCCGGTGTCGTAGACGCAGATCTTGAGCGAGGCGCCGCGGCGGCGGCAGCCGACCAGCACGCGGCCGCGCGGGGTGTATTTGATCGCGTTCGAGATCAGGTTCTGCAGCAGCCGCCGCAGCAGCAGGCGGTCCGACTGCACCGGCAGCGAGCAGGGCACGAAGGCGAGTTCCAGGCCCTTGGCGCGCGCGATCGGCGCGAACTCGATTTCCAGCGAGCGCATCAGATCGGCCATCTTGAAGCTCGAGATCGAGGTCGTCATCGCGCCGGCATCGAGCCTGGAGATGTCGAGCAGCGCGCCGAGGATTTCCTCGATCGCCTGCAGCGATTCGTCGATGTTCTCGACCAGCCGCGTCTCTTCGCCATTGTGCTGGCGTTCGACGAGGCTCGTGACGTAGAGCCGCGCCGCGTTCAGCGGCTGCAGGATGTCGTGGCTGGCGGCGGCGAGGAAACGCGTCTTGGAGATGCTGGCGTCCTCCGCCGCGCTCTTGGCGAGGGCCAGCTCGGAGTTCAGCCGCGTCAGCTCTTCGGTGCGGTCGCGCACGCGCTTTTCCAGCGTCGCATTGGCGCGCTCCAGCGCTTCCGCGGCTTCGAAGGTGGGCGTGACGTCGGTGAAGGTGATGACGAAGCCGCCGCCGGGCATGCGGTTGGTGAGCACTTCGATCACCATGTGGCGCTCCGGCAGGCGCTCGAGATAAGGCTCGCTGTCGGTGGTGTAGGCGGCAAGGCGCCGCTTCAGCAGGGCCTCGCGCTCGAGCGGATCGTTCGGATCGCCGAGGCCGATGAACTCCAGGATCTCGTGCAAGGGCGTGCCGAACTGGATCAGATGCAGTGGCACATTGAGGAGATCGCCGAACTGCCGGTTGGAGCAGATCAGTTGCAGATCGGCGTCGAACACCGCGATGCCCTGGCGCACATGGTTGAGCGCGGTCTGCAGGATCTCGCGGTTGAAATGCAGCGCCGCGTGGGAATCGTCGAGCAGCTTCAGTGCGGCCTTGGCGGAGACCGTTCGCTTGCGCAACAGCAGCGACATCACGAGGCGGGAGGAGGCCGCGCCGATCGAGGAGGCAATCAGGTGCTCGGCGTGTTGCAGCAGCTCGAAATCGGCGGGCGCACCGGGCTCCAGCCGCACGTTGCGCCGGGCCGAGAAGGCCTCGAAGGATTGCCGCGCGCGGTCGGGCCCGAGATATTGCGCCACCGTGGTCTGGATGTCCTGCACGGTGACCGTGGTGCGCCAGCGCCGGAAGCTCGGCGAGATCGGTGCGAGCGTATTGGGCACGAACAGATCGGCCTGCAGCAGCTCGATGGAGGACGGCCGGCGCGCCAGCGACAGCAGCACATAGGTCAGGATGTTGAGCGACAGCGACCAGATCACGCCGTGCATGAGGGGCGGCAGGTCGGCGCCGAACAGTGCCTGCGGCCGCAGCGCCTCGATCCCGAACGGGCCGTGCTGCAGCAGCAGGATGCCTGATGTCGAGGAATCCATGAAGCTCGGCATGAACAGCGTGTAGAGCCACACCGCAAAGCCGACCAGCATGCCGCCGATCGCCCCGCGCGCGGTCGCGCGCCGCCAGAGCAGCCCGCCGAAGAAGCTCGGGGCAAGCTGGGCAATGGCGGCAAAGGAGAGCAGGCCGATCGCCGCGAGCTGGGTGTTGCCGAGCGCGCGATAGTAGAAATAGGCCATCACCATGATGGCGAAGATCGCGAGCCGGCGCGAGCGCAGCAGGAAGTTGCTGAAATCGGCTCCGCCGGCGCGCCCCTCCGGCCGACGTTTCAGCACCAGGGGCACCACGAGGTCGTTCGAGACCATGATGGAGAGCGCAACGCATTCGACGATCACCATGGCGGTCGCCGCCGACAGTCCGCCGACGAAGACGGCGACGCTGAGCAGGTCCGCGTCGCCCTCGATCGGCAGGGCAAGCACGTACATGTCAGGGTCGGCCGCGCCGAACGGGAAGGTCACGAGGCCGGCGAGCGCGATCGGGATCACGAACAGGTTGATGGCAACGAGGTAGAGCGGGAACAGCCAGCGCGCGCGGCCGACCTCGGCATCGCTGGAATTCTCCACCACGCTGACGTGAAACTGGCGCGGCAGCAGCATGATCGCGCACAACGACAGCAACGTCATGGTCAGGAAGTTGCCGATCGACGGGGAATAGTTGATGGCGCGCACCGCTTCCGGCGTCCTCATCGCACGCTCGATCAGTTCATGCGGCGAGAACATCCAGAAGGTGACGAAAATGCCGGCGGCGAGAAAGGCGACCAGCTTGACGATGGATTCGGTCGCCACCGCCAGCATCAGGCCGTGCTGGTGCTCGGTCGCGTCGGTCTGCCGCGTGCCGAACAGCACCGCGAAGGCCGCCATCGCCAGCGTCACCATCAGCGCCATGTCGCCGAGGATCGGGATGTGCGAGAAAGCCTGGTCTTCGCTCAGGATCGTGCCCAGCGAGGAGGCCACCGCCTTGAGCTGGAGCGCGATGTAGGGCACCGAGCCGATGATCGCGATTGCGGCGACGGTCGCCGCCACCGCCTGGCTCTTGCCGTAGCGGGCACCGATGAAGTCGGCGATCGAGGTGATGTTGTGGGCCTTGGCGAGCTGGATGACGCGGCGGAGCACGCCGGCCCCTAGCCCGATCATCAGGATCGGACCGACATAGATCGCGAGGAAGTCGGTCGAGGTGCGGGTGGCGAAGCCGACCGAGCCGAAGAAGGTCCAGGACGTGCAGTAGATCGCCAGCGACAGCGGATAGATCAGCCCGGAGGCGCGGCCGCGCCCCGCCGGCGAGCGGCGGTCGCCATGGCTCGCCACCAGGAACAGGAAGCCGATATAGCCGAAGGCGGCGGCGATCACGCCCCAATCGTGCAGCATGGGTCGGGGGGCTTTCTCCCTGGGCGCCGGCGGCGCGCGAGCTCATTTTCCCCGTAAATCTAGCGCGTTGAGCGGACGCAAGCGACAGCGAAATGCCCGGCGCGCGCGGGAACTGCGGGCGTCGTTAAGCGGTGGAGCGAGCTGTCCGCTCTCTTACCCTCCCCTGGAGGGGGAGGGTCGATCGCGCGCAGCGCGAGCGGGGTGGGGTGATCTCTCCGCTCGGGCAGTTTCGGATGTGGAGAGACCGTCACCCCACCCCGTCTCACATTTCGCTCCGCTCCATGTGAGCCGACCCTCCCCCTCCAGGGGAGGGTAAGAAGTAGCCCTATTCCGCTGCCAGCGACTTGGCGCGCAGCGGCAGGCCGAGGCGGTCCCACACTTGCAACAGCGCTTCGGCGAGCTGATCGATCAGGCCGTCGTCATGATAGGGCGAGGGCGTGATGCGCAGGCGCTCGGTGCCCTTGGCGACGGTCGGATAGTTGATCGGCTGGATGTAGATCCCGTGCTCTTCCAGCAGCAGGTCGGAGGCCTGCTTGCACTTCTCGGGATCGCCGACGAACAGCGGTACGATGTGGGTGTCGCTCGACATCACCGGCAGGCCGGCGGCATTGAGGATCGCCTTGACGCGGGCGGCGCGGTCCTGGTGACGCTCGCGCTCCCAGCTCGACGTCTTCAGGTGCTTGATCGCGGCGGTCGCGGCCGAGCAGACTGCCGGCGGCAGCGCGGTGGTGAAGATGAAGCCCGGCGCATAGGAGCGCACGGCGTCGATGATCTGGCCGTTGGCGGCGATGTAGCCGCCGAGACAGCCGAACGCCTTGGCCAGCGTGCCCTCGAGAATGTCGATGCGATGCATCACGCCGTCGCGCTCGGCGATGCCGCCGCCGCGCGGGCCGTACATGCCGACGGCGTGGACTTCGTCGACATAGGTCATCGCGCCATATTTCTCGGCGAGATCGCAGATCCTGGCGAGCGGCGCGACATCGCCGTCCATGGAATAGAGGCTCTCGCAGACGATCAGCTTCGGCCGATCGGGACCGGCCGCTTTCAACAGCTCTTCGAGATGCGCAACGTCGTTGTGGCGGAACACGATCCGCTCGCAGCCGGACTGGCGGATGCCCTCGATCATCGAATTGTGGTTGAGCTCGTCCGACAGGATGAGGCAGTTCGGAATGAGCTTTGCGATGGTCGGGATGCCGGTCTGGTTCGAGACATAGCCCGAGGTGAACAGCAGCGCGGCTTCCTTGCCGTGGAGATCGGCGAGCTCGGCTTCGAGCTGCACCAGCGGATGATGCGTGCCGGCGATGTTGCGGGTGCCGCCGGCGCCGGTGCCCACGCGCGTGGCGGTCTCGACCATGGCGCCGACCACCTTCGGGTGCTGGCCCATGCCGAGATAATCGTTGGAGCACCAGATCACGACGTCGCGCTTGCCCTTGGGCGAGTGCCAGACCGCGTGCGGGAACCGGCCGGCCGTGCGTTCGAGGTCGGCGAACACGCGATAACGCCGCTCGGTGTGGAGACGATCGAGGGCGGAATCGAAGAATTGGGCGTAATCCATCGGCAAAACCTGCAACGGAACCTGACCAAGGGGACGCATCTACTTAGAGCTTTTCCAGCTCTAATGTCTATGCGCTATCCCACATTTGGATCTGTGGAGCATTTGGGCAAAATGCCCTATCCGGCGCGTCGCAGTTTGATCCCGATCAACCCTGCGCGACATATAATGCTGCTCTGCACCATCTGCCGGGCGAGGATCCGGCCCCTCGGCCTCTCGTCTTCCGTCGCGGCCCGGCACGCGCTTTCCTTGCTCAACCAGGTCTTCGAAAGGGCCCTTCCATGAAGCGCGTGATGATCCTCAACGGTCCCAACCTCAACATGCTCGGTATCCGCGAGCCGCACATCTACGGCACCACGACGCTCGCGGAGGTCAACGCGAGCTGCGAGGAAGCGGCTGCCAAGCTCGGCCTCAAGCTTGCCTTCCACCAGTCCAACCATGAAGGCGTGCTGGTCGATCTGATCCAGTCGGCGCGGCAGGACGCCGATGCCATCGTCATCAATCCGGCCGGCCTGTCCTTCACCTCGGTCTCGATCATGGACGCGATCAAGACGTTCGAGGGCCCGGTGCTGGAGGTCCACATCTCCAACATCCACGCCCGTGACGAATATCACCGGCACTCCAAGATCTCGTTCGTGGCGACCGGCGTGATCTGCGGGCTCGGGCCGTTCGGCTACGTCGCGGCGCTGCACGCGATCGCGAATATGAAGTGAGGTGATTGCCGCGGGGGTGGTCTACTCCCTCGCCCCGCTTGCGGGGAGAGGGTTGGGGTGAGGGGGACTCTCCGCGGGGACGGTGAGAGTTGGACTCGCAGACCCCCTCACCCGGTCGCTTCGCGACCGACCTCTCCCCGCAAGCGGGGCGAGGTGAAGAAAGAACTCACGTCGTCCGAAACTGCAGCACGCCGTCCTGCATCTCGGCCGTGAGGCGGCCCTCGACGATCATGTAGTTGACGTGGGCGACGAGCTCGCCGGCGGCAAAGCCCATCTGGTGCTCGTCGAGCACGTGCTTGTTGAACACGACAGGCACCAGGGCGCGCGAGGTTTGCGGCACCTCGCGGCAGGCTTCCGCGATCAGGCGGCAGCGCTCCTCGTGGTGGTCGGCGAGCTGCTTGATGCGGGTCTTCAATCCGTAGAACGGCACGCCGTGGCCGGGCAGCACCAGCACGTCATAGGGCAGCGTCGTGGTGAGGCTGGCGAGCGAGGCCAGATATTCGCCGAGCGAGTTCTGGTCGGGCTCGACCGCCCAGACGCTGACATTCGGCGAGATCTTGCTCAGCACCTGGTCGGCGGAGAGGAACAGCTTGTCGTCGGCGCAATACAGCATCACCTGGTCGAGCGCGTGGCCGCCGCCGGTGATGACCTTGAAGCGGCGCGTGCCGATCACGACGTCGTCGCCATGCGAGATGCGGCGGTAGGACGGCGGCAGCACCGAGACGCGCTTGAGATAGTCCTGGCCGCGGCCGAGCAGCTTTTCCGTGAGCGACTCGTCCATGCCATGGCGGCGGAAGAACAGCCGCTGCGCCTCGCGCCGCTCCTCGGTGCCGCGGTTCTGGTGATAGACCGATTGCAGATATTCGACCTGCGACATCACCAGCGGGCAGTTGAAGCGCTCCACGATCCATCCGGCGAGACCGACATGGTCGGGGTGCGAGTGGGTGACGATCAGGCGCGTGATGGTGACGCCCTTCAGCGGGCCGTCGAACAGCTTGGTCCAGGCCTCGATCGTCTCCTCGTTGCCGAAGCCGGCATCGATCATCGCATAGCCGTCGCCATCGGCGAGCAGGTAGATGTTCACGTGGTTGAGGCGAAACGGCAGCTTCAGCCGCGCCCACAACACGCCGGGCCTGACCTCGACCACCTGTTCGGGGCCGGGATGCTGTTCCCAGGGGTAGCGCAGGGCCTCGGCCGAGGACGGCGCGGTATCGGTTTTTGAGCTCATGCTACCGGCTTAAACCCAGCGCGCGCGGGGCGCCAGCCGAAAAAGGATGCTGGGCGGCGACCGCATGGCGGTCATACCGAGGAGGGTTTTTCCGTGATGTGGGACGGTCGTGCCCAATACTCGCTGCACCTCTCCCGCTTGCGGGGGAGGTCGGCGCGTAGCGCCGGGTGGGGGCTCTCTCCCCACGGGGATAATTCTCGGGATGCCGCGAGTATCCCCTTGTGGAGGCACCCTCACCCCAACCCTCTCCCGCAAGCAAGCGGGAGAGGGAGCGCAGCCTCAATGCCGCGTGCCTACGCCGCCCGCATGTCGTTGAGGAAGGCGTCGATCTCCCCGCGCAGCATATCGGCCTCGCGCCGCAGCGCGTCTGAGGCGCCCAGCACTTCGGTGGCCGCAGCGCCGGCTTCGGCGGACGCGGTGGAGACGCCGACGATGTTGCTGGAGACCTCGCTGGTGCCGCCGGCGGCATGCTGGATGTTGCGGGCGATTTCGCGCGTGGCGGCGCCTTGCTCCTCGACCGCGGCTGCGATCGTCGTGGTGACGTCGTTGATCTCGCCGATGATCCGGCCGATGCCCTGGATGGCGCCGACCGCGGAGGTCGTGACCTCCTGCATGCTGGCGATCTGGGTGCGGATCTCGTCCGTCGCCTTGGCGGTCTGGCTCGCCAGGCTCTTCACCTCGGAGGCGACCACCGCGAAGCCGCGGCCGGCCTCGCCCGCGCGCGCCGCCTCGATGGTGGCATTGAGTGCGAGCAGATTGGTTTGCGAGGCGATGGTCTGGATCAGGTCGACGACGACGCTGATGCGGCTTGCGCTGTCGGCAAGGCTCTGCACCGTGGCGTCGGTCGCTCCCGCTTCGTCGACCGCCTTCTTGGCGATGCCGGCGGAAGTCACGACCTGGCGGCTGATCTCCTGGATCGAGGAGGACAGCTGCTCGGTGCCGGCCGACACGGTCTGCACGTTGACCGACGTCTCTTCCGCGGCGGAGGCGACCGCGTTGACCAGCGCGTTGGACTGGTCGGCGGTGTTCGACATGCTCTGCGCCGTCGATTGCATCGAATTGGCCGATTGCGCCAGATTGTCGAGCGCGGAGCGCACCGTGCTTTCGAACTGGGCGATCTTCGCTTCCATGCGCGCGGCACGCTCGGCCTTGGCGATACGGTCCTTGTCCTGCTCGCTCGTCAGCGCGCGGGTCTCGATCATGCTCTCCCGGAACACCTGCAGCGTGTTCGCCATGACGGAGATTTCGTCGTTGTGATTCTTCGAGCGGTAGATCTCGGTTTCGAGATCGCCGTTGGCGAGCAGCTGCATCGACTGTTGCAGGGCGCCGATCCGGCGCAGGATGTTGCGGCCGACATAGAGCCAGACGAACAGCGCCGAGCCGACCAGCATCAGCGCGCCCAGCGCCAGCATGACTGAGGTCGCGAGCGAAATCTCCTGCCGCGCCTGGAAGGTCGAGGTGTTGGTCTCCTTCTGCACGCCTTCGACCAGCTGCTGCACGCTGATGCCGAGGCCGACATTGAGCTTGCGGGTCTCGTCCAGGATGGTCTGGCCGTAGTCGATGGAATCGAGCTCCTTTTCGCGCAGATTGAACACGCCGGACTTGCCGGTGCCGAGCGCGAGCAGCTTTTCCGCGGTGTCGCGCAGCATCTTGTTGCCCTGGTTGTCCGGCAACAGATCGAGGTTCGACCGCAGGCGGCCCTGCGCCGTCTTGAATTCCTTCTGGATGTCATCGAGCTTGTCGCTGGTGCTCGCCGAAAGCGCCGCGCTCATGTTGGCGGCCGCGAGATTGCCGCTGGCGACGACGTTGCCGAGCTGACCGACGGTCTGCGCGGCGTCGTTCGCATCTGCGGCGGACAGGTCGGCTGAACCGAGAATGGCATTGACGCGGGTCTGCGCGTCCAGCATCGCCGGGCTCGCTGCGCCGACGAAGGCGCCCTGCGCGTTGCGAAGCGCGTCATATTGCTTCTCGTGCAGGGCCGCGACGTCGAGCCGTTCGCGGGCGGCCTTGGTCAGGCTCTGAGCCGCCTCGTTGATGCTCTTCATCGTGTCGCTGAGTCCGGAGACGACGCTCTTGTCGCCGCCGAGCTCGATGATCTCGTTGAGCTTCTGCTGCGTCTGCTCCTGCAATTCCCTGAGCTTCTTGGTGCGTTCGTTCAGGGCGTCTTCGCTTTGTGCCGCAAGCAGGGCCGGTCCCTGTGCCGCGAGGCTCGCACTCAGCGCCGACAATTGCAGGCTGGCGGAAAGGCGCGGAATGTCCCGTCCGCTCAGTTCAGAAATGCGTCCGCCGAGATTCTGTAGCGCAAGGCCTGCGCCGGCCGCGATCACGAGGCCCATGCCTGCGATGACCGCGAAGGCCGCGAACAGGCTGCCGCGCACGCCCCATTTCGGCATTTTAATACGCGGCTTGAAACGGCCGAGACTGAAACGGATCGCCATCGAAATTCCCCCACGCCCTTGCTTATGTTTTGTGGCGGGGAGTATCGGGCGGGGCGGTTAAAAAATCGCAATTGCTGCAATCGCTTGTGCGCGTTCCGCAGAGCGAAAAAAGAGGGGCCGGCAACGTTGCCGGCCCCTCATTACGATAATGTTTTGCTAACGATCAGTAGCGCGCCACAGCCGGGCTTGCCCAGTTGAAGCGGTAGTTGACGCCCGCCTTGAAGGTATGATCGTCGGTGGTGAAGCTGCCGGTGCCCGCGAGCGGACCGCCGGTGAAGCTCGCCTCGCCGAAATTGTAGTACTGGTACTCGGCCTTGGCCGACCAGTTCGGGGCGAACATGTATTCGAGGCCGGCGCCGACGGTGTAGCCGTTGCGGTGATCGCCCGTGATGACGAAGGCGGTCGGCACGCCGCCGACGGTCACCTTCTCGTTGTTGTCCGAATAGGCGTAGCCGCCCTTCACATAGACCAGGCCGGGCCCCCAGGTGTAGCCGACGCGGCCGGTGATCGAGCCGAGGCCGCGCTGGTCGTTGGTGTAGGCGATGCCGCCCGGGAACACCGCGCCGACGCTGCCGGATAGCCAGGAATACTGACCTTCGACGCCGACCACGAAGTTCGGGTTGAACTGCCAGTCCGCACCGACCTGCACGCCGCCGAGGAAGCGGCCGTTGCCGTTGTTGCCGGTGGAGAGGCCGTTGAAATTGTTGTCGCTGGAGAACGCGCCGCCGACATGGGCGCCGAGATAGAAGCCCGTCCAATTGTAGATCGGCGCGGCGTAGGCCGGCGCGGGCGTCTTGTAATAATTGCGATTGCCGAGATCGGCGCCGATGGCCGGCGCAGCCGCGCCCAGCACGAGCAGCGCAACGGTCGCAAACAGAATCTTCTTCATGGTCTTGAACTCCAACACGTAAGGTCCCGGCAGGCGCGTTCTCTGCGCCGCATTGGTTTTGCAGATAGCTCGCTTTTGACGAAAATGCTGTCACATCCGTGGCACAGCGAGACCCAACGTAACTTGTTGGGGTGCAAATGATTTTCGTGCTTAATGGCGACTTAAGAAGCGGTGAAGGAAGGCTTAACGGCGCGCTCTGTCGGTAACTTGCGCGCGTCTTGTGTTAACCAAGGCGCCGCCGCGCCTCATCGCGCATCTGCGCGCGAAAGGCGGCGCGCTTCGCCGGCCTGTCCTCCTCACGCACGTCGTGCCGATCGAAGATGTCGAACTTCTCCAGGATCGGATACCGCTCGCTCGCCATCGCGAGCACGCGCAAGATCCTGGTCGCCTCCGGCGTCGGGCCGCTGACCTCCCAGCGCCGGATGGTGTCGGCGCCGCTCGTTCCCGGCAAACCGCAAAGCTTGGCCATGTCGGCCGCGCTGAGCTTGCGCTCGAGGGCATCGGAGAGGTCGTTGCGAAGCTGCTTCAGTTCGGCGCCGGTCATGCTTGCGTCCAGGGAAGTCACTGAAAGCAATGCACTAGCGCTGATTCGGGTCCATCCGAAGGCGGCCGAGTGCGCCGCGCCGCGGCACCTCCGTCCGCTCGCGGAGTTATGAAGGCAGACCCATGGAAATTTCCCGATCCATGAACACTTGGCATATCGGGGTGCGTAGCGTGCGAAAGGATCAGCCATGAAGACAGTCAGACTTGCCATCGCCGCGCTCATCACTACCGGACTTCTTGCCGCGCCTTTCGCGGCTGAAGCAAAAAAGGTCCGGTCGAGCCGACATTACAGCACTGGCGTGATGGCGCCGACCAATAGCGGAGCCGGAGCGCCGGCCGCACAGCCGGGGGCGTCGTATGGATCGTCCGGACAGACGGTCGGCACCGTCACCGCGCCGTCGGTCGGATCATACAATTGGCCCTCGGTCGGCGTGACCAACTCGGTTCCGACCTGGAGCAATACCACGAGATAGAAAGGGCTCCGGGTAAGGCGCAAGCCACTGGCGGATCAACGTAGGCCGCTCGCCGATCCCGAGAGCAGGTAAAGCGCGATCAGCAATGTTGCGACCGACAGCATCGTCGTGATCGACACCGTGGCGGCAACCAGCTTTTCCTCGACCTTGTGCTCATGCGCGAGGACGTAGACGGTTTTCGCCGTCGGCACGGCCGCGCAGATGACGGCCGCAACCGTGTAGAGAGGGGTAAGGCCGATCATGACGGAAAGTCCGTAGACGATGAGCGGCATGACCACGAGTTTCACCGCCGCGAGCGCAAACGACGCTTTCAGGTTGGACCTCAGGCCCTCCACGGAGAGACCGAGCCCGATGGCAAACAGCGCGCACGGCGTGAGCGCGGCAGCGATCATGTTGAGGTAGGCCGCGACCGGTGCCGGAATCGGCAGTCCCGTCACCGCCCAGGTGAGGCCGATGAGCGTCGACAGCACCATGGGATTGAGTAGGATTTGCCTTGCCAGTCCCGTGGAGTGCACGGAGGCTCCGCGTGCATCGTGCTTTTCCAGCAGGACCACCGTGATCGGAAACATCACCGCGGCAACGAACACCGTCGCGACAGCCGCGGGCAGCACGGCGGGTTGACCGTAGATCGCATGCAGGATCGGTAGCGCCACGAATCCGGTGTTGGTCATCGCCGCTGCCATCCCATGGATGGTGCTGCTGGCAATATCGTGTGTACCGCCTGCGCGGACCGGCAGGAACACGAGAGCGAAGCAGATCAGCGAGCCGCCGCCGAATGCGAGCAGAAAGCGCCATTCCAGGAGATTGCGCGCCGGCTCCTGGGCGATCGTGACGATCAACAGCGCCGGCATCGCCACGTTGTAGGCAAAGTGGACCAGGGCATCGGCAAGCGAGCGGGAGAGATAGCCAAGCTCGCCTGCGAGCCAGCCGGTGACGATGATCGCGAAGACCGGAAGAACGAGACTGGCGACTTCCATCCGGCGTCCCCCTTGCTGCGAACGGCCGCAACGAGAGGTTACTCCGGGGATGGAGTGCCGTCACTGCCCAACGTTCAGCGAGGCGCAGGCTTGGTGCCGTGTCCCGGACGCGCGAAGGTGAGCCGGGACCCATCGCGAACGGCTTACTCCGCCGAATCGAGACGTCCGGGCCTAGATCCCCCGGCCGGTCTGTTGACCAATCACGCAGCGCCATGCCGCTAGGCGCTCGGCCGGATGTTGGTTCATCCATTCGGCGAGCTGCGGCGCGCCCATCAGGCACGACTGCACCGAGACTTGCGCGAAGTCCGACGTGGTGACGATCTGTTCGTGACAATTGGAGGGAGAGGCGAGGCTGCAAAGCACGGCGATGATCTTGATCACGATACGTTACCCCCGTCGCGGCCGATGAACGGGCGGCCGATCGCCGGCTTTCCCTGGCCCTCGTTGGCCGGATCGGCCGGCGGGAAGATGCTGTCGTAGATCGCGCGTGCCTCCTCGATGAGGCGTGCTCGCTCGCGCTCGGATTTTGAGACAAATCGAATAACTTCGCCCATGTTGGCTCCGAATACAGTGTGAGTCCGTCATGAGATGACGTTGATCATTTCAATCGTCATCTATGGTGCCGCCTTCGGCTTTGAAGCGGCAGGCCCGGTCACGACCGGATAAAAAGCGCGTGACTGCGCTGTGCGATTCCCAGCATCCCGGTGTGTCTCATTTGCTGGGTTGTGAAGCTGCCCACCACGTCACGTTCGTTGTACGGCGGCAGCCGCGACGACCGAGTATTGGCGTCAACTCACCCCTTGCCGACATGAGCAAGGATGGTCTCACAAAAGCAAATGCTGCTGGATCGAATAGGTTTCTCCCGCTCAGCGTGCAAGTTTTTGGAACCATCACGGAGATCGATGAATGAAGACGAGCCGTCTCAGGCCGCCGGCGCGTGCTCCTTCCGTCCGGGCACGGCTGCGAGCAACTCGCGCGTATAGGCATGCTCGGGCGCGGCGAACAGTTGTGCAGTCGGCTTCAGCTCGACGATGGCGCCGCGCTGCATCACCGCGATGCGGTCGCAGATCTGGGCCGCGACCCGCAGATCGTGGGTGATGAACAGCATCGACAGGCCGAGGCGCGCCTTGAGGTCTTCCAGCAGCTTCAACACTTGCGCCTGCACGGAGACGTCGAGCGCGGAGACGGCCTCATCCGCGACGACGATCTCCGGCTCGAGCGCGAGCGCACGGGCAATGCCGATGCGCTGGCGCTGGCCGCCGGAGAATTCGTGCGGATAGCGTTCGAGCGCGCCGGCATCGAGGCCCACCATCTTGAGGAGATCGCGGGCGCGGTCGAACGCAACTTTCGGATCGAGGCCGGCTGCAATCGGGCCGTCGGCGATGATGTGGACGATCTTGCGCCGCGGATTGAGCGAGGCGAACGGATCCTGGAAGATCATCTGGATGCGATGGCGCTCGGCACGCAGCGCCTTGCCGGACAGAGACGTGAGGTCGGTCTCGCCGATCCGCACCGTGCCGCGGTCGGCTTCGATCAGCCGCATCACCAGGCGCGCCACCGACGATTTGCCCGAGCCGGATTCGCCGACCAGGCCGAGCGTCTCGCCCTTGAGGATGTTGAAATTGACCGCACGCGCCGCATCGACGCGGCGATCCTCGCGGAACCAACCGCCGGACGTGACATAGGTCTTGTCCAGCCCGATCACATCGACGGCCCTGGCCCGATCGTCGAGTGGCTCTCGCGGCGGCGGATCCATCGAGGGCACGGCGGCAAGCAATGCCTTGGTGTAGTCGTGCTGCGGCGCGTTGAAGACGACTGTGGCCGGTCCTTCCTCGACGACCTTGCCATGGCGGAGCACCACGACCTGGTCGGCGATATCGGCAACCACGCCGAAATCATGGGTGATGAACATCACCGCCATGTTGCGGCTCTGCTGGAGATTGCGGATCAGCTTCAGGATCTGGGCCTGCGTGGTGACGTCGAGCGCGGTGGTCGGCTCGTCGGCGACCAGCACCGCCGGCTCGAGCGCGAGCGCCATCGCGATCATGGCGCGCTGGCGCTGGCCGCCGGAGAGCTGGTGCGGATAGGCGCGGACGATGCGCTCGGGGTCGGGCAGGCCGACCTCGCGTGCCAGCGACAACGCCTTGGCGCGCCGCTCCTTCGGCGTGAGCAGGCCGTGGGCCTCGAACATCTCCGCCATCTGGTCGCCGATCCGCATCAACGGATTGAGCGCGGTCATCGGCTCCTGGAAGATCATCGCGAGCCGTCGGCCGCGCAGATCGCGCCAGCCGTCGTCATCGAGCTTGAGCAGGTCGCTTCCCTCGAACTGGATCTCGCCCGAGGCGACCGACACCGTGTCCGGCAACAGGCCCATCAGCGCATGCGCGCACATCGACTTGCCGGAGCCGGACTCGCCGACGACGCAGACGATCTTGCCGGGCTGCAGATCGAGCGAGACGCCGTCGACCGCGAAGGGGCGCTCGGCGCCCTTGGGCAACGCGATCCGCAAGTTCTTGATGGAGACGGCGGGCGAGGCGGTCATCGTCAGCGGCCCTCCCGCGACAGGCGCGGATTGAGCGCATCGTTGAGGCCTTCGCCGATCAGGTTCAGCCCGAGCACCGAGATCAGGATGGCGACGCCCGGAAACACGGTGATCCACCAGGCCTGCCGGATCACGGTGCGGCCGGCGCCGACCATGTAGCCCCAGGAGATCAGATTGGGATCGCCGAGGCCGAGGAAGGACAGCGAGGATTCCAGCAGGATCGCGGTCGCCACCATCAGCGAGGCCAGCACGATCACGGGCGACAACGCGTTGGGGAGGATTTCGCGCAGGATGATCCAGCTGTTGCTCTGGCCGGTGACTACGGCGGCCTGGACATATTCGCGCGTCCGCAGCGACAGCACCTCGCCGCGCACGAGGCGGGCGACCGGCGGCCAACTTACCACTGCGATCGAGGCCACAATCGAATAGATCGAGGGCTGCAGGATCGCGACCAGCACGATCGCGAGCGCGAAGCTCGGAATGGTCTGGAAGAACTCGGTGAAGCGCATCAGGGCGTCATCGACCTTGCCGCCGAAATAACCGGCCATGGCGCCGATCGGCACGCCGACGATCAGCGCCACCAGCGTGGAGACGAGGCCGACCAGAAGCGAGACGCGGGCGCCGAAGATCATGCCGGCGAAGATGTCGCGGCCGAGCGCGTCGGTGCCGAGCGGCACGGTCGAGAGCGTGAACGGCGGCAGGAACGGCCGCTGCACCATGCGCCAGGGCGAGTTCGGGAACAGCATCGGCCCGAACACCGCGACGGAGACTGCGACCAGGAGGATGACGAGCCCGATGACGCCGCTCGGGCTCCTCAGCATCGATTTCCAGAACTGTTTCATGAGGCGTATTCGATGCGCGGATCGACCAGGCGATAGACGAGGTCGGTGACAAGGTTGAAGATCAGGACCATGGCGGAGCAGATCACGAACACGCCGAGCAGCAGATTGTAGTCGCGCTGCAGCAGGGCGTCGTACATCAGCCGCCCGATCCCGGGCCAGGCGAACACGGTCTCGGTGATGACGGCGCCGCCGATCAGCGTGCCGGAATGCACGCCGGCGAGCGTCACCACCGGCAGCAGCGCATTGCGCAGCACGTGGCGGCGCTGGATCACGGCGTCGCTAAGGCCCTTGGCGCGCGCCGTCTTGACGAAGTCGAGCCGTTTCACCTCGAGCATCGAGGCGCGCGTCATGCGGGTGTAGGTCGCCATGAAGAACAGGCCGAGCGTCATCGCCGGCATGATCAGGTGCTTTGCGACATCGACCGCATGGGCAAGGCCGGTGAGGTTGGCGCCGACCGTCTCGTAGCCGAAGCTCGGCAGCCAGTCGAAGGTGACCGAGAACAAGAGGATGCCCATCAGCGCCACCCAGAAGATCGGCATGGCGTAGAAGATCAGCGCGAACACGGTGATGCCGGTGTCGAGAAAGGTTCCGGCAAAGCGCGCGGCGAACGTGCCGCAGAGGATGCCGAGCATCAGCGAGATCGCGAATGCCGTCAGGGTCAGGAGCAGCGTCGCCGGCAGCCGCTCGCCGATCAGCTTCGCAACCGGTGCCTGCTGGCGGAAGGAAAAGCCGAGGTCGAGGCCGACGACGCCCTTGACGTAGATGAAGAGCTGCTCGGGCAGCGGCTTGTCGAGGCCGAACTTCTCCCGGAGCTGCTTGACGAAGACCTGGTCGCTGGCCCCGGCTTCGCCCGCCATCACGATCGCGGGATCGCCGGGCGCCAGGCGGATCAGGAAGAAATTGAGGACGACGATCGCGAGCAGGACGATCACGCCCTTCAGAATACGCTGAGCGACGAAGGAGAGCATGATCAAACGGCGATGATATCGGGGTGGCCGCAACCGCAGCGGCGGTGCGCTCCCTCTCCCGCTTGCGGGGGAGGGCAGGGGAGGGGGTGCTTCCGCAAAGGGATTGCCAAGAGGAGAGAGCCCTCACCCGCTACGCTCTTCGAGCGTAGCGACCTCTCCCGCAAGCGGGAGAGGTAAGGGGAGTTCGGAGCGCCTGCCGTCACTTGTCGAGCCATGCGTCCTTGAAGCCATCGTTGACCCCGATCCCCGTGGTGATCAGGTTCTTGACCTTGCAGCGCATGATGGTCGGGAATTGCAGCTCGAGCATCCAGGCCACCGGCACGTCCTCGACCAGGATCTTCTGCGCCTTCTCGTAGATCTCCTTGCGCTTGGAGTCGGGCGTCGCCACCGCGCCGTCGGCGAACAGCTTGTCGATCTCAGGGTTGGAATAGCCCTCGACGTTGTTGAAGACCTGGCCCTTGGCGATGTTGCTGGAGATGTAGTTGCGCCCCACCCCCAGCGCGGGATCGCCGTACTGGTAGAGATAGGTGAAGGCGATGTCGTAATCCCAGTCGCTGATCTTCTGGTTGCCGCCGGCAACGTCGGTGGCGATCGTCTCGATGGTCATGCCGACGTCCTGGAGATTCTGCTTCACGGCTTCACCCCAGCGCTGCCAGGTCTCGCCATAGGCCAGCGGCAAAAGGCGGATCTTCTCGCCCTTGTAGCCGGCTTCCTTCAGCAGCGCCTTGGCCTTGGCCGGATCGTAGGGATACTTCTTCACGTCGTCGGTGTAATACTTGATGGTCGAGGCCGACGGGCCGGTGGCGACCTTGCCGAGCCCGTTCCAGATCACGTCCTTGGCGAAGTCGCGATCGACCGCATACATGATCGCCTGCCGCACCCGCTTGTCGGCGAGCGGACCCTGGCGGTTGTTGAGCCATAGCCAGGCCAGCGGCGAGAAGAATTCCCAGCCGGCGCCGGTGACGCAGGTGTCCTTCAGCTTGGACAGGCGCGGCACGTCGAAATTCTCGACCGAGCCGCCGGGCAGCACGTCGACCTTGCCGGTCTCGTACGCCACCGAGCGCGCGGCGGCGTCGGGAATGATCTGCCAGTAGATCTCGTCGAGGTAGGGCTTGCCCTTCTCGTGGTAGTTCGGATTCTTGACCAGGCGGATGAACGAGCCCTTCTGCCATTCCTTGAACATGAAGGGCCCGGTGCCGATGGGCGCGTTGTTGTAGGGATTGGTCTTCCAGTCGGTGCCGTCGTAGAGATGCTTCGGCACCATCGGCATCGAGCCGACCTCGAAGATGCCGAGGAACGGGCCGAACGGCTGCTTCAGCGTGAACACCACCGTGTAATCGTCCGGCGTCTCGATCTTGTCGACCTGCGCCAGGTTGGTGCGGGCGCGCGCATGGGTCTGCTTCAGCATCTCGATCGAGAACAGCACGTCGGCGGCGGTGAAGGGCTTGCCGTCATGCCAGGTCACGCCCTTCTTCAGCTTGAAGGCGTAGGTCTTGGCGTCCTCGCTGACGCTCCAGCTCTCGGCAAGCTCCGGCAGCGGGTCGAGCTTGGGGCTGTAGCGCAAGAGGCCTTCGAAGATGTTGCCCGAGACCATCTGGACCGGGCCGTTCTGGACCATCGCAAGCATCAGGCCCGGCGGCTCGGGTTGGATCACGGCATTGATCACACCGCCCGTCTTCGGTTCTTGTGCCAGCGCAGGGGCCGCAAGGCCGCAAGCCAGGAGGAGACCAAGCAACACTCGTTTTGGCATGTCGTATCTTTCTCAAGCGAGACCGGCCGCAAGCGCTTCGCAGGCGCCCTGGCGCGCAAAGCGACGGTCGGTCCATCCCAGTCCCCATCCGCCATCGAGGCTCACACAGTCCCGTTCGGCGCGGCAAGATGAAAGTCGCGACAGTGCACGCACAAAAAATGTACAGCGCGTCCTGTTTTGATGAGTTGGGCTTGTATTGCTGGGCGTCCGTCACGTTCGTCGTGCGTCGACATGACGGCTGCGAATAGCGACACAGCGTCGCGGCATGGCGGCGGCGAGAGCGCCCTCGCGCTTACCCGCCAGGGCAAGACGTCTCACCGCAACCCGGCGCGGCGGAATCCCTCCAGATAGTGGTCGCGATCTCGCTCGTTGGCCCACGGCAGCTGCGTCGCGATCCAGTGCAGCGAGATGCCCGGTTGGGTGCGGCGGAGCTCTCCGAGTGCCATGTCCGCAAGCGCGCCATCGCCGGACATGCCGGCGGAGACGGCGAGCACGCGGTAGGCGCCGGTGAGGTCGCCGCGGTGCCGGATCGCCTCGCGAGCGAGCGCGATGGCCTCGTCATAGCGCCGCTCGGTGAAGCGCGCATAGGCGGCGATGCCGTGATAGATCGCCAGTGACGGATCGCGCGGTGACAGCCGGATCGCCTTTTGCGCGGCCTCGAACGAGTCGTTCGAGCGTCCGGCATAGGACAGCGCCAGCGCGTAATAGCCCTGCGCCAGCGAGAAGTTCGGATTGAGCGCGAGCGCCTGCTCGAATTCGGACAGCGCGTCTGTGAGCCTGCGGGTCGAGAAGCAGACGCTGCCGAGCGCGGCATGCGCCCAGGAATCCTCATGGTCGCAGCGCACCGCTTTGAGCGCGGCGGCTTCCGCGGCCGGCGCAACCGCGGCGAGCTCGATCCAGCCGAGATGCACGCCGAACATGTCGTTCACGGCCAGCAGCGACAGCGCCTGGCCGTAATTCGGATCGATCGCGATCGCGCGCGCGAGCAGCGCCTTCGCGGCCTCGTGATCCTGGCGCGTCACGCGCCAATAATGCGACAGCGCGCGCATCAAGAGGTCCCAGGCGTCGAGGCTCGCCGGCGGCTTGCGATGGCTGCGGAAATTCTCGGCCGCGTGGATCTGCGGCTCGATCGCCGCGGCGATCGCGTTGGTGATCTCGTCCTGCACGGCGAAGACATCGACGAGCTCGCGGTCATAGCGCTCGGCCCAGAGATGGCTGCCCGAGACGGCGTCGTTGAGCTGTGCGGTGATGCGCACGCGGTTGTTTGCCTTGCGCACGCTGCCTTCGACGATGTAGCGGACACCGAGCTCCTCGGCGATCTGCCTGATATGGACCGCACGCCCCTTGTAGGTGAAGGAGGAGTTGCGGGCGATCACCATGAACCAGCGCTGCCTCGACAGCGCGGTGAGGATGTCCTCGCTGATCCCGTCGCCGAAATAGTCCTGGGCGGGATCGCCGCTCATGTTCTCGAAGGCGAGTACGGCGATCGCCGGGCGGTCCGCCGCGCGCGGGGGAGCGGGCTTGGCTTCCGTCCGCGCAGGCGACGCCGCCACCTCTTCCCGGACCTCGCCGACGAAACGAAAGCCCTTGCGCGGAATGGTCTTGATCAGGCGCTGGGTCGCACCGTCATCGCCCAGCGCCTTGCGCGCGGCGTTGATCCGGCTGTTCAGCGCGGAATCCGACACGATCCGGTCGTTCCAGATCTGGCTGATCAGGTCATCCTTGCTGACCACTCGCGCCCGTTGCGCGACCAGATAAAGCAGCAGATCGAACACTTGCGGCTGCAACGGAACGATCGTTCCCTCGCATGTGAGCTCCCGAAGGTCACCGTCCAGCACGTTGTTTTCAAAGCGAAATCGCACGTTTTCGTCGTCTCAAGCAAAAATCAAAGTCGTCTCAGGCGAAAATCAATCATCTGCAAAAGCCGCGGGACGTCCGATCCGGCACGGTGCGAAGACCAAACCGTGTCGATGCCTCGGCACAACGGAGCGTTCTATGACCCAACTCGATCACCAGGTTCATTCCATCAGCCCGGAGATTACGGGCTCTCGCATTTTCAGGTTCATTGCCTTTCTGTACGGAATTGCGGCGTATCTCGTGTTTTTCGTCACCATTCTCTATGCGATCGGCTTCGTCATGGGGGTGATGGTGCCCAAGACCATCGACACCGGAGCCGAAGCGCCCGTCGTCCGCGCGCTCCTCATCAATCTGCTGCTGATGTCGCTGTTCGCGGTTCAACACAGCGTGATGGCGCGCCAGCAATTCAAGGATTGGTGGACGCAGTTCGTCCCCAAGCCGGTCGAGCGAAGCACCTACGTGCTGTTCGCGAGCCTGTCACTGCTCCTCCTGTTCTGGCAGTGGCGTCCGCTGCCGTCGGTCATATGGAGCGTGGAGAACCCCGATCTTGCCGTGACACTGGTCACGTTGTCCTTCGCCGGCTGGGTGCTGGTGTTCACCTCGACCTTCATCATCAACCATTTCGAATTGTTCGGCCTGCATCAGGTGACCAATCATCTCGTCGGCAAGGAGATGGAGCCGCCGCGCTTCAAGACGCCGCTGCTCTACAAGTTCGTCCGCCATCCGATCTATCTCGGCTTCATCGTCGCGTTCTGGGCGGCGCCGGTCATGACCGCGGGTCATCTTTTGTTCGCGGCCGTGACCACGCTCTACATCTTCGTCGGCATCGCGCTGGAGGAGAGCGACCTCATAGATCTCTTCGGCGACGAGTACCGGCAGTACAAACAACGCGTCTCGATGCTTATTCCCTGGCGCCGATCGGTATAGTCTCGGCCAAGCCACGCGCGTCCAATCGAAAGAAGGGCGCGCGGGGCGCCGATGCGCAATAACAATCCTTCAGAAAAACGGAGAGGTTCCAGATGAAACATGTCGGAAACTGCTTCTGCGGCGCGGTCACGGTCGAGGTCACGGGCGAGCCGGAGGCGATGGGCTATTGCCATTGCCGCTCCTGCCGCTCGTGGTCGGGCGGTCCGGTCAACGCCTTCAGCCTGTGGAAGCCGGAGGCCGTGCGCATCACCGAAGGCGCTCAGAATGTCGAGACCTTCGCCAAGACGCCGCTCAGCCAGCGCAAATTCTGCAAGCAGTGTGGCGGCCATCTCATGACCAACCATCCGCCGCTCGGTCTGGTCGACGTCTTCACCGCCACCATCCCCACGCTCGCGTTCACGCCCGGAGTTCACGTCAATTATGTCGAGACCGTGCTACCGATGCGCGACGGCCTGCCCAAGCTGAAGGATTTTCCGGCCGAGTTCGGCGGCAGCGGCGAGATGATGCAGGAATAGCGGCGCGCCTTCGGCATTTATCGAGAGGGCGGCAGAGCGCCGCCCTCTCTGTCTTCTCCCAAGAGAGGGGCGAACGACTAGCCGCCGCGCGATTCAACCACCTTGCGGCAGGAGTCCGAGAGCTTCGACTTGTTCTCGCGCAGGCAGGCATTCATCTGCGGCGGCTTGCCGATATGCTCGGCGCAGAATTTGCTGGCGTCGCCGCGGCAGGCCATTTGCTCCTGGACGGATGGACCGGACTGCGCCGCAGCGGGCAGGGCGGCAGCTGCGAGCAGCAGCGCGGCAAGAACCGAAATTTTCATGAAGCACCTCTTTGCAATCGTCGTTGGTCCCGACCGGGATCAATCGGGCCGGACCATCTCGCAAGGCCCGGCCGCGGGTCCATGCCATGTTCATGGCACCGGCCAGTCCTCCCGCCCGCGGTACCCCCATCTTCATGGCATGTATCGGTGCGCCCACTTTTGTCATTCAGGCTGCACCTCGGCTGCGAAACCCGGTGATTGCATCGGGACGCCGAACGGGAAGCAGGAGAGCAAGAATGTCGAAGAGAGCTGGAGCGCTGGGCGCAAGGCTGACGGTCATGGCGCTGACGGTCATGGCGCTGGCGGGCGCGGCGATGGTGTCGCTGGGCACGAGCCCGGCTCAGGCTGTGGTCTATTGCAAGACCGTCGGCGTGCCGAAGGGCTGCGTGGTGCGGCCGACTGGCGCCGTGGTGGTGGGAGCGCCGGTCGCGGCGGCGGCGGTCGCAACGCCCGGCGTCGGCGCGCCTGGCGTCGGCGTGCGCGCGGGAACGCCGATGAATCGCGGCGGCCCGGTCAATCGCGTCGGCGTGCGCTGATATTTTCTGTTCGATTGAATTGATTGGATCGCTTCGGGCCAACGGGGCCTGCGGACGAACACCCCCCGTCCTCCGCAGGAAATTTTAACCTGGCCCGTCCCCTCTCTCCGTGCGCCCCACACGTTCGGGGAGGGGGCCTTTCAGCCCGCGGCCATGTCGCCATCGGGAAAGCGCTGCGGCAATTTCAGCCGCACGCGCGTGCCGGAGGAATCAGACGTCAGGTCGAGCACTGCGCCGCAGCGCGCGGCGCGGCTTTTCATGTTGCGCAGGCCGCGCGCGGTCTGGCCGGTGCCCGCGGCCTCGCCATTGCCTGTCAGCGCAAAGCCGCTTCCGTCGTCCGTCACGCTGATCACGCCGTACGGCCCCTGGCCTGCGTCGAACGTGTCGATGGTGACTGCGATGCGGCGGGCCTGCGCGTGCTTGACCGCATTGGTCACGGCCTCGTCGAGGATGCGCACGATCTGGATGACGTGCCATGGCCTCAGCTCGGGATGCAGCGGCAGGCCCTGCTGCGTCGCCACGCGCCACTCGAGTGCGATGTCGTGCGGCCGCAATTGGGCCGTCGCGCGCTCGCGCCAGGAGCCGAGCGCGAGCATCAGGTCGCCGCCAATGTCGTCCATGGAATCGATGACGAGGCGCAGATCCTTCAACGCAGCGCGCGCGGCGTCCGTGATGGTCGCGCCGGCGCTGCCACGCTCGGACAGCGCGACGATGCTCACGAGCTGGCCGCCGAGACCGTCGTGCAGGTCTCGCATCAGGCGCGTGCGCTCGTTGGCGAGCGCGGCGGCGCGGGCGCGCTCCTCCTCACGGGCAAAGCTCGCCTTCAGGCGCTCCTCGGCTTCGCGCACGCGCGTCACCAGCTGGCCGGCAAAGCTGTCGACCTGGTTCAAGGCGCGGGCAAAGCGCCAGGTCAGCCCGGCGCCGATCGCGACCAGCATCGCCGAATAGGACAGGCGCGAGACGAAGATGCGATCATTGCTCGCGATCTCGAGCACCGTGAGCATGTCCTGGGCCCAGCAGACCAGCACGATGGTCACCGCGCAGCCGATCGTGAAGCTCGCCGCGTCCTGCCGCCGCACCACCGCCGTGGCCGTGACGCAGGCCATCAGGAACAGGCAAATGCCGACGGTGGGAATGCCGAGGACCAGGAACAGGATGCGCGGCAGCGGCGGGCCTCCGATCAGCCCGACCACGAACACGACGATTCCAGGCACGAACAGCAGCGTGGCGTAACGCGGCCAGCGCCAGCCGAAGAACAGCACGCCGAACGCGACGACCAGCGCGCTCTCGATCGGTGCGGAGGCCAGCAGCACCGCAGCCAGCCGCGAGACCGTGGCCGGCGGCACCGGCGGCGGCGCGAATGCCTGCGCCACGCCGAGCACCATCGCCGCGGCAAGCACGCCGTAGACCGGTTCGTGGCGCCGCATCAGCCACATGATCGCAAGGATGACGGCCAGGATCGCCTGCCAGGCGGAGAACACCACCGGCAGCGTGACGAACAGCAGCGTGCGCGTCTCATAGGCCGGGCGCAAGGCGGCATCCGGCCCGAGATAGACGGTATCGAGGAAGCCCTTGAGCGGTCCCCACACGAAAAGCCGCACCGTGATCTCGTTGGCGCCGTCGCGCAGCAGCGAGGCGGGGATGGCTGCGATCTGCGGCGTGTTGCGGTCGGGCCGGTTGGCGTTGGCATCGCGCCGGGAGTCGAGCACGGGGACGCCGTTAACGGCGACCTCCACGGCATTGCTGAAGCGCGGCAGGTACACCGACCAGCCCGAGGCCGCATCGCCGCTCCGGAATGTGAAGGTGCCGGTGTAGAATGGCGGGTCGGCCAGCGAGTCGCGCGACGAGGTGAAATGCGGCAGCGTCACGGGGCGCGTCAGACCGTCCTCCCGCGCCGAAAAATCGCTCACCGCGTAGTCTTCGGGATCGCTCGGCTGCAGCAGCCGAAGCCCCAGGATCGTGACGATGACGATCAACGCCTGCAGCAGCAGATATGGCACGAGACGCGACGCGAGCAGGCGGCGCCGCGGGCGTGTCGGTGCCTTCGCAGGTGCCTTCGTGGGTGCTTTGGCCGCGATCTCGCTCACAGCTTGATCAGGCCCTGCTGCACCGCCTCGAACACCGCCTCGCTGCGCGTGTGCACCTCGAGCTTGCGATAGATGTTCTTGATATGGCCGGGCACGGTCTGCTTGGACAGACCGAGATGGCTGGCGATCTCGGCATAGCTGAAGCCTTTGGCGATGCCCCAGAGAATGTCGATCTCGCGCGGGGTCAGCCTCGCCGTGTTTAGCGCGGGGCCGGGCGGCGGCTCCGTTGAACTCTGCGCGGCACCTTGCGTCCGGCGCACGATGAAGCGGGCGATCGAGGCCGAGATCGGCGAATGTCCGGCGACCAGGTCGCGCACGGTGGTGGCGATGTCGGTGGGGAAGGCGTCCTTGAGCAGGTAGCCGGTGGCGCCGACCGTGATCGCGGAGATCACGCTCTCCTCGTCGCCGAGCGCGGAGATCACCATGATCTCGGTGTCGGGAAAGCGCTGCCGCATCTCGCGGATCAGCTCGATGCCGTGGCCGTCGGGCAGCCGCAGATCCGTCAGCAGCACGCGCGGCGCGCCGGCGGCGAGGGCCTGCCGCGCCTCCGCGAGCGTACCGGCGCTGCGCACCTCGTAACCAGCCTTGGCCAGCGCATCCTGCAGCCGCCAGCAGGTCGGCGCATCGTCCTCGACGAGGAGGATGGTGATGGCGTCACCCGTCTCGCCCTGTTCGGTCATGTCCATGGTCCCGCGACCCGCGTGTCCCCCGCGGCGCGAAGCAAGTCTAACCGCAGCGCGAAGGCGGCGACACCCATAATCATGGGGGCGGCGATAACTTGGTCCCGCGTCAGGCACGCATGGACGGTCCTAGGATTGCGCCTAAGCTAGAGCGCGGGCTCATAAGCCGCGCTGCACTTGGGGTGCGTATGATGTCCGCTCTGCCTCCGGCACCGCCCCATTGCGGCATCTCACCAGATGTCCGAGTCGGGACAACAGGCGACATCATTCGATCACCTCGTCAGCTTGGGCGAGCAAGGTGGGCGGCACTGTAAGGCCAAGGGCGTTCGCAGTCTTGCTATTGATGACAAGCTCGAACGTGGTTGGTTGCTCGACGGGAAGATCGGCAGGCTTGGCGCCCTTCAAGATTTTGTCCACGTAGGTGGCGGCGCGTCGGAACAAGACGACGAAGCTCGCACCGAACGACATTAAGCCTCCATCCTTCGGAAACTCACGAAGTCCGTACACGGCCGGAAGTCGGTGAGCGGCAGCGAGAGCAATGATGCGGGGTCTATGCACAATAGTCAGAACGTCATCGAAGACGATGAGAGCTTGGGCGTTGCCTCCTGTGGCAGCGGCGAACGCCGCATCAAAATCCTCCGGCCGTCCCACTTCGAGAGGTTGTAGCGATACGCCCAGAGTGCGTGCCGCCACCTCAGCGGTCCGCCAGAAGGTGGCGTGGATAGAGACTGTCGAGTTCTTCATCACAGCGATCCGCGCAAGGCCTGGCGTCATCTCCTTCAGGAGTTGCAGACGCCTTGCGATCATTGCCTCATTGAAATAGCTCAACCCCGTCACGTTTCCTCCGGGTCGCGCCAAATTTTCCACGAGCCCAAGTCCAACCGGATCGGCCGCCACCATAACGATGGGGATTGTGTGAGTAGCGTTCTTGGCCGCTATGGCAGCTACGCTGTTGCCCGCCACCAGCACATCCAATTTGAGACCGATAAGCTCGGTCACCAGGCCGGGGAGCCGCTCGGCACGTCCCTCGGCCCAGCGCACCTCCAGCGCGATAGATCGACCCTCGACGTACCCTAGTTCGGTAAGCCGCTGCCTGAATGCCGCGAAGATATGTCCCATCGTAGCCTCATCGGCGCCGGCAATGTACCCGACCCGCCGAACCCTTGCCGGCTCCTGCGCGCCCACCGCGACAGGCCATGCCGTAGTGGCCGTTGCACGGCCCAGGAGTGCCATGAATTCTCGTCGCCGCATGCTCTCCCCCCGTTGACAACAAGCAAATCCTAACACGGCCTCTTGCCGATCAGACAGTGGGCTTGAGGCTGGCGGGCTATTCGATGACTTCGTCGGTACGGGCAAGCAGCGTCGGCGGAATTGCAACGCCGAGCGCGTTTGCAGCCTTCAGATTTATCGCGATCTGATCCTTGGTGTGGAATTCGACGGGCAAATCTGCAGGAAAAGGCGCCGATCACGCTCAAGCCGGGGATTTCCGCTTTCTCTTGCGGAGCTGACGGTCATGAGTACACACCCTAGCCCGGCTTACGAAAGATCGACTCGCGGCGGCGGATATCGCCGCGCCAGGACCGATAGCGACAGCGGCCGTTCGTCTTCCGGCAGCTCCAGATAGGCCAGCACGAGTGGCCGCTTCCAATCGCCGACGCCGAAATCCATCGCCGTCCATTTCTGCGGCTCGGGCCCTTCGAGCCCCCGGACCCAGACGAAGTAGCGGGGGAGGTCGTCGGCGTCGGTGCCTCTCGTGCGTGTTCTGGCCATCGAAGCTGTCCGCTGCGTCAAATCGTTTCCGCAGGATATAGGGATTGGCGCGGGGAAGTCGAATGGCCCCGGTCGCGTAATCCTCCTCGTCATTGCGAGCGCAGCGAAGCAATCCAGAGCGTCGCCGCGGAGGCATTCCTGGATTGCTTCGCTGCGCTCGCAATGACGATGTGGAGACAGGCGGGCCAAGAAGACGCTCCTGGGCCCGGCAGATAATTCCCGCCAGGAGCACCTTCTGACTGCCTGTCGCATTGTCCTAAGATATTCTGCTTGACCGAAATTCGGAAATATCGTATATCCCTCTCATCCTGGCCCAAGGATAAGGGGCGTTTCGCGACCGTCACGATACGCGGGCCGGGTGGCGGTGGACGTGGAGTGCATCGGCGCGCCAGCAATTGCAGGGCGGGTTTGGCCCGTGAGCGGGTGAGCAGCGCGCACACGACCGGTGCGGTTCGCGTACGGCAAAAGCGTGTGGTCCTGACGCCCGGGGTCTGTGCGTCAAGGCTTGCGGTGGTGAGGCGGCCCGACCGGGCACGCGCACCAGCCATCCGCAAGGCGACGGGGGCAATAGTGCATCGCTCCCCGGGGAGAGCGCGCCATAAGCCGTCAAACCACTGCGCAGGGAAGGCCGGGATGTCCAGGCTGCCCTGTATGCCGCTGTGCATCCGTCTTCGCGCAATCTGCGCACAGCGGACCGCGGGTGCCAGCCGGCGCCCGGTCTTCCCTGCGCCCTTTCCGATGAAGGGGCGTCGAGAGCAGCGCAAAACTCGGGTGTGATGCGCCGCGAGACTGGAGAGGTGTGTCTTGAGTAGTTCGAGTTTGCTGAAAATGCGTCAACGGCTGGCAAGCACAGAATCCCCGTCGGACGTGGGAATAGGTCCGTTGCCTCAGCCCTTTTGTCCCATGCTCACAGCTTCAGCTCAAGGCGTGACCGGCCAATCCGTAGACCCACGGCTCGTTTTCCTTTCGGTTCAGGAATCGCCGTCCCTTGGACATGGTTGTGACCGTGTCGTTCATCCCGAGGCGGCTCTGTTGAAGAAAGTCCGCAAACAGACCCGTCTGCTCCCGCGTATCCACGCGGGCGAACCTTCCGGCGAGATCCTTGAGATGCACGGCCGCAAGATGGATCGCGTCAGAATCATTGCTGGCAACGATCGGGCCAATCACATGACCGCGCCCGAATTCGCGCTTCATGGAATAACCGACGGTCGCACCGCCACGGCGCAGGACGCAGATTGACGCACCTTCAGAAAGCAATGCAAGCAACTTCTGACGGCTGGCTCCAAACGCGCGTTCGTCCAGTGCCGCGATCTCTCCGATGTTCGCCGTGGACAGCGAGCTCAATTCGCCCTCCAGGGTCGGCACCGGCGGAGTTGGTGAGGCGACCTCACCTTGCCACTGATACACGGTGGCTTCCTTCGTGAACCCCAGCGACAGATAGAGGTGATAGGCGGCGTGGGTTGAGTTGAGGGTCAAATTCCGGTCGCGACACCGCTCGAAAACCTGCTCCATGAGCCAGCGGCCAGTCCCCTGAGCCTGGGTCCGAGGCGATGTGATCACCAGGCCAATGGTCGCGAATTCGCGGTCACATGGGAACCACATCGCGCTGCCGAAGACGCGTCCAATACCATCGACGGCTACGATGCCGTGACCTGCGCGGCGCAAGAAATCCCAATCCTTGGGTCGATGCGGCCAGCCAACGCCGGTCGAGAGGGCGTGGAGCAGCGTCACATCAACGTCGTTGATGTCCTTCGCGGCCAGCTCAAAGGACTTCACGCGTACCGTTCGTCCCATCTCGACTCGTCCGTTTCTTCGCGGGGTGCCAATCGGCCGCACATCGCGCCTTTTCTCTTCCGCAACAATAGGGTAGCGGCGTATTTCGCCGCACTATTGCACGAAAAGCCAGCAGGTTTCCCCTGTTTGGGCTTTCTTTTCGAAATCTTCGGCCTGTATTGCAACGTAATTCGGCAGGGAAAGCTCCGGCGTGCAGCTACCCTCTCGGTGTTCGGCAAGAAACTGTGCCGGCAGAGCGGATCGCCGGGAATCCCCAAGAAAGTCTTGCAAGGCTAATCGCTCTTCCTGGCGTCGTCGACATGCCGAGCGAGGCGGAGGCGTGCATCGATGGCATTTCTTTTCAATTCTGATGCTGCCAGGGGGGCAGTCTTCCGCAAGGCCTTTGCGTGCGAGCTGCCTGACCTGGAATTTTACCATTGCAGCGAATCCATCGACCCGGAAAAGATACGGTACCTGCTGACCTGGAACGTGCCCGACGATGTCTCGCGTTTTTGTAATCTGGAGGTGCTTTTTTCCATCGGGGCTGGCGTTGACCAGTTCAAGCCGGAAACCATACCCGAGCAGGTGAAGCTCGTGCGCATGGTCGAGGATGGCATCATACGCATGATGCAGGAATACGTCGTCCTTGGTGTGCTGACGCTCCATCGCGAGATGCTTGCGTATCAGGAGCAGCAGAGACGGGGCCTATGGCAAGCGCTTGCAACGTCCCAGGCTACCGATCGGCGTATTGGCTTCCTCGGCCTTGGCATGCTTGCGCAAGCTTCGATCGACCGCCTGAAGCCGTTCCAGTTTCCACTCGCCGCGTGGAGCCGCAGCGAAAAAACTGTCGAGGGAGTCGCTTGCTTCCATGGCGACGACCAGCTTGGCGACTTCCTGCGAGGAACGGATATCCTCGTCTGTCTTCTTCCCCTGACGGAGCAAACGAGCGGCATCCTGAACGCAAGGCTTTTCTCGCTTTTGCCAGTCGGAGCGAGGCTGCTGCATGTCGGCCGCGGCCCGCAGCTTGACCAGGGCGCGCTCATCGAGGCACTGGACAGCGGGCATTTGGCAGCAGCGATGCTCGACGTCACCGATCCCGAGCCGCTGCCGGAAAATCATCCACTTTGGTGCCATCCGAAGGTGATCATCACGCCGCATATCGCGTCGGTGACGCAACCGCACACGGCGGCACAATCCGTCATAGAGAACATCCGGCGCTACCGCGCCGGACGAAATCCGATCGGCCTCGTCGATCGAACACTCGGCTACTAACAGGAAAGGCGCCATGTCACTTCTAGTCACCATCGACACCAATCCGGACTTCACACCAAAGAACGCATTGCCTGCCCCGGAGCGGCTCATTTCGGGCAATCCATCGTTCAAGACCTGGGCACAGGACGCCTCGAAAGGCGAGAAGGTGCTGACCGGCGTCTGGGAAGCGACGCCGGGCGAGACCCATTCCATCAAGGGCACCACCTTCGAGTTCTGCCACATTCTCTCGGGCCTGATCGAAATCGAGGAAAAGGGTGGTGAGATCAGAAGATACCGTGCCGGCGACAGCTTTGTCATGAAGCCTGGCTTTGTTGGGATCTGGCGCACGATCGAGACCGTGCGAAAGATCTACGTCTGCCATTACGACTGAGGCGATGCTGAGGGCGGCCGTTGGAATATTCAACTTTCAAGCCAGCATCTGACGAGATTCAGCGCGGCCAGGCACTTCATGATCAATGAAAAATGCGGCGTGCGGGCATGTACTGCTCGCATGAGAGGGCTTCGTCCCGTCACTCGCAAATCCAGGCAGTGACGGCGGAGTCGGGCACGAAGCAAGGAGCAAGGCGATGATTGCATTGAAGGACAAGGATCTGTTTCGCCAGCAAGCGCTGATCGGCGGCACTTGGCGGGATGCGAGCACGAAAGCCTGCGTTGATGTCATCGATCCTGCCAGCCAGAAAGTGCTTGGCACCATCCCCGATATGGGCCGAATTGAGACCAGGGCAGCAATCGAGGCGGCGGCCGCTGCGTTCAAGCAGTGGAAGACCAAGGCTCATGCGGAGCGTGCTGCGCTGCTGGAGCGTTGGTACGAGCTCATGCGACGCCATGAGCAGGATTTGGCTCTTCTGCTCACGCTGGAACAGGGCAAGCCGCTTGCTGAATCGCTCGGAGAGATCCGTTACGGGGCATCCTTCGTCAAATGGTTTGCGGAAGAGGCCCGCCGCATCAACGGATCGACAATCCCGGCGCCCACCGTTGATCGCCGCATTCTGGTGCTGAAAGAACCGGTCGGCGTCTGCGGGATCATCACGCCCTGGAATTTCCCCAACGCGATGATCACGCGCAAGGTGGCACCAGCGCTTGCCGCGGGCTGCACAGTCGTCATCAAGCCATCCGAGTTTACGCCTTTTTCAGCTCTCGCCATCGCTGTTCTGGCTGAACGGGCCGGAATTCCAGCGGGCGTGATCAACATCGTGACGGGCATGCCGACGGAAATCGGCGCGGAGCTGATGGCCAACGAAACCGTCCGCAAGATCTCGTTTACCGGATCGACCCGCGTCGGTGCCTTGTTGATGAAGGGTGCTGCTGACAACATCAAGCGGCTGAGCCTCGAGCTCGGTGGCAACGCGCCGTTCATCGTCTTCGACGATGCCGATATCGACCTAGCGGTCGAGGGGGCAATTGCGTCAAAATTCCGCAATGGCGGGCAGACGTGCGTCTGCTGCAATCGCATTCTCGTTCAATCCGGCATTTACGACGCCTTCGCCCAGAAGCTTGCCAGCCAGGTCGCAAGAATGAAGGTCGGTCCCGGCACGGAAGACGACGTTGCGATTGGGCCGATGATCAATGGCGCGGCAATCGAGAAGATCAAGCGGCACGTCACGGACGCCCTGAACAAGGGCGCAAAGCTCATCGCGGAGAGTGAGTCGGTGCCGGAAGGGCGGCAATATGCCCGCCCTGTCGTGCTCGGCGGGGCGACCACGGAGATGCTCCTCGCTTCAGAGGAGACCTTCGGGCCGGTCGCGCCGCTGTTCCGGTTCGAGACCGAGGACGAGGCGATTGCGATCGCCAACGGCACGCCGTTCGGCCTTGCCGCCTATTTCTACACTGAAAACCTCAAGCGCTCTTGGCGTGTTGCCGAGGCGCTCGAGTTCGGCATGGTCGGCCTGAACACCGGCCTGATCTCGACCGAGGTGGCGCCTTTCGGCGGTGTCAAACAGTCGGGCCTCGGACGCGAGGGATCCCAGCTCGGGATCGAAGAATATCTCGAGACCAAGGCGCTTCATGTCGGCGGACTAGACTGAGCGGCCCTTCAGATCGATATCCGAAACAAGAAAAGGGGGCGGTCGAACCGCCCCCTTTTTCCGTCACAACGCAAGTCGTGAAAGGCCGAAAAGAACTGCGCTCACGCGCTCTTGCGAAGAGGCTCCAAGCCGACGGCCGCGGCAAGCCCTCCGATGTCAGCGACCTCGGTGTATTCATAGAAGGGGTTCGCGGGCTCGTGACCGCGGTTCACCCAGACCTTGCTCTTGATGCCCAAGTCATAGGCCGTCATCAGGTCGTAGCGGAAGGAGGAGGAGACGTGGGTGATGTCCTCCGGGCCGCAGCCCAGCTTGTCCAGCATATACTCGAAGCCCTTCATATGCGGCTTGTAGGCGCCGGTCTCCTCCGCGGTGATGACCATGTGGAACGGAGCGCCGAGCTTCTCCACGTTCGACATGATGAGGTTCTTCATGGAGTTCGACAGGATGACCAGCGGAATCTCCCTGGCAACTTTGGCCAGACCCGCCGGGACGTCGGGATGTGGACCCCATGAGTGGATCTCTTCATTGATGCGCTGGGCATCCTCCGGCCGAAATACGATACCGTTGCGCTTGCAAGCGCGCTCTACCGAATTATGCACGACCTCGAAGTACGGCTTCCATGCGCCAAGAACCTCGTCCAGGCGATAGGCAGCGAAATCCTTGATGAAACTTGCCATCGTCGTGGCAGAAAGTTGAGAGCCATAGACTCTCCTTGCCGCGCCGGCCATGTCGAAATTGGTCAGCGTGCCGTAGCAGTCGAAGGTGATGTACTTGGGTCTAAACGTTGCCATGGCTCGATCCTTTTCGGTCCTCACGCACCGTGTTCCGGTACGACAGGGATCATAGCGGGCAGGCGGCCGGATAAAGCACCGCTGTCGCGGCGACCGGGAGCAGATTGTGTCGTATCGGATCGGCGCTGTGGCAGAGAGTTGTGTGAAAAGGTGCCTCCGACTTGTGCCTTGCGCGGCCCGATGCCCGCATAAGATGCGGCGCCGGTCGTCAATGATAGTCAAAATGCCCTTCGTCCATGGTCAGCCCGGGAGCAACTGCTGTCCTGGGCGTCTTACGTTGAGCTCCATCGTGGTGGCCGCACAAGCAGTGCGGTTGAGCTGGAGGGCGACATGTTGAGCAACTCGCTGATTGAACTCGATCGCGCGCATCTGATTCACCCGGTCTCATCGTTTCGCAGCCACGAGGCGACGGGCGTCCGCGTGCTGAAGTCAGGGAAGGGCGCGACACTGACCGATGTCTCGGGCCGTCAATTGCTGGACGGCTTCGCCGGCCTGTGGTGTGTCAATGCCGGTTACGGACAGGACAGCATCGTCGAAGCGGCTTTGAGGCAGCTGCGCGAACTGCCTTATGCGACGGGTTATTTCGGGTTGGGCTCCGACCCGGCCATCCGGCTGGCCGCAAGGCTGGCTGAACTGGCGCCTGGCGATCTGAACCATGTCTATTTCACCTTGGGCGGCTCCGATGCCGTCGACAGCACGATCCGCTTCATCCGGTACTATTATCATGCCGAGGGGAGGCCGCAGAAGGATCAGTTCATTTCCGTCGAGTCCGGCTACCACGGATCGTCGACGGCAGGGGCCGGCTTGACCGCGCTGCCGGCCTTTCATGCAGGCTTCGGGGTGCCATACGACTGGCAGCACAAGATCCCATCGCACTACGCCTATCGCAATCCCGTTGGTTCGCATCCCCAGGCGATCATTGCGGCATCGGTCGCGGCCCTGCGGGCCAAGATCGCCGAGCTCGGCGCCGAACGCGTCGCGGCCTTCTATGTCGAGCCGGTACAGGGGTCCGGAGGCGTCCTCGTTCCGCCGCCGTCCTGGCTGAAGGCCATGCACGCTGTTTGCAAGGAGTACGACATTCTGTTCGTTGCCGATGAGGTCATCACCGGCTTTGGCCGTGTCGGTCCGCTGTTCGCCTGTGAAGAGGATGACGTCGTGCCGGATCTCATGACCACGGCAAAAGGCCTGACTTCGGGCTATGTGCCGATGGGGGCCGTTCTGATGTCGGACCGCGTCTACGACACCATTGCAGACGGCGCCGGCAAGGCGGCCGTCGGCCACGGCTACACCTATTCCGCACATCCTGTCAGTGCTGCCGTCGGGCTCGCGTGCCTGGACCTTTACGAAAACGGCCTGCTGGAAAACGGCCGGAAGGCCGGGCACCGCCTGATGCAAGGCCTTCGCGCGTTGTCCGATCATCCGCTCGTCGGCGATGTCCGCGGTCGCGGCATGCTGGCGGCAATCGAGCTCGTCACTGACAAGGAGCGCAAGACGCCGCTGCCGGCGGAAGCCGATCCAGCGCGCCGTATTTTCGACCGCGCATGGGACAACGGCCTCGTGATCCGCGCCTTTGCCCAGGGCGTGCTGGGCTACGCGCCGCCGCTCTGCTGCACGGAGGCGGACATCGACGGCATCATCGAGCGGACGAGGACCACGCTGGACCAGACGCTCGAAGACAAGGACGTCCGCGCGGCCATGAAAGGATAAGGACCGAGCCTGTCCTTTAGCCGTTGAATATGCTTTCGAGAGGCAGATGGGATTTCACGATCGGGGACTTCAGCACGACAAAACTGAAATATTTGTCGATGCCGATATCCATCTCGACCAGGCGCTCCATCACCGCCTGGTATTCGCTGATCCCCGCCGTGATGAACTTGACGAGATAGTCGTACCCGCCGGAAACGAGATGGCATTCGACGACGGAATCGATCTTTTCAATGGTCGTGAGAAAGCGCGCGAAATCGATCTGCCGGTGATTCTTCAGGGTGATTTCCGCGAACACAGTCAGAGTTTGTCCGAGCTTGGCAACATCGATCTGGGCCGAATAGCCGGTGATGAAGCCCTCCGTCTGGAGTCTCTTGACCCGCATCAGGCACGGGCTTGGGGAAAGATTGATCAGCTCGGCGAGCTCGACGTTGGAAATCCGCCCGTTCTTCTGCAGTTCGCATAAAATCCTGATGTCGATCTTATCGAGCTTCATAGCAATGCCATCAGATGGGGCCGATAACGGCGTGAGGGCTTTGAGATTTCAGCGTCATATGCATTGTCATAGCATCAACCAGCACCTTTTCCCACCGAGGCAGAAGCTGCAATTCAGAACTCGCTGACCTTGCCCCAGGCGCTCATTTTCAGCCGCTCCGGCCTGTAGGGGCGCGGGTCGACGATCGGCGGACTGCCCGTGATGATGTCGGCGATCATATGCCCCGCGCCTGGGCCAATTCCAAAACCGTGGCCGCTGAATCCCGCCGCAAGGATGAACCCTGGAATGGACTCAACTTCACCGATTGCGGGAATGCCGTCCGGCGTGCTGTCGATGTAGCCGGCCCAGACGTTTGAGATTTCGACGCGCTGGAGTTCCGGCACGAGCTCACAGGCTCGTCGATGCGTCAGCCGAATCTGCCTCATGTCAGGGCGAGGATCGAGCGTCCGGTTCAGCTCCATCGGGGTCACCGCGTCGAGCCGCCACTTCGCCAGAGATTCATGACGCTGCCTCAAGCCTTCAAAGGCCCCAGGGCCGAGACTTCGCCACCGGCGGGCGAACATGGGCAGGAATTCGCGGCTGAACCTGAACTGCTGCGGCGTCGGATCGACTCGCGCGCGCCCGCTGATTGCCAACGTGTATCCGCCGTTGCCGCGTCGCGTCGCCGATACGAGCCCGGCGTACAAGGCGTCAGGCAGGCCGGCTGGGCCCGGGGCCAGGGACAGAATGGAAGAGCGTACGGATGCCTGTGGGAAGCGAATGCCGAGCTGGTTGCAAAACGACGAAGCCCATGCACCGCCTGCCATGACAGCCGTCTTCGTCCGGATCGTGCCCGCCTCGGTCACCACTGCACTGACCCGGCCGGCAGTGAGCTCCAAACCGCGCGCCGCGCATTGCTGGTGCACCGTGCCGCCCGACGCCATGATTGCGCGCGCGGCAATGGGCACGGCCCTTGACGTGTCTGCCGTCCCGTCTGTCGGCGAGAAGACGCCGCCCTTCCACTTGCGACCGGTCGCCCTGCCTCGCTCGTTCGCTTCTTCCGCACTCAGCATGTGCGTCGTGACCCCGACGGTCCTGGCGAAGTCGCGCCACTTTGCCCAGCCGGCCAGCTCATTCTCGTCGTTCGACAAGTACAACAGGCCGCAACGGCGAAAACCGGCATCTTCACCGGTCTCTTGGGCAACTCGCTCCCAGAGATCCAGGCTCTTGGTGGCAAGCGGTAACTCGCGCGCATCGCGGTTCTGTTGGCGGCACCATCCCCAGTTGCGACTGGACTGCTCGGCGGCGACGCGGCCCTTTTCAAGCAAAGCAACCTTGAGGCCGCGACGAGCGAGATAGTAGCTCGTGAACACGCCCACGACGCCGCCGCCGATGACCACGACGTCTGCCTCACGAGGTAGGGATGGACTGGATTCGATATGCAGGAGCGGCGCGCTCATCGGACCAAGGATCTCCGGTGGTTGCCGTAGCGTAACCGAGGAATTGCCGCAGCCCCCGCGGACTTTCGTCGTGAGACCGAATATCCTGCGGTTTACCGTCTTTGACACAGGCAATTGTTGCGAAAATAACTTTGCTTGCACCGCACTTGCAGGCGGCGAGACCGACGCTCGCGCTCCCGCAATCCATTGCGCGCCTTCCCGGCAGGGGCCACGGCGACTTGGCGGCGCAGACTGAAATGCCAAATCGGACTTCGTTTTCAGAAGTTCCTGCTGCTTCGATGCCGGCTTTCGGCGACTCCGGGGTGATCGACATCGTCAAGATCGGCAGAACCAACCGATCGATGGTCGAAGTTCAAAGAGGCAACTTGCATGAGCCTTGTCCAGGAGCAGGCCTTCGCGGAAGGGATCAAGCCATGAAGGAGCTTCGCTTCGATCGAGGTAGCCGAACGGGTCGGCGCGGCGCTCTGAGCAACGGCTCTTGCTTCTTGCGCGAAGAGGCCTGAACCATGTCGCAGCCTCCAATGAAGGAATGGCAAGTTGAGCGGCGAATTATTGACCTGTCCAAGGAGCGCGGAGACGCAAGGAGCCGAAGGCGCCGGCCGCAGCAAGATGACGGCACTGGCTTGAAAAAGGAGGATGCTCTCATGGCCTCTGGCATCCAGGTGGCAAGCCCCGTCGATGTCGCGCTGTCGGTGCGCGAACTGACCGTGAGTCTGCCGGAAGGAATGGAGCGGGCATACGCCGTCGAGAACATCTCATTCGATCTGAAACGCGGACAGATTCTCTGTATCATCGGGGAATCCGGATCGGGCAAGTCGGTCACTGCGAATGCGATCATGGGGCTTCTACCGAAAGCGATCCGGGTCTCCTCGGGTGCGATCCACCTGGACGGGATGAACATCGTAGGTCTCTCGCCCAACAAGCTCCGCAGCCTGCGCGGCCGCATCGTTTCAATGATCTTTCAAGACCCTCTCTCGGCGCTCAACCCGCTGATGACCGTGGGCGCGCAAATCGAGGAGGTGATGGCTGCGCACGACGTTGGAACGCCGGCCTCCCGTCGCAGCAGGGCGATTGACCTGTTGATTGAAGTCGGTCTGCCGGATCCGCAGCTCATGTATCACCAGTATCCATTCCGGCTTTCTGGCGGACAGCGGCAGCGCGTGATGATCGCCATGGCTCTGGCTCTCGAGCCCGCGATCCTGATTGCAGACGAGCCGACCACCGCCCTGGACGTGACGACCCAGGCGCAGATCCTCAAATTGATCCGCGACATTCAACGCCGCAAGGGGATGAGCGTCATGTTCATCACTCATGACTTCGGTGTCGTGGCTGAGATCGCCGATTACGTTGTGGTGATGGAGAAAGGCCATTGCGTGGAGCAGGGCAGTGCCGAGCAGGTGCTGAAGTCGCCCAGCCACCTCTATACGCGCCGCCTGATCGCAGCCGTCCCGCACCTGACCGGCAAAAACCGTGTGCCCTTGGAAGCTGCTGAGCCAGTGGCCATTCTCAAGGTCGAGTGCCTCGCAAAGACCTATCGCAGCGGCAGCGCGCTTTTCCGCACGCAGCGCATCGTGCCTGCGGTCAATGGGGTCAGCTTCGACCTCACGTCGGGCCGCACGCTCGGCGTCGTGGGGGAGAGCGGTTCGGGCAAGTCGTCGCTCGGTCGGCTGCTGATCAAGCTCATGGCGTGCGACAGCGGCTCGATTCTGTTCGAAGGGCGCGACATCGCTGGGCTTTCCGAGGCCGAGTTTCGATCGCTGCGGCCCAGGATCCAGATGATCTTCCAGGATCCCTTTGCCTCGCTGAATCCACGATCGACGGTCGGACATATTCTCACGGTCGGGCCCGTCGCGCATGGGGTGCCATACAGCGAGGCTGCCGAGCGGGCGCGGGAGCTTCTGTCCCATGTCGGCCTCGATTCAGGAGCCTTCGACCGCTATCCGCACGAGTTCTCCGGCGGGCAGCGCCAGCGCATCGGTATCGCGCGGGCGCTGATGTTCAAGCCGAAGCTGCTGATTGCCGACGAAGCCGTCTCCGCGCTCGACGTATCGATCCAGGCCCAGATCTTGAAGCTGCTGGATCAGATTCAGCGCGAGACGGGCGTCTCGATGATCTTCATCACCCATGATCTGCGCGTCGCAAGCCAGATCTGCGATGAAATTGCCGTCATGCATCGAGGACAGATCATTGAGCGCGGACCGCCGTCCCAGATCTTCTTCGACCCGAAATCCAGCTACACCCGAGAACTGGTGGCCGCGATCCCCGGCGAGCAGCCCGGAAGCATGCCCCAGGATGAAAGCCGCGTCGGACACCACAGGCAAGGAGAGACGTTATGACCAAGCGTTCTGCGACGACATCGAACTACTCGCGGCGCGATGCCCTGCGCATGGTGGCGATTGGTGGAGCTGCCGGCCTCTTCGCGCCCAATCTCTTGGGCAAGTCGGCCCTCGCGCGTACTTCTTCGGCAAAGCCAACCGGCCGCGTCATCGTCGGACTTGGACAGGAGCCGACCGTTTTCAATCCGCTGATGGCCCACATTGAAGTCGACGATGGCGTGCATTTCTCGGTTTTCGACGCGCTTTTCCGCATCGATCCCCAAGGTGTCATTCAGCCCAACCTCGCCCTGGAAGTGCCGAACCAGAAGAACGGCGGCATTTCGGAAGACGGTCTCAAATGGCGCATTCGTTTGCGTGACGATGTCCGCTGGCACGACGGCAAGCCTTTCAGCGCCGAGGACGTGAAGTTCACGCTCGAACTGATCACGAACCCCAACTTCCGGGCTTGGCGCACGTCCGGTCACACTCTCGTGCGCGACATTACGGTGGTCTCGCCCACGGAGATCTCGTGGCGAATGGAAGAAGCCTTTGCGCCGTATCTGTCGTTCCTCACCGAAACCTTCATCGTGCCCAAGCACATCCTGGAGAAAGAGGCCAATCCGAACAACGCCGCCTTCAACCAGGCGCCGGTCGGCACCGGCGCGTTCAAATGGGGGAAGCGGGTTGCTGGTGATCATCTCGAGCTCGTGGCCAATACCGAATACTTCGGTGAAGGCCCCCATATCGAGCGGCTGGTCTTCAAATACATTCCCGATCTCACCGTCCTCTACACCCAGTTCAAGAGCGGCGACATCGATCTCGTCGGTCAGCCCTACATCACTCCCGATCACTATGGTGAAGCCAAGACGCTGCCGAACCGCGTGGTGACGCTGGTTCCAAGGGCCTCGTTCGAGTCCTTCTACCTGAACCTCGAGCGCCCGCAGTTCAAGGAACTTGCGGTCCGCGAGGCGCTCTATGCGGCAATCGACAAGGAGGCGATCATCCAGGGGCTCTACTACGGCGTGCCCACTCCGACGGAGACCTTCATGCCGCGGCAGTCCCTCTACTTCAACGCCAATCTGCCGCTGCACCAGTTCGACCTGAATCGCGCGCGCAAGATCCTCGATCAGGCCGGCTGGGCCCCGGGACGGGACGGCATCCGGACCAAGAACGGTGTTCGTCTGTCCTTCACCAATTCGACCACCTCCGGCGATCCGCTGCGCGAGCAGGTGCAGCAGTTCCTGCAGCAAACCTTTGCGCAGCTGGGCGTCGAGATGAAGATATCGAACCTGCCCGCCGCCGTGATGTGGGGCGAGTTCTGGATGCAATCGCAGTTCGATTCCGTGATCGTCGGTAGCTCGTATCTGATCGGCGCCGATCCCGATGTCACCAATCGCCTGCACTCGCGCTCGATCGGAGCCAAGGGCGGCCGCGGCTCGAACAATGCGCAGTTCGCAAATCCGGAAGTCGACGCCCTGCTCGACAAGGGCGCGCGCACCTTCGATCCTGAGGCCCGGCGCGCGATCTACTCTCGCGTCCAGGAACTCGTTCGTCGCGACCTACCGTTCCTTCCGTTGTACCAGAGCAATGCGGTCGAAGGTCTCAAGAAAGGCATCAACGGCTTCGTGCCGAACGGCAATACGCGCACGGAATCCTGGAATGCGCTGGCCTGGTACTGGGCGAGCTGATGTCTTGCCGCCGAACCTGCAAGCCGGCGGCAGCGCTGTCACGCTAACGGAGGGCTCGAATGTCCGCCTTTCTGCTCAATCGTCTCTCGCAGAGCGTCGTGCTGTTGGTGATCGTCTCGATCATCGGCTTCACGGTTCTCAACCTCATGCCTGGCGGTCCTCTCGCGCAATTCGGGCTCGATCCCGGCATGACCCAGAAGGACGTCGAGCGCCTCGCAGCGCAGCTTGGGCTGAACCGGCCCCTGTGGCTTCAGTATCTCGACTGGGCCTGGCGACTGATCCGGGGCGACTGGGGACACTCCTTCCGCGATGGCTCTGCGGTGCTGGCGGTGATCGGCCGACATCTGTCGGCGACGCTGCTGCTGATGGGCACGTCCACTGTATTGGCGATCGCGGCCGGCACCTGGATCGGCATCCGCGGTGCTACCCACCGCTACTCCCTGTTCGACTATTGCGCGACGGTGGGTGCCATGGTGGCACTTTCGGTCCCGACGTTCTGGTTCGGCCTCATCGGCATCTACATCTTCACCCTGAAGCTCGGTTGGGTTCCTGCGGGCAACATGTACACGATCGGCGACGGCTCGGTGCTGGATTATCTGCACCATCTGATCCTGCCCAGCCTGGTGCTGTCGCTGGTTCATGTCGCGATCTGGAGCCGCTACATGCGCACGGCGACGCTCGAAGCGCTGAGTCAGGATTTCGTCAAGACCGCCCGCGCCAAGGGCGTGAGCGAACGACGCATCCTGCTGAAGCACGTCGTCGGCAATGCGCTGCTGCCGATGATCACGCTGGCGGGGATGCAATTGCCCAGCATTCTGACCGGCGCATTGGTGACCGAGACTGTCTTCACCTGGCCGGGAATGGGTCGGCTGTTTCTCGATAGTCTCGGTTACAGCGACTATCCCGTCGTGATGGGGCTGCTGATATTCTCGGCCATCCTGGTCGTGTTGGGCAACCTGATCGCAGACATCGTCATCGCCACCGTCGACCCGCGCATTCGCCTGGGCTGAGCCCGCCGGCTCACCCTGTTACCAGGAGGCAGCAGATATGACCGCCATCGTCGTGCACGCAGCTCCTACTCGCTGGTGGCACAGCCGTGCGGTGGCGCGCTTCATGCGCCATCATCTGGCACTCGTCGGGATCGCGATGATCACCCTGCTTGTGCTGGCGTGCGCCATTGGCCCTTATGCCTTACCTTACGACACGCTCCAGATCGATTTGCGCGCCCGCTTTGCGCCACCTCTCACTGGTCACCACTATTTCGGCACCGACCCTTTGGGTCGTGACTTGGCCGCACGGCTGTTGATGGCCGGGCGCGTCTCGCTGCTGGTGGGATTCTCCGCGATGCTGCTATCGACGCTGATCGGCACCCTGGTCGGCGTGACCGCAGGCTATCGCGGCGGCTGGGTCGGGGCTGCGCTGATGCGCACGGTGGACGGCTTCCTTTCCTATCCCTCGATCTTCCTCGTGCTGGCGCTGGCCGCAATGCTGCGGCCGAGCCCGGTGATGATCACCGTCATCATAGCGGCCACGAGCTGGATGGAGACCGCCAGAATCGTCGAAGCCGAGGTCCGCTCGCTGCGCGAGCGCGAGTTTGTCCAGGCTGCACGCATGGTGGGACTGAGCCGAAGGCACATCATGTTCCGCGAGGTCCTGCCCAATGCCATAGGCCCAATCATCGTCGCCGCAAGCTTGGCGGTCGCCCGTGCGATTCTTCTGGAAGCCTATATCAGCTTCCTCGGCTACGGCATCCAGCCGCCGCTGCCGAGTTGGGGCAACATGCTCAACGGCGCCCAGCAATATCTGGCGAGCGCTCCATGGCTCGCCATCATTCCCGGCGCCGCGATTACGATCGCGGTGACGAGCTTCAACTTCATCGGCGATGGCTTGCGAGATGCCCTCGACGTTCGAAACGACCATATCTGATCAGCTCGAGCCAAGGCTCGGCTGAACACGACAAGACTTTAGAAAAGCAAACGCCATGCATGCGCCCAGAGTAGACGAGAAGGCGACGCCATACTGGTGGGAAGCCGCCCCGCTGACGCCGCTGCCTCCGCAACCCTTGCCCACGAAGCTCGACGTGCTGATTGTGGGCGCGGGCTACGCCGGGCTGTCGGCTGGTTTGGTGCTCGCGCGCGAGGGGCGCTCGGTTGCAGCCTTTGATGCAATGGATCCGGGCGAAGGAGCCTCGACGCGCAACGGCGGAATCACCAGCGGATCCATTCGTCCGGATTACGCGGCGCTCACGCGACGGTTCGGTGAAGAGAAGGCGCTGGCGATCGAGGCGGAAGGCAAGGCCGCACGCGAGTTCCTGTACGATTTCATCAAGACGGAAGGCCTCGCCTGCGACTTCCAGCCGGTGGGGCAATTCAAGGGCGCCTTCGGCTATGAGCAATACGAAGCCATGGCGCGCACTGCTGAGAGGCTGGCGAACAAGCTGAAGATCGAGGCTTATGCGGTTCCCTATGCCGAGCAGCGCAAGTACATCGGCACGGATGTCTATCGCGGCGGCACGGTTCGGATGGACATCGGCGGACTGCACCCGGCCAAATTCCACGCCGAGCTGCTGCGTGTCGCGCTGGCTTCGGGATTGGCGGTCCACGCGCGGACGCCGGTGATTTCGATCGAAAGAGATGGTGCCGAATTCCGCGTCGTCACCGCGGCGGGCACGGTGACGGCGCGTCAGGTGCTGGTTTGTACCAACGGCTACACCGATGGTGCCGTGCCCTTCCTGCGCCGCAGATTGGTCCCGGTCCGCAGCCGGATCATTGCAACCGAGGAGCTCGCGCCCGACGTCATGGCGCGGCTGATGCCGAAACGGATGATGATCATCGAAAATCGGGAGGTCGGCTTCTATTACCGGCCTTCGCCGGACGGCAAACGCATTCTGCTCGGTGGCCGCGACAGCTCCCGCGTCGGCGATCCAATCGCTCCGAAGCTGCTTCTGCGCAAGGGCCTGGTCAATCTGTTTCCGGAACTGGAGAGCGTTCGCCTCTCGCACAGCTGGTTCGGCAACGTGGCGATGAACCGCGACATGATCCCTCGCATCTTCGAGAAGGACGGCATCGTCTATGCCACCGGCTTCTGCGGCTCGGGCGTGGTTTGGGCCCCATGGATCGGTATGCATGCAGCCCACAAGCTCATGAGGCATGAGGAGCGGGCACGCACGGCTTTCGACTTCCGCCCTCCGGCCTTCATCCCGTTGTATCGTGGGGATCCGTGGTTCATGCCGGCCTTCATCCAGAGCTATCGCATGCGGGACCGGATCGCGTTGTGGCGCGCCAGCCGCTGATGAACGTCCGCAGCTTACCACCCGACCTCTCAATTCCGGGCGATCACGCCTCTCGAAAGAAGATCGATGCACTACATTTCGACGCGTGGCCATTCAGGCCGCAAGCAGTTCTGCGAGATACTGCTTGAGGGTCTCGCTCAGGATGGCGGGCTGTACGTACCTGAGAGCTACCCGCGCGTAGATCGCGCGACGCTCGATGCGTGGCGTAGCTTGCCGTACCGAAGTCTGGCGTGGGAAGTTCTATCACTTTATGTCAGCGATATTCCCCCGGCCGACCTGAAGGCAATTTGCGAAAAGACCTACACGCCGGCGATCTTCGGAAAGCCTGACATCGCGCCGCTGCGGAAGCTGGAGAGGGGGCTTTATCTCCAGGAATTGTCGAACGGTCCGACGCTGGCGTTCAAGGACATGGCCATGCAGCTGCTCGGCAATCTGCTCGAGTACGAATTGGCGCGACGGCATCAGGAATTGAACATTCTGGGTGCGACCAGTGGCGACACCGGCAGCGCCGCAGAATACGCGATGCGCGGCAAGAAAGGGGTGCGGGTGTTCATGCTGTCGCCCCGCGGGCGGATGAGCGCCTTTCAGCAAGCTCAGATGTTCAGCCTCCAGGACCACAACATCCATAACATCGCGATCGATGGCGTCTTCGACGATTGCCAGGACATCGTCAAGCGCGTGTCCGGCGATCTCGAGTTCAAACGGCGATACAAGCTCGGTGCGGTCAATTCGATCAACTGGGCGAGACTGCTTGCTCAGGTCGTCTACTACTTTTCCGGCTACCTGCAGGCGTCCGAACGGGAACCGGCAGACCTAAGCTTTACCGTGCCTTCAGGCAATTTCGGAAACATCTGCGCCGGCCATGTTGCGCGCATGATGGGGCTTCCGATCTGCCGCCTCGTCGTTGCGACCAACGAGAACGACGTGCTCGACGAATTTCTCCGCACCGGCGTGTATCGCGTTCGGAGCCGGGCTGATACGCTCGCAACATCGAGCCCCTCGATGGACATTTCCAAGGCATCGAATCTTGAGCGTTTCGTCTTTGACTTGGTCGGTCGCGACGCCGCTCGGACGAAGGCGCTGTTTGATGGTCAGCTCGGGGAGCGGGGCGGGTTCGATCTGAGTGGAGATCCCCGTTTCGCGGAGGCGGCCGCCAGTTTCGGCTTTCGAAGCGGCAAGAGCAGCCATGCCGACCGGTTGGCGACGATCCGAGACACCTGGGAGCGCTACCACACCGTGATCGACCCACACACGGCGGATGGTGTCACAGTCGCGCGCGCACACACCTCACCCCGGGAGGCAATGATCGTGCTCGAAACTGCACTGCCAATCAAATTCGCTGCGACGATCAAGGAAGCGTTGGGCCGCGAGCCGGATCTTCCGGACCGGTTCAAGGGCCTGGAAGAACTGCCGAGGCGCGTCAAAGTCCTTCCGCCGGACGCACAGGCAGTCAAGAACTACATCGCCGAAATTGCGACCAGCTGAGCGGCCGCTTGGGATCGAGGACTGCTTCAACCATGGCCGTGTTTACGGAATTGTCATTCCACGAGGTGACGTCGTTCTTCCGAGCGCTGGGACTCGCCGCGCCTCGTTCCCTTCGTGGGATCACCGGCGGAATTGAGAACACGAACTACTTCGTCGACACGGATGACGAGGCCTATGTGCTCACCTTGTTCGAGCGCCTCACATCCGAGCATCTGCCGTTCTACCTGTACTTTATGAAGCATCTCGCGGTACGAGGCATGCCCGTCCCGGATCCGGTTGCTGACGCACGGGGCGTGATCCTTCACATGCTGAAAGAGCGGCCCGCGGTGGTCGTCAACAGGCTTCCTGGTGCAAGCGAAACAGAGCCCACGGCGGCCCATTGCCGTTCGGTCGGCGAGTTCCTGGCGCGTTTGCACGTGGCCGGGCGCGAGTACCAACGACAACAGGCCAATCCGCGGGGCCTTCAATGGTGGAATGAGGTTGCGCCGGTGCTCGGCGGCCGCCTCCCTGCCGGACTGCGCTCGCTGCTCTCGACTGAATTGGTCTTTCAGAACGAGCTCGCTTTATCCTCCAGCTACAGGCAACTCCCCACGGGGCCGATCCACGCCGATCTGTTTCGCGACAACGTGTTGTTCGAGAGGGGGCGCCTGTCCGGCGTCATCGATTTCTATTTCGCCGGGTGCGACACGTTTCTGTTCGATATAGCAGTGTGTCTCAACGACTGGTGCGTCGATGGCCTCACCCGCCGCGCCAATGTCGAGCGAGCCGCCGCTTTCCTGGATGCTTATGAGAGCGTTCGGCCGCTGACTTCCTCCGAACACAAGCTGCTTCCTGCGATGCAGCGCGCTGCGGCATTCCGGTTTTGGCTGTCGCGTCTCTGGGATGTGCACCTGCCTCGGCAGGCTGCGCTCCTTAAACCACATGATCCCGGCGACTTCGAGCGCATCTTGCTCATGCTCCGGGGAGAGTTCGCGTGATCATGATCGTCCAATTTGCGGCAGCAAGGGTGGGGGTACGATGGCGCCAACCCTAGAAGGCCGAACTCGCGAGCTTCTTTCGCGGGTCCAGGCGGAGGGCCTCTATAAGCATGAGCGGATGATCACTGGCGCGCAAGCGGGCCGGATCCGTGTCGTTTCGCAGTCTTCCGAGCGGGACAGCAGATTGATCCTGCTGCCGCATCATCAATGAAATTCTATGCCGAACTTTGCGGCAGTCCGCTGCGTAATGCTGTCGGACCCAAGTTACGCTGCGAACTGCCCGGGGATCATGAGATGGCCTCGCGCTGTCTGGCGCTGGCGATTAGGCCTGCAACCCGAGCAAGGGACGTCGACCGATCATGACAGCCGCATTTTATCCAGCCGGGCAGCGCGACAACGAAGACGTGGCCCTGCTTCCTTTCTCCAGAGCGCATCTGGAAGGCGCCCTGAAGCTCTCGCAGGAGATGTCCTGGCCCTACCGCATTGAGGATTGGGACGTTGCGCTGCAGCTGGGTCATGGGTTTGTTCTGCAGCGCGAGGGGACGGTGATCGGAACCGCGGCGTGGTGGCCATACGGCGAGACTCACGCGTCCGCCGGCATGATCATCGTCGCGAAGGCCGCTCAGGGCCGCGGCTATGGGGCGCGGCTGATGGATGCGTTGCTGGCGTCCGCGCGCCCACGGACCATCGCGTTGAATTCGACGGCCGAAGGCATCACGCTTTATCGCCGCCGCGGTTTTCTGCCGACCGGGATCATCCATCAGCATCAGGGAATTCCACGCCAAAGCCACGAGACGCCGCGATCGGGCCTCCTCAGACCGATGGCCGCATCGGAGTTCGAAGCGATCGCGCGGCTCGACCGCACTGCTAGCGGGTTGGAGCGGCGGCAGTTGCTGAATCGGCTGTTCGATAGCGGTGACGGTTATGTCCTGCTGCGTGACGGCATACTTTGCGGCTACGCCATCTCTCGGCTCTTCGGCCGAGGGTATGTCATCGGTCCCGTGGTGGCCGAGAGCCCGACCGATGCACGCGCGCTGATCGAGTTCGCGATCGCGCGGCTCGGGCCTGTCTTCGTCCGGATCGATACTCCGGCCTCCTCGCAGCTCGGGGAATGGCTCGAAAGCATCGGCCTGCAGCAGGTTAGTGATGCCACCACCATGGTGCTGGGGACGCCGGCTGCATGGACTGGACCGGCCCGCATGTTCGGGCTCGCCAACCAGTCATTCGGCTAAGGGATATCGGGATGCTACACGTGGAGATAGACAGGACGGATGTCCCGAACGCCGGGCCGGGCGAGACGGCCGCAACGATTGGTGCGCTGGCAACACCGGCGCTCCTGCTCGACAAGGACCGGCTGGACCGCAATCTGGCGCGCCTGTCCTCTCGTATGGCCCGGCAAGGCGTCGTGCTGCGTCCCCATATGAAGACGGCGAAATCCATTGACGTCGCCCAACGCGTCTATCCATCGGGGGCGGGACCAATCACTGTCTCAACCTTGGCGGAGGCGGAGTACTTCGCGCAGCATGGATTCCGGGACATCACCTATGCCGTGGGTCTGGCGCCCCACACAGCTGAAAGAGCGATGCGTCTGCGAAAAGCAGGCATCGACCTTAAGGTGCTGCTCGATTCGCCGGAGCAGGCGATCATCCTCGGCGCGGCCGCTCGTGCCGCCGGCGTAGCGCCGTCTGCTTTCATCGAAATCGACTGCGACGGTCACCGTGGCGGGCTGACCGCTGAGGATCCCAAGCTCATCGCTGTCGCGGCCGCCGTGGCCAAGGCCGGCGTCGACCTCGTAGGCATTCTCACCCATGCCGGCGAATCCTACGGCCTCAGCACGCCCGCGGCCCTTGTCGCGGCTGCGGAAAACGAGAGGGCCGTGGCCGTCGCTGCGGCGGAGAGGTTGCGCGCGGCGAGACATGAGTGCCCTGTCGTCAGCGTCGGCTCGACGCCGACCGCCCATTTTGCCGAAGACCTGACCGGCGTCACGGAAATGCGAGCCGGCGTCTACATGTTCTTTGATCTGGTAATGCACGGTGTCGGTGTCTGCACGACCGACGACATCGCGATCTCGGTGCTTGCTACCGTGATCGGCAAGAAGCCCGAGAAGCGCTGGATTTTGGTCGATGCCGGGTGGATGGCGCTGTCGCGCGATCGCGGCACCGCGGCGCAGCGAGTCGACCAGGGCTACGGTCTGGTCTGCGACGTGGCCGGCAAAGTCTTTCCTGACCTGATCGTTTCGCAAGCGAGCCAGGAGCACGGGATCCTCGCCATCAGGCCCGGGTCGGCGCAGGCTTTGCCCAATCTTCCGATCGGCGCGAAGGTCCGCATCCTGCCCAATCATGCCTGTGCGACGGCGTCGCAACACGAACTGTACAACGTCATCTCCGCCGGCAGCGACGCGATCGCGGCGCGATGGCCACGGATGCGCGGCTGGTAGGTTGTCGAAAGGATCGCTTCCAATGACCTCGCCCCTTCGACACCTGACGGAAGCCGGCTTCCTCGGAAAATTCTACATCGACGGAGGATGGCGGAAGCCGGTCGGATCAGTCGTGGCAGCAGCAACCGTCGTCAATCCGGCAACGGAGCGGTCGATCGCCGAGATTGCGCTCGGCGATGACGATGATGTGGACTGCGCCATAGCAGCTGCCAGACGAGCCTTCGCAGGCTGGTCCATGACACCGCCTGCTGACCGAGCGGTGCTGCTCGACCGGATTCACGGTTTGCTGCTCCAGCGGCTGGAGTTGTTCGCTCAGGCGCTCACGTGCGAGATGGGAGCTGCCATCACCTATGCGCGTCGAGCCCAGGTGCCGCTGGCTGCCGAACATATTCGTGTCGCTCGCGACAATCTCGCGAATTATCAGTTCATCGCCGCGCGCGGCAGCACGGCGATCATGCGCGAGGCGATCGGTGTCTGCGGTCTCATCACCCCCTGGAACTGGCCTCTCTACCAGATCACAGCCAAGGTCGGTCCCGCGCTCGCAGCCGGTTGCACGGTGGTGTTGAAGCCGAGCGAATTATCGCCGCTGAGCGCCTTGCTATTCGCTGAGGTGATGGACGATGCCGGCTGTCCGCCCGGCGTCTTCAACCTCGTCAATGGAACGGGTCCGATCGTCGGCGCTCGTCTGGCGTCGCATCCGCATGTAGACATGATCTCGATCACCGGCTCGACCCGGGCTGGCGTTCTCGTCGCGCAGGCCGCGGCGCCCACTGTCAAGCGTGTCGCCCAGGAGCTCGGCGGCAAGTCGCCGAACATTATTCTGCCGGACGCCGATCTCAGCCGTGCTATTCCGCTCGGCGTCGGCGCCGCCTTCCGTAATCTCGGCCAATCCTGCAGCGCTCCGACGCGCATGCTTGTGTCTCGCGCACGTATGGAAGAGGTCGAGACCTTGGCGGCAGCGGCCGCTTCAGAGCTGGTGGTCGGCGATCCCCTTGCGGAAAGCACGACCCATGGCCCGATCGCCAACCGGCCGCAGTTCGAGCGCGTGCAGACCATGATCGGTGTCGGCCTGGATGAAGGCGCCAAGCTCGTCATCGGCGGGCGAGGTCGGCCCGACGACCTTCAAATTGGCTTCTATGCGCGGCCGACCATCTTCTCGAACGTCCGTCGCGACATGAGGATCGCGCAGGAGGAGATCTTCGGCCCGGTGCTGTCGATCATTCCCTACGATACCGTGGACGAAGCGATCGCGATCGCCAATGACACCGTCTACGGACTCGGCGCCCATGTGCAGGGCACCGATATGGAGACGGTGCGGGCCGTCGCCAGGCGGATTCAGTCGGGTCAAGTGCATCTCAACCATCCCGACTGGGACCCCAACGCACCTTTTGGCGGCTACAAGCGCTCCGGCAACGGACGCGAATACGGCCGTGAGGGCATGGAGGAGTATTTGGAGACCAAGGCCGTCCTCGGATTTTACCGATGAAGGCCAGCGATCTACTGGAGCAATCGATGCAGATCGGGGAATTTCCGAGGGCCACAAGCGCGATCCAGCGGACGGGCAGGTCCCGCCACCTTCCGCCGAACTGGGACTGGTCGGGCCTGAGCAGCTCGTATCATTCAAGCGGCCAAAAACCCGAACATCTTGCGAGGTCCGAGATGATTTCAGCACATTCTATTTCGCGCACGATGCGATGATGGGCTGATCGGGACTTCGCTTTCGTATTCCCGGCACCCGAGGTTCGTTGAAACATGTCGCCCCACGTCGAGCGCATTCACAGCGATGAGCGTCTCCCAGCCGAAGCCGATGTCGTCATCGTCGGCGGCGGCATCCTCGGCTCTACGGCCGCCTATTACCTGGCGAAGCGCGGCCTCTCTGTGGCGCTGCTCGAGAAGGGCCACGTGGCCTGTGAGCAATCGAGCCGAAACTGGGGTTGGTGCCGCCAGCAGAACCGCGACCGGCGCGAACTGCCGCTCTCGGTGATCTCCATGCGGCTATGGGACGAGCTCACGCGCGATATCAATCGGGACCTCGGATTTCGGCGCTGCGGTCTCGTCTATGCGACTCACGACGAGGCTGTGCTCGCCGGCTGGGAAAGGTGGCGCGAGGTCGCCAGGGAGTACGACGTCGACACCCGCGTGCTGAGCCGGGCGGAGGTGGCCGAGCGCGTCCCCGAAGCGCGCGACAGCTGGGTCGGCGGGACCTATTCGGAGCGGGACGGCAAGGCCGAACCTGCGCTCGCCGCGCCGGCTATCGCCGAGGGGGCCAGAACTCTGGGCGCCACAATCCACCAGGAATGCGCTGCGCGGGGGCTCGACCTGGCCAACGGCAAGATCGCGGGCGTGCAGACGGAGAAGGGCTATATCAGAACCAGCGCGGTGCTGTGCGCCGCCGGCGCCTGGTCGTCGCGCTTGCTTCGGCCGCTCGGGATCAGCTTCCCCCAGGCGAGCATCCGTCAGACCGCGCTGCGTTCTACCCCGACAATCAACATAGGCGAGGCGGTCTCCACTCCCTACTGCACGATCACGCGCCGACTGGACGGCAGCTATACGCTTGCGATCAGCGGCAAGGCGAACCTCGAAATCACGCCCCAGGCGATCCGATACAGCCGGGAATTCATGCCGCAGTTCTTGCGTCGGCTGAAGAACGTCAGGCTCGGCGTTGGCCGATCGTTCGTTTCGGGACCGGATTCGATGTCGGCGCTGCTGACCGACGACGATCGGATCTTCGAGCAGAATCGCGTGCTGGATCCACCGCCCTTGAAATGGCTGGTGAGCCAAGTGGTGGAGAGTGTCCGGAAAACCTTCCCCCAACTCGGGGAAATCAAGATCGATAGCGCCTGGGGCGGCTTCGTCGATTGCACGCCCGATGCAGTGCCTGTTGTGTCGCAGGTGGACGGGGTGAAGGGCCTCGTCCTCGCAGCGGGCTGCTCGGGTCACGGCTTCGGTCTGGGCCCAGGGCTCGGCTATCTGGCCGCACAGCTCGTCGTCAACGACACGCCTTGCGTCGATCCCGCACCGTTCCGGCTGTCGCGTCTGACCGACGGCTCGAAGCTGGATATCTCCGCGATCTGAGATCGAGCCGGAAGTCAGGCCCTGCAGTCCCTAAGGAGCGTTTCCTCCCCAACTCGAGCCACTCCTTCGGAGTGGCTCTTTCTTTATAGACACAAGACGATTTGGCTGATCGAGGTGCATCGAAGCCCACCGTTTGGAAAGCATCGCCAGCTCGCGGCCCATGGTTCAACGGACAGACTTCTCTCCCAACGGACGAACGACCGCGCCGGCGTTCATGATGTCCGCCGGATCAAAGGCAGTCTTGATCCGGCGCATCGCCGCGATACGCCCGACATCGCCGTACCGCTCCAGAAGGTGCTTCTTGAAACGACCGACGCCGTGCTCCGCGCTGAACGTGCCGCCGAGCGCCGCGGCCGTGTCGTAGAGTTGCAGCGAGAGGCTGCCTTCGATCCGCTTGGTGAATTCCAGCCGGTCGACATCGCGAGGAACGAGCACGTTGTAATGCAGATTGCCGTCGCCCACATGACCGTAGACGGACAGTTCAAGGTCGGCGTCATACGATCGCACCTGCGAGCCGGCAAGGTCCAGAAAGCGCTGAATGCAGGAAAGCGGCACCGAGATGTCGTGCTTGACCGATCCGTTCCGGCGCTTCTCGCCCTCGGGGATGGTCTCGCGGAGCCGCCACATCGCGGTCCGCTGTGATCCGCTCTGCGCCAGCAATGCGTCATCGATCCAGCCGGACTCGATCGCCTCGGCCAGAACGGCTTCCATCAGTTCGTCCAGATCGATATGCCGTGAGGAAGAGGCGATCTCGACGAGGACGGCGCCTGCTGGGCTTGTTCGAAGGGAGGGCGGGTCGGTCATTGCTTCGGTCGCGAGCGCGATGGATTTGGCCGCCATGAATTCGAACGTGGTCAGCAGGTCTGCGGATTCGCGGCGGACCAAGGCGAGAAGCTCGGCGAGCGGTGCCCCGTTCGCGAGCTTCAGCCAGGCAGTGGCGCGGCGGGTCGGCAAGGGCGCGAGACGCAACACTGCGCCGGTGACGATGCCGAGAGTCCCCTCGCTTCCGACGAAGCACTGCTTGACGTCGTAGCCGGTGTTGTTCTTCCGCAGCTTGCGCATGTCGGAGACGACCGTGCCGTCCGCCAGGACCGCCTCGATCCCGAGCAGCAGATCGCGCATCATCCCGTACCTGACGACTGACAGCCCGCCGGCGTTCGTGCCGATGTTGCCCCCGATCCGGCAACTGCCTTCCGCGCCGAGGCTGAGCGGCAACAGAAGGCCGGCAGCCGCCGCGGCGTCCTGTACGTTCTTCAGGATGGCGCCGCCATCGACAGAGATGCTCATGGACACGGGATCGATTTCGCGGATCCTGTCCATCCGCTCGAGGCTCACGATAATCTGGCGTCCGGATGCGTCCGGCGTAGCGCCGCCGCAATAGCTGGTGTTGCCGCCTTGCGGAACGATTCCGATCCCGTGGTGCGCCGCCAGCCGTACCACGTCAGCGACTTGCTGTGTCGTAGCCGGCTTCAGCACGGCAAACGTCGACCCCGTGAAGAGCTGGCGTTGATCCGTTGTGTAGGTAGCGATCCCCTCTGGGTCGTCAACGACACCTCGGTCGCCTACAAGGTCGCGAAAGGCCCGAACGTGTACTGACTGGGACATGCTCAGCTCCCGATTGGCATCGGGTGATCTTTGCGGGTTTGTGCCGCATTGGCTGCCGTTGAGAGGGCATTCCGAAGAAAACAATGCCGAATTACCACCGATGCCGGCAGCTTGCAGCGGGTGTCGAACGCCTTCATCGCCTATGCCGTTCCGGACTCCACAATTCCTCCGACGGGAGGCGCCGCCGCGGCGCGGGGCATGGGAGTTCCTATACGCCTAAATATGAATCGCATGTCCCAGCGACTTCAGCGCGGCCTCGTGAAAGGCTTCGCCTTGGGTCGGATGCGCATGGATGGTCATGGCGACATCCTCGAGGCGCGCGCCCATCTCCAGCGCAAGACCGAAGGCTGCCGAGAGCTCGGCGATGCCTGCGCCAACGCCCTGGATTCCCAACAGGAGATGATTGTCGGCTCGCGCGACGGTTCGGATGAAGCCGTCTTCCCGATCCAGCGTCAGTGCGCGGCCGTTGGCCTTGAACGGGAAGAGGTCCGTCTTGACCTCGAAACCCCTGCTGCTCGCCTCGTTGGGTGACAGGCCGACCGTGACAATCTCGGGGTCAGTGAAGCAGATCGCCGGGATCGAAATGCGGTCCCAGGCGCGACGGCGACCGGCAACGATCTCAGCCACCATTTCGCCTTGCGCCATGGCGCGATGCGCCAGCATCGGCTCTCCCGTGACGTCTCCGATCGCGGAGACGCCGTGCATCGAGGTACGGCATCGGTCGTCGATTCTGATAAAAGGTCCATCCATGTCGAGATCGAGAATCTCGAGCCCGAAGCCGCTTGTCGCGGGTCTGCGGCCGACCGTAACAAGGATCTTGTCGGCTTCGAGTGACGTCTGCTCCCCGCTGGCGGTCTCGATCGCCAGCGCCGCGCTTTCCGTGCCGAGTGCTTGCACCTTTGCGCCAGTCAGAACCGTGACTCCGAGCGCGGTCAGGCGCCTTGCGATGGGCTCACTTAGGTCGACATCATATTGCGGGAGAATGTGCGGCGCAGCCTCGACGACCGTGACGGCTGCGCCCATTTTCGCGAGCGCAGTGCCGAGCTCGAGGCCAATGTAACCGCCGCCGACCACGACAAGCTTCTTCGGGATTTCGGTGAGCGCCAAAGCCTCGGTCGAGGAGATCACGCGGCCTCCGAAGGGAAGGAACGGCAGCGCAACCGGCTCGGAGCCCGTCGCGATCACCACCGTTTCGGCACGGATCACCTGCCGGCCGGATGGCGTTTCGACCTCGACGGTCTTGCCGTCGCGAAAGGAGGCGCGACCAGCCACGTATCTGGCGCCGGCTCTTTTCAGTAGACCAGCCACGCCGCCGTTCAGGCGCCTGACGATATCATCCTTCCAGGCGATGGTCCTCGCGAAGTTGAGTGATGGCGGCGCAGCGGAAATGCCGAAGGCATTCTTGCCATCGGCGGCCCGCGCGATGATTTCATACTCACCGGCCGCATGGATCAAGGCCTTGGAAGGAATGCAGCCGACATTGAGACAGGTTCCACCCGGCTTTTCGGCCTCGACGATGATCGTATCGATGCCGAGCTGGCCGGCGCGGATCGCGCAGGTGTAGCCGCCGGGGCCCGCGCCGATGACAAGGAGCTTGCAGGTGATTTCGGTCATTGTCTTATGCGTCAATGAAGATCATGGCCGGTGTCTCCAGCTGTGTCTTGATCCGCTGCACGAACTGGGCTGCATCGAACCCATCGATCACCCGGTGATCAAAGCTGGACGACAGATTCATCATCTGACGCGGAACGAAGACGGCGCCATCCCAATGCGGACGGATGGCGATGCGGTTGACACCGACGATTGCGACCTCCGGATGATTGATGATGGGCGTCGTCGCGAGCCCGCCCAGTGCGCCGAGCGACGTGATCGTGATGGTCGAGCCGGTGAGTTCGTCGCGGGTGGCGCTGCCGTTCCGCGCCGCTTCCGCGATCCGCGCGACCTCGGCGGCGCAATTCCAGAGGTCGCGCGCTTCCGCATGCCGGACGACGGGGACCACCAAGCCGGTCGGCGTTTGCGTGGCAATCCCGATATGAACGCCCGCGTGCTGGTGAACGATCCCGGCCTCGTCGTCGAAATGGGCATTGAGATGCGGCAGCCCGGTGATCGCGCGCACCATGGCGCGCATCAGGAACGGCAACAATGTCAGTTTGGGCCTGCCCGGCTGCTTCTGGCTGTTGAGCTTCGCGCGCAAATCCTCGAGCGCGGTGACATCGACCTCTTCGATATAGGTGATGTGCGGAATGCGCGAGTTCGCAATCGACATCTTCTCGGCGATCTTGCGGCGTAAGCCGACGATCTTGATGTCGGTCACCGCGGTTTGCGCGGGATACGGCGTCGCTGTCGTTCCGATACCGCCGCGCGCGAAATGGGCGTCAAGATCATCGTGGGTGACCCGCCCCGCCGGGCCCGTTCCGCGAATCTGACGCAAGTCGACGCCTGCTTCCCGCGCGCGGAGCCGAACCGCCGGGGCGGCCAAAGGCCGATCGCTTGCGTGGCGGAGTAGCGCCGCTGATGGCTGCGTCCTCCGCGCATTGGGCGGATCGCTCGCCGGCACGCGCGGGGCGCTTGCGGCATGATCAGACTTTTTGGCCGAAGCGCTTGCCGCGGACGATGCGAGCTTCACCGCTTCCGTCGCGGGCGCGCTCTTGCCGTCGACCTCCAGCCGAACGAAGTCCGAGCCGATGGCGAGAACGTCGCCCACACTGCCGGCGAGCCAGATGACCCGTCCCTCGGCGGGCGAGGGAATTTCCACCGTCGCCTTGTCGGTCATGACTGCGCCGAGCACGGCGTCCTCGCGCACGACGTCGCCGACCTTCACGTGCCATTCCACGAGCTCGGCTTCCGCAATGCCTTCGCCGACGTCGGGCAGCTTGACCACGCGCTCGGCCATTTCAAGCCTCCAGCGTTTCGATCAGCGCACGACTGACTCGCGCCGGGCCCGGAAAGTAGTCCCATTCCTGTGCGTGTGGGTAGGGCGTGTCCCAGCCGGCGACCCGCGCGATGGGGGCTTCCAGATGATAGAAGCATCGCGTCTGGACCAGTGCGCAGAGCTCAGCACCGAATCCGGAGGTCAGCGTTGCCTCATGCACGATCACGCAGCGTCCGGTCTTCTTGACCGAGGCTTCGATGGTGTCGAGATCGAGCGGCAGCAGCGAGCGAAGATCGATAATCTCGGCATCAATACCGGCTTCGGTCGCGGCGGTCTCGGCGACATGAACCATCGTGCCGTAGGCGAGGATGGTGACGGCCTCGCCGTGCCGGCGGATCGCGGCGCTACCGAGCGGAATTGCAAAATGTCCGTCGTCGACTTCGCCGAGATCATGCTTCGACCACGGCGTCACCGGCCGGTCATGATGACCGTCGAATGGACCGTTATAGAGCCGCTTCGGTTCGAGAAAGATCACGGGATCGGGGTCCTCGATGGCGGAGATCAGCAGACCCTTGGCGTCGCGCGGGTTCGATGGCACGACGGTCTTGATGCCGCAGACATGGGTGAACAGAGCTTCCGGGCTCTGGCTGTGCGTCTGCCCGCCAAAGATGCCGCCGCCGGTCGGCATGCGCACGACGAGCGGGCAGGTGAACTGGCCATTCGACCGATAGCGTAGCCGCGCGGCCTCGGAGACGATCTGGTCGTAAGCCGGATACATGTAATCGGCGAACTGGATTTCGACGCAGGGTTTCAGGCCATAAGCTGCCATGCCGACCGCGATGCCGACGATGCCGAGTTCGCTGATCGGGGTATCGAAGCAACGGCTCGTTCCGTATTTCGCCTGTAGACCCTGGCTGGCGCGAAACACACCGCCGAAATAGCCGACATCCTCGCCGAACACGACGACATCGTTGTCGCGCGACATCATCACATCCATCGCGTCGCGAATCGCCTCGATCATGGTCCGCCGTGTCATGATTCAGACTCCGGCTTCCTGGCGCTGACGGCGCAGATGTGGCGGCATATCTGCGAATACGCCCTCGAACATGTCGCGCGCCGAAGGACGTTGCTCGGAATGAAGCGTGCCGTAGCTCTCGGCTTCCTTTTGGGCCGAAACGACTGTGTCCAGGATCTCCGCCTCAGCCTGCTTGTGCCGCTCCTCCGACCAGGCGCCGCGGACGATCAAATGGTTCTTCAGCCTGATCACGGGATCTCCGAGCGGCCACGCTTCGGATTCTGTCTTCGGCCGATAGCCCGCTGGGTCGTCCGAAGTAGAATGCGCACCGACGCGATAGGTTACGTGCTCGATCAGGGTAGGGCCGAGGTTGCGGCGTGCGCGTTCGCAGGCCCATTTCGCGACCGCATGGACTGCAAGGTAGTCGTTGCCGTCGACACGTAGTGCCGGAATGCCGAAGCCGAGACCGCGCGCTGCAAACGTGCCGGAGCCGCCGCGTGCGATGCCCTGGAAGGTCGAGATGGCCCATTGATTGTTGACGATGTTGAGCACGACCGGCGCGCGATAGGTCGAGGCGAACACCAGTGCGGCATGGAAGTCGGATTCGGCAGTTGCCCCATCGCCGATCCACGCAACTGCGATCTTGGTGTCGTTCTTGATCGCAGACGCCATCGCCCAGCCGACCGCCTGGATGTATTGGGTGGCGAGATTGCCGGAGATCGAGAAGAAGCCGTGCTCCCTGGAGGAATACATCACCGGTAGCTGGCGCCCCTTCAGGGGATCGTGCGTGTTGGAGTAGATCTGACAGGCCATCTCGACCAGCGAGTAGCCGCCGGCGATCAAAAGCCCCGCCTGGCGATAGGTCGGAAAATTCATGTCGCCCGGAAGAAGCGCCTTGCGGAAGGCGCAACTCACGGCCTCTTCGCCCATATGCTGCATATAGAACGACGTCTTGCCCTGACGCTGTGCTGTCTGCATCCGCGCGTCAAATGCACGCAACGTCATCATGTGACGCAAGCCCTCGAGCAGTTCGCTGTCCGAGAGGGTGCCTGCCCAGGGACCCACGGCCTCGCCATCGCGATTGAGCACGCGAATGACGGAGAAGGCGAGATCACGAATCGTCTCGGCGTCCACGTCGACTGCGGGACGATTGACCTGGCCTGCGCGCGGAATGCGGATGTTCGAGAAATCTGGCGTGCCGCCCGGGCGCACCGCTGGTTCCGGCACGTGCAGCCTCAGTGGCGGATGCTCGGCGGATTGAGCCGCCTCGCCTTGCGGGATCATGTCATGGATGAGGTCGGGGTCGGGCATTGGCTTTCACCTCTCACCTCGATTGCATCGATGCAGAATAACGCACCAACGCGGCGAACGAGCCGGTCGACGACGTCGCGGTCATCGATATCTATGGAAGCCGAGATGCGGCAGGCGTTCGAATCCACGCGCGCGCTGACGGCGGCAAGCCGCAGCCCCGCGACACGGGTCTGGTCGAGCAGGCGGCCGAGTGCGGCGTGCATATCGCTGGTCTGGAGTTCGAGAAAAAACACCGCATACGTCTCGTTTTGTAAGTACATCGTACTGGCAAAGACCAGGATTGTTGTTCTTTTGATCTGGGTATAGCCTGAATAGGCGATAAGGATTTTCCACATATCAGCCGTAAGGCCAGAATGGAGTTCTTGGTATGGTGCCGATCGGACGTGCCTCGAGGCCGGTCAAAGCCCCGCGCAAGGATGCGCTTCGGCTAGACGAGATCGATCGCAAGATTCTGCGCGCCTTGCAGCAGGATGCACGCCTGACGACGGCGCAACTCGCCGACGGGATTGGGCTCTCCACCACGCCATGCTGGAACAGGCTGAAGCGTCTCGAGACGCAGGGCTATATCGATGGCTACGTCGCGCTGCTCAATCAGGACAAGCTTGGCCTGCCCGAAACGGTCATCATAGAGCTGACGCTCGATCGTCACGACGAGGAGATGCTCGAACGCTTTGGCCAATTGCTGACGAATTTGCCGGAGGTGATCGAGGCCTATCTCACCACCGGCGATTACGATTACATTGTGAAGGTCGCGGTCGAAAGCACCGCCGGCTATGAACGCTTCCTGCGCGAAAAGCTCTATCGCATCCCTGGCATCCGGCACAGCCGGTCGTCATTTGCGTTGCGCTGCCTGAAAAAGCTAACCTCGGTCCAGGTCTAGCAAAGGATCGGGGCACTCCAGTCGAGCCCTCATCGCTCCTGACGGCAGTCGTCGAGTCTCCCCATCCCCAAAGTTGGGAATGGGGCTAGGATTTACCGGGCGTGCTGGAAAGGCTACCGTCCCGGCTCGCCGAACTCGTGCTTGCTGTCGTGGCCGCCGATGAACACCAGGACCCCGGCGATCAGCGGCAGGACCGCAAGCACGAGCAGGCCGGTCGAGGTTTGCCCCGTCGCTTCCTTGACCCAGCCGATCAGATAAGGACCGCCAAAGCCTGCGAGGTTGCCGATCGAGTTGATCAGCGCGATGGCGCCGGCGGCCGCCGTGCCGGAGAGCCAGGCGGTCGGCAGGGTCCAGAACACGCCGAAGCAGCAGAACACGCCGATCGCCGCCACCGTCAGCGCCACCATCGTTAGCGTGGGATCGGTGAGATAGGAGGACACCGCGAGCGCAATCGCCGTGAGCAGCAGCGGCGCGCCGACATGCATGACGCGCTCGCGGCTCGCATCCGAATGCCGCGCCCACAGGATCATGGCGATGGTGCCGAACAGATACGGGATCGCGGTGACGAATCCGGTCTGGGCGTTGGTGAGGCCGAACGCCTTGACGATCTGCGGCAGCCAGAACTGCATGCCGTAGAGCGCGCCGACGAAGCCGAAATAGATCAGGCTCAGCGTGATCACCTTCGGCGAGGTCAGCGCTTCGCCAAGAGACAGATGTTTGGCCGCCTTCTTGGCCGCAGCCTCCGCATCAAGCTTGGCCTTGAGCCAGGTCTTCTGCTCGGCCGAGAGCCAATCCGCCTTCTCCGGCTTGTCGGTGAGATAGAACCAGGTGGCGATGCCGAGCAGCACCGACGGGATGCCCTCGATGATGAACAGCCATTGCCAGCCCTTCAACCCCATGAGGCCGTCGAGCCCCAGCAGCAAGCCCGAGATCGGTGCGCCGATCACGGTGGATACGGGGACCGCGATCGCAAAGGCCGCGATGAAGCGGCCGCGGTACTCGGCCGGGTACCAATAGGTGAGATAGAGGATGATGCCGGGGAAGAAACCGGCCTCGGCGACACCGAGCAGAAAGCGCAGAATGTAGAAGCTGGTCTCGCCGCTGACCATCGCCATCAGCGCCGAGATGATGCCCCAGGTCACCATGATCCGGGCGATCCAGCGGCTGGCGCCGAATTTCTCCAGCGCCAGATTGCTCGGCACCTCGAAGATGAAATAGCCGATGAAGAAGATGCCGGCGCCCCAGGCGAACACCAACGGGGAAAATTTCAGGTCCGCATTCATGGTCAGGGCGGCAAAGCCGAGATTGACGCGATCGAGGTAGGAGAAGAAGTAGGCCAGCACCAGGAAGGGAATCAGGCGCCAGGAGATGGCGCGAATGGTCGAAGTCTCGATCGCCGACTTGGCAGCGCCGGCGGCACCGGCATAGGTGGTGGTCTGACTCATCGCGGTTCCCCCGTCTGTCCGCCAAGTCGACTTGGCTTCGTTATGATTGATGTTTGCGGATCTAATTCTCGGCAGAGTGCTGAGGCAATGCTGGCGTAGCGCAGTAATTCTGAACGGGGTGTCAGTTTTTCTCACGGGCCGATGTCCGGGTGACACTGCGGCCCTCGTTGGGCCGTCGACGTGCCTCGGCATGACGGAAGTAAACCCGTGGGTTTTTCCGACCACCGGGGGAAAGGCCGGCAGATCAGAAAAACCAAACGGGAGTTCAGAAAAAGCGCCTTGCATGGAACCGGACGACGCCGCTCATCTTGCGCCATCAAGAAAGAAGCCTGTCGCAGGCGAGGAAACGATGATTGCAAGCGGCCTATCCAGCGCAAGAGCATGGCTCGGCCTTCAAATCCGGTCGCGCCGCCACGCGTCGGTGCCGCAACGTTGCGCCGACCAAATGAGCCGCGGGGAGCATCTGCGGATGCGGGCTCGGCTAGCGTCGTGATCCGCTCTTACTTGCCAGAATTGCTGGCGCTGTCCATCGGATCGTGGTCGCCAAGCGCGGGAAGATCGTCGACGCGATCAGGCGACAGAGCAACAGATCATCTACGCCGCCATTCACGAGAGGCTTGCATGAACGATGAATGAGATGACCAAGCTGAGAGTCGGAATTGTCGGTGTAGGTCTGATGGGCCATGGAATCGCAAAGAATGTCCTGGCGCGGGGCAGCTTTCCTCTGGCCTTTCTCGACCATCCGGGCAATCAACCCGTTGACGATCTCCTCAGCCTCAGGGCCACGGCCTGCAAGACGCCCGGTGAGGTCGCGAGCGCGTCGGATGTTATCATCCTCTGCGTAACGGGTTCGCCTCAGGTCGAAGCGATCCTGACGGGCGAAGCGGGCGTTCTGTCTGGCCTCCGTAAGGGCGCCATCATTGTCGATTGCTCGACGGCGCTGCCGGACTCGACATTGCGGATGGCCGCCGCGGTCGAGGCGGCGGGTGGACGCTTTCTCGATGCGCCCATGACGCGCACCGCCAGGCACGCGGAAGAAGGAACGCTGAACCTTCTGGTTGGCGGCGACGAAGCCGACCTTCGCAGCGTCCGCGCGGTTCTTGCCTCTTTCACCGAGGGTGTGGAACATGTCGGCCCGGTGGGGTTCGGCCACCGGCTCAAGCTGCTCCATAATTATGTATCGATCGGCTTCATGGCGCTGCTTGGCGAGGCCGCGGCGCAGGCCGCCGATGCAGGCGTCGATCCGGCGGTCTTCGTCGACGTCCTTGCCAAAGGAGGCGGGGCTGGCGTTGCGCTCCAGCGCATGGCGCCCGCAATCGTGACGGGCGATACCGGCACGATCCCGTTCTTTATCGATAATGCGCTAAAGGATATCTCCTACTACCGGATGATGGCGAGCAACTCCGGCGCATCCAAAGCGATCGCAGACGGTGTCGGCACTGCGATCGCGGCTGTGGTCGAGAGCGGCCATGGCCAAGCCTATATTTCCGACCTGGCGCGGCTCCTTCGAAAAACGAAGCCGGCAGCCTAGACCGAGAACGAGTGTTGAGACAGGGACGACCGATCCAATGACAATGACCGATATCCGATTTCCCGTAGATGGCCGAACTCGCAAGATGTTCGTCGATGGCGCGTGGGTTGAGGCCCGCTCGGGAAAAGTCCTCGAGACGCGCAATCCCGCGACTGGCGAGGTGATCGGCCGTGTCCCGCGTGGCGATGCTGGCGACATCGACATTGCCGTTAGCGCCGCCCGGCGCGCCTTCGTGGGACCGTGGAGCCGCTTCAAACCGTTCGAGCGACAGGCTCTGCTCCTGCGCATTGCCGATCTGTTCGAGAAGCATTGGGAGGAGATCAGTCGGTCCGACACCGCCGACATGGGTATGCCGATCGTCAGGACGCGGGCGAACAAGCTTCGCGTGCTCGGCATGCTCAGATACTACGCCGGCATGGCGACGGCGATTCATGGGCAGACGATCGACAATTCGCTTCCCGGCGACATAGTTTCGTTCACGCGGAAGGAGCCGGTCGGCGTGGTCGGCGCGATCATCCCGTGGAACGCGCCCACCGCTGCGTCGGTTTGGAAGATCGGACCTGCGCTCGCGACCGGATGCACCATCGTGCTCAAGCCTTCCGAAGAGGCGCCGCTAACGCCCCTCCTGATCGCGGATTTGATGAACGAGGCAGGTGTGCCGCCCGGCGTCGTCAACGTCGTGACCGGGACCGGCCCGGAGGCCGGCGCGCCTTTGGCCGAACATCCCGGTGTCGACAAGATCGTCTTCACGGGATCCACTGCCACTGGCCAGGCGATCATCCGAGCGTCGGCCGGCAATCTCAAACGGGTATCCCTCGAGCTTGGCGGAAAGTCGCCGGTCATCGTCTGCGCCGACGCGGACCTCGACAAGGCTGTCCCGATTGCCGCGATGGCAGCGTTCGCCAATTCGGGCCAGATCTGCATCGCCGGCTCCCGCCTGTTCGTCGAGCGAGCGATCCACGACGAGTTGGTCGAACGGCTGGGAAAGTTCGCTTCGGCCCTCAAGATCGGCGACGGAGCTGATCCCATGACGGAGATCGGACCCCTCGTTTCCGAGAGACAGCTCGACAAGGTCGAAGGCTTCCTGAACAGCGGACGCGACCAGGGCGCGAAGGTCGTGACCGGAGGCCGAAGGCTGAGAGAGGGGAGTTTCGCGAAGGGCAACTTCGTCGAGCCGACCGTGTTCGCCGGCGTCTCCGACGACATGCAGATCGCCCGTGACGAAATCTTTGGTCCGGTCATTTCCGCACTGCCGTTCGACACGCTCGATGAAGCCGTGGAGCGCGCCAATGCGACACCATACGGGCTCGCGGCGGGTGTCTTCACGCGTGACGTGAGCAAGGCCCACATCATTTCGCGCAGTCTCCGGGCGGGATCGGTCTGGGTGAACACCTATCACGCGATCGATCCTGCATTGCCTTTCGGCGGCTACAAGATGAGTGGATATGGCCGTGAAGGCGGCACCGAACAGCTCGACGAGTACCTCAATACGAAGGGAGTCTGGATCAAGCTGGACTGACCCGATCATTCTCTCGGCTTCGCGATCAGTCGCGACGATACACATCTGATCGACGCTTCACCCAACGTGGCGCGCCGATGCCTGACCTTGCGCATTCGTGGCTGCGAGGGAAGAGACGAGACCACTACAATCAACCGAGCGAGTATCATGAAGGACAGTTACAAAATTGCGGTCGTGCACGGAGATGGCATCGGACCGGAAGTCGCTCGTGCGGCGGTTGCGGTGCTGCAGGCTGGTGTCCAGACCGGCACGCTCCAGTTCGTGGAATACCCGGCGGGTGCCACTCACTTTCTCGAAACGGGAGACTCTTTTCCGGCGACCTCGTTCGAGGGCTGTCGCGGGGCCGACGCCATTCTCCATGGTGCGGCTGGCATTCCCGGTGTGGTTCACCCTGACGGAACCGAAGCCGGACTTGATTTCACGCTCTCACTTCGCTTCAAGTTGGATCTGTATGCCAACGTGCGGCCCATTAGGCTCTACAAGGGCGTGCCGTCTCCGCTCGGGCATCCGGGGTCGATCGATTACGTCATCGTCAGGGAGAATAGCGAGGGGCTCTACGCCGCGCGCGGCGCGGGTGCGCTGCTGAGGGAGGAAGTCGCAGTCGACACGCTAATTCAGACTAGGAAAGGTATCGAGCGTGTCGTCCGGTTCGCGTTCGACCTCGCCAGATCGCGTAACGGCTCGCCAAAGGACGGCCGGCGCCGGGTCACCTGTTGCGACAAGGCCAATGTCCTGCGCACATATGCGTTCTTCCGTTCCGTCTTCGACGAGGTGGCCAAGGACTATCCCGACATTGAAGCCGAGCACGTCCTTGTTGATGCGATGACCGTTCATCTCGTCAACAAGCCATCGCACTTCGACGTCATCGTCACCGAGAACATGTTCGGCGACATCATTTCCGATCTCGGTGCCGCGACGGTCGGCGGCATGGGCATGTCCCCGTCGGAAGAAGTCGGTGATGGAATCGGCTTCTTTCAAGCTTCGCATGGCTCGGCGCCCGACATAGCAGGAAAGGGGCTCGCCAATCCCTATGGAACGATCCTGGCTGCGATACTGATGCTGAGACGCCTGGACCGGCGCTATCGCGATGATCGGCTGCGCCTTGGTGCCGACAGGATGGAAGCTGCCGTGTGCGCCGGGTTGGAGGATGCAGCGCTGAGGACACGGGACATCGGCGGCAATGCGACGACCAGTCAGGTCGTGGATGCGCTCCTGAAGCTGCTCTGAGCGGGAGGGCGTCAGCGCAGCTGGGAAAGACTTGAGCGGATCAAAGAGATCAGCTGCTCGGTGTTCGGGCGCCTGACCGAGCTGCGCGTGGTAATCAAGCCAATCTGGCGAAGCTTGATTTGATCGGAGAGCGGGACCACACGAAACCGCTGCACGCCGGCCTGCACCAGCGCGACTCGTGGCACGATCGCGATGCCGAGGCCGGACGCGGCCAGTGCCACCGCTGTCGTGGCGGCCTGAACTTCAAATTGAACATCGAGCCGGACGTGGAGCGTCTCCAGCGTCTCGTCGATCAACCCTCGCACGGCTGTCGTTTTCGACAGCAGGATGACCGGCTTGTCCACCAGATCGGCGAATCCTGTGCTTGCTTGCCCCTCGTCGAACACCGGCGGTACGCAGGCAAAAAGGGGGTCCTCAAGCATCGGCTCGAACTCATAGTCCCCCATGTCGGGGACTTGCGGACCAATACCGAACTCGACATCCTGCCGCTTGAGGAGTTCAAGCATAGGCGTCGTGGAGAGCTCCATGAGCTGGACCTGGCTCCGCGGATAGCGGACCTTGAATGTCGCCAGGATGTTGGGCAGCCATCCGGACGCGAGCGTCGGAACGCAGGCCATGCGAATGTGACGGCTGCGGGACTGTGCTGACTCGCTCAGCAAATCCAGCCCGGACTGAACTTCCTGGAGGGCGCGCTTTGCCTGCTCGAACAGAATTCGCCCCTCAGATGTCAGCAATACTTTCTGCGGCGTTCTGCGAAAAAGGAGGACGCCGATCTGCTCCTCCAAGTCGCGGATCTGCATGCTGACCGCAGAAGGAGACCGGTTCGATTCCTCGGCGGCCTTCCGGAAGCTTTCGTGCTCAGCTGCAAGCAGGAAGGTATGGAGAAGCTTGAGATTGATGTTCGACAAGTCCTATGCCCTGCTTCTGCGTTTCCGCGCATGTGACGGGGAGGGACAAAGCCCCCGTGCGCCGGAAGACCGATCTGTTCACAATATCCAGCGGCGATTGGTACGTATATCGAGTGGAAAGTTCAGCCGTCGTTCCTGGGGGCCATCTGCTCAATTCCCTCGTCGGGAATAGCGAAATTCGCCATGAACGTTTGTTCGCCCGATACCGACAAAAATGCCAACAAAACGGACGGCCGGAGCGAACTTTTACTTGTGGTTTCAATGCATCGCGAAGATTTTCCGGAGAAATCCGGGATCGAACCGACGGCTTAAGGCATAGTTATTATTAGTGTTTTATCGTGGTGCCCCTGGCCGGAATCGAACCAGCACTCCTTGCGGAACTCGATTTTGAGTCGAGCGCGTCTACCAGTTCCGCCACAGGGGCCCTCGGTCGGCCCCATAGGCGGCGTCGCGAAGCCGGCGGACTATAGCCATGGACGGGGCGGGGTCAACCCGCGCCAAAGTGATGTCAGCCGTTCTCGACAGCCGCATGGGCCGGGGCTAGAGGCTGGGGCGCGAGAGATGCCAAAGAGGCTGCCGTGACCACCGAGAGTGCCGCCATACCTGCGTTCAAGCCGGCCGCCACGAGCCCCGCGCTGACCGCCTCGGCGATGGTCACGCTGGTCGCCGTAGCCACGATTGCGGGCGCCTGGTTCTTCCAGGTCGTCCTGGAGATCCTGCCCTGTCCATTGTGCCTGGAGCAGCGCTACGCCTACTACCTCGCAATACCGCTCGGTGCGCTCACGGCGCTGGCGGCGCGGAGCGGCGCGCCGCGGCCGCTGCTGCTGGCGGGGCTCGCGATCCTCGCCCTGGCGATGCTCGTCAATGCCGGTCTCGGCGCCTACCATTCCGGGGTCGAATGGGGGTTCTGGAAGGGGCCGACCGACTGCTCCGGGCCCGTCGTCAATCTCGGCAGCGCCGCCGATCTCTTGTCGAAGCTCGACACCGTGAAGGTGGTGCGCTGCGACGAGGTGCAGTGGCGCTTCCTCGGCCTCTCGCTCGCCGGCTACAACGTGCTGATCTCGCTCTTGATGGCCGCGATCGCCGCGTGGGGATTGGTGCGGACGGCGAAGCGCTAAAGCTCAATCGTCCACGTCGTCCTGCGTGCGCCCGAACAGGTGCACGATGCCCGGCGTTGCGATCGTCACGAAAACGAAACGCGACAGGTGATGGGCGCCGACGAAGATCGGGTCGATGTGCAGCGTCAAGGCCAGCGCCAGCATCGCATCCATCGCGCCGGGCGCGAAGGCGACGATGACGTCGGAGAATTTCACCTGGGTGGTGAGCGCCACGATGCCGACGAAGATGGCGGAGACGGCGATGGCCACGGCAAACGAGCCCAGGGCCGCGCTGAGGTGGCCGGCGAGCGTCTTGATCCGCATCCGCGCGAAACGGCTGCCGATCAGTGCGCCGATCCCGATCAGCGCCACGCCGCGCACCCAATCCGGCAGGCCGCCCTCGACCCATCCGGCACCATGCAGCACGCTGGAGGCGATCATCGCGCCGAACATCCAGCTTGCGGGAAACCTGATCAGCCGCAACACGAGCGCTGCCGCCAGCGACGCGGCGGCCAGCTCGAGGAGATCGAGCGGCGAGGCGATGGTCGTTGCCAGCGACGGCGCAGCCGAGGGCGCGACGCCTGCAATCGCCAGCACCATCGGCAGCGCGGCGGTCAGGATGATGACGCGCATGGTTTGCACCACCGCAATGCCCGGCAGGTCGGCGCCGCGCTCGACCGCCAGGATCGTGATCTGCGACAGCGCGCCGGGGCTGCCGGCCAGGAAAGCCGAGGTGCGGTCCCAGCCATGGATGCGCTGGAGGTAATAGCTGGAGCCGAACGTGGAGCAGAAGGTGGCGAGCGCCAGCAGGCCGATCGTGAGAGGATAGGCGCTGACCTGCTGAAGCAAATGGCGCGAGACGACCGAGCCCAGCGAGATGCCGAGCAGCACCAGCACGGTCTGGGTCAGGATCGGCGGCAGGCTCAGCTGGCGGCCGGCGATTGCGGCGATCCCGACCGCGATCATCGAGCCGGAGATCAGCCCGCCGGGCAGGCCGGCGAGCAGAAACGCGAGGCCGCCGGCGGTGCCGATGACGAGCGTCTCCACCGTGCTCAGGATCTTGGCACGGCTCGGCCATTCGAACGACAGGGAGGCGGTGATTTGCTTCACGCCATCTTATCGCAAATCCGCCCGAGCCGCACAATTGCAGGCTCGTCATGCCGCAATGCGCGACGCCTTCCGCGGATGCTCGGAAGGAAGCGTGACGGGCTTATTTCTTGTCGGCGGCGGGAGCTGCGGGAGCGGCGGCTGCGCTGCCGGCCTTCGCCTCCTTTTTGCATTCGCGACGGAATTTCTTGCGCTCCTTCCCCTTCAATCCCTTGGCGTCCGCTTGCTTCGAGCATTCCAGCGATTCCGCCGATCGCTCCTTCGTTGCCTTTTTGTCGGGGACAGTGGCGGCAGTGTCGGTCTTGGCGGCCGGTGCGGTGGTCTGCGCGAAGGCGGTGCCGGTGAGGAGCAGGGAGGCGAGCGCGACGGCGGCGAGGCGGGACGTGAAGGTCATGTGGTGCACTCTGCTTGCGAGAATTGCGAAGGGCTGAAACGTCGGCTCGTGTTGCTGAACGCGACATGAATGAGTGAAGCGGCGGGATCACTATATTTTGCCGGCGCAACTCATCGCATCCTTGTCGCAAGCGGCCGGCACGCTAGGATAGCAATCCTCAATTCACTTCCGTCAGGGAAGACCAAGCAGGAGACCGAAGGATGACCATTCAGACGAAATTGTTGTGTGCGATCGCAGCGTCGGGTGTCGCGGCATTGCTGGCGAGCGCGCCGGCGCAGGCATTGACCGCGCAGGAGTGTAGCGCGAAGTACCAGGCCGCCAAGAAGGACGGCTCGCTCGGCACCATGAAGTGGAATGACTTCCGCAAGGCCCAATGCGGTGCCGATGCGACGCCCGCCGCTGCGCCGACCGCGGCAGCGCCCACGGCTCCCGCGGAGCCGAAGCAGGCCAAGAAGGAGGCGGCGCCCGCCGCGGCGCCGGCCCTGCCGGCGGGACCTGCGATCTACCCGAACGCGGTCGATCCGAAATATGCCAAGGAGCCCGCCGGCAAGGCGCGCCTGCACACCTGCGTCGACCAGTACAATGCCAACAAGACCACCAACGGCAACGGCGGCCTGAAGTGGATCCAGAAGGGCGGCGGCTATTACAGCGAATGCACCAAGAAGCTGAAGGGGGCCGCCTGAGCTTCGAATGCTACGAAGGCCGGAGCAACGCTCCGGCCTTTTCGCCTGTATTTTGGCGCACGATCTTTTCGGAAAACCGCTGCACCCTTGACGCTTACGCGGCCCTTCGGGTCCGGATCTGGCTCAGTCGAGCAGCTTCTCGGCCGATTTCGCCACGAGCTGCGACCGCTTGCGCGGACCGCTCTCGACGAACAACAGGCTCTGGCCGAAGATGAAGCAGTAGAACAGGAAGGCCTGCGCGTCGGCCTCCTCGGTCGCAAGGCCGTTGGCGCGATAGAGGTCGCCGACGTGCTTGAGCCGCGCCGCATCGACGCTCGCCACCGCTGCCGCGGCGTTCTCGTCCGAGCGGGCCCATTGCCGGATCGCAAGCTCGATCGCCATGCCTTCCGGATTGAGCCGCTCGGAATAGAGTTGGATCACCGCCTTCAGCCGTTCGCGCGGCGCTTGCCCGTCAAGGCTTGTCTGCTGCGCGATCGCGGCAATGCGGCCCTTGCGCCAGGCTTCCAGCATGGCCTCGAGCAGCGCGGCGCGATCGGCGAAGCGCCGGTAGAACCCGCCCTTGGTGACGCCGAGGTTCTTGGCGAGCACCTCGACCCGTACGCCCTCCACCCCCGCACGGGCGAGCTCGGCAAATCCAGCCTCGACCCAGACATCGCCCTTGCCGTCGCTCATGAAGGAAGCCTCACCCGGACTTGATACGGTGCCGTATTGCTAACGCGACACGGGTTTGATACGCTACCGTATCAACGATCAAGGGCGAAATTGCGGGAGGAATTGCGATGGAGCAGGAGGCAACCTATCGCGGCACGGTCTATCCATGGCAATGCGACCATGTCGGGCACATGAACATCATGTGGTATGTCGGCAAGTTCGACGAGGCCAACTGGAATCTGTTCGCTCGCATTGGCCTGACGCCGAGCTATTTGCGCTCCTCCGGCCGCGGCATGGCCGCGGTGCAGCAGAACATCGCCTACAAGCGCGAGCTGCTCGCCGGCGACATCGTCGAGATCCGCAGCCATCTGCTCGAGATCAGGGACAAGTCGATCCGCTTCCGGCACGACATGACGAATGCCGAGACTGGCGAGCTCGCCGCGACATGCGAGATCACCGGCGTGCACATGGACCGCCAATTGCGGAAGTCCGCGCCGTTCGCCGATGCCATTCGCGAAGCGGCCTCGAGGCATCTTGCGGAACCTGCCGAGGTGTGAGCCATGACAGCCTTCGAGCCGAAAAACCCGGGCTACCGCGCGGCGGCCATCGCCATGTTCGATGGCCAGCCGGCCATGCGCACGCTCGGCATCGTGATCGTCCGCCTCGCACCGGGCGAGGTCGAGCTGGCGATGCTGCATGCACCGGCCCTCACACAGCAGAACGGTTTCATCCATGCCGGCATCATCACGGCCGGGCTCGACAATGCCTGCGGCGTTGCGGCCTTCAGCCTGATGCCGCCGGAGGCCGGTATCCTCACCGTCGAATTCAAGACCACGCTGCTCGCGCCCGCCCGCGGCGAGCGCTTCGTCTTCAAGGCCGAAGTGGTCAAGCCCGGCCGCACGCTGACCTTCTGCGAGGCAAAGGCCTACGCCGAACATGACGGCAAGACCACGCTGATCGCCACGATGAGCGGGACGTTGATGGCGATGCTGCCTCGCGCGGCGGCTTAGCTGGACCGGGTGCGATTCGCGTGGCAATCCCGCCCGCGCCATTCTATATGACCCGTAACAATGGCCGGTCCGCGGGCATATATCCGCAAGATGGGGCCGGAACGGGACGAGATATGACCGGATTTGGGAAGAGTGGCCTTGCGCCGACGCGGCGCGCAGCCTTGACGCTGATCGGAGCGGGTGCTCTCGCGGTGGGTGGCATCGTCCCGGCGCGCGCGGCGGCCGGCGATGACGAGGTGCTGACCGAAGCCAAGGTGCTGCGCGATCCCGACACGCCCGTCGCAGGCAATCCCGACGGCAACATCACCATCGTCGAATGGTCCGACTACAATTGTCCCTATTGCCGCAAGCTCGAGCCCGAGCTGCGCCAGGTGGTCCAGGACGACGGCAAGGTGCGGCTGGTGATGAAGGACTGGCCGATCCTCGGGCCGGTTTCGGTCACCGCGGCGCGGAGCGCGCTGGCGGCCAAATTCCAGGGCAAGTATCACCAGGCCCATGACGCCATGATCGGCGTCAGCTCGCGCCTGACCGAGCCGCGCATCAACGAGCTGCTGGCGGCCGCCGGGGTCGACATGGACCGGTTGAAGCGCGATCTCACCGGGCACGCCAAGGACATCGACGCCATCCTCAAGCGCAACAACGAGCAGGCTGAAGCTTTCGGCTTCCATGGCACCCCGTCCTTCATCGTCGGCAAGTATCGCGTGCCCGGCGCGCTCAGCATGACCGAGTTCGAGCAGGTCATCGCCGACGCCCGCAAGGCCAAGATGAACTGAGCCGCCGATATTTCAGGACGCAACAGAAAGGCGCCGTCGCGGAGTTCGCGACGGCGCCTTGTTCATGTCGATCGGACGAAATTACTTCGACGAGATGCGGACCCAGTCCTTGTGCGCGCGATCGCGCAGCGCATCCCAATCGGCCTTGGCGACGTCCCAGTTCACGATGGTACGGTTGGTCGTCGCGACCTCACCCTTGGCGACCGACGACGTCTGCATGGAATCATAGATGTAGACGCCGCACGCAAGCAGCAGCGCGCCCAGGATCATTCCAAAAAAAGTCTGCATGGCGAACCTCCGGTGACGGGCAATAACGTCGGCCCGGAGTGATGGTTCCGCGACCATGCGGCGCATCTAAGGAGAGATTGTTCATTCTGCATTCAGCCACTCCATCAGCTCCGCATTGATCTCGCGCGGATAGGTGTGGCTGAGGTCGTCGACCTCGCGATAGATGACGTCGGCACCGCCGGCGGAGAGTGCCGCCTGCGTCTGCCGTGCGGTCTGCACCGGAAACATCCAGTCGAGCTTGCCGTGAGTGATGAAGACCGGCAGGCCTTGCAGGCGCGTTGCGTCGGCCATTTCCGCCATCAGCGGATGGAAGGTCGCCGCAACAGGCGCGAGATGCGTGAAGGGCGAGGCGCCGTCGAGGCCGGTGACGTAGCAGAAGGTGCCGCCATCGCTCATGCCAGTTAGTAACATGCGCGAGGGGGTGATGCTCCAGCGGCTGCGCACCGCCTCGAGGATGCGCATGAGGTTCGGCGTGTCGGTGTCGTCGCCCATCAGCGCCCAGGTGGGCCCGGTCGCAGTCGGCGCCACCAGGATCGCGCCAAGACTGCGGGCGTCGCGGAGCCAGCTCCACAGAAAGCCGCGGCCGTTGCCGCTGCCGCCATGCAGCGCCATCACCAGCGGCATGGCACACTTGGGCGTGTAATATTCGGGGACATAGACCGAGAAGCCGCCGCGACTGCCGGGCTCGTTGTGGTCGTGGAAGATGCCGGTATCTTCGCTCGCGCCGGCTTCGAGATTCGACAACAAATCCGCATTGTCGCGATTGGCGGCGTTGAGGAAGAAGCCGCTCACGGGCGGAAACTTAACCGCCAGCGGATAAAGCGCCTCCTGCGCGCGCGGGACATGGCGCAGGGCGCGGAACACCGCGACGAGATCGCCATGGCCCCGCTCGACTTCACGAATGCCGGCAAAGGCAGCGAGCGTCTCGCCGCAGGCGCGATCGAGCCGCTCGCGCAGGCCAGCGAACTGCTCCGGCCAATCCCCGATTGCGGCGTGCGCCGTCTGCAGCGCCTCGTCCGGCGTGCCGATCGCATCCATCACCGAGGCGAAAGCTGGCGGATGCAGATGCCGTTGGAAGAAGCCGAGTGCTTCCAGCGCGTTGAGCAGCGGCGGCAGCACGGCCACGATGTCGTCCACCACGGCCTCGGTCATCGCCCGCTTCCTCAAAGCCCTTGGGATCAGTGCAGCTTCGGCGCCTTCAAGAGCTTGAAGCGATCGGTCGACGTCACCGTGACGTCGAAGGTGACGCCTTCATGATGAACGGTGAGCGGCACGTCGACGCCGGCGGCGCCGAGCGCCCACATTTTTTTGTAGAAGGCGGTCTGGCTCGTCACCTTGTCGCCGTTGACGGCGAGGATGACGTCGCCGGTCTTCAGCTCGGCGCGAGCGGCCGGGCCGTTGGCGGAGATCCCGATCACCACCACGCGGTTGTCGATCTCGGTCGAGTACAGCCCGAGCCAGGGCCGTGCCGGCTTGTTGACGCGGCCGAATTTGCGCAAGTCCTCCAGGACCGGCTTCAGGAGGTCGATCGGCACGATCATGTTGACGTGCTCGGCCTTGCCGTCACGTTCGCGCTCGAGCTGGAGCGAGCCGATGCCGATCAGCTCGCCGCGTTCGTTGAGCAGTGCCGTGCCGCCCCAGTTCGGATGTGCGGGAGAGGTGAAGATGGCCTCATCCAGCAGATATTCCCAGTAACCGGCGAATTCCTGTTTCGCCACGACCTGGCTCGCGACCGAGCGCGTGCGTCCGCCGGCGCCGCCGACCACGACGCGGTCGCCGATCCGCGTCGCCGCCGACGAGCCGAGCGGCAGCGGCGCAATGTCGAGCTGGCCGAGCGCCTGCACCAGCCCGAACCCGGTCTCGGAATCGAAGCCGAGCGCATGGCCCTCCACCACGCGCCCATCGGCGCGGTGCAGCCAGACTGAATCTGCCTCGGTGATGAGATAGCCTATCGTGAGAACCAGGCCGTCGTCGATCACGACGCCGTTGCCGGCGCGTTCGGTGCCCAGCGTCTCGGCACTGAACGCGTCCGGGGGGATGATGGCGTGCAGGCCGACGACGGAGCCGAGCGCGCGGTCGAGATCGAAACCGTAGTCGCTCGCCCGCGGCTGGTTCGCCGGCGGCACTCTCCATTCGGTCAGGGTGCTCATCGAGTTCTCCTGGCTGAGGGCATCGCTCCGGCAAGTCTGGCGGAGCGACGCGCGAAGCACGCCTAATTTAGGCCGGAGCAGGCGGTCTTGAAAGCCTCGTTCCCAACTATTCGGGAGAACGCTGCGTGAAATTTTCGAAAGGCCTGGAAACACCTCTTGCACGGGTCGTCATGTCATCCGGCCGCCGCCGCATGGCTGCTGTCCGGCGCGGTGCTAGGCGCCGTGCAGTGAAGCTGCTAACCATTGCCGCTTCGTTGGACCAAGGGATCACGGACGACAAGCATGGACAACCGCAGCGACATCTGGCGTGGCATCGATACGATCAAGGAACGTTTCGTCGACCTCAGCGACAGGGTCTGGGGCATGCCTGAGGTCTGCTACACCGAGGCGCGGTCCGCCGCCGAGCATCTCGCCGAGCTGCGCCATCAGGGATTCCGCATCACCGAGAACGTCGCCGGCATCCCGACGGCGCTGATCGGCGAGTGGGGCGAGGGCGGTCCGGTCATCGCCTTCATGGGCGAGTACGATGCGCTGCCGGGCCTCAGCCAGGAGGCGGGTGTTGCCGAGCATCGTCCGATCGAGACCGGCGGCCATGGCCATGGCTGCGGTCACAACCTGCTCGGTTCCGCCGCGCTGCTCGCCGCGACGGCGGTAAAGGACTGGCTGGCGGAGAACAAGGTGCCCGGCCGCGTGCGCTATTACGGCTGCCCTGCGGAAGAAGGCGGCGCCGCCAAGGCCTTCATGGTGCGCTCCGGCGCGTTCGAAGACGCCGACATCGCCATCACCTGGCACCCTCACAGTTTCTGGGAAGTGGCGGTGACGCCGTCGCTCGCGAATACGCGCGCCGATTTCACCTTCACCGGCCGCACCTCGCATGCGGCGGCCTCGCCACATCTCGGCCGTTCGGCGCTCGATGCGGTGGAATTGATGAATGTCGGCGTCAACTACATGCGCGAGCACATGCCGAGCGACGCGCGCGTGCACTACGCGCTGCTCGACACCGGCGGCATCGCGCCCAACGTGGTGCAGGCCCATGCGCGCGTGCGCTATTCGATCCGCGCGCGCGATCTTCCCGGCATGAACGAGCTGGTCGAGCGCGTGTCGAAGATCGCGCAAGGCGCGGCGTTGATGACCGAGACCAAGGTCGAGATGAAGATCATCTCCGCGGTCTCCAACATCCTGCCGAACGGGCCGCTGGAGCAGGCGCTGCACCAGGTCATGGAAGAGCTCGGACCGCCGCATTTCGACGATGCGGACAAGAGCTTTGCTGGCCAGATCCGTGCGACCTTGAGCGACAAGGACATCGCGTCCGTCTATTACGCGATCGGCATGGAGCCGACCGATCGGCCGCTGGCCGACTTCCTGGTGCCGCTCGATGCCAAGCGCAACCCGCTCGTCGGCTCGACCGATGTCGGCGACGTGAGCTGGGTGGTGCCGACGGTGCAGGTGCACGCACCGACGGTTGCAATCGGCACGCCCTTCCACACCTGGCAGGTGGTGGCGCAGGGCAAGAGCCCGCACGCGCACAAGGCCATGGTGCAGGCGGCCAAGGCCATGGCCGGTCTCGGCATCAAGGCGCTGACGGAACCGGAGCTGATCAAGGCCGCCAAGACCGATCTCCAGAAGCGGACGGCCAGGACACCTTACGTCTGTCCGTTGCCGGATCAGGTCGCGCCGCCGCTCGACATGTCCGTGGCGTAGAATCGGCCTCGATACTTCGTCTGATCCAGCGAACAAATTTTCCGCAGTGCAGCGCGCAATCCAGCAGATTTTGCTGCTGGATTGCCAAACGGATGGGCTGCTGAGCGCAATTTTGCCCAACGGACAGCCAGAAGACCGTTTGCATACACACGGTCCCAGTTGACGTGCACCCCATTCGGTGTGCCATCTACCGCCAGCCAAACCCGGCGGTCGCGAGCGGCCGCCTGCATCCATGCCGGAACCAGACGGGGGACAACCATGCTGGACAAAGAGCTGCGTTCGATGATCGGTCAGGTGAAGGACGGACGGATGGACCGCCGCGCCTTCGTCAAGCGCCTCGCCGCGGTCGGTCTCACCGCTCCCCTGGCCAACCAGCTCCTCGCGCTCGGCGGCGTTGCCATGGCGCAGAGCCCCGCGGTCTACAAGCCGACCAAGCGCGGGGGCGGCGGCCCTCTCAAGGTGCTGTGGTGGCAGGGGCCGACGCTACTCAATCCGCATTTCGCCACCGGCACCAAGGACCAGGACGGATCGCGGGTTTTCTACGAACCGCTCGCGAGCTGGGACGCCGACGGCAATCTCAACCCCATCCTCGCTGCAGAGATTCCCTCGGTTGCAAACGGCGGTCTCGCCGCCGATGCCAAGTCGGTGGTCTGGAAAATCAAGCCGGGAGTCAAATGGCACGATGGCAAACCGCTGACTGCCGACGACTTCGTGTTCACCTGGCAATACGCCAGCGATCCTGCCACGGCTGCCGTCAGCATCAGCACCTATGGTGACATCACGGTCGAGAAGGTCAGCGATCTTTCGATTCGCATCCTGTTCAAGACCCCGACGCCGTTCTGGGCCAACGCGTTCGTCGGCGCTTATGGATGCGTTATCCCGAAGCATCTGTTTGCCGACTACAAGGGCTCGAAGTCCCGCGAGGCGCCGAACAATCTGTCCCCGGTGGGCACCGGTCCCTATAAATTCGTCGAGTTCAAGCCGGGCGATGTGGTCCGTGGCGAGCTCAATCCCGACTATCACATGCCCAATCGTCCGCATTTCGACACCATCGAGATGAAGGGCGGCGGCGATGCCGTCTCGGCGGCGCGCGCGGTGATCCAGACCGGCGAATTCGATTTCGCCTGGAACATGCAGGTCGAAGACGACGTGCTGCTGCGTCTGGAGAAGGGCGGCAAGGGCAAGACCGTCTATGCCACCGGCGGCGACATCGAGTTCATCGCCATCAATTTCACCGACCCCAACGTCGAGATCGACGGCGAGCGATCCTCGATCAAGACCAAGCACCCGATCCTGTCGGATCCGAACGTGCGCAAGGCACTCGCCCTGCTCGTGGACCGCGAGTCCGTCAAGAAAGCGATCTACGGCCGGGCCGGACGCACCACGGCCAACTACCTCAACGGTCCCGAGAAGTTCGTCTCCAAGAACACCTCGTGGGAGTTCAACGTCGAGAAGGCGTCGAAGATGCTCGATGACGCCGGCTGGAAGGTCGGCGCCGACGGCATCCGCGAGAAAGACGGCAAGAAATTCAAGCTTCTGTACCAGACCTCGACCAACGGTCCGCGCCAGAAGACCCAGGCCATCGTCAAGCAGGCCTGCCAGAAGGCCGGCATCGACGTGGAACTGAAATCGGTGGTTGCCTCGGTCTTTTTCTCGTCCGACGTCGCCAACCCGGACACCTACCCCAAGTTCTATGCCGACATCGAGGAGTTCCAGATCCCAATGACGCAGCCGGATCCGGCCCTGCACATGCGCCGCTACATCTCCGCCAATGTGGCCACCAAGGAGAACAAATGGCAGGGGCAGAACTTCCCGCGCTATGTCAACAAGGAGTATGATGACGCCATCGCTGCGGCCGAGACCGAGACCGATCCGGTCAAGCGCGCCGCGCTCTACATCAAGTGCAACGACCTGTTGTGGCAGGACACCGTGTTCATTCCGGTAATGCATCGTCTGCTGGTGGATGCCTGCTCCAACACGTTGCGGCCGGCGCTCTCGGGCTGGGCCAATCGGACCGACAACATCCAGGACTGGTACCGGGAGGCATGAGCGCAGGCTAAACGGGATTCTTCCCTATGAGTCAGTATGTCCTGCGTCGCCTCCTGATTGCCGTTCCGAGCCTGCTGGCGATTTCGCTGGTGCTGTTCGTCGTGCTCGCGCTCGCCCCCGGCGATCCGTTCTCCGAACTGGCCACCAATCCGAACGTGCCGCCCGAAGTGCAGGCGGCGCTTCGGGCCAAGTTTGGTCTCGACGATCCGATCTACCTCCGGTACCTGCACTGGCTCAACGCCATGCTGCACGGCGACTGGGGCTTCTCCTTCGTCAGCCGGATGAACGTCGACACGCTGATTCTGCAGCGCCTGCCGGCCACACTCTATGTGATCGGCTCGGCGCAGATCCTGGCGCTGCTGATCGCGATTCCGGTCGGCGTCTACGCCGCGACCAGGCCGTATTCGCTGTTCGACCAGATCGCGAATACGCTCGCCTTCGTCGGTTTCTCGCTGCCGACCTTCTTCACCGGCATCCTGTTCATCCTGATCTTCTCGGTCACGCTGGACTGGCTGCCTTTCGTCTACACCACCGACATCAAGGCGACCGGCATCCGCTGGGTGCTTGAGATGATCCGTCAGGCGATCATGCCGGTGGCGGTGCTCGGCCTGTTCCAGGCGGCGTCGATGACGCGCTTCGTGCGCTCGGCGATGCTCGACGTCATTCGGCTCGACTACGTCACCACGGCGCGGGCCAAGGGCCTCGGCCAGGCCACGGTGATCGTCAAGCACGTGATGCGCAACGCCATGATCCCCGTGGTGACGTTGATCGCGTTGCAGATGCCCGCGGTGTTCGGCGGCGCCATCGTCACCGAGCAGATCTTCCGCATTCCCGGCATCGGCTCGCTGCTGATCTCCTCCATCCTTTCCAACGACACGCCGGTGGTGATGGCCGTGACCTTCGTCTTCGCGTGCCTGGTCGTGCTGTTCAATCTCATCGCGGACGTCCTTTATGGCTGGCTTGACCCTCGCATCTCCCTCCGCTGAGCGGCGCGCCTATTCGCCCTGGCGCGAAGCATGGCGACGCTACAGCCGCCACCGGCTCGCGGTGGTCAGCGCTGTCCTGCTCCTCATCCTGGTGCTCGCCGTCTTGCTTGGGCCGTTCGTGTGGCGCGTGAAGATCAACGAGATCGACATCGTCGCGGGCCTGCAGGGTCCGTCGCTCGCTCATCCCTTCGGCACCGACGATCTTGGCCAGGACATCCTGGCGCGCATGATCTATGGCGGCCGCATCTCGCTCGCGGTCGGGCTCGCCGCGATGCTGGTCGCCGTCATCATTGGCACGCTGATCGGCGCGCTCGCCGGCATGTCGCGCGGCGCGCTCGGGCACGGGCTGATGTGGCTCACCGATCTGTTCCTGTCGCTGCCGCAATTGCCGCTGCTCCTGCTGCTGATCTATCTGTTCCGCGACGGGCTGAAGCAGGTGTTCGGGCCCGAAGGCGGCATCTTCATCCTGATCGTGCTCGTGATCGGAGGCCTGCGCTGGATGCCGGTGGCGCGGCTGGTGCGTGCCCAGTTCCTGTCGCTCCGCGAGAAGGAATTCGTCGAAGCCGCGCGCGCGCTCGGCGCCAGCCCGGTGCGGCAGGTGGTGCGGCACATCCTGCCCAATGCAGTCGGGCCGGTGATCATCGCCGGCACCATCGACGTCGCCGCCGCGATCATCGCGGAATCGACGCTGTCCTTCCTCGGCCTCGGCTTCCCGCCGGATACCCCGACCTGGGGCCGGCTGCTGTTTGATGCCAAGGATTTTCTCGACATCGGCCCGCACTGGGCGCTGTTCCCGGGCGGCGCGATCTTCATCGCGGTGGTGGCCATCAACTTCATGGGTGATGGTCTGCGCGACGCGCTCGATGCGCGACGGGTGATCTGATGGCGCCGCTGCTCGAGATCAAGGGCCTGAAAACCCACTTCTCCACCGACGACGGCATCCTCCAGGCCGTCGACGGGGTCGACATCTCCATCAACAAGGGCGAGACGCTTTGCGTCGTCGGCGAATCCGGCTGCGGCAAGACCGTGACCGCGATGTCGATCCTGAAGCTGATCGCGATGCCGCCGGGGCGGATCGCGGCAGGCCAGATCATCTTCGAGGGGCGCGATCTCGTGCCGCTGACCAGCAATCAGCTCGACGAGATCCGCGCCAAGGAGATCGGCTTCATCTTCCAGGAGCCGATGACCTCGCTCAACCCGGTGCTCACGATCGGCGAGCAGATCGCCGAGAGCCTGCGGCGGCACGAAGCGGTGACCAAGAAGCAGGCGCTCGAGCGCACCATCGAGATGCTGAAGCTGGTGCAGATCCCCAATGCCGAAGGCCGCGTGCACAATTATCCGCATCAGTTCTCCGGCGGCATGCGCCAGCGCGTGATGATCGCGATGGCGCTCGCCTGCAAGCCGAAGCTGATCATCGCCGACGAGCCCACCACCGCGCTCGACGTCACCATCCAGGCACAGATCCTCGACCTGTTGCAGGACATGAAGGACCGCTTCGGCATGGCGGTGATGCTGATCACCCATGCCATGGGCGTCGTCGCCGAGACCGCGCAGCGGGTCGTCGTGATGTATGCCGGCAAGGTGGTGGAGGAGGCGCCCGTCGACGATCTCTTCGGCGATCCCCGTCACCCCTATACGCAAGGCCTGATCCGCTCGATCCCGCGCATCGATCTCGACAGCGAGCACAAGACGCGGCTCGAGGCGATCGGCGGCTCGGTGCCGATCCTGATCAACCCGCCGGTCGGCTGCCGCTTCGCGCCGCGCTGCAAGTTCGCCATGAATGTCTGCACCGAGAAGGAGCCGCTGCTGCGCGAGATCGCGCCCGGTCACCGCATGGCCTGTCATCTCGGCGATCCGAACCTGGGAGCCGCGTCATGAGCGAGCCCTTGCTCCGCGTCAGCGGCCTGAAGAAACATTTTCCTGTGCTCGGCGGCCTGCTGTCGCGCCAGGTCGGCACTGTCTATGCGGTCGACGGCGTGTCGTTCTCGGTCAACCGCGGCGAGACGCTCGGTCTCGTCGGCGAATCCGGTTGCGGCAAGTCGACGACCGGGCGCTGCGTGCTGCGCCTGATCGAGCCGACCGACGGCGAGGTCGTCTTCGACGGCCAGGACGTGCGCAAGCTCGGCGGCAACGATCTGCGCGCCATGCGGCGGAACATGCAGCTGGTGTTTCAGGATCCGTTCGCCTCGCTCAATCCGCGCATGACGGTCGGCGCCATTCTCGGCGAGGCCTTCACCATCCACAATCTTGCCTCCTCCCCGAAAGAGCGCGAGGAGCGCGTTGCGGGCCTTCTGGTCAAGGTCGGGCTCAAGGCCGAGCACATGCGCCGCTATCCGCACGAATTCTCCGGCGGCCAGCGCCAGCGCATCGTGATCGCCCGTGCGCTTGCGGTGGAACCGAAGCTGATCGTCTGCGACGAGCCGGTCTCCGCGCTCGACGTGTCGATCCAGGCGCAGGTGATCAACCTCCTGGAGGACCTCCAGGCCGAACTGAACCTGACCTATCTCTTCGTCGCGCACGACCTCTCGGTGGTCGAGCACATCTCCGACCGCGTCGCGGTGATGTATCTCGGCCGCATCGTCGAGCTCGCCAAGGCCAGCGATCTCTACCGCAACCCGCAGCATCCCTACACCAGAGCGCTGCTGTCGGCGGTGCCGGTGCCCGATCCCAAGCTGAAGCGCGAGCGCATCCGCCTCAAGGGCGACGTGCCGAGCCCGATGAAGCCGCCCTCCGGCTGTCACTTCCACACCCGCTGCCCGATCGCCCAGCCGCGCTGCGCGGAAAGCGCGCCGGTGTTGAGGGAGGGCGCGGGCGGGCACTTCGTGGCGTGCCATCTGGCGTAGTGCCATGAATCCGCAGGGCGGCCATTAGCGCTTGCGCGCGCTTCCGCACCCTACGCTTGTTCATCCATGAAGCAGTCCATGTTCCGAAAGAGCCTGCCTGAAAGCCTCCACGGACGTGTGATGATGCGCGAAAAGGCCCGCCTTTCGCGCGCCGGCGACGTTGGCCGCGAGGTCGTCGACGAACAGGACGGCTTCCGGCCTCACGTCGAGATCCGAAAGGCAGAGGCGATAGCAGCGCGGGTCCGGCTTGGCCGTCTTGAATTGGGCCGAGGCATAGATCCGCGAGCCGAACAGTGGACGCAGGTCCGGCAGCAGCGTGTCGATGTGGTCGGCGACCAGCGTGGTATTGTTGGTCAGGACCGCAATATCGACGGTTTGCCGCAAGCTCCCAGCAATCTCCAGCATCGCGCGATCCGCCTCCATTGAGCGGCGCCGCGCCTCGACCCACTCGTCGAGCGACAACGGATAGCCAATGCGCTCACCGAAGCCCCGCAGATAGTCCGCGGCCTCGAGCGCGCCGGAATCGCCGAGCGCTTCAAAGCCACTGTCCCAGATTGCCGCGTGGACGGCTTCGCTGGTCGTCCCCGCAAGCTCGGCGAGACATGCGACGCGCTTACCCCTGTCGTAATCGCATAGGACGTTGTCCATGTCGAACAGGACGAGCTTGATGACGTCAGTCACGGCGGCACTCGCGGATTGGCCGAACATCGGCCGTGAGTGCACTCATATCCCGCCGGAACGCGGGCGACAAATCCCGCTACGGCCGCGATCCGCGCCGCCGTGCGAGTTGATGCAGCACCGTGTCGACGGCCGGCACCGCTCCGGTCTCACGCAGCCAGGCGTCGGCCAACTCCCTGAGTTCGCCCGGCGTCAGGCCGAACTTGCGGCGGAATGCGCGAATGAAGGTGGAATCGCTGCTGAAGCGCATGTCGACGGCGAGCTCGATCAGGCGGCCGTCCTGCGCGGACGGCGATATCAACCGCCGAAACGCGAGATTGAGCCGCTGCTCCCGCACATAATGGGCAAGTCCGCCCTCGGCCTCGAACAGCCGGTAGAGGGTCGCGCGCGAGATCTGGAAATGGCGGCAGAGCTCTTCCGCGGTGAGCGCATCGGTTTCGAGATTGTTCGCGATGTGGCGCTTGATCAGCGTGATGTAAAGATGGCGCTCGGCGCGCTCGAGGCCCGCGACGATTTCAGCCGTCCCGCCGGCTGCGGCCGCGACGAGGTCGGCGATCGCCTCGACCGTGGCCTCGGCATGGCCGGTCGCGGTGTCTGTCCCGGGCCCGGAGCGCAAGGCGAGCGCGGCGTAGTGGCTGGCGAGCAGGCGGGCATGAGGATGGTCCGAGGGCAGCAGAGTTGCCGTCGCCGCATCCGGATGGGCGAGCCGCGGTGCCAGCATCGCGCGTTGCAGGACGATCGACATCAGGCGGGTGCGGCCGCCCGCGGCGCGCAGCGCGGTCCGGTTCGGTTGCGCCATGTCGATGAGGACGATGTCGCCGGGCCGCAGCGTGACCTCGCGCCGGCCCGAGCCGAACTTCATCTCGCCCTCAAGGCAGAGGGTGATCTGAAAATGATCCATGACGCCGCGGGCGACGTGTGCGGCCGAGCGGTCATAATCCTGGTCGGTGGCACGCGTGTCGATCAGCAACGCGTTGCGAGTCATCATCGTCACGGTGGTGACATGAAAATCGTCCTCCGCGGTATGCGGAATGACCTCGCAGATGTCGATCGTCATCGCGCGCAACCGCGCGAGCGCCTCCGGGCCGCGCCCGGGAATGTCTGCCGCCATGCTCACGTTCAACGCTGTGTCGTCCACATCCCCTCACGACGCGGAAGAACCGCACGCAACTGAATTCCCGAGATCGGCGGCAAGCCAATGTCGCGTCTGGATGTAGCCATTCGGAAATCGGTGTGCAAGCGAGGCGAGGTAGAGGGAGTGAATGACATTGTGCAACTATTACGAGATTTACGTGGATTTTGCCTCGCGCTGAGACGTTGGGCAAGGACCCGGGTCTATGTCGCCAACGAGAACTCTTCAAACATCTCGATCATCGACGCCGCGTCGAAGACCGTCATCGGCACGGTCGGGGTCGGAAGCGCCCCCTCCGGCATCACGATATCTTCGGACGGAAGCCGGATCTATGTGGCCAATCAAGGCAGTGGCAGCGTCACGGTGATCGATGCAGCGTCGCAATCGGTGGTGACGACGGTTTCGGTCTCAGGAGCCCCCTTGAGTGCTGCGGCCAGCCCGGACGGGTCGCGGATCTACGTCACGACGCAGTCCAGCCAACTCGTGGTCATCAATGCTCTGACGAACACGGTCACGGCAAACGTGACCCTGTCCGTAGTCGCACAGGACGTTGTCCATGTCGAACAAGGACGAGCTTGATCGCATCGGTCACAGCAGAATCTCTCGGACCGGCCAAGTATCGAGCCGTTGCCTACGGTCATATCCTGCCGGATCGCGAGCGGCAAATCCGGCCGTGCAGCTCACGCGGTTTTCGCGGGCCATGGGATCACCTGGCCCGACATCACCAGCCGGTCTCGGCCGCTCTCCTTGGCGGCGTAGAGCGCACGGTCGGCGGCGGCGACCAGCGTGCTAGAATCCATCGCAGTCTGGGACGGAAGAGCCGCGGCGCCGCCGACGCTCGCAGTCACGAGCCGGGAAGGCGGATTTTGCGCATGCAGCATGGCGAGATCGTGCAACGCCTGGCGAATCGCTTCTCCAACCTCGGCGCAGCCTTCGGGGCCGGTGTTCGGCAGCAGCACGGCGAATTCCTCGCCGCCATAGCGCGCCGCGAAGTCGGCTGGACGCCTGGCCTGGGCGGATAGAATCCGGGCCAGCGCGCGCAAGCAGGCGTCGCCCGCCAGATGCCCGTAGAGGTCGTTGAATTTCTTGAAATGATCGACATCGATCAGCAGCAGCGAGAGCTGCGTTCCGTCGCGGCGAGCCCGCGCCCATTCGTCGGCAAGGCGGTCGTCGAAGGCGCGGCGGTTGGCGAGGCCGGTGAGACCGTCGGTGGTTGCCAGCGAGGCGAGCCTGTCCTGAAGATCCTTCTGCTCGGTCATGTCGCGCACGACTGCGACGACGCCGTCGACCACGCCGCTGTCGGACGCCACGGTCACATGTAGCGCCGCCTCGGCCCAGATCTCGCCCCTGTCGCGATGACGCTGCCGATAGACGAACCGCGCTTCCTCCGCCTCGCCTTTCTTCAGCGCGGCGATGGCCTGCTCAACCCGTTCCATGTCGTCCGCGTGAATGCCGGCGAGGGCCGAGGTGCCCAGCAGTTCTTCGGCCGACCGGCCGGTGATGCGCGCGCAGGAGGGAGAGACGTAGAGCAGCCGGTTATCGAGCCCGATGCGGGTTACCATGTCGCTGGATTGTTCGGCCAGTAGGCGGAAATTGGCTTCCTTGGCGACCAGGGCCTGTGCCGTGCGCTGCCGCTGTAGTAGCTGACGGACGAGATAGTAGCCGATCACCGCGATCAAGAGCACGAGTCCGAGAACGAAGCTCATGCGTGTTGCTGCTGCGCGCCGCCAGGGGGCGAGTACGTCGTCCTGCGACTTGCTCGCCAGCACCATCAGCGGATAGCGGCTGCTGCGCTGGTAATAGCTCAGCCGCGCCACGCCATCGAGCGGCGATTTGAAATAATAAACCGCCGCGGCGGGGCGGCTCTTCCAGCTTTTGAACAAGGGCGCATCGGACAGGTCGCGTCCGACGAAGGCGCCGCTCTCGTCGCGACTGCGCGCCAGCATGATGCCGCTGCCGTTGAGCAGAGATGCCGAGCCGTTCGACCCGATGTCGAACCGCTCGTAGAACTTGACGAAATAGCTGACGTCGATCGTGAGCAGGGCAACGCCGGCGAAGCCGCCGTCGGAATCGTTGATCCGGCGGGATGCAGTGATGATCCACTGGCCGCCGGAGCGGCTCTTGATAGGCCGCCCGATCAGCGTGCCCGTCTCGGGAGAATCGCGATGGCGCTGGAAATATTCGCGGTCGTTGTTGTTGAGCTTGGAAAAGTCGAGGCGCTCCGTCGTGGCGAGCCAGCGGCCGGTCGCATCATAGACGAAGATGCCGCGGATGCGGTCCGATGATTTGCGGGTCGGCAGATAGGCCTGGAGCTTCGTAATCGTGTCCGGACCCGTCCCGTCGAGTTCGAGCCGGTGGACCAGCCCGACCAGAATCGTATCGGCAAGCTCGAACGTGTCGTCCGCATGCTGGATCAGCGAATGAGCAACGTTCGCCACGTCGATCTCGGCGTTCCTCAGATCGGCGTTGCGCGCCTCCCATTCGCGCCAGGCACTCAGGCCGAGGATGGTCACGCAAATCAGCACGACGAATCCGGCCGCCCAGAGCGGAAGGCGCGTCTTGCCGAGTTCGCGGCTCGTGACCATCAGGCTTGCTCCAAATCGGAGCAAACCTCTCACTTTCGCCTTAACGGCCTATTGCAATATCCGCGATGATTGTGCGGGGTCTGTACTGGACCGGGGGAACCATCGATATATCTTGGTTCATTCGCGTCAGCGGATGTTAACCTCGCTCCAGCCTAAGGCTTCATCCTTCCAACGTGAAACCGACGCGCAGCGTCACCTGAAAATGACGCACGGCGCCGTTCTCGACATGGCCGCGCGTCTGCACGACCTCGAACCATCTTATCTCGCGAACAGTCTTCGAGGCGCGGCTGATGGCGTTCTTGATCGCATCCTCGATCGAGGTCTCAGACGATCCGACGAGGTCCAGGATCTTGTAGACGTGATCGTGCTCGGGTGTGGGCATGGCCTTTCCCTTGTTTGATATGTTGCCATCCGAAACATGTATGGCGGAAGCGCAGGCGAGCGTGCCTGGCCCACGGTCTGAACGGTCGTCGAAGCTTCGGGTTCCTTGCTCCGCGATGGCCCGCATCCAGCCGAGGTGGAGCGGCCCGCGCCGGCCTGCTAAGCGTTGGGGATGGACACGGCGCGACGCGACGATCGGCTCTCTCTGCCTCTGCGTGACGCTGGCGTTGCAGCGAGGAGAGCAGAGCGCGCTGCTCGAACCCTACGGATCCAGCTCCGTATCCCAGTACAGATAGTCCAGCCAGCTGTCGTGCAGATAGTTCGGCGGGAAGAGGCGACCGTTGCGGTGGAGCTGGTGCACGGTCGGTGCGAACGCGGTCTGGCGCGGAAACATCTTCGCCTGCGCCGGCGTGAGATTGCCCTTGCGCAAATTACACGGCGAGCACGCCGCGACCACGTTCTCCCAGGTAGTCTGGCCGCCTTTGCTGCGCGGGACGATGTGATCGAAGGTGAGGTCTTCGGGCGAGCCGCAATATTGGCAGGCGAAACGATCGCGCAGGAAGACGTTGAACCGGGTGAAGGCGGGGTGGGTGGTCGGCTTGACGAAGGACTTGAGCGAGACGACGCTGGGCAGCTGCATTTCCAGCGTGGGACTTCGAACCGCCTGATCGTAATGTGCGACGATGTTGACGCGGTCGAGGAACACCGCCTTGATCGCGTCTTGCCACGACCACAACGACAGTGGGTAGTAACTCAGCGGCCGGAAGTCCGCATTCAGCACCAACACCGGCCAACTGCCTTGCGAGACATGTGCGTTCAAGTAACGCTCCCGGCCTCCAATGTACGCTGCGAAGCAGCATGTATTGACATACTACATGCAGCGTGACGGGATTGTGAAGCCCGTTGAGCGACTTATTCAGCCGCGGCCAATGCGGCGGCGGGGTGGCGAACTGCCCAAAAACGCCGTGATTCGGAGAGGGCCGGGCGAGGCCTGGCGCGGAACCGCCGGGCAGGCGCCGATCCTCATTCCGGTACCCGCTCCAGCTTCTGCAGGCATCGCGTTGCGCGCACCGCGGCCGGCATCTCCTCGTCCGGAAAGCTGGTCTCCCAGTTGGTGACGCCGACCTCGCCGACATAGATATCGCCCTTCGAGTCCAGCGCGATGCCGTGTGGCGCCAGGAATTTGCCGCTGGCGACGCCTGGTCCCTCCTCGCCGCCGAGCCGCGCGATGCGATTTCCCCTGGCGTCCACGATCGACAGCCGCGGGCCGAGATTGGGCACATTGCGGTTGATGGCGAGGCCGGGGCCGAGCTCGCCGATCACGAAAGTCGGGCTCTTGGCCCCGCCGCAGCGGCACAGCGCGCAGGGGCGGTGCAGATTGTTCCACTGCGTCTCGTACTTGCCCTCGCCGTCGAACACCTGGACGCGGTGGTTCTCGCGATCGGCGACATAGACCCAGCCGTCGGCATCGGTCGCGATATTGTGCACGATGTTGAACTGGCCGGGATCGGTGCCCGGCTCGCCCCAGCTCTTGATCAGCTTGCCATCGGGTGTGAATTTGTGCACGCGCGCATTGCCATAGCCGTCGGAAACGTAGATCTCGCCCTTCGGCGACAGTGCGGTGTGGGTGCAGCGATGGAACGGCTCGCCGCTCATGAACGGTGCCGGCTTTGCGGGGATGCCGATCGTCAGCAGCACCTTGCCGTCGGTGGTGCATTTGCGCACGGTGTGGTCGCCGTCATCGGTGCAATAGAGATTGTCGTCGGCGTCGGTGTGCAGGCCGTGCGCGCGCGAGAACAGGCCTTCGCCGAAACTGCGCAGGAAATTGCCCTCGCGGTCCAGCACCACCATCGGGTGGGCGCCGCGGTTGAAGACGTAGACGCGGTCCTTGCTGTCGACCGCGACCGAGGCGACGTCGGTGAGCTGCCAGCCGTCCGGCAATTTCGCGAAGTTGTCGACGACGCGGTAACGGTGCTCGCCGCTGCCGAGAATGGCTGGCATGGGTGGTCCTTTCCTTTAGTTGCTTCTTCCGTGCAGGTCTGCATCCGCGTCGTCATTGCGAGCGCAGCGAAGGAATCCAGACTGTCTCCTCGGAAAAATTCTGGATTGCTTCGCTACGCTCGCAATGACGGTGTTGCTCAAGCTGTGCTCAGCGGCGTAGCCACAGCCTTTGGCAAAATCCCTTCCTCGATCGCCTTGATCTGCAGCGCCAGATATTTCGAGTTGATCCGGCATTGCGCGAGGCTCCCGGCGATGAACCAGAGGCCGGGCTGCTTGGTGCGCGCATACATGTTGCGCAGCTCGAAGCCGTCGCCAAAACCCCAGATCGGGCCGACGCGGTCGGCGATGCAATCGCCAAACAGCTTGCGCACCAGATATTCCTGCGGCTTGTAACCGGTCGAGAGCACGATCAGGTCGGCGGCAATGATCGAGCCGTCCCTCATCCGCGCGCCGTCGGCGTTGAAGCTTTCTATGTCGGAAAACTGCCTGAGCCCGATCTTGCCCTCGACGATCAGGTTGGAGCAGCCGACGTTGAAATAATAGCCGCCGCCGCGGGTGAGGTATTTGAACTGCCAGCCGGTGCCGGCCTCGCCGAAATCGAGCTTGAAGCCGACGCGCGAGAGGCCGTCGAGCAGCTCCCTGTCGAGCTGCTTCGACTGCTCGGTCAGCATCACATGCGTCTTCCTCGCGAGCGGCGTCGGCATCGAGGCCGCGATCAGATCGTTGTCCTCGAGCGTGCCCTCATTGTAGGTCGCATAGGCCAGCTGCGCCGACGGCTCGATGTTGGTGACCAGCGTGGGCGAGCGCTGCACCAGCGTCACCTCGGCGCCGCTGGAATGAAGATCCTGCGCGATATCGTGACCGCTGTTACCGGTGCCGATGACGATCGCGCGCTTGCCGGTCCAATTCTCGCCGTCCTCGTAGCGGCTGGAATGCAGCAGCGTGCCCTTGAAATTGTCGAGCGCCGGAATGTCTGGAATGTTAGCGATGCCGCTGACGCCGGTCGCCATGATCACATGGCGCGGATGCATAGTCCGCTTGCTGCCATCGGCGCGCCGCAGCGTGACAGTCCAACGGCCGCTCGCCTCGTCATAGGCGCCGCCCTCGAACTCGGTGCCGGTCCAGAAGTTCAGCTCCATGGCATCGACATAGGCCTCGAACCAGTTGGCGAGCTTGTCCTTGGGGATATAGACCGGCCAGCTCGGCGGAAACGGCATATAGGGGAGGTGATTGACCTGCACCTGGTTGTGCAGGGTCAGCGCGTGATAGCGCTTGCGCCAATTGTCGCCGATCCGCATCCCGCGATCGACGATCAGGGTATCGACCTGCAGCTGCTTCAGCCGCGCCGCAATCGCGAGCCCGGCCTGCCCGCCGCCGACCACCAGCACAGCGGGATCGCGCTCGGCATAGGCGCGCGCGGCATTGCGCTGGTCGAGCCAGTTCGGCCCGCGGAAGTCGCGCGAATAGGCCTGGCCGCGCGGCCGCGAGGTGCCGAGCTGTTCCTCGAAGCCTTTGAGCTCGTCGAGCGCGGTCAGTAGCGTCCATGCCTTCAGGCGGTCGCCGTCGGCCGTGTCAGGGATGAGCCGCACGATGCCGCTGCCGCGGCCGATCGCGGTCTCGAAGTGGAAGATCGCTTCGATGCTGTTGGTGCCGGCGCGCGTCACCCAGCGCGGCGGCGCCCGGTTCGGAGCGATCCTGAAATGGGTCGGCGCCGCCCTGGGCGCGCGCGCTGTCAGCTCCTGCGTGATCGCGTCGCGGCCCGCGACAGTCTGCAGGTTCCAGCTCAGCGCCAGCACGTCGCGCCAGAAGCCGTCAGCGAGGAAGAGCGGGTCCAGCGTCGCGGGATCAGGTCTGCCCAGGATGCGCTCGAAGTCGTCGAGCCAGCCTTGCGCGGCGATGGAAATATCCTGCGTCCGGTCCAGCATGCGCGACCTCATGGCCGTCTTCGCGGCGTTTCCTCAGAGATCGAACGCTATACGGTTTCGCCGTCCGCCAAAAGCCGCGAACCCGAGCGAGGCCGGCATGCGGCCCTGCCCGGATGGAATATGGCCCGGAATTCCACGCGTGCGGACGCGGCCGGAGAACGACTTAAGCGCCGCCCGGCCTCTGGTCCGCCCAATAGGGATCGCGCAGCTTGCGCTTGAAGATCTTTCCGGTTGCCTCGCGCGGCAGCGCATCCAGGAACTTGACCTCCTTCGGTACCTTGAAGTTGGCCAGCCGCTCGCGCAAGAAAGCCTGCACCGCGCCCGCGGAGAGCTGCGCGCCGGTCTCGGGCTCGATGCAGGCGCACAGCCGCTCGCCATATTCCGCGTCCGGGATGCCGAACACGGCGCAATCGCGCACCCCTCGCATGGCGATCAGCACGTTCTCGATCTCGGCGGGATAGATGTTGACGCCGCCCGAAATCACCATGTCGCGCTTGCGGTCGCACAGGAACAGATAGCCGTCCTCGTCGAGATAGCCGACGTCGCCGACGCTGACGAGCCCGTCGCGCCCGGCCTCGGCGCGCGCCTGCGCCTTGCCGTGATAGTCGAAATCGGGCACCGCGGTCTGGCGCATGTAGATCTCGCCGACCTCATTGACATCGCAGAGGCTGCCGTCGTCACGAAAAATCTTGAGGATGCCGCCTTCGATGGCGCGGCCGACCGTGCCGGGCTTCTTCAGCGCTTCTTCGGCCGAGTGCCAGACCGGGATGCCGGTCTCGGTCGAGCCGAAATATTCGTTGATGACCGGTCCCCACCATTCGATCATCGCCCGCTTCACCTCGGGCGGGCAGGGCGCCGCGCCATGCACCACGAAGCGCAGCGACGACAGGTCGTAGCGCTGCCTGACAGCGTCCGGCAGGCGCAGCAGGCGGACGAACATAGTCGGCACCATGTGGATATGCGTCACACGGTGGCGCTCGATCAGCGCCAGCAGCTCCTCGGCATCGAAGCGGGGCTGGAGGGCGATGGTGCAGCCGTTGCGGAAGGCCATCATGCCATAGGAATGCGGCGCCGAGTGATACATCGGCCCGTTGATCAGCACGACCTGGCCCTCGCGCGGCTTGATGCCGTAGGCGATCGCGCCGACCCGTTCGGACGCGGCGGCCTGCTCCGGCGGCATCGGCATGCGCCGCACGCCCTTTGGCATGCCCGTGGTCCCCGAGGTGTAGATCATCGCCGCGGCACGCCGCGGCGGCTCCTGGGTCTCGGTGTGGCCGTCGCGCCAACGGTCCCAATCGGTGAGGCCCGCCGGGACCTCGGTCAGCTCATGGGGAATGGCGAAGGTCGTCGCCAGCTCGGGCGGTGTCGCGACCACGAGCAGGCGGACATCCCCCGGAATGCCGCCCCGAATTTGCGGCAGCAGGTCGGCGTGGCAGATCAGGATCTTCGCGCCGCTGTCGGTCAGGATGTAGCGGACCTCCTCGGCCTTCAGGTGCCAGTTGATCGGCACCACCGGGCTGCCCAGTGCGGCGGAGGCCGCGACCACCTCGAACAAGGCGAAATCGTTGCGCAGCATCATGGCAACCGGCGCGCCTTCGGCAAGGCCGAGGGTACGCAGCCCGCTCGCCGCGCGTTTGATGCGCGCCTGGATCTCGTCATAGCCGATCCGGCGTTCGCCACTGATGATCATGGTGTGTCCTATTCCGTTCGAGGCTAGCGATCGTCCAGCACGTCGCCGAAGCCGACCCAGCTCTTGCCGTTGAAGCGCCGCAACTGCAGCTGCTGGAACGGCAGATAGTCGTCGGCGCCGGTGGTGACGGACATGCCGGGCAGCAGCAGCGGCAGCTTCACGTCCTTCAGCGAAGCGGACTGACGCAGGATGTTGTCGCGGCTGAAATCATCCTTGCATCCCTTCAGCACCGTCATCAGCAGCGTCGCGTAGTGGTAGCCGGCCGCATAGTTGGAGTTGGAGAGGTCCGCATTCGGCATGTACTGCTTCATGAAGGCGAAATATTCCTTCACGCCGGGATCGCTGGCCCATTGCGGGTCCATCGTGTCTTTCTGGTTGCTCGACGAGATCAGGCCGACGGCGTTGTCGAGCCCGGCCGGCTCCAGGAACGAGATCGACGAGGCCGAGGTCGGCACGAAGAACAGCTCGGGCTTCCAGCCGATCTCGGCGACGCCCTTGATCATCTGCGAGGTGAACTTGCCGAGCACGACACCGAACAGCACGTCGGCGCCCGATGACTTCAGGGTCGAGAGCTGCGAGCTGATCGTCGGCGCGCTGGTCTCGTAGGTTGCTTCCGCAACGATCATGCCGGCGGCCTTGTCGCCGAGCGCGCGCTTGAAGCCGGCGACATAGTCGCGGCCGAAATCGTCGTTCTGGGAGAGGATGGCGATCTTGGCGCCCGGCTTGGTGCGCAGCACGTGCTTGGCGTAGACTACGCCCTCGGATTCATAGGCGGCCATGCCGGGCATGGTCCACGGATATTTCTGCGGATCGGCCCATTTGGTCGCGCCCGAAAGCACGAACAGCTGCGGCACCTTCTTGCCGTTGAGGTAGCGCTGCACGGCGCTGTTGGTGGCGGTGCCGAGCGAGCCGAACAACATCAGCACCTCGTCCTGCTCGACGAGCTTGCGGGTCTGCTCCACCGTCTTCGGCGGCGAATAGGCGTCGTCCAGCGTGATGAACTTGACCTTCCGGCCGTTGATGCCGCCTTCGGCATTGATCTTCTCGAAGAACGCCTCCTGCGTCCGGCCGATCGCGCCGAAGCCGGAGGCCGGGCCGCTATAGGGCAGGGTCTGTCCGATGCGGATCTCGTCCGTGCCTTCGGCATAGGCGCCGCCGCCGGCGAGCGCCAGCAGGGACAGGCCGATCAATGCGGCTGCCAGCTTCATGATGTCCTCCCGTTTTTGTTGCCAGTCCAATCCTGTTGTCGGACCACGCCTTCAGGCGCTGACGCGCATCAGGAAATCTTCTCTCGCCTGATCGAATTCACGCTTCATGCGCTCGACGAGCTCCGCGACGGAGGGGACATCGGTGATCTGGCCGATGCCCTGGCCCGATCCCCAGATGTCGCGCCACGCCTTGGACTTCATGTTGCCGCCGGAGCCAAAATTCATCTTTGATTTGTCTGCGGCGGGAAGATTGTCCGGATCGAGGCCGGCGGCGGCGATCGACGGGCCGAGATAATTGCCGTGCACACCGGTGAACAGGTTGGTGTAGACGATGTCGTGCGCGGCGTGCTGCGTCAGCGCCGACTTGTAGGTCTCATCCGCATTGGCTTCCTGCGTCGCGATGAAGCGCGTGCCCATATAGGCGAGGTCTGCACCCAGCGTCAGCGCCGAGGCGATGGCATAGCCGTCGCTGATCGCGCCCGACAGCAGGATGGCGCCGCCAAACCATTGCTTGACCTCGCGCACCAGCGCGAAGGGCGACAGCGTGCCGGCGTGTCCGCCCGCACCGGCGCAGACCAGGATCAGGCCGTCGACGCCCTGCTCGGCGGCTTTGCGCGCGTGCTTGACGTTGATGACGTCGTGGAACACCAGCCCGCCATAGGAATGCGCAGCCTCGACGATCTCCGCCGGCGGCCGCAGCGAGGTGATGATGATGGGCACTTTGTGCTTGACGCACGTCTCCATGTCCTTCATCAGCCGGTCATTGGAGGCATGGCAGATCTGGTTGACGGCGTAGGGCGCGACCTTCTTGCCGGGATTGCGCGATTTGTATTCGCCGAGCTCGTCCTCGATCCGGCTCAGCCATTCGCCGAGCATCTCGACGGGGCGGGCATTGAGCGCGGGAAAGGAGCCGACGACGCCGGCCTTGCACTGGGCGATCACCAGTTCCGGGCCGGAGACGATGAACAGCGGCGAGCCGACCACGGGCAGCTCGAGCGAATCCTTCAAGAGAGTGGGCAGTGCCATCATGTCCTCCCGAAACGCGGCCCCGCCGGCGGGCGGATTACGAGGCGTTTCCGTTTTGATTGTCGCGCGGGCGGATAGGCCGCCCGGGGCCGCGGATTTGATCCCATTATAAGGTTGGACTGCGCGGCCGGGCCGTTCAATAATGAACGGATCATCATTCAGGTATGAACAGGGCGGCCGATGGATTGGGACCTTTGCAAGACCTTCGTCGCGGTCGCCGATACAGGCAGCTTCACCGCCGCGGCCCGCCGGCTGCACACCAGCCATCCCACCGTCAGCCGCAAGATCGCGGCGCTTGAAGCCCAGCTCGGCACCCGATTGGTGGCGCGCGCCGCCGACGGCCTGGCGCTGACCGCGGATGGACGGACCTTGCGCGAGCACGCCGAGGCCATGGCGGCCGCAGCGCTGCGGGCCGAGACCGCGGTCGCCGCGGGTGGACACAAGGCGCGCGGCATCGTCAAGCTGTCGATCGGCGCGACGCTCGCCTCGCACTGGCTGATGCCGCGTCTGCCTGCCTTCCTGCGTGCGCACGATCATATCCAGCTCGAGATCATCACCCATCCGTTTCCGGCGAGCGTGCGCCGGCGTGAGGCGGACGTGGTGCTGCGGCCCTTCGACAGCGGCGAGGAGAACCTGGTCGGCCGCAAGATCGGCCGTCTCGGCACGGGCTTCTATGCCTCGCGCGATTATGCCGCCGGGCGGCCCCTGCCTGAACGGCGCGGCGATTGGAAGGAGCACAGCGTCATCGGCTTCGCCGACCAGACGTCCAATGCGCAGCTTGCGCGCTGGAGCGACGTCGTCACGCGGCAGGCGAGGGTGGCGATGCGCTGCTCGTCCCAGGGGGACATGCTGGCGGCGGTCCGCGCCGGCATCGGAATCTCCGCGCTGTCGTGCTTCGTCGCCGAAGCCTATTCCGATCTCGTGCGCGTCGCCCCGCAGAAGCTCGCCAGCGTCGCGGATCTCTGGTTGCTGGCCCATCCCGACCTCGTCGAGCTGCCGGCGGTGCGCGCCGTGATCGACTTCGTCGCCGAATGCGCCCGGACCGACCGCGCGCGGCTGCGCGGTTAGCCCGATCCCGCGAGCACGCCCTCGCGCTTCTTCACCGCGCGGTAATAGCTCCACCACAGATGCGCCGCAGCACCGCGCAGCGGACGCCAGGGCTCGGCGATCGGCGCCATCTGCTTCTCCGTCGGCCGCGCCTTGAGGCCGAGCCCGATGCGGATGCCTTCCTGCACGGCGAGGTCGCCGGCCGGCCAGGCATCGCCGTGGCCGAGGCAGAACAAGAGGTAGACGTCGGCCGTCCAGGGACCGATGCCGGGCAGCGCGATCAGGGTGTGGTGCGCCGCGTCGGCATCCTCCTCCGCGAGCACGTCGAGGTTCAGCCGTTGCGCGGCGATCTCGCGGGCGAGATGCTTGAGCGTCTTGATCTTGGCGGCGGAGAGGCCGAGCCGTCCCAGCCGGTCGGTGCGGGCGCGGCGCACTGCCTCATGATCGAACGGATCGAACGCCGCCGACAGCCGTCCCCAGATCGCCGCGGCACTCGCGGTGGAGAGCTGTTGCCCGCAGACGATGTGGGCGAGCCCCGTAAAACCCGGCTCGCGCCGCCGCAATGCCGGCATGCCCGCGATCTCGAGCACGGATTTGAGACGCGGATCGCGCTTGATCAGCGCGTGAACGGCCTCTTCGAGATCGGACTGGGTTTCGAGGTGGATGGTCATGGTATTTGGCGGGCTCTCTCCGGCGTCATGGCCGGGCTTGTCCCGGCCATCCACGTTTTTCTCACCGTGAGGCACTGTGTAGCATGAGCGTGGTCGTCGTGTTTGTTCGTGACGTTGACACGATCGGTCTGTGGTACCGAAGAACGTGGATGGCCGGGACAAGCCCGGCCATGACGAGATTCACGTGATGGCACCACCCGTTTTCCGATTCGCCCCCAGCCCGAACGGCTTCCTGCATCTCGGCCACGCCTATTCCGCGCTGCTCAACTTCGATCGCGCGCGACAGACGGGCGGTCGGTTGTTGCTGCGGATCGAGGACATCGACGCGACGCGCTGCCGGCCGGACTATGAGACGGCGATCTACGAGGATCTCGCCTGGCTCGGAATTGCCTGGGGGACACCGGTGCGGCGGCAGTCCGAACATCTCGCCGATTATCGCGCCGCGCTGGAAAAGCTCTCGGCGCTCGGTCTCGTCTATCCCGCCTTCGAAAGCCGCGCCGAGATCGCAACGCTGGTGGCGGCGCGCGAGGTCGACGGGCCGTGGCCGCGCGATCCCGACGGCGCGCCGCTTTATCCGGGCGACGCCAAATCACTCTCGGCCGACGAGCGCTCGCAGCTGATCGCCTCGGGCGCGCCCTATGCGCTGCGGCTCGACATGGCGGCCGCCTGCCGCCGCGTCGCCGGTCTGAGCTGGAACGAACTCGGCGAGGGGCCGGATGGCGAGCGCGGCATCGTCCCGGCGCGGCCGGAGGCCTGGGGCGACGTCATCCTGGCCCGCAAGGAGACGCCGACCAGCTACCATCTCTCGGTTGTCGTCGACGACGCGCTCCAGGGCGTCAGCGAGATCGTGCGGGGGCAGGACCTGTTTCACGCCACCGCGGTGCACCGCCTGCTCCAGGTCCTGCTCGGCCTGCCCGAGCCGGCCTATCGCCATCACCGGCTGATTCGCGATGAGGCGGGTCGGAAGCTGTCGAAATCGGGTCGCTCGACCGGGCTGCGCGAATTGCGCGCGGCCGGCCTCACGCCTGCCGCGATCCGCCAGCTGGTGGGATTAGGTTAAGTTTCTCTGGGGGTTAGCTCAACGTCGCCGTGACTCCTGGTGTTCCTCCGTGCCATGCTTGGCCGCGCGGGGTTCGAAGAGGGTACTTCGAAGGGGATTCATGGCGGCGAAGACGCGTCCAGTGCGCACCACCCGGACATCCAGGCGGCGGCCGCTTCGGAAGCGGGCCGGGCCGGCCGGCCGGGTGCGCAAGCGCAGCACCAAGGCGGTTGCGCCGGATGTCGTCCAGGCGGCGCTGGCAGCTTTTGCCCATGAGGTCCGCACCCCCCTGACCGGCATTCTCGCGATCAGCGACCTGCTCGCGACCTCCGATCTCGGCGAGCGGGAGCGGCGCTGGGCCGACACCATCAAGGCCGGCGCCGAGCATCTGGCGAGCCTCGCCACGCTGTTCGTGGATGCGGCCAAAACGGGGAAAGGCGGCAGCACGCCGCGGCAGGACCTGTTCGATCTCAAGGCGCTCGCCCGCACCGCCGGCGATTCGCTGGCCGGCCGCGCCGCGGCCAAAGGTCTCCAGGCCAAGGTCGCGATCGCCGAGAAGATCCCCGCGCTCGTGGTCGGTGATTCCGTCCGGCTGCGCGCTGCGCTCGAGAACCTGATCGACAACGCCGTGAAATTCACCGACCAGGGCGGCGTGGCGCTCGCGGTCGAGCCTTGGCGTCCCGCCAAAGGCAAAGCAAAGGGCAAAGGAAAGGTCGGCGTCGCCTTTGCGGTGTCCGACAGCGGCATCGGCCTGACCATGGCCGAGATCAAGCGGCTGTTCCGCCCCTTCACCCAGGCCAATGTCACCATTGCCTCACGCTTCGGCGGCGCCGGCTTGGGGCTCTCCTCGGTCAAGCAATTGGCGCAGGCGATGGGCGGCGACATCACCGTCGCGCCGCGCCGGGGTGGCGGCGCCACCTTCACATTGACGGTGTCGCTGGACGCGGCGGGACCGGGCAAGACCCGCAAGGCAAAGGACGGCAGCGAGCCGGAGGCGGTCGCCGCGCTCCGCGTGCTCAGCGTCGAGGACAACCCGTTCGGCCGCGTCGTGCTCAACACCATCCTGACCGAGCTCGGCCATCATGCCGAGTTCATCGGGCGCGGCGAGGACGCCGTGAAGCGGCTGGAGCAGGGTGCGTTCGACGCGGTGCTGATGGACATGGTGCTGCCGGGCATCGACGGCATCGAGGCCATCCGGCGGATCCGAAAGCTGCCGACGCCGCTGGCTCAGATCCCGATCATCGGCGTGTCCGGCCGCGGCGAGGACGAGGCCGCCTCGCGCGAAGCCGGGGCCGACGCCTTCCTGGTCAAGCCTGTGTCTCCGCGGGCGCTAGCGACTGCGCTGCTTGAAGCGACACGCCGTGAGGAAGCCGCGACTTGATGATCGCGGCGTTCAACTCGCCGCCGTAAACGAAGATCGCGGCGATGAAGTACAGAAACACCAGCGCGATGATCACCGAGGCGAGCCCCGCATACATCGTCACGTAATTGTTGGCGAAGCGCGCCAGATATTGTCCGAACACGATGCCTGATATCAGCGACGCCACGATGGTGAAGACGATGCCGGGCAGAATCTGGAAGAAGCTGCGCCGCCCCGCCGGCAGCCAGACATGCAGGATGATGAGCGCCACCACCAGCGCACTGATGGTGATGCCGTAGCGCAGCCAGGTGAGAATGCTTTCGTTGGATTCCACGAACAATGGAATGTGGCGCCGCGCGGCCTCGATGATCAGCGGACCGAGCACGATCAGGAACGCCATGGCGAGCGCGGTGAAAGCTGCGATCAGCGTATAGACGATGGATTCGAGCCGCAGCCAGTACCAGCTCCGCATCTCCACCACGGCATAGGCACGGTTGAGCGCCACCCGGAGCGCCTCGACGCCGTTGGAGGCGAAATAGACCGACAGCGCCGCGCCGATGGTCAGAATGCCGGTGCGGGTGGTGGTCAGCACGTCATGAACCTCGCCCGAGATCGAATCGGCGACCTGCTTGGGCCAGATCTGGAGCATCAGGCTGGCGGCCTGGTCGGCAAGTTCCTTGGAGCCGAAAAAGCCGGCGAGCGAGGTCAGCACGATCAGGAACGGGAACAGCGCCATCAGCGTCGACAGCGCGATGTGGCTTGCGATCGCCCAGCCGTCGTCGGCCAGGAACGTATAGAACGCGTCCTCCAGCACGCAGTAGATGTAGCGGACCGCTTTCACGTGGCACCTACAGCGCTGCTCTCTCCCCCTGCGCGCAGGGAGAGATCGGGAGAACAGGCAATGGGCGCAAATCGGAAATCATCGCGCTACCATCTGATATTATTGGCCCAAAAGCCAGTTCGCGAAGCGCCGCGCCGGTCATTCCGGGCTCGATGCTTCGCATCGCCCCGGAATGACGCCGGAGGCTGTCGCGGCACCATGGCGGACCGGCACGCACGGTGTTATCTACCCTCAAATGGCATCTCTCCTGAGTACTTTCATCCTGCCGGCGGCCGCCGGCGCCGTGGCGCTGGTGCTGCTGCTCGGGCTCATCAACATGATGCGCGGCGGCTCGCCCAACACCTCGCAGAAGCTGATGCGCTGGCGCGTGCTGCTTCAGTTCGTGGCGATCATCATTGCGATGCTCGCGGTCTGGGCGATGGGGCGTTGATCATGGTGGTGCTGAACCGCATCTACACGAAGACCGGTGACGACGGCACGACGGCGCTCGGAACCGGCGAGCGGCGTCCGAAATACGATCTGCGCATCGAGGCCTATGGCACCGTCGACGAGACCAATGCCGCGATCGGCGTGGTCAGGGTCCACACCGGGGAGATGCCCGAGCTCGACGCGATGCTCGGCCGCATCCAGAACGATCTGTTCGATCTTGGTGCCGATCTCGCGGTGCCGGAGCGCCAAGACAAGGACAAAGGCAAGGCGGAGCGGCTGCGGGTGGTGGCGAGCCAGGTCGAGCGGCTCGAGCGCGACATCGATACGCTCAACGACAAGCTTGCCCCGCTGACCTCCTTCGTGCTTCCCGGCGGCACGCCGGCTGCGGCCCATCTGCATGTGGCGCGCACGATATGCCGCAGGGCGGAACGCCTGATCGTGGAACTGGCGGCCCAGCCCTGCGAGCCGGTCAGCGCGGCTGGCATCCAATATATGAACCGTCTGTCGGACTTTCTGTTCGTGGCCAGCCGAGCCGTGAACGGCAATGGTGCCGGCGACGTGCTCTGGGTTCCCGGCCAGAACCGCTGACCCATCGCGCTCCCGCATTTCAGAAGGCTAAAATTAGACCCGTTCGCGCGTTGACCGGGGCAGATCAGGCCTTTAGGTTCCGCGCCAGTTGATAACCCCCCTCCCAAATTGAGTGAAAGAGGATCGATGAAGGTCTTAGTGCCGGTAAAGCGGGTGGTCGATTACAACGTCAAGGTCCGCGTCAAGGGCGATGGATCGGGCGTTGAACTCGCCAACGTCAAGATGTCCATGAACCCCTTCGACGAAATCGCAGTCGAGGAAGCGCTGCGCCTGAAGGAAGCCGGCAAGGCTACCGAGGTCGTGGTGGTCTCGATCGGACCGGCGCAGGCGTCCGAGACGATCCGCACCGGTCTGGCCATGGGCGCCGATCGCGGCATCCTGGTGAAGGCAGAAGGCACCGTCGAGCCGCTCGCCGTCGCCAAGATCCTGAAGAAGGTTGCGGAAGAAGAGCAGCCGGGCCTGATCATTCTCGGCAAGCAGGCGATCGACGACGACTCGAACCAGACCGGCCAGATGCTGGCCGCGCTGCTCGGCTGGTCGCAGGCGACCTTCGCCTCCAAGCTCGAGGTCGAAGGCTCCGACTTCAAGGTGACGCGCGAAGTCGATGGCGGCCTGCAGACCGTGAAGCTGAAGGGCCCGGCGATCGTCACCACCGATCTCCGCCTCAACGAGCCGCGCTACGCCTCGCTGCCCAACATCATGAAGGCGAAGAAGAAGCCGATCGCGGAGAAGACGGTCGCCGATTACGGCGTCGACATCGCCGCGCGTCTGGAAGTTCTGAAGACGGCTGAGCCTGCGGGCCGCAAGGCCGGCGTCAAGGTCAAGGACGTCGCCGAGCTGGTGTCGAAACTCAAGAACGAAGCCGGGGTGCTCTGATGACGACGCTTCTGATTGCCGAACACGACAATGCGTCGCTCAAGGACGCCACCAACAAGGCCCTGACCGCAGCAGCCGCGCTCGGCGCGGATGTCGAGGTGCTGGTCGCCGGCCAGAACGCCAAGGCCGCGGCGGATTCCGCCGCCAAGCTCGCCGGCGTGAAGAAGGTGCTGCTCGCCGATGGCGACCTCTACGCGCACGATCTCGCCGAGCCGCTGGCTGCGCTGGTCGTGTCGCTGGCGTCCGGCTATGACGCGATCGTCGCGCCGGCGACCTCGCGCTTCAAGAACGTGATGCCGCGCATCGCCGCCCTGCTCGACGTCATGCAGGTCTCGGAGATCATCAAGGTGGTCGCGCCCGATACCTATGAGCGTCCGATCTATGCCGGCAACGCCATCCAGACGGTGAAGTCGAAGGACGCCAAGAAGGTCATCACGGTCCGCACCTCCACCTTCGCCGCGGCGGGCGAGGGCGGCAGCGCCCCGGTCGAGACCGTGACGGCGGCGGCCGATCCGGGCCTGTCGACTTTCGTCGGTGAGGAAGTCGCCAAGAGCGATCGTCCCGAGCTGACCTCGGCCAAGATCATCGTCTCCGGCGGCCGCGCCATGCAGAGCCGCGAGAATTTTGCCAAGTACATCGAGCCGCTCGCGGACAAGCTGGGCGCCGGTGTCGGTGCCTCGCGCGCCGCGGTCGACGCCGGCTATGCGCCGAACGACTGGCAGGTCGGCCAGACCGGCAAGGTCGTGGCCCCCGAACTCTATGTCGCGGTCGGCATTTCCGGCGCGATCCAGCATCTGGCCGGCATGAAGGACTCCAAGGTGATCGTCGCGATCAACAAGGACGAGGACGCGCCGATCTTCCAGGTCGCCGATTACGGCCTGGTCGCCGACCTCTACCAGGCGGTTCCTGAGCTGACGGACGAACTCGCCAAGCTCGGCAAGTAAAAGCCGTACAAAACGCCGGCCGGAGGTATAAACTCCGGCCGGTGTTTCATTTTTGAGGCGTTTTCTTTCGCGTGGGGCACGCCTTCGAAGCGATCCAATCTAGGTTTCGAGCCAAGGTTCTGATTAAATCAGGCTTCTGGTCAATCAGACCTCCCGGCTCAGGGGATAGGCAGGGCGCGATAAGCGCGCCGTTCCGGTGGATGACATTATGGCGGCAGTGATCAAGAAGGTCGGCGTGATCGGCGCGGGTCAGATGGGCAATGGCATCGCGCATGTCGCGGCGCTCGCCGGCTTCGACGTGGTGCTCAACGACGTTTCGGCCGACCGCCTCAAGTCGGGCATGGCCACCATCAACGGCAATCTGGCGCGACAGGTCTCCAAGAAGGCCGTCACCGAGGACGACAAGGCCAAGGCGGTCGCACGTATCAAGCTGGCCGAGAAGCTGGACGACCTCGCCGATTGCGATCTCGTCATCGAGACCGCGGTCGAGAAGGAAGAGGTCAAGCGCAAGATCTTCCACGAGCTCTGCGCCGTGTTGAAGCCGGAGGCGATCGTCGCTTCCGATACGTCCTCGATCTCGATCACGCGCCTCGCCGCCGCCACCGACCGCCCGGAACGCTTCATCGGCATTCATTTCATGAATCCGGTGCCGTTGATGGAACTGGTCGAGCTCATCCGCGGTATCGCCACCGACGATTCCACCTTCGAGGCCGCCAAGGAATTCGTCGGCAAGCTCGGCAAGCAGGTCGCGGTCTCCGAGGATTTCCCGGCCTTCATCGTCAACCGCATCCTGCTGCCGATGATCAACGAGGCGATCTACACGCTGTATGAAGGCGTCGGCAACGTCGAGGCGATCGACGCGGCGATGAAGCTCGGCGCCCACCATCCCATGGGTCCGCTCGAGCTCGCCGATTTCATCGGCCTCGACACCTGTCTCTCCATCATGCAGGTGCTGCACGAGGGGTTGGCCGATTCCAAGTACCGCCCGTGCCCGCTGCTGGTGAAATACGTCGAGGCCGGCTGGCTCGGCCGCAAGACCCAGCGCGGCTTCTACGACTACCGCGGCGCCAAGCCGGTGCCGACGCGCTGACCCATTTCCGGCGCCGTACGGTGCGCAAAGCGAAGCGTGCCCACGGCTTCAAATCCAATTGCGGACAGATGGTGGGCACGGCGCAAGTGCGCCTTTGCCTACCCTACGGTACCTCCGCCGTAGGTTCGTGAGACATTTCATCTCCCGTTAACCCCTCGCGCCTAGGTTACGACCGGTACGAGGGTTCGCGTAATGGACATGATGGCAATGGTCAGCACCATGCTGGCCGCACAGCAAGGCGCGCTGCAGTCGAATATTGCGGCGACGCTGACCAAGCAGAACGCGGATATGGAGAAATCCACCGTCCTGACCCTGCTCGGCGCCGGCCAGCCCTCGCTCGCCAATGTCGGCGCTGGCGTCGGGAGCAATCTCAACGTCACCGCCTGAGCTTCAAAGCGACGCAGCGGCCTTGCCGGTCGCCGCCCGGATCAGCTTGAGCGCGTCCTCGCTCGCCCATTCCGCCGGCCCCGCGATCGTCGCGATCTCGCAGCCCTGCGGGTCGACCAGCACCGAGGTGGGCATGCCCAGCGCCCGTCCAACTCCTTTAAGATCCTGAAAAACCTTGGCTTTCTGGTCGCTGAAATAGCCGAGCCGGGTCAGATTGGCCTCTTTCAGGAAGGATTTCGGCTTCTCCGGGTCGCGGGTGTCGATGTTGATCGCCACCACCTCGAAATTCGGGCCCGACAGCTTGCCCTGGAGCTCGTCCAGCGCCGGCATCTCCTTTCGACAAGGCACGCACCAGGTCGCCCAGAGGTTCACCAGCAGGGTCTTGCCGCGGAAGTCGGACAGCTTCTTCGGCTTGCCGTCGGAATCCTCGAAGGCGAGGTCGGGCAGTTTCAGCGGGGCGCTTGCCATGGTCAGCGCCGCGACCTCGCCATGGGCGAGCGGGGCGATCTTCTGCGCCGTCGCCACCGCCGCCTTGCAGGTCGGATCGCCTGAAGGCGCCCGGCTCAGGCCGAACCCGTACAGCGCGGCGAAGCCGGCCAGCCCGCCGATCGCCACGGTGGCGATGACGAGGGGGATGCGGCGCGTGGCTGAGGGCTTTTGGTCGAGCATATCGTTTGTCATCCGGTCGCAGATATGGCTATCAGGGGCCTCTTAGTACGGCTGGCCGTGGCCAGCAAACGTGCGGCAAATCAGGCGTGAGCAGGGGATCATGAGCAACAAGATGTGGGGCGGCCGGTTCTCGGAACGTCCCGATGAGATCATGGAAGAGATCAACGTCTCCATCGACGTCGATCGTCACCTCTACGCCCAGGACATTGCCGCGTCCAAGGCCCACGCCGCGATGTTGGCCAATCAAGGCATCATCACGGCTTCTGATGCGAAAAATATCGGCAAGGGTCTAGACACAATCCTGTCAGAGATTGGCAACGGCGGCTTCGAATTCAAGCGCGCGCTCGAGGACATCCATATGAATGTCGAGAGCCGCCTGTCCGAGCTGATCGGCCCCGCCGCCGGACGGCTGCACACCGCACGCTCGCGCAACGACCAGGTCGCGACTGATTTCCGCCTGTACGTCCGCGACGTCATCGACGAGACCGATGCCGCGCTCGCGGCGTTCCAGCAGGCGCTGGTGGAGCGCGCGCTGGAGCATGCCGGCACGGTGATGCCCGGCTTCACCCATTTGCAGACCGCGCAGCCCGTGACCTTCGGCCACCATCTGCTCGCCTATGTCGAGATGGCCGCGCGCGACCGCGGCCGCTTCCAGGATGCACGCAAGCGGCTGAACGAATCGCCGCTCGGCGCCGCCGCGCTCGCCGGCACCTCGTTCCCGATCGATCGCCACGCCACCGCGAAGGCGCTTGGCTTCGACCGCCCGATGGCGAACTCGCTCGATGCGGTCTCCGACCGCGACTTCGTGCTGGAGACGCTGTCGGCGGCCTCGATCTGCGCCGTGCACATGTCGCGCCTTGCCGAGGAGATCGTGATCTGGACCTCGCCGCTGGTCGGCATGATCCGGCTCAGCGACAAGTTCACCACCGGCTCCTCGATCATGCCGCAGAAGCGCAATCCGGACGCCGCCGAGCTGGTGCGCGCCAAGACCGGCCGCGTCATCGGCGCGCTCAACGGCCTCCTGATCGTCATGAAGGGCCTGCCGCTGGCCTATCAAAAGGACATGCAGGAGGACAAGCAGGGCGCCATGGAAGGGTTTGCCGCGCTGTCGCTGGCAATCCGCGCCATGACCGGCATGGTCCGCGATCTCGTTCCCGACGAAGCCAAGATGAAGGCGGCCGCGGGCGAGGGTTACGCCACGGCGACCGACCTCGCCGACTGGCTGGTGCGGACGCTGAAGATGCCGTTCCGCGAGGCCCACCACGTCACCGGCCGCATCGTCGCCAAGGCCGCCGAGGGGGGCGTCGCGCTGCACGAGCTGCCGCTCGAGGAGATGCAGGCGATCGCGCCCAAGATCACGAAGGACGTGCTCGGCGTGCTCTCGGTCGAATCGTCGGTGAAGAGCCGGACCAGCTTCGGCGGCACCGCGCCGAAGAACGTGACGTCCCAGGCCAAGGCCTGGGCGAAGCGGCTGGAAAAAGAGCGAAAATTGGGCTGAGGGCAAAATTTCGCTTATGTTTCATGGTCATCCGGCTCTCGCCAGAACGCGCCAATCTCTGTATGGTGCGCCGCGCGTAGTGGGGATTTCGTCGTGACGTCAAAGTTTCGCCCGGCCGGCTCGGGGTGGGCCATCATTGTCTTGAGCCTGACGGCGCTCGCGCTTGCCGGCTGTGGCCGCAAGGGCCCACTGGATCTGCCGCCGACTGCCTCCAACGCGCCTGTGGCCGCCGGCGCCGCGCCCGTCGATACCGAGACCGCAGCCCAGAAGACGCCGAGCCTGTTCGACCCCACTGCCGGCGCGGATGCCGCGCCCGCAGCGGCCAAGGGCCGGAAGAAACCGTTTATTCTCGACCCGCTCCTGGACGAACCTCCCGGCAAGAAATAAGCCGGGACAACCGAGCCTGCGCCATGAACCATTTCGACTATCGCAACGGCGTGCTGTACGCCGAGGCGGTGAACCTGTCCGAGCTGGCAGCCACCGTCGGCACGCCGTTCTATTGCTATTCGACGGCAACGCTGGAGCGGCACTACCGCGTCTTCACCGAGGCCTTTGCCGGCGAGAAGGTGCTGGTCTGCTACGCCATGAAGGCGAACTCCAACCAGTCGGTGCTGCGGACGCTGGCCAAGCTCGGCGCCGGCGCCGACGTGGTCTCGGGCGGCGAGCTCAAGCGCGCTTTGGCCGCAGGCATTCCCGCCAGCAAGATCGTCTTCTCCGGCGTCGGCAAGACGGAAGCGGAGCTGCGCGCGGCGCTCGCCGCCGACATCCTCTGCCTCAACGTCGAATCCGAGCCGGAGCTCGAGCTGCTGTCGCGCCTCGCGGTCGAGATGGGCAAGACCGCGCGGATCTCGCTCCGCGTCAATCCCGACGTCGATGCCGGCACGCACGCAAAAATTTCCACCGGCAAGTCCGAGAACAAGTTCGGCATTCCGATCGTCCATGCCCGCGAGGTCTACGCGCGCGCGGCGAAGCTGCCCGGAATCAAGGTGACCGGCACCGACGTGCATATCGGCAGCCAGATCACCGATCTCTCCGGCATGGAGACTGCGTTCCGCATCCTCTCCGAATTCGTGCAGACGCTGCGCTCCGACGGCCACGACATCAGCCACGTCGATTTCGGCGGTGGTCTCGGCATTCCCTATTACATGGACCGCGAGGCACCCCCGGCGCCGGCCGCCTATGCCGCCATGGTCAAGCGCGTCAGCCACAATCTCGGCTGCACGCTGATGTTCGAGCCGGGCCGCATGATCGTCGGCAATGCCGGCATTCTCGTCGCCAAGGTGATCTACGTGAAGCATGGCGACGGCAAGAATTTCGTCATCATCGACGCCGCGATGAACGACCTGATCCGCCCGACGCTGTACGAGGCGCATCACGACATCCTGCCGGTGAAGCAGCCCGCCGAGGGCGCCGCCACCATTAAGGCCGATGTCGTCGGCCCGGTCTGCGAGACCGGCGACTATCTCGCGCTCGACCGCACGCTGCCGACGCCCGCGCCCGGCGATCTCCTCGCCATCATGACCGCGGGCGCCTATGGCGCGGTGCAGGCCGGCACCTACAACACCCGGCCCTTGGTGCCCGAGGTGCTCGTGAAGGGCGACCAATACGCCGTGGTGCGCCCGCGCATCGAGGTCGAGCAGCTGATCGCGATGGATACGCCGGCGCCGTGGCTGTGAGGTGACGACGTCCACTCAACAAGCTCGGTGTCGTCCCCGCGAAGGCGGGGACCCATAACCACAGGGAGTGGTTGCTTGGCGAAGCTGTAACTCCGAGTCCTCGTAATCACATCCGCCTGTGGTTATGGGTCCCGGGCTCGCGCTTCGCGCGCCCCGGACGACGGAGAGAGTGTGGGATGGCTACTTTCCCGCCAATCCGCCCTTCGCTCCGCCCACCACGACGCCCGCTTTCTTCTCGATCGGCTTGATCGCCGCGGTGAAATCGGACTCGGCGCCTTCCGCGCTGATCACGGTCTCCCACAACCGCCCGACCGCGTCGGCAACTTCCATCGACAGGCCGAGCTGCTTCATCTCCTCCAGCGCCAGCCGCACGTCCTTCACCATCAGTCCCGTGGCGAAGCCGAAGTCGAACGTGCGCGGCAGCACCGCGCGCGGAAACTTGTCGCGGCTCGCCGTGTTCATGCCCGAGCCGGCATTGATGACGTCGATCATCACGGCGGGATCGAGCCCGGCTTTCACGCCCATCACCACGGCTTCCGACGTCGCCACGATCGCGGTGGCCGACAGGAAATTGTTGGCGAGCTTCATGGTTTGCGCCGCGCCCGGCTTCTCGCCGATGAAGAACACTTTTCCGATCACCTCGAGCGCGGGCTTGAGCAGCTCGAACTCGGCTTTCGGGCCCGACACCATCACAGCAAGCGTGCCCTTCTCGGCGCCGCCGACGCCCCCGGAGACGGGACAGTCGATCTGCACGATGCCGCGCTTGGCGAGCAGGCCGTGAATCTTCGCGGCCATCGCCGAGCCGACGGTTGAGAGATCGACGAAGCGTTTGGCGCGCTTGCCCTCGATCACGCCGCCAGCGCCGGTGGCAACGTCCAGGGAAGCCTGCAGCGAGGGCAGGCTCGCCATCACGGTCTCGACCCGGTTGGCGACGTCCTTCGGCGACGACGCGGCACTGGCACCTCGCGCGACCAGCCTGTCCATGACCTCCTTGCGCGTGTCGAACACGACGAGCCTGTGTCCCGCCTCGATCAACCGCCGCGCCATCGGGAAACCCATGTTTCCGAGCCCGATGAATCCGATGTCCATGGTGTTCTTTCCTCCCGTCGTCATTGCGAGGAGCGAAGCGACGAAGCAATCCAGGAATGTTTCCGCGGAGGATGTCTGGATTGCTTCGCTTCGCTCGCAATGACGGAGCAATACGATTCAGAGCGGTCAGCCTGTCTCACGCCTTGGCGTCGATCTCCGCGAACACCTCGCGCGCAATGCGGAAGCTGTCGACCGCGGCGGGCATGCCGCCATAGATCGCGACCTGCATCAGGATCTCGCGGATCTCCTCGCGGGTGACGCCGTTGGTCAGCGCGCCCTTGAGATGTGCGCGAAACTCGTGCTGGCGGTTGAGGATGGCGATCATGGCGATGTTGAGCATGCTGCGGGTCTTGCGCGGCAGCTCCTCGCGGCCCCACACCGTGCCCCAGCAATATTCGTTGAGCATCTCCTGGAACGGGCGGTTGAAATCGTCGACGTTCTTCAGGGCATTGTTGACATAGGCCTCGCCCAGCACCGCTTTGCGGACTTCCAGGCCCTTGTCGTGCATCTTCTTGTCCATGGCGTTTCCCTTATTTCCCTCGAGATTGGCGCGCGGAAATTACGGGGTTGCACCCGGCCAGTCACGTCCTCGTGTTATGCGGGAAAAGGAGGCGCTCCCGTACAGGAACGGATGCCTCAGTGCTGCCGTTGTGATAGGCTCTTCTCTACCGGGCAACCTGGAGAGTTGATTGAACGGCCTCACCCCCGAGCCGTCAGACCCGACCCGCGGCAGTGATGCGCTGTCGCGGCTGAAGCTGGCGCAGGCCCTTGATCGGGCAACTTATGCCATCGCATGGGAGCGTGCCTGGCCCAATGCGGCGCGCCTTCTGACCGTCGTCGGCCTGTTCCTGGTGGTGTCCTGGGCCGGCCTCTGGCTGGCGCTGCCGTTCATGGCCAGGGCCGTCGGCCTCGCCCTCTTCGCCGCGATCGCGGCGGCCGCCCTGTTCCCGCTGATTCGCTTCCGTTGGCCGCGCCGCGAGGAAGCGCTCGCCCGGCTCGACCGTGGCTCCGGCATCCGTCACCGCCCGGCCACCGCGCTCACGGACACGCTGACCTCGCAGGACCCGGTCGCGCTGGCGCTGTGGCAGGCGCAGCGCGAGCGGACGCTCGCCTCCATCAAGCGCATCCGCGCCGGTGTACCGCACCCGCGACTCGCGCTTCACGACCCCTGGGCGCTGCGTGCCCTCGTCATGGTGATGCTGGTTGCGACCTTCTTTGCCGCGGGTGACGAGCGTGCGATGCGCCTTGGCGCCGCCTTCGACTGGAACGGGGTGCTGGCGCCGGCCAATGTTCGCGTCGATGCCTGGGTCACGCCGCCGCTCTACACCGGCAAGCCGCCGGTCATCCTGTCGGCCGCCAACAAGGAAGCTGCGGCATTGCCCGCCGGCGGCCCGCTCGCCGTTCCCGCCGGCTCGACCCTGATCGTGCGCTCCTCCGGCGGCAACCTGGATGTCGTCGTTTCCGGCGGCCTCAAGGAGGTCGCCCCGACTGAAGCCAGCCCCAAGGGGACCAACGAAAAGCATTTCGCCATTTCCGGCGACGGCACCGCCCATGTCCGGGCGCCCTCCGGCCAGCCGCAATGGGCCTTCGCTGCCACGCCGGACCGTCCGCCGACGATCGCGCTCGCCAAGGACCCCGAGCGCCAGGCGCGCGGCGCGCTCCAGCTCTCCTACAAGATCGAGGACGATTACGGCGTCACCGGCGCCGAGGCGAAATTCGCCACGCGGTCGACCGACGCCCGGGACGGCGGCAAAGACGGTGCCAAGGATGGTACCAAGGATGGTGCGAAGGCCGCTGCCGGCGACGGCGACAGCAGGACGGCGCCGCGGCCGCTGTTCCAGCCGCCGCAATTCCCGCTCGCGCTGCCGAATGCGCGCACCCGCAACGGCGTCGGGCAATCCGTGAAGGATCTCAGCGAGGATCCCTATGCCGGCGCCGAGGTTACGCTCACTCTCACGGCCAAGGACGAGGCCGGCAACGAGGCTGTTAGCGAACCGTTCAACATGCGCCTGCCCGAACGGCTCTTCACCAAGCCGCTGGCCCGTGCATTGATCGAGCAGCGCCGCATCCTCGCGCTCGATGCCAACAAGAATTCCGACGTATATGCCGCGCTCGACGGGCTGATGATCGCGCCCGAGATGTTCACGCCGGAGCCCGGACAATATCTCGGCCTGCACAGCGTGGCCCGACAGCTCGAGGCCGCGCGTACCGATGATGCCCTGCGCGAGGTTGTGGCGAGCCTGTGGGCGCTTGCGGTGACGATCGAGGACGGCAAGATCTCCGACGTCGAGAAGGCGTTGCGCGCGGCCCAGGACGCGCTGAAGCAGGCGCTGGAGCGCGGCGCGAGCGACGAGGAGATCAAGAAGCTCACGCAGGATCTGCGTCAGGCGCTGAACGATTTCATGCGCCAGCTCGCCGAGCAGTTCCGCAACAACAATGACCCGCAGCAGCTGGCGCGGCCGCTCGATCCGAACACCAAGGTCCTGCGTCAGCAGGATCTGCAGAATATGATCGACCGGATGGAGCGCCTGTCGCGCTCCGGCGACAAGGATGCCGCCAAGCAGTTGCTCGACCAGCTCCAGCAGATGCTGGAAGGCCTCCAGATGGCGCAGCCGGGGCAGTCCGGCGAGAGCGACATGGAGCAGGCGCTCAATGAGCTCGGCGACATGATCCGCAAGCAGCAGCAATTGCGCGACAAGACGTTCAAGCAGGGCCAGGATTCCCGGCGCGACCGCTCGCGCGGCAAGCAGCAGCAGGGCGATCAGTCCATGTCGGAGCTGCAGCAGGACCAGCAAGGGCTGCGCGATCGGCTGAAGAAGCTGCAGGACGAGCTTGCCAAGCGCGGCCTCACCCAGAAGGGGCAGAAAGGCCAGCAGGCACAGAAGGGCCAGAAGGGTCAGCAAGGTGATCAGGGCCAGCCTGGCCAGAACGGCGATCAGGACGGCGACCAGGGCGATGACGACGGCAGCCTGGATGCGGCCGACGGTGCCATGGGCGATGCCGGATCAAAGCTCGGCGAGGGCAATGCCGACGGCGCTGTGGACTCGCAAGGCAAGGCACTCGACGCGATGCGCAAGGGTGCGCAGAAGATGGCCGAGGCGATGCAGCAGGGCGATGGCGACGGCCAGGGCGACGGCCCCGGCCAGCGCGCCGGTCGTCAGCAGAGCGGCGGCAACCAGACCGATCCGCTCGGTCGGCCGCTTCATGGGCGCGAATATGGCGACGATTATACGGTCAAGATTCCCGGCGAGATCGACACGCAGCGTGTCCGCCGGATTCTCGAAGAGCTCCGCCGTCGTCTCGGCGATCCCTCGCGGCCGCAGATCGAGCTCGACTATCTCGAGCGGCTGCTGAAGGAGTTTTGAGAAGATAGCCCGCTACGTCCTCGTCATTGCGAGCGAAGCGAAGCAATCCAGAGTTTTTCCGCCGAGGCATTCTGGATTGCTGCGTCGCGAGGGCTCCTCGCAATGACGAAGTAGATGCCTTGCGCGCCAGTCCTTCAACGGCGAAGGCGGCTGTCGTTCGGACGCTAACCTTTCTTCGCGGCCAGCGCATCGGCAACCGCCGTGCGGATATCCGCGACCGAGAACGGTTTGGTCACGACGTCATGCACCAGCGCGTTCAGGTTCGAGGCGCGCTCGCGCTGGTCGGCAAAGCCGGTCATCAGCAAAATGGTCAGGTCAGGGAAATCGCGCGCGGCGGAGAGCGCCAGCGCGATGCCGTCCATCACCGGCATCTGGATGTCGGTGAGCAACAGGTCGAAGGCGCCATCCTCGCGGGTCAGGATCTCCAGTGCCTCGGCGCCGTCCTGAGCGGTGACGGTCTCATGGCCGTCCATGGCGATGGCGCGCGCCACCAGCGTGCGCATCGAATCCTCGTCGTCGGCGATCAGGATTTTCGGCATGAGACCAACCTTGGGACAAACGCCCTTGCGGGGGCGATTATACGCTGCCGCCGGCAATGTCGCGCCGGTTGAAGAAACGAACGTCGATGTTGCGGCCCTCCGGCGGCGGCGAGGCCAGGCGTGAGCGGAAGAAGGCGCGCTCGCCGGGCCGCAGCACGGTCTGCTCCAGCACCGCGTTCCAGGCATAGATCTCCGCGCCTTGGGCGTCGCGCACGGCAAAGCGCAACCGCGGAATGTCGAGCGGCTTCTTGCCCTCGCCAACGATCACGCCTTCGATCACCAGCACCTGCTTACCGTCCACGGTCTCGCTGGAGAGCTTGACGTCCTTGAAGGCGAGGCCCCGCAGGTTCACCTCGAGCCCGACCATCTGGTAGAACGCCGCCGTCTGGGGCAGCAACCGCACCACGTCGCCCCGCCAGATCACCAGTGCCAGCACCAGCGCGCCCATCGCGGCACAGGCGGTGGGCAGGCCAAGATAGGATTTGCGCGGAGCCGCGGGGGCGACCGGACGGCTCACCCGCGCGCCGCGACGGGGGAACAGGCCGCGGAACCAGGACTGGTGCTGCGCGCCGGCGACCTCCTCTTCGGCCTGCCGGGCCGCTGCTGACCACTCGTCCTCGGTTTCGCGGGCGTGCTCGTCCGGCCAGTCGCTGGCGATCGAGGGGCTATCTACGACGGGTGCATCAGTGGCGCCGTCGTCATTGGCATAGGAGTTCCATTGTTCGGCGAGGTCGGACTGGTCGTCAGCTCGGCTGGCCGCGGCCATGGCCGGAACGGATGCCTCCTCGATGGCGTCCTCGGCATGGGCGATCCAGGTCTCCTTGCAACGGGAGCAGCGGACCGCCCGCCCGTTCGCCCCAAGGCTCGCGAGCTTGATGGCGTAGGATGTCATACAATGGGGGCAGACGATATGCATGGACGAGCCTTGATGCATGAACGAAGGTCTTGACGATGCCATGGTCGCGGAGAATCGGGCGCCCCTTATGCTACAGGGCGACCGTTAACGAACCGGAAACCATAACGGCGGCAAAACCCGTTGATCGCGTATGGCGGAGCGCCGCAATGCGACCCGCGCCCCCTCTCGAACGGAGCTGAGCTTGGTTCGGTTCGAAAATGTCGGATTGCGTTACGGTCTGGGGCCGGAGATTCTGCGCGACCTCAGCTTCCAGATTCCCGCGCATTCCTTCCAGTTTCTCACCGGACCGTCCGGCGCCGGCAAGACGTCGCTGCTGCGCCTGTTGTTCCTGTCGCATCGACCGACGCGGGGCCTCGTCAATCTGTTCGGTCATGACATCTCGCAGCTCGGCAAGGACGAGATCGCGGATTTGCGCAAGCGCATCGGCATCGTGCTCCAGGATTTCCGCCTGCTCGATCACATGACGACTTATGAGAACGTCGCGCTGCCGTTCCGCGTCATGGGCCGCAGCGAGTCGAGCTACCGCAAGGAGGTGATCGACCTGTTGCGCTGGGTCGGCCTCGGCGATCGCATGGACGCGCTGCCGCCGATCCTGTCGGGCGGCGAGAAGCAGCGCGCGGCGATCGCGCGCGCCGTGATTTCGCGGCCGCAGCTGCTGCTCGCGGACGAGCCGACCGGCAGCGTCGATCCGACGCTCGGTCGCCGCCTGCTGCGACTCTTCATCGAGCTCAACAAATCAGGCACCGCCGTCATCATCGCCACCCACGACATTGGGCTGATGGACCAGTACGAAGCACGGCGGCTGGTGCTGCACCAGGGACGGCTGCACGTCTATGAGTAGGCTGGACGAGCGCGGCGTGCTGGTCGATCTCGGACAGGAGCGTCCGCAGCTTCCGGCCAAGGCGCGCAACATGTCGCCGATCGTGCCGCGCGCCTCGATCCACGGCAGAGCGCTGGTTGCGGTGGTCGCCATCATGACGTTCCTCGCCTCGATAGCCACCGGCACGGTGCTGCTGGTGAGTGCCTCCGCCGCCGAATGGCAGTCGGATGTCGCGAGCGAAATCACGATCCAGATTCGTCCGCAGGCCGGCCGTGACCTCGAGCGCGACACCGCAGCCGTGGCGGAGGCGATGCGCGCGCAGGCCGGCATCGTCGAGGTCAAGCCGTTCACCAGGGAGGAGAGCGGCAAGCTGCTCGAGCCCTGGCTCGGCACCGGCCTGTCGATGGACGATCTGCCGGTACCGCGCGTGATCATCGCGCGCGTGCAGCCGGGTACGCCGCTCGATCTCGGCGCCTTGCGCGCGCGCGTCGCGCAGGTCGCGCCGGGCGCCAGTGTCGACGATCACCGCGCCTGGATCGAGCGCATGCGCCTGATGACGAACGCCACGGTGCTGGCCGGCCTCGGCATCCTCGCGCTCGTCATCGTCGCAACCATCATCTCGGTGTCGTTCGCGACGCGCGGCGCCATGGCGGCGAACCGTCCGATCGTCGAGGTCCTGCATTTCGTCGGCGCCGGCGACCGCTACATCGCCAACCACTTCCTGCGTCATTTCCTCAGGCTGGGCCTGGAGGGCGGCGTGATCGGCGGCGGTGCCGCCATGCTGATGTTCGGCTTCTCCGAGTCCATCGCAGGCTGGTTTTCCGGGACGCCCGTCGGCGACCAGTTCGCCGCGCTGCTCGGCACCTTCTCGCTGCGCCCGTCCGGCTACATCGTGCTCGCGGTCCAGGCCGTGCTGATCGGCGGCATCACCGCGGTCGCCTCGCGCCAGACGCTGTTCGCGACGTTGAATGACGTCGACTAGGCTTGATAACCGGACTCCACTTCGCCTCAAAACGTCATAAAATCACATCGGGAAGGGATCACCGACATCGCATGACCTCGCCGACCGACGATCGATCGCCGAAACTGCCGCGCGGCTGGCTGCGCGCGACAATCGTGTCGACGATCGCGCTCGCCTTCGTCGGCGCGGCGGCGGGGTTCGTTGCATTCCTGTCGCAATTGCGCGGCGCCGAGACGGTGCCGGACCGCAAGGCGGACGGCATCGTGGTGCTGACCGGCGGCTCCTCGCGGGTATCGGATGCGATGGAGCTGCTGGCTGCCGGCTACGGCAGGCGGCTCCTGATCTCCGGCGTGCATCCGACCTCGACGGCGAGCGACATCTCCCGGACCTTGCCGGAGAACCAGTCCTTCATGACCTGCTGCGTCGATCTCGACCGCACCGCGCTGTCGACCCGCGGCAACGCGGCGGAGGCGCGGCGCTGGGCCGAGGGGCGCCGATTTACATCTCTGATCGTGGTCACCTCGAACTATCACATGCCGCGCGCGCTGGTGGAATTCTCGCATGCGATGCCACGGACGACGCTGATCCCGTTCGCGGTGGTCGGCGAAAAATGGCGCGAGGAGCCGTGGTGGACCTCGGGCTCGACGCTGCGGCTGCTCTTGTCCGAATACGTCAAGTACGTTGCGGCCGAGCTCAGGGTGCGGCTGGAGGATTTCGGGATTGACCTTTGGCCCGAGATGTCGGAGCAGCCTGCAGGTCAGCAACCGAAGCGGCCCGCCACCGCACAGGCCAATTGATCGGACCATCGATGTTTCTGATTTTCCTGCGCTCGCTCGTGTTCAACGTACTGTTCTATGCCGTGCTGGTCCTTCTCGCGATCGTTGCGCTGCCGACCTTTGCATTGCCGCCGCGCGCCATGCTCACGGTGGCGGAATGGTGGGCCAAGGCGACGCTGGTCCTGATGCGCCTGGTCTGCAACATCAAGGTGGAATTCCGCGGGGTGGAGAAGATCCCGACAGGACCGCTGCTGATCGTGGCCAAGCATCAGTCGTTCTGGGAGACCTTCGTGCTGCCGGGTTTCTTCAACCGGCCGATCTTCATCCTCAAGCGCCAGCTGATGCAGATCCCGGTGTTCGGCCAGTTCCTGGTCAAGACCGGGATGATCGGGATCGACCGCAATGCCGGCGTGAAGGCGCTTCTGGACATGACGCGCCGCGCGCGCGAGGCGGTGCGCAGCGGAAAGCAGCTCGTGATCTTTCCGGAAGGCACGCGCCGCGCGCCGGGCGCGCCGCCCGACTACAAGACCGGCTTTGCACAGATCTATTCCTCCTGCGGCGTGCCGTGCCTGCCGGTCGCGCTCAATTCCGGCCTGTTCTGGCCGCGCCGCACTTTCATGCGCTATCCCGGCACGCTGGTGGTGGAGTTTCTCGAGCCGTTGCCGCCGGGTCTGTCGAAGGACGAGTTTCTCGCGCGCGTGCAAGCGGCGGTCGAGGACGCGACCGGTCGCCTCGTCGAAGCAGGGCGGAAAGAGCAGGAGCGGTTGATCGGCTCGGCGCCGAGCTACGCGCCGACCGGCTAGCGGCTTTCGCGATCTTCGTGCCGATCCGTCGCGTGCAGCGAGTGCGCATCACCATGCAGCATCAATGCAAGCTGATGCAGCTGGGTGTCGCGAAAGCCTTCGGCCTCGATCGCCTTCACCGTTGCGGTGACGTAATCGCGGTTGGCGCCGGACTGGCCGTGGCCCTGGACGACGTGGCGGTGCTGCTCGGCGAGCGAGAGGCGGCCGGCATATTGCACATGGCCGCGGTCGACGACGTAGGCGAGTGCGGAGACGCGCTGGCGCGCATCGTTCTCCAGCCACACCGAGCGCATCACCTCGCGATAGACCGAGGTGACCTGCTCGCGTGCGCGCAAATATGCGACCACCTCGGCACGGTTCTTCTCGGCGACGCGGAAGGCGATGCCGCGGCAGGCGCCGCCGCGGTCGAGCCCGAGCACCAGGCCCGGCTTCTCCGGCGTGCCGCGATGCACGAACGAGTAGACGCAGAGCGCGCGGTGCTCGCCGACCAGCCGCGCCGGGACGCGTTCCTCGAAGTCAAAGCCCGGCCGCCACATCAGCGAGCCGTAGCCGAACACCCAGAGGTCGCCCGTGGCTGTGGTGATGGAGGGGAGGGTGATTTCCGACATTTCGGGCACGGCTACCAGAACCCTGCGGTCAAGCGAAGCGATTTCTGCGCCTTTCGTCGCAGGCCGGCCCCGCTTACATTTGCCTGAATCTGGCGTCAAAGGGTCGCCGCATGTCCAATATGCCCGTTGCCACAGGCCGCCGCTCCCGCTGGGGCCTTTTCATCGCCCCCGTTCTCGTCCTGATCCTTGCCGTCGGCTGGAGCTGCTTCTGGTTCTATGCGGCGTCGCAGGCCGAAATCGTCGCCGACGCCTGGCGGGCGCAGGAGGCGAAGGCCGGCCGCATCTACGATTGTGCCAAACGCTCGATCGCCGGCTTCCCGTTCCGCTTCGAGGTCCAGTGCTCCGGCGCCAGCGTCGCCCTGGTCTCGCAGAATGCGAGCAAGACGCCGTTCACGGCCAAGCTCGACAACATCCTGGTCGTGGCCCAGGTCTACGACCCCAAGCGCATCATCGCCGAATTCTCCGCGCCCGCGACGCTGATCGACGGCGTCACGCAAAACACTTTCACGGTGAATTGGAGCAAGGGCCGCGCCAGCGTGGCGGGCCTGCCGGCGGTGCCGGATCGCGCTTCCATCGTGTTCGACGAGCCCAGCCTCAACCGTCTCGATGGCAGCGTGCAGGTGCCGCTTGCGCGCGCCAAGCAGGTCGAACTGCATGGCCGTCTCGCCGACGGATCACCATCGGATCATCCTGTAATCGAGACCGTGCTCCATGTCGCGCAGGGCAGCATCCAGGGCGTGCATCCGCTGCTCGCCGAGCCGTTCGAGGCGGACACTCGCGCCAAGATCACCGGCCTCTCCGACCTCACGCCAAAGCCCTGGCCGCAGCGCTTCCGCGAGATCCAGGCCGCCGGCGGTCATATCGAGATCGTGCAGTCGCGCATCCAGCAGGGCGAGATGATCGCGGTCGCGGCCGGCACGCTCGGCCTGTCGCCCAATGGCCGGCTCGACGGCGAATTGCAGATGACGGTGACCGGCCTCGAGCGCGTGATCCCGGCGCTCGGCATCGAGAAGATGCTGGAGGAGGGCGTGCCGCAGGCAACGCTCGACCGCCTCGCGCCCGGCGTGAAGTCGCAGGACCTCAACAATCTGTTCGGCGCACTCGACCGCGCCGTGCCCGGCCTCGGCAAGGTGATCAAGCAGAACGCCAATGCCGGCGTTGCCGCCGGCATCAATTCGATCGGCACCGAGAGCACGCTGGAAGGCAAGAAGGCGCGGAGCTTCCCGCTGAAATTCGTCGACGGCGCCGTGTTGCTCGGCCCGGTCAAGGTCGGCCAGATCCCGCCGCTGTATTGAAGACTCTCTCGTCATTCCGGGGCGATGCGTAGCATCGAACCCGGAATCCATTTCACAGCGTGCGCTGCGGCCCAATGGATTCCGGGCTCGCCCCTTCGGGGCGCCCCGGAATGACGGGGGTGACGCTACGGCTTCTTCAGCGCCGCATGCGGCCGGCCGAAATCGGGCGCGGCTGAATCCTGGCCGATCTCGACGATGCCGCGGCGGATGGCGCGGGTGCGGGTGAAGTGGTCGAACAGCGCCTCCCCATCGCCGCGACGGATCGCGCGGGTGAGCTTTGCCAGATCCTCGGTGAAGGTGCCGAGCATTTCCAGCACGGCCTCCTTGTTGGCGAGGAAGACGTCGCGCCACATCGTCGGGTCGGAGGCCGCGATACGGGTGAAGTCGCGAAAACCACCGGCGGAGAATTTGATCACCTCGGATTCCGTCACCTGCGCCAGCTCGTCGGCGGTGCCGACGATGGTGTAGGCGATCAGATGCGGCAGATGGCTGGTGATGGCGAGCACGAGGTCATGATGATCGGGCGTCATCACCTCGACCTTGGCGCCCATCGCCGCCCAGAACGCGCGCAGGTGGTCAGTCGCCGCCGCATCGGTGCCGTCGGGCGGGGTCAGGATGCACCAGCGGTTGATGAAGAGCTCGGCAAAGCCGGAATCCGGGCCGGAATGCTCGGTGCCCGCCACCGGATGCGCCGGGACGAAATGAATGCCGCTCGGCAGATGCGGGGCCATGTCCCTGACCACCGCGCCCTTGACCGAGCCAACGTCGGAGACGATCGCCCCCGGCTTGAGATGGGCAGCGATCTCCTGCGCCACGGGTCCGCAGGCGCCGACGGGAATGCAGAGGATGACGAGATCGGCGTCCTTCACGGCCTCAGCATTGGTCGCCACGACCTGATCCACGATGCCGAGCTCGGCGACGCGTGCGCGCGTCTTCTCGGAGCGTGCGGTGGTGACGATTTCACCGGCCAGCCCCTGGAGCTTCGCAGCGCGCGCGATCGAGCCGCCGATCAGGCCGAAGCCGATCAGCGCAACGCGCTGGAAGTGCGCCTGCGCGCTCATTTGCCGCCCATGAAGTCGCGCAAGCCGTCGACCACGAGGCGGTTGGCCTCCTCGGTGCCGATCGTCATGCGCAGCGCATGCGGCAGGCCGTAGTTTTTCAGGCCGCGCAGCACGAGTCCACGCTTGGTCAGGAAGGCGTCGGCGTCGTCAGCGGTCTTGCCCTTGTCCGTCGGGAAATGGATCAGCACGAAATTGGCGACGCTCGGCGTCACCTTCAGCCCGAGCTTGCCGATCTCCTCGGTGAGCCAGTTGCGCCAGGTCTCGGTGAACTGCTTCGACATCGCCTGATGCGCGGTGTCCTCGATCGCGGCGACCGCGGCATACATCGCCGGCGTCGACACGTTGAAGGGACCGCGGATGCGGTTGACCGCGTCGATGATGTGCTCGGGCCCGAACATCCAGCCGATGCGCAGTGCAGCCAGGCCATGGATCTTGGAGAAGGTGTGCGTCACCACGGTGTTCTCGGTGGTGGCGACGAGCTCGATCCCCATCTCATAGTCGTTGCGCGAGACGTAATCGCAATAGGCGGCATCCAGCACCAGCAGCACGTGCGAGGGCAGGCCGGCACGCAGCCGCTTGACCTCGTCGAACGGCAGATAGGTGCCGGTCGGGTTGTTGGGGTTGGCGAGCCAAACCAGCTTCGTCTTCGGCGTCACCGCCTTCAGGATGGTGTCGACGTCGGCGGTGAGGTTGGTCTCCTTGGCGATGACGTTCCTGGCGCCGACCGCCATGGTCGCGATCGGGTAGACCAGGAAGCCGTGCGTGGTGGAGATCGCCTCGTCGCCTTGGCTGAGATAGGTGTGCGCGAGCAGATTGAGGATCTCGTCCGAGCCGGCGCCGCAGATGATGCGGTTGGGGTCGAGCCCGAACGAGCGGCCGATCGCCTCGCGCAGCACGCGCGAGGTGCCTTCCGGATAGTCTTCCAGATGGTCCGCCACGCGCTTGAACGCCTCGATCGCCTTGGGCGAGGGCCCGAACGGCGTCTCGTTGGCGGAGAGCTTGAACACCTTGCGGCCCGACTCCGGCACCGGGCTCTTGCCGGGCGTGTAGGGCGCAATATCGAGAATGCCGGGATTCGGCACGGGGCGGGACATCTTGGACTCCGGATAGGCTGGGCGGCTCGCGATTTACGATTTCGGCCCGGTCGGGGGCACCGTATAGCGCGTTGCGTGGCTGCCGACGAGGGCCACAGAGCGAACCGAGGCCCCCGCCTCGATCAGGGCAGCCCTGATTTTGTCGATGCTGGTCGCGCTGGTGACCGAGACCAGCAGCGCCGCGCCGTCGAAGGCGGTATCGGGCACCGCAACGATCTCGGCGAGCGGCGACAGCGCGCGGGCGACCTCGGCGTTCCATCCCGAGACGCGCACGCTGAAGGTCTCGACCTCTGTCACCAGGGCGCTGTCGGCGACGCGCGAGATCGCGAACACCGGCAGCGAGGCCGGATGGTCGGCACGCTCGACGAAGGGCATCCGTGCGATGATCTTGGGCGCGCCGTCGGCTTCCAGCTCCAGCCACCACGGCGTGCGGCTCGAGGTCGCCGAGACCAGCGCCAGGTCGCCCTTGGATTTCGCCACCGCCTCGACCGCGGCCTGCGCGCTGAAATGCGCCACGTAAGGCACGGTGAAGCCGAAATGGAAGCGCACGGAATCGCGCATCGCCGGTTCGCTCACCGAGATGTCGGCATGCACGGAGAACGGCGCCTGCACATAGGTGAAGGTCGAGATGATGACGCGCCAGATGCTCTCGACCGTGTCGAGCGGCAGGATGCCGCGATGACGCTGCACGATCTCGCGCATCATGGAAGCCTCCCGCGCAGGCCGAAACGCCGAGCCGACCTCCTGGGTCTGCTTCACCTGGATCAGCCGGTCGATGATGTCGCCGCGCTGCATGAGGAGGCGATGCATGCCCTCGTCGATCGCGTCGATCTCCTTGCGCAGTTCCTGCAGCGATGGTGGCGCGGGCGGGCGTTGGGACATGTCTGGTCGTCGATCGTTCCGATGGGGGATGTCCTGATTAGGCAGTCGTGGCGGCGAAAGCAAAGAGAAATGACGTGCTTTGCGGGCGACGCGACTGAGGCGAATTGGGCCGATCCGGGCCGCGACTTGACGAAAACCGCCCAAGACGGTAGCTTTTGCCCGTTCCGTGGTCATTTGAGCCGGCCGGCTTGCAGCCACGTTAAAAAACTCGCTAAACAGGCCGGGGACGCTTCCGATCCCGGCCGAACCTATCGTTCAGGCCGGGTTTTTCATGGCCTGATGTCAGCGGCGCGGTCGAGCAGCCAGTCGCAAACGAGGTCGATGTCCGAGATGGGTAGCGTCAAGTCGATACCGAGTCCTGCGATCAGCGCCGACGAGCGGTCGCATGAGGTGGACCATCCAAGCTCGCTGATTGCGCATTTCGGCACCGAGCAGCCGCTGCGGCTCGATTGCGGCGTCGATCTCACCCCGTTCCAGATCGCCTACCAGACCTATGGCGAGCTCAACGCCGATCGCTCCAATGCCGTGCTGATCTGCCATGCGCTGACCGGCGACCAGCATGTCGCCAATGTCCATCCCGTCACGGGCAAGCCGGGCTGGTGGGAGACGCTGGTCGGCCCCGGCCGCCCCCTCGATCCCAAGCACTACTTCATCATCTGCTCCAACGTGATCGGCGGCTGCATGGGCTCGACCGGGCCGGCGTCGATCAATCCCGCCACAGACAAGGTCTGGGGCCTGGATTTCCCCGTCATCACCATCCCCGACATGGTGCGCGCGCAGGCGATGCTGATCGATCGACTCGGCATCGACACGCTGTTTGCGGTCGTCGGCGGCTCGATGGGCGGCATGCAGGTGCTGCAATGGACCGCGGCCTATCCTGAGCGCGTGTACTCCGCGCTGGCGATTGCCTGCGCGACGCGGCACTCGGCGCAGAACATCGCCTTCCACGAGCTCGGCCGCCAGGCCGTGATGGCCGACCCCGACTGGCACGGCGGCGGCTATGCCGATCGCGGCATCCATCCGCATCGCGGGCTCGCGGTGGCGCGGATGGCGGCGCACATCACCTATCTCTCGGACGCGGCGCTGCATCGCAAGTTCGGTCGGCGCATGCAGGATCGCGAGCTGCCGACCTTCTCGTTTGACGCCGACTTCCAGGTCGAATCCTATCTGCGTTACCAGGGCTCGTCCTTCGTCGAGCGCTTCGACGCCAATTCCTATCTCTACCTGACGCGCGCGATGGACTATTTCGACATCGCCGCCGATCACGGCGGCGTGCTGGCCAAGGCCTTCGCCGACATCAAGACCCGCTTCTGCGTGGTCTCCTTCACCAGCGACTGGCTGTTTCCGACCTCGGAATCGCGCGCGCTGGTGCACGCGCTGAATGCTTCGAGCGCGCGGGTGTCGTTCGCCGAGATCGAGACCGATCGCGGCCACGACGCCTTCCTGCTCGACGTGCCCGAATTTTTCGACATCTCCCGCGCCTTCCTGCAATCGGCAGGCAAGGCCCGCGGGCTCAGCCTCGAGGACCGCTAGCGATGTCCGTCCAGGAAGTGCTGCCGTTGAACGGCGCTGCGACTGCGTCGTCCGGCCAGTTTCGCGCCGATCATCTGCTGGTCGCCGAGATGGTCAAGCCGGGCTCGAAGGTGCTCGACGTCGGCTGCGGCGACGGCGATCTGCTTCAGCTGCTGGAGACCCGCGGCATCGACGGCCGCGGCATCGAACTGTCCCGCGAGGGCGTCAACCGCTGCGTCGCCAAGGGGCTCGCGGTGGTGCAGGGTGATGCCGATACCGATCTCGTCAATTATCCCGACGATGCCTTCGACTACGTGATCCTGTCGCAGACGCTGCAGGCGACGCGGCAGCCGAAAGTCGTGCTGGAGAATCTGCTCCGCATCGGCCGCCGCGCCATCGTCTCGTTCCCGAATTTCGGGTTCTGGAAGATGCGGCTCCAGCTCCTGATCGGCGGCCACATGCCGCGCACGGAGAATCTGCCGGCGACCTGGTACGACACCGCCAACATCCATTTCTGCACCATCAAGGATTTCGTGCAGCTCTGCGACGAGATCAACGTCAAGATGGAGCGCTCGGTCGCGCTCGATCTCTACGGCCGCCCGGTGCCGCTGAACCTGCCCTGGTGGGTGTGGAACATGTTCGGCGAGCAGGCGGTGTTCTTGCTGAGCCGGGGCGGGGGGAAATAGTCCCCGTCGTCATTGCGAGGAGCTCTTGCGACGAAGCAATCCAGGCTGTCTCCGCGGAGGGATTCTGGATTGCTTCGCTGCGCTCGCAATGACGGAGTACTGGGCAGCGCATCTGCCTTAATGCGCCGCCAGCGACCGCGGATCCCGCACCGGCCATCGCCCCGCTTCCACCAGCGTCACGAACCGCTCCACGCTCTCGTTGAACAGCGCGGGCTCCTCCAGATTGAGCACGTGGCCCGACTTCGGAAACATCGCGAGCCCCGCCGCGGGCAGATGCTTCTTCAGGAACAGGCTCGGCCCGATGCACGGATCGTCCTCGTCGCCGCAGATGATCAGCGCCGGCGTCGCCGCCTTCGCGATCGCCTCCGTCATCGTGTAGATCGAGGGACGGCCGCCCTGAAATCCGCGCATGGTACGCGCCGATCCCCTGGCATCGTGCCGCGCCAGCGCGGCGTAGAAATCGGCGTGCCCGCGCGGGTCCTTCACCAGGAACGGAATCCGGCTCGGCGCCTCGCGCGTGACTTTTGCGACCTCGGCGGAGCCCAGCGTCTCGAACTGCTCGGCATTGGCGCGGCACTGCTTGCGCCAGGCCTCGAGGTTATCGAGCTCCGAGCCGGAGCCGACGCCGGCCAGTGTCATCGACAGCGCGCGCTTCGGCGCGTTCAACCCGATCTGCAGCGAGGAATAGGCGCCCATCGACAGGCCGACGAGATGGGCGCGCTCGATGCCGAGATGGTCGAGCACGGCAAGCGCATCGGTGTAGAAATGCGTGAAGGTGTAGACCTCGCCGTCAGGCACATCCGAGGGCGTGTAGCCGCGCGCCGAATAGGTGATGCTGCGATGGCCACGCGAGAAATAGCGCATCTGCGGCTCCCAATTGGTGTAGTCGGCCGCGAACTCATGCAGAAAAAGGATCGGCGTTCCCTGGCCCGCCTCCTCGAAATAAATGCGGACGCCGTCCCTGGTCGTGGCGTGGGGCATTAACCGTTTCCCTCTGTTTCAAGCCGTGCTTCAGGATCGCAGTTAACGCTGTTGTCGGCAATGCGGCAGCCGCAGCCGAGCACGGACACAAAATCATCGCAGCTATTCGCCGACGTCGCGTCTTTTTCTCGCCACATCGGGCGGCTTAACGGCCAAACGGATGTCGGCCATTGCACGGGCCGGCGGGAAGTGGGGGTGTCAACTAGGGATGAAGAATGGTTGAGTTGTTTGCGTATCGCCTGTCGCGTTGTGTTGTCGCGCTGGCGCTTCTCTTCGCGGCGGTCGCCGCGTTCGTTTCTCCGGCCTCGGCGCGGCCGCATCATCGTCATAGCGCAGAGCGGCACGTGTACGTGCACCACGCCAGACATCATCATCACCGCCACCATGCGAGAGGCTTGCGCTTCGAGCGCAGCGCGGCGCAATTGCAGGCGAGCGGTTTCGCCGACACCCAGGCGAGCTACGATCCCAGCGCCAACAATGGCGGCGTGGCCGGCAACGCGCTTGTCCCAAGTGGCGGTTTCGGTGGCGGATCGGGCCTGGTGTCCGAGGCACGCCGCTATATCGGCGGCAATCCGACCGGGCGCGGCAGCCTGTGGTGTGCGCGGTTCATGAACATGGTGCTGGAGCATACCGGCCATAAGGGCTCAGGCTCCGACATGGCGAGCTCGTTCGCGCGCTACGGCACGCGCATCTCCGGTCCGCAGGTCGGCGCCATCGCCGTGATGTCGCGCGGCGGCCGCGGCGGTCATGTCGGCATCATCACCGGCATCGACGCGCAGGGCAATCCGATCATGATCTCCGGCAACAACGGCAACCGCGTCCGCGAAGCCCCGGTCTCGCGCGGCCGGATCTATGCCTATGTGATGCCGAATTGAGGCTCGTGGCCGTCATTGCGAGCGAAGCGACTTGTCCGCCGAAGCCTTGGCGAAGGCGGAAGCAATCCAGAATCCCTCCGCGGAAATACTCTGGATTGCTTCGTCGCTTCGCTCCTCGCAATGACGGGAGTGCGTGGAGACAGGTGCCGTAGGGTGGGCAAAGGCGCGCAAGCGCCGTGCCCACCGGCGGTATGTCAGCGTTCGCTCGCGGCAACGGTGGGCACGCTTCGCTTTGCCCACGCTCAGACGAGCCTCGGCTCTTCCACCGCCACCACATCACCCACGCCGACGTCACCGCCTTCGATCACCTCGGCATAGATGCCGCAGTCCATGTGGCCGAGATGGCGCGAGAGCGTCGGTGGTATCTCGAGATCGCGCCTGGCGGTTTCAGGGTCGACATTGGTGGCCGGGCAGCGAACGATGCGCTTGATCACCTTCAGCCGGGCCTGTCCGATCGCGAGCGTCTGGCCGACGAGGTCGAGCTCCGACCAGGCCGGCCAGCCCTTGACGTAGAGATTGGCGCGGAAGCGCAGCGGATGCACGGCGACGCCCCCGAGCATGGTCTCGATGGCGCGCACGCTGCCGAGATTGATGATGGAGACGACCTTGCGGGCGACGTCGGAGAAGCTATGGTCGCGGCCGGACAGAATTTTGGGCGGGCCCTTCAACTCGGGCTGGAAGTTGTCGCGGAAATAGGCCTCGATCGCGGCGCGCCCGGCGGCGCTCTCGAGATCGCCGCAGGCGACGATCTGGCCGTCCTTGCGGATGGTCAGAACGTTGGTTTCGTCGTCGAACCGGCTGTCGAGCGCGGCCAGTCGCTCATTGCGCGCCAGCATCAGGAACTGGATTTTCGGCTTCCATTCGGGCGCCTCGGGGTCGAACCCGCTCGGGCCGTTCTCGATGGCGTAGCGGCGGTCGGCCGGCAGGGTCTGGCCGGTCCGCAAAGGGGCGCGCAGCAGGCGTTCCGGCGTTAGGCCCTTGACGGGATAGCGGTAGAGGCCGGTGATCTCGGCGGTATGGCTGGCTGTCATGCCGCTACTTAGGGGATTCGGCGGGCCGTCGCCAAGCGGGCGGATCAGCGCACGAAATTGTGAACTCGCCTCTACCGATCCGAGGGCGCGCTTCCCACATCTGGGTCAGGCCGGCGCCAGCGCCGGCTGATAAGCGACCGCTTGCTGTGTTGAGGAACGTCAACGCATCAGGCGGAAACCCAATGAAGATGCCGTTCGGGGTGCCTTAGAGGGCCCTGAGGGCAGGCCGAGGGACAGAAAAGATGAATATCGACAAATACACCGAACGCTCCAGGGGCTTCATCCAGTCCGCGCAGTCGCTTGCGATGCGCGAGGGGCACCAGCAATTCTCCACCCTGCACGTGCTGAAGGTCCTGCTGGACGACAATGAGGGGCTCGCCGCCGGTCTGATCGACCGCGCTGGCGGCAATTCCCGTGCAATTCTGAAGGCGACTGAGGACGCCCTCAACAAGGTGCCGAAGGTCTCCGGCGGCGGCGCCGGGCAGATCTACCTCGCGCCCGAGCTGGCCCGCACTTTCGATGCCGCCGAAAAGGCCGGCGAGAAGGCCGGCGACAGCTTCGTCACGGTCGAGCGGCTTTTGCTCGGGCTGACGCTGGAGAAGACCAGCGAGGCCGGCACCATCCTCAATAAGGGCGGCGTCACGCCGCAAAACCTCAATGCGGCGATCGAGGCGCTGCGCAAGGGCCGCACGGCCGACTCTGCCACCGCCGAGAACGCCTATGACGCCCTGAAGAAATATGCCCGCGACCTGACCCAGGCCGCGCGCGACGGCAAGCTCGATCCGGTCATCGGCCGCGACGAGGAGATCCGCCGCACCATCCAGGTGCTCTCGCGTAGGACCAAGAATAACCCCGTCCTGATCGGCGAGCCCGGCGTCGGCAAGACCGCCATCGCCGAAGGTCTCGCGCTGCGCATCGTCAACGGCGACGTGCCGGAGAGCCTGAAGGACAAGAAGCTGCTCTCGCTCGACCTCGGCGCGCTGATTGCGGGTGCAAAATACCGGGGCGAGTTCGAGGAGCGGCTGAAGGCTGTGCTGCAGGAAGTGACCGGCAGCGAAGGCACCTTCATCCTGTTCATCGACGAGATGCACACGCTGATCGGCGCCGGCAAGGGCGACGGCGCGATGGACGCCTCCAACCTGCTCAAGCCGGCGCTCGCGCGCGGCGAGCTGCACTGCATCGGCGCGACCACGCTCGACGAATATCAGAAGCACGTCGAGAAGGACGCCGCGCTGGCGCGGCGCTTCCAGCCGATCTTCGTCAGCGAGCCCTCGGTCGAGGACACCATCTCGATCCTGCGCGGGCTGAAGGACAAGTACGAGCAGCATCACGGCGTGCGGATCACCGATTCCGCGCTTGTGGCGGCCACGACGCTGTCCAACCGCTACATCACCGACCGCTTCCTGCCCGACAAGGCGATCGACCTGATGGACGAGGCCGCGGCGCGGCTGAAGATGCAGGTCGATTCCAAGCCGGAAGAGCTGGATTCGCTCGACCGCGAGATCATCCGGCTCAAGATCGAGCAGGAGGCCCTGAAGAAGGAAAGCGATGTCGGCTCCAAGTCCCGGCTCCAGACCCTGGAGAAGGACCTCGCCGAGCTTGAGGAGAAGTCGGCGGCGCTGACGGCGCGCTGGAGTGCGGAGAAGAGCAAGCTCTCCGACGCCCAGAAGCTGAAGGCCGAGCTCGACGCACTTCGTGTCGAGCTCGCCAACGCGCAGCGGCGCGGCGAATTCCAGAAGGCCGGCGAGCTGGCCTATGGCCGGATCCCGCAGCTCGAGAAGCAGCTCGCGGACATCGAGGCCAAGGAGAATTCCGGCGAGATGATGGAGGAGGCTGTCACCGCCAACCACATCGCGCAGGTGGTCTCGCGCTGGACCGGCGTGCCCGTCGACAAGATGCTGGAAGGCGAGAAGGAGAAGCTCCTGAAGATGGAGGAGCAACTCGGCAAGCGCGTCATCGGCCAGGCCGAGGCCGTGCGTGCGGTCGCAACCGCCGTGCGCCGCTCGCGCGCCGGCCTGCAGGACCCGAACCGCCCCACCGGCTCGTTCATGTTCCTAGGGCCGACCGGCGTCGGCAAGACCGAGCTGACCAAAGCCTTGGCGGAGTACCTGTTCAACGACGAGACCGCGATGGTCCGCCTCGACATGTCCGAATACATGGAGAAGCACTCGGTCTCGCGGCTGATCGGCGCGCCTCCCGGCTATGTCGGCTATGACGAGGGCGGTGCGCTCACCGAAGCGGTGCGGCGCCGGCCCTACCAGGTCGTGCTGTTCGACGAGATCGAGAAGGCGCATCCTGACGTCTTCAACGTCCTGTTGCAGGTGCTCGACGACGGCCGCCTGACCGACGGCCAGGGCCGCACCGTCGACTTCCGCAACACGCTGATCATCATGACCTCCAACCTCGGTTCGGAATATCTGGTGAACCAGCCGGAGGGCGAGGACACCGCGGCCGTGCGCGAGCAGGTGATGGGAATGGTGCGGGCGCACTTCCGGCCCGAATTCCTCAACCGCGTCGACGAGATCATCCTGTTCCACCGTCTGCAGCGCAGCGAGATGGGCCGGATCGTCGAGATCCAGTTCGCGCGTCTGCAGAAGCTCCTGACCGATCGCAAGATCGTGCTCAGCCTCGATGCCGCCGCCCGCGACTGGTTAGCTGCCAAGGGCTGGGATCCCGCCTACGGCGCAAGGCCGCTGAAGCGGGTGATCCAGCGCTACCTCCAGGATCCGCTCGCCGAGATGATCCTCGCCGGCGACGTCAGGGACGGCGACAACGTCGCGATCTCGGCTGAAGGCAACGTCCTGACCTTCAACGGCAAGGCGCCGCAGACCGCGGAGATCGCGCAGTTCGAGGCGCCGGTGGCGAAGCGGAAGCTGAACTGAGGAAATACACGCCCTTCGTGCCAAACTCGCGGAGGGCGTTTTTCAATCTGCGAAGAACGCGTCCACCACTGCCTGATCGCGGTCGTAGACCCAGCATTCGCTCAGCAGGCCTTCGCGCACGGCATAGACCAGCAGCCGTTCCAGTTCAGCCGTGCGACCGTCCCGGCTGAATGATTCCCGTGCGAGAATGGCGCCGCGCCGCGGTCCGGCCATCACTTCATCGATGCCGAGAAGTTTTCGGTTGGAGCGGCGTGCGACCTCGGCCAGAGTGGCAAGAGCGGCCGTCTTGCCGTGGTGAGTGCCGGCGAGCGGGTTATGGCCGGCATAATGCAGCATGAATTCATCGTGGTAGCAGGCGGCGATCGCGGCGCGGTCACCGGCCTGCCAGGCGGTCGCGTAGCGCGTGACGGCGGCGCGTATCGCGGCGATTTGTGCGGCGTCATCTACAAGAACTCTATTCATCGATGTGATCTCCCGGGTCATCGGCAGCGCTGTGCTGGTGCGCTATGATAAGGCATGACCTCGCCTCCCGACTTTCAGGAACTGGCTATCAGCACGCCGCCCAGCGGCGGGCCGAAGAAGGCGCGGATGCTCGATTGGGACGCGCGGGTGATCTATCTCGGTCCAGCCTTCGGGTTGACTCCCCACCGCAATGCCACCGGCGTGCTGGCCGTCGCGCTCGACGGGGCGATAGGCGTAGCTAACGATCCAAGGGCGCGCTCGCCCTCTTATCGCCAGACCCGCAGCGTGCTGATCACGCCCAACAGTCTGCACCATCTCCGCATCGACGCCGGACCGACCGCCTTTCTGTATGTCGATCCCCTCGGGCGCGATATCGAGGCGCTTCGTTCACGAATGAAGGAGGTAGGATCAAACGCCGCGTTCGACCTGATCGACGAGAGGTCGGTCGTCGCGCTGTTCCGCGACACTGCGGAACGACGCCTCGCATCAGAGGACGCGCGGCAAGCAGCCCGCGATATGCTTGGGATCGGATCAAATCCGCAGCCGGATGCGAGAATTGCCGCCGCCATCGAGCGGATGTGCGAGGAGCCCGGCGGTTCGCACACGCTTGCTGAACTAGGCCGCAAGGCCGGGCTTTCGTCCTCGCGCTTCCTGCATCTTTTCAAGGACGTCACGGGTGTGCCGCTCCGCCGCTACCGCATCTGGTCCCGGATCGGCGCTGCCGCGCGGGCGGTCGCACAAGGCCAATCGCTGACCGAGGCCGCGCATGGCGCGGGCTTTTCCAGCTCCGCGCATTTCAGCACGGCCTTTCGCGACATGTTCGGCATGATGCCGTCGGAATTGTTCGCACGGCTGCGCGCGGGTTAGCGTCTTCAACGTGCTGTTGCAGGCGCTCGACGACGGCATGCTGACCGTACCGTCGATTCCGCGACATGCTGATCATCATGGCCTCGAACCTCGGTCCGAGTAGCTCGTGAATCAGCCGGAGGGTGAGGATCTGAAATGAAATCCGCCCCGGAGGGTCACCTCTCCGGGGCGTCTTGTTTTGCTGTCTCGCTAGTTGCCGGGCGCCGAGGCGGAGCGCGGCTCGACGCCGTCCTCCTCGTCCTCCTCCAGCTCCGAAAGTATATCCACCAGCTCGCGTACCCGGCCCTGCGCCAGCGGGCGCAGGTCGTTGATCATCGGCTCGTCATTGGCGAGCCAGGCCTGGGCTTCAGCGAGTTCTTCGGCGGTCGCGCCGGTTCCGATGATCTGGGCAATGGTGACATCGTCGGCGCGGTCCACCGCCTTGACGACATCGTCGCGTGAGAGGCGCGTCATGGGCGATCCTCCTGCTGGCTTCGGTCAGCGTCTAACCGGGAACCGGCGTGCCGGTTCCCGGGCCAGGCCCGTGCGCGCCATTCCTACTTCTTCACCACCTTGTAGATCGCATTCTCGACATCTGAGCTGAAGTAGATCGTACCCGTCACGCCGACGGCAACGCCGGTGGGGACATGTGTCGGCAAACCGCCGGGTGCGCCGGTCAGGCCGATCGGGAGATTGGCGGCGATCTCGGTGATCTTTCCGCTCTCCGGTGCGATCTCGATCAGCCGCTTGGCGCCGACCTCCGCCACGATGAGCTGGCCTTCGGGACCTCTTGCGATGCCTTCCGGCATCTTCAGCTCCTTGGCAATCACGGTCTTTTCACCGTTGCTGTCGATCCTGGAGACGAGGCCCGCAAACGCCTCGGTCAGGTAGACCTCGTCGGATTTCCCGCGAACGAGGCCGACCGGGCCTTCGAGCGCGCCGATCAGCGTGGTGCGGTCCTTGCCGTGCTCGCCGCTCACCTTGACCAGCGACTTGGTGCCGAGCTCGGCCACCAGGATGCTGCCGTCCGCGAGCACGACCGCGTCATGCGGCGCCTTGAAGTCGTGCAGCATCTCGCGCGTCGCGCCGGTCTTGCCGTCGATCACCTGCACGGTGCCGGTGAACCAGCTCGACAGGACCACGTCGTTGCCCTTTGCCGTCGCGCTCATCGGATATTCGAGCGTGACGCCGGCAGCGTGCATGCGCGCCTTCTCGGTGACCTCGCCGGTCGCCCCGTCCACCGTGCGATAGGCGAACAGATCGGCGACGTGGATGGTGTCCTTGCCGTTCTCCGAGGTGACGCCGAGGCCGCCGGGCAAAGCGAGCTTGCCGATGATGATCTGCTTGGCCTGGCCGGTCGCGGGATCGACCTCCTGGATGCCGTTGTCGGCCATGTTGGAGACGTAGATGCGGTCCTTGTCGTCGATGGCGAGATTATCCAGCGAGGGCTTCAGCTGCGCGACCATGGTCTTGGCGCCGGACTTCGGATCGACCCGGACCAGCTGGCCGAGCGCGGTGTCGATCACAAAGAGGTTGCCCTTGGAATCGAAGTTCACGGCGGCCGGAACCTTGAAGCCGTCGGCGACGACGCTCAGCTCGGCCTTGTCGACGTCGACCCTAGCGACCTGGCCCTTGAACCAGAGCGGACCATAGAGCTTGTCGTCGGGACCGAACTCGAAGCCGTTGAGGCCGCCCATCTTCTCCATGATCTGGCGTGGCGGTTTGACGCCCTCGACGTCGATCTCGTAGAGCGCATCGCCGAGGAAGACGGTGGTGGCGTAGAGCCTGCCGTCCTTGCGGAAGGCGAGCGAGTTGATGCCGGGAAGCCCGGACGCGAGCTTTTTGATCGGTCCGTCGCCCTTGCGCGCATAGAGATCGCCGGCGAGGAAGCCGGTCCAGGCCATGGTGCCGTCGGGTGCGAATGCGATGTCGTCGGCCATCCCGACCGGTGCCGGGATTGCAACCTTGGCGTTGCCGCCGGCGATGTCGACCTCATAGAGCGCAGCGCCAGCGACGCTGCCGGCAAACAAATGGCCGGCCTTGTCGACACCGAGCCCGTGCACACCGTGGAACGCCGAGCCCGGCACGAGCCTCGTGACCTCCCAGCCGTCGGCCGATGCGCTCGTTGTGGAGAACAGCGCAGCAATCAGGGCTGCGCAGGCGAGCCTGCTCTTCATGGCGTGACCTCCCGTTTTTTGGAAAGTATTCGCCCGTCCTGCGGCTTTGGCAAACGAAACTTGACGTTGTGACGCCGCGAAGCGGCCCCGGCTGCGCAGCGTGCTTGTTTCAAATACTGTTTGAAAATGCCGGCCGATACCGGCGGGCTGCCGATTTACCGGTTGGTGACCTGCAGCGGCCCGCCGGTCGCGTCCGACATGCGGGCGATGGCGCCGCCGCGGCCGCTCATCATGCCGTCGAGCCGGTCGCGCTCCTTCTCGAAGCTTGCCAGCATCGGGCCCTCCAGCGAACGGCCGCGCGGCAGCTTCACGCGCATCGGATCGACGAAGCGGCCGTTGACCAGGATCTCGTAATGGACGTGCGGGCCGGTCGACAGGCCGGAGGAGCCGACGAAGCCGATCACCTGACCCTGCCGCACCTTCTTGCCGACCTCCATGCCCTTGGCGAAGGCCGACATGTGGCCGTAGGCGGTCTCGTAGCCGTTGGAATGCTTGATGCGGATGTACTTGCCGTAGCCGCCCTCGGGGCCCGCCTTCTCGATCACGCCGTTGCCGGAGGCGAAGATCGGCGTGCCGTAGCTGGTGGACCAGTCGACGCCGGTATGCATCTTGACGTAGCCGAGGATCGGGTGGCGACGGCCGCCGAAGCCGGAGCGCATGATGGCGTTGTTGACGGGCTTTCTGACCAGGAACTTCTTCGCGCTCTTGCCGGTCTCGTCGTAATAGTCGACCAGGCCGTCGTCGGGGCTCTGGTAGCGGTAGTATTTCTTGGTCTCGCCGCCGACGGTGAGCGAGGCGAACAGCACCTCGTTCTTTTCGCTCGACGTCACGCCCTCGTCCTCGCCGGCGTAGAACACGTCGAAGGAATCGCCGGGCTGCACCTTGCGCTGGAAATCGACGTCGTAGGAGTAGATCTTGATCATGTCCTCGATGACGGGCATCGGGACCTTGTTGCGCATCGCGGTCTCGTAGATGCTCTGGTAGAGCCGCACGCCGGAGCCGTCATCGTCATCGTCGTCGTCGCTGCTGGCGTTGGCCGCGGTATCGGCGACGGTGTTCATGCTGGAGACGTCGACGGCGACGTACTTGCCGAGATCGGACAGCGCCGCGATCGCTTCCACCATCGTGTCGTTTGCAACCACGACGCGATAGGGCTGCAGGCGGGCGCCGGGGCTCGCGGGCGCCATCAGGATGCGAAGCTTCTCGCCTTCCTTCAGGCCGCCATCGCGGCCGCGCGGTCCGAGCGTCGCGGTGATCGCCTTGATCTCGTCGGCATTGGCGCCGAGATCGCGCAGCACCGAAGCGACGCTGTCGCCCTTCTTGACCATGTGGACGCGTTCGCCGTTGGGATTGCCGCCGGTGATCTGCTCCTTGGTCTTGGGCAGCAGCGTGACGTTTTCCGGCACCACGCGCGTCTCGAAGCCGGCATAGGGATCCGACGGCGAGACCTCGGCTGCGTAGGCGGTTCTGATCTCGGAGGGGCCGGTCGCGCCGGAGATGTCGGCGGCCGCATTGGCGAGCGAGGCGTAGCGCACCCCGCCATTGCCGCGCCAATTGGCGGCATCGCGCACCCGCATCAGGATGTCGTCGAGCGCCACCACCGCGGAAATCTTGGCCTTCGGCAGCACCGGCGACAGGTCCTTGGTGACGAAGGACACTTCCGCGTCGGGCTCGACGGCTTCGGGATTGTTGGGATCGTCGGACGCCGTCTTCGGGTCGGAGCCGACATCGGTCAGCAGGCGCTGGGCGTTGAACGGCGGGATCTTCGCCGACAGATCGCTCGTCGTCATCGACAGATTGCCGGCGATCCGCACGAACGGACGCACCCGCATCACGTCACGGTTGCCGACGCGGGCCACGGTCGAGACGCGCATCACGTTGCGCGAGGCCGTGGATTCGCTCGGCGGCGGCAGGCGGTCGCTCTTGTGCAGCGTGGCGGCGCGATCGGCGGCGCCGAATGCTCCGCGCAGCGCGCCTTCGACCCGCTCCGGCACCTTGGCGAAGGTCATCTCGCCGTCGAGCGAAGCGAAAACGGCGCCGCCGATCAGGGCTGCGCCGCAAAGTCCGGTCAAAATTGTCCCGCTGAACCATTGCACCGAGACGCGGCGGCGGTCGATCACGGCAGCTTCAGAACCATCGACGGACAGCGGCGGCTCGTGGCCGAGATCGATGATCCCGGTCTCACGCCCGTAAGCGCCGCGTGACGTCCTGTGGTTCAACCCAAGTCCCCCAATCAACGACCCAAGATGCCCGTTCTCGAACCTGGTCCCGGCTGCCCTCTTGAACGGGGATCGCCGGAAAAGGCAAGCCGCACAGCTATCCGCGCCCAGAACGCCCCTTGATGGGGCCGGCCGAAATTACGAACAGCTGGACGGGTAAAGCTCTCTCGATGTCTTTCGAATGCCGAAGGAAGGTCGCGTCATTTGCAAGATCGCCTTCCTCTGACCCCATGAAAATCGCCGGCAGCCCCCACAGGCATCCCCGCGATTCAAGCTTGTCTCTTATCAGAACGCCGCGGGATTGTGGCTCAAGTACGGCGCCAAATATGGAAAAAGTTTCCTGAACGCCGGGCCGTAAAGACCCTGCGTGCAACCACTGGCGGAGCTCGGGCCGGGTGGGGACACGGCCCCCATCCGGCGGGGGAGCGGGCGTCTGGCCGGGAGCCCTCAGACTGGGAACGGGGCACGCCAGCCCAGGGGTTGCGGGGGCGGCGAGGAAGGGGCCGGGGAGGGGCCCCAAGGCGCCTTCCGGAGCCCGCCGGCGGGCAAACTTTTTTTCAGATTTTTTGCCGGGCCGGATCGTCCGACGCGCTCGGCGGTCCTCTAACTGGCTGGAATCGTGGATGTTTTATCGCTGGTCCACTGTGCGACGATTTGTTGACGATTGGCGTTGACAGGCCGGAAGGTGGGGCCTATAACCCCAACCACTGAGCGCGGCGCCGCCGGGTCACTGACCAAGGCGAGCGAACGCGCCACTGATGCTCCTCACCTTGTTGAGTGACACAACAGCCGACACCAGTCGGTTGGAGTTCATCCATCGTCGGTAAGGGTGTCGGAACCCTTCCTCTCAGGAAGGTTGAGGCCTCTCCGGTCTCGGGCTGTTTGACAAGTGAAGATGAAGAAAGAGAAACGTGGACGGCGGAGTCCTTGCGGGTCTCGCTTCCGAAAAGCTTCGGCTTTTCTGATCGAGACCGGACGAAAGACTTCGGCGGTACACGTTTTCAAGGAAACACCATCGTTGCCAGCGATGTGAATCGCGGGCAGCACATCGACTTCGGTCGATAATGGTGGGACCTCGTCAAACGTTGTGATCAGCCGGTTCAAAGTTCAAGTCCAACTTGAGAGTTTGATCCTGGCTCAGAGCGAACGCTGGCGGCAGGCTTAACACATGCAAGTCGAGCGGGCGTAGCAATACGTCAGCGGCAGACGGGTGAGTAACGCGTGGGAACGTACCTTTTGGTTCGGAACAACACAGGGAAACTTGTGCTAATACCGGATAAGCCCTTACGGGGAAAGATTTATCGCCGAAAGATCGGCCCGCGTCTGATTAGCTAGTTGGTGAGGTAATGGCTCACCAAGGCGACGATCAGTAGCTGGTCTGAGAGGATGATCAGCCACATTGGGACTGAGACACGGCCCAAACTCCTACGGGAGGCAGCAGTGGGGAATATTGGACAATGGGGGCAACCCTGATCCAGCCATGCCGCGTGAGTGATGAAGGCCCTAGGGTTGTAAAGCTCTTTTGTGCGGGAAGATAATGACGGTACCGCAAGAATAAGCCCCGGCTAACTTCGTGCCAGCAGCCGCGGTAATACGAAGGGGGCTAGCGTTGCTCGGAATCACTGGGCGTAAAGGGTGCGTAGGCGGGTCTTTAAGTCAGGGGTGAAATCCTGGAGCTCAACTCCAGAACTGCCTTTGATACTGAAGATCTTGAGTCCGGGAGAGGTGAGTGGAACTGCGAGTGTAGAGGTGAAATTCGTAGATATTCGCAAGAACACCAGTGGCGAAGGCGGCTCACTGGCCCGGTACTGACGCTGAGGCACGAAAGCGTGGGGAGCAAACAGGATTAGATACCCTGGTAGTCCACGCCGTAAACGATGAATGCCAGCCGTTAGTGGGTTTACTCACTAGTGGCGCAGCTAACGCTTTAAGCATTCCGCCTGGGGAGTACGGTCGCAAGATTAAAACTCAAAGGAATTGACGGGGGCCCGCACAAGCGGTGGAGCATGTGGTTTAATTCGACGCAACGCGCAGAACCTTACCAGCCCTTGACATGTCCAGGACCGGTCGCAGAGATGTGACCCTCTCTTCGGAGCCTGGAGCACAGGTGCTGCATGGCTGTCGTCAGCTCGTGTCGTGAGATGTTGGGTTAAGTCCCGCAACG
>NZ_CP182474.1:4800000-7702500 GCF_051853065.1 Bradyrhizobium sp. SPXBL-02 | reverse complement strand
GACAACATCAGCCTCGTCATCGGCGGCTTCGATCCCGCCACCAAGAAATACGTCGGTCCCGAAGCGGTGATCAAAGCGCAGATCGCGCAGATCCAGACCGACAAGAAGATGACGGCCAAGGACAAGAAGGAAGCCCTCGACGAACTCAACCAGGCGCTCAAGACGCCGGTGCCGCCGGTCGAGAACAAGGCAAACATCGATCTCGTCGCCAAGTATTACGACAAGCTGGTTGCCGCGCTCGGCGACGATGAGAATTGAGGATGTTTGCGTGTGTTGCTTGCGCCGCGCATTCGCCCTCGTAGGGTGGGCAAAGGCGCGCGAGGCGCGCCGTGCCCACGTCTTCTTAGCTTGAACTGACGCGTGGGCACGCTTCGCTTTGCCCACCCTACGAGAGCCGTTCAACGGCAGAAAGCCCCGGAGATCTCTCCGGGGCTTTCGTCGTTTCGCCGCTTGCCCTGCGATGTGCTTACGTCCGCGTCCGCATCCGCATCATGAAGCTGTCGAAGCTGAGCTCCGCCACCTGTTGCCAAGCGAGCGTCTCGTTGCGGTAGGCGGTGAGGCTCGAATACATCTTGCTGAAGTGCGGATTGTTCTTGGCGAGATCGGCGTAGATCTCGCCCGCGGCATTGTAGCAGGCCTCGAGCACTTCCTGCGGGAACGGCTTCAGGATCGCCCCGGCCACCAGCAGGCGCTTCAGCGCGGGCGGATTGACGTAGTCGTACTTGCCCGTGACCCAGGTGAAGGTGTCGCGCGACGCCGTCTCGATCACGGCTTGATATTGCTTCGGCAGCGCGTTCCACTTGTCGAGGTTCATGATGTTGTGGCCCTGGCCGGTGCCTTCCCACCAGCCCGGATAGTAGTAATACTTGGCGACCTTCACGAAGCCGAGCTTCTCGTCGTCGTAAGGTCCGACCCATTCGGCCGCATCGATCGTGCCCTTTTCCAGCGCCGGATAGATGTCGCCGCCCGCGATCTGCTGCGGCACGCCGCCGACCTTGGCGATGATCGTGCCGGCGAAGCCGCCGACGCGGAATTTCAGTCCCCTGAAATCTTCCATCGACTTGATCTCCTTCCGGAACCAGCCGCCCATCTGGGCGCCGGTCGAACCGGTCGGAATGCCGACGGCGTTGTATTCCTTCAGGAGGTCGTTGAGCATGTCGGTGCCGCCGCCGAAGTGCAGCCAGGCAATATGCGAGCGTGTGTTCAATCCGAACGGCAGCGACGTGCCGAAGGTGAACGCCGGGTTCTTGCCCCAGTAATAATACAGCGCCGTGTTGCCCATCTCGACGGTGCCGTTGGAGACGGCGTCGAGCACCTGCAGGCCTGGCACGATCTCACCGGCGGCGAACGGCTGAATCTGGAATTTGTTGTCGGTGGCTTCGGCGACGCGCTTGCAGAAATATTCGCAGCCGCCATAGAGCGTATCGAGCGCCTTGGGCCAGCTCGCCGCAAGGCGCCATCTCACTTCCGGCGACGATTGTGCGATGGCCGGCGCGGCAACGGCCGTGCTTGCGGCCAGCCCAGCCCCGGTCACTTTGAGAAAATCACGACGTTTCATGCGTATCCCTCCGTTGCGCCGATTCTTCGACAAGGGAACGATCTTGGTGTCGTCTTTGCGTCGCCGATGATCGACGTGGGTGTTTTAAAAATTTTGGCGTTTCCGAAGGCCCTTCGGGCTCTTTTTGGATTCCGCGCATTGCGGAATGGCGTCAGGATGACCGGTCGCCTTGCGATAATCAAGCGCCGTCAGTGCGCTCGCAATTGCGAAGCCGAGGTTTGACCGCCGCTTCCGGCCCGAAACGACCGGCAAAACGACCAAAGCCCCGGAGATGGTGGCATCTCCGGGGCTTCTTCGTCTTTAGTCGTGGGGGGTCTCAGCGCCTCATGTCTTGGCGCGCATCCGCGCCATGAAGCTGTCGTAGCTCAGCTCCGCAACCTGCGTCCAGGGCAGCGAGTCGTTCTTGAACGCCATCATGCTCGCATGCATCTTGCCGAAATGCGGATTGGACTTGGAGAGGTCCGCGTAGATCTCGTTGGCGGCGTTGTAGCAGGCCTCGAGCACCTCCTGCGGGAAGCCTCTGACGATTGCACCGTTCACGATCAGCCGCTTCAGCGCCGGCGCATTCACTGCATCGTATTTGCCGGTGATCCAGGTGAAGGTATCGCGCGATGCCGCGTCGATCGCCGCCTTGTAATGCTTGGGCAGCGCATTCCACTTTTCGATGTTCATGATGTTGTGGCCCTGGCTCGTGCCTTCCCACCAGCCGGGGTAGTAGTAGTATTTGGCGACCTTCACGAAACCTAGCTTCTCGTCGTCATAGGGGCCGACCCATTCGGCGGCGTCGATGGTGCCCTTCTCCAGCGCCGGATAGATGTCGCCGCCAGCCAGTTGCTGTGGCACGCAGCCGAGCTTGGAGAGGATCGTGCCGGCGAAACCGCCGATGCGCATCTTCAGGCCCCTCAAATCGTCGAGGCTCTTGATCTCCTTCCTGAACCAGCCGCCCATCTGCGCGCCGGTCGATCCGGTCGGGATGCCATAAACGTTGTGCTCCCTAAGCAGGTCGTTGACGAGATCCTGCCCACCGCCCCACAACAGCCAGGAAATCTGCTGCCGCGTGTTCAAGCCGAACGGCAGTGCGGTTGCGAAGGTGAAGGCCGGATTCTTGCCCCAGTAGTAATAGAGCGCGGTGTTGCCGATCTCGACCGTGCCGTTGGAGACGGCGTCCAGTACCTGCAGGCCTGGAACGATCTCTCCGGCCGCAAACGGCTGAATCTGGAATTTGTTGTCGGTGAGGTCGGCGACCTGCTTGCAGAAATATTCGCAGCCGCCATAGAGCGTATCGAGCGCCTTCGGCCAGCTCGTGGCGTACCGCCACTTGATCTCGGGCGAGCTTTGCGCAATCGCGGGCGCCGCCACTGCGGTGCTCGCTGCCAGGCTCGCGCCCGTTACCTTCAGGAAATCACGACGTTTCATGCGGACCCTCCGCTATGCCGATGCCTTCGACACGGAACGAACTTGATCGTTCGTTCTTTTTGAGACTCGGCGTTGTTTTGTTTGAGGTTTGATAGCGTTTCCGAACGACCCTGATGGGCCTCTTCTTGTTGGAATCCCCACTATGATGGCATTCCGTCAGCAAGGATGACCGTTCGTCTCGCGACAATCAAGCCACCTGCCATCTCGCGCCTGCGAATGCGCGACAGACACCCGCAAGCGCGAGAGGCGAGGCGCCCGTGGCGCCGATCTCTTTCCTTACCGCTCCTTCGCGAAAGCCGTCTCCATCGCTTTTCGCACCCTGATCGTCTCGTTGTTTGCATCGAACTCGACATCGCTCCAGCGCACCACCGTGCCGTGGGCGACGTCGTGCTTCAGCTTCAAGCGATGTGCGAGCCCGATCGGCAGGGCGCCAGCCTTGAGGCTCGCGGCCGCCGGTAACAGCTTGCCCCACACCGTGTAGCCGCCTTCGCCGTCCAGCATCTCCCCGGCGTGCAGATTGCGTTTGGCCACAGCCGCGACGTCGCCGCGGAAGCCGTAAGGCTGCCCAGTGGCCTCGCCCCGCAGCGCCGCCGCCAGCACCGAGATGTTCAGCTCGAGCCCGATCAAATGATAGGGCTTGTACATGGCGGCGAAGCGTCCGCTGGAATCGGTCTTCAGGCCATATTGCCGGAAGCAGTCGGCAGCATAGTCGTTCGGTGCCTCCAGCACGACATAGACGCCCCAGCGCAGGTCGCGAAACACCGGCCGGCCGTCGCGTTCGAGCGAGGAGACGACTTCGACAAGGCCTGATCGCTCCAGCACGCCGCCGCGCGAGCGCGGCCGCATGATATGCGGCAAATCGTCGACGCCGCAGGGCGGAAACAGCAAGCCGTCCGCGGGCACGTCGAGGCCGCAGGCATTGGCGATCGCGGCCATCTCGATCGCCGATTTGGTGCCGTCGAGGAAGGAGTTGAACATCTGCGGATTCATGCCGGCCGACTGCGCTTCGCCCGCGGTCAGGCCGTAATGCTGCCAGACACCATCGGGTGTCACGTCGTGATAGGCCGGCAGGTACTTTGTGCCCTTGCCGGCAGCAACGACGCGGAAGCCGGTGGCCCGCGCCCAATCCACCATCTCCGCCGTTAGCGCCGGCTGGTCGCCATAGGCGAGCGAATAGACCACGCCGGCTTTGCGCGCTTCCTCGGCGAGCAGCGGGCCCGCCAGCACGTCCGCTTCGACATTGACCATCACGATATGCTTGCCCGCCGCGATCGCGGCGCGCGCGTGGCGGATGCCGACGGCGGGATTGCCGGTCGCCTCCACCACCACGTCCATGCCGCCGCCGGCGATGGCGCGCGCGCCGTCATCGGTGAACACCGTGGCGGCGATGCGCTCTGCGTCCCAGCCGACGGTGCGGCAGGCCTCGCGTGCCCGGTCGCGGTCGATGTCGACGATGATCGGCACCTCCAGCCCCGGCGTGTGCGGCACCTGGGCGAGGAACATCGAGCCGAACTTGCCGGCGCCGATCAGCGCGACGCGAACGGGCTTGCCGGCGGACGCGCGGGCCTGGAGGAGGCGGAAGAGGTTCATGGGGATGTCCTGCGAAACTATCGTGTCCCGGACGCGCTGCAACGCGTAGCGTTGCTGCGCAGAGCCGGGACCCAGAGAAAAGCTATCCGTGCAGCATGGGCCCCGGCTCAGCAGCGCATCACTGACGTGCTGCGCTGCGTCCGGGGCACGAGTGCAAATTACTCCGCCGCCTGCCGCGGCGCACGTGCCAGCCGCAGCAGCGCGTCGTCGTCCACCGTCTTGATCGGCGTGAAATCGCGATGCGCGATGTAGTCCGGCCGCGTCGGTGTGCGGATATGGTTCGAGACCGCGTTCAGCGTCAGGTACACGATCTTGCGCGGATAGGGCGTGATGTTGCCGCTCGATCCGTGCACGAGATTGCCGTGGAACATCAGCATGCCGCCCGGCTTGCCCGTGGGTGCGACGATGCCGCCCTGCTTGACGAGGCGCGTGACCGTGTCCTCGTCCAGCGTCCACAGCGGATACGAGGTGGTGGCGAGATCGTGCGACGCCTCGAGATCGCCGGCATTCTGGCTGCGCGGCACCAGCATCAAGGGGCCGTTGATCGGCATCACCTCGTCGAGGAAGATCGCGATGTTCATCGCCCGCGGCTCCGGCATGCCGTCGTCGCGCTTCCAGGTGCCGTAATCCTGGTGCCATTGCCAGACGTCGCCGGTGAAGGCCGATTTCGCGTTGATCTTGAACTGGTGCATGTAGACTGGCTCGCCGAACAATTGCTCGACCGGCTCGATCATGCGCGGATGCGCGCCGAGGATGCGGAAGGCCTCGTTGTAGAGATGCGCGGCAAAGGCCGTGCGCGGCGCGCCGCTCTTCTCGCGCCAGACTTCGGGCCGGTTGGCGTCGTAAATGCCGACCGCCTCGCGCGCGAGCAGGTCGACCTCCTCTTGGGCGAACAATTCGGGCAGGAACAGCCAGCCCTCGCGGTGGAAGAACTCCAATTGCTCCTGGGACAGTCTCATGGGTCGTCCTCCTGTTTGTTTGTTTTCGTCATTCCGGGGCGCGACGAAGTCGCGAGCCCGGAATCCATTTCCCCGCAGTCTCTGCCGCCCGATGGATTCCGGGCTCGATGCTGCGCATCGCCCCGGAATGACGGTGGCAATCGCTACGCCGCCGCCTCGTCCGCTGCCCGCAATCTCTCCTCGGTCATCCGTCCGGCCGTCTGCGCGTGCGCCAGCGCGGCGCGTTCGGCCGCTTTGGCGTTGCCGCTTAGAATGTTTCCGGCAATATCGGCATGCTCCGCCCAGGCCTTGGCCCGATAGTCGAGCTCGGAGAGCACCGTCGCCATCGAGCGCCGCATGTGCGGCCATTGCGGCGCCATGGTCTCCTCGATCACGGGATTGCCGGCGAGCTGATAGATCGCGCGGTGAAAATCGACATCGAGGGTGATGAGCTCGGATAGCATCGTGTTGTGGTCGCTGCGGCGCCCGGCGGCGAGCGCTGTCTCCAGTCGCGCGCGTCCCGCCGCGTCGCGGGCCGCGCGTGTCGCCGCAAGGCGGGCCGCCAGCGCGTCGATGGCGCCGCGCACCTCGTAGAGCTGGCGGATGCGCGCAGGGTCGAGCTGGGTCACTTCAAAGCCGCGACGGCCGCTCTCGGCGACCAGGCCCTGCCGGTGCAACAGATGCAGCGCATGCGACACCGGCTGGCGCGACACGCCGAGCCTGTCGGCGAGCTCGTTCTGCCGGATGCGCTGGCCGGGCTGGAGCGTGCGGTCGGAGATCGCCTCCAGGATCCGCGAATAGACCTGGTCGATCAGGTTCGGGAGCGGGTCGAGAGGAATCACGCCGTCAGCTCCAAAAAGGAATACGGAATTCCGTGTTCGAAGCTACTCCCGGGACGGGCGGGGGTCAAGCACGGCTGACCGCGTCAGGACGCCCAATGTTAGGCCCTGCTTAAGCTATTGATATTGCTTGGGCCGTCTACTGCGCATGGGGTTGTTTCGTCGAAACGGGAGGAGCTACTTCGCCAGGAACCCGTTCACCACCTCGCCGAACTCCAGCGGTGCTTGCTCGAACATCCAATGGCCGGCGTTCGCGATCACCGCCGTCTCGGCGCCCGCGATGTGCGCGGCCAGCACGCGCCACATCACCGACAGGCTGCCGGTGGTGGCGCCTCCGCCGATCAGCAGCGTCGGCGTCCTGATCGCCTGCGCATCGCTCAGCGTGTAGGGCCGGCGCTGCTCGTTGATCTGGCCGAGGAAGGTGAGCGCGTTGTCGCGGAGTTGTTGCTTGGCCGCAGCCGGCACGCGCCGCCAGGAGCCGTCGCCTTCGATGCCTTCGTAGAAGTTCCGCAGCGCGCCCTCGAGGTCGCCGGCGCGGATCATCTCGACCGATCGCGCGGTGCGGGCCGCCAGCGGCGGATGCGCGGGCGTGCCTTCGGGCACTGGCAGGGATGCGTCGAGATCGCCGCCGGGCTCGGCCAGCACCAGCTTGCGCAACAGATCAGGCCGCGCCTGCGCCACGCGAAAGGCGATGTGGCCGCCGCGCGAATGGCCCATCAGGTCGACGGGGCCAGGCTTGACCTGCTCGATGAAGGCGATCGTATCGGCGACGTGCTGCGCCATCTTGTAGTCGTCGCCGATCGCGTCCCAATGCTCGGGAAAGAAATGCCGCAGGCTGACCGAGATCACGCGATGGGATTTCGACAGCGGGCCGAGCACCGAATACCAGGTGCGAAAATCACCCAGCGTACCGTGCACGCAGACCAGCGGCGGGCCCTCACCGACTTCGAGATAGGCCATGTCGTAACCATTGACGCGGAAGCTCTGCATGGATCAGCTCGCCAGAAAATCGAGAACCACTTCGGAGAATTTCTGCGGCGCCTGCTCGAACATCGGATGCGTCGCGTTCGGGATGATCGCCGTCTTGGAATAGGGCACATGCGCCGCGAGCGCATGCAGCACTTTTGGCAACAGGCCCTTGGTTCGCGCGCCCAGGATGAATAGCGTCGGCATCTTGATCGCCTCCGCGTCCACCTTGGAGAACGGCGGGCGATTGTCGCGGACCTGGCCGATCAGCGTGTAGGCGTTGTCGCGCAAATTCTGCTTCACCATCGCCGGCAGCCGCGGCCAGGTGCCGGGGCCTTCCAGCGTGTCGACGAAGACGGCGAGCCCGCCGTCGACATCGCCGGCAGCGATCTTCTCGGCCGAGGCCGTGAAGCGCGCCAGCAGCGGCGAGGGGCCGCCGACGTAATCCGGATCAAGGCTCGCATCGAGCTCGCCCCCGGGCTCGGCCAGGATCAGCCGGCGCAGGAGATCGGGCCGCTGCTGCGCCACGCGGAAGCAGATATGCCCGCCGCGGGAATGGCCCATCAAATCGACCGGCCCGAGATCGAGCTTGTCGACGAAGGCGATGACGTCGCTGGCGTGCTGGGCGATCGAATAGGTGTCGCCGACCCCATCCCATTTTTCCGGGAAGAAGTGGCGCAGGCTGACGGCGATCACCCGATGCCGCTGCGTCAACGGGCCCAGCACGCAGCCCCAGACCCGGAAATCATTCAGCGATCCATGCACGCAGACCAGCGGCGGTCGGCCCCTGTCTTCGCCCACGTCGAGATAGGGCATGTCGTATCCGTTGACGTGAAGGCTCTGCATTATGGACTCGCGAGAGAGGATCGGAACTTCTGTGCAAGATTCCCGGAAACCGGGTGGATCGCAACTATTTCCAAGCCTAGATTTGGCGTGAGTTGAAAGTGGGGCCTGCAACGAAAGCAAGCCAGGATCCAAGCCATGAGCGACCAGCATTTTGCCCTGTTCGACACACGGATCGGCCTGTGCGCCATCGCCTGGGGCCCGCGCGGCATCAACGGCACGCAATTGCCGATGGGCGGCGAGCAGAAGATCCGCACCCGCATCAGCCAGCGCCATGCCGACGCCACCGAAGCCGAGCCGACCGCCGAGGTGCGAGAGGCGATCGACCGCATGACAAGACTGCTCGCCGGCGAGCCGGATGATCTCACCGACATCCCGCTCGACCTCGACGGCGTGCCCGAGTTCAATCGCGGCGTCTACGAGATCGCCCGCGCGATCCCGCCCGGCAAGACCATCACCTATGGCGACATCGCAAAACAGCTCGGCGGCGTCCAGCTGTCGCGCGACGTCGGCCAGGCGCTCGGCCGCAACCCGTGCCCGATCGTGGTGCCCTGCCATCGCGTGCTGGCGGCCGGCAACAAGCCCGGCGGGTTCTCGGCAAATGGCGGCGTGGTGACGAAGCTGAAGATGCTCGAGATCGAAGGCGCGCTGGTGAACCACACGCCGAGCTTGTTTGATTGAGGTGAGGGATGTGTAGGGTGGGTTAGCCGAAGGCGTAACCCACCTCTTCTGTTTCCGCGGATAGAGACAGTGGTGGGTTACGCTTCGCTAACCCACCCTACGTATCCCGTCCTAAATCTTCGCCGCCGCCTTCGGCCAGTACCGATCGCGCAGGTGTCGCTTCACCAGCTTGCCCGTGGGTGTGCGCGGCAGCTCGGCTTCGAAATCGATCGAGCGCGGGCACTTGATGGCGGAGAGGCGGCTCTTGCAATAGGCGATCAAATCGGCCTCGAGCGACTTGCCGGCGCGGCTCATGTGGTGGGGCTGCACCACCGCCTTGACCTCTTCGCCCATCTCCTCGTTCGGCACGCCGAACACGGCGACGTCGGCGACCTCGGGGTGCGTGATCAGCACGTCCTCGGTCTCCTGCGGGTAGATGTTCACCCCGCCGGAAATGATCATGTAGGACTTGCGGTCGGTGAGGTAGAGAAAGCCGTCCTTGTCGAGATAGCCGACATCGCCGAGCGTGGACCAGCCCTTGGCGTTGTAGGCCTTCTTCGTCTTCTCGGGATCGTTGTGATAGGTGAAGGCGGGTGCGTCGGCGAAATAGACGGTGCCGATCTCGCCGACAGGCTGCTCCTCGTCGTTCTCGTCGAGAATCTTGATCTTGCCGACCACGGCGCGGCCGACGCTGCCGCGGTGCTCCAGCCATTGCTGCGAGTTGCAGACGGTGACGCCATTGCCTTCCGAGCCGGCGTAATACTCGATCAGGATGGGTCCCCACCATTCGATCATCTTTGCCTTGACGTCGATGGGGCAGGGCGCGGCGGCGTGGATCGCGCCCTTCAACGTCGAGACGTCGTACTTGGCGCGCACCTCGTCCGGCAGCTTCAGCATGCGCACGAACATGGTCGGCACCAGCTGGGATTGCGTCACCTTGTATTTCTCGACCAGCTTCAAGAACTCTTCGGCGTCAAAATGCTCCATGATGATGGAGGTGCCGCCGAGCACGATCGCCATCATGTTGAAGCGCAGGGGCGCCGCGTGATAGAGGGGGGCCGGCGACAGATAGGTGCTCTCCGCGTTCATGCCGCACATGTCGGCGCAGAGCACGCGCAGGAAGGCGTTCGGCACGTCGATTCTGTTGCCTTCGAATGCCTTCTTGATTCCCTTCGGGCGGCCGGTGGTGCCCGACGAATAGAGCATGTCGTAGCCGGCGACCTCATCCGCAATCGGCGTGGTCGGCTGCGCCGCGGCCTCCTTGTCGTAGGAGCGGAAGCCGGGCAGGGGGTCGTCCATCATGTAGAAGATCGGCTCGCCGGGCGTGCCCTTGACCAGGTCCTTGATCTGCTCGGCGCATTTCGGTGTGGTGATCACGACCTTGGCGCCGCAATCGGCGATGATGTAGTCGATCTCGTCCTGCTTCAGGTAGCGGCTGATCGCGGTGTAATAGAGCCCGCTCCGCTGTGCGGCCCAGCAGAGCTCCATGAAGGCGAGGCGGTTCTCCATCAACAGCGCGATGTGGTCGCCGGCCTTGAGGCCAAGCGAGCGGAACAGCTGCGCGCCCTGGTTCGAGAGCTCGTCGAGCTCCCGATAGGTGATCGCCTTGCCGGTGCCGGCCATCTGGTAGGCGATCTTGTCGGGCGTCGTCCTGGCGTGGATGGAGGGGTGGGTCATGGTCGAGATCTCGCAACAAAAAAGGTGTCATCCCGGCGAAGGCCGGGATCCATAACCACAGGCCTCGGCTGTTGAAACGAGATGGAGCTCCGGCGCAGCATAACCACAGTCTCCTGTGGTTATGGGTCCCGGATCGGCGCGCGCTTGAGGCGCGCTTGTCCGGGACGACACCGTTTGTATGGCCGCGGCTTACAGCCGTTCCACGATCGTCACGTTGGCCATGCCGCCACCTTCGCACATGGTCTGCAGGCCATAGCGCTTGCCGCGCTGGTGCAGGGCGTGGACCAGCGTCGTCATCAGCTTGGTGCCGGAGCCGCCGAGCGGATGGCCGAGCGCGATGGCGCCGCCATTGACGTTGAGACGCTCGGGGTCGGCGCCCGTAGTCTTCAGCCATGCGGTCGGCACCGAGGCGAAGGCCTCGTTGACCTCGAACAGGTCGATGTCGCCGATCTTCATGCCGGCCTTCTCCAGCGCACGCTTGGTCGCGTGCAAGGGAGCGTCGAGCATGATCACGGGATCGCCGCCCGTCATGGTCATGTGATGGATGCGCGCGAGCGGCTTGACGCCGAGCTGCTTCAGGCCCTTCTCGTTCACCACCATGACGCCGGAGGCGCCGTCGCAGATCTGGCTGGCGCTGGCCGCGGTCAGCTTGCCGTTCTCGGCGATCAGCTTGACGCCCTTGATGCCGTCGAGCGTGACATCGAAGCGGATGCCTTCGTCGATGTGATGGGTGTCCTTGCTGCCGTCGGCGCGGGTGATGTCGAGCGGCACGATCTCCTTCTTGAAGTGGCCTCCTTGCGTCGCCGCGATCGCGCGCTGATGGCTGTTGTAGGAATACTGGTCGAGCTCATCCTTGGAGAGGCCGTACTTCTCGGCCATCATCTCCGCGCCGGTGAACTGGCTGAACACGATGTTCGGATACTTCTTCTCGATGCCCGGGCTCTTGTAATTGCCAAAGCCGTTCTTGGCGGGAAGCTGCGACGACAGGCCCATCGGCACGCGCGTCATCGACTCCACGCCGGCGGCGATCACGACATCCATCGCACCCGACATCACCGCCTGCGCGGCGAAGTGCAACGCCTGCTGCGAGGAGCCGCACTGGCGGTCGATCGAAGTGCCGGGCACGCTCTCCGGCAGCTTTGACGCCATGATCGCGTTGCGCGCGACGTTGTTGGACTGCTCGCCGACCTGCATGACGCAGCCCATGATCACGTCCTCGACCTGGGCGGGGTCGACCTTGGTGCGGTCGACCAGCTCGTCCAGCACCTTCGCGGCGAGATCGGCCGGATGCCAGCCGGCGAGGCGGCCCCCCTTGCGCCCGCCGGCGGTACGCGCGGCGGCGACGATGTAAGCCTCGGCCATGTCGGTCTCTCCCTGAATTCTTGATTGGGTTTGGTTGTCGGGGACGGATTTAAGGGACCGGAGATCGTTTAGTCAATCGATCAATTAACTCTTGTGATGAGGCGCTGCTTGCGCTTATCTGCGCCCCGCTTCCAGCGGCCAAACAGGGATCTCCGTGGCTACCAGCGTTCCGAACAGGCTCCCCGCCGGGAAAAATTCCACGGCAGAGAAATTGCTAGTGGCCGCGAGCGAGCTGATGATCGAACGCTCCTCGATCGAGATCTCGCTGTCCGACATCGCGCAGAAGTCGGGCGCCAACGCCGCGCTGGTCAAATATCACTTCGGCAACAAGGACGGCCTGTTGCTGGCGCTGCTGGCGCGGGATGCTGCGACCGAGATGTCCAATCTCGAATATTTGCTGGCGCAGCCGATCACGTCGACGGCGAAGCTGAAGCTGCATATCGGCGGCATCATCCGCGCCTATCACCGGTTCCCCTATATGAACCGGCTGATCCACTATCTCTTGCACGAGACCAGCGCGAGCTCTGCCGACGAAGTCTCGAAGTTCTTCGTTGCGCCGCTGTTGGACTTCCACCGCCGCCTGCTGGCTGAAGGCGTCAGCCGCGGCGAATTCCGCCCGACCGATCCGGTGCTGTTCTACACCAGCCTGATCGGTGCGTGCGATCATCTGTTCTTCGGCCGGCACGCGATGTCCCGCGCGACCGGCGTCGGCCCGGTCACCGACGATGTCTGCCGGCAATACATCAAGCACATGGAAACGCTGATCTGCGGCGGCATCCTCACGCAAGCCGAGGAAGCCGCCGCGGCCGGATAGTCCGGCCAACACGTCACAAGTCTAGAGAAGAAACGCCCAAGTAAAAGGTAGAGGAAAGGTACAAGCGATGCAGTTGAAAGACGTAGCCGTTCTCATCACCGGCGGTGGTTCGGGCCTTGGTGCCGCGGCCGCCCGCGCCATGGCGGCCAAGGGTGCCAAGATCGGCGTGATCGACCAGAGCAAGGAAAACGCCGAGAAGGTCGCCACTGAGGTGAAGGGCGTGGCGCTGCATGCCGACGTCACTAGCGAGGAGCAGATCAAGGCAGCGATCGTGAAAGCGGAAGCCGCGCACGGCGTCGCCCGCGTGCTGATGAACTGCGCCGGCATCGGCGGCTCGCAGCGCATCGTCGGCCGCGACGGCGTCTACCCGCTCGAAAAGTTCGCGCGTATCATCAACGTCAACCTGATCGGCACCTTCAACTGCCTGCGTCTGTTCGCCGAGCGCCTCGTCACGATCGAGCCCGTCGGCGAAGAGCGCGGCGTCATCATCAACACGGCCTCGGTTGCGGCCTACGAAGGCCAGATCGGCCAGATCGCCTATTCGGCGTCGAAGGGTGGCGTCGTGGGCCTGACGCTGCCGGCCGCGCGCGATCTCGCCAGCCAGAAGATCCGCGTCAACACCATCGCGCCCGGCCTGTTCTTCACGCCACTGCTGATGGGCTTGAACGAAGAGGCCCGCAAGAGCCTGGGCGCCCAGGTGCCGCATCCCTCGCGTCTCGGTGACGCCGCCGAATACGGCATGCTCGCGGTGCACATCGTCGAGAACCCGATGCTGAACGGCGAGACCATCCGCCTCGACGGCGCCATCCGGATGGCGCCGCGGTAGAAGAGGCTCTTTTCTTACCCTCCCCTGGAGGGGGAGGGTCGGCGCGAAGCGCCGGGGTGGGGTGATCTCTCCACTCGGGCAGTGTGGTGAGGAGAGACCGTCACCCCACCCCGCTCGCGCTGCGCGCGATCGACCCTCCCCCTCCAGGGGAGGGTGGTAGTCCGGCCCATGACTGATGTGCGAGGCCCCATGTCCCAACCGCTGCTGATCGAGCACAACGACGGCGTCGACCGGGTGACGCTGAATCGGCCCGAGCAGCTCAACGCGCTCGATCCTGCGCTGATCGATGCGCTCAACACCTATTTCCAGGGCCTGCAGCGCAATCGCGACACGCGCGTCGTCGTGCTCAAGGGCGCCGGCAAGAATTTTTGCGCCGGCCTCGATCTCAAAGCCGCGATGGCGCGCCGGGCCGGACAGCAGGAGCCTCCCGGCGTCACGGAGTCGCTGGATTCGCAGCGCCGCATCGCCGACATCGTGATGCTGATGCGGCGCTGCCCGCAGCCCATCCTGGCGCTGGTGCAGGGCGCGGCCGCCGGCGGCGGCTTCGCGTTGGCGCTGGCCTCCGACATCCGCATCGCAACGAGATCGGCGCGGATGAACTGCGCCTTCATCAAGCTCGGTCTCGGCGGCTGCGACATCGGCACCAGCTATTTTCTGCCGCGCCTCGTCGGTGTCTCCGTCGCATCCGAGCTGATCCTCACCGGGCGCTTCATCGGCGCCGAGCGCGCGCTCGCGGTCGGCCTCGTCTCGGAGGTCGTGGACGAGGACAAGCTCGATGACGCGGCCGAGCCTTATGTCGAGGCGATGATGACGGCCTCGCCCGTGGGCCTGCGGCTATCCAAGGAATGTCTCAACATGAGCGTCGATGCCGGCTCGCTCGAAGCGGCGATTGCGATGGAGGATCGCAACCAGGTCCTGTGCAGCCGCTCGGAAGAGTTTTCGGAAGGCATCAGGGCCTTCCTTGAGAAGCGAAAGCCTGTCTATATCAGGCGCTGAACGATCAAGATCCGCAAAGGACAATAATTCCGGGAGACGCAAAATGAGTGGAAGTGCGGCGGCAGTAATGACGAAGCCCGCCTTTCGCAAGGTTCAGTGGCTGGAGCGCGACATCGCGATCGAGCGCCGCGGCGACGGCACGGTGGTGCTGAAGTCGCGCATTCCGCTGCAGCCTTATGAGAAGCACATCCCGGCCTCGCTGGCGAAATGGGCGAAGGAAGCACCCGAGCGCATCTGGCTGGCGCAGCGCGGCGGTCCGAACCGCGAATGGCGCAAGGTGTCCTATGGCGAAGCCAAGCGCATCGTGGACGCGCTGACGCAAGGCCTGCTCAATCTCGAACTCGACGGCCGGCCCGTCGCGATCCTCTCCGGCAATTCGATCGAGCATGCGCTGATGACGCAGGCTGCGATGCAGGCGCGCGTCCCGGCAGCGCCGGTGTCGCCGGCCTACTCGTTGATGAGCCACGATCACGTCAAGCTGAAATACCTGTTCGACCTGATCAAGCCGGCCGTATTGATGGTGCAGGACGGCCCGACCTTCGAGAAGGCGCTGAAGGCGCTGGACCTCCGCGGTGTCACCGTGGTTCACGTCGCGCGGCCATGCGAGGGCATCAAGAGCGTCAGCTTTGCCGAGCTCGCGGCAACGCCTGTTACGGCCGATGTCGAGGCCTCGATCGCGAAGATCACGCCGCAGACCGTCGGCAAGCTGCTGTTCACGTCGGGCTCAACTGGGATGCCCAAGGCCGTCATCAACACGCAGGAGATGATGTGCGCCAATGCGGCGATGATGATGCAGGTGCGGCCGCGCGATCCGAACGGGCCGATCTCGACCATGCTGGACTGGATGCCCTGGAACCACACCATGGGCGGCAACGCCGCGTTCCACCCGATCCTGGTCGACGGCGGCACGCTCTATATCGACGACGGCCGGCCGATGCCGGGCCAGTTCGAGGAGACGCTGCGCAATTTGCGCGAGATCTCGCCGACCTATTACGCCAACGTGCCCGCCGGCTACGCCGCGCTCGCCGCCGCCATGGAGAAGGACGACGCGCTCTGCCGCTCATTCTTCAAGAATCTCTCGATCATGGCCTATGGCGGCGCGCGCCTGCCTGACGATCTCTATGAGCGCATGCAGGCACTGGCGGTGAAGACCACCGGCGAGCGCATCGTGTTCTATACCGGCTGGGGCTCGACCGAGACCGCGCCGACCTCGACCGGCACCTATTGGGACACCGAGCGCGTCGGCCTGATCGGCCTGCCGTTCCCCGGCGTCGATCTGAAGATGGTGCCGTGCGGCTCGAAATACGAACTGCGGCTGCGCGGCGTCAACGTCACGCCTGGCTATTTCGGTCAGCCGGAGCTGACGAAGAAGATGTTCGATGAGGAAGGTTTTTACTGCATCGGCGATGCCGGAATCTTCGTCGACGATTCCGATCCGGTGCAAGGCATCATCTTTGCCGGCCGCGTGGTGGAGGACTTCAAGCTCACCACCGGCACGTTCGTGCATGTCGGCTCGCTGCGGACCGATGCGATCGCAGCCGCAACGCCGGTCGTGCACGACGCGCTGGTCGCGGGGCAGGACCGCCCGTTCATCGGCCTGCTCGCCTGGCCGAACCTGCACGCCTGCCGCCAGCTCGTCGGCAATCCCGATCTGGGCTTTGCCGATGCGGTGAAGCACCCCGAAGTGATCGCCTGTTTCAGGCGCGGCCTGGAAGCCCACAACCGCGAATGCGAAGGCGCCAGCAGCCGTATCATCGCGCGCGCGATGCTGATGGTCGAGCCGCCCTCGATCGATGGCAACGAGCTCACCGACAAGGGCTACATCAACCAGCGCGCCGGCCTCGAACGCCGCGCCGCGCTGGTGGAGCGGCTGTATGCGGACACGCCGGGTGAAGATGTGATCGTGCTGCGATGAGGCACCGCTCTCTCAACTCGTCATTCCGGGGCGCGCGCAGCGCGAGCCCGGAATCCATCAGGCCGCATAGGCGCGGCGAAATGGATTCCGGGCTCGCCGCTACGCGGCGCCCCGGAATGACGGCATCAATACCAGCGACAAACAATAAGAGGTAAACCCGCCATGAACTTCGATTTCTCCGACGATCAAAAGCAGCTCCGCGACCAGGCGCGCAAGTTCCTCGCGGAAAAATGCTCGCCCAAGGCGGTGCGTGTCGTGCTCGACGGCAAGGCGCCTTACGACAAGGAGCTGTGGAAGGGCCTCGCCGAGATGGGTTTTCTCGGCGTCGCCATTCCGGAAGAGTTCGGCGGCGCGGGTGCGGGCCATCTCGAGCTGTGCGTGATCGCGGAGGAGATGGGGCGGGCCAATGCGCCTGTGCCGTTCTCTTCGACCGTGTACCTCGCCGCCGAAGCGCTGCTGATCGCGGGCAGCGACGCGCAGAAGAAGAAATGGCTGCCGGCGATTGCTGCCGGCGAGGCGATCGGCACGCTGGCGCTGTTCGAGGGCAAGGGCAATCCGTCGCCGAAGAACGTCAGGCTGACGGCTGCGAACGGGGTGCTCAATGGTGTCAAGAAGCCGGTCGCCGACGGCGGCATCGCCGACTTCGCGGTGGTCGCCGCGCGCACCGGATCGAGCGGTCGCGAGAACGACATCTCGCTGTTCCTGGTCGATCTCAAGGCCGGCGGCGTCGACGTGAAGAGCCTCACCAATCTCGATCCGACCCGCGGACAGGCCGAGATCACCTTCAAGGACGCCAAAGCCGAGCCGCTGGGAGCTGCCGGCGAAGGCTGGAGCATCCTCACCCAGGTGCTCGACCGCGCCGCCGTGCTGTGCGCGTTCGAGCAGGTCGGAGGTGCTGATCGCGCCTTGGAGATGGGCCGCGACTACGCGCTGGACCGCATCGCCTTCGGTCGCCAGATCGGCTCCTTCCAGGCCGTCAAGCACATGCTCGCCGACATGTACGTGTCGGCAACGCTGGCGCGCTCCAACAGCTATTACGGCGCCTGGGCGCTCTCGACCAATGCGGCCGAGCTGCCGGAAGCTGCCGCCGCCGCGCGCATCAGCGCGACGCAGGCGTTCCAGCACTGCGCCAAGAACAACATCCAGGTTCACGGCGGCATGGGTTTTACCTGGGAGTTCGACTGCCACATGTACTACCGCCGCGCCAACGCCATGGCGCTGGGCCTCGGCAGCCTGTCCTATTGGGAAGACCAGTTGATCGACCGGATGCGGAAGAAGAACGCGGCGTGATGACAGGTGCGTAGGGTGGGTTAGCCGAGCGGATTGCGCGAAGCGCAAGTCGCTTGGCGTAACCCACCTCTTCTTCCGATGTGGAAACCAAAGAGGTGGGTTACGCCTTCGGCTAACCCACCCCACGAAATGCGAGAGAGTTGCCATGAACTTCGACGACACCCCACAGGAAGCCGAGTTCCGCGCCACCGCCCGCGCCTGGATCAGCGCGAACGCGCCCAGGCAATACGAGGACGAGCTGCGCAAATCCTCGCTCGGCCGCACCGTGCTCAAGAACGCCAATATCCTGGAGGTCGCAAAAGCCTGGCAGAAGAAAAAGGCCGACGCCGGCTGGGCCTGCCTGCACTGGCCGAAGGAGTATGGCGGCCGCGGTTCATCGCCGATCGAGCGCGTGATCTGGTCGCAGGAGGAGGGGCCGTTCGGCCAGCTCTCCCGCATGTTCATCATCGGCCACGGCATGTGCGGGCCGACCATGATGGCGTTCGCGCGCGAGGAACATAAGCGCAGCTATCTGCCGCCGCTCGCCTCCGGCGAGAAGGTCTGGTGCCAGCTGTTCTCCGAGCCCGCCGGCGGCTCGGACGTCGCGGGCTTGCGCACGCGCGCGGAAAAGGACGGCGACGACTGGGTGATCAACGGCCAGAAGATCTGGACCTCCGGCGCACATTATTCCGACTACGGCATTCTGCTCACCCGTACCGATCCGACCGTGCCCAAGCACAAGGGCCTCACCATGTTCTTCCTGGACATGAAGAGCCCGGGTGTCGAGGTGCGGCCGATCAAGCAGGCGAGCGGCGCCTCCGATTTCAACGAGGTCTATTTCACCAATGTCCGCATCCCCGACCATCAGCGCCTCGGCGAGGTCGGTGACGGCTGGAACGTCTCGCTGACCACACTGATGAACGAGCGCAGCGCGATCGGCGCGGCCGTCTCGACCGGTTTCCCGGAATTGTTCGAGTATTGCTCCAGCCTGATGCTCGACGACGGCCCGGCGATCGAGGATCGCGCGGTACGCTCGAAGCTGGCGCACTGGGCGGTGAAGGCAAGCGGGCTGAAGTACACCAGCATGCGCGCGATCTCGGCGCTGTCGAAAGGCGAGCGGCCGGGGCCGGAAAACTCGATCGGCAAGCTGGTGGCGGGCTCCATGATCCAGGACGTTGCGACCTACGCGCTGGATCTGCAAGGAGCCGCGGGTGTCATCAGCGGCGAAGATGCCGAGCTCGCCGGCCGCTTCCAGGCGATGCTGCTGCGTGCGCCGGGCACCCGCGTCGAAGGCGGCACCGACGAGATCATGCGCAACATCATCGCCGAGCGGGTGTTGGGCCTGCCCGGCGATATCCGTGTCGACAAGGACGTGCCGTTCAACAAGATCCCGACGAAGGGAAGATGAGTCCGAATTCGTAGGGTGGGTTAGCGAAGCGTAACCCACCATGCTCGCAACGATACTCGACAGAAGTGGTGGGTTACGCCTTCGGCTAACCCACCCTACGCAGAAGTGAGGTCCGCCATGAATTTCGACGACACCCCGCAGGAAGCCGCGTTCCGCGAGACCGCGCGCAAATGGGTCGAGGCCAACGCGCCCAGGGAGTTGCATGCCGAGCTGTCGAAATCCTCGCTCGGCCGCATTCGCCTTGCCAATCACGACATCGTCGATGTCGGCAAGGCCTGGCAGAAGAAGAAGTTCGAGGGCAATTGGGCCTGCCTGCACTGGCCGAAGGAATATGGCGGACGCGGCGCGACGCCGATCGAGAAGGTGATCTGGCAGCAGGAGGAAGGCGTTTACGGCAAGCTGACGCAGCCGTTCCAGATCGGCGAGGGGATGTGCGGCCCGACCGTGATGGCGTTCGGCAGCGAGGACGCCAAGCGCCGTTACTTGCCGAAGCTCGCATCGGGCGAGGAGATCTGGTGCCAGCTGTTCTCCGAACCGTCCGCCGGCTCGGACGTCGCGGGCCTGCGTACGCGCGCGGAGAAGAAGGGCGACAATTGGGTCGTCAACGGCCAGAAGATCTGGACCTCGGGCGCGCATTATTCCGACTATGGTCTCCTGATCGCGCGCACCGACCCGAACGTGCCCAAGCACAAGGGCCTCACCATGTTCTTCCTGGACATGAAGAGCCCCGGCGTCGAGGTGCGGCCGATCAAGCAGGCCAACGGCATGCAGGAGTTCAACGAGGTCTATTTCACCGACGTCGTGATTCCCGACAGCCAGCGGCTGGGCGCCGTCGGCGACGGCTGGAACGTGTCGCTGACCACGCTGATGAACGAGCGCATGTCGATCGGCGCGCGGCTCGCGACCGGCGTGCCCGAGATGTTCGAGCTCTGCTCGAACCTGGTACTGGAGGATGGCCTCGCCATCGACGATCCCGCCGTGCGCTCGAAGCTCGCGAGCTGGGCGGCCAAGTCGAACGGGCTGAAATACACCAGCTACCGCACGATCTCGGCCTTGTCGAAGGGCGAGCGGCCGGGCCCGGAGAATTCGATCGGCAAGCTGGTCTCGGGCATGATGCTGCAGGACATCGCGACCTACGCCATGGACCTGCAGGGCGCGGCCGGTGTTCTCACCGGCAACGACGAGGAAACGGCGCAGGGTCAATTCCAGCAGATGCTGCTGTCCTCGCCCTCGATGCGCATCGCCGGCGGCACCGACGAGATCCTGCGCAACATCATCGCCGAGCGCGTGCTGGGCCTGCCGGGCGATATCCGCGTCGACAAGGACGTGCCGTACAACAAGATCCCGACCAAGGGGCGGTGATCGCGCGTCGCGCGGTGTTGCGGGTGGGCCAAGGCGCAAAGCGCCATGCCCACCCTTGCCTGTTGCTCATTCCACCCCGATCGTCGTCAGGTCCTGGAACCAGTGCTGCGCCTGCACGAACTGCTTGATCTTCGGTGACAGCGCGTGCGGGTTGGTGTCGTGGACGACCCAGACCAGCACGGCATCGTCCACGATCAGCGCGTGCGCCTGCGCCAGCAATTGGTCCTGCTTGGCGCTGTCGAAAGTCTGCTTGGCCTCGTCGATCAGCGCGTCGACCTTCGGGTTCTTGTAGCCGCCCCAATTGACGCCGACCGGCGCGATCTGGCCGGAATGGAAGAAGCGGACGATGGCGTAGAGCGGATCTGAGGTGACATAGGCGATGTTGTTGGAGGTGATGCCGGCGTTCATCTCGTCCGCCGCGCCCTTGCGCCAATGCGTATAGAGCGTCTCCAGCTCGACCACCTTGTAGTCGATCTCGATGCCGATCTCCTTGAAGCTTTGCTGCAGGAATTCGTTCATCGGCAGCGATAGCATCTGGCCGGTGCCGCCCTGCGCGATGATGAAGGTGGTCTTCAGCGGCTTTGCTTTGGAATAGCCCGCTTCCTCCACCAGCTTCTTGGCGGCAGCGAGATCATATTTCAGCTCGAAGCTGGGCTTGCCGAACCAGGGGCTCGACGGGTCGACCTGGCCCTTGGCGGGCTTGGCAAGGCCGTTCATCAGGCCGACGACTTCGTCGCGGTTGATCGCAAGGTTCAGCGCCTTGCGCAGGCGGATGTCGGTCCAGGGCGAGCCCGGCAGCACGCTGAGGTGATAATTCCAGACATGCGGCGTGACGTTGTCGACCAGCTTCATGCCGGCCGCCTTCAGCTGCGGCACGGCATCGGGCGCCGGCGTCTCGATCAGGTCGACCTGGCCGGCGAGCAGCGCGTTGGTGCGCGTCAGCGCTTCCGGCATCGGCACCAGCACGATCTTGTCGACCTTCGGAATCCGCTTCTTGTTCCAGTAGTCCGGATTCTTCGCTAGCTCGGCAAGCTCGCGCGGCACCAGCTTCGTCAGCTTGAACGGGCCGGTACCGGAGGGCTGGCTGGCGAACTTGTCCCAGTCCTTGCCGAGCTTTTCATATTGCGCCGGGCTCGAGACCAGGAACCACAGCATCTGATAGGGGAAGAAGGAATCCACCGTCTTGGTGGTGATCTCCACCGTGAAGTCGTCGATCTTGGCGTAGCTGGCGACGGAGGGGAGGCGGGTCTTCACCTGCGCGCTCTGCCGCTTGTCGAATTGCGGCGCCTTGTCGTTGAGCACCTTGTCGAGATTCCAGATCACCGCATCGGCGTTGAACTCGCTGCCGTCGTGAAACTTCACGCCCTTGCGTAGGGTGAACCGCCACTTCGTCTTGTCGGCATCGTCGACCTTCCATTCGGTGGCGAGGCCCGGCACCAGCTTGCCGGGGCGATCGGCAACGTCCATCTCCCAGGCCACCAGCGGATCGTAGATCGTGTAGGCCGTGAACTGATAGGCGCCGGCGCCGCGATCGGGCTGGCCGGTGGTGAGCGGAATGTCCGCCATCGAGATGCCATAGCGCACCACGGTTTCGGCGCGCGCCGAGATCGCGGAAACTGCCAGCGCAAGCACGGCGAGACAGGTCGATAGACGAATACGCATGGCCCAAAGCTCCCAGGAGATTTCGGGGCCAAACCTGCAATCTTGATGCCAGAATAGGCAGCCGGGCTGCTCTGTCTTCAATCGATCACAAGGACTTGTCGTCGCACGGGCAATTCGCAGAAAATGTTTCTCCTTGGCATAGCCATTGCATACGATTGCATCAAAATTAATCATCGAAAGCCGAAGAAGGATCGACGCGATGCTTATCAAGAACAAGAAAACTCGGGCGGCGCTGATCGCGCTCTTGGCGCTGGGCAGCGCGGCCGCATGGCCGCGCGTGGCGAGTGCGGAAACTGTGCTGCGCATCGGCATGACGGCTGCCGATATTCCGCGCACCCTCGGTCAGCCCGATCAGGGGTTTGAAGGCAACCGCTTCACCGGCCTCACCATGTATGACGCGCTGACCAGCTGGGATCTGTCCTCGGCGGACAAGCCGAGCGTGGTGATCCCCGGCCTTGCCACCGAGTGGCAGGTCGACGATGCCGACAAGACCAAATGGACCTTCAAGCTGCGCCCCGGCGTCACCTTCCATGACGGCTCGCCGTTCAACGCCGACGCCGTGGTGTGGAACGTAGAGAAGGTGCTGAAGCAGGATGCGCCGCAGTTCGACGCCAGCCAGGTCGGCGTCACGGCCTCGCGCATGCCGACGCTGGCGTCTGCGAAGAAGATCGACGACATGACCGTCGAGCTCACCACCAAGGAGCCCGACAGCTTCCTGCCGATCAACCTCACCAATTTGTTCATGGCGAGCCCGGCGAAATGGCAGGCCTTCTACGACAAGGCCGAAGGCGCCGACGCCAAGGCGAAGTCGCAAGCCGCATGGACTGCGTTCGCCAAGGACGCCTCGGGCACCGGCCCGTGGAAGATGGCGAGCTTCACGCCGCGCGAGCGGCTCGAGCTGGTCAAGAACGCGAGCTACTGGGACAAGGCCCGCGTGCCCAAGATCGACAAGATGGTGCTCCTGCCGATGCCGGAAGCTAACGCGCGCACCGCGGCGCTGCTGTCCGGCCAGGTCGATTGGGTCGAGGCACCGGCGCCGGACGCGCTGCCCGAGCTCAAGCAGCGCGGCTTCAAGCTCTCCGCCAATGAGCAGCCGCACGTTTGGCCGTGGCAGTTCTCCCGCGTCGAGGGTTCGCCCTGGAACGACATCCGGGTGCGCAAGGCGGCGAACCTCTGCGTCGACCGCGAAGGCCTCAAGGACGGCCTGCTCGCCGGCCTGATGGTGCCGGCGTCCGGCACCTTCGAACCCGGCCATCCCTGGCGCGGCAAGCCGAGCTTCGAGATCAAGTACGACAAGGCGGCTGCGCAAAAGTTGATGCAGGAGGCAGGCTACGGTCCCAACAAGAAGCTGACCGTGAAGACGCAGACGTCTGCGTCCGGCTCGGGCCAGATGCAGCCCTTGCCGATGAACGAATACCTCCAGCAGGCGCTGGCCGAATGCTATTTCGACGTAAAGCTCGACGTCATCGAGTGGAACACGCTGTTCACCAACTGGCGCCGCGGCGCCAAGGATCCCAGTGCCAACGGCTCGCACGCGACCAACGTCACCTATGCGGCGATGGACCCGTTCTTCGCGCTGGTGCGCTTCCTGCAATCGGGCATGGCACCGCCGGTCTCGAACAATTGGGGCTTCATCAACAACCCCAAGTTCGACGAGCTGGTGAAGAAGGCGCGCCAGACCTTCGATCCCGCCGCGCGCGATGCCGCGCTTGCCGAGCTGCACGCGGCCTCCGTCGACGACGCCGCCTTCCTCTACGTCGCCCACGACGTCGGCCCCCGCGCCATGAGCCCGAAGGTGACAGGCGTCGTGCAGCCGAAGAGCTGGTTCATCGACTTCTCGCCGGTGTCGATCGCGCAGTAATTCGCGCCGCGCACTCGCTGCACCCTCTCCCCTTGCGGGAGAGGGTGGCTTCGCTTTAGCGAAGCCGGGTGAGGGGTCTCTCTCCGCGGATGTCCCTTTCGCGTCGTAACGACTGTATCCGGGGATAGAACCCCTCATCCGGCGCTTCGCGCCACCTTCTCCCACAAGGGGAGAAGGGAAGAAAAGAACCAAACGTGCTCGCCTATACCGCCAGACGCATTGTCTACGTCGTCCCCATCGTCATCAGCGTCGCGCTGGTGTGCTTCCTGCTCGTGCACATCACGCCGGGCGATCCGCTGGTTGCCGTGCTGCCGGCCGATGCGTCGCAGGAGCTCGCCGCGCAGCTGCGCGCCGCCTATGGTTTCGACCGGCCGCTGCCGGTGCAGTTCGGCCTGTGGCTGCTGCGTGCCCTTCATGGCGATCTCGGCAATTCCATCGCGACGGGGCGTCCGGTGCTGGCCGAGGTCATGCGTGCGGTCGGCAACACCGTCACGCTCGCGATTGCCGCCGCCATCATCGGCTTCACCATGGGCATCCTGCTCGGCCTGATCGCCGGCTATTTCCGCGAGACCTGGATCGACAAGGTCGCGACCTCCTTTGCCATCGCCGGCGTCTCAGTGCCGCATTACTGGCTCGGCATGCTGCTGGTCATCATCTTCTCGGTCCAGCTGAACTGGCTGCCCGCGGTCGGCGCCGGCCCCGGCGGCTCCAACTCCTGGGCCTGGGATTGGGCGCACCTCAAATATCTCGTGTTGCCGGCGATCACGACCTCGGTGATCCCGATGGGCATCGTCACCCGCACGGTGCGCGCGCTCACCGGCGATATCCTCAGCCAGGACTTCGTCGAGGCCTTGCGCGCAAAAGGCCTGCACGAGCGCGGCGTGTTCCGTCACGTCATCAAGAACGCCGCGCCCACCGCGCTCGCGGTGATGGGGCTCCAGCTCGGCTACATGCTCGGCGGCTCGATCCTGATCGAGACCGTGTTCTCCTGGCCGGGCTCGGGCTTCCTGCTCAACTCCGCGATCTTCCAGCGCGACCTGCCGCTGCTGCAAGGCACGATCCTGATCCTGGCGCTGTTCTTCGTGTTCCTCAATCTCCTGGTCGACATTGCCCAAGCCGCGATCGACCCGCGCATCAAGCGGGGCTGATGGCATGAGCCCAGCTGTCGCCACGCAAACGGTGCGCTCCCTCCCCCGCCTGCGGGGGAGGGTCGGGGAGAGGGTGTCTCCGCAATCGAGAACCCCCAAGAGGCGAAAGCCCTCACCCGCGCCTGCGGCGCGACCTCTCCCGCAAGCGGGAGAGGTGCACCGCCTTCCGGGCTTGCATCGATTGAAACAATGCGCACCGGGAGCCAGCCGATGAGCGAGCTTCCGTTGTCCGCCACCGCCGATGCCGCGCTGCAGGCCGCGCCTGCCACCAAGGCGCGCGGCTATTGGGCGACCGTCGGCCGCCGCATCATGCGGGACAAGGTCAGCATGGCCTGCGCGCTGGTGCTGCTGCTGATCTTCCTCTCCGCGATCCTCGCGCCGTGGCTCGGTCTCGAAGATCCCTACAAGGGCTCGATGATCCGCCGCCTCCGCCACATCGGCACCACAGGCTATCCGCTCGGCACCGACGAGCTCGGCCGCGACATGCTGGCGCGGCTGATCTATGGCGGCCGGCTGTCGCTGGTGATCGGCATTTTGCCGGTGATCCTGGCCTTCTGCATCGGCACCTCGCTCGGCATCATTGCCGGCTATGTCGGCGGCAAGCTCAACACCGCGATCATGCGCACGGTGGACGTGTTCTACGCCTTCCCCTCGGTGCTGCTGGCGATCGCGATCTCCGGCGCGCTCGGCGCCGGCATCCTCAATTCCATCGTGGCGCTCACCATCGTGTTCGTGCCGCAGATCACCCGCGTCGCCGAGAGCGTCACCACGGGCGTGCGCAACATGGACTTCGTCGAGGCGGCGCGTGCCTCCGGCGCGGGCGCCTTCACCATCATGCGCGTGCACATCCTCGGCAACGTGCTGGGCGCGATCTTCGTCTATGCCACCAGTCTCATTTCGGTCTCGATGATCCTGGCGGCCGGCCTGTCCTTCCTCGGCCTCGGCACCAAACCGCCAGAGCCGGAATGGGGCCTGATGCTCAACACCCTGCGCACCGCGATCTACGTCAATCCTTGGGTCGCAGCCTTGCCGGGCGCGATGATCTTCGCAGTCTCGATCTGCTTCAATCTCCTTTCGGACGGCCTGCGCAGCGCCATGGACATCAGGAACTAGAGATCATGATGCGCAAGCACACTGTCGCGGCGTCCTCCGTACACCCCTCCCCGATGGGGAGAGGTGAAGGACAACGGCCATGAGCGAGAGCAACACGTCCGTCGCCATGCTGGAGCCGGTCGAGGACCGCGGCGGCGTCGCGCAGCCGCTGCTTCAGGTCAACGGCCTGACCAAGCACTTTCCGGTGCGCGGCGGCCTGTTCGCCGCCAAGCGCACCGTGCGTGCCGTCGACAATGTCTCCTTCTCCGTCGCCAAGGGCGAGACGGTCGGCATCGTCGGTGAGTCCGGCTGCGGCAAGTCCACCACCGCGCGCCTCCTGATGCACCTGATGCCGCGCGATGATGGCGACATCATCTATGACGGCATGAGCGTCGGCCAGTCGCTGAGCTTGCGCGAGCTGCGCCGCGGCATGCAGATGGTGTTCCAGGACTCCTACGCCTCGCTCAATCCGCGCCTGACGATCGAGGAATCCATCGCCTTCGGCCCCAAGGTTCACGGCATGGCCGACGGCGCGGCGCGCAACCTGGCGCGCGAGCTGCTCGGCAAGGTCGGCCTGCGCCCGGAAAACTTCGCGAGCCGCTACCCGCACGAGATCTCCGGCGGCCAGCGCCAGCGCGTCAACATCGCGCGAGCGCTGGCGCTGTCGCCGCGGCTGGTGATCCTGGACGAGGCCGTCTCCGCGCTCGACAAATCCGTCGAGGCGCAGGTGCTCAACCTGCTCGCCGATCTCAAGCGCGAATTCGGCCTCACCTATCTCTTCATCAGCCACGACCTCAACGTCGTGCGCTACATCTCGGACCGCGTGCTGGTGATGTATCTCGGCGAGGTCGTCGAGCTCGGCCCGGTCGACCGGGTCTGGGACAGCCCGGCGCATCCCTACACCCGGGCGCTGCTCGCCGCGATGCCGTCCTCCGATCCTGATAGCCGCACCGAGACGCCGCCGATCACGGGCGATCCGCCCAATCCGATCGATCCGCCCTCCGGCTGCCGCTTCCACACCCGTTGCCCGTTTGCGGAGCCGCTCTGCGCAAATGCGACACCAAAGCTCACCGCGCTGGATAATATGGGGCACGAGGCCGCGTGCTACATGGCGATACCGGGTTCGGGCCATAGCCGCGCCCCCAGGGGAGAAACCGCATGACGAGACCGACACCGAAAGAGATCAAGCCGATCGCGCAGGTCGCCGGCGTGCCTGTGGACGACGAGATCGCGACCCGCATCTCCAACGCCATCGGCCCCGCCTTCGAAGGCTTCGCCGCCATCGCCGGCACGCTGCCGTTCGATCTGGAGCCGGCCACCTATGTGCTCGTGCAGACACAGAAGGTGTCGAAATGAGCCGTGAGCCCGCTCTGATGACGCTCACCGAGGTCGCGCGCGCGATCGCGATGAAGCAGGTGTCCTCGCACGAAGCGACGCGCGCGCTGCTGCAGCGCATCGCGCAGTGGCAGCCGCATCTCAACGCCTTCATGTCGATCGAGGCCGAGACTGCATTGAAAGCGGCGGATGCCGCCGATGCGGAGCTCGCCAAGGGCAATGTCCGCGGTCCCCTGCATGGCGTGCCGCTCGCGCACAAGGACATGTATTACGATGCCGGCCACGTCGCGACCTGTGGCTCGCTGATCCGCCGCGATTTCGTGCCGAACGTCACGTCCACCGCCTTGCAGCGGCTGAAGGACGCCGGCCAGATCCGGCTCGGCACGCTGCATCTCGCCGAGTTCGCCTATGGTGCGACCGGGCATAACAGCCATTACGGCCCGGTGCGCAATCCCTGGAACGTGGCGCATATCACAGGTGGCTCGTCCTCGGGCTCCGGCTCGGCGGTTGCAGCGCGCCTGACCTATGCCGCGCTCGGCTCCGACACCGGCGGCTCGATCCGCATGCCCTCGCATTTCTGTGGTGTCACGGGGCTCAAGACCACCTGGAGCCGCGTCAGCCGCGCCGGCGCCATGCCGCTGTCGCAATCGCTCGACACGGTCGGCCCGCTCGCCCGCACCGCGGAGGATTGCGCGCTGCTGCTGGCGTTGACGGCCGGCCCGGATCCGGAGGATCCGACCGCGAGCCTCGAGCCTCTCTCGGACTACGTCGCCGCGACCAAGGGATCCCTGAACGGCCTCAAGATCGGCGTGCCCGCGACCTACTATGTCGACGATCTCGACAGCGAGGTCGCGCGCGTGCTCGACGAGACCATTGCGGTGCTCAAGCGCGAGGGCGCCGACATCGTCAAGGTCGAGCTGCCGGACCAGCGGCAATTGCAGGCGGCGAGCCAGCTCGTGCTGGCCGCTGAAGCCGCCGCCTTCCACAAGCGCTGGCTGATCGAGCGTTCGCAGGATTACGGCGCGCAGACATTGATGCGCCTCCAGAACGGCCTCGCCGTTCCCGCCATCACTTATATCGAGGCGATGCGTTGGCGCGGGCCGGCGCTCGCGGCCCACAATGCCGCGACGGCAGGCGTCGATGCGGTGATCGCGCCGGCGTCCCCGGTGCCGGCGCCGACGATCGAGGAGAGCGACGTCGGCGGCGGCCCGAACGCGCCGGCGCTGTTGCAGCGGCTCACGCTGTTCACCCGCCCGGTGAACTTTCTGGGCCTGCCGTCGCTGACCATTCCTTCGGGCTTCACCAAGGCCGGCCTGCCGGTCGGCATGCAGCTGATCGGCCGCTCTTTCGATGAAGCCACCCTCCTCACCATCGGCGCCGCGTTCCAGCGCGCGACCGACTATCACGACCGATTGCCGAAACTGCCGTCATGACAAACCTCGTCGAGATCTCAGGCCTCAACATCCGCTTCACCGGCGAGCGCACGGTCTATGCCGTGAACGACCTCAGCCTCTCGCTCGGCAACAGCGAGGTGCTGGGCCTGCTCGGCGAGTCCGGTTCGGGCAAGAGCGTGACCTTGCGTGCGCTGATGCGGCTGCTGCCGAAGAAGCGCACGCAGATCTCCGGCACGGTCAATGTCATGGGCCGCGATGTGCTCGCGATGAACGACGAGGAGCTGTCGTCGTTCCGCGGCCAGACTGTCTCGATGATCTTTCAGGAGCCCGCGCTCGCGCTCGATCCGGTCTACACGATCGGCGCGCAGATCGCCGAAAGCGTGGTGCGCCATGAAGGCAAGAGTTTTGCGGAAGGACGCGCACGCGCGCTCGAAATGCTCGAGGTAGTGCGCATTCCCTCGGCCAGGCGCCGGCTCGATGCCTATCCGCACGAAATGTCGGGCGGCATGCGCCAACGCGCCATGATTGCGCTGGCGCTGGCCTGCCGGCCAAAAATCCTTCTGGCGGACGAGCCGACCACCGCGCTGGATGCCACCGTGCAGATCCAGATCCTGTTGCTGCTGCGCGAGCTTCAGCGCGAGTTCGGCATGTCCGTCATCTTCGTCACCCACGACATCGGCGTCGCCATCGAGATCTGCGACCGCGTCGCGGTGATGTATGCCGGCCAGATCGTGGAGCAGGGGACCCTGCGCGACATCGTCCGCTCGCCCGTGCATCCCTATGCCAAGGGCCTGCTCGCCTCCACCATCCACGGCGCCAAGCGGGGCCAGCGGCTGGAGACCATCCCCGGAACGCCGCCGTCGCTGGCCGAGAAGCCGCACAATTGCTCGTTCGCTCCCCGCTGCAAGCTGGCCGAGCCGCGCTGCCTGGAGCAATTGCCGGGGAATGTGGAGGTCGGCCCGGGCCGGGCGGCCAGATGCGTCCTGGCGGAGCCGGTCACCATGGGGTCGTAGTTCGGATGAGTTGACGCGGGCGGCGCCAGCGTTCCCAGCATTCACACCCCATTCATCCCGATTCCCGTTCCATGGCCCCCGCTCACGGAGAGGGACCTCACAGATGCACATTTCCAACGAAGGCCTGCTCGTCATCCTGTTCGTCGGCCTCGTCGCCGGCTGGCTCGCCGGCAAGATCGTGCGGGGCGCCGGGTTCGGCATTATCGGCGACATCGTGATCGGCATCTGCGGTGCGCTGGTGGCGAGCCTGCTGTTTCCAAAGCTTGGAATCCGCCTCGGCACCGGCCTGATCTCCGAGATCGTCTATTCCGCGATCGGCGCGGTCATCCTGCTGCTGGTGGTCCGGCTGGTGCGCGGCGGGGGCCGGCTCTAGCCCCGCCTTCGGCTGAGTGGAACTCGAGCCGCACCTTTCCCGGAAGCGGCTGAAAGCCTGCAAGAAAAAGCCGCAAGCCTGTGAAATTCCGGACTTGCGCGGACGGCTGTCGGGGGTAGATGTGGCCCATCAGGCCGCGGATTAAATTCGGCCGTGTCGGACGGCTGGAAAACAGATGTTAATCCGAGGCGAGTACTCCTTGAATCGCCTTTGAAATCAGGGCTTTGCCCTTTAGCCGAAAGAGATCAGACTGATGGCAGCCATCCCTGGCGTCCGCCGTTCGGAGCTCGGTGATGCCTTGCGCGCTTGTCGCACGGCCTTCATCGGCGTCGGCCTGATGAGCTGCATGATCAACCTGCTCTATCTGACCGGGTCGATCTTCATGCTGGAGGTCTACGACAGGGTGCTGCCGAGCCGCAGCATCCCGACCCTGGTCGGCCTGATCATCCTCGCCAGCTTCCTCTACATGGCGCAGGGCGTGCTCGACATGATCCGCAACCGCATCCTGGGGCGGATCGGCACCTCGCTCGACGAGGCTCTCAACAAGCGCGTGTTCGACACCATCGTGCGTCTGCCGCTGCTGGTCGGCAGCCGCAACGAGGGCCTGCAGCCGCTACGCGATCTCGACAATGTCCGCTCCTTCCTCGGCGGCATGGGCCCGAGCGCGTTCTTCGACCTGCCCTGGCTGCCGCTCTATCTCGCCATCTGCTTCGCCTTCCACGTCATGATCGGCGTCACCGCGCTGGTCGGCGCCGTCATCCTGGTCGGGCTGACGCTGGTGACCGAGTTCATGTCCCGCCAGCCGGCGAAGGAGGCGATGGGCCTCGCCGCCCAGCGCAACGACCTCGCCCAGGCCAGCCGCCGCAACGCCGAAGTGATGGTGTCGATGGGGATGGCCGGCCGGATGAACCAGCGCTGGAGCGAGGCCAACGAAAAATACCTCGCCGGAAATCAGCGGGCGAGCGACGTCGCCGGCGGTCTCGGCGCGGTCGCAAAGGTGCTGCGCATGATGCTGCAATCGGCCGTGCTCGCGGTCGGCGCCTATCTCGTCATCCACCAGGAGGCGACCGCCGGCATCATCATCGCCGGCTCGATCCTGTCCGCCCGCGCGCTCGCGCCGGTCGATCTCGCCATCGCGCACTGGAAATCCTTCGTCGCGGCGCGGCAGAGCTGGCATCGCCTGACGCGCCTGCTGGAGCAGATGCCGGCGCAGGCGACGCCGACCCAGTTGCAGGCGCCGACCAGCCGGCTCTCGGTCGAAGGCGTCGCCATGGTGCCGCCCGGCGATCAGCGTCTCGTGGTGCAGGATGTCACCTTCGCGCTCACCGCCGGCAACGGCCTCGGCGTGATCGGCCCGAGCGGCTCCGGCAAGTCGTCGCTGATCCGCGCGCTGGTCGGGGTCTGGCAGCCGGTGCGCGGCAAGGTGCGGCTCGACGGCGCGGCGCTCGATCAATGGTCGAGCGACGCGCTCGGCCGCCACATCGGCTATCTGCCGCAGGACGTCGAATTGTTCGGCGGCACCATCGCGCAGAACATCAGCCGGTTCGATCCCGAGGCCACCTCCGAGGCGATCATCGCCGCGGCCAAGGAGGCCGGCGTGCACGAGATGATCATCAAGATGCGCGAGGGCTACAACACGCAGGTCGGCGAGCAGGGCGCCGCGCTCTCCGCGGGCCAGGCCCAGCGCGTGGCGCTGGCGCGCGCGCTCTACGGCAACCCCTTCCTGATCGTGCTCGACGAGCCCAATTCCAATCTCGACACCGAAGGCGACGAGGCGCTGACCCGCGCCGTCCGCGCGGCGCGCGAGCGCGGTGCCATCGTCGTCGTGGTGGCGCACCGGCCGATCGGCGTCGAGGCGGTCGACCAGATCCTGGTGCTGCGCGACGGCCGCATGCAGACTTTTGGTCCCAAGGAGCAGGTGCTCGCCCAGGTGCTGCAGCCGCGGGTGACGCCGCCGGCCCCGATCAAGATCGTCAGCGAAGGCGGAGTGGCCAAACCATGAGCACAAAGCCATGAGCACGATGGCCATCGGCGGCACGAAGGCGGCCGCGAAGAAGACCGTACGCGACTCCATCAAGTTTCACCTGATGCTCGGCCTCGCGATCGTGGTGGTCCTGGTCGTCGGCCTCGGCGGCTGGGCCTCGACCGTCCTGATCTCGGGCGCGCTGATCGCGCCGGGCCAGATCGTTGTCGAATCCAACGTCAAGAAGGTGCAGCATCCGACCGGCGGCGTGGTCGGCGAGGTGCGCGCCCGCGACGGCGACCTGGTCAAGTCCGGCGACATCGTCGTGCGGCTCGACGACACCGTCACCAAGGCCAACCTTGCCATCGTCACCAAGAATCTCGACGCCGCGCAGGTGCGTGCGGCGCGACTGCAAGCCGAGCAGCGCGGGCTCGACCGGATCGAATTCCCGCAAACCCTCATCGAGCGTGCGAGCGATCCCGACGTCAAGGCGTTGCTCGCCGCAGAAACCAAGCTGTTCGAGGTCCGCGTCAACGGCCGCACCGGGCAGAAGGCGCAGCTTCGCGAGCGCATCACGCAGCTCAACGAGGAAATCGCCGGTCTCAGCGCCCAGGAGAAGGCCAAGGACCAGGAGATCGCGCTGGTGCAGAACGAGCTCACCGGCGTGCGCGAGCTCTACGACAAGCGTCTGGTGCAGATCTCGCGCCTGACGCAGCTCGAGCGCGACTCGGCCCGTCTCAACGGCGAGCGCGCGCAGTACATCGCCTCGCGCGCCCAGGCCAAGGGCAAGATCACCGAGACCGAGCTGCAGATCATCCAGATCGACAAGGACGTGGTCAGCGAGGTCTCCAAGGACCTGCGCGAGACCAACGACAAGATCGGCGAGCTGATCGAGCGCAAGGTCGCGGCCGAAGACCAGCTCCGCCGCGTCGACATCCGCGCGCCGCAGGACGGCATGGTGCTGCAGTCGACGGTGCACACGATCGGCGGCGTCATCACCGCCGGCGATACCTTGATGCTGATCGTGCCGCAGGCCGACGATCTCCAGGTCGAGGCCAAGGTCAATCCGGTCGACATCGACAAGCTTCAGATCGGCCAGAAGACGCTGCTGCGCCTGTCCGCGTTCAACCAGCGCACCACGCCAGAGCTCAACGGCCTCGTCAGCCGCGTCTCGCCCGACGTCACCACCGACCAGCGCACCGGCCAAGGCTATTACACCATCCGCGTATCGATGCCGGCCGAGGAGCTCGCCCGTCTCGGCGACGTCAAATTGATTCCCGGCATGCCCGTGGAAGCCTTCGTCCAAACCGGCGATCGCACCATGCTGTCTTATCTGATGAAGCCGTTTCACGACCAGCTGATGCGGGCGTTCCGCGAGAAGTGACGCGCGAAAAGCGCGTCATCTTCCCCGTCATTGCGAGCGCAGCGAAGCAATCCAGACTGTCTCCGCGGTGAGATTTCTGGATTGCTTCGCTGCGCTCGCAATGACGACTTGGCCGTCAGTTTGCTATACTGCGAGGGCAAGCAGTCTGGTAGTCTCGTAGGGTGGGCAAAGGCGCAACGCGCCGTGCCCACCATCTTTCTTACGACGCGCATATTGGTGGGCACGCTTCGCTTTGCCCACCCTACGGCACCGCCTTCTTTGCTATAGTTCGACTCAAACCCAGCAACACGGCGGTCGAACCATGCAGTCCCCTCCTTCCATCGCCACCCAATCCTTCACCGAGGCGGACCTCGCCGTTGCCCGCCTCGAGGAAATCTACGAGCGCAACACGAAATTCCTGCGCGAACGTTTCGAGGCCTATGTCGGTGGCGAAGCGATCACGACGCGGGTGCGCGCCTACTATCCCTTCGTCCGTCTCACCACCGCGACGCATGCGCGGCTGGATTCGCGTCTTGCTTATGGCTTCGTCGCCGGTCCCGGCGTGCATGAAACCAGCGTGACGCGGCCGGATCTGTTCCGCAGCTATCTCACCGAGCAGATCGGCCTCTTGATCCAGAACCACGGCGTGCCCGTCGAGATCGGCGAGTCCGCCGAACCGATCCCGATCCACTTCGCCTATCGCCGCGACATCAATATCGAAGCCGCCATCACCACCAGCGAGAAGTCGCTCGTCACACGCTCGCTCCGCGATGCGTTCGACGTGCCCGATCTCGCGACCATGGACGATTCGATCGCCGACGGCACCTTCGAACTCCAGCCGGGCGCGCCGGAGCCGCTGTCCCTGTTCCGCGCCGCCCGCGTCGATTACTCGCTGCGCCGGCTTTATCACTACACCGGCACCGATCCCGAATATTTCCAGAACTTCGTCATCTTCACCAACTATCAGTTCTATGTCGACGCATTCGCGCAAGCGTGCCAGCAGCGGCTGCAGTCCGGCGAAGCCGGGCTCGATGCTTTCGTCGCGCCCGGCAACGTGATCACGACCAGCGGCGGCGCCATCAGCGGCACCGCGCCGGCTCGCGCACCGCAGATGCCGGCCTTCCACCTGGCCGCACCCGGCTATCGCGGCATCACGCTGATCAACATCGGCACTGGTCCCTCCAATGCGCGCAACGTCACCGATCACGTCGCGGTGCTGCGGCCGCATGCCTGGTTGATGCTCGGCCATTGCGCGGGCCTGCGCAACACGCAGCGCCTCGGCGACTACGTGCTCGCGCACGGCTATGTGCGCGAGGACCATGTGCTCGACCGCGAGCTGCCGCTGTGGGTGCCGATCCCGGCGCTGGCCGAGATGCAGGTCGCGCTCGAGGAGGCGGTCGAGGACGTCACCGGTCTCGAAGGCTTCGAGCTCAAGCGCCTGATGCGCACGGGCACGGTCGCGAGCGTCGACAACCGCAACTGGGAGATCTCCGGGCGGGAGGTGATCCGCCGCCTGTCGCAGTCTCGCGCGGTCGCGCTCGACATGGAATCGGCTGCGATTGCCGCCAACGGCTACCGCTTCCGCGTGCCCTACGGCACGCTGCTGTGCGTCTCCGACAAGCCACTGCACGGCGAGATCAAGCTCGCCGGAATGGCCAGTGAATTCTACCGCCGCCGCGTCGGCCAGCATCTCGAGATCGGCCTCAAGGCGCTGGAGCGGCTCAAGCAGCAGGAATCGGAACGGCTGCATTCGCGCAAGCTCCGCAGCTTTGCGGAAGTTGCATTTCAGTAAAGGGCAACAGAGCTGTCGTACGAACGCTGACGTCTCCGTGAACGCGGCGCCCCGGAATATTGCCGCCAAGGCAGGGTTATCACCTCGTCCGGGGTCGCTCGAAGCAGTACAGGAGACAGACATGATCACAGCAATGATCAGACTCGTCGCGCTGGGTACGTTTGCGGCAGCATCGTTGAGCCCGCCGGCCCTTGCCGCAGGAGGCGGCGGCGGCGGTGGTGGTGGCGGAGGCGGCGGCCCCGGCACGGATCCGTTTGGCAGCACCTATTCGGATCAGAGGCCGCAGCCGACCTATCCGAAGCGCCCGGGGGCCAAGTCCACACACAAAGGCAAGAAGCCGAACAACCAGTCCAGCATCGGCGATCCTGCATTCGCGGCCGGCTACCGTATGGCCTATGACACCATCTACGAGCGCAACGACTATGCTGCCGCGATCGCGCAATTGAAGTCGCTTGGCCATGACGACCATCCGAACGTCGCCAACCTGATCGGTTACTCCTATCGCAAGCTCGGCGACTACGAGCAGTCCCAAGCCTGGTACGAGCGCGCATTGAAGGCCGATCCGAACCACGTGCTGACGTGGCAATATTATGGATTGTGGCAGCTCGAGCGCGGCAATCGCGAGCAAGCGCTCTATCACCTCGGTCGAATTGCGTCGATCTGCGGAACCGATTGCCAGGAGTATAGATCGCTGGCTGCGGCACTGGATCAGCCGACAGGCTCGGCGCTCGTCTACTGAGGCTGGAGCGCAGCCGGCTCAGCGAGCCGTGCTGCTGACGGGCTTCAGATGATAGCCATGTCCTTTGGTTCCGATAGTGACAGGGCGCCAGATTTTCAGCATTGTCCCGTTCGGGGGCGCGAACGGGACAATTGGATGCCGCTGACGCGCGACAAGATCATTGGCCATGATCTGGAACGGCTGGCCTTTCGCTTCACCATGCTGAACGACGGTGAGGTCGTGCAGTGCCAGATCAGCGACGCTGCAATGGATGAGCTCGCGGGCATGCAGGGCACCGAAAGCAGCGCACGTCAGGCGCAATTCCTGTCGCTGCGCGAGACCATCGAGCGGATCGCGTCGGATCTGTACGACGAGGCGCCGCGATTTCCGGGCTATGTGGTGCGGATTTTCATGCGGCATCTGCGAAGGTAGCTGTCGCGTCATATTCGGTCGTCATCGCCCGGCTTGACCGGGCGATCCAGTACTCCGAGACGGTTGTTGTTCAATCCATGGGCCGCAACGTACTGGATGCCCCGCCTTCGCGGGGCATGACAGCAGTGTTGTGGTGAGCTTGTCCTGGCTAACTTCGTCCGAACAGCCAGCGTCACCCCTCCAGCTTTCTCAACAACAACTTCAGCGCCGTCGCTGCAAACACCTGCATGTTCGCGAGCCGTTCGTTGCTATCAGTCTCTAGCGTCATCACCTCTGACGCCGGTCCCGCAACTGCCATGCAGCTGTGGCCGGCGGCATCGCCATAGCGGTTGCCGCTGGGGCCGGCGGCGCCGGTTTCGGACAGGCCCCAGTCGCAGCCAAAGCGGCTGCGCATCTGCTCGGCCAGCAATTGCGCATAGGGCTCCGACGAGGACCGAAGGCCCTTCATTCCTTCGTCCGAAATATCCATCAGCACGCGCCTGGCATCGCGGGTATAGACCACCGCGCCACCAAGGAAATAGGCGGATGCGCCGGGCACCGCGAGCAGGCTGGCCGCGATCAGGCCGCCGGCGGAGGATTCGGCAACCGCAATGGTCTGTTTGCGCGCGATCAATTTGGCCGCGACCTGTTCCGCAATGCCGACGAGCTCTTTCATTTCGCAACCCCTCATTCCTTCGCAACCGAGCTCAGCCTTCCTAGCATATGGCAGGACGCTTGGCCGAGTTGCGGGCGACGGGCAGGCCTGCTTGAATGGCGGGAGAAGAAGAGACATGCGAGGAAACGTGAGAAGGGAGACGTGATGGCATCCCTGATCGCCGGCGGCATCGATTGCGACGTGCATCCGGCCGTGCCGCATCTGACCAGCCTGCTGCCGTACCTGAACGATTACTGGCGCGATCAGGTGACGACGCGCGGCATGGTCGACCTTATCTCGCAATCCTATCCGCAGAACTCGCCGATCACCGCGCGGCCGGACTGGCGCCCCGAGACCGGCAAGCCCGGCGAGAGTCTGCAGGCCATGCAGCGCCACGTACTCGATCCCTTCCAGCTCAAGCATGCCATCTGCAATCCGCTGTACGGCGTGCAGATGGTGTTCTCCGAGGACATGCAGGCGGCCTTCTGCCGCGCGCTGAACGATTGGCTGGCGAAGGAATGGCTCGATCGCGACGCGCGGTTGCGTGGCTCCATCGTGATCCCCACGCAGAGCGTCGAGAAAGCCATTGCCGAGATCGAGCGCTGCGCACAGGACAAGCGCTTCGTGCAGGTGCTGATGCTGGTGATGGGCGATACGCCGCTCGGCAAGCGCGCGCTGTGGCCGATCTACGAGGCCGCGGAACGTCTGGAACTCCCGGTCGGCATCCACGCCGGTTCCGCCTATCACAATCCACCGACCGCCGTGGGCTGGGGGTCCTATCACATCGAGGATTATGCCGGGCAGGCCCAGGCGTTCCAGACCCAGCTCACCAGCCTGCTCGTCGAGGGCGTGTTCGTCAAATATCCGCGGCTGAAAATGGTGATGCTGGAGTCCGGCGTGTCCTGGATCGCGCCCTATCTCTGGCGCCTGCACAAGTTCTGGCGCGGGGTGCGGATGGAGACGCCGTGGGTCGATCGCGCACCGCTGGAGATTGTGCGCAGCAACATCCGCTTCTCGTTACAGCCATTTGATGCGCCGCCGGAACCCGAGACATTAATTCGCCTGTTTGATCATATGCAGTCGGACGAATTGGTCTTATTCTCCACGGACTATCCGCACTGGCAGTTCGACGACCAGGACGCGCTGCCCGAAGGTCTGTCCCCCGATCTCGTGCGCAAGATCATGATCGACAATCCGCATGCAACCTATCCCCGCCTGAAATGAGCCCGCTGCCAAAGGAGGCAAGGCGATGAATATCCAGTTCCGCGAGAACCAAGAAGCCGCTTCCCCACTGACCGTCAAAACCGCGATCGCGGACTGCGACATCCATCCGGCACGCGCCACCCGTACCGAGCTCTATCCCTATCTCGCCAAACGCTGGCAGCATCACCTCGAAGTCTACGGCGTCCATGCCTATCAGGGCATGATGGAAGGTCCGCCCTATCCGAAGGCCCAGCCCAACGCCTCGCGCCGCGATGCCTATCCGCCGGAAGGCGGCCCGCAGGGCTCCTCGCTCGCCTTCATGCAGAAGCAATTGCTCGATCCCAACAACGTCCAACTCGGCGTGCTCAATCCGCTCAACACCGGGCAGGGTATCCGCAATCACGAGCTCTCGGCCGCGCTGTGCTCGGCGATCAACGACTGGCAGATCGACAAATGGACCAGCAAGGACAAGCGGCTGAAAGCCTCCATTGTCGTCGGCAATGAGGACGGGCTTTCGGCCGCCGCCGAAATCCGCGAGCGCGCCGGCGACAAGAACTTCGTGCAGGTGCTGCTGCTCAGCCGCAATGTCGAGCCGCTCGGCCAGCGCCGCTATTGGCCGATCTATCAGGCTGCGGAAGAGGCCGGCCTTCCCGTCGGCGTGCACGCCTTCGGCTTCGGTGGCAACCCGATCACGCCGTCGGGCTGGCCGTCCTATTACATCGAGGAGATGGTCGGGCATTCGCAGTGCCAGCAATCGGCTTTGGCGAGCCTGGTGCTAGAAGGCGTATTCGAGCGCTTCCCGAAATTGAAGATGGTGATGATCGAGGCCGGCTTCGGCTGGGCGCCGTCATTGGCATGGCGGCTCGACAAGGCCTGGCAGCGGCTGCGCAGCGAGGTGCCGCATGTGAAGCGGCCGCCGTCGGAATATATCCGCGAGCAGGTGTGGTGGACGACGCAGCCGATGGAGGATCCTGAAAGCCGCGAGGATCTGTTCGACGTCATCAAGTGGATCGGCTGGGACCGCCTGCTGTTCGCGACCGACTATCCGCATTGGGACTATGACGAGCCCTCGCGTGTGCTGCCGGCGGGCGTCAGCGAAGCCAACCGCGAGGCGTTCTATCTCGGCAATGCAAAGAAGCTATATGGCATAAATTGATGGCGCGGCATGTGATTGCCGCGGTCGACGAGCTTCCGCCCGGCACGCGAAAATTCCTGGAGATCGACGGGCGACCGATCGCAGTCTTCAACATCAAGGGCGAATATTTTGGCCTGATGAACCGCTGCCCGCATCAGGGCGCGGCGCTGTGCGAGGGGCCACTGATCGGGCTCGCACAGTCGAGCAATCCCGGCGAGATCGAATACACCAAATTGGGTGAGATCATCCGCTGCCCCTGGCACGGCTGGGAGTTCGACATCCGCACCGGCCAGTCCTATTGCGATCCCCGCCGCTTTCGCGTCAAGGCCTATCCGGCCCATGTCGAGCCAGGCGCCAGCGTGGTGAAGGGACCGTATGTCGCCGAGACCATCCCAGTGAAAGTCGAGAGCGATTACGTGGTGGTGGAGTTGTAGGCCCCGCTCTTACCCTCCCCTGGAGGGGGAGGGTCGATCGCGCGAAGCGCGAGCGGGGTGGGGTGATCTCTCCTCACGGGCGTTCGATGCGGAGGGACCGTCACCCCACCCCGGTCCGCATTCCGCTTCGCTTCATGCGCACCGACCCTCCCCCTCCAGGGGAGGGTGAAGGGAGCGCCCGGAACGACGATCAACGCCCCGCAACCGGCTCCGGCACCGCATCATAGGCCGGCACCGCCTTGCCGCCGCCGCGGTATACCGTCGAGGCCGCGATGATGCCGAGCAGCGCGGCGAACATCAGCCAGAAACCGGGCGAGGCCTTGTCGCCGGTGCGTTCGATCAGCCAGGTCGAGGCGAACGGGGTGAAGGTGCCGAACAGGGCGGCGGCGAGCGCGAAGGCGAGCGAGAAGCAGGTGGTGCGCACATGCGCCGGCACGATCTCGACCAGCGCGCCCAGCATGGAGCCGCTGTAGACGCCGAAATAGAACGAGAACATCATCTCGACCGCGAGCAGCTTGCCGAAGGTCGGCGCCGCCACCAGCCAGTGCAGCGCCGGATAGGCGGTGACGAGCGAAAGGCCCGCGATGGCGAGCAGCACCGGCTTGCGGCCGATGCGATCGGACAGCGCGCCGCCGACCGGATTCCAGATGAAATTGGTGACGGCCACCAACAGGGTCACGAGCAGTGCATCCTGCGTCGACAGCTTCAGCACGGTCTTGCCGAAGGTCGGCGTGTACACCGTGACGAAGTAGAACGTCGTCGTGGTCAGGATCGCGATCATCATGCCGAGGACGACGATGCGCCAGTTGGCGAGCGCGGAGGCGAACACCTCGCGCGTCGTCGGATGCTTCCTCATGGCGAGGAAGGCCGGCGTCTCCTCCAGCGTCCGCCGCAGCACGAAGATCAGGGGAATGATCAGGCAGCCCACGAAGAAGGGAATGCGCCAGCCCCAGGCGGCGACGGTGTCGGCCGGCATCACCTCGGAAAGAATGAAGCCGAGGATCGACGCCACGAAGATCGCGACCTGCTGGCTCGCCGATTGGAACGAGGTGTAGAAGCCGCGATTGCCGGGCGTTGCGATTTCCGCGAGATACACCGACACGCCGCCGAGTTCGACTCCGGCGGAGAAGCCTTGCAGCAGCCGGCCGATCAGCACGATGATCGGCGCCGCGATGCCGATGGTCGCATAGCTCGGGCAGAACGCGATCACCACGGTGCCGAAGGCCATGATGCCGAGCGTGACGATCAGGCCCTGGCGGCGGCCGATGCGGTCGATATAGGCCCCGAGCACGATGGCGCCGACCGGACGCATCAGGGCGCCGAGCCAGAACACGCCGAACGTGTTGAGCAGCGACGCCGTCTCGTTGGTGGACGGGAAGAACGCCTTGCCGATCGCGGCGGCATAGAAGCCGAACAGGAAGAAGTCGAACTGCTCGAGGAAATTGCCGCTCGTGGCGCGCAGGATCGCGCCGATGCGCGACTTGATGGCGGGCGAATTGGTTGAGGTGGCTGGTCCAGCCATGGCATTGCTCCCCTTCAAGACGTGGCCGGACCGGGAATCATTCACGGCAAGGCGACAGATTGATGCTGCGACAATCTGTCATACCCCTTCCCGCGCGAGAAGCGGCGAGTCAATCCGTTTTGCAGAGGAAGCTGCTGATTTTTCAGGCCTTATTTTGCGTTGCAGCAATCACCCATTGTCGGAACGCAGCCAGCTTTGGCGCCTCCCGATGGCCTTCCGGCGCGACCAGGTAGAAGCCGGCGTCCGCGGGCAGTGCGATCTTGAAGGGGACAACAAGCCGGCCCTTGGCGATATCGTCCTGCACGTAGGAGGTCCGGCCCATCGCGACGCCGATGCCGTCGATCGCGGCCTGGATGGTCATGAAGATCATGTCGAAGGTGATGCCGGGGTGCCGTGCGATGTCGGCCGGCTGGCCCGCCGCGGTCAGCCATAGCCGCCAGTCGTCGCTGTTGGTGCTCGACGTGTGCAGAAGCGGATGGTTGCGCAAATCCTCGGGCCGGCGCAGCGGCTTGTCGCCGCGCAGCAGCGAGGGGCTGCACACCGGAAACAATTCGTCGGCCATCAGCCAGTCGGCACGCAGGCCCGGCCACTGGCCGCGGCCATAGCGGATCGCGGCATCGACATTGTCGCGCTGGAAGTCGACGAGGCTGGTCGAGGTGGTGATGCGCACGTCGATGCCGGGATGCTGCTCCTGGAAGTCGGTCAGCCGCGGCAGCAGCCATTTGGCGGCGAGCGAGGCCAGCGTCGACACCGTCAGCACCTTGTCGTCGTCCTTGCGCAAGAGACGGTCGGTGGCGAGGCGCAAATCGTTGAAGGCGGCGCGGACGCCCGGGAGATAGTCGCGCGCCTCCGGCGTCAACGCCAGCGCCCGGTTCTGCCGGATGAACAGCCGGATGCCGAGCTCCTCCTCCAGCCTGCGGATCTGATGGCTGATCGCGGTCTGGGTCACGTTCAGCTCGCTGGCTGCGAGCGTGAAGCTGAGATGGCGTGCGGCGGCCTCGAACGCCCGCAATCCGTTCAGGGAGGGCAATCTGGCAGTCATTTGGCAGCAGGATACATGACGTTATTTCATGCGAAAAGGTACAAATTGTCGTTTGTCGCGGCGCAACAGGAGGCAGATATTAGCGGTCAACGTAGCTCCAGGAGCTGAAAATGTCTATATTGACCGACAACTCGATGACAAATCATCATGCGCACGGCGTCTTCTACCAGATCGGCGAGATCCTTCACGTCTGGCACGAACGCTACCGGACCCGGCGCGAGCTGACCAACTGGACTGCCCGCGACCTCCACGACGTCGGGCTGTCCTGGTCCGACATCGCCTACGAGGCCGATAAACCCTTCTGGCGGGCCTGATAGGCCGCCAGGCCGGCGCCGCCTGAGCACAGGGGCGCCGGCGGTCCCTTTCCGCAGGGCATGCGTCATGAGCACCCTTCGCCTCGAAGACCTCAAGCAATATTCGGACGTGCTGCGCACAAGGCACGGTGAGCGGCTCAATGTCCGCTTCGTCGAGCCGCGCGACACCGACGAGCTCCAGCACTATTTCCGCTCGCTCTCGACCCGCTCCCGCTACAACCGCTTCTTCGGCGCGATCAGCGAATTGCCGAAGGGCCTGCTGCACGATTTCCTCGAGATCGGCGAGCGCGATCGCTTCACGGTCGTGGCGACGATGACGGTCGACGGCTTCGAGACCATCGTGGCGGAAGCGCGCTACGCCTTCCATGCCGAGACCGCGGCGCTCGAGTTCGGCCTCTCGGTCGACGACCGCTGGCAGGGCCACGGCATCGCCACCGCGCTGATGAAGAACCTCGAATGCCGCGCGGCTGCGCTCGGCGCCGAGCACATCTTCGGTGACACGCTGCGCTCCAACGAGGCCATGGTCTCGCTCGCACGCAAAGCCGGCTTCACGTTCGTCAACCACCCCGATGACTGGAAGCTGGTGCGCTTCGACAAGGAGATCAACCTCGCGCCGCAGGACATTCCCTGTGCGAGCTGGCGCCTCGCCGCCCTTTCCCGTCAGGCCGACAGCCCTTCAGCCTCGGCCTGACATGACTGCAGCCCGGCCTGGCCAAGCCAGAGCCGGGTATTTTTTTGTGCCGCTTACTTCCCCGTAAAAACCGCCTTGCGCTTCTCGATGAAGGCCTGCACCGCCTCCTTGTGATCCGCGGTCGTGGTGAGGCGGACCAGCCGTTCGGCTTCGTGGTCGCGCGCGGTTTCGAAGTCGAACAGCAGGGCCTCGTCGAGATTGTCCTTCATGTAGCGCAGCGCGAGGCGCGGGCCTTCGGCCAGCGATCTGGCCAGCGCGAATGCCTCGGTCTGCAACTTGTCGTCGGGCACGACGCGGTTGACGAGCCCGATCGCTTCGGCGCGCGCGGCATCGACGCGGTCGCCGGTGAACATCAATTCGCGCGCCCGCGCGGTGCCGACCAGCCGAGTAAGCAGCCAGGCGATGCCGTAATCGCCGCTGAGCGCGATGCGGGCATAGCCGGTGGCGACGAAGGCCGATTGCGCGGCGATGCGGATGTCGCAGGCCATGGCGATGGCAAGCCCCGCGCCGACCGCGGGACCGGGGAGCGCAGCGATGGTCGGCTTGCGCACCGACACCAGCGCGCCGGTGAGCAGCCGCTGCCGCTCCTGCAGATCGGCGATGCGATCGTCCAGCGACATCTCGAGCTTCTTGGGATCGCGATGCGCGCCCATGCCCTTGACGTTGCCGCCGGCGCAGAAGGCTTCGCCCGCGCCGGTGAGCAGCAGCGCGCCAACGTTCGGATCCTCTGCGCAGGTCCGGATCATGGTGCGCAGCGCCGGCGTCAGCGCATCCGACAGCGAATTGCGCGCCTCCGGCCGGTTCAGCGTAATGATCGCGACGCGGTCGCGGATCGCGCAAAGGAGCTCACTGGTACCGGTGTCGATGGTGGTTTCCGTGGTCATGTCGCCTCCCGCTCTATCGTCATTGCGAGCGAAGCCAAGCAATCCAGAATCCTTCTGTGGAGGCAGTCTGGATTGCTTCGTCGCTTCGCTCCTCGCAATGACGGGTGTTGTTGCTAGCTTGCGTCAAAACCTCTCCACCCAGGGCCGCAGCTCCAGCTCCCAGCTCCAGGCGCTGCGCGGCTGCTGCAGCACGTTCCAATAGCTCTGTGCGATCGCGTCGGGATCGAGCATCGAATCCGGCTTGTCCGCCGGCTCGCTCCGCGCCGCGCTCCTGATGCCGCCATCGATGACGAAATGCGCGACATGGATGCCCTGCGGCGACAATTCGCGCGCCATGCTCTGCGCAAGGCCCCGCAGCGCGAACTTGCCCATCGCGAAGGGAGCGGACTGCGCATAGCCCTTGACGCTGGCGGAGGCGCCGGTGAACAGGATCGCGCCGTGCTGGTTTGGCAGCATGCGCTTGGCCGCCTGCTGCGCCACCAGGAAGCCGCCATAGGCGCTGACCGCGATCGCCTGCGCGACGTCGGCTGGAACGAGGTCGACGAACGGCCCGCGCGTCCGGCCGCTGGCATTGTAGACGACGAGGTCGGGCGTGCCGATCTCGCGCTCGACCAGGCCGAACAGCCGCTCCACCTCGTCGGGCTCGGTGGCGTTGCAGGCATAGGCTTTGGCCCCGGTCTCGGTGCAGAGCGCGCCAAGCTTCTCGATCTTGCGCGCGGCGAGGGCGAGGCGGATGCCCTGCGCCGCAAGCAGGCGCGCCAGCGATGCGCTGAGGCCTTCGCCGGCACCGACGATGAGGGCGATCTTGTATTTCGGATGTTCCATGGCGTGATCTCTCGCAGACGGGGAGCCGCTGATCTAGGCATGGTCCGCGCGGACAACCAGCCGGCACGGCCACAATTCCGCAGGGCGAATTGCTCCCTCGCGGCGATCATGCCGCCCTGACATTTTGCGGCTTTATCGCTGTCCGCGACGGGAGCATGATCGACATCATCCAAAGCGGCAAGCGCAAAGAATTGCCGTGGGACGGAAACGGAGAGGACGATCATGCCCGGACCGGTCACAGCGCAGCCAAAAGATATCGCGGCCGCACCCTCCGGCCTGCTGGCGCCCGATACGTCCGGCATGAATTTCTACCGCGCCGATCCCGCGCTCACGGACCTGCTCCGCATTCATCTGCCGGAGAATCTGTTCCGCCACATCGGGCCGCATCTCGATCGCCTCGGCGGGCTCGCCGGCGGCCATCTCGACGAATGCGCGCGGCTTGCCGACCGCCACACGCCCATCCTGCACCAGCGCGACAAGTTCGGCCGCGACGTGCAATGGATCGAATATCACCCGGCCTATCGCGAATTGGAGAACGCCGCGTTCGGCGATTTCGGTATCCATGCGCTTTCGATCGCTAAGGGCATCATGGGCTGGCCGGACAAATACCCTGTTGTCGCCAAGCATGCCTTCACCTTCCTGTTCAACCAGACCGAATTCGGCATGGGCTGTCCGATCAACGTCACCGACGGCTGCGCCAAGCTCTTGGCGAATTTCGGCAGCGAGGCGCTGAAGGCGAAATATCTCGACGGCCTGACCTCGACCGACATGAGCAAGCTGACCCAGGGCGGCCAGTTCATGACCGAGAAGGAGGGCGGCTCCGATGTCGGCACGCTGACCACGCGCGCGGTGCAGGAGGGCGACCATTGGCGCCTCTATGGCGAGAAATGGTTCTGCTCGAATGCCGACGCCAAGGTGGTGATGCTGCTGGCGCGGCCCGAAGGCGCCGGGCCCGGCACGCGCGGTGTCGGCCTGTTCCTGATGCCGCGCTTCCTCGACGACGGCACGCAGAACCATTACCGGATCGTGCGCCTCAAGGACAAGCTCGGCACCCGCTCGATGGCCTCGGGCGAGATCAAGCTCGAAGGCGCGATCGCCTACGCGGTCGGCAAGCTCGACCGCGGCTTCGTGCAGATGGCCGAGATGGTGAATTCCTCGCGGCTCTCCAACGGCGTCAAGTCCACCGCGCTGATGCGCCGCGCCTATCATGACGCGATGACGGTGGCGAAGAGCCGCGTCGTGTTCGGCCAGCGCATCATTGATCTGCCGCTGGGGCGGCGGCAGATGCTGAAGATCATGCTGCCGGTGGAGCAGGGCCTGTCGATGAGCTTCCTCACGGCGGATGGGCTCGACCGTGCCGAGGCCGGCAGCCAGGACGCCGCGGCGCTGCTGCGCATTCTCACGCCGACGCTCAAATTCCGCGCCACGCGCGATGCACGAAAGGTCTGCGGCGATGCGCTCGAGATGCGCGGCGGCATCGGCTATATCGAGGAATTCGCCACCGCCCGCCTGCTGCGCGATGCGCATCTCGGCTCGGTCTGGGAAGGCACCGGCAACATCGTCGCGATCGATGCGCTGCGGCGGGCGGTCGGTCGTCACGGCGCTGAGGCCGCACTCGCGGCCGATCTGCACGCCCGGCTCGACGACAGCGCCTCGGTGCCGCAGGCCTGGCGCGATCATTTGCGTGGCCTCACCGACCGCGCCGTCGGCTTCGCACGTGAAGTCGCAGGTAAGTCCGAGAACGAAGCCGATGCGCGCCGCGCCACCAGCGTGCTCTATCACGTCGCCAGCGCGGTGGCCCTCGCCTGGGAAGCACACCGCATCCATGAGATGCGCGGCGATGCGCGCCGGCTGCTGCTGTCGCGCCTCGTGATCGACCATCGCGTGACGCCGAACGATCCGTTCCGGCTGACGGAAAATGCCGCGCAAGCGAAGATCGCTTCGCTGCTGCTCGGCGATCGCGCCGCCAGCATGAGCGAGGTTGGCGAACTGGTCCTGGCAGCGTAGGCTGCGCGCTACGATCAAACAAAAAACGCGATAGGGAGTGTTCGATGAAGGCCGCCGTCCTCTATGAAGTCAACCAGCCGCTCGTCATCGAGGACATCAGCCTGCCGAAGCCTGGCCCGCGCGAGGTGCTGATCCGCACCGCGGTCGCTGGCCTCTGCCATTCCGATCTACACTTCATGGAAGGGCTCTATCCGCATCCGCTGCCTGCGGTGCTCGGGCACGAATCTGCCGGCGTGGTCGAGCAGGTCGGCTCCGACGTCACCTATGTCAAGCCGGGCGACCACGTCGTCACGTGTCTCTCCGTCTTCTGTGGCACCTGCGACAATTGCACCACCGGCCGCACCGTGCTCTGCACCGACGCGACGGTGAAGATGCTGCCGGGCGTCTCCAACCGCATGCAATGGTCGAAGCCGGAGAAGCTGCACCAATTTCTCAATCTCTCCTCCTTCGCCGAGCAGATGCTGGTGCACGAGAACGCCATCGTGAAGATCCGCAGGGACATGCCGCTCGATCTCGCCGCGCTGATCGGCTGCGGCGTCATCACCGGCTATGGTGCGGTGGTGAACACCGCGAAGGTGACGGCCGGCGAGACCGTCGCCGTGATCGGCTGCGGCGGCGTCGGCATGGCCGCGATCAACGGCGCGCACATCGCCGGCGCCGGCCGTATCATCGCCATCGACACCAATCCCGCAAAACTCCAGCTCGCGACCAAGCTGGGCGCGACCGACATCATCAACCCGGCCGACGGCGATGTCGTGAAGCAGGTCCGCGACCTCACCAATGGCGGCGTGCATCATTCCTTCGAGGTGCTCGGCCGCAAGGAGACTGCCGAGCAGGCGTTCGGCATGCTCGCTTCCGGCGGCACCGCTACCATCGTCGGCATGATCCCGTTCGGCCAGAAGATCGAGCTGCACGGCTTCGACTTCCTGCGCGAGCGCAAGATCCAGGGCTCCTCGATGGGCTCGAACCATTTCCGCGTGGACATGCCGCGCCTGGTCGATTTCTACCTGCGTGGCCGGCTGCATCTGGAGGACTGGATCTCGGCCAAGCTGAGGCTGAGTGAGATCAACGAAGGCTTTGCCAACATGAAAGCCGGCAAGACGCTGCGCAGCGTGATCGTGTTCGATAGTTGATCCAAAATGACGGTGTCATCGCCCGCGAAGGCGGGCGATCCAGTACGCCGCGGCGGTCGCGTCCGCCCAACTGCCGCCGCGGCGTACTGGATGCCCCGGTCAAGCCGGGGCATGACAGCGGAGAGTGTGTGGTCAGTGTGCCTTCTTCACCGCGACACGTGCGCCGACACTGCCAGCCACGTTCCGTTCGTCTTTGCCCAGCAATCGGTGTACCGCCCGCTCGCCTGCTGACCGTCCGCCGTCGTGTAGCTCGTCGCGGCGTGGATGATCGCGAAGTCACCCATGATGCGGATCTTGACGTCGTGTGCATGCAAATTGCGGATCGCGATCGGCCGCGCCGTCTGCTCCAGGAAGGCGGCGCGGTCGACCAGCGTCTTGTCGGGATTGGAGCAATAGAACTCCGGCGCCAGGATCTCGTCGAAGCGCCTGACGTCGCAGTTCTGCACGGCGGCGACGTAGTCGCGATTGAGTGCGGTGAGCTGCTCGAGGTCGTTGCTCATGGTGCGGCCTGCCTGTCATTCCGGGGCGCGCGGAGCGCGAACCTGGAATCTCGATGTTATCTTACTCCGTCATTGCGAGCGAAGCGAAGCAATCCAGAAATGTCTCCGCGGACGCAGTCTGGATTGCTTCGTCGCAAGAGCTCCTCGCAATGACGGGAAGGACTAATCACCAAATAGTGGCGGCGGCACGAAGCCGCCGAACTCCCGCTCGATCAGCTCGGCGAGCTTGAGCGGCGTCCGGTCTTCTAACCACGGACCGACGATCTGCACGCCGACGGGCAGGCCGCCTTTCGACAGGCCGAGCGGAACCGCCGTCGCAGGCAAGCCCGGAAGCGTTGCGATGCCCGGCCAGGCGAGTTGGTCGGAATACGGGTAATCCTTGCCGTCTATGCTGATCGTTCGCAGGCGCTGCTCCGGCGAGTGATCGTGCGGAAAGGCCGGCGTCGGCATGATCGGGCAGATCACGGCGTCGAAGCTCTTGAATAGTGCCCGCCATTGCGCGCGGAGGACAGCGCGGCTACCCGCATCGAGCACCCAGGCGCGATGGCTCGCGGTGATGCCGCGCAGTCGCTCGGCGCCGAGGCTTGTGTCCTCCGGCGAGAGTTGGCTTGCCCCTGCCTGCGCATCCGCCAGTTCGTCGGGAGGTAAGAACGCGCCGAGAAAGCCGAGCAGCATGCGCATGTAGAGCCGCGACGTCTCCGCGAAGTCCGGAAGCCGCGCGCTCTCGCGTGCGACGGTGACGCCGGCCTTCGCAAGATCGGTTGCAAGCTTGTCGATCGCGCCGCGGACATCCTGGTCGCTCGGCAGCAGCGGATGGCTGTCGATCAACAGGACACGAAAATCCCGCAGCGATTGATGCCGTGCGGCAGGCAAGTCGAGCTTGTAGGCGATCCCCCCGTCGAGCGGATCGGGTCCCGCCATGACGTCGAGCAGCAAGGACAGGTCCGCCGCCGTGCGCGCCATCGGTCCGATGACGGCGAGGTCGCCCTCGCGCGGAATCGCTGGAAACGGCGGCGGGGTCTCGCCGCGCGCCGCGCAGAGATTGATGGTCGGCTTGTGGGCGAAGACGCCGCAATGAAATGCCGGCGCACGCAGGGAGCCGCCGATGTCGGATCCGGTGGCGAGCGCGCAATAGCCTGCGGCGAGGGCTGCCGCCGATCCACCGGACGAACCGCCCGGCGTGCGGCCGAGATCGTAGGGGTTGTTGGTGGTGCCGTAGATGTCGTTGTAGCTCTGCCAGTCGCCGAGCCCGACCGGCACGTTGGTCTTGCCGAGGATCACGCCGCCGGCCTGCTTGATGCGGGCCACCGCCAGCGCGTCTTCCACGGGCTTGAAGTCCTTCTGCGGCACGAATCCCCAGGTCGTCGGCAGGCCGGCGATGTTGAAGGATTCCTTGATTGTCGTGGGCAGGCCGAGCAGCGGCTTGCGCTCGCCGCGCGCCAGCGCCGCATCCGCTTCGCGCGCCGCGACGAGCGCGCGATCGAAATCGCGCACGCACACCGCGTTGATGCTGCCGTCGTGCCGGTCGATACGCGCGATCGCATCCTGCGTGATCTCGACCGCCGAGACCTTCTTCGCATTCAATGCGGCCGACAATTCGACCGCGCTCTTGAAACTCCATTCCGATCCGGCCACGCGCTTCTCCCGCTCTGGTTGTTGAGGGATGATGCGCAGTTTGGCCCAACCTCGCAACGGCTGTTTGATCGAGATTGATATGCTGCTAGCCCTTAGCGGCACGGCCAACACCAAGTCGGTGTCATCGCCCGGCTTGACCGGGCGATCCAGTACTCCGCGGCGCCAGTTGTGTGAGTGAACTGCCGCCGCGGAATACTGGATGCCCCGGTCAAGCCGGGGCATGACAGCGAATGTGATGCGAACTACGCCGCCCCGATCACGATCCCCACCGCCAGCACGATGGCGCCGCCGAGCACGATCTGGAACACGGCCTGGAGGAACGGCGTGTCCATGTAGCGCGAGCGGATGAAGGCGATCGCCCACAATTCGAAGAACACGACGACGCAGGCGATCGCTGTTGCAATCCAGAACGCATTGGCCCAGCTGTCGGGTACCAGATAAGGCGCGGTGTGGCCGAGCCCGCCGAGCGTCGTCATCGCGCCGCAGGTGATGCCGCGCAGCCAGGGCGAGCCGCGCCCCGTCAGCGAGCCGTCGTCGGACAGCGCTTCCGCAAACCCCATGCTGATTCCGGCCCCGATCGAGGCGGCAAGGCCGACCAGGAATGTCTGCCAGTTCTGGTGCGTGGCGAACGCCGCCGCAAACAGCGGTGCCAGCGTCGAGACCGATCCGTCCATCAAGCCGGCGAGGCCCGGCTGCACATATTGCAGCACGAACATGCGCCGGCGCGTGCGGTCCTCCTCGGCGCGCACGTCGGGCTTCAGGATCTCGTCGGTCAGCCTCGCCGCGGTGTGCTCGTGGCTCTTCTCGGCCTCGGCGAGATCGCCGAGCAGCCGGCGTACGTTGACGTCCTCGGCCTGCTCGGCGGCCTTGGCATAGAAGCGCTCGGCCTCGAGCTCCATGGTCTCGACTTCCCGGCGGATCGTGTCGAGCGGCAGGTTCTTGGTCAGCCAGATCGGGCGGCGGCGCAGGAAACCCTTGACGTCCTCGCGGCGGATCGGCGGCAGGTGCTGGCCGAAGCGCTGCTCGTACATTTCCAGGAGCATGTGGCGATGGCCGCGCTCCTCCTCGGCCATCTGCTCGAACAGTTTTGCCGAGTCCGGATAGCGCTCCTTCAGATCCTCGGCGAAGGTCATGTAGATGCGGCTGTCCTCCTCCTCGGAGGAGATCGCGACCGCCAGCACCTCGCGCTCAGTCAGATCGGCAAAAGTCTTCACGGCGGCCCTGTCACTATAGTTTAGAATAGTTCTAAACTATAGAGCGCTGCCGGTTCCGGGTCAAATCAGGCCGCGTGGGCCTTTGCAAGGAAGTCGAGCAGCAGCCGGCTCACCGCGGCCGGCTGCTCCTGTTGCACCCAATGGCCGGCGCCGTCGACGAGATGGCAGCCGAGCATCTTGGTGCAGCCGCGGCCCTGCATCGCCTCGAATACGCCCGGCCGCTGATAAGTGCCCCAATCCTGCTTGCCCGAGATGAAGCAGGAGGGCACGTCGATGCTGCGGCCGGCAAACAATTGCATCTCGTTGTTGAGCATGCCCGACGTGCCGTAGCGGTACCATTGCAGCCCGCCCTGGAATCCTGTGCGGCTGTATTCGGCGCTGTAATAGGTGAGGTCGCTGTCCGGCAGCCATAGGTTCGCGGCGATTGCGGCGGGCGAGGGCATCTCCTTCGCGACCGTCTCCGCCATGGTCTCGTGCAAGTCCATCACGTAATAGGTCGGCAGCTTCGCCAGCTCCTGCGCCGACCATGCTTGCAGCGGAAAGGGCTTGTTGTCGGTCCAGTCCGCGCTCTTGTGATGATAATAGGCGCGCAGGAAATCATGCACGCCTTGCGGCGCGAGCTGCATGTCGGCGTTGGCCGGACGGGTCGCGTAGTACCATTGATAGTGCTTTCGCGGCCGCGGCAGCGCGGCGAGCTCGCGATGCACGGGGTCTTCCACCGCGGGCTTTGCCGGATTGTCGACTGTGCCGAACGGCAACGGCGGCGGTCCGCCGAACGGCGCGCTCATCAGCGTCACCGAGCGAAACACGTCGGGCCGGATCAAGGCGCACCAGGCCGCAACCGGGCTGCCGAAATCGTGCCCGGCGAGATCGACCTGCCTGTAACCGAACGCCGACACCAGGCCGAGCGCATCGCGCACGAGATTGAAGAGCGAGAACGGCGCGAGATCGTCGCCATGCTCCGCGCTCCATCCCGTCGTGCGCCCATAGCCGCGCTGGTCCGGTGCGATCACGTGGTAGCCGGCCGCGGCGAGCGCCGGCATCACCTTGCGCCAGGAGAAGGCGAGCTCGGGAAAGCCGTGCAGCAGCAGGATGCAGGGCCGGCCCTTGGTCTCGAAGCCGGCCTCCAGCACATGCATCCGCAAGCCGTTGATGCCGTCGACGTAGCGCGAGCGGATCCCGGCGGGGAGGGGGATGTCGGGGAGTGCGGTCATCGTTACCTCCACTTGAGCGTCTCTTACCCTCCCCTGGAGGGGGAGGGTCGATCGCGCGAAGCGCGAGCGGGGTGGGGTGATCTCTCCACTCGGGCAGTATTCAACGAGGATAGACCGTCACCCCACCTCGGTTCGCATTCCGCTTCGCTGCATGCGAACCGATCCTCCCCCTCCAGGGGAGGATGGGAGTTCGCCGTGCGAGCTCGGCTAAATCACACCGCCGCGCACACGAACGCGTTGCCCTTGCGCCGGATCTTCCCCACCGACGGCGAGGGAAAATGCGCCGTGCAGCACAGCGTGTCGGTGTCGCAATAGCGCTCCAGGAAGCTGCGGCGCGTTTTCGCGGCTGCAGCCGGATCGACGTCGAATTTGATCGACAGCTCCGGATAGAGCGTCTGCAGCGGCGAGTGCATGAGGTCGCCGGAGAACACCGCATCGTCCTTGCCGCGGCCCATCGTGATGGCGATATGGCCGGGCGTGTGGCCGGGTGTCGGCAGGATGCGGACGTGGTCGCCGATCTCGTGGTCGTTGCCGACGAGCTCGTGCCTGTTAGCCTCGACCACCGGCAACACGCTGTCAGCGAAAGGCGGGATCTCCGTCTTCGCATTCTGCTCGGACCAGTGATCGAATTCCTGCTTGGCGAAGATGTAACGCGCCTTGGGGAAGGTCGGTACCCAGCGGCCGTTCTGAAGCCGCGTGTTCCAGCCGACGTGGTCGACATGCAGATGTGTGCACATCACGAAGTCGATGTCGTCGACCCCGAACCCGGCGGCGCTGAGGCCGCGCAGATACGTGTCGTCAGTCTTCATGTTCCATTTCGGCCGATTGGGGCGCAGCTTGTCGTTGCCGATGCAGCTGTCGACCAGGATGGTGTGGTGCGGTGTCTTCACCACGTAGGACTGGAAGCACAGCAGCAGCACGTCCTGCTCGTCCAGCGCCTTCGCCTCGCGCATCCAGGCCCGGTTCTCGGCCAGCACGTCCGCCGTCAGTCCCGGCAGCATTTCCAGCGCCGGGACGAACGAGGTCTCCTGCTCGATGACGCGATGGATGGTGAGATCGCCGACCGAGAATTTGAGGCTCATGAGAACTCCCGAAATTTTATGCGGGCGGCGGCACCGAGATTTTCACCGAGGGCCGCTCCAGCATCTTCTGGTGGAAGGCGTCGAGCTTCGGATAGGCCTTGCGCCAGCCGCAATCGGCGAAGCGGAAGTCGGCATAGCCGAGCACGCAAACGAGGCCGATCTGCGAGATGTCGAACGGGCCGTTCAGCACGTCAGGCATGTTCTCGAAGCGCGCCATGCCGGTCCAGGCCCTGTTCCAGTGATCGTCCGACCAGGCCTGCCATTGCAGGCCCTGCGGCCGCACCATCTTCTCGTAGCGGCACAGCAGCATGGAATCGAGCATGCCGTTGATCAGCGAGTGATTGGTCTTGGCCTTCCAGCGCCGCGGGCCGTAATCCGGGATCAGGCTGCCGCCGGCCATCTCGTTGAGATATTCGACGATGACGTAGGAATCCAGGATCACGTCGCCGTCGTTGGTGATCAGCACCGGCAGCTTCTTCAGCGGCGTGATCTTCGAATAGTCCTCGTTGGCCGTGCCCGGCGCGACGCTCGCGGGCACGAGCTCGATCTTGTCGATCAGCCCGAGCTCGATCGCAGCGATGCGCACCTTGCGGGCAAAGGGCGAGGCGGGGGAGAAGGTGAGCTTCATGGGAATGTCCTGCGCGGTGACCGGCAATTGGTTTTCGTTATTGCGAGGAGCCCGCGACAAATTGCAAAGCAATTTTGCGCTGGCGACGAAGCAATCCAGAGTGTCGCCGCGGTGGGATTCTGGATTGCTTCGCTTCGCTCGCAATGACGGGGAGAGGGCGGAGGCTTACGCCGCGATGATCTCCTGGCGCTGCTCGCCGAGACCTTCGATGCCGAGCGTCACGACGTCGCCGACATTGAGGAAGGTCGGCGGCTTCATGCCGAGGCCGACGCCGGGAGGGGTGCCGGTGGTGATGACGTCGCCGGGGAGGAGCGTCATGAACTGCGAGACATAGGAGATGCACTTGGCCATCGAGAAGATCATGGTCTTGGTCGAGCCGGTCTGGCGGCGCTGGCCGTTGACGTCGAGCCACATCGACAGGTTCTGCACGTCCTTGATCTCGTCCTTGGTCGCGAGCCACGGCCCGAGCGGGCCGAACGTGTCGTGCGACTTGCCCTTGGTCCACTGGCCCAGGCGCTCGATCTGGAAGGCGCGCTCGGAGACGTCGTTGCAGACGCAATAGCCGGCGACGTGGTTCAGCGCGTCGGCTTCCGAGACGTATTTGGCGCGGGTGCCGATGATGGCGGCGATCTCGACCTCCCAGTCGAGCTTGGTCGAGCCGCGCGGCTTCTCGACCGGATCGTTCGGGCCCGACAGCGAGGTGTTGGCCTTCATGAAGATGATCGGCTCGCTCGGGATCTCCGCGCCGGTCTCCTTGGCATGATCGGAATAGTTGAGGCCGATCGCGATGAATTTCGAGATGCCGGTGACGGGCGCGCCGAACCGCGGCTTGCCGGAGACGGCGGGCAGCGAGGCGGGATCGAGCGCCGCCAGCTTCTTCAAAGATTCCGGCGAATAGGCCTCACCCGTGAAGTCCTTCACATGCGCCGACAGGTCGCGCAACTGGCCGGATCTGTCGATCAGGCCGGGCTTTTCCGCCCCCTTCTCGCCATAACGAACAAGCTTCATTCTCGTTTCTCCCTGGAGATTGGACCGATCGGTTGAATAGCTTCTTGGAACAGGGCGGCAGGAAATTCAACCGCTCAAAAGCGGCGCATTGCAGCCCCCCGATTCCGGCGCTCGTAGGGTGGGCAAAGGCGCAAGGCGCCGTGCCCACCATCTCTTCCAGTTAGCCCGGACCGGTGGGCACGCTTCGCTTTGCCCACCCTGCGAAGCCTATGATTGCAGCGCCACAAACCTGAACGCGTCCCCATCCCGCTTGATATGCCCGGCCGAATAGTGCCCGCCGATCACCAGCGTCGGCGTGTCGGCGAAGCGCGAGAACACCGCGCGCCGGCTTGCCGCCGATTGCGCGGGGTTGGTATCCACCGTCGAGCACCACTCCAGATGCGCCATCTGGCACGGATGATGGGCGACGTCGCCGGTCAGCAGCGCCTGCTCGCCGTCGGATTCGATCAGGACGCTCATATGCCCCGGGCTGTGACCGGGGGTCGGAATCAGCTTGATCTCCTCGCAGAGCCGGTGGTCGCTCGGGATCAGCTCGGCCTGGCCGGCATCGACCACCGGCTTCACGGAATCGTTGAACACCGCGACCTTGTCCGGCTCGGCCGTGTATTCACGCCAATGCTCATATTCGGTCTTGCCGAAGACATAGCGCGCCTTCGGGAAGGTCGGCACCCATCGGCCATCGACCAGTCGTGTATTCCAGCCGACATGGTCGACGTGAAGATGCGTGCACAGCACGGTGTCGATGCTGTCGGGCGGAAAGCCGGCCGCAATCATCGTCTCCAGGAACGGCGAGCTGCGGTTGTTCCAGGTGGGCACGCTGCGGCCCTGCTTGTCGTTGCCGAGGCCGGTATCGACCACGATGCGGCGCGAGGGTGTCTGCACCACGAGCGAATGGATCGACATCTTCAGTCGGCCTTCTTCTGTGGCGTAATGCGGGATCAGCCAGGGCAGCTTCTGGATCTCGTCATTGGTGGCTGCCGGCAGGATGAAGCGGGTCGAGCCGACCGTCTCCATTTCGACGAATTTCGTGATCCTGACCTTGCCGACCTTCCACTGCATCCGGCGCCTCCCCGTATTCTTGCTCTTGCGCTGGAACATGCACATTTTCTGCCATCGAGCGCAATGGATCATCTGACGCGGTGCGGCGTTATCGCCGGAACCCGAGACAGACGCCGAAGGGGAAGCCATGCCAGAGCTTGCGATTTCCGCGGAGAAGGTCGCCTTCATCATCGAGAAGGCGCGCGAATTCGACGTCAAGGAGGGGGCTTCTGATCCCGACTCCGGCTCGAACGCGGCCGATGACGATATGATGGACGTCCTCGACGATGACGGCTCCGACCCTGTCGTCCAGGAGCTCGGAAGCTTCATGATCGCCTTGAACGAGGACGAGCAACTCGATCTCGTCGCGCTGACCTGGCTCGGCCGCGGCGACGGCTCGATCGATGAATGGGACGATCTGCGCGCCCGCGCGGTGGAGGCGCGGCGCGAGTATAGCAGCCCGCGCCGCGAAACCGTGCACTATCTGCTCGGCGAGCCGATGCTGGGCGACCTGCTTGCGAACGGCCTCGACGAATTCGGCGTCGATTGGACCGATGAGCGCACCACCGCCGATTCCTCCGCTCCGAGCCAGCAGGATGAGGACGAGCCGACCAAGCAGCGGTGATGATCTTACCTCGCCCCGCTTGCGGGGAGAGGTCGGCGCGAAGCGCCGCGTGAGGGGGACTCTCCGCGAGTCCGACTGTCACCGTGTTTGCGGAGAGAGCCCCTCACCCCAACCCTCTCAGCGCGAGCGAAGCTCGTCGCGGCCCCGTAAGAATGGGGCGAGGGAGTACACCTGCGATGATGCGTTACAGCGTCCCCGGGAAAGCACCACCATCCAGCAGGATGTTCTGTCCGGTGATGAAGCCGGCCTTGGCGCCGCACAGGAAGGCGCAGGCATAGCCGAACTCGTCGGGCTGGCCGAAGCGGCCGGCGGGGTTGAGCTTGGCGCGCTCGGCCAGGATCTGCTCAGGGCTGACGCCGCGCTTGTCGGCCTCGGCCTTCGCGGTGCCGGTGAGGCGATCGGTCTCGAACGGGCCCGGCAACAAGCCATTGATGGTGACGTTATTGATGACTGTCTTGCGCGACAGGCCGGCGATGAAGCCGGTGAGGCCGGCGCGTGCGCCGTTGGAGAGGCCGAGGATGTCGATCGGCGCCTTCACCGCCGCCGAGGTGATGTTGACGATGCGGCCGAACTTGCGCGCCATCATGCCGTCCACGGTCGCCTTGATCAGCTCGATCGGGGTGAGCATGTTGGCGTCGATCGCCTTGATCCAGTCGTCGCGGGTCCAGTTGCGGAAATCGCCGGGCGGCGGGCCGCCGGCATTGTTGATCAGGATGTCGGGCTCGGGGCAGGCCTTCAGCACCGCCTCGCGGCCCGCCGGCGTCGTGATGTCGCCGACGATCTCGGTGACCGTCACGTCGGGATAGGCCTTGCGGATCTCATCGGCCGTCTTCTTCAGCGCTTCGGCGCCGCGCGCGGTCAGCGTGACGTGAACGCCGGCCTCCGCCAGCGAGATGGCGCAGGCGCGCCCGAGGCCCTTGCTGGATGCGCAGACGATGGCGCGGCGACCTTTGATCCCAAGATCCACTGTTTCACTCCCGTAACTATCAGGCAGGTTTTGGACGGGCCGCACTCTAGCCAAGTGCGACGCCGCTGATAAGGGAGGGGCTCGCACCAAAATGCATGGCGCGCGATCGGGTGATGCAAAAGCGGACTAGATCCGCCGCTCCTGCTTGAGGCGATCGATTGCGGCGGCGGCTTCTGGCGGCAGCGACTTGAAGCCCATCTGGCCCACGGTCGAGAACAGCGGCCGCAGATGCGAGCCGGCGAGGAAGGGCGGCTGGCGGTTCGTCGGCACGATCTGGTCGAACACCAGCACCAAGGTGGTGGCGACGAGGCCGACCCTGGCGGCGCCGAGCGCGGCGCCGCCGAGCCGGTCGCCGATGCCGGCCTCGCCGATCGTGTCGTTCAGCGCAATGCGGCCGATCTGGCCGAACAGCATGCCGACGACCACGAAGATGGCGAAGAACCAGATCCAGTTTTGCAGCAGCGGCGAGTTCGGATTGCCGGCGATCTGCGGTGCGATCAGCGGCATCAGCGCCACCGCGATCGGCGCCGCGAGCAGATAGGCGAGGATGGTCATGGCGCTGCGCAGCAGCCCGGTCCGAAAGCCCAAGCCGACCGCGACGGCGAGCGCGGCGTAGACGGCGAGATCGAAACTGTTCATGCGCGAAAGCCCTGCCTCGACGGAACGAATGAACGCCGAGCCGATCATTCCGGTTTCAGATCGCTAAAATCGTCTGTATTGGTGGCTCCAAAGCTCAAGGGAACCGCGCAAGGAACGCGTCATGTCAGACCTATTCGACGTCAGTAAAGAAACCATCCTCGTCACCGGTGCGAGCCAGGGGCTGGGCCGGCAATTTGCCCGGATGCTGGCGGCGCATGGCGCGGCCGTCGCGCTCGCCGCACGGCAGACCGACAAATTGAAGAGCCTGGAAGAGGAAATCCGCGGCAAGGGCGGCCGCGCCGCGGCGGTCGCGCTCGACGTCACCGACACCGCCTCGATCGCCAAGGCGGTCGATGCCGCCGAAGCCGCGCTCGGTCCCGTCACCGTGCTGATCAACAATGCCGGCATCGCCATCGAGAAGCTCGCGACCGAGCAGACCGAGGCGGATTGGGATGCGGTGATCGGCGCCAATCTCAAGGGCGCCTATTTTCTCGCGACCGAAGTGGCGCGCCGCATGATCGCGCGCAAGCAGCCGGGCAACATCGTCAACATCGCTTCCGTGCTCGGCACCGGCGTCTTGAAGGCGCTCTCGCCTTACGCGATCTCGAAGGCCGGCATCATCCAGGCGACAAGAGCGATGGCGCTGGAGCTCGCGGGCCAGAACATCCGCATCAACGCGCTCGCGCCCGGCTACATCGATACCGAGATGAACCACGCCTTCTGGTCGACGCCATCAGGCGAGCGCCTCGCCAAACGCATCCCGCAACGCCGCGTCGGCGCCGAGTCCGATCTCGACGGCGCGATTCTGCTGCTGGCGTCGAATGCGTCGCGCTACATGACGGGGAGCGTGGTGACGGTGGACGGCGGGTTTTTGCTGAGTTGAACGTGTATTCGCCGCCCTATCCACATCGTCATTGCGAGCGCAGCGAAGCAATCCAGAGTCTTTCCGCGGAGGGATTCTGGATTGCTTCGCTGCGCTCGCAATGACGCAAGGCGATGCTACCGCATCTCACCCTTGATCATATCCGCCGCCTTCTCCCCGATCATGATGGTCGGCGCATTGGTGTTGCCGCCGATCAGCGTCGGCATGATCGAGGCGTCGACGACGCGCAATCCTCCGACCCCATGGACCTTCAATGCCGGATCGACCACCGCCATCGTGTCCGTACCCATCTTGCAGGTGCCGACGGGGTGATAGACGGTGTCGACCCGCGCGCGCAGAATGGCGCGGATGTCGTCGTCCGTTCTCACGCCGGACGTGAACATGTCCTTCTTCTGTAGCGCTCGCAGCGCAGGCGTCTCCATCAGACGCCGCGTCGTCTTGAAGCCGGCGACCATCCTCTCGACATCCTCTTCCTCGCCGAGGAAATTCGGATCGATCATCGGTGCTGCCAGTGGATCGGCGCTTTTCAGCCAGATGCTGCCGCGGCTCTTCGGCCTGAGCAGGCAGACATGGCATGAGAAGCCCGCCTCCTTGTGCTTCTTGCGGCCGTGGTCGTCGAGCATCGCGATGACGAAGTGGAGCTGGATGTCCGGCACGTCGAGATCAGGCCGGGTTTTCAGGAAGCCTCCGCATTCGGCGAAATTGGTCGTCATCACGCCGCGCCGCTCGCGGCGATAGCGTTGGATGCCGCGCAGCAGGGAGGGCAGCCGACTGATCGAGGCGTGAACGAAGTGCGGATAGTCGGAGGCGTAGACGAACACGAAGTCCGGATGGTCCTGCAGATTGCGCCCGACGCCCGGCAGGTGATGCACGACGCCGATGCCGTGCGCGGCAAGCGCATCGCCGTCGCCTATTCCCGACAGCATCAATAGCTGCGGCGACTGGAAGGCACCGGCGGCGAGGATCACCTCGCGGCGGGCGCGCATCTGCTTCTTTTGTCTGCCCTGCACATATTCGATGCCGACCGCGCGCCCGCCTTCGAACAGGATCTTCGTTGCCTGCGCTCCGGTCTCGACCCGCAGATTCGGCCGCTTGTCCATGTGGGGAGCCAGATAAGCGCGCGCCGCGCTCCAGCGCTCGCCGTGGCGCTGGGTTACCTGGTAGCTGCCGAGCCCTTCATGGTCCTCTTCATTGAAGTCCTCGCGGATGCGGAACTGCGCCTCGCGCGCGGCCTGATGGAAGACGTCATGGATCGGATTGTCCGAGCGCAGCCTGTTGACGTGCAGCGGGCCACCCTTGCCGTGATATTCGCCGTCGAAATCGGCGTTGTTCTCCGACCGCTTGAAATAGGGCAGCACGTCCGCATACGACCAGCCGGCATTGCCGAGCGCGGCCCAATGGTCGTAATCCCATTTGTGGCCGCGGATGTAGACCATCGCGTTGATGGCCGAGGATCCGCCGAGGCCCTTGCCGCGCGGTTGATAGCCGATGCGGCCGTTCAAGCCCTTCTGCGGCACGGTATCGAAGGCCCAGTTGGCCGCGGCGTAGGGCAACGCCAGCCCGAATGGCGTGGTGATCCGCCAGGTGTCGTTTCGTCCGCCCGCATCGAGCAGCGCGACGGATGTCGGCGCATCCTCCGACAGCCGACCTGCGACGGTGCAGCCGCCCGAGCCCGCGCCCACGACGACGAAATCGAATGTGTCGGTCAACGTTGTTCCCCCCGGAATGACTCCCCGGCGTTTCAGCCTTAATCTTGTTGCCGCAAGCTGGTCCTTTGTGGAACTTCTGGCAAGAGCGCGCGGAACGGCGCGGAAATTCGCTCATCCCCCTGTCACAAAGTCGAAAAAAACGTTCCCGCAGCCCTTTCCAAAGGCAGCCCGCCTTGATACATACCCCCCGCACCCGACGGGCATTGCCCGGGGGTCGCCTTCCAAGGAAGCCTTTGGGACGGAAGCGGCAAGCCAGCGCGACCAGCGCCGGCCTCAACCGACCGTCCCCAGGATTTAACCGAAGGCGCGCAAAGGTTTAACGCGGGGTGGAGCAGCCCGGTAGCTCGTCAGGCTCATAACCTGAAGGTCATAGGTTCAAATCCTATCCCCGCAACCAAATTCGGATTGACCGGATCCGAGACGACAACGGCCCGCTTGATGCGGGCCGTTTTTGTTGGGCGATGGGATCGCCGCGCTATCTCGCCGCGGTCTGCCAGGCGAGTAGCCGCTGCTCGACCAGTGACATCGCAATCGACGTCACATATCCGGTCGCACCGAGCAGGATGACGCCGGCGAAGAGGTCGGCGGATCGGAACGCGCGTGCCGAGAGCAGGACCCAGTGACCAAGGCCATCGAGGCCGGCCAGGATCTCGCAGACGACCGAGAGGATCAGCGCGACCGTCAGGCTGAGCCGCATGCCCGCGAGGATATCCGGCAATGCCGAGGGCAGGGCGATCTTGGCGATGATTGCGGTGCGCGACATCTGCAGCGAGCGGGCGACTTCATACAGCCGCGGCTCGACTGCGGCAAAGCCGTGAATGGTTGCGAGCATGATCGGCCAGATCGCGCCAAAGGCGATCACGAACAGCGCCATGCCTTGCGTCAGCCCGAGCATCGCGATCGCCACCGGGATGATCGCCGAGACCGGCAGCGGCCGCAGGAATTCCAGCGACGGCGCGACATAGGCCCGCATCATCTTGGACGAACCGATCAGCGCGCCGAGCGCAATGCCCGCGATCGAGGCGGCGAACCAGCCATAGGCCATGTGCTCCAGCGTGCCGATCAGCTTGCCCGCGAGATCACCGCTCGAAAAGCCGCGCACCAAAGCGGCCCAGGCGCGGTCCGGACCGGGCAGGAACACCGGCGAGACCAGCTTCAGATTGGCAATGAGCTGCCACGCCGCGATGAAGCCGGCTGCGACGAGGACGCTGGCGACACGCCAGAGGATCGCCGTGCGGTTCATGGATTATCTCCGGCAAGCGCGGCGCGGCCGAACAGGCGGCGCTGCGCCGTGATCAACAGGATGTTCAGCGCGTAGCCGATCACGCCGATCCAAACGAGATAGGCGAGCATCAGGTCGGCGCGCAGCGCCTGCTGCGCCAGCATGATGCCGGCACCGAGGCCAATCGGATTGATCGCGATCTCGACGGTGACGGCGACGATCAGGGCGATGCCGGCCGACAGGCGGAAGGCGACGAAGATTCGCGGCAGTGCGGCCGGGATCACGATCTTCGCGATCCGTTGCGGCGCGCTCAGCCGCAAGGCCCGCGACACTTCCATCAATCGCGGCTCGATGCTGCGCACCGCGCTGCGGGTCAGGATCAGCATCGGCCAGACGCAGGCGAACGCCACGATCACGATCTCCATGCGGTAGCCGAAGCCGAGCGCGATCAACGCAATAGGCAGCAGCGCGATCGAGGGAATCGGGCGGATCGCCTCGACCGTCACCTCCATCAGCCGGTCGAGGGGACGCGAAATGCCGAAGGCGATGCCGAGCGCAAGCCCGATGGCGCTGCCGATCGCAAGGCCTGCAAAGGCGGCGAACAACGTGTCGCGGGTCGCGATCGGAATCGAGAGATCGGCAAGCGCATTGGCCAGCGCCGCGAGGATTGCGCTCGGCGGCGCCAGGCTGTCGCTTTGCAGATGGGCGAGGCGTGCCCACAGCTCGAACGCCAGCATCAGCGCCAGCGGCAGCAACAAAGGCTTCGTGCGGTCGAGGCTCAATGTTCGGTCGCCTTGATGAAGTCGAACAATTGCCGGCGCAGCCGCAGGAATTCCGGCTGCTCGCGGGTGGCGAGCTGGTCGCGCGGACGCGGCAGGTCGACGTCGAGCTCGATCCCGATCCGGCCCGGATGCGGCAACAGGCCGATGACGCGGTCGCCGAGATAGATCGCCTCGTCGAGATCGTGGGTCACGAAGATCACGGTGGTCTGGCTCGCCTGCGTCAGCGACAGCACCTCGTCCTGCAAGCCCTGCCGCGTCATCGCATCCAGCGCGCCGAACGGCTCGTCCATCAGCAGCGTGGTCGGCTCCTGCGCAAGGCAGCGCGCGATCTGCAGGCGTTGCTGCATGCCCCCCGACATCTCGGTCGGATATTTGTCGGCATGGCCGGGCAGGCCGACCTTGCGCAGCAGCGCATCGATGCGCGCGCCGCGTTCGCGCGCCGGCACGTGCGAGGCTTCCAGCGCCAGCGAGATGTTTCCGGAAGCGGTCCGCCACGGCAACAGCGCCTTGCCGTAATCCTGGAACACGATCGCGACCTCGCGCCGCGGCGCGGTGATCTCTTCGCCGTCGAACGTCACCGCGCCGCTCGTGGGGCGATAGAGGCCTGCGGCGAGCCGCAGCGCCGTGGTCTTGCCGCAGCCGGAGGCGCCGACGATGCAGAGGAATTCGCCCGGCCGGACCTGAAGATCGAGATTCTCGATGATGGTTTTGCCGCCGAGCCGCAGCGTCGCGGCATTGAACGCGATCAGCGCTTTTTGCCGCCGCGCGGCGCGCGCCTCAATGAGCTTGGCAACGACGCTCATGATTGCTCCCCGCGCATCTCCGGATAGACGAACTTGATGGTCGAGTGCAGATGCGCCGCCAGCATCTTCTGCGCGGCGGCCACGTCGCGGGCGAGCACATGGTCGGCGAGCATCTGGTGACTGCGGATGAAGCCCTCGCCGCTATCGATGGCGCTCATCATCACGCGGCGGTAGCGGTAGGCCTGGTCGTAGAGGTCGGAATGGGCGGCCAGCATGCGCCGCGAGCCGCAGGCGGCGAGCAGCGCGGTGTGAAAGCCCTTGTGCAGCCGGTCGAAATCGGCCGCGCCCTCGCGGAATTCGTTGCCGGTGCGCTCGATGTGCCGGCGCATCTGATGCAGCGCGCTGACGATGCCGGCCTCCCAGGCGACATCACCGTGGAGGATGGCGAGCCTGACCGCCTCGATCTCGATCGCCGTTCGCATGCAGGTGATGTCGGCGAGATCCTCGCGGCTGACCTCGGCGACGCGAAAGCCGCGCTGGCCGATGCCGACGATCAGGCCGCGCGACATCAGCCGCGACAGGCCTTCGCGCAAGGGGGTGGCGCCGATCTCGTAGCGCTGCACGAGGTCGATGATGCCGAGCCGCGATCCCGGTGCGAGATCTCCGGCCAGGATGTCCTGTTCGATCAGGCTTGCGGCGCGCTCGCTCAGGGTTCCGGTCTCAGCCGGCGGGCGTTCGAGAGTGCGCTCGGGAGCAGGCATCGTCGATATCCCTAGTTCAGCACCAGTTTCGCGGTGTCGAGCTTTGATTGCAGCATCTTCTGCGACGACATCACCTCGATCCACCAGCTGAGGTTTTGCGGCTTGAGGTTCGGCTCGGACTGGTTCGGCGGCGTCGCCTTGACGAGATCGAGCGGCTGCTTGGTGAATTTGGCGATCGAGGCCGAGGCCTTCTCGGGGTCGCTGTTGACGATGACGGCGGCCTCCGCGATGGCTTCGCGGAATTTCTTCACATTCGCCGCATTCTTCTCCGCCCAGTCGCGCGATGCGGCATAGAAGATGATCGGATCGGTACGGCCGAGCTCGGCGCCGTAGCGCGCGCCGACCGAGCCGAGCCCCGCATTGCTCATGCGCGTGACGAACGGCTCGGCCGTGAGCACGGCATCGACGCCGCCTGATTTGATGATGTCGGCCATGGTCGGGAAGGTGACTTCGACGAAATTGACGCTTCGGGGATCGACGCCTTTCTCGACCAGCCATTTCACGAACAGCACGTGCAGGAAGGCGTTCAGGCCGGGTGCGCCGACCTTTTTGCCGGTGAAGTCCTTGGGATCCTTGATCGTGATGCCGTTGCGGACGAACGCCGCGATCGCGGTGTTCGAGGTCGGGTTCATGACCGAGGCGCCGGCGATCGCGACCAGGTCGAGGCCGCCGTCGACGGCCTGCAGGAAGACGGTGGAGGTGGGGCCGCCGACCTGAATCGAGTTCGACAGGATCGCCGCCGGGATGTTGGAGTTGATCGCGATCGGCGTCATCTCGACGTCCAGCCCGTGCTTTCTGAAGATGCCTTCGTCGACCGCGACCATGGCCGAAGCGCAGTCCGAGGTCGCGGTGCAGCCGATCTGGATCTTGGCCTGCGCCAGCGCTGTCGCCGTCAAGGCAATCGACACCCCGACGCCGAGCGTGAGACCTGCCAGCATGCTGCTTATCTGCGTTCGCCTCACCGCGCTCTCCCCAGTTTGTATTTTTCAGGCTTGTTTATCGATATTTTATCTGATCATATATTATGAACGATAGCAAGGGGTGCCCAAGGTGAAGCTCGCAACGTTCAGATCATCCGGTCAGGAGAAGATCGGCGCCGTCCACGCCAATGACAGCCAGGTGTTCGACCTCGCCGCCGCGGCCGCACGGGACGGCGGGGCCGATCCGGCCTTCGCCTCGATGCTGGCACTGATCGACGCAGGTCCTCGCGCGCTCGATTCTGCCCGGGCCCTGCTGGACAAGCACGGCCAGGACGCGACGCTGTCGGCGGCAGTCAGCGCCGTCGACATCCTCGCGCCGGTGCCGGAGCCCCGGCAGATGCGCGACGGCATGTCGTTTCCTCTGCACATCCTGCAAGCGCCGCGCGGGCAGCGGAAGCTCGCCGCACGCGCCAGGGGCGACATGGCGGAGTTGGCGCGCATCGACGCCGAGCCGCTCGGCGAGCTGCCCGAGGTCTATCGCAAGCAGCCGATCTACTACATCACCAACCGCTTCAGCGTCCGCGGCACCAACACCACGGTGAAATGGCCGCGCTACAGCAAGGTCATGGACTACGAGCTCGAGTTCGGGATCATCACCAGGAACAAGGGAGCGAACATCACGCCTGCGAAGGCTGGGGATCACATCTTCGGCTACACCATCTTCAACGATTTCTCCGCGCGCGACGCCCAGCGCATCGAGATGGAGGGGCGGCTCGGCCCGGCCAAGGGCAAGAGTTTTGACGGCGGCAACGTGATGGGTCCCTGGATCGTGACGCCGGACGAGATCGGCGATCCCTATCGTTTGAAGATGGAAGCGCGCGTCAACGGCGAGACCCGCTCCAAAGGCGTCTCCGAGGGCATGCTGTTTTCCTTCGAGGAGATCATTGCCCACGTCACCCAGGACGAGACGCTGATGCCCGGTGAATTCATCGGCTCCGGCACGGTCGGCAATGGCTGCGGCCTCGAGCTCGGCTGGTTTCTCGAGCATGGCGATACGATCGAGCTCGAGGTCGAGAAGATCGGCATTTTGAAGAACCGCGTCGAGCGGCAAGAAACCTGAAGAAGACGTCTGAAGGCGCGTCTGAAGCACGCCTGACGGCCGCCAACGAGAACAATCAACGAGGAAGCGCCATGACGAGCAAGCTGATCGACATCTCCGTCCCCCTGCAGAACGACGTGCCGGCCGATCCGCCCGGCAATCATCCGACGATCCAGTATATCAATCACCAGCAGGGCCTGCCGCGCATGCTGCAGTTCTTCGACGGATTGAAGGCCGAGGATCTGCCTGATGGCCAGGGCTGGGCGGTGGAGCAGGTCAGCCTCTCCACCCACAACGGCACGCATCTCGATGCGCCCTGGCATTTTCACCCGACCATGAATCGCGGCGAGCGGTCCTGGACCATCGACGAGGTGCCGCTGGAATGGTGCTTCCAGCCCGGGGTGAAGCTCGACTTCCGGCACTTGCCGGACGGCTACGTCGCAACGGCCAAGGATGTCGAGGCCGAGCTCAAGCGCATCGGCCATGAGCTGAAGCCGCTCGAGATCGTCGTGGTCAACACCAGCGCCGGCGCCAAATATGGCCGGCAGGACTACGTCACGTCGGGCTGCGGCATGGGCTATGAAGCCACCATGTACCTGCTCGAGCGCGGCGTGCGCCTGACCGGCACCGACGGCTGGAGCTGGGACGCGCCGTTCGTTCACACCGCGAAGAAATACGCCGAGACGAAAGACGCCAGCCTGATCTGGGAAGGGCACAAGGCCGGCCGTCATATCGGCTATTGCCATCTCGAGAAGCTGCACAATCTCGAATCGCTGCCGCCAACCGGCTTCAAGGTGTCATGCTTCCCCGTGAAGATCGAACGAGCCTCGGCAGGATGGACAAGAGCGGTCGCGATTTTGGAGGGGTAAGTTCTCGGGCGCCTGTACGCGTCCGCAACGCTTCAAATGGCCGTCATCAGCAACGGCTATGTCCTGCCCGGCGATATCGAGAGGCGTTGGAACCAAGCCGGACAGCGATGGACCATTTGCCCGCGATGCAACATTCGCGCGTCTGGCACGCGGTCGCGGCGTCACAGGTAGGACTGGAAGATGAAGCCAGAACGGCCGCGGCTGCGCCAATGTGCCTTGTCCCGAATTGACGATCGCCCGCTTCCTGAGCACGATCCAGCTCGCATCAGCCGGAGGCTCGGAGCGCTTGCGCGAGGGGGTTGAGCAAGGCGGGTTTGCCTGAATAGGCGGTTGTCACCGCGGTGGTTGCGCCTTCCTCAATGCCAACTCTCTCGAGGCGCGCCGTGCCCCGCTGGCAGAGCGTGCGAGCCGCGCGACTTGGCGACAAGCGTGCCAATATAGTCTTCGAGAGTGGTCCTCCCGCGTTCGAAGGGCTCTGACATGGCAAAGCCGCTATCGACGCTGACTGCGGTCATTCGCGCATAAGATTCGGCCGCTGCGGCAGAGAAGCCCAGCTTTCGATAAGCCGCAATCCATTGATCGCGCGGTAGGACCTCGACCTTCACCGGGCTGCCGAGCGCCGCCGCGAAGACGTCCGCTACGTCCTGCGGCGAATATCGCTCGGGCCCTTCGACATAATGTACATCATGATCGCAAGGTGGCTCCAGTAGACGGCGCGCGGCCGCTTTGCCGAGATCGGCGGGCGCGACCATCGGGATCTTCATGTCTCCCGGAATCATTGTCGGCAACACGCCTCCCGTCGCGGCACTGAGCATTTCGTCCCAGTTGCTCATGTAGTAGGCGCCTCGCTGTATGGTCGCCGGTATCGATCGCGCGGCAAGCGCCTGCTCGAAATCGTAGAGGATATTGAGATCGCCGCAGCGCTCGCCCGGCTGGGCGCCATAGGTGGATGCCGCGACGACTTTCTCGAGACCGGATCCGTCGACGGCCGCGACGATGCTCCGAACAGTAGCATGTTCCTCACGATCGGTGTCGGCCGAGACATCGGCGTTCGGGTTTAGCAGGAAAGCGCGGGTGCCCGTTCTGAACACCGCACGCAGGGCGTCGGCGTTGCGCACATCGACGACCACGGTCTGGGCGCCGCGTTTGCGCCAATCGGCTTCGTTGTTGCTGCTATGAAGCACGGCCGTGACTGGCCGACCTGCATTCAGCAACGTCGACGCCACTGCCGAGCCGACACGGCCGTTTGCTCCGATCACGATGAACATTTCTGCTCTCCATCAGGCTGAACCGGGTAAGTATTCCAGTCGCCCATGGTTCCGTAATCGAGCAAGCGGATCATAGGAAGGGCGTAAATCACAATTGCCGGAGGCACCTCGTTCCGACACCTCCTCTCAATGATTCGGCGACCGTTCGCGGCAGTGGTGCGGCCCCTCGGTGGTTGCGCATCCCCGCAACCAAGTTTGAATTTATCCGGACACGAGACGAAATGGCTCGCATGAGCTGGGGCCATTCTTGTTTCGGGTTTTGTGACCTTATAGAGATCATCGTCCGCCAAACGACCTTTGTAGATCGGATTGCGCGGCGCGCGCGGCCAATGACAGCAGAAGGCGCTCAGTACGCGAGCTTTGGATACCAGTCGGTGCCGCGCCCCTCTGGCGTGGTGTCGAGGATGGTCCAGAGCGGATCGATGTCGGGCGCGCCGCGTGGGTCCTGTTGTGGGTCGGCCATCGTGGCCCCCATCTCGCCGGACCAGAAATGCCGGATTGTGCCGTCGCGCTGCGTGAACACGCTGTAACCGGGCACGTCGGCGTCTTCGGCGCTGACGTAATCGCGGGTGTAATCGCCGGAGATGTCGGAGAAGATCTTGTGTCGTGACCAGCCACGCGCCTTCTTTGCCTCGATCAAACGCGCGATCGGCGACCGCGCGATGAAGACGAAGGCAATACGCTGCTCGACGTCGGGCAATTTGTGCTCCCACGTGCTCATGAATGAGGTGCACATCGGGCATGGCGTCTGCCGCTGCGGCCCGAACATGTAGCTGTAGATCGCGAGCGTCTGCTTGCCGTCGAACAAGTCGGAGAAATTCGCTTTGCCGTTCTCGCCCTCGAACACGTAGTTTTTCGTCACCTCGCCGCCGGGCGGCAGCGCCCGGCGCAGTTTAGCCACACGCTCGATTTGGCGACGCAGCTCGATCTCCTCGGCCAGCAGGCTTTGCCGGGCGCGGCGGTAGTCGGCGCTTTCGTTGGGAAAATGGGCCTTGTTCGTGCGAGCGAGTTCGGAAGCAGGCCTCAGGATGGAACTATCCATGGCTTAACCTCTGGTTAGGGCCGATATCTCTGAAGACGTTCGGCGACGCCTCGTTCCGACACCTCCACTCACCTATTCGGAATGTTTTCGCGATCGCAACATCGTTCGAACGACACGATATCGCGGCGGAACCCAACCTGCATCCGCGGCGTCGATGTCAGATGGCGGGATAGGATTGCTTCTTGGTTCGCCGTCGTTCGGAAAGGGCTCGTCCCATGAAGTTTGAGGATTTTGAAGCCGCCGATGTTCAGGCCGAGGACGCGCGGATTTTCATACGCCGGGGCGGTTCTGGACCGGCCATTCTCCTACTGCACGGATTTCCCCAGACGCATCTGATGTGGCGAGACGTTGCGCCGTTGCTCGCGCAAGACTTCACCGTCGTTTGTGCCGATCTTCGCGGATATGGTCGCAGCGCTTGTCCGCCCTCCAGCCCGGACCACGCGCCATATTCGAAACGGGCGATGGCAAAGGACATGGTGTCCGTCATGACAAAGCTTGGCTTCACCCGTTTCTCGGTAGCGGGCCATGATCGCGGCGGCCGCGTCGCTTATCGGCTTGCGCTCGACCATGGCGAACGCGTGGAACGGCTCGCCGTCCTCGACGTCGTTCCGATCGCCGATGCCTGGGAACGCGCGGACAAGAAACTGGCAGTCGGCTATTGGCCTTGGTCATTGCTCGCGCAGCCTGAGCCGCTCCCCGAGCGGCTCTTGTCCGCAGCACCCGATGCCGTCGTCGACAATGCGCTCCATGGTTGGGGGTCGAGCGCAGACAGTTTCAGTTCAGCCGTACGGGCGGCCTACGTCGAGGCGTTGCGCGATGAGGCGCATGTTCATGCGATCTGCGAGGAATATCGCGCGGCGGCGACAATTGATCACGAACACGACCTAGCCGATCGCAATTCCGGCCGTCGGATCGATTGCCCTGTTCTCGTCCTCTGGAGCGGCCGCGGACCGTTGAATTCATGGTATGCGGGCGCGGGTGGCCCCTTGGGGTTATGGCGAAACTGGGCCGGCGACGTGCAAGGAAAGCCGCTCGATGGAGGACATTTCTTCCCGGAGGAGCTTCCGCAGCAGACCGCGGGCGAGTTGAGCCGGTTCTGCGGTAGGCGCTAGCAGCGTGGCCGACATGCCGCCACCGTCATTCCTTATGGCCAAACGCAATGCTCCTGCCACGGTCGGTTCGCTTACGGTCGAGCATCACGCCAGAGCTGAATCAGCTGTTTCACGCCAGGAAAACCGCAGAAGGCTCCACCTCGATGAGGAACTCAGCTCTGGCAAGGCTTGGCACGCCAATCCAGGTTGTACACGGCGGATGATCGCCGAACGCCGCTTTGAGGGCGCAGCTGATGGCTTTGCCTTCGTGGAGGTGACTCTGCTTGATGTAGAGCCGCAACGCACCCACCTGATCGAGTTTCGCACCGACCGATGCCAGCGCAACGCCAAGGTTTTCCAAGCTCTTGCTGAGTTGACGGCCGATGTCGCCAGCGCCAACGATGTTCTGTTCTGCGTCCCAGGCAACCTGACCGGACACATACACGACGTCGCCAAACGGCGTGGGGACCGTCGCAACCTGCGCAAACCCGTAGCGCAGGCTATCGAAAATTCCGACAGGAGCATGCACCGATCGGCTCATGAACGCTTCCCTTGGCCAGAGCGCCAGTCGGCGGCGCCTCCATCAGTAGTGCAGAAAGCCAGCAAGCGGTGAAACGCAGCAGCCAGACCCGGCCTGTCCGACCTCCTGCGATGATGCCACTATGCTCCTGTTTTGCCCGACGAAGCAAATCGCGGAAGACGTCATTCGGAATGGGCGGCAACGATCGCGGCCAATTCTCCTCGGCTCGCTTGGGCAAACAGGACAGGGCGAGTCAAACCACGATCCCTTGGCTTTTTCGCTCCTGAATTCCTGTCCGACCCGCACCCAATCCCGCTCCCCACCTAACCCATTGATCTTGCAACCATCGTCTACTGTGCATGGGGTTGTTTTCGCAGTTTTGAGGTCGGGCTCGCCTGTTGCAGCGCAAGAGCGCGGCTGGCTGCCCCACAAAGTCCCTTGCGTGGCTCCCGGGGTCGGCTACCGTTGCCGGGCTAGCCAATGCGGCAGTCGACCTTTTGATTCACGTTTTTTAGCATCCGATTGTTCGGCGCCGCTCTTGGCGCGACGCCCAGCGAACGAGGCGGGGCCATGATCACACGGGACCAGTCGGCATTGTTGGCGCCGGTCGAGCGCGATTTGCGGCTCGATCTCTTCCGCGGCATCGGCTTGTGGATGATCTTCCTCGACCACATCCCGCACGATGTCGTGGCCTGGCTGACGCTGCGCAATTTCGGCTTCAGCGATGCCGCCGAGTTCTTCGTCTTCATCTCCGGCTATCTCGTCGGCTGGATCTACGGGCCGATCGTCGCCGGCGGCTGGTTCCTCGCCGCGCTCAAGCGGCTGTGGCGCCGCGCGGCGGAGATGTACGTCGCCCACATCATGCTGTTCCTGCTGTTCACCGCGCAGATCGCCCGCACCGCGCGCCGCTTCGACAATCCGATGTACGAGCACGAGTTCAACGTGTTCAATTTCCTGGCGCATCCGGACGAGCTGATCGGGCAGGCGATCCTGTTGAAATACAAGCCGGTCAATCTCGACGTGCTGCCGCTCTACATCACGCTGGTGTTCGCCGCGCCCTTCATCGTGTGGGGCCTGGTGCGGCGGCCGAACCTGACGCTCGCCGGCTCCGTGGTGCTCTACGTGCTGTCGCGCTGGTTCGACTGGAACGTGGCGTCCTATCCGCCCGGCAGCCACTGGTACTTCAATCCGTTCTGCTGGCAGCTGATGTTCGTGTTCGCGGCCTGGTGCGGCATCGGCCAGATCGACCAGATCGCCCGATGGGTGTGGTCGAAGCCGGCGATGGCGCTGGCCGCGGCCTGGCTGGTCTTTGCGCTGCTGATCGTGATGACCTGGCACGTCCACGCGCTGGAAGCCCTGATCCCGAAATGGATGATCAAGGCGATCTACCCGATCGACAAGACCGACCTCGACATGCTGCGCTTCACCCATTTCCTGGCGCTGGCGATCTGGGTGACCCATTTCATTTCGCGCAAATGGCGGCCGCTGTACCGCGGCTGGCTGCGCCCCGTGATCCTCTGCGGCCAGCATTCGCTGCCGATCTTCTGCCTAGGCGTGTTCTTGTCGTTCTCGGCGCACTGGATCCTCACTCAGTACAACAAGGGCATCTGGGAGCAGCTTGCCGTCTCTATCGCCGGCATCGTCATCATGATTGGCGCGGCCTGGCTGCTCGACCGGGCCAAGCGGGTGCCGAACCTGTTCGTGAAGGTGACGGAGGTCGAGGAGACGGCATTGCAAAGCACGCCGGCGGCGACGGCCGCGGCAGTGCCTGCGGCTCGTTGAAACATCGCGCATCCGGCTTCCACGTGGCGAAGGAGAGATTCATGTCGAGACGTGTGTTGACCATCGCCGGCGTCCTGCTGCTCCTCACCTGCGCTGCATCGGCACAGACGCCCTCGCCGGAGGCGATGGACGCGGCGCGCAAGCTCGTGGTCACCTTGAAGATCGCGGACCCCTATCGCGCGCTATTGCCGCAGCTGCTGCTCAAGCTCCGCCCGGTGGTCGCGCAGGACCGGCCGGAGATCGAGCGCGACTATGACGCGATGACGGCCGCCGGCTCCGAGATCTACGCTCCGGCCCTTGCGGCGATCACCGACCAGATCGCCGCGCTCTATGCTGCGAGTTTCAGCGTCGACGAGTTGCGCCAGATCGAGGCGTTCTATGCCCAGCCCGTGGGGCAGAAGTTCCTGGCGAAGTCGGATGCGCTGGCGCAGGCGAGCGCGCAGGTCGGCCAGGACGTCAGCCAGAAGGTCGCCGACGACCTGAAGCTGCGTCTGATCGAGACGCTCCGGCAGAAGGGGCGCAAGCCCTGAGCCCTACTGATGTGCGGCATCCGTCGCGCAGATCCATTCAGCTGCGGCCTCAGTTTGACGGCGCTGACAGCGCCGACTACGCTCCGCGGAACACGAAAGCTCGCGGCATTTGTGCCGAGCGAAAATTCCACGGGGAAGAAATGACCGTCGACACCGCAGCCACCATCTCGAAAGCGCGCGAGCATTCCATCGGCGATCTCCTGCGCCGCTCCGCGAGCCGCGAGCCGAACAAGCTCGCGCTGAGCTGCGGCGACGTGAGCTGGAGCTTTGCCGAGATGGACGCGATCTGCAACCGGCTCGGCCGCGGCCTGCTCGGGCTCGGCGTGAAGAAGGGCGACCGCCTCGCGGTGCTCTCGCGCAACTCGCACGCCTTCGCGGCGCTGCGCTTCGCCGTGGCACGGATCGGCGCCGTGCTGGTGCCGATCAACTTCATGCTCAATCCGGACGAGATCAATTTCATCCTGAAGAGCTCCGGCGCAAAGCTGCTCGCGACCGGTCCCGACTTCGTCGAGCCGGCACGCGCGGCGAGCGCGAAGGATTGTGCGGTTGAGAAGATGATCTGGCTGCCGGGCGAGGATCCCGCAACCGCGCCCGCGGGCCTCACCACCTTCGACGATCTCTTGCATGCCGACGGCTCGTTCCTGGACGCGTCGGTCGACAGCCGCGATCTCGCGCAGATCGTCTACACCTCAGGCACGGAATCGCTGCCCAAGGGCGCGATGCTGACCCATGACGCCGTGATGTGGCAATATGTCAGCTGCATCATCGACGGCGGCATGAGTGCGGACGACAAGTTCCTGCACGCTTTGCCGCTCTATCATTGCGCCCAGCTGGATGTGTTCCTGGGCCCGCAGGTTTATCTCGGCGCCTCCGGGGTGATCACGGGCAAGCCGACCGCGGACAACATCCTGGCGCTGATCCAGGCGCACAGGATCACCTCGTTCTTCGCGCCGCCGACGATCTGGATCGCGATGCTGCGCTCGCCGAACTTCGACAAGACTGATCTGTCGACCTTGCAGAAGGGCTATTACGGCGCCTCGATCATGCCGGTGGAAGTCCTGCTCGAGCTTCAGCGCCGCCTGCCCGCCGTGAAATTCTGGAATTTCTACGGCCAGACCGAGATCGCGCCGCTCGCGACCGTGCTGCGGCCGGAGGATCAGCTCCGCAAGGCCGGGTCGGCCGGCAAGCCCGTGATCAATGTCGAGACGCGGGTCGTCAACACGGCGATGGATGACGTCAAGGTCGGCGAAGTCGGCGAGATCGTGCATCGCTCGCCGCATCTGCTCTCCGGCTATTACAACGATCCGGTCAAAACCGCGGCGGCATTCGCCGGCGGCTGGTTTCACTCCGGCGATCTCGCCACCGTCGACGAGGAAGGCCACATCACCGTGGTCGACCGCGTCAAGGACATGATCAAGACCGGCGGCGAGAATGTCGCGAGCCGCGAGGTCGAGGAGATGGTCTACAAGATTCCGGCAGTCTCCGAAGTTGCCGTGGTCGGCCTGCCCGATCCGCGCTGGATCGAGGCGGTCACCGCGATTGTCGTGGTCAAGACCGGGGAAAAACTCGACGAAGACACCGTCATCAAGCATTGCGCTGGCCAGATGGCTCATTTCAAGGTCCCCAAGCGTGTGATCTTCGTGGATAGCTTGCCGAAGAATCCGAGCGGCAAGCTGCTCAAGCGCGAGCTGCGCCAGCGCTTCGTCGGCGGCGAGACGCTCGACAAGGCGGTGCAGAAGAGCTTCGGGACCTAGCAGGCATCGTTCCGGCGCCGTCGCGGCGGAAGCGGCCTATTCGGCCTCGCTGGCCAGCTTCCTGACATCGTCGGGCGTCGCCCCGAAACGGCGGCGAAACGCGCGATGGAAGTAGGAGACGTCGTGAAATCCAGCGAGGTGCGCGATCTCGATGATCTTGCGCGAGCGCAGGCCCGGGTTCCGAAGCAGCCGCTCGGCGCGCAGCAGACGTTGCTCGAGCACGAAGCCGCTATAGGTGATGCCGGCCTTCTCGAACAGCAGCTGGATCGTGCGCGCGCTGATGCGGTGCGTGGCCGCAATGTCGGACAGCGACAGCGCGGCGCTGTCCAGCTGAGCCAGGATGTCGGCCTTGATGGCTTCGAAACGCGCCGCCGCAAGGCCGCGCAGTCGCGCCTCCTCGGCGACATCGCCGCGCGCTCCGATCATCAGCACGGCGAGGTCGAACAGGTGCTGCGAGACCGCATCGAGCTCCGCGGGGGCGAGCTTGTCGGCATGCGCGTGTGCGAGGTCGTAATACCGCAGGAACATCGACGTGATCGGGTTGGCGCCAGGAATCGCGCGTGCAATCAGGTCCTCGGCGTTCGGGCACGCGCGCAGCAGCGCCTTGCGCGGCAGCAGCGCGGTCTGGAAATTGCCATGCGTTATCTGCGTGATGCGGGCGCCCTTGATCGAGGGATCGCCAATCGTGACGTCGCCCGCGGCGATCTCCAGCGGGCGCTTGCCCATCGCCCCGCTCAAGGCCGAATTGGGCGACATCGTAACGATCAACTCATCGTTCGTCCCCAATGACACGAAAGACATCGGCGTGCCGAACGAGGCCGAGAGTCTGAGGCGGGGAAGAATGGCCGGCGCAATGGTCCGGTGAACCCGTCCTTCGCCCACCGGCACGAAATCGACGTTCGCCACCTGCCGACAGAACTGCTCGCGCCATTGTTCATAGGCTGCACCGTTCGGGTCGCCATCGAATGAGAGCTGCGGCTGGGTCATCGATCGCCGGAACGCCTATTGCCGATTCATTGCGGTTCGCACTTTCGTCGGCGCGCCGGGGATGCGGCAACTCAAAAAGCACCGGATTGCGCAAAAAACCACTCGCAACTACGCGCCGAGCCAGCGACCAGGTGCCGCAGCCTGCTTATTGGGCAGATCGAAGGCGGGCAGTTTGCGCCGCGCCCGCCGTGCGGCGCTGTGGCTCAATACTTCTTCACCGCCGCGCCGAAAGTCAGCCATAGCGCGATCGACGCGAGGCCGAAGCTGCCGAGCAGCAGGAAGGTCGGCCCATAGCCGATCCATTGCGCGATCCAGCCGCCGAGAGCGGGACTGAGGCTCGCGCCGACGCCCTGCACGGTGATCACGGCGCCCTGGCCGAGATTGATGCGGCCGGTGCCGTTGAGCGAGCGCGCGACCATGCCGGGGACGGCGACGGTCTGCAGTCCGGTGCCGATGCCGTCGAGCACCTGCATCGGCACCACGCCCCACCACCCCGTGACGAAGAAGGCGAGCACGCCGCGGACCGGCAAGAACATGAAAGACACCAGGATCACCGGCCAGTAATTGCGCTTGCTCGCGGCCTTCATCGCGATCAGCGACGTCACGGTCATCACGCCTTGTGCGATCACCACGGTGGTTGCGACGAAGCTCGGCCCGTTGGCTTGTCCCTCGGCGACCGCGGCAAGTCCGTACAGCGGCACGATCGCGGCATTGCCGAGATGGAATAGCGCGAGGGCGAGAGCCAGCACGAGCAGCGCCTTGTGCTTCAGCAGCATCGCCATCGCATCCGGCGGCGCCTTGGAATCGTCTTCCTTGCTGCCGCGCGCGGCACGGTCGTCGATCGCCTCGGCTGGAATCATCATGACGCAGGCGATGGCGATGGCACCGAACACGGCCGCCAGCGCGAACACGGCGACATAGCCGAACTTGTAGCCGAGATAGCCCGACAATGCGGCGCCAACCATGTTGCCGGCATGGTTGAAGGCTTGGTTGCGGCCGTTGAGCGCATTGAAGCCCTTCTGCTTGGCGATGCCGAGCGTGATGCCCGTGACCGCTGGCACGATTGCGGCGCTCGCCAGCGATTGCGCGACTTGCGAGAACGTCACCGCCCAGAAGTTTTGCGAGATCAGGATGATCGCGGATGCCGCGACCACGCAGATGCCGGGAATGACGACCCAGAGCCGCTTGTTGCGGCTGGAATCGATGAAGCCGCCAATCGGCGTGGTGATCAGCATGCCCGCGACATTGCCGATAGTCATGGCGGTGCCGATCAGCCCGCTGGCCCAGCCGCGCTCCTGGAGGAACACCCCGACGAACGGCCCGATGCCCGACTGCATGTCGGCCATGAAGAAGTTGAGCGCGAACAGTGGCCAGATGCGAGACGTTGAAGGGCGCGATGTCATCGAGACGCTGAACTTGATGCTGCCGATCGAATCGGATCTCGCATGAGGCGGGGTCGACGGGCGCTGCGGGTGCCCGAGGCGGACCAGAACTTAACCTGCTCTCATCGCATTGGTTCCGGTTGCTCTTGCGATCCGACGACTGCGACGTCATGTCTTGCAACGATGGACTCAAGATGGATCACCGCAATGGCCCTCTGGACCTGCGCAACCTGCGGCGCTCAATTCCCGGATAGCAGAAATCCCCCTGCGGCCTGTCCGATCTGCGAGGACGAGCGCCAGTTCGTCGGCTGGAGCGGTCAGGCCTTCCTCACGCGCGAGGAGCTCGCGCGCGAGCACCGACTGGTGGTGCGCGACGATCTCGGCCTGACCGGGATCGGGATGGAGCCCAGCTTTGCCATTGGTCAGCGCGCGCTGCTGGTGCCCGACAGCAACGGCTGCGTGATGTGGGATTGCCTTCCGCTCGCGACCGATGGGGTCAACCAGCACGTCGCAGCACTCGGCGGCCTCAAGGCAATCGCGATCTCGCATCCGCATTACTATGGCGCGGCCGCCGACTGGAGCGACACATTCGGCGGCGTGCCGGTCTATCTGCACGCCGACGATCGCGCCTTCGTCACGCGGCCTCATCCGGCGATCGTGCACTGGACCGGCGAAAGCCATCGCCTCTCCGACGACGTGGTGCTGCTGCGTACCGGCGGCCACTTTGCCGGCGCCACGGTGCTGCACTATGCGCATGGTGCGGACGGGAAGGGCGCGTTGCTCACGGGGGATATCGCGCAGGTGACGATGGACCGGCGTTTCGTCAGCTTCATGTATTCCTATCCGAACTACATGCCGCTCAACGCCGCCGCGGTGCGGCGCATTGCGTCAGCCGTCGATCCGCTCGCCTTCGACCGGATCTACGGCGCCTGGTGGGGCCGTAACATCGCCAGCGGTGCCAAGGCCGCGTTTGCTGCGTCCGTCGCACGCTATCTCGCGGCCATCGCCTGAGCCGGGCTGAGGATCGGATTTATCTTGCCGCTCTCGAATAACTGTACTAAAGGTACATTATAAGGCGAGCGGCGCGTCCGCGAAAGCCGGCATGATCGATGCATCGCGACGCAGAGAAGGCCGCCGTAAGCGGGAGCTGGGTGCATGACGGCGCAACGCGATTACGAGATTTTCAAGGCCGGCGACGTCACGCTCCAGTCCGGGACCGTGTTTCCCGCGCTGAAGCTCGCCTACAAGACCTACGGCACGCTGAGCGCCGACAGGGACAACGTCATTCTCTATCCGACCTCGTTCAGCGCGCAGCACACCGACATTGAATGGCTGATCGGTCCCGACGGCGTGCTCGATCCCACGCGTTATTTCATCATCATCCCGAACCTGTTCGGCAATGGCCTGTCATCCTCGCCCTCGAACACGCCCGCGCCCTTCCCCGAGGTGAGCTATCACGATGCCATCGCGGTCCAGCACCGGCTGCTCACCGAACACTTCGGCATCTCGAAGCTTGCGCTGGTCTATGGCTGGTCGATGGGTGGCATGCAGGCCTATCACTGGTCGGCGCTGCATCCGGACATGGTCGCGCGCGCCGCGGTCGTCTGCGGCAGCGCCCGCTGTGCCCCCTACAACCACGTCTTCCTCGAAAGCGTGAAGGCCGCGCTCTCGACCGATCCCGCCTTCCGCGACGGCCGTTTCGTGGAAAGACCTGTCGCCGGCTATCGTGCCATGGGGCGCGTCTATGCCGGCTGGGCGATGTCGCACGGCTTCTATCGCGACGAAGTCTGGCGCGAAGCTGGCTTCACCTCACTCGAGGATTATCTCACCCGCGCCTGGGATGCGACCTTCGCGCGGCGCGATGCCAACGACCTTCTCGCGCAAATCGGCATCTGGCAGCGTGGCGACATCAGCCGCTGTGCGGCCTTCGCTGGCGATCTCGACCGGGCGCTGGCGGCGATCAAGGCCCACATGCTGCTGTTGCCGGGCGCGACCGACCGCTATTTCGACCTCCGCGATAACGAGGACGAGCTCGGCAAGCTCGTCAACGCGAGATCGGCGGTGCTGCATCCGATCCCATCGCTGCATGGCCATCGCGCCGGCAACCCCATCAACAATCCGCGCGACCAGGCCTTCATCAAGGCCGAGATCGCCGAGCTTCTCCGCAAATAGGGCACGCAACCGATCATGAGCGACGCAACCAATTCGGACGCCGGCCATCGCCTGAAGCCGTTGACGCCGGCCACGCTGCGCGAATTGTCGGTTCGCTCCAACGTCAGAGGTTCGGTGCAGAGCCTCGGCCATTACGGCGTGATTATGCTGATGGGCGCACTGATCTTTTTCGTTTCGTCGAGCTGGGGCGTGCTCTGGGCGCTGCCGCTGATGGTGGTGCAGGGCTATGTCGTCGCCTTCCTGTTCATGGCGGTGCACGAGACCGCGCACAAGACCGCATTCAGGAGCCGCGGCCTCAATCTCGGCGTCGGTTATCTCTCGGCATTCATCATCGGGCTGCCTTACGAATATTACTGCCTGTTTCACTGGGACCATCATCGCTACACGCAGGATCCGGAAAGGGATCCCGAGCTGATCGTTGGCGTGAAGCCGACGTCCGACACCCGGCTTGCGCTCGCCTATAGCGGCCTGCTCCAGGTCGCCGGCCGTCTGCGGCTGATGCTGGGCCATGCGATCACCGGCAAGGTCGTCGTGCCATGGATACCCGAGAGCAAGCGCAGCACCATCGTGGCCGAGGCGCGCGCCTATGTCGCGCTGTACGCCCTGCTGCTCGCGCTCTCGCTGTGGTTCTCTTCAGCGCTGCTGCTCTGGGTCTGGATCGTGCCGCTGATCATCGGGCAGTGCTTCCTGCGGCCCTATCTCTATGCCGAGCATACCGGCTGCGACCGCACCCGCAGCGCCTTTCAGAACACCCGCACCACCTATACCGGTGCCATCGTCAAATGGTTCGCGTGGAACATGCCCTATCATGTCGAGCACCACGCTTATCCCTCGATCCCCTTTCACGCGCTGCCGAAGCTCAACGCGATCGTCGATGGCGAGATTGTCCATCGCGGCCGCGGCTACATCAGAACGACGCGCGAGACCTGGGCCTGGTTTCGCCGGCAGCGGCAGGCGGGCTAGCTCAACGCAAAACTCCGGCCGCGATGCGACCGGAGCTTTGTCGTGAAGGCGAGATATCAGTAGATCCCGTAGGCGCAGACATTCACGACGCGCACGCGCAGGCCGTGACGGGTCTGGACCAGGCGCTCCTGGTAGCAATTGCTGACGCCGGTGTTGACATAGACGCCGCCGAAGCCCCAGCCGGGACCCCAGTGATGACCCCAGTGGTGATGATGGAAGCCACCGGCCGAAGCGGCGGTGGGCGCGAGAGCGGCAACGCCGAGCGAACCGGCGGCGATCAGACCAAGTGCAAGCTTACGAAACATCTTCATTCTCCATTCGGCGCTAGGGCCAGTGTTGCGTCCCTGGCTTTCGGTCGAGACGAGACGCGATCGCGTTCATGGCGGGCGGGAAGAATCGTGTTTCAGGAATGTTTCGTCGGCTGCAGCAAAATGTGCCGCGATCAGGCTTTGCGCGCCGCGGGATAGCGCGCGGCCATCGCTTGCGTCATCTCGGCCATCTTGTCGCGGAGATCGGCGGGTTCCAGCACTTCGGCCTCCGGGCCAAGCCGCAGCAGTTCGGCCGCTGCGTGCCACGACGTCTTGCCGACCGGCACGCGCGCAATGCGCCAGCCGTCTGCGTCGGTCGTCTCCTCGAGCTGCGTGCGCGCCTTGACGTAGGGCTGGCTCAGCGCGTCGAGCAGCTTGACGCCGAACGGCGACAGCCGGACGATCGCGACATTGGGATGCATCTCGGCTTCGAGACGAAGTGTCGCAGCGTGCCAGTAAGCAGCGAGATCGAAATCGGCGGGGCGGTCGAAGCGGTCATCGAGCGCCGCGCAGTCGAGCACGCGTGCGACGCGATAGGTGCGCACGCTGCCGTCGACTTGTCCTGCGAGATACCAGCTGCCGCCCTTCAGCACGAGGCCGAGCGGTGCGACACGGCGCTGCTTCTCCGCACGCCAGCTCTGGTACCGAATCCTGATCAGCGTCCCGCGCAGCACCGCGCCGGCGATGGTGCGCAGGTGCTTCGGGTCTTCCGCTTCGCCGAACCAGCCGGGCGCGTCCAGGTGGAAACGCTCCTGCATCCGCCCGGCATCCTCCCGCAGATTCGCAGGCAGGGCCGCCATCAGCTTGTTTTGGGCGGCGATCATCGCGGCATCGAGCCCGAGCGCCGCGGCCGGGCCTGGCAACCCCGCCAGGAACAGTGCGCCGGCCTCGCTCTGCGACAGCCCGTTCAGCCGCACGCGATAGCCGTCGAGCAGGCGATAGCCGCCTTCCGCGCCACGGTCGGCGTAAACGGGAACGCCGGACGCCGCGAGCGCGTCGATGTCGCGATAGATCGTGCGCACCGACACTTCGCAGGCCTCCGCGAGTTCGGGCGCGGTGACCAGTCCCCTGGCCTGGAGGGTGGTGAGGATCGACAGCATCCGGCTCGCGCGCATGATCCCTTAAACCATACCTGACACAGGATGTCAGGTATGGTTCGCTACAAGCTGCGCCAACGCCCGCCGGCCAGATGGAGACTGCCATGACCGATCCGAACCGTATCACCCTATTCTATTCGCCCCAGACGCGTGCCACCGGCACGCGGGTGCTGCTGGAGGAGCTGGGTGCGCCCTACGATCTCGATGTCCTCAACATGAAGGCCGGCGAGCAGCGCAAGCCCGCCTATCTCGCCATCAACCCGCTCGGCAAGGTGCCTGCGGTTCGCCACGGCGAGGCGCTGGTGACCGAGCAGGTTGCGATCACCATCTATCTCGCCGATCTGTTCCCGCAGGCGGGGTTGACGCCCGCTCTGAACGATCCGCTGCGCGGGCCTTATCTGCGCTGGATCGCCTATTACGGGTCGTCGTTCGAGCCGGCCTTGATCGACAAGTTCATGCAGCGTGAGCCAGCGCCGATCACGCAATCGCCTTATGCCGATTACGATACGATGCTGGGTGCGCTCGAGGCCCAGCTGGCGAACGGACCCTATCTGCTCGGCGAGCGCATGACGGCGGCGGACGTATTGTGGGGCGTCGCCTTCAGCTGGACCATGATGTTCGGCATCGTGCCGAAGAAGGACGTCTTCGTCCGTTATGCCGAGCGCATGACGGCCCGGCCGGCGTTCCAGCGCATCAATGCCGCCGACGCCGAGATGGCGGCGCAGCATGCCGCTGTGGCGGGCGGATGAGAGGGCGCTTCAAAACCGCGGTGCCCGCTTCTCGGCGAATGCTTTGATGCCTTCCTTGATCTCGTCGCCGCGCATGCTGTCGCGGTGGCGCCGGTCGGCGGCGGCTTCGTCGAGCTCGCCGCGGGCGAACTCGTTGATCGCGCGCTTCATGCCGCGCATCGCCTGCGGCGCGTTGCCGGCGAGGATCGCAGCGAGCTTGTCGACCTCCTCGTCCAGGAATTCGATCGGCACCATCGCGGTGAGATAGCCGATGCGCAGCATCTCCGGGGCGCTGATCTTCTGCGCGGTCAGGAACAGCTTCTTCGCATTGTCGACGCCGAGGCGGGTGACGTAGCGTTTGATCCCGCTCGGGTAATAATGCAGCCCGAGCCGCGCCGCCGGCATGAACATTTCCGCGGTATCGACGCCGATGCGGAAATCGCAAGCGAGTGCGAGGTCGGTCGAGCCGCCATAGACCCCGCCATTGAGCCGGCAGATCGTCGGTACGCCGAGATCCTCGAGCCGGTTGACCACCGCCTCGAAGGCGGAGCCCGCGCTTTGCTGCTCGCTCGCGCTGACCGCGCGTTCCGCCACCGAATTGAGATCGTAGCCGGCGGAGAAGGCGCGCCCGGTTCCGGTCAGCACCAGCACGCGAATTGCGGGGTCGGCCTCGATCCGGTCGAACAATCTGACGAGCTCGTCGAGATCCTCCGCCTGCAGCCGGTTGAGATGCTTCGGCCGGTTGAGGCGGATAGTGGCGCGGGCGCCGGTGACTTCGAGCAGCGGGCCGGTGGCTGCGTCGGCTGTGTCCGACATTCTTGTCTCCATTACTTGTTTTCGCGCGCGCGCCGCTTTGCTTCCGCATCGATGGTTTCGGCGAGATCCGGATGCCGTGCCATCAGCACGCGGAAATCGACGAGGTCGAGCACCAGCAGCTGCGACACCTTCGTGGTCGAGACGTTGGCCCCGCGCTTGTTGTTGCCGAGCAGCGCCATCTCGCCGAAGAAGGCGCCTTCGCCGAGCTGCACCTTCTTGCCGGGCAGATCGACCTCGACCTCGCCGGCGGCGATGAAATACATGCAGTCCCCCTGCGCACCCTTGCGGATGATCGTGGTGCGCGCCGGCAGCTCGATGGTGCGCAGCATGTGGGTGACGTCGGCGATCGCCGCCGGTCCCAGGGTTGCGAAGAACGGCACCTTGCTGACGGATTCCCAGGTCTTGAGGAAATTGTCGCGCCGTGTCTCCGCGGCAAAGCCGGTCGCCAGGATACCGGTCCAGAGGCCGAACACGCCGAGGCCCGAGATCATCACCAGCGCTGCCACCAAGCGGCCAAGCGGGGTGACCGGCACGACGTCGCCATAGCCGGTCGTGGTCAGGGTCACCACCGCCCACCACAATGCGCTCGGGACGCTGCCGAATGTCTGCGGCTGCACGTCCCGCTCCAGGAAATATTCAGCGACGGAGGCGAGGAAGACCACCATCAGGAAGATCACGAGCACGCTGACCAACGGCCCCGATTCCAGCACCAGAACGCGGCGCAGCTGCCGCAGACCGGGAATGCCCGGCACCACCTTCAGCACCCAGAGCACGCTGAGCAACCAGGCCGTCTTCGGCTCGACGCCGAGGAGAAGCGCGGCCGGTACGGCCAGCGCCCCGATCGCATCGACGATGCCGGCGGAGGAGGAGACGTAGAGCGAAAGCCGCCCTTGCCGCGCCATATGGCGCAGCCGCACCAGCCATTCGAACACGAAATAGGCGAGGCAGGTCCAGAGCAGGGCGCCGACCCAGCCCCACGCCTCTTTGGCCCGGTTGTCCGTCAGCAGCACCATGCCGAGCACGCCGACGGTCACCGCGACATAGGCCGCCTTGGTCATGTTGCGGCCGGCCGTGGCGGCCGCGAACTGGGCCAGAGCGGAGATCAGCGGCTTGGACATGCGAAGAAGGCTATTCGGTCTCGGGGCAGGTCTCGAGGCCCCGGATGGGACGTCGGCGCCAAAGTGCCTGCCCGGGCGGAGGCCGTCAACGACGGTGCAGGTCGTTTTGCCGGCGTCGCTGCGCCGGGCCCGCCGTCGGTGCCGCCATCGCCGGCGGGGTGCTACCTGAAATGTGGCGGTTCGTCGTAGCCGCGGCGACTGCTGAAGAACAGCAGCACCATCAGCCCGACGCCGACAATGACGGAAAACCCCGCGCCCAGCGCCAGTGCTACATAGCCTTCCGTCGGGATCGGCTCACCTTCGACCGCCATTGCGGAATAGGCGAAGTAGCCGGCCGCCGCCAGCATTGCCAGAAGGAGGATGATGAGGAGTGCACGCATGCCGCGTTCTCCGGTTGCAACCGGAAACCAACGGTTGCGAATGGGCAGGGTTCCAGACGGCGTGCCGCAGAGTCGGGGACCATGTGGCAAAGCAAATCGTGGAAGTTCCTGGGTCCCGGCTCAGCGCTGCACTGCCTTCGGCATTGCAGCTTGTCCGGGACACGAGAAAGGCGGGTCGTCCAATCCGGCGGTATCAGGCGCTCTGGGCGGTCTTCACCACCACGACGTTGCTGTCGTCCAGCGGAGCCGGCCCGGCATCGCGCCCCGTCTTGTCAGCCTCGCCGGCATGACGTTTCAGATAGTCGCGGCGCATGCCGATCTCGTCGCGGACGAACTCGTAGCCGAGCTTGAAGGTGTCGAGCCCGTCGGTACTGATCGTGCCGTCCCTGAGGCCGATGACGGCACCGCGCAAGATGGTCTCGAGCTCATCCTGGAGACATTCGAGCTGATCCAGCGAGTGGGCGTGCTCGATCCGCTCGCCGATGTCGAGGATGGCGGTCGAGAGCTCGCTGGCCTTCTCCGGCGCGATACGGGTGATCTTGGCGTAGATCGCGGCGAAGATCGAGCCGATGATGCTGAGCGCTGCGGCGCCCAGATACATCAGGTCGCTGTATTTATCCATGAACGACTTGGTATCGTCGTTGATGTAGTCGGCGGCGCCCCGATGCGCGATCACGAAGGCGTCCTTCTCGACCGAGGCCGGCTCGATCCTGGTGGCAAAGCCGTTGTCGAGCCCGAGCGCCGACTTGTTCTCGTAGACGATGCGCGCGAGCTCGCCGGCCGTGGTCGGGGACATCCTGGATTGCGCGACCAGCAGCCATTCGAGCCCGATCGTGTCGAGATCGTCGTCGGGAATCTGCGGGGACGTCGACACCGAGCCTGCTGTCACGGTCTCGTCGGAAATGCCGGGGAATTTGCGCGCCAGCGTCTTGGCTTCGTCGATGGCGTTCAGCGTGAAGCCGCCGCGCTTGGCGGCTTGCTCGTAGGATTTGTCCCGGATCGCCTTCGAGGCGTGGACGATGGCGATCACTGCGCTGAAGCCGTTTGCCGGGGCAAACAGCTTGTCGAGCGTCGCGCCCTGCGGCGCCGTCTGGATTTTCGCAGCCTCGGGACCATCGGGGACGTCGAGGATGCTGCGCACGAAGGCGAGCGAGGATTCGTTCTCGGCGACGACGGCGACCTTCTTCTTCTTCAATTCGGCGAGCGACTTGATCTTCTTGTTACCGGGACCGAGCAGGAGCACGAGATCGTGCTCGAGGATCGCGAGTGTACGCGCCCGCAGCGGCACCTTTGCGTCCGTGCGCAGCACGGCGAGGTCGGCCTGCCTGCGGTCGAACTGCGCGAGCGCCTTGGCATTGTCGGCGTTGCTGACGATGTTGATCCGGAAGCGCGATGCGTTGTTCTTCAGGAGGGCGGCGAGCTTGGCTGCGAACAGCGCCTCGTCGCTGTTGGGACCGCCGACGGCGAAGGTCAGCGTCTCCGAATTGTGCACCAGCGTGCGGCCGGCCCAGACGGTGGCAAGCGACAGCAGCAGGGTCAGCACGACGTAGAGGAAAACCTGCTGCTGGTTGGTCTTGATCACCTTGGGACGCCGGGGCGGTGGCACGGTCGGCGATGCAGTGGGGCCTTCAGTACTCATGGCAGCACTCTGGCCTTATCGTTTGGCTGACGGCGCCTGGCTTGGAAGCGCAGCCGGCCCGGTAATTCGTAAACGCCTGAAAAAAGAACGATATTCCCGATCGCCGATGATAGCGCGAAGGGAGCGGAATGCAAATTTCGAGCCGGAGGTAACCTTACTCGAGATGTCCGCGGCGATTGGTCATCCTATCACCAGTTAGCCACACTTGGCGATTTTCCAGTTCCACCCGGCTGCATTCCGCCGCGGGAGATGTCATAAATCACGCGTCCCGGCGATTTGACCGGTCCAAGAAGAAGTTGCGCTGAACGCTCCAATTCTTCTCGTCACGTCAATGAGGCGTCAGCTTGTCGTTTCCACCCATGTCATCGGCGATTCCGGTTGAAGCGCTCATTGGCTGGATGTCGCTGCTCACCTTCAAGCACGTCATCGCCGATTTCGTTCTTCAAACCGCCTGGATGGCGCACGGCAAGGACCAGAAGCATGGCTGGGCCCTGCCGCTCCTGGTGCACTGCCTGGTCCACCTTGCCGTCGCGCTGCCGCTGATCGTGATCGTGGCGCCGAGATTCTGGTTCGTCGCCTTCATCGACTTCGCGATCCACATCACGATCGACCGCGCCAAGGGATTCGTCTCCGCCAATTTCGGCGTCGACCTCGCCCATCCCTGGTTCTGGACCCTGATCGGCGTCGACCAGGCGCTGCATCACCTGACCGGCTTCGGCCTCTCCATCTTCATGGCGGCGAACTGAGGCCTGCGGCCCAGTGGCCAGACGTGGATGCCGGGACAAGCCCCGGCCATGACGCTGTGGTGGCGTTTGCGCTTCACTGCGCCACTCTGATTCACGGCAAGGGCGCAAGCACCCCGGGTGACTACCGGGCAGCGTGGTTAACCTTTCGTTAGAGAATTGCGCTGCATCTTCCCCACACGAGGGAGAACTGCAATGTTTTCAAGCCGCGATGCCTTTGAAAGCGATTTCTGCCCGGTCCGCGACGAGCTCCTTGGCGAGATGTATCGCGCCAGCGAGAGTGGCCTGCCGAGGCTGGTTGAGAGTGTTTCCCCTGACGTGCGCGCCAGGCTGGCGCTGTTCTGCTACCACCGCAGCCATTTGCACTCGCTGGCGGTCGCGATCGCAGCGAGCTGCAGCGAGCGCGACCTGATCGAGAATGGCGGCCGCGTCGGCTCGACGCTCTTCGCGCTGTCGCGCGAACGCACGGCGAAAGCTTCAACGTCGCTGTCGGGAGGGCGCAAGCCGATCACGCTGTCGACCAAGCCGCTCTCGGTGCTTGCACCGCTCGATGACGAGCTCGACGACGAGATCGAAGCGGTTCCGGCCTAAGAGATCTCGATAACGGGCAGGCCGAACTTCCGCCGCGCCATCGCGCATTCGGCGTCGCCCGGCATGCAGGTGCGGCACACCTCCGGCCGCACGTCATAGATACCGCAGGCCGTCGTCTTTCCGATCTCGCCTTGCAACGCCGCGCAGCGATCGCCCTCGCAGCGCATGCCCGATTGCCGGTCGTTGACGAGCGCCGCCGGGATCAGCGCAAGCTCCTCGTCGCTCTCGATCGAGAAGCGCGGCCAGTTCTGCGAATAGCCGCAGCAGGCACCGCAGCCCTGGCAACAGCTCGACAGCTCGGTCTCGTTCATCGTCCTCACGTGTCCTTCGGCGGACCCCAGACCAGACTCTGCCGCCATCTCGCGCGCAGCACGTCGCGCCGCTCCGGATATTTCTCGTCGAGATAGGTCGCCTCGACCACGCGGTCGGTGCGGAAGCTGCGGAAGTCGCTGCGCAGCTCGCACCAGGCCGCCAGCAGCCGCACCGCTTCGAGATAGCCGACCGAGATCGGCCAGATCATGCGCTCGCTGGGGCGGCCCTGCTCGTCGCGATAGCGCAGCATGATCTTCTTGCCTTCGTGGATCTGGGTACGGGTGCGCGCCATGTCCAGGCGGTCGGGTTCCCGGTTCCAGCTCGGCCGCGCCCGGCTCGCCGGCTCCAGCACGAAGGGGCGCAGGCGCTCCGGCACGGTGTCGGCGATCTTGGCCATCAAGTCTTCGGCCGCGCGCGCCAGCGCGGAATCGGCGTGCCCGGCGACCCATTGCGCGCCCAGCACGGCCGCCTCGATCTCGTCGGGCGTCAGCATCAAGGGCGGCAGGTCGAAACCCTTTTCCAGGATGTAACCCATGCCGGCTTCGCCGCGGATCGGTACGCGCTGGCCGATCAGGGTTGCGATGTCGCGATAGATGGTGCGCTTCGAAGTCTCGAGCTCGGCCGCGATCGCGTCCGCCGTCAACGGCTTACGCGTGCGTCTCAGCACCTGGATGATTTGAAACAGCCGGTCGGCGCGTCTCATGACAGGTCTCTTGTCGCTGCTTTTTCTAAGGTGGTGTTTTCAGAAGGCGGCGCGCGGCTGCTGACAGGATGTTGGCAGCAGGGGAGTTCTATACCGGGACAACACATCGACTGAAGAGGATTTGTCCATGATCATTCCAACCCATTTCGGCCAGGCCGGCCCGTTGTGGCGGAGCCAGCCTTTCCAGGTCCAGCCTTTCCAGGTCAAGGCACGGCAGGCTTGGGCCTTCAGCCGCCTCGTCTCGCTTGACGTCACAACAATTGTCGACCTCCGCCTTGCGCTCGCGACCGCCGCGACGCGATCGCTGGTCCATGCTGCGGACGCGCTGGTCCGCCATGTGATGGGCCGCGCCTGGCGAGGGGCCCGCTTCGCAGAAGATATCACGGCTGCTGCCACCATGGTGGCAGCAGCCGGCCGCTAGGTTCCTTCCACTCGTTCGACAGGTTCAGGAGAGCTTGCATGATCACGCTTTACGGCTTTGGCGCCGGCTTCGGCCTGCCGGAAATCAGCCCCTTCGTCACCAAGACCGAGGTGCAGCTCAAGATGGCAGGACTACCTTACCGGAAAGAGCGGGCGATGCCGCCGGCTTCGCCCAAGGGGCAGCTGCCCTTCATCGACGACGGCGGCGAGGCTGTGGCCGATTCCACCTTCATCCGGGCCCATATCGAGCGCCGCTACGGCTTCGATTTCGACGCCGGCCTCTCACTGGCTGAGCGCGCGCAGGCCTGGGCGTTCGAGCGCATGATCGAGCATCACGTCTATTGGGCACTGGTCGGCGCGCGCTGGGTCGATCCGGTCAATTTCGCCAAGGGTCCTGCGCATTTCTTCGACGGCGCGCCCGAGCACAATCGCGAGAAGCTGCGCGAGGATGCGCAGTTCCGGGTCGCCGAGAACTATCTGCTCTCCGGTCTCGGCCGTCACGCGCCGGATGATGACGTCGATCTTGCCGTGCGTTCGCTGTTCGCGCTGTCGGTGCAGCTCGGCGACAAGGCGTACCTGATGGGCAACAGGCCCTGCGGCGTCGACGCGACCGCCTTCGGCGCGCTGGCCGGAATCCTGACGCCGTTCTTCGAATCCGCCTTGCGCGAGCGCACAGAGGGATTTCCGAACCTCACCGCCTATGTCGACCGCATGATGGACGATTATTATCCGGAGTTCGCCTGGACCCCACTGCGGCAGGCGGCGTAGCCCCGGTGCATCGGCAGACCCGGTGTAACCTCTCCCGCTTTCGGGAGAGGTCGGCGCGAAGCGCCGGGTGAGGGCTTTCTCCTCTGGGGATTGTCTCTACAGACCTCGGACGGTCCCAACGCGGAGGCACCCTCTCCCCAACCCTCTCCCGCAAGCGGGAGAGTGGGCGCAGCAACGCTCGTAGCCGCAGCTCGATCCACACATGAAAAGAGCCGGCCCGTCGGGCCGGCTCTCGTCGCCTCAAATCTCGCTACGCTTACTTCACCAGCGTGTACTTGCCGTCCTTCACGGTGAGCAGGATGCGCGAACGCTCGTCGAGGCCGTAGCGGTCCTTTTCGGTGAAGTTGTAGACGCCCTGGCTCGCCGCGAGTTCCTTCTCCGTCAGCAAGGCCTGGCGGATGGCTTCGCGGAATTCCGGCGTGCCGGGTTTTGCGGTCTTCAGCGCGGTCGGGATGATGCGCTTGAGGATCTCGAAGGCATCGTAGGAGTGACCTGCGAACTGGCTGCGGCTGTTCGGGCCATATTTGGCCTCATAGGCCGAGTTGAGCGCGAGACCCGGCTTCTTGGTGGCGGCTTCATCCGGCTGGTCCTCGGGATCCATGACGGGACCGGAGGCCATCAGCACGCCCTCGGCCGCTTTGCCGGCGATGCGGATGAAGTCCATGCTGGCGGCGCCATGGGTCTGGTAGATCAGGCCCTTGTAGCCGCGTTCGCGCAGCTCGGTCTGCGGCAGCGCGGCCGCGGTGCCGGAGGCACCGACCAGGATGGCATCGGGATTGGCGGCGACGAGCTTGAGCACCTGGCCGGTCACCGAAGTGTCGGGACGGGCGAAGCGCTCCTCGTCGACGATGGTCATGCCCATCGGCACGGCCTGCGCCTTCAAATCGTTGAACCAGAGGTCGCCGTAGGAATCGGAATAGCCGATGTAACCGAGCGTCTTCACGCCCTTGGCCTTCATGTGGTCGTACAGCACCTTGCCGACGATCGGAATCGGCTGCGGCATCGCCACCGACCACTTCATGCGCTCGGGCGTGATCGGGAACGGCGCCAGACCAAAGTGCGGGATACCGGCTTCATTGGCGACGTTGGAGACAGCAATGGTCGGCGGCGTCAGCGCCGAGCCCATGATGATGTCGGCCTTGGATTCGGTGACGAAGCGGCGGGCGTTGGTGGTGGCGGTGGTGGGATCGCCGCCGTCGTCGAGCACGATCACCTTCAGCGGCACGCCGCCGATCTCCTTCGGCACGAATTCCAGCGCGTTGCGCTCGGGAATGCCGAGGGCTGCACCCGGGCCGGTCGTGGTGGTGGTGATGCCGATGGTGACTTCGCTGGTCTGGGCCAGCGCGGGCAGCACTGGCAGCGCCAGCGCAGCCGCAGTGATGGCAGCGGTCAAATAAAAGCGTTTCATCTATTCCTCCCTTGACGTGTTTATTTGAAAGCAGAAATCGCGGGGTAATTCAGCCCCCTCTTTCGGTGATGCGGCGATTTAGCTCCGGACTTAACTCCCCGTGAATTTGGTGACCATTTCCGCCGGGAATGGTGCGGATTTCAGCTTGTCGGGATTATCGGGATCGCGGCCGACCAGGACGCGGGTCTCGAAACCCTCGATCGCGAGCGCCTCGCCCTTGTAGACGTTGTGCTTCACCTCGAAGCTCGAGCGCTTGATGCTCTCGATTCTGGTCTCGATGGTGATCCAGTCGCCATAGGTCGAAGGGATGTAGAACTTGGCCCGCGTGTCGACCATGGGGATGCCCACCAGGCCGTATTTGCGGACCAGGTCCTGCTTGGAGAAGCCGGCGGCCTCGAACAGGGTCGAGGTCGAATCGTCGAACATCGCGAAATAGCGCGGGTAATAGACGATGTTGGCGGGGTCGCAATCGCCCCACTGGATCTGGACCTCGCGCCGGTTCACGAACATGGCTTATGCATCCACTAGCGCTGTGCCACACCTCTCCCGGAGGGAGAGGTCGAATTGCGCAGCAATTCGGGTGAGGGATTCCAGTCCCTCGATAGGGCAGGGCCCCTCACCCGGCGCTGCGCGCCGACCTCCTCCCAATGGGAGAGGTAAGGTCGAAGTCGCTGCTGCAATCCCGCTCATCAGTTTACTTCGGCGCCATGCGCAGCGATCCGTCGAGGCGCACCACTTCGCCGTTCAGATAGGCGTTCTCGACCATGTGCAGCGCGAGCGCGGCGAACTCGTCGGCCTGGCCGAGCCGGCGCGGGAAGGGGATGGCGGCGGCGAGCGAGTCCTGGGCCTCCTGCGGCAGGTTCGCGAGCAGCGGCGTCAGGAACAGGCCGGGCGCAATCGTCAGCACGCGGACGCCGAACTGCGCGAGCTCGCGCGCGATCGGCAGCGTCATGCCGACGATGCCGCCCTTGGAGGCCGAATAGGCGGATTGGCCGATCTGGCCGTCATAGGCGGCAACGGAGGCAGTGTTGATGATGACGCCGCGCTCGCCGGTCGCCTGCGGCTCCAGCTTGGACATTTCGGTGGCGGCCAGACGCAGCATGTTGAAGGTGCCGATCAGGTTGACCTTGATCACCTTGTCGAAATCGGCAAGCGCCATCGGACCGTCGCGGCCGACCACGCGCTTGGCAACGCCGATGCCGGCGCAATTGACCAGCACGCGCGCCGGGCCATGGGCCTTGATCGCCTGCGCGATCGCGGCTTCAGCGGAGGCGGCATCCGAGACGTCGCAGGTGACGGCAACGCCCTTGATCTCGGCGGCAACGGATTCCGCAAGCTTGGTGTTGAGGTCGCACACCGCGACCTTGGCGCCCTGCGCGGCCAGCTTTCTTGCGGTGGCCGCGCCAAGTCCTGATGCGCCGCCGGTGACGATGGCTGCCTGATCCTTCAACAACATGGCGTTCTCCTTTGATCGTTCTTATTAGGTGCGACCGGATCGGCCGGTCTGCTCCCTCTCCCCGTTCTTACGGGGAGAGGGTTGGGGTGAGGGGCTTGCTTCCGCGAATGCGGTGGCAGTGGGACTCGCGGCGGCTCCCCGTCACCCGAATTTGCGCTTTGCGCAAATTCGACCTCTCCCCGCAAGCGGGGAGAGGTGAAGAAAGAGCCGACTGGTTCATCCCAATTGTCATCTTAGCCGACCGATATCACACGGTTCGACGGATTGGCAGCGTAGAGCTCCTCGATCAGCTCGCCGCGATGCTCAAGCACCGCGCGCTGGTTGATCGAGCCCTTGTCGGTGACTTCGCCCTTGTCGATCGAGAGCGGCGTGTCCATCAGGATCGCGCGCGTGATCCGCGTCGAGGAACCCGTGGCCTGGCCGAGGAAACGGGTCAGGCGCTCGCGGAAAGCCTCGCGCACCAGGCGGTCGCGTGTCGCGACGACGAGATCGTCGGGCGGCAGCGTCGGGTTGATCAGGCGGCAGCCGTCGAGATCGAGCACGACCAGCGCGGAGACCTCGTCGCGGTTGATCCCGGCGATGACGACGTCGCGCACCAGCGGCGCGCAGGCCGCGGTGAGGCGCGCGCGCAGCGGGCCGACGCTGACCCAGGTGCCGCTCGCGAGCTTGAAGTCCTCGCTGACGCGGCCGTCGAAATCGAAGCCGGCATTGAAGTCATCGGGATCGGCGGGCTTGAGCGCGTCGCCCATCTTGTAAAATCCTTCCTCGTCGAAGGATTTTGCGGTGATGTCGCCTTGGCGCCAGTAGCCGGGCATCACGTTCGGCCCTTTGGCACGCACCTCCAGCTTGCCGTTGTTCGGCACCAGCTTGGCGTCGTTGCCGGAGACGGGCAGGCCGACATGGCCGGAGCGGCTGGTGCGCGGATTGACCGACATGAAGAACGGCGCGGTCTCGGTCGCACCGAGACCGGTCAGCATCGGCACGCGATAGCCCTTCTCCTTCGCCGCGAGCTCGTCGAGGCTGTTCCAGACGAACGGCGACAGCGCCGCGCCGGAGAAGAACATCGCATGCAGCCGGTCGAAGAACTTGGCGCGCAAGCCCTGGTCGTCGCGCAAATAGGGCAGCAGCGATTCGTAGCCCTTGGGCACGTTGAAATAGACCGTCGGCGAAATTTCCCGGAGATTGCGCACGGTCTCCTCGATGCCGCCAGGCACCGGCTTTCCGGCGTCCAGATACATCGAGCCGCCGTTGTAGAGCGTCAGGCCGATATTGTGATTACCGCCAAAGGTGTGATTCCACGGCAACCAATCGATGATGACCGGCGGCTCGTCCTTCAGGAAGGCGAGCGTTTCGCGCAGCATCACCTGGTTAGCGCAGATCATGCGCTGGGTGTTGATGACGGCCTTGGGATTGCCGGTCGAACCCGAGGTCAGCAGGAATTTTGCGATCGTGTCGGGGCCGATCCTGGCGTGGACGTCGTCGAGATCGCCACGGATCGGCGTCGCCATGAGATCGGCGAGCAGGGTGACGTCGCGGCCCGGCACGTGCCCATAGGACGCGGCGATCTCGGTGCCGAGCGAGACGTTCGCGGCGAGCGCATCGGCGAACTTGTCGGCATCGTCGGCGAAGACGAGGCCCGGCGTCAGCAGCTTCATCAGATAGGACAGCTTGCCGTAGTCCTTCGACACCAGCGAATAGGCCGGCGACACCGGGCAGAACGGAACGCCGGCGTAGAACGCGCCGAAAGCGAGGAGCGCGTGGTCGATCGAATTGCCCGAGAGGATGACGACCGGCCGCTCCGCCGACACGCCGCGCTGGATCAATGCGGAGGCGATGTGCCGGCTTGCGGTGAGCAGCTCGGCATAGGTGATCTTGCGCCAGCCGCGACCGCCTTCGCGCTCGGCCATGAAGACCCGGTCCGGCGTCGTCGTGGCCCAATGATGCAGGCGGTCGGTGATGCGGACCGGGTAGTCGCCGAGCGGCTGCTTTGGCCGCAAGTAAATCGTGCCGTCGTTGCGCCGCTCGATGTTGACGACGGGATCGCCGAACGAGATGGGCCGCAACGGGAAATCGCTCGCGCCGCGCTCCATGCCGGAAGAGGACGGCTGCGCACTCATGACTTTACGCTCATGATTTGGGCTTCACCTTCGCGGTCTTGTGCTCGAGGAATTCGCGGATCCGCCGTTTGGCCTCCTTGTCGCTCTGCGCGACGGTGGCCATCAGCGACTCCATCAACAGGCCGGTCTGCGGATTGGCCTCTGCGATCATCGGCAGCGCCTGGAGCACGGCAAAATTCGTCAGCGGGGCATTGGACGCCACCTTGGTCGCAAGCTCAAGCGCCTTCCCGAGCCCGTTGCCGGCCTCCGTCAGATATTGCGCGAAGCCGTAGGACGCGCCCTCGGTCGCGCTGTAGACGCGTCCCGTCAGCATCATGTCCATCATCCGGGCAACGCCGATCAGCCGCGGCAGCCGCACCGAGCCGCCACCGCCGACGAAAATGCCGCGCTGCCCCTCCGGCAGCGCGAAATAGGTCGAGGGCTCGGCGACGCGGATATGGGCCGCGCAGGCCAGCTCCAGCCCGCCGCCGATCACGGCGCCCCTGAGCGCTGCGATCACGGGCACGCGGCTGTACTGGATGCGGTCGAACACCCGGTGCCACATCTGGGAATGCAGCAGCCCGCCGGTGGCGTCGTGCTCGGTCAGCTCGGAGAGGTCGAGGCCACTGGAGAAATGGTCGCCGATGCCGTGGATGACGACCGCGCCGATGTCCTCGGGCAGGTTCGCAAAACACTCGCCGATTTCCAGGATGATGCCGTCATTAAGCGCATTGCGCTTGGCCGGCCGGTTCAGACCCACGGTCAGAACCCGGTCCGCCCGCTCGATCCTCAAAAGCCCGGAGGCGCCCGCGTCCGCGGTCTCGGCGTTTCCCTGTGTCATTTGCGTCCTTGTCAGAATAGTTATGTTGTATAACGAATTTTGAGGGAGTCAAGGTGGGGGCACAGCCAGGTGGCGGGGCCCACCACCCTCTCCGCGAGCACCGGGGCGAGCGACAGAGCGGTGCGGGCCTACTCTTGCGCCACAAACTTGGCGAACGCGTCGGCGTAATCCGGGTGCCATCGCGACAATGGCGGGCGGTTCTCGACGATGTCGCCGGCGGCCCACAGCATGCGCTTCTCGTCGAGCGCCCGCGGCACGTCATTGTCCGGGCAGAGAATGTAGAAATCGCCGGCCTCCAGCCGCGCCAGCATGAAATCGACCGTCTGCTCCGGCGTCCAGGCGCCGGCCGGCTTCTCGGTGCGGCCCTTCGCGGTCAGGCCGGTGAAGACGAAGCCCGGGATCAACAGGTGGGCTGTGACGCGACAGTCCTTCGTGTTGCGCAACTCGTGCTGGAGCGCCTCGGTGAACGCCTTCACGCCGGCCTTCGAGACATTGTAGGCGGGGTCGCCCGGCGGCGTGGTGATGCCCTGCTTGGAGCCGGTGTTGATGATGAGGCCGCATTTGCCGCGCGCGATCATGTTCGGCGCGAAGATGCGCGAGCCGTTGATGATGCCCCACATGTTGACGGCGATGATGCGCTGCCAATTGTCCGGCGCGCCGAACAACGTGCTGCCGGGCTGAATGCCGGCATTGTTCATGAGGACGTCGGTGCCGCCGAACCGCTCATGGACTGCGCGCTCGAGTTCCGTCACGCTCTCAATCTTGCTGACATCGACGGCCGAGGTCATCACGTTCGCGGCCGACGTAACGGATGACAGTTTTGTTGCAGCTTCTGCCAGGCGTGCCTCGTCGACATCCGCGATACACACTTTCATTCCAGCGCGCGCAAAGGCCGCAGCGGCGGCAAATCCGATGCCTGCTGCGCCACCCGTGATCACGGCAACATTGTCTTTGACGATGGCGGGATGTGACATGGATCGTCTCCGTGGAAAGCCTTCAGTCGAGCTATAGCATGGCAGCGATGCGACCCTGCACAAGTCGGCATGGGAGGTCTTCGTTCCGCGCTGCCTTTACGCTGATCAGGCACGGCTGTATCCTTTGCAGAACGATCCCGCCCAGATCGAACCAACCAATAACCGACAGGGAGTGCAGCCATGGCTGTGTCGCAGGCTATTCCGATCGCGCGCCATCCGTTCGCAAACGGGTCCTACAAGCAGATGCTGATCGACGGGAAGTGGGTCGATGCAGCCTCGGGCAAGCGCTTCGAGACCCGCAATCCCGCCACCGGCGAGCTGCTCGCAACCGTCGCCGAGGGCGACAAGGAAGACATCGATCGTGCGGTCGCGGCCGCCCGCCGCGCCTTCGAAGGTCCGTGGAGCAAGGTCAAGCCGTTCGAGCGGCAGAACTTGCTTCTGAGGCTCGCCGACCTCGTCGAGAAGAATTTCGACGAATTGTCGCAGCTCGATACGCTCGACATGGGCGCGCCGCTGAGCCGCACCCGTGCCTACCGCCTGCGCGCCGTCGGCATGCTGCGCTATTACGCCGGCCAGACCACCGCGATTCACGGCGAGACCATCGAGAACTCGCTGCCCGGCGAAATCTTCTCCTACACGCTGAAGGAACCGGTCGGCGTCGTCGGCGCGATCATCCCCTGGAATGGCCCGCTCACGGCGACGATCTGGAAGATCGGTCCTGCGATCGCGACCGGCTGCACCGTGGTGCTCAAGCCGGCCGAAGAAGCACCGCTGACCTCGCTGCGCATCGCCGAGCTTGCGATGGAAGCGGGCGTGCCGCCCGGCGTCATCAACGTCGTTCCCGGCTATGGCGAGACCGCGGGCGCGGCGCTCGCTTCGCATCACGACGTCGACAAGGTCGCCTTCACCGGCTCGCATGTCACGGGCCAGTCGATCATCCGTGCCTCGGCCGGCAACCTCAAGCGCGTCTCGCTCGAGCTCGGCGGCAAGTCGCCGGACATCGTGTTCGCCGATGCCGATCTCGACGCCGCCGTGCCGGGCGCGGCGATGGCGGTGTTCGCCAATTCGGGGCAGATCTGCAGCGCCGGCACGCGCCTGTTCGTCGAGCAGTCGATCTACGAGGAGTTCGTCGGCCGCGTCGCCGAGTTCGGCAAGAAGCTGCAGGTCGGCAACGGCCTCGATCCCAACGTGCAGATCGGCCCGCTGGTCTCCGAGCAGCAGCTCGAGCGCGTCACCGGCTATCTCGATATCGGTCAGAAGGAAGGCGCCCAGGCGCTCGCCGGCGGCGGCCGCGTCACCGAAGGCGCATTGTCGAAGGGCTTCTTCGTCTCGCCGACGGTGTTCGCGGGCGTCCAGGACAACATGCGCATCGCGCAGGAGGAGATTTTTGGCCCCGTCATCTCCGCGATCGCGTTCAAGGACATGGACGAGCTGGTCAAGCGCGCCAACAACACCACGTTCGGCCTCGGCTCCGGCCTCTGGACGCGCGACGTCAGCAAGGCCCATGCGGTGGCGAAACGCTTGCGTGCCGGCTCGGTGTGGGTCAACTGCTACCAGGCGATGGATCCGGCCGTGCCGTTCGGCGGCTACAAGATGAGCGGCTATGGCCGCGAGTCCGGCAAGCAGCACGTCGAGGAATATCTCAACGTGAAGGCCGTCTGGATCAAGACGGCGTAGCATCCATTCCTTCCCGCGTTCCACGAGGGGGAATATCTATTTTTGCAGGGGCGGCGCCTTTTCGAAGGGCCGCCCCTCGCTATATGATCCGCATCCTTCCATAGAAAGTCGGTGTCAGCATGAAATTCGAGGCGTTGTTCAAGCCGTTGCAGGTCGGTCCGTACAAGCTCGCCCATCGCGTCGCGATGGCGCCGTTGACGCGTATGCGGGCCGAGCGCGAGAGCTTTTCGCCGCGCTCGCTCAACGCCGAATATTACGGTCAGCGCGCAACGAAGGGCGGTTTGCTGGTCGCCGAAGCTTCGCCGGTGCTCTCGCACGGCCGCGGCAACCCGGCGACACCCGGCATCTATTCGGACGCGCAGATCGCCGGCTGGCGCAAGGTGGTGGATGCCGTGCATGCCAAGGGCGGCATCATCTTCCTCCAGCTCTGGCATGTCGGCCGCGTCTCGCATTCCTCCTTCCACGGCGGTGAACTTCCGGTTTCGGCCTCGGCAATCCCGATCAAGGCCGAAGGCATGAAGGCGATGACGGCGGACGGCAAGATCGCCGAGTACGAGACGCCGCGCGCGCTGGAGACCGAGGAGGTGAAGGGCATCGTCGAGGCGTTCCGGCAGGGCGCCACGAATGCGCTCGCCGCCGGCTTCGACGGCGTCGAGATCCACGGCGCCAACGGTTATCTGCTCGAGCAATTCCTGCAATCGCGCAGCAATCACCGCACCGATCAGTATGGCGGCGGAATCGAGAACCGCGCGCGCCTGCTGCTCGAGGTCACGCAGGCCGCGATCGACGTCTGGGGCGCGAACCGCGTCGCCGTGCGGCTGTCGCCCCACGGCATCGCCAATGATTCCGGCGAACCCGACCCGATGCCGCTGTACACGCATGTGGTGAAGGCGCTCGACAAGTTGGGTCTCGCCTATCTGCATTTCATCGAGCCGCGCTCCAGCGGCACCGGCCGCGCCGATGTCCACTGGGAGAACGTGCCCTCCGCCATGATGCTGTTCCGCCCGCTCTACAGCGGTGTCTTGATGACGGCCGGCGGCTTCACCGGCGAGACCGCCAATGCGGCGATCGCCGATGGCCATGCCGACATCATCGCCTTCGGTCGCATCTTCATCTCCAATCCGGATCTGCCGCGGCGCCTCGAGCATGATTATCCGATCACGCCGTACAACCGCGCGACGTTCTACGGCGGCGAGGAGAAGGGGTACACGGATTATCCGGCGTATGACGAACTGACGCCGGCCTGATCTCACCCGTCATTCCGGGGCGATGCGGAGCATCGAACCCGGAATCCATTTCACGTCCTGGCTTGCCGCCAATGGATTCCGGGCTCGCGACTTCGTCGCGCCCCGGAATGACGATCTTGATTTGTGGCGCGGCCGCCACCACAATTTCCGTCATTGCGAGCGCAGCGAAGCAATCCAGAATCTTTCCGCGGAGACGGCCTGGATTGCTTCGCTGCGCTCGCAATGACGACGGAGAGAGACGATGGCCAAAGCCGCAGCCGCCGCAGGGATCGCCACCGGCCAATGCCTCTGCGGCAAGGTCACCTTCGAGATCGACGTGCCTGCGCGCTGGGCCTGGCATGATCATTCCGCCGCCAGCCGCCGCGCTCACGGCGCGGCCTACGCAACCTATGTCGGAAGCTGGAAGAAGCGCTTTCGCATCACCGCCGGCAAGTCCGCGCTGACCCGCTACGAGGACAAGGCGACGAAGACCGCGCGCAGCTTCTGCTCGCATTGCGGCACGCCGATCATGTACGAACGTCCGCGCGGCCCGCACATGGTCAACATCCCGCGTGCGCTGTTCAATGAGCGCACCGGCCGCCAGCCGCTCTATCACATCGCCATCGAGGAGCTGCAGGAGTGGGCCTATACCGGCGAGCCCCTGGTGCCGCTGAAGGGCTTTCCCGGCGTCGTCTGGCAGCGCGCGAAAAAGAAGAAGCGCCCGGGCGGCGAGGATCCGTTCGAACTCGGTCGCGAGGAGATGTAGCGCCTCTCCCGCGCAACGCAGCCATGACAGCGCTTCCTTGCACGTCTGCCAACATCTCGGCCATCATGCCTCGTCCTTGCGGCAACGGTCCGCTCCTGGAGGAAACATGAAGAACAAGATCACCGGCCGCTCCGCCTTTCTCGCGCTGCTCAAGGACGAGGGCATCACGCATCTGTTCGGCAATCCCGGCACCACCGAGTTGCCGATCATGCACGCGCTGAAGGACCATCCCGATCTCACCTATGTGATGGCAATGCAGGAGAGCCTGGTGGTCGCGATCGCCGACGGCTACAGCCGCGCTTCGGGCAAGCTCGTCGCCTGCAACGTCCATGTCGCGCCGGGCCTCGGCAATGCGATGGGCTCGCTCTACAACGCCCAGTTCACGGGCACGCCGATGATCTTGACCGCGGGCCAGCAGGAGCAGGGCCACGGCCTGATGGAGCCGGTGCTCTATGGTCCGCTGGTGCGCATGGCGGAGCCGCTGGTGAAATGGGCGGTCGAGGTGACGCGGCTGGAGGACTTGCCGCGCATCGTGCGCCGCGCCGCCAAGGTGGCGATGACGCCACCGACCGGGCCTGTGTTCATCTCGCTGCCCGGCGACATCCTCAACAGCGAAGCCGGCATCGATCTCGGCCGCTCCACCCGCATCGATGCGCGCACGAAACCATCGGACGAGGCGCTGCAGGCCTTTGCCGCACGCCTGCTCAAGGCCGAGCGTCCTGTGATCGTCACCATGGACGAGGTGGTCAAGAGCGACGCGCTGAAGGAGGCCGCCGAACTCGCCGAGCTGCTCGGCGCTGCGGCCTATCAGTCCTCGACACCGTACGGCTCGCACTTCCTCTCGGAAAGCCCGAGCTTCGTCGGCACGCTCGCGCGCGTGCAGAAGGCCGCGCGCGATACCCTCGCGCCGTACGATCTGCTGATCGCGCTCGGCGGCGATCCCTTGCGGATGTCGGTCCATAGCGAGGTCGACGCGCTGCCTGACGGCCTCGGCATCGTGCAGATCGGCCTCGTCGATTGGGAGATCGCCAAGAACTACGGTGCCGAGATCGCGCTGAAGGCCGATTTGAAGGAAACGCTGCGCGCGCTGATCCCGGTGCTGAAGGAGATGGGCGGCGCGACCCTCGCGAGCCGCGCAAGGCAGCGTCTCGCCGAGCTCGCGCCGAAGAACTGGACCGCGCGCCGCGCCGCTTTGGTCGAGCAGATCGGCAAGAGCGCCGGCCGCAAGCCGATCGATCCGGACTTCCTCGTGCTGCAAATGGTCGAGGCCATGCCTGATAACGCCATCCTGGTCGATGAAGGCCTCACCTCCAGCCGCCAGGTCACGGCGCTGCGCCCGCATCGCGATCGCTACGGCTATCACGGCCTCGCCTCCGGCGGCATCGGCTGGGGCCTGCCGGCCTCGGTCGGGGCCAGCATTGCCAATCCGGATCGACCCGTCGTGTGCTTCTCCGGCGATGGCAGCGCGATGTACTCGATCCAGTCGCTCTGGACTGCCGCCCACCACAAGCTGCCGCTCAACGTCGTCATCGCCAACAATGGCGGCTATCGCATCATCAAGCAGCGCCTGCTCGCCTTCCACGGCGACGACAATTACGTCGGCATGGATTTCGTCGATCCGCCGGTGGATTTCGCTGGCATGGCGAAAGCGCTCGGCTGCGAGGCGATCAAGGTCAGCGATCCCCGCGAGCTGAGGGCGACGCTGACGTCGGCGTTCAATCGGCCGGGGACGAAGCTGATCGAGGTGATGGTGGACGGGAAGTTGTAGGGCAGGCTCTGTCCCCCGTCATTGCGAGGAGCGCAGCGACGAAGCAATCCAGAATCTCTCCGCGGTGACAGTCTGGATTGCGTCGCTGCGCTCGCAATGACGAGGAGGAGGCAGCTAGCCCTTCCTCCCCACGCGATAGCCCGCCGCCGGGTGTGGCGCATCGAGCCTTGCACGCCCGCCACCGAATAGCTTCTCCCGCAACGTGCCCTTGGCGTACTCGCTCTTGTACCGCCCGCGCCGGGTCAGCTCAGGCACCAGCATGTCGGCGATATCCTCGAAGTCGCCGGGCGAGATCGCGAACGCGACGTTGAGCCCGTCGACGTCGGTCTTCTCGAACCAGTCCTCGATCTTGTCCGCGACCATCTCGGGCGTGCCGACCACGACCGGGCCGGCGCCGCCGATGCCGACATGCTCGATGACGTCGCGCACGGTCCAGACGCGGTCGGGATCGGCGCGGGTGACGTTGTCCATGGCGCTGCGGCCGGCATCGTTCTGGACGTGCCGCACCTGCTGGTCGAGGTCGTAGCCGGAGAAGTCGACGCCGGTCCATCCCGACATCAGCGCCAGCGCTCCTTCGGGGCTGATGTGGCGGCGATAATCGGCGTATTTTTCCTTTGCCTCGGCTTCCGTCCGTCCGAGGATGATCGCCATCATCGAGAACATCAGGATCTCGGCCGGGTTGCGGCCGAGCGCGGCGGCCTCCTGCCGGATCGCAGAGACGCGCGGCGCAATCACCTTGGCCGACGGTCCCGACATGAACACGCACTCGGCATGCCTGGCCGCGAATTGCCGGCCCCGCGGCGAGGTGCCGGCCTGGTACAGCACGGGCGTACGCTGCGGCGAGGGCTCGCTGAGATGAATGGTGTTGTTGATGCGGTAATTCGCGCCCTCGTGATTGACGCGATGAACCTTTGCCGGATCGGTGAAGATGCCGCGCTTGCGGTCGCGCAGCACGGCATCGTCCTCCCAGCTGCCCTCCCAGAGCTTGTAGACCACATCCATATATTCGTCGGCGATCTCGTAGCGGTCGTCATGCCCGGTCTGCTTGTCCTTGCCCGCGCCGCGCGCGGCGCTGTCGAGATAGCCGGTCACGACATTCCAGCCGATCCGTCCCTCGGTGAGGTGATCGAGCGTCGACATCCGCCGCGCGAACGGGTAGGGCGGCTCGAACGACAGATTGCTGGTGACGCCGAAGCCGAGATTTTGCGTCACTGCGGCCATCGCCGACAGCAGCAGCAGCGGCTCGTTTGACGGCGTCTGCGCTGCATTGCGCAAAGCTGCGTCAGGGCTGTTGCCATAGACGTCATAGACGCCGAGCACGTCCGCCAGGAACAGCCCGTCGAAGCGGCCGCGCTCCAGCGTCTTGGCCAGATCGATCCAATAGGGCAGGCGATTATAGTCGGCGGTGCGGTCGCGTGGATGGGTCCACAGGCCCGGCGACTGGTGCGCGACGCAATTCATCGCAAAGGCGTTGAGCCTGATCTCTTTGGCCATGCTGGTCCCTCGACGCCCTGTACTGAGCGCTCTTCGAATGATAGATGTGCGCCCGAACTTGGCGAACTTCTTGCATATCGCTTGCGCTTGGCAAGGCCAAAGTCGGCGTCGCAGCTGCGCTTGGCAGGCCAATCCTAGTGAAGCAAGAACGAAATCCCAAGAGAGCTATAAGAAGACAAGAGAACTATAAGAACAATCCAAGTCCCCGCCACTTTCGAGGGCCACCCCATGTCGGGTAAGGTCCTTCGTCTCACAGTCTCGAAAAGCAAGTATGACCAGAGCCGACGCCATCGCCCGCGCCCGTGAGGATTTCAAGTCCGGCGCGTTCCTCGCTGAACTCGACCGCCGCGTCGCCTACAAGACCGAGAGCCAGAATCCGCAGCGCGGCCCCGAGCTGCGCGCCTATCTGGAGCAGGAGATGCAGCCGGCCTTCGCCGCGCTCGATTTTTCCAGCCGCATCGTCGAATCCCCGAGCGGCAAGGCGCCGTTCCTGTTCGCCGAGCACCACGAGAGCGCGTCCGCGCCGACCGTGCTGGTCTACGGCCATGGCGACGTCGTCGACGGCATGGAAGGCGAGTGGCGCGATGGCCGCGATCCCTGGCGCACCAATGTTGCGGGGACGCGCCTTTACGGCCGCGGCACCGCCGACAACAAGGGCCAGCACAGCATCAATATGGCGGCGCTCCGCGCAGTGCGCGACGCGCGCGGCGGCAAGCTCGGCTTCAACGCCAAATTCATCATCGAGATGGGCGAGGAGATCGGCTCGCCCGATCTCGGCAAGGTCTGCGATCTCCATCGCGACGCGCTCAAGGCCGATCTGTTCATGGCCTCGGACGGGCCGCGCCTCTCGGCCGATCGGCCAACGCTCTTTCTCGGCTGCCGTGGCGGCATCCGCATCCATCTCGACGTGAACTTGCGCGACGGCGGTCACCATTCCGGCAATTGGGGCGGCGTGCTCGCCAACCCCGCGACCATCCTGGTCAACGCGATCTCGACCCTGGTCGATGGCCATGGCCGTCTCCAGCTCGATGCCTTGAAGCCGCCGCGGCTGACCAACCAGATCCGCGCCTATCTGGCCGACGTCGACGTGGTGCCGACCGCGGACGAGCCTGCACTCGCGGAGAACTGGGGCGAGGAGGGGCTTTCGGCCGCCGAACGGCTCTACGCCTGGAACACGCTGGAGGTACTGGCGATGTCCTCAGGCAATATCGAGAAGCCGGCCAACGCTATTCCCGGCCAGGCCAATGCCGTGCTGCAACTGCGCTTCGTGGTCGGGACGAAGGTTGAGGGGCTGATCGAGGCGATCCGTGCCCATCTGGCCGAGCGCGGTTTCCCGATGGTCGAGGTGCGCGCGGCGCAGAGTTTTGCTGCATCGCGCACCGATTTCGGCAGCCCGTGGATCAAATGGGCCGCGGATTCGGTGCAGGAGACCACCGGCAAGGCGCCGGCCGTGCTGCCGAATTTCGGCGGTTCGCTGCCCAATGACGTGTTCTCCGAGATCCTCGGCCTCCCGACGATCTGGGTGCCGCACTCCTATCCCGGCTGCTCCCAGCATGCGCCCAATGAGCACATCCTGCTGCCATTGACCGAAGAGGCCTTGACGGTGATGGCCGGGCTGTTCTGGGATCTCGGCGAGTTGCCGGCGCCGTTAACCTGAGCCGTTAATCCAGCCGAAAGTTACATTCTAATCCGGCCCGATTTGTGCTTGCATCCGGGCCGCACCATCCGAAAGGGGAAGTAAAACGTGAAACATTTCCGTCACATCGGGCTCGCGCTCGCCGCGACCTTCGTCGTCAGCCAGGCCGGGGCCCAGGAGCTGACCGGCACGCTGAAGAACATCAAGGACACCGGCGCGATCACGCTCGGTTTCCGCGACTCCTCGATCCCGTTCTCCTATCTCGACGACAACCAGAAGCCGGTCGGGTTCGCGATGGACATCTGCTACAAGATCGTCGACGCCGTGAAGAAGGAGCTCAAGCTCGACAAGCTCGAGGTCAAGCTCAACCCGGTGACGTCGGCGACCCGTATCCCGCTGATGGCCAACGGCACCATCGATCTCGAATGCGGCTCGACCACCAACAATGCCGAGCGCCAGAAGCAGGTTGCCTTCACCAACACCCACTTCCTGACCGCGAGCCGCTACGTCTTCAAGAAGTCGAGCGGCCTGAAGTCGATCGAGGACCTCAAGGGCAAGACCGTGGTCTCGACCGCCGGCACCACCAATATCAAGCAGCTCACCGAGGCCAACGTCGCCAAGGGCCTCGGCGCCAACATCATTCCCGCCAAGGATCACGCCGAGGCCTTCCTGATGGTCGAGACCGATCGCGCGATCGCCTTCGTCATGGACGACATCCTGCTCGCGAGCCTCGTCGCCGGCTCGAAGTCGCCGGGCGATTATGAGGTCTCCAAGGACGCGTTCTCCAAGCCCGAGCCCTACGGCATCATGCTGCGCAAGGACGACGCGCCCTTCAAGAAGGTGGTCGATGCTGCGACCGCCGCGCTCTACACCTCGGGCGAGGCCGAGAAGATCTACAACAAGTGGTTCACCCAGAAGATCCCGCCGAAGGGCCTGAACCTCAACACGCCGATCTCGGCCGAGCTGAAGAACGAGTTCGCCAAGCCGACGGACTCGCCGAACCCGGACGATTACAAGTAAGATGCATCATCCGCCTCTCCCCGTTTGCGGGGGGAGGCGGTACATTCGGCCTTTTCTGGAGGGAGAATGGCCGGACATTTGCATAGGCGCCCAGGACATCCATGACGGGCGCGTTCGCGCGGGGGACACGTGAACTACAACTGGAACTGGGGAATTTTCTTCCAGCCGAATCCGATGGGGACCGGCACCTATCTCGACATGCTGCTGTCGGGTTTGGCGCTGACCCTCAAGACCGCGGCGTTGGCCTGGGTGATCGCGCTGATCACAGGATCGATCGTCGGCGTCATGCGCACGCTGCCGTCGAAAGGCGCCAATTGGTTCGGCTTCGCCTACGTCGAATTCTTCCGCAACATGCCGCTGCTGGTGCAGCTCTTCCTGTGGTTCTTCGTGCTGCCGGAGATCCTGCCGAGGGCCGCGGGCCTGTGGCTGAAGCAATTGCCGAACGCGCCGTTCTGGACGGCTGCGATCGGGGTCGGCTTCTTCATGTCGGCGCGCGTGGCCGTGCAGCTGCAGGCCGGCATCTCCTCGTTGCCGCGCGGGCAGAAGATGGCGGCGACTGCGCTCGGCCTGACCACCGTGCAGGGCTATCGCTACGTGCTGCTGCCGATGGCCTTCCGCATCATCCTGCCGCCGCTGACGTCCGAATTCCTCAACACCATCAAGAACACCGCGGTCGCCATCACCATCGGCCTGCTCGAGCTGACCGGACAGGCGCGCTCGATGCAGGAATTCTCGTTCCAGGTGTTCGAGGCCTTCACCGCCGCGACCATCCTCTATCTCCTCGTCAACGCCGTCGTCGTCACCGCCATGCGCTTCCTCGAGCGCTGGGTGGCGATCCCCGGCTACATCACGGGGAAATAAGCGATGCTCGGCAATCTCGATTTCGACGTCATCCGCCGCGCGCTGCCCTATCTGTTCTACGAGGGCATGACGTTCACACTGACGCTGACGGCACTGGCTGCCCTCGGCGGCCTGGTCTTCGGTACGGCGCTCGCCCTGATGCGCCTGTCCGGCTTCAAGATTCTCGGGCGCGTCGCCGGCATCTATGTCGACTTCATGCGCTCGCTGCCGCTGGTGCTGGTGATCTTCTGGTTCTACTTCCTGGTGCCCTATATCGGCCAGTGGCTGACCGGAGCCTCGCGGCCGATCAGCGTCGGCGCCTTCGCATCCTCGCTGATTACTTTCATCATGTTCGAGGCCGCGTATTTCTCCGAGATCATGCGCGCCGGCATCCAGTCGATCTCGCGCGGCCAGCCGGCCGCGGCCAGCGCGCTGGGGCTGACCTACGCGCAGACCATGCGCTACGTCGTGCTGCCGCAGGCCTTCCGCAACATGTTGCCGGTGCTGATCACGCAGACCATCGTGCTGTTCCAGGACACTTCGCTGGTCTACGTCCTGTCGATCACCGACTTCCTGGGCGCGGCGAGCAAGGTGGCGCAGCGCGACGGCCGCCTGGTTGAGATGTATCTGTTCGCAGCGATCGTCTACTTCACCATTTCCTGTATCGCGTCCTACGGCGTCCGTCGCCTGCAGGCGCGCATCGCCATCATTCGATAGAGCGTGTCGATCATGATCGAAATCAGCCATGTCAACAAATGGTACAGCCCCACCTTCCAGGTGCTGACCGACTGCACCACCAATGTCACCAAGGGCGAGGTGGTCGTGGTCTGCGGCCCCTCGGGCTCGGGCAAGTCGACGCTGATCAAATGCGTCAATGCGCTGGAGCCGTTCCAGAGCGGCGACATCCTGGTCGACGGCACCAAGGTCAACGATCCCAAGACCAATCTGCCGAAGCTGCGCTCGCGCGTCGGCATGGTGTTCCAGCATTTCGAGCTGTTTCCGCACCTCAAGATCATCGACAATCTCTGCCTCGCGCAGGAGAAGGTACTGGGCAGGGGGCATGACAAGGCGCTGACCAAGGGGATGCAGCTGCTCGAGCGCGTCGGCTTGAAGGAGCAGGCGCAGAAATTCCCGGCGCAGCTCTCCGGCGGCCAGCAGCAGCGCGTCGCCATCGCGCGCGCGCTCGCCATGGATCCGATCGTGATGCTGTTCGACGAGCCGACCTCGGCGCTCGATCCGGAAATGGTCAGCGAGGTGCTCGACGTCATGGTCGATCTCGCCCGCGAGGGCATGACCATGATGGTCGTGACCCACGAGATGGGTTTTGCCCGCAAAGTCGCCAACCGCGTCATCTTCATGGACCGCGGCGAGATCGTCGAGGACGCGGCGAAGGACGATTTCTTCGGCAAGCCCCGCAGCGACCGCGCGCAGAAGTTCTTGTCGAAGATTCTGTCGCATTAACCGGTCGTCATCCCGGGGCGCGCTTAGCGCGAGCCCGGGATCCATCGGGCGCCAGTACCGGGGTGAGATGGATTCCGGGCTCATTCGCTTTGCGAATGCCCCGGAATGACTGATCGAGGGTTTATCGGGCTCGCCAAATCTCCTATACCGATAGCCAATTCCCCCCTTTTCCCTCCCAGGAGACCTGCCTTGGACTCGATCGCCTACGTCAACGGCTCATTCGTCCCGCTCTCGGAAGCCAGGATCTCGGTGCTCGATCGCGGCTTCCTGTTCGCCGATGGCATTTACGAGGTCTCGGCCGTGCTCGACGGCAAGCTGGTCGACAATGCTTCGCATCTGGCGCGGCTGGAGCGGTCCGTCGGCGAGATCAGCTTGAGGCTGCCGGAGACCATCGAGCGCATCACAGAGCTGCAGAAGGAGCTGATCGCGCGCAACAAGCTCGTGAACGGCCTCGTCTATCTCCAGGTGACGCGCGGCGCCGACAAGGGGCGCGACTTCCCGTTTCCCAAGGCTGACGTCAAGTCGAGCCTGGTGATGTTCACCTCGGAGAAGGACATCATCAACACCCCGGTGGCCAAGACCGGCATCAAAGTCATCACGGTGCCCGACATCCGCTGGGAGCGCCGCGACATCAAGAGCGTGGCGCTGCTGGCGCAGGTGCTGGCGAAGCAGGCCGCGGCCGAAGCCGGCGCCGGCGAAGCCTGGATGCTGCAGGAGGGCTATGTGACCGAGGGCGGCTCGTCCACGGCGTTCATCCTGACCAAGGACGACGTCATCGTCACCCGCAAGAACTCCAACGCCATCCTGCCCGGCTGCACCCGCAAGGCCGTGATCGCGCTTGCCGAAGAGCGCCAGCTCCGCGTCGAGGAACGTTCCTTCACGGTCGCCGAAGCGCTCGCCGCCAAGGAAGCGTTCATCACCAGCGCATCCTCCTTCGTGCAGCCGGTCGTCGCCATCGACGGCAAGACGATCGGCGACGGCAAGCCCGGTCCGACGGCGACGCGCCTTCGCGAGATCTACGTTGAGTTCGCCAAGGCGACGGCGGTTTAGGCCACACGCTCAGCTGCCGTAGCAACCATTGAAGCGGCGCCCGATTGCCTTGAGCATGACGCCGCGCTTGCGACCGTCAAGGCGTGGCCTGGCGGCAGCGGATGTGAGGCGAGATTTGAGCGACGGCCAGCCTTGACGGCCGCCGCGCGCGGCGTCGTTGTGGCGGCAGGTCGGGACGAAGAAACGGTCGCCTGATCGAACAAAGAAACGCGGTCAGACGGCGGGCAGCTAGGCGCGTGAGGCACCTCGGCCACCCAGGGAGTTCCGCGGGCGACGACGGCGTTGATGGTGACGAGCAGCTTTCTGGCGCAGGCGATGCGCGCGCATTTGTGGCGTTTGCCGGCTGCGATCAGGCGGGCGTACAGAGCCTTGAGCTGCGGATTCCAGCGGAAGGATGCCGCGAGAGCCGCGTTGTAGAGCGCCCGGCGCAGGCGTTCGCGGCCACCCTCGATGTGACGGGCGCCGGTGTGATTGCCGCTGTCGTCGTCATAAGGCGCCAGCCCGCCGAGAGCTGCAGCGGGCCCGCGCGTGATGTTGCCGACCTCGGGCATCCTGACCAGGACGGCAACGGCGGTCGGCAGGCCGCAGCCGGCGACGCTATAGATCAGATCGAGCCGTGCGGCCAGATCAGGGTGCTGGCGGATCGCCGCCAGCAGCGCTTTGAGTTCGGCTCGTTTGGACTTGGCCAGGAGCGCGATCTGCGCCTTCCAAATCCCTTGAATCCGCGTGTCGCGGCAACTCTCGAGCCGGTTCTTCAGTCTTGCGATGTCCTCCGTGATCTGGTCGATCATCGTCAGATGCTCGGCAAAGGGCTGCAGGCGCGGATCCGGAGCGGGATGGATCGTCTTGACCGCAGCAGTGCACATCGCGATCAGCGCCGCGTCGATCTTGTCGTTCTTGGCCAGCAGCTGATGGAACGTGGCATAGGCACAGACCTGCTTCGGCTGAAACAGGATGACGACGAACCGCTTGCGCCGCAGCTCGGCGACCACCGCCTGCTCGTAGCCTCCACTGGCCTCGATCCCTATCCGCTTGACCTTGCGGCGCTTCAGCCACTCCACCAGCGCCTGGTGGCCTTCTACCGTGTTGTCGACCTGCCATTGCTCCGAGCTGCCGTCGACCGCCACGTCGAGCTTAGCTTTGCCGGTATCGATCCCGGCACAGATCGTGATACGCTTGGCCATCTTCCTCGACCCTCCCTTGTGAATGCGAACCTGAAGTTCGTTCAACCATGCGGGTCCCGATGAAGTGCCGACCGCGATCTTGCTACGAAACGCAGCCCTTCAAGGCTTCGGTGGGCATCGATCCGATCGATCGGCGGCCCAGCTCGGGCGGCCACCCGGGCTGGGCCATCCCTCACGGAACGGGGCCATCCTAACCCGGCGCGCTAATACAAGGGTGGGCAAAGGCGCCCTTGCGCCGTGCCCACGTCTTCTCTCGTTTTCGCTGAAAGAATTGTGGGCACGCTTACGCTTTGCCCACCCTACGAGACCGTCTGTTACGGCCGGCTCACGCCACCGACGCCTTCACCTTCACCGGATGAACGGCGCGGAACGCGATCGCAATCCGGTTCCAGGCATTGATGGCGCCGATCAGCATGGTCAGGTTCACCGTGTCCGCCTCGGAGAACTGCGCGCGGACCTGTTCGTAGACGTCATCCGGCGCATGCGTCTCCGAGATCAGGGTCACCGCTTCCGTCCAGGCCAACGCCGCGCGCTCGCGGTCGGAATAAAGCGGGGATTCGCGCCAGGCATTGAGCAGGTAGATGCGCTGCTCGGTCTCGCCGCGCTTGCGGGCGTCCTCGGTGTGCATGTTGATGCAGAAGGCGCAGCCGTTGATTTGCGACGCCCGGATCTTGACCAGCTCGATCAGCGATTTCTCCAGGCCCGTCGACTGGATCTGCGCTTCCAGCGCCATCAGCGCTTTGATCGTGTCGGGCGCGGCCTGGTAGTAGTTCATGCGGGGCTTCATGGTCGGTCTCCTTTTCTTTGGCTGGGTCAGTGGGCTCCGCCGGCCGAGACTTGGCCGGGCTTCTTCAGGAAGAGGACGGCAACCAGGGCAACGATCAGCGCCATGCCGAGCAGATAGAACGTGTCGCTGAAGGCGAAGATAAAGGCCTGCTTCTGCACGGTATGGCCGATCGCTACATAGGCGCGATGCGCGGCGTCCGCACGGTCGAGAACGCCGTGATTGACGAAATATTGTGTGAGCTGCTCGATCCGCGTGCGTGTGGCTTCTTCGAACACAGAGACCGACTGCATCAGCACGTTGGAGTGATATTGCTCGCGCTTGGTCAGAACGGTCTGCAGCAGCGCGATGCCGACGGCGCCGCCGAGATTGCGCATCATGTTGAACAGGCCGGAGGCCGAGCCCGCATTCTCCGCTTCGATGCCTGCGGTTGCGACCGCCGACAGCGGCGCCATCACCAGCGCCTGGCCGATGGCGCGAACGACATTGGGCCACAGCAGCTGGTCGGCGGCATAGTCGTTGGTCATGTCGATGTTCATGAAGTTGGATGCTGCGAACAGAACGAAGCCGATGCCGATGATAATCCGCGCATCGAATTTTTGCATCAGGCGCGGCACCAGCGGGATCAGCACGAGCTGCGGCAGCCCGGTCCAGGCCAGCACCGTGCCGATCTGCTCGGCGTTGTAGCCCTGGATGCGCGACAGGTATTGCGGCAGGATGAACACGGAGCCGTAGAGTGCGACGCCGAGCAGGAAGTTCGCGAGCATGCCGAAGCCGAAATTGCGGCGCACGAGCAGGCGCAGATTGAGCAGCGGCTTCTTCACCGTGAGCTCGATGATCAGGAAGGCGGTCAGCGCAACGGCGGCGATGACCGAGAGCTTGACGATGAAAGGCGAGCCGAACCAGTCGTCCTTGTTGCCTTCCTCCAGCACGGTCTGCAGTGCGGACAGGCCGATCGCCATGGTGATGATGCCGGCCCAGTCGCCCTCGCGGAGCAGCGAAAGATTCATGGGCTTCGCCTCGAGCGCGTACCAGAGCATGCCGACCATGATCGCGCCGGGCACCAGGTTGACATAGAAGATGTATTGCCAGCCGAAATTCTCGGTGAGATAGCCGCCGATGGTCGGGCCGATCGCCGGCGCGAACGTGGCCGACAGCGCGAACAGCGCAAGGCCGACCGGCTGCTTGCCGCGCGGCAGCAGCATGATGATCAGCGTGAAGGCCATCGGGATCAGCACGCCGCCGGTGAAGCCCTGGATGGCGCGCAGCACGATCATCTGCGACAGATCCTGCGCCAGCGCGCAGGAAGCGGACAGAATCAGGAACAGGATCGCGTTGGTGAGCAGGTAGATGCGGATCGAGAACACCTGCGCCAGCCAGCCGGACAGCGGGATCACCACGATCTCGGCGATCAGGTAGGAGGTCGAGATCCAGCCGCCGTCATCGATGCCGGCGCCGATCGCGCCCTGGATGTCCGCGAGCGAGGCGTTGACGATCTGGATGTTCAAAACCGCCATGAAGGCGCCGAGGGTGGCGCCGATCACCGCGATCCAGGTCCTTGTGGATACAACCGGCATCGTGGGCTCAGCAGGGACGGGGAGATTGGCGGAGGTGGCGTTGAGGGCCGGTTGGAGCGTGCTCATGGAAGCCTCGTCTCGGGTACGGAGACAGGATGCGTTAGGCGGGTGGTTTCGATCATCGCGGAAATTCTGGAAGGATCATCCGGTCGGATTTGACGGTCCGGCCGGAGCCTTCCGGCTTCAGTCTCCGCTTGGGTGGGGTGCATTGTCAGCCAGACGCTTTGCGCTGTCGCGCTCGGCCAGCACCGCCTGTTTGGTGTCGACGGTCGGCACCGCGGACATGCCCGGCCGGAGCAGGCCCGTGAGGCTGTGATCGTCGAGCACGATCTTCACGGGAACGCGCTGCACGATCTTGGTGAAGTTGCCGGTGGCGTTGTCGGGCGGCAAGAGCGCGAATTCGAGCCCGCTTGCCGGCGATAGGCTGTCGACATGGCCGCGCAGAATGGTGTCGCGGAAGCTATCGACGTGCAGCTCGACCGGCTGGCCCGGCCGCACATGGGTGAGCTGGGTCTCCTTGAAATTGGCGACGACATAGACGGCATCGAGCGGCACCACCGCCATCAATTGCGTGCCGGCCTGCACGTATTGGCCGACACGCAAGCTGCGGGCGCCGACCGTGCCGTCCACGGGAGCGGTGATCTCGGTATAGGACAGGTTCAGCGCGGCTTGCTGCGCGACCGCACGGGCGCGTTCGAGCTGGGCGGCAGCCTGGGCGCGCTGGGTGGTGAGCACGTCGACCTTGCGCTGCGCGGCGACGAGGCCGGACTTGGCATGCTGCAATTGCGCGCTGCTGGCGCGCAGCGCCGCATCGGTCTGCTGCGCGCGCTGGATCGTGCCGGAGCCCGACTTCATCAGGTCGTCGTAGCGGGCGCGCTCCTCCTGCGCGAATTTCAAATTGGCCTCCGCAGCCGCCACATCAGCCGTGCTCTGCGCGATAATCGGCTGTTGCAGTTCGAGTTGGGCATCAATGTTGCGGACCGAGGCTTCGCCGGCAGCAACGTCGGCTTTCGCCTGGTCGAGCGCCGCCTTGAAATCGCGGTCGTCGATCTTGGCCAGCAGTTGGCCCGACCGAACCTTCTCGTTGTCGCCGACCAGCACCTTGGCGATGTAGCCGGAGACCTTCGGCGCGACGATCGTCGAGTCCGCCTTCACATAGGCGTCGTCGGTGGATTCGAGGTATCGGCCGTTGGTCCAGTAATCGTGTCCGTAGTAGGCCATGGCTGCCGTGCCTGCGAGGAGCGCGAGCGCCAATGCCGCGCGCCGAACCCTGTTCGGGGCTGGGACAGCGGGCGCCGTCTTGGCATATTCGTGCGCGATTTCAGTTGCTTGCTGGAAGGTCTCAGTGCGGGGCATTTCGGACATTTGCGTCTCCTGTCGTCTCGCTGAGACTATCGGTCTTGCTGGCTCAGGTGATAATCAGCTAAATTCTGGAAGGATTATCCATTGAGAGTGGATAATCTGAGCCGTCACCCTGGTTCGTGATGTCTACCGGGTCAGGGGCGCGACTGCGCCAGCGCGATTGCCGTCTCTGTCGCGCGATTGCTGCCGAGGCGCACATCCCAGTGCAAGGAAAGCCATGGATCGATTGACCAGCCTCGAAGTGTTCAGCCGGGTGGTCGAGGCCGGCGGCTTCTCTGCAGCAGCCCGCAAGCTCAACATGTCGACCACCATGGTGAGCAATCACGTGCAGGCCCTGGAAGACCGGCTCGGGGTGCGGCTGCTTCACCGCACCACGCGCAAGGTCAATCTGACCGAGATCGGCAAGGCCTATTACGACCGCTGCGTCCAGATTCTCGCCGACATCGAACAGGCCGACGACATCGCGAGCGAATTGCAGTCGGTGCCGCGCGGCACGTTGCGCATTCACGTCGCCACGCACATGGTGCCGTTCGTCGCGCCGATTGCGGCGAAACTGCTGTCGGCCTATCCGGAGCTCAAGATCGATCTGCGCATGGGCGAGGCCGAGGTCGACCTCATCGAGGAAGGCTACGACGTGGCCCTGCGCATGATACAGCCGCCGGATTCGAGCCTGATCGTGCGGAGCCTTGCCACCTGGCGTCACGTGCTGTGCTGCTCCCATGACTACATCGAGAAGCACGGCCGGGTGCAGAAGCTCGACGAGCTCGCCGCGCACAATTGTGGTCGGCACTTGAACTATCCGTTCGGCGACGAATGGCGTTTCCTCGATCGCAAGGGCTCGCCGGCCTCGGTGCGCATCTCCGGCAGCTTCGTCACCAACAGCGGGGAAGCATTGCGGAAGGTCGCGCTGGAGGGCGCCGCAATCTGCCTGATGGCGGGGGTTCCTCATTCAGGATGATCTCGAAGCCGGCCGCCTCGTGCGCCTGTTGCCGGAATATCGGACGGTCGAGCTCTCCATGAATGCGGTCTACCCGCATCGTCACCATCTTTCGGCGAAGGTGAGGACCTTCATCGACCTGCTCGTGCACCACAGCGCCGAGCAGCAGAAGCTGATCAACCCGTATTCGTGAGCGATGGCGGCAGAGCCGTAGGGGGCAAGGGCGCGTTAGCGCCGTGCCCACCACTCTTCGTCATTGCGAGCGAAGCGAAGCAATCCAGAATCGCTCCGCGGAAAGATTCTGGATTGCTTCGTCGCAAGCGCTCCTCGCAATGACGAGAGGGCGAAGGGTAGGGCACGATTCCGGCAGCGCTGCGTCAACCGTAGGCCTGCATCCTTGCCGGCGGTGGTGTGTCAAGTTCAACGAGCTGCCGCTCGACCTCGGTCTTCACTTTCACGATCGCGGCGTCCTTCACCGGGCCATAGCCGCGGATCTCCATCGGGCCTTTGGCAATCGCCACGAGATTTGGCAGATGCGCCGCGTCGAGCTCGCCCAGCATCCGCTCGATCAGGCCTTCATACCAGGCGATCAGTTCACGCTCGGCGCGCCGTTCCGCGGTGTAGCCGAACGGATCGAACGGCGTTCCGCGCAACCCTTTCAGGCGCGCGAGCATGGCCAGAGGCACCTGGATCCACTGGCCGAAGGCGCGCTTGCGCGGCCGGCCCCGGGCGTCGCGCCGGGACGTCAGGAACGGCGGGGCGAGGTGATACTGGACGCTGAAGCCGTCCTCGAACTCGCGCTTCAATTCATCGAGAAAGCCGGTTTGCATGTGCAGCCGCGCCACCTCGTACTCGTCCTTGTAGGCCATCAGCTTGAACAGCGCGCGCGCGACCGCCTCGGTCAGCGCCTCGCTGTTCAGCTTGGCCTCGGCATTGCGCACCTTTGCGACCATCGCCCGGTAGCGCGCCGCGTAGGCTTCGTTCTGATAGGCCGTGAGGAATTCGATGCGCCGGGCAATGGTCGCATCGAGCGTTTCGGCCTTTGGCGCATCCTCCGCCTTGGGCAGAAAATCCGGATCGGCAGCGGCGATCCGGCCCCAGGCAAAGGCTTGCTTGTTGCGTTCGACCGCGACGCCGTTGAGCTCAATCGCCCGCAACAAAGCCTGCAGCGAAACAGGGACAAGACCGTGCTGCCAGGCAAAGCCCAGCATGATGATGTTGGCGTAGACGGAATCGCCAAGCAGGCGCTCGGCCAGTACGTTGGCATTGATCGTGTCGAGATTGTGCTCGCCGATGACCTGATCGATTGCGCGCAGGCGGGCTGGCGCAGCGAGATCGGCGTCGCGGAAGCGGACCACGTCGCCGGTCGGCATTTCCGCGGTGTTGACGGCGGCACGGGTGCCGCGGCGATAGGTGCCCGAGGCCTTTGGCGAGGAGCTGACGACGAGATCGCAGCCGATCAGCGCATCGGCCGCGCCCTGGTCGATGCGGACCTGGTGCAGCGCCTCGGGGTTCGCGGCCAGGCGAATGTAGCTCAGCACAGGCCCGAATTTCTGCGCAAAGCCGGTGAAGTCGAGCACCGAAACGCCGCGGCGTTCCAGATGCGCGGCCATGCCGATCAGCGCGCCGACGGTGATCACGCCGGTGCCGCCGACGCCGGTCACCATGAGGTCGTAGGGCCGGTCGAGCGTTGCGGGCGCGGGCAGGGGAAGCGTTGCGGCGCGCTCGGTCGCATCGATCCGGCTCGCGCTCTTCTTGCGGCGCGTCGCGCCTTCGACCGTGACAAAGCTCGGGCAGAAGCCGTTGAGACAGGAAAAATCCTTGTTGCAGGCCGACAGATTGATCTGCCGCTTGCGGCCGAACGGCGTCTCCTTCGGCTCGACGCTGAGGCAGTTGGATTCGACCGAGCAGTCGCCGCAGCCTTCGCAGACGAGATCGTTGATGTAGGCGAACCGCTTGGGATCGGCCATCTGCCCGCGCTTGCGCCGGCGCCGCTTCTCGGTGGCGCAGGTCTGCTGGTAGATCAGGACCGAGACGCCGGGAATATTGCGCAGCTCGCGCTGCACGGCATCCATCTCCTCGCGCGGATGGATGGTGACGCCGGCCGGCAGGTCGGACGGCGAGAACTGCGCGGGATTATCCGACACCAGGGCGATGCGCTCAACACCTTCGGCGCGGACGCTGTGGGCGATGGCATGGACGCTGACGGGCCCGTCGACGGGCTGGCCGCCGGTCATGGCGACCGCGTCGTTGAACAGGATCTTGTAGGTGATGTTGGCCTTGGCCGCGATCGCCTGGCGAATCGCCATCGAGCCGGAATGGTAGTAGGTGCCTTCGCCGAGATTCTGGAACACGTGCTTGTGCCCGGTGAATCGCGATGAAGCGGCCCAGTTCACGCCCTCGCCGCCCATCTGGATCAGCGAGGAGGTTTCGCGGTCCATCCAGCTCGCCATGAAATGACAGCCGATGCCGGCGAGCGCCTTCGATCCTTCCGGCACTTTGGTCGAGGTGTTGTGCGGACATCCCGAGCAGAAATAGGGCGTGCGTGTCGCGCCGCTGACATTGATCGTGCGCGCGGCTTCCGGCACCAAGGCGGCGGCGCGCGCGGCGAGATTGAGGCCCGGAAACATCGGATCGAGCCGGCGCGCGAGCACGTTCGCGAGCGCGCGGGGCGACAATTCGCCGATCCAGGAGATCAGCCGTGCGCCGGTTTCGTCGTGCTTGCCGACCATGCGCTCGGGCTTGCTGCCGGGATAGTCGTAGAAGTACTCCTTGAACTGGCTCTCGATGATGCCGCGCTTCTCCTCGACCACCAGGATCTCGCGCTTGCCCTTCACGAACCCCATCGCGTCGTGCAACGCCAGCGGCCAGACCATGCCGACCTTGTAGACGTCGATGCCGATGCGGCGGCAGGCGGCTTCATCGAGGCCCATCAGCCGCAGCGCCTCCATCAAATCGAGATGCGCCTTGCCGGTCGTGACGATGCCGTAGGTGGCGCTGGGGATGTCGTAGATGTGACGGTCGATCGGGTTGGCCTTGGCGAAGGCGTAGACCGCGTGCTTCTTGGCTTCCAGCCGTTCCTCGATCTGCGGACCCGGCAGATCGGGCCAGCGATAATGCAGGCCGCCCGGCGGCGGCGTGAAGTCGGGCGTGCGGAAGAGGCGCGGCGGGCGCAGCGCGACGGAGGCGCCTGATTCCACGATTTCCGAGATCGCCTTGAAGCCGACCCACATGCCGGAGAAGCGGCTCAGTGCGTAGCCATATTCGCCGAACGCCAGATATTCGCCGACGTCGGCCGGATGCAGCGTGGGCATGAACCAACTCATGAAGGCGACGTCGGACTGATGCGGCATCGAGGAGGAGACGCAGCCATGGTCGTCGCCGGCGACCACCAGCACGCCGCCGTGCGGCGAGGAGCCATAGGCGTTGCCGTGCTTGAGCGCATCGCCGGAACGATCGACGCCCGGGCCCTTGCCGTACCAGAGCCCGAACACGCCATCGACCTCGCGGTCGGCTTGCGTCTCGACCTGCTGCGAGCCCAGCACCGCGGTTGCCGCGAGGTCCTCGTTCACGGCGGGGAGGAATTCGATGCGGTCGCGCTTAAGCTGCTGCTGGATGCGCCACAGTTCGAGATCAACGCCGCCGAGCGGCGAGCCGCGATAGCCGGAGATGAAGCCGGCGGTGTTGAGCCCGGCCGCACGATCGCGTCGCGCCTGGTCGAGCGCGATACGGACGATGGCCTGCGTGCCCGTGAGGAAGACGCGGCCCTCCTCGCGCTCGTAGCGATCGGAGAGCTCGTACGTGTCGAGTGAGGAAATGGCGTCCATGGCGGACCTCGCGCGGCATCCTGCCCAGTGATGGAAGGTTATGCCCGAGGCGTTGGTAGGTCTTACCTATTTATCCCTTCTGCTGCAGAAATTCGGTAGGATTTTGCAAGACGGCGTTCAATCTGGTAGATCTGCTCGAACTGGAGCCTCCCATGATCGAAGAGCAGGACAGCCGCATTCTCGCCCATCTCCAGAGAGATGGCCGCGCCACCAACCAGCAACTCGCCGACGAGGTCGGCATGTCCACTTCCGCCTGCTGGCGGCGGGTGCGGGCGCTGGAGGAAAGCGGCGTCATCCAGGGCTATGCGGCGCTGGTCGCGCGCGAGCAGGCGGGCTTTGCGATGTCGGCCATCCTCCACGTCTCGCTGGAGCGTCACGATGCGAAGTTCGTCGACGAATTCGTGGCGAGGGTCACCAAGCGCCGCGAGGTGCTGGAGTGTTTTGCGACCACCGGGGACGCCGATTATCATTTGCGCGTCGTCGTCCAGGACATGGCGGCCTACAACCGCTTCCTCGACGAGTTCATGTTCCGCATTCCCGGCATCCGCTACGTCCGCAGCAACGTCGTGCTGAAGGAGATCAAGACCAGCGTGGCGCTGCCGTTTTGAGATGCGGAAAGTCCTGTGGGGTGGGCAAAGGCGCACTTGCGCCGTGCCCACGATCTCGCTCGACCTTGCGAAGGTCGGTAGGCGCGCTTCCGCCTTCGCTCATCGAGCTACGGCGGACAAGTCGCTGTGCCCACCCCAGGGCACCGCGATATCAATCTCCCGTAAACCAACACAGGGCGGCAAATTGGTAAACGGAACATGCCTTTCGTCGACGGTTCGGCCTCGCAGCGGTATTCCCGTCAGTTTTGTCGCGCTCGTTCGCAGCTCGTTCACTTTGATCGACGGTTTGCGCCGCGCAATAACGACCACTTAGGCGGTCGCCGCTCATAAAGGCACCGGGAGAAATAGGCAGAAATGCCCGGGAGCTGAGATCGTGTCGACGACACTCGCGCGCACCTTTGCGGCGTTGAGCGCCATCAATGAAGCGATTCTCTACGCGAGATCGCCGGAGGAGCTGTACCAGAAGGTCTGCGATGCCGGGTTTTCGAGCGGGGACTTTCTGGCCGTTGCCGTGTTCCTGGTCGAGCCGGACGGCCGAAGGTTGTGCTTCGCGGCCGGCTGTGGCGATGACATTGCGCGGCTCCGCTCGATCGTGATCACGACGGAAACCGGCACGCCCGAAGGATCCGGCGTCGGCGGCGAGGCGTTTCGCCATCAGAAGCTGTGCGTCAGCAACGATTATCTGAACGATCCACGCTCGCTGGCCTGGCGCGAGGGCGCCGCCCAGGCCCACATCGGTGCGGCCGCGGCGCTGCCGCTGCTCTGCAACGGCAAGAGTGTCGGCGTGTTGTATGTGACGCGGAGCGAGCCCAACTCGCTGAACGAGCAGATGGTGTCGCTGTTCGAGCGCATGTCGGCGAACATTTCCTACGCGCTGGACAATTTCGCGCGGGAGACCGCGCGGCAGGCCAGCGAACGGGCGACACGGCGGCTCAACCGCATGTTCGGCGCCATCAGCGCCACCAACGAAGCCATCCTGCACGCCAAGACCGAGCAGGAGCTGTATCAGCTGGTATGCGACGCCTCGGTCCACAGCGGCAAGTCGCTGGCGACCATCGTGCTGCTTCGCGAGCCGGATTCGCACTGGATGAAGCCCGTCGCCGCCACCGGCCAGAACCTCGAGCTGGTCACCCAGGCGCGCTATTCGGTCGATCAGGAGAATCCCTACGGCAAGGGCATCTCGGGCGAGGTATTTCGGACGCAGAAGGCCATCGTCGAGGACGATCTCGCCAGCCGCACCAGGGGCACGCCGTGGGAGCAGGCCAACGTCAACACCGGCGTCGCCGCCTGCGTCGTCGCGCCGTTGATCAGGCACGGCGAGAGCGTCGGCGTGCTGCTGTTCTTCATCAGCCGCTCCTGGGCCAAGGACGAGGAGATCGTCGCGCTGATGCTGCGCATGGCCGAGAACGTCTCGTTCGCGATCGAGAATTTCGGCCGCGAGGCCGAGAAAGCCCGCATCGCCGCAGAAGAAGAGTGCCTGGCGCGCATGTATGCGGCGCTCAGCGCCACCAACGAGGCGATCCTGCGAGCGCGGTCGCGGGCCGAGCTGTTCGATCTCGTCTGCGAGGCGACCGCCAAGGGGGCCAAGTTCACCTCGGCCACCATCGCGCTGGTCGACCATCGCACCGGGCTGCTGCGCGTCGCCGCCTGCTACGGCCCGAACGCCGATGAGGTTCGCGAGTTCACGTTCTCCACCTCCGACCAGGTGCCCGAAGGGCGCGGCCTGACCGGCACCGCGTTTCGCACGCGCCAGCCCGCCGTCAGCAACGACGTGCTCGCCGACGACCGTATCGCGCCCTGGCACGCCAGCGCCCGCCGTACCGGCATCGCATCCTCGGCGGCATTGCCGCTGCTCAACGGCGACCGGGTCGAGGGCATCTTTCTGTTCAACTCCCCGGAGCGCGGCACCTTCACGCCGGAGCTCGTCGAGCTGCTGTGCAGGCTTCAGGCCAACGTCGCCTTCGCGCTCGAAAGCTTCGACCGCGCCGACGAGAAGGCGCGGGCGGACAAGCAGCGCAATCGTCTCAGCGGCATGTTCGAGGCGCTGAGCGCAACCAACGAAGCCATCATGCGCGCCAAGACGCGCGAGGAGCTGTTCGAGGTGGCTTGCCAGGCGGCCGTGCTGGGCGACCTGTTCGCCGCGGCGACGATCGGCATCATCGATGAAGCAGGCGAGCTCGTCCGCGTCGTTGCGGTCAAGGGGCGCCTGCAGGAGCGCATAGCCGGACGGACCTGCGTCATTTCCGCCGACCATCCCGAGGGCCAGGGCATCATCGGCCTCTCGCTGCGGACGCGCCGGCCCAGCGTCATGAACGACTATCTGAACGAGCCGCGGTCCGCCTATTGGCGCGCGAGGGCAATCGAGGATGGAACGCGGGCTGCGGCGTGCTTCCCGCTGCTGAGAGCGGGACGGGAACCGGTCGGCATTCTGCTCTTCCTCGCACCGGAAGAGAATACGTTCACGCCCGATCTGGTCGAGCTGCTCGGGCGCCTCGCGGAGAACGTCTCCTTCGCACTCGACAATTTCGAGCGCGCCGAGGAGAAGGCACGCACCGAAGCGCAGAAGGAGCGCCTCACCCGCATGTTCGCGGCCTTGAGCGCGACCAACGAGGCGATCATGCGCGCGAAGTCGCGTGCCGAGCTGTTCGACCTCGTCTGCCTTGCGGCATCGAACGGCGCCAAGTTCACCTCGACCACGATTGCCCTGGCCAGGCCTGGTACCGACCTGCTCGAGATCGTCGCCGCCGCCGGTCCGTCCGCCCGCACCACGCGCAATGTCCGTCTCTCGATCGATCCCGAGCGGCCGGAGGGGCGCGGCATGAGCGGCACGGCGTTCCGCACGCGCCAGCCCTGCATCAGCAACGATTATCTCAACGACGACCGCGTCCGCGTCTTCCATCCCATCGTGCGCGGCGACGGCGCGCGGTCGGGCGCCGCGTTTCCGCTCGTCACGCACGATGAGGCCGTCGGCGTCATGATCTACATGTCGACCGAGCCGGCGACCTTCACGCCAGAATTCGTCGAGCTGTTGCAGCGTCTCGCCGACAACGTCTCCTTCGCGATGGAGAATTTCGATCGCACCGACGAGAAGAACAAGGCCGACGAGCGCATCGAATACCTCGCCTCGCACGACAGCCTGACCGACCTGCCGAACCGCGAGACCTTCAACGGGCTCTTGCGCGAGGCGATCGCTGCGGCGCAGCGCCATGATCACCGCTTTGCGGTGCTGTTCATCGACCTCGACCGCTTCAAGGTCATCAACGATTCGCTCGGCCACGAGGCCGGCGACCTGCTCCTGCTCCAAGTCGCGAACCGCTTGCGCGGCAGCTTGCGGGCGAGCGACGTGGTCGCGCGCCTCGGCGGCGACGAGTTCGTGGTGATCCTCGACCAGTGCGGCGAGATCGACGACGTTCAGCGCATCGCGACTGAATTGCTCGCTGCGCTCGCCGAGCCCATGGAGCTCGCCGGCCACGAGTGCCACACCACGGCCTCGATCGGCATCGCGATGTATCCGGCCAACGGCTCCGATGCGCAGACGCTGACCAAGAACGCCGACATGGCGATGTACCTCGCCAAGGAGGACGGCAAGAACGGCTATCGATTCTTCTCCAACGAGGTGAAGACGCAGTCGATCGAGCGGCTGTCGCTGGAGAGCGCGCTGCGCCGCGCGCTGGAACGCGAGCAGTTCTCGCTCAACTACCAGCCCAAGGTGGACATGGCGACCGGTCAGATCACGGGTGTCGAGGCGCTGCTGCGCTGGACCCATCCCGAACTCGGCAACGTCTCGCCCGCACAATTCATTCCGCTCGCGGAGGAAACCGGGCTGATCGTGCCGATCGGCCGCTGGGTGCTGAAAGAGGCCTGCGCGCAAGCCATGGCCTGGCAGCGCCGCGGCCTGCTGCCGCTGTCGATGGCAGTCAACCTGTCGCCGCGGCAGTTTGCCGACGAGCATCTGTTGCAGGACGTCGACGAGGCGTTGGCGGCCTCCGGCATGTCGCCGGTGCTGCTCCAGCTCGAGGTCACCGAGAGCATGATGATGCGCAATGTCGGCCGCGCGCTCAAGGTGCTCGACTCCATCCAGAGCCGCGGCATCCGTCTCGCCATCGACGATTTCGGCACCGGCTATTCGTCGATGTCGCTGATGAAGCACTTCCCGATCGACACGATCAAGATCGACCGCTCCTTCGTGCGCGACCTGCCGCAGGATTCGGAGGATCAGGCGATCGCGCAGGCGATCATCAGCATGGGCAAGGCCCTCGGCATGACCGTCGTCGCCGAGGGCGTCGAGAATGCCGAGCAGGAGGCGTTCCTGCGCAGCCATGGCTGCGACGAGATGCAGGGCTTCCTGATCTCCAAGCCGCTGCCGGCGCGGCAGATGGCCGAGCTGCTGCGGCCGATGGTGCTGCCCGTCGCCCCGCCGCTCCAGCCGGAAGCGGCCGATGAAGACGCAGCCTCAGGGCTGAAACGCGCTGTCGTCTGACGGCTGCGGGTGCAGCTCGCGGACCTCGTGCTCTTCCCCCTCGGCCTTGCTCGGAAAATCCTGGGGGGCCGTCAGTGACGTCTGCTCGTTGAACAGCGCGAGAATCGCACGCGCGCCGTCGGCGAAGCTCGTCCCGTCGCTCACGTCCAATGCGCAGCAGCATATTGCGCTCATCGGCTCCTGGTCGTCGACCACGGCCATGGCAGGCCCCCACCACCAGGCAGGCGCAGGCGAACGCTCGTCCTCCGGCACGACATGCCAGCGGACGAACTCCTCCATCACGCGCTCGAATTCCAGGCGGGCAGCCTGATGCATGTGGTCGATGCTCCCAGAATCGTGTCCGACGACGGGCCGACACGCCGACTTGATCGTCACTTCGCTCGGAAAATTCGGTTCGTGCAACTGGGCCGAACCATGCAGGCCGACGTCGTCGTCGGCAATGCGGAACGCGCGGCTGTCGGCGATGCGCCGGCGCGGCCGCGACAATTCATTCTAGCCGCTCGAGGGCACGGCAAGCAAGGGATTGCAGCCGCGATTGCCTAACGCGGCCTGAACGGATGCGCCTTCTGGTGCCAGGCCCAGGCCGTGCGGACGACCGTCGGCAGGTCGGAGTGACGCGGCACGAAGTTCAGCACCTTTCTCGCAGCAGAGGGATCGGCGACCAGAAAGGTGGGATCGCCGGCGCGGCGCGGCTTGACCGTGTGCGGCACCTCGCGCCCGGTCTCCTTCTTGATCGCGTCGAGGATCTCGCGCACGGAAAAACCGGAGCCGGTGCCGAGATTGAAGCTGCCGCCGGCATGGCCTTGTTCCAGAAGCTTCAAGGCCGCGACATGCGCGGCCGCAAGGTCCGTGACGTGGATGTAGTCGCGGATCGCGGTGCCGTCGGGCGTGTCGTAATCGTCGCCGAACACCGCGAAGTCGACATGGCCCTGAAGCGCCATCATCGCGCGCGGAATGAGGTGGGTCTCGTTGTCGCGCAGCTCGCCGATGCCGCCGGCCGGATCGGCGCCGCTGGCGTTGAAATAGCGCAGGCAGAACGCGCCGAAGCCATAGGCCGTGCGGTAATCGGCGAGCATGCGCTCGATCATCAATTTCGATGCGCCGTAAGGATTGATCGGCGCGCAAGGAAAGTCTTCCGGCAGCGCCTTGGAATCGGCGTTGCCGTAGACGGCGCCGGTCGAGGAGAACACGATACGATGGCAGCCCGCGTTGCGCATCGCTTGCAACAGCGACAGCGTGCCCTGGACGTTGTTGATGTAATATTTCTGCGGGTCGGTCATGGACTCCCCGACGAGGCTCGCCGCCGCGAAATGCATCACCGCCGTGATCTTGTGGTCGGCGAAGGCGCGCGCCAGCGCCGCGCCGTCGAGCAGGTCGCCCGTCACCAGCGGGCCGGATACGAAGCTGCGATGACCCGTCGAGAGATTGTCATAAACGACGGGCTGATAGCCGGCGGCGGTCAATGCGCGGCAAGCATGCGAGCCAATATAGCCAGCGCCCCCGGTGACGAGGACGGTCGGTCGGTCAGTCATATCGTATTCTGCTCTTCTCTTAGCGGAGGGGGCGGTTGCGGCTGAAGAGAAGATAGAGCGCGCGGGGGTTGGTGGTCAAATAACGCCAGAGCAGACGGCGCGGCTCGAGCAAGGTGCGCCAGGCCCATTCGAGCCCGATCTTCTGCATCCATTGCGGCGCGCGGGAACGGCTCCCTGACAAGAAGTTGAATAGTCCGCCGGATGTCTTGATGACGCCAACATTGGTCAGATGCGGCGTGAACTCCTTCACGAATGCCTGTTCGTTGGGCACACCGAGCGCGACCCACAGATAATCCGGCGCCAGGGCATTGATCTCCTCGACCTGGGCACGCAGCGCCTCGCCGCGAAGATAGCCGTGGCTGCGCCCGACGATCTTGAGGCGTGGATACATCTTCTGGACGTTTGCGACCGCAGCGGCATTCTCGGGCTCGCTTGCGCCGAACATGTAGAAGGTGCGGCCGGCGGCTTCGGCCTTGCGCGCGACGACGTGGAACAGGTCGGTGGTTGCGACGCGCTCCGGCAGCGGGAACCAGGATTGCAGCTTCGAAGCTGCGACCAGCGGTTGACCGTCTGCGTTGATTAGATCAGCGGCACGGAACAGGCGTTCGGTCTGCGGCTCGGTCGAGCAGCGCGCCAGCACCTCGCCATTGGCTGAAGTCAGGAACAGCGGACGGCCGATGCGATGGTCGGGATTGGTCGCCTCGATCATGAAATCGGCGGTCTCTTCCAGGTCGAGCGCGGCCATGCGAAGTCCGCCGACGGTGATTCTCGGCACCTCGGCAGTTGCTGCTCGTCCGTCGAAGTTGACGCGGCGCTCAAGCATATTGTTTGCCTCGCTGGCGCGTTTGCATTGCAGGGGTGAGCTCGTCGAGCACGACGCCGACGAGCTTGCGCTCGGCCTGGCCGAGCGCGGTCAGGATCTCTTCCAGGCTGTCGTTGACGTCGAGGCTGGTCGGCAGCACGGCCACCAGCGCGTCGATGTCGTCGAACAGCTTGCGGCCGCCGGAAGCGAGCGGCAAGGCCGGGCCGTCGAGGACCACGAGATCATAGCCGCCGGCCGAACGAGCCTGCGCAATCGCCTTGCGGATGGCGTCGGCGGCCTTGCCGGCGTCGCCCTCCGCGGCGGGCAGCACCGAGATGCCGTTGACCGTCCTGATCTCGCGTGCGTCCTTGCTGCCGATCGAGAGCCAGCCGAGCCTGCTCGGCTCGCTCTTGCCGGGACGGATGACCTTGTTTGAGAGCGAGCGCGCCTGATGGTCGGCATCGATCATCAGCACGCGGGCGCCGTCGCGTGCGGCCGCCAGCGCGAAATTCAGCGCGGTCACGCTGCGGCCGCTGGTCCTGCCGGCACCGACCAGCGCAACGACCGGCATCGCCTTGCCGCCGGCGCGCCGCGCCACCGCCGCGCGCAGGTCGCGCCAGGCGTTGAGCAGGCTCGTCAGGGGAAAGCCCGGGCGCAGCGTCGGCCAACCCAGCCGTGTGAGATCGACGCCGCCGCCGGTGGGAAGTAGGGCGCCGAGCGTGTGGATGACGTCGGCCTCCTGGAAGCGTGCGATCAGCGGCTTCTCGATCAATGGCTGCTCGACCATCGAAGGCTGCAGCGGAGGCGCGGCAAGTTCCGGCGGAGCCGACGCAGCTTCGGACGTGCGCGGGATCTGCCGCGGCTGGGCAACCTCCGCAGCCCGCGGGAGCTCCGGTGCTCGGGGAGCCTGTGGCGTCGGCGAGCGCTCACGTCGGGCGGGTGTCGGCGTCGCAGGCGCGGTTGCGCCAGCGAACAGCAAATCTGCCACAACGAACCAGCTCGATGCAGCGATCGCTCCGAAAACGAAGCCGATCATGGCGAACAGGCTCATGGCCGGCGGGAACGAGCGCCGCTGTGGCACCGTCGCGTCGCCGATGACGCGGGCGGCCGAGGTGTTCAGGCTCTCCTGCTCCTCGGTCTCGCGGGAGCGCTTGAGAAAGGACTGATAGACGTCGCGGCTGGCATCGGCTTCGCGCTCGAGCTCGCGCAGCCGCACGGCGGCCTGGCTGAGCTGGACGCTTTGCCGCTTCTGTGCTTCCAGCGCGCGGTTGAGCGAGGCCTCGAAATCGCGGGCGCGCGTCAGGTCGTTCTTGGCGGACTGGGCGAAGCGGTCGATCTCCTCGTTGATGGTGCGCTTGAGGTCCTCGACCTGCTTCTCGGTCTGGCGCAGAGCCGGATGGCGCGGGCCGAGCTCGCCGGCCTGCTCCGCATATTTCTTCCGCGCATCGGCATATTGCGCGCGCAAATTCGCAATGGTCGGCGATTGCAGCGCCTCCGGAATCGCGCCGGCATCGGCGGCGGTACGGCGGCTCGCCTCGATCTGGTCGAGCCGCGCCTGCGCATCCATCGTCGCCGCGCGGGCCGCGGAAAGCCGCTGGTTGCTGGCGGAGAGCTGCTGATCGCTGATCAGCGCATCCTGGGTGCCGACGAAATTGTTCTGGGCCTTGTAGGTCGCCAGTGCGGTCTCGGCGTTGCGCAGCCGGTCGCGCAGCTCCTTCAGGCGGCTGGAGAGATCGTTGGTGGCCCGCCGTGCCGCCGAAGCCTGCGAATTGCGGGATTCGGCGAGATAGGCATTGGTCAGCGTGTTGGCGAGCATCGCCGCCTTCGCTGGATTCGTCGACCAGACCTCGACGTCGACGATGAAGCTCTTCTCGGTCTTGCGCACGGCGATGTGCCTGTTCAGCGCCTCGAGCGCCGCAAGCTGCACCTCCTTCGTCTCCGCAGCGGAGGGCGCGCGGGGCTGCAGGCCGATCAGGCCGAGCAGCGACGACATCAGGCTCGCAGCGTCACCGCCTCCGAATTCCGGGTCCTTGTCGAGACCCGCCTGCTGGATCACCTGGAGCAGCACGCTGTTGGAGGTGATCAGGCGCGCCTGGCTCTCCACCACCATGGACATGCCGGAGACGTCCTGGGCGCGCGGTGTGAGCTCGCGGTCGACGAGCTGAAGCTCGCGCGGGTCGACATAGAGCTGAGCGGTGGCGGTGTAGCGGGGCGTCACGCTCTTGCCGATGGTGACGGCAAGCGTTGCGCCGAGCAGGGCGGCCGCGGCGATCGCGACCTTCCGCCGCCAGAGCAGAGTGGCGAGCTCCAGCACGTTGAAGCCGGCCTGAGGCTTCCGCTCTGAGGCCTCCGGTCCGGCTCGATCGATCGGCTGGTTATAATCAAGCATGATCCCCAGCTTTCATTCCAAGTGCCGCGGGCTGAGGGGTTACTCTTCGCTTTACGCCACGCACCCGGGATATAGGTGGCCAATCAACGCAACAGGGAAAATTAACCATACTCATTGAGGGACTATTCACCGAAATGGCAAACAAAGCGTTTAAGCGCTCCCCACTCCACGATGCGTCCTCGTGACGCCGGGCGTGCAGGCGCTCCCTCAAGATTAACGGTTCGTTACCGCGCACGGCATCGCCGCGAGGCTCCGCCTGTTCTGCCATGGGCCGCGCGCGGGTCATGATGCTCAGCTCTTCCGCAGGATGACGTGATAGTCGCCGCGGCGGACGTCGGTGCCGCGCGGCAGCACTGCGTTCAGCACAGCGGCGCCGGCGTCGACCATGGCCGCAACCAGCGGCTTGCGCCGGCGCATCTCGGGATAGCGCGGGCTCTCGACCTCACGGCGGTAGATCATCTCGAGGCCGTTGGCGGCCGCGAATGCCTGGAGCCGGGGCAGCGTCACCAGCGGATGGAAGAAGGTCGGGAATGGCGGCTCGCCGGGCAGGCCGGCGTCCTTGATGCCGCGGATGTGCCGGTAGAACCAGACGTGGAACCAGTGCGGCGAGTATTTGGTGACCACTCCCGAGAGCGAGCGCGGATTGGGTGCGCCGATCAGGATCATCCCGCCGCGCCTGAGCGCGTCACGGAAATTCAGGAGCGCGGCGTCGACATCAGGCAGATGCTCGATCACGTTGTAGCAGATCACGAGATCGAAGCTCTCGCGGGCGAAGCGGTAGGTCTGGACGTCGCCGAGGATCGCCTCGTCGGCGTAGGTGTTGTTGCCGACCTGGTCCTCGTCGATGTCGACCACCGTGACCTTGCTGCGGCTGAGCAGGTCCGGCGGCAGAACGCTGCACGAGCCGCCGCCTGCTTCATAGATCGCGAGCCGGCCCCGCGGCAGCTCGCGGCACAGCACGTCATGGACGGCGAGCAGGCTGTCGCGGGCTTCTCCGGGGACGAGATCATGAAGCGCCTCGGCATAGGGCACGGCCGCGGGGATCGCCGTGGTTGTCGCGAAATCGATCGTGGCTGGCTTGTTCATGGATTCTGACCGCGCTTGTTCTATTCAAATTTACAGGAAAAAACGCGCCTGCCCGAAGAGCAAATCCGATGCCGCATCGTCTCACCGGTCGCAGTGCTTACGGCCCGGTTAATGCGCATGCGCATTAACTACAGCATTGTTCATGTTGGAGCGTTGTCGGCGCGTGGACCGCCAATTGCAGCATGACGCGCGGCGAACTTGGTGGTCATGTGCCGCGCGGCAGTCGTCCATTATGGGACGCATCTGTCCCGCGGCGATGTGCCGTCGTGGGACGCGTATCGAAGCAGGGCTTTTTCAATACATCTCGGACATCTAGACCTCATGACATTGATCCCGACAGACCTGTCTGTGGCGCGCATCTCGGATGCCGTGGGCGATCCCAACCGGGAGATCGTGGCGAGCTCTCGCGTCATCGACCTGTCGGTCGGCATCGTCGTCTGCGTTCCCTGCTTCCGTCGTCCGCAACACCTGCGCCTGACGCTGGAATCGCTGGCGAACCAGCGCACCCCGCGTTCCTTTGCCGTCGTCATGGTCGAGAACGACGCGATGCGGCGCGAAAGCACGCCGGTTGCCGCGGAGTTCCTGGCCGCCGGGAGGCTCCAGGGCGTTTGCCTCATCGAGAAGCGGCAGGGCAATTGCCAGGCGATCAATGCTGCCTTCGAGACCGCGCAGGAGCTGTTTCCCGCTGCAACCCGTTTCCTGATGATCGACGACGACGAGATCGCATCAAGCGACTGGCTCGAGCTGATGGTGCGCACCGCGGAGGCGACCGGCGCCGATGTGGTCGGCGGGCCGGTGCTGCCTGTGTTCGACGACGACAGCAAGCCCTGGCTGTCGCGTCATCCCGCCTTCTGTCCAGCCTACGAGTACAGCGGTGCGGTGCCGCTGATCTACGGCTGCGGCAATTGCCTGATCACGCGTGCCGCATTCGAACGGTTCGACCGTCCCGCGTTCGACCTGCGCTTCAATTTTCTCGGCGGCGGTGATTGCGATTTCTTCGTGCGGTGCCGTGACGCCGGCATGCTGTTCCACTGGACGGCGGAGGCCGTCATCACCGAGACCGTGCCGCACAACCGCACCAGCCTCGGCTGGATCGCAAAACGCGGCCTGCGCATCGGTGCGATCAATTATCGTGTGCAGTACAAGGCCGCGCGAAGCGCATCGGGGCGGGTGCGGGTGTTCGCGCAGATGCTTGGACGGTTGCCGCTGTCGCTGCTTCGGGCTGCCGCCTTGTCGACGTCGTCGAAAGCCGTCGTCGCGATGCATCCGGTGATGGTTGCGTTTGGCGCCGCCCTGGCGGCCCTCGGCCTCGAGCCGAAGCCTTACGAGGCTTCGAAGATCGCGTCTTGACGCGGCGGGGACTAGATGCCGAAGCGGGCGAGGGCGACCCGGATGGCCGAGCGTGGCAGCGATCTGAGCGACCGCCGGCCGATCATCGCGAGATAAGCGAACGCCTGGCGATACCTGCCGAAGCGGACCGCCTGCATCGCCGAGTAGGTGACGAGATGAATCTCGGCGGCGAGACGCAGCCCGGCCGTCATCCGCCCGGGCAGTCGCGCCAGGATCAACCCGTCATCGAACACCCGCGCAATGGCTGGGAAGAAGTCCTTCGGCGTCCGGACTGCGGCGTTCATGGTGTTGGCCGTGTGAAGACGATAATCGAGCAGCAGCTCCGGCGCGAATTCGAACTCGCCGATCGCAGCGAGGCGGCACCAGCAATGCCAGTCCTCGCAATATCTAAGGGACGTATCGAAGCCGCCGATGGCACGGAAAGCTTCGGCGCGTGCGAGCGCGATGCCGCCATTGACAATGAAATTGCCGGCGGCGAGCCGCGTCAGCACGTCACCGGACGGCTTCCGGCGCCCCTTCAAGAGGCCGCGCCGACCGATCTGGCGACCCTCGCTGTCGATCGTGTTGTAGTCGCCATAGACGAGAACGGCGCGCGGCGCGCCGCGCGCCGCAGCGAGCAGCGCCGCCACCGCACCAAGGCGCAGGCGATCGTCGGCATCGAGAAAGAGCAGCCACTCGCCACTTGCCTGTCGCGCGCCGAGATTGCGCGCGGCCGATACGCCGGCGGAATCGTTGCGGATCAAGCGCAGCCGCGGGTCACGCACGCCGCGCACGATCGCAACGGTTTGGTCGGCCGAGCCGTCGTCGACGACGATCACCTCGGTCACCTCGCGTTGCGCCAGTGCGCTGGCGAGGGTTTCGCCGACATAGGCCGCAGCGTTCTTGGCGGGAATGACGACCGATACCGATGTGGTCGAGCCGACCTGAAGCGGCAAGCGCGCCGGGACTGTCGCGCGTGAGGCGGCTGGCAGTTCGAGAACCTCTTCGGCGGTGATCACGCTACGGCTCGCCTTTAATGATCTGTTAACCAGGACCCGTGTGCCGCGCCGAGAAACGCTGACGATCGCCAAGTCCGGCGGCCTCGGATGATACCCGCATTGCGCTCGAACCCGTTGCCGAGAAGGCCCGCGTCTCGCCGGTTTCGTAGAATAACGTTAAGTCGCTGGCATTAAGCCTGTGGCAAATTTCAAAGAGTGCGGCAGACGGCCCCGTGCGAGAATGCGCATCGGACTGCCGCGGATGGAATCCAGTGCCCGCAAACACGTTCGAACACGACCCCGATGCGATGATCCTGAACCTCTTCTATGAGGACAAGGACGACCGCTGGTTTCCCGGCGACCGGCATCTGCGGCGCATGGCCCGCCGGTTGCTGCTCGGCGAGCCGCGCATGAGCGGCCAGCTGCGCGTGTTCCTCAATCTCTGTGCGGGGCTCGACCGGCTCGGCATTCGCTACCGCGTCAACGACTACGGTTATATCGCACAACATCCCGACGAGCTCGCCTGCATCGTCGGTCGCACCTTCCTGCTCGACAAGTTCGCGTGGAAGAACCCGATCCTGCTCGGCGTTGCCGCCCACAATCATCCGCTCGACGACCCCGACTTGTTCAAGCGTCTGCCGGTGAAGAAGGTCGTGGTGCCCGGTCCCTGGTACGTCGACATGTACCGGCCATATTGGCCCGAGACCGAGGCCTGGCCTGTCGGCATCGACACGAATCTCTGGGCGCCGTCGGCTCGAGCGCAAAAGACCGTCGATGTCCTGATCTACGACAAGGTGCACTGGGACCGCGAGCGCTACGCGCCGGAGATGATCGAGCCCGTTCGCGCCCGGCTCGTCAAGGAAGGCCGCTCGTTCACGGAGCTGCGCTACGGCAGCTATAAGGAAACGGATTATCAGGACGCGCTCGGGCATTCGCGCGCGATGATCTTCCTGTGCCAGAGCGAGAGCCAGGGCATTGCTTATCAACAGGCCTTGTCCTGCGGCGTTCCGGTGTTTGCCTGGGATCCGGGCGGACCGTGGCGCGACCCCGATTATTATCCGCACCGCGTGCAGTTCGCGCCGGTGTCCTCGGTGCCCTATTGGGACGAACGCTGCGGCGTCAAGTTCACCGACGTCGCGGGCTTCGAGGCCGGCTGGGACAAGTTCTGGGCCGGGTGCAACGCAGGCGCGTTCGATCCCCGCGGCTACATCCTGGACAATCTCACGCTGGAGCAACGGGCGCTGCAATATTACCAGATCGCGCTGAGCATCATGCGGCAACCCGCGTCGTCGCAGACCTCCGCAAGGTCGGTTGGCGAAGACCGGAAGCTCGACCTGCGTCACGAAATGTCTTGAACCATGGACCGCAGCGCCGCCGACATGACCGACGTCGAGGCCCAATCGTTCGGCCATATCCTGCGCGATCGCCTTGCAGGTTTCGATGCCGTGCCGCTGGCGCGCTGCCTCGTCGCGGTCGGGGCGCTGCTGCTGGTGCTGGTGACGCTCGATCCGTTCCCGGACCTGCGCAATCCCGACGTCACCATCATCGTCGGCGGACGAATGGCGCTGACCTATGTCGCCTGGGGCCTCCTGGCGGCGGTGGCAATGCTGTGTGTCGCAGCCACGGATGCGCCCGCGCTGAAGAGCCTGGTGACACCGTTGCATCTTTGCCTGCTGGGCTGGCTCGCGATCAATATCGCCTTTTCCGAGAGCCGCGGCGTCTCGATGCAGCGATTCGTGCTCGCGGTCAGCGTGACGTCGCTCGCCATCGTGTTGCCGTTGCTGCCGGCGACGCAGCGCAGCTTCAGTTTTTGCCTCGGTGCCGCCGCACTCGTGCTGCTCACGCTGTGCTATCTCGGCGTCTTCCTCGCCCCGCAATATGCGATCCACACGGCGCTCGACGTCACCGAGCCGCAGCTCGCCGGCGACTGGCGCGGCAGCTTCGGCCACAAGAACATCGCCTCGGCCGTGATGACGATCCTGGTCTATGTCGGCTTCTACCTATCCGCCGTCGGCTCGTTCGTGATCGGGCCCGTGATCGCCGTGCTGGCCGGCACCTTCCTGATCTTCACCGGCGGCAAGACGTCGTCGGTGCTGTGCCTTGCGATCTACGCGCTCGCATCACTGGTCTATGTCACCCCAGGCCTCTGGCTGAAGCGGATCATCTGCTTCGTGCCGCTGGTTGCGATGAACCTGTTGACCGTCGGCAGTGTCCTCAGCCCTGTGCTCGCGTCGATGACGCGGCTGCTTCCGCTCGATCCCACCTTCACCGGACGCTCCGCGATCTGGGACTTCGCGATCGCGGCCGTCGCCGAGAAGCCGATCATTGGCCACGGCTATGCGGCGTTCTGGGACGACGTCAGTGCGCGGGCCACCGCCCAGGGCGCCGAATGGGCGACGTCGGCGGCGCACAGCCACAACAGCTATCTCGATCTCGCGGTCACCATCGGCTTGCCGGGGCTGCTGCTCGTGATTCTCATCTTCGTGCTGGCCCCGCTCGGCAATTTCCAGACGGCGCAGGCTCACAGCCGCAGTGGCGCACTGGCCAAGCTGTTCCTGACGGTCTGGTTGTTCGGCCTGTATTACGGCGCCACCGAGACTTTCCTGCTCGAACGGCAGAATCCGATCTGGTTCATGTTCGCGCTGTCGGTGGCCGGCCTGCATTTCCTGGCCAGGTTCCAATGCGTCGAGCAGATCGAGCCCCGCGGATGACCTTCCTCAGCCTCGATCAGCCCGATGACTTTGCGTCCCACGCGTCGTCCGTCGCCGTCGACGTCCTGCGGGATTGGCGGCACGCGGCCTTGCGCCTGAGCGCGGGGCACCGCACCGCGTTTCAGCATGTCGACTGGCTCGGCGCCTGGTACGCGGCGTTTCACGACGTCGCTCCGCTGATCGCATTGATTTCCGATGATGCCACCGGCAAGGACATCGCGGTCGTGCCGATGATCAGCCATGTCAGGCGCGGCATCCGTATCGTCGAGTTCGCGGACCTCGGCATCTCCGACAACAACGCACCGATCCTGACGCTCGATGCCACGTTGGACGCGGGAAAGGCGGACGCGATCAACACGGCGCTGATCGGCGCGTTGCGCGCGCTGCCCGACCGTCTCGATCTGCTGCGCCTGAAGAAGATGCCGGCCCAAATCGGCGGTAAGCCGAACCCGCTGGTCGCGCTCGGCCGGATCGGATCCTCCTCGCTCAACGGCAATCTCGTGTCGATGGACGACGCCTATGACCACTATCAGGCCTCGATCAAGCGCCTGCAGATGCGGCGCTGCTGGCGGGTCTTCAGCCGTCATGCCGGCGCGCGGTTCGAGATCGCCGCCGATGTCGCGCGTGCGCACGAGCTCTTGGACGTGATGGATGTCCAGCAGCAGGCGCGCATGCGAAAGCTCGGCTCGCCGTTCGTTCTCAACGACGAGACCCATGCGCGATTCTATCGCGAGGTCGTCCGCCGCGGCGTGGCGGACGGTTATGCCATGGTCTCGGCGCTGGTGTGCGACGAAGGCGTCGTCGCCACCGCGCTCGGCGTCAAGCATGGCGCGACCTATTTCCTGCTGCGCATCAGCCATGCCGGCGATCCATGGTCGAACTGCTCGCCGGGCCTGCTCGTCACCGAGCGCACCATGGCCGCACTGCATGCACAGGGCGTGCGCCGTTTCGACCTCAGCATCGGCAATCAAGCCTACAAGCGCCGTTTCCTTGCCGAGAGGGTGCCGCTGACCGACGTCAGCGTCGCGCTGTCCTGGCGCGGTCTGCCCTATGCCTGGCGCGATCACGCCGCGCAGGGCCTGCGCCGTCACCCCAGGCTCGCTGCCTTCGCTGCGCGGGCGATGGGCAAGGGCGCACGCTGACGGGCGCCGTCTGTTTCGCCATCACCTCGGAAGGCCCGCGCGGAAGGCATCCAGCAACGCGCGTCCTTGCGGCCAGTCGCCGAGCCCGCTCGCGGCATTGATGTGGCCGAGCGCGCCCGGCACGATCAGGCCGGACTGCCAGTCCTGCGCCCGCCGCCGCGTCACCTCGAGCGCTCCATATGGATCATTCGTGCTCGCGATGATCAGCGCGGGAAAGCGCAACGCGCGGCGGGGGACCGGCTTGAACGCCACAGCTTCCGCGGGAAAATGGCCGCCATCCGGATCGGGCACGGCGACCAGCAAGGCGCCCGCAATCGCGGAAGGGAAGCGCGCGGCCCAGTGCGCCACCAATAGGCAGGCGAGGCTGTGTGCGACCAGGACGGGCGGCCTGGCGCAGCGCGCGACCGCGCGCGCCAGGGCCTGCTCCCAGTCGTCGAGCTCCGGCTGGTCCCAGCTCGCCGGCCGGAAGCGCGTGAAGCGCGCATCGGCGCGCTCCCATAGCGTCTGCCAGTGATTATCTCCGGAGCCGCCGAGCCCAGGCAAGGTGATGATGTCGTGCATGTACGTCCCGTGCTATCTGAGGTGACGCCGCAGTGTGACCGATCGCGGTCCTGCATCACATGGCAACTCATCGGCGAAATCGACCATCTGCCGATGATCTCAAGGTGGAACGGAGAATTGAGTTGGATCGCTTCGGGAGCATCGATGCCAAGGATTTGAAGATCCTCGAGGCGCTGCAGGCCAATGCCCGCCTGCCGTTGTCCGAGCTCGGCCGTTCCGTCGGGCTGTCCCAGCCGGCCGTGTCCGAACGCGTCAAGCGGCTCGAGGAAGCCGGCATCATCGAGGGCTACGGCGCCCGCATCAACCCGCGCGCCCTCGGGCTCGGCCTGATGGCGCTGGTGCGCCTGCGCACCTCGCACGAGCACATCAAGACCTGCCTCAAGCGGTTCAGCGAAATCCCTCACATCGTCGAAGTCCATCGCGTCACGGGCGATGACTGTTTCGTGCTCAAGGTGCTCGTTCCGGCGCCGGAGGATCTCGAGACCATCGTGGATCGCATTGCCGGCTTTGGCGCCGTGACGACGTCGCTGGTGCTACGGAGCGAACCCGCGCGGCCGATCGGCAAGGACCTCGTCAGGAGGAAGATCGAGCGGAGCTGAGGCGGCATTCCTCGAGGGAATGCCGCTCGGGCCGCATCAGCCATGCAGCTTTTTGGCGGTCTCCGCGATCTGGCGGCCCTGATAGCGCGCGCCGGCGAGCTCGTTGGCGCTGGGCTGGCGGCTGCCGTCGCCGCCGGTGATCGTGGTGGCGCCGTAGGGCGCGCCGCCCGTAACCTCGTCGAGCTTCATCTGGCCGGCAAAGCCGTAGTTCATGCCGACCACGACCATGCCGAAATGCAGCAAGTTGGTGATGATCGAGAACAGTGTGGTCTCCTGGCCGCCGTGCTGAGTCGCGCTCGACGTGAAGGCGCCGCCGACCTTGCCGTGCAGTGCGCCCTTGGCCCAGAGGCCGCCGGCCTGGTCGAGGAAGTTCGCCATCTGCGAGGCCATGCGGCCGAAGCGAGTGCCGGTGCCGACGACGATCGCATCGTAATTGGCGAGGTCCTCGATCTTCGCAACGGGGGCTGCCTGGTCGAGCTTGTAATAGGAGGCTTTGGCGACCTCGGCCGGCACCAGCTCGGGCACCCGCTTGATGTCGACGGTCGCGCCGGCCTCGCGCGCGCCTTCGGCGACGGCATTGGCCATCGCCTCGATGTGGCCATAGGCGGAATAATAGAGGACGAGAACTTTAGTCATGGTGGTCTCCGTTGGGGGAAGAAATGAGTCGCTCGGTTCGGTGTCGTTGCCGGGCTTGACCCGGCAACCCATCGTTCTTTGAACAGCTCCTTGCGAAGGGCGATGGATGCCCGGCTCAAGGCCGGGCACGACGAGTTCATGTGGATGCGGTTTACGCGGCGTCGACGAGCACGAGCTCGGAATCTTCCAGCGCCGTGATCTTCAGCTTGGCTTCGTCGCGGATCGCAGCGCCGTCGCGGGCATTGACGCGCACGCCATTGATCTCGACGGCGCCGGCCGCCGGCACCAGATAGAGATGCCGCGACGCCTGCGGCTCATACTCCGCGCTCTCGCCCGCCTTCAGCGTGGTGGCGAGCACCCGCGCATCGGCGCGGATCGGGAGCGCATCCGTGTCATCCTCGAAGCCGCTCGCGATGGTGACGAGCTTGCCGGAGCGGTCCGCCTTCGGAAACGGTTTTGAGCCCCAGGTCGGCTGCCCGCCGCGCTCGGTCGGCTCGATCCAGATCTGGAAGATCCGCGTCCTGGTCGGCTCGAGATTGTACTCGGAGTGGCGGATGCCGCTGCCGGCGCTCATCACCTGCACGTCGCCCGCTTCGGTGCGGCCCTGGTTGCCGAGGCTGTCCTGATGGGTGATCGCGCCCTCGCGCACATAGGTGATGATCTCCATGTTGGCATGGGGATGGGCGGGAAAGCCGGTGTTCGGCGCAATCTCGTCGTCGTTCCACACCCGCAACGCGCCGTGGCCCATGTTGTTCGGGTCGTAGTGGCCAGCGAAGGAGAAATGATGCTTTGCCTTCAGCCAGCCGTGATCGGCGCCGCCGAGTTTTGCGAAAGGTCTGAGTTCGATCATCTTCGTAATTCCCTGGGTTGGACGAGCGGCGCCTTGATCAGGCGCCGAACCCGCCGTCGACGTTGAGCACGGTGCCGGTGACGAAGGAGGCTTCCGGGCTTGCGAGGAACACGATTCCGGCGGCGACTTCCTCGGGGCGGCCGAAGCGCTGCAGCGCGTGCTGCTTGCGCTGCGCTTCCGCGAAGTCGCGGTCGTCGTCCGGATTCATGTCGGTGTTGATCGAGCCGGGCTGCACCACGTTGACGGTGATGCCGCGCGGACCGAGGTCGCGTGCCGCGCCCTTGGTGTAGCCGACCACGGCCGCCTTGGTGGCGACGTAGTCCGCAAGGCCCGGGAATGTGGCGCGGTCGGCCAGCATCGAGCCGACGGTGACGATGCGGCCGCCTTCACCCATCAACTGCGAGGCGGCGCGGATCGCCGCGATCACGCCGTGAACGTTGACCTGGTCCTGCCGAGCCAGCGCTTCGGTGTCGGCCTTGGCATCGTCGGTTGCGCCGCCGGCTGCGACGCCGGCATTGTTGACGAGGATGTCGAGATGGCCGAATTCCTTTGCGACGTCGTTGACGAGCTGTGTCACGTCCTTCGCCGAAGCCTGGTCGGCCTTGAACGCACGCGCCTTGACGCCCTTCGCCTTCAGCTCGGCGACGACGGCCTCCGCCTTGTCGGGCGAGGCGACGTAGCTGATGGCGACATCAGCGCCTTGATCGGCGAGTGCGCGGGCCGAGGCCGCGCCGATGCCGCGCGAACCGCCGGTGACGAGGGCAACCTTGCCTGAGAGCTTCTTGGTCATTGGATTTCTCCATGTTCGGAATGTCTGATGGCTCTTGGATAAGCTCTCGCCTGTGGTATAGAAATAGAAACTGTTGAAACCCATTGTTTCCTTAAATGCCCCCTCAGGACCGCCCGCCATGGCAAAACTCCCGGACTTCGAAGCACTCGCGATCTTCGCAAAAGTCGTGGAGCTGCGGTCCTTTGCCGGGGCCGCGAGCGAGCTTGGGATGTCCAAGGCCACGGTGTCCAAGGCGGTCACGCGGCTCGAGGAGCGGCTGGGCGCCCGCCTGTTCAACCGCACCTCGCGCCGGCTCGCGCTGACTGATGCCGGCCACAAGCTGGCCGAGCGTGCGACGCGCCTCTTGGCCGACGGCGAGGCCGCCGAGAACGAGGCGCTGGCGCAGTCGGTGGCGCCGCGCGGCCTGGTGCGGCTCGCCGTCCCCATGACGTTTGGCATCAAGGCGGTGGCGCCGCTGCTGCCCGAGTTCTTTCAGGCCTATCCGGAAGTCTCCGTCGACCTGCATTTGAGCGATGCGACCGTGGATCTGATCGGCGAAGGTTTCGACATGGCGGTGCGGATTGCGCGGCTGCCCGACTCGTCGCTGATCGCGCGGCGGCTCTTCACCATGCCGCGCTACACCGTCGCCGCGCCGTCCTACCTCAAGCAACACGGCCGGCCGACGCACCCGATGCATCTCGCCGAGCACAAATGCTTCGCTTACGCCTATCTCTCCACGCCCAACGTCTGGCACTACACCAATTCGGCCGGCGAGCAGGCCAGCGTGCGCCCGGGCGGCCAGCTTCGCGTCAACAACGGCGAAGCCGTGATGCCGGCGCTGGTCGCGGGCCTCGGCATCGCCGAGCTGCCGGAATTCATCGTCGGTGAAGCGATCTTGTCAGGCGAGGTCGAAGTGATCCTGAAGGACTGGAAGCAGGCCGAAGGCGCCGTGCACCTCGTGACCCCGCCCGGCGGCCCCCGCCCCGCACGCGTCGAAGCGCTCGCTGATTTCCTCGCAGCGAAGCTGCCCGGCACGTGCAAGCGGCGGCCGCGCGGGAAGGTGAAGGGGGCGTAGCGCGAACGGCTTCAGCGCCCCTGTCATTGCGAGCCACCGGGTCCGCGTAAAGCGCGGCCCGATGACAGGCTCCGCGAAGCAATCCAGAATCTTTCCGCGGCGACAGTCTGGATTGCTTCGTCGCAAGAGCTCCTCGCAATGACGGGGTGTGGCTACGACACCTTCACGCCATCACTCGCGACAACGCGCAGGCTCGGCTTCAGCGTCCCCTCCAATTGCGCCTTCAATTCGTGAACGCGTGGGTCGCTCGATCGCGCCGCGCACACCCCGTATTGATGGACGGATTGCGCCAGCGCGCGCCGCGCTTCCGGCGTTCGCGTCAATTCGGGCGTCGAAAGCCGCAACACGATCGCTGCGAGATTCACCAGCATCTCGTCCAAGGCGACGTCGATGGTTCCAAGATTGTGCATCACTCACTCCCTGGAAGGCCAACAATGGCTGCAGGCACGCGTTCCTGGCCACCCTGGACATGGCTAACGCCTGGTAAACGTCTTGTTCTTGGCCGTCGCCACGTTAGGCTGGCCCGTGAACAAAGAAAATCAGGGGAGGCCCACCATGGATCGCCGCGATCTCTTGCGCGCCGCTGCGGCATTGCCGTTGGTGCGGGCAGCCCTACCGGAGAGCGCGTTCGCGCAAGCCTATCCGGCGCGCAACATCACCATGATCGTGCCGTTCCCGGCCGGCGGACAGGCCGACCTCGCGGCGCGTCCCGTGGCACAGGCCCTGGAGCGGATCCTCGGCAAGCCCGTGATCGTCGACAACCGGGCGGGAGGCGGCGGCGGATCGGTCGGCAATGCCGCGGCCGCGCGTGCCGAGCCCGACGGTTACACACTGCTGATGACGCTGTCCTCGCTCGCGGTGCTCCCCGAGGCCGACCGGCTGTTCGACCGGCCCGTCGCGTACGAGGTCTCGCAGTTCCTGCCGATCGCGCGCGTGCTCGCCGATCCGACGCTGCTCGCGGTGCCGGCCTCGGCGCCGTGGAAGACCGCGCAGGATTTCGTCGAGGATGCGAAGACGCGGCCGGGCCAGATCGCCTATGGCTCGTCCGGGCCGTACGGCACGCTGCATGTCGCGATGGAGATGTTCGCGAGCAGCGCGGGCATCAAGCTGCTGCACGTGCCGTTCCGCGGCGCGGGCCCTGCGCTGACCGCGATCCTCGGCGGCACCGTGCAGGCGATCGCCGCCGCACCGGGCACGCTGAAACCGCAGGTCGACGACGGCAGGCTGCGCGTGCTCGGCAATTGCGGCGCGCAGCGCATCGCGAGCTTCCCGGACGTGCCGACCTTCCAGGAGCTCGGCTACAAGGACGTCGAGTTTTACATCTGGGCCGGGCTCTTCGCACAGAGTTCTCTTCCTGCGCCGATCGCGACCCGCCTGCGTGAGGCGATGGCGCAGGTGATGACGAGTCCTGATGTGCTCAAGGCGTTCGAGACCTCGGGCAGCCTCGTCGCCTATCAGGACGCGCCGGCCTTCGCGCAGTTCATCGCCGCCGACAGCGCGCGTCTGATCGCGGCGGTGAGGAGGATCGGCAAGGTGGAGTAGGTTCCAGCCGCGCTTTTCACATTTTGTTGTTGGTCCAGAACAAGCCCGTGTCTCATTGATTGAAGATAATTCGAAAGACTTGGGAAGGATCTGGACATGCGAGCAGAGCGGATTGCGCTGGGTGTGGCGCTTGCGGTCGGCGGCATCGTGGCGCAGAGCGCTGCGTCCGCGCAGGAATACCGCGGCACGATGGAACAGCAGATGGCTTGCACGCCCGATGTGTGGCGGCTGTGCAGCGATCAGATTCCCGATGTGAACCGTATCGTGGCGTGTCTGCAACAGAACACCCCGCAGCTCTCCAGCGGCTGCCGTGCCGTGTTCCAGTCGAACAACCAGGCTCAACCGCAGCAGCCGGTCCCGCGCAATCGTGCCGCGCCGCCGCCGCGCTTTAACAATGCGCCGCCGCCACCTCCGTACGGGCAACCGCGTCCTTATTACGAATATGACGATTAGGCTCTGAGGAGCGCATGAGAGATGCGCGCCGGCATGCGATCGTGCCGCCTCGTTCAGCGCTCCGGCCTGCTGCCCGATTGAGGACGCGGTCCGAGCACCATCCGCAAGACGACACCGAACAGAATGGCTGCGACCGGCCAGTGAAACCAGATCCTGTTGCTGGTGAACAGATTGATCAGGATCAGGAAGGCCGACACCGTGAGAGCCGCTGCAACCGGGCGGGGCAGCCTTGCGAGCCAATCCGAGACGACATTCGACGGCACGCGCCTGTCGTCCATCCGCGGAGCCCGCGCTCGCTCTGAGGGCGTTGCACGCTCCTCGAACGGGAAGCTCCCTGGCCCGGCGGCTTGACCTCCCACTTGACCGCTCACTTGGCCACCCAGGGTCAGCCGGTAACTGGTCAGCGGAGCAATGTTCTTCATCGGGCGCTGGCCGAGGCAGTCGAAACCAACGGCTAGTTTGTTGTGCACCTGATCGTAGACGGAGCTCGAGATCACGACGCCGCCGGGCTCGGCGAGCTCCTGCAGGCGCGATGCGATATTGACCCCGTCGCCATAGATGTCGGAGCCGTCCACCATCACGTCCCCGAGGTTGATGCCGATGCGAAACCGCATGGGGTTGGCCTGGGACGCATCCGACGCCTGGCTGGAGATCTCCTGCTGAATCTCGACCGCGCATTGCACGGCCTCGACGACGCTGGCGAACTCGGCGATCACGGCATCGCCCCAGGTGTTCACGATCCGGCCGTCATGGCGCTCGACCAGGCGCGCGATGGCCGCGCGGTAGCGGCGGAGCGTCTCCAGCGTTCCGGTCTCGTCCGCTTCCATGAGACGAGAATAGCCGTACACGTCAGCGCACAGCACGGTGGTCAGTCGTCGTTTCACCTTGTCGTCGGTCATCGCCGCCATGCTAGCCCGCCTGACCGGCAATGCAACCAGGCATCGTTATCCGGCGCCGTCCTGCGGCCTGACCTCGCAGACGTCCACCCATTCGGCGGCGGTCAGCTCGGCCATGCGATCGGGGGTGATGCGCACCGCACTGTGGGTCGAGCCCGCCGCCGGCACCACGACATCGAACGCCTTCAGCGAGACGTCGCAATAGACCGGCAGCGGCGACTTCAGCCCGAACGGGCAGACGCCGCCGACCTCGTGCCCGGTGATCTCGGCGACTTCCTCCAGGCCCAGCATCTTCGGCTTGCCGCCGAACTGCGCCTTCACCTTCTTGTTGTCCATGCGCGAGGTGCCGCTCGCGACGATCAGGATCACGCGCTCGCCGACGCGCAAGCTCAGCGTCTTGGCGATCATTCCGGGCTCGACACCATAGGCCTCGGCCGCCAGCGCCACGGTCGCGGAGCTGATCGGGGATTCGATGACGGAAATATCGGGGGCTTTCTCGGCGAAGAAGGCGCGAACGGATTGCAGGCTCATTCCGGGCAGCTCATTCCAATCTTGCAGGCGGTGTCTCTTAAGCGATTCTCGGCAGCTCGGAGAGGGCGCGGACACGATGATCCGGTGCGAAGCCGAGCTCATCCATCTGGGTCCGGATCGCCCTGAACATGGTGAGCGGTGCCACGAGTTCGGTCTCCACGCAAGCCAGCGCCATGGCTTCCGGCGTCACCCGCTCGATCCAGGCGACCTTCAATCCGAACGATTTCGCCCCGGCGGCGTCCCAGGGATTTGAGGAGACGAACAGAACCTCATCAGGCGCGGTGCCGAGCACCTCGCCGACCAGCTCATAGGCCTGTGGGCTCGGCTTGAAGATTTTCTTCGCGTCCACGCTGATGGTGGCATCGAGCAGGGCATCGAGCCCGGAATTGCGCACCAGCGCATCGAGCATGTCCGGGCTGCCGTTGGAGAGGATGGCGAGCTTGCGCGGTCTCAGGGCCGCGAGCGTTTCCGCCGCATCCGGATAGAGATCGAGATGCAGATACTTCTCGATCACGCGCTCGAACGTCTCGTTCTCGTAGGCCAGCCCGAGCACGCGCAGCGTATAGGCGAGCGAGTCGCGCGTGACCGCGTCAAAATCCTGGTAGCGCTGCATCAGCGAGCGCAGCCAGGTGTATTCGAGCTGCTTGATGCGCCAGACCTGCGTGATGATCTCGCCATAGCCGGGAAACGCATCCTCGGTCACGTCAGCGACCGACTGGATGTCGTAGAGCGTGCCATAGGCGTCGAAGACGACGGCTTTGATGCTCATTGGCTGTCCTTCCGGGCCGTTGTGGTCACGAGCAACTTTGATCGGCAGGGTACCTCATCCCCAGTACCAAGGAACAACGGACGTCTGCCACTGCAACCGTGACCGGCGGCCCCTGGACCCAAGTGCTCGCAGCCCGCTATTTACGGCGAAACGCGTCCAGCAACCCCTCTATGATCTTGCGACCGTGAATGCGGGTTTTCTTGGGGTCGGACGCCGTTGGAAGCTTGATCGACAGCTCGCAAATGACCGCGTCAAGCATGTGTCCAAGCAGATCTATCTCATCGAAGACCAGCTCACCTTCGCGCTTGAGCGCCCTCAGCGTCGCCTTCAAAAGCGCCATTGGGTACTGCTCTTCGATCTCTGCGAAGCGGGCATGGCCGAGAACGACCGGCGCTTCTTGAACCACAATTCGCGCGTAATCAGGCTCGATCGAAACATCCAGATACGCATCGATGCCGGTGTAGAGCCGCTCCCATATTTTCGACTTCCGCTTGGAGAGCTCCTGCACGCGTGCAGCGGCATCCGATTGCAGCGAAACGACGACGGCGTCGAACAGAGCCTTCTTATCCTCGAAGTGGTGATAGAACGCACCGCGCGTCACTCTCGCAGCCCTTGAAATCGCCTCGATGCCCGCGGCCTGATAACCCTCACGGGCGAATATTTCCCGCCCCGCACCAAGCAGCGCTTGCCGGGTGGCTTCCGCATATTCCTCACGCCGCGTTCGTTGGTCAGTAGCAGCCTTGTTCATGGGCCATTTACATACCGCTTGACATGAAACATGCAAATTGAATATCACATACTCATAGTATGTGGGATGGTCCTGGTATGTCAGACCGAGGAGGTTGCCGTGAATGGAGACCGGATGTTCGAGCTGGCGCAGGGTCTGGCTGTTGCCAAGAGCAGGCAAGACGTCGCCTCTGCACTTGCCTTTCTCGACAGGGACATGGTGCTCGAAGGACCCGCGTTCGGCACCCGCGCAAAGGGACTTGCGGAAAACGAGGCGGCGCTGGCGCGGTTTTTCAAGTCTTTCCCGGATTACAACGTCGTGCTGTCCGGCCACGCCAACGACGCCGAGACGCTGGTTTGCTGGGGAGAGGTGCGAATGACCATGACGGGAGACCGCTTTGGGGTCACTCCCAACGGAAAGCGCGCCGAACTTCCGGTCTTTATCCGCTTCACCTTCCGCAATGACCTCATTGCAAGCGAATACTTCTTCTTCGATCTCTCGGCCCTGTGCGCGCAGTCAGGGGTCTCGACCGATCAGGTCCGTCGGAAGCTCTTTGGCGAAGTTCTCTAGTCGTCTGGGGCATCACACGTTTACGCAATGGAGAATGGCACGATGGATCCGCGCATAAAACCTGTTGCCGATATCAAAACGGTGCCGCTGTTCGACATCGTCGTTGATCTCGATCCACGTCTTTCCTTTGGCGAGACGCCCGTCGGCCGGCGGGTTCTATTCGGCGCCGCGGGGGGATCGTTCGCCGGAGAGCGCGTGCGCGGCGAAGTTCTTGCTGGCGGCGGCGACTGGGCCCTCTTCCGGCCCCACGGAGAGATGGCTCTCGACGTGCGTCTGACCTTGCGTACTGACGACAACGAACTGATCTACATGACCTATGGCGGACGCTGGATCACCCCGCCCGAACTGAAGGCCGACATGGCCGATCCGGCCAAGCGCTACACGGTCGATCCCTCACGCTACTATTTCCGAACGCAGCCGTTGTTCGAGACAGGCTCTTCCGCCTACGCCTGGATGAACGACATCGTGTGCGTCGGAACCGGATATCTCGTCGAGGGCGCGGTGGCCTACAAGATCTTTCAGGTTGTCTGACGTGACAGCAAGCGAGGGCTCGGAATCCCCTTCTCCCGACTTCAATTTGTCGCAACGACTCGCGGCGGAGGGACTCGGGACCTGCTTTCTGCTGATGGCCGTGGTGGGCTCCGGCATTCTCGGGGCCCGGCTGGCCAGCGGCAACACGGCTGTCGCGCTCATTGCCAATGCACTTGCGACGGCGGCGGTGCTATATGCGCTGATTGAATGGTTGGGTCCTGTGTCCGGGGCTCATTTTAATCCCCTGGTGACCGCCGCGCTCGTCATCAGAGGCGATTTGCCGCTTCGAACGGGAATTTCATACGTTCCCGTTCAACTCGTCGGCGCCTTGTTGGGAGTGGGTGTGGCGAATGCAATGTTTGCAGCGCCGGTCTTTTCCTTCTCGGTCAACGACCGAAGCGGCTTTTCCAATTTGTTGAGCGAGTTCGTCTCGACATTCGGACTGCTCGGAGCGGTGTGGGTTTGCTCACGGCTTCGTCCGGCATCAGTTGCTGGCGTTGTCGCCGCTTACATCGGCGGTGCCTTCTGGTTCACAGCGACCGACTTTGCCAATCCAGCGGTGACCATCGCACGCGCTTTTACCGACTCATTCGCAGGCATAAGGCCCCAGGATGTCATCGGCTTCATCGCGGCAGAGGTCATCGGCGCGGGTGCCGCGATCGTTGTGTTTCGCTGGTTGTTGCCGGCACGAGCTGGTGTTTGAGTTTTGAAGCGAACACCGCCTAGTCGACTTCATCGGACTTTCCGCATCCCAAATTATTGAACCTCGACATAGCGGATGATGCTCTGGTTCTGAACGTTTGCGATCAATTCATCTGCCCGAGACAACAGCCGATGAAGCAACGGTGAGGAATTTGCCTGGTTGTATCCCAAGGCTAAATCGACCGTTGGCGTTCCCCCGTCGAGCGCTCTGGCGACAACGTTGGGTGCCAGCATATTCTGCGCATAGAGGGGAACCAGGCTAACTCCGCCCGTGGACGCGACGAGCGACATGGCCGAAGATATGTTTTCGCCTTCGTACTTTGCCTTGAGCGTGATTCCCGCCCTTGTTGCGTAGTCTTGAATGACGGCTTGGAGCACCGGAGAGGTTCTTGCCGAGCTGACGTACACTTCCCGAGCGAGATCCTGCGGCCGAATCTTCTTGCGCGATGCCAAACGGTGATCAGCCGGCAGCACGGCGATCAGGGGCTCCTTCGCCAGCGTCTTGAAGACCAGACCAACACTCTCCTTTTCAGGCCGTAGGAAACCGACGTCCAACTTTCCCCGCATCAATGCGAGGGCGATTTCTGGGGAAGATAGAGTACACAGCGTGACTTCGACCTCGGGTGCTTCCTCGCGGAGCATGCGCAATAGATGAGGCAGCCAAGTCACCTCCAATCCGACCAGGAAGCCCATCGACAGCACGGGTCTTTGCGGCTCGGCCGTCCGCCGAGCGCCATCCATCGCCGCCTCGACCTGCAACAGCGCCAGCCGTGCGTGATCGAGAAACACTTTTCCTGCGGCCGTCAGCGTCACGCCGCGCGCCTGGCGCTCGAATAATTGTACGCCAACTTCGTTTTCCAGATCGCGAATCTGCCGGCTCAAGGACGGTTGTGAGGTGTTCAGCCGCCGCTGGGCAGCGGTCAACAAGCTGCCTTCCTCCGCAACGGCAACGAAGTAGCGCAAGTGCCGAAGTTCCATTTGCCCTCGTATATCTCCAAGGCATAGCTCCGAGCCTACAAGGTCTTAGTCATCAACAGAAGGAGGATTTAGCTTCGCGCAGTTTCCAACCACCAAGGGACAAGGAAGAAAATGTCGACAACCTCCAAGCCCAGCATCGTGTTCTGTCACGGCCTCTGGGCCGACGGCTCATGCTTCAGCAAGGTCATCCCCACCCTGCAGGCCGACGGTCACCAAGTGATCGCCGTCCAGTACGGGCTCAATAGCTATGCAGATGACGTCGCGACCGTGAAGCGCACGCTGGGGCGGGTCAACAGTCCCGCAATCCTCGTCGGTCACTCGTACGGAGGCGCCACCATCACGGGCGCGGGGACCGACGAGCGCGTCGCCGGCCTGGTTTACATCGCCGCCGTCGTTCCGGATGTTCACGAGACCGTACAGAGCGAGCTCAACAAATACCCCACGGAGATATTCTCCCAGATCGAGGTCGCAGGCGGACGCGTCTGGATCAAGCCGGAAGGTGTCAAGTACTTTGCTGGAGATCTTCCCGAGCAGGAGCAGAAGCTAGTGTGGGCGACCCACTACCCGCCCGCCGCCGACCTGCTCGAGCAGCAAGATCTCGATGAGGTCGCCTGGAAGACGAAGCCGAGCTGGTACATCCTCGCCCGCAAGGACCAGACCGTGCATCCCGATCTTCAGCGCTTTCTGGCCAAGCGCATCAACGCCACCACGATCGAGACCGACAGCAGCCATGTCACCATGCTGTCCCAACCCGACCTCGTCATCGACGTCATCCGCAAGGCGGCAGCCGCCGTTCAAAAAGGCTGATCGAACCAGGTGTTGGCATGGACGAAGCCGCCATGGGGCGGCTTCGCCCCGGCGGCCAGGCCGTTGTGGTCACAAGAACTCCGCTTGGAGGCGTGCGCATGAACGGCAGCGCGCCACTGCTCAACACACGAGGTCGAGGTCGGATCGGTCAGGCGCATCTCTATGGGTATTTGGAATCCGTCGTCGTCTCGGAGCGGACGGTGATCTCTCGAAGTACTACCCTGGCCGCCTGTAGGTCCGGTGTCGCAAAACCCTCCGTGAACTGGCTATGGAGTGGTGCGAGCAGGTCTCGTGCCTCGGCATACCGATCCTGTTCTCTCCACAATCCTGCGAGGCGTGTTGCTGCGCGCAACTCCCAGAGCTTGGCGCCCTGCTGGCGCGCAATTGCCGCGGCGTGGCTTAACCGAGCTTGCGCGGCGCTCGCATCGGCGTTCGGCAGCCGTAGCATCAGCTCGCCCATCATCCGGTGCAGCTCGGCCTCGAACCATCGCTCGCCGGTTTCTTCCACGCGGTGCAGCGCCTCGCTAATAACATCCAGGCCCTCGTTCACTGCACCGGACCGGCCGTGGACCTCGGCAAACAGACTTCGGAAATAGGGCACGAGGAAGCCTGCTCCGGTGGCCTGCCACATCGAAAGCCCGTCTCGGATCTGCGCGAGACCGGCCCGAAGATCTCCAGCCTCGGCCAGCGTCCAACCGCGAATGATGATACCGGCTCCGAGGAAGTGTGGGGAATCCTGCTCGGCTGCCAGTGCGATCAGCGCATTCGCCCGATCGCCGGCCTCGTCGTGATTCTGGCAAAGCTGCGACAGGATGCAGCCGTACAGTAGGGCATAGCCGAGGGTGTTGCGGTGGGACAACTCCTTCGCGCCGCTCAGTGCCTCTCGGCTCCTCGCCTGAGCCTGCTCAGGATAGCCGAGGGCAAACAGTGCCCAGGATAGAACGGAAAGTCCCGCCACACTGGGATCCTGCGCGAACAGGAAGGCAAGCGACCCGTGAGCGGTCGGATCGTAGAGGGCGAGCGTCCGCTCCAAATGGGCGCGCGCAGCTGTCAACTCGCCGCGAAGCAATTCAGCGGTTCCGACGATGCGATTGCCGATGGTTTCGGCGGCAGCATCGTTCTGTGCCTGGGCGCGGCGGAGCAAGTCCTCGCCTGCAGTTCGACCGGCCTCGAGCTCCGCCCGTACGACGTGAAAAACCCACTTCCCATAGAGAACGGGAAAGAGCCGCGACGTCTCGCCGAGGCGCTCGCACAGGTCTCGGGCTCGTGCGTTGGTCCGGCCGACCTCCGGTGCGGCCCAGCCCTTTGCCGCCATCAAGGCGACGCCGAGCGCGATCTGCAGCTCGAGCTCCCGCCTCCATCGTGGGGCGTCGTCGGGGAGAGCAGGAATCAAGTCGAGCCCTTTGGTCAATTGCGTGATCGCCTCTGCTGTGGCCGACCGCGCGATCTCTGCTTGTCCCGCCTTCAGCCAATAGTCGATCGCCGGTTCGGCCAATCCTGCCTCCGTGTAGTGATGGGCCAGAAGCTCGGGCTGCGTCTGCACTGTCTCCGGAAAATGTTGCTCGAGCGCGACGGCGATCCGGGCGTGCAAGCGCTGCCGCTTCGCCCGCACCAGGGTCGCATAGGCGGCGTCCCGCACGAGTGCATGCTTGAAGCTGTAGGTCGCTTGAGGCGGCGTGCCGCGCCGGAACACGAGGCCTGAACCGACGAGGTCATCCAACCCCGCCTGCAGGTCGCTCTCCGGAAGCGCCGTCGTCCTCGCGAGCAGTTCATGAGAGAATTCCCGGCCAATCGCAGCCGCGACCTGGGCCACCTCACGAGCGGGGGCCAGCCGGTCGAGCCGGGCCAACAGCGACTCCTGGAGCGTGGTTGGGATGGCCATGGGCGGCAGCGGCCCGGCGAGCGCGTAATGGTCGCCCTCATCGCGGAGCAGGTTGGTCTCCAGCACGGTCCGCGTCAGCTCCTCGACGAACAGCGGCACGCCGTCCGTCTTGGCGACGATCTGATCGAGCACCGCAGGCGGCAGAGCCTTACCACCGCTCAGCCGCGCGACCATTGCTGCGCCCTGCCGGCGGCTCAACCACTTGAGGGTCAGCGAGGTGACGTGGGCATAGCGCGTCCAGCGCGGCACGAACTCGGGCCGGAAGGTGATGAGGACCAGCACCGGGGCGCGCTGCACCCTGTCGGTCAGAAGATCGAGCAGCTCAAGGGAGGTTGGATCTGCCCAGTGCACGTCCTCGTACAGCGCCAGCACGGGCCGGCGCGTTGCGAGACCGAGCACCTGATCGACCAGAACTTCGAGCGTCCGCTCCTTCTGCCGATGCGGGCTCATGTCGAGCGGCGGGTAGCGCGCATCTGTCTCCAGCGATAGCAACGCCGCGAGCAGCGAAGCCACCGCGATGACGTGCTCGGTCGATAGCGCAAGCAGCGCCTCGAGTTTGTCGAGCCGGGTTGCAGCGGGATCGTCCGCAGCAAAGCCCGCTGCCCGCTCCAAAAGCCCGATCACCGGATAGAGTGGGCTGGTCTGATGGTGCGGTGAGCAGTAGCGACTCAGAGGCGTATGCGGCTCATGTTCCAGTCGCCCGCGCAGCGTCCGCACGAGGCGTGACTTGCCGATGCCAGGCTCGCCCCCGAGCAGGACCACCTGGCCCTCACCCTCTTTGGCGCGCTCCCAGTGCTCGAGCAGGAGGCCGATCTCGTGGTCGCGACCGACCAGCGGCGTCAGGCCTGCGCCGTGCAACGCCTCGAACCGGCTCTCGGCGGCGCCTTCGCCGACCACACGCCACGCGCGCAGGGGATCGGGAAATCCCTTTAAGATCTGCAGGCCGAGCTCGGCGAGCTCGAACAGGCCGCCAATGAGCTCTCGGGTCCGTGTGGAGATCACCACGGTGTCGGGCTCGGCCAGGGTTTGCAGGCGCGCGGCAAGGTTCGGCGTGTCGCCGACCACCGTCTCCTCGCGCGCCGCGCCTTCGCCGATCAGCTCACCGACAACGACCGGGCCGGTCGCGATGCCGATGCGGACCGCCAGCGTCTCACCATGCGCCGATGCCAGACTATGGACCGCCGCGACCGCGGCGAGGCCGGCCCGCACCGCGCGTTCGGCCTCATCTTCGTGGGCGCGCGGATAGCCAAAATAGGCTAGGACACCGTCGCCCATGTACTTCGCGACATGCCCTTCGAACCTTCCGATCGCGCCGGCCACCGCGTTCTGATAGGTCCGCAGGACTTCGGCCATTTCCTCCGGGTCGAGCCGGGCCGCGAGCGCGGTCGAGTCGACAAGGTCGACAAACATCACGGTGAGTTGGCGGCGCTCGGCCTCGGATGCAAGCGAGGCCTTCCAGGAGATATCAGCGCTCGCGGCGTTGGCGGGAGTCCTCGCCGAAATTGAGCCGTCGCGCAGAGCGGCAATGGCGGCGAGCAGCTTGCGGCGATGACCGATCGAGACGACGCCGATCCCGATCAAATCCTCAGCCGTGAGGTCCATGAGGACCTCGGCATCGATGTCGTTCTCCCGGAACGCCTGTTCATACTGTCCCAGCCCCAGACTGCACAGCCAAGCCATGACGTCCATGGGGGCCTCCCGGCTCTGTCTCAGCACCAGGTACTTCAGCCTACCGCAAAACGGTCTGAGCGAAGCGCGATAAAACGTCACGAACGACTGCGGGAAAACGGCAATTCCTGGGAGCAGGCACTCGAATAGATAACCGCGCGGTGCAACGCTCTCCAGGTCCGGTCCGGCCCTATGGGAGCAAAACCGACGAGATCCACAGACGATCTGGCCAAGAGATCCCCATGCCCGAATGCGGAATTAACTGCCGGAACGTGGGATCGGCTTCTTCGGCTTGGCGCTGGCAATGGTCTCCCGAAGCACTGCGCTGGCAGCCTGCAGATCCGGCGTCCCAAAGCCCTCGGTGAACTGGCTGTAGAGTGGACTCAGCAGGTCGTGCGCCTCACCGCACCGACCCTGTTCTTTCCACGATTGAGCGAGGCGTGTCGCCGCACGCAACTCCCACAGCTTGGCGCCCTGCTGGCGCGCGGTTGCAGCCGCAATGCCGAACCGTGCTCCCGCGGCCCTCGCATCGGCGTTCGGCAGCCGCAGCATCAGCTCGCCTGTCATCCGATGCAGCTCGGCCTCGAACCATCGCTCACCGGTTTCTTCCACTCGGTGCAGGGCCTGTGCGACCAGATCCAAGCCTTCTTCCGCCGCGCCCAAACGGCCGAGCACCTCGGCCTGAAGACCGAGGAAATAAGGCTCATAGAGCCCAGCTCCGGTGGCGCGCCACGCGGGAAGGCCCCGCAGAAGTTGCGCGAGCCCTGTCTCCAGCTCACCCGACTGAGTCAAGGCCCATCCCCGGATCACCGTGGCTGCCGCGAGAAAATGCGGAAAGTTCTGCTCCGTCGAGAGCTCGACGAGTGTCTCGGCTCGTTCCTGTGCCTCTCGCCACGCGCCGTGGTACTGCTCGAAGAAGCACGAGAACAACAGGGCGTATCCCAGCGTGTTGAGGTGAGCGAGTTCGCGGGCGGAGTCGAGCGCCTCGCGGCTCCGCGCCCGGGCCTGCTCCGGATAGCCTAGCGCAAACAATGTCCATGAGATCCCCGACAAGGCCGCAACGCGCGGATCCTGCACGTAGAGAAAGGCGAGGGAGCGATGCCGCTCCGGGTCATAGAGAGCGAGCGCCTGCTCCAAATGGCTGCGGGCAGCAGCCACCTCGCCGCGCCAGAAGGAACCGGTCCCGCTGACGCGGTGAGCCACCAGGGTTGCGGAGGTCTCTTGATGGTCCTGCACCCGGCGCAGAAACTCGTCTGCCACTTCGCGCGCCGCTGTGTGCTCGGCGCGTACGCCGTGAAATACCCATTGACCGTAGAGCACGGGCCAGAGTTGGGAAGTGGCCCCGATCTGCTCGCAGAGTTCGCGAGCCCGGGCGTTGGCGCGTCCCGCTTCGGGTGCTGCCCAGCCCTGCGTGGCCATCAGCGCCACGCCCAAGGTTATCTGGAGGTCAAGCTCGCGCCGGCTCCGATCGGCCTCGGGGACACCCTTGAGCAGATTCAAGCCGTTTCGCAACTGCGCCACCGCTTCGGTCATCGCCGAGCGAGCGATCGCTCGTTGCCCCGCCCTCAGCCAATAGTCGATCGCCGGTTCGGCCAGGCCTGCTTCCGTATAATGATGGGCCAGCAGCTCGGGCTGCGCCTGCACTGTCTCCGGAAAATGCTGCTCGAGCGCGGCGGCGATCCGGGCGTGCAAGCGCTGCCGCTTCGCGCGCACCAGCGTCGCATAGGCGGCGTCCTGCACGAGCGCGTGCTTGAAGCTGTAGGTCGCCAGGGGCGGCGTCCCGCGCCGGAACACCAGGCCCGAGCCGACGAGGTCGTCCAACGCAGCCTGTAGTTCGCTCTCTGGAAGCGCCGTCGTCCTCGCGAGCAGTTCATGAGAGAATTCCCGGCCAATCGCGGCCGCGACCTGGGCGACCTCACGGGCCGGAGCCAGCCGTTCGAGGCGGGCCAGCAGCGACTCCTGGAGCGTGGCCGGAATCGCCATCGGCGGCAGCGGTCCCGCGAGCGCGTAGTGGTCGCCCTCATCGCGGAGCAGGTTGGTCTCCAGCACCGTCCGCGTCAGCTCTTCGACGAACAGCGGCACGCCGTCCGTCTTGGCGACGATCTGGTCGAGCACCGCAGGAGGTAGCGCCTTGCCACCGCTCAGCCGACCAACGATGGCCGCTCCCTGACGGCGGCTCAATCGGCTGAGGGTCAGCGCGGTGACATGGGCATAGCGTGTCCAGGAGGGCTCGAACTGGGGCCGGAAGGTGATGAGGACGAGCACGGGGGCGCCTTGCACCCGGTCGATCAGGAGATCGAGCAGCTCGAGCGAGGTCGGATCTGCCCAGTGCACGTCCTCGTACAGGGCAAGGACGGGACGGCGTGTTGCGAGGCCCAAGACCTGATCGACTAACACCTCGAGCGTCCGCTCCTTCTGCCGATGCGGGCTCAGGTCGAGCGGCGGGTAGCGCGCACCGGCCTCGAGCGACAGCAATGCCGCGAGCAGCGGGGCCACCACGGGAACATCATCGCTCGATAGCGCAAGCAGCGCCTCGAGCTTGTCGAGCCGCGTCGCGACGAGATCGTCCGCGGCAAATCCTGCCGCCCGCTCCAACAGGCCGATCACCGGATGCAGCGGACTGGTCTGATGGTGCGATGAGCAGTAGTGGCTCAGGGCCGTATGCGGCTCGTTTTCAAGTCGCTCGCGCAGCGCCCGCACGAGGCGCGACTTGCCGATACCAGGCTCGCCCGCCAGCAGCACCACCTGGCCCTCCCCCTCTTTGGCGCGCTCCCACTGCTCGAGCAGGAGACCGATCTCATGGTCGCGACCGACCAGCGGCGTCAGGCCTGCGCCGTGCAACGCCTCGAACCGGCTCTCGGCGGCGCCTTCGCCGACCACACGCCACGCGCGCAGGGGATCGGGAAATCCCTTTAGGATCTGCAGGCCGAGCTCGGCGAGCTCGAACAGGCCGCCAATGAGCTCTCGGGTGCGTGTGGAGATCACCACGGTGTCGGGCTCGGCCAGGGTTTGCAGGCGCGCGGCAAGGTTCGGCGTGTCGCCGACCACCGTCTCCTCGCGCGCCGCGCCTTCGCCGATCAGCTCACCGACAACGACCGGGCCGGTCGCGATGCCGATGCGGACCGCCAGCATCTCACCATGCGCCGATGCCAGACTATGGACCGCCGCGACCGCGGCGAGGCCGGCCCGCACCGCGCGTTCGGCCTCATCTTCGTGGGCGCGCGGATAGCCAAAATAGGCCAGGACACCATCGCCCATGTACTTCGCGACATGCCCTTCGAACCTTCCGATCGCGCCCGTCACCGCGTTCTGATAGGTCCGCAGGACTTCGGCCATTTCCTCCGGATCGAGCCGGGCCGCGAGCGCGGTCGAGTCGACAAGGTCGACAAACATCACGGTGAGTTGGCGGCGCTCGGCCTCGGATGCAAGCGAAGCGTTTCCGGGGGTGATGGTAGGGAGGGGCGCAATGGTAGTAGCCGACATTGAACCGGCGGGCAGGGCAGCAATGGCGGCGAGCAGCTTGCGGCGATGGCCGATCGAGACGACCCCAAGACCGATCAGATCCTCCGCCGTGAGGTCCATGAGGACCTCGGCATCGATGTCGTTCTCCCGGAACGCCTGCTCATACTGTCCCAGCCCCAGACCGCACAGCCAGGCCCCGATATCCATGGGCTCCTCCCGGCTCTCGTCTTCAGCGCTAAGGTGCTCCAGTCTAGCTCAAGATCGCGCGCGCTGCGCGATGAAACGCCAAGATACGAACTCCGAGCAAGAACAACTTCTGGCCCAGGCCGGACTCGAGGCGAGTTGCGCCAAAGCGCTGCGATCGGGGGCGGAGCACCACGGACGAAGCCGCGCAAGCTACACGGTCGGCCGACGTCCTGGCCGCGTCCAGCCCTCCCGCTCGGCGAATACCCGGCTGACCTCCGCCATGTGCTCGGTGCCCCATGTGCAAAGCGGCACGAGAGCCTGGGCGAGGCTGTGACCCAAGGGCGTGAGGCTATAATCCACCCGCGGAGGCACCTCCTTGTAGTCGGTCCGCTTCACGAGGCCATCGGCCTCCAGCTCCTTCAGCTGCTGGATCAGCACCTTGTCGCTGACGTCGCGTATGGCGCGCCGGAGCTCGCCGTAACGGGTCGGTCCGTCCTGAGCGACGAAGTACAGGATCAGCGGCTTCCACTTGCCCGAGACGACCCGCAGGGTCGCGTCGAGGCCGCAGGTGAAGCCGGGCAAAGTCGGTGTGCAACGTTGGACGTCTGCTTCAGCTTGCGCCGGCGGGGAGATGGGGTCTGAACGATCTGACATTTTTTGGGTACTTACCAAAAGGTGCATACTTGTCGATAGGTGGGTACGCCGCCAGCTCAGTGCAACCTCAATGAAGGGAGCACATCATGAGCAGACTACAAGGCAAGACGGCGGTGGTGACGGGCGGCGGAACGGGCATCGGGCTCGGAGCCGCCAAACGGTTCGTCGATGAGGGCGCATTCGTCTATCTGTTCGGGCGGCGGCAGGAGCCGCTCGACGCTGCGCTCGCGCAGCTGGGGTCTTCGGCACGCGCAGTCAAGGGATCGGTCACCGACTTGTCGGACCTCGACCGGCTGTATGCGACGGTGAAAGCCGAATGCGGCAACGTCGACGTCCTGTTCGCCAATGCCGGGACAGGGGCATTTGCGCCGCTCGGCCAGATCACGGTCGAGCATTACGACCAGATCTTCGACGTCAACGTGAAAGGGCTGGTGTTCACCGTGCAGAAAGCCCTGCCGCTGATGCGCAGGGGATCGTCGATCATCCTGACCGGATCGAGCACGGGCGTGATGGGGACGCCGCAATTCAGCATCTACAGCGCGACCAAGGCGGCGATCCGCAATCTCGCGCGCAGCTGGGCGCAGGACCTGCGCGGCACGGGCATCCGCGTCAACGTGCTGTCGCCGGGGCCGACCAAGACGGAGCTGGCGCTGGAGGTCGTGGGCGAGGAAGCATTCGATGCACTCGGCAGCGCCACGCCCATCGGGCGCGTCGGTGACCCCAGCGAGACCGGAGCAGTGGCCGCATTCCTGGCGTCCGCGGACAGCAGCTACATGACCGGCGGCGAGGTCTTCGTCGACGGCGGCTTGGCGCAGGTCTGAGACTTTTTGAGCAAGAGGGCTTCGATCCGCGGAATCGAAGCCCTTGATGCTCTGCGTGCCTAATTCAGATCCCCAGCAGCTTCCGCGCGTTCGCCTTCAGCACCTTCGGCCGGATCTCGTCGCGGATCTCGATCTTGGCGAAATCCGACAGCCAGCGGTCCGGCGTGATCACCGGCCAGTCCGAGCCGAACAGCATCTTGTCCTGCAGAATCGAGTTGATGTAGCGCACCAGGATCGGCGGGAAATATTTCGGCGACCAGCCCGACAGGTCGATGTAGACGTTCGGCTTGTGGGTCGCGACCGAGAGCGCCTCTTCCTGCCAGGGGAAGGAGGGGTGGGCGAGGATGATCTTGAGGTCGGGGAAATCGGCCGCGACATCGTCCATGTACATCGGGTTGGAATATTTCAGGCGCATGCCCATGCCGCCGGGCATGCCGGAGCCGACGCCGGTCTGGCCGGTGTGGAATAGCGCGATCGCGCCGCCATTGTTGATCTCTTCGTAGAGCGGATAGGCCATGCGGTCGTTGGCGTAGAAGCCCTGCATGGTCGGGTGGAATTTGAAGCCGCGCACGCCGTATTCCTCGATCAGCTTGCGCGCCTCGCGCGCGCCGAGCTTGCCCTTGTGCGGGTCGATCGAGACGAAGGGGATGAGCACGTCGAGATGCTCGGAGGCGATCTCCAGCATCTCCTCGTTCTTGTAGCGGCGGAAGCCGGTCTCGCGCTCGGCATCGACCGGGAAGATCACCGCGGCGATGTTCTTGGAGCGGTAATAGGCCGCGGTCTCCGGCACCGTCGGCGGATGCTTGTGCGGCGACTTGAAATACTCCGCCATCTGCGCCTGGAAATCGTCATAGCCGTCGTCAGGATGGGTGCCGCAGGGCTCCTCGGCATGGGTGTGGATGTCGATCGCGACGACTTTGTCGATATCAGGCAGCTTCAGCTTTGGCATTTGTGTCCTCCCGACGGGTTGCCGAATTGATTATAGTATATAACGAATTTGGCAAGGCGCTGGTGGCGGCGAAAGCGCAGGCCGCGAAAGTCTTTGCCGGGCCTGACCTCCCATGCGCCGGATCGGGCCGATCTGGCCGCTTCTACTGTGCATGGGGTTGTTTTCACGGATTTGCGGGAGCGTGGGGCAGTTAACATTGACATCACCTCCCGCCATGCCTTAAGAACCGCCCCGTCCCGGGCGGCTGGTCCGCCGGCGGGGAAAATCTCATTTTGCCACATTCGCGCGTGCCGAAACGGTAGTGCCGAACACGGCCTTTCGAACGTTCAGGATTCTGCCATGAAGGTCCGTAACTCGCTGAAATCGCTGCGCGGTCGCCATCGCGCCAACCGCCTGGTCCGCCGCAAGGGCCGGGTCTATGTGATCAACAAGGTGCAGCGCCGCTTCAAGGCGCGCCAGGGCTGACCTGAGCGGCTGATCCCCGCTGGGCGCCGCTGCGCGCCCGCAAGACCACGGTCTCACACGAGTTTGACGCCGCCTTTGCTTTGCAAGGGCGGCTTTGCGCGTTTAGACTTTCAACATGGCAGTGAGATTCCGTTTCGCGCGCACCCTGTGTCTGGCCCTCGTGCTGGGAACCGCCGGCCTTGCGCCGGCCGCCCTGGCCCAGCAGGTCGAGCCGCCCGGCAAGCAGAAGAAGCTGCCTGAGGCGCCGTCAAAGCTGCCGAAGGTCGACCGCAGCAAGAATCTCGATTTCCTGTTCGGCGCGCTGAAGGCGGCGCCCGACGAGGCCAGCGCCAAGCATGTCGAGGCGCGGATCTGGGCGATCTGGCTGCAGACCCCGAGCGACACCGCCGCGCTCCTGATGTCACGCGCCAAGACCGCGGTCGATGCGAAGAAGATCGACGTCGCGATCAAGCTCCTGGATTCGGTCATCAAGCTCAGGCCCGATTACATCGAGGCCTGGAACCGGCGTGCCACGCTCTATTACATGCAGAACGACTATGGCCGCTCGCTCGCGGACATCCAGCAAGTGCTGATCCGGGAACCGCGCCATTTCGGCGCGCTCGCCGGTCTTGGCATGATCATGCAGGAGGTCGGTGACGAGAGGCGCGCGCTCGAGGCCTATCGCAAGGCGCTCGCCGTCAATCCGCACCTGGAAAAGATCCCCGATCAGGTCAAGGCGCTGACCGAGAAGGTCGAAGGCCGCGACATCTAGCTATAAGTCGATGATTTCTCGAGCGATCGCGGCCGGCGCGGATTAACCACGATCCGAGCCAAGGCGTCGCAAGCACTATTGCGGGGCCTGTTGCAGGCCTACCTGCATGGCAGGAGCGAAAGCCATGAAGCGTTTGGTGGTCGCAGCTGTATTGCTGCTCGCGTCGGGAACGGTGAGCCTCGCCGACGGACTGTTCTGGGTGGTCGGCAACCGCGCCACCGGCAAATGCGCCATCGTGACCAGCAATCCGGTCATCATCGGCGACATCTGGTTCGGCGACGGTCCCTACAAGTCCAGGGCCGATGCCAAGCTTGCCCGGTTGACGATCCGCGTCTGCCCCCCGGTCACGCCCGAGCAGGAAAAAGAAGAGGACGGGGCGAACTAGCCGGTCCTCAATGCAGGACGCTGCTGCCGCGCTCGACCAGGCCGCGGTCGGCGGCTGCGGCGTAAGCCCTGGCAAGCTCCGCCTCGAGATGCTCGTTGATCAGCAGCAGCGCCCGCACGGCACCGCGCAGGTCGCCGTTGCAGCTCGCGACGATTTCGTCGATTGCAGTGTCGTTCGATCTGAAGCTCATCAAAAATTCTCCGGTTCAAACCAGGACATATCCTGCCGGTCTTTCCCGCATCCCCTAAGCTGCGAGGAGGATCGGCGCCCATCCGCGCCTAGATGGCGGAACCGACCGTGGCGATTATATGGAAGCCGCGATGACGCCTGCATGAAGCTGGTCCGAAGCTTGCGCGCCGCTTGGAATAGCTCTGATTTCGTTGAGTTTTCTCGATCGACAATTATGCACATATCCACAGCCCCTGTATTTTCAGTGGAAGCGCTGACTGCCGGCGGCGAAACTGCCGCCCGATCAGACCCGTAACTGCCCCGTGCCCAGGATCACCCGGATTCTCTCCATGATCGTGATGTCAGTCGTGACGGCGCTGGTTCTGCTGGCGCTGCTCACGCAGGCCGGGGTCGTCGCCGTGCAGCGTGCCTTTCCGCCGCAGGGCCGCATGATCGAGGTCGATGGCGCGACGCTTCATCTCGTCGACATCGGCCCACGCGATTCCGGTCCTCCGATCGTGATGCTGCACGGCGCGAGCTCCAATCTCGAAGCGATGCGGCGGCCGCTCGGCGATCTCCTCGCCAGGGATCACCGCGTGATTCTGATCGACCGTCCCGGCCATGGCTGGAGCACGCGCGCGAGCCGGCAGGATTCGACGCCGCAGATCCAGGCGCGCATGATCGACGAGGCGCTTGGCAAGCTCGGGATCGATCGCGCGGTCTTCGTGGTGCATTCCTGGAGCGGCGCGCTCGGCGCGCGCATCGCGCTCGATCATCCGCACCGCGTTGCGGGTCTCGTGATGCTCGCGCCCGTCACGCATCCCTGGCGCGGCGGCGTCGGGCGCTACAACGAGATCATCGCAACGCCAGTCATTGGCCCGCTGCTCGCCTACACGATCACCCTGCCGCTCGGCTATTTCGTCACCGAAGCCGGGGCCCGCAACGTGTTCCTGCCGCAGACGATGCCGGACGGATTCGTGCAGGACTCGGCGACGCCGCTCTTGCTGCGCCCGCGCGAGTTCATCGCCAATGCCTATGATCTGGTGACGCTGAAGGAGTCGGTTGCCGCGCAAGTCGCGCGCTATGGCGAGATCAATGCGCCGGTCACGATCATCGCCGGCGAGCCCGACAAGACAGTGAGAACCAGCATCCACGCGCGCCCGTTCGCCGCGGCGGTGCCAAATGCAAAGCTGATCGTGCTGCCCGATCTCGGCCACATGGTGCAGAACGCCGTGCCGGATCTCGTGAAGGCGGAGATCGAGACGATGATCGGAAACATCGCCCCGGCGCAGGCGGCCGCCGACTAAAGCGTTTCGAGCGAAGTGGAAACCACTTCGCGGGAAGAAAACGCGTCTAAATAAGAAAGCTAGAGCTTTCGGCTCTGATCCAATCAGAACCGAAGCTCAGCGGCGGCCTCTTGCGCGCTTACTGCTTGGTCTTTCCGTCCTTGTCGTATTGGGCAAGGAAGGCCCAGAGATTGTTGATCTCGGTCTCGTTCTTGATGCCGGCGAACGCCATCTTGGTGCCGGGGATCTTGGCCTTGGGGTCCTTGATGTATTCCTTGAACGTGGCCTCGTCCCAGGTGATGCCGGAATTCTTGTTCGCGTCCGAGTAGCTATAGCCCTCTACCGTGCCCGACTTGCGGCCGTTGAGGCCGTTGAGCTCGGGGCCGACCTTGTTCTTGGCGCCTTCGCCGATCGCGTGGCAGGCCAGGCACTTGTTGAACGAAGTCTTGCCGGCCGCGACATCCTGCGCCATCGCGGCGGGTGCGGTGGCAATGACGGTGAGGATCGTCAGCGCGCCGAAAGTCAGTTTTGTCATAAGTGTGCTCTTCGTCTCTTCCCGGGTCAGATGGAGGGTCGTGGTTTTGGCAGGTCCATTGCAAGGGGACAAGCCGCGAAACTTTGACAGGTTTCCTGCTAGCAGACTTGCCCCAGAGAGAACTTGCGCTGCAACAAAGCAATGGGACCTTCGGAGGACCTACCCAAGGACGGCAAGACATGATTGATTTGCCGAGACAATTCCATCCGTCGGACGAGGGCTTCTTAAAATGGCCATCATGATGCCCGCCAGCGACCAGGCCGTGCTGGCGCGTCGCAGCGAAATCGTCGCCGCCTTGCGCGCCATCGTGCCGGGCGAGGGCGTGATTGATACGCCTGCCGAAATGCGGGCCTATGAATCCGACGGGCTGACCGCCTATCGGCAGCCGCCGATGGTCGTGGTGTTGCCGGATACGACCGAGCAGGTCTCGCTCATCCTGAAATATTGCGCCGCGCAGGGCATCAAGGTGGTGCCGCGCGGCTCCGGCACCTCGCTGTCCGGCGGCGCGCTGCCGCTCGAGGACGGCGTGCTGCTCGGCCTCGGCAAGTTCAAGCGCATCCGCGAGATCGATTTCGACAACCGCGTCGTCGTCACCGAGCCAGGCGTCACCAATCTCGCGATCAGCCAGGCGGTCGCGCATGCCGGCTTCTATTACGCGCCGGATCCGTCCTCCCAGATCGCCTGCTCGATCGGCGGCAACGTGGCGGAAAATTCCGGCGGCGTGCACTGCCTGAAATACGGCATGACCACCAACAACGTGCTCGGCTGCGAGATCGTGCTGATGAGCGGCGAGATCCTGCGCATCGGGGGCAAGGGGTGCGAGAATCCCGGCTATGACCTGATGGGCGTCATCACCGGATCCGAAGGCCTGCTTGGCGTCATCACCGAGATCACGGTGCGCATCCTGCAGAAGCCGGAGACGGCGCGCGCGCTGATGGTCGGGTTCGCGCAAGTCGAGGCGGCCGGCGAATGCGTCGCGCGCATCATCGGCGCCGGCATCATTCCCGGCGGCATGGAGATGATGGACAAGCCCGCGATCCACGCCGCGGAGGCCTTCGTCCATGCCGGCTATCCGCTCGATGTGGACGCGCTGCTCATCATCGAGCTCGACGGGCCCAAGATCGAGGTCGACGAGCTGATCACGCGGGTCGAGAGCATCGCACGAGGCTGCGGCTCGGTGACGCTGCAGATCTCCAATTCCGAGGCCGAGCGCAACCTGTTCTGGGCCGGCCGCAAGGCAGCGTTCCCGGCGGTGGGCCGCATCTCGCCCGATTATCTCTGCATGGACGGTACGATCCCGCGCGGCGCGCTGCCGAAGGCGCTCGCGCGTATCCGCGAGCTCGGCGAAAAATACCAGCTCGGCTGTGCCAACGTGTTCCACGCCGGCGACGGCAATCTGCACCCCTTGATCCTCTACGATGCCAACAAGCCCGGCGAGATCGAGCGCGCCGAAGCCTTCGGTGCCGACATCCTGCGCGCCTGCGTCGAATTCGGCGGCGTGCTCACCGGCGAGCACGGCGTCGGCATCGAGAAGCGCGACCTGATGCCCGACATGTTCAGCGAGATCGACCTCAACCAGCAGCAGCGCCTGAAATGCGCCTTCGACGCGCAGGGCCTGCTCAATCCCGGAAAAGTATTTCCGACCCTGCACCGCTGCGCCGAGCTCGGCCGCATGCATGTCCACGCGGGCAAGCTGGCGTTCCCGGATTTGCCGCGGTTTTAGATCCGCGATGAACGAATTGCTTTCCTTTGTGAACTTCGATACCGGCTCAGTGGTGGATACGCTCAAGGTCAGAGACGCCAAAGACGTCGAAGAGGTGGTGCGCGCGGCGATTGCCAATGAGCAGCCGCTCGAGATCATCGGCCATGGCGGCAAGCGCGGAATCGGCCACGCGATGGCGACCAACGCGGTGCTCGACGTCTCCGCGCTCAATGCCGTCACCTCCTACGAGCCGAACGAGCTCATCATCACGCTCCAGGCCGGCGCGCCGCTTGCCGACGTGCTGGCGCTGATCGATGCCAAGAACCAGCAATTCGCCTTCGAGCCGATGGATACCGCGCCGCTGCTCGGCACGCCGGTGTCAGGCACCATCGGCGGCATGATCGCGGCCGGGCTTGCCGGGCCGCGGCGCATCCGGGCGGGCGGGGCGCGCGACCACCTGCTCGGCGCGCATGCCGTCTCCGGCTTCGGCGACAGTTTCAAGACCGGCGGCAAGGTGGTGAAGAACGTCACCGGCTACGACCTCTGCAAGCTGCTGGCGGGGTCCTGGGGCACGCTGTCGGTGATGACGGAAGTGACGCTGAAGGTGATGCCCAAGCCCGAGGCCGAGCGGACGCTGCTGCTGCGCGGGCTCGACGATGCCGCCGCCAACAAGGCCATGACCGCGGCGCTCGGCTCGCCCTTTGACGTCTCGGCTGCCGCGCATCTGCCGAAATCGGCGCTCCGGGCCAGGACCGAGGGGCTCGGCGATCTCGCAGGGGAGGGCGAGGCGCTGACGGTGCTGCGGCTCGAGGGCATCACCGCATCTGCTGCGCACCGCGCCGGCTCGCTGCGCGAATTGCTGGCGCCGTTTGGAACCGCGACGCTGATCGAGGACGCGGCATCCGCGGCGCTGTGGACCGCCATCCGCGACGTGCTACCGTTTGCGGCCAGCGGTTCGCTCGGCGCCTGGCCAGTCTGGCGGATCGTCTGCCCGCCGGCCTCGGGCGCGGCGCTCGGCACTCAATTGGCGCGCGAGACGGGCGGCGATGTGATCTACGATTGGGGCGGCGGCCTGATCTGGGCGGCGCTCCCGCCGAAGCCGGACGCGCATGCCGCGCTCGTGCGGGCGCGCGCGAACGCGGTCGGTGGGCATGCCACGCTGATCCGGGCGACTGATGATGTCAGGCGCGACGTCGATGTGTTTCATCCGCAGGCACCGGGTATTGCCGCGCTGAGCGAGCGGGTGCGCGCCAGCTTCGATCCGAAGACCATTCTCAACCGGGGGCGGCTCACGCGGAGCGCTGGCCGATGAAGACCGAATTCTCACTCGCGCAGCTCGCCGACCCCGATATCGCGGAAGCCGACAAAATCCTGCGCGCCTGCGTCCATTGCGGCTTCTGCACCGCAACCTGCCCGACCTATGTGCTGCTCGGCGACGAGCTCGATAGCCCGCGCGGCCGCATCTATCTGATCAAGGAGATGCTGGAGAAGGACCAGGCGCCGACCGCCGATGTGGTCAAGCATATCGACCGCTGCCTGTCGTGCCTTGCCTGCATGACGACCTGCCCCTCGGGCGTGAACTACATGCACCTCGTCGACCAGGCCCGGGTCCGGATCGAGCAGCGCTACCAGCGGCCGCTGGCCGAGCGGCTGCTGCGCCAGGTGCTGGCCTTCGTCCTGCCGGACCCGCAGCGCTTTCGCATCAGCATGTGGCTGGCGCGGCTCGCCCGTCCGCTGGGCGACTTGCTGCCGACGCCCCGGCCTGCGGCGACGCCCGGCTTGATCCAGCGCATCAAGGCGATGCTGGCGCTGGCGCCGAACCGGCTGCCGCCCGCCGGACCCGCCGCCGGCAGCGTGTTCGCGGCGCTCGGCAAGAAGCGCGGACGCGTGGCGCTGCTCCAGGGCTGCGCCCAGCAGGTGCTGGCGCCCCGCATCAACCAGGCCGCCATCAGTCTCCTGACCCGCCATGGCATCGAGGTCGTCCTTGTCAGGGACGAGCAGTGCTGTGGCGCGCTGACCCATCACCTCGGCAACGACCAGGATGCGCTGGCGCGGGCTCGCGCCAACGTCGCGGCGTGGCGCAAGGAAATGGCCGGCGAGGGGCTCGATGCCATCCTGGTGACGACCTCCGGCTGCGGCACGGTGATCAAGGATTACGGCTATCTCCTGCGCGAGGACACTGCGTTCGCGGCCGATGCGGCGAAGGTGTCGGCGCTCGCCAAGGACATCACCGAATACGTCGCCGGCCTCGAGCTCGCGACGGCGGCGAGAGCGGACGACATCGTCGTCGCCTATCACTCCGCGTGTTCGTTGCAGCATGGACAGAAAATCACAGCTCTTCCGAAAGAATTGCTTTCCAAGAATGGATTCGTGGTGAAAGATGTGCCCGAGAGCCATTTGTGTTGCGGTTCGGCGGGGACCTACAACATTCTCCAGCCCGAGCTTGCGGGCCGGTTGCGCGATCGCAAGGTCGCCAACATCGCGAGCGTCAAGCCGGACATGATTGCCGCGGGCAATATCGGCTGCATGGTGCAGATTGCCAGTGGCACGTCAGTTCCGGTCGTACACACGATTGAGCTTCTCGATTGGGCGACGGGCGGGGCGCGGCCGGCACTGAACGCGCAGGTTTGAGCTTTCAGGAGCCTGAACTGTCCTCCCGAGGTGACGACTGAAGACGCCCGATCGATCATTGTTCGGCGGCAACAGGAGGACCACGATGGCGAAAGCGAAGAAGAAGAAAAGCAAGAAGGCCAAGAAGGCCAAAAAGGCCGTAGCGGCGAGGAAGACCGCGAAGAAGGCGACGAAGAAGAAGGCAGCCAAGAAGACCGCGAAGAAGTCTGCCAAGAAGGCCGCCCCGAAGAAGGCTGCCAAGAAGACAGCAAAGAAGGCGGCGGCCAAGAAGGCTGCTCCGAAGAAGGCCGCGAAGAAGGCGGCACCGAAGAAGGCGAAGGCAGCGCCTGCTCCGAAGCCGTCGGCACCGGCGGAGACCCCGGCGCCCGCCGAGACAAGCTGGGCGATGCCTTCGTCTTCTGCGGAAGCGGCGCCTGCCGAGGGACAGGGGTAGGAAGGCGACCTTTCATCGCCTTCGGACTGTCACTTCAGACTGTCACTCAGACTGTCACTTGGACTACAGCTTGGGACTGTAACAAGAAGGCCGCGGCATCCTGATGCTGCGGCCTTTTTGCATCGCCGCAAGCCAGCCTCGGCCGCCGTGCCCGGCCCAGCCTGATTCGTAAGCGCAGATGTCACGCCGCCGGGTTGTCCCCGGGCTTACACGGGTCTGCCGTGCCCTCTAGAGGGCAAATGATGTGATCGAGAAGCCACACCGGCTGACAACCTTTCTTAGAATCGTCAAAACGCCCAAAAAGTCGGCAGATGCCCGCGCTTTTTGCTTCACCGTTCCGATCCACCGATCCAAATTGCCGCAGTAACGCAATTTTGCAGGTAGGCCGCATGCCCCGGGGGGCTTCCGGGGGCGACTGCTGAGTAAGAACGGGTAAATGGGGACCGAAATGAAAAAAGTGGCTTTGTTGGCAACGGCGCTGGCAATTGTGACGACGGGCTCGGCTTTCGCGGCAGACTTGCGCGTAAAGGCACTGAAAGCCCCGCCGCCGCCGGCCTTCGATCCGTGGGATATCGCCTTCGGCGCCGGCATCATGAGCGATTACATCTTCCGCGGCATCACCCAGTCCAACCATAATCCGTCGGTCACGGCCTATTTCGAGCCGCGCTACAACGTCAACAAGGACCTCCAGCTCTACATCGGTACGTCTGCCTCGAGCATCTCGTTCCCGAACCGTGCTGCGGCCGAAGTCGACATCTACGGCGGTATCCGCCCGACCTTCGGCATGTTCGCCTTCGACTTCGGTGTCTGGGGCTACCTCTATCCGGGCGGTAGCTGCTTCGGCTCGCAGGGGACCTTGGCGCAGGGCAATTGCGGCAGCGACATCGATTACTCGCAGGGCGCCATCGGCCTTCCCATCAACGGCAACTTCGCCAAGAAGGACGCGAGCTTCTTCGAGGCCTATGCCAAGCTGAACGTCACCCTCAACGATCAGTGGACGGTCGGCTTCAACGAATACTATTCGCCGAACTTCCTGAACCTCGGTGCCTGGGGCAATTACGCCTCGGTCACCGCCAAGTGGACCGCGCCAAGCACGATCTTCGGCGCCAGTGGCGTCGGCATGTACGTGTCGGGTGAGTTCGGCCGGCAGTGGCTCGGCACTTCGGACATCTTCTACGGCATCGCGGGCGATCCGGTGTATGCGAACGGCATCAAGGAGCCGAGCTACAACACCTGGAACGTCGGCGTCGGCTTCACCTACAAGGTGTTCACGCTCGATCTGCGCTACTACGACACCGATCTGAACAAGGGCGACTGCAACGCCTTCACCAGCGATCACACCGCGAAGTTCAGCAGCAGCTTCACCCCCATCAACCCGGGCGGCTTCGGCTCCAACTGGTGCAGCGCGGCTGGCGTCGCCAAGCTCTCGTTCGACCTGACGGCGATGACCAACCTGAAGTAAGTTTCTTTCCGAAACGACTTCGCGAGGGCGGCAGGGCAACCTGCCGCCCTTTTGCTTTGGGCGGCGGAGGTAGGAAGAGACGGGGCGGGCCGGCCAAGATACTACTAAGCTGCGTTAGGGGCTTGCGAACCGGCAGGACGCCGCCGCTGCCTCACACTCCGTCATTGCGAGCGCAGCGAAGCAATCCAGAGTCTTTCCGCCTAGGCAGTCTGGTTGCTTCGTCGCAAAGGCTCCTCGCAATGACGAGGCCCAAGTTGGGGCCGTCCCTCAGACCGTAAGGACAGCGGGCGAGGCCGCCTGCGCCTCAGCGCGCCGCGCTCGGCTCCGCCGCCGCCCGCTCGCCGCCGACCACGTGGATCGCGCCGTCCTTCACCAGCGTCACCTTGCGGGTGTGGAAGGCGTCGAGCGTCGAGCGGTGGCCGATCGAGACGATGGTGGCTTGCGGCAGCTTCTCCGCCAGCAGCCGGTAGAGCCGGGCTTCCGACGGCTCGTCGAGCGAGGCGGTGGCCTCGTCCAGGAACAGATAGTCCGGCGCATGCAGCAGCGCGCGCGCAAGCCCGAGACGCTGCTGCTCGCCCAGCGAGAGCATCCGGTTCCAGTGGCCGTCCTCCGCGAGCCGTTCGGCGAGATCGGGCAGCCCGACCGCGATCAGGGCGTCGCGGACCTGCGTGGCCTCGAACGCGCCGGACGCTGCCGGATAGACCACGGCATCGCGCAACATGCCGAGCGGGAAATAGGGCCGCTGTGGCAGCATCATCAGCTTGGCCTTCTCCGGGATGACAACCGTGCCGGTGCCGAACGGCCAGATGCCGGCGATGGCCCGGAACAGCGTGGACTTGCCGGAGCCGGACGGCCCGGTCACCAGCACGCGCTCCGAGGCCTGAATGGTGAAGGCCTTGGCGGCCACCAGCGGGGTGCCGTTGGGCAGGTTCACGCAGAGCTGCGCGAGATCGACATGGCGCCCGGCGACCTCCAGCGTGATGGCCGGCTCATGCGCCGGCAAATTGACCGCCGAGGCGACCGACATCTCAAAGCCGTCGAGACGGGCAACGATCGAGCGCCATTCCGCCAGCGACCGGTAAGCCGTGACGAAGAACGACAGCGCACCTTGGACGCTGGAGAAGGCGGATGCGGTCTGCATCATGTCGCCGAGCTGGATCTTCTTGGCGAAGAACGCCGGCGCCACCAGCACGTAGGGAAACAGCACGGCGGCCTGCTGGTAGCTGGCCGTGAACGCGGTGAGGCGCTTGGTCCGGCTCATGATGCCGTACCAATTGGCGATCACGAAGCCGAAGCGATCGAGCAGGCGGGCACGTTCGGCGCCTTCACCCCTGAGCAGCGCGATCTGCTCGGAATTCTCGCGCACGCGGACGAGGTTGAAGCGGAAGTCGGCTTCATAACGCTGCTGCTCGAAATTGAGGTTGACCAGCGGCGAGCCGATCCAGTGCGTCAGCGCGGTGCCGAAGATCGCGTAGATCAGCGCGCCCCAGCACAGATAGCCGGGGATCGTGACATCGGTGCCGAACAGGCGCAGCGGCGCGGCGTTGGAAAGGCCCCAAAGGATGATCACGAAGGAAAACAGCGTCACGATCGACGAGAGCAGGCCGAGCCCGATGGTCAGCGTCTGCTCGACGAAGTTCTTGACGTCCTCGGTGATGCGCTGGTCCGGGTTGTCGGCCGCATCGCCCTTGAGCTGCATGCGATAATGCGTCGAGCCCGCCAGCCACTCGCCGAGATAATGTCGCGTCAGCCATTGCCGCCAGCGGATCTGGAGCCATTGGTTCAGGTACAGCTTGTAGACAGCCAGCGCGATATAGGTCGAGGCCAGCGCGACGAAGATCCAGATCTGCGTGACGAACGCGTCCCAGTCGCTGTTCTGGAGCGCGCTGTAGAACCGGTTCTGCCACTGGTTCACCAGCACGTCGATCGCGACCAGCGCCAGCTCCATCGCGACCACCGCCGCGAGCAGGCTGCGGCCGGCCCATTTGTCCTCGGATCGGAAATAGGGGGCGGCGATTCGCCAGACGATCGCGAGCGTGGCGCTGATGTTCTTCACAGAGCAGGGTCTCCTCGGGGGATGTGCACAAATGCCCGGAGCCAAAGACCTGAGGCAACGGCGAAAATGGGCGCACTTAGACTAAAGTCGCAAGGTCTGCAATTTGCGTTGGCTTGTCGCAGCTTGCAACCCTAGCATGGGGTTGGATGGCGCGGGGCGGGGTGCTCCGGGATTTCGCGACCTTGTGAGCGGCCGGGAACCGCTGCATTCACGAGGAATTCACGTCCAACGCGGGGGGTTTCGCTCCCAGCGTCAAGCAGGACCGGCTCTCCACGCGGGCCGCCTGCCGCAAACATGCGTGGGAGAGGAAGACCATGTGGAATCAAATCTATGACCCGCTGCACAGCCCGGTGCTGTCGACGATCGCGGCGGCGGTGCCCGTCGTCACGCTGCTGGTGCTGATCGCGAGCGGTCGCGTTCAGGCGCATATCGCCGCCGTCATCGCCGTGATCGTGACCAACCTGATCACGATCTTCGTCTTCACCATGCCGGCGAACATGTCGATCCGCGCTTCGATGCTGGGGATCGTCACCGGGTTCTTCCCGATCGGCTGGATCGTTCTCAACGTCATCTTCCTCTACCAGGTCACGGTGACCACCGGGCGCTTCGAGCTGCTCAAGCGCGCGGTCGGCGGGGTCACCGAGGACCGGCGGCTGCAATTGCTGCTGATCGCGTTCTCGTTCGGCGCGTTCTTCGAAGGCGCCTCGGGCTTCGGCACGCCGGTCGCGATCACGGGCGCGGTGCTGATCGGGCTCGGCTTCTCGCCGCTCGCGGCCTCCGGCCTGTCGCTGATCGCCAACACCGCGCCGGTCGCCTATGGCGCGCTGGGCACGCCGATCCAGGGCCTCGCCTCGGTCACCGGCCTCGATCCCTACATCCTCGGCGCGATGGTCGGACGGCAATTGCCCTTCTTCTCGCTGATCGTGCCGTTCTGGGTGGTGTGGGCCTTCGCGGGCTGGCGGGGCATGAAGGACGTCTGGCCGGCGATCCTCGTCACCGGCGTGTCGTTCGCGATCCCGCAATACGTGATCTCGAACCACATCAATCCCTGGATCGTCGACATCGGCGCCTCGCTGATCTCGATGGGCGCGCTGATCCTGTTCCTGAAGGTGTGGCAGCCGAGGCAGCTCTGGCTGTCGCCGGCGCTGCGCGGCCGCGACGAATCGGCCGCCACGATGGCGGCGGCGAAACCGCTCGACAAAACCCCGCTGACGCAGAGTGAGCTTTTCAATGCGCTGCTGCCGTGGATCATCGTCTGCATCGTGATGCTGGTCTGGGGCAACGGCGCCTTCAAGGCCTGGGCGAACGCGATTTTCGTCTGGAACTATCCCGTTCCCGAGCTGCACCAGATGATCAACAAGATGCCGCCGGTCGCGCCAGGGCCGACGAAAGAGAGCGCGGTGTTCGCCTTCACCTACCTGTCCTTCACCGGCACCGGCATGCTGATCGCCGCGATCATCTCCGGCCTGTTGATGGGCGTCGGTCCCGGCAAGCTTTTGACCGAATATGGCCGCACCATCCGGCTCTGCGCGATCTCGCTGATCACGATCTCGGCGATGCTCGCGATCGGCACCTTGACGCGCCTGTCCGGCGTCGACGCCACGCTTGGTTTGGCGTTCGCCGCCACCGGCGTGCTCTATCCCTTCTTCGGCACGCTGCTCGGCTGGCTGGGCGTCGCGCTGACCGGATCGGACACCGCCTCCAACGTGCTGTTCGGCAACCTGCAGAAGATCACCTCCGAGCAGCTCGGCCTGTCGCCGATCCTGATGGGCGCAGCGAACTCCTCCGGCGGCGTGATGGGCAAGATGATCGACGCGCAGTCGATCGTGGTCGCCTCCACGGCCACCAATTGGTACGGCCATGAGGGCACCATCCTGCGCTTCGTGTTCTGGCACTCGATCGTGCTGGCGTGCCTCGTCGGCGTGCTCGTGACGTTGCAGGCCTATGTCTGGCCGTTCACGGCGCTGGTTCTGAAGTAGCGGACTGCGCCGCGTCCACAAATCCCCGCGAGGTTCGTCCCCGCGGGGATTTTTTGCACCTTCCGCGAACCTTCTCAACGGCACGGCTGTCCTATAGAAGGTGCCGCAAATCAGGTCGGTCGAGAGGTCTCATGGTTTCGCTTCTGCGCTTGCTGTGTGCGGCGGTTGCAATGCTCGCGATGTCCACGCTCGCGCGTGCCGAGGAGGGGTTTCCTTTCGGCACCGAGATGACGCTGGAGGCGTTGCCGCAAGCGGGCTCGAAGCGGATTCCCAACATCGAGATCGGGGACAATGGCGAGGTCGTGCTGGAGCTCTGGTGCAAGGGCGGCAAGGGCCAGTTCTCGGTCGCCGGCAACACCGTGATCTTCGTCCCCGGCCAGATCCAGGACCGCAACTGCCCGCCGGCGAGAGCGCAGGCCGATGACGAGCTCGTCGCCGCCCTCGCCAGCATCGAGACCTGGAAGCGCCAGGGCGACGTGCTGACGCTGATCGGCCCGAAGCCGCTGCGCTTCAGGACGACGGGGAACTGACCGCACACTCACTGTCATTCCCCGCGAAGGCGGGGAATCCAGTACGCCGCGACCTATCGATTCAATCAGTACAGTCTCCGGAGTACTGGATCGCCCGCCTTCGCGGGCGATGACAGCGGAGTTCGTGACTGGCTCACTTCCACACCGACTTGTCGGCGTCCCAGCGCTGACCCTTCAGCTCCTTGACGAGCGCCTCGATCGAGCCGTTGTCGTCGGGCAGATCACCTTCCTCGTCGGCCGAAGCGTCGTCCGACAGATTGAGCCTGGCCCCGCTGCCCTCGTCGGCCGTCGTCGTCGCCGGGCTGCCGATCCAGAGCATGAGCTTGTCGGTGGTGCCCGGCTTGTCGGGCGAGACCAGCCCTGCGACCTCGATCGTGTCGGTGAGCTCGAGCGCCGGGAAATCCTGGTTCGGCCGCTTGAACACCAGCTTGAGCTTGCCGGTGGCGGGGTTGAAGTTCTGCGAGACCGGCTTTGCCGCGAGCGTCCTGCTCAGCACGTTCGCGACCGCCGTTGCCAGCTTGCCCTTGTTGATCTTGTCGCCCTCGCGCCAGTCCGCCGCAGCGAAGCGGATGGTGCGGTCCATCTCGGTCATGCCCGCCGTCCAGCCTGCGGCGGTGACGCCGGGCATCGCCTTGAATTTCGCCAGCAGCGCGCCGGCGCGCTCCGGGTCGACCGACATGGTGATGGTCTGCTCGCCCGCGCGCAGCGCGTCGCAACCGACATTGAGGCTCGCCAGCGTCACCTCGACCTCCTGGCCCTTCAGGCTCTTCAGGAAGTCGGTCGCCGCGTCGAGCTTGACCTTGACCGCGATCGCTTCCGGCGAGACGTCGGTGAAATCCTTCGGCTGCGGCGTGATGCCGTCGTCTGAGGTCTGACTGTCCAGGAATTCCTTTTCGCTGAGATCGGAATTGTCCGGCGAGGTGACCTCGGTCACCGCCTGGCCGATTGCGATCTGGCCGCGGAATTCGAACATGTCGCCGGACTGCTTGCGCGTCAGCTTGACGCTGACCGGCGACTTCTCGCCGACGCTTTGCGTCGTTCCCGTCAGCGTCTGGCCCGCGACCTGGAGGTTGACGACGAAGCGGTCCTTGCGGTCGGAATTCTTCGCGATGGGGTAGCAGACGTCGAGCACCGCCGCGGTCACCGTCTTGCCCTGGCGCGTCTCCTTCAGGATCACGTCGGCATTGCCGTCCATCAGCCCGTCGATCGAGGTGAAATAGCGCGTCTCGGTTCCGCCCGGCGAGGTCGCCTTCGGTGACAGCTTCATCTGGGCGGACGCCTGCGGCGGAACGGCGAGCAGGGCCGCCAGAACGGCCGTCGAACAGACCAGAAGCGCACGCATTGATGACATCCTCGCGCAACGGGCATGATCCGGAAAAGTGTGAAGCGGTTTTCCGAGAGGATCATGCCCAAACAATCGAATCGGCGCGCCACCGTAGTGGGTTTTGGCCGCTGGTTGAATCGGAAAGCGAAACAGGCAGGATCGGCAAAAAAGAAGGCCGCCCGGAGGCGGCCTTCGCAACTCTGTCACGGAACGGAGGCTTAGAAGCCGCCCATGCCGCCGCCGGGGGGCATGGCGGGCGGAGCTTCCTTCTTCGGCAGCTCGGCGACCATGGCTTCGGTGGTCACCAAGAGGCCGGCCACGGAGGAGGCGTCCTGCAGCGCGGTGCGCACCACCTTGGCGGGATCGATGATGCCCTTCTCGACCATGTCGACATAGTCCTCGTTCTGGGCGTCGAAGCCGAAGGTCTCGGACTTGTTCTCCAGGATCCTGCCGACCACGATCGAGCCTTCCACGCCGGCGTTCTCGGAGATCTGGCGGATCGGGGCTTCCAGCGCCTTCAGCACGATGTTGATGCCGGCCTGGACGTCGTCATTGGCGTTGGTGAGACGGCCGACCGCCTTCTTGGCGCGGAGCAGCGCGACGCCGCCGCCGGGGACGATGCCTTCCTGCACCGCGGCGCGGGTGGCGTTGAGCGCGTCCTCGACCCGGTCCTTCTTCTCCTTGACCTCGATCTCGGTGGCGCCGCCGACGCGGATCACCGCGACGCCGCCGGCGAGCTTGGCGAGGCGCTCCTGCAGCTTCTCGCGGTCGTAGTCCGAGGTGGTCTCCTCGATCTGGGCCTTGATCTGGCCGACGCGGGCCTCGATGTCGGGCTTCTTGCCGGCGCCGTTGACGATCGTGGTGTTCTCCTTGTCGATCACCACCTTCTTGGCGCGACCGAGCATCTTCACCGTGACGTTCTCGAGCTTGATGCCGAGCTCCTCGGAGATCAGCTGGCCGCCGGTCAGGATCGCGATGTCCTCCAGCATGGCCTTGCGGCGGTCGCCGAATCCCGGCGCCTTGACGGCAGCGACCTTGAGGCCACCGCGCAGGCGGTTGACGACCAGGGTGGCCAGCGCCTCGCCCTCGACGTCCTCGGCGATGATGACGAGCGGCTTGCCCGACTGCACCACGGCTTCCAGCACCGGCAGCATGGCCTGCAGGCCCGAGAGCTTCTTCTCGTGCAGGAGGATGTAGGCGTCCTCGAGCTCGGCGGTCATCTTCTCGGCGTTGGTGACGAAGTAGGGGCTGAGATAGCCGCGGTCGAACTTCATGCCCTCGACGATGTCAACCTCGGTCTCGAGCGACTTGTTCTCCTCGACGGTGATGACGCCCTCGTTGCCGACCTTCTGCATCGCCTGGGCGATCATCTTGCCGATGGCGGCATCGCCGTTGGCGGAGATGGTGCCGACCTGGGCGACCTCGGAGGAGGCGGCGACCGGCTTGGCGCGCTTCTCGATGTCCTTGATGACGGCGGCCACCGCGGTGTCGATGCCGCGCTTGAGGTCCATCGGGTTCATGCCGGCGGCGACGGCCTTGGCGCCTTCGCGCACGATCGCCTGGGCCAGCACGGTCGCGGTGGTGGTGCCGTCGCCGGCGAGGTCGTTGGTCTTGGAGGCGACCTCACGCACCATCTGGGCGCCCATGTTCTCGAACTTGTCCTCGAGCTCGATCTCCTTGGCGACGGTGACGCCGTCCTTGGTGATGCGGGGGGCGCCGAAGCTCTTCTCGATGACGACGTTGCGGCCCTTCGGGCCGAGCGTCACCTTGACGGCGTTGGCGAGAACGTCGACGCCGCGCAGCATGCGATCGCGCGCGTCTCCGGAAAACTTGACGTCTTTGGCAGCCATGGTCTGCAATCCCTCGTGTTACGTGATGTGTCTTGTCTAGTCGCGGCGGAATGATGGATGCCCGGATCGCCTGGATCCGGGCATGACATTCAGCGGCCGTTCAGGCGGATGGCCTTAGGCCAGCACGCCCATGATGTCCGACTCCTTCATGATCAGGAGCTCTTCGTTGTCGATCTTGACCTCGGTGCCCGACCACTTGCCGAACAGCACGCGGTCGCCGACCTTGAGGTCGATCGGGATCAGCTTGCCGGTCTCGTCGCGGCCGCCGGGGCCGACGGCGACGACCTCGCCCTGGGACGGCTTTTCCTTGGCGGTGTCCGGAATGATGATGCCGCCCTTGGTCTTTTCCTCGGCGTCGATACGTTTGACCACGACACGGTCATGCAGCGGACGAAATTTGGATTTAGCCATGACGTTTCCCTTTGGAGGCTCGCTTCGGAAGTAGTGGGGTCGGTGGGGCGGCGCTTCCGTCCACCCTCTCGTCGAGGATCGAACGGCGCGCTTAGCAATCGGGCTTTCCGAGTGCTAATAGTGGGTCCGGAAATATGGCTTGGCCGCGATCCTGTCAAGCAAAGGTGGTTAAGCGGTTGTTGAGGCGGATATAGGATGGTGGCATTGGAAACTCGCTCGGGGCGCCGGCTTAGAGAACGACGTCATTGCTCCGGCAGCGATTTTGCGCTTGGCTGCTCGAGGGGTGCGGCCATGGTCTTGTTCGGGGGAATGCCATGATCAGTTCGGCTCACGCGCGCACGGTTGCCAATCTGGCGGCCGCCTCTTGTCTGGCGCTGCTGCTGGGCGCCTGCGGCGGCGGCTTCAGCCTGCCGTCCCTCACGTCGTCCTCGCCGCCGCCCGAGGCCGAACCGGGCGTTGCGCCCGAAATGCCGGCCACCATCCGCGGCGACGAGATCGTCGGCCGCTGGGGCCTCGCCTCGTTCCAGAACCCGGCCGACCGCGCCCGTACCGAGAAGATGGCGCGCGAGCAATGCAAGAATCCCTACGTGATCACCGCCGGCTCCTCCGGCGGCGTGATCATGCATCTCGCCGACCAGGCGACGCCGCAGGAGCTGCGGCTGAAGGGCTCGCCGAGCGGCAAGAATTACATCGGACCGGCCGGCCCGACCCCCGGCGAGCAGGATCGCGAGATCGTCTCCTTCGACGGTCGCGTCATGATCACCCGCTTCATCGACAAGGACGCCGCTACCCGCTACGGCAACATGGTCTACGTCCGCTGCGCGCCGAGGGCGTGAGGCAGCCCTTGGCCTAACGTCTCGTCATTGCGAGCGGAGCGAAGCAATCCAGACTGCCTCCTGGGAGACAGCCTGGATCGCTTCGTCGCTTCGCTCCTCGCAATGACGAAAAACAAAAAACGCCGGCCCCCAAGGCCGGCGCTTTGTTATTTCTATATCGCCCCCGTTCAGTCGAACAGCGCGTCGATGTCGTCCTGCGAGGCGTGGCCGACGTCGCCGGCGAGCTTGGGGCCGTTGAGGAGCTTCTCGTCCTCGCTGCGGCTGTCGACCGGCGCCGGCACATGGGACTTGATCGCGTCGACGCCGCCCCAGATCTCCATCATCGCATTGATGTGCTGCTCGATGAACTTCATCGTGGTCATGACCTTGCTGATGCGCTGGCCGGTCAGGTCCTGGAAGTTGCAGGCTTCGAAGATCGAGATGACGCGTTCCTGGATGTCGTCGGCAAGGCGCTTCTGCTGATCGACCGAGTCCACCTTGGACATCGCGCTGGCGGCCTGGTCGATCGATTCCGCGGCTTCGAGGATCTGCTGAGTCGCCTGCTCGGTGCCGCCGACCACCGCGCCGAGCTCGCCATTGACCTTGGCCATCTCGCCGCCGTCGAAGCTCTTGCCGTGCAGCGTCGCGATCTCGCGCTTGGTGCGGTCGATGGCGTCGTGGATGAGGTCGAGCTCCACCTTCAGCTTCTCGCACTGCTCGATCTGCGCCCGGTAGGTCTCGAGCATGGTGCGCGCTTCGGACAGCTCGTGGGCCGTGGAGGCGTCGATCGCCGCCATGGCAGCGCTGCCGGACAGCGGGGCCGCGACGATGCCCTTCGCCATCTGGGCGCGGATCGCGCGCAGCTCGGCCATGATCTCGCTATGCATCGGGATTGCCTCTTCGGTTACGTCCAAAATCGGCATCTCGCCACCGGCGATATCCTCGACGCGAAAACGCTTGCGGTGAACAGCCATCAGGATACTCCCCCCACCTCACTCACGCGTCTTTGTAGGCAGAAGCGATTTAACACGAAGTTCACAACCGGAACTGTTGTGCGGCGTCGCGCGACGCGGTGCAAAGAAGCGATTAACCATGGCCGCGCTGCGTTCATCGAAAATAAACGCTGATCGCCAAATTGCCGGGGCGCTCGCGACGTGGTGAATCGAAACGCGCTTTCCGTTTACCAAACAAAACGGCTTTTGCTTTTTATTGACCACGTCGAAGGGCGCGGATCAGCCACCGGCTCTCCACGACGCATGTGATCTAGACGAAACAGTACAGAGTACGTCGATGTTCAAGAAAATGTCTGTCGCGCTGCTCGGCAGCGCTTGCACCTTCATGGCCGGCGCGAACGATGCCAGCGCTTTCGACAACAGCGTGCCGAACGATCCGCCTGCGGTGCTCTACCAGCCGCGCGTGCCGCCGGCGCCGGTGCGCGTCGCGTCCAATTCCAACATGGGCGGCGGCTTCATCGAATTCCTGTTCGGCGATGGCCCCGGCCGCGGCCCGGCCTACGCGCCGGAGCAGCCGGTGTATCAGCAGCAGCCCGGCTATTACGATCCGCGGCGCCTGCCGCCGATGGGCGAGCCGCAGATGCAGGGCGGCTATCAGCAGGGCGCGTCTCTCCAGCAGGAGGCGGTCGATCCGCGGCAGCGTCCGTTCGATCCGAGATTCGAGAAACAGCTCGTTGACTATAGCGGCAAGGAAAGTGCCGGCACGATCGTGGTCGATACGCCGAACAAGTTCCTCTATCTCGTCGAGGGCAACGGCCGGGCACTGCGCTACGGCATCGGCGTCGGTCGTCCCGGCTTCACCTGGTCCGGCGTGAAATCGATCACCGCCAAGCGCGAATGGCCGGACTGGACGCCGCCGGCGGAAATGCTCGCGCGCCGGCCCGATCTGCCCAGGCACATGGAAGGCGGCCCGGAAAATCCGCTCGGTGCCCGCGCGATGTATCTGGGATCGACGCTCTATCGCATCCACGGCTCCAATGAGCCCTGGACCATCGGCACCAACGTCTCCTCCGGCTGCATCCGCATGCGCAACGAGGACGTCATCGACCTCTACGGCCGCGTCAATGTCGGCACCAAGGTCGTCGTGATGTGAAGGGTCATGCGATCGATGGAGCGATCGGATCCGCGTGCCGCGTCGGCTCGACCTGCGGGGCATCGAAGGGGGCGCTGCTGCCGCCGAACGCCTGCCTGAATGGTCACGTCTACTGACGTTGCCTCGACCTAGGACGAGGGACAGCGGAGCGGCGACGGCGAGTTGATGTAGCCGAATGCGGGGCGCGAGCAAAGCGCTTCAACCGCCGCACCGACAGCTCGGCCTTCCTGAGGCGCTCGTGCAGTCCCTCCAACTCGTACAATTCGGTGATGAGATGGGTTGTGACGTCGCTCAGGTTCGCGATGCGCTGTTGAAGTGGGCTCATTCTCAAAACTCCCGACTGTAGCCAAGAGAGGCAGCCACGGCGTGTGGCATAAGCAACGTGTTCTTCCAGTTGAACACCCATGTCCAAATTTGGAAATCCGGGAGTCTACGGCAGCGTGTGTCGGAGGACGATTTCGCTCTGTATGGTGAAGTCAGACGCACGTCGTGACGTTCTGCATGGTCCTGTCCGACAACGCATGCACTAGTCATATTATATCGAATGGCGTCTTGGCGCCTGTGGTGCAGAGCAGCGCGCGTTGAGCCCTGCTTGAAAAGAAATCGGCCGCCCGGAGGCGGCCGTTTCACATCTGTCGGTCGAATGGCCTACGCGTAATCGCTGCCGCCGTCGTCATCGCCGCCGAAGTCGCTGTTTTCGGCCGTGTCGAAGCTATCGTCGCGATCGTCGCCGTAGTTCTGGTCGTTGTTGTCGCGGTCGTTTGACGCCTGGTCGAAGAAGCCGTGGCGGGACTCCCGGTTTGAGCCGACGTCGTCGAGGCCGGCATCGCGCGCGAGCGAGCCGCCGGACTGATCGCCGCCGCTCCAGGGGCTGCGGTCGCCGAGCGCGTTGGTGTCGCCAAAAGCCTGCTGGTGCGATCCGCCCATCATGCCGCGGATGCTCGAGAGCAGCAGGGAGCCGCCGACGACGCCCGCCGCGGCTGCCGCCGCCGTGCCCAGGAACGAGCCGCCCCCACCGCCGACCGGCGGAGCGCCATAGCCCTGACCCTGGCCATAGGCCTGTCCGTAAGGCGGAGGAGCGCCGTAGCCAGGTTGGGCCTGCTGCATCGCCTGGCCGCTGTTCCACGTCGGCCGCTGCTCACGCGGCGGCACATTCGGAACCGAGCCGCGCGAGGGGCTCGAGCCGAACAGGGTGTCGCGCATGGTGTCGAGGAAGCCGCCGGACTGCGCCTGCTCGGGCGCATGGGCCGCTTCCAGCTCCTGGATGCGGGCATTGGCGCGCTTCAGCGCTTCGTCCTGGACCAGCGTGGTCTGCACCAGCGCGTAGATGGCGCCGGGCGCCTTGCGCAGGCCGTCGGAGATCGCGGCGATCGCATCGGGATCGCGCGGTGCATTTTCCAGCTTTGAAAGCCGGTCGAAAAGGTCGTCGACGAGCTGGCGTTCCTGCGGCGTCATGATCTGTCTCCTTCGCGCCAAACCAAGCGCGAAAGGAGATGTAGGGTTCCAATATGGCCCCAACAGTGCCGGCCGGATTAAATTTCGGTATGCGACAAGCTGCCTCTGGCGCGCTTTTCGCCGTTCATCCCAGTGTCACGTTGCTGTCCGCCAGCAGGCGCGCGAAGGCATCGCCCGCGAGATAGGCGTGCTCGCGCTCGCGGACGTCGGTCATCGGATCAAGGCCGGTGAGGACATCGTCGACGAAGCCGGGATGGCACATCACGAGGCCGCCGTCGGGGAGGCCTTCCAGGAATTGCCGCATCAAGGCGCCGAAATCGGCGGCGCGCGTGAAATCATAGGCGCCGGCGAAGCCGGGGTTGAAGCTGAGGCCGGCACTGCCGGCGCGGCGGCGGAATTGCGCGCTGAGACCATCGAGCACCAGGGCTTTCGGTGAGGCCAGCCGCTGCCGAAGCGGCAGGTCGCGGCCGCCCTGGCGCACCCAGGCCTTTGGCGCAGCCTCGGCCACCGCATCGACGAAGCCGTCGCGCACCTGCGGGAAGAGCTGCACATGCTGGTGACCGTCGACGAAGTCGGGGGCGCGTCCGAACGCGTCCATGAAGGCGGCCAGCTGCGCCTTCACTTCGTTGCGGATGAATTCACGGTCGAGCCGCCGCATCAGTCCGGCGCGCAGCAGCTTGGGAAAGGCGAAGAACATGTCGCCGTCGAGCGGGCGGAAATGCATGGTGAGCGGCCGGAACGGCGCCGACAGCGTCACGTGCAATCCGATCGCGCATCGCGGGCTTTGCGTTGCCGAAGCCTGAAGCGCCTCGACGTCGCCGCGCGCGATCGCGGGCCCCACCATCATCACCGAGGTGGCGTTGAGGCGGCCGCGTTCGATCAGGTCGCGGATGGCGCGGTTGACCCCCGGGCTGATGCCGTAATCGTCGGCGCAGAGCCAGATCCGCCGCGCCCTCGCGGCCACGCTCATTCGGCTGCCGTCCTGCTCGCGGCCTCATCGGCCTTGCCGGCTTCGAAATGCTTCTCGCTGTGCTCGGCGACGAAGTAGATCGGACGGGCCTTCAGCTCGGAAAGGATCTTTCCGATGTATTCGCCGACGATGCCGATCATGATGAGCTGCACGCCGCCGATCGTCATCAGGCCGACCACGAGCGAGGGATAGCCCGGGACCTGTTTGCCTGTGGTCCAGACCTCCCAGAGGATGGACAGCCCGAACAGGAAGGCACCGCCGGCGAGAATGACGCCGAACAGGCTGGCGAAGCGCAACGGAGCCACCGAGAACGACGTCAGACCCTCGATCGAGAGGCCGAGCAGGCTCGCGGCGTTGAAGGTGGTGACGCCATGGGCGCGCGCTGCGGGCTCGTAGTCGACGCGGATCTGGCGGAAGCCGATCCAGCTGGCGAGGCCCTTGAAGAACCGGTTGCGTTCCGGCAGCTGCCTCAGCGCAGCGACCGCGCGCGGCGACAGCAGGCGGAAATCCCCGGCGTCCTCCGGAATCTTCTGGCGGGCACCCCAATTGATCAGCGCGTAAAAGCCGTGCACCGCGACCCGGCGCAGGAATGGCTCGTTGTCGCGATGCGCTTTCGCGGTGTAGACGACGTCATAGCCGTCATCGATCCAGTGCCGCACCAGCTGTTCGACGAGCGCCGGCGGATGCTGGCCGTCGCCGTCCATGAACATGACGGCGCCGAGGCGGGCATGGTCCAGGCCCGCCATCAGCGCGGCCTCCTTGCCGAAATTGCGCGACAGCGACACCACCTGAACGTCGATTGCGTCGGCCGGCAATGACCGCGCGATCGACAGCGTCGCATCCTTGCTGCCGTCGTCGACATAAACGACCTCGCAAGACAGCCGATAGCGCTGGCGCAGGGTCCTGGCGAGATCGCAGATGCGCTGGTGCAGGGCCGATAGGCCCGCCGCCTCGTTATAGACGGGGATGACGATCGACAGCCCCTTCGCTGCGGCGTTGGCTGCGGTGGTCGTCATGCCGGAAACGTCAGAGCCCAGCGTCATCGATCAAGGTTCCAGAGGCGTTTAGGTCTTCTCAACAGCATATGGTAGCAGCCGTTTGCTGTCGCTACGCTGAACGGAGCTGCTCAAAACGTCGGGCTCACCGCCGCAAGAAAGCTTCGAGCTTGGCGAACAGCGGGTTCTCCCGGTCGAACACGTAGTCGAGCGAGACCACCGAGACGGTCTCGGCGCCATGCTCGCGCAGGAAGCTCGCCAGCGCGTAGAGCTGCCCCGGTGGGCAGTGCAGCGTCAGCATGCCTGACGAGGTCGGGCCGCCGAACGGCGCTTCCACGCCGAACCGGCTGTGGGCTTCGCCGAGCAGGGCGGCATCGCATTGCCGGAAGCGGGTGCGGACCTCGCGGTACTTGTTGGCCCGCGCTCGGGCTGCGATGTGGTCGAGGATGACACGCGCCGTCTCGCGCGCCTGCGGCGACCAGTCGGCCTCCTTGGCGGCCACCAGATTGGCCTGGCTGCGCAGGATCACGCCGTCGTCGAGCACCCGCAGGCCGTTGGCGGCGAGCGTCGCGCCGGTCGTGGTGATGTCGACGATCAGCTCGGCGCTGCCGGCCGCCGGCGCGCCCTCGGTGGCGCCTGCGCTTTCGACGATGCGGTAGTCGGTGATGCCGTGAGCCTGGAAGAAACCGCGGGTGAGGTTGACGAACTTGGTCGCGACCCGCATCCGCATGTGATGCTGCTCGCGGAAGCCGGTGGTGACGTCGTCGAGGTCGGCCATGGTACGGACGTCGATCCAGGCTTGCGGTACCGCGACGACGACGTCGGCATAGCCGAAGCCGAGCCCCTCGATCAGCGATACGCGCTTGTCGGCATCGGCGATGTTCTCGCGCACGAGATCTTCGCCAGTGACGCCGAGATGGGCAAAACCGCGGGACAATTGCGCGGCGATCTCGCTCGCCGAGAGATAGGCGACCTCGACATTGTCTAGCCCTGCGATGGTGCCGCGATAGTCGCGGGCGCCCCCGGCCTTTGACAGCTTGAGGCCGGCCCGGGCGAAGAAGGCTTCGGCGTTTTCCTGCAGGCGGCCCTTGGAGGGAACGGCCAGAACGAATGGCGCGCTCATGACTTAAGCTCCCACCTTGCGGCCGATCCGGTTCAGCGTGTCCACCCAGACCGAGAAGCCGACGGCCGGGATCGGCGCGGCCGAGCCGAGCTGGGTCATCAGCCCGTCGTAGCGGCCGCCGGCGACCAGCGGCTCGGCGCCGTTGCCCCTGTGGTGCAGCTCGAATTCGAAGCCGGTGTAATAGTCGAGCCCGCGTCCGAACGCGGTCGAGAAGCGGGTCTGCTTCACATCGATGCCGCGCGCGGCCATGAAGCCGACCCGGCTCTCGAACTGATCGATCGCGGAAGCGAGATCGAGCTTCGCGTCCGTCGTGAGTGCGCGCAGCTCGGCGATGGCATCGTCGGGATTGCCCGAAATCGACAGGAAACGCTTGAGCACGGCGATCGCCTCGCGCGGCAGCGCGCCGCCCTTCAGCGTCGATTGCTCGAGGAAGCGATCGGCGATCTCGGCCGTGGTGCGGCCGCCGACATTGGTGGTGCCGGCGATCGACATCAGATCGGTGACGAAGGCGAGCGCCGCCTTGCGGTCGGAGCCGGCAAGGGCCGCCAGCACGCCCTCATATTCGCTGCGCGTCGCGGTGGTCGCGGCCGCCAGCCGCTCCAGATCCTGCTCCAGGCTGATCTTGCGGTTGAAATCCTTGACCAGGCGGCGGCGCCAGACCGGATAGAGGTTGAGCGCGTCGAGCAGCGCATTGAACAAGGCAACATCGCCGGTGCGGATCTCGACATCGCGGACGCCGAAGGCGGCCGTCGCCTCCAGCGCCAGCGCCAGCATCTCGGCATCGGCCGCGGCGCGGTCCTGACGGGCGAATGATTCGATGCCGGCCTGGAGGAATTCGCTGGCCTGGCCGCTGCGGTAGCGGAACACCGGACCGAGATAGCTGAACCCCGCTGGCTGGCCGGCCCGGCCTGAGGCGAGATAGTCGCGCGCGACAGGAATGGTCAGGTCCGGGCGCAGGCAGAGCTCCTCGCCGGAGAGGTCGGTGGTCAGGTACAGGCTCTTGCGGATGTCCTCGCCGGAGAGGTCCAGGAACGGCTCGGCCGGCTGCAGGATGGCGGGCTCGGCCCTGACATAGCCGGCCTGCGCGAACGACAAGAGCAGCGTATCCGCCCAGGCGGCGGAGCCGGCAGCATTTGAGGTGGCAGTCGCGGTCATCTCAGGAGTCCATCGTCCCGGCGGAACCGGGCAGGGCAAGGGGAGGCGAATTGGCGCAGGCCTTAGCATGGCCCGACAGCGGTTTCGACCTCCAAAGGATCAATCGCTTAACGGGTGGGCAATGCGCAGGATCAGGTGCTCTTGCCGCCCCAATCGCCCAGCACCGCCTGCACCAGCGCCAGGGCGGCGACGGCGGCGGTGTCCGCCCGCATGATGCGGGGGCCGAGCGCCAGCCGCAGGATCTTGGGCTGGCGCAGCAGCAGCGCCCGCTCTTCCTCGGCAAAACCGCCCTCCGGGCCGATCAGCAGGTCGATCCCGTGCCTGGCCTCGCGCGCGCCTTGCAGGCTCTGAATCGGATCCTGGACCTCCGCTGCCTCGTCGCAGAAGATCAGCAGGCGATCGGCGGGACGCTGGCTCAAGAAGCGCTCCAGCGGCACCGGCTCGGCCACGCTGGCGATGCTGAGGATGCCGCATTGCTCGGCCGCCTCGACCACATTGGCGCGCATCCGCTCGGTATTGACCCGTGAGGCCTGGGTGAACCGGGTCAGGACGGGCTGCAGGGCCGCGGCGCCCATCTCGATGGCCTTCTGCACCATGTAATCCAGCCGGGCATGCTTGAGCGGGGCGAACACGTAGGTGAGGTCGGCGAGCCGGTCCTGGGGCCGGGTCTGCTGGAGGATCACGAGGCCGTCCGGCCGCTTGCGGCCTTCGATGGCGGCCTGCCACTCGCCATCCCGGCCGTTGAAGGCCAGGACCTCGGCTCCGGCGCCGAGCCGCAGCACATTGCCGAGATAGTTGCTCTGGTCGCGGTCGAGCGGCACCCTGGCGTCCTGGGCCAGGGGGGCATCGACGAACAGGCGCGGGGCGCGAAAATCGTGGGAAGGCATCGCTTTGGGGGTCCGGTTACCGGCTGTTCTTAACCGAAAGGCGCCATTCCGGGGTAAATATTGCCAATCTGGTGCGTCCCAGCGCCGCGCTCTCGCCCTATTCCACGGGTTGTTAAGCGCCGGCGGGAATCGTAAAAACGCGAACACGCTGGTCACGCTTCAATTGGGAAGCCCTGAACCCCGTAAGCTCCTGCCGGAGAGACTGTCTTGATGATCCGTCATTTGATGGTTCCGCTCGCTGCCGCCATGGTCGCCATGAGTGCCGCCGGCGCTTGTGCGCAAAGCGCCTTCCCGGCGCCACTGCCCAACCAGGCTTCGAACAGCTCGCCGTTTCCGCCCGTGAACGGCTCGGCGCCCACCGCGTCGATGGGGAGCGCGCCGCAATCGTCCTTTCCCGTCAACGGCGCTGCCCCGGTCGGCGGCGGCGCCGGCGGCTTCAGCGCGGCTCCGCCGACGCAGGCCGGTCCCGGTGAGGACTGCATGAAGGCGTTCATGCCCCTGCGCGAAGAGGCCGAGAAGCGCGGCAAGCTGATCAAGGCCGCGAGCGACCGTCATGCGCAGCCGGACGAGGCCTGCAAGCTGATCCGCAACTTCAGCCAGGCCGAGTTGAAGATGATCAAGTACATCGAGGCCAATGCCTCGAAGTGCGGAATCCCGCCGCAGATCGGCGCGCAAATGAAGGAAGGCCACAAGAACACCGAGGCCATGCAGACCAAGGTCTGCAACGTCGCGCAGCAGATGCAGAATCAGCCGCGCGGTCCGGCCGGTCCGTCGCTGAGCGAGGTGCTGGGCTCGGGCTCGGCGCCCGAGGCCAATGCCGGCAAGAAGGGCGGCAGCACCTTCGATACGCTCAACGGCAACGTCCTGACCCGATGATACACGTGCCGCCGATTTGAAGTTCCTACGGTGCTCGCCGCGAGATCCTCATAGGAACTTCAAATCGATAAGCGGCACGTGAATTTATAATTTTCTGGCTTGTGCCCTTGTAGTTTTCGAAGTTCGTACCGGAATACGCCGCGATGGAATACGAACTTCGAAAACTGGGCACTAGCACATCCGCCCGTGTTGCCGATTCCACCGGCAACTGGGTCGATACGCTCGCGCCGCATTGGGCGCGGCCTTACCTGCGCCTGTCCCGCTTCGATCGCCCGATCGGCTCCTGGCTTCTCTTGATGCCATGCTGGTGGTCGGCGGCGCTGGCCGCCGGCATGGCGCATGACGTGCGTGGTCTGCCGCTCACCATCGTGCTGTTCTTCATCGGCGCCTTCGTGATGCGCGGGGCCGGCTGCACCTGGAACGACATCACCGACCGCGACCTCGACGACAAGGTCGAGCGTACGCGCTCGCGGCCGCTGCCGTCCGGGCAGGTGACCACCAGGCAGGCGCTGGTCTTCATGATCGCGCAGGCGCTGGTCGGTCTCGTGGTGCTGCTGCAGTTCAACCGCTTCGCGATCGCAACGGGCATCGCCTCGCTCCTGATCGTTGCGATCTATCCCTTCATGAAGCGCATCACCTGGTGGCCGCAGATCGTGCTCGGGCTCGCCTTCTCCTGGGGCGCCTTGATGGGCTTTGCCGTCACCTTCGGCCGCATCGATGTCACCGCGCTCGTGCTCTATGCCGGCGCGATTTCCTGGGTGATCGGCTATGACACGATCTATGCGCATCAGGACGCCGAGGACGATGCGCTGATCGGCATCAAGTCGACTGCGCGCCTGTTCGGTGCGCATACGCGCCAGGCGCTGGTGCTGTTCTACGGGCTCGCGGTGATGTTGATCGGCGTCGCGCTGGCATCTGGCGAAGCGCGCTGGCCGGCCTGGCTCGGGCTTGCCGCCTTCGCAGCGCATCTGGCCTTGCAGATCGTGCGGCTGAAGATCGACGATCCCGGGCTGTGCCTTCGCCTGTTCAAGTCGAACAAGCATGCGGGTCTGCTGCTGTTTGCGGGATTGCTCGCGGACGCGATGATGCGAGCGCAGCTCTCGTAGGGTTGGGCAAAGGCGCTTGCGCCGTGCCCACGATCTCTCAATGATTGACAAAGCGGTGGGCACGCTTCCGCCTTCGCTCTTCGAGCTACGGCGGACAAGTCGCTTTGCCCACCCTACGGCACCATTAATTCCTCGCGATGATCTCGCGCTCGTCGCGGTGAACCAGTAGCTCGCGCGCCATGGCGGTGCGCCGGCGCATCAAGAATTTCGGACGGCGGGCGCGGATTGCGTTGGCGCGGCGGCGGCGCGGTGCGGGCTTGCGGGCGCCCTCGTCGAGCTGCGGCAGCGCGAAGATCTCGCTCCAGATCGTCCAGGCCTGCGCGATCTCGTCCGCGTCAGTGCCGATCAGCAGCGGGATGGACAGCGAGGGATCGCGGTGCACGAGAACGAGCGTCTGCGCCTCGTCATTGCCGCGCAAGGCAACGCCGGTGAAGTCGGCGACGCGCACGTTGATCGCCATCTGCATGCCGCGCACGGCACGGCGCAGCACGACGCGCTCGCGATGAAGCTCGATCTGCCTGACATGTCCGTCGGCGCGCGGGTCATGCGCATCGAAGCGGACCGGAAGGGAAAGAGGGTCGAGCCGCAACGAGCGGCTCGACCCGGCGGGGTTAGCCCCGCATGTTGCTGTTTGACGCCTCACGGCTTCGTTCTCCCCGCCGGGATTATGTTCCCGGTCGATGCGAGGACCTTAGCGCGCGGCGGTCCGAAACCGCTTAAAAAGGCTGGTTAACCCACCGTCACTGCACCTCATGATTGACAAGACCTTGGCGCGCATGATTGACGAGACGTTGCGCCGACGTCGCGAATCTGAGCTTTTGGCGGGCTGAAAATGCTTGAAGTCCGCGCTATCAGGGCACATCTGTGGGTTCCGGTCCCGAACCCCGCCCCAACAGGATTTCGTTCGTGAACTCTTCACCAAGCTCGACGCTTTCGACTACCGCCAATCGCGACCTGCTCGATCAGTCCGCGCTCTCCGATCTCGCGCAGCGGCTGGTCGAGGCAGCCAGGCGCGCCGGCGCCGATGCGGCCGATGCGGTCGCGGTGCGCGGCGTCTCGCAAGGCGTCGAGGTCCGCGACGGGCGCGTGGAGGAATCCGAGCGGTCGGAGGGCGACGATGTCGGCCTGCGCGTGCTGGTCGGCCAGCGCCAGGCGGTGGTCTCGACCAACGATGTCAGCGGCGATGCCGTCACCAAGCTCGCCGAGCGCGCGGTCGCGATGGCGCGCGTCGCGCCCGACGACAAATTTGTCGGCCTCGCCGATCCTGCGCTGCTCGCGCGCGACTTCCCCGATCTCGACCTGCTCGATCCCGCCGTGCCCACGACCGCCGAGCTCGAGCGTCGCGCGCTCGCGGCCGAAGCTGCGGCACTCGGCGTCAAGGGCGTGACCAAGTCCGGCGGCGCCTCGGCCTCCGCCGGCATCGGCGGCATGGTGCTCGTCACCTCGACCGGCTTCCACGGCTCCTACCTGCGCTCCAGCCAGGGCATTTCCGCCACCGCCATCTCGGGCGATGGCACCAGCATGGAGCGCGACTACGACTTCACCTCGGCGCCGCATGGCGCCGATCTGCTGTCGCCGGAGGTCGTCGGCCGTTCCGCCGGTGAGCGCACCGTGGCGCGCTACAATCCGCGCAAGGTCGAGACCTGCAAGGTGCCGGTGGTGTTCGATCCGCGCGTCGCCGGCTCGCTCGTCGGCCATCTCGTCGGCGCCATCAACGGCGCCTCGATCGCGCGCAAGACCAGCTTCCTGAAGGACAAGCTCGGCCAGCAGCTGTTTGCGAAAAACATCCGCATCATCGACGATCCCTTGCGCAAGCGCGGCCTGCGCTCGCAGACCTTCGACGCCGAAGGCGTCGCGGTGAAGCGGACCGCGCTGGTCGACGACGGCGTGCTGACGACCTGGCTGCTCGATTGCGCCACCGCGCGCGAGCTCGGCCTCACCACCACCGGTCACGCCCATCGCGGCGTGTCTTCCTCGCCTTCGCCCGGGCCGTACAATCTGCATCTCGAGCCCGGCACGCCAACGCCGGCCGAGCTGATCGCCGACATCAAGCAGGGCTTCTACGTCACCGATCTGATCGGCTCCGGGGTCAACGGCGTCACCGGCGATTACAGCCGCGGCGCCTCCGGCTTCTGGATCGAGAACGGCGAGATCACCTATCCCGTCAGCGAAGTGACGATCGCCGGGCACCTGTTCGAAATCTTCAAGTCGATGCAGCCGGCGAACAATCTCGAATTCCGCTACGGCGTCAATGCGCCGACGGTGCGCATCGAGGGTTTGACGCTTGGCGGACGCTGATCGAGCTGTTGCAGCTTGGCTCACCTCTCCCGTAGGGAGAGGTCGCGCCGGAGGCGCGGGTGAGGGGACCGCTCTCTCGTGTGACCTGAGGCCCCTCACCCGATTTGCTGCGCAAATCGACCTCTCCCCGATGGGGAGAGGTGTTCTCGCCGCGCCGCGCGATTGAACCCGATGGCAGCTGCTCTCGACGACACGATCCTGACCCGCGACGCGGCGCTGCTGAAGGACACGGTGCGGGAGGCGGGCGCGCTGGCGCAGTCGATGTTCCGCACCGAGCTGCGGAAGTGGACCAAGGGCGCGTCCTCGCCGGTCTCGGAGGCCGACATCGCGGTCAACGATCTGCTCGAAGCGCGCCTGCGCGCTGCGACGCCCGATTATGGCTGGCTGTCCGAGGAGAGCGCCGACGATGCGGCGCGGCTGTCGCGGCGGCTGACCTGGATCGTCGATCCCATCGACGGCACCCGCAATTATCTCGGCGGCCACGACGAATGGTGCGTCAGCGTGGCGCTGGTTGAGGACGCTTCGCCGGTGCTTGCCGCCGTGTTCGCCCCTGCTACCGACGAGTTCTTCTTCGCAACGCGCGGCCAGGGCACGACGCTCAACGACAAGCCGGTGCGCGCGACGCGCGGATCCGAGCTCGACTTCGCCCGCGTCGCCGGCCCGAAGCCGCTGGTCGAGCGGCTGAAGCCGTCCCTCGGCGAGATCAAGCTGCATCGGCGGATCGGCTCGCTGGCGCTGCGGCTGTGCAGGGTCGCCCATGGTGCGCTGGATGCGGCCTTTGCGGGCGGCAACAGCCATGATTGGGACCTTGCGGCGGCCGATTTGATCGTGCAGGAAGCGGATGGTAGGATGAGCGACCTCTCCGGAGAACCCATCCTCTATAACCGCCGGGAAGTGGCGCACGGAGTGCTGGTGGCAGCGGGACGCGATCGTCATGCGGGCATTGTCGCGCATTTTCGCAACCGTCCCTTAGCCTAAGGCGCTTTCGTCGTGCTTCTCGAACACTGCTTTGCCGGGCAGCCCGTTAGGAACAGAACTCATGCCAGATAATGCCCCGCAACAACTGCTCCATCTCGTCATCGGCGGCGAGCTCGTCGATCTCGAGCACAACACCTTCAAGAACCTGGACGAGGTCGACATCGTCGGCCTCTATCCTAACTATGCCAGCGCCCACGCCGCCTGGCGGGCCAAGGCGCAGAGCACGGTCGACAACGCGCAGATGCGCTACTTCATCGTACACCTGCATCGGCTGCTCGATCCGAATCAAGAACCGGTGCGTTGAAAAAACTGCTTCGCAATACGCTGCGAAGCAGCTGGTTTCAGCGTGCCGTCGGGGTCCTGGCGGCCGAATATCTGCGTCTGGTCTGGCGGACCAACACCTTCTCGATCGATCCGCCCGACATCTATGAGCGCGTCGAGCCGCAGCTCCCTGCGATCTTCGCGTTCTGGCACGGCCAGCATTTCCTGACGCCCTTCATCAAGAACCAGAACAAGGCCTCTTATCGGGCCAAGGTACTGATCTCCCGGCACCGCGACGGCGAGTTCAATGCGATCGCCGCCGAGCGGCTTGGGATCGGCACGATCCGCGGTTCCGGCGACCATGGCGGCGCGTTTCACCGTAAAGGTGGCGTCGGCGCCTTCAAGGAAATGGTGCGGACGCTCCAAGCCGGTTGTAATGTCGCGCTGACCGCCGACGTCCCCAAGCGCTCGCGCGTGGCGGGGCTTGGCATTATCATGCTGGCACGGGAATCGGGACGGCCGATCATGCCTTTCGCGATGGCGACCAGCCGCTTCGTCCGGCTCAAGAACTGGGACCGCACCACCATCAATTTGCCATTCGGGCGGGGCGCATTGGTCGGCATCAAGGAAATCCACGTTCCCGCAGATGCCGACGCCGCCATGATGGAGACGTTGCGGCAGGAGCTGGAGGACACGTTGAACGAGGCGACCCGGCGCGCCTATGCGCAGCTCGGCCGTCCGGGACCGGAAGATGCCTAAGTCGTTGCCCATTGCGCTGCCGATCACGCTGCGGATGTACCGGCGCCTGGCCGCCGGCCTGGTGCCGCTCGCGCCTGCGCTGATCAAGCGGCGGCTGAAGCAGGGCAAGGAGGATCCTGCGCGCGTCGGCGAGCGGCGCGGCCTGTCCCGCGACGTGCGTCCGCATGGCCCGCTGGTCTGGATCCACGGCGCCAGCGTCGGCGAGGTGCTGGCCTCGGCGGCGCTGATCGAGCGCCTGCGCGAGCTCAATCTGCGCATCCTGCTCACCTCGGGCACGGTCACCTCGGCGGCGGTCGTCGCCAAACGCTTTCCGCCCGACGTCATCCATCAATACGTGCCGTATGACTCGCCGCGCTACGTCGCGCGCTTCCTGGATCATTGGAAGCCGTCGCTGGCGCTGTTCATCGAATCCGATCTGTGGCCGAACCTGATCCTCGCCGGCGCGGCGCGGCGGGTGCCGATGGTGCTGATCAACGGACGGATGTCGCCGCGTTCGTTCCCGCGCTGGCGGCGCATGCACGGCACCATCTCGGCGCTGCTGTCGCGGTTCGACATCTGTCTTGCGCAGTCGAAGACCGACGCCGAGCGCTTTGCCGCGCTCGGCGGCCGCGACGTCGTCACGACGGGGAATCTCAAGCTCGACGTGCCGGCGCCGCCGGCCGATCCCGCCAAGCTCGAACGGCTGATGGCCATGACGCGTGGGCGTCCGATCATCGTTGCGGCCTCGACCCATCCGGGCGAGGACGAGATGCTGATCGCGGCGCATCGCAGCCTGGTCGGCTTCTTTCCGCAGCTTCTCACCGTGATCGTGCCGCGGCATCCGGATCGCGGCTCCTCGATCGCAGGCCTGGTCACCGCGTCCGGGCTGAAGCCCAGCTTGCGCTCGCGCGAGGAGCTGCCGACGGCTACGACCGACGTCTATGTCGCCGACACGATGGGCGAACTCGGCCTGTTCTATCGGCTCTCGGAAATTGTCTTCATGGGCGGATCGCTGATCCACCATGGCGGGCAGAATCCGATCGAGGCGATCAAGTTGGGCGCCGCGATCGTCCACGGTCCGCACGTGTTCAACTTTGCCGACGTCTATGAGGCGCTCGATACGAGCGGTGGGGCGCGGCAGGCCGACACGCAGGAAGCGCTGGTCAAGCAGCTCGGCCAGCTGCTGGCCGATCCCACCACGCGCGACAAGATGCAGCGCGCAGGCACGGGCGTGGTCGAGCAGCTTGGCGGTGCGCTCGATCGCACCATGACCGCGCTCGAGCCCTATCTGTTGCAGTTGCGGATCGAGATGGGGGCCGCCAATGCGTGAGCCGGCCTTTTGGTACCGGCCACGCTCCCTTCAATCGTATGCGCTATGGCCGCTCGGTGCGCTCTACGGCGCGATCACCGCACGGCGCATGCTGCGCCAGGGCTTTGACGCCGGGATCCCCGTGATCTGCGTCGGCAACTACCATGTCGGCGGTGCCGGCAAGACGCCGACCGTGCTGGCGCTGACGAAGCTCCTGCGCGAGCTCGGCGAGACGCCTGTCGTGCTCAGCCGCGGCTATGGCGGGCGCCTGAAGGGTCCTGTCATGGTCGACCGCGCGCGCCACGATGCGTCCGACGTCGGCGACGAGCCCTTGATGATGTCGCGCGACGTGCCGGTGGCGGTCGCGCGCGACCGCCTCGACGGCGTCGCGCTGGCGAAGTCGCAAGGCGCGACCGTGATCCTGATGGATGACGGCTTCCAGAACCCTGCTCTGTTCAAGGACGCCTCGCTGATCGTGATCGACGGCGAGCGCGGCCTCGGCAACGGCAAGGTGTTTCCCGCGGGCCCCCTGCGCGCACCGCTCGAGGTGCAGCTCGCGCGCACCGACGCGCTGGTGCTGATCGGCGACGGCAATGCCGCCAACGATGTCGCGGCGGAGATCGCGAAGCGGAACAAGCCCGAGCTGCGTGCGCGCCTGAAGCCGGACGCGGCCTCGCTCGCGCAGCTCTCCGGCAAGCGGGTGTTCGCCTTCGCCGGCATCGGCGATCCCGAGCGCTTCTTCCGCACCCTGCGTGCGAGCGGCGTCGAGGTGGCGCGCACGCGCGCCTTCGCCGACCACCACATGTTTTCGCAGGAGGAGATCGCAGCGCTCGCAGCCGACGCTCAGCGCGAGCAGCTCACGCTGGTGACCACGGAGAAGGATCTTGCACGCTTGCGCGGCCGCGAAGGCGTGCCTGACGGCATCGTGCCGTTCGCCGTCCAGCTCGAGTTCGATGACCCGGCAAAGCTGCGGCAATTGATCAGCGATCATCTGTACAGAGCGCGCGAGCGAAGGTTCAGCGCGCGCTGATCTCGCAACGTGAGGCAACGTCTCTGCCCTAGTCGCAAAACGCGAAGTGTCGTGGCTGGCGAATCTTCTTCCGCGCGTTCGGCAGTTGATGTAGCCTTGCATGAGAGCCGTCACCGGGACGTGCCGAAGTCCCGGGAATCATCGACGGCGTTGATGCCCACGGCGGGCAATGAATCTTCATTATGTCAGGTGCAGCGGCCGTAACGACCAGTTCGCAACGGCACGGAGAATTATTGCCAACAATTCAGAGGAGAACTTGCCATGCATTTTTGCCTCACCGGACAATACACGCCACGCGCTCTCAATGCCATTTTGGAGAATCCCACGACCAATCGCCAGGAGGCAGCTCGAAAGCTCATCGAAGCGGCCGGCGGAAAATTGGTCTCGATGTACAGCGTCGCGGCCGACGGCCCCGGCGTGCTCGTGATTTTCGATGTGCCTGATCCCAGCGCGGCTCCGGCCATTTCCGGCCTGACCGTGACGGCCGGTACGCTGCAGAACGTGAAGCTGGTTCGTTTGTTCACGCAGGACGAGATCAAGCAGGTCCGCCAGAACGCGGCGAAGCTGCGTCCGTCGTATTCGCCGCCGGGCAGCTGATCTCCGGACCCAGGGCGCAGCCGCCGTTGTCGGACGACGCGGCGGCTGTACTAATGTTTAAAGCCGAAATCATGTCTGCGACGCGCCGAAGGGGCATGCTCACCACGCGCCGGCGGCCATCAATCCGATGATGGTCAGGCACGACATGCAGGCCACGACGACGGTGTAGCATTCGGGTGTATTCATTGCCGTCTCCCAAACTGTTGCCAATTGCTTGGTCACTGCTACGCGGGAGTGATCGCCGGTCTTGGAGCCGCTTCAATTCGGCAGGCCGTGACCGGACTTGCTGTATGCGTCCGTCGTCTCGTCGTCCACTTGCGTCGCAGGATGATAATCTGCTGCGATAGCTTCTGCGCGCTCAGCTGCGATCAGAAGCTGTTTGCGCATTTCAGCGAGACGGGCGCGGCAATATTCACGATAGAGCAGTTCGAAAATGGCGGGCATGATCACCCCCATCGATTGACTTTGGATTACAGATATTCCACCGCGAATTTTCAAGGTGATCGGTAGCCCGTCGGGTGGCTCTTCGATATGAGCCCGTTCACAGACCGCGCCAATTCCAATGCTCGATGGCTGTTTGGTTGACCTGATCGTCCGTGCGATAAAAGAACAGGGCCAATTACCTAACATGCACTATAGCAGTGCTTTGTTTCAGCAGAACTTCATCAAACAACTCTAAGGCGCCGAACCGCAACAAAAAATCCAACCACAACGCGAAACGACTCACCAACGGCTGCAACGAATGTAGAACGCAATCGACCCGCACGGCAGAGACCATCTTGCCGAGTTGTCGGCAATGCGGCGCGGGCACATCGCCCTTTTCCTTCGCGCGGCAAAGCCGCCTGCCGGTGACCTCAACTCGGAAAACATGCACGCGCGGTCAGCGTCACCGGGGACAGGTTGATGATCTGCGGAAACTCGAATGAATAGGTCGCGCTGACCTGGTTGCCGCACGCGGCCGTGGCAAAGGTGAATGTCCCCGGAGGGAGCGTGAGGCCGAAGGCCTGCTGGGCAGCGTAGGTCGTGATCGCGCTGCTGCTCGGGCAGAGCGTGGTGTTGACGGTCGCGCAACGCGCCGCCATTTCGCTGCCATGCTGGATTCCCAGCTGAGTCCAGAACAGCAATCCGCATTCGACGATCCCGAATATGAACAGGAAGAACACGGGAGCGGTCAGCGCAAATTCCAGCGCCGAGGCGCCGCGCGTATCTCGCATTAGTGCGGTGAGCTTCACTGCAGCCTCGTGGTGGACTGCGCGGTGTAGGTGTAGGTGGCCGCGACGATCTGATAATCGATGATCGTATAATACGTCGCCCGCGCCGAGACCGTCGTGTATGTTCCGGCCGGCGCACCGCCGGTGCAGACCGTTCCGCAGCTGGTGGCGCTGACTCCCGCACTCGTTGGACATCCGCAGAATTGGACCGGCGGAGGTGAAGCGGTGATGTTGGTCGCACTGGTGGCGCTTGCGACCGCGTTCGCGATGCCGTTCGTGTCGAAGCCGCGCGCGATCGCGTACTGGGCTCCCGCTTGCGCGGCATTTTCGAGCTGCATCTTGCGATAGAGGGCAAGCCCGATGTCCGTGACCGAGACGACCATCAGAGACAGCAGGGGAATCAGGATGGCGAATTCGGCTGCCGCGACGCCCCGTTGATCGCCGGCAGCATTGCGCACGTGCCGCGCCAGAGAACCAAGCCATCGACGGCCGAACATGGATGAGAAATTCTGGATTTGCATCGCTCCAAACCTCATTCGACGAGCTGCGCGGTTTGCGATCCGATCGTCGCGGTGCCGAGCGCGGTGCAATTGACCTGCAGGTTCGACGTGCCGCTGAACGTCAGCGTATCCGCGATGATCTTGGTGCAGGATGTGCTGGTGCCGTTGCCGCCGCTGAAGCTGAGATTGGCCTTCGGCAGGTAGATGGCGCCGCCGAAATTCTGCGTGCTGCCGCCCGTCAGATTGAAATTGGTCCCGGCCGGCATGTTGCGGTCGCCGTACATGACGATGCCCTTCGTGGGGCCGCTGGTCGGCCCGGTCAGGTCGACGGTCGCGTTGCTGCCGATCGAGGCGGTGCCCCAGTCGCTTCCGGAGCCGGTGAACACCAGGGTGACGCCGCTGCCGGTGATGGTGGCATTTCCGGCGACGCTCAAGCTGGCCCCGTCCAGATAGTAGATGCCGGGATTGAGGTTCAGCACTGCGCCGGCATTGACCGTAATGCTGCCCATGTAGCAGCCGGGGTCGAGCGAGTTCGTCTTTCCGTTGGCGTTGACCGTGATCTTGGCATTGCTGCAGCTCGGCCGCGCCGGCGGAGAGACGTCGGCGTAGGGATCGGCGACAGGCGTGATGTGCGTCTTGACCCCGTTGGCCGCCGTGATGCTGCTTGCGCCGGAGACGTCACCGACCACGCCGACCTGGTTTGCCGCGACCGAGGCGCTGCCGGCGACATTGAGCGAGGGGCTTGCGCTCGAATTGCTGTAGAGATTGCACTTGATCAGGTTGAGCTGGTTGCCGCCGCTGACGTTGACGGCGGGGCTTGCGCTCGCGTTGAGCGCAAGCACGCAGCCGGTCCCGGAATTGGGCAGCGCGACCGAGCGCGCGGTGATTGGCACGCGGTCCGAGCCGAACAAGGCCGACAGCAGCCGGCGCTGCGGTTGGCTGACGATGACTTCGATGGCCTGCGCGTTCGACGCTTGACTGCCTGTTTTTGGCGGCTGGTTCACCGTGACCGTGACGTCGTTCGCCCCGTCGGTGTAACCGTAATTTGCCGCAACCGCTTTGGCTTCGGACGAGGGGTCGCCGCCTGCACTGGCAGCCGTCGCAGCGCTGACCGCGCCGGAATCTGCAACGCTCTGCATGTTCTTGTGCTTGTAGTACCACCAGCCCACTTCCGTTCCGAGGCCGGCGGTGCCGACCAGGACCGGCATGAGCACCGCAGAAATGAGCACGTAGCTGCCCTGCTCGTCGCGGATGAACCGTTCGAGCACATGATGCTTTGAGCTCGAAGGTGCACCGAACGAACGGCTGAAAGTTCTCCGGAGGCCCATGCGTTCCTGCCCGATTGCCATTTTATCCCGAGGCAATGTGGTGCGGGGCGGCTTAAATGCGCCCCAATGGAAGCCGGACAATTTTAAACATCGGCGAACATTCAGCCGGCATTCATGGCCGAAATCTTATCGATAAAGCCGCGTCCAGGAGAGCCAGATGAAATTGCGGTCTGCAATTCTTAACCCCAGCCTCATAGGCCTGCCGGTTTTGCCCGCCACGGAGCAGTGACAGTGCGATGCCGTGCGGTGGGCAAGGCGAAGTCTCGTAGGGTGGGCAAAGGCGCAAAGCGCCGTGCCCACCATCTCTTCGCAATCGCGACGCCCAAGGTGGGCACGCTTCGCTTTGCCCACCCTACAAGGGTCATGAGAGCCGAGGGATCACGGCTGCTTCAGCGCGCCGGGAAAATGCCGCTGCAGCACCGCGGCGGGCGTGGAATAGGCTTCCTGCAGATCCACGCTCCAGTACTTCAGCTCGTCGAGCGGGATTCGGGCGTCGGTGATCGCGCAGCGCACGAAGGTGCCCGGCGAGATCACGCGGAAATCGCCGTCGAGATATTGCACCTGCGCTTCGCCATGGCCCGAGGGGCCGAACTTGTTCAGCACGGTCGAAAGTCTCCGCGGAAGGCCTCTCCATGGAAACCCGTGGAAGGCACGATGTGTTGGACGGGATGTAGCATAGATGGGATGGCTTGTCCGCCCGTTAAACCCACCGGTTTGTGATGATTTGCCGCCGTTTTCGCGTGATAGGGCTTCAGTCGAAGGGCCACTGGTTCCAGCATCTCCTGCGGCAGAGTCCGATGCGCCTGCGCCTCACCGCTGTGTTCCTGACGCTGATGATGTCGGTTGCGCACGCCGCCCCGGCGCCGCAGCCGGTCGAAATTCCGCTCGCCTCCGGGGTGCTCCATGCGCAGCTCTACAAGCCCGAGGGCGCGGGGCCGTTTCCCGCCGTGATCGCGCTGCACGGCTGCGGCGGGCTCGGTAGCCATTCCGATCCCGTGCTGCCGCGCTATCGCGATTGGGCCGAGCGCCTGCTCAAGGCCGGTCATGCCGTGCTGCTGCCCGACAGCTACGGCTCGCGCGAGCTCGGCCCGCAATGCCGCGTCAAGGAGATGCACGTCAAGGCGCGGCGTGAACGCGTCGCCGATATCGCGGCCTCGCGCGCCTGGCTGATGCAGCAGCCTTTCGTGGCGCAGGACCGCGTCAGCCTGATCGGCTGGGCCAATGGTGCGAGCGCGCTGCTCTGGGCCGTGCGTCCGCAGAGCGCGGGACGCGATCCCGGTCCGGACTTCCGTGCCGCGATCGCGTTCTATCCGGATTGCCGGATCTCGGCGGGCCTCGGCTGGAGCACGCGGGTGCCGACGCTGGTCTTGATCGGCGCCGATGACGAGGTGTCGTCGCCGCCGGCCTGTCGCCAGATGGTGGACGGCGCGCGCGGCCGCAGCGCACTGGCGCGCATCGTGGTCTATCCCGGCGCCGATCACGATTTCGACCGCGCCACCCCACCGCTGCACGCAGCTGCCGCGCCCGAGCACGAGGATGCCGAGGCCCGCGCCGCCTCGCAGAAGGACGTCGCGCAATGGCTGGCGCGGTGAGGCGGATGAGCGGGCCTGCCGCGCCGTAGCTCGGTAGAGCGAAGGCGGGGCCATCATTCGACCACGATGTCGATTCAACGCATCTCACATGCGCAACCGCATCACACTCTTCGCGTCCGCCCTGATCGTCTTCACCGTCGCGATCCTGTTGTTCGAAGCCCAAGCCGGCGCCCCGCAGCCGGAACATTGCGGTTTCTGGACGACGATCGACGCTGGATTGTCGTGTCGGTAGGCGAACTGTCTCCACACCGTCATTGCGAGCGCAGCGAAGCAATCCAGAATCCCTCCGCGGAAAGACTCTGGATTGCTTCGCTGCGCTCGCAATGACGAGTTTGTGGCTAGGCGCGTTCCACACACGCGCTGTCATCGCCCGGCTTGACCGGGCGATCCAGTACGCCGGGGCGGCTGTGGGTCATCGAGAAGCCGCGGCGTACTGGATTCCCCGCCTGCGCGGGGAATGACAGCGAGGGCGGAGCACCGTCCTCCCTCCTCAGAACAAGCTGCCCTGATCCACCGGCTTGGCCACGCGCCTCAGTGCCGGCTTCGTCTCCGTAGCCGGCTTCGGCTGCCCCGGTGCGGGCTTGGCCGCGGGCGCCACACGATCCGCATCCGCGGTCGCGCCGACACGGCCGTCCGCGAACTCGATCTCGAGCCGCGCGCCGGGGCCGATCGCATCCGCTGCATGCAGGGGATGCCCGGCCTCGTCGCGCACCAGGGCAAAGCCGCGCGCGAGCACGCTGCGATAGGACAGCGCGGAGAGCAGCTTGCCGCTGTTCTCGACCCGCGCCTCCAACCGGTGCAGCAGCGTCGCCAGCGCGCGCTCTGCCCGTTCCGCCAGACGATGCGTGCGCTCGCGCTGGCGGAGAATCGCGTTGCGCTGCGCCTGCGCATTCACAAGCTTCGAGGCGCGCAGGCGCACCTCCAGCCCGGCAAAGCGGTCGCGCCGCCGCCGCAGCAGCGAGCGCGCGGACAGGCCCAGCCGCTCGCCGCAAACGGTCAGGCGATGATCGGCCTGCGAGATCTGGCCGTGCAGCACCCGCAGGGTCAGCTTTGAACTTGCCGCAGTAAACCTGCGGAAATGCGCATGCGTATTGGCCTTGAGGCAGCGGGGCAGGGAGCTGCCCGCCGAATCCAGCCGCTGCCGCGGGATCGCGAGCAGATCGCCGGCCGCCGGCAGCGCGCGCGCTGCGGCGCGCAGCTCGCTGCGGCGGCTCTCCCGGGCGCGTTGCCAATAGGCGCGGGTGCGGCGCCCGAGATCGCCCACCTCGACGAACAAGTCGCTGCGCACGGGCACCGCCATCTCGGCCGCCGCCGTCGGCGTCGGCGCGCGCTTGTCGGCGACGAAGTCGATCAGCGTGATGTCGGTCTCGTGCCCCACCGCCGAGATCAGCGGGATCATGCTCTCGGCGGCTGCCCGCACCACGATCTCCTCGTTGAACGACCAGAGGTCCTCCAGCGAGCCGCCGCCGCGCGCGACGATCAAGACGTCGGGGCGTGGAATCCTGCCGCCCTCGGGGAGCCCGTTGAAGCCGCGGATCGCGGCCGCGACCTGCTCGGCCGAGCCGTCGCCCTGCACCTTGACCGGCCACACCAGCACGCGGCGGGGGAAGCGGTCCTCCAGCCGATGCAGGATGTCGCGGATCACGGCGCCGGTCGGCGAGGTCACGACGCCGATCACCTCCGGCAGCCAGGGCAACAGCTGCTTGCGCGCCTCGTCGAACAGGCCCTCGGCGGCGAGCTTCTTCTTGCGCTCCTCCATCAGCGCCATCAGCGCGCCGATGCCGGCCGGCTCCAGCGCCTCGATCACGATCTGGTATTTCGAGGAGCCTGGATAGGTCGTCAGCTTGCCGGTGGCGATCACCTCGAGCCCCTCCTGGGGCTTGAAGCGCATGCGGCTATGCACGCCCTTCCAGATCACCGCCTCGATCTTGGCGCTCTCGTCCTTGAGCGCGAAATAGCAATGGCCGGAGGAATGGGCCCCGCGGAAGCCGGAGATCTCGCCGCGGACGCGGACATGGCCGAAGGCGTCCTCGACCGTCCGCTTCAGGGACAGCGACAGTTCGGAGACGGTGAATTCGGGCGCGTTGAGCAGTTGTTCCGCAGGCGGCATCTCAAAAACGATTCGGCATTTTGGGGTCAGGCCCGACGTTAAGGATTTTCGCAGGCCAGCGCCAATCCGAGGGTTGATCGGAAGAGTACTCTGTATTATAGAGTTCTCTGAAGTTGGACTAGACCGGGGGTGATCCATGGCGATGCAATTGCTGCGTGGTGCGCTGAGCTTGCTGAAATGGGGTCTTTGCGCGGTCGGCGCCGTGGCGCTGCTTCTGACCGCCCTGATCGCGACGCCGCTGCAGCGGCCAAGCGAGATGCGTTCGGTCTCCGAGTCCACCAAGGGGATCGACTGGTCCACGCTGCCCCCGCTCGAGCGCTTTCAGGCCCGTGACGGGACCTGGATCGGCTATCGCCATTATTCGCCGAGCGGCGCTTCGACCGGCGGCGGGGCGGTGTTCATCCACGGCTCCTCCGGCTCCAGCGGCGCCGTCAACCACGCGCTGACGCATGCGATCGCCGCGCGCGGGGTCGAGACCTGGGCGCTCGACATCCGTGGCCATGGCGGCTCCGGCACGCGCGGCGATATCGGCTATGTCGGCCAGCTCGAGGACGATCTCGTCGATTTCGTCGCGCATGTCCGAAAAAGTGCGCCCGACCTGCCGCTCACCCTGATCGGCCATTCCGCCGGCGCCGGTTTTTCGCTGCGGGTCGCCGCGACACCGATCATGCAGGACATGTTCGTGCGCACCGTGCTGCTCGCGCCCTATCTCGGCTATGACGCGCCGACCAACCGGCCGAGCAACGGTGGTTGGGTCAGTGCCGACATTCCACGCTTCCTGGGCCTTGCGGCGCTGCGCAAGCTTGGGATCGACTGCTGTTCCCAGCTTCCGGTGCTCGCCTTCGCGGTGCCGGTGAGCTCGGCGAAGTACCTCACCTCCACCTATTCCGATCGGCTGATGCGCAACTTTGCCACGCACGGCTATCGCATCGATCTTCCGGCGACGACGCGTCCGATCACGATCATCAGTGGCGCCGAGGACGAGATGATGATCTCGGACAAATACGCGGAAGCCGTGCACGCAGTGAAGCCGTCGGTCGACGTCAGGATCATCGACGGCGTCAACCACATGGGCATGGTCACGAACCCGAAGGCGGTCAATGCGATCGCCGAGGACGTGGCGACGCGCGGGAGCGGGCAATCATGATGCGCCTCGTGGCGGCAAGGCAATCGCAGGGAGCGGTGCTGTCACGGAGCCTCATCCTGAGGAGACCGCTGCAAAGCGGTCGTCTCGAAGGACGAGGCGCTTGCTCCGGCGTCACCGCGCGCGGGGCCATCCTTCGAGACGCCCGCCTGCGGTGGGCCCTCAGGATGAGGGCGGAGTTTGCGGCAGCCCCCTCAACGGGCATGGCTGCCACTGAGCCTCATCCAAAGGCAAAGCTCCCAATGAGCCTCATCCTGAGGAGACCGCGGAGCGGTCGTCTCGAAGGACGAGGCGCTTGCTCAGATCCCACCGCGAGTCATTTGCGATAACGGGCATAAAGAGAACGACATGATCGATAGCAAGGAGGCATCCGCAGCGCTGGCCGACATCGACGACATCGTCCAGCGCGTGAAGCAATCGCAGCTCTATGAGCTCGCGAGCCTCGCCGCGATATGGTGGGGCGTGCTGGTGTTCGCGGCCAATCTCGTAACCTGGCTTTGGCCGATCTACGCGGTCTACGCCTGGGTCTCCACGGACGTCCTCGGCGTCGGCGGGCTGGTCTTGCTCCGCTTGCTGAATCCGCCGCAACACACCAACAGCACCGCGGCCAGCATCAGGATGCTCCTGGTGCTCGTGCTGTTCTTCGCCTTCGGCTATCTCTGCACCGATGTGATCGGCCATTTCGGCCCGCGCCAGCTGGGGACGTTCTGGCCGCTCTATTTCATGCTGTTCTATACGCTGGCGGGCCTCTGGTTCGGCTCCGCCTTCGTGGCGATCGGCCTCGGCATTGCCGCGCTGACGTTGATCGGCTTCTTCTATATCGGCGAAGCCTTCCCGCTCTGGATGGCCTTCGTCAACGGCGGCGGCCTGATCCTCGGCGGCCTCTGGATGCGGCGGATCTAGCGGGATGGCCGAGCTCGACGACATCATCCACCAGCCGCTGCGGCTGAAGATCATGGCGGCGCTGAACGCGCTGCCGGCCACGGCCGCTGGCTTGGAATTCTCCCGCCTGAAGAAGCTCACCGGCGCCACCGACGGCAATCTCGGCGCGCATATCGAGACGCTGGCGAAGGCGGGTTATGTGTCGGTGGAGAAGGCGTTCGTGGGGAAGAAGCCGCAGACGACGGTGACGGCTACGGCTGCAGGGCGCGGTGCGTTCGCGCGCCATGTGGCGACGTTGCAGGAGATCATTGCGGGGAGGCAGGGGTAACCCATGGCTTCCGAAGAACTTGACTATGCGCTCAAGGTATTCCGGAGATGGATCGGGGTAGTCATTCGACAATTCGCGCAATTCGCCTCCAAAACGCGTGAGCGGAATGGAGGGGATGCTTATCCTAGTTTTTGTCTCAGCCTCTGCGACAACTGACTTTCCCCCGACCGGTAGAATGACCTTCCCCGGCTCGATTGTTACGTTCCAGTGCAATCCCGGCGATGAAGCTCCGCTCAGCACTCCAAGCTCTTCGGCAGTTATAAAATCTGTCAGATCAGGAATGCCTTGCGAGAAGATCATCTGGCCGGAGACCACGAGTGGCAAGATTTTATCGTGAATGAGCCTCGCATCATTGGCGCTTAGGTCCGCGAGGAGCCGCAATGACTGCAAGCTAAATGAACGAGGCTTACGTATCTCATTCGCGAGGATTTTCGCCCACAAGGCTTGGATGTCCGCGTTCGATTTCCCTCCTACGTGCTCGCTGAAGGCGTTCAGCCAGTCGTCATCGATTTCCGCTGACGCGTCCGGTCCGGCTGTCTTCGTGCTTGATGCTCCCATCGTAGCCTGCGCGTTCAGATGCTCCAGTGCTAGTCTCCCCACCCGCTCGCGACTCGACTGCTTCAGGATGCTATCCTTGAACGTGTAGTCCAAAGCCCTCTCCGCCAAGGCGGGGTCCGTCTTTAACTGTGCTGCAAATTTGGCGGCGGCTGACCTTATGATTGTCAGATCGGCTTCTGTCTTCACTTCTCTGATTGCGGTGTTCCTTTCAATTCTGCCAGACGCGTTGTCCAACCCCGCCGCCAGCAGCCGCCCGAAAGCCTTGTCGCCGTTCTTTATCGTTTGAGGCAAAGCGAGCTTAGGCAGTGCGAAAGGGACCCCGAGCTTACCGGCGAGCCATTCAAGGAACCCCGGGTTGTCTACGGCTGGAATATTGGGTTCGTCCATCCCTGGCCTCCCTTGTGTTGCCCATCAATTCGTCCCCCAAGGCATGTGCGTGTGCAGCATCGCAGGTGACGCGGCAACGTACGATCCTAACCGCTTCTAGTTCTGGTTGGCGAGCATCCGTCCACACGCGTCAGACGGTTCGTGGGGATAAAGCAGCCTGTGCGCACATCAGCAAACCGGAATCCTCGGATTTTGAAGGTGCGGGGCGGCCTGCCAGGCGTTGCAATTGGGGCATGTAAGTCGGCCGTCCCACGGTGGCGGGAGCAAATTCGTGGCCGAAGGAGTGGACGCCCGTAGTAGGCTACGAGATCGAAGTAGACCCCTGGGAATGACGGGCAGTTCGGCCCCATCCCCCTTGAGCCCCACCCCGATTCGTGCGACCTCCGCCCCCAGCAAAACCCCTCATTCCTGAGCCTTCGATGCACATTCTCCTGCTCGGTTCCGGCGGCCGCGAACATGCCCTGGCGTGGAAGATCGCGGCCTCTCCCCTGGTGACCAAATTCTGGTGCGCGCCCGGCAATGCCGGCATCGGGAAGGAGGCGGAATGCGTAGGCCTCGATGTCGCCGACCATGCCGCCGTGATCGACTTCTGCAAGCAGAACGCGGTCGCGCTCGTGGTGGTCGGGCCGGAGACGCCGCTCGCGGCCGGCATCGTCGATGATCTCACCAAAGCCGGCATCAAGGCGTTCGGCCCGAGCAAGGCGGCGGCCCAGCTCGAAAGCTCCAAGGGCTTTACCAAGGCACTGTGCACCGAATTCGGCATTCCGACCGGCGCCTACCAGCGCTTCACCAATGCCGACGACGCGCGCGCCTATGTGCAGAGCCAGGGCGCGCCGATCGTGGTCAAGGCCGATGGCCTTGCCGCCGGCAAGGGCGTCGTCGTCGCCAAGACCGTGCGCGAGGCCGAGGACGCCATCGCCATGATGTTCGAGGGCGCCTTCGGCGAGGCCGGCACTGAAGTCGTGATCGAGGAGTTTTTGCCGGGCCGCGAGATCAGCTTCTTTGCGCTGTGCGACGGCGAGACGGCGATTCCGCTCGCCTCCGCCCAGGACCACAAGCGCGTGTTCGACCACGACGTCGGCCCGAACACCGGCGGCATGGGCGCCTATTCGCCGACGCCGCTGGTGACGCCTCAGGTTCACGACGCGATCATGGCCAAAATCATCCTGCCGACGGTAGCAGGCATGAAGCAGCGCGGCACGCCGTTCCGCGGCGTGCTCTATGCCGGCATCATGCTGACGACGCAGGGACCAAAGCTGTTCGAGTTCAACGTCCGCTTCGGCGATCCCGAGTGCCAGGTGCTGATGCTGCGCATGATGAGCGACATCGTGCCGGCGCTGCTCGCCGCCTGCGACGGGCAGCTCAAGAATTTCGACCTGCGCTGGTATCCGGAATCCGCCATCACCGTGGTGATGGCGGCGAAGGGCTATCCCGGCGACTACCAGAAGGGCACGCGCATTGGCGGGCTCGAGGAGGCCTCGGAGGTCGACACTGTCGAGATCTTCCACGCCGGCACGGTTGAGAAGGACGGCGCGATCCTCGCCAATGGCGGCCGCGTGCTCAATGTCTGCGCGCTGGGGGCGACCGTGACGGAGGCGCAGGCGCGCGCCTATCAGGCCGTCGACCGCATCGACTGGCCGGACGGCTTCTGCCGCCGCGACATCGGCTGGCAGGCGGTGGAGGCGGAGAAGGCGAAAAATTAGCGCGCTATTCCGGACGGCGCGCCAACGCGCCGATGCGCAAATCTCGACGTTTTGCGTCACCGCGCCGCCACATCTACAATCCAGAATGTGCAATCAGCAGTTGGGGTTAGTTGCCCCGACCATAATACCGGTACTGTGCATGGGGTTGTTTTCGACGTTTGTTGTCGGGCCGGCCCCCGGGACTGACCCATAAGGATGCAACAAGATGTCCGATCTCGCCGACCTCTATCCGGACTTTGCCGCCGAATGGATCGATACCTCGTTCGGCCGCATCTTCGCCCGCGTCGGCGGCAAGGGCCCGCCGCTGCTGCTCCTGCACGGCTTCTCCGAGACCCACGTGATGTGGCACCAGGTGGCGCCTGAGTTGGCCGAGCACTTCACGCTGATCATCGCCGACCTGCCGGGCTACGGCTGGTCCGACATGCCCGCGAGCGATGCGCTGCACATCCCCTACTCTAAGCGCGCCATGGCCAAGGCCATGGTCGAGGTCATGGAGCGGCTCGGCCACGTGCATTTCGCGCTCGCCGGCCACGACCGCGGCGGCCGCGTCTCCTATCGCCTCGCGCTCGACCATCCCGGCCGGCTGTCGAAGCTCGCCGTGCTCGATATCCTGCCGACCTATGATTACTGGGAGCGGATGAACCGCGCCTACGCCCTGAAGATCTATCACTGGGCCTTCCTGGCGCAGCCCTATCCGCTGCCGGAGACGCTGATCGCAGGCCAAGGCGAGTTCTTCCTGCGCTTCAAGATGGCGAGCCAGACCAAGTCGAAGACGCTGGACGCGATCGACGAGCGCGCGCTCGAACACTACCTCGCCCCGTTCCGCGATCCCGCCCGCATCCACGCGATGTGCGAGGACTACCGCGCCGGCGCCTATTTCGACTACGACCTCGACAAGGCCGATTTCGAGGCCGGCAAGAAGATCACGGTGCCGATGCTTATCCTGTGGGGCAACGCCGGCATCGCCCAGGCCGCCGCGACGCCGCTCGACACGTGGAAGCAATGGGCCACCAACGTCGACGGCATGCCGGTGGATTCGGGGCACTTCCTGACGGAGGAGAATCCGGATGTGACTGCGAAGGCGTTGCTGGACTTCTTCTCGGCTTGATCCACCTCGTCATTGCGAGCGCAGCGAAGCAATCCAGACTGTCTCCGCGGAAAGACTCTGGATTGCTTCGTCGCTTCGCTCCTCGCAATGACGGGGAAGGGCCTACCGCCGCTCCCGAAAAAATTCCTTGAGCAGCCGCGCCGCCTCGCTCTCGCCGACGCCGGAATAGACGTCCGGCGCGTGGTGGCAGGTCGGCGAGGCGAAGAACCGCACGCCCGAGTCCACCGCGCCGCCCTTGGGGTCGGCCGCGCCGTAATAGAGCCGCCTCACCCTTGCAAACGAGATCGCGCCCGCACACATGGTGCAGGGCTCCAGCGTCACGTAGAGGTCGCAATCGACGAGCCGCTCGCTGCCGATCTTCGCGGCGGCGGCGCGCAGCGCGACGATCTCGGCATGGGCGGTCGGATCATGGTCGGTCAGCGTCCGGTTGGCGCCGGTGGCGATCACCTCGTGGTCGCGGACCACCACGCAGGCGATCGGAACTTCGCCCGATTTTCCGGCATTTTCGGCCGCCAGAAGCGCCAAATCCATGAAAGAAGGGGCTTTCATGCCTCGTATCATCGCCAGAAACCTGCTACTAGCTCCGCCTTCAGCAAGAGTGGATACCGATTTTGCCTGAGCATGCGGCTCGGAACGAGCGCGCACACTGCTCGCGCCACCCCTTAAGTGAGATTAGTCATGCCTCGCGACAGCGACAAAGACAACGATTCCCGCGGCCGGCGAGGCCCGGCCAAAGGCCGTAGCGGCAAGCCGCGCGGGCCCGAGAAGAAATTCGCCAAGCGCGGCTTCGAGGGCAAAGGCGCGCGCGACAGCCGCCCGCCCCGTGGCGACCGTGACAGCCGTCCATTCCGCCGCCGCGAGGAGGGCGATGCGCCGCGCCGCGATTTCAGTGACCGTCCCCGCTTCAAGCGCGACGACCGCGGCAGTGAGGGGCGCGGCGAGCGCAGCTTCAAGCCGCGCGGCGATCGCCCGTTCTCCGATCGCTCCTCGCGTGACGGCGAGAAGCGACCCTTCAAGCCGCGCGGTGATCGCCCGTCCTATGGTCGTGACGACCGTCCGCCGCGCAGGGATCGCGACGATGCCCGCTCGGCCGGCCGCTCCAGCGATAGGAAGTTCGGCGACAAGAAGCCCTACGCGCCGCGCGGCGACCGTCCAGAGCGCAAGTTCGACGGCGAACGGAAATTTTCGCGGGGTGGGCCGGATCGCGAACGCGACCGTGGGGATCGCGGGCCGCGCGAGGATCGTGGCGAACGCAGCTTCAAGCCGCGCGGAGACCGCCCGAATTTCGATCGCGGTGATCGCGCACCGCGCGGTGATCGCCCGCGCAAGTCCTTCAACAAGGATTTCGGCGGCCGCGATCGCGGCGAGGAGAAGCCCTGGCGTCAGCGCGACGATCGCCATGAGGGTGGCCGTGGCGAGGACCGTCCGCGTTTCTCCCGGCGCCGGGACGAGGGCGATGATCGCCCGCGTTTCTCGCGTCCGCGGGAAGAGCGCACCGGTGACGATCGTCCGCGTTTCAACCGCTCGCGCGAGAAGCGGCCGGAAGGCCGCATGGACTGGCAGGAGCATCCGCGCAGCGAGGGCCGCTTCCGCGATCGTCCGCGCCGCGACAACGAGGACGACAGCAGAATTTTCGAGAAGCGTCCGGCCTTCGGCGGCCGCGGTGCCTACCGCGAGCGCGATCGTGATTTCGAAGGCCGGCCGCGCCGCGACGACGCGCCGAAGCCGAAGAAGGCCGGCGAGCGCATCGCCAAAGTGCTGGCCCGCGCCGGGCTTGCCTCGCGCCGCGACGCCGAGGAGATGGTCACGCAGGGCCGCGTGACCGTGAATGGCCGCGTGATCAACTCGCCCGCGCTCGACGTCACCAAGAACGATGTCGTCATGGTCGACGGCAAGCCATTGCCGGAGCGCGAGCGCACGCGCCTGTTCCTCTACCACAAGCCGCGTGGGCTGATGACGACGCATGACGACCCCGAGGGCCGTCCGACCGTGTTCGACAATCTGCCCGAAGGCCTGCCGCGGCTGATCAGCATCGGCCGGCTCGACTTCAACACCGAGGGCCTCTTGCTGCTCACCAACGACGGTGGGCTTGCGCGCACGCTCGAGCTGCCGGACACCGGCTGGCTGCGCCGCTACCGCGTCCGCGCCCATGGCGACGTCACCCAGGCGCAGCTCGACGAGCTCAAGAACGGCATCGAGGTCGAGGGCGTCAAGTATGGTCCGATCGAGGCCACGCTGGAGCGCGACCAGGGCGCCAATGTCTGGCTGGTGTTCGCGATCCGCGAGGGCAAGAACCGCGAGGTGCGCAATGTCTGCGCCCATCTCGGCCTCGAAGTGAACCGGCTGATCCGCGTCTCCTACGGCCCGTTCCAGCTCGGCGAGATTCCGGAAGGCCAGGTCGAGGAGATCCGCGCGCGCGTGCTGCGCGAGCAGCTCGGCGACAAGGTGATCGAGAAGTCGGGTGCGCAGTTCGACGCGCCCTCGAAGTCATCCTCGCGCGCCGACGACGCACCGAGCGAGAAGAAGCCGACCAGCAAGCGCGCCGTCATCAACGACCGCAAGGGCCGCCGCGTGCTGGTGCAGCGCACCGGCAGCGAGGAGGCCCGCGAGCGCAACGAGATGGAGGCGAACGGCTACGGCCCGCCGCGGCGTCCCAAACGCGGCTATCACGGCAAGCGCGACCTGACGCCGCGGGAGGACTAGCTTGCGCGTCGTCGGCGGCAGGTTGAAGGGGCGCAATCTCGCCTCACCGTCCTCGCGCGACATCCGCCCGACGGCGGACCGCCTGCGCGAGTCCGTGTTCAACATCCTCGTGCACGCCTATGACGATCCGATCCAGGATGCACGCGTGCTCGATCTCTTCGCCGGCACCGGCGCGCTCGGCATCGAGGCGGTCTCGCGCGGCGCCAAGTTCACGCTGTTCGTCGACAATGGTGCGGAGGCGCGTGCGCTGCTCCGCAACAATGTCGAGGCCCTCGGCCTCGGCGGCGTCACCAAGGTGTACCGCCGCGATGCGACCGATCTCGGCCCCGCGCATCCCGTCGAGCCGTTCTCGCTGGCGTTCCTCGATCCGCCCTATGGCAAGGGATTTGCCGAGAAGGCGCTCGCATCCTTGCGCGACGGCGGTTGGCTGACGCCGGGCGCGCTGCTGGTGGTGGAAGAGGCCAAGGCCGCGCAGTTCGCGACGCCGGAAGGTTTTGAGGAGCTGGAGCGGCGGGCTTATGACGACACTGAGTTTGTGTTTTTGCGTAGGGCGGACTAGCGAAGCGTAATCCGCCACTGTCTCTCACCGCGGACGCAGAAGAGGTGGATTACGCCTTCGGCTAATCCACCCTACGGCACCGTCACCGCCTCCCGAACAGCTTCTCCACGTCGCTCAGCTTCAGCTCGACATAGGTCGGCCGGCCGTGATTGCATTGGCCGGAGTTCGGGGTCTCCTCCATCTCGCGGAGCAGCGCGTTCATCTCCTCCGGCCGTAAGCGGCGGCCGGCGCGCACCGAGCCGTGGCAGGCCATGGTCGCCGCGACGTGCATCAGGCGGCGTTCGAGCGGCAGTGCCTCGTCCCATTCAGCCATGTGCTCGGAAAGATCGCGCAAGAGGCCGCCGGCATTGGTCTTGCCGAGCAGCGACGGCGTCTCGCGCACCGCGACCGCGCCGGGGCCGAAGGATTCGATGGCGAGGCCGAACGACGCCAGCTCCTCGCTGCGCTCCAGCAGGCGCTCAACGGTGGCCTCGTCCATCTCGACGATCTCGGGGATCAGCAGGATCTGCCGCTGCACGCCGTTCGCGGCGAGCGAGGCCTTCAGCCGCTCATAGACGATGCGCTCATGCGCGGCGTGCTGATCGACGATGATCAGGCCGTCGCGCGTCTGCGAGACGATATAGGTCTCATGGATCTGGGTGCGTGCCGCGCCGAGTGGGCGATCGACGAGGTCGCTGACGGGCTGGGTCTCGATCCGCACGTCCGCGCTGGGCGCGCCGACATCGAAGGCGGCCTGCGCGCGCTCCGCGAAAGCCGGTGCGGCAGCGCCATCGAACGACGGCATTGGCGCCACGGGAGCGGATGGCGAGGTCCGCCAATCCCAGCTCGCCGGACGCTGTGGCGTGAACGCGGGCCGGAACGAGGACAGCGCACTTTCGCCGCTGTTGGCGGCGGTGCGTCGGCCCTCGCGCGCCAGCGCCTCCTTCAAACCGTGCACGATCAACGCGCGGACGAGGCCGGCATTGCGGAAGCGCACCTCGGTCTTGGCCGGATGCACGTTGGCATCGACCTCGCGCGGATCGAGCGTGACGAACAGCGCCAGCACCGGATGGCGGTCGCGCGGCAGATAGTCGGAATAGGCCGCGCGCACGGCGCCGAGAATGAGCTTGTCGCGCACCGGCCGGCCATTGACGAAGAGATATTGCCCGAGCGCGTTGGCCTTGGTTAGCGCGGGAGCTGCAGCATAGCCGGCGACCACGACGCCCTCGCGCTCGGCATGGACCTCGATGGCGTGGCTGCGGAACTCGGCGCCGAGGATGTCGCCGAGCCGGGTCAACCGTCCGGCCGCGCCGGGCAGCGCCGCAGCCCAGGTCACCGGCGCGCGCTCCTCGCCGGCGAGCGTGAAGGCGATGTCGGGCCGCGCCATCGCGAGGCGCCGCACCACTTCGCGGATCGCTTCCGCCTCGGTGCGGTCGGTCTTCAGGAACTTGAGCCGCGCCGGCGTCGCGTAGAAGAGATCGCCAACCTCGACGCGCGTGCCATGCGCCAGCGCCGCCGGCATGATCTCGGACTTTTCGCCGCCCTCGACCGACAGCGCCCAGGCGTGGGGCTCGCTGGCATGCCGCGTGGTGATGGAGAGGCGCGCCACCGAGCCGATCGAGGGCAGGGCCTCGCCGCGAAACCCGAGGGTGCGGATCTGAAGCAGGTCCTCGTCGTCGAGCTTGGAGGTGGCGTGACGCTCGACCGCGAGCCCAAGATCTTTCGCGGTCATGCCGCTGCCGTCGTCGGTGATGCCGATCCGCCGCCGCCCGCCGCCGTCGGTGAAGACGTCGATCCGGCTCGCGCCGGCATCGATGGCGTTCTCGACCAGCTCCTTGACCACGCTCGCCGGACGTTCCACCACCTCGCCGGCGGCGATGCGGTTGACGACCTGTTCTGGCAGTTGGCGGACGGGCATGAGGCTCACTCGGCGAATATTCTCAAGTCTAATGCCGCGCAGCAACAAATGCATGGGGGAGGTCGAGCTTCCCACACCCGAAATGGGGACATTTTCGGCGCGCACCGCCCGTCGGGAATGCGTGGCATGTTCCGCGCCGCCGCATATGAGGAGCACAATTCCGCGAAAGCGCCGCGAAAATCCTAAACGATCACCACACGGCGCAGCTTGCATCACACCGCGCCGTTCGAACTCTCTTTCGCGATGAACCGGTCCGGTGCAGGCGAACGGTGCAGAACGCAGCCGAACGGTTCATCGCGACATTCCAGGAGACATGGATGAAGTTGGTGAAGACCTCTGCGATCGCTTGCGCTCTCGCGGCCCTCGTTGCAACGCCCGTTCTCGCCCAAGGCACCTCGTCTGGGGCGAGGCCCGGCGGCACCGTACAAAGCAAGCCCATGCAAGGCGGTGCGTCAGGCAGCGAGGATGAGGATCTCGGTGCCCAGCAGGGCGCTGCCGGCGAGAAGGTCGGCATGAAGTCGAGCAAGGGCACGAAGGGGTCCGTCGGAACCACCGGCAGCGCGACGCGCAAGGGCACGGCCGACGATTCGGCGGCGGGTGGTGCTGCCACCGGCAAGCGCTACTGACGCCAGCGTGCGAATTGGCAAACCTCCGGTCGCTTCGCGGCCGGAGGTTTTTCATTGCCTAGTCGTCGAAACCGCGGCCGCGCTTCGCCTTGATATCGCTGCGGCGTTTCTTGCCCTCGAGCCGGCGCTGCTTGGAGGCGAAGGTCGGCCGCGTCGCGCGGCGAGGCGTCGGTCGCACCATGGCCTCCTTGAGGATCTCGACGAGACGGTCGATAGCATCCTGACGGTTGCGCTCCTGGGTGCGGAAGCGCTGGGCGTGGATCACGATCACGCCGTCCTTGGTCATGCGCTGGCCGGCAATGCGGGCGAGGCGCAGCGCCGCGTCCTCGGGCAAGGTCAGCTTGCGGGTGTCGAAGCGCAGCTGCGCGGAGGTCGCGACCTTGTTGACGTTCTGCCCGCCCGGGCCGGAGGCGCGGACAAAGCCGATCTCGATGTCGTCCTCGTCGATGACGAGATCGCGGGATATCCGCAGCATGCTGGCACCATTCGTGATGTCAGGACATACCGCGGACATCTGCCTTCAGCAATGGCGCTGCCGCGACACGCAAATGGCCGGGGCGAGCCCGGCCATTCAGAAAAACGTCCAGAAAAGAGATCAGTTCGACTTCGGTGTCGCAGCCGCCGGTTGCGCAGCGGCCTGGGGGGCCCGGCCGACCACGACAGTCAGCAGCCCCTGGCCCCAGAGCCGCCTGGCGGCCGCCTTGGCATCGTCCAGCGTCACGGCGTCGACGATGGCGTTGCGCTTCTCGATATAGTCGATCGGCAGCTTGTCCTGCTGATATTGCAGCAGCGCCTGCGCCAGCTTGGACGAGGTGTCGAGCGCCAGCATCTGCGAGCCCTTGAGGTAGGACTTGGCCTCATCGAGCTCCTTCTGCGTCGGGCCCTCCTGGGCGATGCGGCGCACCTCCTGTTCGATGGCCTCGATGGTGTCACCGGCACGATCGGCGCGGGTGCCGGTATTGCCGATAAAAACCGCGGAGTGCTGCATCCAGAGCAGCGACTCGTACACCGAATAGGCCAGCCCACGCTTCTCGCGCACCTCGCGATAGAGCCGGGAGGACAGTCCGCCGCCGCCGAGGATGTGGTTGACGACATAGGCCGCCATGAAGCTGGGGTCACTGCGCTTCACGCCCGGGCCGCCGAAGGTGATCACGGTCTGCGGCACGTCGAGCGTCACGAAGGCGCGTTGCGGCGGCTTCGCGGCCTCGACGTCGGGGACCGGCGTCAGATTGGCCTTGGCCGGCAGGCTGCCGAAGGTGTGGTCGAGCAGCTTTCCGAGCGTGGCCGGATCGACGTCGCCGACGACCGCTACTTTGAGTCCATCCTTGGCGAGGACACGGCCGACATAATCCCTCATGTCGGCGACCGTGATGGTCGGCACGCTGTCGAGATTGCCGTTGCTCTGCCGGCTGTAGGGGTGATCGCCGAACGCGACCTCCAGGAATTTGCGGCTCGCCAGCGAGGTCGGATTGGTGGTCTCGCGGCGCAGGCCCGAGATCACCTGCGAGCGGATGCGTTCGACGTCGGCCGTGTCGAAATGCGGCGAGGTCAGCGCCATCCTGAGCAGGTCGAAGGCTTCGTCCTTGTTGTCGCGCAGCATGCGCAGGCTGCCGCGGAAGGTGTCGCGGGTGGCGCTGAAGGAGAGTTCGATGGCGCGGCGGTCGAGCCGTTCATGGAACGTCTTGGAATCGAGATCGCCGGAACCTTCGTCGAGGAGATCGCCGACCAGGTTGGCGACACCGGGCTTGTCCTTGGGATCCTGCGCCGAGCCGCCGGCGAAGGAATATTCCATCGCGATCAGCGGCACGGTTGCGTCCTGCACGAACCAGGCTTCGATGCCGCCCGGCGAGATCAGGTGCTGGATCTTCGCGGCGGCCTGCGACGGCGAGGCCGCAGAGAATGCGAGGACCGCGCCGGCAGTAACGGAGAATGCAACGCGTCGAAGGAAGGAATAGGTCACGAGCGCTTCTCCTCGCGCTTGGCGGTTGCAGTGTCCTTGATCAGGTAGCCCGTCACCGAGCGCTTCTTCTCGAGCCATTTCTGCGCAACGGCGCGGACCTGCTCGGCGGTGACGGCGCGGATGCGATCGGGCCAGCTCCTGATGTCCTCGATCGACAGGCCCGTGGTCAGCGCGCCGCCGTACCAGCGCGCCAGCACAGTCTGGTTGTCCTGGGCGTAGATCGCTTCGGCGATGAGCTGGGTCTTGACGCGTTCGAGATCCTCCGCACGGATCGGGTTCTGCGCCACGTTGGCAATGACGCCGTCGACCGCCTGTTCAACTTCGGCGAAGCTGACGCCGGGTTTCGGCGCAGCCGAGATCGCGAATTGGGTCGGGTCGAGCGAGATGCTCGAATAGCTGGCGTTGGCGGAGACCGCGAGCGGCTTGTCGACGACGAGGGCGCGGTAGAGATAGGAATTGCTGCCGCTGCCCATCAGCTGCGCCAGCACGTCGAGGGCAGCGCTCTCGCCGGCCGCGGCCGTGGTCGCCGAGGGCACCAGATAATAGCGCCGCATGTTCGGCTGCTCGACGCGCGGGTCGGCAAGCGTGACGGTGCGCGGGGCGGCGGGCTCCGGCTCCTGCGGACGCACCCGCCGCGCCGGGATCGCGGGCTGGGCGGGAATCGAGCCGAAATTGCGCTCGACCAGCGGTCGGATTTCGGCGGCATCGACGTCGCCGGCGATCACCAGGATCGCGTTGTTCGGCGCATAGAACCGACGATAGAAGGCGAGCGCATCCTCGCGATCGAGCTTCTCGATCTCCTGATGCCAGCCGATCACCGGACGCCCGTAGGGATGGTTGAGATAGAGCGCGGCCATGATCTGCTCGTTCAATCGCGCATCCGGATTGTTGGCGACGCGCATGTTGTACTCTTCGAGCACGACGTCGCGCTCGGGCAGCACGTTCTCGTCCTTGAGGATGAGGCCCGTCATGCGGTCGGCCTCGAACTCCATCATGGTCGGCAGCTGCTCTTTCGGCACGCGCTGATAGTAGTTGGTGTAGTCGACCGAGGTCGAAGCGTTCTCGTTGCCGCCGACGCGCAGCACGGTCTGGGAGAATTCGCCGGCCGGATGCTTCGAGGTGCCCTTGAACATCAGGTGCTCGAGGAAGTGGGCGAGGCCGGACTTGCCGGGCGTCTCGTCGGCCGAGCCGACCTTGTACCAGATCATCTCGGTGACGACGGGGGTGCGGTGATCCGGGATCACCACGACCTGCATGCCGTTGGGAAGCGTGAAGCTGGCGGGCGGAGCCGATGTCACGGTGGTCTGGGCAAGGGCGGCGCCGGCCGAGAGGACACTCGTCGAAAGCAGCGCGGCAAGGAGGCAGGCAGCCGATCTGTAAGAGGACATCATGATCCCTGGTTGAGGTGCCGAGCCCGGATCTCCGGCTCGGAAGGCACGGCATGCTACACCGTGCGGCGGAGGCTTCGCGTCACGAAGCAGAGAACGCTAGTCAACTCGGGAGCAGCCAGCAGCTGAAGCTGCGTGCAGTGCCGGCAGCAATTGCGCGGCTGCCCAAATGTCGGGGCGGGGCAGGAGCGTTATCGCTCCTTCTCCTTGCCGGATAGGACGTCGAAATAGGTTCGCTTCGAATCATCCGGGCCGGAGCCGTAGGCGTAGTTCGGCGACGGCGTCTGATATCCGGGCGGCGGCTCCACCAGCGATTGGCGTGGCGGCTCCGACGTAAACTGCTTCGACTCGGGCGCGTTCCCTTTGAACAGTTTAAACAGCCCGCCGGTATATCCGAGTTCGGCTGGGCTCATCGTCGGATTGGCGATGTTGGTGCCTGGTTGGGCCGGATCATTGCCGGTCTTTTCGGCGGCGGCCGTCTTGTGGGCGTTCATCTCGGCGGGCGACAGCGGCTGGGCATTTTTCCAGTACTCCGTTGCCTTGTTGCCGGACTTCTTCCGCTCGGCGACAGCTTCCTTGCGGCGCTTCTCGTCGGGGTCCTTCGGCCAGTTTGGCGCAGCCGCGGCCTCGGCTGCGGCGGGTGGCGGCAGGTCGAGCTTGGGCGGCACGACCAGCGGCGAACGCTCGCGGTATTCGATGCCGGGTTTTCCCATGCTCTTGGCGCCAAGACCGGACATCAGGCCGTCGATGAGCTTCTCTTCGAAGGTCATGTCGTCGTCGTCATCGTCAGCAGCACGGGCGGCGCCGGTCGACATGACGAGGCCGATGCCGAGCGCGACGGCGGACAATTTCAGTGCCCGCCAGACCCCCGATTGGGAGTCTCGAACCATCGAACCACTGGTCTTCGAGCTGCGCATGACCGTACCTGTTTCAAATTGTAGCAGATTGCCGCTCGCACGCGGCTCAAACCCTTGCAAAAGCAGGGTTCCACCTGCCGGTCCGTATCGGCCGGGATCAGGGCGCTTTTGCGGCGGGTACCCCCAAGAAGGAATCATACAATAGCGCCGCCACCCCAGCAACGATGGCCACGTCCGCGAGGTTAAACACATACCAATTATAGGTATTTCCGGCGATCTCGATGTGGAACAGGGCGAAATCCACCACCGCGCCATAGGCCAGGCGGTCGATGCCATTGCCGATGGCGCCGCCGATGATCAGGCCGAGCGCGACGGTCGCGAGCACGGTGTGCGAGCGCGCCATCCAGATCGCCAGCGCAACCACGGCAATGGCCTTGACGGCCATCAGCGTGAGCTGCGCGGCCTGGCTGTCGTTCTGGAGCCAGCCGAAGCTGATGCCGATGTTCCAGGCCAGCACCAGGTCGAAGAACGGCGTCACCCGCACAGCGCCGCGACGGGCGAGGTCGAACACGTTCAGGAGCCAGAGCTTCGAGGCTTGGTCGGCCACGAGCGTGACCATGGCCGCGAGGATGCCGGCGCGGAGCGGGGTCATGGCCGGCCGGTCAGACCGCCACCCCCAACGCCTTCCATTCGCGCAGCGCCTTGGCGTCGCGCGGGGTGACGTCGGGATATTCGGCGTCTTCGCCGACCATCGGCGAGATCTTCCAGGAGCGGGCGCATTTGGTGCCGACCGCCTTCTCCACCGCGACCGCGACGCCGGGGACGGCATCGAGGCGGAATGCCGAGGCCGGCGCCTCGCCCTCCCGCACCTCGTAGTTCGAGGTGATGCAGACTTCAGCCAGATCGATGTCGAACAAGGTCGCCAGCATGCCGCGATCGGCGACATAGATCACAGGCGATGCCTCCAGCGACGAGCCGATGTTCTTGGCGGCGCGTTCCAGCTCGAGCGCGCCGGTGACGACGCGGCGGACGTTGCGGATCGCCTCCCACTTCGCGGCGAGCTCGTCGTCGCGCAAGGCTTCGAGATCGGCGGGGAACAGCGTCAGATGCACCGACGGTTCGGGGTCGGGCCGGTACATGCGCCACGCCTCCTCGGCAGTGAAGCTGAGGATCGGCGCCAGCCATTTCAGGATCGAGGCGCATAACAGGTCGATCGTCGTCAGCGCCGCCTTGCGCGTCAGCGAGGAGGGCGGATCGCAATAGAGCGTATCCTTGCGGATGTCGAAATAGAATGCGGAGAGCTCGCTGTTCAGGAAGGCGGACAGGATCGCGACCACGGTCTTGTAGTCGAACTCCCGATAGGCCTTGCCGATCGCAGCGGCGCGCACCGCGAGCTCGTGCAGCATCAAGCGCTCGAGCTCGGGCATCTCGGCGGGCGCGACGGCGTCGGCCGGCTTGTAATGATGCAGCGTGCCGAGCATCCAGCGCACGGTGTTGCGCAGCTTGCGGTAGGTCTCGACTGTGTTCTTCAGGATCTCGGGGCCGATGCGCTGGTCGTCGGTGTAGTCGCAGGACGCGACCCAGAGCCTCAGGATGTCGGCGCCGGATTCCTTGATGACGGCCTGCGGCTCGATGGTGTTGCCGAGCGACTTCGACATCTTGCGGCCGTCCTCGGCCTGGGTGAAGCCGTGGGTCAGCACGATGTCGTAAGGCGCGCGGCCGCGCGTGCCGCAGCTTTCCAATAGCGAGGAATGGAACCAGCCGCGATGCTGGTCCGAGCCTTCCAGATACATCACCGTGTCGGCGCCGCCGTCGACCTTGCGCTTGATGCCGGCGAGCCCGGGAAACTGCACGGGATCTTCGAGCACGAAAGCGTGGGTCGAGCCGGAATCGAACCAGACGTCGAGAATGTCGTCGACCTTCTGCCAGTCCTCGTTCGCGCGGGGCCCGAGGAAGCGCTCGCGCGCGCCCGTCGCGTACCAGGCGTCGGCGCCTTCCTTCTCGAAGGCTTCGCCAATGCGCGCATTGACGGCCTCGTCCTGGAGGATCTCGGCGGAGCCGTCACCCTTCTCGCGCACGAACACGGCGATCGGCACGCCCCAGGCGCGCTGGCGCGAGATCACCCAGTCCGGGCGCGCCTCGATCATGCCGTTGATGCGGTTCTCGCCCGACGGCGGCACCCATTGCGTCACCGAGATGGCATGCAGCGCGCGGGCGCGCAGCGTGTCGCCGCTCTTGGCCTTGCCGCCCTGCGCAATGTCCTTATCCATCGCGATGAACCATTGCGGTGTGTTGCGGAAGATCACCGGCTTCTTGGAGCGCCAGGAGTGCGGATATTGATGCTTGAGCCGACCGCGCGCGAGCAGCATGCCTCTGTCGACGAGCGCCTTGATCACGGCCTCGTTGGCATCGCCCTTCTCGCCCTTGTCGGTGATGACGCGCTTGCCGACAAAGCCCGGCGCATGATCGGTGTAGGCGCCGTTCTCGTCGACGGTATAGGGGATCGCGGTGTTGATGCCGCGCGCATCGAGATCGCGCGCCTGTGCCATCCAGGCATCGAAGTCCTCGCGGCCATGGCCGGGCGCGGTGTGCACGAAGCCGGTGCCGGTGTCGTCGGTGACATGGTCGCCGGGCAGCAGCGGCACGACGAAGTCGTAGCCACCGCCAACGCCCCTCAGCGGATGGGCACACTCGATCGCGTCCATGGTGTCGCCGGGGACGTCGCGGACTTTCTCGTAAGCCGTCACCCGCGCCTGCTTGAAGACGTCTTCCGCGAGCGCATCGGCGAGGATCAGGAGGTCGCCGGTCTTGGCCCAATTGTCGGCGGGGGCGTCCGTCACCTTGTAGAGGCCATAGGCGATCTTCGGCGAGAACGAGATGGCGCGGTTGCCGGGCAGCGTCCAGGGCGTCGTGGTCCAGATCACGACGCTTGCGGAGGCGAGCGCACCGTGCGCGGGCGAGGTCACCGGGAACTTCACCCACACCGTATCGGAGGTGTGGTCCTCGTACTCCACCTCGGCTTCGGCCAGCGCGGTCTTCTCGACCACGCTCCACATCACCGGCTTGGAGCCGCGATAGAGCGTGCCGTTGGCGGCGAACTTCATCAGCTCGCGCGCGATCTGGGCTTCGGCCGGATAGCTCATGGTGGCGTAGGGATGGTCCCAATCGCCGATGACGCCGAGGCGCTTGAACTCCTCGCGCTGCACGCCGAGCCAGTGCGTGGCATAGGCGCGGCACTCCTTGCGGAAATCGATCATCGCGGCGGAGTCGCGGAAGTCGGGCTTCTGCTTGCCCTTCTTGCGATAATGCTCCTCCTCGACCTTCCACTCGATCGGCAGGCCGTGGCAGTCCCAGCCCGGCACGTAGTTGGAATCGAAGCCGAGCATCTGCTGGCTCTTGGTGACGAGATCCTTCAGGATCTTGTTCAGCGCCGTGCCGATATGGATGTTGCCGTTGGCGTAGGGCGGGCCGTCATGCAGCACGAACTTGGCGCGGCCTTTCCCATTCTGGCGCAGCTTCTCATAGAGGCCGATCTCGTACCAGCGCTTGAGGATCTCCGGCTCGCGCTGCGGCAGGCCGGCGCGCATCGGGAATTCGGTCTGCGGCAGGAACAGGGTCTTCGAATAGTCTTTGGCTTCAGACTTTTGGGACTTTTGCGGCTTTTCGGACATGAGGCTGACTGGCTCGGAAAGGGCGCGGGAACGGATGGCGATGCGGAATCGCGGGTGAAACGACGAAATCCCGGTCTTGCGCCGAGCCTTCAGGCTCAGGCGGAAGCCGGGCCGCTAATCCCTATGATGCGCCGCGCAAACATGGGCTCTCCATAGCAGGGGGCCGGAGGAAGCGCAAAGGGCCGGCGAGGCCGGGTTTCGGCTCAATCGATCGCGCCCAGCCGCGGAAACGCGTCCGGCGCGGCGGCGAGCATGGCGCGGGCGCGGGCGGAATCGTCGTCCATCTGCCGGATCAGGGCCTCCAGATCATCGAATTTCAGCTCCTCGCGGATGAAGCCGATGAAGGCGCAGTCGAGCGCCTGTCCGTAGAGGTCGCCCTTGAAGTCGAACAGGAAGATTTCGAGGAGCGGAGCGCCATTGTCGAAGGTCGGGCGGCGGCCGAAGCTGGCCACCCCGTCCAGACGCTCCTGATCCTTTCCCTGGCCGCGGCCGACCCGCACCGCGTAGATGCCATGCTTGAGGCCGCAATTGGCGTCCAGGCGGATGTTGGCGGTGGGATAGCCGAGGTCGCGGCCGCGCTTTTCACCGTGGATCACCTCGCCGGTGATGAACCAGGGCGCGCCCAGCATGGTCGTGGCCTCGTCGAGCTGGCCCTCGGCGAGCGCGATCCGGATCGCGCTGGAGGAGACCGGCCGTTCGTCGATATCGACATGCGCCTGCACGTCGACCTCGATGCCGAGCCGGGGCGCCTCGTTGACGAGAAGGCTGGGCGAGCCGACCCGACCCTTGCCGAAATGGAAGTCGTAGCCGACGGCAATGCCGCTGACCCCGAGACGCCCGATCAGGTCATGGTGAATGAAATCTTGCGCGCTGGTTCCGGCACGGGCCTTGTCGAAGGTCATGACCACGGCGCCGGCAAGCCCGGTGCCGGCCAGAAGCCGCAGCTTGGCCCGCTCGTCCGTCAGGCGGAATTGCGGGGTGTTGGGACTGAAAAACCGCCGCGGATGCGGCTCGAAGGTCAATGCCAGCGCAGGGCGGCCATGCGCCCTGCCCATCTCCAGGGCAGCCGCGATGACGGCGCGATGGCCGAGGTGAACGCCGTCGAAATTGCCCATGGCGACCACGGCGCCCCTTGGAATCGCGGAATCCGGCGTTGTATCGCGGATGACGGTAAAAGGCGGAGCCATCAGGGGAATTCTCGAACCGGGCAGGACCGGCCCGGACCGTGGCGCGACCGGCCGTGCGAAGTCAAGCGGCGGGGCGGGCAGACATTGAACACGATTTCAGTCCTTCGGAGCTGCCCGCAGTTAACGCGCTGTTTAAGGCCTTGGTGCTAGTGCTTGAGGCGTGGAACTGCCGGGCGCCGGCCTGGCAGGTCCGATCGTAATATTCCTTGGTTTGCGTTGGGGGAGTCGAGATGGCGGTTGATTTGTCGATGCCGGTTCTGGTGGTGGATGACTACAGCACCATGATCCGTATCATCCGGAATCTGCTGAAGCAGCTTGGCTTTGAGAACATCGATGATGCCAGCGACGGTTCGGCAGCGCTGAACAAGATGCGCGGCAAGAAGTACGGGCTCGTGATCTCCGACTGGAACATGGAGCCGATGACGGGCTACGACCTCTTGCGCGAAGTCCGCGCGGATCCGAACCTCGCCACCACGCCCTTCATCATGATCACCGCGGAATCGAAGACCGAGAACGTGATCGCGGCCAAGAAGGCCGGCGTGAACAATTACATCGTCAAGCCGTTCAACGCGGCGACGCTGAAGACCAAGATCGAGGCGGTCTTCCCGGACATGGCGAGCGCGTAAGCGCGATCCTGTCCCGGACAAGGCGCGGCGCGTCAGTGACGCGACGCTGAGCCGGGACCCAGTCTATCCCACGACATCGCTCGCGGGTTCTAGGCCCCGGCTCTGCAGCTCTTCGAGCTGCGTCCGGGGCACGATATTTTCTACCACTTCAATTCGCGCATCAGCGCCTTCGGCGGGTGGCCGAACAGCTCCATCACCGAATTCGGGTCGAGCTGGTCGAGGCCCTCGAACTCCTCGGCATGGATGCCGCGGGTGACGAACAGGCAGTCGATGCCGAATTCGCGGGCGCCGGTTAAGTCGGTGCGGACGGAATCGCCGATCGCCAGCACCTTCTTCCGGTCGATCTGATAGCCATGGCGCTCCCCGGCGAGCGCCATGGCGCGCTCATAGATCGGCCGGTGCGGCTTGCCGTAGAAGATCACCTCGCCGCCGAGCTCGCGATAGAGCTCGGCGATGGCACCGGCGCAGTAGATCAGCCGGTCGCCGCGCTCCACCACGATGTCGGGGTTGGCGCAGACCAGCGTCAGCTTGCGCTCGCGCGCCTTCAGCATCATGCCGCGATAGTCTTCCGCCGTCTCGGTCTCGTCGTCGTAGAGGCCGGTGCAGACGATGTAATCGGCTTCCTCCAGCGGCGCGGTCACCGCATCGAGGCCGCGATATATCGAGTTGTCGCGCTCGGGGCCGAGCCAGAACATCTTGCGGCCGGGATGATCGGCGACATAGAGCCGGGTCAGATCGCCTGAAGATACGATCGCGTCATAGGTCTCATCGGGGACGCCGAGCTTGCGCAATTGCCGCTGCACGGAGTCGGCCGGGCGCGGCGCGTTGGTGATCAGGATCACCGTACCGCCGCGGCTGCGATAGGTGTGCAGCGCCTCGCAGGCCTCGGGGAAGGATTCCAGCCCGTTATGGACCACGCCCCAGATGTCGCTGAGCACGACCTCCACACCGCCCACGAGCTCGCGCAGGCCTTCGGCAAAATGCAGCGCGGTCATGACGTGCGCGGCCGATCAGATGCGGCGCGCGAGCGCCGCGTTGCCTGTGATGCGTTGGGACGGAGGCGCAGCGGACGTTGCGCCTGAGCTGGGTGTGGCGGAGCCATTGGATCCCTGAATGTCCTGCGCCTGGTTCGGCGAGGCCCCGCCGGTAGCAGATGCCCCTTCGGGCCGCAATGGCCGGGGCGGTGCGAACAGGAACCCTTGGCCGAACCGTACGTCATAGTCGAGCAGGTCGACCACCGCGCGCTCGCCTTCGATCCGTTCGGCGATCAGGTCGATGCCGAAGCGGCCGAGCAGGTCGGAGAGGTCGGAGGGGTGGATGTCGGAGGCGGAAGCCTGCTTGGGATCGAGCAGCAGCGCGGCCGGCACCTTGATGAAGCGGACCCCGCGATCGGCCAGCTCGCGCGGCTCGATGCGCAAATCCGTGACATGGTCGATCGAGAAACGGAAGCCGCGCTGGGCCAGTGCCGCGAGGTTCTCGGTCTCGGCCGGACCGAGATTGCGGAAGGTCGACTGCTTGAACTCCAGCACCAGCGAGGGCGCCAGCGCGCGGTTGGCTTCGAGGAAATCGAGGCATTGCGCGAAGGTGGTGGAATTGCCGACTGTGGAGGCCGCGACGTTGCAGAACACGCCGACGTCCTTGTTGCGCACCATCAGGCGCCGCAGCACCTGCACGCAGCGCAGCATCACCATGTTGTCGATGCGCCCGATCAGCCCGGAGGCTTCCGCGATGCTGATGAACTCCTCGGCCGCGATCAACTGGTCGCGCTCGTCGCGCAGGCGCGTCACCGCCTCGTAGAACCGCACCTTGCGCTGCGGCAGCGTCACCATCGGCTGCAGGAAGATATCGATGCGATTCTCGTCGACCGCATTGCGCAGCGTCGCCAGCAACTGGGTCTGGTTGCGTCCATTGGCGGCCTGAACCGGGCTGGCCGCTTGGACCTGGACCGGCGGCGGCGCCGGCCGTGGCGGGGGCTCCGGAAGCGGAGGAGGAGCGAACGGCTTCTCCTCGAAGGGGGCAGCCAGATCGATCGGCGTTTCCGGCTCGGGCCGCGTGACCGGGGCGGGTGCGGGCGCCGGCGCGTGGCCGGCGAGCAGATCCTCATGGGCCGCGACGGTGGTGGCGAGCTGCCTGACCAATCCGCCCAGTTCGTTGATCTCGCCGATGACCGACTGGATTCGGTCGGAATTGGTCGAATTCGACGAGGCGATGCGGCTCTCGATGGCAGCCAACCGGCGGCCGAACTCGGCCACCTGGCGGGCGAGGTCGGCGGTGCCGCGCGACAGGTCGGCGATCTGGCCGCCGACGTCGCTGCGGTCGCGCAGCCGCATCGACACCGCGTTGTAGAGGATCAGGAAGGTCAGCGCGGTCAGCGCCACGATCGCCGATTCCGTTCCGCTGATGCCGGCGACCGAATAGAGCACGAGCCCGAGCGAGGCCGCGACCAGGACCATGCAGATGGCGATGAAGATCGTCGAAATGCGAATCATGCCGCGCGTTATGCCTTTAAGAGCTGACTGCTTCACCCGGGAAAACACGGGTCGCGCTCGACTCCGTCACGCCTCATGCTCCCCCAAGCATCCATGAGCCTAACATCATTGTTGATTCGAGGGGATAGTGGCTGTTTCGCAGCCCGGTCGGTCCGCGGCCGAAAGCTTTCGAGGCAGCGGCTGCGAAACCTCGCACGGCCTCTGCGGCTCCGGTGCGGAAATCAAGACGCTCTCAGCGGAAAATCATGCCGCCCTCAAGGCCAGCGAGCCGCATGCGCTCTATCGTCCCGGCGTTCAACCGCAGGAGATTGCCATGTCGACATCCGCCGCCCTCAAGCCAGCTGCCCCCCAACCCGATCTTGCCGCCGTCAAGCAGCGCCAGCACGGCGCCTGGTCGTCGGGCGACTATGCCGTGGTCGGCACCACCTTGCAGATCGTCGGGGAACAGCTCTGCGAGGCCATCGACTTGCGCGCCGGCAGCAAGGTGCTGGACGTCGCCGCCGGCAACGGCAATGCGACGCTGGCAGCGGCGCGGCGCTGGTGCGACGTCACATCCACCGACTACGTGCCGGCGCTGCTCAAGCGCGGGCGCGAGCGCGCGATGGCCGAACATCTCACCGTCGAGTTCCGCGAGGCGGATGCCGAAGCGCTGCCGTTTGCCGACGCCAGCTTCGACGTCGTGCTCTCCACTTTCGGCGTGATGTTCACCCCGGATCAGGACAAGGCCGCGTCCGAGCTCGCGCGGGTCTGCAAATCCGGCGGCAAGATCGGTCTTGCCAACTGGACGCCGCAAGGCTTCATCGGCCAGCTGTTCAAGACCATCGGCAAGCATTTGCCGCCGCCGGCGGGCGTGAAATCGCCCGCCATGTGGGGCACGACGGCACGGCTCGAGGAAATGTTCGGCGGCGTGGCCGCGGAGATCGCCGCCGACCCGCGCATGTTCGTGTTCCGCTATCGCTCGCCGGACCATTGGCTCGACATCTTCAAGACGTTCTACGGGCCCACGCTGAAGGCGTTTGCTGCGCTCGACGCGAGCGGCCAGGCCGCGCTGACGCGCGATCTGCTGGCGCTGCTCGGGGAGTTCAACCACGCCGATGACGGCACGATCGTGGTGCACAGCGAATATCTGGAAGCCGTGATCACCAAGCGCTGACCGCGCCCGAGATGCGGTCGGGCCAGCTCCGGCCCGACCGCCACCGATCAAAATGGCGCGGTAGCGCCGACCGTGTCGGCGGAGACGGCGTCGCGGGTGCCGAGCGGCTTGGGAGACCCCTCGGTGGTGTCCTTGAGCGTCTGCCGCTCGATCTCCGAATTCAGCTCGGCGCCGAACATGATGACGATCGCCGACATCCACATCCACATCATCAGGCCGATCGCCGCGCCCAGAGAGCCGTAGGTCGCGTTGTAATTGGCGAATTCCGAGAGATACCAGGACAGCAGGGCAGAGCCTGCGATCCAGAGGATCGCGGCCATCACGGCGCCGAGGCTCAGCCATTGCCAGCGCGGCGCGTCACGGCTGGGCGCGAAGCGGTAGAGAATGGCGAGTGCGACCAGCAGGATGACGAACAGCAGCGGCCATCGTGCCAGCGCCACGATCAGCTTGCTTTCCGGCGCCATGCCGAGATGATTGAGCGCAAGCGGGAAGGCGACGACGGCTCCCACCATCAACAGCAGCGCCACGATGCCGCCGACGGTGAAGGCCAGCGAGATCATGTTCAGCTGGATGAAGCTGCGCTTCTCGCGTTCCTCATAGGCGACGTTGAGGGCGTCGAAGATCGCCTTGACGCCGGCATTGGCGCTCCAGATCGCAAGCAGCAGGCCGACCAGGAAGGTGACACCGAGCGTCGTATTGCCGTTCGACACCACGCGCGCGACCTGGTCCTCGACGATCTGGAACGAGCCCTCGGGCAGCATTGTCGCAAGCGTCTGGAGGTTGGCGCTGATCGTCGCGGGATCGGCAAACAGGGCATAGGAGGAGACGAGCGCGGTGACGGCGGGGAAGAGCGCGAGCAGGCCGAAGAAGACGACGCCGCCCGCCGTCGCGAGCAGGCGATCCTCGTCGATGCGCTGATAGGTCCGCCAGAAAATATCCTTCCAGCCCGCCCAGGGGATCTCGAACGGGCTTTTCGCCCGGCGGCCGCGGCCCGGCTGCATCGCCGCGCCGGCCGGGTGCGTTTCCGGGGAATTCGCTTCGCCCTTGCGGTGGTCTGGCGGAGGCCCGGGCCTCGCCAGGCCGGAATCCTGAAAGTAGTGCTCCGCGGTCAGCACGAACACGGCCGTCGCCGCCACCAGCAGCCAGGAGTCGATCTGTTCGGAGCGCCGCGCCAGCATCACGCCTCCAGACTGCGCCTGTTGCGTCGCCGCCGGGCGGCCGTCAGCCCGACCAGGCCGACCGCCGCGAGCATCAGGCCGAGCTGCACGGGATGGTTGGCGCGGGCCGGCCAGGTCTTGATGCCGCCGCGCTCGCCCGGTGCGAGCGGCGCGAGGGGAATCGTCGTTGCGACCTCCTTCACGGCCTCCTTGACCGTTCCACGCGGGATCCGGGGCGTGGCGACCGCCACGCGCAGACGGCTCGCGAGCGGCACCACCGGCTTGGCCTTGCGTTTCATCTGCGCCATGGCCACGCCGGCACAGACCGCAGCCAGCACCAGCAGCACTGCCGCGACCGCGCCAAATCCCCAGAATTGCCCGTAGGTGATCGCCACCCAGCGGTACAAGGCGATCAGTCCGACGAAAAACGCCGCGACAACGAACAGGCCCGCGACTGCGAACAGTCCGCCGGCCACCGCGTAAGACGTCAACTTGCCCGTGGCCTGGCTGGTCTGGTCACGCAGATAGGATTGAGCAGCGCGTTTGACGTGATTGAGCTTGAGCGCCATCCCGGCGCGCAGCAATTCGCCCGATGGCGCGAGCATGCGGACATCCTCCAAGGACTAGAAAATTCGTCGGGGGATGAACGTGGCGATATTTGACTTGTTCCGATTGAGCGTGACCGGCCGTGATGAATCAGGCGAGATCGGCGGCTGCGATCCAGAACACCTCGCCCTCGGAATCTTCGGTGTCGAGCCAGAGCAGCGGCAGTTCCGGAAAGGCCTCGTCGACCAGCTCGCGGCCGCGGCCGATCTCGCAGATCAGCCCGCCCTGCGGCGTCAGGTGATCGGGCGCATCGCGCAGGATCCGGCGCACCACGTCGAGACCGTCGGCGCCGCCATCGAAGGCGAGCTTCGGCTCGGCCCGGCACTCCGGCGGCAATGCCGCCATGCCCTCGGCATCGACGTAGGGCGGGTTGGTGATGATCAGGTCGTATCTGTTGCCGCCGAGCGGGGCGAACAGGTCGCCGCGATAGAGGCTGATCCGGTCCTCGAGCCCGTATTCGCCGACATTGCGCGCAGCGACCTCGAGCGCGCCCTTGGAGATGTCGACGGCGTCGACGGTGGCGTTCGGGAAATGATGCGCGGCGAGGATCGCAAGGCATCCCGAGCCCGTGCAGAGATCGAGCACGCGCTCGACCGCCGTCGGATCGTCGATCAGCGATCCGGCCTCGCCGTCGGCGCCGAAATGCGACTCCAGGAGCTCGCCGATGAAGGAGCGCGGAACAATGACGCGCTCGTCGACATAGAAGGGCAGGCTGCGCATGTAGATCTTGTTGACGAGATAGGCGGCCGGTTTGCGCGTCGTGACGCGCTGATGGATGAGATCGAGGAGGGTCTTGCCTTCCGCGGCGGTGACGCGCGCGTTGGCGAAGATCTCGAACTGGTCGGGAGTGAGATGCAGCGCCTCGCAGACCAGGAACGCGGCTTCCGCGACGGGATCGGTCGTGCCATGGGCGAAGGCGAGCTTCGCCTCGACGAAGCGGCTCACCGCGTAACGGACGAAGTCGAGCAGCGTGAGAAGCTCGCCGGGTCCCACCTTCGCGAGCTTCGGCGCGGCGCGGCCGCGCGCGGTCTTCTTCGTAACTTTAGCCATCAGGATTTCGTCCAGCGTGCGGCGGCTTCGTCGTCACGGGCATGGGCCTCGACCCAGCCGGTGCCGGTGGCGCTCTCTTCCTTCTTCCAGAACGGCGCGCTGGTCTTGAGATAGTCCATCAGGAACTCGGCCGCCTGGAACGCCGCCTGCCGGTGCTGCGAGGCGGTCACGACCAGCACGATGTTCTGGCCCGGCATGAAGCGGCCGACGCGGTGGATCACCGTGACGCCGTTGAGCGGCCAGCGCGAAATGGCCTCGTCGGCATGGCGCCTGATCTCTTCCTCCGCCATGCCGGGATAATGTTCGAGCGTCAGCGCCGCGACGTTGGCGCTGTCCTCGTCGGCGCGGCAGATCCCGGAAAAGCTCACGACCGCGCCGATATCGGTCCGGCTGCCGGTCAGGACCGAGATCTCGCGCGCGATGTCGAAATCGTCTTCCTGGATACGGATGGTGACGGGGCAGGTCATGATCGTGCCGCTTCGATGGTGCCGCACCTCTCCCATAGGGAGAGGTCGCGCCGAAGGCGCGGGTGAGGGGATCCGCCCTCTCGTGAGACCTGTGCCCCCTCACCCGGATCGCTTACGCGACATAGCCGAGGCTTTGCCTCGGCGTTCTCTAACACGGCCGCCGAAGGCGGCCTACGCCTCTCCCCTTTGGGGAGAGGTGAGCCGACACCGTACGCTCGTCTGTTCGAGAGCATCAGCCTAGCCGCCGGTCATGGGCGGGAAGAACGCGACCTCGCGGGCGCCTGCAATGGCGGCGTCCTGCTTGACGTGAGCGCGGTCGATCGCGGCGCGGATCACCTTCGGCTTCTCGAACGCATGCGCATAAGCCTCGCTTTGGCCGGAGAGCCAGGCGATCAGCTCCTCGACGGTGCGCACGCTCGCGGGCGGCTCGATCGTCTCTTCGGCCTTGCCGACGCGCTCGCGCACCCAGGCGAAATACTTCACCTTCATCCCTCGTCCTCCTTGATGAGGTGATGGATGCCGGCGCGGAAATAGTCGTAGCCGGTGTACATGGTGAGGATCGCCGAGGCCCACAGCAGTGCGAGGCCAATCATCGAGACCACTGGCACGACCTCGTCGCCGGCCGGTCCCGCGAGCAGGAACCCGATCGCTACCAGCTGGACTGTGGTCTTCCATTTCGCAAGCTTGGTCACGGGCACGCTGACGCGGAGCGCAGCCAGATATTCGCGCAGGCCCGAGACCAGGATCTCGCGGCACAGGATCACGATCGCGGCCCATAGCGACCAGCCGTGAATGATGCCATCCGCGGCCAGCATCAACAGGCAGGAGGCGACCAGCAGCTTGTCGGCGATCGGATCGAGCATGCGGCCGAAGGCCGATTGCTGATTCCAGATCCGCGCGTAATAGCCGTCGAGGTAATCGGTCACCCCAGCGGCGATGAAAATGGCGACCGCGAGCCAGCGCAGCCAGAGCGGCTGATCCAGAATCGACTGCGCATAGATGCATCCGACCACGACCGGGATCGCGGCGATCCGGCCGTAGGTCAGGATGTTGGGGAGGGACATCGCGCGGCTGGTGGTCCCTCGTGTCGTGGCGATGTTCATCCGTCCTACCAATACCGCTCAAGCCTGAAGGTCAACCGTTCCACTCCCAAATGGGATGCAGGATGCGACGACCATATGACCGCCGCCTCCTTTAGTTCACCCCGGCTGGGGATGGAAATACTCGAAAATCCTGCGGGCGCTCTCGGCGCTGACCCCCGGAACCTTGCCGAGATCGGCGATCGAGGCCCGCTCGATCTCTTTCAGGGTACCGAAATGATGCAGCAAGGCACGTTTGCGTGACGGGCCGATGCCCGGAATCTCCTGCAAGCCGGCCTCGCGGATGTCCTTCTTGCGCAGCTTGCGGTGCGAGCCGATGACGAAACGGTGGGCCTCGTCGCGCAGGCGCTGGATGAAATAGAGCACGGGATCGCGCGGCTCCAGCTTGATCGCCTCGCGCTCCGGCATGAACAGGGTCTCGCGGCCGGCATCCCGGTCCGGCCCCTTGGCCACCGACATCAGCGACACCTGGGTCAGGCCGAGATTGGCGAAGATCTCGCGCACCGCGTTGAGCTGGCCGCGGCCGCCGTCGATGATGACGAGGTCGGGCCATTGCGGGAAATCGTCGTCCTTGGCCTTGGTGGCGGCGTCCTCGGGCGGGTTGATCAGGCGCTTGAAGCGGCGCTCCAGCACCTCGCGCATCATGGCGAAGTCGTCGCCGGGCGTGATCCCTTCCGACTTGATGTTGAACTTGCGGTACTGGTTCTTCACGAAGCCATCAGGGCCCGCGACGATCATGGCACCGACCGCGTTGGTGCCCTGGATGTGGCTGTTGTCGTAGACTTCGATGCGCTTGGGCATGTGCGGCAGGCTCAGCGTCGCGGCCATGGCCTCGAGCAGGCGGCTTTGCGTCGCCGTGTCCGCGAGCTTGCGGCCGAGCGCCTCGCGCGCATTGGTCAGTGCGTGGGCGACCAGCTCCTTCTTCTCGCCGCGCTTGGGCGCGGTGACCTCGACCTTGTGGCCGGCCTTGATCGACAGCGCATTGGCGAGCAGCTCGCTCTCCTCGATCTCGTGCGAGAGCAGGATGTTCTTCGGCGGCGGCTTGTCGTCGTAGAACTGGGCCAGGAAGGACCCCAGCACTTCCTCGGGCGTAAAGCTCTTCTCCGCGCGCGGAAAATAGGCGCGGTTGCCCCAGTTCTGTCCGGTGCGGAAGAAGAACACCTCGACGCAGGAGAAGCCGCCCTCCTGGTGGATGGCGAACACGTCGGCTTCCTCCACCGTGCGTGGGTTGATGCCCTGCTGCGACTGGATCGCCGACAGCGCGGCGAGGCGGTCGCGGTAGAGTGCGGCGCGCTCGAATTCGAGCTCGTTCGAGGCCTTCTCCATCTCGCCGGCGAGCTCCTGCTTCACCGCATGGCTCTTGCCGGAGAGGAAGTCGCTCGCCTCGCGCACCAGCGTCGAATAGCCGCCGAAATCGATCTCGCGGGTGCAGGGGCCGGCGCAGCGGCGGATCTGGTGGAGCAGGCAGGGCCGGGTGCGGCTCTCGAAGAAGGAATCGGTGCAGGAGCGGATCAGGAACGCCCGCTGCAGCGCCGTGATGGTGCGGTTGACCGCGCCGGCAGAGGCGAACGGGCCGAAATAGCGTCCGGGCCGGGTCTGCGCACCACGATGCTTGAGGATCTGCGGCGCCCAATGGTCGCCGGTGATCAGGATGTAGGGAAACGATTTGTCGTCGCGCAGCTGCACGTTGAAGCGCGGCCGCAGCTGCTTGATGAGGTTGGCCTCCAGCAGCAGCGCCTCGGTCTCGGTCGTGGTCGAGACGATCTCCACGGTGACGGTGGCCGCGATCATGCGCAGGATGCGGGCCGGCAGTGGCGCACTCTGGCGCGCATAACTGGACAGGCGCTTTTTGACGTTCTTGGCCTTGCCGACATAGAGCACGTCGGCGTTCGCATTGAGCATGCGATAGACGCCGGGCGAGGTCGGCGCGAGGCGGACCGCGCGCTCGATCGCCTCGTGACCGGTCGCGAGCGGGCCTTCGCCGACGGCGCCGCTCTCTTCCAGGATGTCCGGCAGCAGCGCATCGTCCTCGTCGTCGCCGCCTGCCGCCGCGGGATCGACGTCCGGCGCGGCCAGCCGCTCGGGCGGGGCGTCGCTCGCAGCAGGCTGCGGCGGCTTGCGCGCGCGGTCGTCCGGATTGTCGGAGGAATCGTGAACCATGGGGCGAATTTAGGCGCTGGGGGTGCCGATTTGAAGTTCCGGCCATGCCGCACGCAAGAGGATGGCGGCCAGTTTCCGGTAACGCTTCCTTAAGTCTGTTAAGCGGGCGGTAACCCGACTTAACAGCCCTTTAACTTAAAACTCTCGATAAATCCTACGCGAAAAGTTCTTGGTTCCGTAACCGTCCGGTTTTGCTCGCGCGGCGGCGCGGACATCGCTCGGTTGCGACAGTTGCGTTGGAGTGAGTGATGAAGAGGCTCGTTGTGGGCGCAGCCGCGTTGGTTGCAGCCGGCTGGACAGCTTCGGCAGAGGCCGCCGATCTCAATTACGGGCAGCGTGCGCCCTATACCGTCAATCAGCCGCTCAATGCCTATAGCTGGGCAGGTCCCTATCTCGGCGGCAACATCGGCTATCAATGGGGCTCGGTCGACAACAATCCCACCAAGCCGTCCGGCTTCGTCGGCGGTGTGCAGGCCGGCTACAATTTCCAGAACGGCCCGTGGGTGTTCGGTGTCGAGGGCGACATCCAGGCCGCCGGCGCCGACGACACCTTTGCGCCGTGGAAATTCTCCAACCCATGGTTCGGCACCCTGCGCGGCCGCGCCGGCTATGCGTTCAACAACGTGCTGTTCTACGGCACCGCCGGCCTCGCCTTCGGCGAGCTGCGGGCGCAGACCTTCGGCTGGACGGAGTCGCACACCACCGCCGGCTGGACCATCGGTGCCGGTGCGGAAGTCGGCCTCACGCCGAACTGGAGCGCCAAGCTCGAATATCTCTACATCGATCTGTCGACCAGCCAGTTCGCAATTACGGGCGTATCAAACGGCTATAGCGCCAGCGTTGTCCGCGCAGGCGTGAACTATCGCTTCTGACATCCAAAGAAGAAAATACCGGACCAGCCTCCCGGCCGCTTGCGGCCGGGATTTTTTTCGCGCCAGGCTCGCTAGGAGAGGATCACAAGATTGACCGCCTTCGGTCCCTTCCCCTTCTTGTCCGGTTCGACTTCGAAAGTAATACGCTGTCCTTCGGCAAGGTCCTTCAGTCCCGCCCGCTCCACAGCGGTGATGTGAACGAAGACATCGCGACCGCCGTCGTCAGGCTTGATGAAGCCGTAGCCGCGCTCGCCGTTAAAGAACTTGACCGTTCCCGTCATGGCCATCGGGAAACTCCCCCTCATTGCTCCTCCGCCGCGACGCAGACTCACGTCGCGACATGACCGGGCCATACGGAGCCCGGGAGCTGGCCATCCCTTGGACGGACCTGATCGGTCCGGCGGGATCTTTCTTAGGGCCTTCACTCCGCCGCAACCATTCGCGGAAGCGGAACGTAAAGCCAGTCACGGAAATAGCATAATACGGTTCTTCGCAGATTGACTACCGGTCCTGCATATTTTTCCCAAGAATGCCGGAGTGTTACGGCCTGACGTTAAGGCTTGGGCGCCTCCAGTCGGAATCTGGCGGCCCCGCCCTGGCCGAGCGGTATTTCCAGCTCCGGCAGAATGGTCTTGAGCTCGCCGTGCAGCGTGTAGGGCGGGTTGACGATCAGGAGGCCGGTGGAGGTGAGGGCGGCGCTGTCGGCTTGCGGCGCGACGCTGAATTCGAGGCGCAGGCATTTTCCGGGTGGCTTTGCTGCAGCTGCGAGCCGCGCCACGGTTTGCGCCAGCATGTCGGTGGCGCGCCGGTTCTTGGCGGGATACCAGATTACGTAGATACCGGTCGGCCATTTCGCGAACGCCGCCGAGAAGACGTCGCCGAGCCGCTCGAACTCGTCCTTGGCCTCGAAGGGCGGATCGATCAGCACGAGGCCGCGCCGCTCCTTCGGCGGCACGAAAGCCGGCAGCGCCACCCAGCCGTCGAGATCGACCACGCGGGCCTGCTCGTCGCGGCGCAGCGCGTCGATCAGCGCTTTCCGTGCCTTCGGCTCGAGCTCGCAGGCGACGAGCCGGTCCTGCGGCCTGAGCAGGCCGCGCGCGATCAACGGCGAGCCTGGATAGACCTTCAGCTCGCCCTTCGGATTGAAGGCGCGGACGATGTCGAGATAGGGCTTCGTCAGCGCCGCGCTCTCGTTCGACAGGCGCGCCTGCAGCAGCCGGGCAATGCCGGTCAGCCATTCGCCGCCGCGGCGCGCCTCGTCGCTGTCGAGATCGTAGAGGCCGGCGCCGGCATGGGTGTCGATAACGCGGAACGCTGCCGGCTTGTCCTGCAGATAAGTGAGGATGCGCGCCAGCACGATGTGCTTGATGACATCGGCGAAGCTGCCGGCGTGGAAGGCGTGGCGGTAGTTCATGGGATAGGACTACGTTGTCTGGCGCGATCCCATCCCCTTGTCATTGCGAGCGCAGCGAAGCAATCCAGAATCTTTCCGCGAAGGCAGTCTGGATTGCTTCGTCGCAAGGGCTCCTCGCAATGACGGGCCTAGCCGCCCCTGATCGGCGGCATCGTCACCTGGTCGCGGCGGCAGGCGCGGCGCTCGATCTCGTCGCAGGCGCGGAATTGCAGGTCCTTGCTGAGGCAGATGCGGACCTCGGACAGCCGTGTCCGGTTGCAGGTGACCGAGACGGCGGCATTGCTGAGACCCGGATTGGCCTTGATGAAGGCCTCCTCGACGTCCGCCGGCGCGACGGTCTTGGGCTGTGACAGATCGAGATACTCGGTCGGAATCTTGATCGCGGCGCGCGCCTTGCGGATCATCTCGAAATAGCTGCGGCCCTCGAGCCCGGAACAGGTGCCGTGCTTGTCCCACTCGTTGAAGATCAGGCCCGGCGCCGGCATCAGGTCGAGCATCGAGGAGACGATGTTGCGGTTCAGGCGCGGCGCCGGCCGCTGGCAATATTCCGGAAAACCGTTCTCGTATTGCGGCCACAGCCCATGCACCACGAAGGCGTAGGGCCGGCCGCCGCATTGCATCTGGGACCGGCCGCCGCGTTCGGCTGCTTCCTCGCAGAACGAGGGCGACCACGACAGCGACAGCACATAGAAATCGAACTCGCCGGGTGCGTTCTGCCGCTTGTCCTGCGCCTTCGCACCGCCGGCGAGGGTGGCCAACCCAGTTGCGAGGGTCAGCGAGATCATCAGACGGGACAACGAACGCAATCGAGAGTGAAACATGGCGACGCCCCTCAACTAGACTGTGCACACAGCCTAGCAGGCGATGGGAACATTTCAAGAACAAAATTGGGGCGGCAGTCGTCGGCCGGCTGATCAGCCCGAATCAGCCGCTTCCGGTCAGGGCTTGGCGGCGCGGCAGGCCGGATTGTAGGCCCAGTTGCGGTCGACGCCGACCACGCACCACTCGACGCCGTTGCCGTAGCCGGCGAAGCCGCCATCCTCAATGAGCGAGAAATGCACCTTGCGTACCTTGCCGTCGGTGAGCATGGCGTCAGCGGTGCAATAGCGGCGCGGAATGTTGTCGGACTGCCAGGGGCGGAACGCGACCTCGCGAACGGCGGAGAAGCCGGTGATCTTCAACGGGGAATTCCAGAACCCGCTTTCCTTTTCCCAGAATTGGGTGGCGATCGTCGGCAGCGCCCTGTCGCAATCGGCCACGGCGCCGTCATAGCGCGGCCCGCTCAGCCAGAAATTCAGCTCGAGCGGATTGGCGGCCCTGGCCTCGCCGAGCGACAGCGCTCCCAACATGAGGCCGAGCACGGCGGCAAAGCGGAGCGATTTCTGGGAGGGGGCGCGCATGGTCAATCCGGACAGCTGGCTCTTGCGAAGGTCGGACGGTGCCGCGAAGGTTGGGGGAGGTCAAGTGCAGCGCGGCAACACTTCGCCAGGACTTGACCAAGATGTCGCGGCCAACAGGGTTCGGTTCTTTTCACGCCCCTCCCGGCACCGTAAACTGGCGCCAGCCAATTGGAGTGACGGGAATGCGAATCATTGCGGCCGCGGGCCTTCTTGCCAGCCTGGTTGTCTCGGGCATGATGGCGAGCCAGTCGGCGCGCGCCGACATCTTTGCTCCGGTGCCGCCGTTCAAGGGCAACGACACCGGCGGCATCATCGCCTATTCGATGGCGACCCAGGTCGATGCGCGTCAGGTCGCGGTCGATCACTGCGCCCGCTACGGCAAGGTCGCGAAATTCCTGGGCGTGCAGGCCTATGAGGGCGGCTACATCTCGTTCGCCTGCCGCTGGGTGCCCTATGGCGCCGCCGATCGGCCGATCCGCACGCTCTACTGAGGTGCTGTCGTAGCGCCGCACTTCTCTCAGCCGGGAGCCTTCGACATGACGCGCAAATTCGCTTTGCTCGGCTCGACGCTCTGCCTCGCGTTGTCGGCAGGCGGCGCCAGCGCCGACGACCTGCCGGTACGCAAACCCGGTCTTTGGGAGATGAAGCTGGTCACATCAGGCTCGCCGGTGCCCGAGATGACCATGCAGCACTGCACCGACGAGACCGTCGACAAGGAGATGAGCAATAACGTCTCCCCGATGGCCAAGCAGATCTGCGCCAAGCAGGAGATCAAGAAGACTGCGACCGGCTATGTCAGCGATTCCGAGTGCAGCGTCGCCGGCGTCAGCACGACCTCGCATGCGGAGATCACCGGCGATTTCAACTCGGCCTACACGGTGAAGACGACCTCGCATGCGCAAGGCGGCGTCGCCGGCACGGCCGGGCGCGATAGCACCACGACGCTGCAAGCCAAATGGCTCGGGGCCTGCAAGCCGGATCAGAAACCCGGCGACATCGTCATGCCCGGCGGCTTCAAGATGAACACGCGCGACATGGACAAGCTGAAGGCGCTGCTGCCGAAGTAGGGTCAGATGGTCGCGAGACAGTAGTCCGAAAATCGGTGCGCTCCCTCGCCCCGTTCTTACGGGGAGAGGGTTGGGGTGAGGGGCCTCTCTCCACACGTGCGGTCGTCAAGGGACCTGTACCCCCTCACCCGAATTCGATCTGCGATCGCATTCGACCTCTCCCCGCAAGCGGGGAGAGGTAAGAAAGCCTACACCGGAATCCGCACGCTCGCTCTCAATCCCCCCATCGGGCTGTCCCCCAGCGTGATGTCGCCGCCATGCGAGCGGGCGATGTCGCGGGCGATCGCGAGCCCCAGGCCGGTGCCGCCTTCGTCCTGGTTGCGGGCGTTGTCCAGCCGCAGGAACGGCTTGAACACCTCTTCGCGCAAGTGCGCGGGTATGCCCGGGCCGTCGTCATCGACGGTGACCGTCAAATAACGGTGATCGCGCTGGCCGGTGATGGCGATGTTCTTGCCGTAGCGCGCTGCATTGGTGACGAGGTTGGCGAGGCAGCGCTTGAACGAGGCCGGCTTCACCGTCACCACGGGCAGACCGTTGAAGGCGACGGTCGCGGTATGGCCGTGGCGCTCGGCATCGCTGCGCAGCTCCTCGAGCGCCTGCGCCATGTCGGTCGGTTGCGACTGCTCGCCGGAATCGCCGCGCGCAAACGCGAGGTAATCCTCCAGCATCATCGACATCTCGTCGACGTCCTTGCGCATGCCCTCGAGCTCGGGATTGTCGCCGATCAGGGCCAGCTCGAGCTTGAAGCGGGTCAGGATGGTGCGCAGATCGTGGCTGACCCCGGCGAGCATCGCGGTGCGCTGCTCCATCGTGCGCTCGATGCGCGACTTCATTTCGAGGAAGGCGACCGCCGCGCGCCGCACCTCGCGCGCGCCGCGCGGTCTGAAGTTCGGCGCCTCGCGGCCCTTGCCGAAACTCTCGGCGGCATCGGCAAGGCGCAGGATCGGCTTGATCTGGTTGCGCAGGAACAGCACCGCCACGATCAACAGGATCGAGGACGTGCCGACCATCCAGAACAGGAAAATCTCCGAGTTGGAGGCATAGGCGGCGCTGCGCTGCGCGAACACGCGCATCACGGCATCGTCGAGCTGGATGCGGATCTCGACCAAGTTAGAGCGGCCGACCGTATCGATCCAGAACGATCGCCCGATCTGGCGGCCGAGCTGCACCGACAGCGTCTGGTCGAGCAGCGAGAAGAACGGTTTTGGTCCCGGCGGCGGCATGTCGCCGGCGGGCAGGAAATCGACGACCAGACCGAGCCGCTGCTGCGCGATGCGGCGGATCTCGTTGCGGTCCTTGTCCTGCGGATAGCCCTTGTAGACGTCGATGAGTGCGGCGATGTCCTGCACCACCGCGGCCGACAGGCGTCGCGTCACCGTGTTCCAGTGCCGCTCCATGAACACGAAGGCGACGACCGATTGCAGCACCACCATCGGCACGATCATGATGAGGAGCGCGCGGGCGTAGAGGCCGGTCGGCATCCAGCCCTTGAACGCGTTGCCCATCCAGCCGTTGGCGGCGGAGACGCGGCCGGCGGCGCTCTTCAGAAGCGTCAGGCCGGTATCGATCGTGCTCATCTGGCGCGCTTCACTGGTTTATGGCGAGGCCACCAGCCGGTAGCCGATGCCGCGCACCGCCTGCAGGAACAGCGGATTGGCAGGATCGGTCTCGATCTTGCGCCGGAGGCGGTTGATCTGCACGTCGACGGCGCGCTCATTGACGCTGCCGTTGCCGGTCAGCGCGCTGCGCGGCACGGTCTCGCCCGGCGTCTCCGCGAGAATCCGCAGCATCTCGCGCTCGCGGTCGGTGAGGTGGATGACCTCCTCGCCCTGGCGCAATTCGCCGCGCTCGAGATGGTAGACATAGGGACCGAACGCGATCTTCTCGACCGCCGTGGCCTGCGGCGGCGGCGCGGCGCGCTTGAGGATGTTGTTGATGCGCAGCGCCAGCTCGCGCGGCTCGAACGGCTTTGCCACGTAATCGTCGGCGCCGATCTGCAAGCCCTCGATGCGGGCTTCCGCCTCGTGGCGCGCCGTCAGCATCACGATCGGCACCGACGACGAGGTGCGGATGAAGCGGGCGAGGTCGAAGCCGGTCTCGCCGGGCATCATGACGTCGAGGATCAGGAGATCGAAATGCAGGCCCATGAGCTTCGAGCGCGCATCGCCGGCGCTCGCCGCGGTGGTGACGCGGTAGCCTTCACTCGCAAGAAAGCGCGAGAGCAGGTCGCGGATGCGGCGGTCGTCATCGACCAGCAAGAGATGCGGGGCATCATCGGCCGGTTGCACCGGCGGGCGGGCGATCGTGGCAGCGAGCGGCACGGTCACTCCTTGGCGTCTTGGTTGACGGAAGCGAAGATCGTCTCGAGCACCTTGTCCGGATCGTCGCGGTCGATCATCGCGCGCAGGAAGCGCTTGACCGTCTCGGCATCCTGGGGCCCCATCTCGGCGAGCGCCCTGGTGATCCGCGTGGTCTGCAGTCCGGCGAGCTTCTGCACCAGCGCCTCGCCCTTCGGTGTCGCGTAGAGCAGGCGCTGGCGACGGTCATTGTCGCCGGTCTTCTGCACGATATAGCCCTCGTCCAGGAGCTGCTTCAGCACCCGGCCGAGCGACTGCTTTGTGATGCGCAGGACGTCGAGCAGATCGGCGACCTTCAGCCCGGGATAGCGGTAGACGAAGTGCATGACCCGGTGATGGGCCCGGCCGAAGCCGAATGCCTCCAGCTCCTGGTCGGGATCGCCGACGAAATCGCGATAGGCGAAGAACAGCAGCTCGATGATATCCCAGCGCAAATTGCCTCCGTCACCTGCGGCCGGCTTGGTCCCGGCGGCATCTTGAGGGGGAGTCGCGAAATTTATGTCAGGCATATTGACGTATCTTGGGTTCAATGTTACAAAAGGATCGACCCACACGAAACTTTAGATCGTTTCGCGCCGGGTGGCATCGGAGCAGGACGGCCGGAGAGAGCCGGACAGGCGGCGACGGCCGAAGCAGATCTACCGTGCGATTGTCGAGCGGCATTTCGGCAAAACATACTGGACTTCCGCCTTCCGCAAAAGCATGTCCTCGGGGACATGCTGGCCGCGGAAACCGGCCGTAACATGGCTGGTGGCGGTCCGGCCAGAAACCCAATCAAGCCAGCCGGGCCCGAACGGGCAGGCGGGCGCGAGAAACAGCGCCGCCACCGGCAGCGGGAGGCAAGGACATGAGCATGACATTCGACATCCAGCCCGCATCCAATCCGACGCCTGAGAAGGACCGTGTCGCCAAGCTGGTGGATCCCGGCTTCGGGCGGGTGTTCACCGATCACATGGCCATCGTCCGCTACAACCAGGCCAAGGGCGGCTGGTACGAGGCGAAGATCGAGGCGCGCGCCAACTTCCAGCTCGATCCCGCCGGCGCGGTCCTGCACTACGCCCAGGAGATCTTCGAAGGCCTGAAGGCCTACAAGCGCGACGACGGCGGCGTGAACCTGTTCCGCCCCGACGCCAATGCGCGGCGCTTCAAGGACTCGGCCGATCGCATGGCGATGGCGCAGCTGCCGGAAGACGTCTTCATCGAGGCGGTCGAGCAGGTCGTGCGCATCGACCGCGCCTGGATGCCGGGCGGCGAGGGCAGCCTTTACTTGCGCCCGTTCATGATCGCGAGCGAGACCTTTCTCGGCGTCAAGCCGTCGTCCGAATACATTTTCGCGGTGATCGCCTCGCCGGTCGGCTCCTACTTCAAGGGTGGGCCTGCGCCGGTCTCGATCTGGGTGTCGGAGAACTACACGCGCGCCGCGATCGGCGGCACCGGTGCAGTGAAATGCGGCGGCAATTATGCCGCGAGCCTGCGCGCCCAGGCCGAGGCGATCCAGCATGGCTGTGACCAGGTCGTCTTCCTCGATGCGGTGGAGCGCCGCTACATCGAGGAGCTCGGCGGCATGAACGTGTTCTTCGTGTTCGACGACGGCTCGCTCTCGACGCCGCCGCTCGGCACCATCCTGCCCGGCATCACCCGCGACTCCATCATCGCGCTCGCCCGGGATGCGGGCAAGACGGTGCGCGAGGAGCCTTATTCGCTCGATCAGTGGCGCAAGGATGCGGCCGCAGGCAGGCTCAAGGAAGCGTTCGCCTGCGGCACCGCCGCCGTGATCTCGCCGATCGGCAAGGTGCGTTCGGTCAGCGGCGACTTCGAGATCTCGGGCGGTGCGGCCGGCCCCGTCGCCATGGGCTTGCGCAAGCAGCTCGTCGACATCCAGTACGGCCGCACCAACGATCCGCACAACTGGATCCGCAAGGTGTTTTGATCTCGTCACCCTCCCCTGGAGGGGGAGGGTCGATCGCGCGCAGCGCGAGCGGGGTGGGGTGATCTCTCAACTCGGGCAGTGTTCGATGTGGAGAGACCGTCACCCCACCCCGTCTCTCATCTTCGCTACGCTCAGATGCGAGCCGACCCTCCCCCTCCAGGGGAGGGTAAGAAGCGCAAGGTTTGTGGACTTTTGCGCTATGAACTCCTCGCCACAACTACGCGACAAAGCCAGGACACAACAAGCATCCTGGACATCGCGATCATGGCAATGAAACTCTCCCAACCCATGAAATGGGTCGTACTCGCCGCCATCACCGGCGCTTCCGTTTTCGGCATCCTGACCATCGGCCCGACGGGCGAGGTCGCAGCGCAGGACCGCTCGCCGATCGTCGACGTGCGCACCGGCGATCCCGAGATGAATGCGGCGATCGCGCGAGCCCGCGCCACGCTCCCCACCTTCTGGACTTCCTATGAATCGCCAAAGCCGTCCGAGACCGGACACGCCCTGAAGGTACACTTTACGACCCGCAGGGGCGGCGAGCACGTCTGGATCGGCGAACTGAAGAAGCAGCCCGGCGGGACATATTCGGGCCTGTTCGCCAACGAGCCGCGCGATCTGCCGGGCAAACACGCAGGCGACGCGGTCAAGTTCACCGAGGCCGACATCTCGGACTGGATGTTCATGCGCAACGGCAAGATCGTCGGGGGCGAAACCATCAAGCCGCTGCTCAAATCCATGCCGAAAGCCGACGCCGACGCGCTCCGGGCGCGGATGGAGCAGCCGTAGAATGACCTTCTTCCTTCTCCCCTTGCGGGAGAAGGTGGCGCGAAGCGCCGGATGAGGGGTTGTTTCCGCGAACTCAGCATGGCGTTTGTGGATAGAGACCCCTCACCCGTCTCGCCGCTTCGCGGCGAGCCACCCTCTCCCGCAAGGGGAGAGGGTAAAAGCCCCCGGTTGCCGCCCCGCGCCGCGGCTGGTAAACGCCGCGCATGGCCGAGAAACCCAAAAAACCCCAGAAACTGAAGGCGCGTCTGCCGCGCGGGCTCGAGGATCGCGATCCCTCAGCGATCCGGGCGACGCGCGAGATGGTCGAGAAGATCCGCGCCGTCTACGAGCTCTACGGTTTCGAGCCGGTGGAGACGCCGGCGATGGAATACACCGACGCGCTCGGCAAATTCCTGCCCGACCAGGATCGCCCGAACGAGGGCGTGTTCTCGTTCCAGGACGACGACGAGCAGTGGATCAGCCTGCGCTACGACCTCACCGCGCCGCTCGCCCGCTATGTCGGCGAGCGCTACGGCACCGACGGTCTGGTGCTGCCCTATCGCAGCTACCGCGTCGGCTATGTCTTCCGCAACGAGAAGCCCGGCCCCGGCCGCTTCCGCCAGTTCATGCAGTTCGATGCCGATACGGTCGGTTCGGCGACGCCGGCGGCGGATGCCGAGATCTGCATGATGGCGGCGGATACGATGGAGGCGCTCGGCATCGCGCGCGGCCAGTACGTGGTGAAGGTGAACAACCGCAAGGTGCTCGACGGCGTTCTGGAAGCCATTGGCCTGGCGGGTGAGGAAAATGCGGCGCGCAGACTGACCGTGCTGCGCGCGATCGACAAGCTCGACAAGTTTTCCGCGGACGAAGTGCGCAAGCTGCTTGGTCCCGGACGCTGGGACGGTGGCGAGGAAGGCAAGGGCGACTTCACCAAGGGCGCCAATTTGAGCGCGGCGGAAGCCGACGTCGTTCTCGCCATCACCAAGCCGCGCGAGGATTGGAAAGAAGCAATTGCCGCGGCAGAAACCTATCTCGCCAAGAGCGAAGTCGGTCAGGCCGGCGTCAGCGAGCTGGAAGAGATTGCAAAGCTGGTCACGGCGTCGGGCTATGGCGCGGATCGCATCAAGATCGATCCCTCCGTCGTCCGCGGCCTCGAATATTACACCGGCCCCGTCTACGAGGTCGAACTGCTGCTCGACACCAAGGACGAGAAGGGCCGCCCGGTGCGCTTCGGCTCGGTCGGCGGCGGCGGGCGCTATGACGGCCTCGTCTCGCGCTTCCGCGGCGAGCCGGTGCCGGCGACCGGCTTCTCGATCGGCGTGTCGCGGCTGCAGGCCGCGCTGACGCTGCTCGGCAAGCTCGACACGCGGCCCGAGTTCGGCCCAGTCGTCGTTACCGTGTTCGACCGCGACCGCGTCGCCGACTATCAGAAGATGGTGGCGAGCTTGCGAGGTGCCGGCATCCGCGCCGAGCTTTATCTGGGTAACCCCAAGAACATGGGCAACCAGCTCAAATATGCCGATCGCCGCAACTCACCTTGCGTCATCATCCAGGGCTCGGATGAAAAGGCGCGCGGCGAGGTGCAGGTCAAGGATCTGATCGAGGGCGCCAAGGCGGCCGCCGCGATCGCCTCCAACCAGGAATGGCGCGAGACGCGGCCGGCGCAGTTCTCGTGCAGCGAGGCCGATCTCGTCGCCAAGGTGCGCGAGGTCCTGGCCCGCCATGACGTGAGCTGGGGCTAGCTATTCGCTGACGCCGTCATGCCCGGGCTTGTCCCTGGCATCCACGTCTTGTTTGATGGCGACCGTCAATGGCCGGTGTTCGGCCGCAAGGGAGAGAAAAATGCCTGAGATCACCATCAGCATGGCCGAAGGCCGTACCGACGAGCAGAAGGCCGGCATGATGCGCGACATCACCCAGGCGCTGGTGAAGAATCTCGGCGTCGATGCCGATGCCGTCGTCATCCAGATCAACGAAGCCCCGCTCCGCCACAAGATGAAGGGCGGCAAGACCTTCGTGGAGCGCGCGGCGGCGGCGAAGAAGTAGCCACCGCCGTTGCGGCGAGCACCGCTGTCGTCCCGGACAAGCGTCAGCGCAGATCCGGGACCCATAACCACAGGAAGTGGTTGTGAAGTGAAGCGGTCACTCCGAGTCCCCGCAACTACGACGTCCTGTGGTTATGGGTCCCGGATCGGCGCGCGCTTAAGGCGCGCTTGTCCGGGACGACACTGAGTTTGAGGTCCCCATGGACGCACGCGACTTCATCACAACAGGCATGAGCGCCGAGCGCACGCTGGTGGTCCCGGTGGAGCGCACCGTCGGACATTTCGTATCAGGCATGCCCTTTGTCTACGCGACCCCGATGATGATCCTGGAGATGGAGATGACATCGGGCGATGCGATCCGCGCCGCGCTGCAGCCGGGCTGGGTCACTGTTGGTACCGAGGTCGACATCCGCCATCTTGCCGCCGCGCTGGTCGGCGCCACCGTGCGGACCACCGCAAAGGTGGTCGCCGTCGAGCGCCGCGTCATCCGCTTCGAGGTCGAGGCGTTCGAGGGCACGCGCAAGCTCGGCGAAGGCCGCCACGCCCGCGGGCTCGTGAATGTCGAGATGTTCAACAAGCGGTTGGCCGCGGGCACGACGCCGTAGGGTGGGCAAAGGCGCAAAGCGCCGTGCCCACCATCTCTCCCGAATCTCGATCGAAATGGTGGGCACGCTTTCGCTTTGCCCACCCTACGGCACCTGATTACTTCGCCAATTCCTTCGAGCGCTTTGTCGCCGCCGCGATGGCGCGGATCATGAGATCGCGCAACCCCGGCTCGCCCATCAGCACGCCGAGCGCTGCGGCCGTCGTGCCGCCGGGCGAGGTGACGTTCTGGCGCAGCGTGGCGGGGGGAAGGTCCGACTGATGCAGCAGCTCGCCGGAGCCGGCGACGGTCTCGCGGGCGAGCTTGGTCGCCAGCGATTCGGGCAATCCCGCTTCAACGCCGGCGCGGGCGAGCTCTTCGGCGAGCAGGAATACGTAGGCCGGGCCCGAGCCGGACACGGCGGTGACCGCATCCATCAATCCTTCGTCCTCGACCCATTCGACCGAGCCGGTGGCGCGCAGCAGCGCATCCGCCACCGCGCGCTGCGCGGCGCTGACGTCGTTCGCCGCGACCGCGACGGTGATGCCGCGGCCGATCGCGGCCGGCGTGTTCGGCATCGCGCGCACCACGGCGCCGCCGCAAACCTCCTGGAGCGAGGCGATCGTGGTGCCCGCCATGATCGAGACCAACGAGGTCTTATCTGAGACGAACGGCTTCAGCTTGGCGCCGGCCTCGCGGAACATCTGCGGCTTCACCGCCACGACCAGCGTCTCGACAGCGCCTGCCGTCGTCACATCAGGATTGAGCACGACACCCTTGGCGGCCAGCGCGGAGATCTCGGGCGCAATGTGCGGCTCGATCACCGCGACGCGGCGCGGATCGAGCCCGCCTGCCAGCCATCCGGTCAGCATCGCGCCGCCCATCTTGCCCGCGCCGGCGAGCAGGATGGTGCCGGTGATGTTTTGGAGGGTGCTGTTCGCCACTGTGGTCACCACAAACAAAGGTGTCGTCCCGTCGAAGGCCGGGACCCATAACCACAGGCGGTTCTAATGGATGGAGAGCAGAGCAACAAGCATCGTGCGATACGGCGAAAATCACGCGGTATGGGTCCCGGATCTTCGCTTCGCTCGTCCGGGACGACGTTTGGGAGCGAGGCGAGCCCTACGCCTCCCCGACCGTGTCGAACATCGCCGCGTCCATGGCCTGCGCCGTCGTCTTGCCGGCCCACACCACGAACTGGAACGCGGGGAAGTAGCGCTCGCAGGCATGGATGGCGCCGGCGAGCATGACTTCGCATTGCGCGGGCGAAGCGGTGAGGCCGCCCGGCAGCACCAGGGCCTGGCGGTGCATCACCATGCCGGTGTTGGTCCACAGGTCGAAATGGCCGACCCATAGCTGCTCGTTCACGGCGGCGACAAGCCGCTGCACCTCGCCGCGGCGCGCGGACGGAATCTTCATGTCGAAGGCGCAGGCCAGATGCAGCGCCTCGATCTCGCCCATCCAGGTGAAGGAGAGCTGGTAGTCGGTCCATTGTCCCTTCGAGACAATCGTGAGTTCGTCCTCGCCGGAGCGTTCGAACGGCCAGTTGTTGCTGGCGGCGATGTCCTCGACCACCGCGAGCGGATGGTTTCTGGAATCGATAGTGCCTTCGAGCAGGGACATGCCGTCTCGACCTCTTGCCTTCTTGTTGTCTTTGATACGCACGCGGTTGGGCCCGGCACGCGCTCCCTAAACGTCGCTACGGCGTCCCCTCGGATTAGCCTATGCAATCTCCTCGGAGTCGCTGTTGCGATCCCTCGGATCAGCGCGGGCCTGTCGCGGATCAAGTGATGTGATTTGCGGAATCTGCGCAACGGGGTCGCGAGTCCGTCCACAAGCCAGGACTCGTTCGTCCACAGCTCATCTCCGCCACAATTCTTAACGGATGAGAACAAACCGGAATCGGATTCCGCAAAAAGGCGCTCGCCGCAAATTCCGCCGGGCGAGGGCGGGGCCGCCGTCCGAGCATGGGACCATGCGCTTTGCCCATGCGGAACACGCTTGCCGCGACCGCCCGCCGGCGGCATATTTCCGACTAGGCCGTTCATCCCGGACGGCCGATGTTCTCAGGGCGGGGTGAAAGTCCCCACCGGCGGTAAGGGCCGAAAGGTCCAAGCCCGCGAGCGCCTTCCGCGAGGGGTTATCCCGAAGGGAAGGGTCAGCAGATTCGGTGCAACTCCGAAGCCGACGGTTAAAGTCCGGATGAAAGAGAACGGTCGCTGGCAGACGCATCGAGACGATGCGGCTGTTTGTCGTTCCGTGTGCCCTGATTCTGGTCCTTAAACCGAGGAAAGCCATGAATCAGATGCTGCAAGATCCCCAAACCGAAACGTCCCAAACGCCGCCGCCGGTTCCCGTGGACCCGGCACCTGCGCATCCGCGCTTCGCCAAACCGCAGCGGGTGGCCTTCGTGCAGGCCTGCTGGCACCGCGACGTGGTCGCGGAAGCCCGCATCGCTTTCATGAAGGAGGCGGAAGCCCGTCACCTCACCCATGTCGACGTGTTCGAGGTGCCGGGCTCGTTCGAGATCCCGCTGCACGCGCAGGTCCTCGCCAAGACGCGGCGCTACACCGCGATCGTCGCCGCCGGCCTCGTCGTCGATGGCGGCATCTACCGCCACGAATTCGTCGCCGACACCGTGATCAAGGCGCTGATGGACGTGCAGCTGCGCACCGAGGTGCCGGTGTTCTCGGCCGTGCTGACGCCGCAGCAATTCCACGAGACCGAGGTGCATTACGACTTCTTCCGCAAGCACTTTGCGATCAAGGGTGTCGAGGTCGCGACCGCCTGCGCGGAGACGTTGCACGGCCTGGAGCGCCTGCGCGGCCAGGTCGCCGCGGGGATCGTGGGGTAGGCACACTGCCGTAGGGTGGGCAAAGCGAAGCGTGCCCACCTCTTCTCGCGAGACAAAAGGGTGGGCACAACGCTTTGAGCCTTTGCCCACCCTGCGATGCAATCGCCTCTCGTCACCCCAGCGACACACCCGCCTTGGCGCGGGTGATCCCGAGCGTCAGGATGCGATGCAGGAGATCTTTGTATTTCAGCCCGTCGTGCTGAGCCGCGGTGGCGAACTCCTGGCTCTTGGCGATCTCCGGGTTGGGGTTCGCTTCGATGAAATACGGCGTGCCGTCGGCGGCGAGACGAAAATCGATGCGCGCGTAACCGTCGAGGCCGAGCGCCCGGTAGATGCGTTTCGCGGCACGCTGGATGCGTGCGGCGACTTCGGGCGCAAGGTCATTCGCCGGCCCGTCGACGATGCCGACGCGTTCCTGGTACTCGGTGTCGTGCTTGGCTTTTTCGGTGGCGATGTGGCGTGACCTGCGCCCGCCCATGCTGCCGAACTTCAATTCCCAGACCGGCAGGACGCGCAGCCGGTTGTTGCCGAGCACGCCGACATAGAGCTCACGCCCCTCGATGAACTGCTCGGCGATGGCGGCGGTCTCCACGCGCTCATGGATGAAGGCGACCCGTTCCGCCAGCTTCTCGTCGGTATCGACGATCGAGGCCTGCGATATGCCAAAGGACCCGTCCATGTTCAGCGCCTTGACGATCAGCGGCAGCGCAAGATGTTTTGGCCGTTTCACCTTGCGGCGCATCGGGAAGACGGCGAAGGCGGGCGCCGCGATACGGCGGTGATGCGCGAGCGTCTTGGACAGATCCTTGCCGCGCGCCAGGATCAGGCCACGCGGGTTGCAACCGGTGTAGGGCACCTTCATCAGCTCGAGATAGCTGGCGATGTGCTGGTCGTAGGCGACGTTGTAGTGGAACTCCTCCAGCAGCGTGAAAACCACGTGCGGCTTGAACTCCTCGATCGCTTCGCGGATCGGTCTGATTTCCTCCTGCGCACCGAGCGGGCGCACCTCGTGGCCGGCCGCACGCAAGGTGCTGACGACGTCGTATTCCGTTTTCCAGATGTTGATCTCCTGCGGCGTGTATCCGTCGGAGGAGTCCGGCGGCAGGAAGTCCGGATGCATCAGCACCAGAATACGGAGACGTCTCATAGCGCGATCCATTTGCGCCGAGACGGGCCAAACAGCGCGTGCATCGTCTTTGCGGTCACGAGGACAATGAAATCGAGAACGAGCTTCTGTTCGGGACCCACGGCACGCAAATCGAGATCGCGGCAGCGGGAGATCATCTCGTCAAGCACGGCATCGAGCGTGAGCTGGTTCTCGCCTGTCCAGCGCGCGACCAATTGCCTGATCTGGGCGCGGTGCCGCCTGATCAGGGTCGAGGCCGGCGTTGACCGATGGTGCCGCGGATCGGCTGAAAACAGCCGGGAGAGTTCGCGGTCGTAGGTCTTTGGTGGCGTGAACGCGTAGAACGCCTGCTTTTTCTTGTAGTGCTCTTCAAGTGTCTGGTTGAGCCGGCCCAGCGGGTCGACACGCTCCCGCGTCGTGATCGACGGCCGCTTTCCGGCGATCTCGCCCATCAGCTCGTCGACATATTCGAGCTTCTTCAGCGCCGGCCAGCCGGCATATCGCGTTCGCCAGTTCGAGCGCGGCCGTAGCCACACCGCAAAGGTTTCGGCGAAATCTTCGTCCGGATGGCTCTGTGCGTACCAGAGCCGAAGGTGTTGAACGTAACGCCGGCTGGCGGGATTGGGCCGGTAGTAGCGCGGGTAGTGCTTCGACGATGGGCCGAACAGCTGCTGCCAGCGCCGCCGCCGCTGCAGCTGGTAACCATGCTGCAAGGCATGCCCGGCCTCGTGACGGAGGATGGCCATGCACTCGCGCCAGGTTCCGCCCTCGACGTCGAACATCATCTTCTTCTCGAGCTTCATCAGGCGCGGATGGGCGAGATAGAAGGGGATGGCGATGCCGGGCACGTCGCCCGGACTGAACCATTCGCTCGAGATCCATGTGTGCGGCCGCAGCCGGATGCCGCGCTCTTCGAGTTCCTCGTAGAGCGTGTCGACGCAGTCCTCGAGCCAGGTGCCTTCGACCGTAACCCTCAGGCTGCGGAGGCGTTGCTTGAGCAACTCGTCATCCGACAGCTTCTCCCAAGCAAATTTCCGGCGTGGCATCAGGCATCCAGAGGGCAGAGATGACTCGGTATCTGGATGATGTCATGGGTCGCCGACGGCAACAACCCGCGGGGGCTGTGAGGCGGGGACCGTGGCGTTGCGGGATGGTCGTCGTTCCGGGGCGTGCGTAGCACGTGCCGGGATCCATCGATCTACGCGGACCGGAAGATGGATTCCCGGTTGGCCTCCCCCAGGCGTCCGGAATGACGGCCGCAAAAAAATCAGTCGAACAGGCTCGACACCGATTCTTCCGCCGCCGTGCGCGCGATTGCATCCGAGATCAGGCTGGCGATTGGCAGCGTGCGGATGTTCGGCGCCTTGGTCACCGCCTCGGTCGGCAGGATGGAGTCGGTGATCACCAGCTCCTTCAGCCTGGAGCCGGCGATGCGGGCGGCGGCGCCGCCGGAGAGCACGCCGTGGGTGATGTAGGCGTAGACGTCCTTGGCGCCCTTGGCGAGCAGCGCATCGGCCGCATTCACCAGCGTGCCGCCGGAATCGACGATGTCGTCGACGAGGATGCAGGTGTGGCCGGAGACGTCGCCGATCACGTTCATGACCTCGGATTCACCCGGGCGCTCGCGGCGCTTGTCGACGATCGCGAGCGGGGTGTTGATGCGCTTGGCGAGGCCGCGCGCCCGGGCGACGCCGCCGACGTCGGGCGAGACCACCATCGTCTTGGTCAGGTCGAACTTGTCCTTGATGTCGCGCACCATCAGCGGCGCGGCGAACAGGTTGTCGGTCGGGATGTCGAAGAAGCCCTGGATCTGGCCGGCATGCAGGTCGAGCGTCATGACGCGGTCGACGCCGGCCTGCGTGATCATGTTGGCGACGAGCTTGGCCGAGATCGGCGTGCGCGAACCGGACTTACGGTCCTGCCTGGCGTAGCCGAAATAGGGCAGCACCGCGGTGATGCGGCGCGCCGAGGAGCGGCGCAGCGCGTCGGTGATGATCAGGAGCTCCATCAGATGGTCGTTGGCGGGGTACGAGGTCGACTGGATGACGAAGGCATCCGAGCCGCGGACGTTCTCCTGGATCTCGACGAAGATCTCCATGTCGGCGAAGCGCCGCACCACCGCCTTGGTCAGCGGCAGGTCGAGGCCTTGCGCGATCGCCTGGGCGAGGGCCGGATTGGAGTTGCCGGCGACGAGCTTGATGGAGCCGTTTTTGGCCGACATGGACGCTTCCTCCCGCGCTTTGCTGGATACGACCTTCAACATTGAAAATACCCGCTGGCAGCACGGTTACGACGGGCGAGGAAATATCAGGCGGAAGGCCGCAATGGCAACCCGGGATGATACGTTTTCCCTTTGAAAATCCTGAGTCGGGCCAACGGCTTGGCCGCAAGTTGCGGCCGTGGTTTAGCGGGGGTTATTGCTCGGCATAGCCGAGCGCAGAGGCCGGCATGTCAGGCGCGGGAGCGTCCTTGACGACGCTTGCAACTGCCGGTCCCCGCAACGCCGGAGCCGCGCCTGGTGCATCCGGCGCTCCGTTGATCATGTTGGAAAGTCCGCTGAATCCGGCCTGGGCGATCTTCCGCAGCACGAGGTCGTCGGCAGCAGCCCAGGCGTCGCGACCAGCCTTGGCCGAGGTCGGTTCCTCGCCGGAGAGGCGCAGCGCGCGCTGCTGGTTGGCGTCGTAGACGTCCCAGACCCAGGCGATCACGGTCTTGCCGCGCACCACCTGGGCGGAGAGGTAGCTGCGCACGCGATAGGCAGCCGTGCCCTCGCGGGAGACCACGGACAGGCTGCGCAGCTTGGATTCGCTGTCGAGCACGCCGACCATGCGGTCGAACACTTGCGGCGGTGGGCCGTCGATCGATTCGAAGGCAACGGTGGCCCCGCTGCCGGCGCTCGGCGCCATCGCATAGGAATTGGCGGCACCGCCGCCACCCCCGGCGCAGCCGCCAAGCGCAGCCGCTGCCGCCAGCAGCATGACCGCCAGCACGCGCGAACCCGCACGGCGGAAGATGAATGACGCATCCCTCATTATGGAGGGCAGCGATATCGTTAAAATCGATTAAGGTCTAGGGCAGGCGCGACACAGGCCACTGTCATCGTGCCGGGGCATCGCCCCGGAGAAACACGGAGTTGCCCGTGTGTTCACGCTTCCAGCGCAATGGCGTGAACGTGGCGGCCGTAATCCGGCTCCTTGCGGTGCACCGAGCGGCGATAGCTGAAGAAGCGCTCGTCGGAATAGGTGTCGAGACCGAGGTCGTCGATCATCAGGATGCCGGCGGCCTCCAGCCGCTTGCGGATGAAGCCGGCGAGGTCGAACATCGCGTGGCGCTCGCGTACCGAGGGGATGAAGAACACAGCGTTCTCCGCATCCGCCTCGATGAAGCGCGCGACGAACTCGTTGCCGACCTCGTAGCTGTCCTGGCGGATCAAGGGGCCGATCGCGGCGATGATGCCGCCGCGCGTGGCGCCGAGCTGCTCCATCGCCGCGATGGTCGCTTCCAGCACGCCTGTCAGCGCGCCCTTCCAGCCGGCATGCGCACCGCCGATCACGCGTGCCTGGGGATCGACGAACAGCACCGGGCCGCAATCGGCGGTGGAGACGCCGAGCGCGATGCCCGGCGTCTTCGTCACCAGCGCATCGCCTTTCGGCCGCGGCCCGCTCGGCCACGGTGCCTCGGCAATGAGCACGTCGGGCGAATGGATCTGGTGCAGGCTGATGAAGCGCTCCGGCGCGACGCCGACATGCTCGGCCATGCGGCGCCGGTTCTCGGCGACCAGGGCCTGGTCGTCGTTGGAGCCGAGCCCGCCGTTCAGCGCGGAATAGATGCCGCCGGAGACGCCGCCTTCGCGGGTGAAGAAGGCATGGCGGAGGCCGGGCACTGCCGACAGCAGCGACGAAGCGATCGTCATGAGGCCTCTCCTGCCTGTTCGAGATCGCTGAGGCCGGCAAGGCCCGTCAGCCGCGGCTCGGAGATGCCGAGCACCTTGAACATCGAGCCCATGCCGCCACGCCCGGTATCGGTCAGGCGCTTGAGCGCCACTGAAATGTCGGTGGCGACGTCGGGCGCAGCTTTCTGCATCAGGGCGGCGGCGCGGGTGTCGATGCCGATCCGCTTGAGGAAGTCACCTTGCGTCACCGGCCCATGCACGCGCGCGCCGACATCCTCGGCCGCGCGAGCCAGCGCCTGGAAATCGACATGGGCGGTGACGTCGGCCTGGCCCGGCGCCTTCAAGGGATCGGCGAAGGTGTGGCGTGCGATGGCCTGGAAGGTATCGCCGGCGTCGCTGCGCAGATGGCCGTAATCGATGATCAGCGCCGCGCCGTCCTGATCGCGCACGCGCGTGGCGAGCTTCATGATCTCGCCGTCGGGGCGCCACTCGAACACGGCACCGATGGGGGCGGCGCGCACCAGGGGCGGCAGCAGCACATCGAAGCGGGGCGTCGGCTCCGGCGCGGCGCCGAACTGAAGCTTGCCGTTGGGATCGATCTCGATCACGCGCTCGTGCCAGCCGTTCTCGAGCCGGACCATCTGGTAGATCGGCAGCACGTCGAAATATTCGTTGGCGAGGATGATGCTCGGTCCTTCCGGCACCTCGTCGATGCTGTCGTGCCAGGCGATGCTGCGCACGTTGGCGAGCGTCGCGCTCTGCCGGTCGCGCAACACGGGATTGACCTCGACCATGTGGATGTGGAGCGCCTGGTAGAGCGGCGGCAGCACGCGGAGAGCGCGCAGCGCATCCGCCATCATGGTGCCGCGGCCGGGGCCGAGCTCGATCAGCCGCAAGAATTGCGGCGAGCCCATCTGCTTCCACACCGAGGCGGTCCACAACCCCAACAGCTCGCCGAACATCTGGCTGACTTCGGGCGCCGTGGTGAAATCGCCCTCGCGCCCGAGCGGATCGCGCGAGACGTAATAGCCGTAGCGCGGATGCATCAGGCACAGTTCCATGTACCGCCAGACCGGCATCGGTCCAGAGGATTTGATCAGCGCCTTGATCTCGTTGAGGAGCGGCTGGTCGGTCACGGCGGTCTTCTCGAAATCAATTAACGAATGGCCTGGACGGGCGTCGGCGCACCGCGCCTGACAGCCCATACAATAAGTATGGCGCCGACGATAAGCATCGGGATCGACAACAGCATGCCCATGGTTAATCCGCCCCAGAGAAAACCGAGCTGCGCGTCCGGCTCGCGGAAATGCTCGCCGGCGATACGGGTCAGGCCATAGATCAGGATGAAGCTGCCGAGGATCATGCCGGGCCGCTTCAAGGCGCCGAAGCGGATCATGATCGCGAGCACGGTAAACAGCAGGATGCCCTCCATGCCCGCCTCATAGAGCTGGCTCGGATGGCGCGGCAGCTGTGTCGGATCGTTGGGGAAGATCATCGCCCAGGGCAGGCTCGGGTCCGTGGCGCGGCCCCACAATTCGCCGTTGATGAAATTGGCGATGCGTCCGAGCAAGAGCCCGACCGGGGCGACCGCGGTGGTGATGTCGCCGAGCGACAGGATCGAGATGCCGCCCCGATAGGCGAACCACATCACCGCGACGACGCAGCCGAGGAAGCCGCCGTGGAACGACATCCCGCCCTCCCACAATTTGAAGATCGCGGCGGGATGATCGATGAAGAAGGGCAGGTTGTAGAATAGCACGTAGCCGGTGCGGCCGCCGAGGATGATGCCGAGCGTGACCCACAGGATGAAGTCGTCGATCTGCACCAGCGACATCGGCGCCGGTCCGCCCCACAGGTGCTCCTTCTTCAGCAGCGAGCGCGCATAGAGCCAGCCGAACACGATGCCGCAGATATAGGCGAGGGCATACCAGCGGATCGCGAACGGGCCGATCTCGATCGCGATCGGCTTGAAGGCGGGAAAGTCGATCAGCAGAAACGGCATCGCGCCTTCTATGTCCAAGCGGGATCGCGGCGGTTGGGCGCCGCAGACGCCCCGTGATTCCTCTTATGCAGGGACGTTGAATACGATTGCAAGGAAACCGGCGCATGACAAGGATACCGCCGCTTCGCCCTTGAACCGGCCTCGTCGGATTGCCATTGTCTCCCGTGAGTTCGCGCAAAGTTTATCGGAGGCCAACATGACCCAGACCAGCAACCGGTTTTTCGACGAGATCGGCCGCCTGATGAACGACGCCGCCGGTGCTGCCCAGGGCGTCAAGCGCGAGTTCGATACGGTGATGCGCAGCCAGGCCGAAAAATTCCTGCGCGACATGGACCTCGTCAAGCGCGAGGAGTTCGAGGCGGTCAAGGACATGGCGCGCCTGGCGCGCGAGGAGAACGAAGCCCTGAAGGCGCGGATCGCGGCGCTGGAGGCAAAGCTGGGCGGTACCCCGACGTAAGCCGCGGTCTCTCTGACCCTCCCCTGGAGGGGGAGGGTCGATCGCGCGCAGCGCGAGCGGGGTGGGGTGATCCCTCCACACGGGGACTGCCCGAGGGGAGAGATCACCCCACCCCGTCTCACATTTCGCTACGCTCCATGTGAGCCGACCCTCCCCCTCCAGGGGAGGGTAAGAACCCGGGCCCTCTAGGGGAGGGTGCAACCCCCCGGGCTGCCAGCCCATTCTCCTTGTCATTTCCGCGTCTTCCGGGTAAAAGCCCGCCACGTCCGCGGCCCCCGCACCCCTGGAGGCTTGCTGTGGACCATGCCATGGGCCGCCTTGCGGCCCATTAACTTTTGCAAAAACAAGGACTTAACGACATGGCGACGACCGTCAAGGAATTGAAGGCGACCGCACGTCCGAAGAGCGGCAAGGGGGCCGCCCGGGCTGAGCGTCGCGCCGGGCGAGTGCCCGGAGTGATCTACGGCAACAACCAGCCCCCGCTGACGATCTCGATCGAAGATCGTGAACTGCGCCAGCGCATCCTCGCCGGCCGGTTCCTGACCACGCTGGTCGACATCGACCTCGAGGGCAAGAAGCACCGCGTCATTCCGCGCGACTACCACCTCGATCCGGTCAAGGACTTCCCGATCCATGTCGACTTCATGCGGCTGGGCGAAGGCGCCACCATCCGCATCAGCGTTCCCCTGCACGTGGTGAAGGCGGAAGGCTCCCCGGGCGTGAAGCGCGGCGGCACCGTCAACATCGTCGCCCACGCGATCGAGCTCGAATGCGGCGTCGAGAGCATCCCGCAATACATCGAGGCCGATGTCGGCGCGCTCGAGATCGGTCACTCCCTGCATCTGGCCGACATCAAGCTGCCGGCCGGCGTGAAGGCGCTGACCCGCGAGGACGCGACCCTCGTCACCATCGTGCCGCCGTCCGGTTACGCCGAAGAGCAGAAGGCCGCTGCTGCGGCTGCCGCTGCTGGTGCTGCCCCGGGCGCTGCGGCCGCTCCGGCCGCTGGTGCCGCGGCTCCGGCCGCTGCTGCTCCTGCCGCTGCCGCCAAGGCTCCCGCCGGCGGCGACAAGAAGAAGTAATCTCTCGAAGCTGGCGCGCGGTCCTTGACCGCGCGCCGAGCGGGGGGCGCGCCGCGTCATGCGACTCTTTGTTGGGCTCGGCAATCCCGGCGCGAAATACGCACGTAACCGGCACAATATCGGCTTCATGGCCGTCGACGAGATTGCGCGGCGTCATGGCTTTGCGCCATGGCGCCGCCGTTTTCAGGGCGAGACCTCGGAAGGTGCGCTCGGCACTGAGCGCGTGATCCTGCTCAAGCCCACGACCTACATGAACGAGTCCGGCCGCAGCGTTCAGGAAGCGGCGAGCTTCTTCAAGATCGCGCCAGGGGACACCACCGTGTTCCACGACGAGCTCGAGCTGCCGCCGGGCAAGGTGCGGGTGAAGATCGGCGGCGGCATCGCCGGCCATAACGGCCTGCGCTCGATCTCGGCGCATATCGGCAACGATTATCGCCGGGTGCGGCTCGGCATCGGTCATCCCGGCGTCAAGGAGATGGTGCACGGCCATGTGCTGTCGGACTTCGTCAAGGCCGACAACGAATGGGTGGCGACGCTCTGCGACGCGGTCGCCGAGCACGCCGCACTGCTCGCCAAGGGCACGGACGCGACCTTTGCCAACAGGGTGCATCTTGCGATGCAGGCGAAGGGATTTTTGACCAAGGACGAGAACGGCAAGGAATAACGCTCGTGGGATTCAAATGCGGGATCGTCGGATTGCCCAATGTCGGCAAGTCGACCTTGTTCAATGCGCTGACCGAGACGGCCGCGGCGCAGGCCGCGAACTATCCGTTCTGCACCATCGAGCCGAATGTCGGCGAGGTCGCCGTGCCTGATCCCAGGCTCGACAAGCTCGCGGCGATCGCCAAGTCGGGCCAGATCATCCCGACCCGGCTGACCTTCGTCGACATCGCCGGCCTCGTGCGCGGCGCCTCCAAGGGCGAAGGGCTCGGCAACCAGTTCCTGGCCAATATCCGCGAGGTCGACGCCATCGCGCATGTGGTGCGCTGTTTCGAAGACTCCGACATCACCCATGTCGAAGGCAAGATCGCCCCGCTGGCCGACATCGAGACCATCGAGACCGAGCTGATGCTCGCCGATCTCGACAGCCTCGAAAAGCGCGTCGACAACCTCACCAAGAAGGCCAAGGGCAACGACAAGGACGCCAAGGAGCAGCTCGATCTCGTCAACCGCACCCTGGTGCTGCTGCGCGACGGCAAGCCCGCGCGCCTCGTCGAGCGCAAGGCGGAGGAGGAGCGCGCCTTCTCGATGCTCGGCCTCCTGTCGTCAAAGCCCGTGCTCTATGTCTGCAACGTCGAGGAAGGTTCGGCCGCGACCGGCAACGCCTTCTCCAAGGCGGTCGAGGAGCAGGCTGCGAAGGAGGGCGCGGTCGCCGTCGTCATCTCCGCCAAGATCGAATCCGAGATCGCGACCATCTCGCGTGACGAGCGCGCGGACTTCCTGGAGACCTTGGGCCTCGAAGAGGCCGGCCTCGATCGCCTGATCCGCGCCGGCTACTCGCTGCTTCATCTCATCACCTATTTCACGGTGGGTCCGAAGGAAGCGCGCGCCTGGACCATCCATCGCGGCACCAAGGCGCCCGGCGCGGCCGGCGTGATCCACACCGATTTCGAGAAGGGGTTTATCCGCGCCGAGACCATCGCGTACGAGGATTACGTCGCGCTCGGCGGCGAAGCCGGTGCCCGCGATGCCGGCAAGCTCCGCCTCGAGGGCAAGGACTACGTCGTCGCCGACGGTGACGTGATGCATTTCAGGTTTAATACGTAGGCACCATCATCGGTGCCGTAGGGTGGGTTAGACGAGCATATGCGCGAAGCGCATCTGCTCGGCGTAACCCACCACTGTCTCGGTCCGCAGAGACAGAAGAGGTGGGTTACGGCTTCGCCTAACCCACCCTACGGCACTTGCGCCGACCTCACCGCATCCCGCCGCCCTGGTCCCGGATCGCGCCGAGATGCTCGTTGATGCGGAAGACGATCAGGATCAGCTCCGCGACGATGCGCGAGAACACGATGCCGACCACGACGCTGGCGATCGACGACAGCAGCACCAGGAAGCCGCCGAACGGGCTGATCGCCATCGCAGCGAGCCCTGAGAAGATGCCGGAGAGGCCGAACAGGCAGATCAGCGCGATCACCAGCCAGTAGAAGGTCTTGATGATCGTCGGCGTGATGAAGCGGTCCCATTGAAACAGGTCGCTGAATGAAAACATTGCTTTCCCCAAGGCAAATCGGGACGTCAAATTTGGGCCGCGTCGATGCATTCTGGCCCCCGGCTGATCCGACTCAAAACCGCGGCCACCCCGTATGTAGCACGAGCCATGCGGGCTGGCGGGTTGAGATTGCCGCAAAGTGCGGCCACAATCTGTCATTCCCGCAAAGCTTTCCCGAGATGACCCTGACCTTCGAAGATTTCCCGCCCGGCCGGTTCGGAACGTTCGGCCCGCGCCATGTCACCCGCGACGAGATTCTGGCCTTCGCCGCCGAGTTCGATCCGCAGCCGATGCACCTGGACGAGGCGGCCGCGGCCAAAAGCATGCTGCGCGGCCTGTCCGGGTCGGGCTGGCATCTGTGCTCGCTGATGATGCGGATGATGGCCGACGGCTTCATCACCCGCGCCGCGTCACTGGGATCTCCCGGCGTCGACGAGGTGCGCTGGCTCTCGCCGCTGCGGCCCGGCGACGATCTCACGCTCGATGTCGACGTCCTGGATGCGCGGGTCTCGAAGAGCCGTCCTGAGCTCGGCATCGTCAAGTTCAAATGCACCGCGCGCAATGCGGCGGGGCAGGCGCTCGCCGAGATGACCTCGCCGATCCTGATCAAGCGGCGCGAGGGAGCGGCCTGATGCGGTACTTCGAAGACATCGCGATCGGACAGCGCCGCGAGATCGGCGCGTACACGTTCACGGCGGAATCCATCAAGACATTCGCCGCCAAGTTCGATCCGCAGCGCTTTCACCTCGACGAGGAGGAGGGCAAGAATTCGCTGTTCGGCGGGCTCGCGGCCTCGGGTTGGCATGTCGGCTCGGCCTGCATGAGCCTGCTTGTCGCCGACGGCCAGCGTCTGGCGCGCGAGGCCGCCTCGCGCGGCGAAGAGGTTGCGGTATGGGGCCCGTCGCCGGGCTTTCGCGATCTGCGCTGGATCAGGCCGGTGCTCGCCGGCGACAACGTCTCTTACGTCAGCGTCGTCATCGACAAGCGCACCTCCGCCTCCCGTCCTGGCTGGGGCATTTTGACGGCCCGCACCATCGGCACCAACCAGCGCGGCGAGGAGGTCTATTCCATCACCGCCTCCGCCTTCGTGCCGCTGCGCAAGGGCGCGTGATTTAGAATTGATCGAGCGGTCGCGGTCCCTTCACCTCTCCCCGCTTGCGGGGAGAGGTCGAATTCTCACCCCAACCCTCTCCCCGTAAGAACGGGGAGAGGGGAAGAGAAACCGAGCGAGTGTTGCCCGCGCGCTATGGACGCGATTCCGGGTGGCTGCCATAAGCCTGCGCAACATGGTGACCCCGCGAAGCTTTTGGCGGAACCAGTGAGTTGCTAACTAATTATGAACCTGTCGCTGTCTATTTGAAACGAATTGGCAGAGACAGGGGACGAGGACCATGGCTGACCGCGGCGCACTCAAATTTGTTGGATTCATCTTCGCGACGGCGACGCTGGCCGTGATGCTGGTCGCCGGCATGGTGGTGAAAGGCTATGCCGATGGCGCCTACACGCTGGAAGCCTCGACCGTCGAAGCGGCCCGGTAAGAATTCGTTAATGATCGCGGCCGGCATCCGGCCGCAGCTCAGCGGCTGTAGACGAAGGCCAGGATGGCGATCGCAACCGCCAGCAACCCGACAAAGCGCAGCATGATCGTGCCGAACTGATTCGGCGCGGGCCGCAACGGGATCGGGTCCGTGGTGTCGGGCCGAATGCTTTCCATGACATGTCCCCTGAGCCCGGCCGCGACGGCACGGGCGCTTGGCGTTTGTCGCCGGGAAGGGGCGGTGGGTTCAAAGCGCAGTCTCGTGTCCCGGCCGCGCTGCAGCGTGCAACGCTGCTGCGCAGAGCCGGGACCCAGAAGGCCACACTGCGACATGGGCCCCGGCTCTGCGACGCGTCACTGCGTGCCGCATCGCGTCCGGGGCACGAGACCTCCCCCCAAATCAAAACCGCCGCGTCCCTTCCGGAACGCGGCGGCCAATGATGGCGTGCTGACCGATCAGCTGTTGCGCAGGCCGTCGGCGGCGCGCTTCCACTGCGCGACGTTGTCGGCGATCATGCGGGTCGACTTCATCGCGGCCTGGCTGAGCTGGGCGTAGCCGGAGATCTCGCGCTGGACGCGCTGGCCTTCGGCGTGGAGCAGGTCGCGCAGGCTCTCGAGCTCGGAGATCAAATTCTCGATCTCGGCGAGCGAGGTGCCGGCGACGCGCTGGATCAGCGAGTTGACGTTGTTGACGGTGGCTTCCGCGCTCGGATCGAGCGGCGGGGCGTCGGTGGTGGTCGCGGCCGGACGGCGTAGATAGGCGATGTCGTTGCGGACGAAATCGCGGATGCCGGCTTCGACCTCGGTCACGGCGGCAAGGTTGGTGTCGACCGTTTCGGTCTCGGTGGCTTCGACCTTTTCAGGACGCATGGCGTTCATCGTTGTTCCCCTGTTCGCGTTGAGCGCAGCGCGAGTGTCCCCCGCACGACGACGTCTGTGAGGCAGGCCGCATCAGGGCGTCCGATTTTGACCGCAAATGGGCCGAGATGCGGCAAGGACGGACCATTCGGGGGTTTTGCCGTGGCGTATGGTTAGGGATGTGTGAATCGGCGGCTGCGGCGAGGTTAGGGCGCAACTCGGCCGGTGCTTCACTCCCTCTCCCCGCAGGCGGGAGCGGCGAAGGGCTCACCAGCTCTTCTTGAAGCCCGCGGTCACGCTCTTGTTCAGCGTGCCTTGCGAGGTTTCACCAACCGAGCCGGAAACGGTGACGTTGTCGAACAGCTTCTGCTCCGCGCCGACCTTGCGCAGCCATTTGTCCTCGGTGGTCGACAGCGTCTGGCCGGCAATGACGCTGGTGCCGGTGTCGGTCACGGTGACCTTGGCGCTCTGGTCGGTCTCGTAAGTGCGCGTGACGTGGCCGCCGAGGCCGGGGACCGCACTGCTGCCCTGCTGGTTGACGCTGTACCCGTTCTGCAGCGTCAGCGAGGTGTCGCCCGACAGCGGCACCGATTTGGTCAGTGACGCCCCGATCTTGCTGTGCTCGGCGCCGGGATCGACCCTGGCTTCCACCGCGGTCTTGTCCCAGATCGCGCCCGCGCCCGGCGCGGTTGCCGTGGCCCAGGCGCTGCCCGAGGATTGCGGCAGGTTGCCGCCGTTGCTGGCCTTCTGCGCCAGCAGCTCGGACATCGTCTTGGGCTCGCTCGCCACCGTCATGTCGGCGCCGATCCGCGTATCCCAGAACGAGAAGACCGATTGCTTGACGGTCACCGCGGAGGAGCCGTTGGCATTGGGGTTCGACGACCAGTCGAGGCCTTCCCTGGCGGCGGCCTGGGCGCGCTTCTTGGCGGCCATCGGGTCGATGCCGGTCCCCGCATCGACCGCGAGCTGGCTCCAGTCGAGCTTGTCGACGTCGATGCCCTTCATGATGTCGGGATCATTGACCTCGGGAGCTTCGGCCGCCTCGGCCTGGTCGTCGGATGGCGGCGGAGAGAAGGGCGGAATGATCTGCGCCTGTAACGTCAGCGCCGAGCCCAAAATGAATGCGGCTGCCAGCAACGGCAGCCTGGTCCAGCCAAACCCTGTCGAGAATTCCATCGTCCTGCCCACGAACCCCAGCGCATGCTGTCCGCCGCACTATAGCGGCCGCAATGACCATGCGCCATTCCGGCGCTGAAGGTGCCGATTTATCGTTGCGGAATTGTGGCGGTTCGCCAGGGGACGCGAACCAACGGGCCGCGCGAAAGGCGCGCGCCCGATGACGAGCTCGTGATGCGACGGCATCCGGCGGGGCTGGAGGCCAGGACGTCGCGATCGCCTGTCATCGGTCCCGAACAGCGGGGCCCGTTGGCGTCCCCCCTAAAGCGCGATGATCTTCATCGTGCTTCAGGTTGTTGTTTGCGCATAATCTTTTCGGAAAACCGCTTCGCACTTTGCGCTAACGCGGCCCTTCGGGTCCGGATCATGCGTTAGCCGACGCTGGTCATCTTCGGCAGATGAATGGCGCGGCCGAGTGCCTGCTCGACCAGATCGAAGGTGTCGATCAGCACCCGCATGCTGACCAGCTTGCCGGCCTTGAACTGGGCGAACTGCGCCACGCGCAAGCTGATCGGCTTGTTGGAATCCAGGGCCGTCAGCGAATAGCGCAGCATCGAGGCGGCGGAATCGACGCCCAGCATGATGCTCTCGCGGTCGAAGCGGCGGACGTGGAAATTGTCGGCGAGCTGGCGGATGACGTCGAGCACGGCATTCTTGCCCTGGCGCGCGCCGAGGAACGGAAACATGTCGATCGGGCCGTAGAGCGCCCATTCGACGTCCTCGTCGATCAAGGCCTCGATATCCTCGAAATGCCGGTCGTTGATCGCGCGGTGCAACGCGCGCGAGAAACGCCAGAGGCTGTGCTCTGTCATTTGGGGCAGTCCTGAAGCTGGCTTTGCGGAAAAAACGGAAAACAACCCCACGCGCAGTCAGGCGCCGGGGCTCAACTCATTTGTATACGAATGAAATAGCAGATTTCGGCCAAAACGCAATTCACGTTTTTGCAATGCACACTTGATCGCTCTTTGTGAGATTTACAATAGGATCCCGTAATTGTCCGGGTCTCGACGCTCACCGCCCCGTGATCAGCGGCCCGATCTCCCGTTCCAGCACCTGCTGCACCAGGTCGTAGGAATCGATGATCTCGCGGATCTGCGCCACTAGCCCGCCGCGGAACGTGTAGAACACCGCGATGTCGAACTGCACGATGCGGTCGTTGCTGCGCTTCTTGAAAAATGCGTGCATGTAGGTCGCGACCGCCTCGCCCTCAGCGACGATGTGCGGCATCTTGTAGCGAATCTCCGAATAGCGCGACCAGACCGTCTGCCAGAGGTCGCGCAGCTCCTGCTTGCCATGGCGCGGCACCATGTGCGGCAGCACATCGATCGGCGCGTGGGTGAGGAAATAGACGTCGTCGGTGCAGCAGGCCAGCGCCGTCTCGATATCGCCGCGCGCGAAGGCATCGAGCAGATGCACGACGCGTTGGCGATTCAGCTGCTCCACCGTCATTCCTGCCCGTCCTCGTTTGGCCCCGTGACGTCGCGCAACGCTAACGCGCGGTGTCGCGCACCGGCAATCCGCGAAATCACAGGGATGTTGCAGACGTTTTGACGCATGAGCGCAATGCCCGGTTCATGGCACGCAACTGTGGGTTGAGTTGCGGGATGGCTGCACGAATTCGCGCCAAGTTCGGTTGCCTGGCGCGCAACGCGCATGGAGCCGTGCGCAACGTCCCGCCACGCAGGCGCCCAAACGCGAGATCTCCGCCACGCCCGCGGGCTACTCCCTCGCCCCGCTCTGATCCGCCGAAGCCTTGGCGAAGGCGGATGCTGGCCGCGACGAGCTTCGCTCGCGCTGGAAGGGTTGCCGATGAGATCGGGAGCAGCGCTCCTTCAACACGTCATTGCGAGCGCAGCGAAGCAATCCAGAATCCCGTCCGCGGAAAGACTCTGGATTGCTTCGCTGCGCTCGCAATGACGACGTTGAGAGCAGCTGCGAGCTCAACCCGGACTTTTGGCTTCCGGCCTGTCCCCGCATGCCGGGAAGAGGCGAAGCCCCGTACCGCTCCCCGCGTGACCCATCTCACATCATTCCGCCGGCGCCGCGGCTACCGTCATCGGCATGTCATCAGGGAGACGTGCCATGGCCGCCATCGCCACCGTCAGAAAGTCCCGCCTGCATAACGCGCTCGAAGGCCTCGCGCTGACCGCGACCCTGCAGAGCTTCCCGACCTTCGCCACCGCGGCCTTCCTGCTCAAGCTCGTGGGCAACCACGACCTCGTCGGCGACCCCGGCGTCGCCATCTTCGTCGCCTTCGCCTCGCTCGCCCACGCGATGCTGGCCGTGACCTTGGGTCCGAGCTTCCCGCACCTCTTCAAGACCGTCTACGAGCCGAAATTCTTCGAGGCCCATTTGTCGCTCTCCGACAAGATCACGGCATGGCGCACCCAGCCGGTCGCTTCGCTGCAACTGGTGACGATCATGCTGCTGCTGTCGGTGATGGCCGTGGTGACGGCGAGCGTGGGGTGAGGGGGAATCTCTCCGCGTGTCATTCCGCAGAGCGGCGAGCTATGATGCGCGATTGCGCATCTGAGAATCCATAACCACGAACGTCGCCGATAAACCTGCGTTGCCTACCTCTTCTTCCACCCCCCACGTCGTCCCGGTGCCCCGCCCGTCGACTTCGGCGCGGGCCCGAACTCCGGCCCCGACTGCCGCGAATCCGTCGGCTGGATGATGCGGCTGGTGCTGCCGAACGGCTTTGACGGCAGCGCGCGGCTCTCGCGGTAGGGCAGCGATTCCGGGCCGTGCATCTCGTCGAGATGCGGTTTGTGCACGCGGGAGCCCTTGCCGCCGCCGGCCTTGAGCGCGGTTGCTGCGCTCTTGTTCTTCATGGCGCTGACGGGCAGGTTGGCGGCGTCGCCATATTTCCTGGTGCCGGCATAAGCGCCGGCCTTGCCCGCGACCACGCGCTGTTTCGCGGTGGGGTCGTCGACCACGGCGAGCTCGGTCGCGCGCAGGCGCTTGACCTCGTCGCGCAGGCGCGCGGCTTCCTCGAAGTTCAGATCGGCGGCGGCCTCGCGCATCCGCGTTTCGAGATCGGCGAGCACGGCCTCGAAATTGTGGCCGATCGAGATGACGTCGTCGGTCATGTCGTGGCCGCCGACCTCGACCAGCACGTGGTCGCGCTCGTAGACCGAGTTGAGGATGTCGCCGATCTGCTTCTTCACGCTCTCCGGCGTGATGCCGTTGGCGTTGTTGTACTCGACCTGCTTCTCGCGGCGGCGGTTGGTCTCGGCGATGGCGCGCTCCATCGAGCCGGTCATCTGGTCGGCATAGAGGATCACCTTGCCGTCGACATTGCGCGCGGCGCGGCCGATGGTCTGGATCAGCGAGGTCTCGCTGCGCAAAAAGCCTTCCTTGTCGGCATCGAGGATCGCGACCAGCGCGCATTCGGGAATGTCGAGGCCTTCGCGGAGCAGGTTGATACCGACCAGCGCATCGAACGCACCCAAGCGCAGATCGCGGATGATCTCGATGCGCTCGATCGTGTCGATGTCGCTGTGCATGTAGCGGACGCGGATGCCCTGCTCATGCAGATATTCGGTGAGGTCCTCCGCCATGCGTTTTGTGAGGACCGTGATCAGCGAGCGATAGCCCGCTTGCGCGGTGGCGCGCACTTCCCCGACGAGATCGTCCACTTGCGTGCGCGCCGGGCGGATGTCGACCGGCGGATCGATCAGTCCGGTCGGGCGAATGACCTGCTCGACGAACACGCCGCCGCTCTCGTTCAGCTCCCAGCTGCCCGGGGTCGCGGACACCGCGACGGTCTGCGGCCGCATCATGTCCCATTCCTCGAAGCGGAGCGGGCGGTTGTCCATGCAGGAGGGCAGGCGGAAGCCGTATTCGGCCAGCGTCGCCTTGCGGCGGAAGTCGCCGCGGAACATCGCGCCGATCTGCGGGATGGTGACGTGGCTTTCGTCAGCGAAGATCAGCGCGTTGTCGGGCACGTATTCGAACAGCGTCGGCGGCGGCTCGCCGGGGCGACGCCCGGTGAGATAGCGCGAATAGTTCTCTATGCCGGCGCAGCTGCCCGTCGCCTCCATCATCTCGAGGTCGAAGGTGGTGCGCTGCTCCAGCCGCTGCGCTTCCAGGAGACGCCCCTGGTTGTTGAGCTGGTCGAGCCGCTGCTTCAATTCGAACTTGATCGACTTGATCGCCTGCACCAGCGTCGGGCGCGGCGTCACGTAGTGCGAGTTGGCGTACATCTTGATGAATTCGAGCTCGTCCTGCTTGTGGCCGGTGAGCGGATCGAACTCCTCGATATTCTCGATGGTGTCGCCGAACAGGTTCACGCGCCAGGCGCGGTCTTCATAGTGCGCCGGGAAGATGTCGATCACGTCGCCGCGGACGCGAAACGTGCCGCGGGTGAAATCGGCCTGGGTGCGCTTGTACTGCAACGCGACCAGGTCGGCGATGAGCTGGCGCTGGTCGATGCGCTCGCCCTTCTTCAGCGCGAAGGTCATCGCGGTGTATGTCTCGACCGAGCCGATACCATAGATGCAGGACACCGAGGCGACGATGATGACGTCGTCGCGCTCGAGCAGCGCGCGCGTCGCCGAGTGGCGCATGCGGTCGATCTGCTCGTTGATCGACGAATCCTTTTCGATGTACGTGTCCGTGCGGGGCACATACGCTTCCGGCTGGTAGTAGTCGTAATAGCTGACGAAATACTCGACCGCGTTGTCGGGAAAAAAGTTCTTGAACTCGCCATAGAGCTGCGCGGCCAGCGTCTTGTTCGGCGCCAGGATCAGGGCCGGGCGCTGCGTCGCCTCGATCACCTTGGCCATGGTGTAGGTCTTGCCCGAGCCGGTGACCCCGAGCAGCACCTGCGAACGGTCGTTGCGGTCGATGCCCTCGACCAGTTCGGCGATCGCCGTCGGCTGGTCGCCCTTGGGCTCGTAGGACGACTTGATCTCGAAGCGCACGCCGCCTTCGGACTTTTCCGGGCGCGGCGGCCGGTGCGGCGTCCACACCTTCATGGAGCCGTCGTTCTTGCGGAACTCCGGCCGGCCCTCGCGGATCAGCGATTCCAGCGCATCCGCGGTGGCCTTGACGCCCAGTGCCTCCATCTTGGAACGCGGCGGACGCGCCAGCGCTTCGGCATCGTCCTCCTCGGTGGGCAGGCCGAGCTGTCGCGCCAGTTCCGGATCGAGCGTCGGAATCGTGGCCGCGGTTCCGTAATTGGCTTGCGGCGCCTCCTCCAGCCCAGCAAGCTCACTGGACTGACGAGCGCCCGGCGGCTGCGGATTGGGCCGCAGCGGCATCGGCCGCGCCGCATCTTGCGGAAACTCCTTCGGCGTCGAAGCCCGCGCGCGATGCGCGGCGGCTTCGCCCCCGGCGCGGCGGTCGCGCGAATTGTCCGGCGGCGGCTGCAGGCCTGTGCCTGATCCCAAGCCCGCATCGCCGCGATTGATCGCGGGATTGAGCAATTCGGCGAGCGCCGGCCCGATCGGCTGCACATCGGGGCGATGCGCCTTCGAGTTCGGAGCCTTGGTTTTGGGGGATTTGGGGGGAGCAGGTTTCTTCGCCATGAGGCGAATATGGGACGAGTCTGCCCCGCAATAAAGGGTGAACGCCCGTGGCCATGCAGGCTGCTGACAGCAGGTTGGCAGCAGCCTTCCGTTCACGCCGCCGGCAGCGGCCCGTCGTCGTTCCCGGCGGCGACATTCGGCTCGAGGATGTCGAGATGAATGCCGCCGCAATCGGTGCAGCGCATGGTCCAGTACTCGCATCCGGCGCGGCCGCCGATCACGCGGAGCACTGTGAGATCGCCGTCGCATTCCGGGCAATTGGACAGCACTGCGCGGGCGTAGATCCGCGGCCGAGCTGCATCGGTTTCGATGATGGACATGACCGGTTTGCCCCCTTTTTTCGCCGCCCTGGTCCGGCTGCGGACCGCCTATTCGTCGTCGCTGTCGGCCCGCAGGCGGAAACGATCGATGTGGTGCTTGGCATCGGCAATCGCGGCATCGCGATCGGGCCAGGCGAAGCCGACTTCCATGGCCGGAAACAGCACGCCGTCGATGGCCACCGGGCTGAGATCGGCACGGCGGATCCGCGCGTGCCACAGCCCCTTGCCAGCTTCGAAGGATTCGATGTCAAAGCCGTCGTAGAGGGTCGTCATGAGTGTAGGTCCCACGTTTCTTTTCGGAGGGTCAGGGGACCACATTTGCGGATTTTGGGATGTGAAGCCGTTCACAAGCAGGCGGCTTTTTTGCCCGCCTTCAGTTCCGCGCTGCAGCGCGGCCGATCTTGCGCGGGCGGGCAGCGGGTTCCGATGCCGCCCGCATGATCCAGCGGCGGAACGCGGCAAAGTCGCGCTGCTCGGTCTGGAAGCTGCGATAGAGCAGGTACCAGCGCATGCCCTTGGGCACCGAGAGGTCGAACGGCGCCACCAGCCGGCCGGCCGCGAGATCGTCGTCGATATAGGGGCGGATGCCCATGGCGATGCCGAGCCCGTCGGCGGCGGCCTGCAGCGCCTGGCCGTAGAACTGGAACTCGGGCCCGCGCGCGCTGATCCTCGCCGTGCCCGCCGCCTTCAGCCAGATCGGCCAGTCCTCGGGTGAGTGCGCGACGCGGATCAGGCTCGGCCCCTTCAGGTCGGCCGGGCGCTTCAATCCGCCGGCCAGGCGCGGCACGCAGACGGGGGTGAGGTCGCCGGCGAACAGCGGCTCGGCGACGAGGCCGGGCCAGTCGCCGGTGCCGAGCTTGATGCCGCAGCTCCAGTCCTCGCCGAACGGCACCGCGGCGCCGCCGGTGGTGAAGCGCACCTCGATGTCGGGCTCCTCGCTGCGAAACTCCGACAGGCGCGGGATCAGCCAGCGCATCGCAAAGGTGTGGCCGACGCCGATGGTGAGCACGCGCACGCTGGCGGGCGCCGTCACCTGTGCCGTGAGGCTCGCCAGCGCATCGAAGATCGGGGTCAGCCCGCCTTGATAGGCGCGGCCCGCCTGCGTCAGCACCAGGCGATTGGCCTTGCGCTCGAACAGGGCGACGCCGAGCCGTTCTTCGAGCAGGTGCACCATGCGGCTGACGGCGGCCGCCGATACGCTCAGCTCCAGCCCGGCCGCAGCAAAGCTGCCGGTCCGCGCCGCCGCCTCGAACGCCTTGATGCCGTTGAGAAACAGCAGCCGCCGCAAATGACCCACCCTCAGGAAAGCTGATGCCAGGGCAAGATAACTCAGTTTGCGCGAGAGGGGCAAGCAAGGCACGTTCCTCTTCGCCTCTCCCCGCTTGCGGGGAGAGGCCGACGCGCGAAGCGCGGCGGGTGAGGGGACTCTCCGCGAATCCGACTGTTACAGTGATCGCGGATATAGCCCCTCACCCCACCCTCTCCCCGTAAGAACGGGGAGAGGGAGCAGACAGCCTTGCGTCCCTTGCTCGCTACCCCGGAGACCCTCGTGACGCCCATCATGATCGCTGCCCTCGGATTGCTGATGGTGGCCACCGCGTTCCTGTCGGGGCTGTTCGGCATGGCAGGCGGGCTGATCCTGATCGGCGTGCTGCTGGCCTTGATGCCGCTGCCGACCGCGATGGTGCTGCATGCGATCACGCAGATGGCCTCGAACGGCTGGCGGGCGTTCCTGTGGCGGGCGCATATCCGCTGGCGGCCGGTTGCGAACTACATGGTCGGCGCGACCGTGGCGCTCGCCGCCTGGTCGCTGACCCGCTACGTGCCGGACAAGCCGACGGCGCTGCTGCTGCTCGGCGCCACGCCGTTCATGGCGCGGCTCCTGCCCGCGAACATCAAGCCGGATCCTGACAGGCTCTGGCAGGGCACGGTCTATGGCACGATCTGCATGGGCCTGATGCTGATGACCGGCGTCTCCGGCCCGCTGCTCGACACCTTCTTCCTCGGCGGCGATTTCGGCCGGCGCGAGAAGGTGGCGACGAAAGCGATGTGCCAGCTCATCAGCCATTTCACCAAGCTGATTTATTTCGGCGGCATCATCGATCAGGCCGCGAGCCTCGATCCCGTGCTCGCTGCGGTCGCGATCGCAGCCTCGATGCTCGGCACCACGCTGGCGCGGCGCATCCTCGAAGCCATGACCGACCAGCAGTTCATCGCCTGGTCGAACAAGCTGATCACCACCATCGCCTGCTACTACATCGCCTATGGCGGCTGGCTGTTGCTGCGTGCGCCGGTTCTGGCCGCCTTCGACAAGGGAGGTTTGCAATGAGCGAGACGGCCGATCCGCTGGTGCTGGACTTCGTCGAATGGGTGGCGCGCGAGCCGCGCGCCTACGCCGAGGTGCTCGCGACCTGGAAGACCTCGTGCCCGCGCCTCACCATCTGGGAAGACGCCGCCGAGCGCGGCTACGTCGCGCGCGAGACGATTGCAGGTCTCGGGCTGGTGATCGCGGTGACGGAAGGCGGCGAGAGGCTGTTGCGCGCCAACGGGCGGTGAGACCCACTTCTGCCTCCACAAACGTCATTGCGAGCGCCAGCGAAGCAATCCAGAATGTTTCTGCGGCGGCAGTCTGGATTGCTTCGCTGCGCTCGCAATGACGGAGCACCAGCCAATGTCGCTCAAGCTCTACGAACTCGTCGGCACCGATCCCACGCGCCCCTTCAGCCCGTATTGCTGGCGCACGCGGATGGCGCTGGCGCACAAGGGCCTTGCGGCGGAGACGCTGCCCTGGCGCTTCACCGAGAAGAGCGCCATCGCGCCGCACGGCTCGGAGAGGGTCCCGGTGCTGCTGCATCTCGACAAGCCGGTGGTCGATTCCTGGACCATCGCGAACTATCTCGAGGACAATTTTCCGGATCGCCCGTCGCTGTTCGGCGGCGAGGGCGGCCGCGCCATGGCGCGCATGATCAATGCGTGGGGCGACATCGCGATCGTCGGCGGTCTCTCTCCGCTTGTTATCGCCGACATCCCGAAGAATCTGAATGAGGTCGATGCCGCCTATTTCCGCAAGTCGCGCGAGGCGCGGTTCGGCAAGGGCCTGGAAGAGGTCCAGGCGAGCCGCGACACCGGCATCGTCGCGTTCCGCAAATCGCTGGAGATCATGCGGCAGACCTTCAAGACGCAGCCCTTCATCGGCGGGAATGCGCCGAACTACGCCGACTACATCGTGTTCGGCGGATTCCAATGGGCGCGCGTGGTCAGCCCGTTCAAGCTGCTCGACGCGGATGATCCGGTCTATGCCTGGCGCGAAAAGCTGCTGGATGCGTTCGACGGCATGGCGCGCAAGTCGCCGGGATTTGCGGTGTAACGCACGTAGTTTCGTAGGATGGGCAAAGGCGCAAAGCGCCGTGCCCACCATCTCTCGCGATCGCCAAGAATGCGTGGGCACGCTTCGCTTTGCTCACCCTACGAGACTGCCTCCGCCGCCGCTTTCCTTAAACACTCCCGGCACAGGCAGTCCGCGCCCTCGATCGGCATCGGCAGCCGCGCCGTCTCTTCCGCGCACCAGCAATTGCCCGAGAGATCGCAGCCGAATTCGCTGCCGCAGCGGGAACACGTGAGACGGCGCGCAAGTGCCGGCGCTGACGGCATTTCTTTCGGATTTGTCATGATTTACGTCGAAGCTTCGCCGTCATTTTCATGTCGGGTTCATCTGTCGCTGCGGTATATTACGCGCCGCCCGCGTCGCAGGAAAGCACCTCCCAACGCGCGAAGGACAGATCATCGATGGCCCGCGATTCGCAAGCCGCCCTCATCGCGCTCAACCGCTTCGGCTTCGGCGCCCGCGGCGGTGCATCGGGCGATCTCATCAACGCAAGCTCCGACCCGCGCGGCTTCGTGAAGGCGGACCTTTCGCGTCCCAATGGCATGCTGCTGGAAGCGCCGGGCCTGCAATCGACGCCGCAGCTCGGGCAGGCCGTGTTTGCCTATCAGGACGAGATCAAGCAGGCGCGTGAGGCGGCGAAGGCCGCCGCGCCCGTCGAGACGCCGGCACAAGCGCCTGCCGATCAGAAGCCACCCTTGCGCCGCAATCTCTCGCTGAATGCAGCGGCAGAGATCACCGGCCAAATGGCCGATGCAAAGCCCGCCGACAGCGCACCGAAGCCGGAGGCCATGCAGCCGAGCGCGGCCGCGCCGCAGCCCGCCGCCAAGCCTGCGCCGCAACCGCTCAACGTGATCCAGAAAACCTTTCGCGCCGAGGCGCTGGCGCGGTTGCAGCGCGCCACGCTCGTCGAGTGCGGCTTCACCGAGCGCCTCGTCGCGTTCTGGTCCAATCATTTCTGCATCTCCGCCAGCAAGGGCGAGCTGGCGCGGATCTGGGCCGGCGCGTTCGAGCGCGAGGCGATCCGGCCGCACGTGCTCGGGCGCTTCGCCGACATGCTGAGGGCGGTCGAGCAGCATCCGGCGATGCTGTTCTTCCTCGACAACCAGCAGTCGCTTGGACCTGACTCGCGCGCCGGGCAAAACCGCAAGCGCGGGCTGAACGAAAATCTCGCCCGCGAGATCATGGAGCTGCATACGCTCGGCGTCGGCGGCGGCTACACGCAAGGCGACGTCACCTCGCTCGCGCGCATCATCACCGGCTGGACCTTTGCCGGCAGGCAGGGGCAGCTCGGAATCCCCGGCTCCTTCGTCTTCAACGTCAATGCGCATCAGCCCGGGCCGCAGATCCTGCTCGGCAAGACCTACGACCAGGCGGGCCTCGCACAGGGCGAAGCCGCGCTCGCCGATCTCGCGCGGCATCCCTCGACCGCGAGTTTCATCGCCACCAAGTTCGTCCGTCACTTCGTCGCCGACGATCCGCCGCCGGCGCTCGTTGCGCGCCTGCGCGACGTCTTCGTCAAGACCGACGGCGATCTCAAGGCGCTGGCGACGGCGCTGGTCGATTCCGATCAAGCATGGAAGGCGCCGCTCACCAAGATGCGCTCGCCATACGATTTCCTGGTTGCGAGCGGCCGGCTGCTGGCGCGCGTGCCGGAGGATCCCGGCGCCTATCTGAACAACCTCAATCTGCTCGGCCAGCCGCTGTGGTCGCCGCCGGGCCCCAACGGCTTTCCAGATACCAATGCCGCCTGGGCTGCGCCTGAAGGCATCAAGCTCAGGCTCGACATCGCGGCGCAGATCGGTGCGCGGCTCGGCAACAACATCGATCCGCTCGATCTCCTGGAGTTTGGCGCCGCCGATGCCGCCTCGGCCGAGACGCGGCGGACCATCGAGCGTGCGGAGTCGCGGCAGCAGGCGCTAGCGCTGCTGTTGATGTCGCCGGAAATGCAGAGGAGATGATGATGACCGACTGCGTCGAGAACCGGCTCCTCACGTCCCGCCGTGGTCTGCTGCTCGGCGGCGCCTCGTTTGCAGCCTGGGCCTACTTGCCGAAATTCGCCCGCGCGGCCGACGGGCGCGATCCGCGGTTGGTCGTGGTGATCTTGCGCGGCGCGCTGGACGGGCTCTCGACCGTCGCGCCGATCGGCGACCCCGATTATGCCGGCCTGCACGGATCGATTGCGCTTGCGGCCGATGGTGCGCATCCCGCGATCATGCTGGACTCGTTCTTCGGCCTGCATCCGGCGATGCCGGAATTCGCGCGCATGTATCGCGACAAGCACGCGGCGGTGATCCATGCGATCGCGACACCCTATCGCGACCGCTCGCATTTCGACGGCCAGGACGTGCTCGAAAGCGGCTATGCCGGCCCGGGCCGCGTGCAGTCCGGCTGGCTCAATCGCGCGCTCGAAGCGCTGCCGCGCGGCGAGCGCGTATCGAGCGGGCTTGCGGTCGGTCCCACTACGCCGCTGGTGCTGCGCGGCAGCGCGCCGACCGTGGGCTGGGCGCCGGTCGCGCTGCCGCAGGCCGATGACGACACCGCGATGCGCCTCGTCGAGCTCTACCGTCACCGCGATCCCGCCTTGGCCTCCGCGTTGTCGCAAGGCCTCCAGCTCGACAAGGCGGCGAGCGGCGACGACATGAAAGCGACACGCGGCAACGCCGTCACGCAGATGCGGCAGGTCGCGCGCGTCGCTGCAAAGCTGATGGCGGCCGATGATGGCCCGCGCATCGCCGCGCTCGCCTTCGACGGCTGGGACACGCATGCCAATGAAGGCGGCCCTGTGGGGCGTCTCGCCTTCCTGCTCGGCGGTCTCGACGGCGCGCTCGCCGAGTTCGAGAGCGGCCTCGGGAATCGCTGGCGCGACACTGTCGTGGTCGTCGCCACCGAGTTCGGCCGCACCGCGCGCATCAACGGCACCGAGGGCACCGATCACGGCACCGGCACGATCGCCTTGCTCGCCGGCGGCGCGGTGAAAGGCGGCCGCGTCATTTCGGACTGGCCGGGCCTCAAGCTCGCAAGCCTGTATGAGAGCCGCGACCTCAAGCCGACGACGGATCTGCGCTCGGTGATCAAAGGCGTGCTGCAGGACCAGTTCGGCCTGTCCGATCGCGTGCTGGCAGAGACGGTGTTCCCCGACAGCCCAAGCGCAAGGCCGATGAAGGGATTGGTGGTCTGACTTAAACCTCTCCCCGCACTTCTGCGGGGAGAGGTCGGATTGCGCAGCAATCCGGGTGAGGGGCAAGGCAATGCGTGGCCACAATGAAAAGTCTATCCGACTCGCGCGACAGCTGCGCGTCAATCAAACAGGCGCGGAGACGGTCCTCTGGAATCGCATCCGCAGTCGGAGGATCGATGGACACAAATTCGTCAGACAGGAACCAATTATCGGCTACATCTGCGACTTCGTATGCCGCGAGAAGCGACTCGTGGTTGAAGTCGATGGCGGGCAGCACAATGAATCTGCAGCAGATGCAATCCGCGATGAGCGCCTGAGAGAAAAGGGGTACAAGGTGCTTCGTTTCTGGAACAACGATGTCCTTGGCAACATTGAGGGCGTTCTGACTATAATTCAAACCGAACTCGCGGAGGCAGCCCCTCACCCCACCCTCTCCCCGTAAGAACGGGGAGAGGGAGCGAGAGAGCATCGCATCCCTGACGATCGCGCCTAGAGGAGACACCACCCCATGTACATCGCCATGAACCGCTTCCGCGTCGCCAAGGGCTCCGAGTCTGCCTTCGAGCAGGTCTGGCTCACGCGCGACACCCATCTCGACAAGGTGCCGGGCTTCGTCGAATTTCACCTGCTGCGCGGGCCGGAAGCCGAGGACCACACGCTGTACGCCTCGCACACCGTATGGGCGAATTATGCGGCGTTCGAGGCCTGGACCAAGTCGGAGGCGTTTCGCGCCGCGCATCATAGGGCGGGCGACAACAAGCCGCTTTATCTCGGTCATCCCCAGCTCGAGGGTTTCGAGGTGATGCAGACGGTGGGGCGCGGCGCGAAATAACGCCGCGCCGCAAAGGTCGGTCGTCGCAAAATCAACCCAGCGTGATCCTGTCGATCTCCGCCGTCTCCTCCGCGCTGAGCTTCCAGGCGATCGCCTTGACGTTCTCCTCGATCTGCTCGACGCGGGTCGCGCCCGCGATCACGCTCGAGACCTGCGGGCGCGCAGCGAGCCAGGAGAAGGCGAGCTCCAGCATCGAATGGCCGCGTGCCTTGGCGAAGGCGGCGAGCTTCTCGACGATGTCCTCGTTGCGCGGTGTGACGTAGCGATCGCGCAGCCGCGGCACCTTGCCGAAACGGGTGTCCGCAGGCGCGGCCTCGCCCTTCCGGTATTTGCCGGTCAACAGGCCGCTCGCGAGCGGGAAGAACGGCAACAGGCCGAGCTCGTATTCCGTCGCGGCCGGCAGCAGGTCCTTCTCGATGTCGCGCACCAGCAGGGAATATTCGTCCTGACAGGAGACGAAGCGGCTGACATTCATCGCACGCGCGACGTATTCGGCTTCCGCGATCCGCCAGGCCGGAAAGTTCGAGTTGCCGATGTAGCGGACCTTGCCTTGGCGCACGAGATCGTCGAGCGCGCGCAGGCTCTCCTCGATCGGCGTCAGCGGGTCGTAATCGTGCTGCTGATAGAGGTCGATGTAATCGGTGTTCAGCCTTTTCAGGCTCGCCTCCACGGCCTCCATGATGTAGCGGCGCGAGGCGCCCTGCTTGGTGCCGTCCTCGGCCATTGGCTTGGCGTATTTCGTCGCCAGCACGATATCCTTGCGGCTATCGCCGAGCACGGTGCCGAGCACGGTCTCCGAGCCGCCCATGTTCGAATAGATGTCGGCGGTGTCGAATAGCGTGATGCCGAGGTCGAGCGCGCGATGGATCACCTTGCGCGAGGTCTCGAGGTCGGTGCGTTGGCCGAAATTGTTGCAGCCGAGCCCGACCGCGGACACGCGAAGGCCGGAGGCGCCGAGATTGCGAATTTCCATGAAAGATCCTGTCGGAGATGAGCGGCGGATATTCTGACCACCACGCGCCGCAGCAGCAAGCGGGCGGCCGCGCTGCTGCCATGCCGGCAGCGCGGACAAAAAAATGCGGCCCCTGTCAGACGCGGCGACTGACGGGGACCGCTTGGGGCGCATGATCGGTGACGGGGGCCTGACCAGACGCAGGGGCAGCCTAGTCTTGCTATGTTACGCGCGGGTGACAGGCGGAGTTATCCACAGGCCCCCGGGGCTCAGAAGATCTTGCGATAGACGATGAAGCCGGAGCGCTCGGCGACCTTGTCGTACAGGCGCTGCGCCGTGAGATTGGTCTCGTGCGTCTGCCAGTAGACACGCGGCGATCCCGCCAGCTTCGCGCGCTCGTAGACGCCATGGATCAGCGCCGAGCCGACGCCCTTGCCGCGCGCGGCCTCGGACGTGAACAGGTCCTGCAAATAGCAGGACGGCTCGATCGCGGTGGTGCTGCGATGGAACAGATAATGCGTCAGGCCGAGCAGGCGGCCGTTGTCCTCGGCGACCAGCCCATGCATCGGCTCATAGGCATCAAAGAAGCGCTGCCACGTCATCCGCGTGATCTCGGGCGCGAGCGCGGTCGGACCGGAGCGGCCGTAAAAGGCGTTGTAGCCGTCCCACAGCGGCAGCCATTGATCGTAGTCCTGCCTGGTGACGGCGCGAATGATGAGCGACATGTGAATTTCCGCGATCTCGGGGGTGCGCGACGAAGGGATGTCCTTCATACGTGATGATCGTATTGCCGATCAATCGCACACTCGCCTCATTCCGCAGCGCGCAAGTACCGGATCAGCTTGCGGCCGGTCGGATCGCGCAGCGAGCGGTAGTAGTCGGCACTTGCCGGCGCATCGCTGTGGCGAACGAGGTCGGTCACGGGCGTGTAGCTCAGCATCCGCCCGCCGTCGGGCAGTGCGGTGCAGACGAAGCGCAGCACCTCGCCGTTGCGCAGCTTGATGTTGATCGGCGGCGCATCGCCGACCCGCACCATCTCCATGCGCTGCGCGATGAAGGTGCCGAGCTCGTCCTCGGGCAGCTCGAACGCGCCGGTGTCGCGGCCGTGATACATCAGCGCGATGAAGGGCGGCTTGGCGTCGGCGATCTCGTCCGGCACCGCAAAATAATCGCGGAACGCGCGGTTGATGAATTCGGCCCGGGTCTCGGCATCGAGCAGCACGATGCCGATATCGACCTTGTCGAGCGCGGCCGACAGCCGCGCGGCAGTGGCGTGGCTGCGGCGCTCGGCGGCGAAGCTGCCGAGCAGCCGCTCGCGCATCAGCCCGGTGATGCCGGCGGTGCCGAAAGCCGTGACGGCCAGGAGGCCGAGCGGCACCAGATCGGCGGCACCATGGCCGGAAACGCCGTGGCGATGGAGGAAGAACAGTGCCGCGCCGATCACCGCGACAATCGCGGTCGTCACGGCGGAGGCGAGTCCTGCGAGCGCGCCGGCGAGGGCCACGATGCCGACGAACAGCGGGGCGGGCGAGGGCGCGGGGACGAGGCGATCGAGCAGCAGCGCCGGCAGCAGGGCCGCTGCCGTCAGCGCCGGACCGGAGATCGCACGCCATCCGAACCGCATGGACCTGTCTCGCTCCTCCCGAACGAGGTAAGGCCGCAACACTGGCTGATCGTTGCGTGACCGCGCTGCGATTTCATGCGGCGTGCTTAAGATGCGCTTGTGCGCAAGCGTAAGGCTTTCGGAAGATTTTAGACCATCTGCGCGTGCTTGACGCGCTGCTGCAGCGTCGGCGCGTTCAGCGTCGACGTGCCTGCGCCCTTGCGCGTGCCGACGATGATCAGCAGCGAGGCCGCGACCAGGATGGCCGCAGTCAGGGTGATTGCAACGACTACCACAGGTGATTTCATCGACGTCCTGTCGCGATGCCGGTCGGCGCGGGCCGCACGGCGCCCTGAAGGCTGGTCCAGGATGAAACGGGAATCAGACCGGCAGGCCCATCGCCATGGTCGCCTTGGTCGACAGCACCGTGAGGGTGACGATCAGGCACAGCGAGAGCGCGGCGACGGCGAGAGAGGCCGCGACCGCATGGGTGAGCCGGGAAGACGCGACGGTAGCGGATGGGCTCTGAAAGCCCGCCGTGCCGGACGCCCGCATCATGGTCTAAATCCTTCAACACGCGAGCGAATCACCCGCGACTTTCCAGAATTTCCCAGTTTCAACCGGCAATATTGCGGCGGCGCCCGCGCCGAAAGTGGCGGGATTGCGGCAAAGACGGCCGTTATGCCCGCTATTCGCCGCAGCGGGCGCGCCGTCAGGCGCTCGCGGCGATGCTGGCGGGGTCGTCGATGTCGGCCGGGCGCCAGTCCATCGTCACGAAGCCGGGCGTGGCTTCGACGCGTTTCAGCCAGTCCCGGATCGCCGGGAAGGCCTGGAGGTCGAAGTCGCAGCGTTCGGCGAGGTGGGTGTAGCCGTACAACGCGATGTCCGCGACCGTGAGCTGGCGCGCGGCGAAATAGGGGGTGGTCTTGAGGTGGTTCTCCATCACCTGGAGCGCGCCGTAGCCGCGCTCCATCCAGTCCTCCAGCGAATGGGTCTGCAGGTCGCGACCACCCTTGACCAGCGACAGCCAGAAATAGGCCGCGCCGATATTCGGCTCGAGCGCGTGCTGCTCGAAGAACATCCATTGCAGCGCCTCGGCGCGGTCGATGCGGTTCTCCGGCGCGAGCGGTGTGCCGACGGCAACGTACCAGAGGATGGCATTGGATTCGGCGAGATAGCGGTCCTCGCCGACCTCGAGCAGCGGCACCTGGCCCGACGGGTTCTTGGACAGGAAATCCGGCGTGCGGCTCTCGCCGCGCAGAATGTCCACCTCCACAGCTTCGTAAGGCAGGTTGAGCAGCGCCAGCGCAAGGCGGACCTTGTAGCTGTTGCCCGAGCGTTGCATCGAATAGAGCTTGTACATTCTGGCGTTCGAATCCGAGGACGAGAAGACGCGGCGCTCGTTGCCCCGCGAGGCGGTTAAACAATGATGCCGATGCGAATCCGCCGCAAGAGCCGGCCGATAGAAAAACTCGAAAACCCTACCGCATTGCGATGCCTGGGAAGATCATTTCCGCGACGATGCAATTTAGTTCACGCTTGCGTCAACGCGGAGCGGGGCGCGTCGGATAGTCGTTAAGTCGGGGGACGATCGCGCACGCTCCCGCGTCGTCATGCCCGGGCTTGTCCCGGGCATCCACGTTCTTCGTGCTGCGCGGCCAGACGTGGATGGCCGGGACAAGCCCGGCCATGACGGAGAAGAACCTGACTCGCAACACGCAGAATTGCTCCGAGGACACGCTTTGCCGGATATGAGCAATTCCGGAGGCAAAGTTGTGCAAAATTGCGGGAAATCGCGGCTTGAACCGCTCCAAATCGTAAACTTTTCCGGGATCGGGCCGAAGTTTCTTGCGGCGCAGCGGCACACGTTTTAGGGTGGCTCATTCCCACAATCAGAGTCGTGAGGCGAAGGGCTTCACGACGCTCGCCAGGAGATGATGATGTCCTTCCTTGCCGCTGCGCTCGACCGTGTGAAGCCGTCCGCGACCATCGCGGTCACGGATAAAGCACGTGCGCTGAAAGCGGCGGGCCGCAACGTCATCGGCCTCGGAGCCGGCGAGCCCGACTTCGACACGCCCGCCAACATCAAGCTGGCGGCGATCCGCGCCATCGAGGCCGGCAAGACCAAGTACACCGCGGTCGACGGCATCCCCGAGCTGAAGGAAGCCATCATCGCGAAGTTTCAGCGCGAGAACGGCGTCGCCTACAAGCCGAACCAGATCATCGTCGGCACCGGCGGCAAGCAGGTGCTCTACAACGCGTTGATGGCGACCATCAATCCGGGCGACGAGGTGATCATTCCCGCGCCCTATTGGGTCAGCTATCCCGAGATGGTTGCGCTCGCGGGCGGTGAGCCGGTGCCGGTGGTCTGCACCGCCGCGACCGGCTTCAAGCTCCAGGCCGAGGCGCTCGAGCGCGCGATCACGCCGAAGACCAAATGGGTCATCCTGTGCTCGCCGTCGAACCCGACCGGAGCTGCCTACACGCGCTCGGAGCTGAAAGCGCTCACCGACGTGCTGATGAAGCATCCCCACGTCTGGGTGATGACCGACGACATGTACGAGCATCTCGTCTATGACGACTTCCAGTTCACCACCGTCGCGCAGGTCGAGCCCGGTCTCTACGACCGCACGCTCACGGTGAACGGCGTCTCCAAGGCCTATTGCATGACCGGCTGGCGTATCGGCTATGCCGGCGGCCCGGCGCAGCTCATCAAGGCGATGTCGACGATCCAGTCACAATCGACCTCGAACCCGTCGTCGATCGCGCAATGGGCTGCGGTGGAAGCGCTGAACGGGCCGCAGGACTTTATCCCCGCCAACAACAAGGTGTTCAAGGAGCGCCGTGACCTCGTCGTCTCCATGCTCAATCAGGCCAAGGGCATCGAGTGTCCGCGCCCCGAGGGCGCCTTCTATGTCTACCCGTCCTGCGCCGGCACGATCGGCAAGACCGCGCCGTCGGGCAAGGTGATCGACAATGACGAGACGTTCGTCACCGAGCTCCTGGAGACCGAAGGCGTCGCCGTGGTGCAAGGGTCGGCCTTCGGCCTTGGACCGGCGTTCCGCATCTCTTACGCGACCAAGACCTCGGACCTCGAAGACGCCTGCAAGCGCATCCAGCGCTTCTGTGGCAATCTTCGGTAAGACTGTCGCGATGGTGCAGGTTGGAAAGGGCCCGCTTCATGCGGGCCTTTTTTGTTCTGGCATGTGAAGATTTGCTTTGGGCTAAAGGCGCACCTCCATCCCCGTCATTGCGAGCGCAGCGAAGCAATCCAGAATCCCTCCGCGGAAACAGTCTGGATTGCTTCGCTACGCTCGCAATGACGGAGGATCTGGCACCATTGCCGCTCTTGTGGCATAGACCACCGCGCAACACGGGTGGGGCGCTCTCTCTGCTCGCATCACATCATCGCCGGAGATATTCATGCGCCGTTCGTTCCTCTTCGCCGGACTCACCGCTGCCGGCCTCATTGCTTCCGTCGTGAGCACTGGTGCGCAGCAGCGGATGGCGCGGGTCGGCGTGCTCGAATGCCGCGGCGGCGCCAGCGTCGGCTTCATCGTGGGGTCGGTGACCCATCTCGGCTGCGTGCTGCGCGCCGACGGCTTGCCTGACGATCGATACGTCGCGACCATCCGCAAGGTCGGTCTCGACATCGGCATCACCCAGGAGACGGCTTTGGCCTGGGGCGTGTTCGCACCGGTCGACCGGCTCGGCCCCGGCGACCTCGCCGGCAATTACGCCGGCGCGCAGGGCAGCGCCTCGATCGGCGTCGGCCTCGGCGGCAACGTGCTGGTCGGCGGCTCCAACAATTCGATCGCGCTCCAGCCGCTCAGCGTGCAGGGCCAGGTCGGACTCAATATCGCTGCGGGCCTCGAGAGCCTGGAACTCCGTCCGGGCCGTTAACACTTTTGCGTGTGATCGCGCCGCGCGAAGCGGCGCGATTTTACGGACGACGCACCGCAGCGACGTTTGTTGCTTGCCAAATCTCGGGGAGGGGCAGAGCATCGGCGTTTGCCGACCCAATCATGGGCCGAGCTCCACAAGAAGGAGGCGGCGAATGGGACAAGACGTCAGAAGTCCCCGAGGTCCACGGTGCATCGCGCTGGTGGGCCCTTTCCAAAGCGGTAAAACCACACTTCTGGAAGCAATATTGGCGCGAACGGGCGCAATCCCGCGCGCCGGCAGCGTGGACGCCGGAACGTCCGTCGGCGATGCCACGCCGGAGGCCCGTCATCACAAGATGACCGTCGGCCTCACTGCCGCCACCACGAGTTTCATGGGCGACAGCTACACCTTCCTCGATTGTCCCGGTTCCGTCGAGTTTGCCCACGACATGCGCGCCGCGTTACCTGCGGTCGACGCCGCAATCGTGGTCTGCGAGGCCGACGAGAAGAAGCTGCCGCAGCTTCAGATCATCCTGCGCGAGCTGGAACAGCTGAAGATTCCGCGTTTCCTGTTCCTCAACAAGATCGACCGCGCCAGCGAGCGCATCCGCGAAACCCTCGCGATGCTGCAGCCCGCCTCGCGCGTGCCGCTGGTGCTGCGCCAGATCCCGATCTGGAAGGGCGAGCTGATCGAGGGCTTCGTCGATCTCGCGCTGGAGCGCGCCTTCATCTATCGCGAGCACAAGGCCTCCGAGGTGATCGCGCTCGAAGGCGGCGATCTCGATCGCGAGAAGGAAGCCCGCTTCTCGATGCTGGAGAAGCTCGCCGATCACGACGATGCGCTGATGGAGCAGCTGCTCGAGGACATCCAGCCGCCGCGCGATGCCGTCTTCGACGACCTCGCCCGCGAATTGCGGGAAGGGCTGATTTGCCCGGTGCTGCTTGGCGCGGCCGCGCGCGAGAACGGCGTGTTGCGCCTGATGAAGGCGTTGCGCCACGAGGCGCCCGGCGTTGCGGAGACCGCAAAACGTCTCGGCGTTCCCGAGACCAAGGACGCGCTCGGCTACGTCTTCAAGACGCTGCACTCGCAGCACGGCGGAAAGCTGTCGCTGACGCGGCTGCTCGCCGGCCATCTCGACGACGGCGCCACGCTGCAATCCTCATCCGGCGGCGCAGGGCGCATCTCCGGCATCCTCGCCGTCAACGGCGCCTACGACACCAAGCGCGCCTCGGCCGAAGCCGGCGACACCGTGGCGCTCGCCAAGCTCGATCCGGTCAAGACCGGTGACACGGTTTCGAACGGCAAGACGGCGCCCGCGGCATTGATCACAATCGAGCCGACGCCGCCGGTGCTCGCGATCTCGGTCGCGGCCACCGACCGCAAGGACGACGTCAAGCTCGGCCAGGCGCTGACGCGCCTGCACGAGGAGGATCCCTCGCTCATGATCGTGCAGAACGCCCAGACCCACGACACCGTGCTGTGGGGCCAGGGCGAGATGCACCTGCGTGTCGCCAGCGAGCGCTTGCGCGACCGCTTCGGCGTCAAGGTTACCTCGCATCCGCCCGCGATCGGCTATCAGGAGACCATCCGCAAGCCGATCACGCAGCGCGGCCGTCACAAGAAGCAGTCCGGCGGCCACGGCCAGTTCGGCGATGTCGTGCTCGACATCAAGCCGCTGCCGCGCGGCGACGGCTTCAAGTTCGCCGAGAAGGTGGTGGGCGGCGCGGTGCCGCGCAATTACATCCCGGCGGTTGAGGAGGGCGTCGTCGATGGCTTGACGCGCGGTCCGCTCGGCTTCCCCGTCACCGACGTGCAGGTGACGCTGACCGACGGCTCCTATCACAGCGTCGATAGCTCCGATCTCGCCTTCCGCACGGCGGCGCGGGTCGGGCTCAACGAAGGCCTGCCGCAATGCCAGCCGGTGCTGCTGGAGCCGATCCACATGGTCGAGATCGTCTGCCCGACCGACGCCACCGCCAAGATCAACGCGATCCTGTCGGCGCGGCGCGGCCAGATCCTCGGCTTCGACACCCGCGATGGCTGGACCGGCTGGGACTGTGTCCGCGCCATGATGCCGGAAGCGGAGATCGGCGAGCTGATCGTGGAGCTGCGCTCGGCCACCGCCGGCGCCGGCAGCTTCACGCGCCAGTTCGACCACATGGCCGAAGTCACCGGCCGCGCCGCCGACCAGATCATCGCCGCACATCAGCACGCGGCGTGAGTCCGTCTCGCGCGCAGTGAGGGATGCACGCTCTCTCACGCCCTCTCCCCGTTCTTACGGGGAGAGGGATGTGCGGCGCTGTCTCTCCACGCGTCATTGCGAGCGCAGCGAAACAATCCAGAGTCTTTCCGCGGAGGGATTCTGGATTGTTTCGCTTCGCTCGCAATGACGGAGGAGACGCTTGCACCAGCCTCATGATGATGTATTTTACATCATTGTATATGTACAGAATATCACATATAAACTCTGATACGTGAGGCCAAGGTGATCACCTCGTTCCAGATGCGGGCAGCCCGCGCGTTGCTCGGCATCGACCAGAAAACCCTGGCCGAGCTCGCCGGCGTGTCGCTGCCGACCATCCAGCGGATGGAGGCCTCGACCGGCAATGTTCGTGGCGTGGTCGAGACCCTGATCAAGGTGGTCGAGGCGTTCGACCGGGCCGGCGTCGAGCTGATCGGCGAGCAGGCCCGAAGCGACAGCGGCGGACGTGGCGTTCGCTTGAAGGAGCCGGGGCCGCCGCGCCGCGTCGGAGCATGATCGCGCGTTGATCGTGCCCGGCATCAAGTTGGGCTAGCGCATCGTCGCACCTTGGGACGCACGATGCTTCGGAGCATCGTGGGCCAGCGGAGCACTTTGCTGACATGAGCATCACAGGCGATCAGGCAGGCCGGCTGCACCAGCTGCGTCAGCCGACCTTTGCCGAATTGTATCTGCCGAAGCTCGTCACCGTCTTTCGTGAAGGCTACGGCCTCGCGGATCTCCGCGCCGACGTCTTCGCCGGCCTGACGGTTGCGATCGTCGCGCTGCCGCTGTCGATGGCGATCGCGATCGCCTCGGGCGTGACGCCGGACCGCGGCCTCTACACCGCCGTCGCCGGCGGCTTCATCGCCTCCATGCTCGGCGGCAGCCGGTTCCAGATCGGCGGCCCGGCCGGTGCGTTCATCGTTCTGGTCGCGGCGACCGCGGAGCGCCACGGCGTCGACGGAGTCATCCTCGCCACCATGATGGCGGGCCTGTTCCTGATCGGCGCGGGGCTGCTCAGGGTCGGCACCTACATCAAGTTCATTCCCTATCCCGTCACGGTCGGCTTCACTGCCGGCATCGCCGTCATCATCCTTGCGAGCCAGCTCCGCGATCTCTTCGGCATCACGCTCGCGGGGAAGGAGCCCAGCGAGTTCGTGCCGAAGCTCGCCGCGCTCGCCGGCGGCCTCAGCACGATCAATCCATCCGCAGTGCTGGTCGCGATCGTCAGCATCGCCATCATCGCATCCTTGCGGGTCTGGCGTCCCTCCTGGCCCGGCATCCTGATCGCGGTCGTCTTCGCCGCATTCGTTTGTGCAATATTCGCGCTGCCGGTGGAAACGATCGGCTCGCGCTTCGGCGGCATCCCGCGCGAATTGCCATCGCCGGCGCTGCCCGCGTTCTCGCTGGAGAAGGCACGGGCCGTGCTGCCGGATGCGATCGCGTTTGCGCTACTGGCGGCGATCGAATCGCTGCTGTCGGCGGTGGTGGCCGACGGCATGACCGGGCGCCGTCACCGCTCCAATTGCGAGCTGGTGGCGCAGGGCGCGGCCAATATCGGCTCGGCGCTGTTCGGCGGCATCTGCGTCACCGGGCTGATCGCGCGCACGGCGACCAACATCCGCGCCGGCGCGCGCGGGCCGCTCGCGGGCATGCTGCATTCGGTGTTCCTGCTGCTGTTCATGCTGATCGCGGCCCCGCTCGCGAGCTACATTCCGCTGGCCGCGCTCGCCGCGGTGCTGGTCGTGGTGGCCTGGACCATGGCGGAGAAGCACGAATTCGCCACGCTCGTGCGCTCGTCATGGGGCGATGCCGTGGTGCTGCTCGCGACCTTCCTGCTCACGATCTTCCGCGATCTCACCGAGGGCATCCTGGTCGGCTTCGCGCTGGGTGCGGTGCTGTTCATCCATCGCATGGCGGAGATGACGGGCATCGAGGAGCGCTCGCCGCTGGTTGCGGATGATCGTCCCGACGACGGCAACGGCGACCGCGTGCGTTACGATCCCGCGCTTGCGGTCGACCGCGACGTGCTGGTCTATCGCATCACCGGCGCGTTCTTCTTCGGCGCGGCCTCGGCGATCGGCGGCGTGCTCGACGGCATCGCCGACCGGCGCAAGGCTTTCGTGGTCGACTTCGCCGCGGTGCCGTTCCTGGATTCGACCGCGGCCAACGTGCTCGGCCGCGTTGCCGCCAAGGCGCACCGCCAGGGCATCCGGCTGTTCATCACGGGGGCCTCGCCCGCGGTCCGGCGCGCGCTGCTCACCCATGGCGTCACGCCGCCGCGGGCACGCTACCGCACGAGCCTCGAGCGGGCCATCGCCGACATCAAGGGCCGGGCCGCCGACGGGTCCGCTGCGAGCTGACCGCGCGCTTGACAGAGCGGGCGCGACGCGAAATGGATCGCCTCGGAAACGACCCGAGGGAAAGATGACCGCGTCCAGGATCCCCGCAGCCTGTCTGATCGGATGGCCGGCCGCGCATTCGCGCTCGCCGCTGATCCACCGTCACTGGCTGCGCACGCTCGGCATTGAGGGCGGCTATGTCATCGAGGCGGTGCCGCCTGAGGATCTGCGCGATTTCGTGCTGCGGCTGTCGCTGCGTGGCTTCGTCGGTGCCAACATCACCATCCCGCACAAGGAAGCCGTGCTGGCGCTGTCGACCCCCGACGCGCGCGCCCGGGCCGTCGGCGCTGCGAACACGCTGTGGTTTGCGGAGGGCGAGCTGCGCTCGACCAACACCGATGTCGAAGGCTTCATCAACAATCTCGACGCCAGCGCGCCCGGCTGGGACATGGCGGAAGAGGCGCTGGTGCTGGGCGCCGGCGGCGCCGCGCGTGCGGTCGTGTTCGGCCTGCTCGAACGCGGCATCAGCTGCGTTCATGTCGCCAATCGCACCCTTGCGCGAGCCGGGACGCTGGCAAGGCAGTTCGGACCAAATGTGCATTCGCTGCCGTGGGATGCGATCGGGGACGTGCTGCCGCGCGCAAGACTTCTCGTGAACACGACCTCGCTCGGCATGCATGGCCAGCCTTCGCTCGATATCGACGTCGCGCGCCTGCCGCAAGACGCCGTCGTCGCCGACCTCGTCTATGTTCCCCTGGTGACCCCCCTGCTCGCCGCGGCCATGGCGCGCGGCCTGAAGACCGCCGACGGGCTCGGCATGCTGCTGCATCAGGCGGTGCGCGGTTTCGAGCTGTGGTTCGGGCGGCGGCCCGAGGTCACGGCCGAGCTGCGCACGTTAATCGAGGCCGATCTCACGAAGTCTTGAGAGAATAGTGCGGGGTCTTTCGGAGTTCTCTCTTCCTGGGGACAATCGGAGACCGTCATGTCTGTTCAACGTGCAACTTTCACACGTCCGCTGATCGCCGTCGCGATGGTGGCCGTCTCGACCTATTGCGCCTTCGCCCAGAAGGCGCCGGTGCCGACGCGCGTGCGCGGCACCATCGAAAGCGTCAATGGCGACACCATGCAGGTCAAGTCGCGCAGCGGTGAGGAGGTCAAGCTTCGCCTCGCCTCCGACGTGAACGTGTCGGGCGTTACCAAGATCTCGCTCGCCGACATCAAGCCGGGCTCGTTCATCGGCGCGACCACCGTGCCGGGGCCGGACGGCAGCCAGAACGCCGTCGAGGTGCACGTGTTTCCGGAAGCCATGCGCGGCACCGGCGAAGGCTCGCGGCCCTGGGACCTCAAGCCCAATTCCAGCATGACCAATGCGACGGTGGCCGAGAGCGTCGTCGGCAATGACGGTCACACGCTGCTGGTCAAGTACAAGGACGGCGAGAAGAAGGTGTTCGTCGCCGACGACACGCCGGTCGTGACCTTCGTGCCCGGCGACAAATCCGAGCTGAAGGCCGGCGCCAAGGTGATCGCCTTCCTGAAGCAATTGCCGGACGGCTCCTTCGAGACCAGCCGTGTCAGCGTCGGCCGCGACGGCCTGACGCCGCCGATGTGAATGATCGAGCGTTGAATTCGTAGGGTGGGCAAAGGCGCGCTTGCGCCGTGCCCACGCTCTCTCTCGCTCATTCGCGCACCAATGGTGGGCACGCTTCCGCTTTGCCCACCCTACGGCACCGCCGCGCACTCACACCGCAATGACGTGATCGTCGATCTCGTCGATCCGGTTGACGCCGCACAGGCCCATCGTGGTGAGCAGCTCCTTCTGGATGATGTCGATCGCCTTGGCGACGCCGGCCTGGCCGCCGGCACCGAGGCCATAGGCATAGGCGCGGCCGATCATGCAGGACTTTGCGCCGAGCGCGAGCGCGCGCATCACGTCCTGGCCGGAGCGGATGCCGCCGTCGAACATGATCTCCATCCTGTCGCCGACCGCGTCCGCAATCTCCGGCAGAACCTCGATCGAGGACGGCGCGCCGTCGAGCTGGCGGCCACCATGGTTGGAGACGACGAGCGCCTGCGCGCCGGTCTTGGCGGCTTCCTCGGCGTCCTCGACGTCGAGGATGCCCTTGATGATGAGCTTGCCCGGCCAGATGCTGCGGACCCACTCGACGTCCTTCCAGTTCAACGAGGTGTCGAACTGCGAGGCGGTCCACTCGGCGAGGCGGTTGAGATCCTCGGTGTTCTTCACGTGTCCGGCGATGTTGCCGAAGGTGCGGCGCTTGCCCTGCAGCACGCCGGAGACCCAGGCCGGCTTGCTGGCGAAGTCGAGCAGCTTCGACAGCGACCATTCGGGCGGCACCGTCATGCCGTTCTTGATGTCGGCGTGGCGCTGGCCGATCACCTGCAGGTCGACCGTGAGCATCAGCGCGCTGCACTTGGCAGCCATCGCGCGCTGGATCAATTCCTTGATGAAGCCGCGGTCCTTCATCACGTAGAGCTGGAACCAGAACGGCTTCTCGACACTGGCGGCGATGTCCTCGATCGAGCAGATCGACATGGTCGATTGCGTGAACGGGATGCCGGCGGCCTGCGCGGCGCGGCAGGCGTGGATCTCGCCGTCGCCGTGCTGCATGCCGAGCAGGCCGACCGGCGCGAGGATCAGCGGCATGGTCGAGGGCTCGCCGAGGATCGTGGTCGAGGTATCGCGCTTGGAGACGTCGACCAGGATGCGCTGGCGGAACTTGATCGCCTGCATGTCCTCGCGGTTGGCGCGCAGCGTCTCCTCGGCATAGGAACCGCGGTCGCAATAGTCGAAGAACGCCTTCGGCACGCGGCGCTGATGCAGCGTGCGAAGATCGTCGATACAGGTAATATGCTTCATGTCGTTTCCCCGGCCCGTCATGTCCCAACAGTCTTGCATCGGAAGATTTCGGGGTCATCTAGCATGGTTGGATGCACAGCCAAATCGTTTGCAGAACGTTTTGGAAGGAGAGCGCCAAGGAGAGCGTCATGACGAAGCCGCACGCGCCACCTTCGCCGGAAGAGATCAAGGAGAAGCACGATCTCGAGGAGGCGCTGGAAGAGGGACTGGAGGAGACCTTCCCGGGCTCAGATCCAGTCAATGTCACCCAGCCGGCCCCTAGCCGCGCCGACAGCCATGTGAAGCGCTCGGATTAGGCGAGTTCCGCCGCTTTTCGCTGGTCACGCAGGAATTACAATGTTAACAATATGTTATCGGGGCGGTCGCGGCGCCGGTTCCGTAACGATTCATCATATTTTTTGAAGCCAAGTTAGCCGCGATAGCTTTATAAGACCTCGGCAAATCAGGGATGCGGGTCCCGTTGGGGCAGCCCGTGGTTGTAGAGGGGACTCCCTGGTTGTTGCTTGGGGGACGATATGAGCCGCAAATATTTCGGGACGGACGGGATTAGGGGCCGCGCCAACGGACTGATCACGCCGGAGCTCGCGCTCAAGGTCGGCCAGGCCGCGGGCCTTGCGTTTCAGCGCGGCGACCACCGCCACCGGGTCGTGATCGGCAAGGACACCCGCCTGTCCGGCTACATGATCGAATACGCCATGGTCGCAGGCTTCACCTCGGTCGGCATGGACGTGCTGCTGGTCGGCCCGATGCCGACGCCGGCGGTCGCGATGCTGACCAAGTCGATGCGCGCCGATCTCGGCGTCATGATCTCCGCCTCGCACAATCTGTTCGAGGACAACGGCATCAAGCTGTTCGGCCCGCAGGGCTTCAAGCTCTCCGACGATGTCGAGCGGCAGATCGAGCAGCTGCTCGACGAATCCCTCGACAAGCGGCTCGCGCAGAGCGCGAGCTTGGGCCGCGCCCGCCGTATCGACGGCGTGCATGACCGCTACATCGAGTTCGCCAAGCGCACTCTGCCGCGCGACCTTTCGCTCGAGGGCCTGCGCGTCGTGATCGATTGCGCCAACGGCGCGGCCTACAAGGTGGTGCCCGAAGCGCTGTGGGAATTGGGCGCCGACGTGGTGCCAATCGGCGTCGAGCCCGATGGCTTCAACATCAACAAGGATTGCGGCTCGACCTCGCCGGAGGCGCTGTCGAAGAAGGTACGCGAGATGCGCGCCGACATCGGCATCGCGCTGGACGGCGACGCCGATCGCGTCATCCTGGTCGACGAGCGCGGCCATGTCGTCGACGGCGACCAGCTGCTCGCGGTGATCGCGCAGAGCTGGAAGGAGGATGGGCGGCTGTCGCGTCCCGGCATCGTCGCCACCGTGATGTCCAATCTCGGCCTCGAGCGCTTCCTCAAAGGGCAGGGGCTCGATCTCGTGCGCACGCCGGTCGGCGACCGCTACGTGCTCGAGCAGATGCTGAACGGCGGCTACAATCTCGGCGGCGAGCAGTCCGGCCACATCATCCTGTCCGATTACGCCACGACGGGCGACGGTTTCGTCGCGGCGTTGCAGGTGCTCGCCGTGGTGCAGAAGCTGCGCCGTCCGGTCTCAGAAGTCTGCCACCGCTTCGATCCGCTTCCGCAGATCCTCAAGAATGTCCGCCACAAGGGCGGCAAGCCGCTCGACGATTCCGACGTCAAGTCGGCGATCTCCGATGGCGAGAAGCGCCTCAACGGCCACGGTCGTCTCTTGATCCGCTCCTCCGGCACCGAGCCCGTGATCCGCGTCATGGGCGAGGGCGAGGACCGTCACCTCGTCGAGGACGTCGTCGACACCATCGTTCTGGCATTGGGGCAGGCGGCGGCGTAAGGTCTCTCTTACCCTCCAGGAGAGGTGAGCGACGAGCATCGTGGGGTGGGCAAAGCGAAGCGTGCCCACGCGTCTGTCGCCGTATCGGAAAGATCGTGGGCACGGCGCAAGGGCGCCTTTGCCCACCCTACGAGACTGTGAATCTTTTGTACCGCGCGTCAGACGAATGTGATTCTCTGGGCAGACTGATCTGCTGGAGAGGATGATGGCTGACGACGGACTTTTTGGTGAATTGCCGGAGCAGTCGGCACGAACCGAAGCGGTGCCGCAAGGCGCACCTCGGCTGCGCGAGCCTGTGCGCAATCAGGTCGAATTGCGAGCGGTCGATATCGACAGCCTGATCGGGCAGGATCATCCAGCGCGGGTGATCTGGGCTTATGTCGAAGGGCTGGACCTGAGCGAGCTGGAAGATCGCGTCAAGGCACGGGAAAACAGGCCGGGCCATCCGGCGCCATCGCCACGGTTGTTGCTGGCGCTTTGGCTGTACGCCGCGAGCGATGCCGTTGGCAGCGCGCGGGCGCTGGACCGGCTCTGCGACAGCCACGACGTCTACCGCTGGCTCTGCGGTGGCGTGTCGTTGAACCATCACGGGCTGTCGGACTTCCGGGTCGGCTGTGCCGACTTGCTCGACCGTTTGCTGGTTGAACATCTGGTGGCCCTGAACGAGGCAGGGCTGGTCGATCTGGAGAAGCTGACCCAGGACGGGGTGCGGATACGAGCGAATGCCGGGACCGGATCTTTCCGGCGGGAGGCGACGCTGGATCGGCAGATGGCGCAGGCCGAGGCCATTGTGGAAGAGCTCAAGCGCGAGGTCGATGCGGACCCGGAAGCCAGCAATCGGCGGATCCGGGCCGCCAAAGAGCGGGCGGCGCGCGAACGCAGCGAGCGGGTGCAAGCCGCGCAGGCCGCGCTGGCCGAGATCAAGCGCAAGCGAAAACAGCTCGACGACAAGGGCGGCAATGGCAAGAAGCCGAAGGAGCCTCGGGCCTCCACCACCGACCCGCAGGCCAGGGTGATGAAGATGGCCGATGCCGGCTTCCGTCCGGCCTATAATGTGCAGGTGGCTAGCGCGGCTGGCGAACTGATCGTGGTCGCGATCGATGTCGACAACAGCGGCTCAGATCGTGGCTTGATGCGCCCGATGCTGGAGCGAACGCGCGCTCGGCTGAAGCGCTTGCCACGCCGCTACCTCGCCGATGGCGGGTTCTGCACTGGCGACGACATCGAATGGGCGCATGGCGAGGGCATCGAGGTTTACTGTCCACCGCCCCAATCCAGGAGCGGTGTCGATCCCTTCTTACCCCGGAGCAGCGACGGTCCTGGCATAGCGGCCTGGCGTGCTCGCATGGCCAGCGAAGCCGGCAAGGCACAGTACCAGGCCCGTACCATCTGCGAATGCATCCATGCCCGCTGGCGCAACTGGGACCTCAGGCAACTGACCGTGCGCGGCATCGAGAAGGTCCGTGCCGTCGTGCTCTGGTACGCCCTCACCAACAACATCCTGCAAGGGCATCGTCTCGCAAAAGCATAGATAACCAACAGCCTGACGCCGCCGGCTTCCCCCATCAAGGGGCGATACCACCCCTTGATGCCGAAGCCGAAACAAAACGAATTGGCTCACAGGCTCTACGATATCCGACTCGCGGAGAGGGCCTCGCGCATCCCAGCCATTTGCGATTGACTGTGGTTTGACTGTTGCTTGCATCGTAATCAGCACCTCGCGGCAAACGGCCGCGCCGGGATTGCCGCCTTGAACAAGCCTGTCGTCGTCTCCGAGGAAACGCTGACCGAGCCCGTCGTCGTCGCCGACGTGGCGCCGGCCGCTGCCAAGGCGGCGGGGCCGGCTTACCTCGTGCTCGCCGGCATCAGCGTCTCGCACTTCCTCAACGACACCATGCAGTCGCTGATCGCCTCGGTGTATCCGATCCTGAAGGACACCTACGCGCTCGACTTCGCGCAGATCGGCATGATCACGCTGGCGTTCCAGTTCACGGCCTCGCTGCTGCAGCCGGTGGTCGGGCACTACACCGACAAGAAGGCGCAGCCCTATTCGCTGGCGGTCGGCATGGCCTCGACCTTCTTCGGCCTGCTGCTGCTCAGCGTCGCGCACCAATATCTCGTCATTCTCGTTGCCGCCGCGCTGGTCGGACTCGGCTCGGCGGTGTTTCACCCGGAATCGGCGCGCATCGCGCGGCTCGCTTCCGGCGGCCGCTATGGTTTTGCCCAATCGGTGTTTCAGCTCGGCGGCAGTTTCGGGACCTCGATGGGGCCGGTGCTCGCTGCGTTGATCGTGGTGCCGTTCGGGCAGGGCAGCATCGCCTGGTTCTCATCGATCGCGTTTCTCGCGATCCTCATTCTCTGGCGCATCGGGCGCTGGTACGCGCCGCAGATCACGACGAAGCAGGCGGCGGCCGCCGACACCCATCCGGGCGCGCCGAGCTCGCGTCGCGTCGCGCTCGCGCTTCTCGTGCTGGTCGCGCTGTTGTTCTCCAAGCAGCTCTACGTCTCGAGCCTGTCGAGCTATTACATTTTCTACCTGATCGACCGTTTCGGCGTGTCGACGCAGGCGGCCCAGATCTATCTCTTCGTCTTCCTCGCGGCGAACGCGGTCGGTGCGTTTCTCGGCGGTCCCCTGGGCGACCGCTTCGGCCGCAAGATCGTGATCTGGATCTCGATCCTCGGCGCGCTGCCGTTCACCCTGGCGCTGCCCTATGCCGGGCTCGCTGCCAGCGCCGTGCTCAGCGTCGCGATCGGCCTGATCATCTCCTCGACGACGTCGTCGATCATCGTGTTCGCGCAGGAGCTGGTGCCGCATCGCTTCGGCATGATCTCCGGCGTGTTCTTCGGCGTCGCCTTCGGCATCGGGGGCCTGGGTGCGGCCGTGCTCGGCAAGCTCGCCGACCACACCTCGATCGAGTTCGTCTACCAGGTCTGCGCCTGGCTGCCGGCGATCGGGCTGCTCGCGGTATTCCTGCCCAAGCTGCCGCGGCACGTGCGTTAACGCATCTCTCTTGCCGCGTTGCGGCTTCACACATCGTTAGGGAATGCGGCGCCGATGTCGCATTTTGCGCGGCAATTTTGCAACGCTCGCGCGGCGCGCGCGTGTAGGGTCAGAAAAAATCAACCTTAAAAATTAGGGTTAAGTGGCGCTTAAGCATTTGTTGGCATCGTCCTCCCCGTGAGTTTCCAGAACGTGAGGCGCCCGTATTTTGCCTCACCGGCCATAAGGACGAAGCCAATGCGTAGCGTTAAGTCTCTCCTTGCCGCGGGTGCGGCGACCCTGATCTCGTCGATGGCGTTCGCCGCCGACATGCCGATCGCCGCTCCCCCTCCCATGTACGCGCCGCCGGCTCCGCCCGCCGACTTCGGCGGCTGGTATCTGCGCGGCGACATCGGCATGACCAACCAGAGCGCCAAGCGCATCGAGAGCACCCTGCCGGCAGGGTTCACGAAGACGACAGAGGGCCTCGGCTTCGACTCATCCCCGCTGTTCGATCTCGGCGTCGGCTATCGCTTCAATAACTGGTTCCGCGCCGACGTGATCGGCCAGTACCGCGGCAAAGCCAATCTGCACGGCAGCGATAACGTCGTTGGGCCCGGCTTCGTGGGCGTTAACAACTACACCGGCAGCAAGTCCGAGTGGGTCGTGATGGCCAACGCCTATGTCGATCTCGGCACCTGGTGGTGCGTCACGCCGTTCATCGGCGCGGGCGTCGGCGGCTCCTACAACAAGATCAGCGGCTTCCGGGACGACGGCGTGTCCTTCAACCCGCTGCTCAGCAACAGCGTCGCCTACTTCGCCGATAACGGAAAGTGGAACTTCGCCTGGGCCGCTCATGCCGGTCTCGCCTACAAGGTCAATCCCGGGTTCACCGTCGAACTGGCCTACAGCTACATGAATCTCGGCGATGCGGCGCCCGGCAACTTCCGCTTGTTCGACAACAGCGCCTCCGGCCCGACCTCGATCAAGATCAAGGAGCTCACCTCGCACGACGTCAAGCTCGGTGTGCGCTGGGATCTCAACAGCCCGCCGGCCTACGTGCCGCCGCCGCCGCTGGTCACCAAGGGCTGATCGGAAGGCGGATCGGTTAGGACTTCTTAACGGCGCGGGATCATCCCGCGCCGTTTTGCTTTGCGTATTTTTCATGGCGAGCATCGACCAAAGCGCCCGCCGCAACCATTGGTTAAGGTTAACGGGCGATGATCATCGCAACAGTTCGAGTCCGATGGAGCGTGGTGATGCGTAGGCTGGTGTTGGCAGCGGCGATGTTGGGGACGGTATCGGCCGCGCAAGCGGCTGACATGCCGGACCTGCCCGTGCTGCGCGGCGGCTTCACCGACGGTCTGTCGAAGACGACCCGTAATTGGGATGGCCCCTACGCTGGCGGTCACTTCGGTTACACGACCGACTCGACCGATTTCGGCCAGAGCGTGGTCGGCCTGACCAACTACATCTTTCGTGACAGCGTGCTTCAGCAGCCGACCGCGTCATGGTCGCTCCTCAGCAAGAACACGGCACAGAGCACGAATTTCGGTGGGTTCGTTGGCCGCAACTGGCAATGGTACGACGCGGTGCTTGGTCTCGAAGGTACCTACACCTACTTCAACAACCTCAAGACCGCGTCGACCGGCTCCAACGCTCTCGACATCATCAACCCGCCTGGCGACACGGTGCCGCCAGGTGCCTTCAATCATTGGAACGTGACTCTGACCGGGGCCGCCACGGCTCAAGTCAAGGATATGGTCACGTTGCGTGGGCGCATGGGCTGGGATGGTGGTGACTTCATGCCGTATGTCTTCGGCGGCGCTGCCGTCGGCCGTATGGATGTTTCCCGCACGGTATCCAGCAACGTAACCCTGCGTACCGATACGACCACGACAGACCTATTGGGTAACACCATAATCGTGCCAGGAACGACTAATCCCGTTCCAGCTCAGTCGCAAACGCAGGGTCAGCACAAGACCAACGCCTTCGTGGTCGGCTGGACCGCCGGCATCGGACTCGAATATTGCCTGTGGGGTGGCTTGTTCGCGCGAATTGAATATGAGTACGTGCAGTTCTCGCCCGTCATGAACACGTCGGTGACGCTGAACAACGCGCATGTCGGCCTCGGCTACAAGTTTTGAGCCCTTCCTGCCTGGTTGACAAGTTTCTCGCCCCCTGATGCTCTGTCGTTCCGAAAGCGGGGCGGCAGCGATGAAGATCTATGGCGACAGCAATTCCGGAAACTGTCTCAAGGTGAAGTGGGTCTGCGACAAGCTCGCATTGCCCTACCAGTGGATCGAGATCGACACCCGCAAGGGCGAGACGCGCACGCCGCAATTCCTGAAGATGAACGGCGCCGGCCAGGTGCCGACCGTTGCATTCGGCGACGGCCGCACGCTGGCGCAGTCCAACGCCATCATCCGCTATCTCGCCCGCGACAGCGCGCTCGTTCCGCGCGACGCCTTCACGGCGGCCAAGATGGACGAATGGCTGTTCTGGGAGCAGTACAGCCACGAGCCCTACATCGCGGTGTGCCGCTTCCTCATGGTCTATCTCGGCAAGGACGCCTCCGAGCTCGATCCTGAAAAGGTTAAGCGCGGCTATGCGGCGCTCGATCGCATGGAGCAACATCTCTCATCCAGCCGCTTCTTCGCCGGTGACGAGGTGTCGCTCGCCGACGTGTCGCTGCTCGCCTATACCCGCCTCGCGCATGAAGGCGCCTTCGACCTCGGCCGCTATGCGTCCGTCCGCCGCTGGATCGGCGAAGTCGAAGCGTTTCTCGGCCTACTGCCGGCGCGTTGAATCCGGAGCTGTCTGACATGAGTGCCGAAACGGTCTCCATCCGTCCCGCGCGCCGCGAGGACGTCGCCGCGATCGTCGCGATGCTCGCCGACGATCATCTCGGCCGCGCGCGCGAGCGCGTGGAGGATCCGTTGCCCGCCGTCTATTACGACGCATTCGCGCGGGTCGAGCGCGATCCGAATCTCACGCTGGTGGTCGCCGAGAGCGAGGGCAGGGTGGTCGGCTGCCTGCAGCTGGCGATCCTGCCGGGCATCAGCTCGCAGGGCGGCATTCGCGGCCTGCTCGAGGACGTTCGCGTTGCCGCTGATTGCCGCAGCCGCGGCATCGGCGAGCGATTGGTGCAATGGGCCGTGACGGAAGCAAAGGCGCGGGGCTGCAATCTGGTCGAGCTTCTGACGCATCAGACGCGCGTCGATGCGCAGCGCTTCTACGAGCGGCTCGGTTTTGCGGCGAGTCACGTCGGCATGACTGTCCGCTTTTGATGCAGCACCACGCGGCCGTTGCGCAATCAGCGAAATCGGATCGCGCGTTCGTTCATGTTAAGAGCCGGTAAACTACCCAGCCGTCGTTCACGTTGATGAAGGAACGAACGGTGCTACGCAGCGTCAGGCACCGAGCTCGGTCGGTTCGGGGATTTCGATGACAAGCTATTCCATCATCAAGGTCGGCAACGATTACGTCGTGCAGGCCAATGACAAATGCATTTTGAAGGTCGGCAGCCGCCGCAAGGCCGCGCAATTGATCAGCGAAGCCACGGACTTGCTGAATGCGCTCGCTGTCGTCGAATCCCCTGATATTGCACCGGAAGCGCCATCATTGGCGCGTGGGGCCCCCGAACTTCCTTGACGGACCTTCCCGATTCCCGTATCAGCCGCGGCGGGACACCTCCCCCCAACGGGAGGCTTACTATCTGGAAGGGTAGATCATGACTGTAGCGAAGCCCGCTTCGCGGCCGAACGTGCCGCATTTCTCCTCCGGCCCCTGCGCCAAGCGCCCCGGCTGGAACGCCCAAAATCTCAAGGACGCAGCCCTCGGCCGCTCGCATCGCGCGAAGATCGGCAAGACCAAGCTCAAGCTCGCCATCGACCTCACCCGCGAAGTGCTCGAGGTCCCCGCCGATTACCGCATCGGCATCGTGCCGGCCTCCGATACCGGCGCGGTCGAGATGGCGCTGTGGTCGCTGCTCGGCGCACGGCCCGTCACCACGCTCGCCTGGGAATCCTTCGGCGAGGGCTGGGTCAGCGATATCGTCAAGGAATTGAAGCTCAAGGACGTCACCAAGCTCAATGCGGCTTACGGTGAGATCCCCGATCTGTCGAAGGTCGATCCCAAGAGCGACGTCGTCTTCACCTGGAACGGCACCACCTCCGGCGTGCGCGTGCCTGATGCCAACTGGATCAGCGCGAGCCGTGAAGGCCTGACCATCTGCGATGCGACCTCGGCCGCGTTTGCGCAAGCTCTCGACTGGGCCAAGCTCGATGTCGTCACCTTCTCCTGGCAGAAGGCGCTCGGCGGCGAGGCCGCGCACGGCATGCTGATCCTGTCGCCCCGTGCGGTGGAGCGGCTCGAGACCTACAAGCCGGCCTGGCCGCTGCCGAAGATCTTCCGCATGACCAAGGGCGGCAAGCTCAATGAAGGCATCTTCGTCGGCGAGACCATCAACACGCCGTCGATGCTCTGCGTCGAGGATTATCTCGATGCGCTGAACTGGGCCAAGTCGATCGGCGGTCTCAAGGCGCTGATCGCGCGCGCCGACGCCAACACCAAGGTGCTCGCCGACTGGAAGGCGAAGACGCCCTGGATCGACTTCCTCGCCAAGGACGCCTCGATCCGCTCCAACACCTCGGTGTGCCTGAAGTTCACCGATCCCGCGATCACCTCGCTTTCCGAGGACGCGCAGGCGGAGTTCAGCAAGAAGCTGGTGGCCCTCGTCGAGAAGGAAGGCGCGGGCTACGACTTCGCCTATTACCGCGATGCGCCGGCGGGCCTGCGCATCTGGTGCGGCGCCACGGTGGAAGCAAAGGATGTTGAGCTGCTGACGCAGTGGATCGACTGGGCCTTCGCCGAGACCAAGGCCACGCTAGCCAAAGCAGCGTAAGTTCTTACCCTCCCCTGGAGGGGGAGGGTCGACGCACCGTCAGGTGCGGCGGGGTGGGGTGATCTCTCCACACGGCGCACCGGCAATTTTCTTTGTTGCAGCTTCACCCCACCCCGGCGCTTCGCGCCGACCCTCCCCCTCCAGGGGAGGGTGTGAAGGACACATCCTCATGACCAAACCCAAAGTTCTCATTTCCGACGCCCTCTCGCCCGCTGCCGTGCAGATCTTCAAAGATCGCGGCGTCGAGGTCGACTTCCAGCCCAATCTCGGCAAGGACAAGGACAAGCTCGCCGAGATCATCGGCAATTACGACGGCCTTGCGATCCGCTCCGCGACCAAGGCGACTGCCAAGATCCTCGAGAAGGCGACGAAGCTGAAGGTGATCGGCCGCGCCGGCATCGGCGTCGACAATGTCGAGATCCCGGCCGCGACGGCCAAGGGTATCATCGTGATGAACACGCCGTTCGGCAATTCGATCACGACCGCCGAGCACGCCATCACGCTGATGCTGGCGCTGGCCCGCGAGATCCCGCAGGCCGACGCCTCGACCCAGGCCGGCAAGTGGGAGAAGAACCGCTTCATGGGCGTCGAGATCACCGGCAAGGTGCTGGGCGTCGTCGGCTGCGGCAACATCGGCTCGATCGTCGCCGACCGCGCGCTTGGCCTGCGCATGAAGGTGATCGCGTTCGACCCGTTCCTGTCGCCTGAGCGCGCCAAGGACATCGGGGTCGAGAAGGTCGAGCTCGACGATCTGCTCAAGCGCGCCGACTTCATCACGCTGCACACGCCGCTGACCGAGAAGACCAGGAACATCATCGATGCGGCGGCGATCGCCAAGATGAAGAAGGGCGTGCGCCTGATCAACTGCGCCCGCGGCGGCCTCGTCGACGAGCAGGCGGTGGTCGAAGCGCTCAACGCCAAGCACATTGCGGGCGCCGCCTTCGACGTCTTCGTCGAGGAGCCCGCGACCAAGAACGTGCTGTTCGGCCATCCCAACGTGATCTGCACGCCGCATCTTGGCGCCTCCACCACGGAAGCCCAGGAGAACGTCGCGCTGCAAGTCGCCGAGCAGATGTCGGATTACCTGCTCACCGGCGCGATCTCGAACGCGGTCAACTTCCCCTCGATCACGGCGGAAGAAGCGCCGAAGCTGAAGCCGTTCATCGCGCTTGCCGAGAAGCTCGGCTCGTTCGCCGGCCAGCTCACCGAGAGCGGCATCCTCAAGGTCGAGATCACCTATGAGGGCCACGTCGCCGAGATGAAGATCAAGGCGATTACCTCCGCCGTGCTGTCGGGTCTGCTGCGCCCGATGCTCGGCGAGGTCAACGTCGTGTCGGCGCCCGTCGTCGCCAAGGAGCGCGGCATGGTGGTGGACGAGATCGTCCGCGCCGCCCAGAGCGACTATGAGAGCCTGATCACCGTCACCGTCGCGACCGAACGCCAGGAGCGCTCGGTCTCCGGTACCGTCTATCACGACGGCAAGCCGCGCCTCGTCGACGTCAAGGGCATCCGGGTCGATGCCGAGTTCGGCAGGTCGATGATCTACGTCACCAACGAGGACAAGCCCGGCTTCATCGGCAAGTTCGCGGGGCTTCTGGGCGACGCCAAGATCAACATCGCGACCTTCCATCTCGGCCGCGTCGCCCCCGGCAGCGATGCCATTGCGCTGGTCGAGGTTGACGGTGTGGTACCGGCCGACGTGCTCGCCAAGGTGCAGGCCCTGCCGCAGGTCAAGCAGGCCAAGGCGCTGACGTTTTGATCTTCACCTCTCCCCGCTGGGGAGAGGTGACACAGCAGGCCAACAGAGTCGAATTCCTTCGCCTTCTACAGACATATTCCGACCCGCGGAACAACGCCGCTTCCTTCGCCGGGAGGCGGCGTTTTATTTTCCCCGCGCCTGCCAAACTGTGTACCAATGGCGCCAGAACGCCTCGTAAATACGCTCCGTTCAAAATCGTTCGACAAGGGAGAAAACAATGCGTGAAGCCGTCATCGTTTCCTATGCGCGCACGGGCCTCGCAAAATCCGGCCGCGGCGGGTTCAACATCACGCCGCCGATGTCGCTCGCGGCCCACGCCATTCACCACGCGGTGGACCGCGCCGGGGTCGAGAAGGACTATGTCGAGGATTGCTATCTCGGCAATTGCGCCCATGGCGCGCCGAACATCGGCCGCCAGGCCGCGCTGCTCGCCGGCCTGCCGAAGACCACGGCCGGCGTCTCGGTGAACCGCTTCTGCTCCTCGGGCCTGCAGACCATCGCGATGGCCGCGAACTCGATCCGCTCCGACGGCGCCGATTGCATCGTCGCCGGTGGCGTCGAGAGCATCTCGATTCCGGGCGGCGGCTCGCCGAAGGAATCGATCGATCCGGAGCTGCTCAAGGTCGCCCCCGACATCTTCATGGCGATGATCGACACCGCCGACATCGTCGCCGAGCGCTACAAGCTCAGCCGCGAATATCAGGACGAGTTCTCGCTGGAATCGCAGCGCCGCATGGCCGCGGCGCAGCAGGCGAACAAGTTCAAGGACGAGATCGTCCCGATGAAGACCAAGATGAAGGTCGTCGACAAGCAGACCAAGGCCGAATCGATCGTCGACTACGTCGTCGATCGCGACGAATGCAATCGTCCCGACACCACGATGGAAGGTCTGGCAAAGCTCGAGCCGGTGAAGGGCCCGGGCAAGTTCGTCACCGCCGGCAATGCCAGCCAGCTCTCCGACGGCGCCGCCGCCGTGGTGCTGATGGAAGCCAAGGACGCCGAGAAGCGCGGCCTCAAGCCGCTCGGCCGTTTCGTCGCCTGGGCCACCGCCGGCTGCGAGCCGGACGAGATGGGCATCGGTCCTGTCTTCGCGATTCCGAAGCTCTTGAAGCGCACCGGCCTCAAGATCGACGACATCGATCTGTGGGAGCTCAACGAGGCCTTCGCCAGCCAGTGCTTGTATTGCCGCGACCAGCTCGGCATCGATCCCGCCAAGTACAACGTCAACGGCGGCTCGATCGCGATCGGCCATCCCTTCGGCATGACCGGCGCCCGTCTCACCGGCCACCTGCTGCAAGAAGGCGCCCGCCGCAAGGCCAAGTGGGGCGTGGTGACGATGTGCATCGGCGGCGGCCAGGGCGGCGCCGGCCTGTTCGAGATCTACAGCTGATCCAGGCCGCAGCAATGCGAAAGGGCACGGCGCCGCAAGCGCCGTGCTTTTTTTTGCTCGAGCTGTATCCCCATCGTCATTGCGAGCGAAGCGAAGCAATCCAGAGTCTCACCGCGGAGGCAGTCTGGATTGCTTCGCTTCGCTCGCAATGACGGAGGACGAAGGCGATAGCCGTCGCGCCTACGCCCCCGCCAGCGCTGGCGCGAGCACCACCTCGATCAGCGTGCCGTGGCCGGCGCTCTTGATGTTGAACCGCGCGCGGTTGGCTTCGACCAGCGCTTTGGTCAGCGACAGGCTCAGCGCCGAGCTGTCGGCGGCGTCGCCCGGCGGCGGGGTGCGGAACGGCTCCATCGCGGCGGCGACCTCGCGCTCGGAAAGGCCATGGCCGGTGTCGCGGATGCGCAGCGCGATCTCGCCGCGGTCGGTCAGCGCGGTCGAGACGATGACCTGGCCGCCGGCGCTGGCAAGCCGGATCGAGTTCGAGATCAGGTTCATGGTGATCTGCCGCATCGCGCGCGCATCCACGCTCACCTGCGGCAACGCATGGGCGAGCGAGGTGCGGATGATGATGCGCTCGCGGTTGGCCTGCGGCTGCATCACCGTCACGCAGGCTTCGACCAGGTCGTTGAGGTTCAGATTCGAAAAATTCAGGTCGAGCTTGCCGGTCTCGATCCGCGACAGCTCCAGCAAATCGTCGATGATGGCGATGACGCGCTCGCCGGACGCGCGGATGTCCTTCATGTATTCGCCGTAGCGCTCGTTGCCGAGCGTGCCGAAGCGCTCGGAGATCATCACCTCGGCAAAGCCGATGATGGCGTTGAGCGGCGTGCGGATCTCGTGGCTGATCCGCGCCAGCATGTCGGCCTTGGCATTCGCCGCACCGTCGACGAGGCGGCGGGCGTGGGTCAATTCGCTCTCGCCCTTCTTGGCGTGCGAGAGATCGCGGAACACGGCGAAGAAGTTCGGCCCGTCGGGCCGCGTGCGGCCCATGATCATCGCGAGCGGAAGCACGCCGCCCTTCTTCTCGCGGCCCAGCACCTCGCGGCCGTGATCGAGCAGGCTGGAGATGTCCTGGCTCTTCAGGCTTTGCAGATAATCGGCGACGATTTGCTGGCTCTCGGGCGCGAACAGCGTCAGCAGATTCTGCTGCAGCAGCGCCTCGCCGTCATAGCCGAACAGCGCCTCCGCGCTACGATTGCAGGCGTGGATGTTGCCTTCGGCATCGAACATCACGATGCCCTCGGCCGTGGTGTCGAGGATGGCGGCGAGATCCTCGGCCTCGGCTTCGCCGGCCGCTGGCTCCGCGTCAGCTGCATCAGATTCTGCTGCCACCACGGTCTCCGCAACGGCAGGCGCGGCGATCGGTGCCGCCTCCGGCAGCGCGCAGATCAGCGCATGCGCGCCGTCGCCGTCCCAGTCGATGGTGTGCAGATGCGCTTCCGTCGTCGGAAGCGGTGCGTCGCCATTCGCAACCGCCGCGCTGATCGTGACAGGCGTGCCGCCTTGCGAGGTGCTGCTGGCCGCCGACACGCCCGGCTCGACATAGAGCGCGTCCAGCCCGCCGGCATGCTCCAGCGCGGTCAGGCTGTCATAGCCCATGCGCGCGAGGAAGGCGGGATTGGCGTAGAGCAGGCGGTCGAGCCGGTAGATCAGGATGCCCGTCGGCAACAGGTCGAGCAGCGTGCGGTCGCGTGCGCTCATCCCGCGCGGTGGTATTGCCGGCTCGGTCAGCCATTCAGCTGCGGCCTGCGGCGCCTCCGGCACTGGCGCTTCGGCTGTGATTTCCGCCACCGGCTCGGCCGCGTCGGTGGCGATGCTCTCGCGCTCGCGTTCGAGCCGCTCGGACAATTGCCGCGCGAGCTCGTTGAACGCGCTGTTCTCGACCGGCGTCAGCGTCGGAGACCGCGCATCGCCGTGCGGGCGGAACGGCACGACATTGGGAGGCGTTTCCACGGGCGTGTCCAGTTCGGTTGGGTGTGAAGTCGTCTCGCTTGTGGGCTCTGGCAGGTCGGGCTCGGCTTGCGGCGCGGGCTCGGATGGCGCGATCGGCGGCGGCGCCGCCACTGCTTCGCCCTCAACCTCTGTTTCCGCCGCTTCAGGCTCGGCCTCCGCATCGGGCGCGACGGCCTCAGTGGAGCGATCCTGCTCCGGCGGTTCGACGAGCAGCTCGAAGCGCCTGAGCGCCTCGAGCCGGTTGAGCGCATCGAGATCGCGGCAGACGCCAAAGCCGCGGAAGCCGGCGAAGTTGCGGTTGCGGTCGTAGACCGGCAGGCCCGCGAGCTCGACCGGAATGTGCTCGCCGCCGTCGGCCGGCCAGTTCACTGTGATGCCGGCCCAGGTGTCCTGGCTGTCGAGCGCCTTGGCCACGCGTCCCTCGGGATCGATCGAGAATTCCGCGGCGATCTCGCGCCAGGGGCGGCCGAAGCCGGCGGCCGTGTGCGTGCCCATCAGGCGGATGAAGTCATCGGAGCCGAGCACAAAGCGGCCCTCTTCATCCATCTGCCAGAGGAAGCGCAGCGGATGCTGACGCGGTGCGGCCGGCTCTTGCTGGCCCGAAGAGTCATGGCCTGAAGAGTCATGGCCTGAAGAGTGCTGGCCCGAAGTCGGCTCGACCATGCCCGCATTGATCGGCGCGGGCTGCGGCGACACAATGGCTTGCGGCTGGTTTTCAACCGGAGTTTTGGGCGCCTCGGGGACATCAGGCGCGTTCGTCTCGACCGGTGCCTCGGCCGGCTCGGCGAAAGCATCGAACAGCGCGATCGCAGACGGCGCCTCATCCGGCAGCGCAGGCTGCGCGTGATCCGGCACTGGGGCCGGCTGCTCGACGGGCGTGACCTCCGGCGCGGCATCGCGCGCCGCTGTGGTGGCGGCCGGCTCGATCAGCGCGACCAGCCCGACATCGGCGCCTTGGCCGACCCGTTGCAGCACCATCTGGCCGATGCCGATCGGCGTTGCGGCGCGACCGGTTGCCAGCGCATCGCTGCGCGCCCGGTCGAGCCCGGCCTCGAACAGATCGCGGAAGCCGAGCAGGGCGTGCGCAGCCTCGCTCGCGCCGACGAACAGCCCGTCCGGCGCGAACGCCGCCATCGGCACCTTGGCGCCGGCGACCAGCCGATGCAGCCGCTCGACCAGCGGCATCGTGCGCAGCGTCGGGTCCATCGCGATGATGAGCACCGCATGGCTGCCATCGGCAAAGTCGAGCCGTGCGCAAGCACAGGTCATCAGCGCCCCTAGCCGGGCGCCGAAGCCGCGCAGCCGCTCGAGCCGCATGGCGCCGCCTCCCGGCAGCTGCCGGGCGAGCCTGACGACCTGGCGGCGATGGCTGTCGGCGGGGCCGAACACCTTGTCCGCGAGCCCTGCGCTGTTGGCCGCGCCGAACAGTTTTGCGCCGACCGGATTGGCCCACAGCACGCGCGCGCCGTCGGTCGACCACAGCCAGGCCGGCAGGGCAGAGCTCGCATGCACGGCCAGCCGCGGATCGCCCACCCCTCGCAACTGGAAATCCGAACGCGTCATCAGGCCGGCTGCATCTCACGCTTCACGTGTGGCGGCTGCCGGGAATGACAGCCTTAAGAAAGGGTTAGTATCGCCCGGAAGGCGCGACCAGGTCCACGGCCCAAAGCCCGCAAGCGCCCCCCAAGCGGCGATAACCTTAATCCCGCCCACCTCGCAAGCCGAGCCGATGTTGCATCCAAGGGATTTGCGGGTTGGGGAGGGGCGCGCGGCATGCGCGCTGCCATCCTCCCTTGGAGGGGGAGGATCGGTTCGCACGCAGCGAAGCGGAGAGCGAACCGAGGTGGGGTGACAGTCTCTCCCCACGGGCGGTCCCCGAGTGGAGAGATCACCCCACCCCGCCCGCGCTTCGCGCGATCGACCCTCCCCCTCCAGGGGAGGGTAAGAAAGCCGCTCGCCTCCGTGCCTCTTCACTTCAACCCCCGGTTCCCCGCCTCCGGAACCTCATCCTCCCCGAGATTAAATTTCGCACCGCACGTCTCTGCCGCGTTGCGATGCACAATGTTGACATGATAGGCAGTCATAGTGCTTGGCGCTGGGCGAGCCATCTCGATTGTTTCGCGTTTCCAGTCTTCGTTCCCGCTCAATGCGAGGGCCCATGATGGGGGCCGGCGGGCGCGCCAGAAGGCTCACTCCATTTTTTCAATTAGCGTGAGGGACCAACATGACAGGTGCGACTGATCCGTTTTCTGCCTCGATCATCCCGTTCGAGGTTCCCGAGCAGATGCGTGCGTTCGCCGAGAAGGGCGCGGCGCAGGCCCGCGAGAACTACGCCAAGTTCAAGGACGCCGCCGAGACCCACAACGGCACCGTCGAGGCCGTCTTCACTTCCGCCTCCAAGGGCGCGAGCGAGTACACCGCCAAGCTGGTCGAGTTCATGAAGGCCAATTCGAGCGCCCAGCTCGACTTCGCCCAGCAGCTGTTCGGCGCCAAGTCGCCGACGGAAGCGATGGAGCTGTGGACCGGCCACGCCCGCAAGCAGCTCGAGACCTACCAGGCCCAGGCCAAGGAGCTGGTCGAGCTCACCCAGCGCGTCGCCGCCGAGACCGCCGAGCCGATCAAGGCCAGCGCCTCGAAGTACTATCCGTCCGCCGCCTGAGCGGTCGGATTGGTGTGAGATGCGAAGCCCGGGCCAAAAGGCCCGGGTTTTTTCTTTTGAAATGGGTTCGCTCCGCTCGCGCCCAGCACTCCGTCCACTTCTCCCGGAGGGAGAGGTCGGATCGCCCCCGGCGATGCGAAGCATCGTCCGGCGCGATCCGGGTGAGGGGCTCAGGTCTCACTGCGGGATGCGGCCCCTCACCCGGATCGCTCCGGCGCGCATTCGCGCACCAGAGCAATCCGACCTCTCCCCGCCGGGGAGAGGTGATCCCGCCCGGCCGATCGACCTGGTTTCCTGGTGTTTAAGAGGGGAAATATCGGGTTTTGCGGCCTTGCCAAACCGGGCCGTTGCACCTAGTTTCCGCCCCGTCCAGCCCCCTCAGGCGTCAGGCCCTTTCAGGCAGCCCAAGGCGCGGCTCGCAAGGATGCAGTTGTAGCTCAGTTGGTTAGAGCGCCTGTCTGTGGAACAGGAGGTCGGTGGTTCGAGCCCACCCAACTGTACCAGCGGGATCAAATCCCTAGCAGAAGTGACCCCAATATCGGGCTAGGGTGAAGAACGCCGCCCTTTGGTTGCGTTCGCGCTGCGGGCGCTTTCTCCGCAACCATGGCGCGAAGCGTTGAAACTCACATCATTCAGTTTACATTTTGCGCTAAGGTGACGCGCAATGGCTATCGCCCAGAAAAAAGAAAGAGCGCCGTTCAATCGCGACGTCCTTCAATGGGCGCGGAAGCGCGTGCGTCTGTCCGTGGAGAGCGCTGCGAAAGGAGCCGGGGTAACGCCCGATCACATACAGCGATGGGAGGCAGGCGCAGACCTCCCAACCGTGAAGCAAGCCCGTAAGCTAGCGAATGTCTACGACGTGCCGTTTATGGAGCTTCTGTCCAAGGAGCAGCCGCAGATAAAGGAGCTGCAACTGGTTCCGGATTTTCGGCTCCATTCAGAAGCCGAGGCTCCAAATGAGCAATACGAACTTCTACTAATCCAGGCAGAGGCCGAACAGACACGCCTCAATGCGCTCGACCTCTACGAAATTCTGGGAATCAAACCGCCCGTCCTTGACAGCTCATTCTACTGGCCCCTTGGGAAAAACCATGAAGCGGCGGCGGCGACTGTTCGCGAAGCGCTGAAGCTACCGATGGATGAGCAGTATTCGCGCAAGGGTAACGATAAGGCCAAGTTCGTCAGCGCATTCCGGGACTACCTAGAACGCGCGGGCATCATAACTATGAAGAATTCGGGTCTAGCGGCCTTCGGCGCGAGAGGCATGTGTCTCTTTGCAAGTCCTCTGCCCGTACTCGTCTTCAGCAAGGAAGCTCCAACCGCACAGGCTTTCACGCTTGCACATGAGCTCGGACACGTGGTCCTTAAGGAGAGTGGGATCAGTGGTCCAATAGGATCAGCGCCAAGCAAGACGCGGGCGCGGTCGGTAGAGGATTGGTGCGACGGCTTTGCGGGCGCATTCCTAATGCCCAAAACCGAAGTCGTTCGGCTACTCCAGCCAGTGCCGCGTCGACCAGAGCGCAGCATAGACGACGGAAAGATTGCAGCCGTGGCTAACGCATTCTGTGTGAGTCGACACGCTGCACTAGTTCGGCTCGTTGAGCTCGGTTACGTCGATCAAGATTTCTACTGGCGCGTAAAGAGACCTCAATTCCTTCAGCAAGAGAAGGAATTCAAGGGCGGCGGTCGTCCCGAATACTATGGTTCAAGATTTCGGTCATCCCGTGGTGACCTTTACACTGGACTTGTCCTTGAGGCGTGGTCCAACGGAATGATCACGAACCACAATGCGGCAGAATTTATGGGCATCAAAAATCTTGCCCACCTCGATGACATCCGAAATCATTTTAGAACCTGATGAAGAGATATTGCCTCGACACATCGGGGTTGAGCAACCCTCTGGAGTTCATGCCAGAGGACATCCATCCAACTATATGGGCGAAAATCGCTGGATTAGTTGTAGACGGGACGTTTGCCGTGACCGTCGAGATATTCGAAGAGCTCGAACACCTTCCCGGTCCGATTGGAGAGTGCATCAAGAATAACGCAATCGCACTTCAGATGGAAATAGAGGAAGAGAGCTGGGACTGGAAGACGTATGTGGCTCACTACGAGGAGATGAAGGTCCGACACGCGGCCGCCATCTCTGAGTACAATGGCAATCGGAAGGGTACTATCGGATTGAACGATCTAACGATCATTGCCCTGGCGAAGACTCTTGGACTTCCTGTTATCAGCAGTGAAAAGAAAACGAACGTAGATCAGGATAGCAGCAAACGACAAAAGATCCCTGATATTTGCGACAAGGAAGGTGTGATCCACCTCAGTTTCAACGACCTACTTCGCGCGGAAGGGATCAAGAACTAGGTGATCGGGTGGCAGTACATAAACCCCGATGCTGCAGAGCGCGTGCTATCTGGGGCGTTGGTCAAGATCAATTTGGTAGACCGTCATCCTAATTGCGCTTCCGTGCGTATCAACCGAGCTGCGGGTCCTTGCAGTTGTGCGACTGGAAGAATTCTGCAGGGACTCGCTCTTTCCCCCAGATTTTGTTGCCAGCCCTTCGCGGATTCGCGCGGAAATGCTCATTCCTTTCCTCAAAATATCGGTCGATCGCCGCTCTTGCCTCGTCAGGCGAATGGTAGTTGCTATTGTGAATGATGGCGCGTGCCATGCCGCTAAAGACCGATTCAATGACGTTGAGAAACTGCGCCCGAGCGGGCAACGGTGCGATCACTACTGTAGGCCCGACGATCCGGCTGTTGTGATCCTCTACCGCTTGGCTCAGCTCCTTCGAGATGTGCCAAGAGGCGGCGTCCCAAGACAGATAGATGCATCTGCAATTCTCGTATTGATCGAGCAGAATCTTCATCATCCGGATCATTTCGGCCGTGTTCTTCTTCTCGCTATAGAAGTGCGTTACCTGATTGGACGAAAGCTCGATTGCCGCCGTCAGCGTGACCTTTCCCCGAGATTTTTGCCATTGCTGAACGAGCGGCCGTTCGCCGGGACCCGTAAGCGATTTCCCGGGCTGGTGCTTGATGGCAAAGGGCCCAAACTCGTCGATTGAGAAGAATGCTTCGTCGGGGGCAAGGTTGCTTAAGATCGACTTGATGCGATCGAGCTTCTGAGAAAATTCCGGGTCGTTCGAGGTCAGCACGACGCGGGCTTTGCGCCACTTGTAACCCGAAGAGTTTATGATCTTGCGGACCGTATCCTCGCTCACTGGCTGTCCTTGCAGCGTGAGGACACCAGCAAGATCGACAACCCTCCATGTGGTGCGGTTGATCCCGAATCCGCTTGGCGGCCGGTGCAGGGTGTCAAAAAGGGCGTTCTTGAGTTCTTCTCTATCAAATTTTCGCGCAGGACTTCGGCGCCGCGCGAACAATGCATCCGCACCTCCTTCCGTGTAGATGCGAAGACACCGCCGCCAAGTGACAGGACTTAGCCCGATCAGTCCACACAACTTGCTTTGTCGAACACCGAGCCAATGTGTTATTAGCACTATGGCTCGCCTGCGGTCGAGTATCCGTCCGCTCAGCAAATGCTCGCCGACAATGCGGAGATCGAATCTGTCGATAGTGGGAGGCATCTTCGCCTTCCAGCACGCGGGCAGCTCGCCGGCTGGGTCGCCCGCGAGACGGGCGATCGCGGCCATAGCGTCCGCAGAGCTCAGTGCACCTCTTCGTGAGAGGATAGTTGAGATTGTCGATGGAGCCGGGATTCTTGCTCGACCGCTTTTGCGAAGTTCGCCCGCGATCCGCCGGGCGCCCCAGAGCGGATGAAGCGCCCGGACCGACAAGACTTCGTCCTCGATTTCTGCTGGCGTTCTCGAAGGATGGTGCCGAGGCCGCCGGGAGCGATCCTGATACCCATCAGACCCCATTGTACGAACACGCGCGAGCAGCTTGTAAGCCGTTTTGGGGCTGACGTTGAACTTGCGACAGAGGGCTCGGATGTTTGCGTGAGGCGAATTGGCTAAAGCGACAAACTCCTGCTTCGCCTCAATGAGCGTTCTGGATGTCCACGGCATGCTCTCCTCCATCGCTTGATGTTAAGAGCCGCAGCTGTTCTGAGTCAGCACAAGCGAGGGTCGCGTACCGATTTACACTGTACGCGGTCGCGCCGGCCACCGCGATCGTCGGCAGACGAGCCTCAATTCAGTCTCATCCCGCCTCACCCAATCACCGCCTTGATCTGCGCGGTATCCGCAAACTCGATCAGCTCGACGATCTTGCCATCCTGAAATCTGAACAGGTCCAGGATCTCGGTGCTGAAAGTCTTTCCGCCTGGATTGTATCTAACGAGAACCCGGGAATGGACTGCGACGCGATCGCCGTCGACGAGCTCGGCGAGGATCTCGCGGCTTTCGAAGCCGAAGGTGTCAGTGAACTGAGTGAAAGCGGCGCGCAGGGTCGGGTGCCCCTCCATGCGCCCCGTCAGTTCGAGCGCGCTCTTGTCGCCCATCAAGGTGAAGTGGCCCTCGGGATGAAAAGCCGTCACCAAGCCTTCGATGTCGCCCTTGCCGCGCGCGGCGTAGGCGGTCCTGATCAATGCGAGCATCTCTTCGCGCTGTGCCATGGGCCCCTCCCTGAAATGTGTATCGGGGCAGCCTAGCGACCTTTGCGTGCAAAGGCAAAATGATTGGGACCGTGCTGCGCGACCTCACCTCGCTACCACCTACACCACCACCGGCAACGTCACCGCCGCCAGCAGCGTCCCCAGCGCCACTGCGCCCGACACCGGGTTCACCAGCCGCTGATACTGCACGGCAAAAATGTACGCATTCGCGCCGATCGGCATCGCCGCGAACAGCACGCTGACGCCGGCAGCAGGGTCGAGCAATCTTGCCAGACGAACGCAGCGCCTGGCATTGCCGAAAGCTGGAGCGGCACGCATCACCACAATGCTCAGCCGCTCGCTCTTCACCTCGCGCGAACGAATAGATGCCGAGCTTGATCAGCGCCGTCGGCGAGCCCGAATGCACCAAGGATGTGATGATTGTTTCGGAAGACTGCCGAGATTGCAGGTCGTGCATCACGTAAGGCAGTCGATCTTACTCTTTGGGGCGCGACCTCAAACTCTTTTCGACGAAAGCGAGGACAGTGTAAACTGTTTCACAGCAGCGGGCTTGCTGCAATCTTAAGATCGTTCTGCACTTCTACGTTCTTGCGCGGCTCATCCGTACAAGATGTCGCTCTCTGTTGAAACAACGAGGAGCATGAAGATGAAGACGTTTCTTGCAACGAGATCTCCATTCCTGATCGTCGCCACTCTTGCAGTCTGCATCGGCACTGCGCGTGCCGATGTCATCATGGACTGGAACGCGAAAGCAGATGCGATTGCCGCCGAAAAGAAGGTGCTGCCTGTGCCACAGGCCCGCACGATGTCGATGCTTCACGTTGCCATGTTCGAGGTCGTCAACGCGATCGACAGGCGATACACGCCATACAAGCTGGATCTCGTAGCAGACCGCTCCACGTCCAAGGAAGCCGCAGCATCGACTGCGGCTTACAACATTCTTCTGACGATCTATCCGGACCAGAAATCTGCCCTTGATGCGGCATTGATCGCGTCGCTTTCCGGCATTCCGGACACGGAGGGAAAGGCGAATGGAATCGAGCTTGGAAAGCTTGCCGCTTCCGGCGTGATAGCGTTGCGCAGGGATGACGGCAGTGACGTTCAGGAGACTTATCGTCCCTATACTGCCCCGGGGACCTATGTGCCGACGGTGGTGCCGATCGGCACGACGGCTGGAGGAATGTCCCCTTGGGTCATGACATCGGTCTCACAATTCCGTCCAGCGCCACCACCGGCGCTTGATTCCGAGACCTGGACCAGAGACGTCAACGAAATTCGGGAGCTCGGCGCTCGCAACAGCACCAGCCGAACGGCAGAGCAGACCGCGATCGGACGAGTCTGGTTTCTGGTCGGGCCTCCCAGCTTCAATCCAATCGTCCGGCAGGTCGCCTTGGCCAAGCACATGGACGTCGTTGACTGCTCGCGCCTCTTCGCCCTCACCGAGATCGCTGCGAACGACGCAATCGTTGCCGTCCTTGATGCGAAGTACCATTACAACTTCTGGCGGCCTGTAACGGCCATACGCAACGCGGACATCACGCACAACCCGATGACGCCACGCGAACCGTCTTGGTTGCCGCTGGGTGAAACGCCGTTGCATCCCGAATACCCCTGCGCCCACTGCATCGTATCGGCGGCGGTTTCCACGGTTCTCCGGTCCATCGCCGGCGACGAGGTCGGAGAGCTGACGATGACCAGCCCTACTGCGCCAGGGGTGACTCGCAAATGGACCAAGCTCCAGGATTATAGCGATGAGGTCGCAAATGCCCGCATCTATGCCGGTTTCCATTACCGTTTCTCGACGGAGGTCGGAAAGGACATGGGCCGTAAGATCGGTGACTTGACTGTCGGGACACAGCTTCGCGGGCTGGAAGCGCGAGCTGAACCGAAGCAGTAAGCTGCTTCGCAGCCTCTCAGGATGAGGCTCAGCGCCATGGTTGACTGTTGCCGCGCCCGCCATCCTCATCCTGAGGGCCCGCGAAGCGGGCGTCTCGAAGGATGCGCCGCAGGGGGACTCGACCTCAACGCCGCTACGATCCCAGCTCGATGATCCGGCGCGCCATCCGCACATTGGCATAGTCGATCATCTTGCCGTCCAGCGTCACCGCTCCCTGTCCCAACGCCTCGGCCCGCTCCATGGCTTCGACGATCCGCCGCGCCTGCGCGAGCTCCTCGGCCGACGGCGTGAACGCGCGCAGCGTCGGCTCGATCTGGTCGGGATGGATCACCTGCTTGCCGTCAAAGCCCATCGCCGCGGCCTTTTGCGCGCTGGCCTCGGTCAGCCTGGCATCGCGGAACGCGCCGCAGGGGCCGTCGATCGCGCGCAGGCCGCACGCGCGAGCGGCGACGAGCAGGCGCATCATCGGATAGGCGAACAGGTCGAGCGGCGCGGCAGCGTAGCCGCTCTGCGCGGAGCCGACGTGGCGGTAGCCATCCGGCGAGATGCCGATGTCGGAGGTGCGGGCGCCGAGCGAGGCCGCGAGGTCGCCGACGCCGAGATGCAGCGCGGCCACGCTGTCGTGGCACGCGGCGAGGGCGTCGACATTGACGAGGCCGAGCGCGGTCTCGATCAGCAGCTCGAGCGCGAGTGGCGCGGCGCGATCCGGCGCGGCTGCGCGGAAGCGATCGGCGATGGCGACGATGTCGCTCACGCGCTCCGCCTTCGGCACGATCACAGCATCCAGCCGGGGCAGGGCCGCCAGCGTGCGGATCTCCTCTGCGATGAAGGAGCTGTCGACCGCATTGAGCCTGACCGCGACGTGCTTGTTGCCCCAGTCGAGCGAGGACAGCGCGCGGGCGGCTTCCTCACGCGCAACGCCCTTCTCGCCTGCCGGCACGGCGTCTTCGAGGTCCATGAATACCGCGTCCGCCAATGATGCCGCCGCCTTGGCGACGAGACGGGCGCGATGCGCGGGAACGGCGAGATAAGCCCGCGTCGGCCGGAGCGAGACCATGCTCACGTTCCCTTGCTGAGGCCGAGTTCGCCGAGGATCGACGCGTTGTGCTCGCCGACATCAGGCACCGGATCCATCCGCGGCGTCACGCCGGGAATGGTGAGCGCGGGCAGGAAGCTCATCACCGGCCCGCACGGTGATCCCACGCTTCTCACCCGCGCGCGGGCGTGAAGCTGCTCATGCTGCAGGAAAGCCTCGACCGAGTTCAGATGCGCATTCGCAATCGCGGCTTCGTCCAGCAGCCGCTGCACCTCCTCGCTGGTCATGGATGCAAAGCGCCGCTCGATATGGGATTGCAGATCGTCGCGGTTCTGCATGCGCAGCGGATTGGTGCGGAAGCGCAGGTCGTCGGCGAAGCCGGCATCGCCGAGCACGATGCGGCACAGCGACCGCCATTCCCGATCGTTCTGGATGCCGAAGAAGATTGTCGTTCCGTCGCCGACCCGGAACGGGCCGTAAGGCGCGATCGTGGCATGCCTGGCGCCGGTGCGCGGCAGCGGCCGGCCCGTACTCTCGGTGTAGAAGGCGGGATAGCTCATCCAGTCCGTGATGGAATCGAACAGCGAGGCCTGGAACGCCGTACCCTTGCCGGTGCGCTCGCGGGCGTACAGCGCCATCAGCACGCCGTTCAGGATGTACATGCCGGTGGCGATATCGACCACGGAAAGCCCGACCTTGGCCGGCTCCGCCTCGGTGCCGTTGATGGCGAGCACGCCGGCCTCGCACTGCACCAGCAGATCATAGGCCTTCTTGTCGCTGTAGGGGCCCCCTAGGCCATAGCCGGAGATGTCGCAGGCGATCAGGCGGGGATATTTGCGCAGCAGCGATGCGGCATCGAGGCCGAGCCGCTCCGCCGCGCCAGGCGCGAGATTCTGGATGAACACGTCCGCCCGCGGCAGCAGGGCGTCGAGCACCTTGCGCCCCTCGGGGCTCTTGATGTCGATGGCGAGGCTTTCCTTGGAACGGTTGGTCCAGACGAACTGGCTCGACATGCCGTTCATCACATGATCGTAGTCGCGGCAGAAATCCCCGGTGCCCGGCCGCTCGATCTTGATCACGCGCGCGCCCCAATCGGCGAGGTGCCGGCTCGCCAGCGGCGCCGCGATCGCCTGCTCCAGCGAAACCACCGTCACCCCGGACAGCGGCAGCTCCGCCTCATTCCCCGTCATGTGACCGCCTCCACTCCCGCTCGCTTCTGATCAGCGCGGGAGAACGAGCACCATCCACGCGCATTTTGATGATGACATGATGCCCCTGTTTTGCCCGACGAGTCAAACCGGGCTTCGAAAAATCCTAAAATTTAGCGACGTGAGTGTTTGCAATGACTTGGCTACTGTGCATGGGGTTGTTTTCGCAGTTTTTTGTTTGAGGCCCCGACGGCGGGGTCGTCGTCGCGTTCCCCGGGAACTGCCGAGGCTCCTGACCCCGCCCTGTTGCCGAGACCGCACACGTGTCGGCTTTCGCAACCCCCTCGGTTGCCAACGAACCGCCGTTCACCCACTATTCGCAACCGACTCGTCATGTGGGGGGATCGATGCCGGCGTTTCGCTTGAAGTCCTTTGCTAAGCCCTCGGCCGTTGCAAGCCTCGCGCTTGCCCTGGCCGTCCTGGCGCTGCCGCGCGCCGGTTTCGCCTATACCCAGGAGGAGCAGCAGGCCTGCACGCCGGATGCGATGCGGCTGTGCGGCGAGTTCGTCCCGAACGTCGATGCCATCACCGCCTGCATGATCAAGAAGAAGGCGCAGCTCTCGCCGCAATGCGCGGTGTTCTTCCGCCGTGGACCGGAGCCCGGCCAGGCCCGTGCCGGCAAGCCGACCAGCATCGCGCCGAAGAAGGCGTCAACGACCGCGAAGAAGAGCGCCAAGCCGGCGACGAAGAAGAAATCCAGCCAAGGCTAAGCGCCTAGCGGTCAAGGCTGAGCGACAGCCCCCGGACTCGTTTTGTTCGCACGACGCCGGCAGGCTTGCTCCGATTGACGCGCGTGGGCGCTCGAAAAGAGTCGGTGGCGGGTTTGCGCGGCAAGGTTGCATTTCAGTTTCCGCCTCGCTGCTCAAAAAACACACAGACGCCCCCACGAGCGGCCTTTCGTTGCGGCCCGTGTCTTTATCCTGCGAAGCAGTGTGACTCAAAAGCCAACACGCCTTGTTATTTCGTGGCTGTCGCGCGGCCCCCGACAAATTTTTCTTTCCCGAATCAGCGGCGTGATTCATTTTCGCGGCCTGGGGTCAATCTGGAGGCCGAAGGTATGAACGTCATTGTTTTTGCATCGCGTAAAGGCGGCTCGGGCAAGAGTACCCTGGCTGCACATCTTGCTGCGCAGATCAAGGCAAGCAAGCAGGTCATGCTCGTGGACGCCGATCCGCAGGGCTCGCTCACGTTGTGGCACAAGCTGCGCGGCACCAACGAGCCGCCGATCAAGGCGGCCGTCAACTCCGTCAGCGGCATCGTCTCCGCTGCCAAGCGCGACGGTTATGAATGGGTGTTGATCGACACGCCGCCGAACCTGTCGGCCGTCGTCGACGACGCGATCAAGAACGCCACCATGGTGGTCATCCCGGCGCGTCCCGGCGTGTTCGACGTCAACGCCGTGCAGGAAACCATCCAGATGTGCCGCGCGGCGCGCAAGCCCTACGCGGTCGTCCTCAACGGTGCTCCGGCCAAGCGCGACGAAGCCGAAAGCCCGATCGTCACCATCGCCCGCGAAGCGCTGGCGAAATTCCGCGCTCCGGTGTGGGGCGGCCAGATCACCAATCGTTCGGATTTGCTGATGGCGCTGAGCCACGGCGAAGGCGCGCGCGAGTATCAGGCCGAGAGCCGTGCGGCTCAGGAAATCGCAAGGCTCTGGGCGGCGATCGAGCGTTCGGTGAAGGCTATTCGCGGCACGGCGTCGGCATCCGGCGCGATGCACAAGCAGGCTGCTTGATTTTTCATTGTTTCATTTCGAGCGGCGAAAAACGCGCGGGAAGTCCGCGCGTTTTGCGTTTCCGGGCTTTCGCTCACGCCACCATCAGCATGTAGAACACGATGACCGGCGACAGGGTCAGGATCACCGACCAGATGCCGACGGCCCAGAGAATGTCCTCGGTGGTAAAGCCCTGCTGTTCTGCGTCGAAATGCGACGCCATTTCATTCTGACTATTCACAAACGCCCCCGCGATTTCTTCGCTTATGGGCATCAGTGATAGCAGCGATGTTTTAAGATCCGGATCGCATCGGCCAGTGGATTTTGAACACAGGTGCTACCACGGATTAACCATCCCGCGCGCCGGCCTCAGCCGACCAGCCAGACGCGAAACAGCAATACCGGCATCAGGCCGAGCATCACGGCCCAGAACCCGAACGACGAGACGACGAGAATTCCCCGCAAGAGATCGGCGGGCGCGAACTGGCTCGCGGCCGTAGGCCGGTTGCGATACCCCATGGTCATTCCCCCTTCGGTGACGTTGAGGACAACGATAGGCGCTGTCACGTAAACGAGACGTGGATGCGGATTGCGGCGGCTGCGAAGGCCGTTGGGGCGCGGTTAACCACGCGGGCCTCAACCCTCTCCCCTTGCGGGAGAGGGTGGCTCGCCGCGTAGCGGCGAGGGGGGTGAGGGGTCTCTCTCCTCACGAACAGTGTTGCGCGTCGAGAGAACCCCTCATCCGGCGCTTCGCGCCACCTTCTCCCGCAAGGGGAGAAGGAAGAGCTCGCGCGTAGAGAGAGAGCGCTACGCCGCGACCTTCATCCGTAGCTCGATCTCGCGATCGATCGTCGCCGCGAGCTCGCTGCTCACTTCCACCATCGGCAGGCGCACCTCCGGGCTGTCGATCAGGCCTGATCGCCACAGCCAGTACTTCGCCGGCGCGGGGCTCGGCTCGGCGAACAACAGCCGCGTCAGCTCGGCGACCTCGTGCCAGCGCGCCTGCGCCGCATCGTGGTTGCCGCGCTTCGCCTCCGTGTACACGGCTGCGAACGTCGCGGTCTCGACATGGGCTGACAGCACGATGCCGCCGTCGGCGCCGTCACCGAGCGCCTCGAGATAATTTGCGTCCTCGCCGGTGAGCACGCGAAAACCCTTCGGCCGGTCGCGCAAGAGCGCGATCGATTGCTCGCGGCTCGCGCCGCAATCCTTCAGGCCGATGATGTTCTTGTGCTCGGCAAGCCGCAGCATGGTCTGGTTGGTGATGTTGACCGCGCAGCGATAGGGAATGTTGTAGAGCGCGATCGGCCATGCCGCGTGGTCGGCGAGCGTCTCGAAATGCGCCAGCAGGCCGCGCTGCGACGGCCGCACATAATAGGGGCTGGCGATCAGGTAACCGTCGATCGGCCAGTCCGCGGTCTCGTCGAGGCGTTCCTGCAGGCGCGAGGTGTCGGCGCCCGACAGACCGAGGTAGATCGGCAGGTTGCCGCCGCCGGCCGCCATCTCCTCGCGCACCACGGCGACGAGGCGTTCGAGCTCGGCCGCGCGCAGCGTCATGCCTTCACCGGAGGTCGCGCCCAGGATGAAGCCGTCGATGCCGTGCGCGCCGTAGTGCCGGGTCAGCCGCCGCAGCGACCTCTCATCCAGCGCGCCGTCCTGGAACGGCGTCACCAGCGGCAGCCACAGCCCGTGCAAATGATCTCGAAGTCCGGTCATGTTTCCATCTCCTTCTCGGGAAAAAGCCTGAGACGGAGGGCACATGAAAAAACCCCGTCCAGGCGGCGGGGTTTTCGAAGATTTGCAGCGATGACGAAGTCAGCTAGCGCGCGCAAAGATCCGAGGCCCCGGGATGGGGGCCTTTTTTCGAGACGATGGCCTCGAACGAGATTGCGCACGACTTCGTGATCATTCGGAAATAATGCGGGGGATAGGTGGAACTGTCAATACACGCGGAGCGCGAAGCCACATTTTGACGAAAAAAAGCCGGACCCGAGGGCCCGGCTTAGGTATTGGCCACGTGAGGCCGACACAATCACCTTCCAAGAGGGATTACTGAACTCCCGCGCCACTGGAGGAGGGGGACAAATGCGCAACGCGAAGGCTCAGCGTGCAAACATTATGAGCTTGCCGAGTGCCTTGCAGCAACAGCCGAGGCCGCATGTCAGACATGCGGAAATCAGGACGGCCAGCGTTGCGCCTTGCTCACCACGAAGTCGCGGAACACCTGCACGCGCGCGACCGTCTTCAACTCCTCGGGATAGACGAAGTAGGTGTCGAGCTGGATCGAATCCGACTCGCCGAACAGCTGCACGAGCTTGCTCTGCTCCTCGACCAGGTAATCGGGCAGGGCGGCGATGCCGAGGCCCTGCGCGCAGGCGCGCACGAGACCGAGGATGTTGTTGACCTTGAAATAGGCTTCGCGCGGACCCGAGCCGTTGCGCCCGGCTTCGATCAGCCAGTTGCGGTTCTGCAGGTGCGGCGCGAAGTTGCCGTCCGACAGCGTGATGATGCGGTGGGAGTCGAGCTCCTCCAGCGTGCGCGGCGTGCCGAAGCGCTTGATGTATTCCGGCGAGCAATAGGCGTGGAAGCCCATCGCGAACAGCTTGCGCTGGATCAGATCCGGTTGCGTCGGCTTGCGGGTGCGGATCGCAACGTCCGCCTCGCGCATCGACAGATCGAGCTCCTCGTCGGTGACGATCAACGAGATGCGGATCTCGGGATAGAGCGCGGTGAATTCGCCGAGCCGCGGGATCAGCCAGTTGATGCCGACGCCGGGCGTGGTGGTGATCTTGAGATCGCCGCTCGGCCGCTCGCGGCTGTCGGTCAGCTTGGCGCGCGCCGCCTGCAGCTGCATGAACACGTCATGCGCGGTGCGGAACAACAGGTCGCCCTGCTCGGTGAGGATCAGGCCGCGGGCGTGGCGGTGGAACAGCGAGACCGAGAGCTCCTGCTCCAGCGCCGAGACCTGGCGCGATACCGCCGATTGCGACAGGCCGAGCTGCTCGCCCGCATGCGTGAAGCTGCCCGCTTCCGCCGCGGCGTGAAACACCTTCAGCTTGTCCCAGTCCATATCCGTAAATCCGTCGCGTGTTCGGGGCATGATTCTATTCCGCTGCCGCGCGCTCGCTGGCGCGAAGGGCCAAGAAACGTTCGGCTTCGAGTGCGGCCATGCAGCCGAGGCCGGCGGCCGTCACGGCCTGGCGATAGGTTTCGTCGGCGACGTCGCCGGCGGCGAACAGGCCGGGCACCGAGGTCGCGGTCGAGTTCGGGGCGACCTCGACATAGCCCGAGGGTTTCAGCTTGACCTGATCCTTGACGAGCTCGGTCGCCGGCGCATGGCCGATGGCGATGAAGATGCCGTCGGCCTTCACGTCCGTGAGCGCGCCGGTCTTGACGTTCTTGAGCCGGACATGGGTGACCTTGTTGGGGTTCTCGGTGCCGCAGATCTCGTCGACGGTGGCGTCCCAGATCACCTTGATCTTTGGATGCCTGAACAGGCGCTCCTGCAGGATGCGCTCGGCCCGGAAGTGATCGCGACGATGCACGATCGTGACCTGCGAGGCATGGTTGGTGAGGTACAGGGCTTCCTCGACCGCGGTGTTGCCGCCGCCGACCACGATCACCTCCTTGCCGCGGTAGAAGAAGCCGTCGCAGGTGGCGCAGGCCGACACGCCGCCGCCCTGGAACTTGGCTTCCGACGGCAGCCCGAGCCAGCGCGCTTGCGCGCCGGTGGCCAGGATCACGGTCTCGGCGAGATAGACGTCGCCGCTGTCGCAGGTGAGGCGGAACGGCCGCCGCGCCGTCTCCAGCTTGGTGACCAGATCGGTGACGATCTTGGTGCCGACATGGACCGCCTGCTTCTCCATTTGCTCCATCAGCCAGGGGCCCTGGATGACGTCGGCGAAGCCGGGATAGTTCTCGACGTCGGTGGTGATGGTGAGCTGTCCGCCGGGCTGGATGCCCTGGATCAGGATCGGCTCCAACATCGCGCGCGCGGCGTAGATCGCGGCGGTATAGCCGGCCGGGCCGGAGCCGATGATGACGACCTTTGCATGAACAGGAGCGGACATTTCGATGGACGCCTTTCACGGGGGATTTGCAGCGCGGGCGCGGAATGTGCCGGGAGGCCTCGCGGAGGCGCTGAAATATCAGAGCTAATCTAAGCCTTCTGGCGAGCCATGCAAGAATTGCATTCCCTCTCGGCGGATTTTTCCAACAGGGAACAAAAGTCGATTGCGCTGCACGCGCAATAAAATTGCGCTAGCTGTGCTGGTTAGGCTATGAGGATTTCGACAAATCACCCAATACCGCCGCAAAGGCCAGGAGTTCCAATCACGTGTCGCGGAACCTAGACGAGATCGACCTCAAAATTCTCGCCGAGATTCAGGCCGACGGTCGAATCACCAATGTCGAGTTGGCCAAGCGCGTCGGCATCTCGCCGCCCCCCTGTCTGCGCCGCGTCCGGGCGCTGGAGGAGGAGGGCTATGTCCACGGCTATCGCGGCCTCCTGGACGCACGCAAGCTGGGCTTCGACGTCACCGTTTTCGCCGCCGTGCACCTGTCCAGCCAGGCCGAGGCGGATTTGCGCGCGTTCGAGGAGTTCGTTCGCGCCGAGCCTTTGGTGCGGGAATGCTGGATGCTGTCCGGCGAGGTCGATTTCATCCTGAAATGCGTCGCCCCCGACATGGCGACCTTCCAGGATTTCGTGACGCACCTGACCGCCGCACCGCACGTGCGCAACGTGCGCACGTCATTGGTGCTGCACAATTCGAAATACGAGGCGGCGGTGCCGCTGGAGGTGAAGGGGCGGCGGTGAGGGTCTTCTCCCTCTCCCGTTCTTACGGGGAGAGGTGAAGACCGGTCCACAGTCCTCGTCATTGCGAGCGCAGCGAAGCAATCCAGAGTCTTTTCGCAGAGGCAGTCCGGATTGCTTCGCTGCGCTCGCGAGGACGTGTGGTGAGAGCGTGTGTCCACAACCCCAGCAACCCGCTGAAACAAAAAGGCCGCGCGTCGCGCGGCCTTTTCGAAACGTCAGCGCAGCGGCAAATCCTTACCGCCACTCCACCTTGGTGATCTCGTACGCCTTGGCGCCGCCAGGCGTGTTGACCTCGACCGTGGCGCCCTTCTTCTTGCCGATCAAGGCGCGTGCGAGCGGCGAGGTGATCGAGATGCGGCCCTTCTTGGCGTCCGCCTCGACCTCGCCGACGATCTGCCACACCGTCTTCTTCTCGGTGTCCTCATCGACCAGCGTCACGGTGGCGCCGAACTTGATGGTGTCGCCGGAGAGCTTGGAGATGTCGATGATGTCGGCGCGCGCGAGCTTGTCCTCGAGCTCGGCAATGCGGCCCTCATTGTGCGACTGCTCTTCCTTCGCGGCATGATATTCCGCGTTCTCCGACAGGTCTCCGTGCGAGCGCGCCTCGGCGATATGCTCGATGATCCGCGGACGGTCCACGGACTGGCGCTGCTTCAATTCTTCCCCGAGCGCGACAAAGCCGGCCTGGGTCATCGGAACCTTTTCCATCGTCTCTCTCGTCCTTCGATCGTGCGCCCCAGAATGCGGATGGGCGCCGCAACCTTGATTCGTCAGTCCTCCAGAGCCCAAAGAGGGGCTTCCGGACCTTGACAGATATGGGCTTTAGCGCCGGAACAGAACTGCCACCTGGCCGGACAGTTCCTCCGGCCATTGTGGCTTCATTGCCAATCACTTAGCGGAAGCTTCGCTGCCGCTAGCGATCAGGTTTCCGAAAAGTAGCTCTGCAGGGTACGAACCTCAAGGTCCCCGCCCAGATAGGCGCGGATGCCCTGCGCGGCCGCCACGGCCCCGGAAAGAGTGGTGTAATATGGCACTTTATGCAAGAGGGCCGCGCGCCGCAGCGAGCGGCTGTCGGCCAGTGCCTGCGGGCCTTCGGTGGTGTTGAAGACGAGCTGGACGTCGCCATTGGTGATGGCATCGACGATGTGCGGCCGCCCCTCCAGCACCTTGTTCACCTTCTCGGTCGGGATGCCCTGGTCGGTCAGGAAGCGTGCGGTGCCCGAGGTCGCCAGCACCTTGAAGCCGAGCGAATGCAATTCGCGGACGGCATCCGCAATGCGCGTCTTGTCGCTTTCGCGCACCGAGACGAACACCGTGCCCTTGCGCGGCACCCGCGTTCCGCCGCCGAGCTGACTCTTGGCGAAGGCCACCGCAAACGAGCGGTCGATGCCCATGACCTCGCCGGTCGAGCGCATCTCCGGGCCGAGCACGGTGTCGACGCCGGGGAAGCGTGCGAACGGGAAGACCGATTCCTTGACGCCGACGTGCTTGAGCGTTGCCTTCTTCAGCTTGAAATCGGCGAGCTTCTCGCCGGCCATGATGCGCGCGGCGATCTTGGCGACCGGCGTGCCGACCACCTTGGCGACGAACGGCACGGTGCGCGAGGCGCGCGGATTGACCTCGAGCACGTAGATCTCGCCATCCTTGATGGCGTATTGCACGTTCATCAGGCCGATGACGTCGAGGCCGAGCGCGAGCTCGCGCGTCTGCCGCTCCAGTTCCTCGATCATCTTCGCATCAAGCGAGTGCGGCGGCAGCGAGCAGGCGCTGTCGCCGGAATGGATGCCGGCTTCCTCGATGTGCTCCATGATGCCGACGATGAAGGTGTCCTTGCCGTCGCACAGGCAGTCGACGTCGATCTCTGTCGCGTCCGACAGATAACGGTCGAACAGCAGCGGGTTCTTGCCGAGCACGGTGTTGATCTGCCCGGTCTTGTCGTTCGGATAGCGCGCCTTGACGTCGGCCGGCACCAGCTCCGGCAGCGTGCCGAGCAGATAATCGTTGAGCTGGTTCTCCTCGCGGATGATCTGCATCGCGCGGCCGCCGAGCACGTAGGACGGCCGCACCACCAGCGGCAGGCCGAGATCGGCGGAGACGAGGCGGGCCTGCTCGACCGAATAGGCGATGCCGTTCTTCGGCTGCTTGAGGCGAAGCTTGTCGAGCACGCGCTTGAAGCGGTCGCGGTCTTCGGCGAGGTCGATGGCGTCGGGCGACGTGCCGAGGATCGGCACTTCGGCGGCTTCCAGCGCGCGCGCCAGCTTCAGCGGCGTCTGGCCGCCGAACTGCACGATGACGCCGTGCAGCGTGCCCTTGCTGCGTTCCTTGGCAATGATCTCCAGCACATCCTCGGCGGTGAGCGGCTCGAAATAGAGCCGGTCGGCGGTGTCGTAGTCGGTCGACACCGTCTCGGGATTGCAGTTGACCATGATGGATTCGTAGCCGGCGTCATGCAGCGCGAAGCAAGCGTGACAGCAGCAATAATCGAACTCGATGCCCTGGCCGATGCGGTTGGGACCGCCGCCGAGAATGATGACCTTCTTCTTGTCGGACGGCGTGCTCTCGTCCGCGGGTAGGCCCGCGAACGGCGCCTCGTAGGTCGAGTACATGTAGGCGGTCGGCGAGGCGAACTCGGCCGCGCAGGTGTCGATGCGCTTGTACACCGGGTGAACGCCGAGCGCGTGGCGCTTCGCCTTGACCTCGGCCTCCGTCGTCTCGGCCAGCACGGCGAGCCGCGCGTCGGAGAAGCCCATGGCCTTCAGCGTGCGCATGCCGAAGGCGTTGCCGGGCAGGCCGTTCTTCCTGACCTTCTCCTCCATCTCGACGATGCCGCGCATCTCGGCGAGGAACCACGGATCGATCTTGCAGGAGTTGAAGATGTCCTCGTTCGACCAGCCGAGCCGCATGGCCTGGGCGACCTGGAGAATGCGATTCGGCGTCGGCGTGCCGAGCGCGGCACGGATCGCGTTCTTGTCGTCGTCGCGGCCGAGGCCCTCGATCTCGATCTCGTCGAGGCCGGTGAGGCCGGTCTCGAGCCCGCGCAGGGCCTTTTGCAGGCTTTCCTGGAAGGTGCGGCCGATCGCCATGACTTCGCCGACCGACTTCATCGAGGTGGTCAGCGTGGTCGAGGCGCCCGGGAATTTCTCGAAGGCAAAACGCGGCACCTTGGTGACCACGTAGTCGATGGTCGGCTCGAACGAGGCCGGTGTTGCGCCGCCGGTGATGTCGTTGGCGATCTCGTCGAGCGTGTAGCCGACCGCGAGCTTGGCGGCGACCTTGGCGATCGGAAAGCCGGTGGCTTTCGAGGCCAGCGCGGAGGAGCGCGACACGCGCGGATTCATCTCGATGACGACCATGCGGCCGTCCTCGGGATTGACGCCGAACTGCACGTTGGAGCCGCCGGTCTCGACCCCGATCTCACGCAGCACCGCCAGCGAGGCGTCGCGCATGATCTGGTATTCCTTGTCCGTCAGCGTCAGCGCCGGCGCCACCGTGATGGAATCGCCGGTGTGCACGCCCATCGGATCGAGGTTCTCGATCGAGCAGACGATGATGCAATTGTCCTTCTTGTCGCGCACCACCTCCATCTCGTACTCTTTCCAGCCGAGCACGGATTCTTCGATCAGCACTTCGTTGGTGGGAGACGCATCGAGGCCGCGCTCGATGATGTCGAGGAACTCTTCCTTGTTGTAGGCGATGCCGCCGCCGGTGCCGCCCATGGTGAAGGAGGGACGGATGATCGCGGGCAGGCCGATCTCGGACAGCGCCATCATCGCCTGGCCCAGCGCATATTCCTGATAGCGCTTGCGGCGGTCGCCTTCGCCGAGGGTCCATTGCCGGTCGAGCTCTTCGAGCGCCGCGCCCGACAGCTTCTCGCGTTCGGCGTGATATTTGTCGCGGAACGACTTCTTCAGCTCCGAGGCGTTGGCAAGCCGCGACTTCGGGGTCTGCAGCCCGATCTTGGTCATGGCGTTGCGGAACAGCTGGCGGTCTTCGGCCTTGTCGATGGCATCGGCGGTGGCGCCGATCATCTCGACGCCGAACTTCTCCAGCGTGCCCTGCCGGCGCAGCGACAACGCGCAGTTCAGCGCGGTCTGGCCGCCCATGGTCGGCAGCAGCGCGAAGCCGCCGGGAATGACGTGACGTTCCTTCTCGATGATCTTGGCGACGATCTCGGGCGTGATCGGCTCGATATAGGTCGCATCCGCCAATTCCGGGTCGGTCATGATGGTGGCCGGGTTGGAATTGACGAGGACGATGCGGTAGCCCTCTTCCTTCAGCGTCTTCACCGCTTGCGTGCCCGAATAGTCGAACTCGCAGGCCTGGCCGATCACGATGGGGCCGGCGCCGATGATCAGGATGGTGGTGATGTCTGTACGTTTGGGCATCAACTCTCGCCGAAGTGGAATTTGGGCACAAAAAAAGGGCGCGCTTGCCGCGCGTCCCTTTTGCGAGAGCGCGGGGTCTTCCCTCGCGCGCGGGTGGGTCTTAGACCAGTTTTCAGGACGGCGAAACCCCGAAAAACGCCCATCAACCGGCAATTTTGACCGGTTTTGGCCGTGCCTGCCAGCCGCGGGCGAGGTGCACCAGAAGCGAGGCCGCAACGCTCGTTCCGCCGATCCAGCCGAGGTCATCAGGCGAGAGGGTGGCCAGCACCGCGCCGCCCAGCGCTCCACCAATGGCGAAGCCGAGATACATCGACGAGGCGTTGAGCGAGAGCGCGATCATCGAGGCCTGCGGCTCGATCCGGATGATGCTGGCGATCTGGGCCGGATAGAACGCCCAGCCCGAGAGTCCCCAGAGGAAGATCGTGCCGAGCACCGCATAATGCGCCTGTGCGGGCATCAGCTTCAGGACCAGCGAATGCAGGATCAGGGCGCCCGCCATGCCGGCGAGCCCGAGGCCTGCGGTCGCGAGCGTGCCGAGCCGGTCGGCCAGGACGCCGCCGAACATGTTCCCGATCGCCGCCGCGCCGCCAAACACCAGCAGAGCAAGGCTGATCTGCGAGGCGTCGAAGCCGAGGCCGCGCAGCGGGACTGCGAAATAAGTGAACACCGTGAAGCCGCCCAGGGCCCACAACATCGTGATCAGCAGCGCGACCACGACGTTGCGATGGCGCGCCACCGCCAGCCTCTCGCCGAGCGAGGCCGTATTGCGCGGCAGGCCGCGCGGCAGCCCGAGCAGCAGGCCGGCGAGCGCAACGGCGCCGATCAGGGCGACCATGGCGAAGGTTGCACGCCAGCCGAACAGGCTGCCGACGAGATTGCCGAAGGGAACGCCGATCACGGTCGCAACCGTGAGGCCCGCGGTGACGAGCGCCACCGCGCGGCCGCGCCGTTCGGGCGCGGCGACCGCCACGGACACGGCAAGCGCCGTCGGCATGCACAGCCCTGAGCCCAGCGCCATCAGCATCCGCGAGGCCAGCAGCAGGGCGTAGTTGGATGCGACCATCGCGGCGAGGTTGCCGGCGATGAAGGTCGATAGCGCCAGGGCCAGCACGGTCCGGCGATCGATATTGTTCAGCACGACTGCGAGGATGGGCGAGCCCACCGCATAGGTGAGGGCGTAGGCCGTGACCAATTGGCCTGCGGCCGAGACGGAAATCGACAGGTCGGAAGCGATCGCCGGCAAAAGCCCTGCAATGACAAAGCCTTCAGTGCCGATCGCAAAGGCCGCCAAGGCCAGCCAGAGCACGCTCATCGGAAACGTTCCTTATGTTCAAGATTCATTGAACTATCGAACGAAGCGATTTCGCTGTCAATTGGTTCAAGAACTATTGAACATTGCCGGCGCATCGTTATGATTCCCGGACCATGAGCCGCACGCCGCACCATCCCACCCGCGAGCAGATCGAACTGCCGATGGTCCTGGATTGCCTGAGCGATCCGATCGTCTGGCGATCGTCTACCAGCTCGCCCAGCAGGAACGTGTCAGCAGCGAACTCCGCTGCAGCGACTTCAGCGCGCTGAGTGGCAAGTCCAACCTCGCCTATCACTTCGCCAAGCTGCGCGAATGCGGCCTGATGCAGACGCGCATCGCGGGCACCAACCGCTTCATGCGGCTGCGACGAGAGGATCTGGAGGCGCGCTTCCCGGGCCTGCTCGATGCGGTGCTCAGCTCCGCAGCCAAGGATGCCGACCGGCTTCCGCTCGTGTCCGGCTGCGACTTGATCGAGGTCGATCGAAAATGAGACGGTTGCCCCGCCGCCGCTCTGCGAGCTACGGCGCGGCAAGGCTGGCTTGCCGAGCCGAAGCTGCGGTAGCAGCGAAGGCTGGAGACCCGGCCTGGATTTGAACCAGGATGTAGAGCGTTGCACCGCCCTCGCGTAGACGCTTCCGCCACCGGGCCGCGGCGATCATTACCGATTGCAGTGCGACAAGCCACAACGGCTAATTGTTATGCTTAACGGATCAGAGGCGGCCTGGCGATGAAGGTCATGCGCCAGCGGTTGTGGCCGATATTGCTGTGGGCGCGCTGGGGCGCGAAGCCCGCCGCCTTCAGCTTGGCCGTGACCTCGTCCTCGCTGTAGCGCTGCAGCCCGATCTTCGAGCGCAGCTGGCGATAATCCGACAGCGCGGTGCTGATCAGCCCGATCAGCGCGTCCTTCAGAAAGCCGTGGCGCAGACCGAAGCCGAGCAGCGCCATCACGTCCCTGGCCATGCCGACCTGCGGCTGGAGAATATCGCCGAGCACCAGCTTGCCGGAGGGTTTCAGGATCCGGCGGATGTTCAAGAGCGCCGCATCGAGCTCGTCCGGCGTCATGTATTGAGCGACCGAGTTCATCACGACGAGGTCGATCGATTGGTCCTGCATCTTGCGGACGTCGTCGAGCGAGCGGACGCGGATCTTGGTGTTCGGGGCAAAGCGCGCGATCAGCCGGCCGCGCACGCCGGGCGCGGGCTCGGCCAGGATCAGCTTGCCGCAGGCGGCTGCCACCTGGTTCGCCGACAGCGCTTCCCCGCAGGCATAGTCCAGCACCGTCGCATCGGGCGAGGGGATGTAGCCGATGATGTCCCGCGCAATGATCTGGAAGTGCAAGTCGCGATGCAGCTTGCTGACATAGATCGTATGCGTCGAGTCGTAATAATCGATCCAATCGTCCATGGTATTCGAAGGTCCCGGCCTAACGGTTCCGCTAGAGGAACCGGCGCTGTCCGCCTTGCGTTAGGGGTGCGACGGCGCGCCGTCAATGTCCGCGTCCTAACAGGAAGGTCTCCCGTGAGCAAAACCAACAACAAGGTCTCGCCCGAACTCGATACCCCCACCGATCTGTCGCCCGACGGGGTCAAGAAAGTCTCGGAGGCGCTCAACGTGCTTCTGGCCGACGCCTTCGCGCTTTATCTCAAGACCAAGAATTTCCACTGGCACATCAGCGGGCGCCACTTCCGGGATTACCACCTGCTGCTCGACGAGCAGTCCGACCAGATCTTCGCCACCACCGACCAGCTCGCCGAGCGTGTCCGCAAGATCGGCGGCACCACGCTGAAGTCGATCGGCCAGGTCGCAAAGCTCCAGACCATCAAGGACAACAACGAGGACTACGTCCCGCCGCGCGAGATGCTGCGCGAGCTGATGCAGGACAACAAGCTCGTCGCAGCCGCGATGCGCAAGGCGCACGACGTCTGCGACGAGGCCGGCGACGTCGCCAGCGCCAGCATTTTGGAAAACTTCATCGACGAGACCGAGCGGCGGACCTGGTTCCTGTTCGAAGCGACCCGGCAGGAAGGTGGCAACGAAGCGTAGGACACAGGGCGGTAGGGTGGGCAAAGCGAAGCGTGCCCACCAACTGGATTGTACGGATGGAGTGGTGGGCACGGCGCGCAAGGGCGCGCCTTTGCCCACCCTACCGCACCGCGCTTGTGGCTACCGCCACAACCGCATCAATGCCCCATCCTTCCCCGTCACGGGATCAGCCGGCGGCAGCGCGACGCGTGGAATCGTCTTCAGCGCTTTGGCATGATTCTCCGGCGTTGCCCGCGTGATCTCCATCTTCGCGCCCGGTGGATAGGCGCCGATCACGCAGAAATCATCGCTCGCCTTGATGCATTGATGTCCGGTGCCGGCGGGCAGGATCGCAATGTTGCCGGCCTGGATCTGAAGCTCCTGGCCATGGTCGCCGCCAAAGCGGACGCGGGCGCTGCCGCGCGCGACGCCGAGCACCTCATGCACCGTCGCATGATAATGCAGATAATCGTAGACGCCGTTGCGCCACGTCCCGCCCCAGCCGTTCGCTTCGAACAGAAGTTCGATCGTCTCTTCCGGGCGCTTTGGGTCGAGCTTCACCGCGCCCTGGTAGACCAGGAACGGAAGGATGTTGTTCGGCACGAGCCCGTCATCCTCGAACACGATGGCGAGCGGCTCGGCCTTGTCGCGGACGACGGACATGGCTGGGCTCCTGCTTCAGGGTAGCAGGAATCAACGAGAACAGTGAGGCGGCGTTCCTGGTTCTGTCATTCCGGGGCGACGCGCAGCGTCGAGCCCGGAATCCATCGTGCTGCAGAGTCTGTTGGCCGATGGATTCCGGGCTCGCGCTACGCGCGCCCCGGAATGACGAAAAAGCCCGGGCTTTGTCGTGAAGTATCCGAGGAGAACGCGTCTTACGCGCTCTTCTTCTGCCGCATCAGGTCGGCGAAACGCTGGAACAGATAGTGCGAGTCGCGCGGGCCGGGTGAGGCCTCGGGGTGGTACTGCACCGAGAACACCGGCTTGCCGTCGAGCTGGATGCCGCAATTGGAGCCGTCGAACAGCGAGATGTGGGTTTGCGTCGCGCCCTTCGGCAGCGTCGTCTCGTCCACCGCAAAGCCGTGGTTCATCGAGGTGATCTCGACCTTGCCGGTGGTCTCGTCCTTGACTGGATGATTGGCGCCGTGATGACCCTGATGCATCTTCTTGGTTCTAGCGCCGACGGCGAGCCCCAGCATCTGGTGGCCGAGGCAGATGCCGAAAGTCGGCGTGCCCGACTTGATCACGTCCCGGATCACGGGCACGGCATATTTGCCGGTCGCAGCCGGATCGCCGGGCCCGTTCGACAGGAACACCCCATCCGGCTTCATCGCCAAAATGTCTTCGGACGAGGTCGTCGCCGGCACCACGGTCACCTTGCAGCCGACGCCGGCGAGCAGGCGCAGGATGTTGCGCTTGATGCCGTAATCGATGGCGACGACGTTGAACTCGGGCTTGTCCTGCCGGCCGAAGCCCTTGTCCCAGGCCCAAGGCGTCTCGTCCCAGGTGAAGCGCTGGCCGCTCGTCACCATCGGCACGAGGTCCATGCCTTCGAGGCCCGGCCACTCGCGCGCCTCTTCCTTGAGGCCATGCAGATCGAACTCGCCGGTCTTCGAGTGCGCGATCACGGCGTTGGGCATGCCCTTGGAGCGGATCAGCGCGGTCAGCGCGCGGGTGTCGATGCCGGAGAGGCCGATGATGCCGCGGGCCTTGAGCCAGGCGTCGAGATGCTTGGTGGCGCGATAGTTCGAGGGATCGGTGATCGCGGTGCGCAGGATCACGCCGCGCGCGCCCGGCGTCGCCGCCATATTCACCGTCTCGATGTCGTCCTCGTTGGTGCCGACATTGCCGATATGCGGGAAAGTGAAGGTGATGAGCTGGCCGGCATAGGAGGGATCGGTCAGGATCTCCTCATAGCCGGTCATCGCCGTGTTGAAGCAGACCTCCCCGACGGCGTGGCCTTCGGCGCCGAGGCCAAAGCCCTCGAGTACCGTGCCGTCGGCAAGCACGAGGAGCGCGGTCGGTTTATGGTCCGGCCAGGCGGGATCGTTGTCATGTTGTGTCATGAGCGCGTTTCATAGTCCCCCCGCGCCCGCCCGTCAAAGCGGGAGAGGCCGGATTCACATGCGTTTTTGCATATTTGACAGGCGGCTTCAGGCACTTTGAGCCGGAACGGGCAATTTTGCGCCATTTCAACCGGTGGCGAGGAAACAATGAACCGGCGATCGCTCCGGTATGGCCTCTTGCCCGCGAACGGCTTAGATCAGGGGGTCAGATTGAGAGGACCCGACATGCTGCGCGACGACATCAACAATGCGGTCAAGGAGGCCATGAAGGCCAAGGACGAGCGCAAGCTGTCCACGCTGCGCATGGTCAACTCGACCATCAAGAATGCCGACATCGACGCGCGCGGCAGCGGCAAGCCGCCGCTGTCGGATGGCGACATTCTCGCGGTGCTACAGAAGATGATCAAGCAGCGCCAGGAGGCGGTCGAGCTCTACGACAAGGGCGGCCGCGCCGAGCTTGCCGCGCAGGAGCGCGAGGAGATCGCGGTGATCTCGGCGTATCTGCCGAAGCAGATGTCCGAGGACGACGTGAAGAAGGCGATTGCGGACGCGATCGCCGAGACCGGCGCAGCCGGCATGAAGGACATGGGCAAGGTGATCGCCGTGCTGCGTGCGAAATACGCAGGGCAGATGGATTTCGGCAAGGCCAGCGGTTTGGTGAAGGCCGCGCTGTCGGGTTAGCCGTCATTCCGGGGCGACGCGAAGCGTCGAGCCCGGAATCCATCGTGCTGCCGGCTCTGTTGCGAAATGGATTCCGGGTTCGCGCTACGCGCGCCCCGGAATGACAACAAAAACAAGGGAGGCACGGTGACCGCCATCCATCCATTTCGCATCGCCATCGGCGACGACATCCTCGCCGACCTGAAGTCGCGCCTCGCCCGCACGCGCTGGCCGGAGGCCGAACTGGTCGACGACTGGAGCCAGGGCGCGCCGCTGAAATGGATCCAGGAGATCTGTGCCTACTGGGCCAAGGACTACGACTGGCGGGCCCGCGAGGCGAAGCTAAATCGCTTCGCGCAGTTCACCACCGGGATCGACGGGCTCGATATTCATTTCATTCACGTGCGCTCGAAGGAGCCGTCGGCCCTGCCGCTGATCATCACCCATGGCTGGCCCGGCTCGATCGTCGAGTTCCAGAAGGTGATCGCGCCGCTCACCGATCCCGCCGCGCATGGCGGCAATCCCGCCGATGCCTTCCACGTGATCTGTCCCTCGCTGCCGGGCTTCGGCTTCTCGGGCAAGCCAAGGACCACCGGCTGGGGCGTCGATCGCATTGCCGCGACCTGGGCCAAGCTGATGGACCGTCTCGGCTATGCGCGCTACGGCGCGCAAGGCGGCGACTGGGGCTCGGCGGTGACGACCTCGCTCGGCGCGCATGACCCCGCTCATTGCGCCGGCATCCATATCACGCTCGCCTTCAACGCGGCGCCGAAGGTCGAGGGTGAGCCGACGGCAGAGGAGAAGCGCGCGCTTGCCGGCCTCAAGCATTATGTCGATCTCGATTCCGGCTACTCCAAGCAGCAATCGACGCGGCCGCAGACGCTCGGCTATGGCCTGACGGATTCGCCGAGCGGGCAGGCGGCCTGGATCCTGGAAAAGTTCTGGGCCTGGACCGATTGCAATGGCCATCCCGAGAACATCTTCAGCAAGGACGAGCTGCTCGACAACGTCATGCTCTATTGGGCGACAGAGACGGCGACGTCGTCGGCGCGGCTCTATTGGGAGAGCTTCGGCAAGCGCCGCACCACGCCGGTGGTGAAGGTGCCGACGGGCGTCGCGGTGTTTCCGAAGGAGATCATCACGCCGGTGCGGCGCTGGATGGAACCGAACTTCCCCAACATCACGCATTGGAGCGAGATGGAGAAGGGCGGTCACTTCGCCGCCTTCGAGCAGCCGGAGCTGTTCGTGCGCGATGTCAGGAAGTTCTTTGCGACGGTGCGGTGACCCCTGTCATTCCGGGGCGCCCGCAGGGCGAACCCGGAATCCATTGGGCCGCGGCAAACGCTACGCAATGGATTCCGGGCTCGACGCTGACGCGTCGCCCCGGAATGACGTCCCGAGCTCTTGTTCCGAGCATTCACAGCTCTAGACTGGGCCATAACAACACACCGGGAAACGACCAAGCCCATGCTCACCGAAGCCGCAACCTACGACGAGCTCGTCCGCAACTTCCGTTGGGACATCCCCGCGCGCTTCAACATGGTGGAGGCGTGCTGCGATCGCCATGCCGACGGCAGCGGCCGGCTTGCGCTGATCTATGTCGACGAGAACGGCGCCACCAGCCGCACCTCGTTCGACGAGGTCGCGGAGATGTCGCGCCGTTTCGCCAATGTGCTTAAGGCGGACGGACTTGTCCGCGGCGACCGCGTCGCGGTCTTCCTGTCGCAGTCGCTGGAATTGCCGATCGTGCACATGGCGGCGTTTCGCTCCGCCATGATCTCGATCCCGCTGTTCGCCCTGTTCGGCGAGGACGCGCTGGAGTTCCGCCTGTCGAACTCCGAGGCCAAGGCGATCGTCACCGACGAGGGCGGCTGGGAAAAGCTGTCGAAGATCCGCGACCGCCTGCCGGAGCTGAGGAACGTCTACATCGTTGGCGCGCGCGCCCCCGCCGGCACGAAATCGTTCTGGGCTTCGGTGAAAGCCGCTTCGCCCGACTTCGCGCGCGCGGATACCTCGGCCGACGATCCCGCGCTGATCATCTACACCTCGGGCACGACGGGTAATCCCAAGGGCGCTCTGCATGCGCATCGCGTCGTGCTCGGCCATTTGCCGAATGTGGAGATGTGCCACAACTTCTTACCCAAGCCCGGCGATCTCATGTGGACGCCGGCGGACTGGGCCTGGATCGGCGGGCTCATCAACGGCCTGCTCGCGTTCTGGTACCACGGCATTCCGCTGGTCGGCCATCGCGCGCGAAAATTCGAGCCGCAGGCAGCGATGCAGATGATGGCCGATCTTTCCGTCCGCAACGTCTTTCTGCCGCCGACCGCCCTGAAGCTGATGCGGCAGGCCGGCGTCAGGCATTCCGGCGTGAAGCTGCGCAGCATCTTCACCGGTGGGGAGTCGCTCGGCGGTGAATTGCTCGGCTGGGTGCGCGAGACGTTTGGTATCGATGCGCATGAGGTGTTCGGCCAGACCGAGTGCAACCTCGTGATCGGCAGCAATTCCAACCTGTTTCCGATCCGCCCGGGTTCGATGGGCAAGGCAACGCCCGGCTTCGACGTTCGCATCGTCAACGACAAGGGCGAGGAATTGCCGCGCGGTCAGCGCGGCATCATCGGCGTGCGCCAGCCATGTCCCGTCACCATGCTGGAATATTGGCGCAATCCGGAGGCGACGGCGAAGAAATATGTCGGCGACTTCCTGCTCACCGGCGATCTCGGCGTGCAGGACGAGGACGGCTATTTCTGGTACGTCAGTCGCGAGGACGACGTCATCATCACGGCCGGCTACCGCGTCGGCCCTTCCGAGATCGAGCACACGCTGATGAAACATCCGTCGGTGGCAATGGCTGCGGTGGTCGGCATTCCCGATCCGATCCGCACCGAATCGATCAAGGCCTGGATCGTGCTGCGTCCGGGCTTTGCCGGCAGCGACGCGCTGGCGCGCGAGATCCAGGACTTCGTCAAGGTGCAGCTCGCCGCGCACGAATATCCGCGCTTCGTCGAGTTCGCCGAGACGCTGCCGATGACGGCGACCGGCAAGGTACTGCGCCGCGAGCTGCGGGCCAAAGGCTGACTTCTGACAAGGACTGGCTTCCGACCATGGCAAAGACGTCTCAAGCCGCGGGGCTTCACCGCGCCTCGCTTGCAAAGCTGCACGAGCTCGATGCGGCGCTGGAGCTCATGTACTACGGCTGGCGCGGCATGACGCTGGAGGCCGACGCATATCTTGCCAAGCAGGGCCTGTCGCGTCCGCACCATCGCATCCTCTACGTGGTGGCGCGCCGGCCCGACATCGCCATCGGCGCGCTGATCGAGATCCTCGGCATTTCCAAGCAGGCCCTCAACCGGCCGCTCAATCTGCTCGTGGAGCGCAAGCTCCTGACCTCGAAGCGCGCGCCGGAGCAGCACCGCTCGAAACTGCTGCGCCTGACCGAAGCGGGGCGGCGCATCGAGCAACGGGCCTCGGACCACGAGCGCCAGGTCCTGCGCGAGGCGTTCGAGCGCGTCGGGGCGAGCGGTGCGGCGGGATGGATCGGCGTGATGGAGGCGATCGCCGACAACAATTGATGGAAATCTCAAGTCAACATAGTTGACATGAGGCGTGCGCTTTGCCACCTTCCCGGCCACGAGCCAAGGGGAGGATCCGTGTCGTGAGCGGACAGGCAATGAACCGCGCGACCGCCGCAAGCTTCGTCGCGGCATGGTGCGCGAATTGGTGCAGGGTCGATATCGACGCGGTCGTCGCCCATTTCGCCGACGATGCGCAGATGCGCAGCCCTCTCGCTCTCACCCTGACGGGGTCTCCGACCGTCACCGGCGCCGAGAACATCCGCGCCTACTGGCGCAAAGCCTATGGCCACATCGAAACTGCCGACCTGAAGATCCTGGGCTGGAGCTGGGACGAGGCGATCGCGCGGCTGACGGTGTGGTGGCAATTGGGCGACACGCGCGCCAGCGAATTCATGGACTTCGACGATGCGGGCCGTGTGGTGCGCAGTGAAGCTTTTTACGGGAAATAGCCATGCGGTTTTCGGACATCGTCCTGTTCCTCAACACGCTCTGGTTCGTCGGGGCGTTCATCCAGTTCAGCATCGCGCAAACCAACACGTTGAAGATCCTGCTGCCGCGGGAGGAGCGCAGCAATCCGATCGCGCCGACCCTTGCGGCGAGCGTCGCGTTCCTCGGCGGCATGAATCTGCCGATCGGGCTCTTGTCGCTCTATCTGCTGGCGGCCCGTCCGTCCTTCTTCCAGCCGGTCGAAGCGCAGCTCGCGCTGTTTCTGTTCTTTGCCGCCTGCCATTTCAGCCAGTTCGCCTACAATGTCCCGGTGCTGATGCGCGGCGGCCGCGTCGGGGTGGCCTATTGGCCGGTGTTGAAGGGGCCGATGCTCCGGATCTTCGTCATCGATGCGGCTCTGTTCGCGGCCAATCTCGCAGTGGCGCTGCAGCTCACGATCGCGTCCTGATCTACCGCGGCGGCTCCGACAGGGCCGTACGCAGCATCGCGGCGAGATCCTTGCGCCGGAACGGCTTGGTCAGAATGCGCGCGTCGATCCCGTCGGGCGTCTTGACCGGATCCTGGCTGTAGCCGGACGTGAAGAGCACCTTGAGTCCAGGCCGCAGTTGAAGGGCCTGTCTCGCCAGCTCCGGCCCGAACATGCCGCCGGGCATCACGACGTCGGTGAACAAAAGCTGGATGTCCCCGGACTGGCGCAGCGCGTCCAGCGCCGCAGGTCCGTTCGCCGTCGAGATGACGCGGTAGCCGAGCGCCCTCAGCTCGTTCTCGACATAGGCGCGCACCATGTCGTCGTCCTCGACGACGAGGATCGTCTCGTGTCCCTCGGGTGCGGCGACACGCTCTGCCGGTGACGGCTCCTCGTTCGGCGGCGTCGCGAGGCGGGGAAAGAACAGCCGGACCACGCTGCCTTGACCCGGTTCGGACTGCATCTGCACGAGCCCGCCGGATTGTTGCGCAAAGCCGTAGACCATGCTGAGGCCGAGGCCGGTCCCCTTGCCGACCTCCTTGGTGGTGAAGAACGGCTCGAATGCGCGCCCCAACACCTCGCTGCTCATGCCGGACCCGGTATCCTTCACGGCCAGCATGACGTAGTCGCCCGGGCGCGGCTCGCCGTTGACGTCGAGGTCGGATTCGCCGAGCGATGCATTGCGCACCTCGACCGTCAGCTTGCCGCCGTCAGGCATCGCGTCGCGCGCGTTGAGCACGAGATTGAGCACGGCTGTCGCCAATTGGCCGGGATCGACGCTGGCGAGCCAGAGATCCGGCGCGAACGCGAAGCTGGATTCGACGTGCTCGCCCAGGGTCCGCTGCAGAAGCTGCGTCATGCCGGTCACCTGCTCGGCGATGTCGATCTCTCGCGGCCGCAGCGGCTGCTTGCGCGCGAAGGCGAGCAGGCTCCGTGTCAGGTCGGAGCCGCGCTCGGCGGCGGTGGCAATGTCGTCGGCGATCCGGTGCAATTCCCTGTTCCCCGCAAGCCTGTCGGCGAGGTGCTCGGAATTGCCGAGAATGACGGTCAGGAGATTGTTGAAATCGTGCGCCACGCCGCCCGTGAGCTGGCCCATGGCTTCCATCTTCTGGGACTGGCTGAGCTTGTGGCTGAGATCGGCGATGGCGGCGCGCTGCTGCTCGAGCGATTCGGCCGTGCTGTTGAGCAGGGTCATCAATCCGCCGAGCTCGCCGCCCGGGTGAGGCTCCGGAATGCGCGCGCTGAGATCGCCCCGCCCGAGGCTCTTCGCCATGGCGGCGAGCCGCCCGACCTGCCGTCCGATGCTCACGGTCGTGAGAATCCAGAGGCCGGCGAGGAGCAGCAGCGAGGCCACTGCCAGAATCGCCATGTCCTCGTAGAGCCGGCGGTTCGCTGCCGCGACCAGTCCGTCCTTGGACCGCCCAACCAAAATGTAGAGTCCGGCCTTGCGGATCGCCGGCGAGCGGGCAACGCCCCAGATCTGCGTGCGGCCCCCGCGATCGGTGATCTCCCGGAATGGCTCGCCATCGGGCGCTGCCGCGAAGCGGAACAGGTCGGAGCCCGCAATGGATCCGCCGACGGGTACGCTCCAGCCGCCACCCTTGGGCGCGGCCAGGACCGTGCCTTTGGCGTCGACGAACAGGATGTCCTTCTCGGCGAGCAGCCGCTTGTGGTGAAACTCCGCGAATTTGTTCAGGTTAAACGATGCGAGCAGCACGAATTTCAGCGCGCCCGTATCCGATCGCACCGGATAGGCGATCTGCAGCACCGACAGTCCGGTGAGGCGGCCGAACACCGGCTCCACCGCGACGACGCCCTGGAGATTCTTGACCTCCTTGAAATAGCTGCGGTCGTTCAGGTCGAGCGTGCGGTTGGTCCGCAGCGAGTCACAGAACAGCCTGCCGTCGGGATCGATGGTCAGGATACCCGTGAACTGCGGATATTCCTCGCGGACATCCGACAGAAACGCCGAGCATGCCGCCTTGTCGCGCGTGTCGAGGTCGCGGGCGCGGGCGAGCCCGTAATGAAGTTGCGCAGTGCCCTGGATCTTCTCGCCGAGATCGCTGGCGATGTCGTCGGCCGATGCGGCGAGATTGGCCAGCGCCGCGTCGATCTCGCTGGCCCGGTTCTGCACGAAGCGCAGCCCGACCAGAATCGCCGGCACGAGCATGGCCGCGATGACGAGGATCAGTAACCGGGTACGCAGGCTCATCGGTGGGTGATCTGCTCTCTCGGGCGAGGGTGCTCGGAGGTACAATTTGCGGCACGAGCGTCCGCCCCGTCCATAGCCGTCGGCGCGAAAATCGCGCGAAAGGCTTAAGATTTCCGAGTGCGAGCGATGTTGCGTCGCTGCTCCTCATCGCGCCGGCCGGCCTCGAGTTGCGCCGCCGCGCGGCGGCGCTAATATCGCGGCATGCGCGCGACGAAGATCGCGCCGATGTGCGGAGGGAGCTGATGTCCATCTCGGGCAAGGTCGATCCGGTGGTGCGTCCGGTGGCGGCGGCCGACATCGCCGAGGCGCTGGTCGAGGGCCTGCGCGATTTCCAGGCGCTGCCGCTCTACGGTCTCTGCTTCGGCGCGCTCTACGCCGCCGGCGGCATCGTCATCATGCTCTGTCTCACCGCCTTCGGCATGGTCTATCTGGTCTATCCCCTCGCTGCCGGTTTTGCGCTGATCGGTCCGTTCGTTGCGATCGGCCTTTACGAAGTCAGCCGGCGCCGCGAGCGCGGCGAGCCGGTCTCGTTCTCTGCGATCTGGTTCGCAATCCGCGCGCGCAGCGAGATCGGCTGGATGGCCTTCGTGACGTTGTTCATGTTCGTGATCTGGATGTACCAGGTGCGGCTCCTGATCGCGCTGCTGCTCGGCCTCAACGCTTCGTTCTCGAGCTTGCAGGAGTTCATGACGGTGGTGCTGACGACCAGCGAGGGCCTGCTGTTCCTGGCCATCGGCAATGCCGTCGGGGCCGTGCTGTCGCTGATCCTGTTCTCGCTGACCGTGGTGTCGTTCCCGCTGTTGCTCGATCGCGAGGTCGATTTCGTCACGGCGATGGTGACGAGCGTGCGCGCGGTGGTGACGAGCCCGCTGCCGATGATCGGTTGGGCCGCCGTGATCGTGATGCTTCTGATCGTCTCGGCGCTGCCGTATTTTCTCGGCTTGATCGTCACGCTTCCGGTGCTTGGGCATGCGACGTGGCATCTGTACCGGCGGCTGGTGGCGCCGGTGCCTTAGTGTCGGCGCTCTTCCTTCTCCCCTTGTGGGAGAAGGTGGCGCGAAGCGCCGGATGAGGGGTCTCTCTCCCCGGACTCATTGAGAGAAGTGCGCGCGGAGAGAAACCCCTCACCCGTCTCGCCGCTACGCGGCGAGCCACCCTCTCCCACAAGGGGAGAGGGGAAGATGCTTGTCCTTCTTCAATCACGGCGTCTTGATGCCCATCGCCTTCAGCGCTTCCAGCAACCTCACCGGCGGGGACATCTCGATCTTCGGCGCCTTGCCCGTTTCCAGCAGGCTCTTCAATCCGGAGAGGATCGCGGGCCAGCCGGTGCGACCGCCGGAGAGGATGTCGTCGCTGAGCTCGCGGTCGTGACGTTCGCTCATGGTGAGGCGGACGGCTTCGCCGGCCTGCTCGATCTCGTAGGTGACAATGGTGGTGCCGAGCTTTTCCACGAGGCCCGGCCAATTGACGTTCCAGCTCACCGTGAGCCTCCTCGGCGGATCGTATTCGAACACTTCGCCGCGGATGTGCTCGGAGCCGTCGGGCGCGTGCACAATGAAACTGCCGCCGAGCTTCGGCTCCATCTCCACCGCAAAGCCGGAGAAATATTTTCGGCTGAACTCGGCGGACGTCAGCGCCTCCCACACCTTCTCCGGCGTCGAGGCGATGTAGATGGTGTAGACGGTCAGCGGCTTGAATTGATCGAGGTTCATTTTGCGTCGAATCCCTTGTTGAGCGCCGTGCGCGGGATGGCGAGGACCTGGCCTCTCTCCAGCAGGCTCTTGAGCCCGGACAGGATCGCCGGCCAGCCGTTGGAGACGGCGCCGAGATATTTGCCGCCCTCGACGAAGCCGTCATGCAGCACGGTCAAACGCACGAGCGGGCCGAACGGTTCGAGCGTGAAGACGACGCGCGAGGCCGGCTCGTTGCGCAGCTCCTCGAACTTGTGGTGCTTGAAGCTGTAGGACAGGCGCCGCGGCGGATCGGATTCCAGGATCTCGCCGGAATCGGTGACCTCGCCATCGAGCAGAAGCGCGAAGGGCGAACCTAGCTTCCAGTCCGAGCGAACCTCGGCGCCGAACCAATATTGCCTGGTGAACTCGCTCGACGTCAGCGCTTGCCACAGCTTCTCGGGCGTGGTCTCGATGTAGGTCACGTAGACGAACTCCGGCTTACTCATCGCGTTTCTCCAACTGGCGTTTCAATTCGCTGAGCGCGGCGAGCTTGCTGCGCTCGAACTTCTTGATCCAGCGTTCGCCGATCTGATGGATCGGCACCGGGTTGAGATAATGCAGCTTCTCGCGGCCCTGCCTGATGGTCGTGACCAGGTTGGCCTCTTCGAGAATGACAAGGTGTTTTGTGACGGCCTGCCGCGTCATGGCGAGGCCCTCGCAAAGCTCGTTCAATGTCTGGCCGTTCCTGGTGTGAAGCCTGTCGAGCAGCGACCGTCGTGACGCATCGGCGAGCGCTTTGAAGACTTCATCCATGGTCGAGATAATAGGCAACCAAATGGTTGCATGTCAAGTGAAGGCGAAGAGAGAGGGAACGTCTTCCGTTCCAACGCTAGCCATGCATTAATGCGGCGAAACCGCCGTCAGCGAGTCCCCTCCATGATGTCCATGCAAGCCTATTTCGCCTTCGTCGCCGCCTGCATTGCGCTGGCGCTGCTGCCGGGGCCGATCGTCACCCTCGTCATCGCCAATGGCTTGCGCCACGGCACGCGTGCGGCGCTCATCAACGTGACCGGCGCGCAGGCCGGGCTTGCCATCGTCATCGGCATCGTCGCGATCGGCCTGACCTCGCTGATGGCGACCATGGGCTATTGGTTCGATTGGGTGCGCTTTGCCGGCGCCGCATATCTCGTCTGGCTCGGCATCAAGCTGATCTGGGCGCCGGTCGAGGGCGTCGATATCGACGCGCCGCCTCCGCCGCCGCGCGGCGGCTTCTTCCTGCAGGGCTTCCTGGTGCTGCTGTCGAATCCGAAGGTGCTGGTGTTCTTCGGCGCTTTCATCCCGCAGTTCATGGACATGAGCCAGCCGCACTTCCCGCAGGTCGCGCTGCTGGGTGTCACCTTCATGGTGACGGCCGTGCTGACCGATGCGCTCTATGCGATTGCCGCCGGGCGCGCGCGAAAATTCTTCTCGGCGCGGCGCACGCGGATGATGTCGCGCATCTCCGGCGGCTTCATGATCGGCGGCGGCATCTGGCTGGCGCTGACGCGGGCGAAGTGACCGCTCACGCCATTCCCTGGTTGCGCAGCGTTGTCTCGATCTCTCTAAGGATCCGCGCCAGCCGCTCGGCCCATTGCTGCTGGCCGCTCGCCTCGGCGATCAGGTCCTGGCGGATCTCGATGCCGGTGTTGACGAGGCCGCGCGCCTCGCCGTGGACGGGAATGGTGTAGTCGGTGATGTCGCTCACCGCGTAAGGTTGGTTGTCGCCGACGACGAGCGCGCTCTCGTCCCGCAAATGCTGCAGCATCAGCCGCGGCAGCACGGTGTCGCGCCGATAGAGCGTGCCGATGTGCCAGGGCCGCGGCTCGCCGTAATAGACCGGCGTGAAGCTGTGCAGCGCCACCAGTACCGTCGGCTTGCCAGCGTTGACGCGCGCATCGATCGCCGCGCCAATCCGGCGGTGATAGGGATCGAAGATCTCGCGCCGGCGCATCTCCTTGGCCGCGGCCGATAGATCCTCATTGCCGGGGATGGCGGTTGCCTCGGAGATCACGGGGATCGAGCTTGCGACACCGGGCGGGCGGTTGCAGTCGATCACCAGGCGCGAATAGCGCTGCGCGATCAGATGCGCATCGAGCATCGCGGCGAGCCGCTCGGCGACGCCGGCGATGCCGATGTCCCAGCCGATGTGCCTGACGAGATCGCCCTCCGCGACCCCGAGATCGCCGAGCGCGCGCGGCAGCACCCGTCCGTAATGGTCCGCGGTGAGCAGGAACGGCGATGTCCCTGCCGTATTCACCTCATGCACCGGCGGAATGTCGCCCTCTCCGAGCAATTGATCCGCTACGTCGGCAATATCCAAAGCCATCCTGATTTGCCTATGGAATGACAAAGTGTGTAAACGGAGTAGCGGTATCGCACCGACGCCGCAACGTTGGAACAGCATGAGCTCGGATCGACTCTTCGTTTACGGCACCCTGATGCGCGGCTTCGACCACCCGATGGCGCGGCTGCTCGCGGGCCATGCCGAATTCCTCGGCGAGGCCACCTGCCGTGGCCGGCTCGTTCTGGTGAAGCACTATCCGGGATTGCTGCTCTCCGAGGCGCCGGCGGACATCGTTCATGGCGAGCTCTTTCACCTGCGCGTGCCGGACGAGCTTTTGCGCGAGCTCGACATGTACGAGGCCTGCGGCGAGGGCTTTCCCGAGCCGACGGAATATCTGCGGCAGATGATCGAGGTGACGTTGCCCGGCGGCACCACCGAGAAGGCCTGGACCTACGTCTACAATTGGCCGGTTACCGATCTGCCGCGCATCGAATCCGGGCGATTCCTGGAGCACTGACAGCGAATGCGGTTTCACCTCTCCCCGCTTGCGGGGAGAGGGAGCAGACCTTTTATGCCGACAGCACTTCCTTGACCACGCGCACGTCGACCTCGCGCTCGACATAGCTCCACTCCTCGGTCCGCCGCAGCATCGCCACCAGCTCCTCGAACAGCGAGGCGTGCGCGGGCGCGAATTCGAACCAGGTCAGGAAGTCGAAGGGGCCGCCGAGGTCGCGGCAATGATAGAGCTGGCGTGCGATCGCGGGCAGAAAGCGAAGACTGCTGGCGATGTGGTGCGACTTGTCCTCAAAAATCCTGCGGCGCTCTTCCTGGGTCAGGTCCCACCAGGCCTGCGACTTGCGGATCGGGATCAGCGCCGCGCTGGTTGCTTCCAGCCGGCCGAGGCCGGCCTGCACGGCGACGAGCTGCTGCTTCTCGGCCCGCTCGGTGTAGCGCAGGCTGCTCGCAACGCCGACCAGCCGCCAGGCATTGCGCGAGGGTACCAGCGGCAACGAGACGGCGTCGCTGTCGGTCACCGACAGCGCCGGCACAAAGGGCAGGGGCTCGCCCGTCACTGGCGAAATCGAGGTCACCCGCCAGCCCCCGCTGTGGCCGCCTCGAAAGGTCCTGAACATGGCGGTATGGAAGCGTGGAACTGGGCGCGGTTCAAGTGGCTCGTCATTCCGGGGCGCGCCCCTTGGCGCGAGCCCGGAATCCATTTCTCCGAGCGTCCCGGCGGCGCCATGGATTCTCAGGTGCGCAATTGCGCACCATAGCTCGATGCTTTCGCATCGCCCCGGAATGACGGGAGATGACGGAGGCCCTGTGCATAGGTCGAATAACCCGGATAAGCCCGACAAACCTGGCCTTTGGCCGCGCCGCACCTATATCCCTGATCCTTCGCCCGACTCACCCCGGTTCGCGCTACACAGAGCCCATGCGCTTCACGCCCCAGTTCCTCGACGAGCTTCGTGCCCGGCTTTCGGTCTCCGAGGTCGTGGGCAAGCGCGTCAAGCTGAAGAAGGCGGGGCGGGAGTGGAAGGGGCTGTCGCCGTTCCAGCAGGAGAAGACGCCGTCCTTCTACGTCAACGACCAGAAGGGTTTTTACCACGACTTCTCCTCGGGCAAGCACGGCGACATCATCAGCTTCGTGATGGAGACCGACGGCCTGCCGTTCGCTGAAGCCGTGGAGCGTCTCGCCAACATGGCGGGCCTGCCGCTGCCGGCGGTGACGCCCAACGCGGCGCGCGAAGAGCAGCGGCGGCGCTCGCTGCATGACGTGATGGATCTCGCGGCGAAATTCTTCGCCGAGACGCTGGCCTCGCGCGTGGGCGCGAAGGCGCGCGGCTATCTCGCCGATCGCGCCATCTCCCCAGTGACGCAATTGCAGTTCCGCCTCGGCTATGCGCCGGGCGAGAAATTCGCGCTGAAGGAGCATCTCGGCAAGCTCGGCGTCTCCGTCGACGACATGGTCGAGACCGGGCTGCTGGTGGCCGGCAACGACATCCCCGTGCCTTACGACCGCTTCCGCGATCGCGTGATGTTTCCGATCACGGATCTGCGCGGCCGCGTCATCGCCTTCGGCGGGCGCGCGCTGGAGAAGGACGTTCCGGCAAAGTACCTGAATTCGCCGGAGACGCCGCTCTTCCACAAGGGCGACAATCTCTACAACCACCAGACCGCGCGCAAAGCCACCCATGACGGCAGCCCGCTGATCGTGGTCGAAGGCTATGTCGACGTCATCGCCATGGTCACCGCGGGCTTTGCCGGCAGTGTCGCGCCGCTCGGCACCGCGCTGACCGAGAGCCAGCTCGCGCTGCTCTGGAAAATGGCGGACGAGCCGATCCTCTGCTTCGACGGCGACCGCGCCGGACAGAAGGCGGCGTATCGGGCTGCGGACCTTGCCTTGCCATTCCTCGCACCCGGCAAGAGTCTTCGCTTTGCGCTGCTGCCGGAAGGGCAGGACCCTGACGACCTCGTGCGCTCCGGCGGGCGCGGTGCGATCGAGGAGGTGATCGGCGCCGCCCGTCCGCTCGCCGACATGATCTGGTCGCGCGAGCTCGAGGGCGGCAATTTCGCCACGCCCGAGCGGCGCGCCGCGCTCGAGGCCCGCATCAAGGATCTCACCAACGGCATCCGCGACGAGGTGGTGCGGCGCTATTATCGCGATGACTTCGTCGAGCGGCTGCAGCGCACCTTCGCGCCCGAAGGCGGGCGCGGCTTTGGCGGCCGGGGCAATTTCCGCCCCGGTGGCGGCCGGCCGTTCCAGCCGCGGAGCGGGCCGAATCGATTCGGCGGACAAGGGTTCGGCGGCGGCCGTCGCGGCGCCCCGGGTCCGACCCTGCTGCCCTCCGGCCCCTACCAGGCGGCGAGTCCCCAGTTGGCGGCAAGCCCAATCATGCGGGGCCAGCGCAGCGCCATCTCCCGTCGCGAAGCCCTGATTCTGCAAAGCCTGATCAACCACCCCTGGCTGCTGCATGAGCATTTGGAGGAGGTCGCCGCCCTGGAGCTGGCCCATCCCGAGGCCCACAAGCTCCGGGCCGGCATCATCGCCGCCTTCGCCAACGACCATCACCACTCGCCGGACCCCGGCGAGCTGGCCGAAAAGATGCGCGGCGACCTCGAAAAGGGCGGATTTACTCAAACTCTTCAAAGGGTTGAGAATGTCATCACGACCCAGGCGGTGTGGGCCGCCCGCGAGGGCGCGGCCCGGGATGACGTTCTTGCCACCTGGCACCAGCTGGTTGCCTTGCATCGGCAATACCATTCACTACTTAGAGAGCTGAAAGACGCCGAGCTGGCCTTGGGGGAGGATCCCAGCGAGGCCAATTTGGCGTGGCTGCGAGACGTCAAGGCTCGGATAGGGGAAGTCGAGGGTACCGAGGCCCTGATCGAGGGTTTTGGCGAGCTGTCGGGCCGGCTCCAGAAGAGCATGTGATGAAAGAATCATGCGGACGGCCGCGGCCGGAACCGCTAAAAGACTCGCCAAATCCATGATTTGGCGGCAAAAACAGGGTTAATCGAGGCTTAACGGTCTTGTAGCACTTTGGCCCGGAGGCGGCCGCAGGCATAACAGACGCGTCAGGAATGAATCCGCGCAATCGCTGTTGGCACTACACCTGCATCCGCCGCGACAAAGAGGCTGACGAAGCGTTAGGCAATTCCGGCGAGAGAAAGTTGGGGGTGGCGAGAGGTTTGTGCGCCGCCCTTTCCGTGTCGAGAGCTGCCGAAGCGAGAGCGTCGAGCAACAGGTTCATGTGAATTCACGCGAAGGCGCGGCGGGCGTCTCGCATGAAGCGCGTTTAGGAGCAATGGATGGCCACCAAGGCAAAGACGCTGCAGGCGAAGGACAAGGAAAAAGACGACAAGGCAGCGGATGCGCCGGAGAAGGATTCCCAGGACGCGCCCTCGCCCTTGCTCGACCTGTCCGACGCGGCCGTGAAGAAGATGATCAAGCAGGCCAAGAAGCGCGGCTTCGTGACCTTCGATCAGCTCAACGAAGTCTTGCCGTCCGACCAGACCTCGCCCGAACAGATCGAGGACATCATGTCGATGCTCTCGGACATGGGCATCAACGTCACCGAAGCCGACGATAGCGAAGGCGAGGAGGAGAAGGACGAGGGCGAGGACGAGACCGATAACGAGCTCGTCGAGGTCACCCAGAAGGCCGTCACCGAGGTCAAGAAGAGCGAGCCCGGCGAGCGCACCGACGATCCCGTGCGCATGTATCTGCGCGAGATGGGCACGGTCGAGCTGCTCTCCCGCGAGGGCGAAATCGCGATCGCCAAGCGCATCGAGGCCGGCCGCGAGGCGATGATCGCGGGCCTCTGCGAAAGCCCGCTGACCTTCCAGGCCATCATCATCTGGCGCGACGAGCTCAACGAGGGCAAGATCTTCCTCCGCGACATCATCGATCTCGAAGCGACCTATGCCGGCCCGGACGCCAAGGGCGGGATGAACAACGCGATGATCGCAGGTCCCAACGGTGAGGGCGGCGAAGCCTCTGCCGAGGGCGGTGAAGCCACCGCATCTGCCGCCGCGCCCGCGCATGTCGCGCCGCCCGCCGCGCCGCCGTCGCCGACCCCGTTCCGCGCCGCGCCTGCCGGCGGCGGTGCTGATGCCGGCGAGGAGAAGGATCCCGGCGAGGCTGCGGCCGAAGCCGACATGGACGACGACGAGTTCGAGAACCAGATGTCGCTCGCGGCGATCGAGGCCGAGCTCAAGCCGAAAGTGGTGGAGATCTTCGATCGCATCGCCGACAGCTACAAGAAGCTGCGCAAGCTTCAGGAGCAGGACATTCAGAACCAGCTCCAGAACGAGTCGCTCTCGCCGCACCAGGAGCGCAAGTACAAGAAGCTGAAGGACGAGATCATCGTCGAGGTGAAGTCGCTGCGCCTCAACCAGGCCCGCATCGACAGCCTCGTCGAGCAGCTCTACGACATCAACAAGCGCCTCGTCTCGCATGAGGGCCGCCTGATGCGCCTTGCCGACAGCCACGGCGTCGCGCGCGAGGACTTCCTGCGCAACTACACCGGCTCGGAGCTCGATCCGCGCTGGCTCAACCGCGTCTCGAAGTTGTCGGCGAAGGGCTGGAAGAATTTCGTCCATCACGAGAAGGACCGCATCAAGGACCTCCGCCACGAGGTGCATCAGCTCGCCGCGCTGACCGGCCTCGAGATCGTCGAGTTCCGCAAGATCGTGCACTCCGTGCAGAAGGGCGAGCGCGAGGCCCGCCAGGCCAAGAAGGAGATGGTGGAAGCCAACCTCCGTCTCGTGATCTCGATCGCCAAGAAGTACACCAACCGCGGCCTGCAGTTCCTCGACCTGATCCAGGAAGGCAACATCGGCCTGATGAAGGCGGTCGACAAGTTCGAGTATCGCCGCGGCTACAAGTTCTCGACCTACGCCACGTGGTGGATCCGGCAGGCGATCACCCGCTCGATCGCCGACCAGGCCCGCACCATCCGCATTCCCGTGCACATGATCGAGACGATCAACAAGATCGTGCGCACGTCTCGCCAGATGCTCAACGAGATCGGCCGCGAGCCGACCCCGGAAGAGCTCGCCGAAAAGCTCGGCATGCCGCTGGAGAAGGTGCGCAAGGTCCTCAAGATCGCCAAGGAGCCGCTGTCGCTGGAGACGCCGGTCGGTGACGAAGAGGATTCGCATCTCGGCGATTTCATCGAGGACAAGAACGCGATCCTGCCCATCGACGCCGCGATCCAGTCCAATTTGCGCGAGACCACCACGCGCGTCCTGGCCTCGCTCACCCCGCGCGAAGAGCGCGTGCTGCGCATGCGCTTCGGCATCGGCATGAACACGGATCACACGCTGGAAGAGGTGGGGCAGCAGTTCAGCGTGACGCGCGAGCGTATCCGCCAGATCGAGGCGAAGGCGCTGCGGAAGCTGAAGCATCCGTCGAGGAGCCGGAAGCTGCGAAGCTTCTTGGATAACTGATCCGATCTCAATCAGAACGAAAACGGCGGGCCAACAGCCCGCCGTTTTTCTTTGACCCGGCTCTCGCCCCGTCATTGCGATGAGCGCTTGCGACGAAGCAATCCAGGCTGCGGTTTGTGCTCACCAGGCGATTGCCCGACCCATGTCCGCTTCTAGTCCAACAGCAACAAAAGAGCGGACGGTGCCCGACTTTCGAGATAGGCCAAAAGAGACCCTACTCCGGTGGCACACCAAATTTGATTTTACACCTCAAGTGACCGGCGATGGTCATGACAGAAATTTTGCTTTTGATCTTGAACCGTTCTGCATACACGTGCAAATTCTATGTGCGCGATTGAGCGGCCGCCAGCGCACAAGTAGCCGTCATACCAATGCAGCTCGCTGATGCCGACGCTATATGCGATCGGCATATGGAGGCTTGTTGCGGGGATTCTCTGATACGCAAGGAGAAGAACATGACGGCCAAGACCCTAATAAGCTTGTTGCTTCAATACAAAGCCGCCTCGAATGCGGAGTTGCTTCTCGCCTTGAACACCGTCGATGCTGAACCGCACACAACGGAATATCGGGCAGCACTGCGTGTTCTGAATCACGCCCACATGGTCGACCGAATATTTGCCGCCAATCTTCAAGGCGAACGTCACTCATACGCGGCGAATTGGAGCGCTGACACGCCCGTTCTTGCTCAACTCGCCCCAAGCATTCGACTAACGGACCAGTGGTACATTGATTACATTTCGCGAGCGAGTTCTTCTGACCTCGAAGAACTGGTCGATTTCACCTTTACAGATGGGACGCAGGGGCGGATGTCCCGAGAGGAGATGCTTGCTCATGTGGTTACCCACTCCGGGTATCATCGAGGTGAGGTAGGTCGTCTCCTTCCGAAAATTGAAAGTACGGCGATGCGTGATGTGTTCGCTGGATATCTGCATAGGTCCGATCCCTCGCGTACCCAGCGTTGATTGCATCAGCCGATGCTAGATGGCAGTTCTGGGTCAAAATCGGCGATCCAGATTGCTGCGATCAGCGTCCGCTCCACGCCCGACAGCCGACACCTCAACGGGCATTCTGCTTGGCCGCGACGGGCCACAAGCAGGCTTGTTACTCGCCCCTATAGACAGACACCTCAATGCCCATCCCTGCCTCGCCCGCAGCCGCGACAACATCGGCGGGGATGGTTAGATATTTGGCCATGAGCGAGTCGGGAAAGACCATAGCCACGTCCACGCTCGGTCGCCCGATCTCGCCTTTCGCCAACAGACCCGGAATGACGGCGCCAATCGAACGGATAAGATCGAGTAAAGCAGCCCATTGATCTTCATCATCTCCGTTATCGATTTGGGCATACGCAAGACGAGATGACGGTTCATAACGATCGACTTGTAGCTTCAATGATGTGTCCAGATCGGAACGCGAGAGAGCTACGTTTGGTATGCGAATTACCACGGTCAGCGGCTGGGATAGCTTCATACATAACCTCCCGTTTTTCTCAAGGCGTCCGCCGAGGTTCATAAGCGGTGCTCAGCGGGCATCGCCATGTAAGTCAGCCACCGACCGAGTGCGGACCTTCAAGACCGCCGAACTGCGCTCCCTATGATCGAAGGGGCAAACTTTTCAAATCCCAGGTAGGGCCGATCGGCTCGCGCGCTACTGGGCGTTCCACCAGCGTCGTACATTGGAGAACAGCCGTCCGAAAATGAACAGCCCAGCAGCAATGACGAGCACGGCTGTCACGAGAGCCGATACAAAGGTGATTGGGTCGCTCTCAAAGCTGACGGGTCTTGACCAGCCCATCCAACCAGGGCCGTAACCGCGCGAGTACAGTTCTCCTGTCGTGAATACGCGACATATCTGGGCTAGCCCAAGCCACGTCGCGAAGGCGAAGAAGGGCACGCCGACGGCGAGTGTGGCTATTGCCTTACCGGTTTGCAGCAATGCCCGCATTCGAACTAGTCGGTTCCCCCACACTACGATGATCGCTCAAGCGGCGGCCTTCCACAATCATAGTTGCAGCAAGGAAACCGACAAACACCCTTTGAAGGTTCACGAAAAGCCGCGACATCGATAAAGAACCGTTAAGGAAGCGATACCTCGACTGGCCGCTCGCCGCGAAAGTTTCGCTGCTATTCGAGGTCTGCATGGGTCAAAATGTGAGAACTCAAGTTTTAAAAATCAGGTCTGCTCTGCCGCCCATCCCCACAGACGCATCTCTGGATTGCTTCGCTGCGCTCGCAACGACGGGGACAGGGCCGAAGCCTACCTCTTCTTCGCCCCACCCTTTGAATCCGCTCGATCTCCAGCGCCGGCCTCGCGCTCTTTTCCGCGACTCGCGATCCTGCTCCCCAATGAAGTTGAGCGCGGCCTCGTCGCCGTCGAGGCCGCCGCGTAATTCGGCGGGCCTAGGGCGGCCGCCCTTCCTTGTGCCTTCGTATCGGCAGCTTTCAGCCAAAGACGTTTATCTAGCTTTCCCTCGGACTATAATTCCGACGAGAAAGGCGCATTGATGCCTACCCACCTCACCGTCTACTACAACACCCGCTGCCCCGTCTGCGACGCCGGCATCGACTGGTAGCGCAACAAGCTGCTGGCGTTGGTGCGCGGTTGAGTTCAGGGACATCAACGAGCAGCCTGATGCGCTGGCGCACTTTGGCGCCTCGCTCGACGACATCAGGCGCCGCCTGCATGCGACCGATGAGGCCGGCCGGCTCGTCGTCGGCGCGGATGTCGCGATTGCGCTTTCGCGGCTGACGCCGGGGGAGGGGTGGCTTGCGGCGCTATCAGGCAATCGCGTTGCCGGTCACGCGGTTTGTCTATGACCGGTTTGCCGATCTGCTGTTTGCCTGGAACAGATGGAGCGGGCGCTGGTGAGCGCCTGCCTTAGCCCGCCTACTTCTTCTTCGCCCCCACCCGCTCGATCCGCTTGATCTCCAGCACCGGCTTGCCGCTCTTTTCCGCGATCTCGCGGTCCTGCTCCATAATGAAGGCGCGGGCGGGTTCGTCGCCGTCGAGGCCGCCGAGCAGCTCGGCTGGCACGCGGCGGTTGGAGCGTTGGGAATCGTCGGCGTAGACGACGTTGAAGAAGGCGAATTCGCCTTTGGGGTTGGTTCCGGGTTTCTTGGCCATGGCGGCTTGTCCTCGATCAGGACGCCGCAGTCAAATGACTTTCGGGGTCGTCGCCACGCCCTTCAATAAACGGCGGGCCGAAGCCCGCCGTTTATCTCTTCAGCGTCGCCCGGGGCTGGCAGGGCGACAACCTAAAATAGAAGGCTATAGAAGGCGCGCCGCGATGGCAAGGCAAATCGTGGTGGCGTCGATGTCGCAGCCGGCGTATCAGATATGCACCCCTGTGCGACGTGTGATGCAGCTCCGCATCGAAACGATTGTTTGGAGTTCCAAATCAATTTGTTCATGTCGCCCGCTCTCGCAATGCAGCGAGCGCGCGACGTTCCTCCCGAGAGTGCGTTTGTCTGCACGTCTTCCCCCTCGCGTGCAAACCGTGGCATCCCACGTTCAGACGCAGGGTCGGATCGTTCGTCTTTCAATGCGCGCGCGGGCGCTGCGTCACCTCCTGCACGGCAAGGCGCGACCCGTGTCCGCCGCCTTTGGCGCCAGGCTCTCTTCGTCCCTGCGCCGTGATCGCGCTGCCCATCGCGGCCGAGCCGAAGGTGATGAGGAAGGAAGCGAGCAACAACACGAGCGTAATACCGGGCGTGCGGTCCGCGAAGATCAACTCGCGCAGATGCCCGGGGTTGAGCCAGAGCAGGCCGCCGACCAAGAGCACGGCGGCGCAGGCGCCGATCGCAAGATTGATGGCGAGCAGGCGAAACAGCGGGATGCGCAGGAGTGGCATGTGTATTAGAAGCCGGAACATCGTGGCGAACATCGCGAGTTCGAGAGGTTCAGCGCTCTCCGTACACGCTGACCGAGCATGTGCCTTGTTATTCGTGTCGATTTGTGGCGAAATTGCCATTTTTAAGGATAGCATATGGCGGACGCGCCTACATCAGACGTCGATGCGACGCGACCTGAGCGACCGCTCACACGAGCCCTGCGTACTGCCGTAGCGGACCTGAAGGGAATAGCCGGTCTGCTGTTGGCCTTGGCGGGCATGATCGGTGCCTATGTTGGACTTAGAGATGCGATCCATCTTCCACCGCCTTGGCCCATTATAGGCTGCATCGTACCTGTCCCCATCTTCTTTCTCTTTTATGTGCTGCCAGCCTGGCGGGAGGCGGTGGCCAACCGGCAGCTACACGATCTGGGCGTGAGGGGCCGGTTGAGGGAGCCTGGCTACTTCCGGTTGACGCCTTACGAAGCTCACGAAACGGACAAATACGTCAGACCGGATAAGGCCGATATCCGGGTCGACTGTTGTCGGGTTATGTGCATCGTGCGATGTCGGCCACAGACGTGCGCGCCCACTCCGCGAACATATTGCGCCCCCTCGTCACGAACGTGGGAACGAAGCGTTCGCTGCCTCTCGTCTCAATTGCGAGGGAAGCCAAAATCTCGACTGCGGTTGCGCGTGGCTGTTTGCTGCGGCTGGCGGATAGCGGTCTCGTCAGGGACATCGATCGAACGAGCGACCGCTGGGAAATCGCGCATGACTTTGTGGCGCGGCTGGTCCAGCCGATCGTCCAACACTGGACGAGGTCCTTTTGGGAGGTAGCAAGGGTGTGGGTCGCCCCGGCTGCGCTCACCCTTTGGATCATTGCGGTTTTGACCGGAGCCGTTTTCTATCCCAACTGGCAAGACGAACAGATCCGCAAGGAGCTCGATGCTGCCGGAATTGTTCCTGCGCCGTCCGATAAGAGCGGAGAAGTTGCGTTCCAATATAACGGCCAGGAAGCAGACGAAGATCAGCTGAAGCGGGCCACTCTGTTGCTGTCCAAGCTGCGGACACCCGTCGTGAAGCTCGATCTCAACAGCGCGAGTCAGCTGAAGAGTCTGAAGGGGGTCTCTTTTCCACCCACGCTTACGTCGCTAAGCCTGGGCGGGATGAGGAGCTTGGAAGGATTTCCCACCCTTCCCAATCTAAAGTTACTCGCGGTGAGTGGCTTCGCCTTGAAGAGCCTGTCGGGGCTGCCGGACCTTCCCGTTCTTGAGAGTCTGAATGTCCGATTTGGATCTTTGGAGGACCTGGTGAGCCTGCCTCCACTTCCCACCCTGCGACACCTTGCAATTTCGACCTATTCGGACAAGGCGACGCTGGTGGGAATGCCGCTGCTTCCCAGCCTGGAGAGCTTCGAGATCGACATCGACCTGCTGTCGAGCCTCAAGGGCATGCCGACGTTCCCGACCCTGCGTACGCTCTCGATCAAGGGCAACTCGCTTTCCACGCTATCGGACCTCCCGAAGCTGCCGGCGCTCGTTCGTCTTGAATATCGCCCCACTCGCACCGTCAACTTGGCTCGGTTGCCGATGTTTCCGGCCCTCAAGACCTTTGTCCTCGGCGAGCGGATTGACGACGTTGACGTCCCTGTTTGCCGTTAATCCGTCGATGGTAAATCGATGGAGAGTAACTGATCCGGGATTCGGCAGCATTGGAACGTTGGCTGATTTGCCGCCGCTTCCCAATTTGAAGGTTCTCACCGTGTCCGAAGACTTGGTCGAGAGCATCCCGGATCGCCTGAGGCCCGAGAAGATAGCGCTCTATGGCCAAGTGAAATCCCTGTATTCGCTTGCACGTTTCAAATCGACTTTGCGGGATTTGGAAGTGTATTCCGACGGGCCCGCAGACTGGAATTCCATCGCGGCACTCTCCAATTTGGAGAGGCTGAAAGTGTACTACAACAATAATTTCCGCGCGTTCAACGTCGTGCTCTCGATGCCCAACCTCAAGTCGCTGGTATTTGATGGTAGCGGCGAACTCGACCTCGAGCCTCTGGGCGGCTCAACAAAAGAAATGGAAATTGTCCTCGGGGAAGAGAACAGGAAGTCGATCAAACTTCCGTCGGCCCACCATCTCAAGGTCACGTGGCAGCGAGCGCGAAGATTCAGTCCGGCAGAAGACGACTGAGCTGGGCGCATGCAGTGGCGTGATCGGACTGACCCTGGCGGAGCTTCGCTCGGATTCCCGATCGCACGCGAGGGCCTCGCGCCGCCGGCGCAGCGCGCGCCGCCTGCTGCCGTTCCATCATGGTCTGCCACAGCGTCGCAATGCTCTCCTGCGTCTGCGGCGCGTCAGGCAGTGGCCCTCATTGTCGAAGCCGCAGAACCGCACGGAGGCGTCCTTGCCTCATGCTTTGACGGTCGCGGCGTTCCCGGGCATGATCCTTAGCACTGCTTCGCACTGGGATTCTCTAGGGGTTTGCTCCACATGCCGAGACTGCTTCTCGCCGCTGCGTTCGTCGTGTCTCTGGCCGGCGGATCGGCGCAGGCCGCCCGCTGCGGCGGCGACTTCAACGGCTTCATCGCCAGCATGGCGCAGGAGGCGCAGGCTGGCGGCGTCTCGGGAAGCGTGACCAATGCGGCGCTCAGCGGCGTGGCGCCCGACCCTGCGGTTCTCGCCTTCGACCGGCGCCAGCGTTACACCTTCAACAAGACCTTCGAGCAGTACGTCTCCACCCGCGTCGGCCCCGGCCGCATCAATGGCGGGCGCGCGCTGCTGCAGCGTCATGCCGCGCTGCTCTCGCGCATCGAGCAGCAGTTCGGCGTGCCCCGCTACATCCTCGTCGCGATCTGGGGCCTCGAGAGCGATTTCGGCAAGGGCGACACCGGCAAGCTGCCGGTGATCCGTACGCTGGCGACGCTCGCGCATGATTGCCGCCGCACCGATCTGTTCCAGGGCGAGCTGCTCGCCGCGCTCAAGATCGTGCAGCGCGGCGACCTGCCGCTGCGCGACCTCATCGGCGCCTATGCCGGCGAGATCGGCCAGACCCAGTTCCTGCCGTCGTCCTACATCAAGTACGGCGTCGATTTCGACGGCGACGGCCATGTCGACCTCCGCCACAGCATCCCCGACGTGCTCGCCTCGACCGCGAACCTCCTGAAAACGAGCGGCTTCAAGATGGGCCAGCCCTATGGCGAGGGCACGCCGAACTTCGAGGCGATGCGCGAGTGGAACCGCGCGGTGGTCTATCGCAAGACGATCGGCTATTTCGCCGACCGGCTGATGGGGCAGTGAGGGCGACACCCCGCCAGCCACACTCGTCATTGCGAGCGCAGCGAAGCAATCCAGAGTCTTTCCGCGGAGGCAGTCTGGATTGCTTCGTCGCTACGCTCCTCGCAATGACGGTGGAGAGACATTGCCTCCCCCAACTCACGTCCCCTTCGCCATCTTTTCCAGCTTCCGCTGCAACGGCGCCCAATACGTCCCAGGGCGGAAGCGCTGCAGCAGGTCCATGAAGCGGGCGTCGTTGCCGATCAGGATGCGCGGCTCGTTCCGCTCGATGCCCCGGATGATGCGCAGTGCGGCGTCCTTCGGCGAGGTCTTCGCCGCGTTCTCGAACCGCTCGATCGATTGCGCGCGGCGGGCATTGTCGGTGACGCCGACGCCGGTGCGGGCGTTGCGCGCGATCGCGGTGGCGACGCCGCCGGGATGCACGACCGACAGCTTCACGGGGCTGCCAGCGACGCTGAGCTCGTGCCGCAGGCTCTCCGAGAAGCCGCGAACCGCGAACTTCGCCGCGGCATAAGCCGATTGGCCCGGCGGGGCGATGATGCCGAAGATCGAGGAGAGATTGACGATGTGCGCCTCGCCCATCGTCTTCAGATGCGGCAGGAAAGCGCGCGTGCCGTGCACCACGCCCCAGAAATTGATGTCGAACAACCAATCCATCTGGGACTGGTCGATCTCCTCGAACGAGCCCATCAGCGCAACGCCGGCATTGTTGACGACGATGCCGAGGGCGGGATGCGCGGCGATGGCCTCGCTTGCGAATTGCGCGATGTCATCAGGCTCGCCGACGTCGACGCGATGCAGGCTGACCTTGCGCGTTGTTCCGATCTCTGCTCCGAGCGCCTTCAATCCGCCCTCGTCGCGATCGGCCAGCGCGAGGTCGCAGCCGCGTTGCGCGAGCTCGATCGCCAGTGCCCGGCCGATGCCGCTCGCGGCTCCCGTGATGGCGGCAGCGCCCCGAATCGTCGTCATGAATTTCCCCCGTCAAGCCCCTGATGATGGAACTATGCTTTACATTTTTTCAGAATGGAACCGAACCGTAGCGGGTCTCGGTTTTTAACATTCGTTATGGAGGCAATGCATTGGGAGCCGCCGATGGGACAAGCGACGCCATTTCGCGCGACAGCGCTGATCGTTGAAGACGACGCCATGCAGCGGGAGATGCTTTGCGTCCTGCTGGAGGAGAGCGGCTACCAGGTGATCCAGTGCGAGAGCGCCGAAGCCGCCGAGCGCGTCCTCGACAACAACGCCGGCGCGCTCTGCCTGATGCTGACCGACGTCCAGCTGGCCGGCCGCATGAACGGCGTCGAGCTCGCGCATGTCGCCAAGGACCGCAATCCGAAGCTCGACGTCGTGGTCACCTCGGGCCGCCCCTTGAAGCAGCCCTTGCCCGACGGCGCCAAGTTCTGGGCCAAGCCCTGGGCGCCGCTCGACGTGCTGCGCGAGGCCGAGATCGCTCAGCTGTCCTGACGCGCTCGCTTTCTCGCAGCGCGCTGCGGTGATAAGGTCGGACCATGACCTGGTCCTTCCTGCTCACCTCGCTCATCGTCGTCGCTTCGCCCGGCACCGGCGTGCTCTACACGCTGGCCGCGGCGCTGACCCGCGGTTCGCGCGCCAGCGTGGCGGCCGCCTTCGGCTGCACGCTCGGCATCGTGCCGCACATGGCGGCGGCGATGCTCGGCCTTGCCGCCGTGCTCCACACCAGCGCGCTCGCGTTCGCCGCACTGAAATGGTGCGGCGTCGCCTATCTGCTCTACATGTCCTGGCAGGCGCTGCGCGAGACCGGGGCGCTGGCGGTTGGCGGCGAGATCACGGAGCGCTCGAGCAGCCGGGTCATCGTCACCGGCTTCCTGATCAACATCCTCAATCCAAAGCTGTCGATCTTCTTCCTCGCCTTCCTGCCGCAATTCATCGCGGCGGACGAGGCCCATGTGCTGGCGCGCATGCTGGAATTGAGCGGCGCCTTCATGGCGATGACCTTCGCGGTGTTCGTCCTCTACGGCTTCTGCGCTGCCGCGGTGCGCGAGCGCGTCATCTCCCGCCCGGCCGTCATGGCCTGGCTGCGCCGCAGCTTTGCCGCCGGCTTCGCCGCACTCGGCGCCAAGCTGGCGTTGTCGGAGCGGTAGCACTTCCTTCACCTCTCCCCGCTTGCGGGGAGAGGTCGGATTGCATCGAAGATGCAATCCGGGTGAGGGGTACAGATATCTCGACGGCCGCGCGTGTGGATAGAAGCCCCTCACCCCACCCTCTCCCCGTAAGAACGGGGGAGAGGGAGCGAGAGAGTGGAGCGGGTCCAATCCAATAAAAAAGCGGGCCTTGCGCCCGCCAATTTCGATCGACCCGACGCCCGGGCGGAGCTGAGTCCACCCGGGCAAAGAAACAGAAGCCTCGTTACTTCTTCTTCGCCTTCTTGGCCTTTTTCGCCTTCTTCTTCGCCGCCTTCTTCGCTTTCTTAGCCATAGTATCCTCTCAAGGGTTAATGGTGGAACGCGACACGAGGGATGCTCGGCGGAGGGCCAGCCTCGCAACATCCTCGACGACAAACTCAGCAGATTCGGAGGCGGCTGCCCCGCGTCGTCACATCCGTGTCATCCTGTTATCCACAGCTCAGATGCATTTTCGGGTGATTTTTGGTCGCGAATCCGCCTCACGCGCCAGCACGGCCATCGGCGGCGACAGCCTTAACGATCCGACAATGGCGCGCGTCGTTCATGAATCCAAAACCAAGGGCGCGTTTTCAGAGGTCGCAGTGAGACTCCATTAAGCGCAACCGTCGCATTGTCTTCCGCAAGAAAACGGGGATGGGTCATGGACGGACGGCTGCCGGGAACGGGGGGCGGGACGCGGCGCGTGCTGTACGCGCCATGCTGAACGTACCGACATTGTGGACGGTCTTCGTCGTCAACTTCCTGGCGCTCGGCGTGATCTGGGCCTACGTGACGCGTTCCTATCCGAATTTCGCGGCTGCGCGGTTCTGGATGGCATCGGCCTTCGTCGGTGCGGCCGGCGCGATGACGGCCTTGATCCGTCTGTTCGTCGCCTCTCCCCTGCCGCTGCTGCTCGGCGCTGGCGGCGTCATCGCTGCGAGCTGCCTAGCCGCCATGGGCATTCAGCGCTTCTACGATCGGCCGGTGTCGTGGCGCCTGATGACCGCGACGGGGTGCTTGAGCCTCGTCGGCGTCGTGGTCTTCATGGTCGGCTTCGAGCACATGCAGCTGCGCATGCTGAGCTACACGTTCGGACAGGCCCTGCCGCTGGTGCTGGCGCTGCGTCTGTTGTTGTCGCCGGAAGGCCGCGTCAGTCCGGGCGCCAAGCTGTCCGGCATCGTCATCCTCAGCATCCTCGCGATTCTGCTCGTGCGCACCGTGGGCAATCTGCTCGGCTACGATCTCTCGGCGCGCGCCGGAGGCCAGGCCCATGCCATCATGGTGCTCGGGCTGCTGTTCCTGTCGATGACCCTCAATTTCGGCTTCCTGCTGATGGCGATGGACAGCTTGCGGGGCGAGGTCGCCGACCTCGCGCTGCTCGACGATCTCACCGGCGTCGCCAACCGGCGGCATCTGCTGCAGCGTCTGTCCGAGGAATGCGCACGGTCGGAGCGCAGCGGCGAGCCGTTCTCGCTGCTGGTGATCGATCTCGACGGCTTCAAGACCATCAACGACACCCATGGCCATGCCGCCGGCGATGCCTGCCTCAAGCACTTCACCCTGATGGCGCAGACCCGCCTGCGGCCCGGCGACATGCTCGCCCGCACCGGCGGCGACGAGTTCTGCGTCGTGCTGCCGTCCTCGTCCCTGCGCGAGGCTGCCGCGATCGCCCGCCGCGTGCTCGAGGTCTGCCGTCAGGACGCCGCCAGCTGCAGCGGCCGCGACATTCCGATCGCGATCTCGATCGGGGTTGCGGAGTGGGATCGCGGCATCGGCGCATTCCCCGACCGGCTGATGGCCAATGCCGACCACGCCCTCTATGCCGCCAAGAAGAACGGCAAGAACGATTTTGCGGTCTATGACCCCGCCCCGCCGCTGTCGCCCGAGTCTGTCGGGACGGTGCGGACATTCGCGTAAAGCCTGTTAGGCTCGGCGTCGCATGGGGCCTGCATGATGATGTTTCGCCTGCTCGCGGCCGTCCTCGCCGCTCTCGTTCCGATCGTCCCCGCCGCTGCTGCGGATGCCGAGCTCGCCAGGCTCGCGCGCGCCTCCGGCACGCCCGACATCCCCGGTCTGAAGATCGTCTGGCTGGCGCCGTGGGGCGAGGTCGGCAATGCAAGACCCTGGCGCAACATCATCGTGCACCAGACCGAGGGACCTGCGGGCTCCGCCCGCGGCGGCGCGCAGGCGCAGGCGAGGAACCCGACGCGGCGCGGCGTCACGGTCTGGGTCGAGACCGACGGCACGGTCTATTGGGCGGTCGCCGAGAACCTCGTGCCGACCCACGGCGACGGTGCCAACCGCAATGACAACAAGTACATCGACAACCGGCCGACCTACCGCCAGGTCGTGCGCGACAATTCGATCGGTGTCGAGTTCGCCGGCAATTATCCCGACGTGACGGCGGGGCCGACCGAAGCGCAGGTCGCGGCGTGGAAGATCCTCGTTCAGGTGCTCCGCGCGCGCTACGACATCCCGCCTGATCGCGTCTATGCGCACAACTGGATTGACTACAAGGACGCCCGCTATTGCGAAGGCTGCATCCTCGCGACGATGGCACGGGAATGGGGCGAGTAGGCGGTGTGCTCGCACACACCGCTATCGGGTGCAGCTCCCATCACAGCAACAAAAAAGCCGGCGTTGCCGCCGGCTTTCTGTCTCTTTCGATCCGCCAATCTCTGGCGCTGAACCGCCGCGCTTAATGCGCGGCTTCCAGCGCGGCCTGTTCGGCCTTTGCGATCGTGCCCTTGACCGCGGACTGCACCTTCTCGAAGGCGCGAACCTCGATCTGGCGGACGCGCTCGCGCGACACGCCGAACTCGGCAGCAAGGTCTTCCAGCGTCATCGGCTCATCGGCGAGGCGGCGGGCCTCGAAGATGCGGCGTTCGCGCGGGTTGAGCACGCCCATGGCGCCGTTCAGCGCGTCACGGCGGTGATCATATTCCTCGTGCTCCGCCATCATGGCTTCCTGGTTGGGCGTGTTGTCGACCAGCCAGTCCTGCCATTCGCCGGCTTCGCCGTCGTCGCGGATCGGTGCGTTGAGCGACGCATCGCCGCCGAGGCGGCGGTTCATGTCGATCACGTCCTGATCGGTGACGCCGAGGCGCTTGGCGATCACCTTGACCTGGTCGGGGCGGAGATCGCCTTCGTCCAGTGCGTTGATCTTGCTCTTCGCCTTGCGCAGGTTGAAGAACAGTTTCTTCTGGTTCGCGGTGGTGCCCATCTTCACGAGCGACCACGAACGCAGGATGTACTCTTGAATCGACGCCTTGATCCACCACATGGCGTAGGTGGCGAGACGGAATCCCTTCTCGGGTTCGAAACGCTTCACCGCCTGCATCAGGCCGACATTGCCTTCCGAGACGACCTCGGAGATCGGCAGGCCGTAGCCGCGATAGCCCATGGCGATCTTGGCCACGAGGCGGAGATGGCTGGTGACGAGTTGGTGCGCCGCGTCGCGATCGTCATGCTCGCGCCAACGCTTGGCGAGCATGTACTCCTCCTGCGGTTCCAGCATCGGGAACTTGCGGATCTCGGCGAGGTAGCGGGAAAGGCCGGATTCTCCATTGAGGACCGGCAAAGCAGCGGTACGGGCCATAGTGCGCCCTCCAAAAGGTTCAGGCCCCCGATAGCGGCGGGCCAGGCAGACGACCGCTGTGTTAAAGCCGGCCGTAGCTGCGATGTTCCGCGTTGGTGATTTCAACGCAGGCGCAATATACCCCATCGGGGGTCAAAAAGGGAAGGATTGCTGACGTCACGTCCCCGTGTGGCAGCTATAACTTTTTGTAATGTAAAGGCTTTCTGAAGCGGCCTGCGTCATAGCGCCGCTTTGAGGGTGCGTTCGAGGAGAAGCAAATCCTCCGGCAAAGGCGCCTCCCAGTGCAGTAATTCTCCCGTCCTTGGGTGCTCCAATACCAGCAGGTAAGCGTGTAAGGCCTGCCGCCCCAGCGCCGCCAAAGCTGCCAGCGACTCGGGGCCGAGCTGGTTGGCCTTGGTCTTGAAATGCGGGCCATAGACGGCATCGCCCATCAGCGGGTGGCCGATATGGGCGAGATGGACGCGGATCTGGTGGGTGCGGCCGGTCTCGAGCTCGCAGGCGAGCAGGGCGGCGACGCCCTTGCCGTCGCGCCCATGAAAGCTCTCCAGGATTTCCCAATGCGTCACCGCCTCGCGGCCGCCCTGGCGCACCGCCATCTTCTCCCGCGCATGCGGATGGCGGTCGATCGGCGCATCGACGGTGCCGCGATGCCGGTTCGGCACTCCCCAAGCAAACGCCATGTAGCCGCGCCGCATCGCGCCGGTTCGGCCGTGGTCGGCGAACTGGGCCGACAGCGAGGCATGGGCGAGGTCGTTCTTGGCGACGACCATCAGCCCCGTCGTGTCCTTGTCCAGCCGGTGCACGATGCCGGGCCGGCGCACCCCGCCGATGCCCGACAGCGAGGCGCCGCAATGGGCGATCAGCGCGTTCACCAAGGTGCCGGTCTCGTGGCCGGCCGCGGGGTGGACCACCAGGCCTTTGGGCTTGTTGATGACGATGATGTCGTCGTCCTCGAACACGATATCGAGGGCGATATCCTCCCCCTTGGGCTCGGCGGGCGCGGCCTCCGGCACGTCGATTATGATCGTATCGCCGGATGCGACGTGATAAGCGGGGTCGCGGACCGCGGAGGCCTTCAGGCGCACTGCGCCCGCCAGGATCAGGGCTTTCAGCCTCGATCGCGACAGCTCCGGCAGGCGCGCCGCCAGCACGCGGTCGAGCCGGGGCGAGCCCTCGGAGCCGGCGACGACAACCTCCAACCTTTGCGCTGACCCAGAGCTTTCCATGACGACGTCTGATACCGCTGTTCCCGAACCGACCCCCGAGCAGGCCGTGCTGTTCGCGCGGGTGCGGCGGATGATGCTGATCGCGGGGTTGACCACGGCGCTTGCGATCTGCGCCGTGCTGATCGCGGTGGGCTACCGCCTTTTCAAGTCCGAGGGAAGGGCGGCCGAGCCGGCGGGCGATGTCACCGCAACCCTGCCCAAGGGCGCCAAAATCGTCTCGACCGGGGTCGCCGGCGACCGCCTCGTGGTCACGCTGGATCTCGGCGGAATCATCGAGATCCGCACCTTCGACGCCCGCACATTGAAGCCGGCCGGACGGCTGAAATTCGCCAATGAGCCGTAAAAGGCCCGCCGGGGTCCTTGCGGCGGACAAATTTCGAGGCTATTGGCTAGCCCTCACGCTCCCTTCGTCTAGCGGTTAGGACGCGGCCCTCTCAAGGCTGAAACAGGGGTTCGATTCCCCTAGGGAGCGCCATATTCACGATATCCCAGCGCAAAACTCAAAATGAGCCATATCGCGACGTTGCTTCTGCGCCGCGCGATGGTTGCATGAGCGCATGAATCCGGCTCCCCTTACCGCCTGTTCGGACGGGGGATCGCGAGAGGAGCCTTGGCCATACCCTGGCCGCAAGTTCAGTGATGCGCCGAAACGCTCCTGACGGTCTCGGTCAGCATATCACCGGACGCGGAATGGCTGACGTCACCCAGGCTGATGATGCCGACCATCCGCTTGCTCTTGTTGATCACCGGCAGCCTGCGGACCTGCAGCTTCTCCATGTGATGCATCGCCTTGGCGAGGTCATCGTCCTCGCGGCAGCAATGGATGCCTTCGGTCATCACGTCACGTGCCTCCGCGCGGCCGGCATCGAAGCTGTGGCTCGCGAGTCCTTTGCAGACGATGTCGCGGTCGGTCACCATTCCGACCAGCTTGTCATCCTCGCCGATCGGAATGCAGCCGATGTCATGCGCCCGCATCAGTTTGGCTATCTCGGTGATTGGCGTATCGGGGCTGACCCAGTCGACACCCTTGTGCATCACGTCTTTGACTTTCATGGCGAGCCTCCGTTCGTGGGTTTTAAGTGCGTTGATGCAATCAATGCAGCGGCACCCCCAATTTTCCGAACTCCGACCAGGCAAGCGCAGACACTCTCGCCGCCACCTGCTGATCAGTATGACGGCGACCTCGCGGCCAGAGTTCCCGCCCAGGATCGCAACGGCAATGGGCGGTCTCCAAAAAATCCTCAGTCATGCGCGCTGAAGCGCCCATGCGGTGCGTTGGCCATCAGGCGCGCAAACTGCGCGTGACCCATATGGAGCAGGGTCTCATGGTCGCCGGCTTCCATATAGATGTCCGGCTGTGCCTCGATGCTGTCGTCGACGATCGTTTCCAATCCGTAGCATTTGCCGACGGCGGGAACCGCACCGTGTGCACAGTCGCTGAACAGCCGATTGACCTCGGTTTCATTGGCCATGTGGACATTGTCGCCGAGGCTTGTCCTCAGGTCCGCCAGGCGAAGATGATGCGAAGCGGGCAAGATCGCCAGCATGTATCCGCCGTCGCGCCGCAACACGATGCCCTTGGCGAGGCGGTCGCCCGGGATATGGCATGCCTCGGCCGTTCGAGCGGACGTCATGCTGAGTTCGTGCGGGATCACCTCGTACTGGATGTTCTCAGCGGCGAGGTATTTCTGGAGCGTGGGAGCAATGGCCATGGCATCACCTCCGATGCGGAATGCAAACCATCCACCGTGAGGTCGATCCTGCAGTCTCTCGCCATACGATGGGCGGCTGCTGACTAGACCCAACATAGGTCTTCCATCCGCAAGCTGCAATTCATCATGGTTGACCAACTTCATGGCGAGATGGTCAGCCAATCGTACGGTCCAGCGGTGGAGAGTATGGTGATGCCGCACTGCGCTTCCTCCTTCGAACCGGCGCCGCTGCGCTCCGTTTGGTGACATCAGGCATCGTCGGAGTTATATAGCAATTTCAAGGACATAAGCGTTTGCGATGTTGTTCTGAAAAGCGCGCCATCCAAATCCTAAGCCATTGAAAACCCGCACACTCTAGGCAACCATGTGAGCCTGGAGAGACCGCCCTGTTGCCCGTAGCTCACAAGGTGGTCCGCTAATGGTGCTCGCGGTCGTGACATGGCAATCCTGATCCCGAGTCTCGGCTTCGCGCGCTTCGACAGCCGTGGGGAGCTACGACTGGCGGAACGACTGAAGGACTTCCTCGAAGAGAACGCCGTCGTTTGGCACAACCTGCCCGTCGGGCCTCGCAACCGGCATCCGGATTTCATCATCATTCATCCCGCGAACGGCCTGCTCGTGCTCGAGGTGAAGGACTGGCGCCTGGAGACGATCGTTTCGGCGGACAAGACGAAGGTCGAGCTGCTAACAAGTCGTGGTGTGGTGCGGAAAAGCAATCCGCTGGAGCAGGCTCGCAAATATACGTTCGAGGTCGTGCGCACGCTGGAGCGCGACGGGCAATTGTTGTTTCCGCGGGGTCATCGCCTCGCGGGCCGGTCCATCGTTCCGTTCGGCTTCGGGGCCGTGTTCACCAACATCACGCGCAAGCAGTTCGACCAGACCGATCTCAAGGAGGTGTTCTCCGAGCATCTCTGCCTGTTCAAGGACGAGATGACGGAGGGCGCCGACCCCGAGGAATTCCGGTCGAGATTATGGCGCATGGTTCATCCGCGTCTCGAAGAGCAGCTGTCCATGCCGCAATTCGACCGCCTGCGCGCGCTGCTGTTTCCGGAGATTCGGATACGACAGATTGCCCTGCCTTTGGACGATGCGCCTCGCGCCGATTCTTCAGACCGGACGCTTGCGGTCATGGACCTGCATCAGGAGCAGTTCGCGCGCAGCCTGGGCGAGGGGCATCGCATCATTCGCGGCGTCGCCGGATCGGGCAAGACCCTGATCCTCGCCTTTCGCGCCGAGTATCTGGCGCGTGCGGCGGCAAAGCCGGTGCTCATCCTGTGCTACGCCAACGGCATTGCCGGCCGGCTCGAGGATGCCATGCAGAGCAGGGGCGTCGAGGACCGCGTTCAGGTTCTCACCTTCCACTCGTGGTGCTACCGGATGCTGCGGACTTACGGGATTCCGGCCCCGTCCGAGCGAGACTATCCAGACTACGCAGAGCGCCTGGCTGCGAGCGTTTCAGAGGTCGTGAAGGCGGTCGATCAAGGCCATATCCCGGCGGAGCAGTACGACGCCGTCCTGATCGACGAGGCACACGACTTCGAGCCGCAATGGCTCGCGCTTGCGGCCAAGATGGTGAACCCGCGCACCAAGGCGCTGATGGTCGTCTACGACGATATCCAGGCCATCTATAAGGGGCGTGAGCGCCCGGTGTGGAGCCAGCTCGGCATTGAAGCCAAGGGCAGAACGACCGTGCTGAAGGTCAACTATCGCAACACCGCCCAAATCGTTGCTTTCGCAAGACGGTTCGCCGCGGACGTCATCGGCGCTCCCGGCATCACGGCCGACGACGAGCACGCCATCCTGCTGCCGGAAGATGCGGGCCGGCAGGGATTGGAGCCGGACGTGCGGCGGTGCGTGAGCATCGACGCAGAAGCTCACTGCGTCGCCGAGTGGTTTCTCGACCGCAAAAAAGCCGGCTACGAGTGGTCGCAGATGGCGTGTCTCTACCCGGAGCACTGGATCGGCGGGCGGGTCGCGCAGATTCTCGCCAAGCATGGCGTGCCGATCGACATGGCCAAGGACAATCGCAACAGGGTTTCGGTCAAGCGGGTGGCCGTGCGGTTCTTGAGCATGCACAGCGCGAAAGGGCTGGAGTTTCCCTGCGTCGCCATTGCCGGCTTGGGCCTGCTCGGCCGCCACGGCGAGACCGTCGAGGAATGTGTCCGCCTGACCTATGTCGGGGTCACCCGGGCAACTCACGAGGCGCTCCTGACGTATTCGAGCGAGTCGGCATTGGTGCAGCGCCTGATCGCTTAGACGAATGCGTGCAGGCGCTGTTTCACGCCGTCGTGCCGTCGATCGAGCGGCGGATCACCTTCTGCACTTCCGTATTCGACAGGAACAGATCGTGGTTGATGATGCCCCAGCCTTCCTGGGAGGCATCGACCACGCGCACACCGAGCCCCGCGATGGCGGCCTTCTCGGCCGCGCCGACGCGGGTCATGCCGCCTGCGAGCTGCCCCGACAGTGCCAGTGCACGATCGTTGGTCGAGGCGATCACCGTGATCTTGCCGGCGAGCGGACCGATGCGCTGGATCGCCGACGAGAACACGTCCATGTCGATGTCGGGCGCGGCAAACACCACCGCGCCGATCTTGCTCGTCACCGTGTCGCCGTATCGCCCATGGAGCTGGCGCAGGCTTTCGAGCGTCAGCATGGTTCCCATGCTGTGCGCGACGATGTGCACGCGGCCGCCGCCTGGCGCCGACACCAGCGCAGAGAGCACGCGCTCGAAATTGTCGCGCGACCACATCGCGCTGTCGCGGTCATAGGCATAGTCGAACAGTCCTGCCTTGGATGGCCAGGAGAATGCCATGGTCCGGCCGCGGAACTTGATCCCGTCGGAAAGATGGGCCGCATCCAGCACCGCCGTCTCGAATGTCTGCTTGAAGCCGTGCACATAGATCAGCACGTCTCCTCCGCCGGCCTGCGCAGCGAGATCGCCGGCGTCAGTCGGCACCGGCTCGATCCGGTCAAGACGCCAATCCTCGAGTCCAACCGAGGCGAGGGAAAGTCGGCTCTCGTCCGGCGCCGCCAGCTTCGCCCGCGCGATCGTCATGCTCGTCGCACGCTCCGGCCCGAACCAGGGTTTCGCTCGGCCGCCGTTTACGGGCTTGCGCGTGGTGACGACGAGCAACGTGGGGTCAACGGACAGCGACGAGGCGTCAAAGCGCGCGCCGGTGGCACCGAGGCCAGCGCATCCGCCGAGCGCGAGCGCGCTCCCTGCAGACATAAGCCCACTGAGCACGGCGCGGCGCGACATGGAATGATTTGTGTGTAGAAGACGTCGGCCTATCACAAGGAACCCATCGGAACTTGCCCCCGACAGCATCGCCCCATCTGCTCTCTGAATGACAATGGAGGCGAGATCGCGGCGGAGCCGCCTCGCGCATGTCATGGCGTTCAAGTGAATGCCGGGTCAGTCGACGATCTCGATGGAATGGATCTGGCACCAGTCGCGTAATGCCCGTTCCGTCGCCTTGTTGCGGTAGTGATGCCAGGCATCGATCGCTCCTCGTCGGGAGAGCAGGCCCTTGAACTTCTGATAGGCGCCGCGTTTGCTGAAGATGTAGCGAACGTCGTCGAGATCGTTCGGCAGGAACTCGCGGACGAAGGCAATCACGAGAGGCTTGCCCAGGTCGAGGTCTCGTGTGTTCGGGATCTTCAAGTATTTGGTCTGGTCCTCAATATCGTCAGGCAGGTCGTCATCCTCGATCTCCTCCAGGTCGTCCTGATCGAACTGGTAGTAGATCTTTCCTGTCTGCCTGCAGACGAAGGTGTGGCATTGCCCCATGCCGCCGTCGATGTCGGCAAATTCAAAAGCCTGGACGATGTCTCCGAATTTTACGGGCATGGGACACCTTGCCAACGGAAGGACGGCGCAATGTCTGCGATCGACCCGAAGAGTATAGGCGGATCGTCCTTCGAGGCAATGAACCCTCCCAGTGTCCAGAAGGCAACAGCCCCGGCGTCGACGGGCAAAACACCCCGATCCGCTGTCAATCCCTCCCGCCAAAGATATTCCACTTTGCCGAAATTCTCCCAGCACGGACCTGCCCTCCAGCAAGCATGCCGCCTCGGCGTCCGTGGTGGTGGCCGTTCTCCCCAGAATCTGCACTATGCGTTCCGCCTCCGAAGCTGCTGCCGGGCCTTTGGAGATTTGGCAATTTGCTTTTCGGAGTGACGAGATGAGTGGTTTGGTGATCTCTGGCGGCCGGGTGGTGGATCCCGCGAGCGGGATGGACGCCGTCGGTGATGTGGCGGTGGTGGACGGCAAGGTCGCCGCCATGGGCACGGGTCTCGGCGACGCCGAGCGGGTGATCGACGCCACAGGCCTCGTGGTGGCGCCCGGCTTCATCGACCTGCACGCCCATGGCCAGTCGATCCCGGCCGACCGCATGCAGGCCTTCGACGGTGTCACGACGACGCTCGATCTCGAGGCCGGCGTGCTGCCGGTCGCGTCCTGGTATGAGCGCCAGGCGCGGAAGGGCCGCGTGCTGAACTACGGCGCGGCCACCAACTGGGCCTTTGCCCGCATCGGCGCGATGACGGGCTCCAACGCGGAGAGCTCGCTGGAGGCGTTCGGCAACGCCATGCGCGATCGCCGCTGGATGGACAACGTCGCGACCGATGCGGAGGTCGCAGGCATTCTCGAACGTCTCGGGCGCGGCCTCAACGAGGGCGGCATCGGCATCGGCATTCTCAACGCCTATGCGCCCGGCGCCGGCGTGCAGGAGCTGACCGCGGTGTGTCAGCTCGCGGCCGCCAATGACGTGCCGACCTTCACCCATGTCGCCTTCATGTCGCGCATCGATCCCGAGAGCGCGGTGGAAGCCTATATCCGCCTGATCGGCTATGCCGGCGCCACCGGCGCGCACATGCACATCTGCCATTTCAACTCGTCGAGCAAGACCGACATCGAGCGCTGCCGCGTGCTGATCGAAAAGGCGCAGGCGCAAGGACTGCCGATCACGGTCGAAGCTTACCCTTACGGCACCGGCTCGACCGTGCTGGCCGCCGCCTTCTTCAGCGATCCCAAATTCGTCGAGCGCAACGGCACTGGCTACGATTCCGTGCAGCGCGTCACCGACGGCTACCGCTTCCACGACCGCGAGGAGCTCTTGAAGGCGCAGGCCGAAGAGCCGTCCTCGCTGGTGCTCTGGCACATCCTCGACACCGAGAACAATGCGCATCACCGCGACCTGCTCGACATGTCGGTGCTGTATCCCGGCGGTGCCATCGCCTCCGACGCGATGCCGTGGACGCTGTCCGACGGCTCGACATATACCGGCGACGCCTGGCCGCTTCCGGATGACGCCACCTCGCATCCGCGCTCGGCGGGCTGCTTCACGAAGTTCATCCGCGAATGGGTGCGCGAGCGCAAGGCGGTGTCGCTGCTGGAAGGCGTGCGCAAATGCGCGCTGATCCCGGCCGAGATCCTGTCGCAGAGCACGCCGGCGATGCGCGCCAAGGGTCGGCTTACGAAGGACGCGGATGCCGACATCGTCGTGTTCGACTATGAGAAGCTCTCTGACCGCGCAACCTTCACGGCGATGAACCGCCCGTCGGAAGGCGTGCGGCACCTGATCGTCAGCGGTCAGCCGTTGATCAGCGACGGCATTCTCGATGTGACGGCGCGGCCGGGAAGACCGGTGCGGCGCCCCGTCGTGGAGAGCTGAGCCATGCCGGTCCCGGTTCTCCTGGTGACGGGTTTCCTCGGGGCCGGCAAGACCACCGTCGTCAACCATCTGCTGGCGCATGCGGACGGGCGGCGCATCGCTGCCGTCGTCAACGATTTCGGCGCCATCAACATCGATGCGGAGCTGATCGCGGGCGCGAGCGACGGCGTGGTCAGCCTCGCCAATGGCTGCATCTGCTGCTCGCTCGAGGGCGATCTGCTGCGCACGCTCGCGACGCTGCTGCGCCGTGATCCCAAGCCCGACTATATCGTCATCGAGACCAGCGGCGTCGCCGATCCCGCCGACATCGTGCGCAACCTGATGGACCCGGTGATCCTGCGCGAGGCGCCGCTGGAGACGGTGCTCTGCGTGATCGACGCGGGGACACCGCCATCGGCCCTGGACGACGCGGTGCTGCGGTCGCAATTGCGGGTCGCCGATATCGTGGCGCTCAGCAAGCTCGATCTTGCGGACGCGGCCGCGGGAACGCGGATGCGCGAAGCCATCCGCGCCCAGCGCGTCCCCGCCGTGGTGGTCGAGGCGAACCACGGCGAGATTCCGTCTGCGCTGCTGTTTCCGGCGAACGACGGCCGCGCGTCCACCCCGCGCGAGGTGGGACCGAAACGACCTGCGGAAGAGCGATTCGAGACGCTGAGCTGGACCTCGGACAAGCCGGTCTCTCTGCCCGGCCTGCAGCAGGCCATCAGCCGCCTTGCGCCGAAGCTGGCGCGCGCCAAAGGCCTGTTCGAGACGGTCGAGCAGCCCGGCCGCATGATGGTGTTTCAGTTCGCCGCCGGCCGCGCCACGCTCGCGCCAGGCGAGGCGCCGCCGCAAGGCGTGCCGCGGACACGGATCGTCTTCATCGCCGAGCTTGGCGTGCTCTCGAAAGCCGAGCTTGACGGGATCATGGAGGGGTGTGTTGCGGGGGGCTGAGGCAAGGCGGTAGGGTCAACCGCTACCCCCTGGAGGCACCGCCCCCTTCTCTTGCTGCGTCGATCCGAGACCGAACAATGCCCCCAAATATCCCACCCGCCCCCGCCGATGCCGCCGCGCGCCGCGCCGCCAAGCCGGCCATCGTCTATCCCGCCAGGACGATGCCCGGGCCGGATATGGCCACGCTCGAAGCTGCCCGCCGTGCGATGATCAAGACGCACGAGCTCATCGTGCCGCCACGCGATGCCCGTGCCTTTCGCGTGGCGCGCGGCCAGTTCTTCCGCATCGTCAGCATCGAAGGCCCTCAGGTCGGCGACCTCAATCTCTGGAACGCGGACAATCTCTCCGAGCGCTTCTTCAGCGGCAAGACGCGGGCGCTCCATGGCACGCATGTCGGCATCGGTGACCGGCTCTGGAGCAATATGCCCTATCTTCGGCCGATGGCGACCATCAGTCATGATACGCTCGGCTGGTACGGCTTCGACGCGGACGGCGCCGGCATTCACGATGTGATCGGCACGCGCTGCGATCCCTATACGAATCTCCTCTTGAACGGCACGGCTTACGATTTTTGCTGCCACTCCAACCTGTCGCGTGCGCTGGCGACCGAACTGAAGATGGAGCTGCATGCGGTGGAGCATCATGTCCACGACGTGCTCAACGTCTTCATGTGCACCGGCTTCACCAAGGACACGCACCAGTATTTCATGAAGGCAAGTCCGGTCCGCCCCGGCGACTTCATCGAGTTTTTCGCGGAGATCGACCTGCTCGGCGCGTTGTCGGCCTGTCCGGGTGGCGACTGCAGCGCAACCCATTCCAGCGATGCCGCGGCATGCCATCCGCTCAAGATCGAAATCTTCGAGCCGGATCGAACGACCCTGAAGGGCTGGACCTGGCCCTCGCCGAGTGCTTATCACCGTCACCACGGGACGCATGCGGGAAGCTGAATCTCAGTCCTCGACCGGTAGTCCGTCGCCGTGCACATCATGCGAATTGCGCGATGCCGTGCCCCACCGACCAGTTCTCCTTGGGGGCGTCGAGCACGTTCACGAACACGTCCTCGGGCCGGATGCCCGGGTTCTCGCCGAGCAACTCGGCGATCCGCCGGTACAGCGCCTTTTTCTGCTCGGGGGTGCGCGAGGCGAATACGGTGATCTGGATCAGCACGGCGTCCTCGCTGCGCGTCACGCCGTAAGCGTTGCCGCAGCGGAAGTTCGCTGCTTCATGCTCGGTGATTGCCATGAACGCGTCGCCCTCGGGCACGTTCAGCGCCTCGCGCATGGCGCGATAGAGACTGTCGAGGATGGCCTGGCGGTAGTCGTCAGGCTTTCCGGCACGCATCGAGATGTGGAGGAGAGGCATCGTACGTCCCTTTGCATGCGGGCCTGATCGGCCGGCCACATGGTCCGCGCCGGCCGTCGGCTTGACGAAACGGGATATCAATCCCAATTTGTTTTTGACACGATGTCGAGAAAGCATGTTCTTGACGAAGTGTCAAATATTTTGAGGAGCAACATTTGAGGCCGCGCGAGTTCGACCATGACGACGTGCTGCGCATCGCGTTCGACCAGTTCTGGCGCAAGGGCGTGCGCGGCACCTCGCTATCGGACATCGCGCGCGACGCCGGTGTGCAGCGCGGCAGCCTCTACAATGCGTTCGGCAGCAAGGAAGCGCTGTTTCTGCAGGCCTATGAGCGCTACGCCGGGGACTATCTGCTCGCCCTGCAAAAAGCGCTCGGGACGGGGTCTTTGCGCAAACGCCTCACCGCGTTCTTCGACCTCACCATCACCAATTTCCGTTCCGGCTCGCCGCCGCGGGGATGCCCGACCACGCGCGGCCTGATGGAGCTCGGCCCGGCGGAAGGCGAAGGGTTGGACGAAGAGGCGCGCCAGGCCTTTGCGAGCCTCGTTTCCCGCATCACCACGCTGGTTCAGGACACCTTGTCGGCGGGCGCCAAGCGTGGCGAGTTCAAGGGCAATCCGGCGGCCGCAGCGCTGCACATCATCACGGTGACGCGCGGCCTTGCCGTGCTCGAACGCGCCTATGGCGACGAAGCCCAGCTGCGCAAGATCGCCGCGCACGCGATCGATCTCGTGCTCGAGAAGGGAGGTTAGGTGTCAGCAGCAGGCCAGCGCCAGCGCGTTGATCGCCTGCGTTGTCGCGTCCTCTTTCCCGGAGCCGACGAATTGGCAGACCACCGACCCGAGCTCGCCCGGCTGCTTGCGGCGCGCGACTGCCAGCAGGCGCATCAATTCCGCCTCGTCCTTGGAAAGCCGCCTGCAGGACGGCGGCATGAAGCACAGCTCGCAGGGCCGGTCGCCGCGCAGGATCCTGACGAGCGCTGCCGCGCGCGCAACCAGCAGCGGGCTGTCGGCAATGCCGGGAGCGTCCTCGGCAAAGCGATAGGCCGCTTCCCAGCAATCCGATGCGCCGGTCGCATAGGCCGCTCCGATGAAGCGGAACAGTGCCAGCGCGACGCGGGAAAAATCATCGTAGCTGTCGATGCTCGGCCGGGTCGCCAGCGCGGCTTGAAGCGGACGAGCAGCGGCTCGCCCGCGTCCGGCTTCGGCGCAGAATCGCAAATGGCCCGCATCGTGAGTGATCTCGTCAATGCAACGTCGCGCTGCCCACGAACCAGCTCTTCATCGCCATCATCCGGTCATGCTCGAAAGACTGCACGTGACGGTCGGGCAGGATGAGGCCGGCCATGCGGAAGATCGTCGCAAGCCCCTGGACCGGCGCGAGCGCCCAATCGGCACCGACCGGCGGCAGCCAGCGCTCGAACTGCTCGCGCGCGACATCGACGCGATCCTGCTGGGCCGCGGCAATTGCGCTCAAGATGCCGTGCTCGCTGTCGGACATGCGCGGACAGGTGGGGCAGTGCACTTCGATCGCCGTATGCGCGGTACAGGCAAAGATCTCGATGATGGATTCCAGCGACAGCACGGCATCGCCGACGCGGAAATGGTCGTACACCTGCTTGATATCGGCCGCCGTGGGGACGGCGCTTCCGCTGCGGGCCTTCGCGCGAAATCCCCAGATGAAGAGCCGCTCCGCCGCGCACAGCGCAGGAAGGTCGAGGGGCCTTGTGTCTGTCGATCGATGCATTGTGCCTCTTGGCTCTGGCTGCGCTCACGCCAGCGCTGGCGCGGATGATCTGCGCCGATCGTTCTGCCAGAGAGCTCTCCAAGTCAACGCGCGGAGAGGCGATGTCGAGGTGTTCTAGTTTGGAAGAATTCGTATCTCGGACGCGGTCGGTCGCTCGCCCGCAGCGATGAGCAGCAGGGCCGCCCGCCCCCGCACAATTGCGGATGCCGGAACCCGAATGCTTAAGGCTTTGCTAAGGGGGGCGGGATAAACTGGCATATCAGCCCTTCCAATTCCTGTGAGCACCGATGATTTTCTCCCGCATCAGTTTCAAGCTGGTCCTGATTGTCGGCATCAGCCTCCTCGGCATGATCGCGCTGGCGCCGGTCGCGCTCTCGACCCTGCGCACGCAGATGGTCGCCGACCGCCAGGCCAAGACCCAGCACATGGTCGACGTCGGCTACGGCATCCTGGCGCACTACCAGAAGCTCGAGAGCGAAGGAAAACTCTCGCGCGAGCAGGCGCAGGCCGGCGCCATGGCCGAGATCAAGAGCCTGCGCTACGACAAGGTCGAGTATTTCTGGATCAACGACATGACCCCCAGGATGGTCATGCACCCGATCAAGCCCGAGCTCGACGGCAAGGATCTCTCCGGGATGAAGGATCCCGCCGGCAATGCGCTGTTCATGGGCTTCGTCGACGTCGTCACCAAGCACGGTGCGGGCTTCTACGGCTATCTCTGGCCGAAGCCCGGCTTCGACCAGCCGGTCGGGAAAATCTCCTATGTGAAGGGCTTTGCGCCCTGGGGCTGGATCATCGGCACCGGCATCTATCTCGACGACGTCGACGCCGCCTTCCGCCAGAACGCGATGACCTTCGCCTATATTTGTCTCGCGGTGCTGGTCGTGGTGCTCGGGGCCTCGTTCCTGATCGGCCGTAGCGTCACCCGGCCGCTGGCCCGGATCACCGCGCTCACGGAGCGCCTTGCCGCCGGCGACAGTGCCTTCGACGTGCCCTACACCGACCGCCGCGACGAGGTCGGCGGCCTCGCCAAGGCGCTCGCCGTGTTCAAGGACAATGCATCGGCGGTGAGCCGGATGCATGCCGAGCAGCAGGAGCTGAAGCAGAAGGCCGACGACGAGAAGCGCAAGACGATGGCCGATCTCGCCGGCAAGTTCGAGGCGAGCGTCCAGGCCGTCGTCCGCGACGTCTTCGACGAGGCGCGCGCGATGCAACAGGCCGCGCAGGGCATGTCGGAAACCGCCAACAAGGCGAGCGATCGTGCGAGCTTCGTCGCCACCGCATGCCAGCAGGCCTCGAGCAACGTACAGACGGTGGCCTCCGCCGCCGGCGAATTGTCGGCCTCGATCGCCGAGATCAGCCAGCGCGTGGCACAGGCCGCGACAGTGGCCGACAAGGCCGCCGCCGACGGCCAGCGCACCAACGACACCGTGCAGGGCCTTGCCGCCGCCGCGCACAAGATCGGGGAGGTCATCGACCTCATCAACCAGATCGCCTCGCAGACCAATCTGCTCGCGCTCAACGCCACCATCGAGGCGGCTCGCGCGGGCGAAGCCGGTAAGGGCTTTGCGGTGGTCGCGAGCGAGGTGAAGTCGCTGGCGAGCCAGACCGCGAAGGCGACCGACGAGATCGGCGCGCAGATCACCGCGATCCAGGCCGAGACCAATCAGGTCGTCGGCAACATCGAGAGCATCCGCGCCACCATCATGGAGGTCAACGAGATCTCCTCGTCGATTGCCGCCGCGGTCGAGGAGCAGGGCGCCGCCACGAAGGCGATCGCGCACAGCGTGCAGGAGGCGGCCTCCGGCACCGACCAGGTCTCGCACAACATCTCCGGCGTCACCGATGCGACCGCCGAGACCGGCCAGGCCGCCGGCCTCGTGCTGCAATCGAGCGGCCGGCTGACGCACAAGCTGCAATCGCTGCAGGACGAGGTCGGCGCCTTCGTTGCGGGCGTGCGGGCAGCGTAACTGAAGCGCTGCAGGTGATCTTTTTCCGCGTCGCGGCATCGGCCGTGATGCGGAGACTGTTTTCCTTGACATGAAGTCTGCCGTGCTCGACGTGTAGCGACGTCGACTGGCGGCACGTGCGTGCCGTCCCGAAAAGAAAAGCAGCACGGGAAGGACGTCATGAACGCGGGCCTCGACGAGAAGGACTACCTCGCCAATTTGCGCGGCCTGTGGGACAAGGCCTGGCCGAAGGATCTGCCGCGCTCGCCGAATTATCTGCATGGCGAAGTTCCCCTGACGGAATATCTGCGCGCCTGGGCGAAGCGGAGTCCGGAGCGGCCCGCCGTGATCTTCTATGGCCATGTGACCACGTATGCCGATCTCGATCGGCAGAGCGATCGCTTTGCGGCGCTGCTGCAGGCGAAGGGCGTGCGCAAAGGCGATCGCGTCGCCGTCTTCCTGCCGAACTGCCCGCAATTCCACGTCGTGTTCTTCGGTATCCTGAAGCTTGGCGCGGTCCACGTTCCCATCAGCCCGCTGTCGCGCGCGTTCGAGCTGTCCTACCAGCTCAACGACACCCAGGCCGATGTGATCGTGGCGCTCGACCAGCTCATCCCCGTCGTCGAGCAGGTGAAGAGCGAGGTGCGGTTGCGCGAGATCATCGTCACCAGCTTTGCCGATGTCGTGCCGGCGGCGCCTGCGTTTCCCGCGCCGGACTCGATCCGCACGCCGCGCGTCGCGATCGCTGCCGCGACTGATCTCCTGCCGGCGCTTGCGGCAATGCCCGCACCGACGCCGCTGCCGCCGCCTCACCTCGATGATGTCGCCGCGCTCAATTACACCGGCGGCACCACCGGCATGCCGAAGGGCTGCGTGCATACCCATCGCGACATGGTCTACACGGCCGCCGCCAATTACGGCATCTCGCTTCCCTCGGACGAGAGCAGCGTGTTCCTGTCGTTCTTTCCGGAGTTCTGGATTGCGGGCGAGAATTCCGGCCTGATCTTTCCACTGTTCTCGGGCGGCACGCTGATTCTGCTCGCGCGCTGGGACGCCGTCGGTGCGATGGCGGCGATCGACAAGTACAAGGTCACGATCACGGCGATGCCGGTCGATAGCGCGGTCGAGATGATGGACCATCCGCGCTGGAGCGAGTTCGACCTGTCGTCGCTGCAACAGGTGCGCGTGGTCTCCTTCGTCAAGAAGCTCAACGCCGGCTATCGCAGGCGCTGGAAGGATCTGACCGGCACGATCCTGATGGAGGCAGCCTGGGGCATGACCGAGACGCACACGTCCAACACTTTCACCGCTGGCTTTCAGGACGGGGATTTCGACCTCAACAGCCAGCCGATTTTCGTCGGCCTGCCGGTGCCCGGGGCCGAGTTCAAGATCACCGATTTCGAGACCGGCGCGCTGCTGCCTCTCGGGGCAGAAGGCGAGATCCGCGTGCGCACGCCGTCGCTGCTCAAGAGCTACTGGAACAAGCCGGAGGCGACGGCGGAGTCGCTCGTCGACGGCTGGTTGCGCACCGGCGATATCGGCACGATCGACAAGGACGGCTTTCTGCACTTCCTCGGGCGACGCAAGGAGATGCTGAAGGTCAAGGGCATGAGCGTGTTTCCGCCGGAGATCGAGGCGCTGCTGGGCCAGCATCCGAAGGTGCTGGGCTCGGGCGTGGTCGGCCGCGACGATCCTGACAAGGGCCAGGTGCCGGTCGCCTATATCCAGCTCAAGCCCGAAGCGATCGGCACGGTCTCGGAACAGGAACTGCGTGCCTGGTGCGCCGAGCGCATGGCCGTCTACAAGGTTCCCGAAGTCCGCATCATCGATGCGCTGCCCCTGACGGCCACGGGCAAGGTCAGGAAGCAGGACCTCAACCCAAATCCTCCTGCCGTATAGTTGAGAGAGACGATGTCGTTCAAGAAGCTCCTGATCGCCAATCGCGGCGAGATCGCCATCCGCATCGCACGCGCGGCGGCCGATGCCGGCATCGCGACGGTCGCGATCCATCCCGCCGATGACGCGCTGTCGCTGCATGTGCGCGTAGCGGATGAGGCGATCGAGATCCCCGGTCGCGGTGCGCGGGCCTATCTCGACATCGAAGCCGTGGTGAAGGCGGCCAAGACGGCCGGCTGCGATGCCGTGCATCCAGGCTACGGCTTTCTCAGCGAGAACGCCGCCTTTGCCAAAGCCTGCGCCGATGCCGGTATCGTCTTCGTCGGGCCGAAGCCGGAGGCGCTGGAGTTGTTCGGCGACAAGGTCGCTGCCCGGCAGCTGGCGAAACGCTGCGGCGTGCCGATCATTGCCGGCACCAGCGGGCCGTCGAGCCTCGAGGAGATCACGGCATTCTTTACCTCGCTCGGCAGCAGCGCTGCGATCGTGATCAAGGCGATGGCCGGCGGCGGCGGCCGCGGCATGCGCGTGGTGGAGAACGCGTCCGATCTTGCGGAAGCCTATGCGCGCTGTCAGTCCGAAGCCAAGGCGGCGTTCGGCTTCGACGGCGTCTATGCCGAGCGGCTGATCCGGCAGGCGCGCCACATCGAGGTCCAGATCATCGGCGATCGCCATGGTGCGATCTCCCATCTCTGGGAGCGCGAATGCACCATCCAGCGCCGGCACCAGAAGCTGGTCGAGGTGGCGCCGAGCCCGTCGCTGAGCGATGCCGTGCGCGGCCGGATCATCGAGGCGGCGAAGCAGCTGGCGACGGCGGCTTCTTACGACAATCTCGGCACGTTCGAGTTTCTGGTCGACGGCACCGCGGAGGACAGCTTCGCCTTCATCGAGGCCAATCCGCGGCTCCAGGTCGAGCACACCGTCACGGAAGAGGTGCTCGGCGTCGATCTTGTCCGCGCCCAGCTTGCGGTCGCCGCAGGCAGCACGCTGGCTTCGCTGGGTCTTGCGCAAGCATCCATTCCGAAGCCGCGCGGCTATGCCATGCAGCTTCGCGTCAACATGGAAACGCTGGACGAAGCGGGCGCCACGCATCCGACCGGCGGCGTGCTCGCCGTGTTCGAGCCGCCATCGGGCCCCGGTGTTCGCGTCGATAGCTTCGGCTATGCCGGCTACAAGACCAGCGCCGCCTTCGACTCGCTGCTGGCCAAGGTTATCGTGCACACGCCGAGCGAGGCCTGGCATGACGTGGTCGCGAAAGCCTCGCGTGCGCTACGCGAGTTCCGGATCGACGGTGTCGTCACCAACATTTCGTTCCTTCAGGCGGTGCTCGCGCATCCCGATTTCAGGACCAACCGCATCGCGACCGATTTCATCGACCGCAACATTGCCAAGCTCGTGGAAGCATCGGATGGCGCCGCCAAGCCGCTCTATTTCGCAGCAGCCGAGCGCAGTGGTGGCCACAGCGCGGAGGTGCACGTCGCGCAAGCCGTGCCCGAAGGCACGGTGATGGTCGCGGCGCCCCTGCAAGGCACCATCGTCACCATCCAGGTGAAGGAAGGCGAGATCGTCCGCCCCGGCCAGCAGCTTGCCGTGATCGAGTCTATGAAGATGGAGCATCTGGTGATGGCCGAGCAGGGCGGCCGGGTCATGAAGCTCGTCGGCGGCGACGGCGTCACGCTGATGCATGGCGAGCCGATCCTCTATCTCGAGCCCCTCGACGTCGCCGCCGACAGCACGACGGCGGAAGCCGATGTCGATCTCGATCACATCCGCCCCGACCTCGCCGAGCTGATCGCCCGCCAGGCCAACACGCTCGACGAGAACCGCCCCGCTGCGGTCGAGCGCCGTCGCAACACCAACCAGCGCACCGCGCGCGAGAACGTCGCCCAGCTCGTCGATGACGGCTCGTTCATGGAGTACGGCAGCCTCGCGATCGCGGCGCAGCGCCGCCGGCGCAAGCTCGACGACCTCATCAAGAACACGCCGGCCGATGGCCTCGTCATGGGCGTCGCCACGGTAAATGCAGAGAAGTTCGGGCCTGAAGGCGCGCGTTGCATCGTCGTCGCCTATGACTACACCGTGCTTGCGGGCACGCAGGGCCACATGAACCACAAGAAGATCGACCGCATGCTGAGCCTCGCGGAAGACTGGCGCGTGCCGCTGGTGTTCTATGCCGAGGGCGGGGGCGGCCGGCCCGGCGATACCGACCGGCTTGGCATGACAGGCCTCGACGGTCCGTCCTTCGTGCAATTCGCCCGGCTCTCGGGCCTCGTCCCAGTGGTCGGTGTCGTTTCCGGCTATTGCTTCGCCGGTAATGCCGCGATGCTCGGCTGCTGCGACGTCATCATTGCGACCAAGAACGCCTCGATCGGCATGGGCGGCCCGGCGATGATCGAGGGCGGCGGCCTCGGTGTCTATCATCCGGCCGAAGTCGGCCCTGTCTCGTTCCAGTCGCCGAACGGCGTCATCGACATCCTGGTCGAGGATGAGGAGGAGGCGACATCTGTCGCGCAGAAATACCTGTCCTATTTCCAGGGCGCGGTGACGCAGTGGGAGGCCGCCGACCAGCGCCTGCTCCGCCGCGCCATTCCCGAGAACCGCCTCCGCGTCTATGACATCCGCAGCGTCATCGATCTCGTCGCGGACAAGGACAGCGTGCTGGAGCTGCGCCGTGACTACGGCGTCGGCATGATCACTGCGCTGATCCGCATCGAGGGCAAGCCGTTCGGCCTGATCGCCAACAATCCGCGCCATCTCGGCGGCGCTATCGATGCCGACGGCGGCGACAAGGCTGCGCGCTTCCTCCAGCTCTGCGACGCCTTCGATCTGCCTGTTGTCTCGCTGTGCGACACGCCCGGCTTCATGGTCGGCCCGGAAGCGGAGAAGACCGCGATCGTGCGCCACGTCTCCCGCATGTTCGTGACCGGCGCCAGCCTCACCGTGCCGCTGTTCGGCATTGTGCTGCGCAAGGGCTACGGTCTCGGCGCGCAATCGATGATCGGCGGCGGCTTCCACGCCTCGTTCTTCACGGCGGCCTGGCCGACCGGCGAGTTCGGCGGCATGGGCTTGGAGGGCTATGTCCGCCTCGGCTTCCGCAAGGAGATGGAGGCGATCGCCGATCCCGAGGAGCGCGAGACCTATTACCGCAACAAGGTCGCCGAGCTCTACGCCAACGGCAAAGCGGTCTCGATCGCCTCCGTGTTCGAGATCGACAACGTCATCGATCCCGCCGAGACGCGGCGCTGGATCATGGCCGGTCTGCGCACAGTGCCGAAGCCCGCGCCGAGGACGGCGAAGAAGCGGCCGTGCATCGACACGTGGTGAGCGCAGTGCAGCACTAGTTGCATGATGATAGAGACGATCTATTTCCACGTCGTCATGCCCGGGCTTCCGGGCATCCACGTTCTTTCGCATTCGCGGTAACACGTGGATGGCCGGGACGAAGCCCGGCCATGACGGCGTTGAGGCATCACGCCATACAACTGCGTCCCGATTCCCGATTGACATCCCCGCCTGCGGTGCCAGACTTTGCACAATAATACAGGGTGGAGACGTCCGCGATGGCCAGCCTCTCGGCCTCGAACCATGTCGCCCGTGTCTTGTCCGTCGCCAATCATGTGGCCGACGTCGATGCCTCCTCGCGGATTGCCAATTCCTGGCGGCGCTGCCTCGTCAATCACAAGCTCGATCCCGCCCGCCAGGGCCCGCCGCAGACGCTCACCGAAGCCGAGATCCGTCATGTCGCCGGGCCGATGGAGGAGACGATCCGGCTCGTCACGCCCGAGCTCGACGATCTCGCCCGCGTGCTGCGCGACGCCGGCTATTGCGTCAATCTCGCGGATGTGAACGCGACCATGCTGTTCAGCCGTCTGCCGGGCGAAGCCGACGCAAGGATGTTTCTGGACTGGAAGATCTACACCGGCTCGAACTTCGCAGAGGCTTGCGAGGGCACCAATGGGCTCGGCACCGCGCTGGCCGAGGAGAAGCCGATTCTGGTGCATCGCGACGAGCATTTTCGCGCGCAATGGCACATGTTCTCCTGCGCCGTGGCGCCGCTGTTCGACCAGGCCGGCCGGCTCGCCGGTGCCATCAACATCACCTCCTGCCGCGAAGACCTGGAGCGCGCCGCGCATCAGCTTGCACTCGCGGTGACGATGGAAGCTACGCGGCGGATGGAGGGTGCGATCTTCCGCGGTCATTTCCGCAATGCCTGGATCGCAACCGTGCCCGGTGACGGCGGCAGCGGCCTCGTCGCTTACGACGACGACCGCCGCATCGTCGGCGCCTGCCGCTCGGCGCGTGCGCTGCTCGGCCTCACCGACGGCATGATCGGCTCCGGCATCGACCTGTCGCGCTACGTCAAGTTCGATCATCACGCCGCGCGTGGCACCGGCGAGATCGTCGAGCTGCACCATGGCGATGGCCGTCCGTTGGGGCAGGGCCATGTTGCGCCGCCCCTGCGTGCGAGATCGCAGGCGCCGCGCCGCGATGCGCCGGTCGATCGCTTCGACGCGTTGCATCGGCTCGCCGGCCGCGACCCCGGCCTGATCCGAAGTGTCAAGCGGCTGCGAAGCATCGGCGATCACAATCTGCCGGTGCTGCTGCATGGCGAGACCGGCGTCGGCAAGGACGTGTTCGCGCGGGCCATTCACGGTGCGAGCAACCGCGCGCGCAACAATTATGTCGCGCTCAACTGCGCGGCGATGCCGGAAAGCCTGATCGACGCCGAGCTGTTCGGCTACGAGGCCGGCGCCTTCACCGGCGCGCGGCGCGAGGGCTCGAAGGGCCTGATCGTGCAGGCCGACGGCGGCACGCTGTTCCTCGACGAGATCGGCGACATGCCGATCGGCTTGCAGACGCGCCTGTTGCGCGTTCTGGAAAACCGCGAGGTCTGGCCGCTCGGTGCGCTCAAGCCTGTCGCTGTCGACATCCGCCTGATCAGCGCCACGCATCGCGATCTCGGCCGCATGGCGGAAGCGGGGGCCTTCCGCGCCGACCTCTATTTCCGCCTGCGCGGCATCGAGGTGCGCCTGCCCGCCTTGCGCGAGCGTGCCGACCGCGCCGACATCATTCGCCAGATCGCGGGCGAGGAGGCGCCGAACTGCCGGCTCTCGGACGAGGCATGGTCGCAGCTCGCGGCCTATCCGTTTCCCGGCAACATGCGTCAGCTCCGCCACGTGCTGCGGCTTGCCGGCTGCACGGCGGAAGATGGCGTCATCACCGATGCCGATCTCGATCTGCCGCCGTTCGGCGGACGGACGGAGCCCGACCTTGAAGCGGCCGAGCGTGCGACGATTGTCGCGGCGCTTCGCAAGCACGGCGGCCGCGTCACCGAGGCGGCCCGCGCACTGAAGCTCAGCCGTGCCACGCTGTATCGCAAGATCAAGCAGCTGAAGATCGAGACGGCGCAGTAGCGCTCGATTCCACGCAGCGTGCGTCCTTTCCCTCTCCCCTTGTGGGAGAGGGTGGCTCGCCGCGCAGCGGCGAGACGGGTGAGGGGTTCTCTCCGCGAGCACGTCTCTCATCGGAGTTCGCGGAGACATACCCCTCATCCGGCGCTTCGCGCCACCTTCTCCCGCAAGGGGAGAAGGTGCACCGAGCGCGCGGCGCCCCTTTACGAAAAATCCGTCCAGCTCAGATGCCGTGCGTCGAGATCGCCGATCGCGATCGTCTCGCGGATTTCTCGCGGCGTGTGGAAATTGCTGCGCAGGTACACCAGCGGCGTGGCCGCAGCGGAATGCGAGGCGCTGCGGACCTCGCCGACGAAGATCGAATGCGTTGTCGTTTCGAACTCCTGCGCCAGCACGCAGTCGAACGCAGCCACCGCATCCGCCAGCACCGGTGCGCCGGTCACGCCACGCGTCCATTGCCCGAAGGCAAAGCGATCGTCGCCGTTGACGCCGTTCTGGCCGCTGAAGGTGAGGGCGAGCAGCGCGTGTTCCTCGTGCAGGAAGTTGATGGCGAAAGCACCTTCCTCGCGGATGCGGGCATGTGCGCTGGCGTTGCGGTTGACGCAGGCGATCAGCGAGGGCGGCTTGTCCGACAACGAGCAGGCCGAGGTCACCGTCAGCCCCGTGCGCTTGCCGTGATCGGCGCCCACCGTGACCAGCGCCACGGCACCGGCACATTGGCGCATCGCCTGCTTGAAATGCGTAGCGTCGAAAGAATTGGCGTCGAAAGAACTGGCGTCCACCGTCACGCGGAAATCTCCGACAATAGAAGCGGGTGCGGCACGATCGCGCCGCACCCGCTATCAGGTCAAGCCGCCTTCTTCGCGGAGCCGAGATGCGCAAGGCGCGGCATCACCTCGTTCTTCAGCAACGAGAGCGAGTGATGCCAGGCCTCCGCCTTGTGCTTATAGTCGAAGCCGAACACCAGCAGCACGCCGAAGCCGCCGACCTCGTCGTAGATCTTTTCGATCTTCTCGGCGACCGTTGCGGGCGAGCCGACGATCCAGTTCCGCTTGGCGCAATATTCCACCGTGACGTCGCTGTCGGGCACGTCAGGGGCGTGCTTCAGATAATCCTTGAAGCCGAAATGCCCGAGCAGCGGCAGGAAGTACTCGCTCATCATCCGGCCCATCATGTCGCCGGTCGAGAGCTTCCAGGCCTCTTCGTCCGTGTCGGCGACGAACACCTCGCGCACCAGCCGCCAATCCTGCCGGTTCGGCTTGCGTCCGGTCTTGGCCGCGCCGATCTCGACCGATTCCCAGTGGCTGCCGACATAGGCCGGATTGAGGTTGAGGCTCATCGGGATGAAGCCGCGCTCGCCGGCGAGCTTCAGCGTGTCCGAGTTCTTGGACAGGCCCGCAACGCCGATCGGCGGATGCGGCGCCTGCAGCGGCTTGATGTGGGGCTTGAGGAAATCGAACATGGTGTCCGGCTTGGTCACCGTCCAGTACTTGCCCTTGTGGGTGAAGGGCGCCGGCTCGGTCCACAGCTTCAGGATGATCTCCAGCGCCTCGCGCGTCATGTCGCGGTTCTGTCCGCTCATGCCGTCGACGTTGAACATCGCCCAGTCGCTCGGCAGGCCCGAAGCTGCGACGCCGAAATTGAGCCGGCCCTCGGAGAGATGGTCGAGCATGGCAACGCGGTTGGCGAGCTCGGCGGGGTGGTGATAGGGCAAGAGGAAGCCGCCCGGCCCGATGCGCAAGCGCTTGGTCTGCATCAAGGCCTGCGCGATCAGAAGGTCCGGCGTGGGATTGGGTTCCCAGGGCGCGGTGTGGTGCTCGCCGACCCAGGCCTCCTGGTAGCCGAGCTCGTCGAGCCAGCGCATGACCTGCAGGTCCCAGTCGTTCCCTTCCTTCAGGCCGCACTCCGGCGGATGCGAGGGCATCGTGAAATAGCCGATCTCCATGGGTTTCCTCATCTGATGTTGACGCGTCTTGTCGCGCGTTGACGGAGTTGAGTGATGAAGCTTGTTGAGTGATGAACCTTGAGCAAGCGGTGTGCCAGCGCGGCGGAGCCTCGAATTGAAGAGAAAGGACTGGTTTGCCCGCGCAATAGCCGGTATCTCGACGGGAGCCTGCTGGACATCGTCTCATCTGTCGCGAGACGGCGTCTTGGCCATGAGACGAGGACGAGACCTGATATGACCGAACCCGCTTATGTCGCGGTGGATTGGGGCACCAGCAGCTTCCGGCTCTGGCTGGTCGATCGCGCCGGGCAGGTGATTGCCGAGCGCCGCAGCGGCGAGGGCATGCTGGCGGCGGCGAAGACCGGCTTTCCCGCCGTGCTGCAAGCGCATCTGGCCGCGGTCGAAGCGCCGGATCATCTGCCGGTTCTGGTCTGCGGCATGGCCGGCGCCAAGACCGGCTGGGTCGAGGCCGGCTACGTCGACACGCCGGCACAGCTCCTGGCCGTCCTGAAACAGGCCGTGCGAGTGCCGGGCGAGGCGCGCGACACCCGCATCCTACCGGGCATCGCCCAGCGCGACGCCAAGGCGCCGGACGTCATGCGCGGCGAGGAGACGCAATTGCTCGGCGCGCTCGGCCTCGATGCCGCGGGCGAGGCGCTGGTCTGCATGCCCGGCACGCATTCGAAATGGGTTCGCGTGAAGGACAGCACGGTCGAAAGCTTCTCCACCTTCATGACCGGCGAGCTGTTCAGCGCTGTCTCGCGCGAGACCATCCTGTCGCTCGCAGTCGCCGGCGCTGAAGACTCCGAAGATATTGCGAGCTTCAAGGCGGCCGTGAAGGCCGCGTTCGACGCCCCGGCCTTTGCCGCCAACCTGCTGTTCACGGCGCGCTCGCGCCAGCTGCTGTTCGGCGGCACGCCCGCCGCGGCGCGCGAGACGCTGTCGGGCACGTTGATCGGCATCGAGCTGGCGGCAGGGCTCTCCGGCGCCGTGCCGCAAGCGGGCGTCCAGCTGATTGCCTCGGGCCGGCTTGCAATGCTGTATCGGCTCGCTTTCGAGGCGTTGTCGATGACCGCCAAGCCGGTCGATGCGGATGAAGCCGTCCGTCGCGGTCTGTCGATGGCGGCTGCCGCGATCTGGACGAAGTAGAAGGACTGCGAGAGATGAGTGTTCCCTTTCCGCCGATGCAGCGGCCGCTGGTCGCGATCCTGCGCGGCATCAAGCCCGAGGAGACCGAGGCGATCGTCGGCGTGTTGATCCAGGCCGGCATGACCGCGATCGAGATCCCCCTGAACTCGCCCGATCCGTTCCGCTCGATCGGGCTTGCCGTGAAGCTCGCGCCATCAGGCGTGCTGATCGGCGCGGGCACGGTGCTGACGACGGCAGATGTCGATCGCCTCAACGACGTCGGCGGCAGGCTGATGGTCTCGCCCAATGTCGACACCGAGGTGCTGGCGCGCGCGCATCAGCATGGCATGGTGACCATGCCCGGCGTCTTCTCTCCGACCGAAGCGCTGCTGGCGGCGCGCTCGGGCGCGTCGAGCTTGAAATTCTTTCCGGCGAGCGTGCTCGGCGCTGCCGGCATCGCCGCGATCCGCGCCGTGCTGCCGGCAGGCGTGATGATCGCCGCCGTCGGCGGCGTCTCCGACCAGAACTTTGCCGAATACATCAAGGGCGGCGTGACCGCATTCGGGCTCGGCTCCAGCCTCTACAAGCCCGGCACGAGTGCAGCGGATGTCGCAGCTCGCGCAGAGGTGACAATTGCCGCTTACGATCGGGCAATTCAGAGCGATTGAACCGACAATAAACTAGCCGTGATCCTGACCTGGCTTATTCTGCCATATGGTGGCGCGATGCCGACATGCGCGCATCATCTTATGCGACTGGATGAATCAGGAGACCGACATGGCGATCAACAACGTGGCCGACCTGTTCGTGGCAACGCTCGAGCAGGCCGGCGTCAAGCGCATCTACGGCATCGTCGGCGACAGCCTGAACGCGCTGACCGAGGCGCTGCGCCGCCGCGGCACGATCGAATGGATCCATGTCCGGCACGAAGAGGTCGCGGCCTTCGCAGCGGCCGGCGAAGCCGAGATGACCGGGAGCCTCGCGGTCTGCGCGGGCTCCTGCGGCCCTGGCAATCTGCATCTGATCAATGGCCTGTTCGATGCGCATCGCAGCCGCGTTCCCGTGCTGGCGATCGCGGCGCAGATCCCCACCGCCGAGATCGGCGGCGGCTATTTCCAGGAGACGCATCCGCAAAATCTGTTCCGCGAATGCAGCCATTATTGCGAGCTGGTCTCGGACCCGAGCCAGCTGCCTTACGTGCTGGAGAATGCGATTCGCGCGGCGGTGGGCTTGCGCGGCGTTGCCGTCGTCGCGATGCCTGGCGATGTCGCGTTCCGTAGTCCTCCGAAGCGCGCACTGTCGACGACGCGCGGCCTTGCGCTGGCTTCGCCACAGGTCGTGCCGCAGGCGGACGAGCTGAAGGCCCTCGCCGATCTTCTCAACGGCGCCGAGCGCATCACCCTGTTCTGCGGCCGCGGCTGCGCCGGCGCGCATGCGCCTTTGATGCAGCTCGCCGAGACCCTGAAGAGCCCGATCGTGCACGCGCTCGGCGGCAAGGAGCATGTCGAATACGATAACCCCTATGACGTCGGCATGACCGGCTTCATCGGCTTCTCCTCCGGCTACGCCGCGATGCACGCCTGCGACGCGCTGGTGATGCTCGGCACCGATTTTCCGTACAAGCAGTTCTTCCCTGATGATGCCAAGGTCGCGCAGATCGACATCCGCCCGGAAAATCTGGGACGGCGCTGCAGGATCAATCTCGGGCTCGTCGGCGACGTCAAGCTCACCATCGAGGCGCTGCTGCCGCTGCTCAAGACGAAGACGCAGCGCAAGCATCTCGACGAGGCCGTCGCGCATTACAAGAGAGCCCGCGAGGGTTTGGACTCGCTCGCCAAGGGCACGCCGGGAGCCAAGCCGATTCACCCGCAATATCTCGCCAAGGTGATCAGCGACCGTGCCTCCGACGATGCCGTCTTCACCGCCGATGTCGGCACGCCGACGGTGTGGGCGGCGCGCTATCTCGACATGAACGGCCGCCGCCGCCTGATCGGCTCTTTCGTGCACGGCTCGATGGCCAACGCCATGCCGCAGGCGATCGGCGCGCAGGCCGCCCAGCCGGGGCGCCAGGTCATCTCGCTCTCCGGCGACGGCGGCTTCACCATGCTGATGGGCGACCTGATCACGCTGACGCAAGAAAAGCTGCCGGTGAAGGTGGTCGTCTTCAACAACGGCGTGCTCGGCTTCGTCGCGCTGGAGATGAAGGCCGCGGGCTTCGTCGACACCAATGTCGACCTGGAGAACCCGGACTTCGCCGCGATGGCGCGCGCGATGGGCATCTTTGCCAAGCGCGTCGAGGATCCCGGCGAGCTTCCGGGCGCGATGAAAGAGGTGCTGGCGCACAATGGGCCGGCGCTGCTCGACGTCGTCACCGCCAAGCAGGAGCTGTCGATGCCGCCGACCATCACGGCCGAGCAGGTCAAGGGCTTCAGCCTCTGGGTGCTGCGCGCGGTGATGAACGGGCGCGGCGACGAGGTGCTGGACCTCGCGAGGACGAATCTGTTGCCGCGGTGATATCAGCTGGCGCGGTGGTTCACCTCTCCCGAAGGGAGAGGTCGGATCGCATTGAAAATGCGATCCGGGTGAGGGGTTAAGGTTTCGCCGGGTGCTGCGGCCCCTCACCCGGATTGCTGCGCAATCCGACCTCTCCCCGCCGGGGAGAGGTGAAGGTCTGCCAGTGCAGCACGATGCCGATCAGCAGCGCCGGCACGAAGCCGAGCGCGATCAGGAAATGCGGCAGCTCCTTCGGCGAGATGAAGGCGATGGCGATATCGGAGATCAGCCACAGCGCTGCGAACATCACCGCAAAATCCGTTCGCGGGCAGCGCAGGTAGTAGAACACGGCGGTGACGACGATGGCGGGTCCGATCGCGATGCCGATCATGATCGCCGTCAGCTCCTTCGGCGTCAGCGCGTCGAGCACCATCGACGCCAGCAGCCAGAGTGCGGCGAACATGGCGACGATGTCGAGCGGATGCCGCAATCCAATTCCTCTCGCGAAGCGCGCGCTATCGTTGTGGCCGGACCTGCGGCCGTCAAGTCAAAATGAGCTTATTCCTCGTCGCTTCCAGGCGTCGGACGCAGCATGAAGTGACCGAAAGCGGTGGCGATCGGCCTCTCCGGATCGTCCTGCCAGGCCCGCGCCTCGAAAGCGACGATGCGTCGGCCCTGCTTCACGATCGAGACGTCGGCAAACGTGTCGAGCGCGCGACCGGAGCGCAAATAGTTGACGGTGAGGCCGATCGGCTTGGGCGGTGCGGCAGCGCCGAGCTCGCGCGCCACCCCGATGATGGCGGTGGTCTCGAGGAAGGCGCCGGTCATGCCGCCGTGGATCGCCGGCAGGATCGGATTGCCGATGATCTGCGGCGAGAACGGCATCGTCAGCGTGCCGTCATCGTTGATGCGGATGCCGAGCGCCCGCGCGAACGGGCTGCGCGCAAAGGGCCCGTCCGGATCCTCCGGCGCCTCCAGCGTCGGGATGCTGCGCGCATCCATCCGGCGGTCGGCGAGCATGTTGGTGCGGTTGGCACCGATCATGAAGCAGGCGGTTGCGGTCGCGACCGGATCGTCTTCGGACTCCTGATAGGCCGTGGAGCGTACGAAGGCGATCGAGCGCGTAGTGCGGTAGCAGACCGAATGCGCCTTGATGTCGAGACCCGGCGTCGCCGGCTTCTGGTAGTCGATACGCAGATCGAGGGTTGCGATGGCGCGCGTGCCGTCGAGCGCAAGTTGCACCGCCATGCCGCAGCTCTCGTCCAGCATCGCAGTGACGACGCCGCCGTGCAGCACGCCGGTCTCGGTGTCGCCGACGAAGACCGCACGGTAGGGCAGGCTGGACCAGGCCTCGGCTGGCGCGAAGCGGTCGAGCTGGAGCCCGCTGATGTGGCCATAATCGGAGCGGCGGTCCTTGATGGCCTCGGCGAGTTCCTCGAAGGCAAGCGTGGTCGGTAAGGTGTTCATGGGGACGTTCTAGACCAGTGCCGGGCCGCGCAAAACCCCGAATGGGCCACGCACGGGGCGGTTTGGTCTCGACAGGGCGGGCCGAAGCGCCGATGGTGGGCGCTTCGTTCGTCGATGAACTGCAAGGAGCGCCCATGGCCGACCCCGAAACGCCCGCCACCAATCAGGGGCCCGTCACCATTTCGAGCTCCAGCTCGGAGCGGGCGCCGATCATCTATTTCGACGGCGCATCCTGCTTCGGCCACCACAACGGCGCGATCCAGATCGAGCTCGCCGCGAACCTGTTGATGCCGGTCGGCGCCGCCGTCAGGGTCGACGTGGTCCAGACCGCGCACTTACGTTGCAGTGTGGCTGCGGCGCTGGCACTGCGCGAAGCCCTCGACAAGGCGCTGGCGATGTATCAGCAGGGTCAGAAGCAGCCGGTGGCGGAGGAGATACCGGCAGTGAAGAACTGAGATCGCAATTGACAGCAAACTTTCTTTGCGCCACCTTTCGCGCAGGTTGATACGACCTGCCGGTTGCACCCTCCGTGGAATGGTGAACGTATCGAGCCCTGATCGGCCCCCTTTGCCCGAGCGACCGGGTCAGCAACGCAACCACCTGACACACCTGGATCGCTCATGCAGAGGACGAACCGATGCGCGATTTTCGCGATGCCAAGGCTATGGCGCACACCCTGCGCGAATCCCTGACCACCAAGGCCGTCACCATCAGCCACAGCGAGAGTCTCGAGCTCGTATCGAGGATGCTGGGTGTTGCTGACTGGAATACGCTCTCAGCGCTGCTTCACGCCGAACGGCGTGACACGGCGGCGCCGGTCGCACAGCCGAAGACCACAACGGCGCTCTATCCCGCTGTTCCGCTCCGCGATCTCGTTCCGTTTCCAAATGCGACATATCCGATGTTTGTGGGCCGAGAGAGCTCCTTCCAGGCCCTGAACCAGGCGTTTGAAGGCGGACGCGAGGTCGTGCTGGCGGTTCAGAGGGAAGCGGGCGTCGATGATCCCCGATTTTCCGACGTCTACGACATCGGTATCGTGGCCCAGCTGCTCGAACTCGAACCGCTCGCAGATGGCACTTTCAGGGTGCTGACGCGGGGACTGCGGCGAGTCGAGCTACGCGGCTTCGCTACCGAGTCGGCCGCCTATTGGGCTGAGGTGGTCGACGTCAGCGAGGGAGTTGCCCGCAATGCAAGGGATCTCATCCAAAGGATCTATCAGCGCTTCCAGGATTACACGGCGGTTCATGGGATTATTGTGCCGGATATCTGGCTGTTCTTTGATCAAACCCGTGATCCCGGACAGATCGCCGATATCGTTGCGACGCGGATGAAGTTGCCGATCAAGGACAAGTATGAGTTGCTGGCAACGCTCGATCCCATGACACGGCTCGAGCGGATCGAAGCATTGCTCGACCTGCCGCAGCGCCCGGTTTCGGCAAATTACGTGGCCACGAAACGACGGGCCCTCGATCATGCTGACCGGCGTCGCCATCAATACGCGACGCTCGAGCATCTGCTGCTCGCCCTGACCGATGATGCGGACGCCTCCGCCGTGATGAGCGCCTGCGACGCCGATCTTGGCAAGCTGAGACAAAGCCTTACGCAGTATCTCGACAATGAGCTCAAGCACATCGTGATCGAGGGCGGAAGCGCCGTGCCTACGCCGGCGTTCGAGCGAGTCGACCAGCGCGCCGTGCTTCACGCGCAGGAGGTGGGCAATCCCGCAGTGACCGGGGTCAATGCGCTCGTTGCTCTCTTTCCGGAGATGCGAAGCCCTGCAGCCCGCATGCTCGCCGATCAGGGCGTGTCGCGCTTTCGCGTAGACAAGGCCATTGTGCGATTGGCGGGCAAAGAGAAAGGCTAACTCACGCCTTCGTCACATGCACCTTCGCGGTCTTCCCGCCGTTCCACTTGCCGTCGAGCGCGCGCTCGATCTGGGCGGCGAGCTGCAGCAGCAGGCCGTCATTGGCCTGCTTGGCGATCGCCTGGATGCCGAGCGGCAGGCCGTGGTCTTGCGCCGCCATCGGCATCGAGATGGCCGGCATGCCGCAGAGATTGGCGAGCGGCGTGAAGGCGAAGAAGCGCCAGAGATTGTCGAACCAGTCGCGCACATCGGGGTTGTCGGAAATGGTGAGATATTCCCTGGTGCCGACCTTCGGCGTCGGCAGCGCCGTGATCGGGGTCAGGATCACGTCCCATTGCTCGAAGAAGCTGCCGAAGCCGCGCGAGGTCGTGTTGAACACGGCCTGCATCTTCGCTCGCTCGGCGAAGCTGGTGTGACGCCCGGCCTCCCAGATGCGGATGTTCATCGGCTCGATCAGATCCTCCGGCGGCTTTTCCAGTCCGCGCGCGGCGAGCATGTTGGAGATCACCACCGCGAAGTTCGAGATGTAGCAGGTGGTCTGCGCCTCGAAGGCGGCGGGGAGGTCGATCTCCGGCAGCGCGTAGTCGACGTGATGGCCGAGGCCTTCGAGGAAGCGTCCGGTCTTCTCAAGCTCGGCGGCGATCTCGGGCGTCGCGGTGTAGTTGCCCCATGTGTGAGACAGCGCGATGCGAAGCTTTGCCGGGTCGCGCTTGATCATCTCGCAATAGGGCTGCGCCGTGGTCCAGAACGGCATGAACTCGCCGGGCGCAGGCCCGCGCGCATGATCGACGAAGGCGGCAGTGTCGCGCACGCTGCGCGACTGGCAGCCCTGGATCGAGACGAGGCCGGTGAGGTCGGACATGTGCGGCGCCAGCGAGAACACGCCGCGCGAGACCTTCAGGCCGATATTGCCGTTGACGCCGGCGGGAATGCGGATCGAGCCGCCGCCGTCCGTCGCATGCGCGATCGGCACCACGCCCGCGGCGACCATCGCGGCGCTGCCCGCCGACGAGCCGCAGGTGGTGTAATCGGTATTCCAGGGATTGCGGGTGACATAGACGGCGGGGTTGTCGGCCGACGAGCACACGCCGAATTCCGGTGTCGTGGTGCGTCCGATCAGGTTGAGCCCCGCCTGGCGGAATTTACCGGTGAGGAACGTATCGGCGCTCGCGCGATTGCCGCGCATCAGCAGCGAGCCCATCTCCTGCAGCCGGCCCTTCATGGTCGGCCCGAGGTCCTTCATCAGGAAGGGCAGGCCGGCGAAGGGACCTGCGAGATTGGCGCCGTCCTTGGCGGGATCGGCGATCACGTCCTCGAACAGCTCAACCACGCCCGACAGCGCCGGATTGACCTTGGCAACGCCGGCGGCGGCCTGGCGCGCCAGCTCCTTCGCCGTCAGCTCGCCCTTGCGGACACGCCCCGCTAGCGCGACGCCATCGTGCTGCGCCCATTCATTCCAGCTCATCGGCAAAGTCATGAAGTCAAAGTCCCCTTAAGGTGCGGCGTCACCTTTTTCGCAAGGGACCGCGTGAATCAACCGAGCCGCCGCGAGGGGCAGGGTTGCATGGGACGGAGGGGTCGCAGAGGAAGGCCGTCTCAATCCGACAGTCGTGCGATCACTGCAACCGGGCCGCCACCGGCGGGTCCCTGATGCTCGGCGCCGCCGGAGACATAGACCGCGCCGGTGCCGGCAAGGCCCGCGATCAGGCCGCCGACCGCGGCGCGGGCGTGGCGGGTCGAGCTGATGTCGGTGTCCTCCAGCATGGTGTGGCGAAAGCCGCGCACGCTGCCGTCAGGCGAGGCCTCCGCCTTGGCGAAGATGTTGACGAGCGCGCGGCCCGGCTGCGGATTTGCACCAAGCCCGACGCTCTCCAATGCCGCGGTCACCGCCGCCGCATCGATGGCATCCCCCATCACGGCATGCCCGATCTCGAACTCACTCGCTGAAGATACCGAGTTGCCGAGCACGATGACGACATTATGCATCAGCTCGATCCCCGACGAGGTCGAGGCGACCTTCGAGAACAGGTCGTAGCGCCGCAGCACGTCCTCGTCCCTGATGGTGGAGGCGATCTCGCCGAGCGCGACCGCAACGCCGAGCGCGGAGGCGCCGCGCGAATAGGCCATCGAGCTGTAGGAGCTCGTCGTCGCCGTTGTGTTGCCGCGCGCATGTGCCGCCGCGACGCGGTCGCTGGTCAGCAGCGGGCATTTGATCTGCACGAAATGGACGTCCGCGGGATCGCTGATGCCGGCGTCTGCCATCGCAGCCTTCACGGCCCTGGCCGTCTCGGTGATCTGCGCCGAGCGCCCGAGCTCTTCCGGCAGAAAATCCCGCGTGTGCGCCATGCCGATGCTCAGGCGCTTGCCGGACAGGCCCGCCGGGCGCTCGGCCTCGCTGCGCGTGAACACCGTGATGTGCGGGCTCAGCACGCCCTCGGTGCCGCCGGACATCACGAAGGCGATGCGCTGCTCGACTGCCTCCGGCGACAGGCCGAGCTTGGGTGCCAGCGCCGTACATAGCGCGGCCACCGCGTATTCCCGGGTAAAATCATTGACGCCGCCATTGCCTTCGGTCTTGCCGAGAACGGCGAGGATCGCGTGGGGGTCGATCGCGCCGGACCCGATCAAGTCCATCAGGCCGGAGACGTCGCCGGGGCCCGTGGTGGCGATCCTGAAGACGCCGACCGATGTCGTTCGCATGATTGGTCCTTGGAGTTCGGTGGCCCGGCGAGCCCACCAGCCGTGGAACGGGGGTGATGTCAAGACCGTAGCCCCGACGGAAGTGCGTAGGGCGGATTAGCGAAGCGTAATCCGCCTCTTCTGTCTCCGCGGGGATCAAAGCGGCGGATTACGCCTTCGGCTAATCCGCCCTACAAGATCTTGCGTTGCCCGACGGGCAAAACACCCGATCGGCTGGTCAATCCGCATGCGCGAAAAGATTCGCCTTTACAGAATTTCCGATTTGTCGCATTCTCCCGCCACCTCATCCCTTGTCAGAGGGGCGTATCGCGATCGTCACGAACGTGGGGTGAGCCGTGGTGGACGCTCGTTACACCGGCGCGAAGGGTTTCGCAGGGCGGGCAACCGTGAGCGAAATACCTCGCGCACACGACCGGTGTGATCGGCGTACGGCAAAACCGTGTCGTCCTGACGCCCGGGGTCTGTGCGTCAAGTCTTGCGGTGATGTGGCGGCCCAACCGGGTGCGCGCGTTAGTTATCGGCAAGGCGACGGGGGCAATAGTGCAACGCTCCCCGGGGAGAGCTCGGCATAAGCCGTAAAACCACTGCGCAGGGAAGGCCGGTTGTTGGGCTTCACCTGTATGCCGCTGTGCAGCCTCTTGTAGCGCAACCTTCGCACAGTGGACCGTGGGTGCCCGGCCGGCACCCGGTCTTCCCTGCGCCCTCTGACAGAGGGTGTCGTGACCAGGCAAAGCTCGGGCCTATTCCGCCGCGAGGATGCAAAGGCATGTCTGCGCGCTGAATGCCAGCTGAAAGAACGACGTGATCGCCTCATACTCCGTCATTGCGAGCGCAGCGAAGCAATCCAGAGTCTTTCCACGGAGGGATTCTGGATTGCTTCGCTTCGCTCGCAATGACGAGGAGGAGAGTGTGCGCGACATATTCCGCTCTCGTGCCCCGGACGCCATCAGCGCGTTTACGCGCGTCTTCGACGCGCTATGGCAGCGTCCCTTCGACGGTGCGCTGCAGAGCCGGGGCCCATCTCGCCGTATTCCCGTGCCGCCTCTGGGTCCCGGCTCTGCACCGCATCGCTGGCGCGCTGCGCTGCGTCCGGGACACGAGAGCGCGGCCTCAAATCGACGAATGTGGCGAGATCGCATCGGTCGGGCAAAAAATCCTCTGTCGACGATTGCGCGCCGCACCTTGATGAATCAACCTTGGTTGGTCCATAAGCGGCGTCCCGCGGCCGGTGGTTCGCCCCCGCGCCCGCGTGCTAGGATAGAGGGAATCTCGCGTGGCCAACATCAACCAGAAGATTGCGCAGGAGCTTGGGGTTCGGGCCGAGCAGGTCGAGGCGGCGGTGACGCTGCTCGACGGCGGCGCCACGGTTCCCTTCATCGCCCGCTACCGCAAGGAAGCGACCGGTGCGCTCGACGACGCGCAATTGCGCACCCTGGAGGAGCGCCTGGTCTACCTGCGCGAGCTCGAGGACCGTCGCAAGGCCATCCTCGAATCGGTCCGCGAGCAGGGCAAGCTCGATGCCGCGCTCGAGGCCTCGATCATGGCGGCCGACAGCAAGGCCCGCCTCGAGGACATCTATCTGCCGTTCAAGCCGAAGCGCCGCACCAAGGCGGAAATCGCCAAGGAAGCCGGCCTCGAGCCGCTCGCCAATCAGCTCATGGCCGAGCCTGGCAATGATCCGAAGGTCGTGGCGGAGGGCTTCATCAATGCCGAGAAGGGCGTTGCCGATGCCGCTGCGGCGCTCGACGGCGCCCGCGCCATCCTGGTCGAACGTTTCGACGAGGACGCCGACCTGATCGGGAGCTTGCGCGAGGAGATGTGGACCAATGCGCGCATGGCCTCCAAGGTGCGCGACGGCAAGAAGACCGAGGGCGAGAAATTCGCCGACTATTTCGATTTCTCCGAGCCGCTGACCAAGCTGCCGTCGCACCGTATCCTCGCGATGTTCCGCGGCGAGAAGGAGGAGATTCTCGATCTCCAGATCCAGGCCGAGGCGGAAGCGCCGCCGCCGGGCGTGCCGAGCGCCTATGAATTGAAGATCATGAAGCGGTTCGGCATTGCCGACCTCAAGCGCGCCGGCGACCGCTGGCTGATCGACACCGTGCGCTGGGCCTGGCGCACCAAGATCCAGGTGCATCTCAATATCGATCTACGCATGCGGCTGTGGAACTCGGCCGAGACCGAGGCCGTGCGCGTGTTCGCCTCGAACCTGCGCGACCTGCTGCTGGCCGCGCCCGCCGGCACCCGCGTCACCATGGGGCTCGATCCCGGCTACCGCACCGGCGTCAAGGTCGCCGTCACCGACGCGACCGGAAAGGTCGTCGATACCGCCGTGATCTATCCGCACGAGCCGCAGCGGCAGTGGAACGAGTCGCTGGCGACCCTCGGCCGGCTCGCGATCAAGCACCGCGTCGAGCTGATCGCGATCGGCAACGGCACCGCCTCGCGCGAGACCGACAAGCTCGCCACCGAGCTGGTCAAGGGGCTGCCCGAGCTGAAGATGAACAAGATCGTGGTGTCGGAAGCCGGCGCATCGGTCTATTCGGCCTCGGCCTTCGCCTCGGAGGAGCTGCCCGGCCTCGACGTCACCCTGCGCGGCGCGGTGTCGATCGCGCGGCGCCTGCAGGACCCGCTCGCCGAGCTTGTCAAGATCGAGCCGAAGGCGATCGGCGTCGGCCAATATCAGCACGACCTCGGCCAGGCCAAGCTCGCCAAATCGCTCGATGCCGTGGTCGAGGATTGCGTGAACGCGGTAGGTGTCGACGTCAACACCGCCTCCGCGCCGCTGCTGGCGCGCGTCTCGGGCGTCGGCTCCGGCCTCGCCCAGAGCATCGTGGCGCATCGCGACGCCAACGGTCCGTTCAAGTCGCGCAAGGCGCTCAAGGACGTGCCGCGGCTCGGGCCGAAGGCGTTCGAGCAGTGCGCGGGCTTCTTGCGCATCCTCGGCGGCGAGGATCCGCTCGATGCCTCCGGCGTGCATCCCGAGGCCTATCCCGTGGTGCGCCGGATTCTTGAAGCGACCAAGAGCGACATCAAGGCGCTGATCGGCAACGGCGACGTCGTGCGCACGCTGAAGCCGAAGGATTTCGTCGACGAGACCTTCGGTCTGCCGACCGTGACCGACATCCTGCGCGAGCTCGAAAAGCCGGGCCGCGACCCGCGCCCGGCGTTCAAGGCTGCCGTGTTCAAGGAGGGCGTCGAGGAGATCAAGGATCTCAAGAAGGGCATGATCCTCGAGGGGACCGTGACCAACGTCGCCGCCTTCGGCGCCTTCGTCGACATCGGCGTGCACCAGGACGGCCTCGTGCACATCTCGGCGATGTCCAAGACCTACATCAAGGACCCGCGCGAGGTGGTGAAGCCCGGCGACATCGTCAAGGTGAAGGTGCTGGACTTCGAGGTCGCCCGCAAGCGCATCTCGCTGACGCTGCGCCTCGACGACGAGGTCGGCGCCAAGAAGGATGCCCCGGGCATGCAGCGCGACAACAATCAGCGCAACGCCAGCCGCATGACCTCGTCCGCGCCGCGCAAGCAGGAGTCTTCGGGCGGCGGCGCGCTCGCCGAAGCGCTGCGCCGCGCGGCGGAGAAGAACAACGGCAAGCGGGCGTGACCGCTTAACCTCTCCCCGCTCTCTGCGGGGAGAGGTCGGACCTCGCTCCATCCACGTCGTCATTGCGAGCGTAGCGACTTGTCCGCCGAAGCCTTCGGCGAAGGCGGAAGCAATCCAGACTCCCGCCGCGGAAAGACTCTGGATTGCTTCGCTGCGCTCGCAATGACGAGGTGAGAGTAGCGCCCCCTAACACCCGCGTCAGAATCTGGCGCGTTTGTAAGTTGAAGATGCCGGTCCCTTGCTCTCATCTGATCGTCCTCGGGCGGCGCCAAGGCGGCCGCACGGCAAGGAGGACGCTTCGATGAACAACAGGCTTCTCAAAGGCCTCACGGCGAGCGTGATCGCGGCCATGATGGCGGTCGCGTCACCGGCGCTCGCGCGCGGCGGCTTTGGCGGTGGCGGCCATGGCGGCGGCGGGCATGGTGGCCATTTCGGCGGCGCTGGGCATTTCGGCGGTGGCATGCACGCCGGCGGCTTTGGCGGTATGCGGGCTGGCGGCATGGGCGGTGCGCGCTTCGCTCACGTCGGCGGTTCCGGCTTCGGCGGGGCACGGTTCGCGCATGCGGCGATCGGGCCGCGCTTCGCCGGCGCGGGCTGGCATGGCCATCACGGCTTCCGCCATCACCACCATTTCCGTCGGTTCGCCGTCTTCGGCGCCCCCTATGTCTACGCCGGCTACAATGACGGCTGCTGGCGCAGGAGCTGGACGCCCTATGGATGGCAATGGGTCAATGTGTGCGGAGACTATTGGTACTAGCATCGCCGTGCCGCACCATTGTCGCGATCGCCACCGGGCGGTTCCGTCCAGCCCCGGAACGGGATAGTCTGGTGGCGATTGTCGCGCGGAGTTTTGCATGACCGGAGGTCACCGTCGCATCCTGGTCGTCGAGGACGATCCGGAGACCGCAGGCCAGCTCGTCGAGGAGCTGACGGTTTCGGGCTACGACGTCGACCTCGCCGCCACCGGGCGCGAAGCCCTCAGCCATGGCGCCGCGCGCGACTATGCGGTGATCACCATCGACCGCATGCTGCCCGATATCGACGGCATCAGCGTGATGCGCCAGCTGCGCGACGACGGCGTTGCCGCCCCCTTCCTGATCATCTCCGCGCTCGGCGAAGTCGACGACCGCGTGCGCGGCCTGCGCGCCGGGGGCGACGACTACCTCGTCAAGCCGTTTTCCTTCACCGAATTGCTGGCGCGGCTCGAGGCGCTCGGCCGCCGCAGCGAGACCATCGCCAAGGAGACGCTGCTGCGCGTCGGCGATCTCGCCGTCGACCTGATCGCGCGCAGCGCCTCTCGCCGCGGCCGCAAGATCCCGCTGCTGCCGCGGGAATTTCAGCTGCTCGAATATCTCGTCCGCAACGAGGGCCGCGTCGTCTCCCGCGCGATGCTGCTGCAGCACGTCTGGGACCTGCATTTCGATCCCTCCACCAACATCATCGATGTCTATGTCGGCCGCGTCCGCCGCAAGGTCGACGATGCCCAGGCCTATCCGCTGATCCACACCATCCGCGGCATCGGATATTGCCTCCGTGCTCCTGGTTAAGACGCTTCGCTCCTCGACCTTCCGCCTGGCGCTGATCGCGATCGCAGCGTTCGGAATGATCGTCGCGGCGATCATGGCGTACGTCTATTTCGGCACCTTGGCCTATGTGGAGAGCCGGCTCGGCACGGTCGGCGATCATGACGGCTTCACCGGCATGATCGAGCTCGCGATGGCTGCCGTCGCCGCGCTCCTGCTGGTGCTCGCCGGGCTTGCGGCCGTGCTGGTGACGCGGCGCACCGTGGGGCGGATCGAGCAGATCAATGCCACCAGCCGCGCCATCATGCTCGCAGGCCTCGACCAGCGCATCCCCTTGCGCGGCAGCAACGACGAGTGGGATCGCGTCGCCGAAAACCTCAATCAGATGCTCGACCGCATCGAGACGCTGATGGGCGAGGTCAAGCAGGTCAGCGACAATGTCGCGCACGATCTGCGCACGCCGCTGACGCGGATGCGCGGCCGGCTGGAAAAGGCCTATCACGCCCCGCGCAACAGCGAGGCGGATGCGGCGCTGATCGGCGACACCATCGCCGATCTCGATGCCGTGCTCGGCATGTTCGCCTCCATCACGCGGATCTCGGAGATCGAGACCCGCGCCCGCACCGGCGCCTTCCGCGCGCTCGATCTTTCCGAGATCGCCGCCGAGGTGGTCGAGCTCTACGATGCCGCCGCCGAGCAAGTTGCCACGCGCCTCAGTTTCGATGGCGACCGCGAGGTCGCGATCACCGGCGACCGCGACCTCTTGTTCGACGCCATCGCCAATCTCGTCGACAACGCGATCAAGCACGGCCGCAAGGGCGGGCAGGTGATTGTGAGCTGCCGCAGGGCCCATGGCGGCGCGGTGATCTCGATTGCCGACGACGGTCCTGGCATTCCCGCCGAGCAGCGCGATCATGTCTTCAAGCGCTTTTACCGGCTCGAGCAGAGCCGCTACACGCCGGGCAATGGTCTCGGCCTCAGCCTCGTCGCCGCGGTCGCGCGGCTTCATGGCGCCGAGATTGCGCTGCATGATAATGCGCCGGGCCTGAAGGTCGAGCTCAGCTTCCCGCCGATTTCGGCGAAGTGAGGCTCGGTGACTCAGAGCTCGATCACGCCGCGGCGTGCCGCATGCGCGACTGCATCGGTGCGACCGGTGGCATCGAGCTTGTCGAGCAACGAGCCGACATGGAATTTCACGGTGTGCACGGAGATGCCGAGCTGCCGCGCGATCATCTTGTTGGAGGCACCCTCGGCCATCAGCGCCAGCACGTCGAGCTCGCGCTGCGTCAGCGCGATGTCCGCAGGGCTGATGCGCGGATCGCGGGCGACAATCGTCGCCGCGGCGGCTTCGCCGGGCGCAGCGAGGCGCAGCCCGGCGACATTGCCGAGTAGGGCCGACAGGCGATCGGCGAGGGCGGGATCGTCGATCTCCAGGGCGAGTACGATCTCGGCCGTCTTGTCCTCGCTCACGCCTCCGGCCTCTCGCCGACCGTGACCTTGAAGCTGACCGGCTCGCCGCCGCGGCGCGCGGCGACCTCGACCACCACGCCGACGCTCGCAGGTCCCAGCGCCTGCGACAGCGCGCGCACGCCCGACAGCTTTTGATCGTTGACCGCCACGATCACGTCGCCCTGTCGGATACCGGCCGCGGCGGAAGGCCCGGCCTTGTCGACATTCATCACCATCGCGCCGATGCCGTCGTCGAGGCGCACCGGCTGCAGCCCGAGGCCGAGATAGCCGCGCGCGATGCGGCCGCGGCTTTCCAACTGCGGCGCGACGCGCTCGATCGTTGCCGTCGGTATGACGAGCACCCGCCGCGGCCCCAGCACGGCCATGCCGAAGGCGTCGCCCGATGCGTCGAGCGCGAGGCCACCCTGCTGACCGCGGCTGAGGCGAACGTCGAGCTCGATCCGGGCATCGATGTCGCCGCCGCGCAAGGAGCGCCAGCTCTTGCCGGACGCCGATACCATTCCGAGCGCCGCGCTCGGCGTCTCGCGGTTGGTGGCGACAACGATCGACAACGTGCCAAGCGGTGGGACCGTGGTGGCAAGCTTGACCGGCGTGACCGCGGCCTCGGTGCGCAGCAGCGCAATGTCGGTCGTGTGGTCGCGCCCGGCGATCGTGGCGGCGGCCCGGCTGCCGTCGGCGAGGCCGATCTCGACCTCGCCCTCGTCGGCCAGTGCCTCGTCGGCGGTGACGATCAGGCCGCTCTTCCAGGCAAAGCCGGTGGCGCGGGAACGATGCGAATGCACGGCAACGACGGACGGCGCGGTGCGCGCCACCAATCCCGCGAGCGCGAACGACAGTGAGGACAGGGGACTAAGATCGGTCATGGCGGGCTCCTGTAAGTTGCCCTCAATCTGGGATGCCGCAGGCGATTGCGAAACTGGCCGGGTGGCCAGGAGCAGAACGAGGACCAGAACAGGGGAGAGCGGCGGACCTCCGTAGGACCACGGCCGACGAACATGTGATTGGGAGCGCCTCACGGGAACGTGTAGCAATCCCGAAATTGCGCCCCGTGGCCTCTAGGATTTCGAGCCCTCATGACAATCGACCTCACCCGCCGCAGCCTGCTGCAACTCGCCGGCGCCACCTCGCTCGCGATGGCCGCCGCAGCCGCGGCCCGTGCCGAGGGCACACCGCAGGGCGGCGGCCCGACGTTTGCCAGCCGCACGCCGATGCGGGTCGGCATGGTAACGCTGCGGGTGAAGAACCTCGACAAGGTTGCCGATTACTACCGCGACGTGATCGGCCTCACCGTGATGGAGCGCTCGGCGGCCACAGCCAGGCTCGGCACGTCAGGCCTCACGCTGCTGGTGCTGGAGGCCCGGCCCGATGCGGCGATCGAGCCGCGCAGCGCCGCCGGCCTCTACCACACCGCCTTCCTGATGCCGACGCGCAAGGATCTGGCGCGCTGGCTGGTTCACGCCGCCTCGCACCGCGTGCCGTTGTCGGGCTTTGCCGATCACCTCGTCTCCGAATCCGTCTATCTCGACGACCCCGAAGGCAACGGCATCGAGGTCTATGCCGACCGCGATCCCTCGCAATGGCAATGGAGCGAGGGCAGCGTGAAGATGGCGACGGACGAGCTCAACATTCCCGACCTGCTGTCGCTGACCAACACGCGCATCCCTGATTACGCCAAGGCGCCGGACGGAATGCGCATCGGCCACATGCATCTGCGCGTCGGCGATCTCGCGCAGGCCGAGAGCTTCTACCACGGCACGGTCGGCCTCGACCCGACCCGCAAGCGCAACGGAGCAGCGTTCCTGTCGTCGGGTCGCTATCACCATCACCTCGGAATGAACGTCTGGCAGAGCCAGGGCGCCGGCCAGCGCGACGAGTCCGCGACCGGCCTTGCCTGGTTCTCGCTGGTGATGGCAAAGCCGGAGCTGCTCGCCGCGCAGGAAGAACGGCTGCGCAAGGGCGGCGCGAAAGTCACGCCGCTCGCGGACGGGGTGGAGGCGGTCGATCCCTGGGGCACGCGGGTGCGTCTGCTCAGGGTTTGATCGCCGGCGCCGGCATTGGTAAGAGCAGTCAGACGCAAACCAATCGACCGGGATCCGCGCCGACAATGTCCGAATTCCACGGTGTCTTTCCGTACCTCGTCTCGCCCGTCGATGCCGATGGCACGGTGCGGACCAACGTGCTGGCAAAACTCTGCGACGACCTGATCGGCGCCGGCGTGCACGGGCTGACGCCGCTGGGCTCGACCGGCGAATTCGCCTATCTCAACGCCGCGCAACGCACGGCGGTCGTGCAGACCACGATTGAGGCCGCGCAAGGCCGCGTGCCTGTTGTCGCCGGCGTCGCCTCGACTTCGACGGCGGATGCGGTGGCGCAAGCGAAAGCCTACCAGAAGTGTGGGGCCGACGGCATCCTGGCGATCCTGGAGGCGTATTTCCCGCTGGCCGATGCGCAGGTCGAATCCTACTTCCGCGCCATCGCCGATGCCGTGGACATTCCCGTCGTCATCTACACCAATCCGCAATTCCAGCGCTCCGATCTCACCCTCGACGTCATCGCGCGTCTCGCCGAGCATCCGCGCATCGGCTACATCAAGGATGCCTCGACCAACACCGGCCGGCTGCTCTCGATCATGAACCGCTGCGGCGACGCCTTGCGCGTGTTCTCCGCCTCTGCCCACATTCCGGCAGCAGTGATGCTGATCGGCGGCCGCGGCTGGATGGCGGGACCTGCCTGCATCATCCCGCGCCAGAGCGTCATGCTCTATGAGCTCAGCAAGGCCGGCCGCTGGAACGAGGCCATGGCGCTGCAGCGCCGGCTTTGGCGCATCAACGAAGCCTTCGCCCGCTTCAATCTCGCGGCCTGCATCAAGGCCGGCCTTTCGATCCAGGGCTATGACGTTGGCGAGCCCATCCCGCCGCAGGCACCGCTGACGGCCGAGGCGCGCAAGGTGGTGGAAGCGGCGTTGCGCGAGCTGACATAGCTGTTTGCCACGCGGCAATATGCCCCGGCACCCCTGCGGGAGCCAAAAAGGCCCTTACCCGCCCAACCGAGAAACTTCCGTCCGTTTGCGACGTTGCTGCGTCAGCGACCTCTGTCGCCTACGCATGCGCATGTCAGAGCCCGCGTTCAGCACAAACACGGTGGTCACCAATGAATCGTCGCTACGCGATTGCCGCGGCCGCCTTCGCCGCCCTGCTGCTCGCCGTCACTGCCGCGAAGATCCTGCATGTCCCGATCTCATATGTCCCTTGGGCGGCGCCCTCCGCACGTGCCGTCGAGCAGCGCGGCCCGCTGTCGGATGGCGAAAAGGCAACCATCGACATCTTCGAACGCGTATCGCCGTCGGTCGTTCAGGTCGCGGCCAGGTCGGCGGCAAGTCCCCTCATGGGCGAGGAAGGCCAGGACGGTGGCGGCGCCTCCGGTACGGGATTCGTCTGGGACGGCGAGGGTCACCTGGTGACGAACAATCATGTCATCGCCAATGGCGGCGAGATCGCCGTGCGCTTTGCGTCGGGTGAAGTGGCCCAGGTCGACCTGGTCGGCACGGCGCCCAATTACGATCTCGCGGTGCTGCGCATCCGCAGCGTGCGCCAGCTTCCAGCGCCGATCGCTCTCGGCAGCTCGAGCGACCTGAAGGTCGGGCAATCCGCCTTCGCGATCGGCAATCCCTTCGGGCTGGATCAGTCGATGACCTCCGGCATCATCAGCGCGCTCAAGCGCCGGCTCCCGACCCATGGCGGCCGGGAGATCGCCAATGTCATCCAGACCGATGCCGCGATCAACCCGGGCAATTCAGGCGGCCCGTTGCTGGATTCCGCCGGCCGGCTGATCGGCGTCACCACCGCCATCATATCGCCGTCCGGCTCGAACGCCGGCATCGGCTTTGCGGTGCCGGTCGATGTCGTGAACCGGATCGTGCCCGAGTTGATCCGCAATGGTCGCGTGCCGACGCCCGGCATCGGCATCGTGGCCGCCGGTGAGGATGTCGCGACGCGGCTTGGCGTCGAGGGGTTGATCGTGGTGCGCACGTCCCCCGGCAGTCCTGCCGAGCGGGCAGGCATTCGCGGCGTCAACTTTTCGACGGGCGCGGTCGGAGACATCATCACCGCGGCCGAAGGCAAGCCGGTGCGCCGCCTCTCCGACCTGACCGATGCGCTGGAGCAGGCCGGGGCCGGGAAGACCGTTCGGCTCACGGTCAAGCGCGGCTCCGACAGCCGCGATGTCAATGTGAGCATCGTCGATATCGACCGGTCCTAGAGCATGATCCGGAAAAGTGTGAAGCGGTTTTCCGAAGAGATCATGCTCAAACAAAGACCTTAAGCGCGATGACGATTCGTCCAAATCTCATCGCGCTTTAGCCGATCCGCGCCTGCAAGGGCTCTGATGCGCATTGCAGATGTGCCGGGGCTCGGTTGTCTGGCGCGCAAAATCGGTTAAAACCGCCGCGGTCGTTTTCCGGATCTCGAGGATACAGCGGAATGAACATTCTTCCCGGCAATTTGCGTTTCGGAGCGGGGCAGCCCGTCAAGCGTTTGGAAGATCAGAGGCTACTCACCGGGAAGGGACAGTTCATCGACGACAAGCCTGCGGACGGCGCCTTGTGGTTGCACCTGCTGCGCTCGCCGCACGCCCACGCGAAGATCGTCGCGATCGACACCAGTGCCGCGGCCTCGATGCCCGGCGTCGCCGCGATCTACACCGGCGCGGACCTCATCAAGGACGACATCGGCACCATCCCGACGCTGAACATCTTCAAGCGCCCGGACGGCAAGCCGATGACGGTGCCGCCGCGCCGGCTGCTCGCCCACGAGGTCGTGCGCTATGCCGGAGAGGCCGTGGCCGCGGTGGTGGCATCATCGCGCGTGGAGGCGCAGAGCGCGGCTGAAGCGATCGCGGTCGAATATGACGTGCAGCCCGCGGTGGTCGATCCCGTCGAGGCGGTGAAATCAGGCGCGCCCGTGGTGTGGCCGGAGGCGCCCGACAACATCGTCGGCGCGATGGCTTACGGCGATGCCGCCAAGGTCGACGAGGCCTTTGCCAAGGCGGCGCACACGGTCGAGCTCGATATCGTCAGCCAGCGTCTCGTTCCGTCCGCAATGGAGCCGCGCTCGACCATTGCCGAGATCGACAAGAAGTCCGGCCGTCTCCTGCTGCACGTGCAGTCGCAGACGCCGGCCTCGACCCGCGACGTGCTGGCGGAAGCCGTGCTCAAGCGTCCCAAGGACAGCGTCCGGGTGCTGGTCGGCGACATCGGCGGCGGCTTTGGCCAGAAGACCAATCTCTACCCCGAGGACGGCATCGTCGCCTATGCCGCGACCAAGCTGAACAAGAAGATCCGCTGGCGCGGCGATCGCACCGACGAATTCGTCGGCGGCACCCACGGCCGCGATCTGACCTCGACGGCCTCCTTCGCGCTGGACGAGAAGGGCAAGGTGCTGGCCTATCGCGTCAAGTCGATCGGCTGCACCGGGGCCTATTCCTCAGGCGCGGCCAACATCATCCCGCTGGTGCTCGGGCCGTTCGTTCAGACCGGTGTCTATGACCTGCCGCTGGTGCACTTTGAGGTGAAGACGGTGATGACCCACACCGCGCCCGTCGGCGCCTATCGCGGCGCGGGCCGGCCTGAGGCCGTCTTCATCGTCGAGCGCCTGTTCGACGCTGCTGCGCGAAAAATCGGCATGGATCCACGTGCGATCCGCAAAGCCAACTACATCAAGCCGGCGCAGCTGCCCTATACCAATGCGGCCGGCCAGGTCTACGATTCCGGCGCCTTCGCGCACATGCTCGATCGCGCCGTGAAGCTTGCCGACTGGGACGGCTTCGCCGCGCGCAAGAAGGCCGCGAAGAAGAAGGGCCTGCTCTACGGCCGCGGCCTCACCTCCTACATCGAGTGGACCGGCGGCCGCGCCCACACCGAGAAGGTCAGCCTGCACGCGACCTCGCAAGGGCGCGTCGTGCTGCATTCCGGCACCATGGCGATGGGGCAGGGCTTGCAGACCACCTACACCCAGATGATCTCCGACTCGCTCGGTATCCCCATGGACAAGATCGACGTCGTGCAGGGCGACACTGATCTGGCCATGGGCTTCGGTAGCGTCGGCTCGCGCTCGCTGTTCGTCGGCGGCACCGCGGTCGCGGTATCCTCCAACGATCTGATCCAGAAGGCGCGCGAGAAGGCGGCGAACGTGCTGGAGACCTCGGTCGAGGACATCGAATATCAGGGCGGCTTGCTCACCGTGGTTGGCACTGACCGCCGCATCAGCCTGTTCGATCTCGCCGAGAAGGAGAACGGCGCCAAGCTCAGCGTCGATTCCGAAGGCGAGGTGGATGGACCGAGCTGGCCGAACGGCACGCATATCTGCGAGGTCGAGATCGATCCCGAGACCGGCGTCTCCAAGGTCGTGCGCTACACCACCGTCGACGACGTCGGCGTCGCCGTGAACCCGATGCTGGTCACGGGGCAGATCCATGGCGGCGTAGCGCAGGGCATCGGCCAGGCGCTGTATGAGGGCGTCTCCTACGATGCCGACGGCCAGCTGCTGACCGCGAGCTACCAGGATTATTGCATCCCGCGCGCCGACGACGTGCCGCCGATCGTGGTGACGCTCGACGACACCGCGCCCTGCCGCACCAATCCGCTCGGCGCCAAGGGCTGCGGCGAATCCGGCGCCATCGGCGGCCCGCCTTGCGTCACCAACGGCGTGATGGACGCGCTCGCCGAGCTCGGCATAGACCAGCTGAATACGCCGCTGACGCCGCAGAAGATCTGGCAGGCGATCCGGGACGCGAAGGCGGGCTAACGGCCACAGTGCACCGTCATTGCGAGCGTAGCGAAGCAATCCAGTTTATCTCCGCGGAAAGATTCTGGATTGCTTCGTCGCAAGAGCTCCCCGCAATGACGGCGGAGAGGCCGTAGCCCTCAAATCCCCAGCATCATCTTCGCGATGATGTCGCGCTGGATCTCCGAGGTGCCGCCGAAGATGGTGTAGGCGCGGCCGTTGAGATATTCCGGCATCACCGTCAGCATCTCCTCAGGCGTCGCCGGCTCGTGGTTGAGCTTGTAGAGCGGGCGCATCGGCTCGACGGCGAGGGCGTCGTGGCCGATCACGTCGGCCCCGAGCCGCGTGACGGCCTGGCGGATCTCGCTGTTGCGCAGCTTCAGGATCGACGACACCGCACCGGGATTCTGGCCGGTCTGGAGTGCCGAGAGCACGCGCAGCTCCGTCATCTCCAGCGCGTCGATATCGACCTCCACCTCCGAGATCCGCGTTGCGATGTCGGGGCTGTCGATCGCGCGGCCCGTGAGGTCGGACTCGGCGAGGTCCGCGATCGCCTTCAATCCTTCGCGCAGCTTGGCCGAGGCGATGCCCGCGCCGCGCTCGAACTCCAGCAGATATTTGCCGTAGGTCCAGCCCTTGCCTTCCTCGCCGACGCGGTTGGCGACCGGCACGCGGACGTCGTCGAAGAACACCTGGTTGACCTCGTGGTCGCCGCCGATGGTCAGGATTGGGCGCGTGGTGATGCCCGGCGTCTTCATGTCGATCAGGATGAAGCTGATGCCGTCCTGCTGCCGCGGCCCGTCGCTGGTGCGCACCAGCGCGAACATGCGGTTGGCGTGATGGGCGTGCGTGGTCCAGATCTTGGTGCCGTTGATGATGTAATCGTCGCCGTCGCGCACCGCGCGGGTCTTGAGCGACGAGAGATCGGAGCCGGACCCCGGCTCGGAATAGCCCTGACACCAATAATCCTCGCCGGAGAGAATCCGCGGCAGGTAGAAATTCTTCTGCTCGGGGCTGCCGAAGCCGATGATGACGGGCCCGACCATCTTGACGCCCATCACGTTGACATTGGGCACGCCGGCGCGTGCGGATTCGGTTTCGAAGATCCAGCGCTGCGCCGGCGTCCAATCGGGGCCGCCATATTCGACCGGCCAGCCCGGCGCGCCCCAGCCTTGGGCGTGCAGCGCGCGCTGCCAGGCCATGCCGATGTCAGGGTCGGAGAACACCGATGGCGTCAGCGCGGTTGCGCGCTTCATCTCCTCGGAGAGATTCCTGGCAATGAATCCGCGCACCTCGTCCTGGAAGGCGCGCTCCTCGGCATTGAACGACAAGTCCATGATGCTCTCCCAGTGTCAGGCCCTGCGGCCCAGCGCGGCGTGGCGGGCATAGTGATGCGCGGTGCCGCCGAACAACGTGTCGAAGGCGACCAGCCGCTTGAAATAGGCGCCGACCTCGAGCTCCTCGGTGACGCCCATGCCGCCATGGAGCTGGATCGACTGCTCGCCGACGAAGCGCGCGCATTTGCCGATCTTCGCCTTCGCGCCCGACGCGGCCCGCGCGCGTTCAACCGGCGCGCTATCGGCCTTCAACGCCGCCCGCAGCGCCATCGAGCGCGCCTCGTCGACCTGCATCGCCATGTCGGCGAGGCGGTGGCGGATCACCTGGTTGGCGGAGAGCGGCCGGCCGAATTGTTTTCGGATCTTGGTGTAGTCGAGCGTGGTGTCGAGCAGCGTCTGCATGATACCGACAGCTTCCGCCCCTAACGCGGCCATGGCGCGATCGATCGCCCATTCGATTGCGGGCAGGGCGTCGCTGCCGTCGCCGAGCAGGGCGTCTTCCGGCAGATGCGCCTCGAGCAGCTCGATGTTGCAGGCCCGTCCGCCGCCGAGACGCGGATAATCGCTGATGACGAGACCTGACGTCGTCGCCTGCACGAGGAACAGGCCGATCCGCCCCTGGGGTCCCCGATGATCGTGGATATGGGCGGAGACGATGATCTCGTCGGCGGCATGTCCGTCAAGTACGGCGATCTTGCTGCCGGAGAGGCGCCAGCCTTGTCCTGTCTTGTTGGCGCTGGTCGTGACCCTGGCAAGATCGAACCGGGCGGCGCGCTCGGCATGCGCAAAGGCAAGCTTCAGCGATCCGTCCGCCACCTTGGGCAGGCTCGCCTGCTTCTGCTCGCTGGTGCCGCATCTGGCGATCAGCGCGGCCCCGAGCACGACCGTTGCGACATAGGGCTCCGACACCAGGCCCCGGCCAAAGGCCTCCATCAGGATGCCGATATCGACCGCGTTGCCGCCGAGCCCGCCATACTCTTCGGGAAGCGGCAGTGCCAGCCAGCCGAGCTCGGCGAATTGCTTCCAAACGGCCGGGCTGAAGCCGAGTGGGTCATTCGCCATCTTGCGGCGATGATCGGCGTCATAGCTTTCGACTACAAAGCGTTCCGCGCTTTCGCGCAGCAACTTTTGCTCGTCACTGAGATTGAGATCCATCGCGTCTACTCCGCGGCGGCCGGCGGCTTGCGCACGGAGGGATGCAGGCCGGATGGATCGACGATCATGCCGAACTCCTGGAGATTGTGCGCGTGACAGAGCTGATGCAGCGCAAAAGCCTGGTCGATCGCGGCCGGTTGGCCCATGACGTCGACCGAGCGGTTGACCGCCTCCTTGGTCAGCTTCAGCGCGAAGGACGGCTTTGTCGCGATCCTTCGTGCCAGCTCCAGCACGCGCGACGACAGCTCGGCGCGCGGCACGATTTGGTTGACCATGCCGAGCTGGTGCGCCTCCACGGCGCTCCAGCTGTCGGCGGTGAACAGGAACTCCTTGGCCTTACGCGCACCCAGCTCCCAGGGATGCACGAACCATTCGACGCCGCAGACGCCCATGGTGACAACGGGATCGCAGAACTGCGCATCGTCGCTGGCGACGATGAGATCGCAGGCCCAGGCCAGCATCAGACCGCCGGCGATGCACTTGCCATGGACCTCGGCAATGGTGGGCTTCGCCAGGTTGCGCCAGCGGCGCGTGATCTGGAGATAAATTTCCTGCTCGCGGGCGAAGCGGCCATGGGCGTTCGGCTCGGCAAAGCCACCCCAATTTCCAATCGGCGGAAAATCGACCCCTGCGGTATTCTTGTCTCCGGGACGCAGGTCGTGGCCGGAGGAGAAGTGCGGCCCGTTGCCGGCGAGAATGATCACCTTGACCGCGTCGTCCTGCACCGCCGCATCGAATGCGGCGTTGAGGTCGTAGGTCATTTGCAGGTTCTGCGCGTTGCGCGCCTCGGGCCGGTTCATCACGACACGGACGATCGCCGGCTCCGGCCGTTCCACGAGGATGGTCTCGAACGAGGACATCGCGTTCCCCCTGGCGTTTCCGCTTTTGTTTTGCGGGAGTTGACTATGTCGGCCTGCGATAGGCAAGAGGCTTGCGTCAGCCGGCTGCTTTTCTCGGGCGCGCAATCTGATAGTTTGCGTCGGATTCCACCGGGAGAAATTTAATGCGCAAGATCCTGACCGTGCTGGCCGCCCTGGCCTCGCTGAGCCTGACCAATTGCGGCTACAACGCGATCCAGAGCGAGGACGAGCAGATCAAGGCCAATTGGTCCGAGGTCGTGAACCAGTATCAGCGCCGCGCCGACCTCGTGCCCAACCTCGTCAACTCGGTGAAGGGCTTTGCCCAGCAGGAGAAGGACGTGCTGCTCGGCGTCACCAATGCGCGGGCCAAGGTCGGCAGCATCCAGGCGACGCCTGAGGTGCTGAACGATCCCGCCGCGTTCCAGAAATTCCAGGCCGCGCAGGGCGAGCTCTCCAGCGCGCTGTCGCGGCTCCTGGTCGTCACCGAGAACTATCCGCAGCTGAAGTCCGATGCCTTGTTCAAGGATTTGATGTCGCAGCTCGAGGGCACCGAGAACCGTATCACGGTCGCGCGCAACCGCTACATCAAGGCGGTGCAGGACTATAACGTCACCATCCGCTCGTTCCCGACCAACCTCACCGCGATGGCGTTCGGCTACAAGGAAAAGCCGAACTTCACGGTCGAGAACGAGAAGGCGATCTCGACCGCGCCGAAGGTGGACTTCAATCCGGCACCGGCGCCGTCGAAGTAAGCGCGTTCGGTCCCGATGCGCGTCCCACCCACCACTGTCATTCCCCGCGAAGGCGGGGAATCCAGTACGCCGCGGCCTCTCCGCATCCCGCCGGCGTCTCTGGAATACTGGATCGCCCGGTCCAGCCGGGCGATGACAGCGAGGGTGTGGTGCGCGGTCCTCGCCATCGCACTCCTCCTCACCTTTGCCTTCCCCACCCACGCCGACGTCGCCGTCCCCCAGCTCACCGGCCGCGTCGTCGATCAGACCGGCACGCTCTCAAGCAGCGACATCGCCACGCTCACGCAAAAGCTGCGCGACTTCGAGAACCGCAAGGGCAGCCAGATCGCCGTCCTGATCGTCCCGACCACGCAGCCGGAGACGATCGAGCAATTCTCGATCCGGGTCGCGGAGGCCTGGAAGATCGGTCGCAAGAAGGTCGACGACGGCGCGATCCTCGTCGTCGCCAAGAACGACCGGCATTTGCGCATCGAGGTCGGCTACGGTCTCGAAGGCGTGCTCACCGACGTCACCTCGCGGCGCATCATCGACGAGGATATCACCCCCAAGTTCAGGAGCGGCGATTTCGCCGCGGGCATCAGCGCAGGCGTCGACCGCATGATGCGGGTGATCGACGGCGAGCCGCTGCCGTCACCCTCGCGCAGCGTCAACTTCGCCCACAATCTGGACGACCTCGCGCCGGTGTTCGCGGTGGCGCTGTTCGCCTCGATCGGCGTCGGCGGGTTTTTCCGCGCGATCCTGGGGCGGCTGCTCGGATCATTGGTGACCGGGGGCATCATCGCAGCGGTGACCTGGCTCATCCTCGGCTCCGCTGCTCTCGCCGCGGCCGTCGGCGTGCTCGGCTTCGTCATCGGATTTATCGCCGATCTGTTTTCGGCGATCACGCCGGGTACGGGCCGCTCGCGCGGCGGCGCATGGTCGAGCGGCTCCTCGGGTGGCTGGAGCAGCGGATCGTCAAGCAGCAGCGACAGCGGCGGCTTCAGCGGCGGTGGCGGCAGTTTCGGCGGCGGCGGTGCCTCGGGGAGCTGGTAGGACATGAGCATCAAGCGCATTGCCCGACATCTCGTCCAGCATCATTGGCGGGCGAAGCAGATTTTCCCGCAAGCCGTGCTCGACCGCATCGAGCAGGCGATCCAGCGCGGCGAAGCCACCCATTCCGGCCAGGTCCGCTTCGTCGTCGAAGGGGCGCTCGACGGCCGTCCGCTGTTCCGCAACCAGCCGGCCCGCGCGCGCGCGCTCGACGTGTTCTCGCATCTGCGCATCTGGGACACCGCGCACAACAGCGGCGTTCTGATCTATCTCCTGCTCGCCGACCGCGACGTCGAGATCATCGCCGATCGCGGCATCGATGCGAAGGTTGGCGCGGAGGGTTGGGAGACGATCTGCCGCGCGATGGAGGCCGAGTTCAGGTCGGGCCGGTTCGAACATGGCGTCATCGCAGGTATCGACGCGGTGTCGCGCGAGCTGGCGCGCCATTTCCCGCCGGGCGCATCGCATCCGAACGAGCTACCGGATGCGCCGGTCGTGATGTGACGGAGTGTGATGTGAGAGGGGCGGGAGCCACTCCACATCCGTCATTGCGAGCGTAGCGAAGCAATCCAGGCTGCCGCCGCGGAGGAATTCTCGATTGCTTCGCTGCGCTCGCAATGACGCTGGAGGAGCAGCGCGCTCAACGCTCTCCGTCATCCTGAGGCGCGAGCGTAGCGAGCCTCGAAGGATGAGCGGCCCAGCGCCCATTCCGCCGCCGTTCATCTTCCCCCGATTACGAATTGTTTCACGCCCGCCACACCGGTTCCACTTTCCCGGCCCAATTCGGCCCCGGATAACTTCCTAAAATTTCGGTAAGCGGGTCCCGAGGTAAGGATTTCGCAAGCAATGAAAGTTACCAAAAGGTCAACCGAGACTGGAGTATTTGAGCCGTGAGCGAACCCATGCCCGAGCAGGCTGCCCAGGAGTCCGGTGCTGTCGACGCCGCAGCGCCGCAGGCCGTCGAGGTTGCCGCCGGTATCGACGCCCCCTCGATCGCCCCCGACCACGAAGCGCCGCCCAAGCCGGATCCGGTCAAGGCGGACGCCCCGAAGATTGAGCCGCCGCGGATCGAAGTGCCGAAGGTCGAAGCCAAGACTGAGGTCAAGACTGAGGCCAAGCCCGAGCCGAAGCCCGGCAAGCTGATTGTCATGGCGCCCTCGGATCGTTCGTGGGACCGTGAGGACTTCGCCCCCCATGTGAAGGCGGACGAGCCGCGCGAGGCCGGCAGCAAGCGTCGCCTGTCGGCCATGGCCGCGGTGGTGGCGATTGCCGCCAGCGTCGGCGCGATTAGCGGCGCGCTTGCGACCGCCGGCATGATGCATTTCGCTGCTCCAGCCCAGGCGCCGGTCCAGGTCGCCGACACCAGTGCGCTGGATGCCTCCGTCGCGCGGATCGATGCCGACCTTGTCGCACTGAAGGCCAATGTCGAGCAGAGCTCGAAGTCCGGCCTGAGCCAGTTCAACCGCGCCAACGACCGGCTGGACAAGCTCGAAAAGGCGCAGGCCGAGCCGCTGGCCAGGATCGCAAAGCTGTCCGAGACCGTCGACAAGCTCCGCGCCACGCCGCCTGCCGCGCCCGCGCAGGCCGCAGCAGCGATGCCCAAGGAGACCACCGGCTCGATCGCGCCGACCCAGCCCCAGACCCAGGTCGCGACCGCGGCGGCCCCGGCGCCCGCAGCTCCCAAGACTGAAGTCGGACGTCTGCCGACGATCGAGGGTTGGCGGCTGCGCAACGCCAGCAACGGCGGCGCGCTGATCGAGGGCCGCGACGGCCTCTACGAGGTCTATCCCGGCGATCCCATCCCCGGCGTCGGCCGTGTCGATGCGATCCGCCGCCAGGATGGCCGCTGGGTGGTCGTCACCAGCAGGGGGCTGATCACGGCGCGCTGAGCGTCCGGTATCCGACTTTCGAAGAGGCGCTTCACCGCGATGTGAGGCGCCTTTTTGCTTGAATAGGCATCCCTGCGCGGTGTTACCTCAGGCATGGGTCGCTTCTTGCGAATTCTCGTTGCTGCCGCCGCATTGCTGGGCGGTGTCGTTCCGCTCTTCGCAGCGGACAGCACTGCGCTGACCCGCGGCACCGCGATCACCGACCCCGCTCTCCTGCGCAAGCTCGACCAGACTAATGCGCTGACGATCTCGCGTCTTTTGTCGCCGGAGCGGAATTCCGACGTTCCGCTCACGACCGAGCTGATGTTCGCCTCGCTGCCGCAGCTGAAAGCGATTCTGCCCGCGATCGATGCGGAATTCGAACGGTACGCCGCCTGGTACAAGGCGACCTATCCTGGCGAGACCATCGGCGTCGGCGAGGGTTTCGACGCGCAATTGTTCGATCGGGCCAATCTGAAATCGCGCGAGGCGCGGTTCGTGCTCGCCGGCATCGTCAATCGCATGGACCGTGCCTATGTCTCGCAAGAGTCCTGCGGCGAGATCCGGCTGATCTTTCGTCTCGCGCGGTTCGACGGCGGGCCGGATGGCAGCAAGAGCGCATCGCGCCTGCCGATGACGTTCAACCTGGTGATGAAGGCGCGCGACGCGCGCCGGACGGATGCGAACGGCAAGCCGGTCAGCTGCGCCGAGATCGCGCGGCGCTGGCTCGACAAAGGCGACTGGCAGGGCTTGATCGGCAGCCGCTTCCCGCCTGACGACGCCATGCTCGACCAGATCGAGACCAACATCCAGGTCTCGGTCGCGCCGAAATCGGCGCTGCACGATTTCCGCTCCGACTATCTTCTGAAGGTGTTCAAGTACGACGCCGCCACCAGGACGTTCGAGGAATCGACGCTGGAGAACCAGATCGACCGCGACCGCATTCTTGCCGACGACGCGCTGCGGCGCGACTTCAAGGCCTGGCTGCTCGCGCCCGAGAACTTGCGCGAGTTCGATCGCGGCACGGTGCTGATCCCGGAGAGATTCCTGGCCAAGGCCGCAATGGTGCCGACCCCCGCCGGCCTCGACGCTTCGGCCTTGCAGCCGGAGTTCGGCTTGATGCAGGGGGAGGGCAAAGGCGATCCCGTCTTCACTGACAATGACGTGGTTGGCGCGCTGAAGCAGGCGGCCGCCCGCGGCCTCGACCTGCAGAACGTCCGTTCGGTCGCAGGCTTCCAGCGCCGCCTCAACGACATCACCTGTGCCGGCTGCCACCAGACCCGAGGCATCGGCGGCTTCCATTTCCCGGGCGTCGATTGGCTTGCGGACAAGCCGTCTAATTCCACCCTCGTGCCGGCCTCGCCGCATTTCTTCGGCGACCAGCTCCGCCGCCGCGACATCCTGACCGCGTTCGCGGCCGGCAAAAGCCCTGATTTCTCACGCGGATTTGCCGATAGGCCGCAGACCCGCGGCAGAAGCGAGCTGGCCGGCAGCGAATATCAGGACGGCTGGGGCGCGCATTGTTCCCTGCAAGATCCGGGATCGGGAACGCCGGACAAGAGTTTTACGTCATGGAGCTGTGCTAACGGTCTGACCTGCCAGGCCGCCGCGGCCTCGCGCCGCATCGGCATGTGCTTCATCAAGACGCGTTAGCGCGTGATCCGGACCCGGAGGGCCGCGCCAGCGCAAGTGTGTAGCCGTTTTCGGAAAAGATCACGCGCAAGCTAACAGATCGATTTGGATGACCCATGACGGACACGAGCGAAGCCAACAAGATGCGCAATCGCGAGATTGCGCGCAATGAGGAAGCCAAGCAGATCACCGGCAGCGCGCGTGTCAGCATCTGGGCGGTCGCGGTGGCTGTCATCATCGGCGGGATTCTGCTCACGCTGGGCTGGCTGTCGCTGAGGTGATCGGAGCCGTCACGTCGCGTAATTCGTCATCCGCTTGCCGGGTAGCAGCTCGTAGGCCGGCTTCCAGCCCGGCAGCGCGGCCATGCGGCCGAGCCAGGCATGGATGGCCGGATGGCTCGCGGCGAAATCGAAGCCGTGCTCATCGCTCGGATAATGCAGATAGGCCATCATCGAGATGTCCGCGACCGTGGGCCTTGCGCCGATCGCGAAAGCATTGTGCTGGAGATGTCCGTCGAGGATACCGAGAAAGTCTTCGAGCCGCCGGCGAAAATGCTTCAGCACCTGCGGGTCGTTTTTCTCGGTGAAGGCGCGCATGAAGCGGTAGGTCGCCATGTAGCCGGTGAGCTTGTGGTTGTCCCAGAACAGCCAGCGCAAGAGCTCGAACTTCTCGTCCTCCGTCTCGGCGCCAAAGCGGCCGTATTGCTCGGCCAGTTTCAGCAGCAGCGGCGCGGTCTGCGTCATCTTCACGCCGTCGACCTCGAGCACGGGAATCTCGCCCATCTCGTTGACGGCCTTGCGCCACTCCGCCGTGCGCGTGACGCCGCCGGCGAAATCGGTCCAGACCGGCTCGAACGTCTCGCCGCAGAGCGTCAGCATCAGCGCCAGCTTGTAGCTGTTGCCGGATTCGGGGAAGTAGTGAAGGCGATAGCTGGGCATGAGACCTCGCGGCATCTGTGTGTTGCCGGTTGTTATAGCGAGATAGTCCAGCATCGTCATTGCGAGCGCAGCGAAGCAATCCAGCAATGCATCCGCGGAGACACTCTGGATTGCTTCGCTGCGCTCGCAATGACGGGGTTAGAGCGGCGCGCTCCTACCCGACCGCCCCCGACGACCTCAGCTGCTTGATCGCCGCCTCGTCATATCCCGCCCCGCGCAAAATCTCGTCACTGTGCTCGCCGACGGCCGGCGGCTTGCGCGGCTGCACCTTCTTGGCGCCGTCGATCCAGATCGGGCTGTTGATGGTGAGCATGGTGTCGTTCTCGAACGGCACCAGCACCTCGTTGTCCAGCATCTGCTTGTCGTTCGGGATGTCGTCCAGGATGGCGACGACGCCGAACACGAGACCGTTGCCGTCGAGGATCTTTCGCCATTCGGCGAGATCCCTGGTGGCGAAGGTCTCGTCCAGGATCTTGATCAGCTCGACCGAGCGGGCGTGGCGGTCGGCCTTGGTGACAAAGCGGGGATCGGCGATCAGGTCTTCGCGCCCCACGCACTTGGCCAGCGTCGGAAACTGCTTCTCCTCGTTCAGCAGCGACAGGATCAGCCAGCGGCCGTCCTTGCACTGATAATGGTTGGCGACCGCGTTGAGCGCGCGCTCGCGCGGCCGTCTCTCAGCGAATTCGGCGCCGCAGAGCTTGGCCTGCGCCAGCGTGCCCCCGGCCCATACCCCGTTCGCCATCAGATTGGAGGCGACATGCGAGCCCTTGCCGGTCTTCTCGCGCTGATAGAGCGCGGTGACGATCGCGCTGTAGAGCGCCATGGCGCAGGGGTGGTCGCCCATGCCGGCGACCGAGCGGGCCGGGGTCGTGTCGATGTCGGCGCGGACCAGGTCCATCAGGCCGGAGCGCGCCCAATAGGCGTTACTGTCGAAGCCGGGCTTGTTGGCCTCCTCGCCCTTTTCGCCATAGCCGGTGAAGGAGGCGTAGATCAGCCGGTCGTTGAGATGAGCGAGATGGTCATAGGTGATGCCGAGCTTGGCGCGCACCGGCGGCGGCATGTTGGTGATGAAGACGTCGGCTTCTTCCACGAGCTTGTAGAGCACGGCCTGCGCTTCCGGCTTGGACAGGTCGAGCGCGATGCTCTTCTTGTTGCGGGCCTCCAGCAGCCAGGCGTAATTGTGCTCGCCGCCCGGATAGCCCGGAATGTTGGGCAGATTGCGGTAGGGGTCGCCAGTGCCGGGCGGCTCGATCTTGACGACGTCGGCACCGAAATCCGACAGCACGGTCGCGGCCGCGGGCGCTGCGATGAAGCTTGCGCAGTCCAGAACCTTCAGGCCTGCAAAAATGCCCTTCTCCATCGCAGCGTCGCTCCCTCGCTTCAGTCGTTTCCCGCGCGCTGGAATTGGCGCGGGCAGGTAGTGGGAGCATTAGACCGATGTTTTGCCGGGATGCAACGGCGCCTGGCGCAAGGCCTCACTCCTCTCCCGCAAGCAATGCGGCATTGCCGCCGGCAGCCGCGGTGTTGATCGTCACGGTCTGCTCGGTGGCGAAGCGCGCGAGGTAGTGCGGGCCGCCGGCTTTGGGGCCGGTTCCGGACAGGCCGCTGCCGCCGAACGGCTGCACGCCCACCACGGCGCCGATCATGTTGCGGTTGACGTAGATGTTGCCGACCTGGACGCGGTCGATGATGGCCTCGATCGTATCGTCGATGCGGGAATGGATGCCGAGCGTGAGCCCGTAGCCGGTGCGCGCGATCGATTGCAACACACGCTCGAGGTTTTCCGCGCGGTAGCGCACGACATGCAGGATCGGGCCGAACACCTCCTCGGTGAGCTGACCAGCCTCCTTGAGCTCGAAGATATGCGGCGCGACGAAGCAGCCATCCGGCGCGTGGCCTGCAAAGTGCAGCCGCGCCTCGCGCTTCATCCGCGCGACATGCGCATCGAGGCGTTGCTTGGCCTCGTCATCGATCACTGGACCGACGTGAGTCGCAGCATCTGCGGGATCTCCAATCCTGAGTTCGCGCGCGGCGCCCGCGATCATCTCGATCATGCGGTCGGCGACATCCTCCTGCACGAACAAGAGCCGCAGCGCCGAGCAGCGCTGGCCGGCGGAACGGAACGCGGAGGTGACGACGTCATCGGCCACCTGCTCGGGCAGCGCGGTGGCATCCGCGATCATGGCGTTGATGCCGCCGGTCTCTGCGATCAGCGGCACGATCGGCCCGTCCTTGGCGGCCAGCGTCCGGTTGATCGCTCGTGCAACCTCGGTCGAGCCGGTGAAGACGATTCCGGCGACATCAGGATGCGCGGTGAGGACGGCGCCGATACGGCCGTCGCCGGTGACGAGATGCAGCGCGCTTCCGGGGATGCCGGCCTCGTGCAGCAGGGCGACGGCCTCGCGCGCGATGCGCGGCGTCTGCTCGGCGGGTTTTGCCACCACGCTGTTGCCCGCCATCAGCGCCGCGGTCACCTGACCAAGGAAGATCGCGAGCGGAAAATTCCACGGCGAGATAGCGATGAACACGCCGCGGCCGCGAAGGCCGAGCGCGTTGCTCTCGCCGGTCGGGCCCGGCATGGCCGCATCAACGCCGAACAGCTTTCGGCCCTGCGCGGCGTAATAGCGGCAGAAATCGGCGGCCTCGCGCAGCTCGGACAGCGCGTCGTCGAGCGTCTTGCCGCCCTCGGCTTGCAGCAGCGCGATGAAACGGGCGCGGCGGCTTTCCAGGAGATGCGCGGCCTGCTCCAGCGCCGCGGCGCGTGTGCCCGCCGGCGTCCGGCTCCAGCCGGCAAAGCCGGCGCGCGCAGCCGTCACCGCCGCATTGGCCTGATCCGGTGTTGCATCTGCGACAGGCTTGAGATCGACCACCTCGGCCCTGACATCGGCCAGCAGCTGGTCCAGTGCGGCGCGCTCACCGAATTCGACGCCGCGCGAATTGCGCCGCTCCGGCGCGAACAGATCTGCCGGCAACGGTATGTTGGCATGAGGTGCCTGTTGCGGCCGGCCAATGGCATCCGCCGGGCGCTGCAGCAGCGCCGAAACCGGCACGCGATAGTCGGCCGCCTGCGCCACGAAGGACGAGTTGGCGCCGTTCTCCAACAGCCGTCGCACCAGATAGGCGAGCAGATCGCGATGGCTGCCGACCGGCGCATAGGTGCGGTAGGCGATCTCAGGATGATCCCTGGCGAGTTGCTCGTACAGCGCTTCGCCCATGCCGTGCAGGCGCTGGAACTCGAAACCGCCGCCATCTTGCGCGAGCTCGAGCACGGTCGCGACCGTCAGCGCGTTGTGGGTGGCGAATTGCGGGAAGATGCGCGGCCGCAAGGCGAGAAGCTTCGTCGCGCAGGCGATGAAGTTCAGATCGGTCATCGCCTTGCGCGTGAACACGGGATAGCCGTCAAGCCCGCGCTCCTGCGCGCGCTTGATCTCGGTGTCCCAATAGGCGCCCTTGACGAGGCGCACCATCAGCTTGCGGTCATGCGCGCGGGCGAGTTCATCGACATAGTCGATCACGGTGCTGGCGCGCTTCTGATAGGCCTGGATCGCCAGGCCAAATCCGTCCCATCCGGCAAGTGACGTATCGGCGAGCGTCGCCGCGATCACGTCGAGCGACACCTCCAGCCGGTCGGCCTCCTCGGCATCGACGGTGAAGTTCAAATCGTAGGTCTTGGCGCGCTGCGCGAGATCCAGCAGTTGCGGCACCAATTCGCGCATCACGCGGTCGCGGCTGATCGCCTCGAAGCGCGGATGCAGCGCCGAGAGCTTGACGGAGATGCCGGGCCGGTCGGGCAGGGCATGGTTGCCCGCCGCCTTGCCGATCGTCTCAATCGCGCTGGCATAGGCGTCGAAATAGCGTTTGGCGTCAGCGGCCGTGCGCGCGCCTTCGCCGAGCATGTCGAAGGAATAGCGCGGCTTCTGGCCGGAGCGCGGCCGGCCCCGCTCCAGCGCCTGCTCGATGGTCTCGCCGAGCACGAAATGATTGCCCATCAGCCGCATCGCCTGGCGCGTCGCGGTGCGCACCGCCGGCGCGCCGAGCCGCTTCACCAGCCGGCCAATGGTGCCGTCGGGCGTCTCCCCCGGCTGGATCACCCGGGCGGACAGGCCGAGTGCCCAGGCCGAGGCGTTGACCAGGAACGCCGTGGACTTGGTCTCGTGATGGATGAAATCGCCTTCGCCGAGCTTGTCCTCGATGAACTGGTCGGCGGTGCGCGCATCAGGCACGCGCAGCAGCGCTTCCGCCAGCACCATCAGCGCCAGCCCCTCCTTGGTCGAGAGCGCGAACTCCCGCAGCATGTCCTCGACCCCGCCGAGCCGGTCGTCGCGCTTGCGGATGGCCTCGATCAGCCGCGTCGCGGTGCGGTCGATCCGCGCCTCCTGTGGTGGGGCGAGATGCGAAGCCGGCAGAAGCTTTGCGGCGATCTCGGCGTCATCGGGGGCGTAAGGCGCTAAGAAGGGCGGCGGGATGTTCGGCATGGCGTGTCCTGTGGCTGACATCCAGGATAAGGCCCGCGTGACCGCAGTTCGATAGACAATCTAGCCAGTTTGCCTTAGAAAATGAAGATAGGAAACAGCTTGGCCTCATAAAGTATGGAATTGGACCGAACCGACCGGAAAATCCTCTCGATTTTGCAGGAGGATGGGCGCATCGCCAATGTCGAGCTCGCCGAGCGCATCGGGCTGTCGCCGACCTCGATCGGCGAGCGGCTGAAGCGCCTGCAGCGCGAGGGCTTTGTCGAAGGCTATGGCGCGCGGCTCAATCCGCACCGGCTCGGCCTTGGGCTCCTGGTGTTCGTCGAGGTGCTGCTCGACAAGACCACGCCCGACAATTTCGAGCGGTTCGCACGGGCCGTGAGGCTCGCCCCTGAAGTGCTGGAGTGTCACATGGTTGCCGGCGGCTTCGACTATCTTGTGAAGGCGCGGCTTGCCGACATGACTGCCTATCGACGCTTTCTCGGCGAGACCCTGCTGTCGATGCCGGGCGTGCGCGAGACGCGGACCTATGCGGTGATGGAGGAGATCAAGCGCGACGCACCGCTGCCGGTGGGTTAGCGAAGTGCAGTCGCGATTGTCATTGCTGTGGTTCGATAAGCGGTCTTCGCAGGAAAAATAGCTATCCTTGTGCAATCGCAACGCCTGTCGTCGAATGCACCGGCCGTCTTCTTAAATTTTTTTGGCCCGCTCCCGGACAAATCCGGGAGGCAGCAAAGGCTGGCGCGGGCTTATACTTTGAGGTTCTCCGCGGAGGTCTTGCCCCGGTTTGCGATCTCTTCGTATTCCACCGTCTGTCCCTCGTTGAGGGTCGACAGACCGGCCTTCTGCACTGCCGAGATATGCACGAACACATCCTTGCCACCCGACGCAGGCTGGATAAATCCATAACCCTTCGTCGGGTTGAACCACTTGACCGTACCTTTAGCCATCACGACTTCTCCGCGGGTCTTCCTCCGAGATCTCGAACCGCCAGTCCCCGCCAACCGGCCGGTTCGGTCCTAACAGGATACGCGGAATGTGGCAGGCTTGGTAGCTCAAACCACATCGCCATTTCGCCGAATTCCGCTCAACTTCGCGGCGTTTTTGCCGCTTTTGCCCGTTTCGCGGTCAAATGGCCGGCACGCGTGCCGGCGTCCGTCAATACGTCGCAGCCAGATAATCGACGATCTTGCCGACATCGGCATCGTCGATCGGTGCGCCATAGACCTTGATCATCTTGGTCACCGCGGCCTGCCAGAAGGCCCTCTTGTCCTTCATCGGCGGCTGCGTGGCGACGTAGTCGGACGAATGGCAGGCGCCGCAATTGCCCTGCACGACCTCGAGGTTGGGTCCGGGCTTGAAGGCGGCGACCTCGTCGGGGGTCTTGTAATTGACCGGCGCTGCAAGTGACGAGCCCATCAATGCGGCGGCGGCGAGCGTGATGGCGAGGAGAACGGTGCGCTGCATGATCAGTCTCCTTCAGGCCACGCTGACGCGGACGGTTTCGACGACGTTGCGCAAATAGCCCGCCGGGTTCCAGCGCGGCGTGTCCGGCTGGGTCTCGCCGCCATTGCCGGTGGCGCGGACCTTGAGCTCGTGGCTGCCGGCCGCGAGCTTCACCGGCAGCTTCCATTCGCGGAAGGCGTACTTGCCGAGATCCTTGCCGAGCTTGGCGCTGACCCAGGTCTTGCCGGCGTCGGTGGAGACCTCGACCGCCTTGATGCCCTTGCCGCCATCGAAAGCGATGCCGCGCAGGGTCACCGCTCCCGCCTTCAGCTTGGCACCGTCGGGGATGCTGGTGATGAAGGAGCGGATGGTGAAGCGGTTGATCGGGATGGTCGCCTTCGGCGCAGTGCCCGGCTCGACCGCGTTGTTCGGCGTGTCGGGGATGCGATAGGCCGACTTCATCCAGAAGCCGTCATAGACATTGTCGATGACGGTGATCTCGTTGAGGTGCTTGACCCAGTAGGTGCCGTAATAGCCGGGCACGATCAGGCGCAGCGGGAAGCCGTTGAGGAACGGCAGGTCCTCGCCGTTCATGCCATAGGCCAGCATCACCTCGCCGTCGCTGGCATGATCGATGTCGAGTGCCTTGACGAAATCCGGTGTCTTGTCGTTGACCGGCCCATCCATGCCGTTGAACGTCACCTGCTTGGCGCCGGCCTGCACGCCCGCCATCTCGAGCACCACCTTCAGCGGCACGCCGCGCCAGCGCGCACAGCCCATCGCGCCGTTGGCGAGCTGGCCGCCAGCGACGCGCGGCTCGAAGAAACCGCGGCTGTTGCCGGAGCATTGGTTGACGGCGACGAGCTCTGTCGCCTTCATCTTCCTGATGTCTTTCAGCGACAGTTTCAGCGGCTTGTCGACCTTGCCCTTGACCTCCAGCGTGAACTTGTCGGGGTCGAGATCGTAGGGCAGGTCGGAGAGGTGATAGCGCACGAAGAATGCGTTGTTCGGCGTGATCGGGCCGTCGTTGAACACCGCAAACGGTGTCTCGAGTTGCGGCGGCCGGCTGGTCAGGCCGATCATCGGCCGCTTCTGCGGATACTTCACCAGCGGCCGTTCGCCGTTGGCGAAGGGCAGGGTCACGGTGTCGAGGGCCAGCGCCCTGGTGGCGTCCAATCCTGCCGCCAGCGCGGCGAGGCCCGCACCTTTGAGCAGGTCGCGTCGATCGAACATGTGGTCTCCTCCCGGAGCTTTTCTTCTGACCGCGGTCATCACCGCGAGACCCGCGCTCATCTGTCGCCTCGATTTGGATGATGTCAATTCGTGCTTTCGCAGCAAGCCCATGCCGCTGCGTTGCAGCAGGCCGGGGTTGCGCTTGTAGGAGATTGAGCCGAGCTGCTGTAGCGCAGGCGGGAGAGGGAGCGCACCTCGCGCTTGGCTTGCGCCTTAAGCCGCCACGCGCTCGCTGCGATCGACCAGCCCCGCCAGCTCCCTCGCATTCGCCACCACGCGCACCGCGAGCACCTCGTCGCGGCCGCGGATGGCGACCTCCTGCTGCGGCAGGGCGTCCTCGGCAATATCAGCGGTGCGGCGGATTTCTTCCGAAACGATCGCCTCGCAGGCCAGCGTCTTGGTCATGTCCTGCAGGCGGGCCGCGACGTTGACGGCATCGCCGAGCGCGGTGAAGACGATGTGATCGCGATAGCCGATGTCGCCGATGATGACCTCGCCGCCGTGGATGCCGATGCCGAAGCGGATCGGCTGGCGCAGATCGTGGCTCAGGAGGTCGTTGAGCGCGTCGATATGCGTGGCGATGCCGGCGGCGGCCTTCAGCGCCTGCCGGCACGCGGTTTGCGGGTCGGCCGCGAGCCCGAACAGGGCCAGCATGCCGTCGCCGACGAACTGGTTCGGCTGGCCGCCGTTCTCGATCACCGCCTGCGACACCGCACCGAGGAAGCGATTGACGATGAAGACCGTGTCGAACGGCAGCCGCTTCTCGGCCAGCTGCGTCGAGCCGCGCATGTCCACGAACAGGCTGACGAGATAGCGCTCCTGGCCGATGCTGGCGGATGTCGAGGCCTGCCCGTCCGCTCCATGCGTGTGAGGCGTGAAGAGCTGGAAGAAGGAGAGATCGGAGGTCGGGCGCAGCTGACAGGCCAGCCGGATCGAGGGATCGGCGGTGCCGACGCGGGTGAGCACGAAGGCCTCGCGCTGCGACGGTGTGGGAAGGGTGTCATGATCGCCGATGATGCGGATGCGGCAGGTCGAGCAGCGGGCGCGGCCGCCGCAGACGCTGGCATGCGGCACGTTGTGGCGCAGGCTCGCTTCCAGCACGGACAGGCCCTTGGGGACGCGCACCGTCTTGCCGTTGCCGTAGGACAGCGCGATCATGCCGCCGCGCCGTTCGCGCAAGGCGCGCGCGCCGCGCGCCACCAGCACCAGTCCCAGCAGTCCGAAATAGCCGATGGTGAGACCGCCCGCGATGCGGTCGAGCGTGTTGCCTTCCGCAGCCGTGCCGACCTGGCGGCGGGTGAGGTTGTGCGTACGCCATTCGCCGTCGTCACTGTCGGCGGCGACGCTGCGGCCGCCCTGGTAGATGCCGAGCAGTGACAGTGTCGGGACCAGCACGGCGGCCGCGAGCAGATAGGGCGCCGCACGTGTGAAGAACGGCTTCAGACGAAGCCAGAAATAGATGCCGATGCAGCCGTGCACCCAGGCAATGAGAAGCAGGATCGTCATCTGCCAGAGTCGGCCCGGCGCCGCGACGAAGAATAGATAGAGCTCCTGCGGATAGAGCTTCTCGTGTCCGTACAGCGTCTGTCCGAGCCGCACGCCGATGACGTGGCCCATGACGAGCACGGGGATGCTCAAGCCGAGCACGAGCTGGAGCGGCTCGATCGTCCGCCAGCGGAACTGGCGGCGCTGATACAGCGCGTAGAGGCCGAGCCCCATATGGGTGAGTGCGGCCGTGTAGAACACGATCGCGACCGGGAGGAACTGCCAGAACAGCGTGTGGTAGTAGACCCCGGTCTCCATGGCATCGACCGAGATGTTGCCGAGCGCATGGTTGAGGAAATGACTGACCACATAGGCGAACAGGATGATGCCGCAGACGAGCCGCACCTGCCGCACGCCGGTGGCGCGGACGACGGACATCTGTCTGGGAGCGGTGGCCATGATTCGATTGTATCAGTTCATGGAGGAGAACAGCCAGCGTAGCCTTTAATTCCCGGTGTGGACAGGTTGTAAGGTCACATGCGCGGCAAAGGTTACCAAACCGTAGGGTGGGCAAAGGCGCGCGCTGGCGCGCCGTGCCCACGATCTCTATCCTCAATAACCGTGGGCACGCTTCGCTTTGCCCACCCTACGGCCCCTGTGGTTATGGGTCACGGGTCTGCGCTGACGCTTGCCCGGGCCACAGCGGTATCTGCGGCACGCTCCCCACATTGACTCCCCCTCCCAAGTCGGGGAAAAGCGCGACCGTGACGATCGCTCCCGACATCTCTGCGAAGCCAGACGGCGCCGAACGCCGTCTCATCCTGATTGCTGCAGCGATCATCGCCGCGATGACGCTGCTCCGCATCGTCTACGCCTCCGTCATCGAGCTGCGCACCGACGAAGCCTATTACTGGACCTGGTCCAAGGAGGCTGCGCTCAGCTTTCTCGATCATCCCCCCGGCATCGCCTGGCTGATCCGCTTCGGAACCGCGATCTTTGGCGACACCAATCTCGGCGCTCGCTTCGGTGGCATCGTCGCGATGCTGGTGACGCAGCTGCTGCTCGCCGACATCGTCCGCCGCCTCACCCATGATGCGCGCGCGATCGTGTTCGCGGTGCTGATGCCGGAAGCCGCGCTCTATTACGGCCTGCTGATGGCCAAGGTCGCGCCTGATGTCGCCATGATCCCGTTCGCGGTGGCGATGATATGGACCCTCGTGCGGCTGGCGCAAAGCGGCGACGGACGCTGGTGGCTGGCGGCGGGGCTGTTCGCGGGCCTCGCGATGCTCTCGAAATTCACCGTGATCATGTTCGCGCCGGCGGTTGCCGCTTTTCTGCTGGTGCCGGATTGGCGCTGGCGCTGGCTGCGCAGTCCTTACCCTTATCTCGCCGTCCTGGTCGCGATCGCCGTGTTCTCGCCGGTGCTGATCTGGAACGCGCAGCACGACTGGGCCTCGTTCCGCTTCCAGGGCGTGCGCGCGACCGCCAATTACGGCCTCTCGCTGCGTACGATCGGCGATTACATCGGCCTGCAATTCGGCCTGGTCGGCTTCGTCATGCTGCCGGTGGTGTTGACGGGCCTGGTGCTGACGGCATGGCGCGGCTATCGCACGCGCGAGCCGGTCGCGATCCTGTTGTCGACCGCGGTGCTGGTGCCGTTCGTCTACTTCTTCTTCAAGTCGCTGACGCTTCGCGTCGGCGACACCTGGCCGATGTTCATGTGGCCGGTCGGTTTTGCCGCCACCGCGGTCAATCTCGTCACGATGAGGAAAGAGGGATGGTCCGCCCGGATGCTGGAATCCTCGCTGTTCTGGGTCAGGACAGCGATCGTCTCAGGCATCGGCTTCACCATCATCGTGTTCCTCTACTACGTCGCCGCGCCCTGGAATCTGCTCGGCAAGCTCGACCCGATCGGTGCCGAAGCCGGCTACGAGCAGGTGGCCGCGCGCGCGCAAGCTGCGCTCGATGAAACCGGCGCGACCTGGATCGCGACCACGGACTACCGCACCTACGCCATGATGCGCTGGCTGTTCCGTGGCCGGGTGCCCGTGATCGAGATCAACGAGCGCGGCCGCTTCCAGGATTTCCGCGATCCCGGCATGGACAAGATCAAGGGCCACGCCGGAATCTATGTCGGGCGCGAGCCGGATAACCGCGCGCCGGTGTGGGAGTCGATCCCGGCCAGGCGCGAGCAGCTCGGCCAGGTCGAACGCCGTTGGCGCGGCGTCCTGACGGACACCTATGTGCTGGAGAAGCTGACCGGCTGGACCCCGGAGCTGTCACCCCCCAAGGACTCGCCGCTATTCCAGTGGAAGGTGCTGGCGGCGCTTACCCTCCCCTGGAGGGGTCCGGGACGAGCGTAGCTCGCCCGTGGTCGATCCCGCGCAGCGCGAGCGGGGTGGGGGTGATCTCTCCGCTCGGGCAGTATTGTAGGGTGGGCAAAGCGAAGCGTGCCCACGCATTTTCTTGCGATCGAAAGAGATGGTGGGCACGGCGCAAGTGCGCCTTTGCCCACCCTACGATTCCGGTCTCGCGGAGGGAGCATCCTCCGCCCGTTTTGCCGCGCTACTCTTCTCCGTCCTTCTTCCGCAGCAGGTCCGTCGCCAGATCCGACAGCTTCGGCGGCGGCAGGGCCGCGAAGGGCAGCGGCCGCGTGACATCGATCGCGGCCAATCCCAGCCGCGCCGTCAGCAATCCGTTCAGCACGCCTTCGCCGAGCCGCTGCGACAGCTTCGCCGCGATGCCGTGGCCGAGCATCTGCTGAACCAGGCTGTCGCTCGCGGCCATGCCGCCGGTGATGGCGAGATGGGTTATGACGTGGCGGAGCAGGCGGATCATGCCGAGCGCGCCGGGACGGCCGCCATAGAGATAAGCGAGCTGGCGGATCAGGCGCAGCGCCGCCACGAACACGAACAGCACGTCGATTGCGGCGCGCGGCGAGACCGCGGTGACGATCGAGACCTTTTGCGCCGCTGACGACACCAGCCGTCGCGCTTCCGCGTCCAGCGGCGACATCAGCTCGCGCTCGGCGAGGCGGATCATGTCGGCGCCGTCGATGATCTCGCCGGCATGGCTCTCCAGCGTCGCGCGGGCGCGCGCCAGCTGCGGGTTCTGGTGCGCGATCTTGAGCAGGTCCTGCACGATGACCCGGCTCTCCTTGCGATCGTCACTGGCCAGCACGGCCGCTGCGCGCTGATGCAGCTTCTCGATGGTCGCAAGCCGCGCCAGCCCGAACGCCTCGCGCCCGATCACCACCGCGAGCGCCAGCGCGGTGACGCAGGCGAAGGCAAGACCGACGAAGCCGAGCGTTTCGTTGCGCGCGAACAGATCCTCGATCAGATGAACTACGCCGAGCCCGGTGCCGAGCAGCGTCAATCCCGCGAGCCCCGACCAGAACAGCGTGCCCCAGGGAAAACCGCGCCGCGCCGGGAGTGCGGCTTGCACCGGCACCGGCAGCATCGCGGGATCCGGCTCCGGCGTGATCTGGATCGTCGCGCGGGCGAGGCGGCTGGTCTCGTCGGCCTCGGTGACGACGACGCCGGGATCGTCCAGACGGAACGTCGCCGGCCGCCGTGGCTTCGATCGGTCGGTCATGACAGCTTGTCTCCGATCAGGAACTGCAAGGCACGGTCGAGGCGGATGTGTGGCAGCGTCGGCTCGTCGGCGCCCTCACGTTCGAGCTTCGGCGGGCGAAAGCGCAGGAAGCGGAAATCGCTGTTCCCGGCCGCCGCGGTCGCGAGCCCGCGGAACGCATCCGTGCCGTTGAACAGCGGTTCGGGATCGATGGGCAGATCGCCCGGAAAGGTCGCAACCTCGGTGTTGCCGTCGAAGAACTCGCCACCGGCGCTTTCGCCTGCGGCCGGTGTTCCCAGGATCGACGGCAACTTGTCGCGGCCCCGCGCCACCTGCGCTTCGCGCGTGGCGCGGACGGCGGCGAGCGCGACGACGTCGATCGCCGCGCCGGTGTTTTCCGCGCGGGCGACCGCGCGCGACACGGCGCGGCGCAGCACCGCCTCGAGCCGGTCGTGGCTGGAATGATGCAGATGATCCGCCTTGGTGGCCGCGAACAGGATGCGGTCGATGCGTGGCCGGAACAGGCTGGAGAGGATCGTGCTGCGGCCGATGTTGAAGCAGTCGAGAATGCCTGATAGCGCGGCTTCGAGATCGTGCAGCGCCTCGGGGCCGGAGTTGAACGCGGAGAGCGCATCGGCCAGCACGATCTGGCGGTCGAGCCGCGCGAAATGATCGCGGAAGAACGGCCGCACCACGACGTCCTTGTAGGCCTCGAAGCGCCGCACCATCATCGCCCACAGCGATCCCTCGCCCGCCTCTCCGCCAGCGGGCAAATCCAGCGGCGCAAAGGTCAGCGCCGGCGTATCGGCGAGATTGCCGGGCATCAGGAAGCGGCCGGGCGGCAACAGGCTCATCGCAAAGCGCTCGTCGCGGCAGGCGCGCAAATAATCGGTGAAGAGCTTGGCGGCCGTCAGCGTCGCCTGCTCGTCCTCGCGCGCCTCGGGCTTGAGCGTTGCGAGATGGGTGTGCCACTCGGCCGCGAGAGGCGCGCGCGGCGCCTCGCGCGACAGCGCCAGGCTCTCCGCCGACCATTGCTCGTAGCTCTTGTGGAGCAACGGCAGGTCCAGCAGCCATTCGCCGGGATAGTCGACGATGTCGAGCGTCAGCGTGCGATCGGCGCCGTTCGGGCGCTGGTAGTCGATCACGAGCCTGAGCTCGCTGATGTCCACGGTCGAGTTCGGCCAGCGCCGTTCCTCGATCAGGGCGCGCAGATGGCTTTCATAGGCAAAGCGCGGCACGGCATCATCCGGTTGCGGCGCCAGGTGCGCCCGCGCGATCCGGCCCGAGGCATAGGCCTCGAACACCGGAAACCGGCCGCCGCGCGTCAGCCCGTGGATCAACGCGGTGATGAATACGGTCTTACCGGCGCGCGACAGGCCGGTGACACCAAGCCGCACCGTCGGGTTGAAGAAGTGCTCGCCATAGTCGATCAGCGCCCGGGCCGACAGCCGCGCCTCCTCGACCATATCCTGGAAACTGAATGCCATATGAACGTGGGGGATCTCGGGCGAGGGATACGCAAATTGGACTAGTCACAAAAGTGGCAATTGCCTGAGGAAATTCAAGCTTTCATACTTCCACCGCCTTTGTCGGCAAATCAGCCGTTTGAACGATGCGCCGATCCCGAGAGACCCATCCAAGAGGGCATTGCCACGCTTTGCGGATTGCCATGACCGTCTTCCAAATGAAACAGTTCGCGTCCAATTCCGTCCACGCCGCAGCCGACGCGATCGGCTGGGATTACGATCGCGCCGAGCTGATCGCCGACGGCATCGTCCACGCGATCGGTGTTCTCTCAGGCCTCATCGCCGCAACCGTGCTGGTGGTGCTGACGGCGGTCTATGCCGACTCCACCGACATCGTCGGCGTCTCGATCTATGTCGCCGGCCTGCTCTCGATGCTGGTGCTGTCGGCGACCTATAATCTCTGGCCGGTCTCGCCGGCCAAATGGCTGCTGCGTCGCTTCGACCATTCCGCGATCTATCTCTTGATCGCCGCGACCTACACACCGTTCATCCTGGAGCTGAAGGACAGCGTGTTCGCGCTGGTGCTGCTCGCCGGCGTCTGGTGCGTGGCAATTCTTGGCATCGTGCTTAAGCTGCTCTATCCCGGCCGGTTCGACCGCGTCTCGGTCGGCATCTATCTCGCGATGGGCTGGAGCGGCATGATGCTCTACGATTCCGTGGTCAGGGCGTTGCCCACGCTGGCGCTGGGCTTCATCCTTGCCGGCGGCTTGCTCTACAGCTTTGGCGTGATCTTCCACGCCTGGCGGCGGCTGCGCTTCCAGAATGCGATCTGGCACGGCTTTGTCTTGGCCGGCGCGGCATGCCATTATACCGCGGTGCTCGACCTCGTGTTGAGCTGACCCGCGACGCGGAATAAGCGGCGCGTTAAAGAGCGACACAAGACAGAGGAGACGTCGCATGCAGGTGACCGGCAAGGTCGTGGTCGTCACGGGCGGCGCAAACGGCATCGGCAAGGCGCTGTGCGAGGCCTTTCACAATGCGGGTGCGGCCAAGGTCGTGGTCGCGGACATGGACGCTGCCAATGCGAGAGCGGTCGCCGCCATGGTCGATGGCGCCGCCTTCAAATGCGACGTCGCGCAGGAAAAGGACATCGTCCACGTCATCGAGGAGACCGAGCGGCAGTTCGGGCCGATCGCGCTGTTCTGCTCCAATGCCGGCATCGGCGGCGGCTTCGATCCGATGTCGGAGAATGCCGGTGGCGCGTCCGACGAGCCGTGGCAGCGCAGCTGGGCGATCCACGTCATGGCGCATGTCTATGCGGCGCGGCATCTCGTCCCCCGCATGAGGGCGCGCGGCGGCGGCTATTTCCTCAACACAATCTCGGCCGCCGGCCTGTTGTCGCAGGTGGGCAGTCCGGCCTATTCGACGACCAAGCACGCCGCGGTCGGTTTTGCCGAGAACCTCGCGATCTCGCACAAGGCCCACAACATCAAGGTCTCGATCCTGTGTCCGCAGGGTGTCGACACCAATATGCTGCGCTCGATCCCCAAGGGCCCGCAATCCAGCGACGGCGACCTGACGCCCGAGCAGGTGGCGAAAGACGTGCTCGCCGGCCTCGAGCAGGAAACATTCCTGATCCTGCCGCACCCGCAAGTGCTCGGCTACATGCGCAAGAAGACCGAGAACTACGACCGCTGGATCGGCGGCATGGCCAAGATCCAGGCCAAGATGCGGGACGAGTTCCGGAAGTAGACGCCGCGATTGATGCTGTCATGCCCCGCCTAGTGCGCAATTGCGCACGGGGGGCGGGGCATCTCAGTACGCCGCGGCGTGTCGGCTCAACACAACCGTCTCGGCGTACTGGATCGCCCGGTCAAGCCGGGCGATGACACCGATAGTGTGGCTACACCGCCGCTTCCTCCACCCGGCTCTGTCTGAGCGCCTGCGCATAGAGCATCATGCCCTCGCGCACAGTGCGCTGCTCGGCCGGCGTCAGCGCCGCCAGCGCGCCGCGCACCTGCTGGCGGCCGAACGCATGGAGTGCTTCCTGCGTGCGCCGCCCCTTTGCCGTCAGCGACAGCCGCTTGCTGCGCGCATCCGCCTCGTCCGGCATCTCCTTGAGCTCGCCGCAATCGATCAGCTTGCGCACCAGGCGGCTGACGCTGGATTTCTCCAGCCGCAGGAAATCGCCGAGCTCGCCCGAATTCATCGGACCGCGGATGCCGATCTCCAGGATCGTGTGCACCGCCGAGGGCGGATAGCCCGAGGCCGCCACCGTGGCGTCCATGAAGCCGAGCTCGCGCACCATCAGGCGTGAGGCGGCGCGGATGTCGTCGATCAGCGAAAGCTCAGCCATCTTGACTCCGGGCATATAGTTGTATCATACAACTATATGCGCGCAACGGCGCGCGCAAGTGTTTTGGAGTGGACCATGAGCGGAGCTTTGCCGGCAGGTCATCGGATGAGCGGCAAGGTCTGCCTGGTCACGGGCGGCGGCAGCGGCATCGGGCGCGCCACAGCCTTGCGGATGGCTACCGAAGGGGCGGAAGCGGTCATCGTCGCCGGCCGGCGCGAGGCCGAGATCGAGGCCACCGCCGCCGCGTGCCGCGAGCTCGGCACGGAGGCGATCGCGCTCAAGACCGACATCACGAAGGAAGACGAGGTCGCGCGCCTCGTCGGCACGGCCGTCGAGCGCTGCGGCCGGCTCGACGTCGCCTTCAACAATGCCGGCTTCCAGGAGCGCCGGGCACCGCTGGAGGAACAGGGCACGGAGATCTACGACAGCGTGTTCGACACCAATGTTCGCGCGCTCTTCCTGTGCCTGCGCCATCAATTGCCGGCGATGCTGGCGAAAGGCCGCGGCAGCATCGTCGTCAACGCCTCCGTCAGCGGCGTGCGCAACCCCAATCCCGGCTTCTCGCTCTATTCGGCCTCCAAGGCTGCCGCGATCTCGTTGACGCGCTCGGCGGCGATGGAGAACGCGCCGCGCGGCATCCGCATCAACGCCGTCGCGCCCGGCCGCGTCGTCACCGACATGATGCTGCGCGCCGGCGTCGGCGACGTTGCGACGGTCAGCGCAGGCCTGCCGTTGCGGCGGATGGGCAGCCCGGAGGAAGTGGCCGAGGCCGTGGTGTGGCTGTCGTCGGATGCGTCGTCCTATGTGGTCGGGCACGTGCTCGCCGCGGATGGAGGATTTCTGGCGTCGTGATGCCGTAGCCGGGATGAGCGCGCGTCAGTGTTTCTGCCCGTACAGCACCGGCACCGCCGAATCCACGACGACCTCGACAAGGCTCGTGCCCTCGAACGCCATCCCGCGCTTCAGCGCTTCGCCCAGCTCCGTCGCCTTCGTCACCCGCATCGCATGGCAACCCATGCTCTCGGCAAGCCGGACGAAATCGATCCCCGGCAGCTCCAGCCCAGGAACGTTCCGCACCTGCATCACCTGGCTGAACGAGCGCATCGCGCCGTAGCCGGAATTGTTGATGACGATGACGGTGAGCGGCAGCTTGCGCTGCGCCGCGGTCCAGAGCGCCTGGATTGAATACATCGCCGAGCCGTCACCGATCAGGCACACGGTGCGCTGCTTCGGCTTGCCCAGTGCCATGCCGACCGCGGCGGGCAGGGAATAGCCGAGGCCGCCGCTCGACATGGTGTAGAAACTGTCCTGGCCGCGCATCGGCATGAACTTCTGCATCGCCGGACGGTGCGAGGGCACTTCCTCCACCAGCGATGCGCCGTCGGGCATCGCCTGCGACAGCGAATGCAGCAGGAATTCGACCGGCAGCGGATCGGCGGCCTGCGGCGCCGGTGGCAGCGTGCGGCCTTTTGGCGTGACGCGCTTGCTCTCGGGCAGCAGGTCGAGCAGCAGGCTCAGCGCTGGCTTCATCGTGGCGATGATGCTGGTGCCGACCGGAGTCACCGCGGCGGCATCCGCATCATCCGTGATCTGGAAGATGCTCGCGCCGCCGTCGAAGATCGCGGCGTGGCCTTCGACATGGAAGGTGAACACCGGCGCGCCGATGACGACGATGAGATCGTGCTCGCGCAGCGCATCGGACAGCTGCGCCGGCGAGGCATGCAGAAAGCCCGCAAATTGCGGATGCCGCTCGGGGAAGGAGCAGCGGGCCGAGAACGGACTGACCCAGACGCTCGCCTTGGCCTTCTCGGCCACGCGCACCATCAGCTCGACCGCGCCGGCGCGATCGATTCCGGGACCGACGACGAGGGCAGGGTGCTTTGCCGAGCCGAGCGCAGCCACCAGCGCCTTCATCGGCTCCAGCTCCGGCCCGATCTCGCGACTGACCTTGCGCGCCTCGATCGGCGCGCAGGCATGGGACCAGTCGTCGATCGGAATCGACACAAAGGTCGGCCCGCACGGCGGCTGCATTGCGGTGTAATAGGCCCGTGAAATCGCGGCCGGCACGTCCTCGGCCCGCGCCGGCTCGACGCTGTACTTGACGTAAGGTCGCGGAAACTCCGAGGCGCGCTCGGCATAGAGGAACGCCTGCAAGGGAAGAATCGAGCGCGCCTGCTGGCCCGCGGTGATCACCAGTGGCGTCTGGTTGCGGTGGGCGGTGTAGATGTTGCCGAGCGCGTTGCCGACGCCGGCGGCCGAATGCAGATTGACGAAACCGGCATTGCGCGTCGCCTGCGCATAGCCGTCTGCCATGCCGACGGCAGAGGCTTCCTGCAGCGCCAGCACGTAGTCGATATCGCCGGGCCAGTCGCTGAGGAACGGCAGCTCGGTCGAACCAGGGTTGCCGAACACCCTGTCGATGCCGAAGGCGCGCAAGAGGTCGAGCGTTGCCTGCTTGACGGTGACGGACTTGCTGCCGGTCTTGCTGTTCTTGGCCATGGTTTCCGTCCCTGTTTATTGGCGCATTACTAGCCCCGCCCGTCATTGCGAGCGAAGCGAAGCAATCCAGATCTCTCCGCGGAGGCAGTCTGGATTGCTTCGTCGCTTCGCGCCTCGCAATGACGAGGAGAGACTATTACCACACCGCCGTGCCCTTCATCGTCGGCTGCCCCTCCGCGTTCGCGGTCCAAAGCTCCATGCTCTCGCCGCTGTCATTGGCGTTGACCGAGAACTCCGTGCCCTCGAACAGCGGCTGCACGCCGCGATACGTAAACTTCTTCGGTGCCTTGCCGCCGCGCAGCTTCGCCGCCATCTCGACGATCAGCGCCGCCTGCAGCGGGCCGTGGAAGATCAGGCCCGGATAGCCCTCGACCTTGGTGACGTAATCGCGGTCGTAATGGATGCGGTGGCCGTTGAAGGTCAGTGCGGAATAGCGGAACAGCAGCACGGGATCGGACACATGGCTCTCGCGGTGCTGTGCCTTGGGCGGCGGAGGCGGCGCCTTGCCGCCGGCCGGCGCGCTGCCCGTCATCTCGCGATAGACGATGTCCTGCCGCTCGCGGATCGCCGTGCCCCTCGGCGAGGAGATGCTGTGCTCGACCGAGACGAAGCACAGCGTGCCGGTCGAGCCGGTCTTGATCTGCACGTCGGCGATGCGCGAGGTCCGCGTCGATTCATCGCCGACCTGCAGCGGCTGCAGGAACTCGATCTCGCCGCCGGCCCACATCCGGCGCGGCAGCGGCACCGGCGGCAGGAAGCCGCCGCGGGTCGGGTGGCCGTCGGGGCCGAGCATCGACATCGGAAACACCGGCTGCGCCAGGCACCAGTGCGCCGTGAACGGGGCAGCGTCGCCGGCCTTGGGCTCGCCGACGTCCTGGAACAATGTCGCGCGCAGGCCCTTCACGAGCTGCGCGGTGACGACGTCGGTGGCCTCCTGGCTGCGGCCGATCCATTGCCGCAAATGATCGATGTCGAGCTTCTCGGTCATGACGCCTCGCTCTGTTTATTTGGACTGGGGACGCTCGCCGATGGCGGGCACGGCGCCGTAAGAGCGCGTCTCGCCGACGACGATCGGCGCCGGCGCGGGATAGCTGACACGGCCGTTCGGCGTGTCGACCTCGATGCGCCGCAGATGCGGATGGTTGGTGAGGTCGGCCATGGTGTTGACTTCGGCAAAGGCGATGTCGGCGTCCGACAGCCGCTTCAACAGCTCATCGCGCGTCATCCTGCCGAAGATGTCGGCCACGGACTTGTCGGTGAAATCCCGGTTACGCACGCGCTCGACCATGTTGGCGACGCGGGGATCGGCCGGCAGGTCCGGCTGATCCAGCACTTTTGCGCACAGCGTCTTCCACTCGCGCTCGCTCTGGATCGAGATCAGGATGTCCTTGCCGTCCCTGGAGGTGAACACGCCATAGGGCGCGATCGAGGGATGGCGCAGGCCCATGCGCTTGGGCGGATTGCCGGCTTCCGCGTTGAGCAGCGGCACGGTGCACCAGTCCGCCATCACGTCGAACATGGAGATGCGGATGTCGGCGCCCTTGCCACTGCGCCCGCGCGCGATCAGTGCCTCCAGGATCGCCGCATGCGCGGTCGCGCCGGTCGCGACGTCCACGATCGACATGCCGACGCGCGAGGCGCCGTCGGGATTGCCGGTGATCGAGGCAAGGCCGCTCTCGGCCTGGATCAGGAGATCATAGGCTTTGCGATGGGCGTAGGGGCCCTCGTCGCCATAGCCGGTAATTGTGCACGAGATCAGCTTTGGATAGTCCTTCAGCAGCCGCTCGCGCGAAAAACCGAGCTTGTCCATCGAGCCCGGCTTCAAGTTCTGGATCAGCACGTCGGCACCCGCGATCAGCTTCTCCAGCTCGGCGCGGCCTTCCTTCGTCGTGAGATCGACCACAGCTGATTGCTTGCCGCGATTGAGCCAGACGAAATAGCTGCTCTGGCCCTTGGCCGCCGCGTCATAGCCGCGGGCGAAATCGCCCTCGGGCCGCTCGATCTTGATCACCTCCGCGCCGGCATCCGCCAGGCGCGAGGAACAGAACGGCGCCGCCACCGCCTGCTCGACCGCAATCACCCTGATCCCGTCAAGTGCTCCCATGGCGGAACCTCAGTACGAGCGCGGCATGCCGAGCACGTGCTCGGCGACGAAGGACAGCACGAGGTTGGTCGAGATCGGCGCCACCTGATAAAGCCGCGTCTCGCGGAACTTGCGCTCGACGTCGTATTCCTCGGCAAAGCCGAAGCCGCCATGGGTCTGGATGCAGGCATTCGCCGCTTCCCAGGACGCATCGGCCGCCAGCATCTTGGCCATGTTGGCCTCCGCGCCGCAATCGAGCCCGGCTTCATATTTGCGCGTGGCTTCCTTCACCATCAGCTCGGCCGCGCGCATCGAGGCATAGGCCTTGGCGATCGGGAACTGGATGCCTTGATTTTGGCCGATCGGCCGGCCGAACACGGCGCGCTCCTTGGCGTAGTTCGTCGCCTTCGCGATGAACCACTTGGCGTCGCCGACGCATTCGGCCGCGATCAGGATGCGCTCGGCATTCATGCCGGACAGGATGTAGCGAAAACCCTTGCCTTCCTCACCGATCAAATTCTCCGCCGGCACCCTCATATCGGTGAAGAACACTTCGGTGGTGGCGTGGTTCATCATGGTGCGGATCGGGCGGATCTCGAGGCCGTTGCTCTTGGCCTCGCGCATGTCGACGATGAAAACCGAAAGGCCATCGGTGCGCTTCTTGACCTGATCCTTCGGCGTGGTGCGCGCCAGCAGCACCATCAGGTCGGAATGCTCGGCGCGGCTGGTCCAGATCTTCTGGCCGTTGACGATGTAGCTGTCGTTGCCGTCCTTGCGCGCGAACGTCTTCAGCGAGGAGGTGTCGGTGCCGCTGGTCGGCTCGGTGACGCCGAACGCCTGCAGGCGCAATTCGCCGCTCGCGATCTTCGGCAGGTATTTTGCCTTCTGCTCGGCATTGCCGTGCCGCAGCACCGTGCCCATCGTGTACATCTGGGCGTGACAGCCGCCGCCGTTGCAGCCCGCGCGCTGGATCTCCTCCAGGATCGCCGCGGCCGCCGACAGCTTCAGGCCCGCGCCGCCGTATTCCTCGGGGATCAGCACCGAGAGATAGCCGGCCTCGGTCAGCGCATCGACGAACGCCTTGGGGTAGGCCATCTCGCGGTCGAGCTTGCGCCAGTATTCGCCGGGGAACTGCGCGCAAAGCTTGGCAACGGCTTCGCGGATGTCGGCGTAATCTTCGGTGTGGTGTTCACTCATGGCGTTTCCAATTCTTGGCGGCAGTTAAGATAACGCCGGCCAACCCACGGGCGTTGTGAAAACAATGCCCGCCCCCTATGCTCATTTGTTATAGCGTATGGAGTAGCCTTCCAGGATTGGCAAGCATGGATTTCCGGCAGCTCAGGACCTTCAGTTGCGTGGCGGAGCTCGGCAGCCTGTCCAAGGCCTCCGACACCTTGCGCGTGGCGCAGCCGGCGCTCTCCCGGCAGATCAAGCTGCTGGAACACGAGCTTCGCACTGAGCTTTTCACCCGCAACGGCCGCGGCATGGTGCTGACCGAGGCCGGCCGCCTCCTGCTCGCGCGCACCTCGGGCATCGTGCGGCAGATCGACCAGATCCGCGACGACATCCAGTCCGCCAAGGGGCCGCCCTCGGGCCAGGTCGTGCTCGGTCTCGTTCCGACCGTGAGCTGCGTGCTGTCGGCGCGCTTCGCGCGGCGCTGCGTCGAAAAATTTCCCGGCATCTCGCTGCGCATCGTCGAAAGCTACAGCGGCCATCTGGTCGAATGGCTGCATCGTGGCGAGATGGACCTCGCCATCCTCTACGGCCGCTCGGCCGATCTGCATCTCAACGTGCAGAGCCTGGGGCGCGACAACATCGTCGCGGTCGGCCCGCGCGGCTGCGGGCTGGCGCGGAAGAAGAACGTCGACATCGGCTGGCTGCTGCGGCAGCGGCTGGTGCTGCCCTCTCATTCCCACGGCCTCCGCGCGCTGATCGAGCATGCTGCGGCCCAGCGCAAGATCAAGCTCGACGTCCAGCTGGAAGCGGATTCGTTTCGCGTGCTGACCAGCCTGGTCGAGGAGGGCCTCGGCTTCGCGCTGCTGCCGCCGTCCTCGGTCCACGGCGAGGTCGCGGACGGGCGGCTGGAAACCGCCCCCGTATCCAAGCCGATGACGCGCGAGCTCATCTTTGCTTCTCCAATCGACCGCCCGGCCTCGACGGCCTCGCTCGCCATCACCGCGCTGTTGCGCGAGGAGGTCGCCGCCTGCCGCAAGGACGGCGTGTGGGACATCAAGTTGAGTTAGATGGCGTGTGGTAGAACAGCCGCGCGCCATCGTGCCTTCGCATCTGGCGCGAGCTGTCATGCCGGAATTTTATAGCTGGGGGAGGTGTGATAGCCGAGCGTTAGGGACGACGTGCTCCTAGCCCCACCCTCGGTGTCATTGCCCGCGAAGGCGGGCAATCCAGTATTCCAGAGACAGCAGTGCTTGAACCGAGAAGCCGCGGCGTACTGGATGCCCCGCCTTCGCGGGGCATGACAGCGGAGTTTTGGAGAGACGCCTTGCCTCAAAGAACTCCGCAGAGCGGCGCCTACCCCGGTATCCTCACCGGCAGCGTCTCGTATCCCTTGATGAAGCTCGAATAGATCCGCTTCGGCTCGCCAACCACCTCGATGCGGTCGAACCGCTTCAGCATCTCCTCCCAGATGATCCGTAGCTGCAGCTCGGCAAGGCGCATGCCGACGCAGCGGTGGATGCCGAAGCCGAAGGACAGGTGCGTGCGCGGGCGCGGGCGGTCGATGATGAACTCGTTCGGCTTCTCGAACATCTCCTCGTCGCGGTTGCCGGAGACGTACCACATCACGACGCGGTCGCCCTTCCTGATGTGCTTGCCGCCGATCTCGGTATCGGCAAGCGCCGTGCGCCGCATATGCGCCAGCGGCGTCTGCCAGCGGATCACCTCCGGCACCATGGAATCGATCAGCTCCGGGTTGGCGCGCAGCTTGTCGTATTGTTCGGGATTCTCGTTCAGCGCCAGCACCGAGCCGGTCATGGTGTTGCGCGTGGTGTCGTTGCCGCCGACGATGAGCAGGATGATGTTGCCCATGAGGTTGTCGGGGTCCATGTGCCGCGTGGCCTCGTTGTGGGCCATCAGCGACAATAGATCGTTGCGCGGCGCCGAGTTGACGCGCTCGTTCCAGAGCTTGGACATGTAGGCGTAGCACTCGTCCATCTCGCGGCGGCGCTCTTCGGCGCTGGCGACGATGCCGCTCTTGGGCAGCGCGGTCGAGACGTCCGACCAGCGCGTCAGCTTGCGCCGCTCTTCCCAGGGGAAGTCGAACAGGGTCGCCAGCATCTGCGTGGTCAGCTCGATCGAGACCCGCTCGACGAAGTTGAAGGTCTCGTTGCGCGGCAGATTGTCCAGCACGGTCTGCGAGCGCTGCCGAATGAGTTTGGCCAGCTCGTCCAGATGTGTCGGCGTGAACATCGGCGATACCGTCTTGCGCTGCGCCGAATGCCGGGGCTGGTCCATCGCGATGAAGCTCGGATAGTCGTAGCCTTCCGGCACGTCGCGGATCGAGATGCCGCCGAGCTTGGAGTCCGATGAGAAGATGCCGTGATTGGTGTCGACATGCATGATGTCGTTGTATTTCACCACCGACCAGTACGGCTCGATCGGCGCATTGGTGCAGTAATGCACCGGCTCTTCGTTGCGCAGGCGCTCGAACCAGGGCCACAGCGTGTCGTCCTGGAACAGCCGGGGCGCGCCGGGATGGAATTGCGACAGCGGCGTCGCATAGGCCTCCTCGCGGGCCCTGCGCATGCGTTCGGCCTTGTCGGATTTGACCGGCGCTTGGATGTTCATGATCGTGGCTCCAGTTGCGTTCGACTCACGCCGCAATCTTCACCGGCAGCGTCTCGATACCCTTCACGAAACTCGAATAGACCCGCGTGGGTTCGCCGACCACGTCAATATGGTCGAATCGCTTGAGAATTTCCTCCCAAATGATCTTGAGCTGAAGCTCGGCAAGCCGCAGGCCCACGCAACGGTGAATGCCGAAGCCGAAGGACAGGTGGGTGCGTGGGCGCGCGCGATCGATGATGAATTCGTAAGGCTTGTCGATCGCCTCCTCGTCGCGGTTGCCCGAGACGTACCACATCACGACCTTGTCACCCTTCTTGATCTGCTTGCCGCGGAACTCGAAGTCGGAGAGCGCCGTGCGGCGCATATGCGCCAGCGGCGTCTGCCAGCGGATCACCTCCGGCACGAAGCTGTCGAGCAGATCAGGGTTCTCGCGCAGCTTGCGATATTGGTCGGGATGCTGGCTCAGCGCGAGAAGCGAGCCCGACATGGTGTTGCGGGTGGTGTCATTGCCGCCGACGATCAACAGAACGAGATTGCCGAGGAAGTTCTTTGCATCCATGTCGCGCGTAGCAGTGCCATGCGCCATCATCGACAGCAGGTCGCTCTTCGGCGGCTGTTCGATGCGCTCCTTCCAAAGGCGGGAGAAGTAGGCGGCGCATTCGGCGAGTTCGGCCTGCCGCTCGTCCTCGGTCGCGACGAGACCGTCGGGGCCGGGAATCGTGGTGGCGACGTCCGACCAGCGCGTCAGCTTGCGGCGGTCCTCCCAGGGGAAGTCGAACAGCACCGCCAGCATCTGCGTCGTGAGCTCGATCGAGACGCGGTCGACCCAGTCGAACACCTCGCCGCGGGGCAGATTGTCCAGGCACTCGGCCGAGCGCTTGCGGATGTTGATGGCGAGATTGTCCAGGTGCGTCGGCGTGAACATCGGCGCCACGGTCTTGCGCTGGGCTGCATGGCGCGGCGGATCCATCGAAATGAAACTCTCGCGGCGCAGATCCGGATCGATGTCGCGGATGGTGATGCCGCCGAGCGAGGAAGCGGAGGAGAACACCGCATGGTTGGTCTCGATCTCCATGATGTCGTTGTAGCGCGTCACCGACCAGTACGGCCCGAACATCGAGTCCTTGCAGTAGTGCACGGGATCTTCCCGCCGCAGCCGGTCGAAATAGGGCCAGAACGTATCGGTCCTGAACAACTCGGGGTCGCCGGGATCGAATTGCTCCAGCGGCAGCGACGTTGCGCGCTCGCGCAATGCGTCGAGCTTGGCCGCGCTTTCGATGGTCCCGTGCATGACCGTTCTCCCTGGGTATGAACCGCGCGTCGTTGAATTCTGCGCTGCGGTATTTGATTTGCAATTACAGCCGGTTGTCTGCGCCGGGGCAAGGGAGAGTTTTGCCACATCCAACCCTTGAGCGTAGGCCGAATGGAAGCGCGTAGCCTGGATGGAGCGCAAGCGAAATCCGGGAATCGTGCCGCTGCCGCTGTCCTGGATTGCGCGTCGCTCCATCCAGGCTACGCGACATCGACGAGCGTGATCCCCCAGCACACCGTTTTGTCGTGGAAGCATGGCAGAAACCGACCGGAATCGAGCTGAATCGAACCCGCCCATCTTGGGGATCGACTAACCTCTGATCTATAGTTTGACCGGAACAGATCCGCATCCCGAGGTTGCCGCCGTGAACGACATGCAATGGACCCCGATCGGGTCCGAACCCTTACCTCCGCCGCTGCCGCCGACGCGGGTCGATTTCTCCGGCAACCGCTCCGAGTTCCGCAAACTGGTCACCAAGGGTGCCTTGCTGGAGCTGGTCACCTTCGGCTTCTACCGGTTCTGGCTCGTCACCGACATCCGCCGTCATCTGTGGACGCACACCGCGATCGACGGTGATGCGGCCGAATACACCGGGCGGGCCAGGGAGCTCCTGGTCGGCTTCCTGTTCGCGCTCGCGATCCTGGTGCCGATCTATCTCGCCTATTTTCTCGTTGGCATCGAGTTCGAGCGCTGGCAGGGCTTCGCCTCGACGCCGCTGTTCATCGCCTTCTACGCCTTCGGCCAGTTCGCGATTTTTCGCGCGCGGCGCTACCGCCTGACGCGCACGGTCTGGCGCGGCGTCCGCTTCTGGATGGACGGCTCGGGCTGGGCCTACGCGTTTCGCGCCATGCTGTGGGGCTTGCTGGTATTCCTGACGCTCGGCCTGGCGCTGCCCTGGCGCGAGGCTGCGCTCGAACGCTACAAGATGCGGCACACCCATTACGGCGATCTCCGCGGCGACTTCGAAGGCGACGGCTGGACCTTCTTCAAGCGCGGCTGGTGGCTGTGGCTGCTCAGCCCGATCGCGCTCTTCATCTTCCCGCTCGCACCGTTCTTCTACGCCGAGTTCAAGGCGCGCGAATGGCGCTGGTGGCTCGACGGCATCCGCATCGGCGGTGTCGGCCTGTCCTCGAACCTGCCGCACGACGCCTTCTACGGCCTGTACTGGAAAGTGATCGGCTGGTGGATGCTGCTCACGGTCGCGTTCGCGGCCTATATGGGCGGCAGCGCCTTGCTCGTCGTCACGCTGACCGGCGTTCCGGCCGAGGAGATCTTCGCCGGCGACAATGCGACGAAGAGCATCCCGATGGTGGCGATGATGGTGATCGGCTATTTCGCGCTCGCCCTTGCCATCAACATCGTCATGCGCGTCTATCTTCAGCGCGATCTCTGGGCCAAGGTGCTGGAGACCGTCGAGGTGCACAACATCGGGACCGCGGCGGACGTGCGCGGCAGCGGTCAGCTTGCCAGCGCGCTCGGCGAAGGCTTTGCCGACGGACTCGATGTCGCGGGATTCTGAGCTGTGAGTGACGTGTTTGCCGAGACCCCGGCGCAGTCGGCCAAGCCGACCATCTTCTTCGACGGCGTGTCGAGCCGCAGACGGCAAGTGGCGCTGATCCTCGGCGATGCGCTCGAGATCGCCGAGGACGGCGCGACGCCCGTTCGCTGGGCCTATGCCGACATTCGCCGCGCCGACGGTCCCCCTGGAATCCTGCGCCTGGCTGCGACGTCAGCGCCGCCTCTGGCCCGGCTGGAGATCCGCGATGCCGCGCTCGCCGCCGAGGTGGTCGCCCGCTGCACGCGTCTCGACGAGCACCAGACGACGCGCCGCGGTGTCGCCAAGATCGTGGGCTGGTCGGTTGCCGCCGCCGTCTCCATCGTCTGCGTCGTCCTGTTCGGCGTGCCGCTCGCCGCCGACCGGCTCGCGCCGCTGGTGCCCAAGCCCGTGGAACGGCGCATTGGCGACGCCGCCGAGGTCCAGATGAAGACCATTTTCGGCCGCAGCGTCTGCGAAGATCCCGCGGGCAAGGCCGCCTTCACGAAGCTCGTCAACCGCCTGCGCGATGCGGCCGGCCTCGACGACACCATGACGGCCGGCGTGCTGCCGACCGCGGTGCCGAATGCCTTCGCGCTGCCTGGCGGCAAGGTGTTCGTGCTGAAGGGCCTGCTCGACAAGGCCGAGAATCCCGACGAGCTTGCCGGCATCCTCGCCCACGAGCTCGGCCATCTCAAGCATCACGACAACATGCGCGGCCTGATCTATAACGGCGGCACCTCGTTCCTGATCGGCCTGTTGTTCGGCGACATCACCGGCTCATCGGCCGTGATCTTCGCCTCGCGCAGCCTGGTCGAAGCCTCCTATTCGCGCGAAGCCGAGACCGGCGCCGACACCTTCGCGATCGAGATCATGCATGCGCTCGGCCGTTCGCCGAAACCTGCGGCCCAATTGATGTTCCGCATCACCGGCAAGGAAGGCGGCTCCTCGCTCGCCACGATTCTCGCCAGCCATCCGCTGACCGAGGACCGCCTCGCGCGCATGACGACGGAGGATCGGCCCGTCAGCGGCCCACCGCTGCTGACCGACAAGGAGTGGCAGGCGCTGAAGGGCATTTGCGGCAGCGGGAAGGTGTGAGGGCCCGCTCTCAGCGCATCACTTCGCCGGCGCGGCAGGTGGATTCGATCCGGTCGTGACGCTCGGCGCGTTGTTCGGATTGGTCGACGTCGCCTGCGGACCCACCTCGCGTCCGTTGTAGAAGAAGACGGCGGCGACCACGGCGATCACGAAGATCGCGCCGATCGCCCAGCCCACCGGGCTGTTGCGGCGCGCTCTGTCGGCCCTGCGGTCATCATTCTGATAGGTCATCGTGCTCTCCATGCTAGAGCCGGAGAACCTCGCGCGATGGAAGCTGTTCCTAAAGCGCGCAGCGCTTAGCGCGTTCCGTAGGCGCGGTCGCCGGCATCGCCGAGGCCCGGCAGGATGAACCCGTTGTCGTCGAGCCCTTCATCCACCGCCGCGGTCCAGATCGGCACGTCCGGATGCAATCCGCGCAGCCGCTCGAGCCCTTCAGGAGCTGCGATCAGGCAGGCAAGGCGGATGTCCCTGGCGCCGCGCTCCTTCAGCCGGTCGATGGCGGCGACGGCGGTGTTGGCGGTGGCGACCACCGGCGTCACCACGATGGCGAGGCGCTCGCCGAGGTCAGAGGGCGATTTGAAGAAATACTCCACCGCCGCGAAGCTGTGCGGCTCGCGGTAGAGGCCGATATGGGCGACGCGAGCGGTCGGCACCAGGTCCATCATGCCGTCGACGAAGGTGGTGCCAGCGCGCAGCATCGGCACGAACACCAGCTTCTTGCCGGCGATCTTGGCCGAATGCATCGTCGCCAGCGGCGTCTCGATGACGGTGTCGGCGAGCGGTAGGTCGCGCGTCACCTCGTAGCACAGCAGCATGCCGATCTCCTTGATCAGCTCGCGGAACGACTTGGTCGAGATGGACTTGTCCCGCACCAGCGTCAGCTTGTGCTGCACCAGCGGATGATCGACGATCGTGACGCCTTCCATAATGAGATGCTCCTGAAATTTCACCGAGGCGTCATTGCGAGCGCAGCGAAGCAATGCAGGATCTCTCCGCGGACGGACTCTGGATTGCTTCGCTGCGCTCGCAATGACGCGCGTGGTCGAAAATCTCTATCCATTCTCTAAAACACCGTACCGTCGCTGATCACCCTTAGCGGCGGCGATCCATCGCGGCGGCGTGCAAAGGCGATGGCGCGGCCGGCGGCCCAGGTGCCGCCTTCCAGAATACTTGCAAGCGGCAGTGTCTCCGGCGTGCGGCCGAGCTTGGCGCGAACCAGTTCGGCAAGGCGATCCAGCAGAGCAACGGTCAGCGCGCGCCACTCCACGACGAGCAGCGAGTCCACCGCATGCGCGCGCTCGGCATCCGCGGCTTCGCGCAGGCGCAGCACCTCATGGTCGACGAACAGGCCGCCATTGCGATATTCGGCAAGCCCGGTCAGGCCGTCGATGTCGGTCACCTCGAAGCCGGCGCGCTGCAGCGGCTCGATCAGCGAATAGCTCAGCCATTGCGATAGCTTGTGCAGCGGCACGAGGCCCGCAGTGCCGTCGTCCGCCTTGATCGCAGGATGGCGCCAGCAATCGCCGAGCGGGACGCCCGCGAGCTCGAGCCGCGACGGCCAGATCGGGCCGAGCTGGTTCAGCACCGCGGACAGGATCGCGGGCGCAGCAACAGTGCCGCCGATCGCCCGCGCCGCGATATGATCGAACAGCCCGCCCGGCCGCGGCGTATCGTGCAAGCCGAACACGTCCGCACGCTCCGAGACCTGCTTGCCCAGACGACGCAGCAGGTCGGTGCGTCCCTCCAGGCCGAGCAGCGGGTTGACGTCGCTCACCTGAAAGGCGGAGGTGAGGGAGGCGAGGGGCAGTCTTGCGAGCACATCCGCATCGGCCCTGAACGGCGCACGGGCATCGTGCGAAAACAGCCCGCTCGCGAACATGTCGAGGCTCGCGATCGCAAGCCCTTCCGATCGGCCTACGTCTGCTCCCGTCACGGCGTCGCGATAGCGCCACGCTGCGCCGGCGCCGGCGTCGAGCAGCACGCTGACGATGGCGAGGTCGAACTCGGCGCGCGCCCGCGCCGCGCGATCCGGCCAGGACGCAGCCTCGGCAAGCCGGGCCCAGCGGTCGACGCCGCCGAGCACGAAGTGCCGCCAGCGCGCATGGAACGGAATGTCGAGCGTCGGATAGGCTTTACGCGTGACCGCGAGCACGGCCTCGGCAACGCCATCCATGCGGTCGAGATCAACGGTGAAATGGGTGAGCCCGCCGGCAAGGCCGAGCTCGAGCATCTGCCCGGCGCGCGCGCGCACCGCCTTTGCGGTGAGCAGCGCGTGCGCCTGCAATTCCAAAGCGTCCGCCATCGCGATCAGTATTTTTCCAGCGAACGCCCGACCACGCCGTTGACGTCCTTCTCCGGCGCGATGTCGGTGGAGTAATAGCCGGCAGCTTTCTTCGCGGCGATCTCGACATGAGCATCGGCCGGAATCAGCTCCAGCGGGATCGGCACGCGCTCGACGATGTCGATGCCTTGCGAGGTCAGCGCGTCGTATTTCATGTCGCTCATCGACAGGAAACGGTCGATGCGCTTGAGGCCGAGCCAGTGGATCGTATCCGGCATCAATTGCTGGAAGCGCGCGTCCTGGACGCCGGCCACGCACTCGGTGCGCTCGAAATAGGCGGCGGCCGCATCGCCGTCCTCCTGCCGCTTGCGCGCATTGTAGACCAGGAATTTGGTGACCTCGCCGAGCGCGCGGCCCTCTTTCCGGTTGTAGATGACGAGCCCGAGCCCGCCCTCCTGCGCGCCGCGCGCGGATTCCTCAATGCCGTGGATCAGATAGGGCCGGCAGGTGCAGATGTCGGAGCCGAACACGTCGGAGCCGTTGCATTCGTCATGCACGCGGCAGGTGATCTTGGTGCGATGGTCCGGCAGTTTTGTCACGTCGCCGAACAGATAGACCGTAGTGCCGCCGATCGGCGGCAGGAACACCTTCATGTCCGATCGCGTGACGAGTTCGGGGAACATGCCGGCAGTCTGCTCGAACAGCGTGCGCCGCAGCTCGGTCTCGCCGGTGCCAAAGCGCGCCGCAAGGCCCGGCAGGTACCACACCGGATCGATCGCGATCTTCACCACCGAGACGCTGCCATTGGCGTGCACGACCTCGCCGTCGGCGCGGAGCCGCTTTGCGGCGATCGCTTCACGGATCTCGGGCAGGTCGAGCCGCGCCCGCGTCACGGCGATGCTCGGGCGGATGTCCGCGCCCTCGGCGATCTCCTGGCGAAAATTCTCGGCGACCAGGTGCCCCCAGGGATCGAGCGCGACGATTTTCGTGGGATCGTTCCATTGCGGGAACGGGCCGATGGTCGCGGCCGGAAAGGTGTTGGTGAGATCGGGCCTTCGAATCGGATCGAGCGCGCCGGCGGAGACCGCGAGCGCCCGGTACATCGCATAGGAGCCGCCATGGCTACCGATCACGTTGCGGTCTCCGGCGCGCGATACCGTGCCGATGATCGGCCCGCGGGCGCGCGCATCAGTGGCGCCCCAATGGATCGGAAAGGCGGCCTTCCTGCCCGGCTCCGGATGGGAGGTCAGGCGGATGTGGTCGGTACGGTTGGCACGGCTCATGTCCAGGCTCCCAAAAAGCCAACGGCCCGCCGCTCGGACGGGCCTGGCTCGCTTGCGACGCCGAACCGGCGGCGCAAGCTCAATCCAACATATTGTAGCGGCCGGTGACGACAGACAAGTTAATCGTGGCAGGGCGCAGGGGCCGCTCGCGGCCAAATTCCGGGCATCGGGAGGGCCGTCAGGCCTGCCGGCATCCGATGCCGCGCCTCATCGAGCTTGCCGCCGCGCCCGGGAGGCCAGTTTAAGGAATTGAAATAGTTCTGTTTTTCGTGTTTTCAAGGAGGTGTTGCTTCGTGCGGCGGGCTTCAAGTTCGGCGCACCGCGCTACCCCTCCTTGGAGACTGCCATGCCTGCCGCCAGCTACATCGATCCCCGCAACGGAAAGCTCTATCCCCTGGACCAGCCGCGCTGGTGCTCGGACGAGCGCACGCCGCTGCTGGTGACGCCGGGGGCGGGCATCTCGCGCCAGGACATCGATGGCCGGACGCGGTCGCTCTGGCGCTATCGGGCGGCGCTGCCGGTCGAGATCAAGACCCCGATCACGCTCGGCGAGGGTTGCACGCCGCTGGTCCAGCAGGAATGGGGCGCTCTGCGCCCGCTGTTCAAGCTCGAATGGTTCAACCCGACCGGCAGCTTCAAGGATCGCGGCTCGGCGGTGATGCTGTCCTTCCTGCGGCAGATCGGCATCGACGCCATTCTGGAGGATTCCTCCGGCAACGGCGGCTCATCGATGGCCGGCTTGGGTGCGGCCGGCGGCATGCGCGTCAAGATTCTGGCGCCCGCCTCCACGTCGCCGGCGAAGATCGCGCAGGTCCGCGCCTACGGCGCGACCGTGCAACTCGTGGAGGGCCCGCGCGAGGAATCCGAAGCCGAGGCCATCCGCCAGTCGAGCCAGACCTTCTACGCCAGCCACAATTGGCAGCCGTTCTTCCTCGAAGGCACCAAGTCGCTGGCTTACGAGATCTGGGAAGATCTCGGCTTCCGCGCGCCCGACAACGTCATCGTTCCCGTCGGCGCCGGCAGCAGTCTCCTCGGTTGCGCCTTCGGCTTCCGCGAGCTGTTGAAGGCCGGGCAGATATCGAAGCTGCCGCGCCTGTTCGCGGCGCAGCCGCTCAACTGCTCGCCGATCGATGCAAGCTTCAAGGCCGGCGTCGATACGCCGGTCGCGCGCGAGGTGAGCAAGACCGTCGCGGAGGGCACCGCGATCAAGAGTCCCCTGCGCCTGCGCGAGATCGTCGCCGCCTTGCGCGAGAGCGGCGGCGGCACCATCGCGCTCACCGAGGACGAGATCGTCGCCGCCCTGCGCCGCCTCGCGCGGCAAGGCCTGTTCGCCGAGCCGACCAGCGCCAGCGCAGCTGCGGCCCTGGACAAACTCGCGGCTGCCGGGGCCATCAGAGCGAACGAGACCACGGTCGCTGTTCTCACCGGCACGGGCCTGAAAGCCGCAACCACTGTCGCCGATCTCGTGCAATAGAGCCCTTGTGCCGCGGAGCTACGCTAACGCATTGAACCTTCGGTGTGCGTCGCCAGCCTCATGAAGGTTGAGCTCACGCAAAGGGAGAGTTCCATGACCGCGCAGGATCCGTTTGCAGGTTTCAAGGCGATCCAGAAGGAAGCTTGGTCGCTGTTCACGCCGATGGAGGTTTTCACGACTCCGACCGCGGCCAAGCTGGTCGGTTTTGCCGGCATTGCCGCCGGCCAAAAGCTGCTCGACGTCGGATGCGGCACCGGCGTTGTCGCGATCACGGCCGCGCGCCGCGGTGCGAAGGTCAGGGGTCTCGACCTCTCGCCGGTTCTGATCGAGCGCGCCCGCGAGCACGCAGGGCTGGCGAATCTCGATGTCGACTTCGTCGACGGCGACGCCGAGAGCCTGCCCTATGGCGACAGCGAGTTCGACGTGGTGCTCAGCCAGTTCGGCCACATGTTCGCGCCGCGTCCGGACGTCGCGATCGGCGAGATGCTGCGCGTGCTGAAGCCCGGCGGCACCATCGCCTTCTCCACCTGGCCGCCGCATCTCTATGTCGGCCGCATGTTCGCGCTGGTCGGCCGCCATCTGCCGCCACCCGAGGGCGTCGCATCACCGGCGTTGTGGGGCGATCCGAAAATCGTCGCCGAGCGTCTCGCGGGGAAGGCGAAGGAAATCTCGTTCGAGATGGACATGATGACGCCGTCCACGCTCAGCCCGCAGCATTTCCGCCGCACCATGGAAGCGACGATCGGGCCGTTGATCAAGCTCGTCGCCCAGTACAAGGACGAGCCGGACAAGCTCAGCAGCTTCCGTGCCGAGTTCGAGGCGTTGATCTCGGAGTATTTCGACGCCGGCAACAACGTGATGCGCCAGCAGTTCCTGATGACGAAGGCCAAGAAGGCGTGAGGCGCGATCGAGGGTGAACGCGAGGTCTTCTCAGGATGAGGCTAATCAGCGTCAGTGCTCGTTGACACTGCTGCCGCGCACTCCGCCCTCATCCTGAGGAGCCCGCCCAAAGCGGGCGTCTCGAAGGATGGCCGCAGGGAAAAGCTCTCAAATGCGACTGCCCTCCCTTGCAAGGGGAGGGCAGTGCGCTTCACTCCTTCAGGTCATTCACCCGCTTCACCCAGGCGCGCACGTCCTTGAGCACGGCGGGCAGCACCGCCTTGACCTCCGCCACGGTCATGCCCGCCTTGATGCGGGGATCGTACAGCAGGTTGAGGATGTACTGGTCGTAGATGTCGAAATAGCCCATCGAGACGTTGTCGTTGAACATCGTCCAGGGCACGCTCGTGGTGTCGTTGATCGGCCCGAGCGATTGCAACAGCTCCTCATAGGCGCAGTCGAAGAAGGTGAAATCGCCGTTGTCGACGGTGAGGATGACGTCGGAATGCTCGATCTCGAAATTGTCGTTCTTGCGGAAGCCGGACAGGCATTGCGGATCGAGCGAGGAGCGGATCTCGCGCGCCTTCTCGGCGCCGTAGAAGCTCGAGATGGTGCGGAAGAGATCGCGGTCGCGCACCAGCTTTACGCGCACGTTCGCCGCTTCGTTGGTCTCGATCATGGCGATGTCGAGATGCTGCACGCGCTTGCCGATGTCGGCCACGACCTTGGCGAGCTGCGTCTTGCGATCCGCGCGGTCGCTCTCGGCGTAGACGCGCACCGGCCCGTCGAACTTGCGGATGCGGTCGACGCGGCCGGCAAGATGGTATTCGGCGCCGAACGCCGTCTTCAGGAAGCCGTCGACGATCTCGCCGTCGGTGAAGCTCTTCTTCTCGGCGCGCTGGCGCGAGGAGATCGCCGGCAGCTCGCCGGCCGCAGCCATGGTAGCGGTGTCAGGCGCACAGGTGAGCGTCACGAGCACCAGCAGGGCGAAGCGAAGGCCGGGCGAGGGCGGGACAGATGCGCTCATCGTCCTGCGACGCTGCCGCATTCGCGCCGCGCGCACAAGACCGCAAATTCACGCGCCCTGCGGGTTCCGGCCGTCGTCTGTAGCAAGAGAGTTACAGTGTCGTAGGGTGGGCAAAGGCGCGCAAGCGCCGTGCCCACCATCTCAAAACCGTGGGCACGCCGGCGAACCGCGCGTTCGCGCGATCCTCCGGCTTTGCCCACCCTACTACGAGAGTTTGCGTCTGGTCAGTTGTTCAGCACCACCACCGTGGTGCCGATCGAGACGCGGCTGTAGAGGTCGGTGACGTCGTCGTTGGTCATGCGGAAGCAGCCCGAGGAGACGGCCTGACCGATCGTCTCCGGCTCATTGGAGCCGTGGATGCGGTACAGCGTCGAGCCCAGATACATGGCGCGGGCGCCGAGCGGATTCTCGATGCCGCCCTTCATGTGGCGCGGTAGGTCCGGCCGGCGCGCCAGCATCTGCGACGGCGGCGTCCAGTCCGGCCATTCCTTCTTGGCGGTGATCTTGTGCACCCCGCCCCAGCGGAAGCCGTCGCGGCCGACGCCGATGCCGTAGCGCAGCGCCTGCCCGTTCCCGAGCACCAGGTAGAGCCGCCGCTCGGAGGTGTTCACCACGACCGTGCCGGGCGCGTAATTGCCGTTATACATGACGGTGGTGCGGGGAATCGGGCTCGCACCGTGGCCGAGATAGCCGGTGGAACTGGTGCCCGTGAAGTCTATCATCCCCGCCGCGGATGCGTCGGCTGCGCCAGCCAGCAACAGCGCCATTGCGGTCATCGGTGCGGCAAAAAACCGGATCATCATTTCCCCCAGAAAAAAACGATTCAACCGAAGCCAGAGGCCATATTTGCGCGCGTTCCGCAAGCCACGGGCCCGTGAGGGTCGCATCGTTAACGACTGGCGTTACCAAATCGCAACTGCGCCAATTTGCTGGAAAGCGTTAGCCAAATCCGCGCGTCGTCACGCGGGGCAGGGCCGCAATGCCCGCTATTGCTTTGACGGGCCGCGCGAACAATGATTGACCGAACGGATTACTGGAAACGCCGGTTGCGGGAGCAGACAGAATGAACGGTGCGGAAAGCCTGGTGCGGACGATGGTCAAGGGCGGGGTGGACGTCTGCTTCACCAATCCCGGCACCTCCGAGATGCATTTCGTCGCGGCGCTCGACCGTGTCCCCGGCATGCGCTGCGTGCTCGGCCTGTTCGAAGGCGTGGTGACGGGTGCGGCCGACGGCTATTTCCGCATGAAGGGCACGCCTGCCTCGACCCTGCTGCATCTCGGCCCCGGCCTCGCCAACGGCCTTGCCAATCTGCACAACGCCAAGAAGGCCAATTCCGGCATCGTCAACATCGTCGGCCAGCACGCCGTCTACCACATCGGCTACAACGCGCCGCTGACCTCCGACATCGAAGGCCTGGCCCGGCCGATGTCGTCCTGGGTCCGCACCTCCCCGGATTCCAAATCGGTCGCCGCCGACGGCGCCGCCGCGATTGCCGCCGCCAAAAGCGCGCCGCCGCAGATCGCGACCCTGATCCTGCCCGCCGACACCGCCTGGAACGAAGCCGACGGCATTGCCGAGGTTCCGGCCGAGCAGCAGCGCGCGAGCTATTCGCCGCAGGCGGTCGAGCAGGCCGCAAGAATCCTGCACGGCGACGGCGAAGGCACGCTGCTGCTGATGACCGGCAGCGCGCTGAGCGAGCATGGCCTCGCGCTGGCCGAGCGCATCGCCGGCAAGACCGGCTGCACCGTGATGGGCCCGACCTTCCGTCCGAAGATGGCGCGCGGCCGCGGCCGTTTCTCGATCGACCGCATCCATTACGTGATCGAGAACGCGCTGCCGATGCTGGCAAAATTCCGTCACATCGTGCTGGTCGAGTCCGACGATCCCGTGGCGTTCTTCGCCTATCCGAACAAGCCGAGCATGCTCAAGCCGCAGGGCTGCGAGGTGCATCGCATGACCTCCTGGGGCGAGAATTCGGTCGCAGCGCTCGAGGCGCTCGCCGGCGCCGTGAAGGCCAGCGCCAGGGACGTCAAGCCGCAGGCTTTGCAGGAGCTGGTCAAGCCGACCGGCGCGCTCACCTTCGCCTCGATCGCACAGGCCATCGCCTGTGCGATCCCCGAGAACGCGATCATGGTCGACGAATCCCTCACCACCGGCCGCGGCTTCTTCCCGCCGACGGCGGCGGCCGCCCCGCACGACTGGCTGCAGAACATGGGCGGCTCGATCGGCTTCTCGACGCCGCTGTCGATCGGCGCGGCGATCGCCTGCCCGGACCGCAAGGTCATCACCATGGTCGGCGACGGCAGCGCGATGTACACGATCCAGTCGCTGTGGACCCAGGCGCGCGAGAACCTCGACATCGTCACCATCGTGTTCGCCAACCGCATCTACCAGATCCTGCGCGGCGAGTTCGACAATGTCGGCGCCGGCGAGCCCGGCCAGCGCGCCAACGACATGCTCCGCCTCGACCGGCCGACGCTGGACTTCGTGGCGCTGGCCAAGGGCATGGGCGTGCCCGGCCGCGCCGTCACCAACGCCGACGAGTTCAACAAGGCGCTGGCGGAAGCCGTCGCCGAGCCCGGCCCGCGGCTGATCGAAGTTCAGATGTAGGGCGGCAACAGACAGAGCGCCATGAGCCCGGAGGCACGATGCAGACCGAGCTGAACAAGGTGATCGCGGCGCTCCGGGACTTCTACGCCCAAGAGGCTTTCCTGTTCGAGAAGGATGTCGGCGAGCGGGCGGTCACGCACCGCTTCGCCGTGCATCTGGAAAAGCAGTTTTCGGGCTGGTCGGTCGATTGCAATTACGACCGGCTCGGCGAACGCACGCTGCATCTGCCTCACGGCACCATCATCTCGACCGACGACCATCTCGGCAAGTCGATCTACCCCGATGTCGTCGTGCATCAGCGCGAGATCCCGAACAATCTGCTCGCGGTGGAAATTCGCAAGGCGAGCAATCACACGCCGCTCGATCACGATCAGCACAAGCTGCGGGCGCTGACCGACGTCCATGTCTGGTTTCCCTATTGGATCGGCTTGTTGCTGGTGCTGGACAGGCCCCATGTGACGATGTCGGAGGTCTATGTCTCCGGCGCCGTCGACGAGGCACTGTCGCGCTGGTTCGCGACACGGCTGGAGGAGACCGGCCTCGGAGCGCGCGCATAGCGGGGCGCGGCGGCGCAGTGACGCGCGCTGCGATGTCATGACGATAGGGCCATTGCCGGTAATGTGATCCCCACCACAGTTCCGGCATGGGATAGGACCTATTGTCGACGGACTTGCACGCGTCGATGCCGGAGGCCTACGCTGGCCCATTCGGATCAGGCATATTGGAGGTTCTGATGCAGAAATCATATTTGCTGGCTGCGACGGCAGCGCTGGTGCTCATGGTGCAATCGCCGCTCGCGCTGGCGCAGGGCGCTCCAGCCACGGGCGGAACCGCCGCGCCTGCCGCGACAAGCACTGCACCGGCTGCGACGACGACAGCGCCGAGCGCGACCACCGACACGTCCAGCCAGCCCACTGACGGCAAGAAGAGCGCGTCGAAGAAGCCGGCGAAGAAGATGACCCGGCAGCAGGAGATCGATCATTCGATCGACACCGGCACCGTGCCGGCGCGCTACCGCAGCTCGGTGCCCAAGCAGTACCAGCAGTACATTCCGTTCGACAAACGGTAACGGATCGCACGGCGGCGCGACGTGAGCGAACGTGGTGCCGCCGATCATTCGGCCGGGGGGGATTGATGAGTGACGAGGTGAAGGATGCCGGCCTTGTGGCCATGATCAGCAGCATCCTGGAGGCAACAAGCGCGCAGACCATGTTGCACCGCCGCCGCTCGCCGAGGTTCCGCCGATTGTGCCGGCCGATCCCGTGGAGCCCGTCGAGACGTCCAGGTCCGATGCGGCCGCGGCCAAGGCCGAGAGCGCGCCCGATGCGGTCCCGGCGGCCACAAAGCCGGCCGAGTCAATCGCAACCACGCGGGACGGCAAGCGCCTGCTGCCGGCGGAGGCGATCGCCGATCTCGTGCTCGGCGAGCTGCGCAAGCTGGAAAACTTCCCGAGCTCCGGCGTTTCGGTGACGGTCTATGGTTACCGGCACTGGAACGCGATGCTCACCTTCGCGCCGTTCTCGACCAGTTTCCAGAGCGCGACCCGGTTCCGCCAGGCCGTGCCGGACCTCGTCTTCAGGCTCCGTCGTTTCGTCGAACTTGAGATATAGTCTCGCTCGGCGGCGTCACACGACGTCGCCAACGAAACAGTTCGACAGGATCTCCAATTGAGCGTCGCCTTCACCAAGGAAGAGAGCGCCGAAACCGCGTCCGAGACGCTGTTGCCGGACCGCCCGATCTCGCCGCATCCGAACCTCGTGACCGAAGCAGGCTTCAAGGCCTTGCAGACGCAGCTTGCCGAAGCGCGCGCGGCCTATGAAGCCGCCCAAGCCGTCGAAGACATCAACGAGAAGCGCCGGCAATCGGCCGTGCCCCTGCGCGATCTCCGCTATCTCACCGAACGCTTGCGCACGGCGCAGGTGATGCCCGATCCTGTCGCGACCGACATCGTCGCCTTCGGCAGCACCGTGAGCTTCAGCCGCGCCGACGGCCGCGTCCAGACCTACCGCATCGTCGGCGAGGACGAAGCCGATCCCAAGGCCGGCTCGATCTCGTTCGTCTCGCCGGTTGCGAGATCGCTGATGGGAAAAGCGGTCGGCGACGTCGTCGGTTCAGGCGCGCAGGAGATCGAAATTCTGTCGATTGCGTAGGGCATGATCCGGAAAAGTGCGTAGCAATTTTCCGACAAGATCATGCCCAAACAATAACCTAAAGCGCGATGACGATTCATCTTGATCGCATTGCGCTTTAGGGCGCGCAAGCCGAGGGTTGCGTGGCAAAGAGCGCCATCGACAGCACCAAGCCCATTGGCCTAAAGCATGATCCGGAACAGCGCGAGGCCGTCGTCTCCGCCAAACAAAGCTTGATGATTGGATGAGACGGTTTTTGTCGGGAGCGCTGCCGTTCTACGCGCTGGCTGCCCTCGCCATGTGCATGTACCTCGTACTTTACAGGACGAGCCTGTTCGACTTGAACGCCATCGTCCATGGCGCGACCGGGTCGGCATGGTTTCCGGCCTTCATGTTCGTCTGCGTGCTGGTGGAAGCGGTCTTTCCGTATTTCGGCTATTTTCCCGGCACCGCCCTCATCCTGATGTCCGTGGCGCTCAGTCCGAAGGCCGTGGATGGCTCCGTCTTCGTCGCGGCGTGGCTCGCCATCATCCTGGGCGCCGTTCTCAGCTACGGACAGGCTCGTTTCTTCCGGCCGTTCCTGCAGCGGGTGGCCTCGAAGGCGGCCCTGCGCCGATGCGAGTCCTTGTTCGACGCCTATGGCCCCTATGCGCGCATTGCCTTGTTCGTTCATCCCAACGCCTGCGCGATGTATTTCACGGCGCTCGGACTGCTCGGCCGCAGCCTGAGGCGCGAGCTCGCTTATCTCGGCGTGGGTGCGGCGGCGGCGGTGGGCATTCTGTTCCTCATCGTGACCAGGCTGGTGTCGTCCATCGGCCCCACCGACGATGGCGAATTGCAGGTGCTGCTGGCAGCCGCGCTGGTCGCCATCGGGACACTGATCGGTCTCTACACGGCCTGGCGGCCACAGCGCGCGGCGTGAAATGCCGCTCTCCGCCGTCATTGCGAGGAGCTCTTGCGACGAAGCAATCCAGAGTCTTTCCGCAGAGGGATTCTGGATTGCTTCGCTGCGCTCGCAATGACGAGGATTACATCGTGCGTCACACCTCCGGCAGCGCAACGCCCGTCAGCTCGCTCAATTGGCCGATGAGCTGGTGCTGAAATCTCGGATCGGTCGCCTCGCGGGCTGGCTCTTGCTGCTCGAGATGATGCCAGTAGCGTCCGCTCACCCGCGCCGCGTGATCCTCGCTGACCGCCAGCCAGGTCTGGGTCCGTTGCCCCGTGTCGATATCGACCGGGGCGCCCGCGCCGCCCATCTTCGTGCGCACCCAACCGGGATCGACGGCGTTGCAGAGGACGTTGGGCCAGCGCCGCGCCAGCGCGTAGGCGAGCGCGACGACGTGCAGCTTGCTCTCGGCATAGGCCTTGGCCGCATTCCAGGCCCGCTTGGTCCAATCGAGGTCGTCGAGCGAGCCCTCTCCGCCGCGGTGCAATCCGCTGCTGATATAGATCAATCGGGCGGGCCGCGCGATCAGGGCCGTCAGCATGAACGGCGCAAGCGTGTTGATGGCCAGCGTCTCGGCATGGCCTTCAGGGGTCGCGCCGCGGCTCGGCCGCGTGTAGACGCCGGCATTGTGGATGACCGCATCCGTGCGCCCGATCGCGTTGACCTGGTCGGCGATGCTCCGCGTCTCCTTGGCGCTTCTGAGATCGCCGATCACCAATCCCCGGGCGCGCGAAGCGAGCCCGCCGAGGGCCGCAGCACGATCGGCCGAACGCGCGTGCAGCACGACGTGGTGGCCCCGATCGAGGAGCGATTGCGCCGCCGCCCGGCCGAGGCCATCCGCGCTGCCGGTGATGAATATGGTCGCCATGGGGTTCTCCTAGGGTGTTTCAGGACGCAATCTACGGCGCTCGCGGCACTCGGGTCCCGCGCCCCCGAGGCCTGCGGACCCGAAGCAAAGCGGCCGCCAGCGGCATTTTGCGGAACTCGCCGCTTTCGTCGATCACGAAAGGCGAATTGACGCGTAGTCGATCGAAAATCAACTCACGGTACCTCTGGTCGAAAGCACCTGATGGTGGAATAATTCCCGACACATTCTTGATTAGATTTTGACGTCGGCCGCGAACCGGCTGGCGACGTGGATTTTCATCATGGCCGCGCTTCCTCAGGACGTTGTGGCGGATTTGCAGCAGGAGAACGCGCGGCTCCTGGCCGAATTGCGCGCCGCACAAGATCGCGAGACCGCCACCGCGGACATTCTCAAGATCATTGCCAGTTCGCCATCGGAGGTGAAACCGGTATTCGATGCGATCGCGAGGCGCGCAAATGCCTTGCTCGGCGGCTTTTCGACGACCGTATTCCGCTTCATCGACGGCAATGCCCACTTGGCGGCGTTCACGCCGACGAATCCTGCCGCCGATGAAGCTTTGAAGAAGATGTTTCCGCGTCCGATCGCCGATTTCGAGAGTTTTGCGAGGGCGGAGGCCGGTAAGGTGGTGCCGACCCCCGATACTGAAGCGCTGACGAACGACATCAAATTGATCGCGCGCGCCCGCGGCTTTCGCAGCATGTTGTTCGTTCCGCTCGCGACCGGCGGCACGGTGATCGGCATGATCAGCGTGACGCGAGCCGAGCCGGGGGCCTTCGCTCCGCATCATGTGCAGCTTCTGCAGACCTTCGCCGACCAGGCTGTCATCGCCATAGAGAACGCGCGGCTGTTCGACGAGGTGCAGGCGCGTACCGACGACTTGCGGGAATCGCTGCAGCAGCAGACCGCGACCGCCGATGTGTTGAAAGTCATCAGCCGCTCCGCGTTCGATCTGCAAACCGTTCTCGACACGCTGACGGAATCGGCGGCGTGGCTGTGTGGTGCCGACATGGCGGCAATCGTCCGGCACGATGGCGATGGTGGGTACTATCATGCAACTCGCTACAATTTCTCGCCCGAGTGGGCCAAGGCCTCGGCGGGCGTTCGGCTCAATGCGGGACGCGGTAGCCTCGTCGGGCGCGTCCTGCTGTGCGGCAAGGCTGTTCAGATCCCGGACGTCCTGGTCGATCCCGACTATGCCTATCCCGAGCAACAGAGGGCCGGCGGTTACCGCACCCTCCTGGGCGTACCCCTGCTCCGGTCCGGAGAAACGATCGGCGTGCTATTCCTGGGCCGCAAGACCGTGAACTCGTTCACGGACAAGCAGATCGACCTGGTCTCCACTTTCGCCGATCAGGCCGTGATCGCGATCGAGAATGTGCGGCTGTTCGATGAGGTCCAGGCGAAGACGCGCGACCTCGCCGAATCGCTCCAGCAGCAAACCGCGACTGCCGATGTGCTGAAGGTGATCAGCCGCTCGACCTTCGATCTGCAAACCGTCCTCGACACGCTGGTCGAGTCGGCGGCACGGCTGTGCGAAGCGGAGATGGCCTTCATCATGCGCCGCGAGGGCGATGAATATCAGGCCGGAGCAGCGGTCGGGTTTTCCGAGGACTACATCGCTTTTCTGCAGGCTCATCCGATCGCCCCCGGCCGGGGCACGGTCACGGGTCGAGCGGTCCTCGAACGCCGTCCGGTGCAGATCCTCGACGTCGCTGCCGATCCCGAATACGGCCTGCAGGCGTCGATCACGATGGCTGGTCAACGCACGGCGCTCGGTGTTCCACTCCTGCGCGAGAATGAGCCGATCGGCGCGATCGTGATCGCCCGCAAGCGCGTGCAGCCCTTCACAGAAAAACAGATCGAGCTCGTCGCCACGTTTGCCGACCAGGCGGTGATCGCCATCGAGAATGTCCGGCTGTTCGAACAATTGAAAACCAGGACGCGCGATCTGTCCGAGGCGCTGACGTACCAGACCGGCAGCGCCAATATCTTGCGGGTCATCGCTTCCTCCCCAACCGAAGTCGGTCCGGTGCTCAAGGCGATCGTGGAAAGCGCATGCGGGCTTTGCGAGGCATATGATGCACTGGTCATTCTGAGGGATGGCGACGATATCGTCATCCAGGCGCACCATGGCCCGGTTCCGGTGGTGTGGAGCCGACGACCGATCAGTGTCAAATCGCCGACCGGCTGGGCGATTATCGATCGTCGCACCGTTCAGGTGCACGACCTGCTCGGGCCCGAAGGGGAGCAATACCCGACGGGACGCGAATATGCGCTTCGCTCAAACGTTCGGACCGTTTTGAGTGTGCCGCTCTTGCGCGAAGGCGAGAGCATGGGGGCGATCGTGCTGCGTCGTACCGAGGTGCGCCCATTCGACGACAAGCAGATCACGCTGCTGCAGACCTTTGCCGATCAGGCTGTTATCGCCATCGGCAACGTGCGTCTGTTCGAGCAATTGAATGAATCGCTGGAGCGGCAGACGGCAACATCGGAGGTGCTGGAAATCATAAGCGCTTCATCGGGCGCACTCACTCCGGTCTTCCACAAGATGCTGGAGAATGCGACGCGAATTTGCGGCGCCGGTTTTGGCACCATGAATCTCTACGAGGAGGGCGGCTTTCGCACGGTCGCATTGCACAACGCGCCGCAAGCTTATGTCGATACCCGGCTCTACCAGCACATTCGCCCACATCCCGCGAGCGGGCTCGGCACCGTCGAGAAGACGCATCAGACGGTTCATATCGACGACATCAGGACGCAGCCGCCCTATGTCGAAGGCAACCCCAACGTTCGCGCGCTTGCCGACCTTGCCGGCGCAAGGACCCTCGTCATCGTGCCCATGCTCAAGGAAGATGAGCTGATTGGCACGATCACGATCTTCCGCCAGGAAGTCAAACCCTTCACGGACAAGCAGATCGAGCTCGTATCCAATTTCGCGCACCAGGGCGTGATCGCGATCGAAAATGCGCGCCTGCTGAATGAGTTGCGCGAGCGCACCATGGAATTGTCGCAATCGCTCGAGGAGTTGCGAAATGCGCAGGACCGGCTGATCCAGACCGAGAAGCTTGCCTCGCTCGGGCAACTCACGGCCGGCATTGCGCACGAGATCAAGAACCCGCTCAATTTCGTCAACAACTTTGCGGCGCTGTCCTCCGAACTCACCGACGAGCTCGGCGACGCGCTGCGCTCAGCCGGCCTGGGCGAGGCGGAAAGGCAGGACATCGACGCGGTGATACACATGCTGAGAGGTAACCTTAAAAAGATCGTGCAGCACGGAACGCGCGCCGATTCCATTGTCAAGAATATGCTTCTGCATTCCCGCGAAGGGTCTGGCGAACGCCGCGCGGCCGACATCAACGCCATCCTCGAAGAAAGCCTCAACCTCGCCTATCACGGAGCCCGCGCGGAAAGAGCCGGCTTCAACATCACGCTTGAAAGAAAGCTGGATCCGTCTGCGGGCGCGCTCGAGCTGTATCCGCAGGAGATAACGCGGGTGTTCCTCAATCTGGTTTCAAACGGTTTCTACGCGGCAAGCAAGCAAAAGGACGCCGCCGGTGACGGCTTCGAGCCGAGGCTGCGCGCGACGACCACAGACCTCGGCGGCGCCGTCGAAATCCGCATTCGCGACAATGGCACCGGCATCCCGGCCGATGTCAGACAGAAGATATTCAATCCGTTCTTCACGACCAAGCCCGCCGGCGAAGGAACTGGCCTCGGCCTTTCAATCTGCCACGACATCATTGTGAAGCAGCACGGCGGCAGCATCGAGGTCGATACCGAGCCGGGCAAATATACCGAGTTCATCATTACGCTGCCGCGCACGCGGGCGGCACCGTTGCAGACGGGAGGCAGAAGTTGAGCGTCTATATAATGGTCGTTGACGACGAGCCCGATGTCGAGGCCCTGTTCCGCCAGCAGTTTCGGCGCGATCTGCGCGCCGGTCGTTTTCTGATGGAGTTCGTATCCTCGGCACCCCTGGCATTGCAGCGCGCGGCCGAGATTGCGGATGCCACCCTGATTCTGATCCTGTCCGACATCAACATGCCCGGAATGAGCGGACTGGAGATGCTGCCTATCGTGCGCTCGGCCCGCCCCGATGTGCCTGTCATCATGATCACGGCCTACGGTGATGCCGAGACCAGGCGCAAGGCGCTGGAGAAGGGCGCCGCCGACCTATTGACCAAACCAATCGACTTCGCGGCGCTGCGCCAGGAGATCGATACGAGGCTTGAACGGGCCGCATGACGCAACCATTGTGACAAACTGAATCGCTCGCAAAGTGGAAACTTCGCAGACGCTACCCCAATTGAAAGCAGGCATCCTCCGTCAATGTTCGTCAGAAAAATCGGGGATTCAAAATGAAGACGCTCCTGGTCCCGCTTCAGAATATTCCGATGATGACAGCCACGCTCGCTGTGGCCTTGGATATCGCGCGACGTTCCGGCGCCTATATCGAAGGTTTTCCACTCCGGTTCGGCATCCCTCAATATGCGGCCGCCGAATTGGCCACCGGCATTCTCTTGGATTCGTATCAAGTGAAGAGCGAAGCCGAATTGAACGACATGCGCAACTTCTTCGAAGCATTCATGCTCAAGCATGTTGTTCCTCGAGCCACCGCAGGGTCGAACCCGCCGTGCTTCGGCTGGCTGGAGAACGCGCCTGAGGGCGAAGACTTTATCGGAAGTTATGGGCGCGCTTTCGATCTGATCGTGATGGCGCGGTCTGACGTTGATGCTGCGGGCCCTCACCGCCGCGCGATCGAATCCGCGCTGTTTGAGAGCGGCAGGCCCGTTCTGCTGGCGCCGTCGAATGCACCAAGAAGCGTCGCAACAAACATCATGATCCACTGGAACGGGAGTACCGAGCAAGCTCGGGCAAACGCATTTGCCATGCCGTTGCTTCGTCTGGCCGAAAGGGTATCGGTCCTAACGGTTGTCGGCGGCCAAGCGGTGCCGGGACCGTCTGCCGGTCAGATCGCTCGGCAACTCCAATACAATGGCATTGCGCCCAGCTTGATCAGCGTCGAGCTGGAGGGGCGCGAAACTGGTGAGGCGGTCCTCGATGCCGCCAGGGCACACGGTTGCGATCTATTGATCAAAGGAGCCTTCACCCGCACGCGGCTGCGGCAGATGATATTCGGTGGGGCGACCAGCTATATCATGGAGCACGCGGATATCCCCGTTCTCATGGCTCACTAGCGCGCAAAAGGCATGGTTCTTTCGTCGCTGGTGAGACAATCTATTGATTCACGGAGCGACAGGGCGTGGCTTTGGCTATCAACATTCGGTCCGACGATCCCTCGGCAAAGCAGATCGAAGCCTTGTGGGATGAAGTTGCCGCGTTTGAGAGCCAGCCTTCGATGAGGGCTCTCGCCTATCGGCCGCATTTTACATTCGCCATGTATGATACGCCTGAGATTACCGCGGAGATCGCGTGGGACACCATGCTCCGCGCGGTAGGAGGCGAAGGGCAACTACTCGTCGCGTTCAAGCGAATTCGTTGGTTCGCAGGTCCGCCGCTCGTGCTCTGGGCGGAGCCGGAATTCGATGAAACGCTCGTCAGGTGGCACGCTTCGATCAGCGCTGCGATCGATCCAGCCTTTTGTCGGCTGCACTATCGGCCGGGAAACTGGCGACCTCATTGCACGCTCGGCACACAAATCGCCGACGCAAAGCGTGATGACGCGATCGCTTTCGCGCAGTCATTCGACGGGAGCATCAGCGTGCTGTTCGACGTCGTGGATTGCGTTTCTTTTCCGCCCGTGCGGGTGGTTGCAGAACAAGGCTTGCCGCTTCGCACTTCGTGAGCCGACGTCCCGCCCATCGATGCATCCGGCCGCTCCAGCCGCGACGATTATCCGTAAGGCCTCTCCCGACGATGCCATCCTGCCCCTGTTTTGCCCGACAAGTCAAACGCGACTTCGGAAAAGGCGTAACCCCTTGATCCGGCTGATGCCGTCTACTGTGCATGGGGTTGTTTTCGAATTTTGACAGAGCGGAAGCAAGACCCGCAAGTCCGTCTACGCTCTTCGAGCTAGGCCGGACACGCTTCGCTAGTATTGGGCGTGGCTGCGCCACGCGAAGCCTTTGGCGAAGCGTGGTGGGCGCACAAGGGATCGAACCTTGGACCTCTCCCGTGTGAAGGGAACGCTCTCCCGCTGAGCTATGCGCCCGGGACCATCATGCAGGCGGCCGGACCTTTCGGCCGGCCGGCACATTGGAGCCCGCGATTTAGAAGTGCCGGCCGAAGGTGTCAAGTTTTCAGGCGTCGCGGGGGCGGAAAACCTTCGGCAAGTCGGCCCATTTGCTAGGGAAGCCGGATTTTGGCCGGTTACGCGCCCTGCTGGCGGGCGCGGGAGGCGTGGGCCTGGAGCGCGCGGATGCGCTCGGCGAGCGTTCCGCCGCCTTCGGGCAGGCGGGCAGCCGGAGCGCCGTTGGTCGCGGCGTCGTTGGCCGGGCGCGGCGCGGGCTTCGGCGGCTGGCCGGCCTCGGCCGCGAGCAGCGCCTCGATCGGCGAGTTCGGGCCTTCGAGCTGCATCGCGAGCTTGGCGACTTCGGCCGCGATGTCGTTGATGCGTTCGCGCAGCAGCGCGTTCTCCATCCGCTCCGTCGCCCAGGAACTCTCGGCCTGCTGCTGGATCGCGTTGATGTCGCGCTGGAGTTTCGCGCGCTCGTCGCGCGCGCTGCGCAGCTGCTCCTCCAGCGTGGCCTTTTCCGCACGCAGCTGCTCCATCGCAGCCGACGACTTGCCGCCGCTGAGGCCCGCGATCTCGACGCGCAGCTCCTTGATGGTGCGCTCGTTGGCCTCGTTGGCCTGGCGCAGCTGGTTGTTCTCGTAGTCGCGCTCGGCGAGCAGCTTGCCCTGCGTGGCAAGGCGTCCTTCGAGATCGGCGACGCGGCTCGATAGCATCTCGGCCTCCTTGACCTGCACGATGAGCTGGCGGTCGAGCTCGGTGACGCGCTGGCTCAGATTCTCGACGCGGCCGCGCGCCTCGTTGAGCTCGCGCGAGGCGGTCTCGGATTCGGTGCGCTCCTGTGCGAGACGCGCTTGCGTCGCGGCAAATTCCTTCTCGGCATCGCCGACGCGGTGCTTCAATTCCTCGATCTGCGTTCGCACCGCGACCAGCTCGACCTGGCGGCTCTCCGCCATCATCGAGCGGTCGGACAGTTCGGAGTTGATCTTGGCGAGCTCGGCCTGCTTGTCGGCCAGCGCGATCTCGGCCTGGCGCAAGGCTTCCGTCTTGGCGCTGAACTCCTCCTCGGTGGCGCGGAGCTGCTCCTTCACCGCCTTCTCGCGCGCCTCCAGCGCGAAGATCGTGGCGTTCTTCTCGCCGAGCTCGATCTTCATGCGGTTGATGGCGTCGCTCTTCTTGCCGAGCTCGGCCAGCTGGCTCGTGGTCTTGTTCTTGAGCTGCTCGACGCTCATCTCGAGCCGCCGGGCGGACATGGCGAACTCGGCGCGGAGCTGGTCCTTGTCGGCCTGGATTTCGGCCATCGACAGCGGGGTGGCGGCCTCTAACCGGCGCGTGGTCAGGCGCACCGCGCGGTTATGCACCAGCGGCACGATTGCGAGCCCGCACAGCATGGAGAGCAGGAAACCGATCGCCAGGTACATGATCGGTTCGACCATGGGCCAGAACTCCCAAGCTTAAGGAAAAATTCACCAACGACAATGCCATGGCGGGCCGGCAAAAAGCCAGCCCCGCGCTGTCGTTAACCTTGATCGGTGGGCAGTGGGGAGGGCGGGGGCCTAGAACGGGTTCCAGGTCGCGCGCGGGGTGTATTTGAGATAGCCGATATTGGCGCCCAGCCGCAGGCCGAGCCCCGAGCGGATCGGCACCAGCACGATGTTGTTGGCGGTGAGCGCCGTCATGCCGAAGCCGCCGATGATGTAGGCCGAGCCGTCGATGCCGCCGAAGCGCTGGTAGATCGCGTTGGTGGCGGGCAGGTTGTAGACCAGCGTCATGGTGCGGGCGCCGTCGCCGCCCCAGTCGAAGCCGAGCGAGGGGCCCTGCCAATAGACGCGCAAATCGCCGGCGTTCTTGGTGTAGAGCGTGCCTTCGCCGTAGCGCAGGCCGGCGACGAAGGCGCCGGAGCCTTCCTCACCCAGGATGTAGCCGTTCGGCAGGCCCCATTGGCTGACCGCCTTCTCGATGATCGAGGCGAGCCCGCGCGAGACGTTGCCGAAGAAGCGATGGCCGGCGGTGACGAGCTCGTCCGGCCCATAGGTGTTGGGCGTCGGGGTCCGTTGCGGCGGCGGCAGGTCAGGCGGCGGCGCCTGCTGGGCGGAGGCCGGCACGATCCAGCCGATCATCCCGGCAAGCGCGAGCGCAGCAAGGCGTGATGCGAAAGTCATAAAAGAACCCCTGGTACCGAATCCGGTCGCTTCCTTAACCTGACGCCAACAGGCACGGCTCTAGGTTGCGCCGGATGTCCCCTCGACTCGGATGTTATCCGCAGCAACTATGACGGCACAACGGCAGGAAGATAGCCCTTTGCGCCCCGGAATTGCCTTGATCGCCCGCCGCCTCTGCCTGCTTGCGGGCATTTGGATCGTCGGCGCGGGGGGGCCGGCAGGGGCCGCCACCACCGAGCGGATCGTCGTCAACCGCTTCACCGGCGTCGCCATCGAGGGTTTCGACCCCGTCGCCTATTTCGTCGCTGGCGCGGCCGTGCAGGGGACGGCGGAGTTCGAGGCGAACCTCTGGGGGGCCGTCTGGCGCTTCCGGAACGAGGGCAACCGCGCCTCTTTCCAGGCCCATCCCGAGATCTACGGACCGCAGTTCGGCGGCTATGATCCGGCCGATATCGCCCGCGGCGTCATCGTCGCCGGCAATCCGCATTTCTTCGCGATCGTGGCGCAGCGGCTCTATCTGTTCAGCCGGGAGGACAATCGCGACGCCTTCGTCGCCGATCCCGATCGCTTCCTCTATGAGGTGGGCAAGCGCTGGCCGGCCCTGCAGGAGAAGCTCGGGCAGTAAGCGAGCCCGGTCAGTAGCAGCCTACCGCCTGCGGGTCGCCCCAGGCGATGAATTCCGGGATGATGAAGCCGGTATCGCTGCGCTGGCCGAATCGGAGCTCGCCGCCCTTGCCATCGGTTACCTTGCCGCCGGCCGCGGTCACGACTGCGCAGCCGGCCCCGACGTCCCATTCCGAGGTCGGCCCGAAACGGGGATAGATGTCGGCGCTGCCTTCCGCGATCCGGCCGAATTTCACGGCCGAGCCGCACGTCATCCTGACCGCATTGGGCCTGTTGTCGATGAACGCCTCGCTTCTGGCATCGCCATGCGAACGGCTCACCGCCGCGATCCAGGGCTCCCCTCGCGTCGGCAGCTTGCGGGTGCGGATCGGCTCGGCGCCGGCGATCGTCGCGCCGTTGAACCTCACGCGTTCGGCGCCGTGGCCGACGATGCCGCGCCAGAGCAGGCCGAGCGCGGGGGCGGACACGATGCCGAGCAGCGGTACGCCTTCCGTCACCAATGCGAGATTGACCGTGAATTCGTCGCGGCCGGCGACGAACTCCTTGGTGCCGTCGAGCGGATCGATCAGGAAGAAGCTGCCCTGAAACGGCGGGGAGGCGAGCTGGGTCCGCTCCTCCGACAGCGTCGGAACATCGCCCGCGAGCTGCGCGAGACCGTCCGCGATGATGCGGTCGGCGGCAAGGTCAGCCTCGGTCACCGGCGAGCCATCCTGCTTGCCGTCGATCCGCATGGCAGCGCGGTTGACGGCGAGGATCGCCTCGCCCGCCTTCACCACCAGCGCGGTCAGCGGGTCCATCAGGCCAAAGGCGGCCGCTCCGTCAATGATCCGCTTCACCTGCATGCCTCATCTGTCGGCAAAATCGTTCCTCGTCCACTGATTCGCCCCGATCGATTCGCTTGGGCTTATGGCCGCCTCGAGCCGATCGCAAGCTAGCTGCCGCGGGGTTGCGAATGTTAGAACCCGCAGCATCCGTCAAGCATGCGTGATTCGCGGCGTCCAGCGCCGTGCAATTCCAGGAACCCTCCAGGACCCCATTATATGTCTGACGCTTCGTCGCCCGCGACCGCTACTGCTCCCGATATGCTCGAACTCGCCGCGCTGTTGTGCTCGCGGGTCTGCCACGATCTCATCAGCCCCGTGGGCGCCATCGTCAACGGGCTCGAAGTGCTCGACGACGATCCCAAGCCCGAGGACCGCGAGTTCGCGCTCGACCTGATTCGCAAGAGCGCCAAGACGGCCTCCGCCCGGCTCCAGTTCTGCCGTCTTGCCTTCGGTGCGGCCGGCTCCTCCGGCGCGCAGATCGATCTCGGCGATGCCCAGACCATGGCGAAAGGCCATATCGAGGACGGCAAGTGCTCGATCACCTGGAATCTGCCGCGGCTGCTGCTGCCGAAGAACCGCGTCAAGCTGCTGCTCAACATGCTGGTCGTCGCCCAGCACACGATCCCGCGCGGCGGCATGCTGACGGTCGATCCCGTCGGCGAGGGCGAGGCGATGAGCTTTCGCATCACCGCGACCGGACACAATGCGCGCCTGCCGCAGAACATCTCCGAGCTCCTGAGCGGCGAGCGCGGGCCGGCTGCGGATGCCCATGCGATCCAGCCTTATTATACGCGGCTGCTCGCGCAGGCCTGCGGGCTCACCGTGACGCTCAAGCCGGAAGGCGAAGCAATCATCGTTATCGCTTCGTAAACGCGAAGCGTCGCTCGCGAAGCGTTAATCCAATCTTTACGAGGCGCTTCGGCTTGTCCGGAGCGCCTTATCTCTTTGTTGGTTCCGTTCTTTTGCACATACTCAACCAATATTAAACGCTTTGCGGTGAAGCTGGCCCCATTCCGAAATGGCGCATCACGCCTCGTGCGCGCCCTTCCTGTATGAAGGCCTGTTTTCATGGATGATCTGTTGCGGGAGTTTCTGACGGAGACCAGCGAGAGCCTGGACACCGTGGACAATCAGCTGGTGAAGTTCGAGCAGGAGCCGAACAACGCCAAGATCCTGGATAACATCTTCCGCCTGGTCCACACCATCAAGGGCACCTGCGGCTTCCTGGGCCTGCCGCGGCTGGAAGCGTTGGCACATGCCGGCGAGACCCTGATGGGCAAATTCCGTGACGGCATGCCTGTCACCGCCGAGGCGGTGACGGTGATCCTGTCCTCGATCGACCGCATCAAGGAGATTTTGGCTGGCTTGGAGGCAACCGAGGCCGAGCCTGAAGGGAACGACCGCGATCTCATCGACAAGCTGGAGGCGATGGTCGAGCAGGGCATGGCCGCCATGTCAGGCTCGGCGCAGCCGATGCCGGCCGGCACCCCCGTTGCCGATGCGCCGCCGCTGGCGCCCGACGCCCCGGCCGCGGCGCCTGCCAAGGAGATGACCACGGGCTCGCTGGTCGAGCAGACCCTGGAGCGCCCGCTGCGTCCGGGCGAGGTTTCGCTCGACGAGCTCGAGCGCGCCTTCCGCGAGACCGCGATCGAAGCGCCGGTCGCCGCGCCCGTGGCCAAGACTGAGGTCAAGGCTGCACCTGCGCCGGCTGCCGAAGCCGCCGTTGCCAAGGAAGCCGCAAAGGCGCCCAAGGAGAAGGCCGCGAAGAAGTCGATGGCCGACGAGATGGCGGGCGAGGGCGACCGCATCGCCAACCAGTCGATCCGTGTCAACGTGGATACGCTGGAGCACCTGATGACCATGGTCTCCGAGCTGGTCCTGACCCGCAACCAGCTCCTGGAGATCTCCCGCCGCAACGAGGACACCGAGTTCAAGGTGCCCTTGCAGCGCCTCTCCAACGTCACCGCCGAGCTGCAGGAGGGCGTCATGAAGACGCGCATGCAGCCGATCGGCAATGCCTGGCAGAAGCTGCCCCGCATCGTCCGCGACCTCTCATCCGAACTCGGCAAGCAGATCGAGCTCGAGATGCACGGCGCCGACACCGAGCTCGACCGCCAGGTGCTCGATTTGATCAAGGACCCGCTCACCCACATGGTGCGCAACTCCGCCGATCATGGCCTCGAGACCCCCGCCGAGCGCCTCGCCAGCGGCAAGGGCGAGCAGGGCACCATCCGCCTCTCCGCCTATCACGAGGGCGGCCACATCATCATCTGCATCGCCGACAACGGCCGCGGCCTCAACACCGAGAAGATCAAGGCCAAGGCGCTTTCCTCAGGTCTCGTCTCCGAGGCCGAGCTGGAGAAGATGAGCGAAGCCCAGATCCACAAGTTCATCTTCGCGCCGGGCTTCTCCACCGCGGCCGCCATCACCTCGGTGTCGGGCCGCGGCGTCGGCATGGACGTGGTCCGCACCAATATCGACCAGATCGGCGGCACCATCGACATCAAGTCCGTGGCCGGTGAAGGAAGCTCCGTCACCATCAAGATCCCGCTGACGCTCGCCATCGTCTCGGCGCTGATCGTCGAAGCCGCCGGCGACCGCTTTGCGATTCCGCAGCTCTCGGTGGTCGAGCTGGTGCGGGCCCGCGCCAACTCCGAGCACCGCATCGAGCGCATCAAGGACACCGCGGTGCTGCGCCTGCGCAACAAGCTGCTGCCGCTGATCCACCTGAAGAAGCTGCTGAAGATCGACGACGGCGCCGCCAGCGATCCCGAGAACGGCTTCATCGTGGTCACCCAGGTCGGCAGCCAGACCTTTGGCATCGTCGTCGACGGCGTGTTCCACACCGAAGAGATCGTGGTCAAGCCGATGTCGACCAAGCTGCGTCACATCGACATGTTCTCCGGCAACACCATTCTGGGCGATGGCGCGGTGATCATGATCATCGATCCCAACGGCATTGCCAAAGCGCTCGGCGCCGCCGGCTCCTCGGCCCATGACATGGGCGACGAGAACGGCGCCCATCACATCGGCTCCGGCGAGCAGACCACCTCGCTCTTGGTGTTCCGCGCCGGCTCGTCGCAGCCCAAGGCGGTTCCGCTTGGCCTCGTCACGCGCCTGGAAGAGCTGCCCGCCGACAAGATCGAGTTCAGTAACGGCCGCTACATGGTGCAGTACCGCGAGCAGCTGATGCCGCTGGTCGCCATGGACGGCGTCACCATTGCCAGCCAGGGCGCCCAGCCGATCCTGGTGTTCGCCGACGACGGCCGCTCCATGGGCCTCGTCGTCGACGAGATCATCGACATCGTCGAGGAACGCCTCAACATCGAGGTCGGCGGCTCCTCCTCCGGCATTCTCGGCTCGGCCGTGATCAAGGGCCAGGCCACCGAGGTGATCGACGTCGGCCACTTCCTGCCGATGGCGTTCGCCGACTGGTTCACCCGCAAGGAGATGAAGCCGTCGCTGCACTCGCAGTCGGTGCTGCTGGTCGACGACTCGGCGTTCTTCCGCAACATGCTGGCGCCGGTGCTGAAGGCCGCCGGCTACCGCGTCCGCACCGCGCCGACCGCGCAGGAAGGCCTCGCCGCCCTGCGCGCCCAGAGTTTCGACGTGATCCTGACCGACATCGAGATGCCCGACATGAACGGGTTCGAGTTCGCCGAAGTCGTCCGCTCCGACAACAACCTCGCCGCGACGCCGATCATCGGCCTCTCGGCGCTGGTGTCGCCGGCGGCGATCGAGCGCGGCCGGCAGGCCGGCTTCCACGATTACGTCGCCAAGTTCGACCGTCCCGGTCTGATCGCGGCGCTGAAGGAGCAGACCGCGGGCGCCGCCGGCGCCTCCGAGCTGAGCCGGGCCGCGGCGTAAGCAGGACGGGGATCAGGAGACACCGAGATGAGCAAGAAGACCCAGTCCGCTGAAGGCGCCATGGTCGAGTACGTCACCGCGATGATCGGCGGCCAGCTGTTCGGCCTGCCGATCTCCCGCGTCCAGGACGTGTTCATGCCCGAGCGCGTCACCCGCGTGCCCCTGTCCTCGCGCGAGATCGCGGGCGTCCTCAATCTGCGCGGCCGCATCGTCACCGTGGTCGACATGCGTGCCCGCCTCGGCCTGCCCAAGGCCGAAGACGGCAAGGTGCCGATGGCGGTCGGCGTCGACCTCCGCGGCGAATCCTACGGCCTGCTCATCGACCAGATCGGCGAGGTGCTGCGCCTGCCCGAGGCCGGCATGGAGGAGAACCCCGTCAACCTCGACCCCCGCATGGCCAAGCTCGCCGGCGGCGTCCACCGCCTCGACGGCCAGCTCATGGTCGTGCTCGACGTCGACCGCGTCCTCGAGCTCGCGCCCGAGATGATGGCAGCCTGATACGGCGGCACTGCCGCCGGCGGGCTCGCAATTGGAAGTATCCCCGCAAAGGGGAGGAAGCAGAGGTTCACATGCGAACGTGTCTCGTCGTTGATGATTCCAGCGTCATCCGCAAGGTTGCGCGCCGGATCCTGGAGGGGCTCGACTTCCAGATCCTCGAAGCCGAGGACGGTGAGAAGGCGCTGGAGGCCTGCAAGCGCGGCCTGCCCGATGCGGTGCTGCTCGACTGGAACATGCCGGTCATGGATGGCTACGAGTTCCTCGGCCATCTCCGCCGCATGCCCGGCGGCGACCAGCCGAAGGTGGTGTTCTGCACCACCGAGAACGACGTCGCGCATATCGCGCGCGCGCTGCACGCCGGCGCCAACGAGTACATCATGAAGCCCTTCGACAAGGACATCGTGACGGCGAAATTCCAGGAAGTCGGCCTGATCTGAGCGACCGCCCGGAGGCTGAACGGATCCTTCGGCGCTTGTTTTCAACTGAACCCGTGTCAGTCTGAGTTGGTGAGTAATGAGTGTTGCGTTCGCAGGTAATTCGACCACGAGCCCGTCGCGCGAAGCCGGACCTTTGCGGGTAATGATCGTCGACGATTCCGTCGTCATCCGCGGTCTGATCTCGCGCTGGATCGGTGCCGAGCACGACATGGAGGTCGCGGCGTCGCTGCGCACCGGGCTCGAGGCGGTCAACCAGCTCGATCGCATCAATCCCGATGTTGCCGTGCTCGACATCGAAATGCCCGAGCTCGATGGCCTCTCGGCACTGCCGCAACTGCTCGCCAAGAAGCGCGATCTCGTCATCATCATGGCTTCGACGCTGACCCGCCGCAACGCGGAGATCAGCTTCAAGGCGTTGTCGCTCGGCGCGGCCGATTACATTCCCAAGCCGGAATCGACGCGTGAGGCGTCGGCCGCAGACATTTTCCATCACGACCTGATCCAGAAGATCCGCCATCTCGGCGCGCGGCTGCGTCGCAAGTCTGCGGTTGCGAGCCCGCCGCTGGCGCCCGCGAGCCCGGCTCCCGTTGTCCGCGGTCCTGTTGCGCGGCCTGCCGCGCCTGCGCCCGCTCCGGCCGTGCATGCCCCGTCGTTAGGATCGCTAGCGACACGTCCGTTCTCGACCCAGGCGCCGAAGGTGCTGCTGATCGGCTCCTCGACCGGCGGTCCTCAGGCGCTGATGGCGCTCGTCACCGAGCTCGGCCCCGTGATCGATCGCTTCCCGGTGCTGATCACCCAGCACATGCCACCGACCTTCACCACCATCCTCGCCGAGCATCTGGGGCGCACGAGCCGCCGGCCGGCGGCCGAGGCGGTCGACGGTGAGCCGGTGAAGCCGGGACGGATTTACCTTGCTCCGGGCGGCAAGCACATGCGTGTCGCGCGCAGCGGCGCTGACCCGGTGATCGCGCTCGACGACGGCCCCGCCGTGAATTTCTGCAAGCCTGCGGTCGATCCGCTCTTCACCTCCGCCATCGACGTCTGGCACGGCAACATCCTCTCCGTGATCCTGACCGGCATGGGCTCGGACGGGATGCGCGGCGGCAAGGACATCGTCGCGGCCGGCGGCAGCGTGATCGCGCAGGACGAAGCCTCCAGCGTGGTCTGGGGCATGCCGGGCGCGGCGGCCAATGCCGGCATCTGCGCGGCGATCCTGCCGCTCAACCAGATCGGCGCCAAGGTCAACCGCCTGTTCGCGGGAGACCGCTCGTGACACCCGCAGATTACGACTATCTGCGCAAGTTCCTGAAAGAGCGCTCCGGTCTCGATCTCTCCGCCGACAAGCAATATCTGGTCGAGAGCCGGCTGCTGCCGCTCGCCCGCAAGGCAAGCCTTCCCGGCATCCCCGATCTCGTTCTGAAGATCAGGAACGGCGACGGCCGGCTTGCGACCGACGTGGTCGAGGCGATGACCACCAACGAGACCTTCTTCTACCGCGACAAGATCCCGTTCGATCATTTGCGCGACACCATCCTGCCGGGCCTGATCCAGGCGCGCGCGGCGCGCAAGTCGCTTCGCATCTGGTCAGCGGCCTCCTCGACCGGGCAGGAGCCCTATTCGATCGCGATGTGCATGAAGGAGATGGGCGCTGCTCTCGCCGGCTGGCGCGTCGAGATCGTTGCCACCGACCTGTCGCAGGAGGTGCTGGAGAAATCCAAGGCCGGCGTGTACAGCCAGTTCGAGGTACAGCGCGGCCTGCCGATCCAGCATCTGGTGAAATACTTCACGCAAGTGGGCGAGCTCTGGCAGCTCAACGCCGACATTCGTGCCATGGTGCAGTTCCGCCAGCTCAATCTGCTGCAGGACTTCTCCCATCTCGGCACCTTCGACGTGATCTTCTGCCGCAACGTGCTGATCTATTTCGACCAGGACACCAAGGCGGTGATTTTCGAGCGCATGGCGAAGGCGATGGAGGCGGACGGCACGTTGCTGCTTGGCGCCGCCGAATCCGTCGTCGGCATCACCGACGCGTTCCGCCCGGTCGCCGATCGCCGCGGTCTCTATCAGCTCAACCCCGCGCGTTCCGGCCGTCCGATGGGCGGATTGATGCCGCAGCCGCTGAAGCTCGCCGCGGCGAGGTGAGATGCTTCTCGTCATTCGGGGCCGCGCGTAAGCGCGGAGCCCGGAATCCATAATCACAGGACATCGAGATAGGCAGGCGGTTGGATGTGGGCCATTCCATCCGCCTGGGGTTATGGATTCCGGGCTCGCGACTGCGTCGCGCCCCGGAATGACATTACAAAATTGCATGCGGCAAAAACCGCGAGCGGTTGCCTGTGATCGGGCTCTCGTCCTCGCGGATCGACAGGCCGCAGGGCTCGTGGTTCACCAGCCAGCTTCCGATCACCGGATAAAAGCCCGAAAAGTTCGGCAGCGGTGACAATGCCTGGCGCACGAAACCTTCGGCGCCGTAGGGCCCTGCCTGCTCGTCGAGCTGCATGCCGCCGGACACCAGCGTGACATTGGCGCCTTCGCGCGACAGCAGCGGCTTGCGCACATAGGACGAGCCGAGCTCAGCGGCGCGCGGATCGTCCTCGAAGAAGGCCGGCAGCAAATTGGGATGATTCGGAAACATCTCCCAGAGCAGCGGCAAGATGCCCTTGTTGGAGAGCACCGCCTTCCACGGCGGCTCGATCCAGCGCGTCGGCGCATCCTTCAGCTTGGCGCCGAAGGCGTCCTGGAGCATCCATTCCCAGGGGTAGAGCTTGAAGGCGAGCGCGATATCGTTCTCGTCAACATCGACGAAGCCGCCGGTCTCGTCGCGCCAGCCGACCTGTTCGATGTCGAGCAGCGTCGTCGAGAGTCCGGCCTGGCGCGCGGTGTCTTCGAGATAAGCGAGCGTGCCGGCGTCTTCCTCGTTGCCGGTGATCCCGGTAAGATGGACGGGACGACCGCCAGCGATTTCCTTCCAAGCTGCGATCAGCCGCTCATGGATGGAGTTGAACTGGTCGGCGCGCGAGGGGATGACGCGGCGTTCGATCGCCTGTTCGAGCCAGGTCCATTGGAACACCGCGGCCTCGAAGATCGAGGTCGGCGTATCCGCGTTGTATTCGAGCAGCTTCGCCGGCGACTTGCCGTCGAACCTCAGATCGAGCCGGCCGTAGAGGCTGCGGTCGTCGCGCTTCCAGCTCTCGGCGATCAGGCTCCAGAACGCTTCCGGAATCTTCAAGCGCTGCAAGAAGCGCTCGTCGCCGATGACGCGGCCGGCAAGATCGAGGCACATCGCGTCGATCTCGCCGGTCGGCGTCTCGATGCCGCGCTCGATCTCGTCCAGCGTGAAGCCGTAATAGGCGCGCTCGTCCCAATAGCGCTCGCCGTCGATGGTGTGGAAGACGAAGCCGCATTGCGCCGCGGTCTCTCGCCAGTCGTCGCGCTCCAAGCAAGTGATGCGTTGCATGGTCAACCCCCGCCGGAGAAGCCATGGCCGAACGAGCCGAAGCCGCCACGGCTCACGCTGCTGTGGCCGGAATCCGACGACGTGCCCGACGAGGAATGGCTCGATGAATCGCTCTCGAAGAAGCTCGATCGCGACGACCAGCGCGAGCTGCTGCCGCCCGACGAACTGCTGCTGCTGCTGGTGGTGCAAGTCGTGGTCGTCTGCCCCGGCACGGCGCTGGGGGAGGGCTCGCAGGTCTGCCGCGGCATCAAGGTGTAGGCGGTGGTGCCGACGGCGATCGTACCCATCACCAGCAGCGCGACGTGGCCGGAGCGCTTCATCGGCGGCCGCGAGAGCGGCGGCTCGGCCACCGGCCGGCGCTTGCCGAACTCGTTCTTGGCGGGTTTGTCGGCCATGTCAGTAGATCATGCTGGCGGCGTTGAGCAGCCCCGCGGCGAGCGAGGACAGGCCGAGCCAGATCGCCGGGGCAAGCTCGCCGGCGGAGATCCGCTCCGAGAGGTTGGGGACCGGGACCTTGATGAGGAAGAACACGATGACCTGCACGATCAGCGCGATCGTCGCCCAGATCAGGCAGTCCAGCACGTTCGCCGAATGCGCGATGGCGCTGACCAGCGGCGCCACGAAGCCGAGCAGGCTCAGCCCGAGCGCGATCGCCGCGGCCGGCTCGTTGTCGCGGATGAGCTGGAACTCGTTATGGGCCGTGATGCGGGTATAGACGAACAGATAGGCCACGATCGCGATCAGCCCGGTGCAGAAATAGACCAGGAAGGCGGGCAGGCCGGCGAGTGATTGCAGGATCATCGTTCCCCCATCGTGCAGCGACCATTCGTCGGCAGGGGAAGGCTAGTGGTTCAAACGTTAAGCTTCGGATGAAGCCTCACCCCAAAAAACGAAAACCCCGCCATTTGCGGCGGGGTCCAGGCTGGGAGGAGCGAGCCTGACTGGGCTCGCGAAACCCCTAAGATCAGGCGGGGATGCGCTCGTCGGCCTCGTGCGGCTCGCGCAGCACGTAGCCGCGGCCCCAGACGGTCTCGATGAAGTTGCGGCCCTCGGAGGCGTTGGCGAGCTTCTTGCGGAGCTTGCAGATGAAGACGTCGATGATCTTCAGCTCGGGCTCGTCCATGCCGCCATAGAGATGGTTGAGGAACATTTCCTTGGTGAGGGTCGTGCCCTTGCGCAAGCTGAGCAGCTCCAGCATCTGATATTCCTTGCCGGTCAGATGCACGCGCTGGCCGCCGACTTCCACCGTCTTGGTGTCGAGGTTGACGACGAGGTCGCCGGTCTGGATGACCGACTGGGCATGGCCCTTGGAGCGGCGCACGATCGCGTGGATGCGGGCCACCAGCTCGTCCTTGTGGAAGGGCTTGGTCATGTAGTCGTCGGCGCCGACGCCGAGACCCTTGACCTTGTCCTCGATGCCGGCGAGGCCGGAGAGGATCAGAATCGGTGTCTTGATCTTGGAGACCCGGAGCTGCTTGAGCACGTCGTAGCCGGACATGTCGGGCAGGTTGAGGTCGAGGAGAATAATGTCGTAATCGTATAGTTTACCGAGATCGACGCCTTCTTCCCCCAAATCGGTCGTGTAGACGTTGAAGCTCTCCGACTTCAGCATCAGCTCGATCGACTGCGCGACGGCGCTGTCATCTTCAATCAGCAAAACGCGCATGCCAGTTCCCCATAGTCGCCGCTCCTGGGCGTCAGGTCGGCCGCATTCGCGGCACTCAACAAAACGCCTTTGAACAACTGATTCGGATCCTGACAACAGATGGTTAACAAAGTCTGATTCTGGAACGCAAGTCCCCCCGGTGCAATTTTTGTCGAATCGCCCTAAGGTCTTGCGGGAGAAGCAGCTTTCGTTACCCGATTCCGTTCAAGCTCCACTTTAAGAGACGGGCCTAACCGACTCCCGCGACTCAGCCTTCTTCTGAAGGGGAGTCACGCTCAGTCTCAAAGACAGTGACGCAATGATTAATGATGCGGGTAAACACGAAGTTAAGCGCCGTTCAGAAATATGGCGAAACTTAAGGTTTCCACCGTGATGTCCCGGGATCACCAAAGGCGACCATCTCATGAGGCCCCTCATATGAAGGTGCGCTGCCGATGAAGGCCCCCCTATGAAGGCGCTGGCCGAACAGATCGGCGACATCGACGGCATCAACATCTATGGCCGCGTCGTCGGCGTTCGCGGTCTGATGGTCGAGGTGGCCGGCCCGATTCACGCGATGTCGGTCGGCGCGCGGCTCGTGATCGAGACCGGCGCCAACCGCACCATTCCCTGCGAGGTGATCGGCTTCTCCGGCAACAATGCCGTGGTGATGCCGTTCGCCGGCCTCGAGGGCGTGCGCCGCGGCTGCAAGGCGGTGATCGCCAACGCCGCCAATCAAGTGCGGCCATCCGCGGCCTGGCTCGGCCGCGTCGTCAACGCGCTGGGCGAGCCGATCGACGGCAAGGGGCCGCTGCCGCAAGGCTCTTCGCCGATGCCGTTCCGCAATACGCCGCCGCCTGCACATTCGCGCAAGCGCGTCGGCAGCCCGCTCGATCTCGGCGTGCGCGCCATGAACACCTTTCTCACCTGCTGCCGCGGTCAGCGCATGGGCATCTTCGCAGGTTCCGGCGTCGGCAAGTCGGTGCTGCTGTCGATGCTGGCGCGCAACGTCGATGCCGATATCAGCGTCATCGGGCTGATCGGCGAACGCGGCCGCGAGGTGCAGGAATTCCTTCAGGACGATCTCGGCGAGGAGGGCCTCGCGCGCTCGGTCGTTGTGGTCGCGACCTCCGACGAGCCGGCGCTGATGCGCCGCCAGGCGGCGTACCTCACGCTCGCGGTCGCCGAGTACTTTCGCGACGAGGACAAGGACGTGCTCTGCCTGATGGACTCGGTGACGCGCTTTGCCATGGCCCAGCGCGAGATCGGCCTGTCCGCCGGCGAGCCGCCGACGGCCAAGGGCTACACGCCGACCGTCTTCACCGAGTTGCCGAAGCTCTTGGAGCGTGCCGGGCCGGGACTGGGCGAGGGCGCCATCACCGCGATCTTCACGGTGCTGGTCGACGGCGACGACCATAACGAGCCGATCGCGGATGCCGTGCGCGGCATCCTCGACGGCCATATCGTGATGCAGCGCTCGATCGCCGAGCGCGGCCGCTACCCCGCGATCAACATTCTCAAATCCGTCTCGCGCACCATGCCGAAATCGGCCGATCCGCAGTTCTGGCCCGTCATCCTGCGGGCGCGCCAGGTGATGGCGACCTATGCCGACATGGAGGAATTGATCCGTCTCGGCGCCTACCGCGCCGGCTCCAGTCCCGAGGTCGACGAGGCGATCCGCCTGAATGAGCCGCTGGAAGCCTTCCTGCGCCAGCGCAAGGACGAAAAGGCATCGCTCGCGGAGGGCTATCGCCAATTGGCGCAAATCCTCGGCAATTTGGAAACGGAACGCTAACTTTGTCCGGTCATCATCCGATCCCACAGAGTAGCAGAGCCGGTCTGGGCCCCCTTCGGGCCCGTGGGGTGACCGGTATCGTCCCACGTGCAGCGGGGGGACTTCTGGGGAGTACGAGTCGATGAAGTCACGAGATACCCTCATCCGCCTGAAGAAATTTCAGGTCGACGAGAAGCGCCGCCGGGTCACCCAGATCGAGACCATGATCGCCGACTTCCAGCGCATGTCGGTCGATCTCGAACGCGAGATCCAGACCGAGCAGGAGCGCGCCGGGATCAACGATCCCTCGCACTTCGCCTACCCGACCTACGCCAAAGCCGCGATCCAGCGCCGCGAGAACCTGACCCGTTCGGCCGACGAGCTCAGGGGCCAGCTCGAGGAGGCCAAGGCCGCACTGGCCGAGGCCTTCGAGGAGCTGAAAAAGGTCGAGCTGCTCGACGAGCGCGACCAGGCCCGCGAGCGCGCCGAGGAGAACGCCCGCGAGCAGGCCGACCTCGACAGCATCGGCCTGATGCGTGCCCGCATCGGCGCCGTCGCCTGAGCCGCTAGCGCCAGACCATCCAGAAATTCCAAAACCCGGACCCGCAAGGTCCGGGTTTTCGCATGTGCTGTCCACAGTGTGGCGCCGCGCCCCTTGGTGGTCGGCTTGGCCGCGCGCTATGGTAGCGGGGATGAATGCTGTGCCAGCGACGGCGGTGACCACCTCTCCCTTGGGAGAGGTCGGCGCGGAGCGCCGGGTGAGGGGTAACGGTCTCCCGTCAGCCCTGCGCCCCCTCACCCGATTTGCTGCGCAAATCGACCTCTCCCCGTCGGGGAGAGGTGAAGGGAAGCGACTGGGCCGCGTTTCAGGGGGCTGAATGCTGACGCCAGCAGAGCTGGTCGGGTTGATCGAGGCGGTGGCAAAGGGCGATCAGGCCGCGTTCGAGCGCCTCTACGCCGCCACGCGCGCGAAACTCTATGGCGTCGTGCTCCGTATCTTGCGCAGGCAGGATCTCGCGGAGGAGGTCATTCAGGAGACTTACGTCAAGATCTGGAACAGCGCCGGCCAGTTCAATCCGGCCCTGTCGTCGCCGATCACGTGGATGGCCTCGATTGCGCGCAACCGCGCGATCGACATCGTGCGGAAAAAATCGGAAACCTCCATCGAGGAAGAGCCTCAGGCGATGGAGGTGGCGGCCGAAAGTCCCGATCCGCTGGCGCGCCGCGAGATGACCGAGGAGCTGAAGCGGCTCCTGGAATGCGTCGGCCGGCTCGAGCCGGACCGTCAGAGGCTCGTGCTGCTCGCCTATTACAACGGCTGGAGCCGCGAGCAATTGGCGGAGAAATTCGCCGCGCCCGTCAACACGGTGAAGACGTGGCTGCGGCGCAGCATGCTGGAAATCCGGGAGTGCCTCGGACTGTGATCGCTTGGATGATGAGGGTGGTTCTGGACTGCAATTGATGGCCTACACGGAGGACCATATCGCGCTCGCCGCGGAATACGCGCTCGGTACGCTCGGCGCCGACGAGCGCGCGCAGGTCGAGACCATGATGGCGGTGGACCCGGCGTTCGCCGAAATCGTGCAGGCCTGGGCCTATCGGCTCGGCGTGCTCAACCAGATGGTCGGCTCGGTCGAGCCGCGTCCGATCGTGTGGGAGAACATCAGGGCGGAGATCGCGCGCACGGCCGCCGCGCAGGAGCAGCCCGTGCGCGTCGAGGCTTCGCCGCCGCCGCCACCTGTGCCCGACTCGTTCTCGCTGGGACCTGCGGAGCCTCCGTCCGAGAGCTCGCAGCCGCTGGAGACGCTGCAGCCCGAAGCCGGGCCGATCGAGGCGCCGCATCCCGAGCCTGATGCGCTTCCGGACATCGCGCCGCAATTCATCCCGCAAGTCCATGCTCCGGATGCCAACGTCGTCCGTGCGCCGCAGCCGCCGGTGGTCGACGACAGCAATGTGATTCGTCTCGAGGGCCGGGTGAAGCGCTGGCGCAATGTCGCATCCGCAATCGGCGCGCTCGCCGCCGCGCTGCTCGTGACGCTGTCGCTGCAGATCTTCCTGCCCGAGGCGCTGCCGGGCGCCTTGCGTCCCGCGCCGCGCATCCAGACGGTCGAGGTGAAGACGCCGGCGGCGCCGCTCGCCGCCTCCGCGCAATATGTCGCGCTGCTGCAGGGCCAGGGCGGTGGTCCCGCCTTCATCATGACGATCGACGGCGCGACGCGGAATTTCACGGTGCGCAAGGTCGGCGCGACACCGGAGCCCGGGAAGAGCTTCGAGCTCTGGCTGATCTCGGACAAGCTGCCGCGCCCGCGCTCGCTCGGCGTCATCGGCGCCAGCGATTTCACCGCGCGTCCGCTGCTCGCTTCCTACGATACCGAGGTCATCAACGGCGCGACCTACGCCGTCACCGTCGAGCAGGCCGGCGGCTCGCCGAACGGCCAGCCGACCTCCGCGCCGGTGTTTTCCGGCAAGCTGATCGAGACCGTGCCGCCGTCCCAACCGCAGGCGCCCGCGCAAAAATAGGGGCCGCGGCGACTGTCGCCACGGTCCGTCCCACCGTCGCATCCCGACAAATGCCCCTGAATCCGCCCCCGATTTGAACCTCCGCCCGGTCCGCGGCGTCAAATTCCCGGAATTTGCACGCGGTGATGCCGGAAAGGGCGAGAAATCAGATGGATGCAGCGAGAACGCCGGGCATCTTCGTTCACCAATATACCGGCCTGCCGCACGGTGCGGCCTTCGAACATTGGCGCGAGCGGGCCGTCGGTCCGTGTGGCCTCGATATCGGGCCGAGCCATGGCGACAGCATCGATTGCCGGCTGCAGATCAGCGTCGTCGACAACATCGCGCTCGCCATTGCCGAAGGCGCCTCGGCGCAATATTCCCGCACGCAGAGCCACCTTGCCGACGGCAGCGACGATCTCGTGCTGATTTCGGCCCATGCGGGGCTCGTCCGCGTCGGGCAGAACGGCCACACCGTCGAGCTCGCGCCCGCCCAGATGGTGCTGGTCGACATGAGCGTGACCGGGACAGTCGGCCACACCGAGGCAGACCGCTTCACCACCATTCGCATGCCGCGCCGTGCGTTGCTCGACATCAGCCCGCGTGCCGAGGACAAGCTCTCGCAGGTGCTCATCGACGGCGCGGTCGCCGAGACCATCTTCCGCTACCACGCGCTCGCCGCCAATCACGCGCCGCATCTCGATGCGGTCGGCCAGCGCCTGACCGCGCAGCACATGGTCGATCTCGTCGGTCTCCTGCTCGGCACCGATGCCGAGCATGCAAGCCGCGCCCGCGGCCGCGGGCAGGCGGCGGCCCGCCTCGATCTCATGCGCGCCGACGTGATGGCCGCGCTCGGCCGCAACGATCTCTGCCTCGCCGAAGTTGCGACGCGCTCGGGCTTGAGCCCGCGCCAGGCCCAGCGCCTGTTCGAGCAGGCCGGCACGACCTTCACCGAATTCGTGCTGGAGCAGCGCCTGCTCCAGGCACGCAAGCTGCTCGGCGATCCCCGCGCCAGGATGCGCAAGATCAGCGACATCGCGCATTCCTCCGGCTTCTCCGATCTGTCCTACTTCAACCGCGCCTTCCGCAAGCGCTTTGGCGCGACGCCGTCGGAACTGCGCGAGGCGTAGATCGCAGGTCTGTAGGAAGGTCGTCATTGCGAGCGCAGCGAAGCAATCCAGTCTGCCCCAGCGGAAAGACTCTGGATTGCTTCGCTGCGCTCGCAATGACGGTGTATGTCGCACCAGGTCGTCCTCAAGCTGCGCTCCGCTTCGCTCCACCCATCCCACGGCCGCGTTGCGCGAAGCGTAGATCGCGATTTCGTGTTGGCGGCGCGGGCGCTGCCGCATTTGGTCGCCGCCCGCTGTTGAGCTAGTCTGTCTCTGCGGGCAGGCCGCAGGTAATCCTCGGGAAAGTGCAGTAGGCGGAGATGGCGCGTATCGTCGTGCTCGGCGCCGGGTTTGCAGGCTTGTGGGCGGCCATCGGCGCTGCGCGCAAGCGCGAGGAGATCGGCGCAAGCGAGCGCGACATCGAGATCCATCTCGTCGACCGCAATCCCTATCACAACATCCGCGTGCGCAATTACGAGGCCGATCTGGCCGAGGTCGCGCTTCCGCTTCCGCAATTGCTCGATCCGATCGGTGTCAGCCACGGCCTCGGCGAGATCGAAGCCATCGATCCGGCCCGGCGCGAAATCTCGCTCGTCACCAGCGCCGGCGAGGAGACGCTGTCCTATGACCGCCTCGTGCTGGCGCTCGGCAGCGAGGTGATGCGCCCCGACATTCCCGGCCTTGCCGCGCATGGCTTCGACGTCGACAGCTATGCCGCGGCGCTCCGCCTCGAAGATCATCTGGTTTCGCTCGGACGCAGCGCGCCGTCTGTCGGCCGTTCAACGGTGGTTGTGGTCGGCGCCGGCTTCACCGGCATCGAGGTCGCGGCCGAAATGCCGGCGCGGCTCGCGCATGCGGGCATCACCGGCAGCCGCCGCATCATCCTGGTCGATTCCAATCCGAGCGTCGGTGCCAGCATCGGCGCGCATGCGCGTCCCGTCATCGAGACGGCCCTGACCTCACTCGACGTCGAGATGCGGCTCGGCGTGCGCGTCGCCTCGGTCGAGGCGGCCGGCGTGCATCTGAGCTCGGGCGAGTTCATCCCGGCGCAGACGGTGATCTGGTGCGCAGGCATGCGAGCAAGTCCTTTGGCGGCGAGCTTTCCGGGCGGGCGCGATCGCCTCGGGCGTCTGCTGGTCGATCCCTTCATGCGGGTTGCGGATGTCGGCGGCGTGTTCGCGGCAGGCGATGTCGCCTCGAGCGTGATCGACGGTCTGCATCCGACCGTGATGTCCTGTCAGTTCGCCCGTCCCATGGGCCGCTTCGCCGGCCACAACGTCGTCGCCGATCTCGTCGGCCTGCCCATGTTGCCGCTGCGGATCGACTGGTACGTCACCGTGCTCGACCTCGGCGGCTGGGGTGCGCTCTATACGGAAGGGTGGAATCGCGAGGTCCGCGCCACCGGCGCCGCGGCAAAGGCGACCAAAGAGACCATCAACCGCAAGCGCATCTATCCGCCGCTGACCGGCCGCAAGGACGAGCTGTTCGCCGCGGCCGCGCCGACCGTGCAAGCGCCGCCGCCGACGTATGGGGGGAGGTAGTTTGACAGGCAGGGCCCTGCCGCTTGCTCCGTCATTGCGAGCGCAGCGAAGCAATCCAGAATCTTTCCGCGGAGGCAGTCTGGATTGCTTCGCTGCGCTCGCAATGACGAGTTTGACGCGCGTGCGCTCGCAATGACGAGGTACCCCAGACATGGGAAAGCGCCCGTGGGGGGCGGGCGCTTTCTGTAGTCGACTTGGGGTTGGGGTCGTCTACATATCCACGTGGCGACTTTGGGGGGCTGGTAAAGAGCCGCGTGAATTCAGAAAACTCGTCAGATCTCCTTAGCGAACGAGGGACGCGTTCGAGCTGGTGACAACGACCGGCTTGCCGGCCTTGATGACGCGGGCGGTCTGGGTCAGGCCTTCATCCGAACCCGAGCGTGCCGTGATGCCGAGGCCTGCCAACGCGATCCCTGCGACGAGGGCGACGACCACGACTTTCAAATGGGTCGCGCGATCTGCGCTGTAGATCGAGTGGTTCATGGAAGCCTCCTGCCGCCATCTACCCGAAGTAGTCGCCGGCCGCTTCAGGCAGGTTCATACTTCCGGTGCCCAACAACCTAGTATTGGGTGGAATCGTTCCCAAGAGGCCATCACAAGAGCGTGATAGGACGTGAAAGATCGCGATCAAAAGCGACCTTCGATCGTCGTTTTATACAATTATTTCAAAGCTGTAATGTGCCTGTGGCCCGACTTTTGGGCGCTTGGTCGACAAAGCGCCAGGAACTCAAAAACCATTTGCCTGTGACTGAAAAACACACGGCTTCTTAAGGCAAATCAGATGCTTCCGACCGTTTTCAGCCTCGCCCTGGGGTGGATTTCGGCCTGCGACAGCACGGTGGTCTGGGCCCGGAACCGTTCCACCAGGGACCGCACGAAGGGCCGGATGGACGCGGAGGTGACCAGCACGGGCGCCTCGCCCTCGCGGGCGGCGCGCTCGAAGGCCTCGCGCACGGCGGTCATGAATTCCGACAGCTTCGACGGCTGCATCGCAAGGCTGCGCTCCTCGCCCTGGCCGATGATGGATTCGGCGAAGGCCTGCTCCCATTTCGCCGAGAGCGCTATCAGCGGCAGATAGCCGGCGTAGGAGGTGTTCTGCGCGCAGATCTGCCGCGCCAGCCGCGCGCGGACGTGCTCGACCATGGTGGCGGGGTTGCGCGAAAAGGCGAGCGAATCCGCGATGCCTTCGAGGATGGTGGAGAGATCGCGGATCGAGATGCGCTCGGCGAGCAGCAGCTGCAGCACGCGCTGGATGCCGGAGACCGTGACCTGGCCCGGCACGATGTCCTTGACCAGCTCGCTCTGCTCCTTCGGCAGCTCCTTGAGCAGCTTCTGCACCTCGCCGTAGGACAGCAGGTCCGACATGTTGGCCTTGAGCAGCTCGGTGAGATGGGTCGACAGCACGGTCGCGGCGTCGACGACGGTGTAGCCCTTGAGGGAGGCCTCTTCCTTGAGGCTGGCATCGACCCAGGTCGCGGGCAGGCCGAAGGTCGGCTCGGTGGTGTGGATGCCGGGCACCTGCACCTGGCTGCCGCCGGGGTCCATGACCATGAACTGGTTCGGCCAGATCTTGCCGGTGCCGGCGTCGACCTCCTTGATCTTGATGATGTAGGTGTTGGCCTCGAGCTGGACGTTGTCGAGGATGCGCACCGCCGGCATCACAAAACCCATCTCGATCGCGAGCGAGCGGCGCAGCGCCTTGATCTGCTCGGTGAGGCGATCGGTGCCGTCGGGCCCGTTGACCAGCGGCAGCAGCGCATAGCCGAGCTCGATCTTGAGGTCGTCGATCTTGAGCGCGGCGGAGATCGGCTCTTCCGCCGCGGCAGCGCCCGGAGCGCCCGGCGTTCCCGGAGCGGGTGCGGCCATGGCGGCCTGCTCGGCCTTGATGGCGGTCTTCTTGTGGTTGCGGGCGTGCCAGGCCAGCGCGCCGGCGCCGGCGCCGAGCGCGAGGAAGGGAATGGTCGGAATGCCCGGCAGCGCCGCCAGCACCAGCATCACCGCCGAGGACATCGCCAGCGCCTGCGGATAGCCGGAGAACTGCTTCATCAGCGCCTTGTCGGCGGCGCCGGAGACGCCGGCCTTGGAGACGAGCAGGCCGGCCGCGGTGGAGACGATCAGCGCCGGCACCTGGGTGACGAGGCCGTCGCCGACGGTCAGCAGCGTGTAGGTGCGGCCGGCGTCGGCGAAGGACATGCCCTGCTGCGCGACGCCGATGATCATGCCGCCGACGACGTTGATGAAGACGATCAGGAGGCCGGCGATGGCATCGCCGCGGACGAACTTGGAGGCACCGTCCATGGCGCCGAAGAAGCCGCTTTCGTCCTCCAGCTCCTTGCGCCGTTCCTTGGCGACCTTCTCGTCGATCAGGCCGGCGGAGAGGTCGGCGTCGATCGCCATCTGCTTGCCGGGCATGGCGTCGAGGTGGAAGCGCGCGGCGACTTCGGCGATGCGGCCCGAACCCTTGGTGATGACGACGAAGTTGACGATGATCAGGATGGCGAAGACGATGATGCCGATGACGAAATTGCCGCCCATCACGAAGTTGCCGAAGGCCTCGATGACGTGACCGGCCGCAGCCGTGCCCTCGTGCCCGTGCGACAGGATCAGGCGGGTCGAGGCCATGTTGAGCGACAGGCGCAGCATGGTCGAGATCAGGAGGATGGTCGGGAAGGCGGAGAATTCGAGCGGCGCCTGGATGAACAGCGACGTCATCAGGATCAGGATCGAGAGCGTGATCGAGATCGCCAGGAACAGGTCGAGCACGATCGCGGGCAGGGGCAGGATCAGCACCACCAGGATGGTGAGGATGCCGAGCGCCAGCGCGATGTCGCCGCGCTTGAGGACGGTGACGATGTCGTTGAGGGAGGGGATGCCGGGCTTGGCGTTGCCTACGCCCTGTCCCGCGGTGACGTCGACCATGGTAGCTGCCTCCCCGCGCGACTGCCGTCCGCGCGCCCCAAACGTCTGCGCGGCGGCCGATGGGCCGCCGTTCCGAAAGTGAGGCACCGCACTGGCGTCCACGGGGTTCCTCCCGTTCTACGCGGCCGACGACACTCGACTTCACCCGGCAATTTTTGCCCGGTGTATGGTTAGCAAAGGGTTAACGGAGGGGTGGGAAGGGGTGGACCGGTGTGTTTCGGGGTGTCATTCCGGGGCGATGCGGAGCATCGAGCCCGGAATCCATCGGGTCGCAGGTATGGTGGTGAAATGGATTCCGGGCTCGCGCCAAGGGGCGCGCCCCGGAATGACAGCGGAAGCTACTTCGCCTTCTCCATCTTCGTCACCGTGTAGCCCGACGACGCCTCCTCGGCCTCGAAGGTCACCTTGTCGCCGACCTTCACCTGCTTGAGCATCGCCGCGTCCTTGACGCGATAGACCATGGTCATGGGGTCATCCATGCCGAGACTCTTCGCCGGTCCGTGCTTGAGCGTGATCTTGCCGGCGCCTTCGTCGATCTTCTTCACTTCGCCGCTGATCGAAGCGCCTTCGGCGGCGAGGGTTGCGGTCGCAAGGCCGGCGGTCAGCGCCAGCGCGGCCGTGATATTGATGATGCGGTTCATGGGAATCTCCTTTCGCGTTACTTCACGGTGACCTGGCCGACCATGCCGTACTCGCGGTGGTCGGGAATGAGGCACGAATATTCGAACGTGCCGGGCTTGCTGAACTTCCAGAGGATCTCGGTCGTCTTTTTTGGTGCAAGCCGCACCGCATTGGGATCGTCGTGCTCCATGTGCGGATGCTTCTTCATCTCGACTGCATGCGCGAGATTCTCTTTCGTCGTCGCGAGCAGGAATTCGTGGTCTTCCTTGCCGACATTGCGCAGCACGAAGCGGATCTGCTCGCCGCGCTTCACCTCGATCTTTGCGGGCGTGTAGTCCATCTCGTTCATCAGAATCTCGATGGTTCGTGCGGGCTTCTTGGGATCGCCGGGCTCGCCGGCCGAATAATTTCCGTGCCCGTGCTTGTCGTGAGCAAAGGCCGGTGCGGTCGAAAGTGCAGCCAGCGCGAGGGCGAGCTTGATCGTGATCTTCATCGTAGTCTCCAGTTGGTGGTTCATCGAAACGCTCACATCTTGTGCTTCATCGGCGCCCTGCCGGGTTTGTGCCGTGCCGGCTCCGTGGCGGGTGCGGCCACTTCGTAGGCGACGGTGCCTTGCGGGAACTTGTACGGACCGGGATCGCGGTAATCGTCGCGCGCGAGGTCTTCGCGGATCTTCATCACCGTGAACATGCCGCCCATCTCGATCGGGCCGAACTGGCCGGTGCCGGTCATCATCGGCAGCGTGTTGTCGGGCGCGGGCATCTCCATGTTGCCCATCGCCATGCCGGTCGAGCCCATGGCCATGCCGTCAGGCGCGAGCTTGCCGACGGCCTTGGCGAGGTCCTTGCGCGACACGCCGATCAGGTTGCGCACGTCGTGTCCCATCGCGTTCATGGTGTGGTGCGACTTGTGGCAGTGGAACGCCCAGTCGCCGGGATTGTCGGCGAGCACGTCGAACACCCTGATGGCGCCGACCGGCACGTCGGTGGTCGTCTCCGGGATCTGCGCGCTCTCGGCAATCCAGCCGCCATCGGTGCAGGTCACCGCAAAGCTGTGGCCGTGCAAATGGATCGGATGGTTGGTCATGCTGAGATTGCCGATGCGCACGCGCACCTTGTCGCCGAGCCTGACCGGCAGCGGATCGATGCCGGGAAAGACCCGCGCGTTCCAGGTCCACATGTTGAAGTCCGTCATCTCGTTGACGTGCGGCAGATAGGTGCCGGGGTCGACGCGATAGGTGCTCATCACGAACACGAAGTCGCGGTCGACGGCGCGGAAGTTCGGATCGCGCGGGTGCACGACGACCATGCCCATCATGCCCATCGCCATCTGCACCATCTCGTCGGAGTGCGGGTGGTACATGAAGGTTCCGCTCTTCTTCATCTCGAATTCGTAGACGAAGGTCTTGCCGGGCTCGATGTGCGGCTGGGTCAATCCGCCGACGCCGTCCATGCCGCTCGGGATGATCATGCCGTGCCAGTGCACGGTGGTGTATTCGGGCAAGCGGTTGGTGACGAAGATGCGGAGCTTGTCGCCCTCGACGGCCTCGATGGTCGGGCCCGGCGATTGCCCGTTGTAGCCCCACAAATTCACCTTCATCCCTTCCGCGAACTCGCGCACCACCGGCTCGGCGACGAGATGGAATTCCTTCCAGTCGCCGTTCATGCGGAACGGCAGCGACCAGCCGTTCAGCGTGACCACGGGACGATAATCCGGGCCGCTGGTGGGGTGCAGCGGCGGCTGCATCACCACCTTGTCCATGGTGGCGGCTTCCGGAATCGAAGCGGCCTGGACGCGGCCTTGAATGGCCGATGCGCCGACCAGCGCGGCGGTGCTCAAAAATCCTCGGCGGGAAAACATCTCAGCCTCCGTCTTTAGTGTCCGCCGCCTTCGGCAGGTGCTGCCGCGGCGATAGTGGTTGGAGTGTCCCCGCCGGCGGCGGACGCGCCGCCGCCGTTGACGGCGGTCTGCAGATCGGCCTGGGCAAGGAAGAATCGCTGCCTGGCATCGATCGCGCCGCGCAGCGCCGCGAGGCGCTGCCGCGCTTCGGTGAGCAGCGCGAAGATGTCGACCTGCATGCTGGAGAAGCGCAGCTGCATCTCCTCGGTAATGATCTTGCGCAACGGGATGATCTCGCGCTGGTAGTGGCCGGCGATGTCGTAAGTGGAGCGATAGACGCGATAGGCGTCGCGCGCTTCGGAGCGCACATTCACGGCCCGCTCGGCCAGGCGGTTGAAGGCGAGGTTGTAGGTCTCGGCGGCCTGGCGCACGCGCACCTCGCCGCCGTCGAAGATCGGAATCTGGAATTGTATGTCGAAGCCGCGCTCGCGGAACGGCGGCCCTTCCGGATCCTGGGTGCGGCGGGAGATGCCGGCGAGATCGAGCAGCGTCACGAAGCGCGTCGCCTCGGTGAGATCAAGCGCCTTCGCCAGCGCGGCCAGCTCCAGCCGTGCGATTTGCAGGTCGATGCGATGCGCCACCGCATCGGCTTCGATCCTGGGAAGCGCGAGCGGCCGACGCGGCAGCGGCGGCAATTGATTGGGCAGGCGGAAGTCGAGACCGTCGTCCCACAGCCCCATCAGGCGCGCCAGCCTTTCGCGCGCGCTTCCCGCCGCCTGCCGCGCGGTGGCGAGGTCGGCGGTGGTCTCGGCATAAAACACCTGCTCGCGGGCCTGGTCGAGCTTGTTGAGCGAGCCGGTCTCGCCGAGCTTGAGCGCGAGCTGTGCGGTCGATTCCGCCGTCGCTTTCGCGTCGGTCAGCAGCCCCACCATCTCGTTGGCAGCGACAGTGCGGACATAGGCGAGGCGCACGTCCGCGGCGAGCCGCAGCGTCGCCAGCGCGGCGCGCAGCTGCGCGCCGCGAAAGCGCTCCCGGGCGATCTCGGAGCGGAACGGCAGGGTGGCGAGCGCGAGGATGTCGCCGACCACCTGGCGCTCGATCTCGCTGGCGCCATTGCCTGTGATGCGCGAGACCGCGAACACCGGATTGGGCGGCAGGCTCTGCTCGACCAGGTCGGCCTCCGCCAGCGCCAGCTCGTTATAGGCAGCCTGCAGTCCCTTGTTGTAGAGCAGTGCGATCTGCACGGCGGCGTCGACGCTGAGGGTGCGCGAGAGCAGCTGGCGGACGCGGGCGTCGACCGTGGCGGCGCCCTCGGCCGAGCGCACGAAGGCGACGTCCTTGTTGATGGTCCGGCTCGTCAGATCCGCGACTTCAGTCATGCCGCCGTCGGGCGAGAACGCGGCGCAACCGGACATGCCGAGCGCGGCGAGCAGGAGCAGGGCTCGCGCAAAATGCTGTGACATGGCGCGCCCCTAGCGGTCTTGCTTCGGCCGCGGCGTCACCGCCTCGTTGCGGTCACGCCACGGCGCCGGCGTCGCCGGCCGCAGGCTGGTATAGGGCGCGGTGGTCGAGCGATAGCCGATTGGGGCCACCTTCGCCGCCGGATCGGCGGGATCCGCGCTGGCTATCTGCGTCGTTGCCGGCATGCAGCCGGATAGTACCGTCGCAGCAAAGGCGAGCAGCAGCCAAATGAATCGAGAATGTCGTTCACCCACCGCGGATGCGGCGGATGTCGCCCCGGAAAGCGCAAGCATGTCTTCATTCCTGATCTGAAAGACCACAGGTTCGCGCGCGCAAAAGCGCGTGTCGAAACCGACGCCGTCGTGTCAGATCAGGCGATGGGGGGACGATAGTGCTGGGGCGGCGCGGCGCTGTGCAGGCTGGGCACGATCTCGGGCGCACAGGTCGACATCGGCTGGACCGGCGTGGCGACGCTGGGCAGATCGGCCGGCAGCGCACTGACGCACATCATCGCACAGCACGGGCCCACTGTTCCCTTGCCGTCGTGATGATTCGGAAGAGGTGCGTCCTTCGCGGCAGTCCGGGAAGGGGTGCCCGCATGCTCGTGCGGAACATCGCCATGGCTCGCAGCCATGTGATGATGCACCGGGACGAGGTCGGCCAAGGTCTCGTCGCCAAGGCAGGGCGCAGCACTGCCCCAGGCAAGGCTTGCGGCTGGCGCGAGCACGCAGAACAGATAGGCGAGGGCGATGATTCGCCCCACCCTGATCCGCACCGATCGCGTCAATCGCAACAACATCCCGCCGATAGGCTCCTCGCGCGGCAATGTTGCACGCGCTTATTGCAACCTAATGTCAAAAGACGCATTCGCCAAGAACTTATTACCGCAGCGCACCGCGCATGCCCAATATCGCGGCACGCTGGTTGACCATGCGACGGTCCGCGAACATGGTCCTGACCGTGCACGCGCCAAATCATCCAGGACAAACACCTGCTTCCTTCACCCCTGACTCCCGTCAGGCCTGGGTGCGACTCGTCCTTGCCCTCGTGATCGGCTCGATCGGCGCCGTCGGCATGTGGGCGGTCGTGGTCGTGATTCCCGTGGTGCAGACCGAATTCGCTGCCACGCGCGGCGCGGTGTCGCTGGCTTTCACCCTGATGATGTTCGGCTTCGGGCTTGGCGGCGTGATCGCCGGCAAGATCACCGACCGGTTCGGCATCGTGCCGGCGATGGCGATCAGCATCGCCTTTCTCGGCGTTGCCAATGTGCTCGCGGGCCTGTCGGGGCAGCTGTGGCAGTTCGTGGCGGCATATTTCCTGATCGGGCTCGGCACTTCCGCGACCTTCGCGCCGCTGATGGCCGAAGCCTCGCACTGGTTCGAGCGCTATCGCGGATTGGCCGTGACCATCGTCGCCAGCGGCAATTATGTCGCCGGCGCGATGTGGCCGCCGATCGTGAGCTGGGGCACGCAGGAGATCGGCTGGCGCTACACCCATATCGGCATCGGCATCGTCTGCGCCGGCCTGATGACGGTGCTGGTGCTGATCCTGCGCGCGCAAATGGGCCGCGACACCGTCCACGATCATGCCAACGCACCGCCGCCGCGGGTCGATCTCAGGCTGTCGACGAATACGCTGACGGTGCTGCTCTCGATCGCCAGCATCTCCTGCTGCGTGGCGATGGCCATGCCGCAGGTGCACATCGTCGCCTATTGCGGCGATCTCGGTTATGGCGTCGCGCGCGGCGCCGAGATGCTGTCCTTGATGATGGGCTGCGGCATCGTCAGCCGGATCGGTTCGGGCTACCTCGCCGACAAGATCGGCGGCATCCGCACGCTGCTGGTGGGATCGCTGGCGCAGGGCTTTGCGCTGGTGTTCTATCTGTTCTTCGACAGCCTGACCTCGCTGTATCTGATCTCCGCGATGTTCGGCCTGTTCCAGGGCGGCATCGTGCCGAGCTACGCCATCATCGTGCGCGAGGCGATGCCGGCGAGCGAGGCCGCGACCCGCGTCGGCATCGTGATCTTTGCGTCCGTGTTCGGCATGTCCTTCGGCGGCTGGGTGTCAGGCGTCATCTTCGATGCCACCGGCTCCTATGCCGCGGCCTTCGCCAATGGCGTCGCCTGGAATGCGCTCAACATCGGCATCGTCGTGCTGCTCTTGATCCGCGCGCGGATGGGCTCGGTCAAGACCGGGGCGGGTTTTGCCACTTGAAGTTTGAGCATGATCTTTTCGGAAAACCGCTACACACTTTTCCGGATCATGCTTTAAACGGCCTGTCCCGCCTTCAGCAGCGAGCAGCCGGTGATCTTGTAGCTGCCGTCGCCCTGCTGCTCGAGCGTGTAGAGCGCCTCCCAGGCCTCGCCATTTGCATCGACGATATGAACGCGCTGGGCGATCCAGGTGCCATCGGTCTTGCTCTCGCCGAATTCGAAACTCTTGTGACGATAGACCGGCGCGTAGCCGTTCTGCACCATGGACATGAAGATGTCGGGTGCGGGAAAGATCTCCTTGATCGCCGGTGCCGCATGGGAATAAGCCGCCGTCGCATCGTCGCGAACGAAGGCCTGCTCCTGGGCGCGGATCACGCTTTGGGCGGCCGCGACATCGCCGGCAAACGCTGCGTGATGACAGGCAACGATGAGAGCGACCAGCAAGGCTGCGATGCGCATGGCAGGCTCCGCGTTGAGATCCCGGCGGAGGCGATCCTAGCACATGTGCACCGACAGGGCGTGCACTCAGATATCACGCGCTGGGCTTGGATGCTCCAGATGCCCATTCATCCGGGACAGCGACACAAACCGCAGGCAGCTGCGACATGTTCTCCTAAGGCAGGAACGGCTCCGCGATGGCCGAGTTAAGCCGGCAAAACCACCTTATCAAGGAGCAAAGTCATGGCCCGTGCAACAGCCCATCCGGATCATCACTGCATCTCAAGCGAGGACATTGAGGGAACCGAAGTCTATGGAGCAGATGGGACGAATATCGGCGAGATTGATCACCTCATCATCGACAAGATGTCAGGCCGCGTGGCTTATGCGGTCATGAGCTTTGGTGGATTTGTGGGCTTGGGTCACAGCCACTACCCCATTCCCTGGGGCGCTCTGACATATGACAGGTCGCTTGGCGGTTTTCGAACCAATATCACCGAGCAACAGCTGAGGGATGCGCCCGAGTTCAGCGATGACTCCTGGGAAGATAGAGACTGGGAACAGCGAACTCACCGGTATTATGGAACGCCAACCTACTGGGAAGGGCGAGGTGGCCTATAACGCCAGCTGCGCGTCAGGACAGCTGAACTGACGGCGGCACCAACATCAGAGGTCGTGCAAGTCGCCAATCGGGCAGAAGCTGATTGACTTGTCCTCACTGGATCGGAGGACTGGACTTCGCAATGCCTAGTGCTTTCGCCTTGGAGAAAGGATGGGTTTCGCTGGCGATCTACCCCCATCCTACGAGCTGTCCAGCAGCGCTGCCATGCGGTGTCGGTCGATGATGTTGGGATCCGGCGGGATTTGATAGCCGTCCATTTCAGCCAGTTTTGCGGCGACGCGCGGTCTGGTGACGACCTCCTGAGGCAGCGCAACGCACATTGCGATCTCAATGATGCCACGGAGCACGTCGGCGTCTTGAGACGACGCAATGAGAAGCTTGGCCATGACCGGGTTGGGTGCGGGCAGCGGCGTGCCCGCTTCCAGAGCATTCATCTCAGCGATCCGCGCACGGTCCGCGGCGATCTGGTTGCGGTAAAACGGACCGACCTGGATTTCGGTCTCGGCGTCGTATTCCCGGGAGAACGCTTCGGGATCGTCGAGGTGTCGGCGGGCAACATTGCGAAGCACCTGTGCATGCAGAAGTCCGACGCTCAAGCCTCGTCCGGCGGACGGGTTGGTGCACGCCCATGCATCGCCGACAGCAGCGAATCCCGTGATGACGGGACGGCCATCGACGACAAATCGCCGGTATCGGTCGATAACTCCCGCCATCAGAAGGACGGGTGTTATTGGCTCGCCGTCGAGCCAATGGGCTTGCCGTGGGCACGCTGAGACGACGCGATGGAATGTCGCCGTATCGCGCAAGGCGCGCATCGCCTTGTTTCTCGACGAGGTATACAAGGTGACCGACCAGGTGTCGTTGTCGCCGTCCAGGGTCAGGATCGAGAACAAGCCCATCGGAGTAAGCGCGCGTCCCATCCTGCGAGGCCGCTGTTGCCCCGAGAAATATCGCGTAAAATAGACAAAGTTGCTGTCTTCCGCTTCCTCGAACGGGCTGCGGGCACCCGCGCCGCTGATCCAGTCACAAGCCGTGCTTCGCCGTCCCATGGCGTCGATGACCAAGTCAGCGCGAATCTCTTCGCCGGATGTCGTGCGCACCCCCGTGACGTGCGGCACACCCGCGACCGCCGATGCGCCAATGATCAGTTCGCGAACCTTGGTCCCCCGACGAATAGCCACGTTAGGCGCGGCTTGCGCCATTGCAGCTACGGACCATTCTATAATTGGCCTTCTTCCAGTGACGAAGCGCATGGCCTCGTCGCCGGGACGCGGTGTCTTGTCCGTTAGCGTCGGGGGAAGAGATCGACTGTCGAGAAAGTCCACCCAAACGCATCCGGCGCGCAGCAAATCATCCGTCAATCCCGGCAATTCCAGATCGCTGATCATCCGAAATCGCGAACCGAGGCTGTGCGGTTGCCTGAATTGTGCAACTCCCGGACGTGCCCACGTGTCCCATCCCTCGGCAGCGGCCACAGGGTGACCGGCCGGATCAGCCTCCAGGACCGTGACGTCGTGGCCGTCGCGACCAAGCATCGTCGCAACGCTCAATCCAATCACGCCTCCGCCGCAAATGACGATTTTGCTCATCTTCTTCCCCACCTGTTCGAGCTCGGCGGGCCGCAGAAGCGGCGATGAAATCGTCATCGTCTCCTCCCGGCGAACGACAACGATGCCCACCCACGTGGGCACGGGTACTCAAGAGATTGAGTCGGTGTGGCGAACCGGAGGTTCAAAGAAAGGCGCCAGAAGCGGCCTCGCCCCTTGCAGCTCCTCGTCCAATAGGTCAGCATCAACGCTGCGAGCGTGCAATGCTTTCCACTAGTGATCATAGGGGAAGTCATGTCGGTCGAAGAACATTGGCAAATGGATGCCGCCGCGCCGGAACTTTACGATCGGTACCTGGTACCAGCGATCACTTCACTATGGGCCGGCGACCTGCTCGACCGCATCGCGCCAAAGCGCGGCGACAGCGTACTCGACATCGCCTGTGGAACTGGGGTCGTAGCGAGGTTCACGGAGCAGCTTGGCCTGGCGAGACGCGTCGTTGGCCTTGATCTCAATAGTGCCATGCTCGCGATTGCGCGCTCGAAGTCTCCACAGGTTGATTGGATCGAGGGGAGCGCGCTCGACCTTCCATTCGATGCAGGCAGTTTCGACGTGGTGCTTTGCCAGCTCGGGCTTCAATTTTTTCCAGATCGGCCTCTCGCGCTAAAGGAAATGGTGCGGGTGCTCAAGCCCCGAGGCCGCGCAGGCTTCAGCGTTTACAGCGCAATTGAGAACACCCCCGCAGCGTACGCATTTGTCCAGGCGCTCGATGAGTGCGTCGGAGAAGAGGCGTCACGCACCAAGCGTGCTGAGCATCTCTCTTGCGATGCTCAGGAGATTGCCGATTGGACGAAGCAGGCGGGCTTTGATCTTGTCGATGTGGCCACGGTCACCAAACAGATCAAGTTTCCGTCAATGTTGGATTATGTTCGCTTTCAGCTCACGGCAACACCAATGGCTGGGCTCCTGAAGGACAAGGAGGTACCTGAGCGGGAGCGCCTAATCGTCTCGATTTCCGATGATGCAGCCTCTCGCCTTGATCGTTCGATGTTGGCAGGTGGCAAGCTGACATTTCCGCAGCAATCCTTCGTAGCGATTGCTTCCCTCTAGTGAGCCCCGCTTGGGTTAAAATGCGAAGGAGATCGCTGCTTCCGTCTCCTCCGAGCACCGAACGGTCATGAGCCTCGCAGCGTGACGCAAGGGGCCAGTTCAGACATTTCGATGCTATTCAATCACCTCATCCGCACGAGCAATGAGGACCGATGGCAAGTCGGCTCCAATGAGACGTGCCGTCGCAAGGTTGAGTACCAGCTCGTATTTTGAAGCCTGCTCGACAGGGAGGTCGCCCGGCTTTTCCCCTTTCAGTATCTTGTCGACAAAGAAGGCGACGTAACGATACATGCTGTTGAAGTTCGGTCCATAGCTCATGAGCCCGCCAGCTTCCACGTTCGCTCTGTTCGCAAACATGGTCGGTAATCGGTGCTTGATACCCAGTTCGGCGAGCGCCCGACGGCGAGCGTTTGTGATCGGGGACGATGGGACAAGCACCGAAGCAACCTTTTCGTTCACCATCAGGTCAAAAGCTCGGTTGAAATCGTCGGCCGTGCTGATCGGCGCTCCCACCAAATCGATGCTCTTGCGCTTAGCCGCTTCTTCAAGGACGGACAGTACACGGGCATGCGTCGGCGTGGTCAAATTCCACAGCACCCCCACACGCTTCCCCGGTTGTGCCTCGACAAGGATTTCCAATCCTTTGGCAGCCATTTCTGTAAGGACCATCGATACCCCGGTAACATTGCCACCCGGGTGCGCCAGACTGGCTACGTGCCCAATTCCGACTGGGTCGGCGTGCTGCGCAAAAACGATCGGGATCGTCCTCGTGGCCCGTAGTGCGGGTTCAACCTGCGTCGACGCCGGCGCGATGATAATGTCGACATTCAACTTCGAAAGCTCTTCGGCAAACCTATCCAATTCAGCAATCGCGGCGGCCCATCGAAATTCGATCAGCAGGTTGCGGCCTTCGTGATATCCGAAGCGCTTAAGTCCAAGGCGCAAGGCTTCGATCTGGTCAGTCCAATCCTCGGACTTGCCAAGACCGAGAAACCCGATCCGAGGAACACTCCCGGTCCGCTGCGCCAGCCCCACGACTGGCCACCCGATCACGCAAACCGCCGTGGCAATGAACTGCCTCCGGTTCATCCCTGACTCCAGCTGTACTTAAAAGCCATCGTAGAGACCGGCAGTTCATCCAGAAGGGCCATGTCCGTTACTATCATAGGCACCGCTCTGGCGCATTGCACGCTCAGTGATCTTGGTTGGGGACCCATTCCTCAGCGGTTTCATCCCAATGATGGGTATCGTCGAAATGCTTCCAGAGTGGCTGCCTTTGCTTCCTTTCGTCCTCCTGCCGGTTTGCCTGTACGCCGACAACGAGTGTCATAGCCAACATTACCCATTCGCGAGTGCGAGAATTCCATTTGATTGCTGAGAGCATGGGAGGCCTCCGTCAAAGCAAGAACTTGTCTTCACACTAGGCCGCGCCATGAGCGAGGAGATGTAAACTACTTCACAAGCAGTCAATATCTTCGACAGAGGTGACGGTGATGCGGTGCAGCGAACGAGAGGCAAAGCGTCGGCTTGCCTTCCAGGTTAAGAAGAGTTGCGGCCTGCGGCCCCTGGCGAGGACTCATGGCAGGGGATGCCCAGGCGGCTCGAAAAGCCAGTCCACCTTCCATTGCGGCGGAGCAGATCGAAGCCCACAACCTGTTGGCGCGCGAGCGAGCTTCGGTTGGTTCGACACCGCGCCTGCATGTGCGAGATGGAATGGGCCTGGTATCGACGCAGCGATGCCTGCAACAACTGACTCACCCACCGATGTTGCTGCAATCGTGATTGTCACCATGGATATGACGACTACAACGAAGTAGGGCACAACGCTGTTTGAAAAGTGCTTCGTCATGAGTTGAGTCCTCACAACCGAAATAAACGACCGTGCAGCTACAATCTCAGTTCGTGGCAGATGGTTATTTCTATCGTTGCTCGCAGCAAATGGCGTGCTCGTCGCCTTTGTAGGGCAGACGTGAACAATGTTGTAGCAGCGATCCAGACCTAGTCTGGCGCAAAAACAGCTCCCATCGTGCGTACGCGCTCCTGAAAAGAGCGCCTTCATAAATCAGAGATCGTGCTGCCGGTTTTCACATGATCTTGGATTGTGGTTTGCGACCCGCGTGGCGAAGCGCTTCGCCCGCGGCGTAGGTCGCTCTGCGCGCCCTACCGCTTCCGCTTCGTCGCGGGCTTCGTCGTCTTCGACGAGCGCGCCTTGGCCTTGCTGGGCGGCGGCACCCGCAAGCCGTCGACGAACACGTCGAGCAGGCGCAGCGCCGTCGCCTGCCAGCCGGGCTGGTCGTGCACGTAGCACATGCCAAAGAAGGCGCGCAGCAGGTCCTCCGGGCTGAGGTCGGCGCGCATCTCGCCAGCTGCGACCGCCCGGTCCAGCAGCGAGCCGATCGCCTTGGTCAGACGCTCGAAGGAGAAAGCATGCAGCTCCGACCCGCTCTGCACCGCGAGCGCCAGCGCTGCCATCATCCCCTTCTTGGTCGCAACGAACTCGACCCCCGAGTGCAACCAGCGCCGCAGCGCCTCGACCGGGTCCTTCTCGTTCTTCAGCAACTCGGCAAGCTCGCTGAACTGCTCGACCTCGCGCCGATACACCGCCTCGAACAAGGCCTCGCGCGTCGAAAAATGACGATACAGCGTGCCGATGCCGACGCCGGCCCGCTTCGCCACGGCTTCCAGGCTCGCCTCGGGCCCGCCCGCGCTGAACACCAGCTTGGCCGCTTCGAGCACGCGCTCGCGATTGCGCACGGCATCGGCGCGGGGCTTTCGGGTCTGGTCGGTGTGGTCGTCCATGGCGCGCAATGTAGATCACGAATTGGTTAGATTGAACCCTCGCCGGACCCATGCAGGGCTGCATCGCGTTGGCGGCGCACGCGGTTTTGACGAATTCCAAATATTTCCGGGCGGCTCTTGTTAAACGGAGGGTGCCTCCGTATCTTCGCTCGTGCGCCGGCCGCATCATGTTCGGGCGGCGCTATTCGACGGCGGCCACGGCGGTGGCGCGCTGCGCGATGACTCATGTCCATATCTGATCGGAGCCTTGTATGAACCACTCCATCAGCCTCACCGTGAACGGTGCGCGGCGCGACTTCGTCCTCGACGATCCGCGCGTCACGCTGCTCGATCTCCTGCGTGAGCGCCTCGATCTGACCGGAACCAAGAAGGGATGCGACCGCGGCCAGTGCGGCGCCTGCACCATCCTGGTCGACGGCAAGCGCATCAACTCCTGTCTCGCGCTCGCCATCAGCCATGACGGCGCCGACATCCTCACCATCGAAGGCCTCGCGCGCGGCGACCAGCTGCATCCGGTGCAGGCCGCCTTCATCGCCCATGACGGCTTCCAGTGCGGCTTCTGCACGCCCGGCCAGATCATGAGCGCGATCGGCATGATCGGCGAAGGCCAGGCCGGCAACGATCCCGAGCGCGTCCGCGAATGCATGAGCGGCAATCTGTGCCGCTGCGGCGCTTACGCCGGCATCGTCGATGCCGTGCTGGACGCGCAGGCCGGGATGGACGAGACCAATCAGAGGCGCTCCGCATGAAACAGTTCGATTATGTCAGGCCGGCCACGGTCACTGAAGCCGTTGCTGCCGCGGCCCAGCCGGGCGCGGTCTACCTCGCTGCCGGCACCAACCTGCTCGACCTGATGAAGGGCGGCGTCAGCCGTCCGGACCGGCTGGTCGACGTCACGCGTCTCGATGGCCTCGACCAAATCGAGACGCTCGCGGACGGGTCGTTGCGCATCGGCGCGCTGGTGCGCAATGCCGATCTCGCCCATGATGCGGAGTTTGCGCGGTCCTATCCCGCTGTGGCCGAAGCGCTGCTCTCCGGTGCGTCGGCTCAGTTGCGAAATGCCGCCACCGTCGGCGGCAACCTGTTGCAACGGACGCGCTGCGCGTATTTCTACGATACCGCCAGCCGCTGCAACAAACGCGCGCCCGGCTCCGGCTGCGACGCGCGCGACGGTGAGAACCGCAGCCATGCCGTGCTCGGCTGGAGCGAGAGCTGCATCGCCACGCACCCTTCCGACTTCTGCGTGCCCCTGGTCGCGCTCGATGCCATCGTCGAGATCGAGGGCAGGGGCGGCCGGCGCGAGGTTGCGCTCGACGAGTTGCACCGACTGCCGGGCGATGCGCCCGAGCGCGAGTCCGTGCTCGAGCCCGGCGATCTCATCGTCGCGGTGCGCCTGCCGCCCGCCGCACGCGGCTTTGCCGCGCATGCGCGCTACCTCAAGGTCCGCGAGCGCACCTCCTATGCCTTTGCCGTCGTCTCGGCCGCGGCTGCGCTGCGGATCGAGAACGGCAGAATCGCACAGGCGCGGCTCGCGCTCGGCGGCGTCGCCGCAAAGCCCTGGCGCGCTCGCGCAGCGGAAGGCGTCCTCAAGGGCGTCGCGCCCACGGCAGACGCATTCCAGGAGGCGGCCTGGCGCGCGCTCGAGGGCGCAAAGCCGTCCGGCGACAACGCCTTCAAGATCGAGCTCGCGCGTCGCATCGTCGTGCGCGCGCTGACCTTGGCCGCCGCCGGCACGCCCGCGCGGATCCCCGCGCTGCCGGCCTCTCCCTTTGCCTCGACCTCCGGAGCCATCAATGTCTGAGCTCAATTTGACCAGCGCTCCCGCCCATCTCAGGCACGGCTCGAATATAGGCCAGCCGCTGACCCGCCGTGACGGCATCCTCAAGGTGACGGGGCAGGCGACCTATGCCGCGGACAATCATCCGCCCGGCATGCTGTTTGGGGTGATCGCCGTCTCCAGCGTCGCGCGAGGCCGTGTGGTCTCGCTCGATGTCGCTGCCGCAAAACGCCATCCCGGCGTCGTCGACGTCATGACGCCGGAGAATAAGCCGGCGCTCGCGATCGATCCGGAGATCAAGACCAATCCGTTCGTGTTTCGGATGGAGGCGTTGCAGAGCAACGAAGTCCGCTACGCCAACCAGCCGATCGCCGTCGTGATCGCCGAGACGCTTGAAGCCGCGACCGAAGGTGCCGCGCTGCTGGCACCGCGCTACGAGACGCTGCCTCCGCTGGTTGGACTCGACGCCGGCGAGAGTTTTGTGCCGCCCGTCGTCGGCGTCGGAAACCCGACCGAAAATCACCGCGGCGATGTCGAGGCCGGCCTTGCCGCAGCCGAAAAGCAGATCGATGCGACATACGAGACCCCGCCGCAATATCATAACGCCATGGAGCCGCATGCTGTCGTGGCGCACTGGGATGGCGGCAGGCTGTCCGTGGACATGCCGACCCAGGGCCTGAAGCTGTCGCTGGCGCGCATCGCCGAGCTGTTCGGCATCGCGCCCGACAAGATCCACGTGCGCAGCCCGTTCCTCGGCGGCGGCTTCGGGTCGAAGGGGCTCATGGGCGGGCCGCCGGTCCTCGGCATCATGGCGGCAAAGCTCGTCGGCAGGCCAGTCAAGCTGGTGCTGCGCCGCGAGCAGATGTACGGCCCGGTCGGCCATCGCGCGCCGACACGTCAGCGCCTGCGGCTCGGCGCTGATCACGAGGGCCATCTGACCGCGCTCGACCACCATGCCAGAACGGTGTCGAGCACCTTCGACGATTTCTACGAGCCCGCCGCCGATGCCTCGCACACGCTCTATGCGGCGCCGGCGATCCGCACCTCGCACGATGCCGTCCGCGTCAACACCGGCACGCCGCTGTTCATGCGCGCGCCCGGCGAGGCGACCGGCTCGATCGCGCTGGAGAGCGCGATCGACGAGATGGCCTGGGCCTGCGGCATGGATCCGCTGGCCTTCCGCCTGAAGAACTACGCCGAGGTGGAGCCGATGACGGGGCGGCCTTTCTCCTCCAAGGCGCTGCGGGCCTGCTACGAGCAGGGCGCCGCGCGCTTCGGCTGGGCGGAGCGTCCGTTGCAGCCGCGGCAGATGCGCGACGATGCCGGCCTCCTGGTCGGCTGGGGCATGGGGACGGCGACCTTCCCGGCGCTGATGTTCCAGGCCGAGGCGCACGCGGCGATCCGCCGCGACGGCTCCGGCGTGATGGAGATCGGCGCGCACGACATGGGGCAGGGCGCCTGGACGGCGCTGGCGCAGATCGCGGCCGATTCCGTCGGCCTCGACATCGACCGCCTCGACTTCAAGTCCGGCACGTCCGACCTGCCCGACGCCGGCATCGCCGGCGGCTCGGCGCACACGGCAACGGCGGGCGCGGCGATCCACAGCGCCGGTGCGGCCGTGATCGCAAAGCTCGCCGATCTCGCCACCAGCGACGAGCGCTCGCCACTGTTCGGCGCCGGCAATGCCGGCGTGATCGCGCGCGACGGCAGGCTGATCCGCCGCGACGACGAGAGCCGCAGCGAGAGCTATGCCGAGATTCTCGCGCGCGCCGGCGTTGCCGAGGTCGAGGCGCGCGGCACCGGCGCGCCGAACCCTGCGGCGATGGAGCAATATGCGATGCATGCCCACGGCGCGGTGTTCGCCGAGGTGAAGGTCGATCCCGAACTCGGCCAGGTCCGCGTCAGTCGCATGGTCGGCGCGTTCGCCGCCGGACGCATCGTCAATCCGCGCATGGTGCAAAGCCAGTTGTTCGGCGGCATGATCTGGGGCCAGTCCTTCGCGCTGCACGAGGCGGCGATCACCGACCGCCGCAGCGGGCGGATCATGAATGCCAATCTCGGCGAGTACCACATCCCGGTGAACGCCGACGTGCCGCCGCTCGACGTCATCACCGTCGAGGAGCACGATCCGCACGTCAACGCGCTCGGCATCAAGGGCGTCGGCGAAATCGGCATCACCGGCAGCGCCGGCGCGGTCGCCAACGCGGTCTGGCACGCCACCGGCGTGCGGGTGCGCAAATTTCCGATCCGGATCGAGGAGTTGCTGACGCAGCTTTGAAGCGCGATGAAATGAGGCCAAATCGCTGCAACGACGGAGGTGCGCTCCCTCTCCCGCTTGCGGGAGAGGTGAACGAGTCGCGCCGGATGCGTCGATCTCGCCTTCAGAACGTCGGCGGCGTGCAGGCCGAGATCACCTCGCACGGCTTGCCGCCGACGCAGCGGAAGCGATGCGGGCGGCGGCTCTCGAAGTAATAGGCATCGCCGGGATTGAGGATGCGGCGCTCGTCCTCGACGGTGACTTCGAGCTTGCCTGAGATCACGATGCCGCCTTCCTCGCCGTCATGGACGAGATGCACGCGCCCGGTGTCGCTGCCGGGCTCGTAGCGCTCTTTGAGGATCTGCAGGCTGCGGCCGAACAGATTGTCGCCGATTTGTCGGTACGAGATCGGCTTCTTGCCGACCTCGGTGAGCTCCTCGGCGCGGTAGAAGATCTTGCGCCTGGACTCCGGCTCCAGCGCGAAGAACTCGGCGAGCCCCATCGGGATGCCGTCGAGGATGCGCTTGAGCGCGCCGACCGAGGGGTTCATCTGGTTGGATTCGATCAGCGAGATCGTCGAATTGGTGACGCCGGCACGCTTGGCCAGCTCGCGCTGCGACAGCTTGTGGCGCGCCCGGATGAATCGCAGCCGTCCACCGATGTCGACGCTCATGCCCTGGTCCCGTGTTGCAGGTGTTGCGGATCGCGCAAATATGGACCGGCAGCCCCAGCTAAATCAATGGCTTGCAGGTCACCAGAAAAGGACTTGTTGCGCTTTCCAAGCCGTGGCTCTGCTAGCGGGTCAGCAAAGGAGCGCGGCCGTGACCCTTCATCAGATTCCGAACACCATCAAGACCGACTCGTTCTGGATGCCGTTCACGGCCAACCGGCAGTTCAAGAAGGCGCCGCGCCTGTTCTCCTCGGCCGAGGGCATGCATTACACCACCGTCGACGGCCGCAAGGTGATCGACGGCTCCGCCGGCCTCTGGTGCGTCAATGCCGGCCACGGCCGCAAGCAGATCGCCGCCGCGGTCGAGCGCCAGCTGATGACGCTGGATTTCGCGCCCACGTTCCAGATGGGCCACCCGCTGGCCTTCGACTTCGCCGAGCGTCTGGCCGAGATCGCGCCGAAGGGCCTCGATCGCATCTTCTTCACCAATTCCGGCTCCGAGTCGGTCGACACCGCGCTGAAGATCGCGCTGGCCTATCACCGCGCCAACGGCCAGTCGAGCCGCACCCGCCTGATCGGCCGCGAGCGCGGCTATCACGGCGTCGGCTTCGGCGGCACGTCGGTCGGCGGCATGGTTGCCAATCGTCGTGCCTTTGCGACCCTGCTGCCCGGCGTCGACCACATCCGCCATACCCACGATCTCACCCGTAACGCCTTCGCCAAGGACCAGCCCGAGCATGGCGCCGAGCTCGCCGACGATCTCGAGCGTCTGGTCGCCTTGCATGGCGCCGAGACCATTGCCGCCGTCATCGTCGAGCCTGTGCCGGGCTCGACCGCGGTGCTGCCGCCGCCGAAGGGCTATCTGCAGCGCCTGCGCGAGATCTGCGACAAGCACGGCATCCTCCTGATCTTCGACGAGGTCATTACCGGCTTCGGCCGCCTCGGCACGCCGTTCGCCGCCAACTTCTTCGGCGTCACGCCGGACCTGATGACGACGGCCAAGGGCATCACCAACGGCACCATTCCCTGCGGCGCCGTGTTTGCGAGCCGCAAGGTGCATGACGGCATGATGGTCGGCCCCGAGAATCAGATGGAGCTGTTCCACGGCTACACCTATTCGGCGCATCCGACCGCCTGCGCCGCCGGTATCGCGACGCTCGACATCTACAAGGACGAAGGCCTGCTCACGCGCGGTGCGTCGATGGCCGAATATTGGCGCGATGCGCTGCATTCGCTGAAGGGATTGCCGAACGTCGTCGACATCCGCAATTGCGGCCTGATGGGCGCGGTCGAGCTCGCCCCGCGTGACGGCATCGTCGGCGCGCGCGGCTATGACGTCATGGTCGACTGCTTCAACACCGGCCTTTACTTGCGCATGAGCGGCGACAGCTTCGCAATGTCGCCGCCGCTCATCGTCGAGAAGAGCCACATCGACCAGATGGTCTCGATCCTCGGGGACGCCATCAAGAAGGTGGCCTGATAATTGCTCTCGCCGCCAGCGAGTTGTGTCCTTGCAGCGGCGAGCGCCGCGGGAGTTTGACGAAGCGTGAAAGTCCTGATCCTCGGCAGCGGTGTCATCGGTGTCACCTCTGCCTACTACCTCGCGCGTGCAGGCCATGAGGTGACGGTCGTCGACCGTCAGCCCGAGCCGGCACTGGAGACCTCTTTCGCCAATGCCGGCGAGGTGTCGCCCGGCTATTCCTCGCCCTGGGCCGGCCCCGGCGTGCCGGTGAAGGCGGTCAAGTGGCTGTTGATGAAGCACGGCCCGCTGGTGATCCGGCCGAAGCTCGATCCCGTCATGTGGGTCTGGCTGCTCAAGATGCTGCGCAACTGCACCAGCGAACGCTACGCGGTCAACAAGAGCCGGATGATTCCGATCGCGGAATACAGCCGCGACTCTTTACGCGATCTGCGCCGCGACATCGGCATCCAGTACGACGAGCGCTCGCAGGGCACGCTGCAGCTGTTTCGCTACCAGGCCCAGCTCGACGGCACCGCCGAAGACGTCGCCGTGCTCAAGCAGTACGGCGTTCCTTTCGAGGTGCTGAGCCGCGAGGGCTGCATCGCGGTCGAGCCGGCGCTTGCGGGCGTGAAGGAGAAGTTCGTCGGCGGACTTCGCCTGCCGCAGGACGAGACCGGCGACTGCCACATGTTCACGCAGGCGCTCGCCAAGCACGCCCAGGCGCTCGGCGTGCGCTTCATGTTCAACACCTCGATCGATCGCATCGTCACCGAGGGCGCGCGCGTCAGCGGGGTCGCGACCAGCGCCGGCCTGTTGCAGGCGGATGCCTACGTGCTCGCGCTCGGCAGCTGGTCGTCGCGGCTGGCGGCGCCGCTCGGCATCTCGCTGCCGGTCTATCCGGTGAAGGGCTATTCGATCACGGTGCCGATCAAGGACGCCTCCGGCGCGCCGGAATCGACCGTGATGGACGAGAGCTACAAGGTCGCGATCACCCGCCTCGGCAATCGCATCCGCGTCGGCGGGACCGCGGAGATCTCGGGCTATTCGAGCAAGCTCTACGACGCGCGCCGCGACACGCTCGATCATTCGCTGACCGACCTGTTCCCGCGCGGCGGCGATCTGTCCAAGGCGACGTTCTGGAGCGGCCTGCGCCCGATGACGCCGGACGGCCCGCCCGTGATCGGCCCGACCCACTACGCCAACCTGCACCTCAACACCGGCCACGGCACGCTGGGCTGGACCATGTCCTGCGGCTCGGGCCGCGTTCTCGCCGACATGCTGTCCGGCAAGAAGCCGGAGATCGACGTCAGCGCGTTGACGGTGGAGCGGTACAAGCACCGGTTTGGCTAAGGCTCTATCCCCTCGTCATTGCGAGGAGCCCTTGCGACGAAGCAATCCAGGCTGTCCCCGCGGTGAGACTCTGGATTGCTTCGCTGCGCTCGCAATGACGGCGTGGCGATGTCCCGGGATTTCTTCACTCCGCCGCGTGCGTTGAAGCAGCTACCCCGCCCCCGTCACGCAATTCACCCACAGCACCACGGCCTTCGCATCCTGCGCCGGATTGGAAAACCGGTGCGGCCGTCGGCTCGCGAAGCGAAAGCTGTCGCCTGTTTTCAGCGACCACGTCTGGCTGTCCACCGTCAGCATCATCTCGCCTTCGAGCACCAGCCCTGCCTCTTCGCCATCGTGGGTGTAGAGCTCATCGCCGGTGGAGCCGCCGGGCTCCAGATGCACCAGGAACAGATTGAGCTTGTTGTCGCTGCTGGCCGGGCTCAGCAATTGTTTGGACACGCCGGTGCGCCAGAGCTTCAACTCGGGCCGTTGCAGCCCGCGTGTCACCACCTGATCCGATGCGCCGTCAGCGCTCGGGCTCGCGCCGAACAGCGCGGCGATGCCGACGCCGAGCACGTCGGCGAGGGTCGCCAGCACCCGCAGCGACGGCGACGACAGCCCGCGCTCGATCTGGCTGAGAAAGCCGATCGAAAGCTCCGTGCGCGCGGCGACCGTCTCCAGCGAGAATTGCCTGACCCGCCTGAGGTCGCGGATGCGGCGGCCGACCGCGACGTCCATCGCCGGCTCGGCCGGCTTGGCCTTCACCTTAGCCGGCCTTTTCTTGGCCGGCTTTGCGGCGGCCGGTTTGCGCATTCTTTTGCCACCGCTCACGTCAAACCGCTTCCTTCATGTGCATGAAAACCGCTTGCATCGTCCGCGAAAGTATGACCAAAATTTCATATTAGTGAAAATAGGCCGAAACGGCCCGGCCCGCAACGTCTGATCGCGACATGTGCCGGCCAGGCCCAAAAGGGGGATGCGATGAAGCGTTTTGTTCAGGCCGCAATCGCGGCGCTCGCCATTGCCACAGCCGTGCCGGCTTCGGCGCAGCAGGTGCTGAAGGTCGGCTCGACACCGACAGGCATTCCCTTCACGTTCCTCGACACCAAGACCAACACCATCCAGGGCATCATGGTCGATCTCGTCACCGAGATCGGCAAGGACGCCGGCCTCAACGTGCAGATCGAGCCGATGGCGTTCTCGGCGCTGATCCCGTCGCTGACCTCGAGCAAGATCGACATCATTGCGGCCGCGATGTTCATCACCGCGCCGCGCAAGGAGGTCGTCGACTTCTCAGACCCGATCTACACCTATGGCGAAGGCCTCGTGGTGCCGAAGGGCGATGCCAAGGCCTACGCTGCGCAGGAGGACCTGAAGGGCGAGACGGTCGGCGCGCAAGTCGGCACCGCCTTCGTCGATGCGCTGAAGAAGTCCGGCCTGTTCGCGGACGTGAAGGCCTACGACACCATCCCCGACATCCTGCGCGACGTGAACACCGGCCGTCTCAAGGCCGGCTTCGCCGACTATCCGATCCTCGCCTACAATCTGAAGCAGGGCGGTTTCCCCGACGTGCGTCTCGTCGACAGCTACAAGCCCGTTACCGTCGGCTCGGTCGGCATCGGCGTGCGCAAGGGCGAGAGCGCACTGCTCGGCAAGATCAATGCCTCGCTGGCGAAGCTGAAGGCCAACGGCACCATCGACAAGATCCTCGAGAAATGGGGCCAGAAGGCGCAAGGTTGATTGCCAAGACCTGACCGCAAGACCTGATCGATCGAAGGCTGCCCGATGAAAGGCTTCTGGCGCGACGCCGTCGAGTTCTTCCCGATCCTGCTGAACGGCGTCGCCCTGACGATCATCGTCACGGTGGGCTCGCTGCTGCTCTCGACGGTGCTGGGCCTCGTCTGGGCGATGATGCGGGTCTCCGGCATAAGAGCGCTGTCGATGCTCAGCGCCAGCCTGATCAACGTGATCCGCGGCATCCCGATCATCGTGCTGTTGTTCTACCTCTACTTCGTGATGCCGGATCTCGGCGTCACGCTGTCGGCCTTGCAGGCCGCCATCCTCGGCCTCGGCATCGCCTATTCGGCCTATCAGGCCGAGAACTTCCGCGCCGGCATCGAGGCCATCGACAAGGGCCAGATCGAGGCGGCGCAGTCGATCGGCATGGGCTGGTGGCTCACCATGCGCCGCGTGGTGCTGCCGCAGGCGGTGCGCATCGTGCTGCCGCCTTACGGCAACGTCATGATCATGATGCTGAAGGATTCCTCGCAGGCCTCGACCATCACGGTCGCCGAGCTCGCGCTGCAGGGCAAGCTGATCGCGTCCTCGACGTTCAAGAACACCAGCGTGTTCACGCTGGTCGCCCTGATGTATCTCACCATGAGCATTCCGTTGATCCTGCTCGTCCGTCACTTCGAGAAGCGGGCCGGCAAGCGATGATCGAGCTGAGCGACGTCCACAAGAGCTTTGGCAAGGTCGAGGTGCTCAAGGGCATCACGGCGAGCGTCGAGAAGGGCGAGGTGGTCTGCATCATCGGCCCCTCCGGCTCCGGCAAATCCACCATCCTGCGCTGCATCAACGGGCTCGAAAGCTACGACCGCGGCGAGATCAGCGTCGAAGGCCTGAAGGTTGACCGCGACGCGCCGTCGATCGTGAACATCCGCACCCAGGTCTCGATGGTGTTCCAGCGCTTCAATTTGTTCCCGCATCGCACTGCGCTGGAAAACGTCGTCGAGGGACCGCTCTTCGTGAAGAAGGAGCCGCGTGCGCAAGTGCTGGAGCGCGGCCGGACGCTGCTCGCCCAGGTCGGGCTTGCGGAAAAGGCCGACGCGCATCCGCCGCAGCTCTCCGGCGGCCAGCAGCAGCGCGTCGCCATCGCGCGGGCGCTCGCCATGCAGCCCAAGGCCATCCTGTTCGACGAGCCGACCTCGGCGCTCGATCCCGAGCTCGTCGGCGACGTTCTTGGCGTCATGCGCAAGCTCGCCGACGACGGCATGACCATGGTCGTCGTCACCCACGAGATGGGCTTTGCCCGCGACGTTGCCGATCGCGTGTTGTTCATCGACGGCGGTGTGATTGTCGAGCAGGGGCCGGCGAAATCGGTGCTCAATCAACCGCAGCACGCGCGGACGCAGGACTTCCTGCGCCGCGTGCTGCATCCGCTCTGACCGGACTCGCCATGACGCGCCTGCCTCTGCCGCCCTCGCTCTATGCCGATACTGCAGTCGCGCCGGTTGCCACGCCGCCGCTCGACGTCGACAAGAGCGTCTCCGTCGCGATCGTCGGCGGCGGCTACACTGGCCTCTCCACCGCGCTGCATCTGGTGGAGCAGGGCGTCGAGGCGCTGGTGCTGGAGGCGCAGGAGCCGGGCTGGGGCGCGTCCGGCAACAATGGCGGCCACACCAACCCCGGACTGAAGCACGATCCCGATCAGATCGAGGCCGATTTCGGCGCTGACCTCGGCCGCCGCATGATCGCGTTCGCCTACGGCACGACCAACTTCACGCACGATTTGATCCGCCGTTACCAGATCCCGTGCGAGGCGCGGCAGAACGGTACGCTGCGCGCGGCTTACAATGAGAGCAGCGCCGCCGCGATCGAGAAGACCGCGCAGCAATGCATCCGCCGCGGCCTGCCGGTGACGTACCTCGACCGAGCGCAGCTCCGCGACATGACCGGCACCGACCGCTACATCGGCGCCATGCTCGATACAAGCGGCGGCGATCTGCATCCCCTCAGCTACGCCCGCGGGCTTGCGCGGGCCGCCATTTCGGCGGGCGCGACGGTTCATGGCGAGACGCCGGCGTTGTCGCTGCGCCGCGACGGCTCGCGCTGGCGCATCGAGACGCCGCGCGCGGTGGTTCATGCCGACAAGGTCCTGCTCGCCACCAACGGTTTTACCGACGATCTCTGGCCGGCGCTCCGCCGCACCATCGTGCCGGTGTTTTCCTCCATCGCCGCCACCGCGCCGCTCTCCGACGCGGTCGCCCGTTCGATCATGCCGACGCGTCCGGTGCTCTACGAGAGCGGCCACATCACGGTCTATTATCGCATCGATCAGCAGAACCGCCTGCTGATGGGCGGACGCGGCCCGATGCGCTGGATCAAGTCGCCGCATGACGTCGCCTATCTCATGCGCTATGCGGAGCGGCTCTGGCCGCAGCTCAAGGGCGTTGCCTGGACCCACGGCTGGAACAGCCGGCTCGCCATCACCAAGGACCATTATCCCCACGTGCACGAGCCGGCGGAAAGCGTTCTGATCTCACTCGGCTGCAACGGCCGCGGTGTTGCGCTCTCGACCGCGATGGGCGCGCAGCTCGCCCGCCGCCTGATCGGCGGCGCCAAGGCCGAGATCGACATGCCCATCACCGGCATCAAGCCGATCCCGATGCATGCGTTCTGGCCGGTCGGCGTGACCACCGCCGTGATCGCGGGCCGCGTGCGGGACCAGCTCGGCATATGAAAAAAGCGTCGCCCGTGAGGAGCGACGCCTTGTGTGAATTCCGGATCGGCTTTAGCAGCGACCCTGCTTCCACAGTCCGGGCGGGCAGCCGTAACCGCGCCAGCCCACTTTGCGTCCATGCGACCAGCCGGGCGGCGTGCCATGGTAATGATGGCCCATCTTATGGCCATGACCATGGCCATGACCATGACCGCCACCGTGGCCGCCCTTGGCCAAAGCAGGGCTGGTGAATGTGAACCCGGCCGCAATGACCAGCGACGCAGCGAACGCAAGTTTCTTCATATGTCCTCCAGGGGTGAGCGCACTTGTCCGTTCAATGAACGACGTTCGGCTGCCTAAGTTCCCCGCGAATGTGGAGGAGTCGTGACGCTCGCCTTGATGCGTAATCGCGCAAATGCTCAACGCGCGCTGGCACGATCTTTCTTCGATCCCCGCGTTCAGCTCTCCGCCACCGCATCGGCCCACGGCTGGAAGATCTCGACCGCGCCGGAATTGAGCTCGCCCTCGCGCATCACGACGCTCGGGAAGGCGAACTTCTGCGGCACCGCCTGCAGCCGGCTCTCTTCATAGTCGAAGCGCGCGGCCAGCGCTTTGCGCACCTCCGCCGGCAGGCGCGCATCGCCGATCACCACCGCGCCTTCGCTGGCGTCGATGCGCGGCTGGTGGGTGGCGGCGTCCAGGTCCATGCCGTAATCCATCGCGAAGGACACGAGCTGTATCACCGCGGGCAGGATGCGGCGTCCACCGGAGGCGCCGACGGCGAGGCGCTTGCCGTCCTTGGTCTCGGCGATGACCGGCGTGTAGTTGCAGAGGCAGCGCTTGCCCGGTGCAAGCGAGTTGGTGGTACCAGGCGTCGGGTCGAACCACATGATGCCGTTGTTCATGGTGATGCCTGTGTGCGGTGTCACGTAGCGCGAGCCGAACGACGAGAGCAGCGTCTGCGTCACCGCCGCGATGTTGCCGTGACGGTCGACCACCGAGAAATGCGTGGTGCAGGCCGGCGCCAGATATTCGGCGCCGAGCGAGCGCTTGCCGTCGGCATCGCCCATGTCCTTGAGCCGCTCACGGAAGGCGGCCTGCAGGGCGAGCGCATATTCGACATAGGCGCCGGCATTCGGCGCGCCTGCGGGCGTCAAGCTCTGCTGCAACAGCCGCAGCGCATGCGCCATGGTCGGCCCCGCGGTGAGCTCCGGGGTCGCGAACACCCTGCCTTCGCGATAGGGGATCGCCAGCGGCTCGCGCAGATGGGCGCGGAAGGCAGCGAGATCCTCCACCGACAGCGAGCCGCCGTCGGCCTTGATGTCGGAAGCAATGCTCCTGGCGAGATCGCCTTGGTAGAAATCGCGCGCGCCCGCATCGGCGAGATGTGACAGCGTCGCCTTCAGGGCGTCCTGCGGCAGCCGCGTCTCGAACTTGATGCCCCATGGCGCGGTCGGCGGCAGGCCGTCCTTCAGATATGCCGCCGCGCTCGCGGGATAGCGCCTGAGATCGGCTGCCGAGCCCGCGATCGTCACCGTCGTCCACCAATCGACCAGCAGGCCTTCGCCGGCGAGCCGAGCTGCCGGCGCGATCAGATCCTTCCACGGCATCTTGGCGTAGCGGCGATGCGCCTCTTCCATTCCGGCGACGACGCCGGGCACGGCAATCGAGCCGGGGCCGTGAATGTTGCGATCGCCTTTCACCCTTGGCCAGGGAAACAGGTCGGAGGCGGCGCCTTCGCCGCTGAGCGGATAGTCCTCAGTGCGCAGGCTCCGCGGCGCGCACATGCCGTAGTCGATCACCTCATAGCGATTTTCCTTGGCGCGGTAGAGCACCATCGCACCGCCGCCGCCGATGCCGCTGTTCCAGGGCTCGAGGACGTTGAGGGCAAACGTGGTCGCGACGATCGCGTCCACGCAGTCGCCGCCGGCGGCCAGCACCTGCGCCCCGACTTCAGCCGCCCGCCGCGATTGCGAGGCAACGATGCCGCCCTGGGATGTGACGGCGGGCTTGCGGACGGTTTGGTTGAGACTGAACTGCTGAGGCATGGTGTTGTCTTGATGCTTGTCGATGGCTTCGCTGCGTTGAATGCGAGGCTCCGCAATTGGCGAAGCGCGCGGACAATGGCACATTGCCGCCAACGAGAACATCCAAAGGGAGGCGCGGCATGGCTGGTGTGAAACAGGCGCGGGATGGCGCGGTCGGGATCCTGACGCTCGACGAACCGGCCAGCCTCAACGCGATGACGCCGGACCTGCTCGGCGCGCTCGCCGCTGCCGTGACCGAGATGACGCAGGACGAGGACATCCGCGCTCTGATCCTGACCGGCGCCGGGCGCGGCTTCTGCTCGGGCCAGAACCTGAAGGCCTCGGAGGCACTCGGCGAGGACATCGCGGCCGGCGTGATGCGCTTCTACTGGCCGGCCTTCAAGGTTTTGCGCGAATGCCGCGTGCCCGTCCTCGTCGCCGTCAATGGCGTTGCGGCTGGCGGCGGTTTTAGCCTGGCCATGGCCGGCGACATCATCGTCGCGGCGCGGTCGGCGAGCTTCATCCAGGTTTTCAGCCGCATCGCGCTGGTGCCGGATCTCGGCTCGACCTGGCTGCTGCCGCGACTGGTCGGCCGGCAGCGCGCGCTCGAGCTGATGCTGCTCAACGAGCCGCTGACGGCGGAACGTGCCCAGGAGATCGGCCTGGTGCGGCAGGTCGTCGACGACGCCAAGCTGATGGACGAGGCGTTAGGTCTGGCCCGCCGCCTCGCCGAAGGACCGACCCGCGCTTTGGTGGCCACGCGCGCGCTGGTCGAGGAGAGCGAGCACGCGACCTACCAGGCGCAGTTCCGCCGCGAGATCGAGCTCCAGGCCACGATCCGCAAGAGCGCGGACGCCATCGAGGGCCGCAACGCGTTCGTCGAAAAGCGCAAGGCGAGGTTTACGGGGAGGTGAGGTGGGGCACACTTTCTCCCCTCGTCATGCCCGGGCTTGTCCCGGGCATCCAGCGTCCTCGTATCGGCGCCCCCAAAACGTGGATGGCCGGGACGAGCCCGGCCATGACGAAAGATAAAAATGTCTGCAAAGGCGCGCTAAGCGCTGCCTCAGCGCATGCGATCCAGCCGGCTGGCCTGATACTTGGCGCGCCATTTCGGGCCCGGTCCGCGCATGTAGTGCAGCTCGGGGCGATAGGGGTTGGCCGCGACGCGGATCAGCGTCTGCCATCGGGTGGCGACGAAGCTCAGGGGCTGACGCAGCAGGCTCAGGGAAGCGAGCAACATGGCATCACCTCAATGCGGCTTGCCGAGCATGGCGGTGAAGGGGAGATCGAAGATCTCCTCGCCAGCGTCGTCGCTGACATGGATCACCCAGTCGCGCCAGTCTTCGGCACCGGGGGTCTGGATCATCGAGTTCATGATCTGAGCGGCGCGGTCGCGCGCCTCGGTCAGATTGGCGACGGCGGCGCCGTAGCGGTCGATCAGCGTGCCCTCGGTGTTGGAGCAGTGAAAATAGACCTGGACCATAGGCGCCTCCTGTAGAAAGCGATCGGGACGGCAAACCGATACCACCCCAAGCATTCGCGAAACATTCGGGTCGAGCCCGGTAAGGAAATCTACGGATATTGGTCGGACCCAAGGTCGTTACAGGTTTAATCACAGGCGGGTGATGACTGGACGGCGCCGCCGCGGCATGGAACAACGTCCGCGGGAAGGCGGGGGTCACCGTGAACCAGCTCACATTCGCGCGCGAACGCCGACATCTGCGCTTGCTTGCAGCGATTGTCTTTCCAGCGGTTTTGGCCGCCGCGTTGCTCGGCTTGGCCCCGGCTTCGTCCGAGCCGGTCAGGAAGAGCGGCTATGCGATCGGCACGGAAGCCTGCGGCAGCGGCGAACTGGCCTTTCCCAGGATCCAGATCGACATGAAGGCGGGATTTTGCGCCGGCCTCGTCGCCAGCGAAGAGGACCGCCTCAAATTTCCGCGCGCGATCGTGCAGGTGCCCGGCCGCGACCTGTTCGTGCTCGCCGACATGGGCGGCTGGGGCCACACCGACGGGCGGCTGCTGCTGCTCGATCCGCGTGCGCCGCAGGGGCAACGCTTCAAGGATCTGTTGACGGGGATAGAATATCCGTTCGGCCTCGTCGTCGGCCCGGACAGGAAGCTCTACGCCTCGACCGCGGAGACGATCTTCCGGTTCGATCCGCTTGCCGACAACCCGCGCAGCACGGTCGAGACCATCATCCGTCACATGCCCGGCCGCCGGATCACGCTGCCGGATGGCAAGAGGGTCGATGAGAGCGCGCATCCGCTCAAGCAGTTCGTGTTCGATCGCGACGGCCGGCTGTTCGTCAATCTCGGCTCGCACAGTGACGACTGCATCACGCCTGCGCCGATCACAAAAGCCTGCGCGGCGGCCGAGGGCGCGTCCGCGCTGGCCTCGATCTGGCTGTTCACGCCGCCGGCAGGCGGTGTCTTTCCGGCATTGAAGCCCGGCGATCCCGACCCGCCGCACACCGTCTATGCGCGCGGCTTGCGCAACTCGATGGCCCTGGTGCTGCATCCGAATTTTCCGGATGCCGGCTACGCCTTCCTGCAGGGCGAGAACGCCCGCGACCTGCCCGACATCTTCAAGCCGAACGAGGAGATCAACGCAATCGAGCAGGGCAGGCACTATGGCTGGCCCTATTGCTACGATTTGTCGACGCCGAGCCCCGAATTCAGGCTGGTGCTGCAATCGGGGATCTACAAATCGCTCTGCTCAGCCAACGCGCTCTACAAGCCGCCGCTCTCGCTGATGCCGCCGCACGGCGCGCCGCTCGCGATGCTCTATTACCACGGCGCCAAATTCCCGGAGCTGGAAGGCAAGCTCTTGGTCGGCCTGCACGGTTATCGGCCGACCGGCAGCCGGCTGCTGGTCTATGACGTCGACGAGCACGGCTTTCCCAAACCCAGTGCGGCACCGGTGCGCTATCACGTGAGTTGCGCGGCCGACCCGACCCGCAGTTTCCAGACCGACGCCGGCGAGGTCGCGGCCGCGCCGTTCGAGGAGCTGATCGCAGGCTGGCATCGCGTCAACGGCGCGCGGCCGCAAGGCGCGCCGGTCGGCATGACGGTCGCGGAGGACGGTGCGATCTGGCTGGTCGAGGACAAGAACAAGACCGTGATCCGGATCGATCGCGCGGCCGGCGAGCGACCTCAGCCGCTCCCCTGCGATACGCGCAGCCAGGCGATGATCGACCAGCTCGCAGCTTTCGTCGCCAGGGATGCGCAGAACAGCGCTCGCCTCACCACCTTGCGCAAGGGCCTCGTCCAGAAGCATTGCGTCGGCTGCCATTCGGATTTCGGCCTGATTGCGGGGCAATCGGATGCGGAGAAGGACAGGGTGGTGCTGCACTTCATGCTGGCGCAGGACGGCTGGATCTATCCTGGCGATCCCGACGCCGGCAGGCTGCGCACGCGCCTGCGCGGCCTTGGCGCCGAGAAGCTGATGCCGCCCGGCGGTGAGAGCCTGCCCAAGACCGAGCCCGGCTATTCGCGCCTGCGCGATACCGCGGACCTGTTCGTCGCCAAAATGGTTCCGGGCACGCGGATGCGGATCAAGCCGGGCCCGCCGCAGCGAAAGTTTTTCAGCAAGGCCAACAAGGAATGCGGCGAAATACCGGTCGGAAAGGTCGTCGTCGTGACACAAAGGAGCGCTGTAGACAAACCCGGCTTCAGCCGATTCTTCCGGCCAGCCGATCCCTATCTGAATGGTGAGTGCACCGACGGCGATGGCTATTACATCCGGCAGGAACTTCTGGTGCCTGTGCAGTAGCATCCTGCTGGTCGCGACGCAGCCGGCCGCCGCCGAAACGAAATTGTTCGAAAGCGCACAGGTGACGCCCGCCAGCGAATACACCTTCGGGATCGAAGGGCCGGCCGCCGATCTCGACGGCAATCTGTTCGTGGTCAATCTCGGCAAGCCCGGCACCATCGGCAAATTGCCCGCGGGCGGCGCCGCCTCGGAGCTGTTCACGACGCTCCCCGGCGGCAGCGTCGGCAATGCGATCCGTTTCGATCGCAGCGGCACCATGTTCATCGCCGACTACAAGAAGCACAACATCTTCGCGATCCCCAAGGGCGCGACCGAGCCCGCGGTGTGGTTTCACTCCGACGAGATGAACCAGCCCAACGACATCACCATCGCGCGCGACGGCACGATCTATGCGAGCGATCCGAACTGGAAGGGCCGCGAAGGCCACATCTGGCGCATCGTCAGGGGAGCGGACGGGACCGCGCAGGGGCAGGTGATGTCGGCACCGCGCGCGATGGGCACCACCAACGGCATCGACCTCAGTCCTGACGGCAAGACGCTCTATGTCGGCGAGTCCAGCAGCGGCCAGATCTGGTCCTATGCGATCAGCGGCAACGAGCTCACCGCGGCAAAACTGGTCAAGGCATTTCAGCCCGACACCATCGACGGCCTGCGCACCGATGTCGCCGGCCGCCTCTACGTCGCACGCATTCTCAAGGGCACGATCGCCTTGATGAAGCCGACCGGCGCGGTCGAGCGCGAGATCCCGCTGAAGGCCAAGGAGCCGACCAACCTTGCCTTCGGCGGCAGCGACGGCAAGACCGTCTTCGTCACCCAGCGTCAGGGCGGCTTCATCGAATCCTTCCGCACCGACCAGCAGGGCCGCGAGCACTGTCTCCAGCGCGGCCGCTGCTGAGCTTCGCAAGCGCTCTGCTTTCGGCGCAGAGCAGCGCAACGATGGACGGCATTCTTCTTGCTTGCATCCGGCGGCCGTGGCGATCAAGACTCTGCGGCAACGTCCAGTAGCATGCGACCACGGAGTGTTTGAGTGAAAGCCGTCCATACCGAACTGCACCGCAGCCACGATCCGCAATTCTTCCTGGTGCGCGGTGTCGTCAAGCGCACCACCGAGCAGCCCGAGCGCGCCGACCGCCTGCTCAAGGGGTTGAAGGACGGCAAGCATCAACTGGTCGAGCCCAAGACATTCGGGCAGGGGCCCCGCGCGCGCATTCACAGCCCGGAATACCTGTCGTTCCTCAGCGAAGCCTGGGACGCCTGGACCGCGCTCGGCGATTCCGGCCCGGAGATGATCGGCAATATCCATCCCGTGCGCCATGCCGCGACCTATCCGACCCACATCGTCGGCAAGCTCGGCTGGCACACCGCCGACACCGCGGCGCCGATCGGCCCGGGCACCTGGGCCGCGGCCTGCGCTGCCACCGACGTCGCGGTCACCGCCGCGCAGATGGTGATGGATGGCGAGGACGCCGTCTACGCGCTCTGCCGTCCGCCCGGCCATCACGCCTATCGCGACATGGCCGGCGGCTTCTGCTTCCTCAACAACAGCGCGATCGCGGCGGCGCATCTGCGGCAGAAGCACGAGCGCGTCGTGATCCTCGACGTCGATGTCCATCACGGCAACGGCACGCAAGGTATCTTCTATGCCCGGCCCGACGTCTACACGATCTCGATCCATGCCGACCCCTCTGCGTATTATCCCTACGTATGGGGCTATGCGCATGAGCGCGGCGAAGGTCCGGGCCTCGGCACCAATCTCAACATTCCGCTTCCCATCGGCACCGGCGATGACGGCTATCTCCAGGCGCTGGACGTCGCGCGCAAGGCGATCGAATCCTTTGCCCCCGGCGCCCTCGTCGTCGCACTCGGCCTCGATGCCTCCGAGCACGATCCGCTGAAGGGATTGGCCGTCACCACACCCGGCTTCCGCCGCATCGGCCAAGCCATCGCGAAGATGGGCCTGCCGACCGTGTTGGTGCAGGAAGGCGGCTATCTCTCGGATATCCTCGGTGCCAACCTGACCTCCGTGCTGGCGGGCTTCGAAGACGCGCGGTGAGATCGCTTCGCCTCTTCCTGCTCAACGCGCTCACTCAGCCGCTTCGCGGAGCGGCCAGGCATGGCGGCTGATGGGAAGGCCGCCGTGCGCGCGGGAGCCGTCGGCGATCGCGAGGCGATGCGAGGGCGATGGCGAGCACAGCGAGAAGCGCCAGCCGTCCGGATCGTCGACGATGTCGGGCTTGAAGCTGATCTCGATGGCCTCGCGTGACACCTGCATGGCGAAGGCGTCGAGCGGCAGATTGAGCCCAAAGCCCCTGGCCTTCAGATAGGCCTCCTTGAGCGTCCAATAGTCGAAGAAGCGCTCGATCGCCGCGGGCTCCGGCAGTCCGCGCAAGGTTTCGACCTCCTCCGGCGCAAAGAAGCGAAGCGCGGTGGACAGCGGCGCGATGCGCCGCGACACGGTTTCGACGTCGACCCCGACGGCCTCATGCCGCGACACCACGCAGGCGACGCAGCCGTCGGCATGCGACAGGCTGAAATGCAGCGCGGTCGAGGTGGCCGGTGCTGCGACGAACGGCCGGCCATAGCGGCCCGCGCCGAACGACCAGTCGGTGGGTGCGACGTTGGAAGCGACCTGCGACAGCGCCAGGCGCAACATGGCATGTGCGAAAATGTACTGCCGCCGATGCCGCTCGAACACGAAGCGATCGGCCCGCGCCCGTTCGTCGACCGAGAGCAGGCGTCGGCACGCCTCGACCGCGCCCGGCGCGTCAATGGTCTCGATCAGTCCGACAAAGAGTTCGATTCTGTCGTCTGCCATCAATTGGGCCCATGGCGTCAGGCGAGGCCAAATCCCCCGGTCCCGACGGAAGAAGCAACTGCGCAAGAATCAGCCGAGAGGACCGTTCCTAGCGGTCCACCCGGGCGATTTCTTGTCGATTTGTAGGCCGGTTTACAGGCGCAAGCTTGTGCGAGCCCCCAAGCTCGACAAGCAAGCGGCCGATCTGCGAAGACTCGTACGGCGTCCCCGACCGACGAATTTATTTCTTCTTCTTGGACTTCTTCTTCTTGGACGCGCGCAGAGCCTTAAGGCTGGCTTCGACATCCTTCAGCTCGGTCTGGAGTTTCTGCTTCTCGAAATTGAGCAGGTCCTGCAGCGCCTTACGGTCCTCCGCGCTGAGCGAGGTCTTCTTGGTAAATTTGATGAAACCCATAACACTCCCCGGGTTGAAAATAATCGTCCAAATCAAACCCCGGGAATAATCTTGCGCGCTGGTGCCAAATAATCAAGATGCAACTTGATCATTCACAGCTTTGCCGCGTGAACCCGTATTCTTGCGCGATGCAGCGGCGTCAGGCGGCCCTGCGCGCGAGCAATCTGCCGAGTGGTGCGTTGGGCTGGGCGATCGCCGCCGTCAGCAGCGCGACGAGGTCCTCCATCCATTCTCCGACCACGCGGCCCTCCAGCAAATCGCGCTTGTAATTGCATGAGCCGGTGATGCCGGTCGGGCGCTCCTTGAGCATCAGCGACAGCCAGGTCTGGTCGATCGGCAGCACCGGCTGGCCTTCGCGCGCGACGTTGCCGATCGATTCCGTCGCGAGATCCGGGAGGTCGAGCGGTTGGCGCAGCGGATTCTGCAGCGTGAAATAGACCTGGAGCAGCGAGGCCGGATCGATCCCCTCCTGCTCCAATCGATCGGCCAGGACGTTGAACGGCAGCTCCTGCCGTGCATGCGCGTCGAGCACGCTCTGGCGCACCCGCATCAAGGCCTGGACGAACGACAGATCCGGTGTGATTGTCGTGCGGACGATCACCGTGTTCTCGAACGGGCCGATGATTCGGTCGGTGTCCGGCTGGGCACGATTGGCCATGGCGGTCGCGATCGCGATGTCGGTGCGGCCCGTCCGGGCCAGCAGCATGGCCTTCAGGCCGGTGAGCAGGCACATGAACAGCGTGCAACTGTGCTGGCCGGCGAACGCCGTCAGCCGGGCGATCAGCTCGTGCTCGAGGCTGACCGGATGATGCCCGGTGGAGGCGCCCGGGCTCGATTCGCCGTTGAAAAGGGGGCCGGCTCCACGCAAATTCTGGGTCCAGTCTTCAGCCTGGCGGCGTGCCGCGTCGGTGCCGCACCACCAGCGCTGCCAGCGTGCGACATCCGAAAAGGCCGGCGGCGGCTTCGGCAATGGCGCGGACGGATATCCGGCCAGCGCCGCATAGCGGCTCGACAATTCCTCGAACAGCACGCCGATCGACCAGCCGTCGACGACGGCGTGATGCAGCGTCAGCAGCAACACGTGGTCGTCGTCGTGGAGCCGCAACAGCCGGGCGCGCAACAGTGGCGCGCGCCTGGTGTCGATCGGGATATAGGTCTCCTGCTCGATCAGGAGATTGATCTTCCTGAGCTCGAGCGCCTTGCGCCGCTTGTTGTTGTGGGGATGGCCGTCGCCGATGGTCTCGACCGTCATGATTCGGCCGAGCGTGCGCGGCGCGGCGATGCGGCTTTCGGGCTCATCGTCGTTCCAGGCGAACGCGGTGCGCAGCGATTCGTGCCGGCGCACCACGTCGTCGATCGCCTTTGCCAGAGCAGCCGAGTCGAGCGGGCCCTGTAGACGGAAGGCGAAGGGCAGGTTGAACTGCGGCAGCCCCGGCAGATTCCGTTCGATGTGCAGCATCTGGTCCTGCCCGATGGAAGGCGCGGGCGGCCCGCCCGCAGCTGATCGTGGCAGGCTTGCGGCAGGCTTGCGCGGCTTCGTGGCCACGGCCTGGTCGACCCGCCGCGCCAGCCCTTCGATTGTCGGCGCCTCGAAGATGGTCTTGATCGGCAGCGACACGCCGAGCGCCCGCGCGATCCGCGCCATCACCTGGCCGGCCAGCAGCGAATGGCCGCCGAGGTCGAAGAAATTGTCGGTGACACCAATGCTCTCGGCCTTCAGCAGTTCGATCCAGATGTCCGAGAGCACCTTTTCGGTGAAGCGCCGCGCCGGGACGGCCGGATCTGCACCGGACGTTTCCGGCGGGACGGGCGCCAGCAGCGCGGAGCGGTCGATCTTGCCATGGGCGTTGAGCGGCACCTGATCCAGGAACAGGAAGGCGGAGGGGATGGCGTGGCCGGGCAGCCGGCTCTTCAGGAAGTCGCGCAGCTCGCTGGCGCTGCTGCGGCTGCCGGGCTTGGCGACGACATGGGCGATCAGCCTGATATCGCCGCTCGCCTCGCGGCGCGGTTCGACGATGGCGGCGCGCACGCTTGGATGCTCGGCCAGCGCGTTCTCGATCTCCTTGAGCTCGATGCGATAGCCGCGGACCTTGACCTGATGGTCGGCGCGGCCGAGGCATTCGATCGTCCCGTCGGCGCGGCGCCGGGCCAGATCGCCGGTCCGGTAGAGCCGGCTGGCGGCCTGGCGCGAAAACGGATCGGGCAGAAAGCGCTGCCGGCTCTGCGCGGGATCGTTGATGTAGCCGCGGCCGATTCCTGCGCCGCCGATGCAGAGCTCGCCGGTCACGCCGATTGGTTGCGGTTGGAGGTGCGCGTCGAGCACGTAGAGCTGGGTGTTCGGCAGCGGCGCGCCGACCGGAACGTTGGCCGTCGCGATCGCCGGCGCCTCGGTCAGGCGATGGAGGGAGACGTCGTCGGAGCATTCCGACGCGCCATAGGCATTGATCAGCGGCACCCTCGGGCAGCGGGCAAACCAGGTGCGGCAGAGCTCGACGGGCAACGGCTCGCCGGTCGAGATCAGCAGCCGCAATTTAGAGAAGGCGCGCCGCATCGGCGCCTCATCCATGCGATCGAGAATGACGCGGAGCAGCGAAGGCACGATCTCGAGCACCGTGATGCCCTCGCGCTCGATCTCGCGCGCCAGCAGGATCGGGTCCTGCACGATCGCGTTGCCGCAGACATGGACGCGCGCGCCGACCATGGGACCGGCGAGGAATTGCCAGACCGAGATGACGAAGCTCTGCGGCGCGGTCTGCGCGATCACGTCCTTAGGCGAGAGACCGAGCTCGGAGATCAGCGAGGCCAGATGGTTCGACAGGCCGCACTGCTCGATCATGACGCCCTTCGGCGCGCCGGAGGAGCCGGACGTATAGACGAGATAAGCGAGGCTCGAGGCGGCGCGCCGTGCGATGCGGGCCGGCTTGTCTGCCCTTGGCGCGATCCTTGGCGCGACCACGTCGTCGAGCTCGGCCACCTGGATGCGCTCGACCAGCGGTTCGAGCAGGGCCTCGACCATGCCAGATTGCGCCCGCCCGGTCAGCAGCACGCGGGCACAGCTCGATCCGAGGATGGTCGAAAGCCGAGCCGTCGGCTGGTCGGGATCGAGATTGAGGAAGGCCGCGCCGACGCGCTGCACCGCGATCATCGCGGCGAGCAGGTCGGGCCCGCGCTCCGCGAGCAGGGCAACCACGCTCTCAGCGCCGACGCCCTCGCGGGCCAGCCAGCGCGCGGCCGCCCGGCTGCGGCGTCCCAGCTCGCGATAGGTCAGGGACGTGCGACCGTCCGAGACCGCGACGGCGTTCGGCGTCTTCCTCGCCTGGCGGTCGAAGCGTTCGCTTAAGTTGCCGCTTGTGGTGAAATTGGCCGGCGTGCCCCGGCCTTTCGCCAGCAATTGCCGGCGTTCGGCCTCGGTCAGGAGCGGCAGGCGCGAGATGCGCTGCTCCGGATTGGCGATGACGGCCCTGAGCAGCGTCTTGAACTGGGCGGCCATGCCTTCGATCGTCGCGGCGTCGAACAGATCGGTGGCGTATTCGAAGAAGCCGGTGAAGCGGCCATCGGCCTCGACCAGTTCGAGCGTGATGTCGAAGCGCGCCACCCTGGGATCGACTTCCAGCCGCCGCGTCGACAGGCCGGGAAAGCGCGCCGCCTCGATCGAGGCGTTCTGGAGGATGAACATGATCCGGAACAGCGGATTGCCGTCGCTGCGGCGCGCGACCTGCAATGCGCGCAACACCTCCTCGATCGGAAGGTCCTGGTTGCGGTAGGCGTCCAGCGTGACCTGCCGCACCCGCCGCAGCATCTCGCCGAAGCTCGGATCGCCGCTGAAATCGTTGCGCAGGATCAGGGTGTTGGCGAACAGCCCGATCAGGCGTTCGCTCTCGATCTGGTTGCGGTTGGCGATCAGCGATCCCGTGGCGACATCATCATGCGAGGTGTGGCGGAACAACAGGCACTGGAAGGCGGCGAGCAGCGTCATGAACGGTGTGACGCCCTGGTTCTGGCTCAGCGTGCGCAGGTCGGTCGACAGGGATTTTGGCAATTCGAGATAATGGCGCGCGCCGTGCCCGCTCCAGACTTCAGGCCTCGGCCTGTCGGTTCGGAGCGGCAGCATGGTGACGCCGTCGAGCTGGGTCCGCCAATAATCGAGCTGCTCCGTGGCCGCCGGCGTCTGCGCCCAGCTTTGCTGCCAGAGCGCGAAGTCGCGATATTGGAAGGCGGGCGGAGGCAGTGCGGCCGGATGCTTCTTGCGCGCTGCGGCATAATGGACGGCGAGCTCCTCCCAGAACAGCCGCTGCGACCAGCCATCGGTGGCGAGGTGATGGACGTTGACCACCAGCGCATGGCTGTTCTTGCCGAACGACAGCAATGTGGCCTTCAGGGGCGGCTCGTGCGCCAGGTCGAACTGATGTTGCGCAAGCTTGAGCGCCTCGCGCCGGATTGCCGCAGGCCGCTTGTCTGCCGGGCATGGCTTGAGCTTGATGTGCGCCAACCGCGGCGGTGACGACAGCACGAGCTGCACCGGCTCGCCCTGGCGCTCGATGAACACCGAGCGCAGCGCCTCATGGCGCGTTGAGATCGCAGCGAGGCTCGCAGACAGCGCGGCGGCGTCGACGCGGCCCTCGAGGACGGCGATCTCGACGACGTTATAATTGTACCGGGTCGGGTCGAGCCGCGAGAGCACGTACATCCGCTGCTGCTGGAACGACAGCGGTGCGTCCGTGCCCGCGGCGCGGCGCCAGGCCGGCAGCGCCGTCTCGCGCCGGCTTGCGGCGGTCTCGATCCGGGCCGCGAGCGCTGCGACCGTCGGGCAATCGAAGATGTCCTCGAACGAGAAATCGACATTGAAGCGGTCGCGCAGGCGCGAGCGCATCTGTGTCACCGCGAGCGAATCTGCGCCGAGCGCGAAGACGTCCTGGTCGGCGCCGACCTGCGGCAGCTCCAACAGGCCGGCCCAGATCTCGGCGAGCTGGCTCTCGGCCGCAGTGCGCGGCAGCCGGGTCTCGCGACCTGCGTCCGCGGTTGCAATCAGTTCGGCGAGGGCATTGCGCTTGACCTTGCCGCTGGCGCCCTTCGGCAGCGTGGCCACACTGCGGATCAGGCTCGGCACCTTGTAGGCTGCAAGCCGCTTTCGTGCGAATTGGCGCAGCTGGTCCGAGGTCGCCTCGGCGTTCGGCCGCAGCACCACGATTGCTGCGACGTTCTCGCCGAGCTTCTCGTGCGGGACCGCGAACACGGCGGCCTCCAGCACCGCCGGATGGCTGAGCAGGACGTCCTCCACCTCCAGCGGCGAGATCTTCTGCCCGCCGCGATTGATGACGTCCTTGACGCGGCCGACGATGAAGAGATAGCCGTCGTCATCGAGATAGCCGAGGTCGCCAGTCCTGAACCAGCCGTTGCGGAACGCGGCCCGTGTCGCCGCCTCGTCATTGTAATAGCCGCGGCTCATGTTCGGCCCGCGCAGCATGATCTCGCCGTGCGCGCCGCTGGCGAGCATGCGGCCCGTCTCGTCCATGATCGCGATCTCCGGGCCGGCGGCGCGGCCGACCGATCCGACCTTGCGCAGCTCGAACGGATTGGCCGCGATCTGCGAGGCCGCCTCGGTCATGCCGTAGGTCTCGAGCACGGGAACGCCGAACGTCGCCTCCAGCCCGGCGAGAATCGCCGGCGCGAGCGAGGCCGAGGCCGACCGGATCACGCGCAGCGACGACGGTCGGGCGCGGTCCGGGTTCGCTTCCGCCGCCGTCAGCAATGCGCGATGGATGGTCGGCACCGCCGTGTACCAGGTCGGCTGCAGCTCTCGCATCCAGCCGAAGAAGGACGCTGCGTCGAAACCGTCGGTGCAGATCACGCTGGAGCCCGCAGCCAGCGCCGTGAGCAGGCCGGAGATCAAGCCATGGGCATGAAACAGCGGCAGCACATTGAGCAGGCGATCATGCGTCGTGAGCGACAGCACATGGCCGGCATTATAAGCGGAGAGGCAGACATTGCGGTGGGTCAGCGGCACCATTTTCGGTCGTGCCGCCGTGCCCGACGTCAGCAGGATGAACGCATCGTCGTCGCCGCGCGAAGCGCCGTTGGCATTCGTCGGCCCGATCGCCGAAGCGATGAACGCGCAGCCGCCGAGATCGTGGGCGGGCCCCGCCACGAAATCGATCACGGCGATATCGAGTGCCCTGGCGACGTCACGGCTCGCCGAGTTCATGTCGGCCCGGGTCACGAGCGCCGTCAGCTTCAACTCGCTGAAATAGCGTTGCAGTTCGTCCGCCGTCAGGTCGGGGTTGACGGGGACGCAGGCGCAGCCTGATGCGACCGCGATCAGCGCCAGCGCAGAATCCGCGCCGCGCGGCAGCGCAACCGCGATGCGGTCTGCGGGGCCGATGCCGAGTTCACGCAAGGTCTGGACCAATTGCCGGATCGACTCGGCCAGCGCCCCGTAGCTGAGCGCCGGCCGGCCGGGAGCGAGGAGTGCGGGGGCGGCCGGCGTCTTGCGGGCATAGAATTCGAGAAGGCCGCTGATATGCGCGAATATCTTCGGTTCGGCCGTGGTGCCGGCGAAGGCTTCGTCCGCTCCGGTTGCAATACCCGACAACGCCATTCCCTTTTGGTCCGATTAAGTTATTCTTCCAAGAAGTTAGGGAATGCGTCCAGTCCGAGGTGAAGTTTGGCCCCCAAAATCTTTGGTTGAGGGGCCTCCAAGCCCTTCGACGGAGTGATGGTCGGGCAGAATCACCATGCTGGAGAATGAGCCGGGCACGAGTTTGGAAGGCGGGCTGAAACGCTGGCTCGAAAGTATCGGCCTCGGGCACTACACCGATCTTTTCGCGCAGCACCGTCTCGATCTCGACGTCATCGCGGATCTCACCGAAGCCGATCTGGTCGAGCTCGGATTGCCGCTCGGCGATCGCAAGCGGCTCCAGCGGGCGATGGCGGCGCTGTTTCAAGCGGAGACCACGGAGGCGCCAGCCGCGGCGGCGCGTCCGCAAATCCGGGCGGAAGTCGGAGCTGAACGGCGCCAGCTCACCACCATGTTCTGCGACATGGTGGATTCCACCTCGCTGTCCGCGCAGTTCGATCCGGAGGACGTCCGCGACATGATCGCGGACTTTCGCGAGACCTGCGTCCGGGTGGTCAAGCAATACGAGGGCTTTGCCGCCCGTTTCGTCGGCGACGGTATCCTGGTTTATTTCGGCTATCCGACCGCACATGAGGACGATGCCGAGCGCGCGGTGCGCGCCGGACTCGAGATCGTGCGGGTGCTGTCGACCGCACGCGCGGTCGAGCCGCGCGGTGCGCTCAGCCATTCACCCGCCGTCCGCATCGGGATCGCGACCGGCCTCGTCGTGGTCGGCGATCTGGTCGGGCAGGGTACCGAAGAACGCGATTCCGCGGTCGGGGAAACCGTCAATCTCGCGGCGCGCCTGCAAGGCCTGGCGCCGCCCAACGGCGTGGTCATCTCCGCTTCGACACAGTCGCTGCTGAAGGGGAAGTTCGACTACCGCAATCTCGGCGTCCACGACTTGAAGGGAATTCCCGAGAAGACACAGGCCTGGCACGTGGTGCGCGCCTCGCGGGTGGAGACCCGCTTCGCCGCCGCGATGGGCACGCGGCTGACGCCGCTCGTCAACCGCGAGGAGGAGATCGCGCTGTTGATGGGGCGCTGGCAGCAGACCAAGGACGGCGACGGCCAGGTCGTGGTCAAGTTCGGCGAGCCCGGCATCGGCAAGTCGCGCATCATCCAGGAGATCTTCGAGCGGGTATCGGGCGACCGCCATGGACAGGTCTCGCTGCAGTGCTCGCCCTACTACACCTCGACCGCGTTCCATCCGTTCGTCGCGCAGCTCAAATTCACCCTCGGCCTCGATCGCGAGGAGTCGTCCGCGCTGTCGCTGGCGAGCCTGGAGAACGCGATCGCCTCCGCTCATGGCGACATCGAGCAGGTCACCCCGCTGTTTGCCGCGTTGCTGTCGATACCGACCGGAGACCGCTATCCGCCGCTCGAGCTGTCGCCGCAGCAGCAGAAGGATGCGACCGTCGTGGCGCTGGTCAACCATTTCCTCGGCCTTGCGCGCGAGATGCCGCTCGTGATCGCGTTCGAGGATCTGCACTGGATCGACCCGACCTCCCGCGAGGTGATCGACCTCCTGGTCGACCGGGTGCAGAACCGGCCGATCCTGGCGATCATCACCGCGCGCTCGGAATTCCAGCCGAGTTGGAACGCGCATTCGCACGTCACCACCCTGGTCCTGAATCGGCTGAGCCGGCAGCTGCGCACGACGCTGGTCGAGCGCGTCGCGGGGCGCGAGATGCCCAAGGAGGTCGTCGAGGAGATCATCGTCAAGACTGACGGCGTGCCGCTATTCCTGGAAGAGCTGACCAAGACGGTGCTCGAATCCAATCTGCTCACCGAGCGGCACGGGCGCTATGTGCTGTCGGGACCGTGGCGACAGCTCGCAATCCCCGCCACCCTGACCGACTCCCTGATGGCGCGGCTCGACCGGATGGGACCCTCCAAGCGCATCGCGCAGATCGGCGCCACGATCGGCCGCGAGTTCTCCTACGAGACGCTGCACGCCGTCGCCAACACGCCGGCCGAGCAGATCGAGGCGGCACTCAATCATCTGGAGGAGGCGGGGCTGATCATGCGCCGCGGCCATCCGCCGGACGCGCTCTACTCCTTCAAGCACGTGATGATCCAGAACGCCGCGCATGCGAGCCTGCTGCACAGCGAGCGGCGCAAGCTGCATGCGCGGATCGCCCAGGTGCTCGCCGAGATGTATCCGGAGAAGACCGAGCGCGAACCGGAGCTGCTCGCCCATCATTTGACCGAATCCGGCCAGAGCGAGGGCGCCGCCAGCTTCTGGCTCAAGGCCGGCAAGCAGGCGGCCAAGACCGGCGCCAACCTGGAAGCGATCGGCCATCTCCGCCGCGGCCTTAACGTCGTGCAGGCCAATACGCGCATGCAGGGCGCGGACGAGATGGAGCTCGAGCTGCGTATTGCGCTCGGCAATGCGCTGATCGCCGCCAAGGGCTACGCGGTGCAGGAGGTCGAGGAGAACTACATCCGCGCGCTGGAGCTCGGCCGTCAGCTCGACGACGACGAAAAGGTCTTCGCTGCCACGCGCGGGCTCTGGGTGTGCCATTTCATCCGGGCCGATCTCACCCGCGCGCACGATCTCAGCGTCGAGCTGTTGAAGTTCGCCAAGCGCGAGCGCCTGAACGAGCGGACGCAGCCGGCGCAGCAGACCGGCTATCTGATCGAGGCGCACCGCGCGATCGCGATGACCATGTTCTATCGCGGCCGCTTCGCAGCCTCGCAGCACCATCTGCACCGCTGCATCAACCTGTTCAGCCCCGATCTGCACTCCGATTTGATGGAACGGCACGGCATCGATCCCGGGGTCGTCTCGCTGTCCTATCTCGGTTATCTCTTGTGGTTCCTCGGCCGGCCCGACGCCGCGCGCCAGCACAGCGAGCAGGCGATCGCGAACGCCGAGAAGATCCGCCACCCGTTTACGCTCGCCTTCGCGCTGGTGTTCGGCGCCTATCTCCGGCAGCATTTGCGCGACGTGGAAGGCACGCGCGACCACGCCAACCGTGCCATGATCATTGCCACCGAGCACAATTTCCTGCACTGGAAGCAGCAGGCGGCGATCCTGCGCGGCTGGGCGCTGGCTCAGCTCGGCGAAGCCGACGAAGGCCTCGCTCAGATGCGCTTCGGCCTCGACGAGTACGAGGCGATGGATTCCTGGCTCGCCGGCTGCTGGTTCCGCTGTCTGCTCGCGGAAACTTACGCCAAGGTCGGGATGCGCGACGCCGCCTTGCGCGCGCTGGATGGTGCGCTTGCGACCGCAAGGCGGACCGGCGATCACTTCTATCTGGCCGAGGTCTATCGCCTGCAAGGCGAGATCACGCTGGCGGGTGGCGACCCGGCGTCGGTACAGGAGGCGGAGGACCTGTTCGGCCTGTCGCTGGAGATCGCGCGCAAGCAGGGCGCGCTGTCCTGGGAGCTTCGCACCGCCGTCTGCCTCGCGCGCCTGTCGCATCAAGCCGGCAAGCGCGAGCACGCAAGGCTCCTGCTCATGCCGATCGTCGGCAAATTCAGCGAGGGCTTTCATACGCAGGACCTGAAGCAGGCGATGCAGCTCGTCGAGGAGCTCGGTATGGACGCGCCGGTGCGCGAGCAGGCCGGTCATGTGACATGAGCGATCTTGCCGCCGCGCGTGCGCGCTATGTGGAGCTGATCGCCAGGCGCGAGCGGATTGCCTCAAGGCGTCTGCTCGATGCGCTCGCCGCCGTCCCGCGCGAGAAATTTCTGCCAAGGGGACCGTGGCGCATCAAGGGCGAGGCGGCGCGCAGCTACCGGCTGACGCCCGATGCCGATCCCGTTCATCTCTATGACAACGTGCTGGTCGCCATCGATGCACGCCGCAAGCTCGACACCGGCCTGCCGAGCCTGTGGGCGCATTTGATCGACATGCTCGACGTCAAGCGGGCGGACCGTGTCGTGCAGATCGGCTGCGGTCTCGGCTATTTCTCGGCGGTGCTGTCGATCATGGTCGGCGAGAAGGGGCGCGTCCATGCGATCGAATGCGACGAGCGGCTCGCGGCCCGAGCGGCGAGCTATTTGCGCGACTATGGGAACGTCACCGTCGTCCACGGCGATGGATGCAAGGACGTGGGCGAGCCCGCCGACGTGATCATCGTGCATGCCGGCTTCTCGCATCCGCATCCGCTCTGGCTGCGGTCGCTCCGTCCGCGCGGCCGTCTTCTGGTGCCGCTGACCCAGCGCGACCGCGAAGGCGCCGCCCTCAAGATCAGGCGGAGGGCCAGGGGTTTCGAGGCAGAGGCGATCCAGCAGATCCGGATCTTCCCCGGCCAGGGCCGCGGCGTGAGCGCCCTCGACGACCGCGTCGCCGACTGGTGGCAGCGCGCCTCAGCCCTCGCACCGCTCCGCTTTCGTGCGCTGGAGCAGGGGCTGCCGTCGGATGGATAAGTTATTGATCCAATAACAGTTTTATATCTTTCCGGCGTCTGCCATTGAACGCGCAATATATGTGAATTACATATTTCACAGCTTCAATGTAGTTTGGTGAGACATGCGGGATCTAAAGGAGTTTAGCGCGCAGGACCTGCAAAGACGGTTGGGCGAGGTCCAGGACGCGGCTCTTGTTGCGCCGATCGCGATCACACATCGCGGTCGCCGGCGGCACGTCATGATGTCCATCGATGAATTCAACCGCCTCGAACAAGCCGCCAGCGCAAGCGTCTACAGGATCGGAGAGCTGCCCGGCGATCTCGCGGAAGATCTGGCTAATGTCGAGATGGATTCCCGGCATGACCATCTCGACAAGTTGCTGGATTAGGTGACGGCTTGCGCGAGCAATTGCCGACACCCGAACCGGGCATGGTCGTTCGCTTCGATTATCAATGGGCCGATCGCAAGCAGCCCCGGAAAGATCGGCCAGCCTGTGTCGTTCTCGTCAAGGTGCGGCCTGACCCCCCGACCGCATCGGGAGGGTGATGAGCCTGCCCGTCTCGACGAAGTCATTTACCTACCGGTCAGCACCAAGCCGCCCCGCGCAGATCAGGCAGCTGTTCGTATCCCCGATCAGGTTCGACGTCATCTCGGGCTTCCCGGCGAATCCTGGATCGTGATCTCCGAGTGCAACGTCCAGTTCTGGCCGAACGATTTGTCGCGCGTTCCAGGATCTGGAAGGTGGCTATACGGATTTCTGCCTCCACGCTTCTTCCGTAGCGTTCGCGACCGGCTCGTCGAAGAGTTGAAGAGCCAGCGATTGAAGATGGGGAATGTGCGCTATCTGCCGCCGCGCACGAGGTCGTAGGTGTCCGACGCTCGAAGCAAGGCTGCCGTCGGATGGATAACACTTCGTTTCATTTTACCTTGATTCCGTTTGTGGGTTTCCCCGGTTTCACGGCGCCGCTATCAGTGCGGGCTGATGGCCATTTGAGCGTGCTCCATGCATTCCGTCGCCCTGCTGACCGCCAGCTACGCCAAGGATATCGAACGTTTTTCGCTGCTGAGCGAGAGCATCGACACCTGGCTGACGGGCTACACGCGGCATTATGTGCTCGTTAACGATGAGGATGTGCCGCTGTTCGCGCGCTTCGCGTCCGACAGGCGGGTCATCGTTCCGGCCTCGCGGTATCTGCCGAAATGGCTGTTCGCGCTGCCGCCGCCGCTTCAGTTCATCAGCAAGCGGCGCGTCTGGCTATCGCTGCTGTCGTCGCCCGTGCACGGCTGGCACATCCAGCAGATCCTCAAGATCGCTGGCGTCCTCAATGCGCCCGAGCAGCGCCTCTGCATCCTGGATTCGGACAATCTGTTCTTCCGCGAATTCGACGTCGGCCAATATGCCGGCGGCGAGCAGACGCCTCTGTTCGTCACGCGCGAAGCGATCGGTGCCGACCACCCCCTGCATGGTCTGTGGCTGCGCACGGTCGATCAGTTGCTCGGCATCAAGCAGCGCACCTTCCCGGCGGACGATTATGTCGGCAACGCGCTGGTCTGGGACAAGGACACCGCGCGTGCGATGACGGACGCGATCAAGTCGGCGACGGGCCTGAGCTGGGCGCTGGCGCTGTGCCGGAAGAAGAAATTCTCCGAGTATTTGCTTTACGGAAACTTCGTCGCGACCTCGCCGGAGCACCTGGCGCGACATCGGGTCACCGAAGACAGCATCGCGGTCTCGCACTGGGACGACACGCCGCTCGACCGCACCGCGATCGAAGCGATGATGCGCACGGCCTCGCCCGAGCAGGTCGCGCTTTGCATTCAGTCCTATTCGTCGACCTCGATCGACGACATCCGCGACGTGTTCCGTCTCTCATCAAGCGACCGACGCGCGCCGAGCCTGGCTCCCGATCACATCGGCGACGTGGCCGCGTTCGAAACGCCCAAGACACGCTGATCTCTAAGTATCTTTCGTGAACTTGCTGATGACGTCCATGAACGGCTTCGGCTTGAACTCGCCGTCGAGCGGAAGCGGGCGGTTCGGCTGCTTGTCCGCGCGGGCGAAGGTGCCGTTGATCCAGCTGTAACGGTCCGAGAGGCCCCAGGTCAGGATCGAGCGCACCGGGCCGCTCGCGGAAACGGCGGTCAGCAGGTCGTCGACGCGCTTGGCGACGACGGCATCGCGCTCCGCAGGACTTCCCGCCAGCTTCTGGTCGTCGACGTCGAGCTCGGTGATGAGCACCTCGAGCCCCCAGGAGCGCAGCTCGGTGACGAAGTCGGCGAGCCCGTGCGTGTCGATCTCGAGCTCGGCATGCAGATGCGATTGCAGCCCGACGGCGTGGAGCGGAACGCCCTGATCGAGCAGGTCCATGATGAGGTTGCGATAGGCCGCCCGCTTGGCGATGAAGGAATCCTTCGCCGATTCGATGTCATATTCGTTGATCGCGAGCTTGACGAAGGGATCGGCCGCGGCGGCCGTGCGGAACGCCAGCGCAATCCAGCTCTTGCCGAGATGCTGCGTCCAGAACGTATCGCGCCGGTCGGTGATCCCCTTCGGATTGTCCGGGATCGGCTCGTTCACGACGTCCCACGACGTCAGCTTGTCCTTGTAGTAGGAAACCACGGTGCCGATGTGGTCGAGATAGGCGCGCTCGACGCCCCTTCTGTCCTTGATCTGCTTGGTCCAGTCCGGAATGTCGTGATACCAGGCGAGTGCGTGGCCGCGCATGGTCAGATCGTTGTCGCGCGCGAAATCCAGGATCGCGTCGGCGCGCTCGAAGGCGAACGTATGGGCGTCCGGCCGCAGCATCGGCCATTTCAGCTCGAGCACTGGCACCACCTGCGTGCAATAGGTGCTGATGGCCTCGCCGAGCCGCGGATCGGCTTGCAGGTCCCACAGCGTCGCCGCAGCGCCAAAGCCGGGACGGCGCTGGGCGCGTTTCGAGGCCGGCACCGCGGACGCAGATGCGCCCGCAGCAAGGGCCGCGGCGCTGCCGAGGAGAAATTCGCGTCTAGCGAGCCTGGTCACGTTTGGACGTTCCTTCTGCAACCAACGCGCCTTCGTACCAAGCGGTGCGGTGAACCGCCCGGGTTTCATGGCGTTCGGTTAACTCTGCAGCAGGGCGGGTAAAAAGGGACCCGGAAGCGAAAAACGCCGGGAAACATGGTTTCTTTTCCCTGATCCATGCGCCCGTTCAGCACAGGGCAAATTTAACGCTAACGCGCGAAAGCCGCTCCAACGCCGCATTCGCCGCCCGATCTGCAGACTTATGTGACACTCTTGAGGGATGCTGCGGCGCAGTTCGTTCGCCCGCCAAGATCCAATTGGATCGAGCCTCGCCACACTCGCAAGACCGCTGCCGGTCCCGTGCTCGCATGCTGAACCGCCATTTCTCGATTTATCTCGTCGCCTACATCCTGCCTGCGGCGGTGGGCTTCTTGGCCGTCACGGCCTATACGCGGCTGCTGAGCCCGGCGGAGTACGGCGTCTATGTGGTCGGCATCAGCCTTGCGGGCATTCTGGGTGCGATCTTCTTCGCCTGGATCAAGCTGTCGGTGTCGCGCTATCAGGCGATGTCGGCGGAGGTCGATTTTCGCGGCACGGCGATCGTCGCCTTTGCCCTGACTGTCGCGGTGCTCTGCGCCACCACGCCGTTGATTGTCCTGTTCCGCAGCGATGTCAGCGTCGAGCTGCTGCTCGCCAGCATGTTCGTCGCGATCATGGCCAACGCGGTCGATGTCGGCCAGGAGTTCGAGCGCGCCAAATTGCGGCCCTACCGCTTCGCGGCGATCTCGATCGTGCGCAGCGTCTCCAGCGTCGGCTTCGGTCTGCTCGGCATCTGGCTCGGCTGGGGTGGATTGGGACTGCTCGCCGCATTCGGTTTGGGGTCGCTCGCCGGCATCATCCTCAATCTCGTCGGCGACCGCACCAGGATTGCGCGCTTCCAGCGCAGCCAGTTCATGCAGCTGGCGCGCTATGGCCTGCCGCTGACGCTGGCCGGCCTCTCCGTCGCAGTTTATTCGGCCTGCGACCGGCTGATCGTCGCCTATCTGCTCGGCAAGGACGCTGCCGGCATTTTCGGCGTTGCCGCCGATCTGCCGCGCCAGTTCATGGTCATGATCGCATCCAGCGTCGCCGCCGCGACCGTGCCGCTGGTGTTCCGGTCCTTGTCCGAGAATAACGGCGAGACGACGCGGGAGCGGCTGACCGAAAGCCTCGAGCTCCTGCTCGTCGTCGTGGCGCCCGTCGCGGTCTGGCTTGCGCTCGCCGCGGACCAGGTGGCCGGCACGCTCGTCGGCATCGACTTCCGCGCCGGCGTCTCGGCGCTGCTGCCGACCCTGGTGCTCGCGCGGCTTTTCGGCATCGCCAATCAGTTCTACGTGCAGATCAGCTTCCAGCTCGCCGAGCGGCCGTTCATGCTGGCGGCGCAATCCTTTCTCACGCTGGTGGTCAGTGTGATCCTGATGTTCGCGCTGATCGGCGGCTACGGCCTGTACGGCGCGGCGCTGGCGACGCTGGCAACCGAGGCGATCGGCTTCCTCGTCGCACTCGTCCTGATGCATCGGGCCCATCCGGTCCCGTTCGAGCTCAATCGCCTCGCCGGCGTTGCCGCCTCCGCAGCCGCGATGGCGGCGGCAATTCTGCTGGCGCGCTCGCAAGCGGGCGGCACCGGCCTCGCATCGCTCGTCATCGTCAGCCTCGCCGGCGGCCTTGCCTATGCGGCTGCGGCCTGGCTGCTCAATGTTGCGAACGTGCGAACCTTGTCGCTGCGTGTACTGCGAACGCTGAACCGCAAGGCGTTGGGCGTCTAGCCGCCGTGGGCGGCTGATCGGACATTCTGCCGCAGTGGTCCAGACCAGCTTCGGGCCAGCCTCGGCTGAAGGCCGCCTTCCGCCTGGGCGAGGCGTCGTATATGAGAGATTTGCCGCCGGAAGTGCCGAATCTCGCCACAGAGGGAACGTAAGGCGGCTGCGATTTCTTAATGCAATGACTCCAATCTGGCACGTGAGCGACACCAGCCGACTGGCAGTTCGACCGAGGATGGCATGAAAAACCGATCGACGACGGCGCAATCCATCAGGGCGGTGGGGCGCCGGGGGCCTGCCGGAATCATGGCGCTCGTGGCGGCGGCGACCCTTGCAGCGGTGGCCCCGGCGATTGCGGCCAAGCAGCCGCGCCAGGTGGCCGAGGCGGTGGCGCAGCGTGTGGCTGGCGAGCCGATCATGGCGATCGTGTCGATCAAGAGCCAGCAGGTCACGTTCTACGATGCCGATGGCTGGATCCTGCGCGCGCCGGTATCGACCGGCACCACGGGCCGCGAGACGCCGGCCGGGGTGTTCGCCATCGTCGAGAAGGAAAGGGAGCACCGCTCGACGATGTATGACGATGCCTGGATGCCGCATATGCAGCGCATCACCTGGAACGGCATCGCCCTGCATGGCGGACCGCTGCCCGGCTACGCCGCCTCGCACGGCTGCGTGCGCATGCCGTTCGGCTTCGCCGAGAACCTGTTCGACAAGACCTATCTCGGGATGCGCGTGATCATCTCGCCGTATGACTCGGTCCCGACCGACTTCTCTCACCCCTCGCTGTTCGTGCCGAAGCCGGAGGCCATCGCGGCCGTGCCTGCTCGGGCCGACAAGCTCTCCGCCGAGGCCGAGGAGGCCGCAAGGGCGGCCGACGAGGCCAAGAAGGCTGCGTCCGCCGCCGCGAAGGAAGCCGCCTCGCTCCCGGCCGCGCTGCGCAAGCTGGAACAGCAGAAGGCCCGCGCCGATGCCGAGCTTGCCTTCGCCGACAAGACGCTCGCGAATGCCAGGAACGATCAGGCCCGCGCCAAGGCCGAGGAGCTGAAGCAGAAGGCGGCAGCCAAGGCTGCCGACGCGGCGACGCAGCTCGACGCCGCCAGGGCCGCCGCGCAGCCGAAGCGCGATGCGGTGGCCGCGACCAAGGAAGCCGCGAAGACCGCTGCGGCCAGAAAAACCGAGGCCGTCAAGCTGGCGACCGACGCAAAGCTCGCCGGCGAGCCGGTCTCGGTCTACGTCAGCCGCGCGACGCAGAAGCTCTACGTGCGGCGGAACACGCACAAGCCGGCGCCCGACGGCGGCGGCGAGGTGTTCGACACCAGCATCGAGGTCCCCGTCACGATCCGCAATCCCGAGCAGCCGATCGGCACGCATATCTTCACGGCGATGGCCAAGACCGGCACCGGCTTGCGCTGGAGCGTGGTCACGATCGAGAACGGCGACGAGGCTCGCAACGCGCTCGACCGCATCACCATCCCGCAGGACGTGTGGGACCGCATCGGGCCGACCGCGTTGCCGCGCTCCTCGATCATCATCTCGGACGAGCCGCTGAGCAGCGAGACCAATTACCGGACCGAGTTCGTCGCGGTGCTGAGCAACGAGCCGCAAGGCGGCTTCATCACGCGCAAGCCGACCGCGCCTGCGATGATCGCGAGCGATGACGGCTGGGACAATAACGGCTTCGGCTTCTTCTTCCAGCAGCGCGATCCCTACGTCCAGCCGGCCAACCCGCGCCGGCGCAGCCAGTACCAGTATTATCAGCCGGCGCAGCCGATGCAGCGGGGCTTCTGGTAAGGACGCGCCGCGTCGGCCGACGTCCGCGGCTACGGGCGGGCCTCGATCACGATCGCCTGGATCTTGCCCTCGACCGGACCGGACCCATGGCGCGTCCGGATCGTCTCGGCAACGATCTCGGTTGCGGCCTGAAGCTTGCCGGCATCCCGTGCCTCGATCTCGCTGCGCAGCGGCGTGCCCTGGCAGAGCGCAATGGCGACGTACTCGGCTGACGGCGCGCGGCTGATTTCGGATCGGGTTTCGATCGATATGTCGCGGAAGCCCGCTCGTTCGAGATCGCCCCTGATGACGGCCTTGTCGTGATAGCCGTGCGGCGTCCGGATCATGAAACGCGGCGGATCGTCGGGAAACAGCTTTCCGAGCGCGGCCGTGGCTTCATGCGTCAGCACGTTGTCCTCGATGCGATCCCAGACATTGAACACGAACGTGCCGTCGCCCTTCAGGACGCGCTTCACCTCTCCATAGGCCTTGATGCGGTCCGGAAAGAACATCGCGCCGAACTGGCAGCAGACCACGTCGAACTCGGCATTGCCGAAGGGCAGGGCCATCCCGTCCGCCTGGCGCCAGGTGATGCGATCGTCATCCGACTGGCGTTGCGCTGCGACCGCGAGCATCGGCTCGTTGAGATCGGTTGCAACGTAGCGAACGCCGCGCGGCAGCGCCGCCGCCACGGCACGCGTCACGGCGCCGGTGCCCGCGGCGATCTCGAGCAATACGGAGGGAGAGCGTGCGGCGACGCGCCGAGCCATGTCCTCCGCATAGACGGCGAAGATCATCGGGACGAGATACTCGTCGTAGATTTTCGGAATCGAGCCGGCGAAGACCTTGTCAGTGTCGGGCATGCTAGCCTCGCTGAAGGTTCGAACACGAGGTGCAGGCTACCATGGTTTCCCGCCAGGGCTAGCACCTCGCGGTCGATAGCGGCCTGAGCGGGATGTAGCTACGCTCATCACACCCGCAGCCGTCATCCCTGCGCAACTGCGAAGCAGTTGTCGCTGGAGGTGCTCGCCTTGCGATGCATCGCATCGCAAGGTGAAGCCTCGAAGGATGGGCCACAGACGCTTGCAGCTCATCCTTCGAGGCGCGCAAGGGCGCGCACCTCAGGATGACGGAGTGCTGTGGATAGATAAGATCGCAGGCTCATCGCCCGTGCGACCGCGCACGACAAACAAGATGGTCGAGCGAGATGTGCCCCGGCCCGTAAGCCATGAGGGCAAGTGCCATCGCTGCCCAGGTGAGGTGGATCGGCCAGCCATCGGGCACCGTGAGCTCGACGATCACCGTCATGAACAGCAGCCCGAGCGCTGCGAACCGCGTGCCGAGCCCCAGCACCAGCAGGATCGGGAACATGATCTCGCCGCAGCCCGAGAGGAAGGCCATCACCGTCGGTGCCGGAAAGTGATAGGGCCCGCCCGGCAGATGCAGCATGAATTCGTCGCTGAACAGCGTCACCGCGGTGTCGTTGAGCTTGAGGAAGCCGCCCCATTTGAGCAGGCCCGAGCGCCAAAATGGCACGGCCAGCGCGAGGCGCAGCACCAGCTGGACCAGCGATGGCGTCGCGAGCGTCTGCACGAGATGATTGGCTCTGTCGATGATTGCTCCGGGCGAGGGCAGGCCGCTGGCGGTCGTCATGTGCTGGTCCGTGATCATGATGGGTCTCCGCAACAGAGCGAGGTGAAGGCGCCGGCTTCCATCAGCCCGGCGATGTTCGCGGCAATGTCGAATTCGCTTGCAGTCTCCAGCGCCGCCGCCGCGGCCTCGCCGAGCGGTCGCCCTGACATGAGAAGGTGCGCGAACACCGCGCCGCCGGGTGGCAGGCGGCGCATGGCGACGTCGAACGCGCCTCGCGTGATCAGGGCATCCTCCGGCGTCGAAGCATCGATCCGCATGACCGGTGCGTTGTCGCGATTGGCCGCAAAGATCGTCACGGCGGCGTAGTCCGAACGCAGGCATTGTGCGGCCGGGTGCGGAATGAACACCAGATCAGCCAAGCGATCGGGTGTCACCGCCACGAGCCGGGCCGGCGACAGCGGGGTTGCGTCGGCGGCGTGATAGGCATCGAGCCAGGCCCGTTCGAGACGCGCGACGTCGGCGAGCCAGGGCATATCTTGCGCATGCTCGTAAGCTTCGATGAACTCGGCGAAGTCGCGGCCGTATTCGAACAGCAGCGGCGATGTCGGCGGATGGCTGCGCACATGCAAGCGCGCCATCGCGCGGAAGAAGTCGGTGCCGGTGATGCGCTGCACCGCCGGATAGATCGCGGCCAGCGCGTCGATCAGGCTGACCGTGACGTTGTTGCGGTAGACGTCGTAGCGCCGGCCAGCGGCTTTGCCGTTGGGGCCGGTGACCAGCTCAGGCGTGCTGCGTGCCGGATCCAGCAGCGCCGGCGCGAACGATGCAGCAAAGGACAAGCCGGGTTCAGGCAGCATGACGGTCTGCTGCCATTGCTGCGGACTGACGGCGGTCGAGGATCGCCTGTGCAGCAGCGGCCTCCGCTTGCAGCACCGGCCAGTCCGGAATCTTGCTGTCCCATTCGATCAGCGTCGGCACCGGCCCGCGGCGTTGGATGACGATTTCGTAGAGCTTCCAGACGGCGTCCGCGACCGGGCCGTCGTGGCTGTCGATCAACAGCAGGTCACCTTCGTCGTCGGCCTGCTCGGCATGCCCGGCGAGATGAATTTCCTCGACACGCGACAGCGGGAAATCAGCGAGGTAGTCGAGCGCCGAATATCCATGGTTGGTCGCGGAGACGAACACGTTGTTGACGTCGAGCAGCAGGCCGCAGCCGGTGCGCTCCGCAACGGCGCGGATGAATTCGGTCTCGCGCATCGAGGATTCGCGGAAGGCGAGATAGGTCGACGGGTTTTCCAAGAGCAACGGCCGGCGGAGCGCCTCCTGCACCTGGTCGATGTGATCGCAGACGCAGGACAGCGTCGCTTCGGTATAGGGCAGCGGCAACAGATCGTTGAAGAAGCTGGTCTCATGTGTCGACCAGGCGAGGTGCTCGGAGACCAGCGCGGGCTGATAGCGCGCGACCAGGCCGCGGAAGCGTGCCAGATGCGCCTTGTCGAGCGGCCGGGGTCCGCCGATCGACATGCAGACGCCGTGTAGCGAGAGCGGATGATCGCGGCGGATCGCCTCCAGCGCGCGATGCGGCGGCCCGCCGGCGCCCATGTAGTTCTCGGCGTGGACCTCGAAGAAGCCGCGCCGAGCCTTCGCCTGGAGGATTGCCGGGAGGTGCTCGGGCTTGAAGCTCGTTCCGGCAACGCCGCCGATCGGCGTTGCGAAGCGGAGCGGCAGCGCTGCTGGCAGGGCCGGCTTGATTGTGCTCATCGTGCTGCTCCGTTCGCCCTTCCCGTTGCGCCGGCCGTTACACCGGCTTGAGCGAACCCTTCTTGCCGCCCGGCAGCTCGATGCTGGTGCAGGTGCCGCCCTGGACGAATTTCCAGGCATTGCCCTGGTAGTCGGCGGTCGAGGTGCCCTGGCAGGTCGTGCCCGGTCCCGCCGCGCAATCGTTCTGGCCCTTCAGGGCGACGCCGAAGCACTTCTCCTTCTTGGCGGCGACGGCGGCATCGGCTTCGGCCTTGGTCAGAGGGCCGGCGGAGGCAAGGGTTGCGAGCGCGGTCGACACCGCACCGGCGAGGACGAGAGAGGTCACGGCATGTTTGACAGACATCAGAGGTTCTCCTGTTCGAAGTGGCATCGCCTGGGCGGGGATGCGCGCATGGTCTCCTTCGCTCCGCGCGCCGCCCGCGTTACGGCGGGCTGCTCACGAATCCGTGAGACCGAGTGGGTCGGGCGCACGGGCGGTGCGCTTGGGTGGGGATTAGCGGGCAAGCGACGGCGTAAAGCCAATGCCTTGGCGCTATCGACACGTTAGAGCGAGAGCATTGGATGCGTCCTACCAAACTTGGCAGAGGTAACGGACGGTAGGAAATCTGCGTAGAGCGATGACAGGAGCCGTGCCCACCCAAAGGCGGATACAACCATGAACGTCGATCCCGGACGCCAGCTTCGTGCGATCGCAAGGATGACGGTGAGCATCCGCCTTGCTGTGTCCGCGCTGGTCCTCACGGCGATCCTGCTGACCGCGGCGCTTTCCAGCCTGCTGTGGTGGCGCACGGCGGAGGCGGCCAGCCGGCAGCTCGCCTCGACCATCAACGAGCAGATCGTGGCGGCGGTGCGCAAGGAAGTCTCGGCCATCGTCGACGAGGCGCGGGCCGCGCACACCGCGATCCGCACCCTGTTCCTCCAGAACGTGCTCGACACCCGCGAGGCCGACAAGCGCGAGTTCGTCTTTCTCTCGCAATTGCAATCGCAGGCGACGATTTCCTGGGTCGCGTTCGGTTGGCCCGACGGCTCCTTCTTCGCCGCGCACAAGCTCGGCGATCGGCGCCTGGAGATGATGGAGATCTCGCTGACGGATCATCCGGGGCAGCGCCGCGTCGACGAATATGACGTGGTGCCCGGCGACATCGAGTTCGCCAACCGCCGCTTCGAGCCGACCGATTTCCGCGTCGCCGATCAGGCCTGGTTCAAGGCCGGCCTCGGCGCGGACGACCCGCAATGGTTCAGGGTGATGGACCACGCGACCGGCGAGCGCCCTTCGATCGCTTTCGCCGGACCGATCGACGTCTACCAGGAACGGCAAGGTGTGCTTGCCGTCATCATCGAATATACCAGGCTCGCGCGCTTCCTGTCGCAGCTGGAGGTCGGGCGCACCGGCACGGCCTTCATCGTCGACGGCAGCGGCGAGCTCGTCGCAGCGCCCGACAAGGACGCCGACGAGCTCCATCCGGCGCGCGGCGACACGACGCTGCTGCCGCTGGCGCGCGCAGCGCTCGACCAGGCGGGGGAGGCCGGCCGCAAGGATGCCTGGCGAAGCCGGCTCACCTCGGGCGGCGCGGCCTATGAGGTTGCGCTGACGCCACTGCCGTTTCCCGGCTGGTCGCTCGCGACCGTGATCCCCGAGGCCGAATTTCTCGGACCGGTCGAGACGACATTGCACCGCCTGATCCTCGGTCTTGCCGTCGGCGCCGTGCTCGCGGCGCTGGCCTCGGCGATGCTGGCGCGGTCCGTCATCGCCGCGCCGCTGTCGCGCGTCGTCGGCGAGCTGCGCCATGTCGAAGCCTTCGCGCTGGAGCAGGTTCGTCGCCATCCGTCGCGGCTCAAGGAGATCGCGAGCCTGTCGGGTGCAATCGCGGAGATGGCGGCCGGCCTGTCCGCCTTCCGCAAGTTCATCCCGGCGGATCTCGTCCGCGGCCTGCTGCGCCAGGGTGTCGAGGCCCGGCCCGGCGGCAGCATCCAGGAGCTGAGCGTGATGTTCATCGACATTGCCGGCTTCACCGGGCTGTCGGAGCGGCTCGGCGATCGCGTGGTGCCGCTGCTGTCGCGCTATCTCGACCTCACCTCGGAGATCATCGTCGCCAACGGCGGGACCATCGACAAGTTCATCGGCGATGCCGTGATGGCGTTCTGGGGCGCGCCGCAGCCGCAAGACGATCACGCCGCGCGATGCTGCCGCGCCGCGCTCGCCTGCCGCCTTGCGGTCGAACAATCGGGCCTCGTCGACGATCTCGGCCAGCCGCTCCAGATCCGCATCGGCATCAATTCCGGCCGCATGCTGGTCGGCAATATCGGCTCGGAGCTGCGGCTGAACTACACCGTGATCGGCGATGCCGTAAACGTTGCGAGCCGGCTCGAAGGCGCCAACAAATCTTACGGCACGCAAATCCTGATCGGCGCGGCGACCGAACGCCTGGCGCGCGGCGCCGTCGTCACGCGCGAGGTCGACAGCATCGCGGTTTACGGACGCGAGGAGGGGCTGTCCGTTCACGAGCTGATCGGGATGGTGAACGATAATGCGGCGGGCAGCGGCACGATCGGCTGGATCGCGGATTACGAACGAGGTCTCGCCGCCTATCGCGCGCGCCGATTTGCCGACGCACTCGCCGATTTCGAGGCCGTGCTGAGGCAACGCGGCGACGATCGTCCGGGCGAGCTGATGCGTGACCGCTGCCGCCGGCTCGCTGCAGCTGCGCCCGACGTCACATGGCGGCCTGTGGCGGCATTGACGTCGAAATAGCCGCGCGGATTTTGCGACGTCATGCGCGTGCCGCGCATTCCGCAGGCCGAGCCCTTGAGCTCGCCGGGGCCCTATTGTAAGGGATCGCCTGGGTCTGCAGTTCACCCAGGCGTCAGCGTCCCGCGAAGCTTCTGCGTCATCTCAAGGCCCGGCGCACCCGAGGCGTGGAAGGCGCGACATGACCGCAAATCCGGATGCATTGCCGCTCGCCGGGCCTGCTCCGGTCTCGGTGCAGACCTCCCGCGGGATCGTCCAATGCGCGGTCGCAGGCGAGGGGCCCGCCATCCTCGCCATTCATGGTGGCATGGGCGGCCACGACCAATCCTGGCTGCTCGCGCGAGCGCTCACTTCGACGCTCGGCGACAAGCGGGTGGTGGCCGTGTCTCGCCCGGGCTATCTCGGCTCGCGCCTGGAGCTCGGTGCCTCGCCCGACGAGCAGGCTGATCTCTATCGCGAGCTGCTCGATGCGCTCGGGATCTCCAACGTGGCGGTCGTCGCGGTCTCGGCCGGCGGCCCCTCGGCGCTGCAATTTGCCGCGCGGCATCCCTCGCGCTGCCGTTCGCTGGTGCTGGTGTCGGCCTGCACGGGACGACTGCAAACGCCGCCGGACATCGCCGGGCGGCTGCGCATGATGCGCCATCTTGCGCGTCTTCCCGGATTGCCTCGGCTCCTGAAGTGGCGGGCTGAACGCAATCCGCAATCCGGTGCGCGCCGCGCGATTCCCGACCACGCGATGCGCGAGCGAACCTTGCGCCATCCCGAGGCTGGCCTGCTGTTGCGCACCTTGCAGTCGAGCGTGCTCGAGCGTCTGCACGCCCGGATCCCCGGGACCGTCAACGACATCGCGCAATTTGCCGCGCTGGAGCAATTGCCCGCAGGAACGGTCTCGGCGCCTGCTCTCGTCGTGCACGGCCGCGCCGACGACGTGGTGGCGTTCTCGCATGCCGAGAACGCCTGCCGCGCAATCCCGCAGGCGAAGGTGCTGGCGCTCCCCGACGGCGGTCACGTCTCGCTGTTCACGCATCTGGACGTTGTGCGCAAGGCGGCCGCGCCGTTCCTGGACGGGCGCGACGATGCTCCGCAACCTCATCGCATCAGGGGACTCCATGAAGGCAACGCTGCTCAATCCTGAAAGCTACACCCGCTCGCCGTGGAAGAATGGCGGCGGCATCTTCACCGACATCGCCGACGCTCATCGGGCCGATGCGCCGCGGAAGGACTGGGACAGCCTGCTCTGGCGCTTTGCGTCGACCCCGATTCTTGCGCCCGGTCCCTTCTCCCATATGCCCGGCATCGACCGCTTGCAGATGGTGGTCGAGGGACGCGGGCTGGTGCTGAAGTCGCCGACGCGGGACTTCGACGAACGTGAACCTTTTACGACGGTGCGTTTCACCGGCGAGCTCGAGATCGTGACCGAGCTCGAGGCGGGTCCCGTCGAGGTCGTGAACCTCATGGCGCGGCGCGGTGCGGCGGAGATCGACCTCCTCGCGCTGAAGGAGCCCGGCGAAAGGCCGCTCGCCACCGGCACGCATCTGGTCTACGCCCCGCGCGGCGAATGCCGCATCCGTCTCGACCATGAGGATTTTGCGATTCCCCGCACCGGCACGCTGAAGCTCGAGCTGGCCGGGCCGTCGCAGCTCGTGCTCGTCTCGGGCCTGGCGGTGCTGGGGTCGATCCGGCTTTTGGGGTAGAACTTCAGACCAATGCGCACAATCCGTGCAACTGGCTAGGTTGACGCCGCTCGGCCGGCGCACGATATCTGCTTCGTTAAAGACCGCAGCTCGAGGGGCAGGATATGAATGCGCCAGATACATACGCCCCCACGCAGGCCGACGGCGTCATCGACTGGCTGACCAACGGTACGCGCGACGAGCGCTACATCGACGACATCTTCGCGCAGATGTGCATCCGCCTGCAGCAGGCGGGCATTCCGGTGCAGCGCGCGACGCTCCATGTACTGATCAATCACCCGCAATGGCTGGGCGCCCGGATGATGTGGTCCGACGGGATGCGCGAGGCGGAGATTGCGCTGGTCGACTACGACGTGCGCGAGCGATCCGAATATATCGGCAGCGCCGCCAACGAGATCCATGACGGCGCCGCCGAGGTGCGCGAGCGGCTCGCGCAGGATTCCGCGCATCGCCGCAAGCACGCCCTTTATGACGAGATGCGGGCCAAGGGCCTGACCGACTATGTCGCCTGGCCGCTCTATCATACGCTCGGCAAGCGCCACATCGTCACTTTCGCGACCGCCCGGCCCGGCGGCTTCGAGGACGCCCACATCGCCGGCCTGAAGAAGCTGCTGCCGGTGCTGGCGCTGGTCAGCGAGATCCGCGTCAAGAATCGCCTGGCACGCACGCTGCTGGAGACCTATGTCGGCACGCATGCCGGCGAGCTGATCCTGGCCGGCGCCACAAGGCGCGGCAGCGGCACGACGGTGCGCGCGGCGATCATGATCTGCGACCTCAGGGACTTCACCAAGATCTCCGACAACTGGCCGCGCGACGACGTGATCGACCTGCTCAACGACTATTTCGACGCGATGTCGGAGCCGATCGCGCGGCACGGCGGCGAGATCCTCAAATTCATCGGCGACGGGCTGCTCGCCATCTTCCCGCTGCATCAGCCGAACGCCTGCGCCAATCTGCTGCACGCGGTGGGGGAGGCGAGGGGAGCCATGGCCGCGCTCAACGAGCGGAACAGCGGAAGCGGCCGCGCGCCGCTGAATTACGGCATCGGCGTCCACGTTGGCGACGTCATGTACGGCAATATCGGATCGGCCAGGCGGCTCGACTTCACGGTGATCGGCCCGGCCGTCAACATGGCCTCCCGCCTGGAGACACTGACCAAGACGCTCGGCAGGAACGTGCTGCTGTCACGCGATTTCGCCGAGCTGGTCGAGAAGCAGTTCGCGCTGGAGCATGTCGGCAGCCACGAGGTGCGCGGCTTCAACGCTCCGATCGAGCTGTATGCCTATCCGGCTCGCGCTACTTCCGGTTAGTTCCGCTGGTGTTCGGCAGGGCCTGCTGGCCGCCCTGGGTTTGCCTGGCCGGATCGTTGTCGCCCGGCCTCATCGTTGACGACTTCGCCGGTGCATTCGCGCCGCCGCTGTTGGCGTCCGACGAGGTATTGAGGCTGGAGGCGCCCGCGCCGGTGGTGCCGCCGGTGCCGGTCGAATTGATGCTCGAGCCCGTCCTCGACGCACCCGCGCCGCTTTGCGCGAAGGCGGAAGGGGACGAGGCGAGAGCCGCGATGAGCCCTGCGATGACGAGTACTTTCATGTCCGCTCCTGTGCTCGGCCCCAGGCGGCCCCGACCCGGCGGTCCGGGGGCGGGGCTTTGAGCCGGGGCCGCCATTTGCCGGAATGGTGAGACGCCGGCGAAAGGCCAATGCGCGGCAGCGCGTGGTCGTTCCAAATCCTTCGGCGGCCGCAAACCCGCTGAACTACGCCGACCAGCGATCCTGCTCTTCCTGGTGCGCGTGCTCGTTCAGCCGGTCGGCGAGCTCGTCCGCGATCTGCTCGGTCTCGGCCGAGGCCACCGGCTCGCCCTTGTGGGTCTTCAGCTTGTCCTTGTCGGCTTCAATCGGAAAATCGTCGGGTGTCAGTCCGGTCGTCTTGTTCATGGCGCGCCTCACTGCATCCAGTTGCGGAAAACACACGAGGCGGCGTCAGGCGCCGCCGACCGCCCGCGTGATGGTGCCGCTCCCGCCGCAGGTCGCGCAAGGCGCGCCATCGATGCGCCCCTTGCCGTGACAATCGGGACAGACGTCTTCGCCGGTGCCCTTGGTTCCGGGCGGGGCTTCGTCACCGGGATTGAGCGCTGCTTGCGTCGGGATCTTTGCGTCTTGCGCGTGGGCAGCCTTCGTCTTGGTCATCTGCGCCTCCTCGAAAACACCGCAACGCGCCTTGCCGCAGAAAGTGCCAATCGGTTGGCCAGAGAACCGAGCGCCTATTGCCGATGCGGAACTCTCCGAATAGGCTTGGCGCACATCGTCCAACGGTCCTTCCATCGGCCGCGCCTTCATGCCCAAATTCCTCCGCATCGGTGTCCATCAGTCCAACGTCTCCGGATACACGTCGAAGGCGTGGTGCGTCAGGCGGGTCGGCTCGGCGGTCTTCCTGAAATGGGGCGCGGTGGAGGTGCATGGCACAGGTGCTGCGCGCAAGGTCTATTGGTCGCGCCTGCCGCAGGAGAAGACCGTTCGTTGCGGCAGTGCGCAAGCCGCGCAGGACTACACCAAAGCCGCGATCGCGCGGCGCCGCAGCCATCGCTATGAGCCGCTGACCGGCGCGATCGCGAACCGGCGGCCGTCGGCCGCGCGCGGCGCCGAGCTCAAGCAGGCGCTCGCCACCATCCTGATCGTCGACATCGTCGGCTCCACCGCGAAGGCGGCCAAGCTCGGCGATGCGCGCTGGACCAAGGTGATGGGCCACTATTACGCGGCGGTCCGCAAAGAGCTGAAGACGTGCGGCGGCAAGGAGGTCGTCACCACCGGCGACGGCGTGCTGGCGACCTTCAGGAAGCCCGCCGCCGCCATCGCCTGCGCCAGCGCGATCCAGAAAGCCGTGCGCACGCTCGGCCTCGAGATCAGGGTTGGCCTGCACACCGGCGAATACACCATCAGCGGCGGCGAGATGGTCGGCCTCGCCTTCCACATCGGCACCCGTATTGCCGCGAAAGCGCGCGCCGGCGAGGTCCTGGTGTCGAGCGCGGTGAAGGAGCTGATGACGACGCAAGCGGCGATCGGCCTGCGCGATCACGGCGTGCACCGGCTGAAGGGGGTGCCGGAAAGGTGGAGGCTGTGGCGGGTGGAGGGGTGAGGGCGGCTCTTTGCCGAGCCCCGAGGTTTCATTTCGGGAACCGAGATGATCGACGTCCCAGTGTTTCCGACATTCCGTTAAACCTAAAAATACCAAGCGCCTTTACGGGTCCTTCGCCACTCCTGCCCTAGCCTTCACGGCGGCTGGGGCAAATTTAATGGGCTTCTTCGCGCGGCTTCGCGACTCCTTCTCCGTGGGCGACACGAGCGATCCGCTCGGCCGTGCGCTGCTGGTCGAACAGTTCCGGGTTTTGCGCAAGCAGGTGCCCGTTCTCTACGCCATGCTCCTGGTCAACAGCATCAGCGTCGGGCTGGTCCTTCCCAACACGATATCGGCGTGGCTGCGATTTGCCTTGCCGGCCGCCCTTCTGGCGGCCTGTCTGTTCCGGCTCGCCCAGTGGCTGCGGCTCAAGAAGGCCGATTTCACCGCCGAGGAGGCGTATCTCGAGCTTGCAAGAGTTCGCACCGCCACAGTGGTGCTCAGCTCCGGCTTCGTGATCTGGATCCTGGCGCTGTTCATGGTCGTCGATCCCGGTCTGCGCGCGTCGGTCTCGCTGCTTCTCTTCATGGGCTGCGTCGGCACCGCCTACTGCCTCGGCAGCTTTCCGCCCGCGACGCGGCTGACGATGATCATCGCCGGCGCACCGATCGCCACGCTCCTCTTGCTCTCGGGCGAGGGGATGCTGGTCTCGGTCGGGATCAATCTCCTGGTGTTGCTCGCTCTGCTCGCCCGGATGATCAACACCAATTTCCGTTCCTTCGTGAAGCTGGTCGAGACCCACGGACGGCTGTCCGAGGAGGGTGACCGCGCGCGGGCCGCAGAGCAGACCGCGACCGCCTTCGCCGAGCGCTTCGACCGGGCGCTCAACAACATGTCCCATGGCCTCTGCTTCTTCGACGACGATCAGCGCCTGATCGTCTGCAACAGGCAATATCTCGAGATCTACGATCTGGATCCGAAGCTGGTCCGGCCCGGCATGAAGCTGACCGAGATCGTCGATCTCCGCTATTCGGCCGGCAGCGCGCCGAAGATGTCGAAGCAGGACTATCTGGTCTGGCGCAACAGCGCTCCGGTGAGCGCCGAGAATTCGGATACCACCGTGGAATTGACCAACGGCCGGATCGTGCGGATCAAGCATCGCCCGATGGAGGGCAAGGGCTGGGTCGCCACCCACGAGGATATCACCGAGCGTCATCGAACCGAGATGGCGCTTGCGGAAGCCAAGACTGCGGCCGAGCAGGCCGAAGCCGCCGCCCGCGCCGCTCACACCCATCTGACCGAAGCCCTCGACGTCGTCCCCGAAGGACTTGCCGTTTTCGACAAGGACGATCGCCTGGTGCTCTGGAATCATCAATACGCCGAATTCTACACGGCCAGCCAGGAAGCGCTTGCGGCCGGCACGCCGTTCGAAACCATGCTTCGAACCGGCCTTGCCGCGGGACAATACCCGGACGCGGCGGGGCGCGAGGAGGCGTGGCTCGCCGAGCGCCTCGCGCACCACGCGCTGCCGCACCATTCGCACGAGCAGCATCTGGCGGGCGACCGCTGGGTCCGCGTCGAGGAACGGCGCACCAGCGATGGCGGCAGCATCGGCGTCCGCATCGACATCACCGACCTCAAGCGCCGCGAGGCCTCGTTCCGCCTGCTGTTCGAGGAGAACCCGCTTCCGATGTGGGTGGTCGACGCCAAGCGGCGGCGCCTCATCGCCGTCAATGGCGCGATGTGCCGGCACTACGGCTATTCCCGCCACGACCTGCTCGCGATGTCCGAACGCCAGCTCGAATATTGCGAGCGACAGGACGCAGAGCAGGACTACGAATTGCACAGGACCGCCGACGGCGAGGCTATCCAGGTCGTGATCGAATCCCGGCCGCTGGTCTATGAGGGCCGTCCGGCCCATGTCTGCGTTGCCTTCGACGTCACCGAGCGCAATCGGGCGCAACAGCGGGTGAGCTATCTCGCGGGCCACGACGCGCTCACGGAGCTGCCCAACAGGGCCGCGCTGGGTGAGCATCTCGGCGATGCCATCGAGCGCGCGGAGATCACGGACGGCGCCTTCGCGGTGCTCTGTATCGATCTCGACCACTTCAAGGCGATCAACGACCGCTTCGGTCATGCCGTCGGCGATGCCGTGCTGCGCGAAGCCTCGCGCCGGCTGCAGGAGGCCGCGCAGGGAGCTTACGTGGCGCGCGTCGGCGGTGACGAGTTCATCGGCGTCACCGATGAGCTGCCGCTGCCGGCGACCGCCGAGCTGCTCGCGACGCGCATGCGGGCGCAATTCGAGCGCCCGATCGAGGTCGACGGCCACGCGCTCAAGATCGACCTCTGTGTCGGCGTTGCGCTCTATCCGCGCGATGCGGACAACGCCGCCTCGCTGCTCGCAAACGCCGATGCCGCGCTCTATCGCGCCAAGCACGAGGGCAGGGGAGCCATCCGCCTGTTCACCAGCGCGATGGACCAGCAGCTGCGCGACCGCCGCGCGCTGGAGCACGATCTGCGCCTCGCGGTGGAGCGGGGCGAGTTCTATCTCGAGTACCAGCCGCAGCATCATCGGGACGGCACGCTGATGGCTTACGAGGCGCTGGTGCGCTGGCGGCATCCGTTGCGCGGTGTCATTCCTCCCGGAGAGTTCATCCCGATCGCGGAGCAGAGCGGCGCCATCGCGCAGATCGACGATTGGGTGCTGATGGAGGCGTGCCGGGAGGCGGCGTCATGGGATCAGCCGCTGCGGGTCGCCGTCAACGTCTCCGCGGCCCAGTTCCGCCGCGAAAACCTCGATGCGCAGGTCCGAAGGGCGCTGCGCGAGAGCGGGCTGCCGGCCGCGCGGCTCGAGCTCGAAATCACCGAAGGCGTCCTGATCGAGGAAGTGCCGCGCGCCAGGCGGACGATGCAGTCGCTCAAGTCGCTCGGCATCCTGATCGCGCTCGACGATTTCGGAACGGGCTATTCGTCGCTGTCCTATCTCGAAGCGTTTCCTCTCGACCGGATCAAGGTCGACCGCTCCTTCGTCGCCGCTCTCGGCCAGAGCGAGCGCTCGCTCGCCATCGTCCGCGCCGTGATCGGCCTCGCCCACGGCCTCGGCGTCCCCGTCCTCGCCGAAGGCATCGAGACCGAGGCCCAGATGTCGCTCCTCGTCCAGGAAGGCTGCGACGAGATGCAGGGCTATCTCTTGGGGCGGCCGCGGCGGCTGGAGGCGGCGGCGGAGAAGGTGAGGCGGGCGGCGTCTTAATTGTCGCTCCCGATGTCGGAACCCGGGCCGGCCGTTCGTCTTGAATCCAAGCCGCCTCGAACCGGAGTTCTGCGTAAATGGCCCCGCGCGCCAATTGGAAAGGCTTCCTGAGACTGTCCCTCGTCACCTGCCCCGTGGCGCTCTACCCGGCCACGTCCGAGAGCGAGAAGATCTCGTTCAACCAGCTCAACCGGCAGACCGGCCACCGTATCAAGTACCTGAAAGTCGATGCGGAAACCGGCGACGAGGTGCCGAACGAGGACATCGTCAAGGGCTACGAGCTCGAGAAGGGCCAGTACATCGAGGTCTCCAAGGAAGAGCTCGAGGAGATCGCGCTGGAGTCCACCCGCACTATCGAGATCGACGAGTTCGTCGACAGGTCGGATATCGACCCCCGCTATTTGATCCGCCCCTATTACATCCGCCCCGACGGCAAGGTCGGCCACGACGCCTTCGCGGTGATCCGCGAGACCATCCGCGAGATGGACAAGGTCGCGATCGGGCGGGTGGTGCTGACCAACCGCGAGCACATCATCGCGCTGGAGCCGATGGACAAGGGCCTGGTCGGCACCCTGTTGCGCTACCCCTACGAGGTGCGCAGCGAGCAGGACTATTTCGACGACATCCAGGACGTGAAAGTCACCAAGGACATGCTCGATCTCGCCCGGCACATCGTCAACCAGAAGGCCGGACGCTTCGAACCCGACAAGTTCGAGGATCATTACGAGACCGCGCTGATCGAGCTGATCAACGAAAAGCGCGCCGGGAAGGTGATCCGGCCGAAGGAGCGGCCGAAGGGCGAGAACGTCGTCGACCTCATGGAGGCGCTGCGGCGAAGCGTCGGCAAGGAAGCCGGGAAGCAGGCCGCGCCTGCGAAGGCAGACAAGCCAGCCAAGAAGCCGAGGAAGGCGGCGGCCGGCCAGAAGGAGATGCTGATGCCGATCGCGGGCAAGAAGGCGGCCGCCAAGGAGTCGTCCGCTAAGAAGCCGGCGGCAGGGGCGCGGCGGAAATCGGCATGAAGCATCTTCATCGTCCGCGGTACGCGAAGGTCCTTGCCGGACGCCTCAAAGGCCCTCGTCAGGGCACTCCGGACAGGTATCGCCGATCGAATCGAGGACATCGTTGATCTCAGCGACGGCCTGATCGGCGGCGACGCCGTCCGGTGGATCCTGGCGCGCAAGCGCGACCGCGCGTTTCCGAGCGTGCGGGTCGGCACGATCCTTGGCCCAGCCGTGCTCCTCGCATTCGTTGATCGCGCCAGCCTCCTGCAGCACATGAATGGCCCATCCGCGCAAGGTCCGGATCGCCGGACGTCTTTCCCTGGTCATCAGCATGCGAGATCGCTCCTGCGGGACGAATCCGCGCTACCGCCCGCTCGTTCCCGGCGGTTAGCACGGGTCAGGGATTCCCGAACGGCGGGGCTGATCTTGTCCACGTGTTCCGGCGGGCTGTGGAGAAGGCGAAGTGTTGACGCGGGGTCTGCATGCGCCGCAAGCACGCGACCGAGCCAGGCGGGTCCCAGCTGGGGAACCCGGTGCCGAGAGGCGACTTATGTCGCCATCGGTTTCGGAGGAAAAGCCATGGCCATTGATGCGTTCGCTGGCACCACGCCGGTGTTTCTCCCTGAGCAGTTCTTCGTCGGCCGCTTGGACGGATGGGCGGTGGTCGAAAGCCTCATCGGCGGGCTGTTGAAGCGGGCGACGATCACGGCGCATGGCGAGTTGGACGCGGACACCGACACTGTCGTCCTGACAGAAACCTACACCTTCGATGACGGCCACAGCGACACGCTGCGCTGGACGATCCACAAGCTGGGCGAGGGTCAATACACCGGCCATGAGAACCGACTGGAAGGCGAAGCCACCGGCGAGCAGGCCGGTTGTGCATTTCATTGGACCTACACGCGCGACACGCCCCAAGGCGATGGAAAGTCGTTCAAGCTGAACTTCGATGATTGGCTCTATGCGATCGACGACCGCGCCTGCATCGTGCGCGGCAGTGCAGGGCGCGCGGGCATTCCGTTCGCGACGGCGCATGTGACTTATCGGAAGCTTTAGTTAGGGCGACGCGGCTGCAGCCCTGCTCCCCTGCGCGCCCTTCTTTCTTGAACTTAACATTTTTGAATCGCGAAGGCACCGAAGCAAAGTACGGTGGGCGTTTCCCGGGAGGGATCTTCTGGCGCTGATTGGTCCAGAGCGGGGGCGGGGGCGTGAATTTCCAGGTTACGGTTTTGAAGATCCTGGTGAGCTATCCGGACGGCTTTGCCGTCATGGAAGACCTCAAGCGCGACATGGCCATCCTGGCGACCAGTGGCCGCGATTGGGCCGACCGGACGAGGCGTCTCGCCAGCCGGGTGCCGGACCTCGACATCTTTTCGCAAGGCCTGGTCGAGCGCATCAGCGGTGGCTGGAGACTCACCTCCAAGGGGCGAGACGTCTTGGAGTTCATGGAAGCCCGCCCGGCACCAAGCGAGCCAAGCCTCGCGTCCGTGGTCAATGAGACGTCCCCACCGGTGTTCGAGCGTGCTCCCGTTTCCCCGCTGCCGCAGCCAGCTGACCGTGCCAAGCGGCGGCGCGAGCGCCGAGAGCGCCGCCGCGAAGCCCTCGAACGGGCGAGGGCGAACGCGTCCTGAAGCGGGATTGAGGTCCGCACCGAACATCTCTGCTCGTGCCAAGACAACAGCAGCAGTTTTGGAATGCTCTCCAGTGCCACCACGCTACTTGACGAAATCGATACTCCGGCACTTCCAGTCATCGAGCGGAAATTCAAACGATAAGAAACCTCATTGGGCACGGCAGCCTTCACTCGCTTCGCTTCTAATGTGTGTCGCTGGCTCTCCTAGCTGAAGCTCGCCGCAACAGTCCGTCGTCGCTTCCGCTGCGCTCCAGCTATGCCGGACACCGCGCTTCGCCCTTCGGGCCTCTGCGTGGCTGTGCCACGCGCCGGTGATCGGCAGCTTTTGGTGGTGCAAGGCGGACGTTCGAACACGCAAGTTGCAGAGAGGTCCAAGAGCGGACCAAATCGCGCCGCTGCGCGCTTAATGGGCGTTTAACGCTTTTGCGCAACAGATGGATCACCAGCGCGGAATTAGTCCTAGTTACGAGTGCGAGCCGAGCTCCCAGGGAGGGGAATCGGATGGGACTGCTTTTTGTTGGAGTGCTGGCAGGAGTCCTGATCGGCTTTGGCTGGTTCGCGCCTTCCCGAGGGTATTTCCTTGGGTGTGCGTCACGACCCTGTTTCGACCGGGTTGCGGTCGCCCGATCCCCGCAGCCAACGCCGACGGCACTGGCGCCGGATCCCGTGATCGTCAAACCGAATTCTGCAACTCCGGGAAGGTCCGGCAAGAAATCATCACCAAAGAAGAGCGGATCGGTCGACCTCGCCAAAGCGGCGTCACTGCGGACGAGGACCAGCGTCCCAGCATCCGAACGGCCCGCGGAAGACTCAGATCCTGTCCTAGAAAAGGCGAAGGTCACCATCGCGACGAAGATGGAGGATCCAGGATCGGCCGAATTCACCGAAATGAAGCGCACGATGCGAAAGAACACGCTCGGACGCCCCGTGGATACGATTTGCGGGCGTGTGAAAGGAGGAAGCGCATCAGGGGGCGAGACCGCAGAGAGACCGTTTCTTTATCTCGTGAAGGAGGATGAAGCATATGTCGTCGACGGCAAGTCGGGGTCGGCGGCGTCAACGGCCTATAGAAATATCTGCAATTAGGGAATGCGTCGGCTGCGGCAGCGCGCGGTCCGCGCCGAAATGAATTTGAGCGGAAAGAATTTCCACCCAGGCGCCAGTTAAACCGCAGTGGACAAGGCACTGGCGGCGGCACTGCGCCGCTCTCGTGATGATCATTCAGGATGAATGCAGCAGCAGGGGACAAGCAATAGGGAATGGGAATATCGCGGAAGCTCTTTTTATCTCGAGGAAATCATGGACGACATAACCAACTCCTCAAAGCGGCTCGATGGGTCACTTCACTTGCCGGTTCTGGTGCTCGTCGAACCGCTCCTGTTGCCTCGCACATGTATTCTGAACGTCCTCAGGCGGGAATTGGCGGAATTCGAGATCCTAGACATGGCAACGGTCGAAAGCCTGGACTGCACATCAACCCGCGATGTTCGTCTGGTGGTGCTGAGTATCGCAGACAAGCCCATCGACGATCCCTCGGTTGAGGGAAGTCTCGCCTTCGTTGCGGAGTGTTGTCCCAACGCCGCCGTTGCAATTCTGTCAAACCATGACGACGAGCCGACCGTGCAGGCCGCGATGCAGCGGGGTGTGCGCGGCTTTCTTTCTACCTCGCTGCCGATCGAGATTGCCATAGCTGGCCTGCGCCTTGTCCTTGTCGGCGGCGTCTACAGGCCGTTGCCCGTCGCCGGGATGAACAGGATACCGGATTTCGAGCCGCCAGATGCGCGCGGGCTTGCGCGCGCATCTCTTGTGAACGAGGGAGCCGGAGTGACTATCGAAAGGAGCGTGCCGGATCTCACGCCTCGTGAGCAACAGGTTCTGGCGGAATTGGCGCTCGGCCTGCCCAACAAGCTGATCGCCGCCAAATTGAACCTGTCGGAAAGCACAGTCAAAATGCACATCCAGCACATCATGAGGAAATGTGCTGCGCACAATCGGACGGAAGCCGTGCTGCGCTGGCGCGGCCGGTTGCCGTCGCAGGGGCACGACCCCGGCGCAGGTCCGATGCAGGAGACTTAGTCCTCTCTGAATGCATTACGGAAGCAGTCGAGCAGGGGCCTGAGCGCGTAGAGAGCCACGGTACCGCGCCCTGTCGTGATGAACACTTGAACCGGCATGCCGGGGACGATCTGGATGTCGTTTGCGACGATCTGCGCGTCATCGATCCGGATTTTGGTCGCGTAGTATGGCTGGTCCGTGCGCTTGTCGAGGAGCCGGTCTGCGGACACGTGCACGACAGTTCCGATCAGGCGAGGCACGCGACGCTGATTGTACGGTACGAGGTGAACCTCGGCATTGAGGCCGGGATGAACCACATCGATATCCTCGGGCCTCAGGCGCGCGGTCACGATGAGACGGTCTTGCCGGGGTACCAGGTCCATGAGCGGAGCGCCCGCTCCGATGACGCCGCCGGCTGTATGAATCCGCAAATCGGTTATCACGCCGTCCTCTGGCGCCTTGACCTCTGTTCGCGATAGCTGGTCCCTGGCCGCAAACAACCGCTCGCGGAGCTGGAATATCTGGTTCTGTGCTTCACGAAGCGACTGTGCGATCTCGTTCTGCCTCTCGCTCTCGAGCTTGAACAATGTGGCCTGCTGTTCGCTGATGACTTGCGCGGCGCGGGAAATCTGCGCGGCGATCTCGCCGCGGCGGCCCTCAACGTCGGCCAGTTCCCGCTGCAGGTTCAGAAGTCGCGGCCGCCGTTCGAGCCCCTTGTTGACGAGGGTCGTGACCATATCCAGTTCCTCCCGGACGATGCCGACCCGCTGCCCGGTGGCGCTCTCCTGTGCCGTGAGACCTTCGATCTCCTTTTCGACTTGACGCCTTCGTTCGCGAATGACCGCAAGCTGCGACTCGTGGACCTGCAGGCGCGCCTGGAAAATGAATTGCTGCGCCGACAGTGCAGCGGCGGCCACTCCGCTCTGCCTGCTGTCCTGTTCCAGCGCGTCCGGAATTGCGATCCTCTCGAATCTCTGCTGCTCGGTCTGAAGCCGAGCGGCACGAGCAGCTGCATCCCACAATTGGCCTTGAAGGCTCTGCACCTCCGAGCTCGCCCGGGTGTCCTCCAGCGCGATCAGCGTTTGGCCGCTGCGCACGATGTCGCCATCCGAAACCAGGATCTTGCTGACGATACCGCCTTCCAGATGCTGGATCGTCTTGCGACTCGATTCCGATTCCACGACGCCGGACGCGATCGCGGCGCTTTCGAGAGGCGCGAGGCTCGCCCATGTACCAAGCCCCAGCATGAAGCAGAGCACCAGCAGATTGCCCGCGACGGTGATAGCGCGAAGCCTTCCGCGTGGCGAGGTCGGCGTAGGCGTCGAGCACCATGGAAATTCCAGAGGCTCGAAATCGTCGATTGCGGTTACCACGACGCCAGATCGTCGGGTCGGCGTGGGGCGCGACGGCCCTCGTACGAACCGGTCCCAGATCATGGGAAGTCTGGCGACGGCAGGATGCTTCCAGATGGTGAGAGAATTCCAGATCATGGCGCAACCTGTGAAGTAACCTGGGGTCGGCTCAGGTGCCGTTCAAAGATGTCCTCGCTGTCGCCGAACGCGGCGACCGCACCGTCTTCCATGATGGCAATCTTGTCCGTGGCGGCGAGGAGACCCATCCTGTGAGTGACGACGACAAGGATGACGCCCGCGAGCTTCATGCGCTCGATGGCATCCAGGAGCATTCGCTCGCCCCCGTAGTCGAGGCTGGCGTTGGGTTCGTCGAGAACGATGAGGCGTGGACTGCCGAAAAATGCGCGGGCAAGACCGAGGCGCTGCCGATACCCGCGTGAGAAGATGGTTTCACTGTGAACCACCGTGTCGTAACCCTGCGGCAGGCGCATGATCGCCCCATGGATTCCGGCGAGCTTGGCCGCTTCGACGACCTTTTGCCGGTCCGCATCTTCAAGGCGTGCGATGATGTCGTTGATGGTGTCGCCGATCAGATTGATGTCCTGGGGGAGATATCCGAGGCCGTCGCCGTTTCGGGTCTCGCGGAGCAGCGAGACGTCGGTATTGTCGAGGAGAACACGGCCATGCGTCGGCATCGACAGCCCCGCGATCACTTGGCCGAGCAAGGACTTGCCTGACCCGGACGGACCGATAATGCCAAGGCATTCTCCGGGCATGAGGCTGAAGGAGACGCCGTTCAGCAGAAGATGATCGGTCCCGGCAAGCCACACGCCCACATTGTCGACGACGAGGCCAGTTCGTGCCAGCGGCGGGAAAACCCCCGCGCTCTCCTGCCGGGTGACGGGGAATGCGGCGAGAAGCGCGCCGAGCCGCTGACAGGCGCTCACGGCCGTCACGAGTGATTTCCAGCCTGCGACCGCACTTTCGACCGGTGCGAGCGCCCGGCTGAACATCAGCGTAGAAGCAAAGATGATTGCCGGACTTTTGCCGGGATCGAGGACGAGCCACGCGGCAGCCCCCATGATCAAGACCTGCGACAGCGCGCGAACGGGCTTGGTGACCAGAGAAACGATCTCGCCTCGCCGGAGCGCCACATCGTGCTCTCTACGCGCGTGCTGCGCGTCACGGTGGATCATGCGCGCGGCGCTATCGAACATTCCCATGGCGCGGATCATGTGGATGTTGCCCGCGGCAGTCTGAAGGCGACCGTAGCTTCTGGAAAGCGCGGCGCTGGACCTGAGCAAAACGTCTTCCGTGACCAGCTCTCCGGCGACCGTGAGTGCGAACAGGAAGGCGACGCAGCAGGCGCCCACCACGCCAAGCAGGGGATGGATCAGAACGAGGACAAGGAGGAACAAGGGCGCCCAGAGCGCGTCGAACAGCATCGTACATGAGCCGGACTCGACGAACTGGCGCAGCACGGTGAGGTCCCGATATGCGCCCGACGCTTGCGTCCAATCGCTGCGAAACGCCGATTCGAGGCCGGCCGAAAGCACGCAGGGACGAAGGCGATCGTCGAGCCAGGCGCCGAGGCGTCCAAGGACGGCGCGCCGCAATGCATCGAACACGCCGCCGACGACCACTGTGATCGCGACGATGAGCGTGAGCAGGAGCAACGTGTCGCCGCTCCGGCTCGACAACACCCGGTCGTAGATCTGAAGAAGATAGATGGAGGGCGCAAACAGTAGCAGATTGTAACTGCAGCTATATGCGAATACGAGACCTAGCGGTCCCACGCAGGACCGGAGGGCTGTGTGCAGTGGCGTCCGGATCTGCGGCAGGATGGGCAACCGAATGGGCGGCATCAGCATGATCGTCACCGCCTGAAATCGAGGTCCGGCGCACTTGAGGTCAACGCAATCCGGCAACCGCATCGGTAGATCTTTGGCGCGAAATCCGGGACCGGCGGCCGCGGCAGCCGGTCCCGCCAGTCGGACGAGCGGCTCGTCAGAGCGTGTCGAGATGGAAGGTCACTCCGCCACCCCATGCGAAGTTGCCGTCTCCGCCATCGCCGCCGATGCCGGCGACAACTTCCTGGTGCTGGTCCACCGCGAGCTTGTTGATCTGGGTGGCATCCGTATTGGCGTAGACCTTGGAAGTATCGTAGCCGCTGTAGGACTTCTGGCTGCCGTTCGACTCGGCGTCTCCGCCATGAGCCTTGGAGAACACCGAGGCCTTGGCGTTGGCGCCGCCGGCATCCCAATCCGCCGTCTGCTTGACGTGATCGCCGGTGCTCACGTGCACGTCGGCGCCTTCCGCCTTGTTGGTCGGATCGTAGTTGACAGTCGGCTTGCTGATGATGGCTCCCTTGAAAGTACCGTCGCCGCCATTTCCGGCACTTTGACCACCGGTGTCGATCGATTTGACCTTGATCGTATCCGAGATGTTGATTGCCTTTGGCATCATTTGAGGCCTCCGTCGTTTTGTTGGCTGTCGTGCAACATCCATCCCGATCAGGCGGACGCGCACGGCAAGTCTGATCCGCCCGTGCGCGAGAGCGATAGATGTCAAATCGAACATCATCCGGTTTGGTGGGCCTACCTACGAAAGTACGACATTTCGTCAGGGGAGGGCGCCTCTGCGCGGGATTTGCATGCGGCGAGTGGCGAGGCCGCGTGCCGCGATGCGATCGGCCATGTGAGCGATGCGACGTTTCGCTACGCCACCAGGTGAAGATCCGACAGGAGATGCGCGGCATCGCCACCTGGCGCGAGGTTGCCGTAGCCGCCGTCTCCGCCAACGCCGGCGATCTGGGTCGCACTCTGGTCGATGTGCACGTTGTTGACCTGATCGGCCACGGCCGTCGAATGTGGACCTGCGATTGCTATGTTGATGGGTGCATAGATCGCGACGCTGACGTCGATCAGACTGCCCGCAAAATAACCGTTGCCGCCATTGCCTGCGCTGTTCGAACCGGTCGCGATCGTATCGGACCCGCCCCACAGACTATGGGAGAGAGGGCTTGCATGGCCGCCCGCTGCGGCGTTGTCGTTGCCGCCGTGCCCGCCAATGCCAGCGATCTGAACCGCGGATTGATCCACGGAGACATCATTTATCTGGACCGCGTAAGCACTGGAGCCATAGCCCGCGATTGCGATGTTGATCGGGTTGTACACGACAAACGAGGTATGGACGAGTTCCCCGTAGAACATGCCGTCACCGCCATTGCCGGCCTGGTTTCCGCCCGTTTGAACGTCAAAGACGCTCGATCCCCAGCTGGGGTCGAGCGTGATGACGCTGCCGCCGGCGGCCACATTGCCATGTCCGCCACTTCCGCCGACGCCCGCGATCTGCGTGGCCGATTGGTCGATGTCGACCGTGTTCGACTGACTTGCATGTGCAGTGCCGCCCGAACTCGCCAACGCGATATTGATCGGATGATAGATCACCACGGGAGCGTCCACGATCGCGCCCGAGAAATGGCCGCTGCCGCCGTTTCCGGCGCTGTTGTCGCCACTCGCAATCACGCCGGAGCCTGAAAACGTACCGATGCTCCCACCCGCTGCAATGTTGTCATTGCCGCCATGGCCGCCGACGCCGGCCATTTGAAAAGCGGATTGATCGACATGCAAATCGTTGGACTGGTTGGCCAGGGCGACCGAGCCGTATCCCACGCTGATCGAAATGTTGATCGGTTCGTAGATCAACAGGGACGCGTGAATGATACCTCCGTAAAAATGGCCATCCCCGCCGTTCCCTGCCGTGTTCGCCCCACTCTCGACCGAAGCAATGCCCTTCTCGGCAAAGGATGCGCCGGCAGCAGGCTTCGTGGACGAAACATCCAGGCCTGGTGCAGCGTGGTTGCCGGCATGGCTGCCCATCTCGCCCCCCGATGGGGGATGTTTGGATTGAACCGGGTCGGAGTCTTTATGCTGGATATTCGCGCTCGCGGCGTATGCTCCAGGACCGGCAAACGGGCCGGGACGATGGACCAAGGCGCCACCGCCGACCGCGTCAGCCATGAACGGAGCTCTGGGTGCAGGGCCCAATTCGCCCGCGCCATCGTACCCATCGTGGTGATGAGAGGCGTGATGCAGCCGGATTGCATCCGACATCCGCGTAAAATCCATCGTAGCCTCCCTCATCGCGATCGCTCCGCGCGATCGGACGGGTTCTGCACTCCGGAGAGAATGTCGTCCCGGGAAGGTCGAATGCCCAGCCGTCAGTTCGGATATAGCGCTCGTCTGGCAGCCGCAACATCGGCTACATCCGTTCGGGTGCGGTTACAGCCTTGCATCAATTCCCCCGGTCCCCGCACTCATCTCGCCTGCGGCCAAAATGAATCCGGCGCATTGCCGGATTTGAACCGTATTGCGACCTGGGTCGCGGCCAAACTGTGCCCCAAAAAAATCGTGGGTTTTGTAAGTGCTGCGCCTGATTTCACTGGTGGGCCCGGCAGGACTCGAACCTGCAACCAGACCGTTATGAGCGGCCGGCTCTTATAGGGTTTAAAAAGATCAACAAAAAATTACTTAAGTTTTTGCATTTTCGTAATAGAAAGCCAATCGTCGCTGTTCGTTTGCATTCGTGCATTTGCATTTCAAATCTTCATCCCTCTTCTCGCTTGTGTCCTTAGTGCACGCCTAGGCAGTCATGAGGTCCGTGACGGACGTATCGAGAAAGCCGAACTGTGGCTGACCAAGGCAATGAAGATCTAGGGTATGTACTCATTAAGCGGCAGGCCGACTCATGTCCGGTCAACCCCCAACTGCGGCCGAAGGGCGGAGATTCCCCAAGGTCGCAAATGGGCCAGGAGGCAACATCGAGACGGCGCATTATCGCGTTCGGTCTTGTCCTTCACGCCAACCTCAAATTGGCTTGCGCGGATGGCGGCTCGGGGCCAGAAGCGATCAATCGAGCATTTGCTGTGATTGTTCTGAGGACAGAGAGCGGCCAAGCTGCTTTAGGTGGAGGAGAGGTATGTTGGCCGCCTTTTTTGGCTTCTGGGCAACGCACCGTCAATCAAGGGCAGCCGCGCGCCATCGAGAGATCGCGCCATTATCCAGTCGCAAAAGGGGAACGGTGATGCTGGTGCCGAAAACATCGAGAGGCTGATCCTCCCAGCCATGGATTCCGTCATTTGCAATCTCGGCCAGTATTCTGGCCGAGCGTTCCGGGACAGTCGCAAGATCGGCAGCAGCAGTTGGCGCGGCTGCAATCTGCTCGGTCACCAACTTCAGCAGCGGCAGGTTCATCGCAGCCCGTCCACCGATCGCCTCCCACGCCGAAACGGAACCGAAAGACGAACGGGAAAGGACGCCGGATGCCCATCTCACCTCGTGCGCTCGAACTCCGAATGCCGTCTGTATGGCCGCGTCTTTCTCGCTGGTTCCCAGGCGTTCGAAGCCTTCGAGTTGCCGAACGGCTGTGCGCGTGTTGGTTTCGAGTTGGCGCGTCATGCGGGCTCCATCAGCAGGGATTGCCGCCTTTGCCTGGATCTGGAGGGCGGAATTGGTTGCCTGGGAGAAGGCCAGCAGGTCGATCTCTCCATCGCGCCAGTGAACGTTGGTGCGAGTCTGGATACCCGGCACTCGGTCAATCAGCTGCTTTGCATGCACAAGCAGCGAAGGTTCAAGCTCTGCCGAGACAAGATCGTCAAAGCGACGCCGGTCGAGCTTGTTGAGTGCGTAGAGTATGTTGCGCTCGGAGGTCATCTGGTGCATTGCGCGTGGCGATATCAAAACGCAATCATCATAGGCCTTGAGCGGTGCAAGGTAGCCTTCTCCTGAGATACCATGCTCCGCGAACGGGTCCTCTTCGAAATATCTTAGAATCTCTGCCACTCGATCGGCTGGCAGCTCGGCTAGCTGCTGAATCATTCCGTGCACGAAATCGCGGCGCAGCAGGGGCGCCAGCCACTCTAAACACTCGTTGCCGTAGCGGTCCTGCTCCTTGCCTTTGGTGCCCATCGCATGCGCTTCGGCGGCATTTGCCATGCCGAGGCACCAAGAGCCAAAGGCCATCATCGCCGCACGCAACCGGACGAATTCGTCATGCCGGAAGCCGAGCACGCGTTCATAGGCATGGGCGCCGAGGAAGGCGTCCTCACGAACATTTTCTAGGTGGAAGGCGTAAGCCTGCCGAAGCACTGCATGGAGGTCAGCCGCATCGATGTGTGGCCAAGTCTCAACCATTCGCAGAAGCGGGGGCGGATCGTATTTGAAATGATCGGCCAAGGCGGTCAGTGCCAACTCGCTAACGATGACGTCGAGCGCTTCGAAACGTGCCGCCGCCTCGTTGGAGTAGCGCAGGTGAAAGCCGGTGGGGGTGCGATCGACTGTCAAGGCCTTCTTGTGAACGAAGGGCATCAGTTCGCAGAAGTGGGAATAGAGTAGTGCCTGCGTGATTTCGCGCTGCGTATCGAGCGTCACCACGCTCAGGGCGTTGGAGATGTCTGCCCCGATATCCCGGGTGCATTGCCGCAGAAAAGGATGCCAATAGGAATAGCGGGCTAGCATGGTGCCGCCCTTGTCCGGATAGGGCTTGCGGTGATTGCGGAACCGCCCGCCGCTGAATTCCGCATCCGCTCCGAGCAGCGCGGCCGAATAGACTGAACGGTAGGGGAGTTTCCAAAGCGACAAACACCGCATCCGCTCGTCGGCCTGCTTCTCGAATGCACTCAACTCGTCATAGCTATCAGACATGGGCAAGCAGGTCATAGATCAAGTGACATCGGGCCGGCTCAATTAAGCTGGCTGTGGAGCCTATCAACATTATGTCGACCAGACGCGCTGCGGGCCCGGGAGCGCGTTAGCACAACATCGGCTTCTGAGCGAAGGCAAAAAACTGCTCGTATCGCCGAGATTGGTAAGCCGACATCTTTATGAGGAATGGAAACGGCGCCACGTAATGTCGTTGCACTCAACGACGCCAGACGTCTTACATCAACCCGATCTTCTCGAAGAATGCCTTGTTGCGGATTTTGGCTGAATCCAACACGTCCTTGAAGGACGATATCTCTATGAAGATGTTGAAGGCATCGTCCCAGCGATACCATGTGCCAGATCCCACCTTCTGATGAAATGGCCCCAGAGCTTTCATAACGGCCCGCAGCGTATCACACGGCGTCAGCCCTAATCTCAACCTGTTTTAGAATTTTGCTGGGGGTTGTGTTAAGAGCGGCAGCCAGCTTGAAAAGCATGAAAATGGTCGGCGACTTAAGGCCCCTCTCAATCTGACTGACATACGTCCGATGGATCGCGGCCCGTTCGGCCAGCTCCTCCTGTGAGATTTGAGCGGCCTGTCTCAGATCAGCAATGGTTTTGCCAAAGGCGATGTTCGGACTATTCACGCCTCCATAGTCTTGGCTTGAATACTAAAGTGCTACAGACTATAGTATTCAGTGCTCCTTCCAGTCGATCCGATCACAGACCTGCTGGAGAATTTTGTTTGGATCCCTCAGCGAGAGACTTTTCAGAAGACACGCCGCTGAGGTTGGACGTCGCGGTGAAGGCCGCCTTTCCCGCCGGTGGAATTACCGTCGCGGGTCTTAGAAAAGAGATTGCCAAGGGGCGGTTGGAGGTCGAGCTTATCGCTGGCAAGCTATTCACTACGCTCGCTGCAATAGCTCGGATGAGAGAGCGCTGCCGCGTCGTTCCGAAGCACTTGCAGTCAGAAGATCGGGAAGAAACACGGAGCCGCTTGAAGCTGAGCGATGGCCAAATTGCGCAAGCTCAATTGCGGGCCCTCCTTACAGGTCGGACCGAGATATCGAAGACCACACGTCGGCGCCCAAGACCAGCAAAGTCGAGGAAATAACCCGCTGTGATCCGCTCCAGACGGCGAACGATCTGCGAACTAATCATTGCACCAATCGTTGCACCGGATTTTTGGGAACTCGCTAAGCCATTGATTTCAATGGTGGGCCCGGCAGGACTCGAACCTGCAACCAGACCGTTATGAGCGGCCGGCTCTAACCATTGAGCTACAGGCCCCGCCGCGAGGCGGCCGCAGGTAGCGCGACCGGCAACGGTGCGCGGTTCGTTTACAGGGCCTGAGGCGGGGGTGCAATGCTGACTCTGGTGGATGGGAACGCTGGCACGGCATCACGGATCCATTTTCGAATAACCGAAATTGGCGATGATGCCTGTATAACCCTGTTTTGCCCGACGAAGCAAACCGCCGTTTCGAAGTTTTTTCGATGCGGGCTGTAACCCATTGAAATCACTGGCCTGGTCTACTGTGCATGGGGTTGTTTTCGCAATTTTGTTTGAGAGGGCCTTTCGGCCCCCTTAAACGTGGTGCGGGCGAGCTCGGCGGCGGGGCCGCCGCCTAGTCCACCGAGACCCCGGCGAACTCGACCACCTTGCGCCACTTCTCGGTCTCGTCCGAGACCAGCTTGCCGAACTCGGCTGATGTCATCGGCTTGGGCAGGCCGCCGACTTCGGTGAGGCGCGCGACCAGCTTCGGGTCCTTCAGCGCTTCGCCGACGGCCTTGTTGAGGATCTCGATCACCTCGCCCGGCGTGCCCTTCGGCGCGGAGATGCCGTAGAAGCCGACCGATTCGAAGCCGGGCACGGTCTCGGCGATCGCGGGCACGTCGGGCACGCTCGGCCAGCGCTGCGGCGAGGTCACCCCGAGCGCCCGGACGTTGCCGCCCTTCACCTGCTCCATCGCCGAGGGCAGATTGTCGAAGATCAGCTGCACCTTGTTGGAGATGATGTCGGGGAAGGCGATGGCCGAGCCGCGATAGGGCACGTGCACCATGTCGCACTTCGTCATCACCTTGAACAGCTCGGCCGACATGTGCACCGAGGTGCCGTTGCCGGAGGAGGCATAGGAGATCTTCCCGGGATTGGCCTTGCAATAGTCGATGAACTCCTGGACCGTCTTCGGCGGAAACGCGTTGGAGACGACCAGCATGTTGGTGAGCTGCATGATGCTGGCCACCGGCACGGTGTCGCGCAAAAAGTCGAACGGCAGCTTTTTGTAGAGCGAGGTCGAGATCGCGTTGTTGGGCGCGACGAACAGCAGCGTGTAGCCGTCCGGCGGCGAATTGATCGCGGCCGCGGCGGCGATGTTGCCGCCCGAGCCGGTGCGGTTCTCGACGATGACTTGCTGGCCGAGCCGGTCCGACAGCCATTGCGCCATGATCCGCGCCACGATGTCGACCGGGCCGCCGGCGGCAAAGCCGATCAGCCAGTGCACGGGACGGTCGGGATAGCCGGCGGCTGCGGGAGGGGTGGCGCTGAAAAGACCCAAGAGGACTGCGAGCCCGAAAACACCGCACCGCAAAATTCGCAACATGACATCTCCCATTGTTCTATTGTCTTTGCGCGGCATGCTTTCACAGAATCAGGTCGCTGCCTACATCGCCGCAAGTCGGTGTTGACGCAGGTCCGCCAGGAGCGACCATGAGATTCGCGATGATCATTCTAGGTGCGGCGCTGCTCGCCAGCCCAGCCGCCGCCCAGACCGGAGGCACGGCCATTCCGACCACGACGATCAGCTTGGGTACGGCGACGCCCGGCGGCGGCTTCCCGCTCTATGGCAACGCCTTCGCGGAGGTGATGAACGCGGCCGATCCGCATCTCACCATCGCGCCGCGCAACACCAAGGGCAGCAACGAGAACATACCGCTTCTGGAGAAGGGCGAGCTCGATCTCGCGCTGGTCGCGGGCGAGCCGGCCTATGAAGCCTTCGCCGGCATCGGCCGTGCGCCTGTGCGCCTGAAGATCCTCACCGCGATCTATTCCAACCCCGGCATGTTCGTGGTGCGCGCCGACAGCCCCTACACGACGATTCGCGATCTCGTCGGTCAGCCCGTCGCGTTCGGTGCCAAGGGCTCCGGCCTGCCGATCCTGGCGCGCTATGTGCTCGATGGTCTCGGCCTGAAGCAGGACGAGGACTTCAAGGCTGTCTATCTCGACCGCGCCGGCGATGGCCCCGCGATGGTCGAGGACGGCCGCGTCGCTGCGCTCTGGGGCGCCGGCATCGGCTGGCCCGGCTTTGCCGCGGTCGCCGCGAGCGCATCGGGCGCGCGCTTCATCGCGCCAGTAGCGGACGAGATCGCGCGCATCCGCGCCAAGCATGCGTTCCTCAAGCCGCTGACCGTGCCGGCGGGCTCCTATCCGAAGCAGAACGAGCCGATCGCCTCGCTCGGCTCCTGGAGCTTCATTCTCACGCGCGAGGATCTGCCCGACGAGGTCGCCTATCGCCTCGCCAAGACGCTGCACGGCAATGAGGCGACGTTCTGCAAGAAGCTCGCCCAGGCCTGCGAGACCACGGCTGCAAACACGGTCGCGGCCGCGCCAAAGGCGGAGCTGATCCATCCGGGCGTGATGAAGTATTTTCGCGAGATCGGGGTGGTGAAGTAGCGAACTTTCGACAACGCGCTTTCTCCCTTCTCCCCTTGTGGGAGAAGGTGGCGCGAAGCGCCGGATGAGGGGTTCTCTCCCCTCGTGAAGTTGTTCGTGAGGATAGATACCCCTCACCCGGCTTCGCTTCGCGAATCCACCCTCTCCCACAAGGGGAGAGGGTGCACCGTCATCGCGGCTTCATATTAGCCAAACCTATTTCTTCACCATCGCACACGCCGGGTCGGGCGGCCCAAACGCCTTGTCGCCGGAGATGGTGGTGAGGATCTTGTAATAGTCCCACGGATATTTGCTCTCCTCCGGCGTCTTCACCTGCACCAGCCAGAGATCGTGCACCATCAGATTGTCCTCGCGAAGCTTGCCGTTGCGGGCAAAGAAATCCTCGATCGGCTTCTCGCGCATCTTGGCGGCCACTTTCAGCGGATCGTCGGTGCCGGTCTCCTTGATGGCGTTGAGATAGTGCATCACGCTGGAATAGACGCCGGCCTGCCACATCGTCGGCATCCTGTTCATCTTGGAGAAATAGCGCTTCGACCATTCGCGCGTCTTGTCATCCATGTCCCAGTAGAACGAGGTGGTCAGCAGCAGGCCTTGCGCCGCCTGCAGGCCGAGGCCGTGGATGTCGGTGATCAGCGCCAGCAGCGCCGCCATCTGCTGGCCGCCCTTGAACACGCCGAACTCCGCGCCGGTCTTGATCTCGTTCATGTTGTTGGGGGGACCGGCGGCAATGCCGATGATCTTGGCCTTGGAGGCCTGCGCCTGCAGCACGAAGGAGGAGAGATCGGGCGTTGCCAATGGCGGCCGCACCGAGCCCAGCACCTTGCCGCCATTGGCGGTGACGACGGCGGAAGCGTCGCGCTCCAGCGAATGGCCGAAGGCGTAGTCGTCGGTGATGAAGAACCAGCTGTCGCCGCCGCGCTTGACCACGGCGTCCGCAGTGCCGACCGCGAGCGCGCGGGTGTCGAACACCCATTGGATGGCGTAAGGCGAGCAGAACTTGCCGTGGAAATCCGCGGTCCCGGTGGAGTGGGTGATGAACAGCCGCTTCTTCTCGTTGGCGACGTTCTGCACCGCGAGGCCAACCGCGGAGACCGGCACGTCGACGATCAGATCGACCTGGTCGACGTCGTACCAGCGCCGCGCGATCGTGCCGCCGATGTCGGCCTTGAGCTGGTGGTCGCCGATCACGATGCTGATCGGCTTGCCGAGCACCTTGCCGCCGAAATCGTCGATCGCCATCTGCGCCGCAGTGACCGAGCCCTGGCCGGTCGGCGCCGAGGCCGGGCCGTTCATGTCGGTGAGAACGCCGATCTTGACGACGTCGTCGGAAACCTGCGCCCTGGCCGCGCCCGGCAGCAGCGCTGCCGCAAGTGCGGCCGCGACCGGCAGTCCAAATCTCGTTGGATACACGTTTCTCCTCCCCTGATCCGGCGCGTTGGCCGGTGTTGCTTGTTCCGGGTATGGCCCGGCTGAATTGGTTTCTTTTGCAACTATTAGGGGGCAGGCGTCAATGTCAGGCTGCGAAGCGGATCAGTCCTGCGGGCGAGGGATCGTAACCGGTCAGCTCTTCCGCGCGCTGGCGCAGCCGCCGCTCGTTCATGAAGCGGAGCAGGGCCTGCATGGCAGGGCGGAAATAGCTGCGCTGCCGCATCGCAAGGTCGAAATTCTCCCAGACCAGCGGCACGAAATCGAGGCCGGCCGAGCGCGCCGCGGCGCGCGTCGCGATGCCGCAATCGGCCTGGCCGGCGCGAACCAGCTCGGCAAGATCCGGGCCGGTCAAAGCCGGTGTCTCGATGCGGCGCAGGTCCCGCATCGAGGCGCCTGCGCGCTTCAGCAGCACGTCGAGCAGCATCTGCGCGCCCGTGCCCTGTTGCCGCGTCGCCATCCGGGCGCCGGCTGCGAGCACGTCGGTCAGGCTGTGCAGGTGCTGCGGATTGCCGTGTGGCAGCACGAGGCCTTCTTCGCGGCGGACGAACGCGACCAGCACCGCATCATGCAGGTCCGGCGTGGTCCGCAGCGCTTCCATACTGGCATCGCCGGCGAGACTGTCGGAGGCATCCAGGGCGTGGAAGTGCACCGCCGCGGCCATCACCTCGTTGCGCTGCAAGCGCTCGAGCCCGCGCGCGCTGCCCTCGCTCATCGATCCGAGCCCGGAGCCGGATTCGCGCAGGCTCCAATCCAAGAGCTCGTCCTGGCTGCCGCCGACGACCGGCGGCGGCTCGGCGATCAACATGCCGGCCGGACGTGCGAGGCCCGACAGGACCCAGAGATCGAGCTCGTGCCGTGGGAAGAGCCATTTCCCCGTCACCTTGCTGCAGGGGATCGCACCGGTGGTGACGAGTTCGTAGAGCTTGCGTTCGCCGAGCCGAAGGTAGTCGGCGGCTTCGCTGGTGGTCAGGAATTCCATCCTGCATTCCTATGCAAATTCTTGCTTCTTTTTGACGTCCGACGCAGGTGGAATTCTGCATTTCAGATTTTTGTCGCGGGAACCATGCCCGATCATCTCGCTGCTTTGCAACACATCCGCACGCGCGATTTTCGCTTTGGTGAACGATCCCAAGCGATCGTTCGCGCGCTACGTCTCGATGAAATTGCCGAAATTTCCCGACTGGCAGCGCAAAAACGCGTCACGAGTGCGGCGCAATCGATCATCATCATGATCGCGTCATAACCTGAGGGAACCCGCTCATGGGCCGCCTGTCCGTTGCACTTGCGCTCCTCTGCGGCCTTGCCGCAGGCATTGCGGCGTCATCCGCGGAGGAGCGCAGAATCGTCCTCGCTTCGACGACGGCGACGCAGGAGTCCGGGCTGCTCGACTATCTGCTGCCGATCTTCCGCGACAGGACCGGCATTGACGTCACCGTGATCGCGCGGCGCGCCGACGAGGTGCTCGATGGTGCGCGGAGGGGCGAGGTCGACGTCGTGCTGATGCACGCGCGGCCACAGGAGGAGAAGTTCGTTGCCGACGGCTTTGGCGTGAAGCGCTACGACGTGATGTACAGCGACTATGTGCTGATCGGGCCGAAGAGCGATCCCGCGGGCGTGAAGGGCAAGGACATCGCGACGGCGCTGAAGGCGATCGAAGCCAAGGGCGCGCCGTTCGTGACGCGCGGCGATCGCTCGGGCACCCACGCCGCGGAGCTCGCGCTTTGGATCGTGGCCGGCATCGATATCGCCGGCGCCAAGGGCGCCTGGTATCGCGAGGCCGGGCCCGGCATGGCCGCGGCGCTCGAGGCCGCGCGCGCCGCCAATGCTTACGAGCTGGCGGATCGCGGCAGCTGGATCGCCTTCAGGGATCGCGGCGATCTCGACATCGTCGTCGAAGGCGACCGGCGGCTGCTCAACCAATATGGCGTGATGCTGGTGAACCCTGCGAAGTTCCCGAACGTGAAGAAAGACCTCGCGCAGACTTTCGTCGACTGGCTGACGTCGCCGGAGGGACAGACGGCGATCGCCGGCTACAAGGTCGACGCGCAGCAACTGTTTTTCCCCAATTCGGACAGGTCGGGCGGCTGAAGCCGGCATCGCCGGCGGTTGCCAAACCGGACGATGCATGGTCCTCATGGCGCATGACCCAGCGCCTGCCGCCCTCGCTCACGCCGCTCGACACCGCGCTCGCCGCGCTGTTGCGGGGCGTTGATCCCGTTGCGCCGGTGGAGGTGCCGCTGGCGGAGGCGATCGGCTGCATCGCGGCTGGCGATCCGCTGCTCGCCGCCCATCCTTCGCGCGACATTGCGGCCGTAGACGGTTGGGCGCTATCGGCCAACGATCTCGTCGGCGCGTCCGCTTATTCGCCCGTGCCGCTGACAACGGCCCCTGCATGGGTCGAGGCCGGTGACACGATGCCGGCGGGATGCGACTGCGTGCTCGATGCCGACGCCGTGGAGATGTCGGGGCCGCTTGCCCAGGTGCTCGCAGAGGGGGCGCCGGGGCAGGGTGTCAGGCGCGCCGGCAGCGACATTGCCGCGCGCATGGCCGTGGGGGCTGCAGGCCATCCCGTCGGTGCGGCGGACCTGCTGCTCGCGCGCGTGTCGGGCGTGGAGAAACTCGCCGTGAGGCGGCCACGGCTGCGCATCGTCAATGTGCCGGGTGGAACAGTCGCGGCGCAGATGATTGCCGGGATCGCGCACACGGCGGGACTGGATGTGGAAGCGCGTCAAGCGCGTGCGCGCGATGAAGCGTCGATCGCCGATGCGCTCGATGCGTCGTCTTGCGATGTTGTGCTGACCATCGGCGGTAGCGGCGTCGGCCGCCAGGACGCTGCCATCGCGGCCCTCGCCCGGCGCGGCGAGGTGATGGCGCACGGCCTTGCGCTGCAGCCGGGACGCACGGCGGCGGTCGGACGGCTGGGACGGGTTCCCGTCATTGCCTTGCCCGGCTCACCCGATCATGCGCTTGCAGTCTGGCTTGCACTCGTGCTGCCGCTCGTCGAGCGTTTGTCGGCGCATCGGCCGCGCCGAAAAGTGTCGCTGCCGCTTGCGCGAAAAATCGCCTCCAGCGTCGGCCTGACGGAGATCGCTTTGCTGGCCGAGGAACATCGTGCCTGGATGCCGCTTGCCGTAGGCGAATGGCCGCTCCAGGCGGTCGCCCGTGCGGACGCATGGCTGCTGATTTCCGCCAGCGACGAGGGATTTGCGGCGGGTGCATCGATCGATGCCGATCTGATGCCGGCGTGATATGGGTTCTGGTATGACGATGATCCCGAAATCACCGGACCGCAGCGCGCTCGAGCAGGAGCAGTTCCTCAAGGTCCTGTCGCGCGAGGAGGCCTTGGCGCGCTTCGAGGCGGCCTTGTTCCCGCGTGCGCTTCAAACCGAAACGCGCAAGCTCGCGGCTGCGCTGGGCACTGCCCTCGCTGAAGACGTCACGGCGCCGATCGACGTGCCGCCGTTCGACCGCTCCAATGTCGACGGCTTCGCCGTGCGCTCCGCCGACCTTGCGGCGGCCGGCGAGGGCGCGCCGGTGCGCCTCGCGCTGAATGGCGAGACCATTCATTGCGGGACCGCGCCGATACTGCAGGTGGCGGCCGGAACCGCAACGGCGATCGCCACCGGAGGTCCGTTGCCGCGCGGCGCCGATGCCGTGGTCATGGTCGAGCACACCCAGCCGGCCGGCCAGGATGCGATCGATGTCCGTCGCGCCGTCTCGCCGGGGCTATTCGTCTCGTATGCCGGATCCGACATCGCGCGCGGCGAGGCTTTGCTGCGCGCCGGCACCATCATCGGCTCGCGCGAGATCGGCATGCTGGCGGCTTGCGGTGTCGCCGAGGTGAGTGTCGTGCACAGACCGCGGGTTGCCGTCATCTCCACCGGGGACGAGCTGGTTCAGCCCGGCCAGGTGCTCGGGCCCGCCGAGATCTACGATACCAACGGCGCCATCGTCGCGGCCGCGATCGACGAAAACGGTGGTGAGGCTGTCTTCCTGGGCGCCATTCCGGACGACGAAGTCAAGCTCGAAGCCGCCATGCGCGACGCGCTTGCGGATGCCGACATGCTGGTGCTGTCGGGCGGCACGTCGAAAGGCGCGGGCGACCTCTCTCATCGCATCATCGGCCGGCTCGGCGCGCCCGGCATCATCGCCCACGGCGTTGCGCTCAAGCCCGGCAAGCCGCTGTGCCTTGCGGTGTGCGACGGCAAGCCTGTCGTGATCCTGCCGGGCTTTCCAACCTCGGCGATGTTCACCTTCCACGACATGATCGTGCCGGTGCTGCGCAGGATGGCCGGACTGCCGCCGCGCTCCGATGCCAAGGTGAACGCGACCGTGCCGGTGCGCATCGCCTCCGAGCTCGGCCGCACCGAATTCGTCATGGTTTCGCTGGTCGAGGGCAGCGCGGGCCTCATCGCCTACCCCACCGGCAAAGGGTCCGGTGCGATCACGTCCTTTGCGCAGGCGGACGGCTTTCTGCGCATCGACGCACTTGCCGACCAGATGCCGGCCGGCACCGAAACCGAGGTGACGCTGTTCACGCCGCATGTGCGCGTGCCGGATCTCGTCATCGTCGGCAGCCATTGCACCGGCCTCGATCTCGTCACCGCACAGCTCGCGCATGCCAGCCTGACCGTGCGCTCGATCGCGGTCGGCAGCCTTGGAGGATTGGCGGCGGCAAAGCGCGGCGAATGCGATCTCGCGCCGATCCATCTGTTCGACGATCGCAGCGAGACCTACAACACGCCCTATCTCGTCGAAGGACTCGAGCTCGTCGCCGGCTGGCGGCGGATGCAGGGCATTGTCTTCCGTAAGGGCGACAAACGTTTCGAAGGCCTGAGCGCAAAGGAGGCTGTTGCGGCTGCGCTCGCCGACCCCACCTGCATCATGGTCAACCGCAACCAGGGCGCCGGCACGCGCATCCTGATCGATCGGCTGCTCGGCGGAGTCCGGCCGGAAGGCTATTGGAACCAGCCGCGTTCGCACAATGCGGTGGCGGCGGCCGTGGCGCAGCACCGCGCCGACTGGGGCATGACCATTGCGCCGGTCGCCCACGCCGTCGGCCTCGGTTTCATTCCGCTGGCCGAAGAGCATTACGATTTCGCGCTGGTGACCGCGCGCAAGGACCGGCCAGCCGTGCGGGCCTTTCTTGATGCGCTCGGCTCGAGCGCAGCGCGCGCCGCACTTGAGCGCGCCGGTTTCCGGCCTGCGTAGATATCAGCGAGGGCTACAGTTGCGACGCCTGGTCGGTGGCGCTGGCGGCCTGATCGGATTGCTCGCGCCTGCGCTTCCGTTCCTCGGCCTCGGCCAGCGCACGCTGCGCGGCGGCCGGCAACGGCTTCGGATCGGGCGGAACCTCGACGGTGTCAGGCTTGCTCAGCTGCTTCGTGCGATCGATCACATCCGAAACATCGAGCGCAAGATCGACGACATCGAAGACGACATCAAGGAGAGAGTCGGCCATGGTTCATCCCGGGGACAACGTACCGATCATTGGTCGTTCCCCAGCTCGGTCGGGTTCACGGCAGCTCAACGCAGCGGCTTAGGATGGTCATCCAGCGCCGCCAGCCGCTCGGCCTCGGCAATGTCCTCGACCGTGTTCGCATTGAAGAACGGATCGACCGGCTCGGTCGGCCAGGTCACTGTCGCGAGCGGATAGCGCGCGGTCCAGCGGTCGATCTTGCGGAGGTCTTCGACCACGAGCGCGTGGCGCAGCTCCTCACGCAAGGCGACACGCCACAGGCCGATCACCGGATGCGACTGCTCATCTGATGCAGCGACCGCGAGCTGTGCGTTCTCACGCGCGCGCGCCTCATGCAGGCGCGCCACGAGATCGCGTGGCAGGAACGGACAGTCGCCGGCGGCGCTGAGCACCCATTCGATCTCCGGCCGGTTCGCCGCGGTCCAGTCGAGCGCCGCGAGGATGCCGGCGAGGGGGCCGGGGAAGCCGGGCACGTCGTCGGCGACGACCTGCAAGCCGAACGCGGCAAAGCGGGCGGGATCGCCGTTGGCGTTGAGGATCAGCTCGCTACACTGGGGCGAGAGACGCGCGATCACGCGTTCCAGAATGGTGCGGCCACCGATGGTGCGCATCGGCTTGTCGCCGCCGCCCATGCGCCGCGCCAGCCCGCCGGCGAGCAGCACGCCAAGGGTCGGCGGAACACGCGCCGCGGACATGTCAGTCGTCACCGCCTTCACCCTTGCGCTTGTGCTTGGCCGATTCCTCCTCGACATAAGCGAGGTTCTGGTCGTAGACGATGCGCTCTTCGCCTGCGAGCGCGATGAAGCGCTTGCCGCGCGTACGTCCGACCAGCGTCAGGCCGACCTGTCTTGCGAGATCGACACCCCAGGCGGTGAAGCCGGAGCGCGACACCAGGATCGGAATGCCCATGCGCACGGTCTTGATCACCATCTCCGAGGTGAGGCGCCCGGTGGTGTAGAGGATCTTGTCGGAAGCGTCGACGCCGTGGCGGTACATCCAGCCCGCGATCTTGTCGACGGCGTTGTGGCGGCCGACATCCTCGGTGTAGCAGAGCGGCGTGCCCTCCTTGCACAGCACGCAGCCGTGGATCGCGCCGGCCTCCAGGTAAAGCGAGGGCATGGTGTTGATGGTCTGCGTCATCTGGTAGAGCCAGGAGGTGCGCAGCTCCGCCTTGGGCAGCGCGACGCTCTCGACCGCCTCCAGGAGGTCGCCGAAGGCGGTGCCCTGCGCGCAGCCGGACGTCTGCGTGCGCTTCTTCAGCTTGGCCTCGAAATTGGTGTGGTGTGAGGTGCGCACGACGACCACCTGGAGGTCGTCGTGGTACTCGACCTCAGTGACCACGTCATTATATTTCAGCATGTTCTGGTTCAGCAGGTAGCCGAGCGCCAGATATTCGGGGTAGTCGCCGATCGTCATCATGGTGACGATCTCCTGGGCGTTCAAATAGAGCGTCAGCGGCCGCTCCATCGGCACCTTGATCTCGACCCTGGCGCCGGCCTGGTCGGTGCCGGTCACGCTCTGGGTCAGGCGCGGATCGTCCGGATTGGGGACGATCAGGGGCACCGGGGCTTTGTCGATCTTCATCATGGCGGCGAGGTTAGCATGACATTCGGGTCAAGCCGATATAAGCATGGCCGGGAATGGGCAAAATGCCTCCGCTCGTCATTGCGAGCGGAGCGAAGCAATCCAGAATCCTTCCGCGGCGGCAGTCTGGATTGCTTCGCTGCGCTCGCAATGACACGGAGGGGGCCGCGGTTCCAGAAGGGACCTGGGTCGTTCGCGGACACGGAGCTGGAATGAAAGTCATCGGCCTTGCAGGATGGAGCGGTGCGGGCAAGACCACGCTGTTGACGCGGCTGATTCCGCATTTCAACGCGCAAGGCCTGCGCGTCTCGGTGATCAAGCATGCGCATCACCGGTTCGACGTCGACGTGCCCGGCAAGGATTCCTGGCGCCATCGCGAGGCCGGCGCGGCAGAGGTGCTGGTCGCTTCGTCGAACCGCTGGGCGCTGATGCATGAGCTGCGTGGGGCGGCGGAGCCGCGGCTGCCGGAGCTGCTCGAGAAACTCTCCGCGGTCGATCTCGTCGTGGTCGAGGGATTCAAGCGTGAGCCGCATCGCAAGATCGAGGTGCATCGTGCCGCCAACGGCAAGCCGCTGCTGTTTCCGGACGATCCCGGGATTGCCGGGATCGCGACGGACGTCGCGATTGACACGAGGCTCCCGACTGTCCATCTCGACGATATCGAAGGCGCCGCGGCATTGATGCTACGGGCGGCGATGCCGGTCGAGGAAGCGGTGGCAAGAAGCGCCGCGATACGCTGACGAGGCACCATGGCGCAACTGTCGGACGATTGCTTTGCCTTCGGTGGCCCGATGATGTCGGTCGACGAAGCCGTTGGCCTCATCACGACGCGCGTCAGTGCGATCGTCGATCTCGAGACGGTTGGGCTCGCCGACGCGGACGGACGCGTGCTCGCGGGCGATGTGGCCGCGCCTCTGCCGCTGCCGCCCTTCACCAACTCCGCCGTCGACGGCTACGCGGTGCGCAACGCGGACCTTCCGGCAAGGGCGGAACAGGCGTTCCCGCTCGACGGTCGCATTCAGGCCGGCGGCCTTGCGCAGGCGCCGATCAAGCCCGGCCACACCGCGCGCATCTTCACCGGCGCGCCGATGCCGCCGGACGCGGAGACCGTCTTCATGCAGGAGGACGTCCGCATCGATGAGTCCGGGAAGATCGTGTTGCCGCCGGGGCTGAAGCCCGGCGCCAATGTGCGACCCGCAGGCGAGGACATTCCCCAAGGACACGTCGCGCTCCGCGCCGGCCAGCGCCTGCGGCCGCAGCATGTCGCGCTTGCCGCCGCGTTCGGCCTGACGAGGCTCGACGTCGTCAGGCGCATCCGTGTTGCCGTGTTCTCGACCGGCGACGAACTGGCTTCACCCGGCGAGCCGCGCGCCGCCTCGCAATTGTTCGATTCCAACCGCTTCATGCTGATGGCGATGCTGCGGCGGCTCGGCTGCGAGGTCAGCGATCTCGGCATTCTGCGCGACGAGCGAACGTCACTGGCGAGCGGCCTGAAGCGGGTTGCAGGCGACCATGACCTGATCCTCACCACCGGCGGCGTCTCGACCGGGGAGGAGGATCACGTCAAGGCGGCCGTGGAGAGCATCGGCTCACTGGTGCTGTGGCGGATGGCGATCAAGCCGGGCCGTCCCGTGGCGATGGGGATCGTCGCCGGCATACCGCTGATCGGACTGCCCGGCAATCCGGTCGCGAGCTTTGTCACCTTCGTCCATGTGGTGCGGCCGACGGTGCTGGCGCTGGCGGGTGGGCTGCCGGAGCCGCTGTTGCCGATTCCGGTGCGTGCTGCGTTTACCTACAAGAAGAAGGCCGGGCGGCGTGAATATGTGCGCGCCTCGTTGCGGCGCGCGCAGGACGGCGGGCTCGAGGCGATCAAGTTCCCGCGCGAAGGGGCCGGGCTCTTGTCCTCGCTGGTCGAGACCGACGGCCTCGTCGAGCTCGGCGAGGACATCACGAATGTCGAGCCGGGGCAGGATGTCGGCTTCCTGCCCTACGCCAGCCTGATCTGAGGCCTCCCCGCGTTGACGCAGCCGTTCCACGCCGCCATGGTGCGGCCATGACCAGGACGATACTCGATCTCACCGGGCTGAAATGCCCGCTGCCGGCGCTCAAGACGCGCAAGGCGCTCAAGCCGCTCAAGGCAGGCGACCAGCTCGAAGTTCACTGCACCGATCCGCTCTCGGTGATCGATATCCCCAATCTGATCCGCGAGACCGGCGACAAGGTCGAGATCACCGAGCGCAACGAGGCGCGCATCGTGTTCCTGGTCGAAAAGAGTGACGCCCCGTAGAAGGCGATGTTCACGGCGGCGGCCTTTGTGCTCCCGCCGTAGCCTCGGACCGGGCATTCGATAGGACTTCGCTATCGCAGCACGGGACACCTTTATTGATCTCCCGACCAATTCGGGCTTCGCTCCATCAATGGCCCGTTGGGACGAAACGCAGGCCGTGTCTGGGCAGTCACGTCTACCCTGAGTTTCGCTTAAACGCTTCCGCGAACATCACAATTCGCTTGGCATCTGGCATGCCAGGGGCTAGAAGTGGAGCCGTTCTAAAAGAAGAGATCGAGACGAATCGATGAGCCACGAGGACGTGCACAAGGTCCGCTCCTTCGAGCATCCCGGTGAGGGACGCCGACGCGCCAAGGCGACCCCCAAGGGGCGGCAGGTCGATCCCACGGCCGCGCACGAGATCGAGCTGTTGCTCGGCGACAGGCCGCGGCGGCGCGATCTCTTGATCGAATATCTGCACCTGATCCAGGACAAGTACCACCAGATCTCGGCCGCGCATCTGGCCGCGCTCGCCGACGAGATGAAGCTCGCCTTCGCCGAGGTGTTCGAGACGGCGACCTTCTACGCGCATTTCGACGTGGTGAAGGAAGGTGAGCCCGACATTCCCCCGTTGACGATCCGCGTCTGCGATTCACTCACCTGCGCGATGCTTGGCGGCGAGAAGCTGCTCGAGGATCTGCAGAGCGCGTCAGGTCCCGGCATCCGCGTCGTGCGCGCGCCCTGCGTCGGCCGCTGCGACACGGCGCCGGCCGCCGAGGTCGGGCACAATTTCGTCGACCACGCCACCGTCGCCAACGTCATGGCGGCAGCCAAGGCCGGCGACACGCACGCGCATCTGCCCACATATACCGAGTACGATGCCTACGTCGCCGATGGCGGCTACAAGCTACTCAATCGCCTGCGCTCGGGCGAGCTGTCGAAGGACGATCTCCTGAAAGCGCTCGACGACGCTTCGCTGCGTGGACTTGGCGGCGCCGGCTTTCCCACCGGACGCAAATGGCGCGCCGTGCTCGGCGAGCCCGGGCCGCGGCTGATGGCGATCAACGGCGACGAGGGCGAGCCCGGCACGTTCAAGGACCGCTATTACCTCGAAACCGATCCGCATCGCTTCATCGAGGGCATGCTGATCGGCGCCCATGTGGTGCAGGCGAGCGACGTCTATATCTATCTGCGCGACGAATATCCGGCCTCGCGCGAGATCCTCCAGCGCGAGATCGCAAAGCTCCCGCCGGGCGGCCCGACGCTGCACCTGCGGCGCGGCGCCGGCGCTTACATCTGCGGCGAGGAATCCTCGCTGCTGGAGAGCATCGAAGGCAAGCGTGGTCTGCCCAGGCACAAGCCGCCTTACCCGTTCCAGGTCGGCCTGTTCGGTCTGCCGACGCTGATCAACAACATCGAGACGCTGTGGTGGGTGCGCGACATCGTCGAGAAGGGCGCCGACTGGTGGAAGGGCCATGGCCGCCACGAGCGTCACGGCCTGCGCAGCTTCTCGGTTTCGGGACGCGTCAAAAATCCCGGCATGAAGCTCGCGCCCGCGGGTATCACCGTGCGCGAGCTGATCGAGGAATATTGCGGCGGCATGGCCGACGGCCATCGATTCTACGCGTATCTGCCGGGCGGTGCGTCCGGCGGCATTTTGCCGGCATCGATGGACGACATCCCGCTCGATTTCGGCACGCTGGAGAAATACGGCTGCTTCATCGGCTCGGCTGCGATCGTGATCCTGTCGCACAAGGACAGCGTGCGCGCTGCCGCATTGAACCTGATGAAGTTCTTCGAGGACGAGAGCTGCGGCCAGTGCACGCCGTGCCGCGTCGGTACCCAGAAGGCGGCGCTGCTGATGCAAAGGCCGGTCTGGAACCGTGCCTTGCTGGAAGAATTGAGCCAGGCGATGCGCGATGCCTCGATCTGCGGGCTCGGACAGGCGGCATCGAATCCACTGTCCTCCGTGATCAAATATTTCCCTGACGAGTTCAAGGAAGCGGCGGAATGACGAAGATTACGTTCGAGCTCGACGGCAAGCAGGTCGAGGCCAAGCCTGGCGAGACGATCTGGCAGGTCGCAAAACGCCAGGGCCGCGACATTCCGCATCTCTGCTATTCGCCGGCGCCGGACTATCGCCCCGACGGCAATTGCCGCGCCTGCATGGTCGAGATCGAGGGCGAGCGCGTGCTCGCCGCGTCCTGCAAGCGCACGCCGTCGGTCGGCATGAAGGTGAAGACGGAATCCGCGCGTGCGGTGTCGGCGCAAAAAATGGTGATGGAGCTGCTCGTTGCCGACCAGCCGGCGCGTGAGACGTCACACGATCCGGATTCGAAGTTCTGGCACTGGGCCGAGACCACTGGCGTCACCGAGAGCCGCTTTCCCGCCGCCGAGCGCTGGGCAACCGACGCCAGCCATCCGGCGATGCGCGTCAATCTCGATGCCTGCATCCAGTGCGGCCTCTGCGTGCGCGCCTGCCGCGAGGTCCAGGTCAACGACGTCATCGGCATGGCCTATCGCAATGCCGGCGCCAAGATCGTGTTCGACTTCGACGACCCCATGGGCGAGTCCACCTGCGTTGCCTGCGGCGAATGCGTGCAGGCCTGTCCGACCGGCGCCTTGATGCCGGCTGTGATGCTCGACGAAAACCAGACGCGCGTCACCTATGCCGACAAGAAGGTGGATTCGCTCTGCCCGTTCTGCGGCGTCGGCTGCCAGGTCACCTACGAGGTCAAGGACGAGAAGGTGATCTATGCGGAAGGCCGCGACGGCCCCGCCAACCACAATCGTCTCTGTGTGAAGGGCCGCTTCGGCTTCGACTATATCCACCATCCGCATCGCCTGACCAAGCCGCTGGTGCGGCTGCCGAACGCGAAGAAGGATGCCAACGACCAGGTCGACCCGGCCAATCCGTTCACGCATTTCCGCGAAGCGAGCTGGGAGGAAGCGCTCGACATCGCCGCCAAGGGTCTCGTCAAGATCCGCGACGACAAGGGCGTGAAGGCGCTGGCCGGCTTCGGTTCGGCCAAGGGCTCGAACGAAGAGGCCTATCTGTTCCAGAAGCTCGTGCGCACCGGCTTCGGCTCCAACAACGTCGACCATTGCACCCGCCTGTGCCATGCCTCGTCGGTGGCGGCGCTGTTCGAAGGCCTCAGCTCTGGCGCGGTGTCGGCGCCGTTCTCGGCCGCGATGGACGCCGAGGTCATCGTCGTGATCGGCGCCAATCCGACCGTGAACCATCCGGTTGCAGCGACCTTCATCAAGAACGCGGTCAAGCAGAACGGCGCAAAGCTGTTCGTGATGGACCCGCGCCGGCAGTCGCTGTCGCGTCACGCGACCAAGCATCTGCAGTTCAAGCCGGGCTCCGACGTCGCCATGCTGAACGCGATGATCAACACGATCATCACCGAAGGCCTGACCGACGACCAGTACATCGCCGGCTACACCGAAGGCTTCGAGGACCTCAAGGAGAAGATCAAGGAGTTCACGCCGGAGAAGATGGAGCCGATCTGCGGCGTCCCGGCGCAGACCTTGCGCGAAGTGGCGCGCACCTATGCGCGGGCAAAGTCGTCGATCATTTTCTGGGGCATGGGCATCAGCCAGCACGTCCATGGCACCGACAATGCGCGCTGCCTGATTGCGCTCGCGCTGATCACCGGCCAGGTCGGCCGTCCCGGCACTGGCCTGCATCCGCTGCGTGGCCAGAACAACGTGCAAGGCGCTTCCGATGCCGGCCTGATCCCGATGTTCCTGCCGGACTATCAGCCGGTGGGGCGCGACGACATGCGCGGCGCCTTCGAAAAGCTCTGGCAGCAGGATCTCGATCCCGTCCGCGGCCTGACCGTGGTCGAGATCATGAACGCGATCCACGCCGGCGAGATCAAGGGCATGTATATCGAGGGCGAGAACCCCGCGATGTCCGATCCCGACCTGCAGCATGCGCGCCATGCGCTGGCGTTGCTCGATCATCTCGTGGTGCAGGATCTCTTCGTCACCGAGACTGCGTTCCATGCCGACGTGATCCTGCCGGCCTCGGCCTTCGCCGAAAAGGACGGCTCATTCACCAACACCGATCGCCGCGTGCAGCTGGCGCGCCAGGTGATCAAGCCGCCCGGCGATGCGCGTCAGGATCTCTGGATCATCCAGGAGATCGGCAAGCGCATGGGCCTGCCGTGGAATTATGCCGGTCCCGGCGACGTCTTCACCGAGATGGCAGAGCTGATGCCGTCGCTGAAGAACATCACCTGGGAGCGGCTGGTGCGTGAGGGCGCGGTCACTTATCCCGTCGACGATCCGAACAAGCCCGGCAACGAGATCATCTTCACCACAGGGTTCCCGACCGCGAGCGGCCGCGGCAAGATCGTGCCGGCCAAGGTCGTTCCGCCGGACGAGATTCCCGACGACGAATATCCGATGGTGCTCTCGACCGGCCGCGTGCTGGAGCACTGGCACACCGGCTCGATGACCCGCCGCGCCCAGGTGCTCGACCAGATCGAGCCGGAGGCGGTCGCGTTCATGTCACCCAAGGACATGCGCAAGAAGAAGCTGGTACCCGGCGATTTCATTCGCCTGGAGACCCGCCGCGGCGCCGTCGAAGTCAAGGTCCGCTCCGACCGCGACGTGCCGGAGAACATGGTGTTCATGCCGTTCTGCTACGCCGAAGCGGCTGCGAACCTGCTCACCAACCCGGCACTGGACCCGTTCGGCAAGATCCCGGAGTTCAAGTTCTGCGCAGCGCGGGCCGAGCGCGCCGAGATGCGGGACGCGGCGGAGTAGGGGCCTCCGCCGTCATTGCGAGCGAAGCGAAGCAATCCAGACTGCCTCGCCGGCGGGATTCTGGATTGCTTCGTCGCTTCGCTCCTCGCAATGACGGTGCTACATGTGACGCATGTCCAAAGTCACCCCCGCCACACGCGCACTCGCAGCCGCCGGTGTTGCCTTCACCGTTCACACCTACGACTATGATCCCGACGCCGAGAGCATCGGGCTGCAGGCGGCGGCCGCGCTCGGCGAGGATCCGGCGCGCGTCCTGAAGACGCTGATGGCGCTGGTCGACGGCAAGCCGGTCTGCGTGGTCGTGCCGTCCGACCAGGAGGTCTCGATGAAGAAGCTGGCGGCGGCAGCGAGCGGCAAGTCGGCGCAGATGATGAAGCCGCCCGAGGCCGAGCGCGTCACCGGCTACAAGGTCGGCGGCATCAGCCCGTTCGGACAGCGCAAGCCTGTGCGCACCGTGATCGAGCAGAGCGCGCTCGCCCATGACCTGGTCTATCTCAATGGCGGCCAGCGCGGCTTGCAGGTCCGGCTGAAGCCCACCGATGTGCGGGATGTTCTGAAGGCGGCCGTGGCGGATGTGCTGGCGTGAGCGCGATGGAGCGGGATCATGAGGCGGCCGCTCCTGGCGTGGCTCGCGGTGCTGCTCGGCCTCGCGCTTCCGGCGGAGGCACATGAGGTCAACCTCGTCACGGCACGGGTGGCGCTGAGTCCCGATCGCACGGTGAGCGCCGAGCTCGGATTGAAGGGCAGCGACGTCGATCGCCTGATCGGCACGAAGATTTATGATGCGAGGCGGGATGCGGTCGATCCCGCCGCCGTCGAAGCGGCCAAGCCCGCGATCCTCGCCTATATGGGCACGCATCTGGCTGTTACAGGAGGTGCCAGGGCCTGCTCCGCCGGAAATGCAGCGATCCTGGCGGACGGTGACGGCATCGTCTATCGCAACAGCTTTGCCTGCGCGAACGTGACCGGCGACATTGTCTATCGCTCCACGGTGCTGACGGAGAAAGACAGGGCCGCGCGGCAGGTGGTGCTGATCGCGCAGGGCCGGTCCGAGACGCAGGCCTTGCTCGACGCCCACAACACGACGGTGACCCTCTCGACGGCGCCGCCGTCGCTGTCCTCTACGATGCAGCGTTATCTCATCACCGGCGTCGAGCACATCTTCCTCGGTTACGATCACGTCGCATTCCTGGTCGCGATCGTCTTGTGGGCACGCCGGCTCTTGCCGGTCGTCAAGATCGTGACCGCCTTCACCATCGCTCACTCCCTGACGTTGTCGCTGGCGGCCCTGAACGTCCTGGTCATCCCGAGCCGCATCGTTGAGCCCGCGATCGCGGCCTCGATCGTGTTCGTCGCCGTCGAGAACTTCTTTTCGCGCGACATCGACAAGCGCTGGCGGGTGGCTTTTCTGTTCGGCTTGATCCACGGCTTCGGCTTCGCCGGCGCGCTTCGCGAGATCGGCCTGCCGCCTGATGCGATCGTTCCGGCGCTGGCCGCCTTCAATGTCGGCGTCGAGATCGGGCAGATCGCGATCGTCGCGCTGCTGCTGCCGGTACTTGGCGTGTTGGACCGCGTGACTGCGGCCGGCCGGGAGCAGCCGGCACGAGCGGCAAGGCTGGTTTATGTCACGTCCGCAATGATCGGTGTGCTCGGCGGCTATTGGCTGCTGACGCGTGTATTCGAGGCGTGATCGGGCAGACGACTTACTGCTTCTGCAGCAATTTCAACCGGCAGCGCAGCGCCTCGCGGATATGTGCACGCGCCAACTTCTCAGCCTTGTCGCCGTCGCGCCCGGCGATGGCTGCAATGATGGCCTGGTGCTCGCCGTGACTCGTCTTGGGACGGCCTGTCACCGTGAAAGTGGTCGGGCCGAGCAGGGCGATCCAGTCCTGCAATTCGCGCGAGGCGTTGTCGAGATAGCGGTTGCGCGCTGCGCGGCAGATGGCCTCGTGGAAGGTGCGGTTGAGCCTTGCCATCTCGGCGGCATCGGCCGCGGATGCCTCGACAAAGGCCTGCTCGATATCGCGGAGCGCGTCGATCTCCGGCGCTGAGGCGTGCTCGGCGGCAAGGCGCGCGGCGGCGCCTTCCATGATCTCACGCATGGCGTAGAGCTCGAGCACCTCGGAGATGTCGAGATTGCGGACGATCAGCCCGCGGCCGCCGGCAGGCGCGACGAAGCCGCGTGCGGCGAGCCGGCCCAGCGCCTCCCTCACCGGCGTGCGACTGACCTTCAGCCGCTGGGCGACCTCTTCCTCGCGCAGCCGGTCGCCGGCGCGGTAGCTGCCGGCCTGGAGCGCCTCGCACAGCGAGCGGAACACGGCTTCGCCGAGCGCAACGCCGCCTCCGCGCGCGATCGTCCCACCTGAATTTGCCGGGCGTCTGGCCATTGTCCCTCGGTGCGTCTCCTGCCCATGCAGATGCCGCTTGCGCGACTTATGTATATCTTTGTATACAAAGGTACGCAATGGCGGATCGGCGCGATCCAGACCGCCGGCTGGCAGAATGTCTCCAACTTCGCCGCATCGGGCAGATGGGATGAGCAGCAAATACGACGTGCTGGTGATCGGTGGCGGCAATGCGGCCCTGTGCGCGGCGATCAGCGCGCGGCGCGGCGGAGCGTCCGTGCTGGTGCTCGAAGGCGCGCCCAAGTTCTACCGCGGCGGCAACACCCGCCACACCCGCAACATGCGCTGCGCCCATGACGCGGCGACCGAAATCCTGACCGGCCCCTACACCGAGGAGGAGTTTTGGGAGGACCTGCTGCGCGTCACCGGCGGGCAAACCGACGAGGTGCTGGCGCGCCATATGATCCGCGAATCCAAGGACATCCTGAACTGGATCGTGGAGCAGGGCGTGCGCTGGCAGCCTTCCCTCGGCGGTACGCTGAGCCTCGGCCGCACCAACTCCTTCTTCCTCGGCGGTGGCCGGGCGATGCTGAACGCGCTGTATCTGACCGCGGAGCGGCTCGGCGTCGCCGTCGAATACGACGCCGAGGTCACCGACCTCGTGATCGAGGACGGCATGTTCCTCGCCGCGCGCCTCAAGCGGCCGATCAAGGGCGAGACCGAGATCCGCGCCACCTCGCTGGTTGCAGCTGCCGGCGGGTTCGAGTCCAACATCGAATGGCTGAAGCAATATTGGGGTGAGGCTGCCGACAATTTTTTGATCCGCGGCACGCCCCATAACCGCGGCTCGATCCTGAAGATGCTGCTCGACAAGGGCGTGCAGGAGGTCGGCGATCCCACCCAGTGCCATGCGGTCGCGATCGATGCCCGCGCGCCGAAATTCGACGGCGGCATCATCACGCGCCACGACTCCGTCGTGTTCGGCATCGTCGTCAACAAGCACGGCCAGCGCTTCTACGACGAGGGCGAGGACATCTGGCCGAAGCGCTACGCGATCTGGGGCCGGCTGGTCGCGGCGCAGCCCGACCAGATCGCCTATATCATTTTCGACTCGACCGTCGTGACCAGCTTCATGCCGACGCTGTTCCCGCCGATCGCCGGGCATACCATCACCGAGCTCGCCGGCAAGCTCGAGCTCGATCCGGCCGCGCTGGAAAGGACCATCACCGAATTCAACGCCGCGGTGCGGCCCGGGACCTTCGACCACACCATTCTGGATGATTGCGTGACGGAGGGCATCACGCCGCCGAAAACACATTGGGCGCGCCGGATCGAGACGCCGCCTTTTCTCGCCTATCCGGTGCGGCCCGGCATCACCTTCACCTATCTCGGCACGCGCGTGAACAAGGAGGCGCGCATGCTGATGAAGGGCGGCAAGCCGTCCGCCAACATGTTCGCGGCCGGCGAGATCATGGCGGGCAACGTGCTCGGCAAGGGCTATGCGGCCGGCATGGGCATGACCATCGGCAGCGTGTTCGGGCGAATCGCAGGACGGGAAGCGGCGAAACATGCACGGAACTAGGATTTTGGACGAAGCCGACCGTCTGATGACGGTCTGCAATTCCTGCCGCTATTGCGAGGGCCTGTGCGCGGTGTTTCCGGCCATGGAGATGCGCCGCGCCTTCTCCGATGGCGATCTCAACTATCTCGCCAATCTCTGCCATGCCTGCGGCGCCTGCTACGTCGACTGCCAGTTCTCGCCGCCGCACGAGTTCAACGTCAACGTTCCCGAGACGCTGGCGGTCGCGCGCGCGGAGTCCTATGCGGCCTATGCCTGGCCGCGTGCGCTATCCAGCACATTCGCGCGGAACGGCCTCGTCATCAGCATCACCACTGCGCTCAGCATGGCGGCGTTCATTCTCGGCTTCGCCGCCTTGAATGACCGCGGCGTGTTGTTCGGCGTGCACACCGGGCCCGGCGCCTTCTACAAGCTGATGCCGCACAACGCGATGGCTGCGCTGTTTGGCGCCGCATTCCTTTACGCGATCCTCGCCCTTGTCATGAGCGTGCGCGCCTTCTGGCGCGACATCGGCGCGCCCATCGGCAACCGTGCCGATGGCGGCTCGATCTTTCAGGCAATCCGCGATGCCGGCGAGCTGCGCTATCTTCATGGCGGCGGCGTCGGTTGCTACAATGAGGACGACAAGCCCACCGACCGGCGCAAGCTCTATCACCACCTGACCTTCTACGGTTTCATCCTGTGCTTCGCAGCGACGTCTGTTGCGACGCTTTATCACTATCTGCTCGGCCGCGAGGCGCCGTATCCGTGGTGGGACCTGCCCGTGGTGCTCGGTACGCTCGGCGGCATCGGTCTGATCGTCGGGCCGATCGGCCTGTTCGCCGCCAAGATGCGGCGCGATCCCGCGCTGCTGGACGAGTTCAGCTACGGCATGGATGTCGGTTTCATCGCCATGCTGTTCCTGACCGGCCTCACCGGAATGCTGCTGCTGGTGCTGCGCGAGACCGCCGCGATGGGACCGCTGCTCGCGCTGCATCTCGGCGCCGTGTTCGCATTGTTCATCACCATGCCCTACGGCAAGTTCGTGCACGGCATCTATCGCTTTGCCGCGCTGGTGCGTTACGCGCAGGAGCGGCGGACGGCGGCGTGATCCGCGCGCCGCTCGTCTCGGAGCCCGGTGAACCTCCTAGGCCACGTCGCGCTCTGGCGCTGATGCCTGCTCGCGGGCCATCGTCGTCGCCGTGACGTAATCGGTCTTGCCGGTGCCGAGCAGCGGCACCTTGTCGACCACCATGATCGTCGCAGGCACGGTCAGCTCGGAGGCGCCGATGGTCTTGGCCTGGGCCTGCATCGCACTGCGCTCGGCATTCTTCTCGGTCGTCAGCAGCACGATGCGCTCGCCCTTGCGCTGGTCGGGGATCGAAACCGCAACCGAGCCGGCCTGCGGCCACAGCGTCGCCGCGATGGCTTCGACTGCCGACAGCGAGACCATCTCGCCCGCGATCTTGGCAAAGCGCTTGGCGCGGCCCTTGATGGTGATGAACCCGGCCGAGTCGATCGAAACGATGTCGCCGGTGTCGTGCCAGCCGTCGGGCAGCTTTTCGAGCACGCCGGGATTTTCGGCCCTGAGGTAACCGAGCATCACGTTCGGCCCGCGCACCGAGAGGCGTCCGCCTTCCTCGATGCCGGGGACCGGATCGAGGCGGCTTTCCATCAGCGGTGACAGGCGCCCGACGGTGCCGGGACGGTTGGCCATCGGCGTGTTCATCGCCAGCACCGGCGCCGTCTCGGTGACGCCGTAGCCTTCGAGGATGCGGATGCCGTAGCGCTCCATGAACACCTGCCGCGTGCGATCCTTGACCGCCTCGGCGCCGGCGATCACGAGGCGCAGGGTGCGGAAGTCGTAGGCATGCGCCGAGCGCGCATAGCCGGTGAGGAACGTGTCGGTGCCGAACAGGATCGTCGCGCCGGTCTGGTAAATCAGCTCGGGCACGATCCGGTAATGCAGCGGCGACGGATACATGTAGATCGGAATGCCCGCCAGCAGCGGCATCATCATTCCGCCGGTCAGCCCGAAGGAGTGGAACACCGGCAGCACGTTGAACACCTTGTCGTTGGCGTTGGCGTCGACCCGCGCCAGCGCCTGCGCCGCGTTGGCGAGGATGTTGCGGTGGGACAGCACGACGCCCTTCGGCGTGCCTTCCGAGCCCGACGTGAACAGCACCACGGCGGGATCGTTGGCCTGGCGGGGAACGCGCGGTGTCGTGCCGGCCAGCAGGCCCTTGATCTTGTCGGCGATGCCGATCGAGGCGCGGACGTCCTCGAGATAGACCACACGCGCCTCCGCGGAGATCGCGGCCATCAGCTTGTCGAGCTTGCCCTTCTCGATGAAGGCCTTCGAGGTCAGCACCGTCTTGACCTGCGCGGCCTTCATGGCGGCGAGCACGTTGACCGGGCCGGCCGAGAAGTTGAGCATCGCCGGCACCCGGCCGCTGTTCTGCAGCGCCATGAAGACGACGGCGACGCCCGCGGAGTTCGGCAGCAGCACGCCGACATTCTCGCCGACGGCGGTGCCGCTCTCCAGCTTCCGGCTCAGCACCTGCGCGCCGAGGATCAGCTTGCGGTAGGTCAGCTTGGTGCCGAGCGCGTCCTCGATGATGACCTTGCCGGTATCGCGGTCGCGATAGGCGTGTCCGAGTGCCTCGAACAGCGTGTGATCGAGCATGGCGTTCTTGACGAGAGCGTCGATCATGACGTCCTGCAGCGCGGCGCCGGCCGCGTTGCGGCGTGCCTTGCCCTTGAGCGCTTCGTCGACCGGAAGCTTGACCGGCGGCAGGATGGTGACCGTCACGCGCGGAAACCACGACCGCTTGATCTGGCTCGAGTTGAGATAGCTGAGATAGGAGCGCTGCGCGCCTTCGATGCGGACCGGCACGACCACGGCGTCGGCCTTGTCCGCGATCATCGCGGTGCCGTCATACACCTTCATCAGCGAGCCGGAGACGGTGATCCGTCCTTCCGGGAAGATCACGACGGGCTCGCCTGCGGCGACGAGCTTGATCAGGTCGCGCGCGGCCAGCGGCTTGGTCGGGTCCATGGTGTAGTGCTTGACGACGCGCAGGAACGGCTTGGCCCACCAGGCCTTGGCGATGCCGGTGTCGACCGCAAAGCTCGCGTCGATCGGCAGCACGGCGTGCAGCAGCGGGCCGTCGATCAGGCTGACATGGTTGGGCGCGATCAGCATGCGCGTGCCCGGAGGCGGCAGGTTCTCGAGCCCCCGCACCTCGGTACGGAACAGGGCGCGGAACAGCAGCCCGCCGGCATCGCGCACGCCTTCCTTGCCCCACTTGGTCAGCACGAACCACACCGCGCCGAAGCTGGCGACGCCGAGGCCGAAGAATATCCAGCCGACATGGAGACCGGCCGCCTGCAGCAGCGCGACGAACAGCGAGCCGACCACCATGAAGGCGGCCTGCAGCACGTTGCCGGCGGCGATGATACGGGCGCGCTCGGAAGGTTCGGACCAGGCCTGGACCGCGGCAAAGGACGGAACGACGAACAGGCCGCCGCCGAACGCGAAGGCGACGAAGTCGGCCAGCATGCGCAAGCCGGCGAACGAGGTGGCGAAGCCGAGCGCGGTGATGTCCTGCCCCTTGGCGGTGACGCCGATCGCCCAGGCGAGATCGAGGCCGGCAAAGCCCATGATGATGGCGCCGATCGGCACCAGCGCCAGGTTCGGGCGAACATGGCTGAGGCTGGCGGCAAACAGCGAGCCGATGGCGATGCCGATCGCGAAGACGGCAAGGCACAGCGTCACCACGCCCTCGGTGCCGCCGACGACCTCCTTGATCAGCGCCGGCAGCAGCGACAGCACGATGGCGCCGACCAGCCAGAACCAGGAGACGATCACGGTGCCGTCCCACAGCCGATGATCGGCATGCAATGTCTTGAGCAGGCTCACCGTCGAGGTCCAGGGATTGGCATCGACGGGCAGCTCAGGCGCGGAGGGCGTCGTCTGCGGAATGCGGGACGCGAACGCCCAGGACAGCACGGCCAGCACGACCACGGCCGATGCGACCCAGCCCATATGCGCGGAGCCGGCCACGAACTGGCCGCCGGCGACGGTGCCGAGCAGGATCGCCATGAAGGTCGCGCCTTCGACCAGCGCGTTGCCGGTCGCGAGCTCGCCGAGCTCCAGCTGGTCCGGCAGCATGGCGTATTTCACGGGGCCGAACAGAGCGGCGATGGTGCCGAACAGCGCGAGCGCTGCGAACAAGAGCGGCACCGAATGCAGGAAGAAGCCGGCAGCGGCGAAGGCCGCGGCAAAAATCTCGGCGAATTTGAGCCGCCTTGCGACGACGGATTTGACGTATTTGTCGGCGAGCTGGCCGCCGAGCCCGGACAGGATGAAGTAGGGGAAGATGAAGACGGCACCTGCGACCGTGACCAGCGCATCGCCATGGCCGGTCGCCGCGCTGTAAAGCAGGATGATGACGAGTGCGTTCTTGAGCACGTTGTCATTGAGCGCCGAGAAGAATTGCGCCCAGAACAACGGCGCGAAGCGGCGTGACGACATCAATTCCCTGATCATGACCAGTCCTGTTCCAAAAAGGCAGCCTGAGATTGTTGCGTTGTCTGTGAAACGTCACGACCGGAAGCGCATGGGGCGAACGATTGCGCGGCAACGAAGTTGCTGGCCTGCTCTGTCCCCTCGGTTCCTCCGATCCTGTTGGTCTTCAATTGGTCTCGTTAGGTTCGCAAATATCTGGTTGAGGTCGCGGCGGACCCGGGCGGCAGCAGCCTCACTCGCCCGGATATGGCGCCGGGCGATGAAGGAAAAGCTGAACCGCATCGCTGAAATCCGCCGGATCGGCCGCGCAGGTCCAGACATGGTGAGTCCATCCTTGCAGCCGGCGCTTGCATTCGAACCGACCCGCGCGCGCCTCAAGTGAGATGGGCGAGGTGGCGAAACGGCGAGAGGCGGCCGAGCAGGCTGAACCGCCGCCGCTCCTGACGCGCATGGGCGCGGCTCGCTCGCCACATCCGGAAGGTCGCCCGGCGCTCGGCGAGCACGCCCGCAACGTCGCAGGCCGTGGCGATGCGATTGATCGGCGCCATGGCGAACCGCAGCAGGGCGCGGCCGAGCCCGGTCACGAGGGCGGCGGCGTCATCGGCGAAGGTGGTGACGATATCGACAGCAAGGGTTTGCATTTTCCAGGTCTCCAGGTTAAATTGAACAATGTTCACATGAGTAGCTTGAAAATGAACAATGTTCAAGAAGAATCGCGACGCGACCAGAAAAAATTTCGGCGCCGGCTGCAAATCGTCGAGATTGCCCGCGGCATTATCTCAGCTAAGGGGCTGAGATCATTGAAGGTTCGGGACGTGGCGGAGGCCGCCGGCTGCTCGGTTGGCAGCGTCTATAACGAGTTCGGCGACTTCGACGGAGTCATCCTAACGGTGAACCGGGAAACGGTTCAGGCGCTCACGACCCGGCTCCGGGGTGTTCCTGCCGAGGATCCGGTTCGCCAGCTCTATGGGCTCGCCGAGACCTATCTCGACTTCTTCGCCGCGCACGCCAACCTGCTGCGCTCCCTGTTCGAGCATCGGATGGAGGATGATCGCCCCTATCCGGACGATATCCTCCAGATGGTGATGGATGCGTTCGCGCTGATGCATCCGCCTTTGGTGCGGCTCTTGCCGGATGCGAATGACGTGAAGATCGCGCTGCTGTCGCGCACGCTGTTTTCCGCCGTGCATGGCATCATCTCGCTCGGCCTCGAGGAGCGTATGGTCGCCGTGCCGTCGCAGATGCTGCGCCAGCAGATCGAACAGTTCCTCGACACCCATCTCAGAGGTCTCGGCATTCTGCCGATCGGTGCAGGGCTGTCTCGATGAGGCGCCACCGCTACCAGGCGTAGCGCAGGCTCGCAGTGCCGGAATAAGTGGTGCTGTGGGCGGCGAGCTCGCCGTCGAACTTGGCCGACAGGGCAACACCGTTCGAGAACTTCAGCTCGGCACCGGCGGATGCGAGGGCAGCGTCTTTCGCCGGCGTCGCGCCATTGACGATGAAGCTGGCGCCGGGCAGAGCCTGGAAGGCGGCGACGAGCGTCGGATCGCTCACCCAATCATGGGCCCAGGCCGCGCGGGCCCGTAGCGTCAGGACGGCACTCGGCGAGACCAGCATCGCCCGGTCGAAGCGTGTGCCGAGCTCACTCCTCGTGTGGGAGGCCGTGCGTCCCTGATAGGTCAGCCCAAAGCCGCTGCCGGCCGGATCAGTTTCGGTATAGGTCGGCGTGCGAAATGCCTGCGCCTGCGCAGCCGCGTAGGGCGTGAAGCCGCCGATCGGCGTGGCGAAGCGATAGCCGCCCTCGATTCGGCCGCCCACGGTCTGAGCATCGAACTTTGCGGTGAGCTGGTTGCCGAACGGTGCCAGGCGGTCCGTCGACATCCAATGATTAGCCACGGCGAGAGAGGCGGCGAAATAGGCGGGTCCGTTGCGGACCGCGGTGTACACGCCGGCCTGGACCGCATCGCTCTTGCCACCGCCGATCGCCTGCGCCAGATCCCACTTGGTGCCGCCGCCGGAGAGCGCGAAGCCGACGACCGCGTCGCGGCTGACATGATAGTCGGCGCCGGCAGCTACGCCGCCGGCGCGGGCGCTGAGGTCGTGGCTGCCGATCACCACCGGGTCGCCGCTGGTGCGATTTGTGCCGCCGAACGCCGCGCCCCAGGCGGTCCAGCGCTCGGCAAAGGTCGGAGCTTTCGGCGGGGCGCCCAGAACCTTGTTGTAGGCGAGGGCAATATCCTCCGGCAGCGCGGCGCGCTCCGGGCTGAAGCCGAGCGCAGTGTCGCTGGCGCTCGTGGTACCGCGTCCGCTGACGAATGGATCGAGCATGAGGCCGAGGAATTGGCTCGTGAACTGGAACGCGCCCTGCTGCGCGCCGGTGGCAGCTTCGCCTGAGAGCTGATCGAGATTGTAGCGGAGCTGGGCGTCGCTTTGCCCTGCGAAAGACGAGAGGAAGGGCAGATTGGGGCCGAATGCGCTCAGCGCGCCGGCCACTTCCTTCTGGTTTTGCGTCTGTGCGATGGAGAGGAACGCGGCGTTGTTGTAGTTGAGCGTCAGGAAAACGTTGAATCCGTCATAGCTGAGGGAGGACGCGAACAGCTGCGGATTGTATCCGCTGACGGTCACGCCCGCGAAGCTGCCGGTGAGGCCAGCCGTCGTGCTGAGGATGGTATACTGTGTCGAGGGATTGTAGGCGCCTGCAAGTGTGGTGACGGCGACGGTGCCGCCGGTCAGCGTCGCGCTCATAGCGGCAATCTTGTCAGATTGTCCGGCCGCGTTGACCGAGATCGCGTACGTCGACCCTGACTGGAACGCCGCATTGCTGTTGACGACGAGTTGACCGAGATTGCCGGGCGCGACCGTACCGCCCGACACCACGGTGAGCGATCCGATCATGCCGCTGCCACCGAGCGTGCCGCCGGTCACGACCGTCCCGAAGTTGGCCATCGTGCCGTTGACGATGAGGGTGCCGGCCTGGACGACCAGGGCGGCCGCGTCCATCGTGATGCCCGTCAGCGTCCAGGTCGAATTGCCGGTTTTTTCCAGCAGCTCGAAGTCCTTGAACTGGCCGGCCGCGCCGAATGTGCCGAGGTCGAATGCCGCGTTGGCGGTCCCGCCCAGGCGCAACGTGTCCATTCCGTTCCCACCCACGACCCAGCCCGTGATGTTCGATCCCGCGCGCAGCTCGAAGACGTCGTTGCCATTCTTGAGGTCGACGGCGGTGCTGACCCCACTGCTGCTGATCGCGCCCGAATTGACGATGGTGTCTTGACTGTTCGAGCCCGAAATTGCGGTGCCGACACTCGAGATCGTTCCCGCATTGTTGATGACGTTGCCGTCAGCTGCGCTGTTGAGATCGATGGCAGCGACATTGCCGGACTGCACGAGGCCGCTCGACAAGATGTTCACCTGGTTGTTCGCCGCTCCAGCGCCGATGCTGATTCCGATAGCTCCGAGGGCGCCGCTTCCCACCGCGCCGGCGATCTCGACGACGTTGTTGCTCGAATTGGCGAGGCCGATGCTCGCCGAGCCAAGGGGTGTCGATGCAACCACCGCCCCGGCATCGATCGTTATGGTGTTGTTGCCTCCACCGCTCACGTCGATGCCGTCATTGCTGCTGGATGTGACCGACGCGTTGCCGAAGACCCTGACTGCGCTGTTGGATGCGAATTGAAGAAATATGCTCGCAAAGGTGGGGTCGCTCACCGTGGTCGCGGTGGTGCCGTCCCCGATGTTGACGGTGACGCCGGTGACCACGGCTGCTGTTTTGATCTGGGTGTTGTTCCCGACGCAGGTAACTGAATCGCCCGATTGAAGCGTCGTTAGCGTGCCGCTCCCGGTCATCACACACACCGCTTGTGCCGGCGTGATGAACCCCGGCAGCGAGCTGCCCAGGGCACCGATCGTGGTGCTCAAGAGAAGCGCGCGCCGCCGGCGCGTCGTTGCACGAACGATATTGCGCGGGGCGATCAAATCATTCCAAGGCACTTCCAAGCTCCTCTCGGCGCGGTCCGGGCGGATTCGTACCCGCAGCATCGGGCGCACCCATGCTTAGCGAGTGAGGCCCCGGCCATCGTGGACAGGGGCGCAATGCGACGTGTCAGAATGCGAAGGGCGCTGCTTTTTCAGATCGATGTGGCCGCGGCGTCACAACTGTGCTGCGTCACCGCATTGTGGGGCGCGCCGGATGGATCGGGGCGCCTTCGGTGGGCCTGAGGCACCTCAACCTGATTGCGATGGCGCTGGAGATGAATTTGGGGGCTAGGCGGCAATCAGCCCTTTGCAGCGATGACCTCGCGCGGCCGGTGCGCGACCACGACGACGTCCGGTTTTCCGCTCTCGACCTGAACCCGGTTGCGTCCCTTTTCCTTGGCGCGGTAGCAGGCGGCATCCGCGCGCCGCATCGCCTCCTCGAGCGAGGTATCGCGGTCGGCGATGCAGGTGACGCCGACGCTGGCGGTCACCGCGAAGCAGCGATCGTCCCAGGTGAAGCTGAACAGCTCGAGCGATCGTCGCAGCCGTTCGGCGATGTCGACGGTGCTCGACGGCGAGCACTGCGGCAGGATCAGGCCAAACTCATCGCCGCCGAGCCGGGCCACCAGATCATGCGGCCGCCGGTCCCGTTGCAGGAGGCTGGAGACCTGGCAGAGCAGGCGGTCGCCCGCGAGATGGCCGCAGCTGTCGTTGACGTTCTTGAACTGGTCGAGGTCGAGCAGGATCAGTCCCAGCGGACCCGCCGCGACATTGTCCAGCTCGCCTTGCAGGCGCGCCTCGAAGGCGCGGCGGTTGCAAAGCCCTGTCAACCAATCGTGCGATGCCTGCCAGGCCAGGCGCTCCTTCTCGGCATGCAAGGCCTCTTCGAATGACTGCCGTTGCAGCACCAGCCGCCGCGTATGCCAGATCAGGAGCAGGATCAGCGTCGCGGCGGTGAGGATATTGATGCCCGTCAGCGTCAGCTTGATCGCGCGGGAGCCTTCACCGAGGACGGTGGAGAACCGCTTGGCATGCACCGTGAACTGGGCATTCAGCTCCGACAGCCGCGACGACAGGACTTGCAGGCGGCCATCGTCCTGAATGGGACCCTTCTCCAGCTCGGATCGGATGACCTCGCCGAACACGCTGAGCTCCAGCAGCATGGGATCGGTGGCGGCCCATTCCCTGATCGCGTCCTGGAGGAAGCTGACGCGGTTGAAATATCGAAACAGCCAGATCAGTCCCGGGACATCGTCGGGATGGTTGCCGCCTTGCAGGAAGCCGATGCGGGCAGCCTCGACGTCGACCGGATCGCGCTCCAGCGCCCAGCGCGCGAACTCGTCGCCGATGGGAACGGCGAGTGAAGCCTGATATTGCGCGAACTGGCTCGGTTCGCCCGAATGCAGATACAGATTGAGGAAATAGACGGCGTTCTTCTGCGAGCGTGACCAGAGTGCTTCGCCGGCGACATAGGCGCGGACCGACGACATCACCTCGAGGCTGAATCCGGCGATCGCCGCCTGCAGCAGGACGACCATCACGAAAGGCAAGACGAGCTTGATGACGTGAAGGAAGTTGCCGCCCTTCACCGAGGCCGCTGTTCTGCGAAACACACTAGTCCCCAAGTCGATCGACGCGCCCCAGAGGGCGTTGCGCCTGCAACGCAAAGTAGACGAGATGGTTGCTTAACTCGACCTGAAAGGCGCGGAGAACTCCGTACCAGGGTGAAGCCGTTGTGAAGCAGGCGCCAGCAACTCGCTTCAAATGCGGTGAACGGGGAACTGGCGCAGTATCGACGAACGATGCCGCGCATTCGTCGTGCGCGATTTACCCGATGGAGAGATTTTGGCGAGGGGCTACACCAGCACGGGCTTGCGCACGCGACCGGCGTCGCCGAACACGCGCAGGTAACGCGCGATCTCCGAGGGCAGGCCGGTCGCCTTCTCCGGATTGTCGGAGAGCTTGACAGCCGGACGGCCGTCGACCGACGAGACCTTGCAGACCAGCGAGATCGGGTCGAGGCTGATCGAGCCGTCCGGCGTGCAGCCGACGAAGTCGTTGGTGAGGTTGGTGCCCCAGCCGAAGGAGAGCCGCACGCGCCCTGCGAAGTGGCGATAGGTGTCCTCGATCGAGCCGACATCCATCGCGTCGGAAAAGACGAGCAGCTTGTCCTTGGGGTTGCGGCCCTTCTTTTCCCACCAGGCGATGATCTCCTCGCCGGCCTGGATCGGCGGCGCGCTGTCGGGGCGGAAGCCGGTCCAATCGGCCACCCATTCCGGCGCATCGCGCAGGAACGCCTTGCTGCCGAAGGCGTCGGGCAGCGCGATCAGGAGGTTGCCGCCGTAAGTCTGACGCCATTGGTCGAGAATGCGGTAGGGCGCCCAGCGCAATTCCTCGTCGTCCCTGGCGAGCGCGGCTGCCACCATCGGCAGCTCGTGCGCGTTGGTGCCGATGGCTTCGAGATCGTTGTCCATCGCGAGCAGCACGTTGGACGTGCCGATGAAGGAGGGGCCGAGGCCTTCCTTCACCGCCTCGACGCACCAGCGCTGCCAGAGGAAGCCGTGACGGCGGCGCGTGCCGAAGTCGGAGAGCCGCAGGCCCTCGAGCTGGCGCAGCCGTTCGACCTTGGTCCACAGCTTGGCCTTGGCGCGGGCGTAGAGCACGTCGAGCTCGAAGCGGCCGCGGCCCTTCATGGCCGCACGCGAACGCAGCTCGTTGAGGATCGCAAGCGCCGGAATCTCCCACATCGTGGTGTGGGTCCAGGGGCCATGGAAATGCAGCTCGTATTGGCCCTCGACCTTGCGCAGCTCGTATTCAGGCAGGCGGAATTCCGCCAGCCAGCGGATGAAATCCGCCGAAAACATATGGGTTTTGCCGTAGAAGGTGTTGCCGGCCAGCCAGATCAGCTCTTTCTTGGTGAAGCGGATGGTGCGGGCATGGTCGAGCTGGGCGCGCAGCTCGCCCTCGTCGATGATCTCGGCAAGCCGCACATGGCGCGAGCGGTTGATGACCGAGAAGGTCACCTGCTGATCCGGGTAATCCTCCCGAATCATCTGCAACATCAATAGTTTGTAGAAGTCGGTATCAAGCAGGCTGCGGATGATGGGATCCAGCCGCCAGCTGTGATTGTAGGTCCGGCTCGCAATGTCAGTCACTGTCATGGGGGGATTTTAGCGCGGCTCCCCCTGCGCAACCAGTGGGTTTGGGAAGAGCAGTCTTGCGTAGCGCGGCACCTGATATCAGGGCTTGAGAACCGGAGATCAGAGCTTGGCGGCCGTCGTCGCGACGGCCTCGAGCTGGCTCCTCACCCAGCGATGGGCCGGGTCCTTCTGGTAGCGCTGGTGCCAGACCATGAACATCGGCAGCTCGGCCAGGGTCTTCGTGCGGGACGCCAGCGGGATCGGCGTTTGCGCAAAGCCGCGCATCACGCCGGACGCGAGCAGGCTCGGCATGCTCGCCAGCATCTGCGAGCCGCGCAGGAAGGACGGCACGCCGGAGAAGCTCGGCACCGAGATCGCGATGTCGCGATGAAGCCCGTTCGCTGCCAGCCGGCGGTCGAAGTCGAGCCGCTCATTGTCCGTGTAGACCACGGTGATGTGACGCGCCGCGAGATAGGCATTGCGGCTGGCCGGCGCGGCACGTGCCTTGGCATCGTAGTAGCAGACATAGTGATCCCTCAGCAGCCGCTTCTGCACGATGTCGACGCCCGATGGCGGCAGCGGTGTGATCAGGAGGTCGCAGCGGTTCTCGCGCAGCATCGCCGGCGAAGGCGATTGCGAGGGGATCACGCGCAGGTTCAGGCTCTTCACTTGTGCGGCGACGTGATCGAAGAACCGCGGCAGCAGCAGGTCGCGCTGGAAGTCGTTGGCGGCGATCGTCAGCGACAGCTGAGCCTCCTCCGGCGCGAAGCTGACGCCGCCGGCAAAGCTGCGCATCTCGTCGATCAGCGCGCGTGCCTTGCCGGCCAGCGCCTGGGCATGAGCCGTCGCGACGATGCCGCGGCCTGACTTGGCGAACAGCGGATCGCCGGCGATCCGCCGCAGCTTGTTCAGGGCGTGGCTGACGGCCGATTGCGTCAGGCCGAGCCGCGTCGCCGCCGCCGTCACCGATCCTTCCTCCAGCACGGCCAGGAACAGTTCGAGGGCGTGGCCATCGAGGGCCAAATGATCGATTTCCTTCATGTAATTCATTATAATTCATCTATTTATCTTGAGAATAGGGTGGCTCATGCTCTCCCGATAGCCGGGCCCGACCCCGGGCTCCCAGGGAGAGACAACGCCGATGAATGCCCAGGCGCCAGCCTTGCGGGATCCCCGCCTCAACCGTCCCGAGCCGTTCACGCCGCCGCTCGGCGACGGCGGCTTCTTCCAGCGCGACCGCGCGATCCATCCGCCGGCCCATGCGCCAGGCTACAAGTCCTCGGTGCTGCGCTCGCCGCGCCAGTCGCTGCTGTCCCTGGAGAACTCGATCTCGGAGATGTCAGGGCCGGTGTTCGGGCACAATGATCTCGGCCCGCTCGACAACGATTTGATCCGCAATTACGCCAAGGACGGCGATCCCGTCGGCGAGCGGATCATCGTCCACGGCCGCGTGCTGGACGAGACCGGCCGCGGCATTCCGAACACGCTGGTCGAGTTCTGGCAGGCCAATGCGGGCGGCCGCTACCGGCACAAGAAGGACACCTATCTGGCGCCGATCGATCCGAATTTCGGCGGCTGCGGCCGTGCGCTCACCGACGACACCGGGTACTATTATTTCCGCACCGTGAAGCCGGGCCCTTATCCCTGGCGCAACTACGTCAACAGCTGGCGCCCCGCCCATATCCACTTCTCGGTGTTCGGCTCGGGCTTTGCGCAGCGGCTGATCACGCAGATGTATTTCGAAGGCGACCCGCTGATCCCGGTCTGCCCGATCCTGACGACGATTCCGGACAAGGACGCGCTCGATCGCCTCGTCGCGCCGCTCGACCTCAACGCCTCGACGCCGTTCGACTCGCTCGCCTACCGCTTCGACGTCGTGCTGCGCGGCCAGCGCTCCACCTATTTCGAAAATCGCACCGCGGGGAACTAAGCCCATGCCGCAGCCGCTCAACTACCTCAAGGAAACCGCCTCGCAGACCGCCGGGCCCTACGTCCATATCGGCCTGATCCCGGCCATGGCCGGCTTCGACATCTTCGAGAAGAACTTCTCCAACGTGCTGGTGACGCCGAACACCAAGGGCGAGCGCATCACGCTGGAGGGCAAGGTGCTCGACGGCGCCGGCACGCCGCTGCGCGACGTGCTGCTGGAGATCTGGCAGGCCAATGCGGCCGGCCGCTACAACCATCCGGCCGATCGCTCGGCCGGCGCGCTGGACGACGAGTTTCGCGGCTGGGGCCGCGCCGGCTCCGACTTCGACAGCGGCCTCGTCACCTTCGAGACCATCAAGCCGGGCGCGATCACCGACAGGGCGGGACGCAAATGCGCGCCGCACGTCAATATCTGGATCGTCGCGCGCGGCATCAACATCGGCCTCAACACCCGGCTCTATTTCTCGGACGAGGAGGCGGCCAACGCCGCCGATCCCGTGCTCAACCTGATCGAGCAGCCGATGCGCCGCAAGACATTGATCGCAACCCGCAGCGAGCGCGCCGGCAAAATCGTGTACGCCTTCACGATCAATCTGCAGGGGCCGGAGGAGACGGTGTTCTTCGACGTGTGAGGCGCCGGGGCGGCCGTCCTCCGATCATTCCACCCGGTCGTCGCGCTTGATCGTTCCGCGCGCGAGGAATTGCGGCGGCTGCCGCATCTCGCGCGATCCCGGCCGATCGGGTGGATCGCGCCCCACTTTTGGTTTCAGCTCCACCAAATCAATGAATGCGTCCGCCTGCCGGCGCAGGTCGTCGGCGACCATGGGCGGCTGAGTGGAGAGTGTGGAGACGACGGTCACGCGGACACCGCGGCGTTGCAAGGCCTCGACCAGCGAACGGAAGTCCCCATCGCCCGAGCACAACACGATCTGATCGACGTGCTGGGCGAGCTCCATCGCGCTCACGGCAAGGTCGACATCCATGCTGCCCTTCACCTTGCGGCGGCCGGTAGCGGGGTCGACGAATTCCTTGGTGAGCTTGGTGACGACGGTGAAGCCGTTGTAGTCGAGCCAATCGATCAAGGGGCGGATCGACGAATATTCCTGATCCTCGATGATGGTCGTGTAGTAGAAGGCCCGCAACAGCGTAGCTCGGCTTTGAAATTCACAGAGCAGGCGTCTGTAATCGATCTCGAAGCCGAGCGCCTTGGCGGTGGCATGGAAATTGGAGCCGTCGATGAAGAGCGCGCTCTTCCCAAGCGAAGACATTATCCACAACTCCCGGGTTCGGCGCGAAAGCCGACCGTCCAGCTGAAATGGCGCGGCGTGTCGGCAGGAAAATACCTCAGCGCGCCGATGGTTTGCCGAAAAAGCGGCGCAGACGACCGGACAGGGTTGGCCGCCTTGCGCCGAGGGTAGGGAGGTTGCATGCCACCAGCGCCAGGGCGCCGAATGCCGTCACGCTAGGGCCTGGGCATGCCCCGCTCAATTGTACGGAGGTAAAGCGCCTCTATCCAAAGGATGGGGCGCTATATACGAAGGTAGTGGCAACGAGAGACATCGCGGTTCCGCGGCGCGTCAGCCTTCGCCGCCATGGAGCCGCGCGCGAAACGCGCGTGGCGACACGCCCGTGGCAGCGGCGTAGACCCGGCTGAAATAGGCGGGGTCGTCGAAGCCGAGGGCGTAGGCGATCGTCGAGACCGGCAGGTTGGTGTAGACGAGGTTGCGCCGCGCCTCGCGGATCAGGCGGTTGAGGATCAGATGCGAGGCGGTATCCCCGGTCGCCGCCCGCGTGATCCGGTTGAGATGCGTCGGTGTCACCGACAGCGCCTTGGCATAGTCGGCGACGCTCCAGCGCTCCAGATGATGCTGCTCCAGCAGCGCCTCGAAGCGGCGGAACAACCCGCTTTCCGCGGTGCCGTTGCCGCCGCTCTCGCCCGTGAGCGCGCGCGCCACCAGCCCGATCATGGCCGACGACAGGGCGCGGAGCACATGCGCACGGCCGAAGTCGCGCGCGGCGTGCTCGGCGAAGATCTGCTTCATCGTGGCGCGGATCTGCGGCGTGCCGCGCACCACCGCCGACCGCGACAGCGCCCCGCGCAGGCCCTCGGCGGCGAGCAGCGCTTCGTCGAGAATCTCGGCGGCGATGGTCAACACCCATCCTTGCGTATCGGGCTCGAAGCGGAAGCCGTGGACGTGGCCGACCGGCACGTTGACGATCTGCATCGGCCTCAGCGGCACCACGCGCCCGTCGAGCGTCGCCTCGCCGCCTCCGCGCTCGATCAGCAGCACCTGGTGCAAGCGGGCATGGCGGTGCACGGCCAGCGTCCAGTCGTGCAGCACCGAACGCGACGCGATCGTCTCGCAATGCACGACGTCAGGCAGATCGCCGGACTCGCCGAACAGATTGTAGACCCGGATTGTCGGGGCGGGGGCCGCGCTGCTCATGTTCGAATAGTACAAGACAAAGGCGAAACCCTCCATCGGTCTGCGGCGTAGAATATGCAAAAAAATGCCGACGGGAGGACGCAAAAATGAAAGTTCAGGTCTGTATCATCGGCGGTGGGCCGTCCGGGCTGCTGCTGTCCCAGCTTCTGCACCTCAAGGGCATCGACACCATCCTGCTGGAGAAATACAGCCGCGACCACGTGCTGGCCCGGATCCGCGCCGGCGTGCTCGAGCACGGCTTTGCGAAGCTGATGCGCGAGGCGCAGTGCGGCGAGCGGATGGACCGCGAGGGCGAGATCCACAACGGCTTCGAGATCGCCCATGACGGCGTGCTGTCCCATATCGACTTGCACAAGCATTCCGGCGGCAATTCGGTGCTGGTCTACGGCCAGACCGAGCTGACGCGCGACCTCTACGAGGCGCGCGATCGGGTCGGCGGCAAGGTCGTGCACAATGCCGAGGACGTCACGCCGCATGATCTGACGTCGGATCGGCCCTACGTGACGTATCGCTCGAACGGGCAGACGATCCGCGTCGATTGCGACTACGTCGTCGGCGCCGACGGTTTCCATGGCGTCAGCCGCAAGTCGATCCCGAAGGACGTGCTGCGCGAATATGAGAAGGTCTATCCGTTCGGCTGGCTCGGGGTGCTGTCGCGCACGAAGCCGGTATCGCCCGAGCTGATCTACGTGAAGCACGAGCGCGGCTTTGCGCTATGCTCGCTGCGCTCGCAGGTGCTGAGCCGCTATTACATCCAGGTGCCACTGACGAACAAGGTGGAGGACTGGAGCGACGATGCGTTCTGGGCCGAGCTGAAACGCCGCCTGCCGGACGAGGTCGCCGGCCGCCTGATCACCGGGCCGTCGATCGAGAAGAGCATCGCACCCCTGCGCAGCTTCGTCGCCGAGCCGATGAGCTATGGCCGCCTGTTCCTCGCCGGCGATGCCGCGCACATCGTGCCGCCGACCGGCGCGCGCGGGCTGAACAGCGCCGCGTCCGACATCTATTATCTCTATCACGCGCTGCTCGCGCATTATCAGAGCGGCGACGATGCCGGTCTCAAGGGCTATTCCGCCAAGGCGCTCGCGCGGATCTGGAAGGCACAACGCTTCTCCTGGTGGATGACGATGATGCTGCACCGCTTCCCCGATCGCATCGAATACGAGGATCGGCTGCAGCAGACCGAGCTCGACTATCTGCGCTCGTCCGAGACGGCGCAGCGGCTGCTTGCGGAGAACTATACGGGGCTGCCGTTTTAAGTTAGCTGCGCCAGCGCTGGTGTTTTTCCTTCTCCCCTTGTGGGAGAAGGTGGCGCGAAGCGCCGGATGAGGGGTTGCTTCGGCGAGCTCTAATGCGAGAGTTTCGCGCGCGGAAAGAGACCCCTCACCCGTCTCGCCGCTACGCGGCGAGCCACCCTCTCCCACAAGGGGAGAGGGGAAGTTCTTCGCTGCGTTACTTTCCTTCCAGCGTATTGACCGGTGTCCAGTCCGGCGGCGGCGGAGTCTCCGTCAGCACTTTCGCGCGCTTGGCGAACCGAGCTGACGCGGGATCGATCTTCGCGACGCCTTCGAACGCATCGGCCGCCTTCGCAAACTCGCGTCCCCGCCAGCACGCCAGCCCTTCCGCATATGCTGCGGCCACCTTCGCCTGCTCGGCGCTTTGCGCGCCGGTTTCCGCCAGCGGCTCGAACACCCTGATCGCCTCGCCGCGGCCCTGCACCCTGATCGCATCGAGCTCGCGCCAGGCGAAGCTATCGCCGGTCTGCGCCATCGTGGTTTCGGAGGCCATGATCGCGGTGCCGTAATATTTGTTGGCGCCCTCGAGCCGCGAGGCGACGTTCACGGTGTCGCTCATCACGGTGTAGTTGAAGCGGCGCCGCGAGCCGATATTGCCGACCACGGCTTCGCCGCTGTTGAGCCCGATGCGGTGCGACAGGCCGTGACCGGCGAAGGCGGGATGGCCGGCATTGAGCTCGGCCAGCTTGTCGTGGCACTTCAGCGCGGCACGCACCGCGTTGCGCGCGTGGACGGGGTCGTCGGCCGGTGCGCCGAACATGGCGACGATGGAATCGCCGATATATTTGTCGACGTAACCGCCATGGCCTTCGATGATGTCGGTCATGGCGGACAGATATTCGTTCATCAGCGTCACCAGCTCGCCCGGCGTCATCGTCTCGGCGATCGACGAGAATCCGCTGAGGTCGGAGAAGAACATCGTGACGTTGCGAGTCTCGCCGCCGAGCGCCGGCATCTTGCCGGAGGCGACCATGGTCTCGATCACCTCGGGCGCGAGGTAAAGGGCAAAGCTCTTGCGCAGGAAGCGCTCGTCGCGGTCGGCCAGCACGAAGCGATAGCCGATCATGATCGCGAGCGCGGCAAGGCTGGCGAGCGCCGGCTCGGTCAGCGGCAGCGCCAAGGCATGGACGAATGCGCCGACGGCAACGACCAGGTAGACGATGGTGAGGCCGAGCCAGGCGATCAGCGCGCCACTCGGTGCGAGCACGCCGGCCGCGCAGGCGATGATGGCCGCGAACGCGATCGTGAGAAGGGTCCGCGCGGGGAAGCCGAGCTCGGTCACGGCATCGCGCTCGATCAGGTTCCGGACCGCAGCGGCGTGCACGAACACACCGGCGACGTCGCTGCGGGCCTTTTGCGCGGTGCCGGCGGGCGCGGGCAGGGCACATCGTGCCCACGGTGTGCCGTCATGGCCGCCGGACAGGCGCATCGAGGTGAGCTTGCGATCCTCGAAGTTGAGGACGGTCCCGAGCAGAACGACCTTGCCCTCGAAGGCGCGCCGGAAGAAATCGCGGTCGCCTTTTTCGACGCAGGCGCGCAGGTCGGCAAAGGAGAAGGTCGGTACGTCGCGGCTGAGGCCGCGGAAGTTGAGCGTCAGCGTGTTCGGCACGGCGCTCGGGATCGCGTAGCCGGATAGCTCGGCCGCACCGGATGGCGCAATCTCGAGCTTTGCGCCGAGGGCGCGGGCGGCGAGCTCGACCGCCATTGCGGGCACCGGCTTGCCGTCGATGTCGAAGGTGAGCGGCATCCGCCGGATGACATCGTCCGTATCGGTGTGGACATTGAGCGCACGGACGTTGTTTCGCACCGCCAGCTGCTGCGCACGGTAGGGCGGTTCTGGATGGTCGTTGCTCAGGATCTCGCCGAGCACCAGCTTGCCATTGTCCGAGATCTGCCGCAGCGCGATCAGATAGTCCCGGTCAAATCCCCTCACACGGCTGCCAAACGATGTGTCGCCAAAGGGAATCTCGGACTGCTCGATCGAGTTCTTGAAGATGACGTCGAAGCCGATCACCTTGGCGCCGCCGTCGCTGATGCTGCCGAGCACCCGGCCGATCTCGCGCGTCCAGGTCTGCGTCGGCGATCCCTTGAACGGCGGGGTCTCGTAGGTTTCGCCGTCGATGGCCACGACGACAACCGGCGATGTCGCGGGATCGCGGCGCTCGCCGATGATCTTGCCGCGCAGCGCGGTGAGGATGTCGAGCGAGAGGCCTTGCAGCGTCTGCAGCGGCGGGGACGTGAAGATCGCGCCCGCGAGGAACGCGATCAGAATCGCCGCAACGATGTCCCGTCCCCCGATCCGCCGCATCGCCCCGTCGCTAGGTCCGCCTATTCGAGCCGCAGCAGGCGGCCGATGATCGGGGTCGGCGAGGAGGTGGCGCTGGCGTCGATCTGGAAGGTGTAGCGCTTGGCACCGAGAATGGCGAGGTAGCTGCCGCCCGGGGTCAGTGTCTTCCCGGCCTTGGCGAAATCATAGAACTTGCCGCCGACCATGGCGTCGCCCTTGAGCGGCACGCTGATCGTGGGCTCCTTGCCGTCGGTGCGCTCGATCACCAGCGTGCCGCCGGCTTTGGCTTGCACCAGTGGCGAGACGCCGTAGAGCGTCGGCAGCTTGGCCGGCCCGCCCTTGGCGTCCGAGCGCATGGTGCGGAAGGTCGTCGCGGCGCTCTGGTTCGCTTCGCGCTCCGACAGTTTTGCCGCATTGGTATCGCACGGCACCTTTTCCCGCTTGACCTCGCCCAGCTGCACGGTGCTCTGCTCAGCGCCGACCAGGACGACACCCTCGCTGATGGTCTCGCGCTGGCAGGACTTCAGGTAGCTGAGCGTGATGCTCGCCTTGGGCCCGAGCTTGATGATCTTGCCCGGCGCCACGTAGTCCATGAACGCGATGCCGTCGACCTTGCCCTGGATGTCCTCGACGATCGCAGCGGGAGTCTCCGCCAAAGCGGGGGCCGCAAGGCAGAATGCGCCGACACAGGCGCCGATCAGGCTTTTCATGGGAATTCTCATCCAATTCGACGATGCTCTGGTGCCCCGTCCTGGTTCGATGCCTAGCAGCACGGCGCCGGGGCAAGTGTGACCAGAATCACTCATAGGTCTTGGTGCCACTTTAGCAGGAACAGGTTCAAGCCGGCGACCGGAGAAACAATGTCAAGCCGCGGCAAGATGTTGGCGGATTGATCGGCTCAGGCGGTCGGGACGGCCTCGGTCGGGGTGTCCTCGTCTGAAGAGATTTCCGCCGCACTCTCCTGACTGGGAGCGAGAAGGGCCTCGGCGCTCGGCAAAGGAATCGTTCGCGGAGCGCCGGCGATCTCGACCACCTCGTCCCAGCGCGACAGGAAGGCCGTCACGCAGGCCGGATCGAACTGGCGCCCCGCGTTCTCGACCAGGTAGCCGCGCGCGACCTCAAGCGGCATCGGCTCCTTATACGGCCGCCGCGTCGTCAGGGCGTCGAAGACGTCGGCGACCGCCACCACGCGCGCGGCGATCGGGATGTCATCCGCCTTCAGGCCGCTCGGATAGCCTGCGCCGTCCCAGCGTTCGTGATGGCCTGCAGCAATTTGCGCGCCGAGCCGGATCAGCTCGCAGCTGGAATCGGCCAGGATGCGCTCGCCGATCGTCGCATGCGTCCGGATCACCGCCATCTCCGCCTCGGTGAGCCTGCCCGGCTTGAGCAGGATCTTGTCGGGAATGGCGACCTTGCCGACGTCGTGCAGGGGGGCGGCGAGATAGATGTCGCGGCAGAGCCGGGCCGGCAGGCCAAGCTGCTCGGCGATGATGCGGCTGTAGCGGGCGACCCGCAGCGTGTGCTCGCCGGTGTCGTTGTCGCGGTATTCGACCGCGAGCGCGAGCCGCAGGATGATCTCCTCCTCGCGCTCACCGAGCTTTCGTGTCGCGACCGCGACTTCGCTGGCCAGGTGCGCGGCGCGGTCGTTCAGCTTGCGTACGGCTGCACCAAGCTGAACCAAATTCCGCAGGCGCACCGTCATCTCGACGCTCTGCGGCTGCTTGGGCAGGAAATCGGTTGCACCGGCCTGCAACGCTTCCATCTTCACGTCATCGGTCTGACGCGAGGTGATCATCGCGATCGGGATGTCGGCGCGGCCGGGAAGCCTGCGGAAGGTGCGGATGAAGCTGATGCCGTCCATGTGCGGCATCTCGTAGTCGACCAGCACCAGATCGAAGGCGCGCTCCTGGGCGCAGGCCAGCGCCTCCACAGGATCGAGGAAGGTGGTGGCCTCGACCAGACCTTCAGCCTCGATGTGGCGTTTCAGGAAGTTGAGGACGGAGCGGCTGTCGTCAACCAGGAGCGCTTGGGTGAGCATCGGGCTCTGTTCGCTGGCAAAGGCACGAACCCAAGCCATTACCGAAGCGGATTTAACACGAAGCAAATTCGACGCGGATGTGCGTGTCCAGCCCACAACGTGGGCAGGTTGTGCACGTCTGCATGCGGTTGCGCGAATTCCGGAAGAATGTGACCCGTAGTTGTACGGATGCCCGCGTTAGGAGTTTGCTCACCGGATTCGCGTCAAACGAGTAGTGGAATTTTAGCAAAGGCGGATGCTGCGATGTCGCTCAACCCCACGGAGCCGAAGTGGTCGCTGCGGTTGCCCGCCGATTGCAGCATTGCGGCGATCCGCAATGTCTATGATCTCATTCGCGAGGCATTCGGCCGCCAGGAGCGGCTCGAGATCGACTGTTCCAGCGTCGACAAGGCCGACGTGACCTCGATCCAGCTTCTGCTGTCGACCGCCAAGACCGGCGAGGCCCAGGGCCGTCCGGTCGTCCTGACCTCCTTTTCACAATCTTTACGCAACACCCTTCGCCGCGCCGGCTTCGCCAGCGAGGCGATGATCGATCAGCATTTCCCGCAAAAGAAAGACGGCACCTGATGGCCACGATTTTGACCGTCGATGATTCTCCCAGCATTCGGCAAATGATCAAGGTCGTGCTCGAGCCGGCCGGTCACAACGTGATCGAGGCCGGCGACGGCGCGCAAGGGCTCGCCAAGGCGCAGGCTGGCAAGCTCGACCTCGTCATCACCGACCTCAACATGCCCGTCATGAACGGGCTGGAGCTGATCCGCGCATTGCGCAAGCTGCCGAGTGCGGTCGGCATGCCCATCGTGTTCCTGACCACCGAATCCAACGACACGGTGAAGCAGGAAGCCAAGAGCGCCGGCGCCACCGGCTGGATCACCAAGCCTTTCAAGCCTGAACAATTGCTCGCCGTGGTCGGCAAGCTGGTGCGCACATGAGCGCAATGGACCCGACCGAGGTCTTTCGTCAGGAAGCCAGCGAGCTCTTCGAAGTTCTTGAAGGCGCCTTGCTCGATCTCGGCCAGCGTCCAGACGACCGCGAGCTGGTCGATTCCGCCTTCCGCGCCCTGCACACGATCAAGGGGTCGGGCGCCATGTTCGGCTTCGACAAGGTCGCCTCCTTCACCCACGAATTCGAGACCGCCTTCGACCGCGTCCGCAAGGGCGAGATCAAGCCGACGCAGGAGCTGATCTCGGTCGCGCTCGCCGCCAAGGACTACATCCGCGCATTGATCGAGGATCCGCAGTCGACCGACGACATCATCGGCGAAGCCATCCTCGACGACCTCAAGCGCTTCGTCGCGGCCGACATGCCCGTCGCCCTTGAGGTCGAGGCCCCTCCGCTGGCGCCTGCCGAGAGCAAGCAGGCCGGCTGGCACCTCTATCTGGAGTTCGAATCCCACATCCTGCGCAACGGCTCGAATCCGCTCGACCTGTTGGAAGATCTCTGCAAGCTCGGTCCCTGCTTCGTCGTGCCAGTCACCGACGGCATCCCGTTCCTCGACGAGATGGATCCGGAAGACTGCTATCTGAAGTGGGACGTCAAGTTGCACGCGGCCTGCGACAAGGATGCGATCGCCGACGTCTTCATGTTCGTCGAGGACGAGATGAAGCTGACGCTCTCGCCTCTGGAGCATGTCGAAGCGCCCGCGCCGGCCCCGCTGTTCCAGCTGCTCGACGAAGAGCCGGCGATCGCCGAAATGGCTGCGCCCGTGGTGGAGGCCGTCGCCGAGCAGCCCGTCGCAAAGACCGGGCCCGAATTCGAGGCCAAGTCGGACGTCAAGCCGGACGTCAAGCGCGAGGCGGCACCCGCCCGCCGCGAGGACGCCAAGCAAGAGCGTAGCATCGCCACCGTTCGCGTCCAGGCCGAACGCCTCGACGAGCTGATGGACCGCGTCGGCGAGCTCGTCATCGCCCAGGCGCGGCTGACCCAGCTCGCCGCCTCCGGCTCCGATCTCTCGATCAAGATGATCGCCGAGGAGATCGAGCGCCTTGCCTCGTCCCTGCGCGACACCACGATGGGTGCGCGCATGGTGCCGATCGGCTCCTTGTTCGGCCGCTTCCGCCGCCTCGTGCACGATCTGTCGCGGGATCTGTCAAAGCCGGTCGAATTCGTCACCTCGGGCGAGGATACCGAGCTCGACAAGACCATGATCGAGGCCCTGGCCGATCCGCTGGTGCATCTGATCCGCAACGCCATCGACCACGGCGTCGAGGACACCGCCACGCGCGCCGCCAGTGGCAAGACCGAGCAGGGCCGGATCGAGCTCGCCGCCGTGCATTCCGGCGCCCAGGTGCTGGTCACCGTGAAGGACAATGGCGGTGGTCTCAATACCGCGCGCATCCGCGCGAAGGCGGAAGAGCAGGGGCTGATCGCAGCCGGTGCCGTGCTCAGCGATCACGAGATTCACCAATTCCTGTTCCACCCGGGCTTCTCGACCGCGCAGACCATCTCGGCGCTGTCGGGCCGCGGCGTCGGCATGGACGTGGTCAAGCGCACCATCGAGAACATGCGCGGCTCGATCGACCTGTCGACCCGCCCGGGCCAGGGCACCACCGTGACGCTGCGGCTGCCGCTCACGCTCGCGATCATCGAGGGCCTCCTGATCCGCGTCGGCGAAGGCCGTTACATCATTCCGCTGTCGGCGGTCGAGGAATGCGTCGAGCTGACGGCCGAGGACGAGCGTTCGCGCGGCCGCAACTTCCTCAACGTGCGCGGCAATCTCGTGCCCTTCCTGCGCCTGCGCGAGCTGATGGCCGCCTCCGGCGCGCCGGACCGGCATCAGAAGACGATCATCATCTCGACCGGCGAGACCCGCGTCGGCCTCGTCGCCGACCAGATCATCGGCAACCACCAGACCGTGATCAAGTCGCTGTCCAAGCTGCACTCCGACGTCACCATCTTCTCCGGCGCGACGATTCTGGGTGACGGCACGGCCGCGTTGATCCTCGACGTCGCGCAGCTCGTCGCAATGGCGCAGTCGAAGGTCGAGAAGCAGCATATCAGCGAGGCGGCGTGATGAACGACGGTTTGGCGGGCGAGCATCAGTCCGGCGCGATGCAGGTCGTGATGATCGGCCTCGGTGAGGAGAAGTTTGCACTCGACGCCGGTCTCGTGCGCGAGATCATCGATCCCGTCCCCGTGACCAGGGTGGCCGGCGCGCGCGCCTTCGTTCCCAGCGTGATCAACGTGCGCGGCAACGTCATTCCGCTCGCCGACCTGCGCATTCGCTTCGGCATGCCGCAGCTCGACAACTCGGCCGACACGCGCATCGTCGTCATCGAGCTCGAGCTGGACGGAGAGCCGGTTCTGGTCGGCGTCACCGCCGACAAGGTCTACGAGGTCACGGAGATCTCGCAGACCGACGTGCAGCAGACGCCGCGCGTCGGCATGCACTGGAAGCCGGAATTCATCCGCTTCATCGCGAAGTGGCGTGAAGAGTTCGTCATCGTTCCGAACATGGAACGCATTCTGAATTGAAAGCAAATCCAATCGCAAGATTGAGGGGCTGAGGGGCTGCACATGCGATTTACGGTCAAGGCTAAGCTTGCAAGCGCGTTTGGCGTCGTCCTGGTGCTGTCCATGGCCGCAGGCGGCGTTGCGTACGTGAAGCTCAACGACATGATCGTCGCCGCAGAGGGGCTGGTCTCGCGTGCTTCACGAATAGCGCATGCCGCCGACCTTGAAAAAGGCATCCTGTTCCAGGTCCGCGCGGAAAAGAACGCGATCCTTGTGCCCGAGTCGGAATCCGAGAGGTTCCTCGCGGAGATCGCCAAGCTGCGCAGTGGTGTCCTCAAGACGAAGGACGAGATTTACGCGGCGGCGACGCCGGAAGGAAAGAAGCTTCTGGAACGGTTCGGCACCGCCTACGCCCGCATGAACGTGGTGGAAGACGACACGCTCAAGGTCGCGAAGACCGACAAGGTCAAGGCGACGGAGCTGTCGATGACGTCCGTCCGCAGCGCCGTTGGGGAATCGATGGAGGCTGCCGAGGCCTATATCGCTTACGTGAAGACGGCGATGGACGAGCAGACGGCCCATGCCCGCGAGGAGAGCAGCAGAGCGCAGTTCATGCTGATCGCATTCGTTCTCGGCTCGCTCGCGATCGGCATCATCGCGGCAGTCTGGATCTCCGTCAGCATCGCCCGCGGGCTTGGCCGCGCGGTTGGTCTCGCCGGCGCGGTCGCGGCGGGAGATCTGAGCCAGACCATCAACACCGGCAGCAACGACGAAATCGGAGATCTCGTCAAATCGCTCAACCTCATGGTCGAGAAGCTTCGGCAGATCGTCTCCGAGGCGCTCACAGCCGCGCAGAACGTCTCCGCCGGCAGCCAGGAGCTCTCGGCAAGCGCCGAGCAGCTGTCGCAGGGAGCGACCGAGCAGGCCTCCTCGGCGGAAGAGGCGTCGTCCTCGATGGAGGAGATGGCGTCCAACGTCAAGCAAAACGCCGACAATGCCAACCAGACCGAGAAGATTGCGGGTCAGTCGGCGAAGGACGCGGAAGCCAGCGGCGCTGCGGTGAGCCGCGCGGTCGAGGCCATGCAGACGATCGCGGAAAAGATCACGATCGTGCAGGAGATTGCGCGGCAGACCGATTTGCTCGCTCTCAACGCCGCTGTCGAGGCCGCGCGCGCCGGCGAGCACGGCAAGGGCTTTGCCGTCGTCGCCTCCGAGGTGCGCAAGCTTGCCGAGCGCAGCCAGGCCGCGGCCGCCGAGATCGGCACGCTGTCGAGCGAGAGCGTGAAGGTCGCGCAGGAGGCGGGACAAATGCTGTCCAAGCTCGTGCCCGACATCAAGAAGACCGCGGAGCTGGTGCAGGAGATCACCGCGGCCTGCCGCGAGCAGGACGTCGGCTCGGCCCAGATCAATCAGGCGATCCAGCAGCTCGACAAGGTCGGCCAGCAGAACGCCAGCGCCTCCGAGCAGGTATCCTCGACCTCCGAGGAGCTCGCTTCACAAGCCGAGCAGCTCCAGTCCACCATCTCGTTCTTCCGCATCGAGCATGCCGGGCGGGAGGAAGCTGCTACGCCCGCGCCGATCGACCGCGCCGTCAGCCAGCTGCGGGCCAAAGCCGCGCACATGGCGGCGACGGATCGCGGCACCAGGAAGCCGGCCCCCGTTCGCAAGCCGGCCCGTGCGATGAAGGTCGCCGGTGGCGGCGGCTTCGCCTTCGACATGCATGACGGCGAGGACGAGCGCGACGCCGAGTTCCAACGCTGATCAGCCGGTCCGGCTCTTACGCCGGACCGCATTCATTTGCCAACCTCCGGATCCCTGGACTGCATCATGGCCGCAACCTCGCAATATCTGACGCTCGGGCTCGCCGGCGAGACGTTCGGCATCAGCATCCGTAACGTCCGTGAGATCCTCGACATGCGGCCGATCTCGCGGCTTCCGCACGCCCCGAACTTCCTGCTCGGCATGATCGACGTGCGCGGCAGCGGCTATCCGATCGTCGACCTCCGGACCAAGCTCGGCCTGCCGAGCGTGCCGGCCACCGAAGCCACCCGCATCATCATCCTCGACGTGCCGATGAAGGACCGCCTGGTCGGCGTCGGCTTCGTCGCCGATTGCGTATTCGAGGTCACCGACATCGACGAGCAGGCGATCGAGCCCATCCCCGAGGTCGGCGGCAAGTGGCAATCCGATTACGCCGCCGGCATCGGCCGCAAGGGCGAGAAGTTCGTCGTCATCTTCGACCTCGCCAAGCTGATGGCGAACGACAAGATTCCGGAAGGGCGCGACGCCGGTGCGGATGCGCCTCGCGCCGCCTGAGTTTGCGAGAGTGAAGCGTGATCAAGCGTAAGCACCCCAATTCGAACCAACGAGACTGACATGAGATTCACCGTCAAAGCCAAGCTTGCCAGCGCGTTCGGCGTCGTCATCCTGTTATCCATCATCGCCGGCGCGGTCGGTTACATGAAGCTGGCCGACATGGTCGGCACCACCGAAAGTCTGGTGAGCCGCGCGGGCCGCATGGAGAAGGCCTCCGGGCTCAAGGAGGGTATCCTCTTTCAGCTTCGCGCCGAGAAGAACTCCATCCTGGCTTCGGACGCCGAATATGACCAGTTCGTCGCGGACCTCGCCAAGACCCGTGAGCAGCTGCTGAAGCTCAAGGAGGAAATCCACGCCGCGGCCTCGGAAAACGGCAAGAAGCTGATCGACGGCTTCTCTGCTGCGTATTCCAAGATGAACGCCTTTCAGGACGAGACGGTCAAGCTGGCCAGGACCGACAAGGCCAAGGCGATGGATCGTTCGATGCATGACGGCCGCAAGGTTGTCGCGGACGCGCTGGACGCGGCCAACGCCTACATCCTGAACGTCAAGAAGAACATGGCGGACCAGGCCGAGCAGGCCAGACAGGACGGCTCCCGCGCGGAGATCATACTGATGAGCCTGGTTCTCGCCTCGCTCGTGATCGCTGCCGTTGCCGCGACCTGGATCGCGCTCAATATCAGCCGCTCGCTGGGGCAGGCCGTCGGGCTTGCCGATGCAGTTGCGATCGGCGATCTCAGCCGCAAGATCGAGTCCTCCAGCAATGACGAGATCGGCGACCTCATCAAGGCGCTGAATGCGATGACGGTGAACCTGAATGCCACGGCGGCGGTCGCCAACGAGATCGCACAAGGCAATCTCATGGTCGAAGCCAAGCCGCTGTCGGACAAGGACACGCTGGGTCTCGCGCTCGAGCGCATGGTCGAGAAGCTCCGGCAGATCGTGTCGGAAGCCTTGACCGCGGCCCAGAACGTCTCCGCCGGCAGCCAGGAGCTCTCCGCCAGCGCCGAGCAGCTGTCGCAGGGTGCGACCGAGCAGGCCTCGTCCGCCGAGGAGGCCTCCTCCTCGATGGAGGAGATGGCCTCCAACGTGAAGCAGAACGCGGACAACGCCAACCAGACCGAGAAGATCGCCGCGCAGTCCGCCAAGGACGCGGAAGCCTCCGGCGCCGCCGTGGGCCGCGCCGTCAACGCGATGCAGACCATCGCCGAGAAGATCACGATCGTGCAGGAGATCGCACGCCAGACCGACCTGCTCGCGCTCAACGCGGCGGTCGAAGCCGCGCGTGCCGGCGAGCACGGCAAGGGCTTTGCAGTGGTCGCCTCCGAAGTGCGCAAGCTCGCCGAACGCAGCCAGGCGGCCGCGGCCGAGATCGGCACGCTCTCGGCCGATACGGTGAAGGTCGCGCAGGATGCCGGCGCGATGCTGGCGAAGCTCGTTCCCGACATCAAGAAGACGGCCGAGCTGGTCGAGGAGATCACCGCGGCCTGCCGCGAGCAGGACGTCGGTTCGGCCCAGATCAACCAGGCGATCCAGCAGCTCGACAAGGTCGGCCAGCAGAACGCCAGCGCATCCGAGCAGGTGTCCTCGACCTCGGAGGAACTGGCCTCGCAGGCCGAGCAGCTGCAGTCGACCATCGCCTATTTCCGCATCGAGCAGGGCGCAAAGAGCCAGGCGGCCGCGCCGATCGACCGCGCGGTCAACCAGCTGCGCGCCAAGGCAGCCACCATGGCGGCGGCCGAGCGTCCGGCCAAGAAGCCGCAGGCCAAGCCGGCCCGCGCGCTGAAGGTCGCCGGCGGCGGCGGCTTTGCTTTCGACATGAACGACGGCGAGGACGACCGGGACGCCGAGTTCCAGCGCTGATTGTCTTTGTGGGATCGGCCTCCCAATTTGGGGCCGATCCATCTTCAGTCATTGCGTAGACGTGTAGGATTCAAGATGGCCAGGATGGCCCCACATTCAGTGCAGGCGGCCGCCAGGAACCAGGGTCGTCGTCCATGATGCCCGCCCTGCAGGATACGGCCGTGCATCTGTCCGACCGCCATTTCCGGACCATCGCCGAATTGATCGAGAGCCAGGTCGGCATCAAGTTGCCGCAGGGCAAGCGGCTGATGCTGGAGGGGCGTCTGCACAAGCGCGTGCGTGCGCTGAACTTCTCCGGCCTCAATGAATATGTCGAGAACCTGTTCGAGGTGGATCATTTCGAGACCGAGTTGACCCATCTCATCGATGTGGTGACGACCAACAAGACCGACTTCTTCCGCGAGCCGCAGCACTTCACTTTCATGAGGGACGTCGCGGTCCCCGCTTTGCTCAGATCGCATGGACGCAAGGACGCCAACCTGAAGATCTGGAGCTCGGCGAGCTCCACCGGCATGGAGGCCTACACCACCGCGATGGTGCTGGACGACATGGCGCGGAACGGCTCGCGCTTCCAGTACCGTATCCTCGGCACCGACATCTCGACCGCGGTGCTACGCCTCGCCAGGACCGCGATCTACACCCGCGACGTGCTCGCGCCGGTGCCGGAGCCGTTCGTGAAACGCTATTTCTCGTCCTCGCGCGACAAATCGCGCGGCGAAGTGCGGATCATACCCGAGCTGCGGCGCGTGACGCACTTCATGAGGATGAACCTCATGGACAAGTCCTATCCCGTCGATCGTGACGTCGACATCATCTTCTGCCGCAACGTCCTGATCTATTTCGAGCGCGAGACCCAGCGCAAGGTGGTCGAGCAATTGTGCGGCCATTTGCGTCCGGGCGGCTATCTGCTGGTCGGGCATTCGGAGTCGATGATTCACAGTGCGGTGCCCGGGCTGAAGCAGGTTCAGCCAACCATCTTCCAGGTCTAGGCGGAGCGCAACGACAATGCCAGGGGAGAAAGTTCGCGTGCTGATCGTGGACGATTCGGCGTCGGTGCGCCAAATCCTGCTGACGATCCTGTCCGAAGATCCCGAGATCGAGGTGATGGCGACGGCGTCCGACCCGTTCGTTGCAGCCAGGCGGCTCGAGAAGGAGCTGCCCGACGTCATCATCCTCGATCTCGAAATGCCGCGCATGGACGGCCTGACCTTCCTGCGCAAGATCATGGCGCAGCATCCGATCCCGGTGATCATCTGCTCCTCGCTGACGGAAGAAGGCTCGAACGTGATGTTCGAGGCGTTCGAGGCCGGTGCCGTCGACATCGTGCCGAAGCCGAAGATCGACACGCGGCAGGCGCTGCTCGAATGCTCGACGCGGCTGCGCGAGGCCGTGAAGTCCGCCGCGCGCGCCCGGGTGCGTCCGCGGGCGGAACGCCGCGCCATCGAGAAGAAGCTGACCGCCGATGCCATCATCCCGCCGCCGGTGCAGGGCAGGGTGCGGCCGACCACGGAACGCATCGTGTGCATCGGCGCCTCGACCGGCGGCACCGAAGCGCTCAACGACGTCCTCGAGATGCTGCCGCCGCATTGCCCGCCGCTTCTCATCGTCCAGCACATGCCTGCGGGCTTTACCGCCGCCTTTGCCAGGCGTCTCGACGGCATCTGCCAGATCAGGGTCAAGGAGGCCGAGGATGGTGAGCCGGTGCTGCCGGGCTGGGCCTATATCGCACCCGGCGCGCGCCACATGCTGCTGCAGCGCATCGGCCTGCGTTACCAGATCGCGATCAAGGACGGCCCGCCGGTGTCGCGGCATCGCCCTTCCGTCGACGTGCTATTCCGCTCCGCCGCCCAGCATGCCGGCGCCAACGCGCTCGGCGTCATCATGACCGGCATGGGCGATGACGGCGCGCGCGGCATGCTGGAGATGAAGAAGCTCGGCGCCGCGACGCGCGCGCAGGATGAAGACAGCTCCGTGGTATTCGGCATGCCCAGGGAAGCCATCGCCCACGGCGGTGTCGAGAAGATCGTTTCGCTGCACCAGATCCCGCGCGAGATCATGCTCTGGTACCAGGCCGGACATCCCGCGGTGGCAGGCTGACGGCAATGTCGCTCATTCCAGCCAATACGCTCACCGAGGCGATCGCAGGGATCGAGGGCGTCTCCTCGCGCATCGAGGACGTGTTCGCGCGCGTCGGCCACGAGCTCGGACGCGGCCATCTCATCTTCAAGGAGCTGAACCAGGGTCTCGCGGCGCTTTCCGCCGAGCTCTCCGGCGCAGAGATCGAGGGCGCCGCGACGGCGCTGCAGGAGATCGCTGCGCGGCTCAGCGAGCTGGCGCAGGCGCTGCCGGCCGAGACCGCCCTGCTCGAGACCATCGGCAAGAGCACGGCGGAGGCGTCTGCTCTGCTCAAGCCGCTGTTCAAGCACATCCAGATGATCACCATCATCGCCCGCAGCGCGCGGATCGAGGCGGCCTCGCTCGACGGCGATCGCGAGGGCTTCCTCGCCTTCACGCAGGAGGCCTACGATCTCGGCAAGGCGGTGCAGGGCGCGATCGAGGGCTGCGCGCGCGATCAGCAGCGGCTGTCCGAGGCGGTCGCCACCGCATCCGGCCGGCAGAAGGAGTTCGAGGGCCGCTACCGCAATCAACTGGCGGCGGAGAGCGCCGAGCTCGGCTCCGCCTATGCCGGATTGCGCGATCAGCGCAGCAACAGCAGCCATCTCGCCGATCTCGCGAGCGCCAGCACCAGGAAGATCGCCGAGGCGGTCGGCAGCGCGATCATCTCCTTGCAGGCCGGCGACAGCACGCGCCAGCGCCTGGAGCATGTCGCTCACGGCCTCAGCCTCGCTTCGGGGCCCGCCCCGAGCCTCGTTCCCGAACCTGTCGCGAGCGAGGACGGCGCGCGCACGATCTGTCAATTGCAGGCGGCCCAGCTCAGGGATGCCCAGCGCGAGTTCGGCGGCGACATCGGCCAGATCGTTCGCGCGCTGACCGCCATCCTGCACGACGCGGGCAGTGTCGTCGGCCACGGCCGCACGTTGTTCGGCGGCGAGGATGGCAGCTCGTCATCGTTCCTGGCGCGCATCAAGCAGACGCTGGCGCACGCCTCGACGCTGATCATGACTTGCGAAGGCGCCGGCCGCTCGGTCGACGAGGCGCTCGCGATCGTCGAGGACACGCTCACCAAATTTCGTCAGGCGATCGCCGGGCTCGCCGAGGCGACGGTCGACATCACGCTGATCGGCATGAATGCGGGCCTCAAGGCCAGCCATCTCGGCAGCCGCGGCAGCGCCTTCGTCGTCATCGCCAACGAGCTGAAGGCCACCTCCGACCAGGTCTCGCTGGGCGCGGGACGCTTGAGGCCCGTGCTCGACGGCATCGAGCGCTCGGCGAGGGAGCTGAAGCAGCTCCGAGTGCAGGGCGATCCCACCCAGCTCACCCAGCTCGAGCCGCAGATTCTCCAGGCGCTGCGCGAGGTCGAGGCCGGCAATGAACGGCTCGGCAAGCTGATGAGCCGGCTCGTCGATGAAGGTGCGGAATTCGAGCGGCTGATGAATTCGGCGCAAGGCCTGATGAGCACGCTCGGCGAAGGTTCCGCGGCGTTGCCCGCGGTCGCTGCGCGGCTCGAGACCGCGAGCGCGGGCGGCCAGAAGCCGCGGCCGCAAGCGCAGGACGAAGCGATGCTCGATGCGCTGTTCGCGCGCTACACGATGGAGCGCGAGCGGGACGTCCACCGCCAATTCCTGCAGACGCTCGGGCTGACCTCGGTTGCCACCGCATGCCGGGTCGAGGCTGTCGAGGCTGCCGACGACGGCATCGAATTGTTTTGACGGTGCTGCGGGCACCACCTCGCCGCGCCCTGCAGCAATTGACGGATTGGTTTTGCAGGGCATTAACCGTGGCGGAATGCTCGCCGTGTCGGTCATTGTCGCGCCTCGAGCTTCGTTGCAAATACGCATGGAAATCACGGGTGGATGCTTCCATGCTGAAAGAGGGCAAATACGCGGCGTGGTTCAGAACCGCGCACGCGCAAGGCACGGGTATCGTGCATCTGGCCCAGGGACGGATCTCGGGCAGCGACAGCTTCTTCAACTATGGCGGCTCCTATCAGTTCGAGGACGACCGGCATTTCACCGCCGTCCTGACCACGCGTCGACATGCCGACGGGCCGCCGACCGTATTCGGGTTCGACGAGGTCGAGGTCGAGCTCTCCGGCGTCTATAGTGGTGCGATGGCGACCTGTTCGGGAACGGCCCGCGAAGCGCCCGACGTGAGCTTCGAAGTGACGCTGATCTACAGCCAGGAAGAGGCGCCGGCTCCCGACGCCCGGGGCGCGGTCGTCAAGCTCAAGGCCGACAAGCTGCCCAAGAGGCTCGACAGCCGTTCAAGGCCGCGGCATCGGTTCACGACGGGTTCGCCGAAGTAAAACCGGATCGGCAACAATTCCGCGCAATTCCATTCGCGCCCGCCGCCCGGTTAGCATCGCATTGACGTTGTTGTCTCGAATTCGCGCTGCAGCAACTCTGCCTTTAGAAGCGAGAGCTATCCAGTCTGCGATCGATCGAGTGTGGTGGAAGAACATGCCTCAAATCTGGATGACATATGACGAGCTCGGCGCGCTTTGCGGCTGCGGTGCAACGGAAGCCCGGAACCGCGCCATCCATCTGTCGCTCGATCGTCGCAAGAGCCGCGACGGCGCAACGCGCGTCAAGCTCGATCTGGCACTGACGGCCAAGTTCTTCGCGTCGGTTCGCGAGGCTGATTTCGATCTCGACTGCGCCATTGAAGCGCTGCACGACACCCACCGCCAGATGGCCGAGCTCCTGGTTCCCTCCGGGCGTCACACGAGGCGCGGGGCGGCTTGAGCCGGCGCGTGACGCGCTTGCGAAGGTCTATTTCCCGCAAGCGTTGTCCCGAATCAGCATAAGCTCTGTGGTGGAATGTCCGGCAGTCCTCGGTGTTTTCATCGCGGGACGAGCAGAATCCGCAGGAGGAAGTGCATGAGCAAAGCCGTGTGTCGACGGTCCGTGGCGCTGTTGGGAGCGCTGGCGCTGGTCGGAGGCGTCAGCGCGACGGGCGGAACGGCCGGTGCGGAGGTCGTGAAGCTGCAAGCGGAACTCAAGGGAAGCAACGAGGTGCCGCCGAACAGCTCGACCGGATCGGGCAAGGCGGAGGCGAGCTACGACACTGAAACGAAGGTCCTGACCTACGTCGTCACCTTTACCGGGCTGACGGGACCGGCGATGGGAGCGCATTTTCACGGTCCCGGCGAGGCCGGAAAGAATGCCGGCATCGCCCTGCCGTTCAAGACGGCGCAAAGCCCGATCCAAGGCAGCGCCACCCTCACCGACGCGCAGGCGGCAGATCTGTTGGGCGGAAAATGGTACGCGAACATTCACACCGCCGCGAACCCAGGCGGTGAGTTGCGCGGTCAGATGATGAAGTGAGGATCGGGTCGGCCGGTCATTGCGCCGAGGCAATGCGCGCCGCTTCAGGACGGTGGTCTGGGCAGGAACGCCAGGATCATCTGTGCGAGCATGACGCCCACGGTGCCTCCTGCCGCCTTCTGCAGCACGTCGAGAAAGCCTGGATCGCGGTCGGGTATGAACGCTTGCATCAGCTCCAGCCCCATGGCGACCGCGATGACGAGCGAGCATGCCAGGCTGAACCGTCCCGGCAGCAGGAACGACAGCAGGAAGCCGAGCAGGCCATAGGCGCTGAAGCGCTCGATCACGACGACCCAATAGGCCTCGTGGTGCCCTAGCAGCGCAGGCCGTCCCGACAGCTTCGCCAGCGTGGCATAGACGATCAGCGCCAGACAGATGCTCGCGGCTGTTATGAGGTGGCTCCTGCGCATGGCCCCAACATACAAGCTTGCTCGCCGCTCGGGTTTGAAAGCGGAAAATATCGTTAGAAAGTATCGTTAAAGCCTCGGCGGCTATGAGCGCCGGCAGTCAGGCCACCAAAGCCGTCGTACCGGATGTCGCCGCGCCCGACTGCGCAACCCGGCGCGACTCGAGGAGCTCATTGAATTTTGCGGCGGGCAGGGGCGGCGCAACCAGATAGCCTTGGCCTTCCTCGACGCCGGAGGCGAGCAATGCGCGCAGCTGCTCCTCGGTCTCGATGCCTTCCGCGACCACGCTCATATTGAGGTCTTTCGCGAGCGCCACCAGCATTTCCACGATCGTGGTCGTCGATGCGTCCACCGTGATCGTGTCCACGAAGAACTTGTCGATCTTGATCGTGTCGGCGCCGAGGCCCTTCAGCCGCGACAGTCCGCTATGGCCGACGCCGACGTCGTCGATGGCGACGCGGAAGCCGCGGTCGCGCAGCTCGGCCACGACCGAAGCGGCGCGCGCCAGATCATCCAATTCGTCGCGCTCGGTGATCTCGACCACGATCTGGCGCGCGGAGATGCGTGCGGTCAGAACCGTGCGCCGCAGCGTTTCGACGAAGCCCGCACTCAGGAGGTGCTTGGGCACGACGTTCAGCGACAGCTTGAAATTTTTGTCCGCCCTGAGCAATGGCCTGAGCTCGGTGAGCGCCGATCCCAGGATCTGCCAGGTCATCGCCTGGATGCGCCCGCTGGATTCGGCGAGCGGAATGAAATTCATCGGCGGGATGACCGAGCCATCGCGGCGCAGCCAGCGAACCAGAATCTCGCAACCCTTGATCCGACCGGTCCGGAGGTCGAAGATGGGTTGGTAATATGGCTTGAATTCGCCGGCCGTCAGCGCCCGGTCGAGATCGGCGACTGGCCCCTCCATGCGACGGCTGCGGGCCAGCAGAATACCGAAGATCGCGCCAAGTCCGAGGGCCACTGCGAGCGTGGGCCAATAGGCCTCGTTATTCCAGCTCGACAGCACCGCGTGCTCGAGCTGGATCGTGGCATGAAGCGGCAGCCGAGCGGACGTCCGCTCGAAGCTGATCGGCGCCGGCAGAGACTTGCCGGCGTCGGTCTGGAATTCGCCGAGCTTCTCGCCATTGCTCAAGGCGAGGATCACCTGGCTGTGCGCGCGCAGCTCGGCCGGCATGATATCGAACAGGCTGGCATTGATGCCGACAATGGCGACCAGAGCGGAGCTGCCATCGACGTCCCTGAGCACGCCCAAGGCGTCGCCGCCGAACTGCTCGACGCGGAACAGCGAAAGCGTCTTGTCGCGCGAAGGCAGCATGTCGCGGCGGTCCACCCATCCCTTGTCGAATTCGAGCGTCTCGGAATAGGCCGAGCAGATCACCGAGCCGTTCGGCTTGACCAGGCGGACGTCCTTGATCGCCGAGCGCTGGTAGACGTGCAGACGGATGGCTTGCAGCGCCGCCGGCTCGCAGCTGGCGAAATTGCGCCGCGCGAGCTCGTCCAGGCTGCCCGCGGCAAAATCGACGGCAAGCTCCGATCGGCGCAGAACGACCTCGGTCAGCTCGTTGAGCTGATGCGCCTGTTGATGGCGGATGACGGCCTCCGCGGCGAAATGGCCCGCCAGCCCAAACGCCAACATGCTCGCAAGCACGAGCGCCGCAAACGGAAGGCTTGGTCGCAGCAATCTCATCCGGTTTCAGGCGAATTAGGGCAAGGCGAAAATACGAGCAGGCTTGGAGATTGATCCTAGCCAGCGGGGGCTAAGATAGGGTTTAACGGAGGGACCAGCCCGAACGGGCGGCCGCGCAATGCCCTGGCCAATGGTCAGGCGGCTCAGGGCTAGAAACAAGCAGGGAAAGTTGAGCAGTATGATCAGGACGTTAAGCCTCGTCGTGGCGTTGACAATCGGAAGCTCCGTGGCCTCGGCGCAAGGAACCAAGGACCAGCCATCGGGTACTCAGCCCACGTCCGCGACCCGCAGCGGCACGGGCACCAACTCCGGATCGGATCCGATGGGCGGAGCCTTCAAGGGAACGGGAACACCGAGCTACGGAACCAGTCCCGGGATGGGGTCCCAGAAGCGGACGCAAAATTAGGTCGAGGCGGCTGGGCGGGGCACCGCAGGCAACCCGCTCAATCGACCCTCACTGTCCGAGACGATGGCGGACGGGAACGACCCCGGGATAGGGGCGGCTGGGCCTGTCGATGCGGGGCGTTGCGGACTCGCAGGCGGCCCGCAGCCGGAGCACCACGAAGGCGATGTTGAGCGCCAGCCAGACCAAGACTGCGGAAATGGCAAAGTGGAGCACTGCCAGACCTCGCTGTGAGAGCCGGACCAACATCCCAAGGTTGATTTGGTTCCTCCCACCGCGGCGACGGCTTTGCCGCGCTGCCTGACGCAAAGTCCGAAAGTTCTGTCTTGGCCGGCGGGCTGAAGAAAGCTCAGCGCAGGAATTTGCGAAGCCGCTTTTGCGCTTTGGCCTCCATGACGGCCCGTTGTCTCATCGGCGACGTCACTGGACGTTCACTGCAGCGGCCGGCCACGAAGCCGAGGCGAGCGCCGCTGCACTGCTACGATCAGCTCTTCTTAGCCGCCTTCGACTTCAACGAAAGACCAAGCCGCAACGCCATGCGCTTGACCGCATCAGGCGAGCGCCCGAGAGCTTTTGCTGCCTGCTCCAGCGAGGCTGCAGACTTGGCCAGCTCCATGAGCCGGCGATCTTCCTTGAACGACCAGGGCCTGCGCGCCATAACCGAAATGATCCTCTCGTCGACACAACGACAAAGCCGCCAAGCGGACCCATGTTCGCTCGACGGCTTTGCTTGGGTGGGGCCGAGCTTGGGGGAGCCCGGTACGAGAGATGGATAAGCAATCGCTGAGAGTTCGCAACAAACAACGCGGGTTAAGCTAACCTCTCAACCTTACCGCGACGAAGTTGCCGCATGACGCTCCGTAGAACAACGGATGCTGCGTCGGCACTGGCTTCGCGATGGCAGCCAGATGCCCTTGACGAGGTGTCAGTGCCTGTTCTGCAGATCGCAGCATTGCCCGAGTACCGCGCATTCCACCGCTTCGTTCGAGGCTGCTGCCGCAGTGAACACGGGTTAACATCGTGGGCTGGATATCGCCCTCGAACGATGAGAGATTTCGTCATCCCCTGGGGCTCGTGGTTCTTGCAACGACCAAACTTCAAGCATCACGTTGCACAAACTTCATGTTCCTCTGACAAAACTTTCAGCGCCGATGATCTTGAAGTCGTCACAACATCACGTTGAAATGAGCCGGGAGGAGCGTTCCGATCATTGGGAACATTCCAAATGTTTGCAATTCTGGTTTTGATTTCGATCTTTGCAGCCGGCTTTTGCTGCGGCTATGGCGTGCGGGCATGGCGCTCCCGCAAGCGGTCGGCACGATATCGTCTCTATGCGCCCTACACGCCGGCAGCGATGGGCGCCAAGCAGAGCGAGCATCCATCGTAGTGGCTCGGCCATGGGCGGATGTGAGCGCAAGCTGATCTCGCCGTGCGGCCCGGTCGGATAACCATGCGCAGTTAGGTTAACGTGATGCGGTTCTTGAGAGCTTCGGAAAGGCAACCTAGAACGTAGCAATTCATGGCGAGACTTTACTTTAGCCGCCTCCATATTTTCGCGGCTCGCATAGGTGGGCTGAATGGCGTATTTGATTGCGTTGCTGGGCGCGACCTGCGTCCTCGTTTTGATCGCGTTTGTTCGTAGCTTTGAGCGGCGGCTGAAGGATCGCCCAGGGCCATGGATCATGAATGAGGGCCCTGCGCATGACTGATCCAAGGCACAACGCGCCGCGCAGATATTTCGTCGACGCCCAAGGGCATCGTGTGCTGATCGGCCTGTCTCCGGAGGAGACGGCGGAGTTCGAAGCACTGGACCTCGCATCGAACGAGACAGGACCATTCACATCCGAGGTCCGCGCACGGGTAGGCGCCGCTGCGGACGGCGAAGTCCGCTGGCTCGAGCTCTATGCCAGGCACGAGGGAGCTTGGCGGGCATGGATCGCACAAAGCCAGACCGGACGGGCGCCGGATTCAGGATTTGTTAACTACGGCTGACCGATGGTACCCGCCTGGATCTCGTATGTGGGATGGCCCGGATGTTTCAGCTGTTCCTGAGAGCGCGCGCACACAATCTCCTCGGCTCCCGCCGCGAGGACAAAACCTTCAAGGCCCGCTCGGCCGAGCGCGATGCGGAGACCGACCGCGTGCGGATCGGAGCTGTTTTGGCGGCGATCGAAACCGCCTTGCAGGAGGCGGAGAGGGAGCAGGCCGGGCTCAACCGGCGTGTCGACGATGCCCTTGCGCGTGCTTCCGTGACCTTCGGAAACGGCACCGATGAATATCTCGAGCGGGAGGCGCTCGATAATTATCATCAGGATCTCTTCGCGGCCGACATCTCGAACGGCCAGCGCCGGCTCAAGGAATTGGCGAGCACCATTGCTCACTTGAAGTTCGTCAAGACCGCAATGCTCACGCGCTTTCCGGATTTCAAGCCGCCGCAGCTCAACAGCTAGGAGCGCGACCGCGGCCATCCTTCGAGACGCCCGCTTTCAGCGGGCTCCTCAGGATGAGGACGGAGCGCGCGGCAGCGACAGTTTCAACGGGCACCGTCGCCGATCAGCCTCATCCTGAGGAGGCGCGTTAGCGCCGTCTCGAAGGATGAGGCGCGCGCTCGGATGGTGCACAGCCCTGCCGGCACGCAGGGCAAACCGCGTGACAAATCGGCGCGGTTTGCCGTTTGGCGCCTCGTTCCTTTTTGGTATGGTTCGGCAAGCATTCACCGACTGAAGGAGCGACGAGGTGCCGGTCAAGAATTTGCGGACATTGGTTGGGCTGGCATGCGCTTTGACCCTGGCGGTGCCGGCGACGGCCTCGGCCATTACCGTCGAAGTGGCGCGGGCATGCGATGCGGCCGTGGCCAAGGCCTTTCCGCCCAGACAAATAGGCAACCCCGCAGCGGGGAGCACCAAGGGAACGGGCAAGGACCAGCGCGAGTACTTCCGGAAATGCGTCGCCAACAACGGCAAGGTCGACGACATGCCGGCGGATGCGCCAAAGGACAACAAGCCGGCCAAGTAAAACGGGAAGGCTGCGTTATCGTCGCGGCGGCGGGCAGGGCGAATAGAACGCGCCGTTGATCGCATTGATGCGCTCGACGCATTGGTTGGGATCGGTGATCGTCCCCGCAACCGTGAAGTCGTAGCCCATGCCCTTGACCAAGACGATGTAGCGGCCGGGCGCGAGCGTGAAGCCGTCCTGCTCCGGTTGCAGCAACAGCATTCTCGACTGGTCGTCGATCGGTCCTACCTTGTAGGGGTAGGACATGCTGCGGATGACCCAGGAATCGCCGGCGCTGACCATGGCCGCTTTCCCGGTCGCATCGACGCCCATGGCGCGGGAGACTTTCGCGATCACCCGAACTTCGGTTCCGCCGGCCTCGACACCCCCATCGGGCCTGAACACGATGAATTTGACATCACCGTCCGGCACTGTGGTCACGCTCGGCGTGTTGATGGCGGCCGAGATCGCGACGCGCCGGTCCGGAATCTTTCCGGGTACCGGCTTCAGCTCATGGAGCTGGCCCTCGCTCAAGGCGTAGACGCCGAACGTCGTCGGCAAAGGCATCGAGGGGTGCGCCGCCGGCGCCGGGCTCTCCGGCGTCCGTTCCGGGGTCTCGCCCGCCGCGGGAGTCGGGGTCGCGGTCGGTTGAGGCTCGGGACTTCCAGGCGTGCGCTCGGAGAGCGGCGCCACCTGCGACAATGCGCTCAGTTGGGTCTTCAGCCGTGGCCAATAGACGATCGCGGTGCCGGCCCCGGCGATCAGCAGCAGGATGGCGCTCAATCGCACCAGCGAATTGAAGGCTCTGCTCCGTTTGGGCTGGTCAAGCGAACGTGGCGGTGCGGCAGGATGGCCCGGCGTCTCGGGAGCCGTCGGAATGGGCGGAGGAACAGGGACGTCGACCAGCGGAGAATTCGCCGCGGAAACTGCGGCAGCCTTTGGCGGTGATGATATTCCGCTTCGCTCAAAGGACCGTTCGACCTCCCGGATGGCGTGTTCGAGGACTTGCTGGAGCTCTCGCGCTTCCCGCGCATCGGCGTGGGTGAATTGTTCCAGAAGCTTGACGCGAGCCAGCTCGTAGACGACATCCCGCATCTGCCTGGGGTCGCCGGAGACTTCGCGGATCCGCTCCGATAACAGGCGGACGAGTCCGGCCTTGATCTCTTGCGCCTGCGAGGCGTTGGCTGCTGTGTCGCCGGTCTCGGTCATCAAGGCCGATCAACTAGCCCGGATAGTGCCGTTCCGCTAGGCTTTTTCACCCCGGACCCCGTTGGTCGCGGTGAAACGCGCTGATGCTCCGGCCCCGCAAAGGTCCTGTGCGATCGTCTCGTAGAGCTTGCTTTTGGGCAGAAACCTGTGACATTTCGACCAGCTCCTTCATCCGGTGTGTGACCATGCGCGGCATTTTGACAGCAATCATGTTTTTGGCCTTTCTGGTTCAGTCTGCTTCGGCACAAGGGACCAAGGACCAGGCCAACACCACGAGCTCCAGCATCGTGACGACACCTGAGAAAAAGAAGCAGACCACTCAGGCTGCCTCTCGACCTACCGCCGTCCGGAACGTGGGGAGCCTTCCCACCGGAAAGGCGGCCCAAGGTGTCTGGAGAGATGGCAAGCTGATTGCCGTGCGTCGATGAGGTCGCGCAAGGAACCGTGATGCCGCCGTGAAGGAACGGTGTTCGCCTCCCTGACGTTCTTGCTCGGGAGATCTGGCATGAAACGCTTAGTCTTGATCACACTCGCGCTTGTGGTGCCTGCCGGCGCCTGGGCCCAGGGCGTCAATGACCCCTCGAGCCCCAATCGCAACGTGATCATCGTCAACCCGTCGCAGCCCGCGCCGCCCAACGCGACGCCGAATATTCCGAGCCGGATCGAGCCGCCTGTGACGAGGGGCGGATATGCCCGTCCCTATTACGGGAATAGAACCCGGGGCAGCGGGTCGAGCCGCCGTTAGTCGCGCTGAACATCCGCCACGAGGCGGAGCGGGCTATTGCGGATTGACCTCGACCTCCAGGGTCGATGTCCCCGGAGCGTGACGGTTCTTGCCCGAGATCAGCAGCGTGAAATTGTCGCTGCCGCGCGCCCCGGCTTCTGCCGAATAGCGGAAGCCGGACCCGACCACCGCCAATTGCCCCCGTGATGGCCCGCTCACGACCGATACCTTGAAGATCTGCATGTACGACCAACGCAGTCCCTGGATGCAGTCGGCTCCAGGCGCGATCGACATCGTCCATTTCACGGTGTCTTGCGACAATTCAAACGGTGTACGCTCCTTGACGCAGGCGGGACTGGCGTGAGCCGTAAGGGCAGGCATGGCGGACATCGCAACGGTAACACTCAACAGCAATACCGGTCCTGCATGCATGCACGGCAACTCCATCAGCGAATGCCGAAATCTAGCAGCGATGACCTAACGAGGCCTTGGGACCGAGTTATTGTCTTTGAGGCGCTCATCCGAGGCTGATCGCAAATAGGCCGATTATCGGTCGGCCTCTCTCCAGATCATGCCATCCTACCCCCGTTTTGCCCGACGGACCAAGTCGGATTTCGGGAAATTCGTAACCCATTGATTTGGCTGGGGTCGGCTACTGTGCATGGGGTTGTTTTTTCGCTTTTTTGATGGGACGGCCGCGGCGTTCCGAAAATGTTGCAATTGGCAGCCGTATCAGCTGAAGTCGCGGCGGCCTCGGGCTGCCGCTCGGCCCCTTTGGAGTCATCGGAGTGCGCTCCCTTCGCTGCAAGTCCCTGTCAGACCGCCGGACACTGGCGCGCGCGCCGGCTCAGGCGGCCATGGCGGCCGCTGTCGGATTGGCCCTCTATGCCTGCCCGCTCTCATGCCGTGCCCAGACCGAGCCGGAGCCGTCCATCAACGACTATCTTCCGTCGAGCGAGCCGGAAGTCTCGCGCGGCGAATGGCGGCAGCGCATCGAGGATGCGCGGCGCCGTGCCAAGGAGGTTGCGCGCGAGCGGCGCGAGCATCCGGAGCTCTACAAGCCGATTCCGGAAGATCCGGACCTCGTCGCGACCGAACGCCTGCTTCGCGACGACAGCCTGCAGCGAGGCGACATCGTCGCCACCAAGAAGGGCATGTTCGTGTACCAGGGGCGATCCGACCAGCCGCGCCGCGATCAGGATTTCGTGCCGGTCACCCCGAAATCGGCCCGCTAGTACCGCCGCAAGATCTCGTTGAATTTGGGATCGGTCACTTTCGTCGTCTCCAGCAGCAGCGACTTGCCTTGCGGAGTTGCCTGCACATAGGCCGCGATCAGCAGCGGCTCGTAACGCGAGCGGTTGGCCAGCGCCGACCGGATGTCGGATTGCGCCAGCAGCTTGATCTCTTCGTCGGTTGCAGCGGCGCTCGAAGTCACGGTGCGGACGCGTGAGAAGGCAACATCGATCGGCACCGACCCGGTCAGATAGGACATCTTCACCGCGGGCGTGACCGCTTCGCCGGCCTGGGCCTGGAGCGTGCCGAGCGTGAGCCAGAGCGCCGGCCTGATCGGCGAGACTTTCAAGGCCGCGACGACAGCGGCTTGGACCGCCTTGCTCTCGCTGGCCCTTCCGCTTGCGTCGGTCGACGGACGGTGCAGAACGTCGGCGGCCATCGCCGCTGCATAATTTGCCAGGAGGTCGCCATCCCACGAGAAAGACGCCAGGCTACCTGCGGCCTTAAGCTTGGTCTTGTCCGGCGGAATCTCGCCCGAGAACAAGTCGCGGGCGCGAAAGTCCGGCCGTACCAGATCGCCATAGAACGTCATGCCGGCGTGGAGCGCCAGCGCGATCGCGGTCAGGATACCAATGGCGCGAAGCGTCATCACCGAAGTTGCGGCCCAAGCTTTCAAATTGCGAGAAGACTATCGCCTTGGATCGTCAATAGCGTCAAGTTGCCGGTCGCATACGCGCCGGTGTCGATGTTGATGCGGTTCGGTCGGATATCGGGCGCGCTGACCGGCGTGTGACCGTGAACGATGTATTTGCCGAACCGCTCCTCGGATGCCAGGAATTCCTCGCGGATCCAGAGCAGGTCCTCATCCTTCTGGCGATCGAGCGCGACGCCAGGCTTGACGCCGGCATGGACGAAGAAGAAGTCGCCGCAGGTAAAGGACGAGGGCAATTGCTGCAGGAAGGCGAGGTGCTCGGGCGGGATCGCGCGCCTCAGTCCTTCGATCAGCTCGACCTGCTGTTCCGCGGACGGATTCATGGTCGGCGTGACGCCGTAGGAGACCAGGGTCAGGAGGCCGCCATAGTGGCGCCACTCCTGCAGGCGGGCGGGGTCCTTGAGCACCTCGAGCAGGAAGACCTCGTGATTGCCCTTCAGACACACGGTCTCGTGCGACTTCGAGCGTTCGATCAAGAGATCAAGAACGCCGCGCGAGTCCGGGCCGCGGTCGACAAAGTCGCCGAGAAAGACCTGAATGGCGCGTTGGGGGGCCGAGCGGGCCAAGTCGGCGTCGATCACGGTTAACAGCGATTGAAGCAAGTCGGCGCGGCCATGCACGTCGCCGATCGCATAGACGCGAACGCCGTCGGGAAGCCGCGGCTTGGTCTTCTTGCGAAAGCGTGAGGAAAGGCCCATCAGGTCGGTCGAATCGCATCCAGCGTCACGAGCGGAACGTCGTGACCGCTCTTAGCAGAACAAGTCACGCATCGGTATTCTTAATTGTCCCTGACCGAGGCGCCCGCATTTTGATTAAAGCACCGCGCGGCCTTTGAGCCGTATTTCAAGAGGTCTCGCGTAGCGTCTCCCCAACAAGAACGGGGAGCGCGACATGCGCAAAGTTGCAAAGTTCCTGGCGGCCGTCGCCGCCATCGTCGTCACTGCGGGGATGCAGCGGAGCGCGGAAGCCGCCTTTGTCGGCGCGCCCCTGGGGCTGCGCGGCGCGATCCAGTACATCAAGTTCGACCAGCCGACGCTGGCGCCGATGGCGTTCACGCTGTTTTGCCTGAAGTACAAGGACGAGTGCAAGCCGCGGCCGCAGCAGATCGTGTTCCGCGGCGGCCGCCTGAAGCTCACCGCCGAGCGCGTGGCGCAGATGCAAGAGGTCAACCAGCGGGTCAATGCCGCGATCCGTCCCGAGCCCAACCTGGAAGGCCTGCGCGGCGAAAAATGGCTGCTGCATCCGGCAAGCGGCGACTGCAACGACTATGCCGTGACAAAACGCCACGATTTGATCGCCAAGGGCTTTCCGGCGCGCTCGGTTCTGCTGAGCGAGGTCGTCACCACCTGGGGCGAGCATCATCTCGTGGTCGTGGTGCGCACCTTCTCCGGCGATCTCGTGCTGGACAATCTCTCCGGCCACATCATGCCGTGGTCGAAGAAGCCCTATCGCTGGGTCCGCATCCAGTCGCCCAAGAACCCGAACTACTGGGCCTCGCTCGGCGACCGCGCGGTCTAATAACCCGCGCGCTACCGCGATCCGGATTGGCTGACGCTCTGCGACAGTCCGAGGCCCACGATCACCGAAAGACAGAGGATTGCTGCCGGGTGCAGCAATCCGGGACCTGCAAAGCTCTGAACCAGTGCGAAGAGGACGCAAGCCGCGGCCGAAGCGGGAAAGAACGAGTCGCGTCCGCGCTGCAGGGCGCCGAAGAACAGGCGAACCAAAGCCAATAGGCTCACCGCGATCATGACGGCTAGGCCGACCCACCCCATCCCTGCGAACACGGAAATGGCTGCCGAGGGCGTGGTCAGGACGGCGCTGGCATCGCTCTGATAGATCCTGCCCACCGCAGCAAAAGTCCCGGCACCGGCGCCGAACCAGCGTGTGTCGGCCAACATCCGCTCGAACGCGGCCGTCGTTTCGGCCCCCATCTCCGGGACGAGCCGCAGGAGGATCGGTCCGGAGTTCTTCTCGAACAGGAAGGTCAGCACGATCGCCGCGCCGGCCAGAGCTGCTATCGACAACGCGCTCGCGGCCAATGGCGACAGATCCAGTCTGCGGATGACGAGAATCAGCAGGATCAGCACGACGCCAAAGGCCGCTGCGATCGCGCTGTTCGTCCCGGACAACCCGAAGATCGCAGCGGCACTGACCAAGGCTCCGACGAGACCGCAAAGTCCGATCGCGACCGAGCGAACGACCGAATGATGCGTCTCCGCCCGTTCCGCGGCGAGTTGCATCACTGCCAGATTGAGCATGAGGCCGAGCCCGGCCAGGCTCGTCGTGAGGTCATGGGGGACGGTTGCAGCAAGCGCCGGCGAGAGCCGATGCAGGTCCAACATCAAGGCGGAGATCGCGGCGACCCCGCTCAGCACGAACAGAACGAGCTCGGCACGGATGCGGTTGCGGACAACCAGGATCGCGACGCCGAGCAACGAGATTGCGGCAAGCGCCAGCAGCAACGCATTCACCGTCAAGCCGATATCGGCCGTGATCGGTCCGAGCGAGAGGCCACCGATCACCTCGTGGGCGCTGGCCCAGATCGGATGAGCAAAGCGCAGCGGAAGCGGAGCAAGCTGGGCCGCGATGCACAGCGGAATGGCCACCAGGATCCAGCGGCCCCAGGAGGTGGCACGGACATAATGATCGTAGTCGGCCTTTCGCGCGCTGAAGGCGGCCGCCAGCAAGCCTAGCGCTGCGGCCAGCGTCCCGAGCTGCGCCCCGAACGTGGCGCTGGCGATGTCGAGAGCGGAAGCGGAAACGACGGAGACGATGAGGGCAAAATAAGCGAGAGACAAACGGCGCGCTCGACAAGGAATCCTGAAACGGTCAGGTCACCATACAAGCGGGCGGTGCGTTTTCAAACAGAGGCCTGCGCCGTGATCAGCGGGTGGCCTTAACCGCTCGACCGAAGACGCGGGTGGCGCGTGCGGCGGCAAGGGCAAAGCGCGCCCCCGAACCGAAGAGGTAACCGCCCTGGAGGGCGATGGCGGCGAACACCGCAGCCTTCATGCCTTCAAGGCCAAGGCTGGTCATCATGCTCACCGGCAGCATGGTGAGCACCAGTGCAAATGTGACCGGCAGGAGCACGAACACGCGAAAGCGCTGGCCCAGCACGGCACCTACCAGAAAGCTGAAAATCAAAAAGGCGGTCATCCGAAACACTCCCCCGTGCTTCGGACCCTAGGTTCCCCACCTTAAAAAGACCCTTAAGTTGTATGGCTAAATTTGGCCTATTGGCCGCAATTTGCCAGCAGCGAATTGTAGGCTTCGCGCAAGCCATTCAGCGCCACCAGTCCCTTGATCTCGCTGTCGCTTTCCCTGACCACCACGGACAGTGAGGCCGTGGTCTGCCACTTGCCCGCGGCAAAGGCCGAGACCTCGTCCGGCAACAGCACGGCCGCGCCCGCGGCCGCCATGCTGCCCTCGAAGCTCAAGGTGCCGCCGCCGCTCGCGGCGATGGTCACCTTGGGGTGGCTGCGGGGCGGGAAGGGCCGGATCAAGGCCACCAGCACATCGACCTTGCCCTTCGGCGCGCAGCGGACGATCAGGCCGGCGAAGTCCGGGTCCGACTGGGTCGTGTCCGCGGTCTTCATGATCGCGGCGAAGCTCTCGCCGTCCTTGGCCCCCTGGGTCCGGGTAAATTTCCAAACGGAAGTGGACGCAGACCCGGCGACCTCAACCACCGCCGCGCCGCGACACCACCCCACGGCGCTGGCAGAGCAGGCGACGGTGGTGCCGGATGCGCGATCGGCGGCGCCAAGGAGGGAGCCCGCCAACAGCGGGATCAGAAGGAGGCCAGACACGGGGAGTTCCTATCTTCAACACCCCAGAGTTAGCAGAGGGCGGAGCGGTCAAGAAGCCTTGCGCTCGACACACCGCCCCCACGACTGGGGCGATCTGCTCTCGAACCGAGCACACGAAATACAACAAATGGTCACAAAGGGTTAAACTAAGCCTCAAAGAGTGGCCCGCACGCAACACTGGCCGACGGATTGGTCCGTTAACCACCGGGAACACTTGTCGCACCACCCCCTAGGCCGTACCAATTTACATCAATTGGGGACCCTCGGGCGCGATTCATGTCATCTATTGCCAAGACCTATGCGTTGAAGCCTGTGTTGCTGGCCGCCGCTTTGGCGCTCGGGGCCTGCTCGACCAATCCCGGCTCGGGGCCGCTCACCGACGACGTCAACAACAAGATCCAGACCGAAAACGCGCCGGCCTACGAGCTGGTGCCGCTCAATCCGGCCACGGTGAAGATCCTGCACACCCATGAGCCCAAGGGGCTCGCCGGCGTGTTCACCGATCGTCGTCCGCCCGCCAGCATCGTGTTCGGCATCGGCGACGTCGTCAGCGTCACCATCTTCGAAGCCGCGGCAGGCGGTCTGTTCATCCCGGCCGAAGCCGGCGTCCGTCCGGGTAATTATGTGACGATCCCGGATCAGTCGGTCGACAATGACGGCTTCATCACCGTGCCCTATGCCGGGCAGATCAAGGCCGCGGGCCTGACGGCGGTCCAAATCCAGCGCGCCATCGTCGAGAGGATCGGCAACCGCGCCATCGAGCCGCAGGCGGTCGTGGCGATGTCCTCGCAGCGCACCCAGCTGATCAGCGTGCTCGGCGAGGTCAATTCGCCGGCGCGTTATCCGGCGAGCGCGGCGGGTGCGAAGGATCGCGTACTCGATGCGATCACCCGCGCCGGCGGCATCAAGGGCCAGGGCTTCGAGACCTGGGTCATGCTGGAGCGTGGCGGACGGCGGGCCACCGTGCCGTTCGAGAATCTCGTGATGGCGCCCGAGAACAACGTCTATGTGCGCCCCGACGACAGCATCTACGTCTATCGCGAGCAGCAGAAGTTCATGGCGTTCGGCGCCAGCGGCCAGAGCGGCGAGTTCAACTTCGACGCCTGGCGCATCAACCTCGGCGAAGCCGTCGGCAAGGCCGGCGGTCTCCTGGACGGCCAGGCCGATCCGGCTGCCGTGTATCTCTATCGCCGCGAGCCGCGCGAGGTTGCGGCCCAGCTCGGCATCGACGTGAGCAAGTACACCTCGGAGACGATCCCGGTCATCTTCAACGTGAACTTCCGCGATCCGGGCGGCTTCTTCCTGGCCACCAAGGTCATGATGAAGAACGGCGACATCATCTACGTCTCGAACTCGCGCAACGTCGAAGTTGCCAAGTTCCTGCAGTACATGCGCGTGATCATGGCGACCGGCAGCGATGCCATCAATCTTGGCAACGACGCGCTGATCTTCCGCAACAACATCAAGCTGGCGCCGTAAGACGCCGACTTGACCGACCAAAGACGATGGCACCGGGGCTTTGTCCCGGTGCCATTTTCGTTTAGCGATCCAATCGGTATTGTCGCCGGGCCGGCGGGCAGGTTCGGATGAAGGCGTCACCGAGTAGGACGCGCCCGCCACTGGTCTCCGCGCTGCTGCAAGGGGCTTCATGCGCTTTCGAGGATTTTGCAGTGTTCTGGCTCTCGTCCCGCTCGCCTTCGCCCTCGCACCGGTCGGGCCGGTGCTCGGCGCTGCCGCCGAGATGGGCGTCCGCCATCGCATCGACGTGATGGTTTCCGCCGAGCCTGACGCTCCCGTCCTGTCGCGCCTCAAGGGCGCCAGGGGCGAGCTGTCCTTCACCGTCCGCCTCTCGGCGAACTCCAAGGAGAGCAAGTTCTTCGGCATGCTGCGCCCGTCCTTCCCCGACATCGTCGTGCCCGATGGCGCTGGCAAGCCGCTGGTGCAGCAGACCAAGCTCTGGGAGGAGGACGTCTGCCATCAGCGCCGCGGCCTGCCGAAGGTCACCGTGACCCAGCTCGGCGGGCATTTTGTGCAAGGGGAGGGGCGGATCGAGATTTCCGCCATCAACCGGCACATCGGCGTTCTGGTCCCGCCCGACGAATTAACCCCCGGAATAAAACTCGATCAGGGGAGTGATAGCTTTGGACTATTCTATGCGTTCCGGGCGCAGACCCGGAACAGCCGCCTCAACGTGGATCTGAAGATCTATCCGATCGATTGCTTCCTCTAGGCCCAGCAGCAAAGCTCGCAAGACATAATGATGCGCCTTTGGCTTCCCAAGATTCGCTGGTCATGGAGCTTGCCCGCGGCCTTGATCCTGTTCTTCGTGGCCGCCGCCGCGCCATTTCCGTTCGGCTCGACCAATGATCTGTCGATCGCGTTCTGGTGCCTGTGCCTCGGCATCGCGGTGATCTTCGCGCCGACGCGTGATCTGCGCCGGCCACATCTCTGGCTGCTCGCCGGCATCGGCGTGATCGTGGCCGCCTATGCCTTCGTGCTGCACGAGCAGCTCTCCGACCATCCCTGGATCGCGCCGTTCCAGCCAATTTGGCAGCAGGCCTCGGATCTGCTCGGCGTGCCGATCGCCCCGTCCGCGTCCATCGTCAAGAACGAGGCGTTCTTCGCGCTCGGCGCGCCGCTTGCCAACATCCTCGCCATCGTGCTCGGCATCACCGTCGGCGCCGATCGGATGCGCGCGCGCCGCCTGCTGTGGGTGATCGCGATCTCCGGCGCGGCCTACGCGCTCTATGGCGTAGCCTCGTTCCTGATCGAGCCCACCATGATCCTGTGGCGGGACAAGACGGCCTATCTCGGCAGCGTCACCGGCACCTTCATCAACCGCAACACGGCGGCGGCCTATTTCGGCTCGGCTGCGGTGATCTGGATGCTTTTGATCCTGGAGGACGTCCGCCGCCGCTTGCCGGAGCGGCACATCGAATGGCGGCGTCTGTCGCTCGACCTGCGCGCGATCCGGCCAAAAGAGATCCTGCCGCAGCTCGCATGCCTCTTGATCTGCCTGATGGCGATGTTCATGACGACCTCGCGCGCCGGCGTGGCCCTGTCGCTGCTCGCGATGATCGTCGCGTTCACGCTGTTCCTGCGCAAAGACCTCCCGCCGCGCACCGGCATCTGGATCTCGCTCGGCTCGGGCCTAGCCGTCGCGCTCGGCCTGTTGCAACTGCTCGGCGGACGCGTCTCCAGCCGCTTCGACAGCCAGGGCCTGGTTGACGAGGGCCGCATCGAGGCCTGGAAATCGACGCTTCGGATCATCGCCGACAATCCCTGGTTCGGCACCGGCATGGGCACCTTCCAATGGGCCTTCCCGCCCTACCGCAGCCCCAACATCTCGATTCGCGGTGTCTGGGATGCCGCGCATTCGACGCCGCTGGAGCTTGCCTCCGAGGTAGGCATGCCGATGGCGCTGCTGGTGGCGCTCGGCTGGGCCATCATGTTAGTGGTGCTGGCGCGGGGCGTGTTCGGACGCCGGCGCGACGTCATCATCCCGCTGGCGGCGGCGGCGACCGCAACGCTCTCGCTGCTGCATTCGTGCCTCGACTTCACGCTGCAGGTGCCCGGCTACAGCATTCCGTTCGTTGCGCTTTTCGGCGCGGGCCTGTCGCAGTCCTTCTCAAACCGGGAGGGCCGCCTCGCGCGGGCGCAGCCCAAGCTTCACAAAAGTGTCTAGATTTGAAGCAGTTGCGCGGTTTACGAAGTCTTTAGAATAAATGGACAGTCCTTTTCTCTTCGGTTAGGTTCCTGCACTGCACAGCCATTTGCCCGGGCCGAGCAAGCAATCGGGCTAGCTGATTTTTTTGGAGGTTGATTTATGAGCGTTATCAGAATTGCGCTTCGCATGGCCGCTGCTGCGGCCCTCGCGGCGACGATCAATTCGGCCGCCAGCGCTGCCATTTATCCGCCGCAGCGCCAGCTGCCGGCCACGGTCATTTCCGAGTTCAAGGCCGCTCCCAACAGCCTGTTGCAGCAATATCCGACCGGCGGTCCGCAGTTGATCTCGCGCGTGCGCGACCTCGGCGCCTCCGATCCGACCACGCTGCCGGGCCTGATCGCCTTGTTGAAGGATCCCGCCACCACCAAGGACCAGATGCGCGCGATCGTCGCGGGCCTCGCCCAGGTTGCCCGCATGGCCGCGCAGCAGGACCAAGCCTATGGCAATGAGATCCAGACCGCGATCGCCGGCACCGGCAATCCCGACGCGATTGCCGCCTACCAGGCCGCGACCGGCGATGTCGCGATCGCCGCGACCGGCGGCGCGGGCGGCGGCGGCACCGGCGCCGGCGGGCCGACGGGTAATAGCGGCCTTGCCAACGGAGGCGGTGGCGGGGGGGCCGTCAGGTTTGGCAACAACACCACGAGCAACAACGCGCCCAACGGCGGCAACGCCGGCGTCGGCAGCGCCGGCAACAGCGTCAGCGCGCGCTGACCGAAATCGGCCCTCCGGCCGGGACCATGAGACCTCGCGGCAGCGGCGCCACCAGGCGCCGCTTTGCGTTTGCGCCGTTAAGCTTTCTGCAAAAAGTCGCGCAAGGCGCGCTGTGCACTGCATTCACTGCGTTCAATTGCAGGCGGGTTTGTGTTAGTTTTCAGGACAGCGCGGGTTTTGGCATCGGGTTTGCTCCGGATGCCATTAGGCTTTTGGCCAGCATTGATCCCAAGAACACACAGCGATCCATTTTCAGGAATCTATAGATGTTACAGGTGAACAAGCCGGCCGCGGAGATCAATCGCGAATTCGTTGAGATGCAAGGCTCACAGTCCGAATCGCTCGCCTCGTACCTCAGCATTATCCGCCGGCAGTTCCCGACGATGATCGCAATCCTGTCGGCCTGCATCATCGTTGCGCTGCTATATCTCTTTACCGCCGTTCCACAATACACCTCGACCGCGTCAATGGTGATTGACACGCGGAAGGTGCAGCTTTTTCAGCAACAGTCCATGCTCGGGGACGTTGCGATCGATTCCTCAACCGTGGAGACGCAAGTCGAAATCCTGAAATCCGAAAACATCAGCCTTGCGGTCATCCGCGACCTTCACATGATCGACGATCCCGAATTCACCGGTACTGGTGGCGCCCTGCTTGGGGCCGTTGCTAGGCTGGTTTCCTCGAGCAGCCCAGCTTCCGAATTCGAATTGACCCGAAAGGCGCTGGAGGAGTTCGCTAGGAATCGAGTCATCAAGCGTCTTGGCACCACCTACGTGATGGAGATTGGCTTCACCTCGCGCGATCCCGCGAAAGCGGCGAAGATCGCCAATGCGATCGCGGACGCCTATATCGTGGACCAGCTCGAGGCGAAGTACCAAGCGACCCGCCGCGCCAGTGTCTGGCTGCAAGATCGCATAAAGGAGCTGCGCGCCCAGGCGACCGGTGCGCAGAAGGCGGTGGTCGATTTCAAGATTGCGAACCACATCGTCAATACCGGCGGACGACTGATGAACGAGCAGCAGCTCGCCGAGGTGAACAGTCAACTCGTGCTGGCGCATGCGGCGACCGCAGAAACTAAGGCGCGGCTTGACCGCATGAACAGCATCCTCAAGCAGGAGATCCCGGATGCCTCTGTTGCCGATGCGCTGAAGAACGAGACCATCGTAAAGTTGCGCGCTCAATATGTCGACATGGCCTCCAAAGAGGCCATTTGGGCGTCGAAGTATGGCCACGACCATCTAGCCGCTGTAAACCTTCGGCGGCAGATGGACGAGATCAGAAAGAACATCACCGAGGAGCTCAAGCGCATCCAGGAATCGTACAAGAGCGACTATGATATCGCAGCCACCCGCGAGGAGAGCATCAAGACGAGCCTGAATGCGGCTGTCTCTGAATCGCAGCTCACCAACCAGGCGCAGATCCAGTTACGCGAGCTCGAGAGCACCGCCCAATCCTACCAAGCGATGTACGACAATTTTCTGCAGCGCTATATGGAAAGCGTGCAGCAGCAGTCCTTTCCGATCACTGAAGCGCGTGTTATCAGCGCGGCGACGATGCCGCTGAAGAAGAGCTCTCCGAAGTCTCTGATCGTTTTGGCGGTAGGGCTCTTCAGTGGCCTCATGCTGAGCTTTGGTGTCGCCATGGCTCGCGAGCTCACCGATCGCGTCTTCCGTACGACCCAGCAAGTCGAAGAAATCCTGGGCACTAGCTGCCTCGCGATCCTCCCCGCGGTGGGCAGCTCCGCCGCACGGCCGCTGCCGCTGCTTCCTGGCTCGCTTTCGGACAGGTTTACCGACAAGTCCGGCAACCCCAATCCGGATCTCTTGCGCTATGTCGTCGAAAATCCTCTGTCCCGCTACTCCGAGGCCGTGCGAACCCTGAAGGTGGCCATGGATCTCAATTCAATGGTGCGAGAGAATCGTGTGCTGGCGGTCACTTCTACTCTTCCGAACGAGGGAAAGAGCACGCTTTGCGCCAACCTCGCTCAGCTCATGGCACACGGTGGCGCCCGGGTGATTCTGATCGATGCTGACCTGCGCAACCCCTCACTGTCGCGCGCGCTGGTACCGGACGCGCGCGCCGGCTTGGTCGAGGTTGTCGCGCAGAGTGCGCGGCTGGAGGATACGTTAGTACTCGATCCAGAGACCAAGCTCTCGATACTGCCGGCGACTACGTCCTCGAAACTCCTACACACGAACGAGATCCTTGCGTCTAAAGCGATGCACAATCTTGTGACGTTGTTGCGCTCGAAATTCGAGTACGTTGTGCTGGACATGCCGCCAATGGCGCCTGTGGTCGACGCGCGCGTCACCGTGCCCTTCGTCGATTCTTACTTATTTGTGGTAGAGTGGGGAAAGACAAACACGGACGTGGCGCGCCACAATCTGCGCGGGGCGCCGGAAATCCAAGGCAAGCTGTTGGGAGCCGTCCTGAACAAGGCTGAGACAAGGCTAATTGCACGCTACGAAGCCTATTATGGTCGCCAATACTACGAGAAATATTACGCAAGGTATGGATACGTGGACTAGCTCGCGCAATGCCGAAGGCATTTGTGCGTGTGATGCTGCTGTTTGTGGCGCTATTTGGCACGCTATGGCCGATGGCTGCCGTTCCCTCCTTCTGGTTGACGGCACCTATCCGCGAGGCGTCGCTACGGATCATGGCCGATGGCCTGTTCAGGCCTGGTGTTTTGGCAGACATGCTGATCCGCTTGAATGCGAATTCCCCACGGGGTGTAGTGCAACCTGAATTTCGATTTGCACTGGCAGTGGTAACGCTGCGAACCGCAGAAGAAGCGATGCATCGTAAGAACTCCGACGAGGGCGATCGCGCAATGGAAGCGAGCGAGGGCGAATTGCGGTCGGCGCTCCAGGTCATCCCAACTGACTCATTTCTTTGGCTGATGCTCTATTCGGTTGTGACGAGGCGCAGCGGATTCGACTTTGACAATATCGGCTATCTGGAACGGTCCTATGCCTTAGGACCGAACGAAGGCTGGGTGGTGCTCCGACGCAATCAATTGGCGCTTGCGGTCTTCTCGCTGCTAAGCAAATCTCGTCAAGACGAAGTCGTCGCTGAATTTGCAGCTCTCATCAATAGCGGCTTCATTGAGGAAGCCGCGATCAGTTTGACCGGCGCAGGTTGGGTTGAGCGCGAGCGTTTGTTGGAGAACCTGAAGAAATTGGATGTTGCGTCGCGCGAAATCTTCGCCAAGAGATTGGCGCGCGACGGAGTGAGGGTGAGTATACCTGGGATTGAACAGGACGAGAGATACTGGCGCTAAGGATCAGTACGTTTCGACATTCATTCACGCGCACTTACCGAATGGTCAGTCTGGTCCAGTGCGCCGGCATTAATGATTAAACGAATGCACCTAGGTCGACCTATGGACAACTACCGGCGAGGCGGGATAGGCAACGCCACGAATACTGGAAGCTCAATTGATATCACATGTTTCGTGATCAGAGGGAAGTTCGGGTATTCTCGTCACCCTGAGCGCGCGCTCGACGGTCGGGTAGTGCTTGTAAAATCGTAATTGACCAGCAGATGATTTGCCTAGCGGGTCCTCACGCCTACAGTTTACCGATTTTAACGGGATCAAATGAATAAGCTCCATCCTGAACTCGTTCGGCAAGATCGAAGAGACATCCCGGACGATAGAAGTGAAATCCGCCTCTTCGCGGTGCTGCGCGATGAAATGTTACGCCTGCCCTACTTTCTAAACTATTACCGCCAACTCGGCGTATCCCGTTTCTTTGTAATCGACAATGAATCCAACGATGGGTCGGGGCAGTTTTTGCTCGATCAATCAGATTGTCACGTGTTTTTCACGGAAGGATCGTACGGAAAGAGTCGCGCCGGTGTCAATTGGCTGAACTCGCTGCTGGATGCTTATGGCACATCACACTGGATTCTTCTCGCTGATGCCGACGAATTGTTTGTCTTTCCCGGTTGTGAAAATGTAGAACTGCCGAAATTTTGCAAGTGGCTGGAACAGCTCGGTTATGAGGCGGTGTACGCTCTTCTGCTCGACATGTACAGCTCGCTTCCTATCCGAGAGGTCAACTATCGGCAAGGCGAAGATTTTAGAGCGACATGTCCTTACCATGACAGCAGCTATGTTGTCGTGCGGCGATACGGCCTCCCGTCTGCTTTCCCGCCCTTCGAGCACATTGGTGGGCCGCGTCTGCGGCTTTGTTTTGAAGATCAGAATACGCCTGCGATCTGGCCTCGTCTGAAGCCAAAATTGGCAAGGCGAGCCTTAGCGATCGCGCACAAGGCTGGATTTTTCCGTCAAAAACGAGCTCAGGTCGTCGCAACGCAGGCATATAAGGTTCCGCTGGTCAAATGGCGAAGCGGAAACGCGTTCGTCAACAGCCATCGGCTCAATGCGGTTAGACTGTCGCCGGTCACGGGCGCTCTGCTGCATTTCAAATATTTCCAGGATTTCGGCAAACGCATCGAGGACGCCGTCGCACACGGAGAACACTACGGCGGCTCAATAGAATACCGCCGGTACGGTGAACTCCTTGCAGCAAATCCTAATTTATCGCTCCTAGGCACGGAAAGTGTCCGTTACACCTCAAGTCGCGAGTTGGTCGACAGTGGCTTGATCCGCACAGACAGTCGTTGGATATCGATCGTTTGAGGTTGTTAGCATTCGTGGTTAGCCGAGCGTCCGATAGTGGTCGAAACTCCTTACAAGAGCCGCTTCAGCCCACGCGCGAGAGGTGGTTGCGCAGGAGCAGATGGCTGCTGCAGCTTTTCCTGATGCTCTTTGAGTTAGCGGCGCCGAATCGGGGTGTGATGGCCAACGGCCTCCCCTCGGGGTTGGGTGTTCACGTGCAGGCATGGCAGATTGACACTGCTGACCTGGAACGTATCCGAAACATTGGCTTCAGCTTTGTACGATGGGGTATGTCGTGGGAAGCAATCGAGAAAAATCCAGGAGAATTCGACTGGGCAACGACAGACGCGTTTTTCGAGAAGGTCAGACATTCGGGTCTTTCCTCCATTGTGATTCTGGCGACTGGAAACCATCTTTATAGCCGCTGGCTAGAACTGCCAGCAGATCCGGGCGTGCGAGAGCGGAAAGTTGCGGCACCACCAGAGAGTGAGGCTGCGATGGCGGCCTTCAGTCGCTTCGCTGCCGCAGCCGCGAAGCGGTACGCTGACGAGTCAGTTACCTGGGAGGTCTGGAATGAGCCGGACTTGCCCATATTCTGGCCGCCCAAACCAAAGCCAGATGCCTACGCGCAACTCGCCGCGATGACTTGCAGCGCAATCAAGATGGTTGCTCCAAAGGCAATGGTGCTTGCGCCGGCAACTGCCAGCCTGCCGATCCGGGCGCCCGCACTCTATGGGGCTCTGGCGAAGACCGAGGCAGCAGGATGTCTCGATGGCTTGAGTATGCATAGTTATCGCATAAGCGGCGGGCGACGGCCGGATCCGGAGAGCGTGGAAGCTGAGAACCTGGCCAGTCGCGCACTACTTGAGCGCCTGTCCGGTCGATGGCGTGACGTGCCCATGCTGTGCACTGAATGGGGATATCCCTCTTCGGCCGTTGGCCGTGCAACCCAGCGAGCATATTTGGCTCGCGCCTATCTTGCGAACGTCGCCAGTGGCGTTCAGGCAACCGTATGGTACGAATGGAAGGACTCAAGGGACGAGCCTGCCAATCCCGAGTCTCATTTTGGACTTCAGACGGCGCAGGGTATTTTCAAGGTTGAGCCGGATGACGGATTAGTTCGGCGATTAACGAATATGAGGTTCGTTCGCCGACTGGAAGCCGTGGACCCTCAGGTGCAGCTCCTTTTGTTCGAGGAAGGGAAAACAAGTCAGATCGTTGCCTGGCTAAGGTCCGACTCTGCTCGAACCGCCGTTGCCTACATAGCCGGAAAGGCGGTCGTCCTAAGCAACTACCCTATGATTGTCCCTAGCGACCGGGCTGAAGATGACGGACATGGCCATGCGCGTTAAACTGACTGACTCGATATTCGCGTTGGCCGTGATCGCGATTCCCTTCGACGCGATCGCAGGACTTAAATCCTTCGGAGAACTCGGCAACGAGAGTTCTTTCTATTTCTTTGCGTTGGCCATGGGGCTATATGGGATCAACGCTGCCGGCGCTAGCGTAGCTGGTGAGCTTGTCGAGCGGCCAGGCGGGACCCTTGTCTGGCGAACCGGTGCCGCCATCGTAATCGTTATAGCGATTTCGGCCCTCTGGAATGCGACTGAAATCAGCGCGGCGAGGTTTCATGGTCGCGATGGGCTTGCGAAATTGGTCACCTCCGCGACCGTGGTAATCTACGGCTTAGCGCTCGCATTGTTGACTCGTGCAGTGGTTTTGGGGCGATGGTATGCGCGCCTGATACTGCCCGTTTGTATCAGCGCGGCACTGTGCGTCGGCTTCGGCTTGCTCGAGGCTCTCGATCGAGCTGGGATGAGTCTTCCACTCTATCAGACTGTGAACTCCTTGCTGCACGCGGGCTCGGATCATACTGTTCAATCGTGGGACGGCACCTTGAATTTGAGGCTTATCGAGGGATGGGATAAACGCCTTCGTACCGTTTCGTTCGAGCCTCCATCGTTCGGGAACTTTGCCGGACTTGCATGGCCTTGGCTCTTCGCTGCCATATTCATAACTCGGGGCATTAGGAAGGCCCTCCATATTTTCTTGCTCTTGGCTTTCACGGCCGTGATTGTTGGTTCTCAGGCCCGGACGGGATGGTTGCTCTTGGCAACCAACGTTGTCGCTTTCGGTCTGCTGAAATTTCTGTTCCTGCCCCCGGATGGACGCGTACCGAAGTCGGCGACCTTCATTGGGGCACTACTGCTATTTGTAGTGGTTGCAGTGATCATATTTTCCGCGGCGAGCTTCGACGAGGTCATTCGCGAGGCCGTTGTGGGGACTTCTGTTTCCGATCTGTCGCGTTTGGCCTATCAAGTTACATCGATTAGAATGTTTTCTGAGTACCCAATATTGGGGGTTGGGTTGGGTCAGTTCGCCTTCAAGGCTATCTCATATATGCCGGACTGGGGGTTCTTAAGTTCGGAGGTCAAGGCGTCCCTTCGATTTACCGACGCACCCTGGCCTAACACGTACTCGCTTTACGCCAGGCTTGCCGCTGAACTCGGCTTGATCGGCCTTTTCGGATGGATCTCAATCTGGATCGCGCTTATCGTTTCGGTGCGCAGGGCTGGGTTGATCTACGCGAATTTGGGTCGGAATGTGCCGGTGGTTGCATACCCGATTATCATGAACTGTGCCGATGTTATCGTAACCGGGCTGACCACGGATACCTTTCGAATCCCGATGATCTGGATCACCCTGGGGGCAGGCGCAGCCTTTAGTGCACGGGTGGGACAACTTGCTGGCGGCGCCCTCCAACCATTTACACGTCCAATTCCGAGCCAGACCTATCTCATGTCCTCGCGCAGCTGATCGGGAAAATGGGATGGCACTAGCCTATCACAGTAACCGATTCCGTAGAGGATCTGAGATACATTGGCCGACGCATGGTCTGAACCTGATGCGGATAAGCTGGCTCAGGGCGGTAATCGGATTATGGCCTTGTATTCGGTTGCAGCTCCCGTGAATGAGCGCGCGGAAGTTTGGAGCAGATTGCGATCGAATCCATTGTTTGGCGCCGCGGCTGGGTTGGCAGCGCGCGTCATTCAAATCGGATCCACGCTGGCTCTCGTGCCGATCCTGCTGAGTCATCTGGGCTCCGAGCAATTCGCCGTATGGCTCGCCGCGAGTTCCTTGATGGGCGCTTTTTCCTTCATCGATTTGGGAATTGGATCGGGTCTAGTCAATCACATCGCAGTCTCGAAGGGAGCCTACAATACCGCGCGAACATACCTTTCAAATGCGCTTGTGGCTCTTACGTTGTTCTCAGTCGTCAGTACGACGGTGGTATGTCTGACGTTCTTTTCGAATCGGACGGGTAGTAGCTTCGTTCATTTTCAAGGTACTGGAGCTTGGGAAGCATTCTTTGTGACGTGTCTGACACTTTGTATCGTGTCGCCGCTGAGCCTCGTTTGGAAAATCAGACTTGGCCTAGGTGAAACCGCAATTCAAAGCACTTGGGACGCATTTGCCTCCCTTGCCACGTTTTGCGCGATCGTTGTCAGCCTCCAGTTCAATGCAGGTATCGTCGCCGTAGTGGCTTCTTTCTGCGTGGTGCCTCTAGCCGTTCATTGCCTCAATGGCACTCTATTGCTTCGGCGTCGCCCCGACCTGAAGCCGAGTCTTTCGCTGACCAGTGCGGGGAAGCTGGCAACAGTGCTGAAATCCGGCGCTCCGTTCCTGCTCGTAAACGCGATCAACGCCATCAGCTTTTCCTTCGATTCTGTCTTGGCACTACATCTCTTGGATGCCGAACAGGCGGCGCAATTCGGGGTTGCGCAGAAAATGGCGATCGCGGTCCAGACGTTGCTTTCGATTGGCCTGACTCCGTTTTGGCCTCAGTTCCGAGCTGCAACCGCGGAGCAAAATGCGCGCGGCGCGTGTGGGCTTTTGGTCTCCGCTTTTTCATTGGCCTTGCTTATAGCGGGTTCTGTCTCAACGGTGACTCTCCTGTTTGGAGATGATGTCACGCGTTTTTGGACGCGTGGCAGGATATCGCTTCCAAATGACCTGATCATTGGTGTTGCGATCTGGATTCCGGTTTTCGCCGTTAACGCGGTACTCACGTCACTCATGAGCGTGCCATCGCTGCTGCCTATGCACCTGAAACTGGCGAGTTTGTCTGGAATATGCTGTTTTGTAGCTAAGGTCGCTTTGGCAAAAACGTTGGGGGGAGTTGGGCTGTTCTGGGGAAATAGCTTCGGCCTGTGTGCCTTCTTTATAGTTCCTGCTTCTTTTGTTATCGCGCGCGACCTTCTCAGGATGCAACGGCGTAAAGGCGGTTAAAGTGTCAAAATCAGACAATCTTAACTTGAAGGTCGCGCACTTCACGGAAGCGCCGTTGGGAGGGGTTCTTGCGCATTTGCAGGAATTGATTGCGGAGCAAATCAAAGATTCTGCAATCTCTCAAGTTGTGGTCTTCGGTCCCGATATAAATGACGAGGCTCTATCAAAGCTGGCTCATCCAAAGCTTGTCATCAAGTCGTATCCATACGTTGGGCGATCGATACGGTCCCTGATCAGAGTCCCCTTTGCCGCCGGGGCGCTGATCCAACGCTTTAAGCCCGATGTCGTTCATGTCCACTCTACGTTTGCTGGACTTCTTGTGCGTCCAGTTGCTTTCCTGCCGAAGCGACGTCCAATCATTGTGTATTGTCCTCATGGTTGGGCGTTCCTGCGGGACACAAAGGCGAACCGGCTATATGCGTGGCTTGAGGCGGCATTGTCGCGCTTGTGCGACGGTGTCGTATGCGTATCTTCTTCCGAGCGCGAAGCGGCTGCTTCAGCCGGCATTCCTGTTTCAAAATGTGTTGTGATTCTAAATGGCATCGCGGACGAGGCGATGCCGTCAGCGAACTCGGCGTCAGGCCTTGAGAGGCCGGTCAAAATTCTTTTCGTGGGTCGTTTCGATCGACAAAAGGGATTTGACGTGTTTCTCGACGTCATGTCCGAGCTTGGCGACTTGGCTCAGGGCTTTGCGATCGGTGACTTTGTTACCGATGCCACTACCGCTCTAGAAATTCCCGAGAATGTCGAACTCCTCGGTTGGAGAACTCGGTCACAGGTCGAGGAGAGTTTGGCAACGGCTGACCTGCTCCTGATGCCTTCTCGCTGGGAGGGATTGCCCATGATCGCGATCGAAGCGATGCGAGCGGGCCTTCCGATATTCTCCTCCTCAGTAGGAGGGCTTCCGGAGCTTGTTGAGGATGGAGCGACCGGACGGCTCCTGAAGAGCTTGCGACCGCTGGATATTGCGAATGCGATACGTGCCACTAGCACTGAGGAATTGCGAAGCTTCGCTCAAAACGCTCATCATCGGTTTAGGATGCACTACACGGCCAGATCAATGGCTAGCCGGACAAAGCAACTCTATTTGGATCTCCTGGGAACTCGTGATTTTTACTCGCAAGAAGCCGTCACTACATCTCGAAGTAAGGAAGGCTCGGGAAGCATCCTGCATCGCTCCCTCGATGGGACGGACCGCAACCCGTAGAAAGCTCAAGCTCGCGCGCGCCCAGCTCCGCGCTACTCGTCCGACGCAGACCGAACCTCAAACTGGATTAAGCCCAGAGCAAGGTTAACGAAAAATCCGGGTCCTTACGAGCGCGCAATGCCTTCTGATTTCATTAAGGAGCGAGCCGGCGCGCGCGAGCAGAGCAAATCGAGAAGCCGCGGGCGAATGACTGCGAAACGTCCATTAAGCACATCAGTTAAAGAGCGCTCGGTTTCCTTAAGCTGAAATGCGCATCGGCCATCTACGGTGGGCGCGTCCAGTTTGAGGAGCGCCAGAGATGTCCAGTTCAGCTTCCACTGCGGATTATGCAGTCAATTCCGCAACGAGCGTGACAAGCTTTATCGATTCGATCGGCATCGCCACTCACCTTGCGTCGTACGATCCGACTCACATCCTGAGCGAGTTATCCTATCTTGGCATTTCGAATGTCCGTGACGGCATCCCGCCCGCCACCGCGCTTTCGACGTATATCGCGCTGGCCGAGACCGGAGTCCGTTTTGTTCTTCTCGAGTCAAATTCCTTCTACGCGGATCAGGCGAGCCAGGTGAATGCGGCAGCCGACCTTGTACGCGCAGATGCTCTCGAAATGGCCGTGCCCGGCAGCATCATTGCGCTGGAAGGATCGAATGAATACACGACCAACACTTACTATCTCAACGGAATTTCCTCTCACGGGAATCTGAGCTGGGGCGCGGCCGACGACGCAGCGTTGCAGGCGGCGATGCGAGCAGATCCGCTGATGGCCGGCGTCAGCCTGATCGCCGCCTCCGAGTGCAGCACACTCGCGATCCCTTCCTTTGGGACATTTGCAGACGCCTCCAACGTCCATGTCTATGGAGGCATCGGCCAGCAGTTGCAGGACGGTATCAATGCCTGGGTCGCAGCCGCTCAGGCGTCCAATCCCGGCAAACCCGTCTACATCACTGAAACCGGCGTCTCCAGTTCGGGCTTCAACACATCGACCTGGGGCGGAGGCGTGGCTGATGCCTACACCCAGGGCATCATCGACACCAACGCGCTGCTGGACGGTTACAAGGCGGGAGCCGCCATCACCTTCCTGTATGAGCTAATGGATGAGCCTAGCGCGTCGAGTGACCAAGAGCAGCACTTCGGCCTCTTCAACGCTGACGGGACTCCGAAACCGGCCGCCGTAGACATTAGCAACCTGACGCATATTCTCGAAGACAAAGGTCCGCCGCTCACATCGCCCGGAACTCTCGCCTATAACATCACCGGTTTGCCGAGCACTGCGTCGTCGATGCTGCTGGAAAAGTCGAGCGGTGCTTTCGACATCGTTCTCTGGAATGGCAATGCTACACTTTACAACGGCACCAGCGTCGTGACGCCGCCAACATCGGAAGTAACGATCAGCTTGCCTAGCGCGGTCTCAAGTATCAAGATTTTCGACCCCATTAAAGGGACTACCGCCATTCAGACCGTTTCCAACGTGAGCAGCATAACCGTTGGCTTATCGGCCGATCCGATCATCATCGAGATCGAGCAATCTACCACGGTAGCGCCCGCTCCGCCGGCTGCGCCCGAGGCCCTGAGTGATGCCAGCATCGTTGACGGATACGTCAATGCGGTGCACAACACGGCGCAACAGGCTATTAGCGGGATCGCCGAAGCTGGCGCCGTGGTGACAGTTTACGACAATTCGCTCGCCTTGGGTTCTATCGCTGCGGATGCCAATGGTGCCTGGAGCTTTGTCTTGGGCGCATTGCCGGACGGTTCTCACCAAATGACGGCCGTCGCCTCGAATGGATCTGGCCAAATGAGCGAGGCCAGCGCCGCTCTCAACTTCATAGTTGACACCATTGCACCGGTCCCGGGTATCGTCAACGTTGTGCCGACCGGGTCGAACTCGGTCACGATCAACGGCACCAGCACAACCGACTCGACCATTTCGCTGTACGACAACGGGAAGCTGATAGGGACGACCGTCTCCTCGAACGGCTCATGGAGCTTGACAAGCCAGCTGGCCAAGTCGGCTGTACACAGCTTGACAGAGACCGCGACAGACGCAGCCGGAAACACAGGGATCGCTCTTGGCGTTACTCTTTACTCTAATCAGGCCAACCAGACTCTAACTGGCGGAGCGGGCGCCGACGTGCTAATCGGCCGTGGCGGCGACAAACTGACCGGCGGCGCCGGGGCAGACACTTTCGTCTTCAACCCGGGTTTTGGTAAGCAGGTTATCAACGACTTCACCCCAAGCACCGCCACAATGCAGGGTGACCACATCGACATCAGCCGCGCGATGGTTCCGGATTTCGCCCACTTGTTGGCCGACGCCCAACAGGTGGGAAGCAGCGTGGTCATTACCATCGACAAGTCGGACGTCCTGACCTTGAATCATGTCGCGCTGTCGAACCTTCATGCGTCCGACTTCAGCTTCATCTGACGCTTTCGGTGATCGGCGGTGCGCCAACGGCTAGATCCGGTGGGGCGAACGGAGGCCAAGCCAAGGCAATCTACTCTTCAGAGCTAACGTTTTTGGCTGAGGGACTGCTAAGCTCGTTCAAAGGCGTTTGTTGCTGGGATAAAGGGGCGATCGCCTGATCGGTGCAAGAACCGCAAGTAGAAGCGAAGCAATCGGGCCCGGAAAGCTGCGGGCTATCGATCCTTCGATCCACTCAGATACAACTGTGTTATTCTTGCTTGTGAGGGCCAAGGGCAACTGGTCGAGTCGAAGGCGAGGAGCGATTTCCGAAAACTCACGATGAAACTGGCTGGGTGCGTGGGGGAATGAGCCCATCGCCTCAGCTTCTTTCCGAGTCGGGTGGCTAATGAAGGCACGAAGAACGAGAAAGGAGGCTTCTGTCAGGTCTGAGCCCAATCCCAAGATGTTCTGACCCGCTATGCCCAAATGAGCCAATACTTCGTCTGTGAATGCCTTAATGATATCGTGCTGTAGTCCAACTCCCCAGACGCTCGCCGGATCATTCTCCGCGTACGGAGCACGGACTGGCCGGGCGGTGCCATTTGCTTCTCTCTCATGGGAAATGGTCGTCCCGTGCTGCGCGGCGCAGATCGCTTCGAACAGTGAGGCGCGTATAAAGGGAGCCAGCGATGCTGCGCGCCCCTCTTTGACGTAGGACTCAAGAGTGCCCACGCCGGCGGGGCGGCTGAGCAGCCGGTAATAAAACCCGTGAACGCGGTTGACGAAAGTTGGATCGTGCGACTGTACTGCAGCGTATAGAGACCGCTGTAGACCGCCTTTCCAGCCCAAATCGACGATGCCGATCTTTTCCTCGGTGAAGAATCCTTCTTGCCTTAGATAATCGACGAGCACCGCTCGTTGACGTGTTGCGTTCCTGATCACATGTTCCAGATGGCGGGATCTCAATGTGGATGCAAGATCGGAGATTTGTTGAGCCGTTAGCTTGGCCAACGGGGAGTTGAAACCAGCATCGGCCAGCAGCTTCAGAACAGTAGGATCACCGCTCAGACCAAGCCTCGATAAAATTTCGCCGACGGTTTGATCGGTGTGAAACCCCAGTGACTTGATGTCGTCCTCGGAAAGGTCCTGGATTCCGGGAAGGTGCAAGCTTTGACGAGAAACAAACAAATATCTTGCGTCTAGGTCCAATCCAGAGTGTCTTATGATCTTACGAGCCATCTTCAGTAAGATCTGGCCGTCACGCGCAAGAAAATACAGTTTTTTGACGCCGCTCGCTTGTGCACGCGCTATTATCCAAACCACGTATGCGAGAAGCATCACGGCGCTAACACCCGCGGATACTTCGGCAATAGTACGTTGTTGCGAAGTGACAGGGGCGCTCCTTAATCTGGCTGCGCGCGCACTCTCGGCCAAGGCAGATCGCACGATCTTCGGTTTGATAGAATCTGCCTGGGCAAGCAGACTTTCGAAACGAGTGAGATGCTCGTCGTGGCAACAAACAGATGAGCAGTCCCACCCGCCGGCCTGGACAACGTCCGCAAAAAAACTGTCGTCGATTTGCAAATGCTTACTCGAGTTTTTCGTTCTACAGCAGCCGGAGGAGGCCATCGCTGCGGCTCGCCTCAAACAAGTTGGACCGTGATGAATTCGCTCGTCTGAAAAAAGCTCGTTACTTATGCTTCGTTACTCATGCGAGAAGAGAGGATGCAGTAACCTTCGGTCGATATCAGAGGCGCAACTCACCGTATAATCGGGTTTCGCAGGCTAAGTGTCTTTGCTCTTTGTGTTGCGATGTTCCAAGCATGTGAAGTAGCAGGATGAATGTTTTTGTCCTCGTGAAGCATGGCCTTTCGGCCTATGGATAAGTGAATTCCGGTTCGACCGACCGCATTCATCCATGAATAGCTTGCTCCCGCGCCGCCTTCAAAGTGCCGCTGCGCGTAACGACGAGAGTGCGTCAGCAAGGCTCAAACACCTGCCTCTGTCAAATTACTAGTCGCAAACGTAAACACCGAACGTGCTAAACACAAAAGATGCGCCCCCATCAACCGACCTCTCGATGATCAAAATCTTGACCGGCCTGTTCACCTGTCCGAACAATTCACACAGACCCATGTCGCGGCACTAGGTGAAGCATCCAGACGAATCGTTTCGCCAACGCAACAGGGCTGATTGGAGTTGCCCGAGTGGCGCTTGACCCTTGGATTGCAGCCAACCAGGAACGACATTGGTAGACTTGACGAGCTTCATCACGCGATCAGGATGAATGCCAACGCCGACCGCCGAGAACGGCTTGAGAATCGCCGCTGCAGCTTTCACCGCAGCTTCGGGAAGCAGAAGCTCTCGCGCATTCGGAAAGTGAGTAGTCCGGAATGCCGTAACGATGTCCTCAATCGTATAGCGATCTGGGTAACACGCATTGAACAAGACGAAACGCTCCGGGCACGAACGAGCAAATTCGATCGCATTGATCAGGTCTTCGACATAGAAACAGCCCTTGATCGTGTCGCGTCGCCCTGGATAAACAAAAAAACCCTTTTGCAGCAGAGTAGCGAGTCGAGTAAAATTCCCGTTTTCTCCTACTCCGAAAACGACTGCTGGTCGAGTAATGACTAACTTTCGATCATCGCGTTCTGTCATCCATCCTTGAAACACCTGTTCCGCTAGGAGTTTTGACCTGCCGTAACTGGAGCTCGGTGCAGGGGGGGTGTCTTCCAGCTTGGTATCTTCACCAGGGCCGTACACGGAGATCGAACTTGTGAAGACGATCTGCGGCACGTGATTGCGTCTGGCCAGTGCAGCGATCTCTACAGCTCCGCCGACGTTGGTCTCATAATATTCGTGGTCGGGGTGCCCAGGCGTGCGGTGTATTGCGGCCAGGTTGTAGATGGTTGTTATCTCGCCGGACGCGCCAAAGTTGCTGAGGTCGCGTACATCGCCGATCTTGTACTCGACGCCAGAGACAGGCATCGCAGGCGCTCGCAAGTCGACGCTCACAATTTTGGCTGTAGAGGTCTGTCGTAATCGACGCAGCAGATGGGTTCCGACGAAACCGGAGCCGCCAAAGATCAAAATGCTTTTTTCCATTACTCCCTCAGCCTCGAAATCTCTTGCCTTCAATATGCATTCGGATCGCGCAAACTTGTGGCTACAGTCAGAAGCAGAATCTTAAGATCAAGTCTGACGGTCCAGTTATTGATATACCAGATGTCGAGCTCGACTCTCTTCTGCATAAGCTCGATCGCGCGGATTTCTCCGCGGTAACCATTAACTTGCGCCCAACCGGTGATGCCGGGCTTGACGTGGTGGCGGAAGGCGTAGTTGCCGATGATCTGCTCATATTCGGTGTTGTGGGCGGCGGCGTGCGGGCGGGGACCGACCAGCGACATGTCGCCCTTGAGCACGTTGAAGAGCTGCGGCAGCTCATCGATCGAGGTCTTGCGTAGCCATTTGCCAATCAGCGTGACACGAGGGTCGTTCTTCTGCGCCTGCGTGATCGTTGGGCCGTCCTCGAGCACGCGCATGGTGCGGAATTTGAATATCCTGAACGCGCGCCCACCGAAGCCGTGGCGGGATTGGCGGAAGAACACGGGGCCCTTCGAGGTCAGCTTGATCAAGATCGCGGTCACCAGCATCACCGGCGCGAACACCAGCAACCCAAGGCTCGCGCCGATGACGTCGAGCGTGCGCTTGAGCGCGCGCTCGCTAGGGGCCAGCGGGGCGCGACGCAGTTCAGCGGTGAAGGTGTTGCCGGTGCCGAAAAGCGGGTAGCGCAAAAAGCGCGCCGTGGTCGCGTCCGGCACCAGATGCACCGGGAGCGGCAGGATCTTCAGCGCGTCCAGAATGCTGTCGATCGCATGCTGCCGGCTCCAGTTCATCAGCAGGAAGATGTGCTCGATCCGGTTCTCACGCGCATAGACGATGAGCTCTTCGAAGCGCGGTACGAGCGAGGAGAGCAATAGCGGCGACGCCAGCTGCCTTGCAGGAATTTCCATGATTCGCATCAAGCGATAGCCGTGCTGGCCGAGGTCGTCGATCGCGTTGGACGAGGTGGCAAGGCCGAACTCGGCGATCATAATCGCCCTCCCGTTGGCGAAGGCGCCGGTGCGCAAGGAATTCGCAGTCCACCGCGCCGCCACGGTCTTCCAGGCGACCAGGGTGGCAAGGCCGACCAGGTAGAACGAGATCGTGCTTCCTCGGGAGAACTCTTCGCTGACCTTCATTGTGAAGGCGATCGCTAGCAGCGCACCGAACAGAGCGGTCCACGTCGCGGTTGTCATTCGCAATGTGCGTGGCAGGTCCGTGATGGTTCGGAGTCGATAGCCCTGCTGCACTACGTTCAGAAGAACAAAATTGACTGCAACCAAGACACTAGCCGCCGCATACACGTCTGCTTTGCCGACGAAACCCGCGGTCGACAAGAGATAGCCGACCGCGCAGCCAATCCCACTGACCACGATTAACGCTGCATCAACTACGGCCATTGAGTATTCAACAACCTCAGGGCGTAGCCAGCTTGGCGAAAAGCTTGTAGATGGTGAAGCAGTTTGCTCGGCCACGGGAATTTCCGTCGCAGAATCAGGAACGGGCAGTGGTCGAGTAGTAATAATTGTCATGCTGCGAAATCCATTGACGCGGAATTTATTACCCGAATAAGCCGTGCTATCGGTCAAAAGCGCTGTTAAAACCAGGTAAAGGAAAAATTAACCTTACCCCCAAGGCGGATTGTAGCTCATCTCGCCTCAAGTGATATGTCAAATTTACAGACCGTTAGGAGTTCTTGTTGCCAACCCAGGACCGGAAGCGGACCCGACGGAAAGGGAGGCGGTACCTTGCTATTGGTCTTGGGGCCATCGCTTTGGTGGGTATCCTGCTTCTCCTTCTTCGTCCTGAAGCGACCCCCATACGAACGCCGACAGCTTCTAAAGCTGTGCCAGTCAAGCTCCTCCTTGACGGGCGATATAGTGCTCGATTTGCCGGCGAACTCGCTGCATCGAGGGGGGGCTATTTTTCCTCCCGCGTTGAGGTCTTGGCTCAGCCCGAAGACCCTGACTTCGTCCAAACCATTGCACGCCAAAGTGCCATTGGCGTGACGAGCAGCCAAAACTTCCTGCTGGCAAGCTGGCGCGGCGTGCCCGTAACTGCCTTCGCTGCAAGCTTGCTTGATACCTCGGCCGCGATCTTCACGCTCGAAAGCTCAGGCTTGCGGCGGCCGGGGGATCTGATCGGAAAAAGAATTGGATACCGTAGAGCGAGCGAGGGGGGCGTCGTTTTCGACGCCATGATGGCGCAGCTCGGGCTTTCCCGAAGCCATATAACCGAGGTCCGAGACCGCGATAGCTTCGAAGCACTGCGGGCGGGGGAGGTGGACGCGATAGTTGCTGCTATTGACGAGCAGCCCGATCCCTCGACCTCTGTGAAGCTGAACATCATCAAACCGCAGGACTACGGCATCCATGTCCCCGGCCAAGTCTATTTTGCGAGCAATGATCTCATCCTCGACCAGCCGTCCGTGATTGCCGATGTCCTCCAAGGCCTCATTCGAGGTTGGCAATTCGTTTATGCTGACTATGCAAAGAGCGTGCCCGTTCTCGCTGGCACCGGCCCGGCCGGCCTGAACCCCGAGCGGCTGAGATACGACCTACAGCTGCAGCGCGAGCTGGTGTTGCCGACGGGCGGCCGCATTGGCGATTACGACGAAAGTCGCTGGCGGACGCTGCGGGATATCCTCATTTTTGCGAAGCTCGGCGAGGAAGATGTGCCTATGGCTCAGACGGTCAACTACCGGTTCTTGCGGGATGCGTACCGCCGTTCACCTGACCTAGCCGCCCCCGGCGTCTTGGGCGTTGAGAAATAGGACCGAGAAGCCACACTCCTGCGCCATATTGACTAAGAATGGGCTCCCCCCCCCCGGCATCGGTTGCTTTTCGCCCCGTGGCCTTGGTACATCTGGTTCACTCTTTGGGCCAGTCGCGGGGTGGCTCCGTGACGTTGGCGCTGTAGGATTTGACGACGGCTGAAATCCGCCGAGGCGAGGAGCTTTGGGATGCTTAAGACATCGATGCGAGCTGGACTATTGGCCGCGACCGTTTCTCTATGCGCAATCAGCGGAGCCAGCGCTGCGATGCAAATGCCAGTGCCGGCCGCCCTGCTGACGGGCGAGAGCCTAGCGACGCCTGCTACGTTCTGGGCGCAACCATACCCGTATCGCTACGTGCCCTCGCGCCGTTGCCCGTTGGTGCGGGTCGAGACGCCCTATGGCTGGTACATGGACCGGGTCTGCGCGTCAGTCGGTCCGGTGTTGCGTCGGGCGTATTAGCAACCCGGCCTCCTTACGCGCACACGCTCTTACTTTACCGCCCGCATGATTTGGCCTAGAGAAGTTCCTTTCTCTAGTCGTCAAGCGCAAAGGCTAGTGCGAGAGAGAATTTGTTGAGGGTTGCAGATCTCTGCAGCCTTGGCAGACCAAGGAAGATGTGCGACTGCACAATATCGAAGCGTTCTTCTCCCAATGCCAGAGCACCGCGGCTTGAGGGTGAACTGCTAAGGCTCGATAAGCGAAGCAACGCTTTCGAAGAAAACATCGATTGGTGATTGCGTGCGTGTGCGCGATTCGGCACATTCTGATGACCTCGGACAGCCTATGAGCAAGCCGGTCGCTCTTATCACCGGTGTGACTGGCCAAGATGGTGCCTATCTGGCCGAATATTTGCTGTCGCTCGGCTATGTCGTGCACGGCATCAAGCGACGCTCGTCCTCGTTCAACACGGCCCGCGTTGACCATCTGTACCAGGACCCGCACGTCGGCGAGGTTCCGTTCCTGATGCACTATGGTGATATGACGGACTCGACCAACCTGATCCGTCTGGTACAGAACATCAGGCCGACCGAGATCTACAATCTCGCCGCGCAGAGCCATGTTGCGGTCAGCTTCGAGAGTCCTGAATATACCGCGAACGCGGATGCGATTGGCGTGCTGCGGCTTCTGGAGGCGATCCGTATCCTCGGCATGGAGAAGGAGACGCGGTTCTACCAGGCCTCCACTTCCGAACTCTATGGCTTGGTGCAGGAAATCCCGCAAAAGGAAACTACGCCGTTCTATCCGCGCTCGCCCTACGGCGTAGCCAAGCTCTACGGCTACTGGATCACGGTGAACTACCGCGAAGCCTACGGCATGTTCGCGTCCAACGGCATCCTGTTCAACCACGAGAGCCCGATCCGCGGCGAGACGTTCGTGACCCGCAAGATCACCCGCGGCGTCGCCCGCATCGAGGTCGGTCTCGAGGATACGCTCTATCTCGGTAACCTCTCGGCCAAGCGCGACTGGGGGCACGCGCGCGACTATGTCGAGGGCATGCATATGATCCTTCAAGCCGACAAGCCTGACGATTTCGTGCTCGCCACCGGCGAGACGCGCTCGGTGCGGGAGATGGTCGAACTGGCGTTCGCGCAGGTCGGCCGCCGCATCCAATGGCGGGGCGAGGGAGTCGAGGAGACAGGCGTCGATGCGGCGAGCGGCAAGACCGTCGTCAGGATCGATTCGACCTACTTTCGACCGACCGAGGTCGATCTTCTCATCGGCGACGCCAGTAAGGCGCGTCAGGTGCTCGGCTGGAAGCCGAAGCGGAGCTTCGCTCAACTCGTCGAGGAGATGGTGGCGAGCGACCTTGCCGAGGCGAAACGGGACGCAGCCCCATGGCAAGCGCGCCATTTGAGCTGAAGGGCAGAAGCGTTTACGTCGCCGGCCATCGCGGCATGGTCGGCAGCGCGCTCGTGCGCCGGCTTCAACGGGAGGACGTGAGGCTCGTCACGCTGGACCGGCGCGAGGTCGATCTCCGCAACCAGGCGGCCGTGTTCGGCTGGTTCGCGCAGATGCGGCCGCAGGTGATCTTTATGGCGGCAGCAAAAGTCGGCGGCATCGTCGCCAACAGCACGCTGCGCGCCGAGTTCATCTACGACAATATCGCGATCACGGCGAACGTGATCCAGGCCGCGCACATCAATGGTGCCGAGAAGCTGATGTTCCTCGGCTCGTCCTGCATCTATCCAAAACTGGCGCAGCAGCCCTTGCGCGAGGACTCGATGCTCACCGGTCCGCTGGAGCCGACCAACGAGCCCTATGCGATCGCCAAGATCGCCGGCATCAAGATGGCGGAGGCCTATCGCAGCCAGTATGGATGCGACTTCATCAGCGTGATGCCGACCAATCTCTACGGCCCGGGCGACAATTATCACCCCGAATTGAGCCACGTCGTCGCCGCGCTCATTCGTCGCTTCCACGAGGCGAAACTATCAGGTGCGAAGAACGTCGTGGTCTGGGGCACGGGCACGCCGCGGCGCGAGTTCCTCTATGTCGACGACATGGCGGATGCCTGCGTGCACCTGATGAAGACCTATTCCGGCGCCGAGCTGGTCAACATCGGTACCGGAAAGGACATTGCCATTGCTGAGTTCGCCCAACTCGTCGCAGACATCGTAGGTTACAACGGTGAGATCGCGTTTGACACCTCGAGGCCAGACGGCACGCCGCGCAAGCTACTCGATGTCAGCCGTCTCGAAGAGCTCGGTTGGCGCGCGAAGACCTCCCTCGCGGACGGTCTGAAGCAGGCGTACGCGGCATATCTGTCGCTTGGATGATAGCGCGGTTACTCCTGCTTAAAGCAAGCTGTCCTATTGCACCTTGAAGGCGTGTCACGTCGAAGGCGATCGAGCCTTCGATAGTCGTATTTTCTCGACGGCGTTTGCCGCGTCGGCGCGAGCACGGGCGCCGGCCGCGCTCCCTGCTTCTCTCCCTTCGCGTGAAGATCATAAAGTTGAGTAGCTTCCCAGCTCATCGTCGCCAATTAGTCATAAGCAAAGTTTTCTCTGAATGCGTCTAAAGCGCAAAATGAAAAACACGTGAGATTTAATCGTCCCATGTGCGGTCGCCGCACTCGCATTCAAATGAGCGCAGGGTCTTTTCCCGATCTGGGAAATGCACGACCTTTAGCAGGCGGAGCGTTCTTCCGCAGAATCTACACGTTCTATTTGGCCGGCTTTCGATTTCGCCAACCTTTTCGGCTCTAAACAGCTCCATCCCCTCCCCCAACCCGGCTCTCCTGAGCAAGAATTAGGCAAATACCCTAGATTGTCATCAAGAATCAACTTAGCCCCACTTGCGCAAACTGCGCTGGGCCGAACCGACTCCGATAAGATTGTCGCATCACCCGACAAGGCGGCAACTTCGGAATACGGTTTCTCGAGCACCAGTTAGAATGAGGAGTCTACGTAATGCTTCCTGAAAGCTCGATTATTGCCCTTGTTCGTACATGTTGACGACGCGGCAGCGTAGGCTGGCGCCGTCGCCAAAGAGGTAGGTGGCCACCTTCCAACTTTCGACGCGTTATCAGTCATTATGGCCAGGATTACGTATCATGTTGCCACAGCGCCGATCCAGATCGAGCGATCCGCCTTAAGAGACACCTTGAGAAATTCTTGACCGGAAAATGGGAGGATTTGCCCCCCGTTCAGTCGCTTGACCACGGGCCGTGTCACAGCTGGGCGCGGGCGTCATCCCATCAAGGATGCTCAATTGACCCCCAAACGGCTCCGACATCCGTACCAGCCGGTGCTCGGCATGGCTTCGTTCGTCACTTCAGTACTTAGGCTTGGGCTAAGGCGTCGGCCTGGTGCGCGGCCTCTCAGAGCACCGTCACCATGAGGCAAATTCGTTCAAATATTACTTCGCAAGTGCTTGATCCTCTGCATCACGAGCCTTCAAGCGGTTTCCGTTATAGGTGAGGCGTGTCGCCGATTACACCGAGATTACGCCTGATTGCCGATTTCGAGAACAGCGTCGATGGCGGCCGAAAGCGACCCACAAGCTAACTGTTCACTTTCCGCACGTTCCTCTCAGGGTACCGAACTGGTGACGTCGTGACGTACTACACAGCCTTTGCAAATTGCCAGCTTCGAGTTCAGTCGCCGATCATTGGCTGCGTCAATCTCATCACGCACCGCCCACCATGCTTCAGAGTAAGGTCGCAACGTTGCTAGCACCTTCTCACGTTGGTAGGTTGGGTCTTCAGGGTGCTTGTCTTCGACATGCGTCGGCGCTCGCCTCTGTGTGGTGGGCAGGTTGGGGTCGCGGCCAAGTCCATCCCAGGCAACGGTATGTGTGAGTTGAGTGGGCGCGCTCGCACAGGATGCAGTGACCAACGACAGCGCGATCACTGAAAGGGTGGGATTAAAATGCATGTTCTCGTCTCAATAAGCGGTGACGAGATACATGTTCCGCTTCCGGGAACCTACATCCAGCACGGTTAGCAGATAGTTAATGTCCACTCCCTCAGGGCGGCGGTCCACTCTCGTCAAGGCACCCGGTGTCTCTCTCATAGGTGAGGACGCAGCCCATTTGCTCGGCAGCAGACGGGCCCAGGCGCCCGAAGTAGTACGTGTGGACTGAAGTGCAGGCTCACATTCGGCGCGGCGCTCCGCTTTCGCGACTTGGCCTAGAAGTCTTCAAGTAAACGAGGGCCGTTGGTCTTGGCGCACGTGCGTGGCGCATTTATCGGTGAGTGCGCCGGTTTCGCTGGCTCCGACACCAGTTGCAATTCGGCGAGGACGGTGACTGTGGACGTTACTCATGAAACCCTCCGGCTCGCTTCGCCGTATTATCCTGGCCCGACTGAGGCGAAGCGGTTAGCTGCACCGTTCAAAAGTGATCACGAGCGAGCGAGACCAACGAGAATGCATGCCTACCAGTTGAAAAACGGGGCTGCATGAGGCAATTGCAGCGGTGCAAGCAGCGAAAGAGGTGTCATCGCTGTCGACGAGCAGCGTGGCGCTGTACTGGCAGGGCGAGCCGGGCGACCGACCTGAGCCGGAGGAAGTGCGGGAAGCCGCGCATCGGCTGGAAATGCTGGCAGATGCCCCGGAAACTGCGCAAGCAACAGCCTCATTGATCAGGCGGAGCCGAAGATTGCGGGTGCGATGCTACTGCTGTTGCTTCGCACCTCGCTTCGGACCTCAGCGGTCGCGATGAAGCTATCATTGAGCACATGGCCACATTGAGGGCTCGGCGATCGGATCTTTCACCGCGGCCGGCGTATCGGTCCACTTCCGAGGTGTTGGTTTCTGATCTCGCGGAGGAGCAACATCCGTTTGGTTTGTGCGGCGTTGAGCAAGCCGTCGAACAGGACCAGGACCTCGCGCGCCTGGACGTAGACTTCCGTTGTGACGGCGTCTTGATCGAAGCCATAGGCGGCAAGCCGCGCCTCGATCTCGGTCGCAGCAATCGGGTCAATGCGCCAGCTCAGGGCATTTTGCTGCGTGTAGTATTCCGCCCGGGGTTCGAAGTCGGGATCGATCCCGACCATGTCGATGTGCCGCAGCGCCGCTGCGATCGCCTTTTGGCGATAGGTCTCGAGCAATTTGTGCCGCAGCATGCGGTAGCGCTGGATCTCCCAGGACAGCTCGGCCACATCGATGGCGAGCAGCCACTCGATGGCGGAGCGGGGCGCAAGGTCGGCAAAGACGGCCTGGCGCAGCGCGTGGTAATGGTCGAGATGTTCGCCGGGCAGCAGCAGGGGCGGCGGCGCCAAGGCCGCAAACTCGGCCGGGAGTGCCGTGGCGGTCAGTTCGCATGCGGTTTGGAACGGGCCGTTCATCGGGATGCGGCCTCCGCGCCCAGGTTGGCGAGGACGGCGGCGGCGCCGGCCGCGCTGTCGGCCCCACCGTGCGCCGGGCTCGCCGCCCACAGCTCCTGCGCGAGCGGCAGTGGGGCGATCTGCAGGTTGGCCCACCACGCCCGCTCGTTGCCATGCCGATGCAGCTCCTCGTGATGGACGCGGCACAGCGGCACCGTGAACTCATCGCTGACCTTGCGCCCGAGCGCCCGCGGCTGGGCGAATGTCAGATGATGGGCATCGCATGGCGTTTGCCGGCACACCAGGCAGGGTTGCTCCCGGACAAACAGCAGGTGTGCCTTGCTGCGCTTGCGCGGCGGCTCCTTGGGATGAGCGAGCCCAGCCTCGGCGCGCGCGGGCTGCAGCGCGGCCTCGGTGTCCGCAGCAGACGCCGCCGGCAGGGGTGGGGCGCCATCCAGGACGGCGGGTTGCTCGGCCTGAGTCCGGGCCGCGTCCTCAAGCTTGGCCTGATAGGCTGCCTCGACGCGCCGGGCATCCGGCTCCTGCAGGCTGTTCTTGAGCGGCAGGCTCGCCCTGGCCCAGCCGAGCAGATCGGTGCTGGCGGGCAGCGCCTCGAGCTGGCGCAACAGCTGCTCCCGGAGTGCGGCGGACTCGCCCGGCCGCAGCACCGGCGCACGGTTGAGCGCGCCCTTGCCGGGCGCGGCCCTGAGGTTGGGAGGTGCCGGGGGACCCGCGGCCGTATCCGGGGCGTCCAGATCATCCTCGCCGGCAATCCCAACCAGCGCGAACAGGGCGTAGCGTCGGGCGTAGGTCAACGCCGCCCCCATGCGCTGCGGCGCCTCGATGTCCCGGGCGGCGCAGACCGGCCAGTCCGAGGAGATCCACTCGCCGGAGGAATGGGCGAGCAGGGTGGTGAGGTGGATGTGGCCGCTGGTTTCTTCGACCCGGGTGGTCTGGATGGTGGCGATCTCCTGCTGGCTCAAGGTCTTGCGCACGATGTCGAGGCCGCTCGCCAGCGAGGCGTAGCGAAAGGTGCGGTCGTCATCGCGCAGGAACGGCGAGCGGATTTGAGCGGTCAGGGTCTTTTCCGGGTTGGTCAGCTCGGCTTGGGCGCGGGCCAGCGCCGCCGCGATCGCGCCGATATGCTCACTGGCCTGGTGCATGGACGGCCTCCATCTCAACCGGATCAAAACTGATCGCGCCGGCTTTGGAGCGCTTGGCGCGAACGCCATGGCCAAACGCCTCCTTGGCATCCTCCGGCAGCAGCTTCTTGAGCTCGGCCTTGGCCAGCTCGTGCTCGGCATGGGCCTCGCGGGTGCGCAGGTAGATCGCCGCACATTCGGCCCAGACATTGGACGCGCTCATGTCGACGACCTTGACGGCGGGGAGCCGCGGCCGTGGGGTCTCGATGCCAAACAGCCGCGGCGGCTCGCCGCTCTGCACGCAGCGCCAAAACTTCTTCTCCGCAGTCAGCAACAGGTGCTGGTAGAGCGGGTCGGCATGCACGGTGATTTCGATCCATTTGCCGCCGCCGGTGATGATCGAGAGCACGGCCGCGCGCGCCGCGACCACCCACATGTTGTGCTGCAGCTGCGCCATGTGCTTCTCGGCCGCGGCCTCTTCGGTAAAGCCCCAGGGCAGCATGAACTTGGCCTCGAATACCGCGCCGGTCTGCTCGACGATGCCGTCCAGCGTGGCCGCCATCCAGCCGTGGACGGAATGCCGCACCCGCTTCTGGATGTCGGTGATCGCGTGCCCAGTGGCGGCCTGGTACCAGGCGCGGTTGAGCGCTTCGGTGGCGAGGCCGAGCTGAACCACCAGGTTGCGGGTCAAATCTTGCGGCGCGATCTCGCCGCGCTTTTCCCGCCACAGGCGAAGGAGCGCGTCCTGGTCGTGGCCCATGATGATGCGCGCGTCCGAGCCGCCAATGAAGGCGCGGCGGTCGTGGCGGTTCAACGTGATGACGGAGCGGGGCGCCTCGGCGCCGTCGGTTGCAATCGTGGTCACCGGTCTCTCCTTGGCTGACGCGGCTTGCCGCCGCACCACCAAAACCCCCGCCACTGCGAGGGAGAGACCGGGGCCAAGGGCCGAAAGGCCGGTCCGATGATTAACGCTCCTTTTGCGCGGGAATGCCAGTCCTTTCTGCAGCGAATTTGCTGTTCTTTTGGCCGGAAAAACCTTGATGTGTCAGGAGGTTGGAGCGAGCTTTCGAGGGCCGTAAACCGCCCCGACCAAGGCGCTCGGAGATGACGTCAGTTCGACAAATCGAAGCCAATCGCAGCAACGCCAAGCGCAGCACGGGGCCAAAAACGGCGGGTGGCAAGACGAGGTCCAGCCGCAATGCGCTGCGTCATGGGCTGGCGCGCAGCGCCATCAGCGATCCTGCCGAGGCGGCGAATCTTGCCGTCGCGATTGCTGTGGGGTTCGGGCATCAGGCCGCGCCCGACGCGGTGATGGCGCTGGCGCGGTCCAAGCTCGCGCGGCTGCAAATCCGCAGCTTGCGGCAGGCGATGTTGGCCGCGCTTCTGACCGGCCCACTGCCGGCAGATCTGAAAGGGCTTCAAGGGCTGGAGCGCTACGATCGGGCTGCTTTGGTGCAGCAGAAGCGGACGCTTCGCGTGCTGGGTTCGGCACGCGAGTAAGGCAAGGTCAGTGGCTTCGTTCTGGAAATTGGCCGCACCGCCCGATGGCTGCGGCTCCTCGACCGTGCACCGAAGGTGATGGGCTCAGCGCCTGGGCTACTTCGGTGCCGAGCCCCGGGTCGACAGAAAGTCCCGAAACAGCTTTACGGGATCAACGCCCAGTGCACGGGCGATGGCGACAAATTCCACGACGTCGATCCGCCGTTCACCGCCCTCGTATTTCGCGATGAAGGATTGCGGCCGGCCGAGCTTCTTGGCCAAAGCATGCTGCGAATGCCGGCTTTCCGTCGCGCTGCGACAAGAAGGTCGATCAGGCGGATGGATGCCACCGAGCAGTTCGACCGGTTCTTCTTCATTTGTCATTCGCCGAAGGGGGCGCTGAGCGCCCCCGACGATCTCTGCGACCTTCACGTCGGAACCGGCCGCGAGCTCGGTTCGACTATCACGCGGCTCGGGCTGCACGATTGGGTGATGGAGAGGCTCACTTAGCGGCAACCATCAGAGCCAACTGAATGTGTGGTCGTAGCCATTGGTGTTATCGTAAGCAAGCGCCTGGCTGATGCTGTCGACCTGATCGTCGTGACGGCCTTGCGGGAAGGTCAATAGCTCCATCTCGAGATCGGGCAGGAACGACGCATTCCTGGGAAACCGCACCCGTCCGGCGGCAAACTTGGCCTGCTGCACATAAAGGCGACCGATCTTGTCGTGCTCGACCTTGATCGGGTTGACGAAGCAATCCGTTCGCTCGCCGAGCTCCTGGGCCAAGGCAATTCCAGTGGAGGCCTCCTCGATCAGGATTTCGTGCGGCTTGAAGCGCCTGGCGAGCTCGATCGCGGTGTCGCGCAGCGCCGGATACTCGAACCGGCCGCGCACAAGGTCCAGCAGGTAATAGGTCCCATCTACGACCAGCCAGGTCGTACACACCGACCAGTCATTTTGGGCGCCGTTTTTCGCAGCCGTATCCCAGCTCTGGATGATGCAGCAGCCCAGCCCATCCTGTGATGGGGGCTCGTCGTAATATCGCAGCCAATTGCGCTTGATCAGGGCGCCACCGGCCGGCACCGGCGCTTGCTGGTATTGCGCAGCGAACACATCGGGCCCGAGCGTCTGCTGCAGCTTACGCAACATCTCAATCGATTCATGAGCCGGATGCAGCGCCTCACCGGCCTTCCTGTGATGGAATTGGTTGGGCCCGATCGGGATCACGGCGTCGGTCTCGGCGATCGCGGGCAGACTCAGCACCTCCCACTCATCGGATGAACTGGCCAGAAACCCGGACAGATCGTCGAGATGAACGCGCTGCATCACCAGGACCACCGCGCTAGTCCGCTTGTTGTCGAGTCGCGACATCATCGTATTGGTCACCCACTGGTTTACGGCAATTCGGCGCGACTCCGATTGCGCATCGGCCGGCTTTTGCGGATCATCAATCAGGATCAGGTCACCACCCAGTCCCGTCAGCGTTCCCGAAACCGATGTCGTCCGGCGTGAACCGCGCCGGGTCGTGACCAGCTCGGACTCGGTGCTGCGCGCGATGCGCATCTCGGGAAACGCGCGCCGGTACCAGTCGGCATGCACGATGGACCGGAAGTCGCTGCCATGTTTGGCCGAGAGGTCATCGCCATAGCTGAGGGAAATGATGCGGCGGCCTGGCGCGTGCCCGAGCAAGAACGCCGAAAATGCCACCGATACCGTGATCGATTTGAGGTAGCGCGGTGGCATGTTGATAATCAGACGCGTCAGCTCGCCGCGACGTACGCGCTCGAGCTGAAAAGCAATCGCCTGGATGTGCCAGTTGGGCAGGAATTTAGCGCCGGGGTTGAGGTGAAGAAAGCAGCGATAGACAAAGCCGACGAGGTCAGCGCGCAAGATGGCGTTTAACAATGCGAAGTCGTGGGCAGTCATTTGGGATCTCCTTGCTTTTTGAATTTCTCGTAGAGCTGTGCGTTATAAAAATCCAAGACCTTGCGATCGTCGATGTCGAGCTGCGGCGCTGCCGGCTGTTCGCTTGACTCGACATGCTGCTTGCGGTTGAGAAGGAAGGCGGCCGCTTTGTCCTTGCCCTTCAGCGCATCTTCGGCGGCTTTGGTCAGGATGCCTTCGAGCACGGTGATCTTCCGCGCCTTGCCGTTGTCACGGATGGGGATTTTTCGGTTGAGGATCTCGTTGATGATGGTCGCCTCGTTCTTCGAGCCTTTCGGCCGGCCGTGCTTGTTGCCGGATTGACCCGGCTTGAATTGGTGCTCGGGCGGCGGGCGGCCGTAACCGACGTCGGTTCGTTTTCCGCGCCCCCCGCCCGGTCCGGTTTGCTTGCGGCGACTCATGTGCAGCGCTCCGCTGACGCGGTCGCTCGCTCGGCCGCCACCTCATCGAAGGTCTGGCCGGTCTCGACCAGGATGGCATCGCGCTTGGTGATGTCCTGCCAGCGGCGGATGGCGGCATCGACATACAATGGGTCGATCTCCAACCCGTAAGCCCTGCGGCCGACGCGGTCGGCCGCCAGCAGGGTGGTGCCAGAGCCCAGGAAGGGATCAAGCACGAGATCGCCGCGCCGGGTGCAGTCCTTGATCGCATCCGCGATCAGGGCGACCGGCTTCACTGTGGGATGCACCGTGAGATCATCGAGGCGATCTTTGCGGAAGGTGTTGACGCCGGCATAGGTCCAGACGTTGGATCGGTTGCGGCCGTGGCGGCCCAGCTCGATGTTGTTGAGGTGCGGCGCATCGCCGTTCTTGTAGAGGAAGATCAGCTCGTGCTGAGAGCGGTAGAAGCTGCCTTGGCCGGCATTGGTTTTGTTCCAGACCACCAGGTTCTGCAGCGGACCGTAGACGGCGCAGCCCGCGGCATGCATTTCGCCAAGGTGACGCCAGTCGATGAAGATGTAGTGCAGTGACCCGTCGTGCGAGAATTTGACGGCCAATCGTGTCCAGCTGGTGAGAAAATCGGTAAACTCGGGCGACGACATTTCCCCGGACCCCACCGCAAATTCGCGGTGCTTGATCTTGCCGCGGCCGAGCGTCTTGGAAATTTGTACGTTATAAGGACAATCGGCGATCAGCATGCTACCCCGATCGGATCCCATCAACTTCGCCCAGTCGTTGTGATCGCAGGCATCGCCACACAGCGCGCGATGGTGGCCGAGCTGCCACAGCTCGCCCCGCCGAGTGATGGGCCGCTCGGCGATGACGCACGGGGCGTCGGCCGAATCCTGGTCCAAATTGCCGAAATCGAGCATCAAGCCGTCGATTTCGGCCGGCGCAAACCCGGTGATGTCGAGGCTGAGATTGCATTCCGGCAGCAAGGACGCGAGCTCACCAAGTTCTTCGGCGAGCACTTTGCGATCCCAGCCCGCATTCGCTGGAATCTTGTTGTCGGCGAGAGCCAGTGCGCGTTTTTCTACGTCGCTGAGGCCGTGCATCACCAAGACCGGGACCTCCTTCAGGCCAAGCTGCTTGGCCGCCGCCCAGCGGGCATGGCCGCAGATGATCCGCCGATCTGCGTCCGCCAAAATCGGATAGGTCCAGCTGAACTGCAGGATGGAGTTGGCGACTTGACTGATTTGCTTCTTGGAGTGAGTACGCGCATTCCTTTTCGCGGGCTTCAGCGATAAGATCGGCAGTAGCCGTGTTTCGCCCCAATCGAGCTGATTGGGAAGGTGGCGAGTGTCGGATGGTAACGCTTGATTGGAGGGGCGAGATGTGCGCTTGCCCCGGCGGAGTTTGTGGACGGCCTCCATCGTGGCGCGGTCCAGGGTCATCGGGAGCTCCATCTTTGTTGAATGAAGCCCGTATATTCAGCATTTACATAACGCGCGCATCAACCACGACGCCAATCGAATTGTGGCAACAAAGCGCCTCAAACTGCCGCAGCTGATCCGAGGCGCAGCGCTTGACGCGATGTCTGGCTACAAGATACCGAACTTGTGCAATGTGTCGTCGATCTTTTGCCTGGACGGGGGTTTAAGCGCTGGGTCTTGCTTGGCAATGTACCGCAGTATCTCCTTCCGCGGCGGGACCTTCCCTCTGAGGGCCGGCAGTTTGCTGCAATCGAGCGCATCGCTCGGCTGGGCAAAGTGGATCGAGTACGTGCAGCCCTCCTGCATCGGGTACGTGTAGCACTCCTGCTCAGCCTTCATCATCGCAATGGTATGATGCAGAATACGCCAGTCGAGATCCGTCACGTTATAGGGCAGCAACACGGGGACGACCTCGACGGCGCGAAGCCGCCTGCCATCGACAAGCTCGACGATGCCGCTGCCACAGACGGTCGCCCCGTCGAGTTGAAAGATGTCGAACTCTTCGAGGTCATCGCGGCCGTGACGTCGGGCCCGAACTTTCTTGCAGGCCGGCAGGCTGACAATGAAAGTTGTCTCCCCCACCGCGCTCTCGGCAACGACGGCTGGCAAGCCAACGATATCTTGTGAGGGAAGTCGCAAGCTACCGATCCGGAGTTTTACGGTGTGTCCTCCGTCGAAAGTGGCGGACCGGTGCAGAACGTCCAGGGCATCAGCAATCGAGCGTCGCTTCTCCGGTTCTAGTTCGAGATGGGGCATGTTGTCCTCTGGATGCTAATCGGCCCCCAGATCAACGTGGGGCTCAGCGCTGAACGTTCAATCCGTAGCGCTACGGTGCTCGTTACAATCACTCGCGCCGGTGCTGAGCCAACAGGAAGGACGCGACATTCAATCACCGCCTGTTAATACCGTGCGCGCCGGGTCACCGTAGATTCTCTAGGACTACCCGGTTAGGCCGGGGCGGCAGAGGGTGTGGAGTTCTTGTGCGGCAGTCCGGGCAATTTCGGGTGCCGACTTTGGCGGAAGTGGCGAAGTCGATCCTCTCAACTTCCCATCGAGAGCAGGAACAGATCGTGGCACGAACCGTGAGAGCAGTGCGAGGAAGCGAAGCTTAAGTCCCGTAAACGCACGCTCAAATCCTCATGCCGCCAAGCCTCTGCTTTGGCGCGTTCGGAGATTACGAAATCAAAAAGGCGGCGGCCCCGGGGCGCAATGGGGCGTGAAGCCGTGACCGGACTATATCGTGCGTGGGTCTATCGGGAAAATTTGGAACAGGACCCCCGAACGCTGGTTTGAAGCTTCGGGTGCTTCGGCGTGCTCGAAGGGACATCCGCAAATGGCGCTCCAGACCGAGCCCGAGAATCGGCTTTTGGCGGCATTGCCGCCAGCGGATCTCAACCTGCTTGAGCCTCACGTTCAGAAGATAGCGTTCGAGTCTGACGCTGTACTGGTGCGAACCGGAGATGAGCTCAAACAAGTCTATTTTCCCCTCAGCGGGGTCTTGGCGTTCCTGGTCGAGATGTCGGACGGACACATTGTCGCTTCCACTCTCATGGGCTCGGAAGGAGCGGTCGGGGCTCTCTCCATTCTAAGTCCTTCCCACTCGCCAGTCACAGCAACGGCCTATGTGGCGGGAGCTGCGCTCCAGATTCCTGTTCCACGATTGCAACAAGCCTATGAGCAGAGCGGTGCCATCAAGCGTGTTCTGCGCCTCCATCTCCGCACCCAATTGCTGCAGCTTCAGAACGTGGCTGCCTGCAACGCGGTGCACCCGGTGGAATGTCGCATGGCCCGATGGTTGCTTGAGATTCACGACCGTGTTGCCAACGGCGAGATCAGATTGACCCAAGAGGCGCTCGCACAACTTCTTGGGGTGCGGCGAACGACCGTGTCTCTAACGATGCGCAAACTTCGGGCAATCGGATGCATCATCTCGGAGCGGCGAGGCGCGTTGGAGGTCCACCGAGCGCAACTCGAAAGCGTCGCTTGCGAGTGTTATGACGTGATGCGCCAGCGGATCAAACGAATGGACGAGGAGGAGCTGGGCTCGCCGAATGCTTCGCATCTCCACTATTCCCCGTTCCGATGAATCGAATGTTTGGCACAGAACAGCAGCGTTTGGCGGCTCGTCGAGCGGGGGACTGTTGCGGAAGTCATCCATTGGCTTTTCATGTCCCGCTTCGCGATGTTGCGACGGTCAGCTTAGGGTCACTCAGCCGCAGAGGACTTACCCTCACCCCCTATTACTGCCTGCTCCTGACCTGAGTGGATTGGCGGCTCGCCGTCGCCACCAAACGGCGGTGCAGCGCAATTATTTCAGCGTAAACAGAAAAGCCGCGATGTCGCGCGCGTCCTTCTGCGGGATTCCCATTCGGGGCATGGCGTTCCCCGGCAGCGCCTTCTGCGGATCTTCGATCCAGGCGGCCATGTTGTCCGGCGAGTTCTGGATGTAGCCGGCGATGTAGGTGCGTGTGCCGATCCGATGCAGCGGTGGGCCGACATTACCATTAGCGCCCGCAACGCCGGGAATGTCGTGGCAGGTGCCGCAACGGTAGTTCTTGACGAGATCGGCGCCGCGACGTGCGTCGCCGTTGAAATTGTCTGGGCCTGCAGCCCCCGCGTTGGCAATCATTGCCAGCCCCAGCAGTGACGCCATGATCAATCGTGAGGCAGGATTGTCGCCCATTGGCCATTCCGATCACGGCTTCTGGCCGAAATTGAATTTCTTAGTCGCCGACCAGGGATCGGATGTCGAGACTTGCTCGGTCGGCACCTGTTCGACTTCGGGCGAAAGCGGATTGGCAGCGAAGGTGCGGCCCCATTGGCGGTTCGGCTCGTTGCTGATCCTGCCGATATAGGTGACCAGATCCCAAATCACATTGTCAGGCAGCAGCGCGCCCCAGGCCGGCATTCCGTTCGGCCGTCCCTGGTAGATCGAGAGAAAGATGTTTTCGGGCTGCGATCCGTAGGTAAAGGTGTTGTTGCTCAGCGCCGGCCCCATGCCGCCGCCCCCGTTAGGCGCGTGGCAACCGACGCAGTTGAAGTTGACATAGTAGGTCATCCCGCGTTGCTCCGCATTGGGATCGCCCTGCATGGGGTTCTTGATCTGGGGCGGATCAGGCTGCGCGCCGGGGTGGAGATGACTGACCGGAACCTGCATGAATACACCGGGCCGGCCGTTGCCGACGCTGCCGCCGAAGTTCGGCCGGGGCGCCAGCGTGGGCATTTGTGCCTCCTGCGATTGCGGCAGAGTCTGCTGGGCCAGTACAGAGCTATGCGGTGCCGCCAGCAGCAGTGATATGGCGCTTGCGCGCATCGCTTGAGCTGACATCACTCGTGTCCTCCGGATGCAGTGAGCGGCTGTTCGACCAGAGGCACGCTGTAGCTCCGCAGCAGCGCGGCAATCTCGGATCGGTGCGCGTCGATGAACGCGTTCAGCCGGTCGCGCAAAGCGTGATCGCCCTTGCGCACGCCTATTGCGATGGCGAACTGAAATTGCTGGGGGGCGAAGCCCTCGTAGTCCTGGATCGGCGTCACTGTGAGCGGCACGGGCGAGCCTTGCGCGAAATAGCCGCCCAGTGGACCCCAAACGGCGGCAACGTCGATCTCGCCGTTCTCGACCGCCTCGATCAGGCGCGCCGGCGGATTGGCCTCCCGGTAATCACCGTAAATCGAATAGCCCCGGACGTTGTCGACGATACCCTGTTGGCCGAGCGCCTGTGCCGGCGGCGGATTGTTGCCGTCGTCGCCGATCAAGTTCACGCCGATTGCCAGGTCATGCAACCGCGGGTCGAGCAGCGAGGAGAGGTCGAGCTGCCGGTCTTGCCGGGTGACGAAGACGTAGGTCGAGCGGTAATAGGGCTTCGTGGTCTCCGCCATGCCATACCCTTCAGGCACGCCCATCACCACGTCGCATTGGCCCGCTTTCAGCGTGTTGCGGATGAATCCGCGACGCTGCGCCCACCAGGTGTAGGCGACGTTCCGGCCGAGATGCTGGGCGACCATGACGGCGAGCCTGTTCTCGAATCCCGCCCCGGCACTGTTCGAGAACGGCAGATTGTTCGGATCGGCACAGACCCGAAGCTCGCCGTCCGATGCGGCCCCCGGCGCGGGCGTGAGAGCAACCAGGACGGCGAGGGTGATCGCGCTATTTCGCAGGCGCATGGCTTGGATCCTCGCCGCTTGCGCCGCCGAGCTTGAACACCAGCAACTCGCTTCCGCCGGCAGTATAGAAGGGCAGATCCTGCGTCGCGCCGGTGAAGCCGAGTGCGGCGTTGCGCACACGCTGATCGACCTCGGCATTGGCCACCACGCCGGGCCAGCCACCGACGCCCGACAGGATCGCGATATATTGCTGTCCATCGGAGCCGCGATAGGAAACAGGCTGGCCGATGAAGCCGGAGCCGGCGCGGAATTGCCAGAGCACGCGTCCGTCCTTGGCATCCACCGCCTTGAACAGGCGGTCCATGGTGCCATAGAACGCGACGTCGCCGGCGGTCACCAGCGCGCCGCTCCAGACCGGCAGGTTTTCCTTGATCTCCCAGACCTTCTTGCGCGCGATCGGGTCCCACGCCATGAACTCGCCACGGTGGCCACCGGGCCCGGCATACATGTCGACATCTGCGCCGACATAGGGCGTGCCTGCGATGTAGCCGACCTGCGAGGCCTTGAAGTTCATGCAGAGATGCTGATGCGGCACATAGAGCAATTTCGTGCGCGGCGACCACGCGCTTGGCTGCCAATCTTTCGCACCGGGCGCTGCAGGGCAGATGTTCTCGACGGTCTTGCCGACGAGCGGCGTCTTCTCCTCATTTGGGACGATCTTGCCGGTCTTGAGATCGACTCCGTTATAGGCGTTGACGAACTCATAAGCGTCAGCCGAGATGACTTCGCCGGTGGCGCGATCCATGACGTACATATAGCCGTTGCGTCCGGGATGGATCAGCACCTTGCGTAGCTGGCCGTTGAGCTCGAGATCGACCAGCACGTTCTCGTTGATCTCGTCATGGTCGAACAGATCGTGCGGACTGAATTGATAGGCCCATTTCGCACGACCTGTGTCGGGGTCGCGGGCGAAAATCGACGCGCTCCAGAGATTGTCGCCGCTGCGTTGGTTGGCATTCCAGGGACTCGGATTGGCGGTGCCGTAATAGATCAGGTTCAGATCGGGGTCGTAGGAAATCCATCCCCAGACCGTGCCGCCACCAACCTGCCAGCGATCCGCAGGCCAGCTCTTCACGCCGAGATCGGCACCCCTCAGATTGTCATAGAATGGCTTGAAGTCGTCCCCGATCAGCACATCCTTGTCGGGACCGGTCGAATAGGCGCGCCAGGCGATGGCGCCGGTGTTCTCATCGAGGGCCGTGATCCAGCCGCGCACGCCCAGTTCGCCGCCGCTGTTGCCGACGAGGATCTTGCTCTTCACCACGAGGGGCGCCATCGTGATCGTCTCGCCCTTGTTGATCTCGCCGAGCTTGGTGTGCCAAAGCTCCTTACCAGTCTTGGCGTCGATCGCGACGGTGTGGTTATCGAGCGTATTGAGGAAGACCTTTCCGTCGTCGAAGGCGAGCCCTCGATTGACGACATCGCAGCAGGCGACGCCTGCCGCCGCGGGCTCCGGCTTCGGTGCGTAGGACCATTTCAGCTCGCCCGTCGTCGCATCCAGCGCAAAAACGCGGTTGGGATAGGGGCCCGCATACGGACCGACCACATACATCGTGCCGTCGACCACGAGCGGCGCCGCCTCCTGGCCGCGGTCGGCGCCAAGCGAAAAGGTCCATGCCAGCTGCAGACGCGACGCATTGGTCGTGTTGATCTGGTCGAGCTCGCTGTATCGGGTGTTGGCATAGTCGCGGGCCGCCATCGGCCATTGACCGGGGTCCTTCATGCGGCTCGCCAGATCACTCTGAGCCGCAGCAGACGACAGCAACGCGACGGCCGCGCAAAGCGCGCTCAACAACCGCGCGGAAACACACACCAACATATGTTAAGATCTCCACGGCGACGACGAGGCCGTGCGGCTTTGCAGGCCGGTTTGCGAAGGTACAAACCTTGCGCTTCTGCTTGGTTCCAAAGTGTGATTGCCGGGCTATCTCACCACGTTTCCGGAGACGCCTGCGCCGAGATCGACCGCGATCTGGTCCTCCTTGCCATTGCACTTGGGGTGACCGAAGCCTGAGGCGCTTTTGCCATCCGGCCCAATGTCGTAGATGATTGCGTCCCTCATGTTCGGACTGACGCCGGCGGGCACGTGGTCGAGCCCGAGCAGGTGGCGCACGCGCCAGGCGACGTTGTGATCGGCGCAAGAGCTGTCTCCGCTGACGCCGAGCGCACCGGCGATGCCGTTGCCGTCATAGAGCGCCAAGCCGCCGCCGAAGACGATGACGCCCCCAACGGGCTTGCCCACCATCGGATCATGCGTCGTCCCAAACTCGTCCGGGTTGCCGGCGTACAGGACCTCCGGAGACGGCGGGTTGCTCAGAACAGCACCGAACAGGAATCCGCCCGGCTGCGCCCCAGCGTACAGATTGGCTGTCGCCATCGCCTTGTCCTTGAGGCTGAACGCATTCGCCGTGTTGGCCTTCTCCGCTGCGATCGCCCGGCTGCCCGGCCATTGATCATCAACCTTGCTGCCGCTGTAGGTGACGGCGCAGACAATGCCCTGCCGATTGACGACCGCAGCCCACTCGTTGTTGTCCAGACCACCATTGCTCGGGCCGCCGCCCGGCTTGACGCTCTTCTTGAGGATATCCGCGAGCTGATCATGGTCGACCGGACACGACATTGCAGGCCTGGGCTGGTCCTGCGCTTTCATACTTACGGGCAGCGAGAATACCGCCACCAGGATGGCAGCTGTCGCCGTGACGCATCGTGGGCCCATGTGATCTCCGTTCGGCATCGTATCAGCAGGCGAACGTTCGAACGGAAGTTGCAGTTCCTATGCAGGGGGCTCACCCCGGACTTTGAATGGAAGCGAGCGGCGCGTCGTTGTCATTGACGGTCAGCCACCGATGCGCAAAGAACAGCGCCGCGCCGGTATAGAGGATGCTCGTGGGCACCCACATCAAGATGCCGGCGAGCTGCTGGTCTTCGAGCGGCGAAAGGCCGAATTCGCCGGCGAGGGCGCCTTGGCCGGGGATCCAGACTCGCGGCGAGATGGTGAGCAGAGCGCCGAGCACGCCTGAGTGCACGATCGTGATGAACAGGCAGCCGACGGCGATGCCGTCGCGCATGCGGGTGCTGCGTCCCGCGCCGCGGCCGTGCAGCAGGACCCACCAGAACAACAGGGAAGTTGCGAAGAAACTGATGTGCTGAAAGCGATGGGCCGCAGGGTTCGTGAGCGCCCATGTATAGAGCGGCGGGGCGTGCCAGGCCCAGAGCGCCAGGCCATGCAGCGCCGTTGCGCTCACGGGATGACCAACAAAACCCCACGCGCGCGCCACGGGCAGGGCATTCAGCATGCGCCCGGCTGCGGGGCGGAACGATGCCGGCAGGCTCCACAGCAAGGGACCGTTGAGGCGCGCGTAGGCCATCAGCGGCGCGGCAATCACCATGAGGAGTTCGTGCTCGGCCATATGCGCAGTGAACAGGCGTTCGCCGAGCCAGTGTAGGGGCGATGTCACGGCGAGCGCTGCGATCATCCAGCCGATCCAGAAACCGCCGACCTGGCGGAAACTGACGCCGCGGCCGCCTCCCGCATGTGCCCACAGCCGCTGCGTCCCGACATAAAAGCCGATGCCGACCGCATAGAGCGGGGCCATGAGCCAGGGATCGTAGCTCCAGAGCGATCCCGCATCGACGTCTGAGAGCCCGTGCGCGGCTGCCGGCTGCGCGAGCAGCACTAGCAGCAGTGCTGCAAGTCTCAGCGCAGGCATGGGCTGATCAGGAGCGAGGCGGCCAATTGGTTCGCAATCACGAGCGCAAACAGCGCGCCCATGCCGACGCCAAGCCAGGCCATGAATGATTTCGGGCCGCCGCCTTGTGCATCGACCCATTCTGCGCCAGCGCTGCGGCGAACCGCACGGGCCGATATCGCAGTTCCAGCCAGTGCGACGATGGCCAGCACCACGCTGACGATCGTGCCGCTCACGCGCGTCGTCGCGCACGAGAAATGTGCGAGCACGTAGATGCCTTGCAGGTTCAGTCCCCATGCGATGGGTCCGAGCGCCACACCGGCCCAGTAGAGCAGCTTTGCATTTGCCTCGGTTTCGGTCATAGGCGCGGCATCCAATCGAGCAGGACATAGAGCGGCAGCCAGGCGAGCACGACGAAGTTCCAGTAGAACACGTTGTCGGTCACGTCGCTGAATCGGCGCGGCTTGGCGTGGCGGGTGAACATCAGCACGGCCAAGACGACGGTGTCGCCGACGTCGGTGGCGAGATGAACCGTATGCAATCCGAGAACTAGCCAGACGATGGAGCCATAGGCGGAATTGTCCCAACGGGTGTCGAGATGCGCGAACTCGAAGCCGCGCAGCACCAGAAGCGCGATACCGATCAAAGCCATCCCGATCAGGCAGATGCGGGTCTTTGCGAGATCCTGCCGGTGCGCGACGCGATTGGTGTATTCATTCGGGATAATGCTGAGCAGATAGAGCACGGTCGCGGTCGTACCGGGCCAGAGATCCGGCGGCGGAGCGCCGATCGGCCAGCTCGAGTTGACTGCGTAGAGGTAGAGATAGGCGCCGATGGCGACGGCGAAGCCCATGCCTTCGAGCGCCATAAAGCCCATGGCGCCCCACCAGGGGCCGCTGCGCGGACCGAAGCCGTAGGTCGGCAGCTCCGAGACGTTGCGCACGATTGTCTGTCTCACGCCTCGTCCTCCTTGCTGCCTTTGGGCCAGAACCAGCCGATCAGAGCAATGGCCATTGGCGGCGTGCCCCAGAGCACCGCCCAGGGCGTGAAGATCGAGCCGATGAAGAAGATCGTCGTCCCGATCGCCGTGAGCAACGGCCAGATGCTGGGCTCGGGCGAGGCCTCCCGGACTTGCGGCTCCGCTTCCGCGAGTGACGTCAGCAGAACTTCACGCCTGTCCGTGCTGAGGCCAGCGACCACGGGCAGGCTTTCGCCGTCGGCCCACAGGGGGTCGCGGTGCTTGACGACGGGAATGCGATCGAAATTCTGCGGCGGCGGCGGCGAGGACGTCGCCCATTCCAGCGTCGAGGCACCCCACGGATTGTCGCCCGCGAGCTCGCCCTTGCGCAGGCTGTAGATCACGTTGACGAGAAGCAGAGCGAAGCTGACCGCAAACACAAGCGCGCCGGCACTGGACACCAAGTTCAGGTGAGCCCAATCCATGTCGGCGGTGTAGGTGTAGACCCGCCGCGGCATGCCGATCAGGCCGAGAATGTGCATCGGGAAGAACGCGATATTGAAGCCGATGAAGGCGAGCCAGAAGTTCCAGCGTCCCAGCCGCTCGCTAAGCACGCGGCCCGCGATCTTGGGAAACCAATAATAGACGGCACCGATCAATGGGAAAACGGCGCCACCGATCAGCACGTAATGGAAGTGGGCGACGACAAAGTAGGTGTCATGCACCTGGGTGTCGATCGGTACCGAGGCGACCATGACGCCCGAGAGTCCGCCGAGCACGAAGATCAGGATGAAGCCGATCACGAACAGCAGCGGGGTCCGGTAGACCAGCCGCCCGTCCCACAGCGTCGCCAGCCAGCAGAAGATCTGAAGCCCGCTGGGCACCGCGATCAGCATGCTGGAAGCCGTGAACAGTCCGGCACCCAGCTGCGGCAGGCCGGTGACGAACATGTGGTGGACCCAGAGACCGAACGACAGCAATCCGGTGGCGATCAGCGACAGGATGACGATCGGATAGCCGATCACTGGGCGTCGCGCGAAGGTCGCGAGGATCGCCGAGACCATGCCGGTCCCGGGGATGAAGATGATGTAGACCTCGGGATGTCCGAAGAACCAGAACAGATGCTGCCAGAGCAGGGGGTGTCCGCCGGACGAAGAATCATAGAATCGGGTGTTGACCAGCCGATCCAAGATCAGCGACGTCGATGCGACCATGACCGACGGCATCGCGAACATTACGAGGAATGCAGTGACCAGCATCGCCCACACAAACAGCGGAATGCGGTCGAGCGTCATGCCTGGCGCGCGCAGCTTGAACACCGTGACAATGATCTCGACGGCTACTGCGAGAGCTGCGACTTCGGTGAAGGTGATCATCTGCGCCCAGACGTCGGCGCGCTTGCTCGGCGTGAATTGCAGATTGGAGAGCGGAACGTAGGAAAACCAGCCGACGTCGGGGCCGACATTGAACAGGAACGAGATCCAGAGAAAACCACCGCCGAACAAGAACATCCAGTAGCTGAAGGCATTCAGACGTGGAAATGCGATGTTTCGCGTGCCGACCATCAGCGGCACAAGATAGACGGCGAACGCCTCCATGACCGGCACGGCGAACAGGAACATCATGGTCGAGCCGTGCATCGTGAAGATCTGGTTGTATTTGTCCGCCGAGAGGAAGGTTTTCTCTGGCCCGGCCAGTTGAATGCGCATCAGAACCGCAAGGAGCCCGCCGAGACCCAGAAACGCAAATGCGGTCACGATGTAGCGGCGACCCACGACCTTGTGGTCCACCGACATGAGCGCACCGAGAAGCCCCGGGGGCGTGCGCCAGACCCGCTCTAGCTGTGTGGAGAGCCGAAGGCCGTTCAGGGCGTCGTCCCGCAAGTCCTTCGGTTCAGCGGCCATGCTCACTTGAGCTGCTCCAGATAATGAAGGATCGCGATGAGTTCGTCCGATTGCAGCGGCATCTTCGGCATGAGATTGCCGGGCTTGATGTGCTGGGGATCGGCGATCCAGCCGGCAAGCGTCGCCGGAGTGTTCGGCAGCGTTCCTGCGGCAATTGTGGTGCGGCTGGCGAGATGGGTGAGATCCGGGCCTAGCTGCCCACCGGCCATCGTGCCGCTGATATTGTGGCACAAAGCGCAGCCGCGGCCGCGGAACAGCGCCTCGCCCTGCATGCCGAGTTGATCCGAGGGACTCGCCGCGCTTTGGTTCTCATGATCGCGCCAGCGGCCGAACTCGTCCGGCGGCAGGGCGATCACTGCGAACGCCATGTGAGCATGTTGCAGTCCGCAGAACTCGGCGCACTGGCCGCGATAAACACCAGCGTTCCTCGCCGTGAATTGCAACTCGTTTTTCTGTCCGGTGATCAGGTCCATCTTCCCGGTCAGGCTCGGAACCCAGAAGCTGTGGATCACATCTGCGGACTCCAGCTCGACTTTGACGGGCTGCCCGGTCGGAATGCGGATCTCGTTGGCCGTCACGAAGCTTTGGTGCGGACGATCGGCTTCATAACGAACCTCCCACCACCATTGGTGGCCAATGATCTTGATCGTAAGGACGTGTTCGTCCTTCGCGAAGACGGTGCGCTGCCCCGCATAGCTGACAAAGGAAAGGCCGAGCACGATCGCCGTCGTCGCGATTCCAAGCGCGAGGACCACGCGTCCGGAGCGTTCTTCGAACGCCTGATCAAGGTCCAACGGCTGATCCGTCATGGGCTTTCGACGCAACATACCCACGCCGAGCACGATGACGACGGCGATCCAGACGATCGCCGCGATGACGAGAAAAATGAACAGCGTATGCTGGATCTGCTCTGACTGAAGGCCCTGCGGGTCGAGCGCCGACTGCTGACCGGCGCACGCGGCCAGCGGCCATATCGTGCATAGCACCAGGACCCCTCGTACCCAGACCGACATGGAATCTCTATACTCCGCCTCACAGGCGGAACCGTGCGATCCTACAAAGGTTCCTATTCGTCGTCCGAGCGATTGGCAGAATGGGAGCCGCCCAGCCGTGATAAACGGCGAGTGCGCTGGCACTGGGCCCGAGCGTCCTGGTGACGCTGAAAGTGCCGTCGGCCTCGGGCACGACAGCATCCACATCTTCAACGCGGCCAATACCTTGATGCCGGATCGCCGCGCGGACGTCCGCCTCGGCGACGCGCTGGCGGCGCATCGCATCCTGAAGAAACTTCCCGCGATGGAGCAGCAGTTCCGGTTGCGGATTGGCCACGATCCGCAGTTCGCTCCAATGCGCTACCGGAAAGCGCCATTACGGATCGCAGCGCGATCGGGATGGCGAAGCCTAACAAAGACTACGCCACGCTGATGTTGCCGGACAGAACGCTGTTGGTGAAGGTCGACCCGAGTGCGACGGGTGACGATTAGGTCGAAGGCGTACCACTTTGCAAGGGTTCGCGGACCTGCGAGGCGGAGCAGGACAATCACGGCGATATAGGTGATCGTGGTGCCGATCGCGGTTCGCAGAAGGGGCGCCCAGCCCAGAAAATGATTTGGCTGACGTCGACCATGGCCGGCCAACTAAAATGGCCAGCCCTTGATGGCAATCAGAATGAAAACGTCACCCCCGGCCATCAGCAGCAGGACCATCAGAACAGCGACGATCGCTCCGGGCTGGGCAAGCACGCGCAGGTCTTCGTGCATGGTCGGCTCCGTATCCCGATGTTCTGTGTGCAATATCTTGATGCGCGGGAGGTTCCTAGAAGGATCTGGTGGCGTGAACCCTGCTTCAGGAAGGGCACATCAATCGGCTTTATGAAGATGCGTCGAAGCGTTGCATATTTGCAACCCGCCCTGCCGTGCAGGCTAGTAAGCTCGTCGACCGGAATGACGAAAACATATTTCGCTTTGATATAATCGCGGGGACGAAAAATGTTTGATGTTTATCGCAATGGCAAGCGTGACGTGCTCGTACTAAGCGCAGGCTCCTCAATCCCAGGCGCTTGTTCTACAAATAGGTGGCGCAAGAGCAGAACAAGAATTCTCAAAGTAAGCGAGGAGATTAGGTCAACGGTTCAGCGACAAGGGTATTACGTCCGTAGCTTGCGGGTCACGAAAAAAGCACTGATCTAATTCGGGCGCGGACCCCGGCATCACTACCACCTAGCCGCTATGCTTTCGCTTTTCCGGGTGTCAACCGCTACTTGCCTAAATCCGGCGCCCCGGCCATTTCCGAGCCAACGTTTGCCGACAGCGTTCTCGACGCAACCTGCATACCGCATCGGCTGCTCGCAACCTCCTAACTGCTTGCCAATCGCTTTGGCGTAAAGTTCGGAGTACGGACATTCTACGGGAGGTGCGAGCACGGGCGTGATGGCCAAGCTCGCCCGAGCTGGCCTGTCCAGATTAGGGCGTCGAGATCAATCCGTTGGCTGTGGCAACTATCCAGCGATTCCCCCAGCGCACGATAGAGTCAATTCGCCCTATGCCAGGGACCACGTCACCGCGTGCGGCCATCCGAATTCCGTCGGGCCCTTCGAGCACCGCCGTTCCCCCGCGAACGTCCAGCACGGCCCAACCTGCAATGGTCGTTGGTCTTGTCTCGGCGGCCGACAGGAGCGGCCCCGCAGGCGTGAGCGAGCCAGTCACAGACGCGTCCGCGCCGACAGCCGAAGAAGCTGGGTTCGAAGTTTCCGCGGATTGCGCCCCAGTCGAGGTTGCGGCCAGAGGCTTCGCAGCAACGTTCGCGATGACTGTGGAGGGTTGCGCTAAAGCAGGCGCTGTTCGCGAGGCCGATGCTGCCGCAATCTTTCTGGCGCTTTCGGCCTTACCGCTTGACTTCGGGTCCGGCATGCGGCGCGAAGCTGTTTCTCCCGGGCTGAGAGCGGAGAGAGCTGCAGGACCATACCAAGCACCAACCCAGCCCAATCCGAAGCCCCCAGCCAAAGCGACCACGACGAGCCAAATGGTGGGTTTTGAGGGACCGCTTGGTGCCAATAACGCCAGGACCTCATCTCGCGTAGAGGTCGAGAAATCCGATTGGTCGAAAGTGACGGGCCGTGCCGCGACCGCGCCATTGCCGTGATTGGCGACGGTCACGATCCTGTCCACGGTATTCGCATGGTGCAATTGCATGCTCGGGTCCCTTGCGGTCGCCATGATCGCGCCGGCAGCTAAACCAACCCTTAACAGCCGGCGCACTCAGCACTAGTACGAGAGCCGTGGATCGAAGGGCTACCCAAGCGATACGAGCGTCACCCCTGCTAGCAGCCGTCGCGCGAGTAAAGGGCAGAATGGGACCACCAGCCTGAGAGTGGCGCGCGTGAATGCTGCGGTACCAAGCCTGTAGCTTTGCCGAACAGGCCGAACTTGCAGAACGAAAACGACCCGAAAGACAAGCGAAAGGAATGCGCTGTGACAACGGTGTAGGGACCTTTTCATGGCCCCATTTTAATACGGTCGTCATTTAAGGGTTAATACCGTCGTCATTTATGGGTTGTATGTTCCTACCCTGGATTGCATATTTTCCCGTTATCGACCGCCTATTTCTTTCAACGATCATGGTTTGGGCAGTAATGAGTAATCGAGGTCGGGTTTACAATTGTTCGACTATTCTGGGCGAGCGGGTCGAGGGACTGCTCGCACTGTTTCTAGAACTGCAGACTCTCCGGCGTCGCCTACGAGCCGCTCAGGCGAGAACGATTGCGAGCACCAGCCGTATCCCCAAAGCCCGTCGTAGAAGGCGAGTGCTTCGGCGGAGATAGCTATTGCGAGCTCGTAGAGCCGTTCAGTGCGATGATCGAACTTGCCACTTCCGCTTTCTGGGAGCTCGCGCCAGATCGCTCGACTGCCACCTCACTACCCGGTACGTGCGCAGCACCGAAGCATTGGAGCAACAGTCGCGCAGCTCTTTGGATCGGTGCACGATTGTTAATTTGCGTCGCGTGCGCGATTCAGGCCTGCTCTCTGCTAACCAACCAGACAAATAGATGGGGGCGGGGAGAATGATCGTACGGGCCGGGGCTATTGTTGCTTTGTTGCTGATCCCGCTGGGGTCCGAAGCCTTCGCTTCGCGTCACCACAGGCCGACGGGGCGCATCTCGTGCAGCGAGGTCAGGTACTACGTTGCGAAATATTCGGCACCAGTGGCCGAAATGTACGCGCGCAATCATGGCGCTACTGACGCACAGATCGAACGGGCGCGACGTTGCTTGGCTTCAAACGAGACTGCAGAAACCGAGCGACCACGCGCTTATACCGATTAAGGTCGTAGATCGGCCCCCATGGAAGTGCTCTTGTGTATCGTTTGCGACACAAGGATGTAGAGCTGAGTGCTAGCATTGCCGAATGGATCATGCTGCGCATGCTCAACGGCTCAGAGATCGGCCGAAGAGTGCCGGGTACTCGCCGAGATCATGAAGGGCTAGGTGGCCCGCGACAGCTACTTAAAGCTCGCTGAGGCTTACGAAGTTCTGGCGCAATAAAGCAGGTCGGCACCCCTTTCGCTACTTCCCGCCGGGAAAAGTGGCTCTAATTCTTGTTTCGCGCTAGCCTTGGCGACATGTGAGTCGGGGGATTCATGGAACGGAAGCCTTTCGAGAGCATGGCTCTTGAAGAGCTCTGGCAACTTCACACCGTCGTCAATGATATTCTGGCCAAGAGGCTTTTGGCGAAGAAGGAAGAGCTAGAGCGACGACTGGAGCTTCTCAGGCGAGAAGACAAATCCCGCCATTAAGCTCGCAATCCGCTCGCCGGTTCACGCTGGTGGACTAGCTGCTTAAGGGAACCTTCATTGCCGGCGCGAATCGTTCGGAGAACGTTGCCGCTTTTGCATCCCGTGCCGCGGACAGGGCAGCCGAAATAAACGTGGAACACCCGATAGTTGCCAGTGCCAGGAGGGCCGCACCGAAAATCAGGCTACGCATTGACCCTCCCTCCACAGGCGTTACGATCACAGTATCGGACTGCATTGTTTCAACTTCACTTCGTTGGACGCCTCAAATGGCTTCGTGCACGCGGCCCTGAATGCACCCACGCGCACGCTAAAGCTCCCGATCGATCGCCGGGCGGCCTGATTGTTCATTGATCTATCGCAAGTACCGCACGTGATCCGGTTGCAGCCTGCTTCCAGTGAGGCAACGATGTAGCTTGGATCTTGGATGCGCTGGGGTGGGGGTTCTCCGCCCTAGGCGGGTATCATATGTTCAGTAGGCCGCCCCAACTAATGAATTGCGGAGGCTTGCCTCCAATCCGGGCTGATCTCGGCCCCGCAACTTCCAGATCCGGCGCAGACGAACCGATGTCGGACAAGCGAAATTCGTTCGGCCATTGATCAGCGTCCAAGGGACACACTCAGGCCGCCGGACCTACAGCTGTGCATCCACGAATAACCTCTCAGGCGATCTGGGCGCTCGCCCTTCATCGTCCCGCGGGTTGCCCCTGGCGCGCTCCTGCTGCTCCACAGTCGCGAGAAGGTCGAGCAGGCGGAAAGCAGGTGCCGGCCTTGGATGAACTTCACGCCATTCTGGCTTTCTGCCGGCGCTCGTACACCTTACGCAGCTATCGAGAATACGCGGTTGGCAGGATGCTGCAGTGTTCCCTCGGGGAACAACTCGGCCTGGCTAGGACGCGGTAGTCGTTGTTTAAATTTGTTAACGACTAGGTTCGGGTGCCAACGGCGGCCCCAAAGAAGAACAAGTTGGGGGCGTCCATGAGCACCCGCGGTCGAGCGGTGATTCCTGCTGCTGCAATTCGCGAACGTCTTCAGAGTATCGTTTCTGCACTGGTTGAATTAGAGGAAATCCGAGCTCGAGTTCTCGCGGCTGAACAGAGCAAAAAACGAACAAGGTCTAAGCCGAAGAAGCGCCGCCGCCGAGGCAAGCCCACTGGCAGGAAGCGCTAGCCGCCCCTTGCCCATGGCTTGCGACCGCGCCCGGGCGGCTAGAAGCCATCGTGCCTGCTCTCAGTTCGACTGTCGGTCTTGCGTGACGTCCTTCGCACGACCTGTTGCCAGCTCGTTCCCCCACGGGCTGGAGTATTCCATGGAGTCGGATTCACAAAGTTGAATCCCAAGTGGACGATTTCTTGGGATGAAGCTGTGTTTGCCGACTAGACAGCGGCAGACCTCTCGGTCCCAGCTCCGTTTTTCGATCCGGAAAAACCTCCAAGCTGGGGCCGATGTGGTCTACTCCGGAAGCGAGCCTTTTCCTTCTAGCAGCCCCACACAAGTGCAGCTCGAGCCAACGTCCGGCCCATACAACCCGGCCGATGACGAGGCCTGCTCATTGATCTATCGCAACGGTCTCCTCGGACCGCGAGGGATGGTCGGTTGGGAGCTGGCGGCGGGCATGGATTACATGGTGGAAGCCGCCCGGCATCGGCACGTAGCCGAGGAGTACCGAACCATAGCGTTATGTACGTCAGATGAGGGGCTGCGTGGGATCTACCTTAGACTTGCAGACGATTGCGATCTGCTCGCTGCAGAGAAGATAGGATTGCCAGCAATCGCAAGCTCGTAAACTAGAGGTCGCTCGATTGCGACTTCATGCCGACGTCGGCATTTGACAATCTCGGATTTCTAGGCCCTTATGCTTCGACCAGTGCTCGCGCTCGGGAGATGCCCACACGTCGACTGCTGTTGGAGCTTGAGCGGGACATCAGCCGGCAAGTCGATCGTGAGCAGGCAGGCCCAGTTTTGGGCTATGCGGCGCCTCTGTCTGAGGTCGCGATGATGCACTCAACGCCGGGGCGGGACGCAACCATGGCGCGCCGCCGCCCGCAGCTCACAGGACGCATCCGCACCTAGCCGATTGGGCATAGGCCGACAGGCGCGGGTCGATCCCGGCATGCGCCTCGCAGAAGCGGTCTATGATTTGGGTGACTTTGTCGCTGTAGTCGCGGTGCCAGTGTCCAAGGCCGTGGAGAGCACTTTCCTGACAGGCGATCGATTTAAGCTGAAGGATGCGGTCCATGGTTTGCAGCGCGCAATCGTGCAGCGTTGGCAGGTCGGGATCGCCGGCAAGAGCCAAGCTCGGAAACGTATCCCACCACATATAGCAAACACCGTTGAGTGCTTTTGCTCGCGGCTTGGCTGAGGTGAGACAGGCGACGCTAGCAACGAGGCCCGAATAACTTGGCAAATAGAGCAGCGACAGACGTGACGCAGCGAACACGGTCTTCGACCGGAACATCAGTTGAACAAAGCCATCCGCTATCGCCGCCGGCATTGGTATTGACAAGGTAGGTTAGGCCCTGCGCGATTTGGCTGTCGGCAAATCCCCGCAACGCTGGCTCCGGGTCTTCAAACAGTCGAGTAAGATAAGATACGGCTTCAAGCGCCGGCGGATCCCACCAATCATGCTCGGGATCGAAGTACCACGGTGCTTGCTGAAAGCGAACCTCGCGTCCAAAGGCGTGCTCCAGCCAAGCATCGAAGCTGAGGTGTTGAAGGCGCATCGCAAGTGCCGCGGCTCGAAAAAGCAAGTGGATCGGCCGAACGACGTCGCGGCCGGATAAGCCCTATCGCTATGAAGGGCGCCGGCCGAGGCGTTTCGCCTTGAAACGAACCTAGGCGAGATGCGGGATGAAGCCAAGCCGCAAGACGTTCGGATCGCGACCGCGTGCCGCCTGCAAGGTCATCGCCCGCCTCATCTGCAAAGCGACAGCGAGAACGGATCGTGTTTGCGAACCACAGGAAAAGTGCGGGAGCAATGGACGCTTGCGACCGTTCCCTGTTCGGACGCCGCCCGCTCCCTGATCTTCAGCAAAAATTCCCTGTTCGGTGTTGGCCCGCGACCACCGTGACACGCTTGGATTCGAAGGCGTTTCTGTCGTTTCTTACGTTGCGGCGGCGGCGATTGCGCTGCGGTTTCCCTGTAATATTCCCTGTTACCAGGGAATTGAACGTCGGCGGGCCTTTCCGCGCCCGAACAATGACCCGGTGCTCGTGAGAAGATCGAGTTGAGGTGATCTGCGGAGCCGTTTAGGCACCGAAGTGCCCCATCGGACTGTTGCAAGCAGTGCGCCAGTAGCCGTCGGGACTAGATGGCGCCGCCCCAAATAAAAACCGCCGCGACCGTTTGCTCGGCGCGGCGGTTGATGATTGAGGGCGGTTGGGTTGCTAGCCTGTTGCTCCGGCTGCCTTACCGCACGTACCAATATCCCCACCAGCGCTGCGACACCGGCCGCGCCTGCGCCTTCATGGCCGCGACTTCCTCCACGGGGCGCAGCTGCGGGCCGTAGATTGCCGGCGGGTAGACGTCGTCCCAGAACACAAGTCCGCCTTGGACGGCGGCAGCCCGGTGTGACCGGGCAAGCGCGAGCTCGGCGGCTGAGGTGACGGATGTCGGCAGGGTGAGGCCGAGAGCCGACAGGGCAATGGACGAAACAACGGCGCGGAAGTTCATTGGATTGAATCCCTCATGAAATGCGATGTGCGATAATGCGACGGGTTCCGGATGGTTGCAAGGGTATGGGCTCACCGGCTGACGCCGAATTTCCAGTTGCAGGGGCGCATGGTCTCGCCGGCGCGCGTCGGCTCGACCGCGACGGGCCTGGATGCATCGGCTGCGAGAACGTCTCTTAGGATTGTGGTCGCCATATATAGAGTGTTCGATGATCACCACCGGCCGAGACGAGATCGGGCAGAGGTCGGCCGCTTTGGCACGCGCGCGGCATGCATGCAAAGCAGGCCGAACCTTGAACATTTTTTCGGCGCCCGTGAATCCTCTTGAACCATGATGTCGACACACTGCTCACTCTTCATAGGAGGCGCACGATCCAGGACGCTCCCATGACTTCTACGTTTGTCTCCGCTTTCATTTTCGGCGCTGGCCTCATTTTCGGATACGCGCTGCGCGCGTGGCGCGTCGAACGAAGAGCTGTGAACTCATCCAGCGGCGCCTCGCGCCGGGCGTCGCGGCCCGCTCCGACCTCTACGTTCGGCCATGCCCGGCGAGCCTTCTAGGCATCGTCCCATGCCACGGCTGCATCCAGCGTCACACCGAACCGATGGGACATGAAGACATGAGTGAGCCCAAGAACGATGCGCCGCGACGCTATATCGTTGACGGCGCCGGACAGCGCGTGCTCGTTGGTCTCACGATATCGGAAACGATCGAGTTCGAGGCGCTGGACAAGCCGGACACCCGTCCTGCCGCCGAGCTGCTCGGCGAGGCGGCGCGCGTCCGCGAGGCCAGGCATGGCGAACGTTGGGTGGAGCTTTACGTCAAGCACGAACGCGCTTGGAATGACTGGATGGCCCAGACGCGTGTGCGGCCGGCGCAGTCGCCGCTGCTCAACTAGAAACCGCGGAGCGACCATTCCATCCTTGAGATCGTCTCGCGCGTGGGGGGCAGGAGGCTGAAACTCATCACACCGCGAGCATGCGGCTTCCCTGGATGCTCATCAGGGTGAGGTTGCCGGTCGCATAGGCGCCGGTGTCGATATTGGCGCGGTTGGCCAGCAATTCGGCGCTGCGGACCGGCGTATGACCGTGGACGATATATTTCCCGAACTGCTCCTCGCTGCGCAGGAATTCCTCGCGAATCCAGAGCAGATCGCGCTCGGTCTGCTCGGCCAACGGGACGCCCGGACGTACGCCGGCGTGGACGAAAAAGAAGTCTCCGCAACTGAAGCTCAACCGCAGATTGTCCAGAAATTCCAGATGCTCGGTCGGCATCGCGCGAATCAAGTCACGCAGGATCGATGCCGGCTCGTCGCGCTTGAGATCGGGCGGAGCAAGCCCGTAGGACATCAATGTCTGGGTGCCGCCGAAGGCAATCCAGTCCTCGAACAGTGAAGGGTCTTCGAACACCCTCACCAGAAAGGCCTCGTGGTTGCCCTTGAGGAAGACCGCATTTCCCCGGCGGCTCCGCTCGACCAGGATGTCGAGGGTGGAACGCGTATCCGGGCCGCGATCGATGTAATCGCCCATGAAGACTTCGATAGCATAGCGCGGCCGGCTGCGCGCAACGTCGGCGTCGATCACCCGCAGCATGGGCTCGAGCAAATGCGCGCAGCCGTGAATATCCGAGATCGCATAGATGCGGACGCCGTCAGGCAATTGCGGTTTGGGAAGCGACGGCTGGGATCGCGCGAAAGATTTCATGGCGCTCATCGATCGGGTGGTCGGAAAAACATCCCCAAGTCGCCGGCACCGGAGAGCGTCCATCCAACGCGAACAAGGCGAGTTCCATGGGGGCGCAACCTGTTGTCAGTCCCGATCACGCCAAAAGAAGGGCACGGCATTTTTTGCCGAGTTGTTTTTGATGGTGACAGGAACGAGAGAGGTCCGTAGGAATTGCATCGCTGCCTCGAAGCGTGCGGCAAGTCTGCATGACTCGTGGCAGATTCTCGCATACACCCGCAGATAGAAATCCCTGGAAATTCTCGCAAGTGATCCGATGCTGCGTTCGGCGGCAGCAAAGCAGCGCCTCAAAGTTGAGCGAAGAGCGGTTCGTGCAACGATTGCGTCGCGTCCGATGCGGAACTTGATTCAAAATAGGGCACTCCGTTCGCTCATATGTCAGCACTGTGACGACATTTTCAGCGCGTCGAATTTCGCGACGCATCTCAATGCGACGCATTGTTCGTGCGCCGCAAAAGTTTCGCGTGCAGCGCCACAATGTCGCTGCGATCGAACAACACTTTCGGTGCGGGGGATTGACGAGTCTTCAGCATCACGATGAGCGTCAGGCACTCTCTCGATACGCAGAGGTTCGAATGGCTGTTGCAACTTATGGTTCTGAAAGCGCGCATGCGCTGTCATCTGCGCGCGGCAGTGCGCTTCAGAGGCCCTTTCAGATCGTCGTCATCGCTGCTGACTTTCTGTTGATTCTGCTGAGTTACGTGGCGGGGGCTTCGCTGTATGGTGTGGCGGTCGCATCGCCGACCGACGGTGCATCGGTGGGAGCCGGATTGTTCGTCGGCGTGGTGTTCGTCGGAATCGCCTATTTCCGGGACGTCTATTCCACGCACCGCCTGCTCAATCTGCTTTGGCAGCTTCGAATGGCGGCGTTTATCTGGCTGACGTCGCTCACGATCCTTGCCGTTGCGGCCTTCCTGCTGAAATCGACCGACAATCTGTCGCGCGGCACGGTCATCGTCTTCGCCGTGATCGGCGGACTTGGCTTGATCAGCCTGCGCTTCGTCTGGCAGGCCGTGTTCGGCACGAGCTTTGCGAGAAGCCGCCTGGTCGATCGCAAGGTGATCCTGCTCAGCCTGAAGCCGCTCGACTTCACCTCGAGCCGCTTCAAGGATCTGCGCAGGAACGGCTTCGACGTCATGCGCCATTTCGTGCTCGGAGATGACCGGGATGATGGCCAATGGGAGCGGCAGATTCGCGACGTCATCCGTCAGTCGCGCGCGGCCGATGTCGACGAATATCTGCTCGCGATCGACTGGAACGAATTGCCGATGCTGCGCAAGCTCGGGCCATATTTGCGCGCCGTCCCGCAGCCCATTCGCCTGCTGCCGGACGATTCGGTTGCCGACCTGGTGACCCGTCCCTTTTTGCCGGTCAGCGGCACCGTCGCGGTCGAGATCCAGCGGCCGCCGCTCACCATTCTCGAACGGCTGCAAAAGCGCTGTCTCGATGTCGGCGTCGCTCTGTTCGCGCTCGTGCTGCTGACGCCGCTGCTGCTGACCGTGGCCGTGCTGATCAAGCTGGATTCGCCGGGAACCGTCATATTCCGGCAGTCGCGCCGCGGCTTCAACGGCAAGCCATTCGAGATCTGGAAGTTCCGCACCATGACGGTCTCCGAGAATGGCGAGACGGTAACCCAGGCGACCAAGAAGGATGCTCGCGTCACCAAGATCGGCCGCTTCCTGCGCATGACCAGCATTGACGAGCTGCCGCAGCTCTGGAACGTGCTGCGGGGGGACATGTCGCTGGTGGGACCGCGCCCGCACGCGCTCGCCCATGACAATTACTACGACGAGCTGATCAGCAAGTATGTCTACCGCCATCACATGAAGCCGGGCCTGACCGGCTGGGCTCAGGTGAACGGATTCAGGGGCGAAACGCCCACGATCGATCTGATGGAAAAGCGGGTCGAGTACGACGTCTGGTACGTCAGCAACTGGAGCATCTGGCTCGACCTGAAGATCATGGCCCGCACAGCGTCCGCAGTGATGTTCCAGGAAGCCTATTAGGCGCTCAATCTCTCAATCGCCTGCCTCCGGCCCCCGGGGGCCTCAGGTTTTATTCTGCGGGGGCTTGCCGAGGAGCCGCATGATCGCATCGCGCAGGGCGAGCAGCGGCGGCACGAGCACGAAGAAGGCGCCCATCGCGACGGAGACGATGACGTGGCGGATCGAGAAAGGCTCGTCCTGCTCGATCTGGCGCCGGCTCGGGTCGATGGGCGCGGGTGAGAGCGTCGTCGCCATGGGTTGGCGGAGCGGCTTGCGTGGAGGGACCACGATCAACACGAATAGAATGTTGAGCAGAACCCAAATAGTCAAAATCGTCAGGACGATCAGCATCCGAGCCTACCGGAAAAGAACTGCGAGTATGAGCCGAGATTAGCCTCGGGGAACCGAGAAAGAAAGATGCCTAAAGTTTCGGCATTTTCAGGCATCAAGCTCGGATTGTCTCGTCTTATCGACGGATGATTGTCCCTCGGCGCATTGTTCCGGCGACCACCGTACCCGTCAATCCTTGCTTTTGGCTAGAGCAATAACTGCAAGTTGTGGATTCCGGACGAATACGGACTCGCGCGCAGGTCCGGCGCGCTTGCCGCATCTCCGGTCCGTGCGCGAGGGCGCACGCGATGCCATTCAAGCGACCGCCAAGCACGAATAAGGCCCGCTGCCAGATGGCTGCGGGCCTCAAGATCGCTCAGTTCGGCTGGACCTCGCTCTAGGCGTGCTCGACGTAATAACTGTTGTGGTGCTTGCCCTTGTAGGCCTCGATGCGCTTGAGCATCTTCGGATTGGCGCGGTTGAGCACGGCGCCGAGCAGCTTCTTCTGCAGGACCTCCGACCCGGAAACCGACTCCTGTAGCGCGCTTCGCGTCGTCTGCCCCCATTCGATGACGTAGACCATGGCGTCGATCAGGAGGCTGACGGCCTTGGAGTCCGCCACCGGCATCACCGGGGCGAGATCGATCACGATGTACTCGTAGTGCTCCCTCAGCACCTTGAGCAGCTCGGCCATCGCCTTCGAGCCGATGACGTCGGCGGAATTCACCATGCGGGACGCCACGACGGAGGGGAGGAAATCCAGTCCCGTCTCCTTGCTCCGCTGCACGTGGTAGCCGAGGCTCGCGGGGTCGTTGAGTGCCTCCACGAGCCCGCTCTTGGCGTTGGGCGCGAGCTCCCGCGTCAGCGAGCGCGTGTGCAGGTCGCCGTCGATCAGAACCGTGCGATGGCCCGTGAGCGCGATCAATTGCGCGAAATTCGCGGCGACGGTCGTCTTTCCTTCCTTGGGAAGGGAAGAGACGATGCCGATCACCTTGATCTCGCGGGTCAGGCGCGCGACATCGATCGACACCTTGATATTGCGCAGTGTCTCGGCGAACCGCGAGAACGGATGGTCGACGACGTAGCGAGACACATCGGATGCGCCGGTCTTGGTGGCCGGACCGATATCGGGCAGGACGCCGAGGCACTTCACGCCGAGCTCGTCCTCGACCTCGCCGGGGGTTCGCAGCACGTCGCTCAGCAGCTCGCGTGCAAAGGCGACGCCGAAGCCGAGACAGAGGCCGCCGACGAGGCCCCCCACCAGCGCCAGGACCGTGCGCGGCGAGCTCTTGCGATCGGGCTTGGTGGCGGTGCTGATGAGGCGCGATTCGCTCAGCGGGAAGCTCTGATTCTGCGTCGCGCTCTGCAGCTTCTCGAGGAAATTGTTGTAGAGATTGCGATAAGTGTCGGCGGCGCTTTCGAGATCGCGCAGCTTGACTGCGGCCTGGCCGGTATCGCCGGCCTGGGCGACGAGCTCCTTCACGTTCTTCTCGAGCGAGGCCTCGCGGCTCTTTGCGATCTCATAGTCGCTGCGATAGGCGTCGCCGATCCGATGCAGCTCATCGGCGATGTTCTTGCGCAGCTCCTCCATCTTGTTGGCCAGGTTCACCGCCGCAAGATGGCCCTTGCCGTAGCGCCTGGACCAGTCGGCATATTGGGCCTGGAGGTCGAGATATTGGGCGCGCAGGCGGGTAATGACCGAATTGTTGAGAGCATCGGTCACCGTCGATTGTGCGACGTCCTGGTCCGAAATCGCGGTGATCCGGTCGAGCCGGGCCTTGGCTTCGGCCGTCGACGCCCGCGCTTGAACCAGCTGGGTGTTGAGGTCCGACAATTGTTGTTCGGACATCAGGCCGCGGCTGGTTCCGACGATGTTGTGCTCGGCCTTGAAGGTCTGCACGGCGCGATCGCTGGCCGACGCCTGCTCGCTCAGCTCGATGCTGCGCTGCTGAAGCCACTCGGTGGCCCGCTTGGTGGATTGATATTTGGCCTCGAGAGCGCCGACCAGGTAGGCATTGGCGATGGCGTTGGCGATCTTGGCGGCCTTGTCCGGGCTCCGCGCGCGATAGTTCAGCGACAGAACATAGGTCGTCAGCACGCGCTCCGTCCGCAGGTTCTTCTGAACCTGCTCGACCACGGCATGTTCGATTCGCTCCTGTGACGCCGGCTCGCCGGAGCCGAACAGCGAGGTGATCTTGCCCATGATCAGGGAGAGAAGGCCCGGATTGGAGCCGTTGAACTCCGGATCCTCCGTCAGCTTCAGGCGACGGACGACGGACAGGATCAGATCGTCCGAGTTGATGACTTCGACCTGGCTGTCGACATAACCGGTGTCGATCAGGGCGCTGCTGGCGTTGCTGTCCTTGTCCAGCACCTGCGCCTGGCGCGTGTCCATCATGATGCGGGCGTTCGCCGTATACATGGGTTGCGCCGTGACCAGATACAGCATTACCAGGGCCAGCGAAGCTCCGACACACGCCGCGATGATCGGCCACTGGCGGCGGAGCACATCGGCCACACGCTCGAAGCTGAGGACTGCCCCGCCGAATTCGATGCCGAATCGGTGTCCCGACTGGAAATGTTCTCTAGGCTGGTACATGTGCTAATTCGCTGCCTTTGGTGATCATCGATCAATTCGGAAGGGGGACGGGCTTGAATGGATTGGCCAGCTTGGTCTTCCACTCGCCGTCGAGCAGGCCGCCGCCTCGGGGCGGTTGGGCCGGGCCTTTGATCTGCGATTGCGCCTGGACGCCGGAATTGTCTTCGCCCGCGGCGGCATAACCAGACTGCACGTTGAGATCGCCGATCCGCTGCGCGAAATCCCTGATCTTGCGCGCGGCATCCGGCTTAGTCGTCGTGCACCGCCCTTCGGCGATCCGCAACGCGGCGCCGATGGCCGAACGATCGCTCGAAGCCGATGCCGAAATAAGCGTCTGCACCGACGGCAGCAATGACGGATTGGTGGCAATCAGCGTCGCGAGCCGGTACCGCAACTTTTCCTTGTCATTGCGCAGTCGCTCCAGAAGCGAGGAGGGCGACTTCACGAAGGTGTCGAGTTCCAGTTGCGAGGCGCGGTCCGAAAATTCGACGCACTGAGCGCGGCAAGCATCGGCGCTCGAGACGATCAGCGCAGAACCTATCAAGACAGTCGGTAGCCATCGCGGTTGTGAATGACGACGTGTTAGTCCGCGGCCCATCCGTGTTCCTTGCTTCTGTTGCAATTGGAGAACAGGCGAAACTTGGCAGGTAACTGTGTCATCTTTTTGTGCGGCGCAAAAGCTGGAGCGCGAACGTCCATGCGCACAACGTTGCTCGAATTTGCGCCGGTTGCAAAAGCACGATTTACAATGCCTGCGAGATTGGCATATCGCGCTCACGAATGTTGCAACTTGAAAACATATCAGGCACTCGCAGGCCGCCACGTCGCAAAACCGACACAAGTCGCAGCGCACGACTATTGTTCCCTCGCATAAAAAATTTTTCGTCGCCGCATCCATGCGCAGACGGATCAATCTCATACGCGCCGCTCTTCATCGCATCAGCGCCGAATTTCGCGCACACTTTCCACGCAAATACTCGCAATCATCACGGCTGATGAAATTTGCGCCCGAAGCACGCGGCGTCTCAAACAAAAAGTGGCGTGAAGTTGGCGCTCGCATGTCCGAATGATCTGCGAGCATTGAAAGTATCGTCGGTCGTCATGCATCGCGTGCGAGTCGTGGGATCGCGGCGATTGAACATGCGCGAGACCTGATACACACTGCTGCGGTGCAATAGCTATGGAATGTTGATGTGACGGAGTTGGTTCATCGTGAGAAGGCACATGTCCTGCCGCTCGACAGCATTCGGGGGATCGCCGCGACTTCGGTGGTGATTCACCACCTTCTGCTGATGCCGACATTCCTCGCGGCGTTTCCGCACAATGCGTGGATCAATTGCTCGTTCTTCCGAAGCGCTTGGCTGCTGGTCGACTTGTTCTTCGTTCTCAGCGGGATCGTCATGTCGCTCAGCTACGTCGAGAGCGACTTCGGGCGCTTCTCGCTGCGCGAATTCATGGTGCGGCGCCTGGCGCGGGTCTATCCGCTGCATATCGTCATGCTGGTCGCCAATCTGTTGTTTCGCCTCCTGCGCATCAGCCTGGTCATGGCAGGCGTCGTCGTGGCCGCGCCGGCGGCGTTCGAGGTGAACAACGCCTATTCGTTCGTTCTCAACGTCTTTCTGCTGCACTCGATGGGCTTCATCGACTATCTCAGCTGGAATGCGCCGAGCTGGAGCATCAGCGTCGAGTTCTACACATATCTGGTGTTTGGCCTGATCGTCCTGTTTGCCCAGCGCATGCGCTCCCTGCTGTGGTTCTACGTTCTCTGCGGCCTGGTCGCGGTGGCTAGCCTCGTCGTCATCATCTTCGTGCTCGACAAGAGAAGCCTCGGGCTTCAGACCGATTTCGGCATCCTGCGCTGCTTCGTGAGCTTCTTTCTGGGCGTGTTGACGGTGCGGATCGTCGATCGCCTGCCGGCCAAGCCGGGCCCGGCCGTCCAGGGCCTGGTGCAGCTCGCCGCCATGATCGCCAGCGTTGTCCTGGTGAGCTTGGCGGAGACCAATCCCGCCGCGACCTTCCTCGCGCCGGTGACGTTCGCGATCTTCCTCGGCAGCCTGCTCGCCTTTCCCGATGCGATTCTCGTTCCGCGGATGCTGGTGGCGGGGCCGCTGGTCTGGCTCGGACGTCGCTCCTACTCGATCTACATGGTGCACGCGCTCGTGGTGCTGCTGTCCGAGTATTTCGTGCGGGCGCTCGGGGCTGGGCGGATCGCCGCTCTCGATTCGGTCTGGGTGGGCCTGCCGGCCACGCTGAATCTCGTTGTCTCGCTTGCCGCCGTGCTCGTGGTTTCGCACTTCACCTATCGCTACGTCGAGATTCCCGGCGGCAGGTGGATGCGGAACGCTCTGGGCAGCCGGACCGATTTCTCCGCCTCTCCGGCGCCATCGGCGCGGCCGACCAACTGAGCCGGACATGACCCTCCTCGCGCTGAACCGGCCGAAAATGACGCTGATCAGCCTCAACATCGAGGCGATCGCGCTCGGCGTCTATCTGATCCGCGACGCCTTCGGCGGCGTCATCCGCTACTACACCAGCATCTACCACTTGAATCCGCTGTGGTATCTGCCCGACGCCGTTGCGCTTCTGTGTCTGGCCCAGTTCTTCATCCATTGCATCCTGCGTAATCGTAGCACCCTGGCCCTGCTGGTGCTCGTGCAGATCATGCTGTCGCTCGTGCTCGGCTATTTCATGCTGGGGACGACGAACGCAGCGATCTCGTCCTTCAAGATGATGTTGCCGGTCTTCGTCGGATTTTGTTTCTGCGATTCGAGCCTCGGCTCATACCGCAAGCTGCTTTCGGTGATCGCCGTGACGTTCTACCTGTCCGTGATCGGCGTCTTCCTGACGAAATTCTACCTGATGCCTTGGGTCGGCTACAAATACGAATCCTTCGGCGCCGTCCGCGAAGCCGGCCGGCTGTGGTGGGCCTATGGCGGCGACGACCAGCGCCTGATGGGCTTTGCGGCCGACAATACCATGGCCGCCTTCTTTATCCTGGTGTCGTTCGCGATCACCTCCATTCGCAAGAGCACGACGTGGTGCCTCCTGTTCGGCTCCATCGCGATCTATGCCATCAAGCTGACCACGAGCAAGACGACCATGATCGTCCTGGTGCTCTATTTGCTCTTGCTGGTGTTCGTGCGGATGCTGCCGGAAAAGTCACGCTTCCCCGCCATCCGGTCCATCGCGCAATGGTCTTTCGCCTCGATCTTCGTGCCGTTCTTCATGATCGTGGTCGCGTCCGGCACCGCCGCCGTGCCGCATTCGACCTTGTTCAGCATCCTCGATCGCATCAACAACAGTTGGCAGAAGCCGTTCATCTACCTGAGCCAGCTCATGCCGGTCGGCCTGGTGACCGGCTGCGGCGCGGGCTGCTTCAACTATCCGCAGCAGCTGTTCTCGCCGCTCGCGCCGTTTTGGGTGCCGGTCGACAATTTCTACATCGGGACGTACCTGATGTTCGGTCTTCCCTTCGTCGCATTCATGGTGATGGTGTTCCGGGCAACATTCGGTGCGACTGACGTGTACAAGCTGACGCTGCTCTTCATCGTCAACCTGTTCACGATCACGGTCTTGAACTACGGCCCGGCCTCCGGCCTTCTGATCATCGCGCTGAGCTTCAGCGAAGTGTTCTCGCGGCGTGCGACCTCTGCACGTGGGGCCGACGCCGTGCCAATCGTCATGCGGCCACCGGTGGTGCCGCCACTGGATGGCTTCCGCCCGGATCTACCGGCGGCGAGCGGAAGCAGGTGAGAACGAACGATGCATAGACGGCTCGCATTCATCGACACGCTGCGCGGTATTGCCGTGTTGTCGGTCCTGGTCCAGCACGTATTCGAGGTGATCGTCGAGAAGCACCCGACGGGCGCCTATTACTGGCCCATCCACGACGTGTTCGGCTATTACATGAACTTCGGCCGGTTCGGCGTCGTCTTGTTCTTCTTCGTCAGCGGCTTCGTCATTCCGTTCAGCTTCCCGGACAGCGCCACGCCCGTGCGGGATTTTACCATCAGCCGCTTCTTCCGGCTCTATCCGGCCTACTGGACATCGCTCGTCGTCGGGCTCGTGACGATGCAGCTCTTCGACTCGAAAGTCTATCCGCTGGGGCAGATTGCCGCCAACGTGACGATGTTGCAGACGTTCGTGAACGTCCCGAACCTCTGGGTGTTCTACTGGACGCTGGCGATCGAGCTCTTGTTCTACGTCGGATGCACGATCCTCTTTGCGATGGGGCTGCTGAACCAGCGCTTCACGGCGGTGACGATCGTCATCGCAGCCGCGCTGGTCGGAACCACCGCTGCGCTCCTGGTCGAGAACAGGGCCGTCTCGTCGGTGATGGAGGTCGGGTTGAACCTGTCGGCGATGTTCCTCGGCAAGATCATCCGTGACACCGTCATTGGTGGCAAGCTGCGATGGACCCATGTGGCCGTCTGCACGCTGCTGTATGCGGTCTTCGCCGCCACCCTGTCCGACCGGCGTTTCGGAGGCGTGTACCACGAGAATTTCTTCTACAGCTATTCGATCGGATCGGCCTATGTCTGCGCGGCGCTGGTCTTCATCGCCTTTGCCGTGTTCGGCGAGCGAATGGCGTGGCGTCCGATGGCGTTCGTCGGCGTCATCAGCTATTCGGTCTACCTGATGTCGCCGTTCGTGATCGTCGCCGTCCATCGCCTCGTTTGGTTCGGCGACGGGCCGCTCGGATGGTCGATCTTCATGGGCGTGATCCTGGCGTTGTCGATCCTGGTCAGCTGGATGACCTACGCCTTCGTCGAAAAGCCCTGCATTTCCTTCGGGCAGAGGTTCCGCTCGGCGCGGCGGAAGCCGGTCGTTCTCGAGCCCGCCCTCAGCACCCAGGGTGCCGCGGAGTGATCAAGACACCGCACCAGCCGGGCGCCGCCTATGACGGGTCGTTCGTTCCGTCGGTCCAGGGCCTGCGCGGCATCGCCGCGCTGAGTGTGCTGATGGACCATTTCTACGACATGCCGAAGGGCGGCATGTACGACATCCCCGATCCCGGCTTCCTGCCGCCGCTCTGGGCTTGGCTGCAATCGGTGATCAATGTCGGCGGGCACGGCGTCGAGCTGTTCTTCATGATCAGCGGCTTCCTGATCCCGGCGAGCCTGGTGCGGCACGGGTCGTTGTCGCGGTTCTTCTTCGATCGCGTCCTGCGCATCATGCCGGTGTTCGTCGTGCTGCATCTTGCGCTGTTCGCGATCGGTCCGATCGTGGCCTACAAGTTCTTCCGCGGCATCGACCTGAGCAACTATCTCGCGATCTTCGCGGCCAATCTCTTCTTCGTGCAGGACGCGCTCGGCCTGCCGATCGCCCAGCAGAACGCCTGGACATTGACCTATGAGTGGGCGTTCTACATCTGGTTTGCGCTGACGTTCTCGGTCTGGCGCACCGGCGGCAGATTGCTGGCGGCGCCTCTGCTGCTGCTTGGCATCGCCTGCCTGATGCATTGGCCGATCACCGCCTTCTTCTGCATCGGCATGCTGTTCAGCGCCACTGGATTTCGCATCTCGATTCCGGGGCGGGCCGGCTTGGTCGCCGGCCTTGCTTGCGGAGCTGCGCTATATGCGAGCCTGGTGTTGTTTCACCCCTTCGTCGGGCTCATTCCCGGATTTCTGCTGTTCGGCATGGTGCTTGCTCCGGACTCCGGCCTCGGCAAAGCTCTGAGCGCACCGGCGCTGCAATATGTCGGCAAGATCAGCTACAGCCTCTATCTCGTGCACCCCTTCGTGCTCTTCCCCCTGCAGGTGATCGGCCTGAAGCTGGTCGCCGTCGGCGTCGACCGCTGGCTGCTGTGGGCCGGCTTCATCGGGCTTGGGCTGGTGATGTCGCTGGTGGCAAGCGCGATCAGTTATGAACTGATCGAGGTCAGGCTGAGGCGATTGCTGGATGGCGCGATCCGCGGCATGTTCTTCCGGCCGCAGATCGAGCAATCGGTTTGAGGGCGCCGATCGCGCTCAGCTCACGGTGCGACCGGCGAGCCGGTGATACGATCCAAGGAGCTGCTCGGCGATGCGATCCCAATTGAGAAGGCCGGCCGCGGTCTGCCGTGCGCCTTCGGTTAACGTCGCGGCCAGCGGCTTGGAGGTCAGCACGCGTTCGAGTGCGTCGGCCAAAGCCGTGGCATCGCCGGGCGGAACCAGCAGCCCGTTGACGCCATCCGTCACGACGTCGGGAATGCCGCCGGTGGCGCTGGCAACGACTGGCCGGGAATTGCCATAGGCCGATGCAAGCACGCCGCTCTGCGATGCGTCCTTATAGGGCAGGGCAACCACGGTGGCGGATTGAAACAGTCGGCCGGTATCCGCGGGCGAGATATAGGCGTTGATGGTCTTGACCGTCGGCATCGCCTCCATTCGCGCGCCGAGCCGTGTCATCTCAGGGCCGCGGCCGGCGACGATCGCTTCATGAGCCACACCGCGCTTGGCCAACATGTCGATCGCATCGATGAAGACGTCGAGACCTTTGTAGGCCCACATCCGCCCAAAAAACAGGATGCGTGCAGCCTCAGGCGCGGTGACCGCACCTCCGGCTGGCGGAACCATGAGCACGCCGTGCATGCTGGAGACGGTTTCGCCCTTGAAGTCGGGCGAGGCGCGGCGAAAATCGGCGATGCAGCTCTCGCCATGCGTGGTGACGACCGATGCTGCCGCGCGCATGCGACCCCGCCATGCATCTTCGCGCGGCGACGTACCGGAGCCGCCTTCCGAATGCGGGATCGCATCGTGAACGGTCAACACCAAGGGAATGCCGAGCGGACGGAGAAACTGGATCAGCTTGGACGTGTAGATCTCCGGAACTTCGTGACAATGAATCACGTCGGGGCGAAACGAAATTATGTCCAGGAACGAGGCCGGGATGCCGATCGCGCCGCCGCGCCGAAGGCTCAAGTCACGAATTCTCGTCTCGAACGGAGCCGTCATGGCGATATCGGCCAGTTCCCATTGCTGATTGGCGTCTTTGCGGTTGAGCACCAGCCGGACGTCGCAATGGCGGGCCAATCCCGACGCGAGACGGTAGGAATATTCCGCAAAATGCGGTGCGTAGATGGCCACACGCAAGCGCCTGGAGCTGCGGAGAGAACGCTGGGCGGGCGGGTTCATCAAGGCATCCATTTTGCATCACTCGCAAAGTTGATCGGAGTGTAGTCCACGATTTGAACTCACTTCCACTCTAAATCGGAATCGTGACGGCACTCATCTGATTGCCATCACTCCGTCGTATTGTCGCGAGCATTCAGTGCTCCGCCGTGATCGGAGATGGTGACGTCGCGGCAGCATCGCGTGCCACGCGTCTAGCTTACGATTGTGGTTGGATCTGTCGGAATTGGGTCGAATTGTTGATGAACGTCACGGGCAAACAGCATCAGGTCGTGATTGCCTTGTTCTGGTCGCTTGCCCAGAATTGGGGCGGCCGGGCGCTGTCCTTCGTGCTGTTCCTGGTGCTGGCCCGGCTGCTCAATCCCGCGGATTTCGGCCTTGCCGCGCTCGTCGCCTTCATCCTGCTCCTCTTGAGCTCGGTCGCCGAATTCGGCTTCGGTGATGCGTTGATCCAGCGGCGAACGCTCGAACCTGCCGATGTGACGCTGCCTTTCTTCTGCTCATTTGCAGCGTCGACGATCCTTGCGGTTCTGATTGCTGTCCTGGCGACGGATATCGAGCGCTGGTTCGACGTGAAGGGGCTCGCGCCGCTGCTCACCGCCGCGAGTCTCTCGCTTCCGATCGGCACCGCGACCCTGTTCCAGGAGGCGCTCTACAAGCGCCAGATGGATTTTCGCGTGCTCGCGGTCAGGACCATGGTGGCGACCGCCATCTCCGGCGTCGTGGGAATTGCCTGCGCCTATGCCGGGTTCGGTGCGCTCAGCCTGGTGATCCAGGTGGTGGTTCAGAGCGCGGTCAGCGGCCTGTGGCTCTGGAGCCAGCCGCGTTGGCTGCCGATGCGCGGCTACGATGCCAGAAGCTTCCGCGAGCTCTCCGGCTATAGCGTCCATGTCGTGCTGAACCGGCTGCTGGATTTCGCCATCGTTCGCACCATCGACATGATCATCCTGTCGCTCTATGGCGTCGCCGCCCTCGGCATCTACACGGTCGGTGCGCGGGTCTACATCATCCTGATGCAGCTGCTCACCCAGGCGGTCATGGACGTCGCGCTCAGCGCGCTGTCCAAGATCGCGCATGAGCGCGACCGGATTGCCGGGGCCTACCTGCGCAGCGTCAGTCTCGGCGCGCTGGTCGGATCGCCCATCTTCGTGCTGCTTGCGGCGATCGCGCCGGAAGTGTCCCTGCTGCTGTTCGGCGCGAAGTGGAGCGGCAGTGAAGCGGTGATGCGGCCGCTGATGCTGGTCGGCGCGATCCAGACGGTGCAGTTCGTCAACAGCGCCTATTTCGGCGCGCTGGGCAAGCCGAACTACGTCTTTGCGCTGAACATCATCAAGTTCTGCACGGTCGTGCCTGCGATGTTCCTGCTGCCCTCGCGCGACATCGGCCAGCTGGCGACGATCTTCGCCTTCGCGCAGCTCGTGGTGACCCCCGTGACTTTCGCGCTGTCGCTCCGGCTCTTGGGCCTGAGCTGGAGCCAGTTCCTGCGTCCGATTGCGGGTTGCCTGTGCGCCATTGTCCTCGCCTATGGCGCGGTCGTGTTGTGCCGCGCGGCGACGCCGGACATCAACCCGTATTTGCGGATGGGGTTGCTGTCGTCATGTTTCGGCGCGACCTATCTGATGAGCATTCTGCTGTTCTGGCGGAAGCAGCTCTTCTCCCTGATCGATTTCGTCGTGAAGCGCGGTGCGACCGCCTGAGGAAGACGAGGAGGACCACGTGAAGCAATTGATCCCCGTACCCGTGCGCAGGCAGCTTCGAGGCTGGCTCAACAGCGCGAAGAACACGCCCTTCGCGGTCGATCTCCTCGAATTGCGCAGATGGCAGATCGCCCGGAAGGATGTCGGCGTCAACGCCGCACCGCGCAACAATCCGCGCCGTCTCCTGGTGCTGCCCTCCGATCCCTGGAGCATTCATCAGTCGCGCGGCGACGAGGCCATGATCGAGGCGGCCGCCGGAGAGATGAAGCGGGCCTATCCGGATCTCGAGATCTACATCGTCACCGCCACCGCGGCGGCCAGCGCCGACGTCCGCGTCATGGGCTTCAAGCCGCTCGAGCTCTGGAAGCAGCCGTTTTCCTATGAGACGGTCGCGCAGGAGCTCTCGATCATCCGTCCCGATTTCGGCGTCATCCTGGGCGCCGACGTGCTCGACGGCTATTATTCTCCGGTGGATGCCGCGCGCATGCTGCTCGTCGCCGACCTGATGGCGGCGTTCGGCGCCAAGGTCAGCGTGCTCGGCTTCAGCTTCAATTCCCGTCCCGCGAAGGCGCTGCGCGAGGTGTTCCGGCTGATCGATCCGGGTGTGGTCCTCAATCTGCGCGATGCGATTTCGCTCCGGCGTTTCGACGACTTCGCCCGGAAGCGCGCCCGGCTCGTGGCGGACGCGGCGTTCATGCTGACGCCGCGAGCGGACACCGCCGCAGTCAAGGCAATCGCGGCCACGATCGCGCGACAGCGCGCGCAGGGTCGCAAGGTCTTCGTCTTCAACATCCACCCGATGCTGTTCAAGAAGCCGGAGCCGGCCAAGCTGCGGAAGATGATTGAGCTCGCGGCGAGCGCCATGGAGCGGCTGTCGCGGCAGCACAATGTAAGCTGGGTGCTGCTTGCACATGACTACCGCCCCGAGATCGCCGACGACAATTGCCTGCGGCCGCTGGCCGACCGGCTCAAGCCCACGCTCGGCGAGCACGTGCACCATGTCGAACAGACGCTGTCGGCGGGCGAGATCAAGGCCGTCGTCGGGCTGGTCGACGGCGTGATCACCGGCCGCATGCACCTCGCCATTGCGGCGCTCGGACAGGGAACGCCTGTCGCCGCGATCACCTACCAGGACAAGTTCCAGGGCCTGTTCGCGCATTTCGGCATCAGCGAGCAGCTGCTGCTCTCGCCGGCCCAGTTCCTCAACGGCGACAGCTTCGAGCAGTTTGTGGGGCACTTCCTCGGTGCCTTTGAGGCCGCCGGCGACCAGGTCCGCCAGGCGCTGCCTGATGTCATGGAGCTGTCGCGTGCCAATATCGCACCGTTACTCGGCGATAGCGCGATCCGGATGGCAGCGAAGGCCGACGGCAAGGTGGCCTGAACGCCTCCTAAGCGCGATGCGATTAGGATCAATCGTCATCGCGCTTTAGGCGTCAGTTGACCGCCCGCTCGGTATTGTCGAAGCGCAGGGCCGGTTCGGCTGCCTGAGCCTTGCGCGGCGACGCGACGCCGATATCGGCCCAACGATTGATCAGGCGCCGCGCCGGATTTTCGAAATAGGCGTAGGTACGGTCCGCGATGACGGTGAGGACTACGCAGCATGCCAGGGCGAACAGGCCGAACTGGTCCGGGCGCAGCTCGAGCCAGGTCCATAGCGGCTTGAACACGGCAATGAGGATGGCGTCGTGCAGCATGTAGATCGCGTATGAGGTGTTGCCGAGCCGTCCGAGCAGCCGCGCGCCGGGAAATTCCCTAAAGGCGCTTTCGCCAACCGCGGTGAGCAGGATGGCACAGGAGAACAGCAGGATGGCCAGATCCGGCTTGGCGAAGACGTTGAGCACGAGCACGGAGAGCCCGAACACGGCGATGCCGGCGAACACGACCGGCTTGTGCCGGTAGGGCCCTGACATTCGGAACAGGATGGCGAGCAGGATGCCGTTGAGGAAGCTCGGTAAGGCGCGCAGCATGCCGTAGTCGAAATTGGCGCCGTACATCTGCGACCGCTCCTGCCAGATCGGCAGATGGCCGTGGGCAAGGACCAGATAGAGCGCCGCCACGATGACGCCGAGCACGACCGGCTGGACCTTGCGCGCCAGCAGCATCAGGAGCGGAAAGATCAGATAGCAGAAGAATTCCGCGCTGATCGACCATGACGGCGAGTTGAAGCTGAGATGGTTGGTGACGCCCCAGGCCTGGAGCAGCAGCAGGTTGTAGAGGAAGTCCAGCGGGGTTGATCGCGCCGTGCGCTCGAGGCCGACGCCGATCAGCACCACGAAGACGAGCAGGCTCAACAGGTGCAGCGGATAGATCCGCGCGATGCGTCGGATCATGAACCGGGAATAGGCCCTGACACCACGCGCGTCGGACGGGTAGGAGTAGGAGATCACGAAGCCGGACAGGATGAAGAACATGTCCACGAACAGGCCGAAGGACCCGTTCCAGGCCGGCGAGATGCCCGGGTCGATCATCTTGAGATGAAAGATGAAGACGCCGAGGGCGGCAACGAAGCGATAAAAGTCGAGGACGACGAAACGTCTTGCTTCACTGGCTTCCATCGGGCCTCGGAGTCCTTGCGCGGGTCGTCTGTCTTCTAGAGACGAATTGTGACGCAAGTTCGCAGGACGCGGCGCCGTCGCGGCCATCCGTCCGAATTCATGCGGCCCATCCAATAGCGGATGGCTGCCAGCTCTCTGCTCATCAATGAGGCAGGCGCCCGGCAAACGAACAGGGGGCCGGGACATGGTCCCGGCCCCTTCGATGTCGATGCCCGCTTGGGCAAATGGCGCCCAGCTCAGACGAACAGGAAATCGTGGCTCGTCAGGTTCGAGACATAGACGTTCTTCAGCAGGATCGTGTCGTTGGCCGAGAACGTGATGAGCGCGTTCGTGCCGGACTGCGTCATCTGCAGGTGGCTGTAGTCTGCGGCCAGGAGCTTCGAGATCTGGATCACGTCGTGGCTCGTGCCGTCGCCGGCCTGGAAGTTCAGAACCTGGTCCTGGCCGTGATCGTAGGCGATCGTGGTCGAGCTCGGCGCGGCCGAGAACACGTCGTTGCCGGACCCGCCCTGGATCGTCACGCCGGCAGCGACCGCCGTGACGTTGTGGGTGCCGTCGGTCTTGGTCTGATCGAAGAACTGCAATGCGCTGGCGCTGTTGTAGTTCTCGTGCTGCGTCGTGCCGGTCTGTCCGTTGAAGTTGAACAGGAACACGTCCTTCGTGCCGTCGGCATTGTTGGCGATCTCCTGGGTCTTGACGCCGGCACTGTTGTAGATGTCCGTCAGCTTGCTGCCGTCGTTGTGGATGACCTGGGTATAGTCCAGCGTGCCGTCGGCGTGGGTCCGGGTGAGCTCGACCAGCTTGCCCGAGGCGTCGAGGTGCTGATGCTGGGTGGTGTAGGACTGCCCGGTGACGTTGTAGTTCCAGTTGTCCGACGTGCCGTCGGCATTCTTGATGTAGGCCGCGGTCTTCACGCCGGCGGTGTAGACCGTCGTGGAATTGTAACCGTCGCTCTTGGTCGTCACCTCGCTGGTGATGACGCCGTTGGCATCGTACCAGTCCGAGGTCTTGGTGCCGTCCGCGCTCTGCACCAGCTTAAAGGCCAGGCTGTTGTCGGCGTGGGTGCGCACGATGTTGGTGAGGAAGCCGGTCGTATCGTAGGTGTCGTGCTCGTTGGTGTAGTTCTGGCCGACGACGTTGAACTGGAACACGTCCTTGGATCCGTCGGCGTGATAGTCGGTCTCGGTCTTCTTGACGCCTGATGCATCGTAGTTGGTGACGACGCTGCTGCCGTCGCTGTTCACCACCTGGGTGTAATCGAGCGAGTTGTCGGCATGCCAGCGGATCACCTCCGTCGTCCGGCCGGCCGGATCGAGGTGCTGATACTGCGTCGTATAGGTCTGGCCGGTGATGTTGTAGCTGTAATTGTCGTGGCTCATGTCGGCGTTGGTGATGTAGGCCGCAGTCTTCACGCCGTTGGTGTACACCGTGGTCGAGCTGTAGCCGCTCGGCTTCTCCAGCACCTCGCTGGTGAGCACCCCGTTAGCGTCGTACCAGTCCGTCGTCTTGGTCCCGTCGCTGCTCTGCACCAGCTTGAACGCCATGCTGCCGTCGGCGTGCTTGCGGATCAGCGTGGTGAGGAAACCGCTCGCATCGTAGATGTCGTGCTCGGTCGTGTAGCTCTGGCCTTTGATGTTGAAGAGGAAGACGTCCTTGCTGCCGTCGGCGTGGAGATCGGCTTCCTTGATACGCGTTCCCGCCGCATCGTAATTGGTGACGACGCTGCTGCCGTCGGCGTTGATGACCTGCGTATAGTCGAGCGTGCCGTCGGCATGCTTGCGGGTCACCGCCGTGATCTTGCCCGTGGGATCGACGTGCTGGATCAGCGTGGTGTAGCTCTGGCCGGTGATGCCGAAGGCGTAGTTGTCCTGGCTGCCGTCGGCGTTCTTGACGTAGGTGTTGGTCTTGACGCCGTTGCTGTAGACCGTGGTCGACATGGTGCCGTCGGCTTTCTGCACCACCTCGCTGGTGAGGGTGCCGGCGGCATTGTACCAGTCGGTCGTCTTGGTGCCGTCGGGCGTCTGAACCAGCTTGAAGGCGAGGCTGCCGTCGCTGTGCAGGCGCGTCAAATTGGTGAGGAAGCCGGTCGAGCTATAGACGTCGTGCTCGGTCGTGTAGTTCTGGCCCTTGATGTTGTAGGTCCAGACGTCCTTGCTGTGATCGGCATGATAGGTGGTCTGCACCAACTTGACGCCGGTGGCGCTGTAGGTGGTGATCACGCTGCTGCCGTCGCTGTTGTAGACCTGGGTCGAGTCCAGCGTGCCGTCGGCGTGGCTGCGGGTCACCGAGGTGACCTTTCCGGAGGCATCGAGGTGCTGCACCTGCGTGGTGAAGCTCTTGCCGGTGATGCCGTAGGTGTAGTTGTCCTGCGAGCCGTCGGCATTCTTGACGTAGGCGGCGGTCTTCACACCGTTCGTGTAGAGCGTGGTGGAGTAATAGCCGCCGGACTTCTGCACGACTTCGCTCAGCAGCGTGCCGGCCGTGTTGTAGGTGTCGGTGGTCCGGGTCCCGTCGGTGGCGATGTGGACGAATTTCGTCTGCACGCCCGAGGTGTAGCTGATCAGGTCCTTGGAGCCGTCGGTGTAGGCGACGGTGGTCGAGGTCGGCTGCCCGTTCGAATTCAGGCCGGTGTCCGCCTTCGACACAAGCGTTCCGCTGGCGTTGTAGGTCTTCGTGCTGCTCCAGGTCGCGGCCGAATTCGTCACCGAGAACGAGTAACCGCCCTGGATCTTGGAGAGGGCGCTGCCGTAATGGGAGATGATGTAGTCCATGGTCGCCTTCGAGGCGACCGGCAGGACGTGTGAGTCGGTCAGTGTGATGGTCTGCAGCGCCGTCGACTTGCTGAGGTCGGACAGTTGCGGCACGATCTCGGCCGCGGTGCCGGTGACGCTGGTCCGCGTGTCCGGCGGCGTCGGCGTGGTCGCAGGCGCGTCGATCTCGATGATCAGCGGGTGATCGCTGACCGGGATCGTGATAGAGCTGACGTCGGTATAGCTGGCGATCGCGGTGGTTCCCGTCAGCGTGTCGTACACCTTCACGGTATGATGGACGGCGCCGAGGTTCACCGTGACCGTCTGGGCTGCATTGGGCAGCTCGGTATCGGTGGCGTCGTTCCAGAGCTTGGGCTCGGCCCAGACGACCAGCTCGTAGGCGCCGTTGCTCTTGCCGAGCACCATGCTGTTGCCGGTGGCCGGCATGTTGCTCAGGGTGTAGTTCAGTGGGTCAGTCGGCTGCAGGCCGCCCTTGCCGTCGTCGGCCAGAATGGTCGTCAGATTGTGAATCGCCGTCGCGGCGAGCTTGGGCGTGCCGTCGGAATTGAACAGTCCGAAGTTCGCTTCCGGGTTGGTGTTGGCGGCCGAGGAGTCGCGGTCGAACAGCTCGTAGAGATAAGTCGCGCTGACGCCGGCCTTGTAGGCATCGACCAGCGTGTTCAGGATCGATTTGGCCTGCACCGTCTCGTTGACGCCGAGATATTGGGTGTTGGCCTGCGTGGTATAGCCGGTCTCGGTGATGACGACGGGTTTTCCCGGTGCCGCGGTCATGACGGCGCTGAGCGTTGCCGCGATGGAGCTGTCGGTGGTCAGGCTGGTGCTGACATAGGCGTGGGCGTTGGCATAGTCGACCGAGCCCGACATGTCGCCGAGCTGCTTGTAGCCCTGTGGATCGTTGTAGGCCAATGACAGATTGTAGACGGGGATGCTGGCGAGCGTGGCGTTGGAATTGACGGCCTGATAGAGCGCGCTCTGGAACTGGGCTGCGGCCGAAAGGCTGGAGCTGCCATTGTAGCTGAAGGGCTGGTGATTGGCCTCGTTGAGCCCCTCGATGGCGCTGATGCTGCCCGCATGGCTCGATGCGAATTTCTGCAGCGAGGCGATGTAGTTCTGCAGCCCGACCGTGCCCGTCTGCGGCAAAGCGGACGAAACCAGGAAATCGAACTTGTAACCGGCGGCAGCGAGGCCCTCGACCACCGGTTGCGCAGCCGGGCTGGTTCCCATCGCGTCGCGAAGATGGGTGACGCCGAGATATTTGAGGTCATCGACCATCACCGCGAGATTGTTGTAGCCGGTCCACCCGAACCCGGCATGCGTGTTGACGCCGATGGAGTTGATGAAGCCGCTGGCAGACAGGATTGTTTGATCGGACATTGCCCACTCGAATTTCAGCGCGAACGAAATTGCTCGCAGGGATTTGCGTTCAACCTTCTCTGTCGAGTGTGAATTTCAGATAAAAATGGAAGCTACAAATCGCGAGTGAAACGCGGTTCCTTGCGTAGGAACAGATCGACTCGAGTCGCAGCAGAATGCTTGATGCGATGCCCGTGCAGCGTGGCGTCACGAAGGCGCTTTCAAGATTTTCATGATCTGCGTTGCTGAATATATGCGCATAAGATCCGAGATCGTAGGATTGCACAGCGAGCCGGCAGCCATGCCGCCTTCATGGGCGGGTAAGTTGATGCTTTTTAACGCACTGGTTGTGTCCGTATTTTCCCGGGTATTGGTGCCTCGGCTTCTGGGGAAAGGCTGACGGTCTCGCGAGGGAACTGGATCGGCTCGGCTCAAGCATCGGCTTGACCATCCGCAAGGTCCGGCAAGAAGCGATGCGTGCCGCCGATTAGCCGCGGCGGGCCAGCATCAGAAAGTCTCCGCGCCATCCGACGATCGCCGTTGCGATCGCGGCGATCATGATCTTGCCCGCGAGCCAGGCCGCCGGCTCGGTCGGCATCGCGCCGAGCGATCCGATCAGCGCCGCTGCCGCCAGCGCCTGCACGACCAGGGACCAGCGCGGGAATGCCTCGAACCGCAGCGTCGGGCCGAGCGCGACCAGGATCGTCGCGAGCGTGGCGAGGCAAGCGCAGCCCACTGCCTGTCGCGGCGACAGGCCGGCCCATGTCGCGGCCAGCGCGAGGGCGGCGACGATCGCGAGCTGGCCGGCCGCAACGACCACGAGCCTCGTCGCGCGCTTCTCCAGGTGCGGAACGACCGCGACGGTCGCCTGGAGATGCGTGTGCAGGAAATAGAAGACGGCGACAACAGGTGCCGTCGTCAGGAAGCCATCAAGGCTCTCCCGCGGCACCAGGATACGGGCTGCATCCGGAATGAAGCCGATCAGGCCGCCGAGCAGCACGAGAGTCGTGCAGACCATGAATTCGAACATCCGCCGCGCCGATTGAACCGACTTCATGACGGTTCCGCGTTCGAAGTCCTTCACCACATCGGGATAGCTCACGGTGTGGATCGCTGCATTGAGGACCCAGAACGGGCGTTGCAGCAGGTCGAGCGCGATCGAAAATCCGGCGCCGGCTCCCGTCGCGCCCAGCCGGCCGATGATGATGAAGCGGAGCAGCACCGGCACCGACAGATGGATGACGGACGCACCCGCCGCCAGCATGCCGTAGCGGGAGAAATCCTTCCAGTCGGCCAGCACCCTCCGCAGCGGAACGCGCTCCAGGGGTGTGCGATAGGCCAGCAGCCCGGTGAGCAGGCCGAGCGCGTGGCCCGCGCCGACGCCGAGCAGCGCCGCTTCGGCCGTTCCCCAAATCGCGGCTCCCGCGGCGGCCCCGGTCAGGAGAGTGGTGGCGCGAAACGCCAGAAGAGAGGAGGCGATGCCCAGCCGGTCGGACAGACGGACCGACAGGAAATAGAGGTCGGTCAGGCCCTGAAGCACGGAGATGCCGAGGCCCAGCGCGATGATCCCGGCCGGGAGCACGCTGGCCAGCGATGCGCAGCTGCCGACCACGACGAGCGCGGCCGCGCTCGACAGGCCTGCGGCGAAGAGCGACCACCTCAGCCGCGCCGCCTCGTCCTCCCCGGCTGCTGCCAGAAAACGCAATCCGGCGAGCTGCAGCCACTCGAACATCAGGACGCAGAGCAATTGGCTCGAGGCCAGTGCCAGCGAGAAATTGGTGTAGTCGGCGGCGGGCAACAAGTGACTGATCGCGAAGATCAGGATGATCGCCGCGGCACTCTGATAGAGGTAGCCCGCCATCGCGAAGAGGCGTGTCATCTCGGAATGAGGCGTTCCTTGCCGACGGCCCGCGGCGCTTTGGTTGCCGAGCGCATGCGCGACATCCGCTGCTCGCGCAATTGCTCATACAGAGTCTTGTAGGATGACAGCACGTCGGCAAATATCCATTTGTTGGTATCCGCGATCAGGCGCCGGCTGATCTCGTCGATCTTGTGCGGATCAGACGCGACTGCCAGCATGCTGTCGGCCAGGGATTGCGGATCGGCATCGGTCAGCCAGCCCGTCACGCCGTGCTCGATGACCTCGGGCATGCCGCCAAAGCGCGTTCCGAGCAGCGGCCTGCCGGCCGCCTTGGCATCTGCCACGACGAGTGGACCGGGGTCGTGCCAAATGGATGGCGCGACCACCACGTCGACCTGCTGGTAGAAATCGTCCGGCGCCACGAAGCCCATGAACTCGATACGCGCATGCGGCGCGAGCGCCCTGAGGCGGCGTTGCTCCTCCTCGCTGACCCGGCCGGCGATCATCATCCGGATGCGGTCGGGCGGCAGCATGGCAAGGGCATGCATCAGGTTGTCGATGCCCTTCTCCTCGGTGAGGCGGCCGATGAACCCGAACGTCACTTCCGAGCTGCAGACCGGGCGAGGATAGGGCTCGCGCGGCGGCTCGGTCGAGGCGTTGCGGATCACGGTGCGGATCGGCGTCTCCGCGAACATGCCCATATCGGTATGGATCGACAGCACGCGCTCGCTCACGCCGACCACGGCGCTCAGCCAATGCGTCGCCCGCTTGCGATGAAAGGTCAGGATCCCGCAGCTCGTGCAGGTGTGCTCGCAGGAGCGTCCCTTGTCGAAGCGAGAGCAGCGCGGGCAGGTCAGATAATAGTCGTGAAGCGTATGCAGCACCGGCACGCCGAGCTGGGCGGCGACGCGCCAGATCGCGGTGGTGAGACCCGACAAATTGTTGGAGTGCAGCACGTCCGGCTTGAAGGCCCGGATGCGTTCCGCGATCACCGGCGCCTCAATCTGCCAGTCGTCGACCGCATGCCAGATGCTGCGCAAGACGGTGTTCTTCTGCTCGGTGAAGGGGCGATAGATGTTCTGGACCGGCGCGGAATAGACGTTGATGCCGTTGCAGCTTTCGCGCTCCTGCCCATGGGAGGACGCGGCCCGGATCACCTCGACCTCGTCTCCGCGCTGCGCCAGGCCCTCGGCGAAGCGCCGCGCGAAGATCTCTGCACCGCCGACGATCTTCGGGGCCTGAGGCGTCGGATAAAGCGTGGACGTCAAAAGAACTTTCATGGCGTAACCTCATGTCTTGCAAAATCGCGCTTACCGCGCCGGTCTTATCTCCAGGGAGGGCATGGCACCGTTGCTTGCTGCAATGAGAACCGGCGTGCTCGAAACCGGAATCCAGGCTCCGGACGCAGGTCTTGCGGCCGAGTCGCACGGCAGCGCAAACGTTGCGCCTTCCTGATCGCCCTTGAGCCGGACCTCGTAACGCCGGTCGGGAGCCTCGGACCAGACCGCAACTCTGGCGCCGGACGTCGTCGTTGCGTTGATCGACACGACGCCGCTGGCGAGCTCGCGCTTCTCGGCGCTCAGGCTGGAGCGGATGAAGGCCCAGGCGCCCTGGACCGCGCAGGCGACGGGTTTCGGCGAATTGTCGAAACGGTAGAGCCCGAAATTGTGCTCCAGCTCCGATGGATTCTGTCCGCTGTCCTTGAGCTCGTAGAGCCAGATGCCTTTGAGCCAGCGCGCCGCGGTCGACGCCCACAGGATGAGCTGCGCACTATTGTCGGCCTGGGCCTGCTCGCTGACGCCGCATTTGTTGCTGGCCGTGGTCCAGCCGGTCTCGGTGACATAGACCGGGAAGTCGGGGTTTCCACTCGCCTGGCCGACGAGCCGGTGAAACGCCGTGAGTCGCTCGATGATCTCGGCCGAGGTCCGTTTGCTCGGGCCCATGCAGAAATTATAGAGATGGATCGAAGCGCCGTCGGCATACTGCAGAATGCCGGTTCGCAGCATCTTCTCCGTCCACGCCCAGCCCAGATCGTCACCGAGGGCGCCGACCAGGAATGGCGCATTCGGCGCCGCGCGCTTGACCGCAGGTCGCGCGACTTGCGCCAGCGCCAGATAATTTTCCGGCGAGAATGCGGCATCTTTCTTTGCCGCCAGATTCCACTCGTTCCAGAGCTCGAACAGGGGATGCTGCGCCACGACGGATTGCGCCGCCGCTGCCGCATAGTCGGCGAACCGCTGCCGCGCCTCATCGGTCGTCGGCGGCGAGGAATTCGGAACGAGATGATGGCCGAAGGCGAGAATCAGCAGCGGACGCGCAATGCCGGATCTGACCTGCGCCTCGAGCCGGCCCAGCCTGGGCGTGAAGCCCATCCGGCGTCCCGCCGTTTCGAAATCGGACCAGGGGAAATCGTCGCGGAAGGCGTTGAGGCCGAGTTGCTTGATCTGGGCGATGTTCTCCGCAGGCACGTATCCCCGCGCGCTCACCGGCCCGCCCAACCCCTGATGGGTGCCGACGCCGAGCAGGAATCGGGCGTCGAGCGGTTGAGCGCAGGCGGGGACCGACAGAACAATGACCGAGATGAGGCCCGCGAGGCGAAGGACATTGTCGCGAAGCAACGTGCGTGGGCGTGTCATGGTCTAGATCATGCTCACGCGCGATGCAGGGGCAGTGACATTATTCGAGAGCATCGCCATCGCGATCTCCCGCATCTGCTAGGGCAAGCGTGCATGTTGATCATCAGAAATTCTTGGAGAGGTCCGACTGCAGCCCCGCCTTCGCTTCGACGGGCGTCTGGTCGTCCCGAAGCAGCTCGGCATAGACCTGCTGCAATTGTGCATGCGTCTTCTCGACGTCATAGAGCTGCTTGAAGCGGTCGTAGCCGCGCTGTCCCAGCACCTTGAGGTCGAGATCGAGTGCTCGCCGGAAGCCGTCGACGAGCGGCTGCACCGCGACGGGCTCGCAAAGCACGCCGGTGACGCCGTCGACGACGATTTCGGGCAAGGCGCCGCTGCGGAATGCCAGGATCGGCTTGGCCGCGCGCATCGCTTCCAGGGCGACGAGGCCGAAGGCTTCCCATCGTGACGGAATCACGACGAGATCGGCTGCCTCGAGCTGGGTCTCGATGGTCGGCCGGTCCAGCCAGCCCAGCAGGGACACGTTGGGCGGCACCGCCGGGCCTTCATACTTGTTGACGACGGAGGCGCCGATCATGCGGATGTCGAGGACGTCCTCGAGCGCGCGCGCCGCTTCGATAAGGAGATCGAAGCCCTTCTGCCGATCCAGGCGTCCGATGAACAGCACCTTGACCTTCTTGGAGGTCCAGTCCGCCGAGACGGGCTGCGGCGTGCGGCTCTTCGAGATGCCGTTGTGGACCAGGGTGAGGCGGTCGGCAGGAATTCCCGCGCGCAACGCCTCGCTATGCTCGTCGCCGGAGATGCAGATGATTCGGTCCGACGTGCGCGCAAGCAGGTTCTCCGCCGCCTTGGTCAGCACGTGACTGAAGCGGCCGGTCTCGCGCGAAAATGCCCAGCCGTGCGGACAATAGACGACGCGCGGTCCGCCCGAGCGGGCTGCCAGCGCGGGCCGGAGCACGAGCCCCGCAAAGGAAGAATGCAGGTGCACCACGTCAGGTCTGAAGGCGTCCAGCGCTTGCATGCTTGCACGCAACATCTGGAATAGGCCGGCGACGCTGCGGCCGGATCGCTCGAATGTCGTAATCTGGTTGTCATCGACCGCGCCGAGGTCGTCCCGATGATCCGACGGCACGACATAATGCACGTTCTCGGCCCCGAAGCTGGCCTGCTGCTGAGGATGCAACTCGTTCAGATAGCTCGCGATCCCGCCACGGATCGTTTCGGCGATGTGCAGCACTTTCATCGTTTGCCTTGCATAGGGCCGCGTTGGAGAGCCGGACATCTGTATTCCTGTTCTGTGTTCGCTAGTGCGAAACACAGTTCCTCGAATACGTAGCGATATTGGGGCAGGGATGTGGTCATGTTGCGCCAAGCCGCTCGTGCTTGCGATCGCCGCAAGAACGAAGAAGAAGTTTCATGGAACCGTGCTGAGAGACGCGAGTTGCAAATCGTTTGTGCAAAAACCATTGCGCGCGATAGGCGAACCGCGCCGCGTTTCACGCAGCGCTGGCGACGTTCGCCGGCGCCGCGAGGTGATCGAGCAACGCCTTCGCCGATTTCTTCCACGAATAGAATGCAAGACGATCCTGTTGTCGCCTGCGTTCCTGCTCAGAGATCGCGCCGATTGCCAGTCTTTCGAGCATGAGCTGCTTCAGTGCTTCGGCATCCGTGGCGCCAAAATACGCAGCCGCGTCGCCGCACGTCTCCACGACGGCGTCGGCCGTCGAGGCGATCACCGGGCAGCCGAAGATCATGGCTTCGAGTGGCGGGACACCGAATCCCTCGTAGAGCGACGGAAACACGAAGGCCGATGCGTGCGCATAAAGTGCGGCAATCTCGCTGTCGGTCAGGCGGCCGGCCAGCAGCAGGCCGGAAACCCCTTCGCCGGAATGATCCTGAAAGACCTTGCTGTTGTCGCCGCCGACGATGACCAGGGGAACGTCAGCCCGGTCGAGCAGCTGGATGGCACGGATCGCGACGGACAGATTCTTGTTCTTGGTTTTCGAGCCCACGAACAGGAAGAACTTCTGCGGCCGGACGCCAAGTCGGGCCAGAATGCCGGGATCGGGCTTCGTGGCCGCAAAGTGTTCGGCACTGTTGGGGAAGATCGGAATGCGCGATGCCGAGAGATTCAGCACATCCGCAAGCTCCTTGCGTGAAAATCCCGATACCGTTGCGATGCTTGCGTGCCGGGCGAGCATCCGACCCATCGTGCGATGGACGGTCAGATAGCGCCAATTGAAGAAGTCGGGCCTGCGAAAGACCTGGGCGTCGTGAATCACGACAATGTGGTCGCGATGGAAGACGGGCCCGGAATTGGCCAGGCTGATCAAGCGGCCTCCGGCGGCGGCGCGGGCGAGATCGACTTGATCCCACGCGTGCCCATGCAACCGGCCGACGGCGCGAATCTTGATCCGGTCGAGATGAAGTTCCTCGCTTGCATCCGCAGGCTTCAACAATTGCCAGTCTGCGTTGCGCAGCACGGCCGGAATCTGCTCCGACGCGAGCAGCCCGTCGATCGCCTTGACCATTTCGGCGGCATAGCGCTGCACGCCCGTGAGCTTTTGCGACAGAAAGCGGCCGTTGATGAAGAATTTCAATTGACTACCACGATGGTTCATGGAGTCCCGGCCGGGTTCGCGGGGAGCTCGCGGTGGAGAAGCCGCACGTGAGCAATCGTTAGGTACAGAAATATGACGCAGCCCGGCATGGCTCGGAGGCGCCGCCTGCATGGCCGGCGTCGCCTTGCTGCGTGCCAGGGCGGGGTGTAGAGGTCGGCAATGACCGACGACACCCACTCCTTTCGCAGCGGCTCGCTCACCGCGACCGTCAAGGCGCACGGCGCCGAGCTCTGCTCGCTGAAGGGCGGTGGCACCGAATTCCTTTGGCAGGCGGGGCCGGAATGGCCGCGTCACGCGCCGCTGCTGTTTCCGATCGTCGGGCGCCTTGCCAACGACGAATTGCGGCACCAGGGCAAGACGTATCGGATGACGCAGCACGGCTTTGCCCGCGACAGCCGCTTCGTGTGGGCGGAACGCGGCGAGAGCCGCTGTACTCTTGTGCTCGAGGACAACGAGACGACGCGCGCGCTCTATCCATTCCCGTTCCGGTTCACGGCGGCCTATGCGATCGATGAGTCCGGCCTCGATCTGACGCTCACGATCGCAAATACCGGCAAGGAGACGTTGCCGGCGTCGATCGGCGGTCATCCCGCCTTCAATTGGCCGCTGCAGCCCGGCGCGGCCAAGGAGAGCTATGCACTGACCTTCGCGAGCGCCGAATCGTCTCCGATCCGCCGTCTGGAAGCTGGATTGCTGCGCCCCGTGGCGGAGCCGAGCCCGGTCAAGGGCACGTCGCTTCCCTTGTCGGATTCCCTGTTCGTCGACGACGCCGTCATCTTCGACCGCATCGAGAGCCATTCGGTCCGCTATGCCGCGACGGGCGGTGCATCAACCGGACCTTGGCTGAAAATGTCTTGGCGCGGATTTCGCGAGCTCGGCGTCTGGTCGAAACCGTCAGGTGCGCCGTTCCTCTGCATCGAGCCCTGGCGCGGCTATGCAAGTCCCGCCGGCTTCCAGGGCGACTTCACCGACAAGCCGGGACTGATGCACATCGCGGCCGGCGCGGAAGAGCAATTATCGTTCCGCATCGAGGTCGGATCGTCCTGAGGCCGGCGAGCTGATCGACGATGCCTAGACCTCGATGCGCGTGAGATCCTCGCCGAGCACGACCGGTCCTGCATAGTCCCGCCTGACGTCATCGAGCAATGCGGTCAGCATGGCGTCGTCGGTGCGCGGACGGTGATGGGTCAGCGCGAGCTTCTTGACGCCGGCCTTGGCCGCGATCTTCCCGACGGTGTCGCCGCAGGCGAGCGTGTGTTTCGCAAGCCGGCGGAAGTGCTCGTTGTTGATCTCGGGCGTTGCGAGAAAGCAGACCTGGACCAGCAGGTCGGCGCCTTCGGCCAGGCGCTCCAGCCCCGGGCAAGGGACCGTGTCGCCGGAAATCGCAATGACCTTGCCCTCGGCCTCGAAGCGATAGCCGAGACACATCCAGCGCTCCAGGAAGGCCGGCGACATGTCGAGACCGTCGCCATGCGAGACCAGTTCGGCGCTGATCTTCCAGCGACCGGTATCGAGAACGGGACCCGGCACGATGTCCGTTGCGGCGACAGGCTTCCAGCCGCCGAAGGTCGGCTCGCCCTGGTCGCGCCAGGCGATGTCCTTGTCGTAGACCTGCGTGACCAGCGTGTTGACGAGCCGCTCGGTGTCCGGCGGTCCATAGACGCGCAGCTCGTCCTTGCGCCCGTGCATCCACGAATTCAACATCACGTCGTAGAGATCGCCGATGTGGTCGAAATGGTGATGGGTGAGGAAGACCGTGTTGATGGCGCCGAGCGGCACGCCCGCCTTGTGAAGCTGCACCATGACGCCACGGCCGGCGTCGAACAGGATGTTCTCCTCGCCAAGCCTGATCAGCGTGGTCGTCGCCATGCGACGCGGGTCTGGACGTGGGCCGCCGGTGCCGAGCAGTATGACCTCCATGGGCCACCTCCGAGTGCAGGCTTTTGGACGCACAGTAGATGTGAGCTCACGGGCGGAGCAATCCGCAGCGGGCTACCCGAAGTGTAATCTGATTTTCAGAGAACGGGAGGCTGCCGGCGCGATGGTGCGCGGAATGAGAATTGTGGGCCAATTCATACTAAATACGTTGAGACCATGACCAATATTGTTTGCGCGTCACAACGCGCCTAGTATTGCGGCAGGCAATTTCGGGGGCTCGAACAGGCTGTGAATGTCCGTTCACATGACAGCGCGACGCGCAGCGACTTGAATTCGCAGGTCGGATCATCCAGGACCGTGACGGTTTCCGCACGTCAGGAATCGCGTCCGGCCGGCCGCGAGCGGCTGATCGTCGTCGAGGACGATCCGGTGACACGGACCATGCTGGTCGACTATTTCAGCGACAACAATTTCGATGTGGTCGGCGCCGGCTCCTGCACGGAGTGCCGTCAGGCGCTGCGCGCGCGCACTGATCTCGTCTTCCTCGACGTGCAACTGCCCGACGGCGACGGCTTCGAGCTCGCCAAGGAGATCCAGGCCGCCGGCAACGTGGGCATCATCTTCGTGACGCGGCGCGACACCGACGTCGACCGCATTCTCGGCCTCGAGGTCGCCGGCGACCATTACGTCACCAAGCCGATCAACCTGCGCGATCTGCTCGCGCGTGCGCGCAGCGTGCTGCGGCGGCGCTCGATCGACCGAAAGGCGGCGCGCAACCACAATTCGATCGCCTTCGGCGACTGGATCATCGACCTGACCCGGCGCGAACTGCTCGGCAACGACGGCAAGCCGGTGGCGCTGACGCGCGCCGAATTCGACCTGCTGGCGGCGCTCGTCGGCGCCGACGGCAGGCCGCTCAGCCGCGACTATCTGATCGAGGTCGTCAGCAACCGCCAGGCCGACGTCGACATCCGCACGGTCGATGCGCTGGTGGCACGACTGCGCCGCAAGCTGGTCGGCAGCGGCACGCCCGTGATCGCGACCGTCACCGGCGTTGGCTACAAGCTCGCGCTCAGCGAGCGGCTCTAGAGCATAGGGCATCGCCGTCAGCGCGATGCAACGCGCTTCCAACGTGCTTCGATGCGCGCCTTGATCTGGCTGACCCTCGCCTCGTGAGCGGCCCAATAGGCGCGGCTGGCGGCTGCGGTGCCTTGACGATAGCTGGCATAGACGGCTTTGGGCTGCACCGGCATCTTCGGGCGGCTCGCCGCTTTTGCGGGCGCCGCAGCCGCAGCCGCAACGGCAACTGCAGGCGCCGGATCCGGAGCAGCCGCAGCTTCGGGGCCTGCCGGCATTGCGCTCATCGCGAGAAGCCGGTTGCGGGCCCGGTTGCAATAGACCTGCGACCGCGCGGTCATCTCCTCTTCGCCATGACCCGCCCGGTATTTCATCAGGGCGCGGCAGAGGTCCCCGCCCGAAAGACGCCAGGCCTGGCTGAGATAAAGCACCCCGTAATGGATGTTGACGTCGGGTTCGGCCAGCTCCGCGTTGCTGCCGTGGAAGCCCAGCATCGCCGCCGTCTCGGGGCGCACCTGCATCAGGCCGATTTCGCCCGCGCCGCCGATGATTGCCGGGTTGTAGCCGCTTTCGACGAAGACGATCGCCTCGGCGATGTCGGCCGGCAGATTGGTGCTTTTTATTTCCCGCTCGATGATCTTCCGGATCATCGCGCGCGATGACGGCGTTTCGCCGGCGCCGAGCTCGGTCCCCCCGTCGCCCGCAAGCGCGCCGATCGGAGCCGACACGAGCAGGACGACCGCGACATGCCTCCACGTCGCGCCGAGATTGAAGCGTGCCCGATCCCACAGCATGGGCTTGTCATAGAGCTCCGGAGTTAACAAACCGGCCTCTGGCGCGTCTGTCACTGCCGCGCGCGGGCGCTCTGCTCGGTGGGTCTGGCCTGCGATGGCTCGGCCAGCTGGTCATCGACCGCATAGAGCGTGCAACTGGGCGACCATTTCATGCAGGCCGCCAGCGAGTCGCGCCGGGCCTCTTCAGTTGTCGCACGGCCGGTGCGCCAGCCGTAGCCGCCGTTCGGCGACACCGCAAAGGCCTTGTGCGGCAGCAGGCTGGCGAGATAGCGCGCGAACTCGGCCCGCGCGGCCTCGCTGAGCTGGGGCGGTGGCGGCAGCGGATCGGGCAGGCTCAGGAGTTCACGGCCGAGCCCGCGCTCGCGCAGGAAGGCGTCGAGATACGGTGTCCATTGCGGCCGGCCCGCGACCGAATAGAGATAATGGCCGTCGTCGCCGTAAGCCGGCGCCGCCACGAACCTCGCATTGCCGCCACCGGCGCGAAACCCGTCATGGAGGCGGCGCGCGAGATCGGGACCGAAATAGGAATCGTTGCTCGCATAGACCCACAGCATCGGCACGCGCGAGCTCTTGCCGAAGGTGGCGAAGGTCTGCACCAGCCCCTCCTCGTTGCAGACATCGTCGTCGTCGCGCGAGCCGCGGCCGCCGGCGAAGTTGATCGCGGCGACGAGACCGGGCGGGGCCTGCGCGCTCAGCGCCACCGTGGCAAGGCCGCCGGCGGAATGGCCGGCCGCGATCATGCCCGAAATCGTGACGTCGCCCCGGTGCGCCATCGCATCGATCGCGGCGCGCAGATCGGCAACTGCGACGGCGGCCGCCGGCAGGTACGCCGCCTTTGCGCAACCGCCGACGCTGTCGACGCGCCCGCCGGGCGAGGTGCCATAGCCGCGCCGCATCACGATCAGCGCCGCAAAGCCGCGCCGGGCGTATTCCAGCGCAATGCCGTAATATTTATGCGCCGACATCGCCGCTCGGTCCTCGAACTTGCGCGGCGAGCCGTGGCTGAGCAGCGCCAAGGGATAGCGCTTCGTCCCCGCAGGTCGGACCAGGAAGGCCTCGAGCCCCTGCGGTCCGGCCTCCGCCATCGGGATGCGAAGGTCCTCGGTGTAGAACTCCGCGGCGCGCGCCGGTGCGCCGGCCAGGATGAGGCCGGCGATCAGCACGAGCAGCTTGCGCGAAGGGATCATGAGACGATTCGATGGGTGGTGGTGCCGAGCATAGCACGAACCCGCTGCACCACCTTCGCTACCCCCAAGGAACGCCTTCCCCCTCGCGCGTGTTGTGCCCTTGGCGGGGGCCGGGCCGATGCTATGGTGTCCCGCACTCACGACAGGACGAGGATATTTCAGTGGCAGAAGTCGATCCCGCGGCGGGCAAGCAGGCCTCGCCGGACGTGCTCACCAATATTCCGCGGCTGGTGACGGCCTATTTCGCCAACAGACCGGATGCATCGGATCCGGCGCAGCGCGTGGCGTTCGGCACGTCGGGCCATCGCGGCACCTCGTTCAAGAACACCTTCAACGAAGGCCACATCCTCGCGACCACGCAGGCGATTTGCGATTACCGGAAGGAGAAGGGCCTGACCGGCCCGCTCTTCATCGGCATCGACACCCATGCGCTGGCCGAGCCTGCGCTGGTCAGCGCCGTCGAGGTGTTCGCCGCCAACGGCGTCGAGGTCATGATCGACAAGGACGGCGGCTACACGCCGACGCCGGTCATCTCGCATGCGATCCTCACCTACAACAAGGGCCGCAGCAGCGGCCTCGCCGACGGCGTCGTCATCACACCCTCGCACAATCCGCCCGAGGACGGCGGCTACAAATACAATCCGCCCCATGGCGGGCCTGCCGATACGGACGTGACGGGCGTCGTCGAGAAGCTCGCCAACGCCTATCTTGCAGGCGACCTCGAGGACGTGAAGCGCATCGACTATGCCAAGGCGCGCAAGGCCGCGAATGTCCACGCCTACGACTTCGTCACGCCTTACGTCGCCGATCTCGGCAATGTCGTCGATCTCGACCTCGTCAAATCCGCCGGCGTCAAAATCGGCATCGATCCGCTCGGCGGCGCCGCCGTGCATTACTGGCATCCGATCATCGAGCGCTACGGCCTGAAGGCCACGATCGTGAACGAGGCGATCGACCCGACCTTCCGTTTCATGACGGTGGACTGGGACGGCAAGATCCGCATGGACTGCTCCTCGCCTTACGCGATGGCGAGCCTGATCGGCATGCGCGACCGCTTCGACGTCGCCTTTGCCAACGACACCGACGCCGACCGCCACGGCATCGTCACGCGCACCGGCGGGCTGATGAATCCGAACCATTACCTGGCGACCGCGATCTCCTACCTGTTCGCGCACCGTCCGGACTGGGGCAAGGATGCCGCGATCGGCAAGACCGTGGTGTCGAGCTCGATCATCGACCGCGTCGCCAAGAAGCTCGGCCGCAAGCTGGTGGAGACGCCGGTCGGCTTCAAATGGTTCGTCGACGGCCTCGTCACCGGCGGCTTCGGCTTCGGCGGCGAGGAGAGTGCAGGGGCCTCGTTCCTGCGCCGCGACGGCGCGGTGTGGACCACCGACAAGGACGGAATCATCCTCGGCCTGCTCGCTGCCGAGATCATGGCCAGGACCGGCCGCGATCCCAGCCAGATCTTCAATGAGCTCACCGCCGAGTTCGGCATGCCGCACTACGCGCGCATCGATGTCGCCGCCACCGGGCCGCAAAAGAACATCCTGAAATCCGTCACGCCGGAGCAGCTCGGCCTCAAGGACCTCGCCGGCGATCCCGTCCGCGCGACGCTGAGCAAGGCGCCCGGCAACGGCCAGCCCTTCGGCGGCATCAAGGTCGAAACCGATTTCGGCTGGTTCGCCGCGCGGCCGTCCGGCACCGAGGACGTCTACAAGATCTACGCCGAAAGCTTCCGCAGCCCCGAGCACCTGAAGCGGATTCAGGAAGAAGCTCAGGCGGGGTTGGCGAAGGTGTTCGCGGCGTAGCTCCCCGGCGCAAGCGCCCCTCTTACCCCTCCCTTGGAGTCCCTTGAGGGTGGGCCGCGTGCCCCGCTTGGACCGCAGTCACCGCCGTCATTCCCCGCGAAGGCGGGGAATCCAGTACTCCGCGGCGGTCATTGGTTCAGGCAATTTCCGCTGCGGAGTACTGGATCGCCCGCCTTCGCGGGCGATGACAGCGGGATGAATGATGTATACAGAAACATGAGCAACGGTATTATGTTACGCCGCTTTTAGCCTTGAACAATTCCATCCCTCCGCTATTGTATACATAACGTATTCATAAGCCGTGGGAGCGAGACAATGACAAAACCCTTCCCCATGAACGCCTGGTACGCTGCTGCGTGGGACGCCGACGTCAAGGCGGCGCTGTTGCCGCGGACGATCTGCGGCAAGCATGTCGTGATGTATCGCAAGGCCGACGGCTCGGTGGCCGCGCTGGAGGACGCCTGCTGGCATCGCTTGGTGCCGCTGTCCAAGGGCCGGCTCGAGGGCGACACCGTCGTCTGCGGCTATCATGGCCTGAAGTACAACGCGCAGGGGCGCTGCACCTTCATGCCCTCGCAGGAGACCATCAACCCGTCGGCCTGCGTGCGCGCCTATCCCGTGGTCGAGCGTCACCGCTACATCTGGCTCTGGATGGGCGATCCTGCGCTGGCCGATCCCGCGCTGGTGCCGGATATGCACTGGAATCACGATCCCGCCTGGGCCGGCGACGGCAAGACCATCCACGTCAATTGCGACTACCGCCTCGTGCTCGACAATCTCATGGACCTCACCCACGAGACCTTCGTGCACGGCTCCTCCATCGGCAATGATGCGGTGGCCGAGGCGCCGTTCGACGTCACCCATGGCGAGAAGACGGTCACGGTGACGCGCTGGATGCGCGGCATCGAGCCGCCGCCGTTCTGGGCCAAGCAGCTCGGCAAGCCCGGCCTGGTCGACCGCTGGCAGATCATCCGCTTCGAGGCGCCGTGCACCATCGCGATCGACGTCGGCGTCGCGCCGACAGGGACCGGCGCGCCGGAAGGCGACCGCTCGCAAGGCGTCAACGGCTTCGTGCTCAACACCATCACGCCGGAGACCGAGAAGACCTGCCATTATTTCTGGTCCTTCGTCCGCAATTACCGCCTCGGTGAGCAGCGCCTCACCACCGAGATCCGCGAGGGCGTCTCCGGCATCTTCCGCGAGGACGAGCTGATCCTGGAAGCGCAGCAGCGCGCGATGGACGAGAACCCCGATCGCATCTTCTACAACCTCAACATCGATGCCGGCGCGATGTGGTCGCGCAAGCTGATCGACAAGATGGTGGCGAAGGAAAACGCCCCAAAGCACCTTCAGGCCGCGGAGTAGAACATGGCCGAGCGTGAGGTCGACCGCTCCATCTCGCAGACCGTGAAGGCGCAGCTCGCGCTGCGCGACCAGATCCTGTCGGGCGCCCTGCGTCCCGGCGAGCGCATCTCCGAGCTTCAGGCGGTGGAGACGACCGGCGCCTCGCGCACGCCGGTGCGCATGGCGCTGGTGCGGCTGGAGGAGGAGGGTCTGCTCGAGGCCATCCCCTCCGGCGGCTTCATGGTGAAGGCGTTTTCCGAGCGCGACATCTCCGATTCGATCGAGCTGCGCGGCACGCTGGAAGGTCTGGCGGCGCGCTTTGCCGCCGAGCGCGGCGTCGCCGCGCGCGAGCTCGAGCCGCTGAAGGAGTGCCTCGCTGCAATCGACGAGCTGCTGCGGCAGGTGCCGATCTCGGTCGATGCGTTCTCGTCCTACGTCACGCTGAATGCGCGCTTCCATGCCCAGCTCACGGAACTGTCGCGCAGCCCGCCGCTGATCCGGCAGATCGACCGTGCCTCGGCGCTGCCGTTTGCCTCGCCGAGCGGCTTCGTGATGGCGCAATCGGCACTGCCGGAGGCGCAGCAGATCCTGATCATCGCCCAGGAGCATCATCGCGTCGTGATCGACGCCATCGAGAACCGCGAAGGCGCGCGCGCCGAGGCCGTCATGCGCGAGCATGCGCGGCTCGCGGTGCGAAACCTGCGGCTCGCGCTGCGCAACCGGACCCATCTCGACCTCTTGCCTGCGCTCGCGCTGATCAAGACCGCAACCGATTGAGGGCAGTGACCATGCGCTTCATCGAAACCTGGACCCCCGCAACGCTCGTCGCCACCCGCGATCTCACCCCGAACGTCCGCGAATTCCTGATCAGGCCGGATCAGTTCGAGGCCACGGCCTATCCGGTCGGCAGCCACATCAATGTCAGCGTCACCATCGACGGCCTGCCGGAGACGCGGTCCTATTCGCTGGTCGGCGAGGCCTCGTCGCAGGGCTTGAAGATCGCAGTGCGCCGTGCTGAGGATTCCCGCGGCGGCTCGCGCTACATGTGGTCCTTGCAACCGGGCGCGCGGCTCGACATCACGCAACCCGCCTCGCTGCTCGCGGTCGATTGGAGCCGCAACACTTATTGCCTGATTGCCGGCGGCATCGGCATCACCCCGATCCTCGGCGCCGCGCAGGCGCTGGCCCGGCGCGGAGCGGACGTGACCCTGCATTATGCCGTGCGCTCGCGTGGCGAGGCCGCCTATCTCGACGATCTCGCCGCGATGCTCGGCGATCGTCTCGTGGTTCATGCCAGCGACGAAGGGCACCGGCTCGATCTCGACGCGCTGTTTGCCTCTTTGCCGCAAGGCGCGCTGGCCCTGTTCTGCGGCCCGATGCGCATGCTGGACGCCGCGCGCCATGCCTGGATCGGCGCCGGCCATCCGCTCCCCGATCTCCGCTACGAGACCTTCGGCTCCAGCGGCACGCTGCCGACCGAAACGTTCCGCGTGCGCCTGAAGGACTCCGGTGTCGAGCTCGAAATCCCACGCGAGCGCTCGATGCTCGACGTGCTCAATGCCAGCGGCCACGACGTGATGTACGATTGCAAGCGCGGCGAATGCGGCCTCTGCGCCATCGACGTGGTCGAGGTCGACGGCGAGATCGACCATCGCGACGTCTTCTTCAGCGACCACCAGAAGCAAACCAACCAGAAGATCTGCGCCTGCGTCTCCCGCGCGCGCGGCACCATCACGGTCGACACGCTGCTCCGGGCGGATGCGGTTTGAGCTAGGCCGGAGCGGGACTCTCTTAGGAGGAAGCGGACGGCGCCGCGGGCTCACCTCTCCCGCTTGCGGGAGAGGTCGCGCCGAAGGCGCGGGTGAGGGCTCTCTCCTCTGGGGGAGTCCCGCCGCGGAGACAGCCCTCTCCCCAGCCTCCCCCGCAAGCGGGGGGGAGCGTACCTCCCGAGTCGCCGGACCGAGGCACAATTTTTCTACGCCGCGTAAATCGCCCGGTACTTCTTCGTCTCCAGCAGCGCCATCACCCCGTCCGCGGCCACCGGCCGGCTGATCAGATAGCCCTGCACCTCGTCGCAATTGATCTGCCTGAGATATTCGAGCTGGTCGGCGGTCTCGACGCCCTCCGCCACCACGCCGATCTGCAAATCGCGCGCGAGCGAAATCACCGACTTCACGATCGCCGCGCAGTCCGGCTGCACCAGCATGTCGCGGATGAAGGACTGGTCGATCTTGATGCGGCTGAATGGCAGCTTGCGCAGGTAGGTCAGCGAAGAGAATCCGGTGCCGAAATCGTCGAGCGCCACGGTGACGCCGAGCTCCAGCAGCGCGTTCAGGACCGTCGCGGCCGAGCCGTATTTCGACAGCAGCATCGATTCCGTGATCTCGATCTCGAGCCGATGCGGGGCGATCCTGGCCTCGGCGAGCGCCTCCACGATGGTCTGGAGGATGGCCGTGTTGTGAAACTGCGCGGCCGAGAAATTCACGGCGACCCTGATCTCTTCGGGCCACTCCGCAACCGTCGCGCAGGCGCGGCGGATGACCCATTCGCCGATCTCGTGGATCAGCCCCGTCTCCTCCGCGATGGCGATGAACTCGCTCGGCGGCACCAGCCCGCGCGTGGGATGCTGCCAGCGCAGCAGTGCCTCGAAGCCGGTGATGCGGTTGCTGCCGAGATCCAGGAACGGCTGGAACACCAGGAACAGCTCGTCGCGCGCGATCGCGCCTGTGAGGTCCGATTGCAGCGCCTTGCGTTCGCGGGACGACCTGTCATCGGCTTGCTCGAAGAAGCAGACCGTGCCCGGCCCGGCCTTCTTGGCGCGGTAGAGCGCGGCATCGGCATTCTTCATGAGATCGAGCGGCGTGTTGCCGTCGCGCGGCGCCAGCACGATGCCGACGCTGGTTGCGCCGACGATCTGACGGCCCTCGATCTGGAACGGTTCGGCGAAGGCCGCGACGAAGCGTTCGGCGATCTCGAGCGCATCCTCCGGCCGCGTCAGGTTGGCCATCACCAGCGCGAACTCGTCGCCGCCGATGCGCGCGACGTGCTCGGCGGCGCGCGTGCAGCGTTGCAGGCGGTTTGCCACCTGGACCAGGAATTCGTCGCCGGCAGGATGGCCGAACTGGTCGTTGACCTCCTTGAAGCGGTCGAGATCGAGCAGGAGCACCGCGAATTCCTCACCCGATAGCGCCAGCCGCTTGAGCGCGGCGTCGAGCGTTTCATTGAAGGCGACGCGGTTGGGCAGATGGGTCAGGGGATCCAGCCGCACCGTGCGCTCGGCCTCGATCTCTCGCATCACGCGCCGGGCGAACGAGAACGAATTGACGAACACGCTGCGCAGCAGGACGCTGCCGTAGACCACGACGAGAAAGGCGATCAGGAGAAAGGCGAGATCGCCGTTCCGGCCGAGGCAGATGGCGATACCGAGGAAGATCGGCGCCGTGAAGGCGATCGCCGCGATCGGGATGGTGGCGAAGGCGAGTGCCCCGCCGGCCAACATGCCCGCGCACAGGCAGGTGATGACGAGCTGGCCGCCGGTCGAAGCGCCGGCGAAGAAGGCGACCGGGACGATGCCCCAGGCGGCGCCGAGGATGAAGGCGTTGCGCACCAGCCGGTGCATCGCGCGACGCGAGACGAATTGCGGCTTGGTGATGCGGCGCGCCGCGTGCGATTGCAGGCCGAACGCGATCGCGGCGCCGGCGACGGAAGCCGCCCAGATCAGCGCAGGGATCCTGTCCGGCGATGGCCACAGCGCGATCGCGAGCACAATGGCGTTGCAGGCATTGGCCAGCATGATACCGACCGAATAGCCGAGCACCAGCGACATCTGCTCGGCGCGGATTTGCCCGGCGACGGCCTCGTCGGCTGCGGGACCGCCAAAGGCCGACAGATCGCCGGCGAACAGCCGAGCGACATAGTTGGTCGTTTGAGTCCGCATCCCAGAGCCTAGCAGCAGGGCCTTTCGTCCAGCCGGTTCGGAGACTTTGCCGCAAACCTTTGACGAACTATGAATTATCCACGGCTGCGGGAGGCGCCGTAACCACTTCTGCGTGTTCGTCACGGAATATCGATAACAAATCGATACAAATGCGGCGCTATGCGTCACGCCAATGACAACAAAGACGTGTTTGGTGGCGCCGACGAAGCTGTCTGCCTTCTGGCGTCAAGGCCTGAGCGGCTCCCGGAGAGCGGCTCTTCGATCGGCCTTTTGCCGCACCCGGCCAGATCGAGACGCCCCCCTCGATCGCGTGATAGGTTTCGCGGACCGACAGGCACCGTGCGCCGCGTCGGCACCCGATGCATTCGAAATCCCGAGGGCCTGTCGATGAGCGAGCCTTCAGCTGACGTGTCGGCAACGGTCGAATACACGATGGACAAATGGCGGATGGACCGCCTCCCCTGGGCCATGTGGGCTTGCGTCGCCGGCCTTGCGATCGGGCTTCACGCCGAGAGCCGCGGCCAGAATGGAGCGGTTTTGGCCACGATCTATTTGGCTCTGCTAGGTCTGGCGTTCGCAGGCTATGCACTGACGACCCTGATCGGGCGGTCCGGCCTGCCATTGCTTCTTGAATTGTTGATCGGCGTCCTTGTCCTGATCATCGTCGCCGGCGTGATCGGTGTGATCAGCGTGTTGGTCGGCGGGCCAAGCGGCCGCTCCAGCTATGTCGGGACCGTGCGCAGTCTCTATTGGAGCCATCTCGTGAATCCATCGCTGAATGTTTTCGGCTGGATGATGCTTTACCTGGGATTGGGATGGATCGCGTTCTCGTCCTACCGGCACTTCTATGCGGACCGGGCCGTCGTCTCCATGTCTTCCGCGGGCATCCACTTTCACAGGCCGTGGCTCAAGGGTCTCTTCATTCCCTGGCAGGAGGTGCGTGGGGTGGGCCATCTCGTCGTTCCCGGCATCTCGGGGGTGCCGTACGTCAGTCCATACGCTGCGGCCGTCACGGTCGGTCAGGATTTCTATGAGCAGCATATCGCCGCGAAGCGCAGCTTCTTCTCGCCACCGGGGGCGGAGGCCATGTTCCAGCCGAAAGGCGAGACGATGCAGGTGGTGCTGAGCAGCGCCGACATGGCGGTCAAGCCGGAAGATTTTCTCGGGCCTGCCGAGGCGCGGTGGAAGGCATTTCGGGATCAACCGGCGTCGCCTGCCCAACGCGGTGGCACCGTCTTCTACGGACGCTGGTCGATCGATGGCTCGCGGTGGCAGGCCGTTCAGTTTCTTGCGCCTCTCGTCGGTCTGGCTGTGGTGGTGCTGTACCGATAGGGCATTCCTGCTCAGCGTCCGAGTTGCTTCGGATCGTAGAAGAAGCGCTCCTCGATGATCTCATTGCCTCGCCAGGTCTGCCACGCGATCTCCTCCAGCGTCCGTGTCACGCCCTCGGCGTTGGTGAAGGAGAATTTCCAGCGACTGGCGACAATGTCGCCATCGATCAGGCTCGGGCCGAGGCGCACGGCAGTGACCTCCTTGAACGCCGCCAGCACGCCGCGCTCCTTGTCCGCGAGCTTGTCGCGTCCGACCACGGGCGCGGCGAGGTTCTCATAGGTTGATGCGTCGGGGGTGTAGTAGTCGAGGATCGCGCCGACGAAGTCGCCATCCTCCAGCCGCTTTGCAAAGGCTTCGACGATCTCTCGGCTCGGCATGGGGACCTCACAGGTTAAAACCGACTTGTAGTCGGTAATTACCGACCGATGGTCGAAAAGTCAACTGGCCGCCTGAACTGAATTCGACTAGACGGGAAGGAAGATTGAGTCGATGCGAGCCAAGAACTCGAAACACCTCTCCCGTAGGGAGGGGTCGGATCGCATCGCAAGATGCGATCCGGGTGAGGGGTTGCAGTCTTACCCGACGCTGCAGCAGCCCCTCACCCGGATTGCTGCGCAATCCGACCTCTCCCCGGTGGGGAGAGGTGGAGACAAGACCCATGGCCAAACAGGCGGAACGGCGGGCGGCGACATCGGAGGCGATCCTGACGGCGGCGCGGCGCCTGTTCGGGACGCACGGCTTTGCCGCCACCACCATGGACGACATTGCCGAAGGCGCTTCGGTCGCCAAGGGCGCGGTCTATCATCACTTCAAGACCAAGGAATCGGTGTTCGAGGCCGTGTTCGATCAGGTCTCGCGCGACCTCGTTGCCGAGATCGACCGCACGGCACGCGCCGAGAAGGACGTGCTCGCCGCCATGGTCGCCGGCACCCAGCACTACTTCGCAGCGACCGCCAAGGGGCCGACCGGCCAGATCATCCTGCGCGATGGCCCGGCGGTGCTTGGCTGGGAACGCTGGCGCGAGATCGACGCGCAGCACTTCGGCGGCAAGATCCCGCGCGCGCTCTCCGCCGCGATGGAGGCCGGCCTGATCGCACGGCAGCCTGTCGAGCCGCTCGCGCGGCTGCTGCTCGGGGCGGTCACGGAGGCCGCGGTCGCCTGCGCCGGACGCGCCGATATCGCCAAGGCGGGCGCGGAATATGCCCGTGCGTTCAAGTCGCTGGTGGAAGCGCTGCGCGTCAAGGCATGATCGCCTTAACGCGGAGCCAGCTATGTGGGTGGTGTCGACTCCGAGTTCGCTTCACCTCTCCCGTAGGGAGAGGTCGGATCGCATCGAAGATGCGATCCGGGTGAGGGGTTGCGGTCTCACTTTCCGTTGCGGCCCCTCACCCGGATTGCTACGGACGATGCTGCGCATCGCCGCGCGCAATCCGACCTCTCCCCGCCGGGGAGAGGTGAAGTCGGAAACGCCCACGCCAACAAGAAGAACAGTAGCGCATGAACGCAACTTCCGCCCTCGCACCCACCGATCCCGAATTCGACTACATCATCGTCGGCGCCGGCTCCGCCGGCTGCGTGCTCGCTAACAGGCTCACCGCGAACGGCAAGCACAGCGTGCTGCTGCTCGAGGCCGGTCCGAAGGATTCCAACATCTGGATCCACGTCCCGCTCGGCTACGGCAAGCTGTTCAAGGAGAAGAGCGTCAACTGGATGTACCAGACCGAGCCGGAGCCCGAGCTGAAGGGTCGTCAGGTATTCCAGCCGCGCGGAAAAACGCTGGGCGGATCGAGCTCGATCAATGGCCTGCTCTATGTCCGCGGCCAGCACGAGGATTACGACCGCTGGCGCCAGCTCGGCAACACCGGCTGGGGCTATGACGACGTGCTGCCCTATTTCAAGAAGGCCGAGAACCAGTCGCGGGGCGCCGATCATTATCACGGCACGGGCGGGCCGCTGCCGGTGTCCAACATGATCGTGACCGATCCGTTGTCAAAAGCCTTCATCGATGCCGCAGTCGAGACCGGTCTGCCCTACAATCCTGATTTCAACGGTGCGACGCAGGAAGGCGTCGGCCTGTTCCAGACCACGACGCGCAACGGTCGCCGCGCCTCGACTTCGGTCGCCTATCTCGGTCCCGCGAGGGCGCGCAGCAACCTCAAAATCGAGACCTCCGCACACGCTCAGCGCATCCTGTTCGAAGGGCGCCGGGCGGTCGGCGTCGAATACCGGCAAGGCGCCTCCTTGCGCCGCGCCCGCGCGCGCAAGGAGGTGGTGCTGTCGAGCGGCGCCTACAATTCGCCGCAGCTGCTCCAGCTCTCCGGCGTCGGCCCCGGCGATCTCCTGCGCCGGCACGGCATCGATGTGGTGCTGGACGCACCGGGCGTCGGTCACGATCTGCAGGATCACATGCAGGTCCGCATCGTGATGCGCTGCTCGCAGAAGATCACGCTCAACGACACCATCAATCATCCGCTTCGCCGCACCATGGCCGGCGCGCGTTATGCGCTGTTTCGGAAGGGCTGGCTGACGATCGCAGCCGGCACGGCGGGCGCATTCTTCAAGACCAGTCCGCGCCTCGCCTCGCCCGACATCCAGGTGCACTTCCTGCCGTTCTCGACCGACAAGATGGGCGAGAAGCTGCACGCCTTCTCCGGATTCACGGCGTCGGTGTGCCAGCTCCGGCCCGAGAGCCGCGGCACCTTGCGCATCAAGAGCGCAGACCCGGCCGTGCCGCCGGAGATCCGCATCAACTACATGTCCACCGAGACCGACCGCACCACCAATGTCGAGGGCATCAAGATCCTGCGCAAGATGTTGAACGCACCGGCGCTGAAGCCGTTCGTGGTGGACGAGTACGATCCCGGGGCGAAGGTATCCACGGACGCCGAGATCCTGGACTATTGCCGCGACCGGGGCAGCACCATCTATCATCCGACCTCGACCTGTCGTATGGGCAACGACGCGCTCGCGGTGGTCGATCAGCGGCTGAAGGTGAGGGGACTCGAAGCCTTGCGTGTCGTCGACGGCTCGATCATGCCGGATCTGGTGTCGGGGAACACCAATGCGCCGATCATCATGATCGCCGAAAAGGCCTCCGACATGATATTGGAGGATGCGCGATAAACTTCGCTGCTTGAGAGGGTTTGGACTTGGCTACGCGATTCAAGATCGGCACACGTAAGAGCGCCATGGCGCTGGCACAGACGGAAGAGATTGCGCGCCGCCTGACCGCCGCCGTGCCCGGTCTCGACGTCGAGATCGTCAAGTTCGACACCACGGGCGATCTCGACCAGACCAGCAAGCTGTTGCCGCATGGCGGCAAAGGCGGGGCCTTCGTGGCTCAGATCCGCGCCGCGGTGCTGTCGGGTGAGCTCCAGGCAGCGATGCATTCGCTGAAGGACATGCCGGGCAACGAGGACACGCCCGGCCTTGTCATCGGTGCCACGCTGTCGCGCGATCCGCCCAGCGACGCGCTGGTGCTGCGCCACGGCGTGACGTTGGAAGCGCTACGCCAGTCCCGCGGCAAAGGCTTCAAGATTGGCACCAACGCCGTCCGTCGCGCCGCCTATGCGCGGCGGTTGTTCCCGGAGGTGGAGGTGATCCATTTCCGTGGGGCCGCCGACACAAGGGTGCGGAAACTCGACAATGGCGAGAAGCAGCGCCTTCCGGATGGCGGGGCAGTCGGGCCGGCCGATGCGCTGATCATGGCGCGCTCGGGCCTGGATCGCGTCGGGCTGGCGCATCGCATCGCCTACGAATTCACCGCGGTGGAGATGCTGCCGGCGGCAGGGCAGGGCATCGTCGCGGTCGAATGTGCCGCGCAGGACTGGCAGACGCGACAGATCCTGTCGTCGATCGACGACGCCTCTGCGCACGCTTCCGCCGACGCCGAGCGCGAGGTGCTCTGGGTGCTCAACGGCCACTGCAATTCGCCGGTGGCGGGCTTCTCGACCATCACAGGCGATCAGATGTCGCTCACCGCCTCGGTGCTCGATCTCTCCGGCAACACCATCATCGAAGCCTCGCGCAAAGGGCCGGCCAACCGTCCGCGCGAGCTCGGCCGTGCGGTGGGACTGGACCTGCTGGCGAAGGGTGCGGCGGAGATCATCGAGCGCAGCCGGCCGCGCTAAAACCGTCAGGTCCCGCGCGCGCCGCTCAAATTGATGACAGCCTCCTATCGATGGCCGTCGCGCCGGTGTTTCACGCCGCCGACTTGAAGCGCAAATTGGCGCGCGAGAGTTGGCCGATCGAGGTGCATCCCATCAGCTTCATGTCGCGCTCGAGCTCGGCCCGCAACAGGCCGAGGGCCCGCTCGACGCCGGGCTGGCCGGCCGCCGCCAGCGGATAGAGATAGGAGCGCCCAAGGCCGACGGCCTTGGCACCGAGCGAGAGCGCCTTCAGGATGTGGGTCCCGCGCTGGATGCCGCCATCCATCATCACGTCGATGCGATCGCCGACGGCGTCGACGATTTCGGCGAGTTGGTCGAAGGCGGAGCGAGAACCATCGAGCTGCCGACCACCATGGTTCGACAGGATGATCCCGGCGCAGCCGATCTCGACCGCGCGGCGCGCATCGGCCGGCGACATGATCCCCTTTAGACAGAACGGCCCGTTCCAGCTTCGCACCATCTCGGCGACATCGTCCCAATTCATCGACGGATCCAGCATCTCGGTGAAATACCGGCCGATCGACACCGCGCCACCGCTCATGTCGACATGCTCCTCCAGTTGCGGCAGCCTGAATCTCTCGTGGGTGACATACTGGATGCCCCATTGCGGCTTGATCACGAACTGGAGCATGCCAGCGAGCGTCAGACGGAAGGGGATGCTGAATCCCGTCCTTAAGTCGCGCTCGCGATTTCCACCGGTGATGCTGTCGACCGTCAGCATCATCACCTCGACGCCGGCGTCCTTGGCGCGCTGCATCATCGCACGGTTGAGCCCGCGATCCCTGTGGAAGTAGAACTGATAGACCTGCGGCGTATCATGGGCCTTGCGCAGGTCCTCGAGGCTGACCGTGCCGAGCGAGGAGACGCCGAACATGGTGCCGTAGCGCGCCGCGGCCGCAGCGACGGCACGCTCGCCCCGATGGTGAAACAGACGCTGCAAGGCCGTCGGCGAGCAATAGAACGGCAGCGCAAGCTTCTGTCCCATGACGGTGACCGAGAGGTCGACCTCTTGCACGCCGCGCAGCACATTGGGCACGAGGTCGCATTGCTCGAAGCTCGCCGTATTGCGGCGGTGGGTGACCTCATCGTCCGCCCCACCGTCGATGTAGTCGAAGATCGGCCCGGGCAGCCGGCGATGCGCCAGCCGCCGGAAGTCGTGAAAATTGTGACACTGTGACAATCGCATCGCCAGCCCCCGATCAGGGCACGAGCAGCTTGAGCGGCCAGACATAGGCCTGGCCCAGCACCAGGATGCCGACAAGAACGACGAGCGCGAAGCTGTGGAAGAAGACGAAGCGCAGGATCGTGCCCTCGTGGCCGTACCATTTGGTGGCCGTGGACGCGACCACGATGCTCTGCGCGTCGATCATCTTGCCCATGACGCCACCGGAGCTGTTGGCGGCTGCCATAAGCACCGGACTGACGCCGATCTGTTCGGCGCTGATGCGCTGAAGTCCCCCGAACAGCACGTTCGAGGACGTATCCGACCCCGTCAGCGCGACGCCGAGCCAGCCGATCAGCGCACCGAAGAACGGATAGAGCGCCCCGGTCTTGGCGAAGGCCAGTCCGAGCGTGGCATCCGTGCCGGAGTAGCGGGTGACGAAACCGAGCGCCAGCATGCAGGCGATGGTCGCGAGCGAGTAGCGCGTCAAATAGAGCGTGCGCGCATAAATTCGGATCAGACCGAGCGGCCCGTAGCCGACCAGCAGGCCCGAAATGATCGCCGACAGGAGAATGCCGGTGCCGGCCGCCGAGAGCAGATTGAGCGCATAGACCGCGCCCTCTGCGACAGGCTTGGCCACGACCGGCGGCGCCTTCTGAACGAGGTTGTGCAGCCCGAGCACGGGAAACTTGGCGACCCAGATGCCGTCGAGCCAGCTCTTCACCTGCGGCGTGCCCCAGGCGAAGACGAAGGCCGAGAAGATGAGCCAGGGCGTCCATGCCTTGGCGACAGCCGCCTTGGTGGCCTTGCCGACGGGAGTTTCGTCCGATAGCGGGGCGCCATAGCGCGCCGGCATCTCCTTCATCGCATGCCTGGGCCGCCAGACGCGCAGGAACAGCGCGAGGCTTGCCATGGAGACCACCGCGGCTATCACGTCGACCAGCCACGGGCCATGGAAGTTCGAGACCAGATATTGCGGAACGGCGAACGAGACGCCGGCCACCAGAATGGCGGGCCAGATCTCGAGCGTTCGGCGGAAGCCGACGAAGGCCCAGATCAGCCAGAACGGCACCAGCAGCGAGAAGAACGGCAGCTGCCGCCCGATCATCCCGCTCAGCTCCTGGAGATCCAGTCCGGTCACCGCGCTGAGCGCGATCACGGGCGTTCCGAGCGCGCCATAGGCGACCGGCGCGGTATTGGCGATCAGCGATAGGCCGGAGGCGGCGAGCGGCGAAAAGCCAAGCCCTATCAGCATCGCGGCGGTGACCGCAACCGGCGTGCCGAACCCGGCGGCGCCCTCGAAGAACGCACCCAGCGAAAACGCGATGAAGAGCAGCTGGAGGCGGCGATCGTCACTGATCGAGGAGACCGAGCGTTGCAGCACCGCGAACTCGCCCTTCTCGTTCAGAAGCTGATAGAGGAAGATGATGTTGATGATGATCCAGCCGATCGGCAGGAGCCCGAAGCCCGCGCCGTAGACCGCGGCCATTCCGGCCATGCCCGCCGGCATGCCGAACGCGAACACGGCTACGCCGAGGGCGGTGACGAGGCCAATGGCCGCCGCCCAATGCGCCTTGATCTCGAAGACCGCAATTGCACTCAGCAGCACGATGACCGGCAGCGCCGCCGCGGCGGTCGAGAGCCATGGATTGTTGAAGGGGTCGTAAGCCTGGATCCACGCCACGAAAATCTCCTCGGGTTGTCCTCATCCGCCGCCGCGCTGGTCCACGGTCTTGGGCATCGAAATTTGTCGGATATCTACTTTGGTAAAATCAATTTACCACAACTGTCAATTGGGAAATATTATTCATCGTGTATCGATGGTGGGGATGAGGCTTGACCGACGGCGCGGAAGCGCCATACTCGCAAAGCGAATCTGCACACTGCACCAAAGGGATAGGTGCCATCTTGAGCAACGTCGTCCGGACCCCGAAAATTGCGGAAGCGATGGCCGATCACATCGAGAAGCTGATCCTCGAGGGCGTATTGCGGCCTGGAGAAAAGCTCGCCGCTGAGCGGGATCTCGCCGAGAAGCTGGAGATTTCGCGACCCTCACTGCGCGAGGCGCTGCAGATCCTCGAAAAGCGTGGGCTGCTCGCCACCACCCGCTCGGGGACGTTCGTCGCCCAGTTCCTGTCGCCGCTGCTGCGGCCCCTCGCAACGCTGCTGCAGGACAAGCCGCGTGTCACGGCCGACTATTTCGAATTTCGCAGGATTCAGGAGGCGCACGCCGCCCGCTTCGCCGCGCTACGCGCCACCGAGCTCGACCGTCAGGCGATCCGGGATTGCGCCGATCGGATGCGAAAGGCCCACAAGCTCGAAGATCCGAGCCAGGAGGGTGATGCCGACGTGGAGCTTCATCTCCTGATCTACGAGGCGAGCCACAACGTGGTGTTGCTCCACGTCATGCGCGCGCTTGCCGACCTCTTGCGCAACAACATCTTCTACAGCCGCGCGCAACTCTATTTGCGCGAGGGCGTCCGCGACCAGCTGCTGGAGCAACATCTGGCGCTCGCGGAGGCGGTGATCGCAGGCAAGACCAAGGAGGCTGAAGCGGCTGCGGCCGAGCATATCCGTTTCACCTTCGAGACGGTCGAAGAGATCAGGCGCGACGATCTCCGGCTAGAAACGTCGCTCAGCCGAGTGAATCGCAGCGATTTCCTCGCTTGACGTGGCCTCTCTCCGAGCGCAGCCCGCCTCGGTAAGCCCTGCCGAAATCACGATCTGCGATGATGCCATTCTGCGCCTGTTTTGCCCGACAAGTCAAAACGCACAGGCGAGTCATGCCAGTCCAAGGTTTTCAATGACTTGGCTACTGTGCATGGGGTTGTTTTCGCACTTTTGTTTTGCCGCGCCCAAAAGGGCGAAACAAATCAGCCGCGCACGCGCCGGATCATCTGCTCGACATGGGCGATCGGCGTTTCCGGCTGGATGCCGTGGCCGAGATTGAAGATCAGCCGCCCGGCAGCAAAATTGGCCAGCACGTTGTCAACCGCGCGGTCGAGCGCGGCGCCGCCCGTGATCAGCACCAGCGGATCGAGATTGCCCTGCACCGCGACCTTGCTCTGCACCCGTTCGCGGATGAAGGCCGGCTCCGCGGTCCAGTCGATGCTGACCGCGTTGACCCCGGTGGCCTCGACATAGGCCGGCAGCAGCGCGCCGGCGCCGCGCGGGAAGCCGATGATCTTCGCGTCCGGCACTTTCGCGCGCACGCCCTCCACGATGCGCCGCGTCGGCTCGACCGACCAGCGCGCGAACTCGGTCGGCGGCAGCACGCCGGCCCAGGTGTCGAAGATCTGCAACGCGTCGGCGCCGGCGGCGAGCTGTGCCAGCAGATATTGAATCGAGTTGTCGACCAGCACGTCGATGATCTCAGAGAAAGCTTCGGGATGCCGGTAGGCCATCATCCGGGCCGGCGCCTGGTCCGGCGTGCCGTGGCCCGCGACCATGTAGGTCGCCACCGTCCACGGCGCGCCGCAGAAGCCGATCAGCGCAACCTTGGGATCGAGCGCGCCGCGCACGATCTTCAGCGCCGCGAACACCGGCTCGAGCTTGCCGAAATCGGCGCGCCGCGCCAGCGTCGCCACCTTGGCCGGATCGTCCAGCGGCTCGAGCCGCGGGCCCTCGCCGACCTCGAAGCGCACCTCACGTCCGAGCGCATAGGGGATCACCAGAATGTCGGAGAAGATGATCGCCGCGTCGAAGCCGAACTTTCGGATCGGCTGCAGCGTCACCTCGGCGGCAAGCTCCGGGTTGAAGCAGAGATCGAGGAAGCCGCCCGCCTTGGCGCGCACCTCGCGATATTCCGCCAGGTAGCGTCCGGCCTGGCGCATCATCCACATGGGCGGGACGCTCTGGCGCTGGCCGGAGAGGACGTCGATGAAAGGTTTCGTCGAAGACTGGGGCACGAATGGTCCTGAACAGGGTTGTGCCTCCTGATACACCGCCGCGGCCCTCAGCGGAACAGGGGAACCTGGACGATCGGGCCGCGTTGACCAGCCAATGGAGGAGATCATGGCTGAGACATTCAACCCCGCGCCGCACGACAAGCACGCCGAAGACCTGCGCGAGGCGCTCGCTGCCGATCGGCAGTCCAAGCTCGACAACGGGCTGAGGGACACGTTCCCAGCTTCCGATCCCGTGAGCGCCGCACAGCCGACGCCCTCGAAGGCCGATGCCGACGCCGAGCATCCCTCGCTCTGGGCCAAGGTTAAGGCCATCTTCAGCTAGCGGCGTCGGACGCGCAGGATTCCGCTAGGCCCGCTAATGTCCTGTTAGCGATGCGCCGATCGGCGCGTCCGTAAGACTACTGGAAACGGCGGAAACCGCCGCGTATTCCGGTAGGGATTTCAGGATTAAATAACAGAAGCAGCAGAGGTTTCCGAACGATCGGAGGACCCTGCCGCATGAGTGCTACCCAACGAGCCGGATGGAGCCGCCTGCCGCTGCGCGCGGCGGCTTTCGTCGCGCTGACCTGCGCGACCATCCTCGGCGTCAGCGGTTGGCGTGAATGGGCGGCACGCGATGCGGTGCTCAAGGGCGCCGAGACGGAGATGGCGAACGTTGCGCGTTCGCTGACCCAGCATGCCGAGGACAGCCTCGATCTCTTGGATTCCGGCGTCGTCGGCGTGGTCAGCCGGTTGGAGATGGACGGCACAGCGCCGGCCACGATCGCGAAGCTGCGCACCTTGCTGGACGCGCGCAAGAAGGCGATCGCGCGCATTCACAGCCTCGCCATCATCGACGATCAGGGCAACTGGCTGACCTCGCCCGGTACGACCGGCGCCACCTTCAGCGACGATGCTTTCTTCCGATATCACCAGCTTTCGCCGAAGCGCGAGGCCCATGTCGGCCGTCCCGTGAAGAGCCTGCTGGACGGCGAATGGGTCGTCACCCTGTCACGCCGCTTCAACAAGCAGGACGGCAGCTTCGGCGGCGTGGTGCTCGCGACCATCAGCTCGAAATATCTGTCGCATTTCTACGAGCAGTTCGAGATCGGCCGCAACAGCTCCGTGTCACTGGCGCATGGCGACGGCCTGATCGTCGCGCGCAATCCCAGCAACGGGACATTCGTCGGGCGTAGCGTCGCCGACAAGCCGCTGTTCCGCGAGCCGAGCCTGCAACGGCCGAGCGGCGCCTATCATTTCAAGTCGCCGCTGGACGGCGCCGAACGCGTCAGCTTCTTCAATCGCAGCAGCCGCTTCCCGCTCCTCCTGCTCGCCACCGTCGACAAGGACGAGTTGCTCGCGCCCTGGCGCGCGGCGGCAATCTCCCGCATGCTCTACGTGCTCGCTCTGGTGATGCTGATCGCGGTGATCGGCGGCGTGCTGGTGCGGCAGTTGCAGCGCGGCCAGCGCATGGCCGTCGCGCTGGCCGAGACGGAGGCGCATTTCCGCCTGCTGGCCGAAGGCTCCAGCGACATGGTGACCCGCATCGGCCTCGATGAGCGGCTGCGCTATGTCTCGCCCTCGTCCGTCCGCGTCGTCGGCTGGCGTCCAAATCAGCTGATCGGTTCGCCGGCCCTCGCGGGTGTCAATCCGGAGGATCTGCCGGAGGTCAAGGCGATCGTCGACGCCATGAAGCGCGGCGAGAAGGAGGAGGCGCGTCTCACCTACCGCAACTCGCACCGGCAGAACGGCGAGATCTGGCTGGAATCGACCATGCGGGTGACGCGCAAGGACGATGGCCGCGTCGACGGTGTGGTCGCGATCTCCCGCGACATCACCGAGCACAAGAAGCTGGAAACCAGACTCGAGACGCTGGCGATCGAGGACAGCCTCACCGGCCTTGCCAATCGCCGCCGCTTCGACGAGCGTCTGAAGGAGGAATGGGCGCGTGCCTATCGCGAGCGATCTAGCCTTGCCTTGCTGATGATCGACGTGGACCACTTCAAGGCCTACAACGACGAATACGGCCATCCCGCGGGCGATGCGTGCCTGCGCCAGATTGCAAAGATCATCGCGGCCGAAGCGCAGCGCGCCGGCGATCTGGCCGCGCGTTATGGCGGTGAGGAATTCGCCATGCTGCTGCCGAACATCGACGCCGCCGGCTGCGCCGCGGTCGGCGAACGGATCCGCGGCGCCATTCACGAGGCCGGCCTCGCTCATGGCAGCAACCTGGCCGCCGGATGCGTCACTGCCTCGCTCGGCGGCGCAGCCTGCCGGCCGGCGTTCGAACGAACCGCGGGAGTCGCTGCGCTGGTCGAAGCTGCCGACCGGGCGCTCTATGCCGCCAAGGCCGCAGGCCGCAACCGCCTGGTGACGTCCGGCGAGGTCATGGACCTGCTGCCCAAGGCGTCCGGACAGTAACACCGCTCAATAATGCGGCGGAGGCTCGTTGGCAGGCCCTGGCGCATTTGCCTCGGCCTCCTGCAGCCGAGCATTGAGCTCCGCGATCTGCCGCGTCAGCCTGTCGATCTGCTTCCACTGCGCGGTGATGGTCTGGTTCAACGTCTCGATCGTGTCGTCCTGATAGGCGAGACGCGTCTCCAGCGTGTCGATGCGCTCGCTCAGCGTCTTGATCTCATTCGTCACGCGTTACGTCCTTGTTTCGCTCGCGCAAGCCGTGGCCGAGCGCCACGCGCTCGTCGAAGACGAAGCATTCGCCGCGCCAGCGGCTCTGCGCCTCCGGCACTTCTTCCAGATATTTCAGGATGCCACCCTTGAGGTGATAGACCTCGGCAAAGCCGCGTGCGAGCAGATGCGCGCTCGCCTTCTCGCAGCGAATGCCGCCGGTGCAGAACATCGCGATCCTGCGGTGCCGTGCCGGATCGAGCTGCTCGGCGGCAAAGTCCTTGAACTGCCCAAAGCTCGTGATGCCGGGATCGACCGCGCCCTCGAACGTCCCCATCGCGACCTCGAAGGCGTTGCGGGTGTCGAGCACGAGCGTGTCGGGTGCCGCGATCAGCGCGTTCCAATCGCGCGCATCGACATAGGTGCCGACCTGGCGGGTCGGATCGGCGGCCGCATCGCCCAGCGTGACGATCTCCTTCTTCAGCCGCACCTTCAGCCGTCCGAACGGCATCGCCTCCGCAGCGGAGAATTTCAATTCGAGATTGTTCAGCCTGCCGCCGAACATGTCGCCCTGTGCGAGCTCACGAGCGAAGGCGTCGATCGCCTCCGCTGCGCCGGCGATCGTGCCGTTGATGCCCTCCTGCGCCAGCAGCACGCTGCCTTTCAGCCCAAGTCCGGCGCAGCAAGCGCGCAGCGGCTCGCGCAGCTCGCGGTAATCCGGGAGGGCGACGAATTGATAGAAGGCGCAGACCGTGTAAGCCGTTTTCATGGCCGCTCGTTTAGCAGGCGGCCGGCGCCCGGAAAACCCGCATCGCGAAAGCCGGAAAAAGGTCTATACGCCCAGCGGATGGCTGCCATTTTCCTGGTATGCCAGCATTGCCCCGCCGGGCGGGAATGTGTCATGTAGACGCGGTTTTCGAGATGGCGCGCCCATCGCGCCGACGGCCAAGAGAGCAAGACATTCGATGAGAAACTTCCATTTCCCCGGCAGGTCCACGGTCCACGCCACCAACGCGATGGTGGCGACCTCGCATCCGCAGGCCTCGCTCGCCGCGATCGAGGTGCTGCGCGAGGGCGGCACCGCGGTGGACGCGGCGGTCGCCGGCTCGGCCCTGCTCGGCGTGATCGAGCCGCAATCGACCGGCATCGGCGGGGATTGCTTTGCGCTGATCCAGCCGCGGGGCGAGGGCAAGATCGTCGCCTATAACGGCTCCGGCCGCGCGCCGAATGCGGCGAATGCCGACTGGTATCTCGAGCGCAAGATCAACTCCGTGCCGCTGACCTCGGCGCATGCGGTCTCGATCCCCGGCGTGATCGACGCCTTTGCCACAGTGCTGCGCGATCACGGCAAGTTCGGTTTCGACCGTTTGCTCCAGCCCGCGATCAAGGCGGCCGAGGAAGGCTATGTCGTCGCGCCCCGCATCGCCTTCGACTGGAAGAACCAGTTCGAGAAGCTGAAGAATGGCACCAACACCGTGCGCTATTTGTTGCCGGGCGGCCAGCCGCCGGTCGCAGGCGACGTCATCCGCCAGGCCGAGCTCGGCAAGACGCTGCGCGCGATCGCCAAGAACGGACGCGACGCCTTCTACAAGGGCGAGATCGCGGAGGACATGGTCGAGACCCTCAGGGGCATCGGTGGCCTGCACACGCTCGACGATTTCGCCGTGCACACGACCGAAGTGACCACGCCGATCGGCACCATGTACAAGGGCTACGACGTCTGGCAGTGCCCGCCGAACGGCCCGGGCGTCACCGCGCTCTTGATGCTCAACATCCTGTTGCGCTTCGATCTGACCAAGTATGCGCCAGTGAGCGTCGAGCGCTTCCATCTCGAGGCGGAAGCGGCACGCATCGCCTACATGAACCGCGAGATGCATGTTGCCTCGCCTGCGCACATGAAGATCAACGTCGCCGAGATGCTCGAGAAGGGCTTTGCCGACGAGTACATCAGCAAGATCCGCATGGACGGCATGCTCGACCTGCCGAACGTCGCGCCGCCGATGAATCCCTCGACCATCTACATCACGGTCGTGGACAAGGACCGCAACGTCTGCTCGTTCATCAACTCGGTTGCGCATTCCTTCGGCTCGGCGATCGTCTCGAACAAGACCGGTGTCTTGTTCCAGAATCGCGCCGGCGGCTTCCGCATCCAGCCGGGCCATCCCAACTGCATCGAAGGCGGCAAGCGCCCGCTGCACACGATCATGCCGGGCCTGCTCACCAAGGGCGGCCGTTCCACGATGTCGTTCGCGGTCATGGGCGGCCAGTACCAGCCGACCGGCCAGACTCACCTCCTGACCAACATCCTCGACTACGGCTGCGACGTGCAGGAGGCGATCGACATGCCGCGCGGTCTGCACTACGAGGGCCAGTACCAGCTCGAGGACAGCGTGCCGGCCGCCATCGTCGAGGGCCTGAAGAAGCTCGGCCACAAGACTACCAGCGTGGTCGGCCCGCTCGGCGGCGCCCAGGCGATCTGGATCGATTGGGACAAGGGCACGCTCACCGGCGGCTCCGATCCCCGCAAGGACGGTTGCGCGCTGGGTTATTGATCGGCCGCGCAGTTCCCCACGCGAGATCAGGAAAAGTTGACGAAGGGCGGCGCGGCATTTGCTGTGCCGCCCTTCTCTCATTCGGAACTGCACTCATTGCTTCCGGTTAAGGGGCGATGAGCGGTGCAGGCGTGCGCTGCTTTAGCAGATCAGCGGCGGAGGCCTGCCATGCCCGACAAACCAGGTTCCAGATCATCCGGATTCGACCGACGCGCCTTCATGGCCGGCGCGGCTGGCAGCGCGCTGATTCCGATGACGGCGCGCGCGGCGCCCGACGACGCGCGGGCGACAGCGGCGCAGGATCCGTCGCTTCCCGTCGAGGTCACGCTGCGCGTCAACGGCACGGACAAGCGCCTGAGCATCGATGCGCGCGCCACGGTGCTCGATGCCTTACGCGAACATCTCAAGCTCACCGGCAGCAAGAAGGGCTGCGACCACGGCCAGTGCGGCGCCTGCACGGTGCTGATCGACGATCGCCGCGTGGTGTCGTGCCTGACGCTGGCCCTCGCCGCCGAAGGGCAGGAGATCACGACCATCGAAGGCCTCGCCACCGACGACCGCTTGCACCCGATGCAGCAGGCCTTCATCGACCATGATGCGTTCCAGTGCGGCTATTGCACGCCCGGTCAGATCATGTCGGCGATCGCGTGCGTGAAGGAGGGCCATGCCGGCAGCGAGGCCGACATCCGCGAATACATGAGCGGCAACATCTGCCGCTGCGCCGCCTATCCCAACATCGTCGCCGCCGTGAAGCAGGCCGCGCCCGAGATCATGAAAGGCTAGGCGCATGCGACCGTTTTCGTACCAGAGAGCATCAGACCCCGACATGGCCGTGCGAGCGCTCGGCGCCGCCGCGGCTGCCAACGATCCGCTGACGAAGGCGTCGGCGCAGCCGCTTGCCGGCGGCACCACGCTGATCGATCTGATGAAGCTCGACGTGATGCGGCCCACTGCGATCGTCGACATCAATCCGCTGGCCAACGCCTGGTCGGCGATCGCGCCAGGCGGCGATGGCTTGCGCCTCGGCGCGCTGGCAAGGATGTCCGACGTCGCCGCGCATGCCGAGATCCAGCGCAGCTATCCGGTGATCGCGGATTCGCTGAAGCTCGCCGCCAGCGCCCAGCTGCGCAACATGGCAACGCTCGGCGGCAACGTGATGCAGCGGACGCGCTGCAACTACTTTCGCGATGTCTCTTATGAGAACTGCAACAAGCGCAATCCCGGCTCCGGCTGTGCCGCAATGGATGGTATCAACCGCATGCATGCGGTGCTCGGCGTCTCCGAACATTGCGTCGCGACCTATCCCGGCGATTTCGCGCAGGCGCTGATCGCGCTCGATGCGATGGTCGAGATCACCGGCAAGGCCGGTACGCGCAGCATGCCGTTCGCGCAGCTTCACAAGGCGCCGGGCAGCACGCCTGATCTCGAGACTGCGCTTCAGCCCGGCGAGCTGATCTCGGCATTCTCGATTTCCGGCCGCTGGCCGCGCTCGGTGTATCTCAAGACGCGCGACCGGCAATCCTTCGAATTCGCACTGTCATCAGCTGCGATAGCGCTCGACGTCCGGGATGGCACGATTCGGGACGCACGCGTCGCGCTCGGCGGCGTCGCCACCGTGCCCTGGCGCGCGCGTGAGGCGGAGGCGCTGTTGAAGGGACAGAAGTTCGACGAAGCGCTGGCACAGCGCGTCGCCGAGGCCGCCTTTGCTGACGCCCGCGGCCGCCGGCACAACAGCTTCAAGATCGCGCTCGGCAAGCGTGTGGTGGCACGCGCGCTCCAGCAGGCCGTAACGATGGAGATCTGATCATGACCGCTGCAGCTCCCGGGCCCAAGACGAATATGGGGCAGCCCGTGCCGCGCTATGATGCGGCCGCAAAGGTCACGGGGCGGGCGACCTATGCCTCCGATATGCCGCTGGACAATCCGGCCTACGCGTTCCTGGTCACCAGTGCCATCGCCAAGGGCCGGATCGACCGCTTCGAGTTTGACGATGCCAAGCGCGTCCGCGGCGTGATCGACATCGTCACGCACGAGAACGCCCCGAAGCTGAAGGACTCGAAGCTGTTCAGCAATGGCGGCTATGCCGGCACCACGATCCAGCCGCTGAAATCGGCCGAGATCGCCCATGACGGCCAGATCATAGCCGTGGTGGTCGCGGAGAGTTACGAGGCCGCGCGCGAGGCGGCCAACCGCGTCAAGGTCAGCTACACGGCTGCTGCACCCAGTGCGACCTTCGATTCGCCGGGGACGACGACAGCCGCCGCGAAAGGACAAAACTCGCAGTTCAAGGAAGACCCGAAGATCGGTGATTTCGCCAAGGCGTTCGATGCGGCCGAGGTCAAGCTCATCGCTTCCTACGAGACGCCGACGCAGCATCACAATCCGATGGAGCTGTTCACGACAAGCTGCGCCTGGATGGGCGACCATCTCGTCATCTACGAGGGCAGCCAGTATGTCTATGGCCTGAAGAACGGCGTGGCCGAGCAGCTCGGCATCGACGCCGACAAGGTGCGCGTGGTCAATCCCTATGTCGGCGGCGGATTTGGTTCGCGGGGCTCGATGACACCGCGGACCGCCATCATCGCCGCCATTGCCAAGCGCCTGAACCGCCCCATCAAGCTGGTCCCGACCCGCGACCAGGGCTTTACCATCGCGACCTACCGCGCCGAGACGCGGCATGCGATCAAGCTTGGTGCCAGCCGGGACGGCAAGCTGGTCGCTTTGAGGCATGAGGGGGCTGAAGTCTCCTCGCGCCCCGATGCCTATTGCGTCGGCGGCACCAAGACCACGACACGGCTCTATGCCTGTCCGAACGTGGACAGCCTGGTCTCGATCGTGCGCGCCGATCGCAACACGCCCGGCTTCATGCGGTCGCCCCCGGAGGTACCGTATCTGTTCGCGCTGGAGAGCGCGCTGGACGAGCTCGCCGTCAAACTGAACATGGATCCGGTCGAGCTTCGCCGTATCAACGACGCCACCAGGGATCCCATTGACGGCAAGCCCTACACGTTGCGATCGCTTATGGCGTGCTTCGACGAAGCCGCCAGGGCGTTCGGCTGGTCGCAGCGATCGCCACAACCGAAATCGATGTCCGATGGCGACTGGTTGATCGGCTACGGCTGCGCTGCCACCTGCTATCCGACGGCGATGGCGCCGTCCGCCGCACGCGTGCGACTGCAGCGCGACGGCCGCACTCGCGTCGAGATCGCCGGCCACGAGATCGGCACCGGCGCCTACACCGTCATCGCCCAGACTGCGGCCGAGCGGCTCGGCGTGCCCCTGGAGAAGGTCGCGGTCTTCATGGGCGACAGCGACTTGCCGCCCGCGCCGGTTGCCGGCGGCTCCAACTCGACCGCCAGCACCTGCTCGGCCGTGATGATGGTGTGCGATCAGATCCGACAGCGCCTGCTCAAGGCGGTGATGCCGAGCGACAGCCTCGCCGACAAGGCCAAGGAGACCGTCGGCATCAGCGCGGCACCGTCGACCCAGGCGGCCAAGGGCGATCGTCCGCTCGATATCGAGAAGGCGTTCGATGCGCTCGGCGTCGGCGTGGTCGAAGAATATGGCGAGTGGAAGCCGGAAGGCGCGCCGATGGACTCTTTCCGCGCCATGCACAATGGGCAGGTACGGCTGGTCGGCGGCCACCAAATGAAGGACAAGATCGCCTACGCCTTCGGTGCCGAGTTCGTCGAGGTCCGCGTCAATCGCTTCACGCACGAGATCCGCTGCCCCCGCCTGGTCGGCGCGTTCGCGGCAGGCAGGATCATGAATCCGCGCACCGCACGCAGCCAGCTCATGGGTGGCCTGATCTGGGGCATGTCCTCGGCGTTGCTGGAAGCCACCGAGATCGATGACCGCTATGCGCGCTACGTCAACGACAATCTTGCCGATTACCTCGTGCCCGTGAATGCCGATGTGCCCGGCGTCGAGGTGATCATGCTGTCCGAGCAGGACGATCATATCAATCCGGTGGGCGCAAAGGGCCTCGGCGAGCTCGCCAATGTCGGCACCAATGCGGCGATCTGCAACGCGATCTATCACGCCACCGGCCAGCGCATCCGCAAGCTGCCGGTGCGGCTGGAAAATATCGAGGTCTAAAGGGGTGGAAACGGCGACCGCCTTGGGTTAGACACCTCTCGCCTCAAACGGAAGGTGTTTAATGCAGCGTTTCCAGCGCGCGCTCCTCGCCCTGATGTCGGCACTCGCGATCACCGTGATCGCCAGCGTGTCGCATTTCGTTTCCACCACGGCCTCGGCCCAGACCGCAGGAAAGACCATGACCACAGCTTCAGGCTTGCAGATCATCGACTCCACCGTCGGCACCGGTGCCTCGCCGCAGCCCGGCCAGATCTGCGTGATGCACTACACCGGCTGGCTCTATGAGAACGGCCAGAAGGGCAAGAAATTCGACTCGTCGGTCGACCGCAAGGAGCCGTTCGAGTTTCCGATCGGTAAGGGCCGCGTCATCGCCGGCTGGGACGAGGGCGTCGCCTCGATGAAGGTCGGCGGCAAGCGCACGCTGATCATCCCGCCGCAGCTCGGCTATGGTGCCCGCGGTGCCGGCGGCGTGATCCCGCCGAACGCGACGCTGATGTTCGACGTGGAATTGCTCGCGGTGAAGTGACGGCACAACAAAAAGACCGGCCTTGCGGCCGGTCTTTTCATTTTCAATCTTACGCGCGTCACTCCGCGGCGCGGCGAGCCGCAGCGGCGGCGCGATCGATCGCATCCTTTGCGGCGTCCTTGGCATCGCCCATGGCCTGCTGGCCCTTGCCCTTCACTTCCTGCACGACGCCCTCGCCCTTCATGCGATCGGATCCGGTGGCTTCACCGACGCCCTGCTTGGCCTTGCCGATCGCCTCGTTGGCGGCGCCCTTGATCTTGTCGGTGGTGCTGCCCATGAAAATCTCCTTTCGAGTTGCTTGGAATGACAACGCTGGGCGGCTACGAGGGTTCCGATTTTGGTATGGCTTGCGGCTGCGGCTTTGGGTTAGTTTGCCGCGCACGGAACCAACAGAAAGCAAGTCCCATGACCGGCCATGACCATTCGCATTCCCACCATGACCATGGTCATCATCATGATGACCGCTGGAAACATGACGGCGTTCGCGTCATTCCCGGCAATCAGCTCGATACCAATGTGCCGTCGACAGCGGGCATGGACCGTGCAGCCGCGATCAATTTCGCCCGCGTCGGCGCCCAGAAATTGTGGGCGGGCACCGTCAGCATCAAGCCGGACGCCAAGACCGGCGCGCATCACCACGGCCATCTCGAAAGCGTCATCTACGTCGTGAAGGGCAAGGCGCGCATGCGTTGGGGCGAGAGCCTGCAGTTCACCGCGGAGGCCGGCCCCGGCGATTTCATCTTCGTCCCGCCTTACGTGCCGCATCAGGAGATCAATGCCAGCCCGGACGAGGTGCTGGAATGCGTGCTGGTGCGCAGCGACGGCGAGGCGGTGGCGATCAACCTCGACATCGAGCCGGTCGAGAAGCCCGAGACCGTGCTATGGATCGACCCGGTGCACCGCGATCCCAACGAGAAGAAGTAAGACCCTTCAGGGGGCGGGGGCGGTGCGACAGACCCCGCGGATCGGGGTCAAAAAAATTGTCGGAAGCGGTGTCGGATAGCGGCCTGGCCGTCCGTCCTTGGGCAGAACCCCGCCAAGGAGCTTCCGATGCCCAAGATGATCTTCGTCAACCTGCCGGTGACCGACCTCAAGCGCGCGACCGCCTTCTACGAGGCCGTCGGCGCGGTCAAGAACCCGCAATTCAGCGACGACACTGCGAGCTGCATGGTCTTTTCCGAGACCATCTTCGCCATGCTGCTGACCCACGACAAATTCCGCCAGTTCACGCCGAAGCCGATCGCGGACGCCAGGACCTCGAACCAGGTGCTGTTTTGCCTGTCCGCGGACAGCCGCGGCGATGTCGACGATATCGTCGCCAGGGCCGCAGCGGCGGGCGGGGTGGCCGATCCCGGCCCGAAGGACGAATACAGCTTCATGTACGGCCGCAGCTTCGAGGATCCGGACGGGCACATGTGGGGCGTGAACTGGATGGATCTTGCGGCCGCCCCTCTGCAGCCCGACTTGGCGAACGCCTGAGCAGACACCCATAGACCCCACGAGGAGCATTCATCATGTCCAAGCTCGTGCCCTGCATGTGGTTCAACGGCGATGCCGAGGACGCTGCAAAATTCTACGTCTCGCTGGTCCCGAATTCGGCGATCACGCACGTTCAGCGCAACGTTGCGGATGGCCCGTCCGGCAAGGAAGGCTCCGTGCTCGTCGTCGAGTTCACGGTGGCCGGGCAGCCGCTGGTCGCGCTCAATGGCGGCATGAAGATGGAATACACCCATGCGATCTCGCTGATGATCCATTGCGACGACCAGGCCCAGGTCGACAGCGTCTGGAACGCGTTCCTCGCCCATGGCGGCAAGGCGGAGCAGTGCGGCTGGCTGAGGGATCGCTGGGGCGTGGCCTGGCAGGTCGTGCCGAAGGTGATGTTCGAGTTCCTGTCGAGCCCGGACAAGGCCGCAGCCGCGCGCGCAATGCAGGCGATGATGAAGATGGTGAAGCTGGACGTCGAGGTGTTGCGGCGCGCGTTCGAAGGCAAGTCGGCGGCGTGAGCCTGATTCTCTCGCCATTCGATCGGTGTCATCGCCCGGCTTGACCGGGCGATCCAGTACTCCGAGACGGAGAGGCCGCGGCGTACTGGATGCCCCGGTCAAGCCGGGGCATGACAGCCGGTGTGAGGTGAGACCTCGCCGCTAATAATTGATCCTCAGCCCCACGCCGCCATGGATGGTGTTGCCGACCGGCTGCGGGCCGAGCGTACCGTTGGCGAAGAGGTCCACGATCCAGCCCTTCTGCACGCGGAAGCCGAGCCGGCCGCCATATTCGAACCAGCCCTGGTTGCCCATGGTCGGCACCACAATGCCCTGGCCGGTCACGGTGGCGACGATGCCGCTGTGGCTCGCAAAGGACTGCACCCAGCCGCCATTGATGTTGGTCTCGATGTTGCTGCCGAACAGATGCGTCCACTGGCCGCCGATCTTGACGAGGCTGGTGCGGTCGGTGCCATCAGCGATGCGGGCGCCGAACGGATTGAATGCCACCGCGCCGTCGCTATAGCCGGAAACGCGTTGCCAGAGCTGCCAGACCTCGATCGATGCCGCGACCTCGTCGCGCGGCGAGAGACGGCTCATCCAGCCGGCGCGGCCGTAGACGGCGTAGTTGGACGCGTTGGTCGAGCTCGTCACGCTCACCGGGCCGAGACTGGTGTCGTAGCTGCGCGTGTAGCGCGCCTTCTCCCACGGCGTCAGGACCGCGCCGACGTCGAAGAACGGGCGCGACGAGCCCCAGTCGGTGAAGTCATAGCGCAGCGCGAAGGCGCCGATCGGTGCGCTCGTGATCTTGTAGCCGCCCTCGTTGTAATGCGTGTAGGCGATGCCGGCGAGCAGCGACAGATTGTTGGTCAGCTCCTTGCGGCCGTGGATGCCGGCCGAGAACGAGCCGGCGGAGCCGAACGCGCTGATGCAGTCGCTGCAATTGACCTGCTCGTTGACACCGAGCAGCACCGTGCCGAGCACCCGGTTGGTGATCATCTGGTTGAAGCGCTGATTGGCGAGACCGCCGATCGAATTGCCGCTGGAATCCGCGCCGGTCGGTGTCGGGCTCGGCGACGGATACGGGCTGGGCGTGGGCGACGGATAGGGGCTCGGTGACGGGGAGGGCGAAGGTGAGGGAGAATATGTAGGCGTTGGCGTCGGCTGGGTACACTCGGACTGGCACGACGCTTGGGCTGTAGCCGGACGCGCGTTGAGCGTCGCGAAGGCAAGAACGGCCCCCGTGATCAATGCGCCCGAGAGGATGATTCGTCTGAAGCCGGGGGGCGCCATCGTCACCGCCCGCACAGCATGCCGTCGTCCTGGACGGCGGGCGTGATGGTCGGCGAGGCGCCGGCGTACTGGTTGACCGCGCATAACCCGGCGCTCGCGGCGCAGTTGGCGGCGAAGGTCCAGGGCGGCGTGTTGGTCTTGGTGATGCTCACCTTGCCGCCGGTCGAGGTGATGATGGCAGTGTCGCCGGGCTGCGTGAGTTGCACGCACTGGCCGCTCTTCGTGCAGACGCTGGCCGCGCCGTCCTGAAGCACGACGACGGAGCGCCCGCGCTGCGAGAGAATGTCGAGCGTGGTGCCGCGCACGCCGATGGTAGCGAGCGGCGTCGTGATCTTGTAGGCGGCCTTGTCGGAGCGTCCGGTGACGAAGCGGAAGGCGCCGGTGGTCATGCGGATCGCGACGTCACGATAGCTGTGCTCGTCGTTGAAGACGGTGCGGTCGAGCTTCAGCGTTGCGCTCGGGCCGAGCGACAGGTTGGTGCTGTCGGCCATCACGAAACGCGCCGCGCTGTCGGCGCCGGTCCGCACGGTCTCGTCGCGCAGCATGCTGTCGCCGACATTGATCGGCGTCGTGGTCGCGGCGACGCGCACCACTTCGTTCTGAATCACGACGGCCTCGCCGACGCGCGTCTGCGCCTTTGCGCCGGACGTCGCGCAGATTGCGGCCGTGAGCAGTGCGGGTAATAGCCAAAAACGCAAATTCATTTCGCAACCGATCGATGTGTCCCTGATCGTACCGGATCGCGCGCGCTTCTGATGTGGCGGAATTATCACAAGCGGCGCAGGACGTGCGTCATGCTTAGTGACAGTAGCGGCAGAATGCGTTCAATGACGTGGAGCAGTTTCTTTTTCTCCGCGGTGCAGCCAATTTGCCACGCAAGACAGCCCCACAAAAGACGCGCGAATTGCCTGCGGTTCCGGCGGTGTCGCGGAGCGCAGTGATCGCTGTCGCGATCTTCCTGATCGCGCATCTGGCGCTGCTGATCGGCGTCACCACGCCGGAAAAATTCGTCTTCGACGAGGTGCATTACGTGCCGGCGGCGCGCCAGATGCTGGCGCCTGCGATGTCGCAGCCGATGCTCAATCCGATGCATCCGCCGTTGGCCAAGGAGCTGATCGCGGCATCGATCGCAACCTTCGGCGACAGCGCGCTCGGCTGGCGTTATCCCGCGACCTTGTTCGGTGCGCTCGCGATCGTCGCGATCTATCTGTGCGGACTCGCGCTGTTCGCAGGGCAGTCGCCGGCGATCGCCGCCGCGCTGATCGCGGCCTTCAACCAGATGCTCTACGTGCAAGCGCGCATCGCGATGCTGGACGTCTTCGCGCTCGGCTTCGGTCTGCTCGCGACCGCCGCCTTCATGCATGGGTTTCGCAGGGAGCGGCCGCAAGCGCTGTTCGCGGTGGCAGGCAGCCTGTTCGGCCTTGCGGCCGCGTGTAAATGGAGCGGCCTGTTCCCGCTCGGCGTCTGCATCGTCGTCGTTGCGGTGATCCGCCTGATGCAGGGCTGGCACACGCTGTTCGCCGATGCGAAGCTGGACGACTGGTATCGGCCGGAGCTTTGGCCCGGCCTGAAGCTGCATCATGTCGCGCTCTGCTTCGCCGTCCTGCCGGGCATGACTTATCTTGCCGCCTTCGTTCCGCTCTACGGATTGTCACTGCCGGACTTGATCGAGGCGCAGCGGCGGATCTTTGCCGACAACACCACGACGGCCATCGCCGGCCACACCTATATGAGCGCATGGCCGTCCTGGCCGCTGCTCGCGCGCCCGGTCTGGTTCCTGTTCGACAAGACGGCGGAGGACCACGTCGCTGCGATCGTCTTCCTCGGCAATCCCCTCGTGCTGTGGCCGGCACTGCTCGCACTCGCCATCGTGCTGCGCGACTTCATCCTGGCGCGGCGCTGGGACGCATTCCTGATCGCGGCATTCTACTTCGGCCCCTGGCTCGCCTGGGCGTTGCTGCCGCGCACGCTGGGCTTCATCTACTACTATCTGCCGGCCGCGGCAGCGGCGTCGCTGGCGCTGGTCTATGCAATGCGCCGCGATGGGCTGCCGCGCTGGCTGCTGTGGGTCTATGTCGGCATCGCCGCGGCCGGCTTTGCGGTGATGCTGCCGATTTCCGCAGCCTTCGTCGGCACCTCGATGGGGAGCTTCAACCGGCTGATGCTGTTCCAAAGCTGGATATGATTTCGCCGCCTGCCGGGCTGCGGCAGGCGGCGTGTTTCACCCAGGGGCGGAGAGTTACTTCGCCGCGGTCTTGGTGTCCATGTTCACGACCTGGACCCGGCGGTTGATCGGGTCGGCGCCGTTGGCTGCATCCTTCAGCTTGGTCTCGCCGTAGCCGACGGTGACGAGATCGTTGCCGTTGAGGCCGTAATTCTGCATCAGGTACTTCTTGATGGTGTCGGCGCGCCGTTCGGAGAGACCTTGATTGTATGCTTCGCCACCCGTCGCGTCGGTGTGGCCGGCGACGACGAAGGTCGAGCCCTTCAGCGCCGGATCGGACAGCGCCTTGCCGAGCGCCTGGACCGAGGCCACCGACGTCTTGGCGATGTCGGCCGAGTTGTAGTCGAACTGGATCTCCAGATCGATCTTCGGCTTGGTCGCAGCGAGCTCGGCAATCTGTTCGCGCTCGCCCGTCGAGAGCGACCGGGTCGAGCGGTTCCGCACGGTGTTCAGGAAGGTCGCTTCCTTGGCCTGCACGGTCGTGTCGGCCTGGGGGCCAACGGACAGGCCGCGCGTCGCCGGCTTCGGCTTCAGTGCATCGACGATCTGGTCGGCGGAGAAGTTGTTGTCGCCGGCCAGCGCAAGGCCCGCCGTCATCGACAGGGCTGCGGAGAGGGTTATCGCCTTCAGTCCAAAGAATTTATCAAAACGGGTCATTGTCGTATCCTCGCTGTTACGCCTGATGGCGATTTGATGCTGCGAGCCTAGGGCAGGTTCAACGGCGTCGATGTGATCTTGGTCACATTCGAAACGACGAGCCGAGGGCACTCTGGTCCGGTTCGATCGTTCGCAGTCTGCTTTCGGGCCGGCAGTCGCGGGTTCCGGGAAACCCGAACGTCGCAAAGGCGTCGCCGCACCGCCCGCCCGCGAACAAGAATTCGACCAGATGCCCGCCTAGCACGCTTCAATCATTCGACAATTTGACGCGAAGGGAGGCGAGTTCCGTCCTGTGCCGAGGCCAAGTGACTATCAGCGCGACTATCAGTTCCATCGCAGCGGCCCGCCGGACCGGACAGTGACCCCGAGCACAATGCCCATCTATATCGGCGCGGCGATGATCGCGGTGGCGATCCTGCTGTCGACACTGATCACGGGGCTGACCTCCCGCTATGTCGGCCTGGAAGGGCCGACCGAGGAGAACATCTGGCTGGTCGATCGTCTCACCGGCAGTGTCTATCGGTGCCAGTCGGAGGGGCGCGGCAAGGCGTCGTGTGAACCCGATGTGGCGACCGGCAGCGTCGGGGAGCGCCCAAAAGCCGCACGTTAGGCGCAACGAAAATATCTTCTCTGCGAGCTGTTTGTCCGGGAAAGATGGATGCTGCGTTGGCCGGCATGTAGCCGGCTTCGTTTCCGGAGGAGAAATTGATGAAGACCCTGTTGCTCGCGGCAACGTTCGTTGCACTTGCTCTGTCTCCCGCATCCGCCGCCAAGATGGCATGCACCAGTGCGAACATGGCAAAGCTCGTTGGCGGGCTGGGCGGCGAAGACACGCCGGGCAAGATGGCAGCGAGGAAGTCGATGGCCTCGGCCAATTCCGAGATGAGCAAAGGCAACATGAGCGCCGCCTGCAAGCACTACATGAGCGCCGAAAAATCGATGGCGATGAAGTAAGGTTTCCTGCCGAACTTGCACGTTCTGGCCGCGCTGGCAGCAGATGGCAGCGCGGCTTTTTCTTTTTCGATTCTGCTCAGGTTCTTTCTCCCGGCGAATCTCGCTACATTCCTCCTCGCAATGTCTCGCGCGCCCAAACCACTCCCGCTCACCACGACACAGGCCCGGCAGATCTGGCTGCATGCCCAGCGGCTGGATCAGCGCGCCCCGTTCGGCGAAGGCGCACAGGCCGCCGCGGCCGCTGTCGCCCATCTCGGCTATGTGCAGATCGACACCATCAACGTCATCGAGCGCTGCCATCACCACATCCTGTTCAGCCGGATCCCCTCCTACCACCGCGCCGATCTGCGCCATGCCCAGAGCATCGACAAGACCGTGTTCGAGTACTGGACGCACGCGCTCTCCTACGTGCCGGCGAACGACTTCCGCTTCTTCCTGCCGGCGATGCGCGAGCACCGCCGCGAGGGGCACAAATGGTTCGCCGCGGTGAAGCCGGCCGACACGCGCAAGGTGATGCGGCTGCTGCGCACCGGGCCGCTGACGATCCGTGACATCGACGACGACGTGCTCGTCGAGAAGGAGCATCTGTGGCAGAGCCGCAAGCCGTCGAAGCGGGCGCTGCAGCTCGCCTTCTATACCGGCGCCGTCACCATCAGCGAGCGCCAGGGCATGCTCAAGACCTATGAGCTGACGACGCGTCATTTCGGCTGGGACAGGCTGCCGAAGCCGGCGCCGGCAAGCGAGATCACGGCCTATCTGCTCGATCGCGCGCTGCGCTCGCAGGGCGTGGTCAGCCTCGATTCGGTCTGCCATCTCGATGCGCCGAGCAAGAAGCCGGTCGCGCGCCTGATCGCCTCGCGCGTCCGCCGCGGCGAGCTCGTGCCTGTCGCGATCGAGGGCGCCGGCAAGCAGGAGCACTGGGCCTCGCCCGCAGCGCTCGAGCCGCATGAGGTATCGCCCGATCTCGTCCACATCCTTTCGCCGTTCGATCCCCTGATCATCCAGCGCAAGCGTACCAACCTCATCTTCGGCTACAACCATCTGTTCGAGGCCTATGTGCCGAAGGCCAAGCGCAAGCTCGGCTATTTCGCGCTGCCCGTGCTGGTCGGCGACGAGATCGTCGCCGCGCTCGATCTCAAGACCGACCGGCAGAACAAGAAGCTCTTGATGCAGAAATGGACCTGGGTCGGGCAGGGCAGGAAGACGGCGGGCCGCAAGGAGCTGAAGCGCGTGATCGAGGACGAGCTCGATCGCTTCGAGCGGTTTCAACTGGCGGAGTGAGACCAGGCACCGGTCCCGTAGGGTGGGCAAAGGCGCGTTAGCGCCGTGCCCACCATCTGCTTGTGGTGGGCACGCTGCGCTTTGCCCGCCCTACGAGGGTGTGCATCTTGGCAACTCGATCGATCCAAACGCCGAGCGCAATCCCGGTCACGTAGGCCACGAGATTCCACAGCGAAAAGATGCGCCCCAATAACAGCGCGCCGGCCGTGGTCAGCCGGAACGCATCGAGCCATGGCGTGTGCACCAGCCGGGAGAATTCGACGACGACGGCGATCACAGCCGCGATCGCCGCAATCTGCGTCTGCGTGAGTCTCGGCAGCACGGCTCCGACCAGCAGAAACACCATCGTGGCCCATAACAGCGAGCCGCCATATTTGACCACGAAGGCTGGAAACCCGAGCGGGAATCCATACCAGCGCAAGGACAGCCCGCAGACGATCACCGCGAGTGCGAGGCCGGCGCGGATCAGCGAGATCCGCATCGGCGCCACGGGTTGATCCGGCTGCGCTCCGCGCATTGCTCGCTCCATTGACTCTTTGCCCGCGATGCTCAAAACCGCCTGTTCAGCCCTAGAAAAGCAACAACCCGGGGGAAGCCATGAGCCAGACCACCTATGCCGGTTCTGTCGGCGGTGCCAAGAGCGCCAAGAGCGACATCGAAACCGCGACCATCCGCGCCATTTCCTGGCGCCTGATTCCCTTCCTGGTGCTGGCCTACTTCTTCTCCTATCTCGACCGCGTCAATCTCGGCTTTGCCGCGCTGGCCATGAATGCGGACCTGAAGTTCACGCCGCTGATCTTCTCCTGGGGCGCCGGCATCTTCTTCATCGGCTATTTCATCTTCGAGGTGCCGAGCAATCTGGCGCTGGAGAAATTCGGCGCCAGCCGCTGGATCGCCCGGATCATGGTGACCTGGGGCATCATCTCGGCGCTGATGGCGATGGTCAGCGGCGTCACCAGCTTCTATGTGCTGCGCTTCCTGCTCGGCGTGGCCGAAGCCGGCTTCTTCCCGGGCATCATCCTCTATCTCACCTATTGGTATCCGGCCGAATATCGCGCCCGCTTTCTTGCGGCCTTCGCCATTGCGGTGCCGGTCTCGACCGTGATCGGCGCACCGATCTCGGGCCTGTTGCTCGGGCTCGACGGCATGATGGGGCTGAAAGGCTGGCAATGGCTGTTCATCATCGAGGGCATCCCGTCGGTGCTGCTCGGCATCGTCACCTGGTTCTACCTCACCGACAAGCCGGGGAAGGCGGACTGGCTCTCGGCCGAGCAGAAGGCGTGGCTCAAGGCGAAGCTCGATTCGGAGATTGCGGCCAAGCAGGCGGTGAAGCATTTCTCGCTCGGGGAGGCGCTGTCTTCACCGAAGGTAATCGCGCTCAGCCTGATCTATTTCGGCTTCGTCGGCGCGCTCTACGGCATGCAGTTCTGGCTGCCGCAGATCGTCAAGGCGTTCGGCCTCACCAACGCCCAGACCGGATTCGTCACCGCGATCCCGTATCTGTTCGGCACCATCGCCATGATCCTGTGGGCGCGGCATTCGGATGCGAGCCGCGAGCGCGTCATGCATGTCGGCGCGCCGCTGCTGCTCACGGCGATTGCGCTCGGCACTTCCTCCTATCTCACTGATCCCACGCTGACCATGGTGGTGCTGACGGTCGCCGCGATCGGCGTGTTCTGCTGCTTCGGCGTGTTCTGGACGCTGCCGACCGCCTGGCTCTCCGGCACGGCGGCCGCCGGCGCCATCGCGCTAATCAACTCGATCGGGAACCTCGCCGGATTCGGCGGGCCGTACCTGATTGGCTGGGTCAAGGAAGCGACGGGGCAGACCTCGACCGGTCTGCTTGTGCTCGCCGTGCTGCCGCTGCTCGCGGGCATCCTGGTGTTCGTCGGCGGCCACGACAGCAAGCACGAATTCGGCGAGCGGGGCCAGTGAGAGATCTTCGTAACGGCAAAGGCGCTCTTCGCGCCGGGCCCACCATCTTCCCCGACCGAGCGGTCTGGTGGGCACGCTACGCTTTGCCCACCCTACAATAGCACCTCGCGGCTAGGCTTATTCTTCTCCTTACCACCCCTTAACGATCACGCATTCCTGATGAATGACGATTATTGACTTTTATCAGTGAACAGTCGACATTCCTCTCAATCGAGATGCAGGAGTGTCCTTCGATGTTCGTCCGGTCGGTTTTGTCGAGCTATTCCAAGCTTTTGGTAGGAGCCTCGCTCGCCCTGATGGCCGTTTCGCTGGCGGGGTGCAACGATACCGTCGCCGAGAAGGCCGAGCCGCCGCGGCCGGTTCTGGTGGCAACCGCCCATTACGATGCCGAGACGCCGGAGCGCAGCTTCGTCGGCACCATCCGCCCCAGGATCGAGAGCGATCTCGGCTTCCGGGTCGCCGGCAAAGTCGCCAAGCGCCTCGTCGAAGTCGGCCAGACGGTCGAAGTCGGCCAGCCGCTCGCCACCCTCGACGAGGTTGATTTGAAGCTCCAGGCCGAGCAGGCCGTTGCCGAGCAGGGCGCCGCAACCGGCGTGCTGGCCCAAGCCGCCGCCGCCGAGCAGCGCGCCAAGGACCTCAAGGCCAAGGGCTGGACCACCGACGCGCAGCTCGACCAGAGCCGCGCCGCCGCCGATGAAGCCCGTGCGCGCTTGAACCGGGCCGAGCGCTCGGTCGAGTTGACCAAGAATTCCCTTTCCTACGCGACGCTCAACGCCGACGCCCGCGGCGTCGTCACCGCAACGCTGATCGAGCCCGGCCAGGTGGTCGCCGCGGGCCAAGCCTCGATCCGTGTCGCCCGCTTTGCCGAGAAGGAAGCGGTCGTCGCGATCCCTGAGACGCTGGTTGGACGTGCCAAGTCGGGCGTCGCCAGCGTCACTCTTTGGTCCGAGCCGAACAAGAAATACACGGCCAAGCTGCGCGAGATCGCGCCGGCGGCGGATCCCGCCACGCGCACCTATCTGGCAAAGTTCTCGCTGCCCGAGGCCGACGACAAGGTCGCGCTCGGCATGACCGCGACGCTGACGCTGTCGGATGCCGCCACCGAGCGGGTCGCGCGGCTGCCGTTGTCGGCGCTGTTCAACGAAGGCGGCAAGCCGTCGTTCTACGTCGTCGACGACAACGGTGGCGTCACGCTCAAGCCGGTCACCGTGAAGTCCTACGAGAGCAAGGACGTCGTCATCACCGGCGGGGTGGAGGAGGGCGCCAAGATCGTCGCCCTCGGCGTGCAGAAGCTCGATCCCGGCCAGCGGGTGCGGATCGTGTCGTCGCTGTCTTTCTAAGAAATTCTTACGAGTTGCGTCGTGTGAGGTGAGTTTCGGCCTTTGTCCCTAAGCAAAGGCTGAAGCGGCGAAGCGATCCAGAACCTGCCCAGCCCCCTGGATTGCTTCGCTGCCTCGCGACGACGGTTTGAGCAAAGCGGCTGTCGTTGTTTGCAACTGGATCGTCTTTCGGAGAGTGCGATGAAGCGCTTCAACCTTTCGGCCTGGGCCGTCAGCCATCCGACGCTGGTGCTCTTCCTGATGCTCGTGCTCGGCGTCGCCGGCTTCTTCTCCTACGAGAAGCTCGGCCGCGCCGAGGATCCGTTCTTCACGGTGAAGGTGGTCAACGTCTCGGTGATCTGGCCCGGCGCGACCGCGCAGGAAATGCAGACCCAGGTCGCCGATCCCATCGAGAAGAAGATCCAGGAGCTGCCCTATTTCGAGAAGGTGCAGACCTATTCCAAGCCCGCCTTCACCGCGCTCCAGGTCACCTTCCGCGATTCGACGCCGCCGAAGGACGTGCCGTACCTCTTCTATCTGCTGCGCAAGAAGCTGGTCGACGTGCAGGGCCAGCTGCCCTCCGGCATCCTCGGGCCCGTCGTCAACGACGAGTTCTCCGACGTCGATTCCATCCTCTACATGATGACCGGCGACGGCGCCGACTATGCCCAGCTCAAGAAGGTCTCCGAAGGCTTTCGCCAGCGCCTGCTCAAGGTGCCCGGCGTGACCAAGGTCGACGTCTACGGCAACCAGGATGAGCGCATCTTCGTCGAGTTCAGCCATGCCAAGCTCGCCACGCTCGGCATCACGCCGCAGGCCCTGTTCGATTCGCTCGCCAAGCAGAACAACGTGACCCCGGCCGGCACGGTCGAGACCTCCTCGCAGCGCGTGCCGCTGCGCGTCACCGGCGCGCTCGACGGTGCCAAGGCCGTCGCCGAAACGCCGGTCGAGAGCAACGGCCGCGTGTTCCGTCTCGGCGATATCGCCACCGTCACCCACGGCTATGTCGATCCGCCGAGCTTCGTCGTGCGCCAGGAAGGCAAGCCCGCCATCGGCATCGGCGTCGTCACCGCCAAGGGCGCCAACATCCTCGAGCTCGGCAAGCAGGTCGAGAAGGCGACGGCCGACTTCATGAAGGCGGTGCCGCAGGGCGTCGACGTCAGGCTGATCGCCGACCAGCCCAAGGTGGTCGAGCACGCCGTCGGCGAGTTCGTGCATTCCTTCATGGAAGCGCTCGTCATCGTCCTGTTCGTCTCGTTCCTGGCGCTCGGCTGGCGTACCGGCATCGTGGTCGCGCTGTCGGTGCCTTTGGTGCTCGGCATCGTCTTCGTCGTCATGAACACGATGTCGCTCGACCTGCACCGCATCACGCTCGGCGCGCTGATCATCGCGCTCGGCCTGCTCGTCGACGACGCCATCATCGCGGTCGAGATGATGGTGGTGAAGATGGAGCAGGGCTGGGACCGCATGCGCGCGGCGTCCTTTGCCTGGGAATCTACTGCGTTTCCGATGCTCACGGGAACGCTGGTCACGGCCGCTGGCTTCCTCCCCATCGGCTTTGCCAATTCCGCGGTCGGCGAATATGCCGGCAGCATCTTCTGGATCGTGGCGATCGCGCTGGTCGCCTCCTGGTTCGTGGCGGTGATCTTCACGCCCTATATCGGCGTCAAGCTGCTGCCCGAAATGAAGGCCCACCACAACCATGATCCGCATGCGGTCTACGAGACCCGCATGTATCGGGGCCTGCGCGCCATCGTGCAATGGTGCGTCAACCACCGCATCACCGTGGTGGTCGCGACCGTCGGCGTCTTCGTCGCCTCGATCGTGGGCTTTGGCCATGTCCAGCAGCAGTTCTTCCCGCTGTCGGAGCGGCCCGAGCTGTTCCTGCAGCTGCGCCTGCCCGAGGGCACCGCCTTCAACGTCACCGAGAAGGCGGTGAAGAAGGCCGAGACGCTGCTCAAGGACGACAAGGACATCGAGACCTATACCGCCTATGTCGGCCAGGGCTCGCCGCGCTTCTGGCTCGGCCTCAACCCGCAGCTTCCGAACGAGGCCTTTGCCGAGATCGTCATCGTCGCCAAGGGCGTCGAGGCGCGCGAGCGCATCAAGGCCAAGATCGAGACCGCGGCTGCCGAGGGCTTCCTGACCGAGGCGCGCGTGCGCGTCGACCGCTTCAATTTCGGCCCGCCGGTCGGCTTCCCCGTCCAGTTCCGCGTGATCGGCCCGGATGCCAACAAGGTCCGTGAGATCGCCTACCAGGTCCGCGACGTCATGCGGGAGAACAAGAGCGTCAAGGACGTCCAGCTCGACTGGAACGAGCAGTCGCCTTACCTGAAGCTCGTCGTCGACCAGGACCGCGCCCGCGCCATGGGCCTGACCCCGCAGGACGTCTCGCAGGCGCTGGCGATGCTGATCTCGGGCTCGCAGGTCACCACCGTGCGCGACGGCATCGAGAAGGTCGGCGTGGTCGCCCGTGCGATCCCGTCCGAGCGTCTCGATCTCGGCGGCGTCGGCGATCTCACCATCACCTCGCGCAACGGCGTCGCCGTGCCGCTGCAGCAGATCGCTCGAATCGAATATGCCCACGAGGAGCCGATCATGTGGCGGCGCAACCGCGACATGGCGATCACCGTGCGCTCCGACGTCGTCGACGGCGTGCAGGCGCCCGACGTCACCAACCAGATCACGCCGAAGCTGAAGGCGATCAAGGACCACCTCGAGCCGGCCTACCGGATCGAGCCGGGCGGCGCGTTCGAGGAATCCGCCAAGGGCAACGCCTCGATCTTCATCCTCTTCCCGGTGATGGTCATGGTGATGCTGACGCTGCTGATGATCCAGCTGCAGAGCTTCTCACGCCTGATCCTGGTGTTCCTGACCGCGCCGCTCGGCATCGTCGGTGCCTCGCTCGGCCTCAACGTCGCCAACGCCCCGTTCGGCTTCGTGGCGCTGCTCGGCCTGATCGCGCTCGCCGGCATGATCATGCGCAACGCGGTCATCCTGGTCGACCAGATCGAGACCGACGTCAGCCACGGCCTGACCCGGCGCGAGGCGATCGTTGAGGCGACCGTCCGTCGTGCCCGACCGGTGGTGCTGACGGCGCTCGCCGCCATTCTCGCCATGATACCGCTGTCGCGCTCGGCCTTCTGGGGCCCGATGGCGATCACCATCATGGGCGGCCTGTTCGTCGCGACCTTCCTGACGCTCCTGTACCTGCCGGGCCTCTACGCCCTGTGGTTCCGCAAGAGCCTGGATGAGGCCGGAACGCCCGAGCAGCCTGCCGCGCCGCAGCATGGGAGCGATGACCCGCACGCAATTCCGCTTGCCGAAGCGGCTGAATAGATGAGAAGACTGCTGACCAACGAGTCCTGACTGATGGCCCTTGTTTCGGAACATATCGAAGTCGACACCCGGGATCGCATCCTCGAGGTGGCCGAGCGGCTGTTCCGCCAGATCGGCTACCAGAAGACGACGGTCGGCGACATCGCCAAAGAGCTCAGGATGAGCCCCGCCAACGTGTATCGCTTCTTCGAATCGAAGAAGGCGATCCATCAGGCGGTGGCGCGGGGCCTGATGGGCGAGGTCGAGCTGGAGGCGCAGCGGATCGTGGCAAAGCCCGGTCCGGTCAAGGAGCGCTTCCGCGAGCTGCTCACCACCATCAATCGCATGAACACCGAGCGCTATGTCGGCGACAACAAGCTGCACGAGATGGTCGCGATCGCGATGGAGGAGGACTGGGACGTCTGCGTCGCCCATATGGAGTGCATCGCCGGCGTCATCGGCCAGATGATCGCGCAAGGCGTCGCCTCCGGCGAGTTCGAGGCGCCCGACCTGCAACTGGCCTCGCTGTGCGCCTGCACCGCGATGATTCGCTTCTTCCATCCCCAGATGATCGCCCAGTGCGCCACCAAGCCGGGCCCGACCATCGACCAGATGATCGATTTCGTCATCGCGGGTCTGTCGCCGCGCCACTGACGGGCGGGGGCGTTTGCTCCTATAAGCAGACTGATCGCCCCGGCATGACCGCCGGAGGCGGGCCGGGACGGACCCACAAACTCCGTCATTGCAAGCCATCGGGTCCGCGCGAAGCGCGGCCCGATGACAGGCTCCACGAAGCAATCCAGACTAGTCTCCGCGGAGGGATTCTGGATTGCTTCGCTGCGCTCGCAATGACGGGAAGGAAACAGCGCGTGACCGACAAAGACCTGTACTTCTACGAGCCCTCCAAGGGCCACGGCCTCAAGCACGATCCCTTCAACGCCATCATCGCGCCGCGGCCGATCGGCTGGATCTCCTCGCGCGACGCCAGGGGCCACGTCAACCTCGCGCCCTACAGCTTCTTCAACGCGTTCTGCTACGTGCCGCCGATCATCGGCTTCTCCTCCACCAACTGGAAGGACACGGTGGCGAACATGGAGCAGACCCGCGAGTTCGTCTGGAATCTCACCACGATGGATCTCGCCAAGCACATGAACGCGACCGCGGCGCATCTGGCGCCGGAGGTCGACGAGTTCGAGGTCGCGGGGCTCACGGCCGTGCCCGGCAAGGTCGTCAATGTCCCGCGCGTGGCTGAGAGCCCCGTCGCCTTCGAGTGCAAGGTCTCCGACATCGTCCGCCTCAAGGGCGCCGACGGCAAGGAGGCCGACGCCTGGCTGACGCTCGGCGAAGTCGTCGCCGTCCACATCGACAAGGCCTTGATCAAGGACGGCGTCTACCAGACCGCCGCCGCCCGCCCCATCGTCCGCGCCGGCCGCCGCGGCGATTACTTCGAGATCAAGCCGGAAAACATGTTCGAGATGGTCCGGCCGGATTAGGTCACTCCGTCGTTCCGGGCCCGCGCCAAGAGGCGCGCCCCGGAATGACGCTGAGAGACATTGCTCCCCATTCCCTACCGGAACTGTCCCCACGCCCCGGCCGTTATCGCCTGGACGGCCGCCCGGCCGCGTCAATTCGCTTGTTTTTGCCCGCGAAGTGTTCACGCACCCCGGCCACTTTCCGCTAAAATGCCCGACACCCGCGCCGATGCATGAGGTCCGCCATGAGCTTCCGCCGCGACACCATCACAAAGCCGATCTTCTCCTGGGCGCGCGGCGTGCTGCCGGCGATGTCCGACACCGAGCGGGAGGCGCTGGAGGCGGGCGACGTCTGGTGGGATGCCGATCTCTTCACCGGCAACCCTGATTGGTCGAAGCTGCTGAAGGTCCCGCAGGCGAGGCTGACGGACGAGGAGCTGGCGTTCCTGAGTGGCCCCGTCGACGAGCTCTGCGCCATGCTCGACGAGTGGAAGATTTTCTGGGAAACGCGCGACCTGCCGCAGGACGTCTGGCACTTCGTCAAGCGCGAAAAGTTCTTCGGCATGATCATTCCCAAGGAGTTCGGCGGCCTCGGCTTCTCGCCCTACGCGCATTCGGAAGTCGTACGCAAGATCTCGACCCGCTCGATCGCGGCCGCGGTCACCGTGATGGTGCCGAACTCGCTCGGCCCCGGCGAGCTCCTGATGCGCTTCGGCACGCACGAGCAGCAGCAGCGCTGGCTGCCGCGGCTCGCCGACGGACGCGAGATTCCCTGCTTCGGACTCACCAGCCCGGAAGCCGGCTCCGATGCCGCCTCGATGGTCGACAGCGGCATCATCTGCAAGGGCGAATTCGAGGGGCGCGAGGTCGTCGGCCTCCGCCTCAACTGGCACAAGCGCTACATCACGCTCGGTCCGGTCGCGACGCTGCTCGGCCTTGCCTTCAAGGCCTATGATCCCGATCGTCTCGTCGGGAGCCAGGAAGAGCTCGGCATCACCGTGGCGCTGATCCCCACGAACTTGCCCGGCGTCGAGATCGGGCAGCGCCACCTGCCCTCGATGCAGGTCTTTCAGAACGGCCCGAACTGGGGCCGCGACGTCTTCATTCCGCTCGACTATGTCATCGGCGGAAAGGAGCGCCTGGGGCAGGGCTGGAAGATGCTGATGACCGCGCTCGCCGCCGGCCGCGGCATCTCGATGCCGTCACTGTCGGCGGCCGGCGCCGCCTATGCGGCGCGCACCACCGGCGCCTATGCCCGCATCCGCGAGCAGTTCGGCATCTCGATCTCCAAGTTCGAAGGCGTCGAGGAGCCGCTGGCGCGCATCGTCGCCACCGCCTATCAGCTCGATGCGGCGCGCCGGCTGACCTGCGCGGCGCTGAATGCCGGCGTCCATCCCGCCGTCATCTCCGGCATCATGAAGCTGCACGCGACCGAGCGGATGCGCACCGCGATCGACGACGCCATGGACATCCATGGCGGCAAGGCCGTGATCGACGGTCCGCAAAACTATCTCGGCAATCTCCACCGCGCCGTGCCGGTCGGCATCACCGTGGAGGGAGCCAATATCCTGACCCGCAATCTCATCGTGTTCGGGCAAGGAGCGATCCGTGCCCATCCTTACCTGCTCGACGAGATGAATGCGCTCGCCGATACCGATCGCGAGCGCGGCCTCAGCGCGTTCGACAAGACGTTCTGGAAGCATGTCGCCCACAGCTTCCGGACCCTGTTCCGCGCCTTCGGCCGGAGCTGGACCTTTGGCGCCTTCGCGCCGGCGCCGGATGCGGGCGACGCCACGCCTTTCTACCGCCAGCTCTCGCGCTACTCCGCGGCGTTTGCGTTCTGCGCCGACATGGCGCTGCTGACGCTCGGCGGCGCGCTCAAGCGCAAGGAGATGCTGTCGGCCCGCTTCGGCGACATCCTGTCCGAGCTCTACCTGCTCTCGGCCGCGCTGAAGCGCTGGCAGGACGAGGGGCGGCAGAAGGAGGATTTCGCGGCGCTGGAATGGTGCATGGCGACCGGGCTCAAAACCATCGAGAACCGGCTTGCCGAAATCCTGGCCAATTTGCCGAACCGCTTCGTCGCCGGCCTCCTCAAGCTCGTGGTCCAGCCGTTCGGCGCCCGCGTGCTCGGCCCGTCCGATCGCGTCGTGCACCAATGCGCTGCCATCGTGCTGGACCCGTCGGCGGCACGTGAGCGCCTCACCCCGGATCTCGCTCATGTCGATGACGACGGCGGCTTTGCCCGGCTGGAGCGCGCGTTCAAGCTGGTCGCGGCGACAGATGCGATCGCCAGGCGCATGCGTGCTGCGCATATCCGCGACTGGAAGGAGGCCGTCAGCAAGGGCGTGGTCACCCAGGCTGAGGGCGAGCAGCTTGCTGCAGCTCATGAAGCCGTCACAAAAGTGATAGAGGTCGACGATTTTGCGCCGGAGGCGCTGTCGCCGATTTACAAGAAAACCGTCAATGTGCATCAGTTCTTCCAGGAACTCGGTGAGCAGAGGGCGGCGAGCTGATGGCACGACCGGTATTTATCGTCGACGGCAGCCGGACGCCGTTCCTGAAGGCGCGTTCTGGGCCCGGGCCGTTCACGCCGGTCGATCTCGCCGTGCAGTGCGGGCGGCCGCTGCTGGCGCGCCAGCCGTTCTCGCCCGATAGCTTCGACCAGGTCATCCTCGGCTGCGTCAACGTGATCGCTGACGAGATGAACCCGGCCCGCGTCGCCGCGCTTCGGCTCGGCATGGGTGAGGACATGGTCGCCTTCACCGTGCAGATCAATTGCGGCTCGGGCATGCAGTCGATCGACACCGCCTATCGCTATATCCGCGAAGGCCATGCCGACATGATTTTGGCTGGAGGCACCGAGGCCTTGAGCCACGCGCCGCTGGTCTGGCCGAATTCCGGCGTGCGCTGGTTCGCCGGTCTTGCCACTGCCAAGGGCGTTGCCGCGAAGATCGCCTCAGCGTTCAAGCTGAGGCCGCGCGATCTCAAGCCGATCATCGGCCTCGAGCGAGGCCTGACCGATCCAGTCACCGAGCTGAACATGGGCCAGACCGCCGAGGTCGTCGGCCATCTCTTCGGCATTACGCGCGCGCAGTCGGATGCCTATGCCGCCGAAAGCCATCGCCGGCTCGCGCATGCGCAAAGCGCGGATTATCTGAAGGGTGAGGTCGAGACCGCATTCTCCCGCGACGGCAAGTTCTTCGACCACGACGACGGCGTGCGCCCGGACTCGACGGCCGAGACGCTCGCCAAGCTCCGGCCGGTGTTCGAGCGGCCGTGGGGCCAGGTCACGGCCGGCAATTCCTCCCAGATCACCGACGGTGCGTCTTGGGTGATCCTCGCCTCCGACGCCGCCGTGGCAAAGCACAAGCTGACGCCGAAAGCCGTCATCGTCGACAGCCATTGGGCCGCGCTCGATCCCAGCATCATGGGGCTCGGCCCGGTGATGTCGGTGACGCCGCTGCTCCAGCGCAACGACCTCACCATCAAGGACGTCGAGACCTGGGAGCTGAACGAGGCCTTCGCAACGCAAGTGCTCGGCTGTCTCGCCGCCTGGAACGATGACAAGTTCTGCCGCGAAATATTGCGGCTCGATGGTGCCGCCGGCGAGATCGACCGCGAGAGGCTGAACGTCGACGGCGGCGCGATTTCGCTCGGCCATCCCGTCGGCACCTCCGGCAATCGCATCGTGCTGCATCTCGTCAATGCGATGAAGCGGCTCGGCACGCGGCGCGGAATTGCCACCGAATGCATCGGCGGCGGGCTCGGTGGCGCCATGCTGATCGAGGCGGTGTGACCATGGATTCCAAGATCATGACCGCGCTCGGCGGCCGCGTGCTGGAGATCGGGCCGCGGCCCGCACCGGATGGTCCCTACAAGCACTTCAAGCTGACGCGCCATTCGGATGGTGTCGCCTGGCTGCTGTTCGACCGCGCTGACGCCAGCGCCAACACGCTCTCGTCCGACGTGATGGAGGAGTTCGACGCCGTGCTCGCGGCGATCGAGACCGAGCGCCCCGCCGGTCTCGTCATTCGCTCGGCAAAGCCGTCGGGCTTCATTGCCGGCGCGGATGTCAACGAATTCCGCGGCGCGTCCGATCCTGACATGGTGGAGACGCGCATCCGCGCCGCGCATGCCGTGGTCGATCATCTGGAAGCGCTAAAGCTGCCGACGGTCGCGGTCATTCACGGCTTCTGCCTCGGCGGCGGGCTCGAGGTGGCGCTGGCCTGCCAGGCGCGCATCGCCATCGAGGGGGCGCGTTTCGGCTTCCCGGAGGTGATGCTCGGCCTGCATCCTGGTCTCGGCGGCACCGCCCGGTTCACCGCGCTGGTCAATCCGACCCAGTCGATGGCGCTGATGCTGACCGGCCGCACCATCGACGCGCGCCGCGCCAAGGCGCTCGGCCTCGTCGACACCGTGACGCAGGAGCGCCACGTCCAGGGCGCGGTGAAGGATGCGCTGTTCGGCCGTCTGAAGCGGGCCAAGCCCGGTCTGCTGACGCGCGCCGCCAATCTCGGGCCGGTGCGCGGCCTGCTGGCCAAGCGCATGCGCGCGGAGGCTGCGAAGGCTGCATCGCGCGAGCATTATCCCGCGCCCTATGCGCTGATCGATCTCTGGGAGACCCACGGCGGCAGCAAGTCCGCGATGCTGAAGGCCGAGCAGGCCTCGTTCGCCAAGCTGATGGTGACGCCTACCGCGCAGAACCTGGTCCGCGTCTTCTTCCTGCGCGAGCAGATGAAGAAGACGGCAGGCTCCGCTAGCACGGTGAAGCAGGTCCACGTCATCGGCGCCGGCGCCATGGGCGGCGACATCGCGGCTTGGTGTGCGGGGCAGGGCTTTCGCGTCTCGCTCGCCGACATGAAGCCGGAGCCGATCGCGGGCGCAGTCAAACGCGCGGCCGACCTCTACGGCAAGATCATCCGCAAGCCCACCGACGTGCGCGACGCGCTCGATCGCCTGATCCCCGACATGGACGGCGAGGGCGTCCGCAACGCCGATCTCATCATCGAGGCGGTGCCGGAGAAGCTGGGGCTGAAGCAGAAGGTCTATGCCGGGCTCGAGCCGCGGATGAAGCCCGGCGCGATCCTCGCGACCAACACTTCGAGCATTCCGCTCCAGGACCTGCGCACGACGCTGGCGCGGCCGGAGCGGCTGGTCGGCCTGCATTTCTTCAACCCGGTGTCGCGGCTGCAGCTGGTCGAGGTCGTCAGCCATGACGGCAACGATACACAAGTACTTAAAGAGGCGCTCGCCTTCGTCGGCGCCATCGACCGCCTGCCGCTCGCCGTGAAGAGCTCGCCCGGCTTCCTCGTCAACCGCGCGTTGACGCCCTACATGCTGGAAGCGATGGTGATGCTGGACGAGAAGACGGACCAACGCCTGATCGACGCTGCGGCCGAGCAGTTCGGCATGCCGATGGGACCGATCGAGCTGGCCGATCAGGTCGGGCTCGATATCTGCCTCGACGTCGGCGACATGCTGCGCACCAAGTTCGGCGATCTCCTGCCGCCGACGCCGGCCTGGCTGCGCGAGAAGGTCACCAAGGGCGAGCTCGGCCGCAAGACCGGCAAGGGTTTTTACACCTGGAAGGACGGCAAGGCGGAGAAGACGCCGTTGCCGCAGACCGGTCCGCGCGTCACTGACCAGATGATCGACCGCCTGGTGCTGCCGATGTCCAACGTCTGCGTCGCGGCCCTTCGCGAAGGCATCGTCGACGATGCCGATGCAGTCGACGGCGCCATGATCTTCGGCACCGGTTATGCACCGTTCCGCGGCGGTCCGCTGAACTATGCGCGCACGCGTGGCGTCGAAAACATTGTATCCACTCTTCGCGCGCTGGCTGAACGATTCGGCGCGCGTTTCGCGCCCGATCCGGGCTGGGACAATTTCAAGTGAGCAATCTCGCGTGAGAGGGGCATGAACGAGCAAGCCACGACCGGGCCGAGCGGCGATCTCTGCATCCGCACGCTGGCGATGCCGGCCGACACCAATGCCAACGGCGACATCTTCGGCGGCTGGCTGCTCAGTCAGATGGACGTCGGCGGCGGCGTGTTCGCCTCGAAGGTTGCGCGGTCGCGCACCGTGACGGTCGCGATCGAGGCGATGAATTTTCGCAAAGCGGTCTATGTCGGCGATCTCGTCTCGGTCTATGCCAATCTCGTGCGCGTTGGGCGCACCTCGCTGACCGTGCATCTTGAGGCCTGGGCATTGCGGCGCAAGGAGCTGCATCCGTTCCTCGTCACCGACGGTCATTTCACCTACGTCTCGATCGACGACCACGGCCGTCCGCAGGCGATCCAGCGAAACGATCCGCCGATCGCGACGTAATCGCGCGCGGCGCTCTGCCTCATCTTGCGAGCTTTGCAGCGCCGCAAAACGCGGCACGAGCAAGTCACCTCGTCGCGGCTTCGCCAAGAACCAGTCATAAAACGGATGAGGTCCCGGCGTACTCAATTGCGTGTCGATTCGGGGTGGAAACGGCCGCAAATGCCTAGGGAACCTTTGGGCAGGAGCACCGTTGTTTGCCCGCACTGAGGAATCCACGGACTATGCCGGACAGCTACATCATCGAAGTCGATTCGCAGACCGCAGGTATCGTCGTTCGTTCTTCTGGAGGCTACTGCTTCTTCGCCTCGTCGCACCGCTTCAACCGTCTCGAAGGCCAGCTCTTCCGCAACGCCCGCGAAGCCGAGCGCGCCGCGCGCAGGCTGGTGAACGGCGATGTGAAGGAGGCGGCGTAAGCACCTACCGCCGGTGATTTCGACGCGCGAGGCGTGGTCGGAATTTTTTGCCGAGCGCACCGCTGCCCCTTCTCCCCTTGTGGGAGAAGGTGGCGCAAAGCGCCGGATGAGGGGTTGCTTCAGCAAGCTCACATGTGAAGGGTGGCTCGCGGAGAGAGACCCCTCACCCGTCTCGCCGCTGCGCGGCGAGCCACCCTCTCCCACAAGGGGAGAGGGTAATAAGTCATCACAACTTCGTCGCCGCCCGCGACAACAGCTTCCACTCGTCGCCCTGCTTCTGCCAGTTCATCAGGATGTGAAGGTTGGTCGATACTTTTTTCCCATCGGCCGCCATCTCCTGCTCGCCCAGCCAGTGGAAACGCACGATCGCTGCGGGGCCGACCACCTTGATGGTGGGATCCTTGTATTCGATTGACAGAAACTTGGACTTGCCGTCGGTCGCGTTGGCGATGAATGTCGCCTTGTCCTCGACCTTGCCGCTGGAATGGCTGTAGCTCAGCTCCTCCGCGCACAGCGCGCCGAGCGCCTTGGGATCGGCCGCGATCTGGGCGAGGCGGAAGGCATCGACCCTCTTCGCCACGGCTTCCTCGTCTGCCGAAGCGGCGAGCGCCGGCGTCGCGAACGCAAGCGCGGAGACGGCGAGAGTCGAGAGAGCCAGATCGCGTCGGTTGATCGTCATCGTTTCCTCCTTTTTGATCTTGTGGCCAGTGTTGCAGTCGCGCGCGGCTTTGTCGAGCGTCACCTGCTGGTCATGTGGATGCGTCATTGCGCGATCGAGGCCGTATTGATACGCCTTCCGCATCGATGCGTCGCGCATTTGGGAAAGTACGGAAATGATCGAGACCAAACACGATGGAACGGGCCGGGCGTTGTTGTTCGACATCGACGGCACGCTCGCCGACACCGACCCGTTGCACTTGAAGGCTTTCAACCAGGTGCTCGGCCCGCACGGACACGTCTTCGATCACGCACGTTTCTCCCGCGAGCTGCAGGGCTTCGCCAATGTCGCGATCGGCGATCGCTTTCTGCCCCACGAGGCGCCGGAGCGGCGCGCCCTGATCCTCGAACAGAAGGAGGAGGTCTTCCGCACCCTGGTGGCCGGGCAGATCGCACCGCTGCCGGGCCTGATGGCGCTGCTCGACCGCGCCGATGACGCCGGCATTCCCATGGTCGCCGTGACCAACGCGCCGCGTCTCAACGCCGAGCTGCTGCTCTCCGGCCTTGGCATCACGCATCGTTTCAGGGCACTCGTGATCGGCGCCGAGCTGCCGCATGGCAAGCCGCATCCGCTACCGTACCAGGAAGGGCTGCGTTTCGTCGGCGCGAGGCCGGAAAGCTCGATCGCATTCGAGGACTCCCGCACCGGCGTGCAGTCGGCAACCGCCGCCGGCATTCCGACCGTCGGCATCCGCACCAGCCTCAGCCATGCTGACCTGATTGGAGCAGGCGCGGTCGCCTCCGCCAGCGCGTTCGACGATCCGGACCTGATCGCACGTCTTGCAAGCGTCATGGCGTGGTAAGAAATGGCGTCGTGAGAACCTCCATCCGTTAACCGTGATCGGCGTGTGCATTGACCGCAGGCGCGAACCGCCGCACCATGCATCATCCTGATGTGAGGCCTTTGCCGTGACCGGACTGACCCATCGCCAAGCCGAAATCCTCAACATCGCGCGCGCCTCCGGCCGCGTCATGGTCGAGGAGCTCGCGCGCCGCTTCGAGGTGTCGGCGCAGACCATCCGCAAGGATCTCAACGATCTCTGTGAGCGGCGTTCGCTGACCCGCATCCATGGCGGCGCCATCATCGCCTCGGGCGTGGAAAACCTCGCCTATGAGGCGCGCCGCTTCGTCGCCGCCGACGAGAAGAAGGCGATCGGGGCGGCCGCCGCCTCGCTGATCCCGAACGGCTGCTCGCTGTTCATTAACATCGGCACCACGACGGAGGAGGTCGCGAGCGCGCTGACCTCGCATGAGGACCTGCTCGTCATCACCAACAACCTCAACGTCGCCATGCTGCTCTACCGCCATCCGCGCATCGAGGTGGTGGTCGCCGGCGGCACGGTGCGGCGCGCCGACGGCGCCGTGGTCGGCTCGACCGCGACGCAGCTGATCGGCCAGTTCAAGGTCGACTACGCCATCATCGGCGCGTCCGCGATTGACGAAGAGGGCGCGCTACTCGACTTCGACTATCGCGAGGTGCAGGTGGCGCAGGCCATCATCGCCAATGCCCGCAGCGTCATGTTGGTCGCCGATTCCACAAAACTTCGCCGCAGCGCGCCGGTGCGCATCGCTCACATCACCCAGATCCAGACCTTCGTCACCGACCAGGAGCTGCCCGAGCGCCTCGCCACCATCTGCCACAGCAAGGGCATCGAAGTGGTCGAGGCGATGCCGAAGGGCGCGGATATCGACGATGCGCCGACCGACGGCCAGGACGCCGCACCGGAAGCCGCGCCAGTGGTGCGGCTGAGATAGCGGCTAAGCGTCGTCCCACGGGTTGAGCAGCGCAACGCCCGTCGGTTTGAAATCCTCTACATTGCGCGTAACAACCGTCAAACCATGAACTAGCGCGGTTGCAGCAATGAGCGCGTCGCGTTCGGCGCACGGGTCGGGAACGTGAAGTTGTGCGCAACGCTGCACGACAGCCGTATCGATAGGCAGGATCCGACCCTCGAAGCGAGCCAGAATCTGGCTGTTGATCCAGCTGCGCAAGATGGCACCTTGCGCTGCGTCCCTGCGTTCGATCAGGCGTGCGCCAAGTTCGATCTCGAGAAGCGAAATGACTGAGATGAAGAAGTTTGCTGCCGGAATTGCGCCTGCCCAGGCAACGACGTGCCGATCGGCCTTGTCCGGTCGCCTCAATTCGGAAATGACATTGGTGTCCAGCAGGAACATCAGTCGAGATCAGCAGCCCTGAAGATGCCCTCGTCCACGCGAGGCGGATCGAAATCAAAATCCGCGTTCGTCTGCGCCAGAGCTTCCGCAAGGCTCATGTGTCCGCCGGTCAGGCGCAAGTAGTCCTCGATGGTCAGCAGGACATGGGCTGGACGGCCGCGGTCTGTAATGAAAACGGGTCCTTGCGATGCCGCTTTCTTGGCGCCGCTGGTGTCTTGATTGAATTCTCGGCTGGTCAGGGTGGTTACCATCCTCTGAGCCTCCAAGCCGTGGCCATGCTCCGCTTGGGAAGCTATGTAGGAATGTTGCTACATACAAGTGCAAAGGCGTGCCGGCCCACTGGCCCGTGCCTGGATGCCGTTCGGTCGAGCTACTTGCCCCAAAATCTGTCCGTCCACCTGCCGATTTCGCTGCCTCATTGCCCACCAAAAAGTTCCGCTTTCGCTTCCTTTCGCCTCTCTTTCATCTTGCTTTCGTTTTCCGGTGTGATCTAATCAAAAGCGAAAGTAGCCGCTCGACGAACGGGCGGTCGCCGGGGGATGCGTCTGTTGGAGCGTATTTTCGATCTCGCCATCATTGGAGGCGGTGTTAACGGCTGCGGCATCGCGCGCGACGCGGTGGGCCGCGGTAACACGGTTTTCCTGTGCGAAATGAACGATCTGGCGAGCGGGACATCGTCCTGGTCGACCAAGCTCGTGCATGGCGGCCTGCGCTATCTCGAATATTACGAGTTCCGGCTGGTCCGCGAGGCGCTGATCGAGCGCGAGATCCTCTGGGGCATCGCGCCCCACATCATCCGACCCCTGCGTTTCGTTTTGCCGCATCATGCCGGCCTGCGCCCGGCCTGGCTGCTGCGCCTTGGCCTCTTTCTCTATGATCACATCGGCGGCCGTCACCTGCTGCCGGCGACCCGCTCGGTCGATCTCAAGCGCGATGAGGTCGGTAAGCCACTGATCCCGAATCGCTACAGCCGCGCCTTCGAATATTCGGACTGCTTCGTCGACGACGCCCGCCTCGTCGTGCTCAATGCGCGCGATGCTGCCGACAAGGGGGCCGAGATCCGCACCCGCACCCGCGCTACCGAGATTCGCCAGTCGGACGGCCTCTGGACCGTCAGCATGGTCGACACGCTGACTGGCGCGCGCTCGCAGATCCGGGCCAAGGCGCTGATCAATGCCGGCGGCCCCTGGGTCGAGGACGTGCTCGGCCGCGGCGCCGGCGTGAATGCGAAGGCCAAGGTGCGCCTGGTGCAGGGCTCGCACATCGTCGTGAAGAAGCTCTACGACCACGACCGCGCCTACATGTTCCAGAACGCCGACGGCCGCATCATCTTCGTGATCCCGTACCAGGACGACTTCACGTTGATCGGCACCACCGACCGCGACTATGACGGCGATCCCGCCAAGGTGAAGGCGACGACTGAGGAGATCGAATATCTCTGCAAGGCGGCGAGCGAATATCTGGCCAAGCCGGTCGCGCCCGCCGACGTGGTCTGGACCTATTCCGGCGTGCGCCCGCTCTATGACGACGGCGCCAGCGAGGCCAAGGCCGCCACGCGCGACTACGTGTTCGAGCTCGACACGCCCGGCGGCGTGCCGCTGCTGTCGATCTATGGCGGCAAGATCACGACCTATCGCAGGCTCGCCGAGGAGGCGCTGGAGCGCCTTGCGCCCTATCTGCGCAGCGCGAAGGCGCGCGAGGGCTGGACCGGCAAATGGCCGCTGCCGGGCGGCGACATGAATGTATCCGACATCGACGGCCTGATCGCCGAGCTGCAGCGCGGCTATCCCTTCCTCAGCCATGCGCATGCGCGGCGCCTGGCGCGCGCCTATGGTACCCGCGCCATCAAGCTGCTCGGCGATGCGAAATCGGCAGCGGATCTCGGCCAGGCCTTTGGCGCCACGCTGACCGAGCGCGAGGTCCGCTATCTCATGGCCAACGAATGGGCCGTCTCCGCCGAGGACGTGGTCTGGCGCCGTTCCAAGCTCGGCCTGCGACTATCTGCCGACGAGATCGCGGCCCTCGACGACTGGATCAGGAGCCACGCGGTGGCGCAAAGTCCCCTGCTGGAAGCGGGAGGACGCTCATGACCGTGACACTCGATCACGTGACCCGGACCGTCGAGGGCGTGCCGCACATTCGCGACGTCTCGCTGACGCTCGAGAGCGGCACGCTCAACGTGCTGCTCGGGCCGACGCTGTCGGGCAAGACCTCGATCATGCGGTTGCTCGCCGGCCTCGACAAGCCGACCACGGGCAAGGTGTTCGTCAACGGCAAGGACGTCACCGGCGCCGATGTGCGCCAGCGCTCGGTCGCCATGGTCTATCAGCAGTTCATCAACTACCCCTCGCTGACGGTCTACGAGAACATCGCCTCGCCCCTGCGCGTGCAGGGCAAGCCGCGCGACGAGATCGAGGCGCGCGTGGCGGAGGCGGCAAAGCTGCTGCGGCTCGAGCCGTTCCTGAAGCGCACGCCGCTCCAGCTCTCCGGCGGTCAGCAGCAGCGCACCGCGATCGCGCGCGCGCTGGTCAAGGGCGCCGATCTCGTGCTGCTCGACGAGCCGCTCGCCAATCTCGACTACAAGCTGCGCGAGGAGCTGCGGGCCGAGCTGCCGCGCATCTTCGAGGCCTCGGGCGCGATCTTCGTCTATGCCACCACCGAGCCGACCGAGGCGCTGCTGCTCGGCGGCAACACGGTGTGCATGTGGGAGGGCCAGGCACTGCAGATGGGCGAGACGTCGAACGTCTATCGCCGCCCGCGGACTCTGCGTGTCGCCCAGGTGTTCTCCGATCCGCCGCTCAACCTGGTGGGCCTCGAGAAGGGGGATGGCATGGTTCAATATGCCGGCGGCAGCGCTGCACCGGCGTCCGGACTTTATGCGGGACTTCCCGACGGCTTCTATCGCGTCGGCTTCCGCGCCCATCAGCTCGGGCTTGCCAATGGCGAAGCCGACCGTCACGCCTTCCACGCCACTGTCACGGTGACCGAGATCACCGGTTCGGAGAGCTTCGTGCATTTGACCCGCGACGGATCGAACTGGGTTGCGGTGCTGCACGGCGTGCATGAGTTCGAGCCCGGCCAGATGCTCGATGCCGTGCTCGATCCCAATGATGTCTTCGTCTTCGATGCCGCCGACCGCCTGGTCGCGGCACCGGGCTCTTAACGGGGAGATGCGCCATGGCCCGCATTGACCTCGTCGATCTCGCCCATTCCTACGGCGGCAACGATGCACCGCAGGAAAGCTTTGCGCTCAAGCCTGTCACCATGACCTGGCGGCAGGGCGGCGCCTATGCGCTGCTGGGCCCTTCCGGCTGCGGCAAGACCACGCTGCTCAACGTCATCTCCGGCATCATCACGCCGTCGCGGGGGAAAATCCTGTTCGACGGCAAGGACATCACACCGCTGTCAACCCAGAAGCGCAACATCGCCCAGGTATTCCAGTTTCCGGTGATCTACGACACCATGACGGTCGGACAGAACCTGGCGTTCCCGCTGAAGAACCGCGGCGTGCCGAAGGCCGACATTGACAGGCGCGTCGCCGAGATCGGCCGCCTGCTCGACCTCGAGCCCTATTTGAACCGCAAGGCCACGCGCCTGACCGCCGACGCCAAGCAGAAGATCTCGCTCGGCCGCGGTCTCGTGCGCAACGACGTTGCCGCCGTGCTGTTCGACGAACCGCTGACGGTGATCGATCCCGAGCTGAAATGGCAGCTCCGCTCCAAGCTGAAGGCGCTGCATCGCGAGCTCGATCTCACGATGATCTACGTCACCCACGACCAGACCGAGGCGCTGACCTTCGCCGACACCGTCGTCGTGATGCATGACGGCCGCGTGGTGCAGAGCGGCACGCCGGCCGAGCTGTTCGACAAGCCGGCGCACACCTTCGTCGGCTATTTCATCGGCTCGCCCGGCATGAACATCCTGCCGGCGGAGGTGAGGGGGCGCGAGGCGCGCATTGGCGGTCACGTCATCGCGCTGAACCGCAGCTACGACAACCTGCCTGCGGGAGCGAAGATCGAGATCGGCGTCCGTCCCGAATTTGTCGAGGTGGTCGCGCCCGCGCCCGGCCTGCTCACCGCCAGGATCGAGCGCATCGACGATCTCGGCCGCATCCGCTTCGCGCGCGTGCGCGTCGGCGACGCCAAGCTCGCGGCGCGTGCCCCCGGCAGCTTCACCAGCGCGGACGGCACCGCCGGGCTGAGATTCGATCCGTCGCACGTCCACGTCTATGCCGACAGCCTTCTGGTGGAGGGAGCCGCCTGATGGACAAGACCGTCAACCAAAAAGCCTGGTTCCTGGTGCTGCCGGTGTTCCTGGTCGTCGCCTTCTCGGCGGTGCTGCCGCTGATGACGGTGGTGAACTATTCGATGCAGGACACCTTCGGCAACAACCAGTTCTTCTGGAACGGCGTCGGCTGGTTCAAGGAGCTGCTCGATCCCTCCACCGATCTCGGCGGCCGCTTCCTCGCCTCGCTCGGCCGCAACCTGTTCTTCTCGCTCGTCATCCTCGCCATCGAGGTGCCGCTCGGCATCGTCGTCGCGTTGTCGATGCCGCGCGAGGGCTGGACCGTCGCGGCCTGCCTCGTCATCCTCGCGCTGCCGCTGCTGATCCCCTGGAACGTGGTCGGCACCATCTGGCAGATCTTCGGGCGTCCCGACATCGGCCTGCTCGGCTACGTTCTCAACGCCATGGGCTTCGACTACAATTACGTCTCCAACGACGTCGATGCCTGGGTCACCGTCATCGTGATGGACGTCTGGCACTGGACCAGCCTAGTCGCGCTGCTCTGCTACGCCGGCCTGAAGTCGATCCCCGAAGCCTATTACCAGGCCGCGCAGATCGACGGCGCCTCGCGCTGGGCCGTGTTCAAGGCGATCCAGCTGCCGAAGATGAACCGCGTGCTGTTGATCGCGGTGCTGCTGCGCTTCATGGACAGCTTCATGATTTACACCGAGCCGTTCGTCGTTACCGGCGGCGGGCCCGGCAATTCCACCACCTTCGTCTCGATCGAGCTGGTCAAAATCGCACTCGGCCAGTTCGATCTCGGCAAGGCCGCCGCGCTGTCGCTGGTCTACAACCTCATCATCCTGATCGTCTGCTGGATCTTCTACACCGTCATGACCAACGCCGGTGTGGAACGCAAAGTCCAGGCGGAAAGCGAGCCGGCGGTGGAGCCGAAACCTTCGGCCGCGCTCAAGCCCGTGCCCGCACTCAAGCCTAGGGAAGGAGTGGCCTGATGCATTCGATCCCCGGCCGCCGCCTCATCATGGGGCTGTTCCTGGTCTTCCTGCTGCTGCCGATCTACTGGCTCGTCAACATGAGCTTCAAGACCAACAGCGAGATCGTCTCGACGATGACGCTGTGGCCGCACACCCCGACGCTGCAGCATTACAAGCGCATCTTCACCGACGAGAGCTGGTATTCGGGCTACATCAATTCGCTCGAATACGTCGTCCTCAACACCGTCATCTCGATCGCCGTGGCGCTGCCGGCGGCTTACGCCTTCTCGCGCTACCGTTTCCTCGGCGACAAGCACCTGTTCTTCTGGCTGCTGTCGAACCGCATGGCGCCGGCCGCGGTCTATGCGCTGCCGTTCTTCAATCTCTATTCGGCGATCGGGCTGTTCGACACCCCCTGGGCGGTCGCGCTCGCGCACTGCATCTTCAACGTTCCGCTGGCGGTGTGGATCCTCGAAGGCTTCGTCTCCGGCGTGCCGCGCGAGATCGACGAGACCGCCTTCCTCGACGGCTATTCCTTCCCGCGCTTCTTCATCAAGATCCTGGTGCCGCTGATTGCGAGCGGCATCGGCGTCGCCGCCTTCTTCTGCTTCATGTTCTCCTGGGTCGAGCTGCTGCTGGCGCGCACGCTGACCTCGGTGCACGCGAAGCCCATTGCCGCGATCATGACGCGCACGGTCTCGGCCGCCGGCATGGACTGGGGCCTGCTCGCCGCCGCCGGCGTGCTCACCATCATTCCGGGCGCGCTGGTGATCTGGTTCGTCCGCAACTACATCGCGCGCGGCTTCGCGCTCGGCCGCGTGTAGGAGGCATCAATGGAATCCATCGCATGGATGGCCTGGACGCTGCCGACCGCGATCTTCTTTGCCGCGCTCGCGTGCACGCTGGCGGTGATGACCTGGCTCGCCGCGGTCTATCCCGAGGCCGAGCGTGTCGGCGTGCTGCGCATCCCGACCACGCGCGGCGACCGCCTGTTCATCTCGCTGATCGCGGCCGCCGTCATCCACCTCGCGTGGATCGGCCTCGTCGGCACCGACGCGATCGCCACGCTGCCGGTCGGCGAGGAGGGGTTTGAGATCTCGAGCCTGTGGCTCGCATCAGGAATTTCGCTGGTCACGGCCGCGCTCATTTTCCGCACGGTCTGAAGCTTGCGAAAGGGACGGCCAGATCCGGGACCAACCCGGGCCTGTATAAAAGTTTGTCGCTGCAACGGAGGAAAACATGCGACAGTTTAGGAGAAGGAAAGGTCCATTGACCAAGAATAGCTTTCTGACCATGTCCAGCGCCGCTGCGATCATCGCAGTGTCGCTCGCCGTCTCGGCGCCGGTTCGCGCCGCCGACGACGCCGTGATCCAGAAGTGGATCGCGGAATTCACGCCTTCGACGCTGTCGAAGGAGGACCAGAAGAAGGAGCTGGAGTGGTTCGCCAAGGCGGCCGAACCGTTCAAGGGCATGGAGATCAACGTCGTCTCCGAGACGATCACGACTCATGAATACGAGGCGCAGACGCTCGCCAAGGCATTCTCCGAGCTCACCGGTATCAAGCTCAAGCACGATCTCATCCAGGAAGGTGACGTCGTCGAGAAGCTGCAGACCCAGATGCAGTCGGGCAAGAACGTCTATGACGGCTGGATCAACGACTCCGACCTGATCGGCACGCATTTCCGCTACGGCCAGACCATTGCGCTGTCGGACTACATGACCGGCGAGGGCAAGGACGTCACCAACCCCATGCTCGACGTCAACGACTTCATCGGCAAGTCGTTCGGCACCGGGCCGGACGGCAAGCTCTACCAGCTGCCCGACCAGCAGTTCGCGAACCTCTACTGGTTCCGCTACGACTGGTTCACCAATGCCGACTACAAGGCCAAGTTCAAGGCCAAGTATGGCTACGAGCTCGGCGTGCCCGTGAACTGGTCGGCCTATGAGGACATCGCCGAGTTCTTCACCAACGACATCAAGGAGATCAACGGCGTCAAGGTCTACGGCCATATGGACTATGGCAAGAAGGACCCCTCGCTCGGATGGCGCTTCACCGACGCCTGGCTGTCGATGGCCGGCAACGGTGACAAGGGCATTCCGAACGGTCTGCCGGTCGACGAATGGGGCATCCGCATGGAGGGCTGCCGCCCGGTCGGCTCTTCGGTGGAGCGTGGCGGCGACACCAATGGTCCGGCCGCAGTCTACTCGATCACGAAGTATCTCGAGTGGATGAAGAAGTATGCGCCGCCGCAGGCGCAGGGCATGACCTTCTCCGAGTCCGGCCCCGTGCCGTCGCAGGGTAACATCGCCCAGCAGATGTTCTGGTACACCGCCTTCACCGCCGACATGGTGAAGCCGGGTCTGCCGGTGGTGAATGCGGACGGTACGCCGAAATGGCGTATGGCTCCGTCGCCGCACGGCTCCTACTGGAAGGAAGGCATGAAGCTCGGCTACCAGGACGCCGGCTCCGCCACGCTGCTGAAGTCGACCCCGCCGGATCGCCGCAAGGCAGCCTGGCTCTATCTCCAGTTCATCGTCTCCAAGTCGGTGAGCTTGAAGAAGAGCCATGTCGGTCTCACCTTCATCCGTGAATCCGACATCTGGGACAAGTCGTTCACCGAGCGTGCGCCGAAGCTCGGCGGCCTGATCGAGTTCTACCGCTCGCCCGCGCGCGTGCAGTGGACCCCGACCGGCAACAACGTGCCCGACTATCCGAAGCTCGCGCAGCTGTGGTGGCAGAACATCGGCGATGCGTCGTCCGGTGCGAAGACGCCGCAGCAGGCGATGGATGCTCTCGCGGCGGCCCAGGACTCCGTGTTGGAGCGCTTGGAGAAGTCCGGTGTGCAGGGCGCCTGCGGTCCGAAGCTGCACAAGAAGGAGTCGGCCGAATTCTGGTTCGCCAAGGCCCAGAAGGACGGCACCATCGCGCCGCAGCGCAAGCTCGCCAACGAGAAGCCGAAGGGCGAGACGGTGGACTACGACACCCTGATCAAGTCGTGGCCCGCCACTCCGCCCAAGCGCGCATCGCTGCAGTAAGCGACGTCTCATAACCACGAAAGGCCGGGAGCAATCCCGGCCTTTTTGTTTTGGTGGTGTGTTGCTTCCACACCCGTCACTGCAAGCGCAGTTCCCAACGACGCGTCTGTTGAGGAAGGCGCCCACCACAACCACGGTGTGGTCCTGGCGAAGGCCACGACCCATAACCACCGAACTTTGTTGTGGCGAACAATGCTGGCCTCGTCGCGCCCAGACAACGCCCACCGGGGAAATGGGTCCTGGCTTTCGCCAGGACGACGCGGGGAGACGGCGTAGTCGACCGCGCCTCCGCTTGACTCCCCATCACATCGAATTCATGATCAGCATAATGCGATTGAAGTAATCGTATATCGATTACTCGCGAAAGCCGTTTGGGCCAGCATTGGCCCGTTCCGGAGGCGGGTGGATGGCATTGATCGAGGCGTTCAGGCAGTTGCTGGGCGACACGGCCGTGCTGACGCGCGAGGAGGATCTCGCGGGTCTGACCGAAGATTGGCGCGGCCGGTTTCACGCGCCGGCGCTCTGTGCGGTCCTGCCCTCGACGACGGAGCAGGTCGCGGCGATCGTCCGTCTCTGTGTCGCCCATGACACGCCGGTGCTGCCGCAGGGCGGCAACACCAGCCTGTGCGGCGGCGCGACGCCGTCGGGGCAGGGCAAGCCGCCTGTGATCGTTGCCCTGACGCGCATGCGCCGGATCCGCTCGCTCGATCCCGTCAACAATACCATGGTGGTCGATGCCGGCTGCGTGCTTGCGACCATCCAGGAGAGCGCGGTTGCCGCCGGCCGGCTTTATCCGGTCAGCCTCGGCGCTGAAGGCTCGTGCCAGATTGGCGGTAATATCGGCACCAATGCCGGCGGCACCGGCGTGCTCCGCTATGGCAATACGCGCGACAATGTGCTCGGGCTCGAAGTCGTGCTGCCGGACGGCTCGATCTGGGACGGCCTCTACGCGCTGCGCAAGAACAACACCGGCTACGACCTCAAGCATCTGTTTATCGGTTCGGAAGGCACGCTCGGCATCATCACCGGTGCGGTGCTGAAGCTACATCCGCTGCCGACGGCGGAAGCCGTCGCCTGGCTCACTGTCGACAGTCCGCATCAGGCGCTCGACGTGCTCGGGCTGTTCCAGGCGGCCTGCAACTCGCGGCTCTCCGCCTTCGAGCTGATGAATGCCAAACAGATCCAGCTCGTGCTGGAGCAGGTACCGGGCCGGCGCTGCCCGGTCGCAGAGATCGACACCTGGCACGTGCTCGTTGAACTCTCCGACACCGGCGATGCAGCCGCGCTCGCGGCGACGATGCAGGCGGTGCTCGAGCAGGCGCTTGAAGCGGGCCTCGTCAGCGACGGCGTCGTCGCGTCGAGCGAGGCGCAGCGCAAGGCGATGTGGCTGGTGCGTCACAGCGTGTCGGAAGCCAACAAGAAGGCCGGCGTCGGCCTGACCTCGGATACCGCCGTGCCGGTCTCCACCGTGCCTGCCTTCATCGACCAGGCCATGGCGGCTGTGCGCGCGATCGTACCGGACCTGCCGTTCATCATCGTCGGCCACATGGGCGATGGCAACATCCATCTCATCCCCTTCTTCAGCTTCGCCGAATGGGACGCGCTGCCGGACCGCGACGTGACTGCGCAGAAGATTCGCCGCGCCATGAACGATGTCGCCAGCTCCTTGCGCGGCACCTTCAGCGCCGAGCACGGCGTCGGGCGCACGCTGACCGGCGAGATGAGCCGCTACAAGCCGCCGGTCGAGCTCGCTCTTATGCGGGCGGTGAAACAGGCGTTCGACCCGTCGGGTCTGTTCAATCCCGGCCGCGTTCTGCCGCCGTCATCGGCGCCTGAAGTGGCCCCAATTTCGCCGACCACCGCAACATCGTAGAGAGGGATTGACATGACCAACGCATCGAAGCTCATTACTTCCCGCCGTCGTCTGCTGCTTGGCGCGGGAGCCGGCGCTGTCGCGCTGGCCGCGCCGTCCGTCTGGTCGCCGTCCCGCGCCGCAGGCAAGCGCATCGTCGTGCGCGACGACGGCGGCATCTACACCAAGGCCTATGGCGCGGTGTTCTATCGTCCGTTCACCGCAGCGACCGGCATCGAGGTCGTCGGCGTGCAGGCCAATGCCGAGCCGGTCGCGCAGATCAAGACCATGGTCGACACCAAGAACTACACCTGGGACATGGCCAAGATCTCCTGGCCTGCGATCGAGATACTGACCACCGGCGGCAAGCAATATCTGGAGAAGCACGGTCTCGAATCCGAGCCGGTCGTCAAGTCGATCCCGGCCGAATTTGCTTCGCCCTACGGTGTTGCCACCAACGTCTACACCACCGTGCTGGCCTACCGCACGGACGCCTTCAAAGGACGCAAGGCACCGCAGTCCTGGGCTGATTTCTGGAACGTGGCGGAGTTTCCGGGCCGCCGCGCCGTGCGCAAGCATCCGTTCGACACGATCGAGCAGGCGCTGATGGGTGCGGGCGTGCCGACCGCGCAGGTCTACCCCTGCGATCTCGACAAGGCCTTTGCCTCGCTCGACAAGATCAAGTCGCAGGTCGCCGTGTGGTGGACCAGCGGCGCGCAGGTCGAGCAGATGCTGACCTCGGGCGAGATCGATCTGCTGCCGACCTGGGTGTCGCGTCCCCAGGCAGCCCAAGCAGCCGGCGCGCCGGTCGAGATCGTCTGGAATCAGGGCATCTGGGGCGGCGACAATTGGTCGATCCTATCAGGCACGCCGAACGCCGATGCCTGCCGCGAGTTCATCAAGTTCGCTTCTGATCCGAAGCGCCAGGCGGCGCTCGTCGAATATTTCCCGGCCGGTCTCACGCAGCCGGAGGCCTTCAACTACGTCAAGCCCGAAGTCGCGAAGAACTGCCCGACCTACCCCGACAACATCAAGGCCGGGCTGAAGATCAACGCCAAATACTGGCTCGACAACCAGGCCGCCGTCATCGAGCGCTTCAACAGCTGGATCCTGGCTTGATCGGCAAGGGAGGCGCCAGCGGATCGGAGCGGCTCATGGTCTCCTCGAGCCTGCGCATTCACGCGCTGTGCAAGCGCTATGGCGACTTCGTTGCGCTGGCGCCGACCAGCCTCGACGTCGCAAAGGGCGAATTCCTCACCCTGCTCGGCCCCTCGGGATCGGGTAAGACCACGCTGCTCAGCCTGATCGCCGGACTCGCCCATCCCGACGAAGGGCAGATCCTGATCGACGACACCGACGTCACGCGCAGCCCGGCCTATGCGCGCGACATCGGCGTCGTGTTCCAGAACTACGCGCTGTTTCCTCACATGACGATCGAGGACAACATCGCCTTTCCCCTCAAGATGCGGAAAGTCTCTGATGCGGAGGCGCGCCGGCGTACCGCCGAAGCGCTGGAGACGGTGCGCCTGCCGCACGTCGCAAAGCGCTATCCGCGCGAATTGTCCGGCGGTCAGCAGCAGCGCATCGCGCTGGCGCGCTGCATCGTCTATCGCCCCGCCATCATTCTGATGGACGAGCCGCTGGGGGCGCTCGACAAGAAGCTGCGCGACCAGATGCAGCTCGAGATCAAGCGCATCCATCGCGAGCTCGGCACCACGATCGTCTATGTTACTCACGACCAGGAAGAGGCGATGACCATGTCGGATCGCATCTGCCTGATGAACGCAGGCGCGATCGAGCAGCTCGGCACGCCGCAGGATCTCTACTTCCGGCCGCGCTCGGTATTCGTCGCCGACTTCCTCGGCGAGTCCAACCTGCTCAGCGCCACCGTGCGCGGCGTCGACGGCGAGGGACTCGACATCGTCCTCACCGCGCAGCTTGCGGCCTCGCGCGCGGTCGGCAATGGCTCCCGGTTCGTCGCCGGCGAGCCGGTCAAGGTCATGGTGCGCCCGCAGAACCTCGTGGTCGGCGAGGGCGGCCAGCTGTCCGGCCGGCTTACGGACGTGATGATCAGCGGCAGCCTGACGCGGCTCTACATCGCACCGGAGACCGCGGACCTGCCCCAGCTCGTTGCTGCCCATCCGACCCGCAGCGGAGCGGCGCCTTACGAGATCGGCCAGCGCCTGTCGCTCGGATGGCATGCGGCGGATGCCGTCGCCATCCATGACGGGAAGGGGGGCTGAGCTTGGCTGGCATGCGCGCGAGATCGCAGAGGCTGGCCTGGACGCGGGCCGCAATGGGCGCGCCGCTGGTGCTGCTGCTCGTGCTCTTTCTGGTCTATCCCGTCGGCCAGCTGCTGCTGCTCAGCGTCTACGGCGACAATGGCTTCACGCTTGCGCAATATCGCCAGCTCTTTGCTTCGTCCGTCTATCTCGACGTTCTCCTGATCACGCTCAAGATATCGCTGGCGACCACGCTGGTCTGCGTCGTCACCGGCTATCCGATCGCCTATCTGATCTCGGTCGTCGGCAAGGAGCGTAAGGCGACGCTGCTGTTCTGGGTGCTGCTGTCGTTCTGGACCAGCTTTCTCGTTCGCGCCTTCGCCTGGATCGTGCTGCTCGGCCGCAACGGCGTCATCAACAAGCTCCTGCTCTCGCTCGGCATCATCTCGAGCCCCGCGAGCCTGCTCTACAATTTCGGCAGCGTCCTGGTCGGTATGGTCAATGCGCTGCTGCCGCTCGCCGTGCTGACCATGCTCTCGGTGATGGAGAACATCGACCGCACCCTGCCGCGCGCTGCCGCCACGCTCGGAGCGCGACCGGGCATGGCGTTCTGGAAGATCTATTTTCCGCTGTCGTTGCCCGGCGTTGCCGCTGCCGGAATCATGGTGTTCGTCACGGCGATCGGCTTCTTCATCGTGCCGGCGCTGCTCGGCGGACGCCGCGAGACCATGATCACCCAGCTCATCATCGACCAGGTCCAGCAGACCATGAACTGGGGCTTCGCCGGTGCGATCTCGGTGCTGCTGCTGGTCGTCGTCCTCATCGTCTTTGCCGCCTATGACCGGCTGCTCGGCCTGTCGACCATGACGGGCGCATCGGCACCGAGCAATGCGAAGCCGTCGCGTCTGTCGGGCCCGGTCGTGCGGACAGGCGATGCGCTGCTGACGCTGCTCGGCGCGATTTCCGACCGTATCGTTCTGCTATGGCCGTCACGCCGTCGCGACCGCAATCCCGATCAGGCCGGCATGGGCTTGCAGGCTTTCGTCTGGACCATGCTGCTCATCATCAGCGCCCCGACGATACTGATGATCCCGCTGTCATTCGGCACCGGCGGCCTGAATTGGCCGCCGCAGGGCTTTACCCTGCATTGGTACGAGACGGTGCTGAATTCGCCGGTCTGGACCCAGGCCATGCTGCGCTCGCTGCTGGTTGGCATCGGCACCGGTCTGCTCGCCATGCTGATCGGCACGCCGGCCGCGTTCCTGCTGGTGCGCAGCGATATCCGCGGCAAGGCGGCGTGGCTCGCCTTCATCCTGTCGCCGATCGTGGTGCCGCGCATGATCATCGCGGTCGGCCTGTTCTACGTGTTCGCGCGCATGGGTCTCGTCGGCAGCGCCGTCGGCCTCATTCTCGGCCACACCGTCGTCGCCGTGCCTTACGTGGTCATGACCATGATGGCGGTGCTGCGCAATTACGACACGCGCCTCGATCAGGCTGCGCAGAGCCTCGGGGCGCGCCCGGTCGCGACGCTGCGTTTCGTCACCTTCCCGATCCTCGGCGCCGGGATGATGTCGTCTTTCCTGTTTGCGTTTGCGACCTCGTTCGACGAGCTCACCATCGCGCTGTTTGCCACCGGCGGCCTCAATGCGACGTTGCCCAAGCAGTTCTGGGACGAGGTGACGCTTCAGGTCTCGCCCTCGATCGCCGCCGTCTCGACCTGTCTGTTCGTTTTCATGGGGCTTCTCATCTTCGTGGCCGAACGCCTGCGCCGGCGCGCCGCCGCGAGATAGAAGCGCCACCGTCCAACCAGAGGTTCTCAATTATGCTCACTGCCAATCGTCTCCGCGGCTTGTTCCCGGCCGTTCCGACCCCGGTCAAGGCCGACGACACCATCGATGCCGGCGCGGTCTCTTCCATGTTCACCTGGCTCAACAAGCAGGGTATCGACGGCGTGGTGCCGCTCGGCGGCACAGGCGAATACGGTGCGCTGGCTAGATCCGAGCGGATCAAGATGGCCGGTCTGTCGGCGAAGGCGATGGCCGGCAAGGGACCCGTCATCGCAGGCGTGCTCGACACCGGCTTCCACGATGCCTTGCAGGCGGGCCGTGAATTCGCAGCCGAGGGCGTGGACGGCCTGCTGGTTCTTACGCCATATTATACCAACCCGACTCAGGCGGGCGTTCGCGACTATTTCCTGCGCTATGCCGATGCCTCGCCGGTGCCGATCCTGATCTACGAGATTCCCTATCGCACCCGGATCGCGATCGAGCCCAAGATCCTGCATGAGCTCTCCAGGCATCCCAACATCATCGGCATGAAGGCCTGCAATCTCGACATGTACCATTTCCTTCAGGTCGTGGCCGGCGTCGACGAGAGCTTTGCGGTGCTGAGCGGCGAAGACAGCCTCTTTCCGCTGCATCTCGCCGCGGGCGCCAGGGGCGGCATCATCGTGACCGCGTGCCTGTTGCCGCGCGCCTGGCGTCAGATCTTCGAGACGGCGACCGCAGGCAAGACGGCGGAGGCCCTGAGACTGCATCGCCGCCTGATTCCACTGATGAACATGGCGTTCGCCGAGACCAATCCGGGACCGATGAAGGCCGTGATGGACATGGTCGGCGTCGAAGCACCGCGGATGCTGGCGCCGCTGGTGCAGCCGGCGCCGGCCCTGGTCGCCGCCTTGCGTGCCGAGCTCGGCCGGCAGCTGGCGATCTCGGAGGGCATCGCATGAGAGGATGGCAGCATGGGGCGTAGCAGCCGCGTGAGCGGCGGCCGGCCTGCGAAGGCAAAGGCCGCCAAGGTAGGCGACAAGACAAGCGCGAAGTCCGCGGCGAAGGCGACTGACAAGGCGGACGAGCCGCGCTCGTCTCTGTTCGTCGGCTCGACCGAGAAGGCGTTCCAGGTTCTGCATGCCTTCGACGGGCCACGACGCTTCATGACACTTGCCGATATCGCGCGGGCCGCCAATCTCGATCGCAGCGCCACGCAGCGCCTGGTCTACACGCTGGAATCGCTCGGCTATCTCAAGCGGGTTGAGGGCACGCGCAACTACGGGCTGACGTCGAAGGTGCTGCAGTTCTCCCACAGCTATCTCAAGGCCAACGAGCTCATCGACAAGGCCTCGCCCTATCTTCTCGAGATCAGCCGCAATCTTGGCGAGACCTGTAACCTGCATGAACTGGACGGCCACGAGGTCGTGTTCGTGGCGCGCTTTCCCGGCCAGCACCTGATCCATATCGACTTCGTGATCGGAAGCCGGCTGCCTGCGTACTTCACGGCTTCCGGCATAGCCATCCTGGCGGCTCTTCCTGAGGCAGAGCAACAGGAGCTCTTGAAGCGTACGCGGCTTGAGCCACTCACGCCTTACACGATTACGGATCCGGATAAGCTCATGAAGCAGGTGCACCTCGCCGCCAAGCGCGGCTATTCGATCCAGATCAACCAAAGCGTCATGGGCGATATTTCCGTTGCGGCGCCGATCATCGACGAGCACGGACGGGCCATCGCCGCGGTCAACATCTCCGTCCCCACGACGCGTTGGACCACGGAGCGTGTCGAAGCCGAACTCGTTCAGCATGTTCACGTTGCCGCAACCTCGATCTCGAAGTCCAAGTTCAAGCGCTACGCGGCCTGAACGCCGATGCCGATGCTCCTCAATGCCAGCGACTATCGCCGCCGAGCGCGACGGTTCCTCCCGCGCGGCTTGTTCGAGTACATTGATCGCGGCTCGGAGGACGAAACGGCATTGACGCGCCTGCGGGCCTCGCTTGACGCCATTACCCTGCTGCCCGCGGTACTGACGGGGCGCGACCGGCGCGATCTCGACACGGTGTTGTTCGGCCAAAGGCTCGCCGCGCCCCTCGTTGTCGCGCCAACGGCGCTCGCCGGGCTTGTTTCGCATGATGGGGAGACGAAGCTCGCCCGCGCGGCCTCGCGCGTCGGCATTCCCGTCTGCATCTCGACGCAATCGGTGACAACCGTGGAGACGATCCGGCGCGGGGCGCCGGATGCCTTGCTCTGGTTCCAGCTCTATGTCTGGCGCGATCGCGCCCTGACCGCGCGCCTCGTGGAGCGGGCGAGCGCCTGCGGCTGCGACAACCTGCTCGTCACGGTCGATACGCCGGTCTCGCCGAAGCGGGAGTATAATGAACGCAACGGTTTCGGTATTCCTTTCAAACCGCATCTGCGCAGCATGCTCGACGTGTCACTGCATCCGAGTTGGCTGTTCGGGGTTCTGGCGCGCTATTTGGTGAGCGAGGGCATGCCGACCTACGGCCATTATCCGGAAGCGTTCCGCACCGCCATCACCCGCGCTGACATTGCCGAGTCGGTCCGGATCGAGCCGCGGCTGAGCTGGGACGACATGTGCTGGCTGCGCGAGATCTGGCCGGGCAAGCTCACCATCAAGGGCGTGCTTGCGGTGGAGGACGCCGAAAGGGCAGTCGCGATCGGCGCCGACGGCGTCGTGGTCTCGGCCCATGGCGGCCGCAATCTCGACTGTCTGCCGGCTCCTGCGGATTGCATTCCGGCGATTGTCGGCGCCGTGAAGGGGCGTCTGACGATTCTGGCCGACAGCGGCGTCCGGCGCGGCACCGACGTCCTGAAGTATCTGGCGCTGGGCGCGGAAGCCGTGCTTCTCGGCCGCTTGCCGCTGTGGGGGCTTGCATCCGGGGGAGAGGCGGGCGCCGAAGCGGTCCTGCGCATGGTCCTGCGCGAGATGGATACCGCCATGGCTTTCCTGGGAGCGCATTGCGTTCCGGCCTTGCGGAATGGGCGCGCGAGTGAGCTACGGAACTAAGTTCAACGGCAACATTTGGAAAACCGCCATGTCCGTCAAATCAGCACCGCAGACGCATACCGCCAATGCCGATCTTGCCGGCGAAGTCGACAGGCTTCTCGCCGAGCTCGGCGTCAAGCGCTCCGACTATACGGAGGGCGCCCTCATGGTTCGTACGCCGATTACTGGCGGGATCATTGGCCGTGTCGCGGAGGTCGGCGCAACTGAAGCCGCCGGCGTGATCGATCAGGCCCACGCGGCGTACCTTCGCTGGCGACTGGTGCCGGCACCCAAGCGAGGGGAGCTCGTGCGGCTGTTCGGCGAGGAGCTTCGCGCCCGCAAGGCGGCTTTGGGCCGACTGGTGTCGATCGAGGTCGGCAAGATCGTCTCCGAAGGCCTTGGCGAGGTTCAGGAGATGATCGACATCTGCGATTTCGCGGTCGGCCTGTCGCGGCAGCTCTACGGCCTGACGATCGCAACCGAGCGCGGCGAGCATCGCATGATGGAAAGCTGGCATCCGCTTGGTGTCACCGGCATCATCTCTGCGTTCAATTTTCCGGTCGCTGTGTGGGCCTGGAACGCAGCCCTGGCGCTGGTGTGCGGCAACAGCCTCGTCTGGAAGCCGTCCGAGAAAACACCGCTGACTGCGCTTGCGACCCACGCCCTTTTTGAGCGTGCGGTCAAACGCTTCAACGAGGCTGGCGGGGATGCGCCGCAGGGGCTCGCGGCGGTGCTGTTCGGCGGCCGTGAGATCGGCGAGGTGCTCGTCGACCATGCGAAGGTGCCTCTGGTCTCGGCAACCGGGTCTACAGCAATGGGACGCGCGGTCGGTCCGCGGCTCGCCAGCCGGTTCGCCCGGGCGTTGCTCGAGCTCGGCGGCAACAACGCGGCGATCGTCGCGCCGACGGCCGACCTCGACCTCACGCTGCGTGGCGTTGCCTTTGCCGCGATGGGAACGGCGGGACAGCGCTGCACGACGTTGCGCCGCCTGTTCGTCCACGAGAGCATCTACGACAGCTTTGTGCCGCGCCTGAAGCAGGCCTATGCGTCCGTCACCGTCGGCTCTCCGCTCGAAGGCGGTAACCTGGTTGGTCCGCTGATCGACGGCGCGGCCTATCACGCGATGCAGCGTGCGCTCGAGGCTGCGAGCGCTGCCGGAGGTCAAGTCCAAGGTGGCGAACGCATTGCCGTCGAAGGGGCCGCCGACGCTTACTATGTCCGCCCGGCGCTGGTCGAGATCTCGGCGCAGACCGGACCGGTTGAGCACGAGACCTTCGCGCCGATCCTCTACGTGATGAAATATCGCGATTTCGACGCCGTGCTCGAGTTGCACAACGCCGTTCCGCAGGGGCTGTCGTCATCCATCTTCACCAATGATCTGCGCGAAGCGGAAACATTCTTGTCGGCGCGTGGCTCTGATTGCGGCATCGCCAACGTCAATATCGGCCCATCTGGCGCGGAGATCGGAGGCGCCTTCGGCGGCGAGAAGGAGACCGGCGGCGGCCGCGAGTCCGGATCCGACGCGTGGAAAACCTATATGCGGCGAGCGACCAACACCATCAATTACGGCCGCACGCTCCCGCTGGCTCAAGGCGTCAAGTTCGACGTGGTATGACCGGTCCAAAAGTGCATCTGGCGCGCATACGCATCGCCCTGCGGCTATGCGAGGCCGGCGCGTACTGTCATGCCCCGCGTTCGCGGGGCATGACAGTGATTGCGTGGGCCTACTCCGCCGGCTCGGCCGCCAGCGTCGGGTAATCCGTATACCCCTTGGCGCCGCCGCCGTAGAAAGTATTCTTGTCCCAGTCGTTCAGCGTCGCCCCCTGCTTCAGCCGCTCGACCAGGTCGGGGTTGGAGATGAACGGCTTGCCGAAGGCGATGAGGTCGGCGGCGTTGGCGGCCAGCACCTTGGTCGCGAGGTCGAAATCGTAGCCATTGTTGGCGACGTAGGCGCCACTGAAGCGCTTGCGCAACGACGCATAGTCGAACGGCGCGACGTCGCGCGGCCCACCGGTGGCGCCTTCGACCACATGAAGATAAACCAGCTTCAGCGCGCTGAGGCCGTCGACGATGTGATCGTACAGGGCCTGCGGGTTGGAATCCGAGATGTCGTTGGCCGGCGTCACCGGCGAGATGCGGATGCCGGTGCGCTCGGCGCCGGCCTCGGCGACGACCGCCTTGGAGACCTCCAGCATCAGCTTCGCGCGGTTCTCGATCGAGCCGCCATAGGCATCTAGGCGCTTGTTGGTGCCGTCCTTGGCGAACTGCTCGAGCAGATAGCCGTTGGCGCCGTGGATCTCGACCCCGTCGAAGCCGGCTTCCAGCGCATTCTTCGTGGCGCGCTTGAAGTCGTCGATGATTGCAGGGATTTCGGAGAGCTCGAGCGCGCGCGGTTCGGAGACGTCGGCGAAGCCGCCATTGACGAAGGTCTTGCCCTTGGCGCGGATCGCGCTCGGCGCCACCGGGGCTGCGCCATTCGCCTGCAGGTCGATATGCGAGATGCGGCCGACATGCCAGAGCTGGATGAAGATCTTGCCGCCGCGTTCATGCACTTTGTCGGTGACCTTGCGCCAGCCGGCGACCTGCTCCTTGCTATAGATGCCGGGTGTGTCCTGGTAGCCCTGACCTTGTTGCGAGACCTGGCTCGCCTCGGTGATGAGGAGGCCCGCGGACGCGCGCTGGGCGTAATAATCGGCGGCGAGCGGACCGGGCACGAAGCTGCCGGGTACGGCGCGATTACGCGTCAGCGGCGCCATGACGAGGCGGTTGGCCAGCGTGATCGGGCCGAGCTTGTAGGTCTCAAACAATTTGGTCGAACGGCTCATGGGAATGCTTCCAGGCGGTGAGAGGTCTCGAACACTTGTGCATCGCGACATCAGGCGCAAGGGATGAGCCATACGGAAAGTGCAGGCGAGCTACGCGGCAGCGCCCGCGTAGCATAATTCATGTGCAATTTCGGCGGCGACAGCGGATTTCCGCTGTCGCGGCCGTGCGATTTCACAAATCAGTTCGCGCCCATGAAATCGCGCTTGCCGATCTCGACGCCGTTGTGACGCAAGATGCCGTGGGCGATCGCTGCGTGGAAATAGAGGTTCGGCAGCGAGAACGAGGTCAGGAATTGCTGTCCCGTCATGGTGATGGTCTTGCCGGGGCCGACCGGAAAGGTGACGTCCCTGGCTGCGGCGCCCTCAAACTGCTCAGGCTTGAAGGATTTGACGTAGTCGATCGTCTTCGCCAGCCGCTGCTTCAACTCCGCAAAGCTCGTTTCGGTGTCGGGCGTCGAGGGGACCTCGCTTTGCGTCAGCCGCGCGCAGCCTCTGGTCGGATAGTCGCTGACCAGCTGGATCTGCCGCGACAGCGGCAGCATGTCCGGGAAGAGGCGCGAGCCGAGCAGGACGCTCGGCTCGATCTTCCTGGCCGCGCAATGCGCCTCGGCCTTGGTAAGCAGGCCGATCATGCTGTTCAGCATTTGCAAATAGGCGGGAACGACGGCGTCGTAGAAGGACATGTGATGCTCTCTTCAATGAGGGAAAACTCAGGAGGAAACCTGAGCCACTCACATGGGAGCCTCATGGAATAATACAATCGTGGAAACGGCTTGTGCGGTGCGAAAATTCTACCGCACCGTCGCCTGTGGCTGGGCCTGCACCGTGCCGCCGCGCATGCGCGCGAGCAGCTCGGCGGTCGGCCAGGAATCCGCTGGCAGGCCGTATTTGACCTGCATCGCTTTCACCGCGGCGCGGCTCTGCTGTCCCAGCACACCGTCGACCTTGCCGACGTTGAAGCCGGCGCGCACCAGCAGCTGCTGCAATTCCTTGAGCTCGTTGAATGGCAGTTGCGCGACCGGCGCCGCCGGCTTGCGCATCGGCGCCGCTCCGGCGATGCGCGAGGCGAGATAGCCCGCGGTGGTCGAATAGATCAGCGAGTTGTTCCACTCGGTGTAGGCGGCGAAATTCGGATAGGCCATGAAGGCCGGCCCGAAGCGTCCCATCGGCAGCAGCACGGACGCTGCCAGATTGTCGTTCGGCAAGGGGCGGCCGTCGGGATAAGTGACGCCCAGTTGCGTCCATGTCGAGCGCGGCTCGCGCACGGTGAGATCGGTCTTCTCCCACGGCAGGTTCGGCGGCACCTTGATCTCCTCCAGCCACGGCTCGCCGCGCCGCCATTTCAGTCCGTTTGCGATGTAGTTCGCGGTCGAGCCGATCACGTCGGCTGGCGAGCGCAACAGGTCGCGGCGTCCGTCGCCATCATAGTCGACGGCGTAGTTGACGTAGTGCACGGGCAGGAATTGAGTCTGGCCGAGCTCGCCGGCCCAGGAGCCGATCATCTCCTCGGGATGCAGATCGCCGCGGTCGATGATCTTCAGCGCCGCGATGGTCTCGTTCACGAACATCTCCGAGCGGCGGCAATCATAGGCCAGCGACACCAGCGATTTCAGCGTCGGCAGGTTGCCCATGTTGGCGCCGAAATCGCTCTCGAGGCCCCAGAACGCGGCGATCACGGCGGGCGGCACGCCATATTCCTTCTCCGCGCGTGCGAACGCCGCGGCGTATTGCTTGATGTGCTGCTGCCCGTTCTGCATGCGATAGGGCGCGGCCATCCGGCCGGCGAATTCGGTGAAGAGCTGGCCGAACACGCGCTGGCCGCGGTCGCGGTTGACGATGCCCTGGTCGTAGACGAGATAGGGCGATGTGTCCGCGATCGTCCGCTGCGACACGCCGGCGGCGATGGCCTGCTGCTTCACGTCGGCGAGGAAGCGATCGAAGCTCGCGCCGTTATGGCAGGAGGCCGCGCGCGGCGACGGCGCACTGGCCTTGGGCGCCGCGGGTCTTGCGGGCGGCGGAGCGAACTGGGCAGAGGCGGTGGCGGAGCATGCGAGGAGCGCGACGGCCGCGATCGCGAATCGGGTCTGGAGCATGGGGGTTCCGGCGGGGAGGGCAGGCGTGGATTCGCCCGAAGTCTAAAGCATGATCCGGAAAAGTGCGAAGCGGTTTTCCGAGAAGATCATGCCTATCCAAACAGCCGCATCAGCAGCGCCTTGCCGACCGGGAGCGCTTTGACGCCCTGATAGGCGCGCACATATTCGCCGGCATAAAACGCCCTGATCGCGTGCACGCGCGTGTCCAGGCCCTCCTCGAACCGCACCGCGAATCCGTCCGTCGTCCGCCGCACTACCATCGCCGCGATCGAGCGGCCATAGATCCGGCATTCGATCGTGCTGCCGGGCCTCGGCGGATCGGGATCGATCAGGCGGGCCCCGGTGATGGAGATGTCGGCGAGCCGCGCGAGATGGGACCTGCCATCCTGGCGCAAAAGGACCGGTTCATTGCGATTGAACCGCTCCGCCTTGCGCTTGCGCGGCTGCTCGATGCAGACGAAGCAGACCACGGTGAGAATGAGCGCGTTGTAGAGGCTCCAGGCCAGCGCCAATCCGCCATAGGCGATGTTCTCGCCGCGCAGGTGCAGGATGAAGGCGTAAGCGATGGCCGCAAGCGTGATGAGGAGGGCGGTGCCATAGAGACGCAGCAGCGGCCATTCGACGAAGCGCCTGTCGCGGTCGCCGCCTTTCGCGGTGACCTTGAACTTGTGTCCTTTCGGCTTCAACAGGCCGGTCGCAACCGCCTTGAGCACGGCGGGCGCCGCGATGAGCTGCGAGACATCCGTCATCATGGCGAGCGAACGGCCATGCGACAGCCAGGCCATGGTGAGACTGTTCCAGACATAGAACGGCAGAAAGATGCGCAATAGCTCGGTCAGGTCGGCCCGGACAGCCTTGATGCCGAACAGCAGGAACAGCCAGGGCACCACAAGGCCGGCCACCTTCGAGGTGTAGACCGCGGCCCAGCTCAAGAACGCGTCGACCAGCGAGAGCCGGTCGATGAAGGCAAGCTTCGACTTCCGCGAGAGCGGTCCGCTGCGGCCGCGTACGATCTGCATCAAGCCGAGGCACCAGCGCGCGCGCTGGGTGATGTATTCCTTCAGGCCTTCGGGCGCGAGCCCGATCGTCAGGCGCTCGTTGAGATAGATCGTGTTGAGGCCGCATTCCTTCAGGCGCAGGGTGACGAGGTAGTCTTCGGTCACCGAGTCGGTCGGAAATCCGCCGATCTGCACCAGCCCGGCGTAGCGAATGAGGGATGAGGTGCCGCAGCAAAACGCGACGCTCCACGCATCCTTCGCCGGCATGAGGATGTCAAAGAAGAATCGTTGCTCGTCGGGCCAGACGTCAGTCGCGGCAAGATTGGTCTGGATCGGGTCGGGATTGATGAAGTGCTGCGGCGTCTGCACCACCCCGACCGACGCATCGTCCATGAGCGAGATGGTGCGCGCCAGGAAGTCCGGCCGCGGCACGAAGTCCGCATCGAGAATGGCGACGAACTCCGGCCGCTCCGGCAGCGCGCCGACATGCTTGAGTGCGTGGTTGATATTGCCGGCCTTGGCGTGCCGGTTGTCCGGCCGCGTCAGATAATGGCAGCAGAGCTCGCCCGACAGGCGCCGCAGCCAGGGCCGTCTTCCGTCGTCGAGCACCCAGACGCGATAGTTGCCGTAGTCCATACCGGTCGCGCCGATGATCGTGCGCTCGAGGATCGATCGTTCCTCGTTGTAGGTGCAGATGAAGACATCGATCAATGGTGCGCGCGGGTCGGTGGCGCGGTCGTCGATCCTCGCCGCGCCGGTGCGGTCGCGCGTCCGGCTCAGGAACAACAGCGATAGCGCGACCGCGACCAGCGAGGCCGCCTCCAGCAGCATGAAAGGGTAACCGATCACGGCGTCGATAGTCAGATGCGGTGGCGGGAGCGTCGACGTGGCACGCCAATGAAGATAGCGCAGCAGCAACGCCACCGATACGACGGCCAGGAACGAGCGCGCCATCGTGCTATCGCGCCTGAGCAGCGGCACGATCGCCATGAACGCGCCGAGCGCAATCATGCCGGGCGTCAGCGCCGTCGTCACGGCGTGGTCTCGTGCCGGGCGAACACGACGCGGCCAGTGCGTCCGACGGTGCAGGCGCGGGCGGCGGCATCGCGTGATGCCACGGTCACGCGATAGGGCTCCTTGCTCAGCGCATCCGGATTGATCGCGAGATTGGCGGGCGCGCCGGCGGCGCCGGTCAGATTGACCACGCTGCCGGAGATCGGCTCGCCGCCATCATTCGGCTCGAAGGTGGCGCGATCGCCGAGCTGCAAGCGGTTGTAGACGTTCTCGGTGACATTGGCGGTGATGACGGCGCCGCTGCAGTCGAGCACTTTGAGCAGGGGCTGACCGGCCTGCACGTCCTCGCCCGGCGAGGTCATCATCTCCCAGACCGGTCCTGCGACGGGTGTCGTGATGTTGGCTTCGGACAGATCGGCGAAGCGGACCTCTTCCACGATGATCTCGTTGGCGAGCCAGGCGATCTCAGTGTCGGTGCGTGCAAGATCGGCCTCGAGGTCGCCGGCGCGCTGGCGCATCTCTTCCTCGCGCTGCACCGAGCTTGGCCGGTCGTTGTAGCTGTCGCCGAGGAAGGAGCCGTTCTGTGCCGCGGCAAGCTCGACCTTGGCCGCGTCCAGCCGCTTGCGCGCGCCGAGCTCGGTCTGTTGCGAGACCGAAAGCTCGCGCGTCAGGCGCGCCAGCTCGACCGTCGAGACATTGCCGGATTTCGCCAGCGAGGAGGCGCGCTCGACAGCGGCGCTGGCCTCGTCCCGCCGCGCGGCCGCCGCCTCGATCGAGGTCTGGATCTCCGCAATGCGCGCCTCGAGCTGGAGCACGCGCCCCTCGCGGAATTGGGTGGCCTGCCGCGCAAGATCCTTTTGTGCGGCCTTCGCCGAGGCAAGCTTGGCGGCAAGGCTCGGCCGTTCGTTTTCAAGGCGCGCTTTCTGCCGCCGGAGATCGTCGAGCCGGGTCCGATCGCTGCGCGAGTTCACGACGCGCAGAACCACGGTTCCGGCTTCGAGCTTGGCCTGGTCGCTGAAGCGCTGAGCAGCCGCCACACGGCCGCCGATCGGCGTGCGCAAGGTGACGAGGCGGGAATTCAGCACCGCCTCGACGCTCGAATGCTCCCAGATCGCGCGCAGCGGCAGCCAGCCGAACACGGCGATGATGGCGAGCCCGATGGCAATCTTGGCCCCGCGCCGCAGATACAGCCGGCGGCGTTCTGGTTCCGGCGCAGTCTGCCCATCGGATTGGTGGCCGGCTTCGTCGTGGGCGAACAGCTGCTCGTGCAGTGCCTCCTGCAAGCCCTTCGCGTCAGACTTGCTCTCGTTAGGGGAGGGAGTGGATGTAGGGTCGACGGAAGCGGCGCGTGAGCGGTCCATCATGACGGTCACCTTGCTGACGAGATGCCAACGGAACCGGTCAATGCACAAAACCGTGCGACGTGCCCGGTTACCGCGGATTAAGCCAACCCCGCGCTTTCTAGGTTGCTAAGTCTCCACGTGTGTTTTTGCACAAATCCCCGTCAAGGTTTAGCGGGAGTGGAAAGGCTGGCCGCACCTGCGATGGATCTGCGGCCCGGCGACGCACGAACCTTGCGGTCGTCGGCGGCATTCATACTTCGGGGGAGCCGGCCAGAGGCTCGCGCCCGCGGCCGCTCCAGGAGAGACGGCCATGAACTATCTTCGTACCGCAATGCTGCTCGCAGGCCTGACCGCCCTGTTCATGGGCGTCGGCTATCTGATCGGCGGCGCCTCGGGCGCCATGATCGCGCTCGTCATTGCCGCCGCAACCAATCTCTTCACCTACTGGAACTCCGACCGCATGGTGCTGTCGATGTACGGCGCCCATGAGGTCGATCGTTCGACCGCGCCGGAGCTGGTCGGCCTCGTCGCCGAGCTTGCCGGCCGCGCGGGTCTGCCGATGCCGCGCGTGTTCGTAATGGATGAGGTCCAGCCCAACGCGTTCGCAACCGGCCGTAATCCGGAAAACGCCGCGGTCGCCGTCACCACCGGTCTGATCAACCAGCTCAGCCGCGAGGAGCTCGCCGGCGTCATCGCGCACGAGCTCGCGCACATCAAGCATCACGACACGCTGCTGATGACTATTACCGCGACCATTGCCGGCGCGATCTCGATGCTCGCCCAGTTCGGCATGTTTTTCGGCGGCCACCGCGACAACAACAACGGTCCGGGCATCATCGGCTCGATCCTGTTGATGATCCTCGCTCCGCTCGGCGCCATGCTGGTGCAGATGGCGATCAGCCGTACCCGCGAATATGCCGCCGACAATCTCGGCGCGCGCATCGTCGGACAGCCGATGTGGCTGGCCTCCGCGCTGGTGAAGATCGAGGGTGCCGCGCACCAGGTGCCGAACGTCGAGGCTGAGCGAAACCCTGCGACCGCGCACATGTTCATCATCAATCCGCTGTCGGGTCATGGCGTGGACAATCTGTTCGCCACCCACCCCTCGACGCAGAACCGCGTCGCCGCGCTCCAGCAACTCGCGGCCGAGCTCGGCGCGCGTGCGGCGCCGTCGGTCGGCGCCAACGAGAACTATCCGCCGCGCGGTCCCTGGGGCCGCTCCTCTTCACGCGGATCTTCACGTGGTCCTTGGGGCTGACGGAACCGGCAAGGATTTGCGGCCGGCTTTGTGATCTGGCGCACACAGGGGCGTCCCGACCGGTGTTAACACCTCGGCGTGACCATTTCTTCGAAAGGGGATGCGTGGCCGGCCCGCCGCCTGCCACCGTCGAAGATGACCAGATTTGCCGTACCATTGCTGATCGTCCTTTGCGTGCTCGTCGGCTTGTCCACGCACATGGTCGTCAATTGCGGCGACGAGGACGATCCCGACATCTGCTCGGCCGTGATCGGCTTCTCGCCGTTGCGCGGCTCGCTGATCGCTTTCGCCTATGCGGGGCGCGGGCGGATCGCGCTGCGTCACGGCGACTTCAGGCGGGCGATCGCCGATTTCGACCAGGCCATCCACCTCAATCCCAACCGCGCTTCGCTCTATCGCGACCGGGCGCTGGCGCGCCGGCAGAACGGCGACCTCGAGCTTGCCATTGCCGATTACGACGAGGCGATCGCGCATGATCCCAAGCTCGCCGCACCCTATCACCAGCGCGGTCTCGCGCTTGCCGCCACCGGCGATCTCGACCGCGCCATCCTGAGCTACAGCACGGGCGTCCGCCTCGATCCCTCCGATGCGCAGGCCCGTCTCGATCGCGGCCTTGCGTTCCTCGCCCGCGGCCAGGCCGACGACGCTCGCGCCGATTTCGAGGCCGCGCTGGCGCTGCCCGCCGGCAAGGACGCTCACGCGCGAGAGGCCGCGCGCGCCAAGCTCGCGGAACTCGCCAGCGCCGAGCCGACACAGGTTGCAGCGCCGCGAAGGTGAGGGGAGTCTCTCCGCGACCCCGGAATCGTAGTAGGGTGGGCGAAGGCGCACTTCGCGCCGTGCCCACGATTGTTTCAATACGACAACAGACGCGTGGGCACGCTTCGCTTTGCCCACCCTACGATGCGTCTGTAGGACAGGTGGCTTGCCGTATAGCGGCGCGACAGGTGAGAGATGCGAGAGCACGACTGTCGGCTGCCTGCTGCGCGCATGAACCAACTAGGCTAATATGAGTTGGATCTCTACTGTCCGGGGCCAGAGTGCATCCGTGTCGTACGCGCTTGGAGGAGCTTCCAATGTGCAAATGGGCTTTGACGATTTTGACCGTGGGTATCGCCCTGACAGCGGGAGACGCTCGGGCTCAAAGATATGACCCGGCTTTTCCCGTTTGCTTGAACGTGGTTTCTCGCGGAATGACCCCTTACTACCGATGCAGCTTCACGACGATGGACCAATGCAGGGCATCGGCAAACGGTCAGATGTGCGTCCTCAATCCGTATTACGCCGGTGCGGCAGCCAGAGGGAACTCTCGGCGTCATCATCGCCAGACCTACGCGCCACCGAGGCCGCCGATCCAGTACCGGGCTGCACCATATAATCAGTTCAATGAACCCTATTATGGAGCGTCCCAAGGCTACGCGCCTGGCGAGAAACAGCGATTTCTCGACAGCTTGAGGCGATACATGTGAGGATGTCGCTCGACTGTGTTCGAGCAGCACATGCTAAAGCATGATCCGGAAAAGTGTGCAGCGGTTTTCCGAAAAGATCATGCTCAATCAATAGCCTAAAGCGCGATGACGATTCATCCTAATCGCATCGCGCTTTAGGGCGGGAGGAATCGTTGAGGTCGCGGCCGGCCCGATTGCAGCGGGCACGCGGGAGCGTGTCGCAAACGCGCAACGCGGCGATCCGATCAAGCCAGAGATGATAAGGTAGACAGGCCGGCGAGCCTCCAGATCGCCAATCCCGCGGCGGCGATCGGGGAGGCGCAACGACAACGACTACGTCTTCTTTTTCGCTTTCGCTTTCTTTGCGGCCTTCTTCGCCGGCTTCTCGTCCTTTGCTTTCTTCTCCGCCTTCACAGTAACAGGCGTGCTGGCGGCCAGGCGCATCGATCGCGCGTAGCTGTCGGCGACGTTGTCGGCGGACATCTGCAGGCGCTTGGCGGCCGCATTGGCCTGCTCCATGGTGGCCTTGGCCATCATCTTGAAGCGCTCGCCGGTCTCCTTGCCCTTGGCCTTGGCCGCAAGGCTGTTGAAGCGATCCCGCCGCTCCTTGGCACGGGTCATCAGGCCCGTATGCAGCTGTCTGGCCAGTTGCCGGATCACGACATCCAGGTCGGCGTCCGCCATGTTCTCTCATCCCCTTCGAAAAACGCTATCGATGCGGGCGGGACTATGCAGATCGGACCCCGCCTTGGCAATTCCCGGCGGTGCGTCATCCGCAGCTTCCGGCGTGCGAAACAAAAAAGCCGCGCTGTTCGCGCGGCTCTTTGGCTTGGCTTGGCGCCTTCCGCTCACTTGAGCGAGGCGACCGGGCCGTTCGAGGCTGCCGGCTCGGGGTCGAAACCGAACACGCCGACCAGGTATTTGTAATAGTCCGGCATCTTCTCCTTGAGCGCCTCGCGCGACTTCGGATCGTGGAATTCGCTTTTGCCGGCCAGGAAGATGCTGGCGGTCACCGCAAAGAATTCCATGGGATTCTTCATCGCATAGGATTCCTTGGGCAAGAGATCCTTGGACTTGGCCAGGGCGTAATAGGCGATCACGCCCTTGTTGGCGTAGCCGTCGGGTAGCAGCCGCGCGTGATAGGCATGCAGCAGCTCGTGCAGCAGCACGGCCTCCTTCTCGTAGCGCATCATGTCGGGCCGCAGCATGATCACGCCGAGCCCGGAATCGACCGCGAGGTCGACGGCATTCGGATTGGTCCAGCGCTGCTTGGCAGGATCCCACACCGTCAGCGTCCGCGGCACGCGGCGCTCGACGTTGGGGGCGACGCGGCCGTAGCAGGCGGTTGCGGCGCCCTCATCGAGGCAGGCGAGCTCGCTCGCGATGATCGGCACGGTGCGGAAGAAGCGCAGCACGCGGGGCGACAGGCCGGCCGCTTCGACGGCGTCGATCTGCTGCTTCAGATTGTCGGTGAGCTTGTCGACGTCCTTGCGGTCGGAATTCTCCGACAGGTCGAACATGTAGCCGCGATAGCTCTGGAAGCCCGGCGGCAGCGACTGCGCCGCGTCGGCATCGAGCGACCCGGCACGGGACGGATTGGCGAACAGCGCGCCGACGATGGTTGCGGTCAGCAGCAACGCAATGCGCATGATGAACCCCCTGATGTCACTTCGCCCGGCAGATTAGGCCGCCCTTGTTTGCGAAAAGTGAGTGCGGCGAGACTAAGGCGCTGATGTTGAGGCGTGCTTAACCGTTGGTTGCAGATCGCGGAGATGGATTAGGAGAGGATTAACCAAGCGTGGATCGGCGGCACGGTTCGGCGTAACATCCGCCTCCGGGCAACAGGCCCGGAAGTCCAGACAGCCGGAAGGGGAGGATGCCATGTATGCCGCCATCCGTCAGGCCAAGGCGAAAAGCGGGAGCGCGGAAGAGCTGACGCGCCGCATCAAGGACGGTGCCGTTCCCATCATCAGCGACGTCGAGGGTTTCCGCGCCTATTACGTCGTCTATGCCGGCGACGACACGGTCACCGCGATCTCGATCTTCGACAAGTTCGAGCAGGCCGAGGAGGCGAACAAGCGCGCCATCGCCTGGATCGAGAAGGATCTCGGCCCGCTGCTCGCCGGCGACGCGCGCGCCGTGGCGGGGCCGGTGATCGTGCATACGCTGGCGTGACTTCGCGTCATTGCGAGGAGCCCGCGACAAAATTGCGAAGCAATTTTGCGCAGGCGACGAAGCAATCCAGGCTGTCACGGCGGAGACAGTCTGGATTGCTTCGCTTCGCTCGCAATGACGAGGAGGCATCTGCGTCCCCTCACAACTCCCGCGCATTCGAGAACGCAAAGCTCGACACCCGCCGCGTCGTCTCGTCCAGGATCAACGTGCGCGTGATCGGCGGCTCGGCGCGCTGGGCGCAGTTCTCGCGCTCGCAGAGGCGGCAGTTGACGCCGATCGGGGTGCCCTCGGCCTTCTCCAGGTCCATGCCGGTGGCGTAGGTCAGGCGCGCGGCGTGGCGGATCTCGCAGCCGAGGCCGATGGCGAAGCGCGGCTGCGGCAGCGGATGCGGCGCGACGGGGCGGCGCACCATCTGCGCGATCGAGAAATAGCGCGTGCCGTCGGGCAGCTCGATCACCTGCTTGAGCAGGCGATCCGGCGTGTCGAAGGTCGAGTGCACGTTCCAGAGCGGACATGTGCCGCCGAATTTCGAGAACGGGAACGTGCCGGAGGAGAAACGCTTGGAGACGTTGCCGGCATTGTCGACGCGCAAGAGGAAGAACGGAATGCCGCGCGCGTTCGGCCGCTGCAGCGTGGTGAGGCGGTGGCAGACCTGCTCGAAGCCGGAATTGAAGCGCTGTGCCAGCACGTGGATGTCGTAGTTCAGCGCTTCGGCGGCCGCGAGGAACGCCGGGTAGGGCATCATCACGGCGGCCGCGAAATAATTGCCGAGGGTGATCCGGAACAGCCGGCGCGGCGCGTCGTCCAGCGGGCCGGCACGGCCGATGATTGTCTCCAGGGCCTGCGCGCATTCCCCCAAGCCAAGCTGGAAGGCGAGCTGGAATGCGCGGCCGGGCGGATCGACCAGCTCCGAGATCAGCAGCTGACGGCGGTGACGGTCGAAGCGGCGGAGCGTCTCGCGCATCACGTCGACCGGCATGATGCGGGTCTGGATCGAGTGCTTCTCACGCAAGCGCGCGACCAGCGCGGCGTACAGCCCTTCGGCGGGCACGTTCAGCTCGTCGCGCAGGTTTTCCGCGGCCTGCTCCAGCTCCGGAAAATAGTTGCGGTTGGCCTCGATCAGCTCGCGCACGCGCTCGACCGGATTGGCTTCAAAGCGCGTGCCGACGTCGCGGTCGGCCATCTGCGCCGCCGCCAGCGTCTCGCCCTGGCGCGCCTCGGTATAGGCGGCGTAGAGCCGCTGCAGCGCATGGGTGACGCCCGGGCAGAGCTCGGCGAGGTCGCGCAGCTCCTGCTTGGGCACGTCGATCTGCCGGAACAAGGGATCGGAGAAGATCTCGTTCAGCTCGGCGAAGAAGCGGTCTTCGTCGGCGGTGGCGAGATCGCGCAAGTCGAGGTCGTAGGTCTCGGCCAGCCGCAGCAGGATCTGCGCCGTGACCGGGCGCTGGTTCCGCTCAATCAGGTTGACATAGCTCGGCGAGATCCCGAGCCCCTCGGCGATCTGGGTCTGCGACAGCCCCAATTGCTGCCGGATCCGCCGGAAGCGCGGGCCGACGAAGAGTTTCTTGCCGGACTCGGCGGGCATGTCTCAGATCTCCAGGCTCATCAAGGTCAGAACCGCTGACCTATGTTTTTACAAGATTTACAAAATAACATCTATTACACGTTCAGATGTTACATGACATCACCAATAAAAAACAAGCCATCTATACGAACTTTGTCTTTTCGCGTTTACCTCCTGACACGCATCTCGCAATGCATTGTCAAGAATGTCGATGGCCGTCCTGCCATCGTCAGCGAAAGGATCAGGCACATGAACTACCAGCCCCGCGGCATCAGCACCCTCCAGGGTCCGTCCTCGTATCAGGACGAGGTCAAGGCGGCTCAGGCGCTCCTCGAGACCCAGCCGACCTGGAATGGCGTGTCGGCCGAGGCCGTCGCGCGCATGCGCCTGCAGAACCGTTTCAAGACCGGCCTCGACATCGCCCGCTACACCGCGGCCGTGATGCGTGCCGACATGGCCGCCTATGACAAGGATCCGACCAAGTACACGCAGTCGCTGGGCTGCTGGCACGGCTTCATCGCCCAGCAGAAGCTGATCTCGGTCAAGAAGCACTTCGGCGGCAAGACCGACCGCACCTATCTGTATCTCTCGGGCTGGATGATCGCGGCGCTGCGCTCCGAGTTCGGTCCGCTGCCCGACCAGTCGATGCACGAGAAGACCTCGGTGCCGGCGCTGATCGAGGAGCTCTACACCTTCCTGCGGCAGGCCGATTCGCGCGAGCTCAACGACATCTTCCGTCTGCTCGACAAGGCGCGCAAGGAAGGGGACAAGGCCCGCGAGAAGGAGCTGATCGAGAAGATCGACAACTTCCAGACCCACGTCGTCCCCGTCATCGCCGACATCGATGCCGGCTTCGGCAACGCCGAGGCGACCTATCTGCTTGCCAAGAAGATGATCGAGGCGGGTGCCTGCGCGCTGCAGATCGAGAACCAGGTCTCCGACGAGAAGCAGTGCGGTCACCAGGACGGCAAGGTCACCGTGCCGCATGACGTCTTCCTGGCGAAGATCCGCGCCTGCCGCCACGCCTTCCTCGAGCTCGGCGTCGAAGACGGCATCGTCGTGACCCGCACCGACTCGCTCGGCGCCGGCCTGACGCAGCAGATCGCGGTCAGCCACAAGCCCGGCGACATCGGCGACCAGTACAACAGCTTCCTCGATTGCGAGGAAATCACCGCGGAGAACGCCAAGAACGGCGACGTCATCATCAACCGCAACGGCAAGTTGATGCGCCCGAAGCGGCTGCCCTCCAACCTCTACCAGTTCCGCCCCGGCACCGGTGCAGACCGCTGCGTGCTCGATTGCATCACCTCGCTGCAGAACGGCGCCGACCTGCTCTGGATCGAGACCGAGAAGCCGCATATCGAGCAGATCGCGAGCATGGTCGACCGCATCCGCAAGGTCGTGCCGAATGCCAAGCTCGCCTATAACAACTCGCCGTCGTTCAACTGGACGCTCAACTTCCGTTGGCAGGTCTACGACGCGATGAAGGAAGCGGGCCAGGACGTCAGCAAGTACAACCGTGCCGAGCTGATGAAGGCGGAGTACGACGACACGCCGCTGGCGAAGGAAGCCGACGAGCGCATCCGCACCTTCCAGGCGGATTCGGCCAAGCGCGCCGGCATCTTCCACCACCTGATCACGCTGCCGACCTATCACACGGCGGCGCTCTCGACCGACAATCTCGCCCGCGAGTATTTCGGCGAGCAGGGCATGCTCGGCTACGTCAAGAACGTCCAGCGCGCCGAGATCCGTCAGGGCATCGCCTGCGTGAAGCACCAGAACATGGCTGGCTCCGACATCGGTGACGACCACAAGGAGTACTTCGCGGGCGAAGCTGCCCTGAAGGCGGGCGGCGCCCACAACACGATGAACCAGTTCGGCTAACGGCGGATCGGACCGGTCTGGAAGCCAGCTTGGAGTCCAGGCCGGTCACGCACCTCAACAGGAGACTGACAATGACCAAAGGCAGCAATTTCTGGGTGATCGGCGGCGAGTTCGGCTCGATGAACTTCCACAAGCTCGTCGAAGGCTCGGCCCAGGTCAAAGGTCCGTTCAAGACCCGCAAGGAAGCCGAGGACTGCTGGCGCGAGGTATCGGAAGAGAGCCGCCACAAGGCCGGCGTCCGCTTCTCGATCGTTGAAGAGCCGCAGCGCGCCCCGGCAGCCTGATCGGCAGCTGCCGAGCTGAAACAATCTGAAACAAGAAGACGTCCAAGGACGGATGGTCCCATCCAGGCCTCAAGCCTGGGTGGGATCGTCTGCTTTTGGCACAGGCGAAACGGCTGTGGGCGCCGTAAGTCTCTGGAATTGTGGGCCTTTGCGGAGGGTTTGGTTGCTGATAGGTTAATCGGGATAAAGTCGAGGACGAGGCCGACAATGTCAGAGCCCGAGACCAGCGGGACCCATCCCGGCCAGCCGCGCCCGGTGCGGCTGCGCGATGCGCTGCTGCGCGCGCGGATCGAGGCGGCCGACCGGACCGGCGTCGTCGTCGATCTGCGCGACGCCGAGGTGGCGCGGCTCGAGATCCTCAACGACGCGCTCGATCCCCTGTTCGCGCAGGTGCCCGATCAGATCGACCTGTTCGACCGCGGCATCAGCCAGGGCGATACGCCGCGGCTCTGGATCGACGTCGTCGCCCACATCGTGATGGGCCGCGACAAGCGGATGTACCGATTCGTCCAGGACACCCGCTTCGGCCGCATCGTGCTCGCCGAATCGCACGACACCGCAATGATCGTCGAGGCCGTCACCGACTATGTCGCGCGCCGCATGATCGAGCGCGAGCGTGCGATGGTGATCGCGCCCGAACCGCAGGCCCCGGCCGCCGCGCCGCCGCGCCGCTCGCGCCTCTGGCCGTTCGTGTTCGGCTTCGTGCTCGGCGCTGCCGCGTTGTTCGGGCTCGCAGTGCTCGCGGTCTTGCGGAACTGGTGAGGCTCTCTCCGCCGTCATTCCGGGGCATGCGCAGCATGAGCCCGGAATCCATCGGGCAGCAGCGCATGGCGATGAATGGATTCTGGGCTCGCGCTTCGCGCGCCCCGGAGTGACGGAGACCTCAAATCAACCGCACATGCTTGATCTGCCCGATCTGAAATCCAGCCCCGAGGCTTCGCACCGTCTGCTCGCAGCGCCAGCCGGCATTGTCCTTCTCGATGGTGAACAGATTGTACGCCGCCGCGGGATAGCGTCCGTGCGCGAGCGCGGAGGCCGAGGGCACGCCGAGCGCGGGAATGTTGCCGTTCGGACCCTCGAACCACATCGTCGAATGAATGTGATCGTGCCCGTGCAGGACCAGCTCGACGCCGTGGCGCTTCAACAGCGCCAGCAGCTCCGGCGCGTCGGTCATCCGCTTCGCCCGCGCGCTGGATTTCAGCGGATGATGCACCAGCAGCACGCGGAAGACGTCTTCCGCCGCGAGCCGCTTGAGCACCTCCGCAAGCGCAGCGAGCTGATCGCGCCCGAGCGTGCCGGTCGCCATCAGCGGCAGGGTCGGCACCGCCGTGGACAGGCTGATCAACGCCAGCGGCCCGCGCCGGCGCACCGCGGGGAAGGCTGCACCGCCGGGTGTGTCCGCGGCGATGTAGTGCAGGAACGTCTCGCCGAAGCGATGCCGCGTCGCGCTGACATAGGCGTCGTGATTGCCGGGAATCGCGGTCACGCGGTCGGGCGGGCCGACGCTTTCGAGCCAGGCCAGCGCCGGCGCGAACTCCGCCTCCAGCGCCAGGTTGACGAGATCGCCCGTCACTGCGATGTGGTCGGGCGCCTGCGCCTTCATGTCGGCAACGAGCGCATCGAGCACCTCGCGGCGCTGGTACTTGTGGCGGTTGCGGGTCCAGTTGACATAGCCGAGCGCGCGCTTGCCCGCGAGCTCGATCAGCCGCGGCTTCGGCATAGGCGCCAGATGCGGATCGGACAGATGGGCCAGCGTGAAGGGAGTCATGGCGCGCGAATGCCTCGCTATTGCTCCGCTGTAATGGCAAGGTCGCGCGCGTCGCGCAAGCAGGGCCCGAGCAGGGGCGTCGAGGAAGCCTGATGGGAGAACGTCTGAACCGAGCCCGACGGAAAGCCGAGCCGCTGCTGCGGCGGGTCTTCCACGTCTATTTCCTGCTCGTCCGCGGCATGACGCTGGGCGTGCGCGCCGTGGTGCTGGATGCCGACAATCGCGTCTTCCTGGTCAGGCACAGCTACGTCAGCGGCTGGTATTTGCCTGGCGGCGGCGTCGATTTCGGCGAGACCATGGAAGAGGCGCTGCGGCGCGAGCTCAAGGAGGAGGGCGACATCGACCTGACCGGCGAGGCGATCCTGCACGGCGTCTTCCTCAACAGCCACGTCTCCCGCCGCGACCACGTCGCGGTCTACGTGGTCAGGCAGTTCAGGCAGGATCGCGTCCCTGAGCCCAACCGCGAGATCGTCGAATGCGGGTTCTTCGACAATGCCGCGTTGCCCGAGGGCACCACGCCCGGCACGCGGCTGCGGATCGCCGAGGTGCTCGGTGGCAAGCCGTTGATTGCGACGTGGCGCTGAGGGCGGCCTGTGCTAGTAACCCGCTTGACGCGCGCCACGGAAGACCGGATGAAAATTGCCAAGCTCGCCTTCGGCCTGATCTGTATTGCGATCCTCGCCAGCAACATCGTCACGATGTCACGCTGGAGCGAGGCACGCGGGGTCTATGACGACATCTGCTATCTCCGCCAGGCGCATCTGTTCCAGCGCCTCGGCATCGGTGGGCTCAACACCAATGCCCACCTGGACTACGACCAGTATTTCGAAGGCAAGCTGAAGCAGATCGCGTTCGCCGAATGGCAGGACCCGCTGCGCTGGCCGTGCCACAACCCGATGCCGAGCGGCAAGGTCGTGATGCAATATCCGCCGGGCACCGGCTTCCTGCTGGCGCTGTTTCCCGAAGGCAACCAGGTGGTGCCGCTGTACATCGCCGCGAGCCTGATTGTCTGCGGCCTCGCGCTGACGGGCATTGCCATGGCACGCACGCTGCCTGCCATCGTCGGCGCCGGCCTGTTCGGCGCGCTTGCCGTCTATCTCATGATCAACCCGGCCAAGGCGAGCTATTCGATCGCGCCGACCATGGCGCTCTGCGCGGTCGCGGGATTCCTGACCGCGTTGTGGCTGACCAGGGAGAAACGCAGCGTGCTGCTGATTGCGCTGGTCGGCCTCCTGCTCGGTGCCTCCGTCAATTTCAGATTGCCGAATGCGCTGCTCGCGGCCGGCTATGCCATCTATCTGGCCCTTGCGTTCCTGCGAACACGGACGCTGTCAGGCTTCGCGCAGGGGCTCGGCTTCGGCGTCGCTGTCCTCGCCGGCATGGCCCCGACCCTGGTTGCGCAGGCCATCAATGCCGGCAGCCCGCTGGCCACGACCTATGGCAGCGCCGACGTGGTCGCGCCGGCCTTCGACCTTGCCGTGCTCGGCCATTATCTGCGCGACATGCAATTCGTGCTGATCGTGCTGGCGATCGGCACCACGGCCTTTCTGTTGCGGGTAGGCGAGGGCAGCGTGCGGCAGGTGGCGCTCGTCGCCGCCGCCAATCTCGTCGTCAACCTCGGCTTCTTCCTGAGCCATCCGATCTTCACGCCCTACTACATCGTGCCGATTGCGATGCTCTCGCTGTGGAGTGTCGCGTTCGCATGGCTGATGCAGCCGGAGCAGGCACGGCAGGCCACGCCGCTCGGGCGCGAGCCGACAAGCCTCGGAGTGCCGTCGCGATGACCTCAGCGCAGTTTCGCATCGCCGTGCTGGTGCCCTGCTACAACGAGGAGGCCGCGGTCGCGACCGTCGTGGCCGATTTCCGCAAAGCGCTGCCCTCGGCGCAGATCTACGTCTACGACAACAATTCGCGCGACCGGACCGCCGAGGTCGCGCGCGAAGCCGGCGCGATCGTGCGCAGCGAGCGCCGGCAGGGCAAGGGCCACGTCGTGCGCCGCATGTTCGCGGACGTCGAGGCCGACGTCTATGTGCTGGTCGACGGCGATGCGACCTACGATGCGCCGAGCGCGCCGCGCATGATCGACAGGCTGCTCGACGATCATCTCGACATGGTGGTCGGCCTGCGTGTCGATCAGGTCCAGGCCGCCTATCGGCTCGGCCATCGCACCGGCAACCGCATGCTGACCGGCTTTTTGTCCTCGACCTTCGGCCACGCTTTCAAGGACATCCTGTCCGGCTACCGGGTGTTCTCGCGCCGCTTCGTCAAATCCTTCCCCGTCCTCTCCGACGGTTTCGAGATCGAGACCGAGCTTGCGGTCTATGCGCTGGAATTGTCGCTGCCGGTCGCCGAGGTCGAGACGCCCTATTACGCGCGCCCCGAAGGCTCGTTCTCCAAGCTCAACACCTGGCGCGACGGCTTTCGCATCCTCGGCACCATGCTGAAGCTCTACCGTTCCGAACGGCCGTTGCGCTTCTTCACGGTGATCGGAATCCTGCTGGCGCTGGCCTCGATCATCCTCGCGATCCCGATCGTGATCACTTTCATCGAAACCGGGCTCGTGCCGCGCCTGCCTACCGCGGTGCTGTCGATGGGCCTGATGATCATGGCCCTGCTGTCGGTGTCATCAGGGCTCGTGCTCGACACGGTGACGCGAGGGCGGCGGGAGATGAAGATGCTGACCTATTTGTCCCAGCCGGCGTCGAACCGGGACGCAGGCTGAGGCAGGCCTGCAGCTCGCTCCGCTGGGGAGAGGCCAGGCCCGGCACCGATGGCGCCCATGGACCTCCGCAGGCGCAAGTGCTACTCCGCGAATTGACATGAACGATCTCTCACTGACCATCCTTCCCGAAGCCGCCGGCGACGCCCAGGCCATCGAGCGGCTGCACGAACGCACCTTCGGCCCCGGCCGCTTCGTGCTGAGCGCCTACCGGATCCGCGAGCACGTCGACCATCTGCTCGATCTGTCCTTTACCGCCCGCATCGGCACGCTCCTGGTCGGCTCCGTCCGGCAATTGCCGATCCTGATCGGCGACACGCCGGCGCTGCTGCTCGGGCCGCTCACCGTCGAGCCGCCGTTCCGCGACCGCGGCATCGGCCGTCAGTTGATGGAGCGCGCGGTGAAGGACGCCAAGGCGAAAGGTCACCGCCTGGTGCTGCTGGTCGGCGACGAGGCCTATTACAGCCGCGTCGGCTTCAAGCCGGTGCCGAAGGGCCGCGTCACCATGCCAGGTCCCGTCGATGCCGCCCGCATCCTGGTGTTCGAGCTCGTCGACGGCGCCTTCGAGGGCGTGTCGGGCGCGGTCGGCCCCGACTGGAGCAAGGCGCGGAAGTAGGAGTGGCGCGTAGCCCGGATAAAGCGCAGCGCAATCCGGGAAGGTCTCCCCGCGACGCGAGACCCCGGATTACACAGGCTCAGCGAAGCAATCCAGAATCTTTCTGCGGTGGCAGTCTGGATTGCTTCGTCGCAAGGGCTCCTCGCAATGACGGTGTTTGTCGTCACCTAGAACTTGAAATTCGCGAACGCCCGCACGCCGATGCCGGGCATCAAGACCTCGTCCTTGGTGTAGGACACATGGTTGCGAATGTTCTCGTTGAGGAGATTGTTGCCGACGATGCCGGCCATCATCTCGCGCGCGCCGAACCAGTTGCGGTCGAGCTTGGTCTTGTAGCTGACCTCGGCCTTCAAGAGATTGTAGCCCGCCGTAGGCGTCTCCGCGATCACGGCGACGTTGTTCTGCGCGAAGGCGTGCAACAGGTTGACGCGCATCAGCCAATTGTCGTCGCGCCAGAACACGCCGCCGCCCATGCGCACCGGCGGAATCCGCGGCACGTTGGTGCCGTCGGAGAAGGTGGCGCGGACCACGTCGAGCTGGTTCTCGATGCCCCAGATGCCGCCCTGGAACGCGCCGATGTCCAGCTGCGACTGGAATTCGCCGCCACGGAAGTTCGCATTGCGTTGCGAGTAGACCGCCTGGTTCAGCTCGGCCCCCGGCGTGCCGCAGGACGCAAAATCGTCGTCGCAGCTCACGCCGGTGAGGCGGCGATAGATGAAATTGTCGAAATGCGTGTAGTAGACCGTCGCCTCGAACCGGAACGGCCCCGTCGCCCTGCGGACGCCGAGCTCGATCGATTTCGCGGTCTCGATCGTGAGGTTCGGATTGCCGATGTCGAAAGTCGCGGTCGCATCATGGCCACCGCGGGAGAACAGCTCGGCTGCCTTCGGCGCGCGCTCGACATATTGCGCGGTGATGCTGCCGACCATTCCGCCCGGCAAATCCTGCAGCAGCCCGATGCTGCCGCTCTTCGGCGTGAAGGACGGGTTGCGCGCGATCGCCGCCTGCGGCGTGCCGTCGGGCAGGTAATCCGCCGGGAAGTTCGGCGTCGTGCCGTGCAGCTCGACATGCTCGATCCGGCCGGCGATCTGCGCCCGCGTCGCTTCCGAGAACTTGAACTCGTTGAAGGCGTAAGCCGCGACGCGCGTGTTGGTGTTGGGATCCCACAGCCCGTTGAACAGCGTGCCGGGATTGTCGGGGCTCGGCGCGCTCAATTCCTGGTGCCCGACCTGGAAGCCCAGCGCCGTCGTCACTTCGGCGAAGCGCGCGTTGAACGGCATCAGCTGCACCTCGGTGCGGATCTCCTGCTCCTTGTTGGTGAAGGTTTGCCGGATGCCGTCGCTGTTGAGGTCGGCGGGATCGGCAAGGCCAATCTCGTTGTGCCGGTAGTCGGTCGCGCCGGCCCAGAACCGGATCGTATCGATCGCAGCCGCGTCGGGGCGGTACTCGCCCTTGACGTTGATCTTGGTCTGGTGAGCGTCAATCCGCGTCTTGTGGTCGGCGCCGTCGATGCCGGGGATGTGGTAGAGCGAATCGTTCTGCGTGATCGATGCGCCGATATAGCCGCCCTGGAAGAAGTACGAGCCGCCGATCGATGCGCCGTCCGAGCGCGTCGCCGAGTTCGGCTGGCGGCCGTTCACGGGGCGCGACTGGTCGGTCAGATAGGGATAGCTCGGGATGTAATAGTCCGAGGTGGCGCGGCCATAGGCGTCGGCATGGAAGGCAAAATTGCCGCCGCCGGCGTCGAGCAGCACGCCGCTCTCGATGCCGCGGTCGACCGAAGAGAACGCGGTGCGCGTCTCCGCGGTGACGCAGGGCGACGTCGCAGCGTTCGCGAGCGGGGCCTTAGTCGGCAGGCCGTAGGCCTGGAACGACGGCGCGCAGGAGGGCAGCGCGTCCGGAATCCGGTTGTTGGTGGCGCTGACCACGCCGCCGATCGAGGTCGAGCCGTAGCGCAGCGCCGCCGGCCCGCGCACCACCTCGACCTGGTTGGTCGCGAGCGGATCGATCGGGACGAAATGATCCTCGCCGAGGTCGGAGGCGCCGCCGCCATTGGTGCCGTTCTCGACGATGCCGACGCGGTTGACGTCGAGACCCCTGATGATCGGCCGGCTGGAGGCGCCGGGCGCGAAGCTCGATCCGGTGATCCCGGGCTTGGAGAACAGGAGATCGCCGAGCTGGCCGCCGCCCTCGCGGCGGATCTCCTCGTTCGGCACCACGGTGACGGTGGCGAACTGGTTGGTCACGACAGGTAAAACGCCCTGCTGGGGCGCGGCGGGCACGGGCGCTGCCGGCGCCGCTTCCGCCGTCTGCTCGCGGCTGCGCACCCGCGCGGTCCGCGTGCCGCGGCCTGCGCTGCGCGACGGCACCGCTCGACGCACGATCGGGCTCGGCGCCGTCACGGTGACGGCGGGGATCTCGGTCGACGATTTGTCCTGTGCCGGCTGTTGCGCCGAGTCTTGGGCGAACGCAGCTGTAGCGGCGGCGCCGAGCAGGAGCAGGCTTGCTCCGCCAAGGCGCTGCGCGCGTCGCAATTGAAATGACATGGTCCTGATTCCACCCAGGCGCCGTCCGGATGATGCTCTGCTGATCGGAGGCGGCCTGCCGTCGCTATGCGACGGAATTCGACTTCAACTTCTCCCAGGCACTTGCCGATGCACGGCGAGGCTGGGCGTGATCAAGCGTTGGAGATCAGGAAACAGGAGGGGCGCGCGGCTGGAACGCCGTGCCGGCCGATGTCAGATGAGCGAACTCGGCGTCGAGGGTGCGCTGGAGCAGCTCGATCGCCTGCGGCAGCAACAGCACGGGCGGCGTCGCCGACACGATTGTGCCCGCCATCGCGATGATGGCGCAGATGGCACAATTATCTTCGCCCGAATGCTCGCGGTCAGGGCCGGCCGGCGACTGCTTCTGCACCGCGGCGCGGTCGATCGCAGCAACGCCCTTGGTGCTGTCGGTCTGCTCGGCTGAGGATTGAGCAAGCGGCGCGGCCTGCGCAAACCAATGGCTGTGGCCGAATGTCAGCGCGAGCTGCACCAGCATCGCGAACAACGCGAGCCGGGCGCCGTGCCTGCTATTCGACCGGAACCACTTCATCTGGAAACGCCACCCCCACACCGGAGCGTCAATCCCAGGACGCCGCGATGTTATAGTATAACATCGCCCGATCGGTTCACCGATGTCAACGGCAGCCGGGATCGGCGCATGCAGGCCGCCCAGCCGATGTGTCGTTCGGGCAACTAGCGTCCCTCGCGGACCCACGTCGCCGCAAACGCGCCGAGCAGCAGCAGAAGACCGATCAGGCCGGAGAAGATCGGCAGCACGCCGACGCCCTTGACCACGCTGGCGTCGCGCATCCGCACGCCCATCCAGCCGTCGCCGTGGAACATGCCGACCGAGCGAACCGGCAGGATGCGCGGCAGCTCGACGCTCGAGCCAGCGGCCACACGCACGGCATCGCCGCCCGTCGCCTGTGTCAGCGGCTTCAACGTATCGACCGTGGAGGTGACTTCCGAAAACTCCTTCGGATTGGTCGGGCCGACATTGATCAGCGCCTTCAGCGTGCCGTCGGTGGCCTGCCACAGGCCGAGCTCGTTGGCCGGCAGGCTGGCGCGCCACTCGCCGGGATCGCCGGGCGAGAGCGTCAGATCCTGCGACACGCCCGACGGCGAGGTCACGCTGACAGGCTGGACGCTGTCCGCCATGGTCTGGCGCACCACGACGAGGTCCTTGCCCTGCACCTGGAGGCGCAGCGCTTCTTCGTCGAGATCAGGCTGCTTCATCAGCCAGTGCGACATCCGCCGGAGCAGGTCGAGATGCGGGCCGCCGCCCTCATAGCCGCGCGCCCACAGCCAGATGTGGTCGGACAGCAGGAGCGCGACGCGGCCCTCGCCGAAGCGCGACAGGAACAGCAGCGGCTTGCCGTCGACGCCGGTCATGACGGGCGGGTTGACCGCGTTGCGGGTGTCGACGGTGCGGAAGAACCGGCTCCAGCGCGGCGGCTCGCTGGCGGAGCCTTCCAGCCCGCGCGTGACGGGATGACGTTTGCCGATGTCGGACAGATGCGCATAGAACGGCTTCTCGGTGACGCCGACGGGCTCGGCCGGCAGCACCGAATCCAGCGGCGTGCGCCAGATGCTGCTGTTCGAGGCATAGTCGGGGCCGGCCGAGACCAGCACAGCGCCGCCTGCGCGCACATAACGCGCCATGTTCTCGAAATAAGGGATCGGCAGCACGCCCTGGCGGGCGTAGCGGTCGAAGATGATCAGCTGGAATTCGTTGATCTTCTGCTGGAACAGCTCGCGGGTCGGAAATGCGATCAACGACAATTCGTTGATCGGCGTGCCGTCCTGCTTCTCCGGCGGGCGCAGAATGGTGAAATGGACGAGGTCGACGCTGGCGTCGGACTTGAGCAGATTGCGCCAGGTGCGCTCGCCCGAATGCGGCTCGCCCGAGACTAGGAGCACGCGCAGCTTGTCGCGCACGCCGTCGATGGCCACCACGGCGCGGTTGTTCACCGGCGTCAATTCGCGCTCGAGCGGCGAAGCCTCGATCTCGACGATGTTCGGCCCGGCATGCTTGATGTCGACGTCGACGCTCGCGGCCTGACCGCTCGACAGCGTGCGCTCGTTGATGACCTCGCCGTCGCGGCGGACCGTGACCCTGGCACGCTCGCCGGAAACGCCCTGGTCGTCGAGGCGGTAGGAGATGGTCTGGGTCTGCCCGACGATGCCGAAGCGCGGTGCGGCGGTGATCGCGATGCGGCGGTCGCGCTCGTCCTTCTGGCCGGTGACCAGCGCGTGCACCGGCGCCTGGAAGCCGAGCGCGGCTGTGTTCGCCGGAATATCGTGGACGCGGCCGTCGGTGATCAGGAACGCGCCGGCGACGCGGTCGACCGGGACGTCCGCCAAGGCCGAGGCCAGTGCCCCGAACAGTTTCGTGCCGTCGGTCTCGCCGTCGGCCTGTCCGGCGTCGACGACGCGGACCTCGAGGCCCTTGATCTTCTTCAGGCTGTCGACCAGCGCCTCCTGCGCTTGCGCAGCTTCGCGAGTGCGGTTGCCGAAGTTCTGGCTCGGGCTCTTGTCGACGACGATGGCGGCGACCGAGGTGAGCGGATCACGGTCCTCGCGCGTGAAGGAGGGATTCGCGAGCGCCAGCAGGAACAGCGCCAGCGCGGCCACGCGCACCGCAGCGCCGCGCGCGCGCGCCAGCAGCAGCACAAGCGCAATGACGACGATCGCGGCGAGCGCGAGCCACAGCACGATCGAGGGAACAAGCGGTGTGAACGCGATGCCGTAATTCATGTCGATCCTATTGCCCCAGCCGTTCGATCAGCGCCGGCGCGTGCACCTGGTCGGCCTTGTAGTTGCCGGTCAGCGTGTACATCACGATGTTGGCGCCGGCGCGGTAGGCGAATTCGCGCTGGCGGGGGTCGCCGCCGGTCACCGGCAGCATGGCCTGTCCGTCGGGCCGCACCGCCCAGGCGCCGGCCAGGTCGTTCGAGGTGATGATGATCGGCGAGACGCCGTCGCCGCCGCGCGCCGGCCGCTGCGCGCTCTCATCGTCCTCTTCGCGCGGCAACGTCTCGACCCAGGTCTGGCCGGCCGTGAAGCGGCCCGGGAAGTCGCGCAGCAGGTAGAAGGTCTTGGTCAGCACGTGCTCGCGCGGCACCGGCTCGAGCTCGGGCACATCGAGCGAGGACAGGATCTCGCGCAGCGTCTGCATGGCCGGGGTCTGCGCCGCGCCGTTCGCGCCGGGCGGTGCCTCGATCGCGTCGCGGGTGTCGAACAGCACGGTGCCGCCCTGCTTCATGTAGGCGTCGATCCTGTTGATGGCGTCCTGTGGCGGCTTCGGCGCGCCCGGCACGATCGGCCAGTAGATCAGCGGGAAGAAGGCGAGCTCGTCGCGCGCGGGATCGACGCCGACGGGATCGCCGGCCTCGAGCGCAGTGCGCTGGGCCAGGAACAGCGTCAGCCCGTTCATCCCGGCCTTAACGATGGAATCGACGTCGGCATTGCCTGTCACGACATAGGCGAGGCGAGTCTGCGATACCGACTTCATCGCGAACTCGTCCGTGACGCCGTCGGCGCGCGACGGCGCCGGCGAGAGCGCCGCGAATCCCGCGAGCAGGGCGAGCACGATCGTCGCGGGCGCGGCGCGACGGCGCAGCAGCGCGGCAATCCCGCCGCCGAGCACCGCGACGATGATGGCGTCGATCAGGAACAGCGCGAGCGCCGTCGACAGCAGCCAGCCGCGCAGGTCGCGCGGCTCGGCATTGGTGTAGGTGGCGTGCCGGGCGCGCAGGCTCGCGGTGTTCAGTGCGGCGATGCGGTCGGCGCTGGCAAGCGTGTTCACGGCGAGCGGTCCTTCTGCCGGACCGTAGAAGCCGGGCGGATGATCTGATGTGGCGCGGTCGCGATAGTCCGCGGGCAGCGGCTTGGCAGTCGCGGGCGGCGGACCGAACGCGCCAAATCCGTCGAGGATGTGCAGCGGCGCCACCGTCTCAGTGGTCGCTTCGCTGGCAACGCCGGCGCCGGGCTTCGCCGTATAGCCGGACATGTCGACGACCCGCCGCAGCATTTCGACGAAGGTGCCCGACATCGGCAGATCCGACCAGCGCATGTCGGCGCTGACGTGGAACAGGCTGACGAGGCCCTTGCCGCGATGCTCGCCGGTGACGAGCGGCGTGCCGTCTTCCAGCGAGGCCCAGCTCTTGGTGGCGAGCACGGCGTCGGGCTCGGCCAGCACCTGGCGGCTCACGGTGACGTCCTTGGGGACCGCGACGCCGGCAAACGGGCCGTCGCCCGCGAAAGAGGCGAGATGCTGCGGCTTCTCCCAGGTCAGGCTGCCGCCGAGCGTGCGGCCGCCCTTGCGCAGCTTGACCGGCACGAGGTCGTCCTCCGCCTGTGCCAGCCGGGGCCCAGCGAACCGCACCAGCACGCCGCCCTGGTCGACCCAGGCATTGAGGCGTTCGCGCAGCTCGGGGGCGATGGTGCCGACATCGGCGAGGATGATCATCGGCAGCTTCTGGTCCAGAAACTGCGTGATGCCCTGCTGCGGCGAGCCCTTGTCGGCGAGCCTGACGTCGGCGAACGGGGCCAGCGCGCGGGTGAGATAGAAGGTCGGCGCCAGCAGCGGCTGCGCGGTCTCGCTGGTCGCGCCCGAGACGATGCCGATGGCGCGGCGGCGCCAGCGCTTGTCGAGCAGCTGCACCGCGCCGGCCGAGCGTTCGCCGGAGATCTCGAGCCGCGTGATGTCGTTGCGCAGCTCGACCGGCAGGTCGAACGCCGCTTCGGTTTCCTTGTCCTGCGGACCGAACGAATAACGCGCTTCGCCGATCGGGGATGCCTTCTGGTCCAGCGCGCGCACCGTGCCGACCGCAATCCCGCCATCGGTGCGCAGCACCTTCACCGTCATCTTCGCCGCGGCGTTCTCCGCGGCGACCAGGGCCAGCGGCGAGGAGGCGCCGCCTTCGAACACGGTCAGGCTGCGGTCGCCGATGGTCTTGCCGAGGCCGGCCACGAAGTCCTCGCCGCGGCCGGTGTCGACGCCGTCGGAGAGCCAGGCGATCTCGCAGTCGCCGGTGACCTTGAGGAAACGGTCGACCGCGGCCAGCGTCTCGACGCGGTCGATCGAATAGGGCTTTGGCGCGAGTTGCCGCAGCGCGACGCGCGCCGCCCCTGCCGGCATCAGGGTGATGTCGCGGTTCGGCTCCGAGAGCGGCACCAGCGCGATGCCACGGCCGTCATTGTCGGCATTGGCGATCAGCTCGTCCGCGGTCCTGATCCTGACGTCCCAGTGCGATGCGGCGCTCCAGCCGTCGTCGAACATGATCATCAGCGGCGCCTTGCTGCCGGCGAGGCCCGTTTGCGGATTCCAGATCGGGCCGGCGGCGGCGAAGATCACCAGCGCGGCGGCGAGCAGGCGGAGGGCGGTCAGCCACCACGGCGTCCGCGAGGGCGTCTCTTCCCGCGGCGTGATGTCGAACAACAGCCGCGTCGGTGGAAACTCGATGCGGCGCGGCCGCGGCGGCATCACGCGCAGCAGCCACCACAGCACGGGCAGGCTGATCAGGCCGATCAGGAGCAGCGGTTGCGTGAAGGCGAGCGGCAATCCCATCATGCGGCCGGCCCCGCCTTGATCGTCGTGGTGCGTGCGCCCGACTTGCTCACCTGCATGCCGGCATGCAGGAACAGCAAGAGCTCGGCGGCGGAGCGGTCGGTGGCGTGCGTCGTGAACAGCCAGTCGAGCTTGCCCGTCTCGGCGCGGATCTGGTCGCGGTGCAGCGCGAGGCGCGCGGTGTAGTCCTGCGCCCAGCTCTCGGCGCGGCCGGCGGTGATCACGCCAAAGCCTTCCGGCTCGACGAACTCGACGCGGCCGGAATAGGGAAACGATTCCTCGGCGGGATCGACCACCTGCACCATCGTGCCGTGGGCGCCCGAGCCGGAGAGGCCGGCGAGCGTCGTGCTGATCTCGGAGATCGGCGACCAGAAATCCGACAGCACGATGATCTCGGCCAGCGCGGCCGGAACGAAGGACGGCGGCAGGCTGAGGCGGTCGGCATCGTCATGCAGCATCGCCTGCGCCATCTTGTCGATGACGCTGCGGCTTGCGGTCGGTGGCATCAGTCCGGGAATGCCGACGCGCTCGCCGCCGGCGACGAGCAGCTCGGCCAGCGCGAAGGCAACGATCAGCGTCCGCTCCAGCTTGGACTCGCGCGCGGTCTTGGAGGCGAACGCCATCGAGGGCGAGCGGTCCGGCCAGATCCAGACCGTGTGCGAGGCTTCCCATTCCAGCTCGCGCACATAGAGATGGTCGTCGCGCGCCGAGCGGCGCCAGTCGACGTTCTGTGCCGGTTCACCCGAGACGAAGCGGCGGTACTGCCAGAAATTTTCGCCGGAGCCGGCGCGGCGCCGTCCATGCAGGCCGTGGATGACGTTGGCGGCGATGCGGCGGGCCTCGAGCACCAGGCGCGGCAACGAAGCGGCGAGCGTGCGGCTTTCGCCATCGGCACGTCGGATCGCCAGTATCTCCTTCGCTGCCCGCCCGTTCTCTGCTGCCATCAACCGATCCGTGTCTTCAATTGCCGGATCACGTCCGGAATCGTGCGGCCTTCGGCGCGCGCCTGGAACGTCAGCGCCATGCGGTGCTTCAGCACGGGCTCGGCAAGGTCGAGCACGTCGTCGATCGAGGGCGCGAGGCGCCCGTCGATCAGCGCCCGCGCGCGCACCGCCAGCATCAGCGATTGGCTGGCGCGCGGGCCGGGGCCCCAGGCAATGAACTTGCCGGCTTCGCCGGCGTCCGGACCCGGGCGGGCCGAGCGCACCAGCGACAGGATCGCCTCCACCACGGAATCGCCGACCGGCAGGCGCCGGATCAGGCGCTGCGCGGTGATCAGCGCATCGGGCGTCATCGCGCCCTTGGCCAGCGTCTCCTCCGCGCCCGTGGTTTCGAACAGGATGCGGCGCTCGGCATCGCGGTCGGGATAGTCGACGTCGATCTCCATCAGGAAGCGGTCGAGCTGCGCTTCGGGCAACGGATAGGTGCCTTCCTGTTCCAGCGGGTTTTGCGTCGCGAGCACGTGGAAAGGTTTCGGCAGATCATGGCGCGCACCGGCAACGGTGATGTGCTGCTCCTGCATCGCCTGCAGCAGCGCCGATTGCGTGCGCGGGCTCGCGCGGTTGATCTCGTCGGCCATCAGGAGCTGCGCGAACACGGGACCGGCAATGAAGCGGAAGGCGCGCCTTCCCGCGGTGCTCTCGTCCAGCACTTCGGCGCCGAGAATGTCCGAGGGCATCAGATCGGGCGTGAACTGGATGCGCTTGGCGTCGAGACCGAGCGTGACGCCGAGCGTCTCCACCAGCTTGGTCTTGGCAAGGCCCGGCACGCCGATCAGGAGCGCATGGCCACCGGAGAGGATGGTGACCAGCGTGTTCTCGATCACGCGATCCTGACCGAAGATGACGGAGGCGATCGCGTCCTTGGCCGCGCGAACCTGGCTCGACACCTGCTCGGCCGAACGGACGATCCCGTCCTCGAGTTTCTCGACACTCTCCGCCATTCGCTTGCTCCTTCAGCCTGCCACGCGGCTTGCTTGCATCGTGAGCCTGTCGCGTCAGGTCATCACGCCAGATCATGGGCCCATGCTAGACTTGCAGGAAGGCCATGTATTCGTTGAATTAACCTATCCCCACCTTATCGGCTTCGGGGTATGTACGGCATCACGAAGTGGCGACCTCCACACCGGACTAATCCGGGTGGAACCGAGCGCCAATCGACAACGTAGACCTGCACCAATCGTGCCAAATGACAAAGTCAGGGCAAACCATGGCGAACCAAGGGCAGAGCGCCGATCGCGGTCTTGAAGGGCTGACTGCCGCCGCCAAAAGCGCTGCCAATGCCGAAGGCGCCAAAAAGGGCCTCCCTCCGGTGCATCTGTGGAATCCGCCGTTTTGCGGCGATCTCGACATCCGAATCGCCTCCGATGGTACTTGGTTCTATCTGGGGACGCCAATCGGGCGTCTTGCCTTGGTGCGGCTGTTCTCGACCATTCTCAAGCGCGAGGGCGACAAGCATTTCCTGGTCACGCCAGTGGAGAAGGTCGGCATCCGCGTCGATGATGCGCCATTCATGGCGGTCGAGATGCAGAAGGACGGCGAGGACAGCCATCGCGTGCTGCGCTTCCGCACCAATGTCGACGACTGGGTCACCTGCGATGCCGCGCACAGGCTGCGCTTCGAGCAGGCGGCGGACGGCGGACTGACGCCGTACTTGCATGTTCGCGCCGACCTCTGGGCCAAAGTCACGCGCGCGCTCTATTACGATCTGGTTGACATGGGCGAGGAGCGGATGGTCGATGGCCTGCCGATGTTCGGTGTCGAGTCGGCCGGCGAATTCTTCGCCATGGCCGACGCAGAGCAGGTGAGGGCGGCGCTTTGAACTTGAACAACCTTATCCTGACGAACGAGCCCGTCGCGCTTGGCGCTGCGGATTTCTTCGCCCGCTCCCGGGCGAGGCTCGGCTTCGACGTGCCGCCCGGCCTCTACGATCCCAACATCATCCCCGCCTCGGGCGATCCCGGCACCGACAAGATGCTCGAGATCATCGCGCGCGAGCAGCCGGTGCGCCCGGCAGCGGTCCTGATCGCGGTGGTCGACCATCCCGAGCCGACCATCCTGCTGACGCAGCGCTCGGCGCATCTCAACGACCATGCCGGCCAGATCGCGTTTCCCGGCGGCAAGATCGACGCCACCGATGCCTCGCCGCTGGATGCGGCGCTGCGCGAGGCCGAAGAGGAGGTCGGGCTGTCACGCGACTTCGTCGAGCCGCTCGGCTATCTCGATCTCTACGGCACCGCCTTCGGCTTCCGCATCCTGCCGACGGTCGCGAAGGTCAGGCCGGGCTTTTCGCTCAGCATCAACCATTCCGAGGTTGATGATGCGTTCGAGGTGCCGCTATCCTTCCTGATGAATCCGGTGAACCACCAGGTGCACAGCAAGGAATTCCGCGGCACGCCGCGATCCTATTACGCGATGCCGTTTGCGGAACGCTACATCTGGGGTGCGACGGCCGGAATGCTGCGTGTGCTGTATGAGCGGATCTATTCATCATGATCCGGACGGTTCTGACCGAGATCGGAATCTTCCTCATCCCGTTTGCCGTCTATGCGCTGTTCCTCGCCGCCACGCGCTCCGGCCTGTTCGCGCGCTCGTCCTGGCCGGTCGCGATCGTCGCGCGCCTTGCGCTGGCGGCGATCGTGCTGGTCATCGCCGGCCTGATCGGGCTTGCGCATTTCTCCGGCGCGCCGCCGGATTCGACCTACGTCCCCGCCCATATCGAGAACGGCAAGCTCGTGCCGGGCGTGGAAAAATAGGGGCCGGCCCATGAGCGCGGAGCCTTTACTCGCCGATGCGCCCTGGCTGACCGCAGGCGGGACCGCGCGCGTCCTGGCGCTGCTCGGCACCGATGGCGAGGAGGCGCGGGTGGTCGGCGGCGCCGTGCGCAACGCGCTGCTCGGTCTTGCGCCTGGCGACATCGACATCGCGACCACGGCGCTGCCGGACGAAGTGCTACGGCGTGCCAAGGCTGCCGGCATCAAGAGCGTGCCGACCGGCATCGACCACGGCACCGTCACGCTGGTGATCGACGCCCACCCCTATGAAGTCACGACGCTGCGCGAGGACACCGAGACCTTCGGCCGCAAGGCCAAGGTCGCGTTCGGCCGCGACTGGGTGAAGGATGCCGAGCGGCGCGACTTCACCATGAACGGCCTGTCGGTCGATGCGCGCGGCGTCGTCTACGATTATGTCGGCGGCATCAACGACGCCAAAGCGCGGCGCGTGCGCTTCATCGGCGATCCCGACCAGCGCATCGCCGAGGATTATCTGCGCATTCTGCGCTTCTTCCGCATCCACGCCGCCTTCGGCGCCGGCGAGCCCGACCGCGACGGCTATCTCGCCTGCATCCGGGGACGCGCGGGCCTGGCGAACCTGTCGGCCGAGCGGGTGCGCATGGAGATGCTCAAGCTGCTGCTGGCCGGCGGCGCCTCCGCGGCGGCGCTCGCCATGGCCGAGGGCGGATTGCTGCAAACGCTGATCGGCGGCGTCGTCTATACGGGCCCCCTGGAGGCGATGATCGCGATCGAGCGCGAGCTCGGCCTCAGCCCCAGCAGCACGCGGCGCCTCGCCGCGCTCTCGGTCGCCGTCACCGAAGACGCCAAGCGCCTCGCCTTGCGCCTGCGGCTCTCCAATGCCGAGGCCAAGGCGCTGGATTCGATGGGGCACCGCTGGTGGCGCTTCGCCACCAAGGACGAAGCCAAGGCACGGCGCTTGCTGTACCGGCTCGGGCCCGAGCGCTATCACGATCGCGTATTGCTGGGCTGGGCCCGCGCCGCCGCTGACGTGCAGTCGCCGCGCTGGCGCGCGCTCGCCGAGTTGCCGCAGCGCTGGACTGCGCCGAAATTTCCGCTGAAGGCCGCCGACTTCATTGCGCGCGGTCTCGCCGAAGGACCCGCGCTCGGACATGTGTTGACGCTCGCCGAGGACGCTTGGCTCGCGGCGGATTTCCCATTAGAGCAAGCCGCACTCGCTGCCATCGCCGATCAAGCTGTCGCCCGCGTCACGCGCGACCAGAAAGATTGACCATCGTCTCAGGCTTCGCCGATATCTCGCTTCTGCAGCTTCTGCTGGTCGCAGCAATGGCGTTGTTTGCTTCGATCATCGGCGGTCTCGCCGGCTACGGCACCGGCGCGCTGATGCCCTTGGTGCTGGTGCCGATGGTCGGTGCCGAGCCCGTCGTGCCGATCATCGCGATCTCCGCGATGCTGACCAATGCGAGCCGCGCGCTTGCCTATGTCCGCTATGCCGACCGCCGCCGCGTGCTGATCGTGCTGGCCTGCGCCGCGCTGACCACCGCACTCGGCGCCTATGGCTACACCCGCCTCACCAATGCCGGCGCCGCGCTCGTGATCGGCACCATGCTGATCCTGAGCGTGCCGCTGCGCCGCGTGCTCCGCCGCCGCGCAGTGAAGATCGGCGACGCCGGCCTTGCCGCCGGCTCGGTCGGTTACGGCGTCCTGGTCGGCGGCACCTCGGGCTCCGGCGTGATCCTGCTCTCGCTGTTGATGGCCGCAGGGCTCGAAGGCGCCGCCGTGATCGCGACCGATGCGATGATCTCGCTCGGCACAGGCCTCATCAAGATCTCGGTGTTCGGCCTCGCCGGCGCCGTCACCGCGCAGGTGCTCGCCTTGGCGCTGCTGATCGGCGGCATGGCCGTGCCCGGCGCGTTCCTCGCAAAGGCCTTCGTCGAACGGATGCCGGTGCAGATTCACACGGCGATCCTCGATGCCGCCGTGATCACCGGCGGGCTGGTGATGATCTCGGCAGCGGCGAGGCAGCTCTTGGCGTAGACGACGCCGGCTGAAATGGCGTTCTTGGCGTCTTAGGAGCAATTGACGTCGCGACAATCTGAGCTGCGTCGCGTCAGGCGAACTTCGCGCGCTACGCTGTGTTCCCGATGCTACAGCCGCAATGCAAGATCACCTCTATAACTCGGCTCAAGCGGACGGCCGGTCATCGGCGGTTTGACGAGTGCTCACGCGGCAAGGCGCCGCCTTGTCACGCGCACAACGTTGAGGGAAGTTATGAAGTCCATCGTCTCTGCTGTCCTTCTGGTCTCGGCTCTGTGTCTGTCCCAGGGCGCCGTCGCGGCCGACCTCGGCAGGGCTTACACCAAGGCGCCGCCCGCGCCGGTCGCATTCAGCTGGACCGGTTTTTATGCCGGCGTGCATGGCGGTTATGGCTGGAGCGATCCGACCGCGACCTTCGATCCGGGCGCGCTCGCAACCGGGACGGTCCCCGGCTATGTCGTCACGGGTGGCACGGGGCCGTTCTCCCTGGATGTGAGTCCCAAGGGTGGCTTCGGCGGCGGCCAAATCGGCTATAACTGGCAGTCCGGCACGTTTGTGTACGGTCTGGAGGCGGATGTCAGCGGCGCAGCCATCAAGGAGACGGCGAGCCGCCCCTTCAGCGTCACTGGAACGATCGGCGGCGACAATGGCGCCTTCACCGGCGTATTCAATCTCAAGCAGGAAATCGATGTCTTCGGCACGGTCCGCGGACGTCTCGGATACGCGGCGAACAATCTCTTGATCTACGGTACCGGTGGCTTCGCCTGGGGCCACGTCAAGAACAGCATCTTCACCTCCAATCTCGCCACGCCGAATATTGCCAATTTCAACGGCTTCTTCCCGGCCCTGACGCGAAGCGCGTCCTCGTCGGAAGTCCAGGTGGGTTTCTCCGCGGGTGGCGGCCTTGAATGGGCTTTCGACCCGCGCTGGACGTTCAAGGCCGAGTACATCTACATCAATCTCGGAAAGTCGAACGGCAATGCTCTTGCATTCCCCGGAGCGTCCTTCACGGACACCGAGGTTCAGCTTCATACCGCCAAGGGCGGCATCAACTATCGGTTCTGATCCGGCCGACATCAGCTCGGAGGATGGGTTTCGCCCTTGCGAAACCCATCGCCTCCATCCTGGTCATCATTCACGCACCGCCGGTGCGGCGAGCAGCATCCCTGATGAGTTTCGTAAGGGCTCTCCCATTCTACGCGCGGGTCGCGTAGAACCACATTCCGCCACGTCGCAGTCTCGTGTTCCCAAACAGGGTCGTGCTATCCCTTCCAGGAGGGTAGCCGGTCACCATATTCGGGCTGGAAGTCGTCACCTGAGGAAACGCGATGAAAGCCCCCGCAAATCTCGCCGAGAAGCTCGCAACGTTCACCGATCGCTTCTCCCCGCGAACCGTCGCGACCTATAACGACAACGACATCATGGTGGCCAAGCTCGAGGGGCCATTTCATTGGCACAAGCACGAGGACACGGACGACTTCTTTCTCGTGCTCAGCGGGACGCTCGACATCGAGCTGCGGGATCGCACGGTCACCCTCAACCCCGGCGAGGTCTTTGTCGTGCCGAAGGGCGTCGAGCACCGGCCGGTGGCGCATGGGGAAGTGCACATACTCTTGATCGAACCGACGGGGACACCGAATTCGGGAGACAAAGCCACGGCGGCGCCTCGTATCCTCGTCTGATCAACCCGCGCCCGTCATCAGGGGAAGAGCGCGGCTCTCACGAGAATGCGGTCCGAGAAGTGCCTACTCCTCGTCATCATCTTCGTCTTCGTCGTCCTCGTCGTCCTCTTCCACCTGCACGAGCACGGCGAGCGGCAGCGTCTCGCGGAACAGGTCGCCTTCCATGCCCATCCACAGGCACAGCACCTCGTTGTCCTTCACCTCCGCGACGGTCAGCGGCTGACCGCCGGATTTCAGCATCACGACATCGCCGGCCTTCAGATCCATGGATTGTCCTTTCGGGTTGATCGACAGGGCCGACGCTAACAGGCCGTCATGACAGGCCGATCACGCCGGCTGCCGGTGCCGAAAAGTATCCGCCGGTGTCCTCGCGGTACGCCTCAGCTGCGCTCGCTCGTAGCCGGCTGGTTCGGCAGGCACTGGTTGCTGAAATAGCCGATGGCATCGCGCGCGAAAGGAACATGGCAGAAGAAGCCGGTGGGACGGTATCGCACCCTGATGCGGTCCAGCTGCGCCATGGTCAGCGTCATGAACGCGTCCAGCCGGCGGGCCTGAAGCTGCAGCCTGTGCTCGTTGCTGTCGCGCGGCTTATCGAGCTTGCGATCATTGGGGCCGTCGTTGCCGGAGGCCGGAGCTTGCAACGCATTAGGCCCGCCGCGGAGCACCTCGAAGCAATGGTGCATCACCAGGACGTGGTGCTTGGCGCTCCACCAGTTGATGGTCACGACCTTCTGCAACGCATCGATCTCGCCATCCGCCCGCCTGGCACAGAGGTTGACGTAGGACTTCAGCCCATTGGCCGTCGGGTCGTTGCACAATTCGTCGCTGGGGCGTCCGGGATCGGCGCCATTGTAGATCGCGCCTCTGAACTGGGGGAGATTGGCTTCTGACTCGCAATCGAAATTATACTTGGTGAGCAGCGTTGCCGTCAGGGGATCCTGGTCCAGCGTGTGCTCTGCGGCCGGATCGCGCCCGAGGTCGCTGGGCCAGTCGATGTAGATCTCCGCCTTGCGCGCGAAGATGGCGCCGTTCCGCCGCAGCGACGTGCGCGCCTTCCAATAGTCCGACAGCGAGTCGAATGTTTTGGAGTCCACCGGGATGAAAGCGGGGGTTGCCTGCGCCTTCAGCGAGCCGAACTGCTCGCGCAGCATGGTCTCCTGCTGGATCTGCACGTCGGCGAAGGCATTGGAGATCTCGAGGAAGGTGTCTGTCGCCTTCTGCATGTCCGCCTTGGCCTGCTCGCCGACCTTCTGCTCATAGGAATTCAGATACTGGAAATATCCGCCCAGAAAGCCGGTCAGCAGGGTCACGGCCGTCAGTCCCTTGGTGACCGAGAGGCGGCTGTCCCAGGATTGAATTCTCTGCCAAAAGCCCGGCTCGCTTGCGGCCTGCGTGCGCGCTGCTTGGTCCGGAAGGTCCTGCTTCATTGTCGCCTCCAACTCACCACGCCCCGTGGCACGAGGCTACCGCAATCCCGGATTGCGGCTTGTGAAGCATTTCACTTCAAGTGAGGCAGGCGGGCTGCCGGATGTCGGGCGTCGGCAGCTCGTGGAGCGAGCGAGGAGGGTGTCTGGACCACCTCCCACGCGATGCGTCCGCGCGGAACGTCGCCTTGAATTCGCGGTCGGCATGACCTAGTTTTTCGACGTGCTGCACGGCGTCCTCCACCATCTTCGTCAACTCGCCAGAACGGCCATGTTCGTGGCGATATCTGCGTTCGTGCTTCAGGTCTCCCTGATTTCGGTCTCGCAGGTGAAGGCGGCTGTCGGCGACATGCCGATGCCGTCCGTCATGCTCAGCGGTTCCCTGCATTTCCACGATCAACTGGCAGGCCACGTGCATTCCCACGCCGGTGACGACGCCGAAGGCCACGTCCATGACGGGCCGGATCACGACGACGACGGCGCTCCAGGCGTGGCCTGGGACATGTTTGGCACCTCGATCGCCTCAGCGCAGGTCGTTCACCTGCCCAGCGCCTTCGAAGTGCTCGGCGCCATGGACCTGCCGCTCGCGCGGGCCATTGTCGGGGTGCGCCCCGAGGGACTCGTCCGGCCACCAAGTACCTTCAGCATCGCGTAGTCCCGGCGGCGTTTCGGCCGCCGCCTTTTCGCATGTCTGAAGGATCTTTCGATGTTCATGAATCAGCGCTGCCCGAAAGGGCGGCTCACAAGTCTTGGGCTGGCCGGCGCTGTCTGGTTGGCAAGCCTGTTCTTGGGTGTCTCGGGGGCCTTTGCCCATGAAGGGCACGATCACGGCGACGCCGAGAAGACGCCGGTCGTGTCCTCGGCATATCCAAGAATTGCCGCGCGCTCCGAGCTCTACGAAGTCGTCGGCATCCTGAAGGACGGCAAGCTGTCGATCTTCGTTGATGATGCAGTGACGAACGAGCCGGTTTCGGACGCCGCCTTGCAAGTCACGATCGGCGATTCCGACCCGATCGACGCATCAAGCCGGGAGGATGGCGTTTACACCGCCCCGATTCCGAACGGCATACCGCCCGGATCGGTCGAGGTGATCTTCTCGATCAGCGCCGGCAGGGGAAATGATCTGCTGGTCGACTCGTTCACGCCGCGTGCAGAGGTTCGGCCCGCGGCGCAGAAGCACGAGCACGGCTGGCTGCTCTCGAACCGAGCGGCCATCGCGGCCTCCATGCTCGCCGCCTTGGGGTTCGGCCTTCTCTTCGCCTATTGGAAGCGGCGTGGCCGCGGCATGGCCGCCTCCATGTCCGCCGTGATGGCAGGGGCCTTCGTCATTCTCGCGGCCATCATGTTCGGCGAGGGCCGGACGAATGCAACGCAACCAAATCCGCCGGATGCTCCCGCATTGAGCGACTCCCCGCGGCGCCTGCAAGACGGCACCGTCTTCGCGGCCAAGCCGACGCAGCGTCTGCTCGAGGTACGGACCGCTGCAGCCGAGCCGCAGACGATTCATCCCGCCGTCACCCTGATCGGCCGTGTCATGGCCGACCCCAACCGCAGCAGCATCGTGCAGAGCATCTACGGGGGCCGCGTGGTTCCGGGCGATGACGGCATCCCTCGCATCGGGCAAACCGTCCGCAAGGGCGATCTGCTCATTCGGATCGAGCCGCATCTGCCAATCGCCGATCGCACGACGATCCTCGAGAAGGTCGGCGAAATCGAGCAGCTGATGGCAATCACGGAGAACAAGCTGCGGCGTCTCCGGCCGCTGGCCGAACGCGGCGCGGTGCCGCAAGGCCAGGTGAATGACCTCGAAAGCGAATTAGAGGGCCTGCGGGCGCGCCGCGAAGCCGTTCGCAATTCCCGCACCGGGTTCGAGGAGCTGCGGGCATCGACCGACGGCATCATCACGTCATCCAGGGTCGCGCCGGGCCAGGTCATACAGCCGCAAGACGTCCTGTTTCAGATCGCAGACCCTCGCAGCCTTTGGGTCGAGGCACTCGCCTATGACGAAATAGGCTTGAAGCAGCCCGAAGCCGCAACGGCAATGGCCGCAAACGGGCAGCAGATCGCGCTGAGCTTCGTCGGAACGAGCCGGGCGCTGCGCCAGCATGCGTCCGTGGTTCAGTTCGCCATTCCGGAGCCACCAGCAGGTCTCAACATCGGTCAGCCGTTGAATGTGATGGTCCAGACCGGAGCGCCCGCGTCCGGCCTGATCGTGCCGCGCAATGCCGTCGTTCGAAGCGGCAACGGCGAGAATATCGTCTGGCTGCACACCGGGCCCGAGCGCTTCGAGCCCCGGCCGGTTCGCGTGGTGCCGGTGGACGCAGCCCGCGTCATCGTGGCCGCCGGTGTCAACGAAGGCGAACACATCGTCGTTCGCGGCACCGACCTCGTCAACCAGATCCGGTAGCCGACCATGTTCAAGCTCATCGTCCAGACAAGCTTGCGCAATCGCCTGTTCGTGCTGGCGGTCGCCGCCGCGCTGGTCGGCTACGGCCTGGTCGTCCTGCCGAGCGTTTCGGTCGACGTCCTGCCGGACATCAACCGTCCGACCGTCAACATCTTGACCGAGGCAGAGGGATTGGCGCCCCAGGAGGTCGAGCAGCTGGTGACGTTCCCGATCGAGACGTCGATGAACGGCATGCCCGGCGTCATCCGCGTGCGCTCGGTCTCGGGCGTTGGTCTGTCGGTCGTCTATGTCGAGTTCGACTGGGGCGTCGAAATCTACCGCGCCCGGCAATTCGTCTCGGAGCGGCTGGCGCTGATCCGCGAGCAATTGCCGGCTCCGGCCAATCCCCAGATGGGCCCGGTGACCTCGATCATGGGCGAGATCATGCTGATCGCGCTGACGAGCGATGGCACGGCTTCACCCATGGATGTGCGCGAGATCGCTGACTTCGTCGTCCGGCCGCAACTCCTCGCCATTCCCGGCGTCGCCCAGGTGATACCCATCGGCGGCGAGGTCCGCCAATACCGCGTGACGCCGAACGTCGCCACCATGCAGGCGCTCGGGGTCACCCACGATCAGATCGAGCAGGCGGTCGCAAGGTTCGGCACCAATAGCGGCGGCGGCTTCGTCGACCAGCATGGCCGCGAATATCTGATCCGCAATGTCGGTCTCACCAGGCGTATCGAGGACCTCCGCAACACCGTCGTCGTCACCCGCGGAGAGCAGCCGATCCTGCTGAAGCAGGTTGCCTCGGTTGATTTTGCCGCGCGGACCAAGCGCGGTGACGCCGGATATGACGGCAAGCCCGCCGTCATCGTCAGCGTCATGAAGCAGCCGGCTGCGGATACTGTGGCCTTGACGCGCAATGTCGAGTCCACGCTGAAGGACCTGCAACGCACAATGCGCGGCGGGATCAACGTCGCCAACGTGCAGTTCCGGCAGGCCACCTTCATCGAAACGTCGATCGGCAATGTCGAGCGCGCCCTGGCCGAGGCCGCAATCGTCGTAGCAATGGTCCTGTTCGTCTTCCTGATGAACGGTCGCGCCGCGTTCGTCTCGCTGACCGCCATTCCAATATCGATCCTGGTGACGGTCCTGGTGTTTCGCGCCTTCGGCCTCACGATCAACACCATGACGCTGGGCGGCCTCGCCATCGCGATCGGCGAGCTGGTCGACGATGCCGTGGTGGACGTCGAAAACATCCTGCGGCGCTTGCGCGAGAACGCTGCGTCGGGCACGCCGCGTCCTGTCCTCGACGTGATCTCCGGCGCGAGCCAGGAGGTTCGTTCCAGTATCGTCTATGCAACGATGATCATCGTTCTCGTCTTCGTGCCGCTGTTCGCCCTTCCGGGAATCGAAGGGCGGCTGTTCACGCCGCTTGGCGTGGCCTATGTGGTCTCGATCCTCGCTTCGCTCTTGACCTCGATCACGGTGACGCCGGTGCTGTCCTACTATCTGCTTTCGGGACGAGCTGATTCAGGTGACCGCGAGAGCTTTGTCGTCACGAAGCTGAAGCAGGCCAATCGGCGGGTGCTCGGCTGGGCCTTCGAGCGGCAGGGCCTGGTGCTGGTCTTCGTTGCCGCTGCGGTCGCGGTGGCGGGCTATGCCGCGAGCCAGATGCCGCGCAGCTTTCTTCCTCCCTTCAACGAGGGGACGCTGGTCCTGTCGCTGCAGTACAATCCAGGCATTTCGCTCGCGGAATCGAACCGTCTTGGCCTATTGGCGGAACAGTTGCTCGCAAAGGTGCCCGAGGTGAAATCGGTCGGGCGCCGCACCGGCCGCGCCGAGCTCGATGAGCACGCCGAAGGCGTGCACTACAGCGAGATCGATGTCGATCTCACACCGTCCAAGCGCCTGAAGGCGGACATCTATGCGAGCATCCGGGAAGTGCTGTCCGCGCTGCCGGCGTCGGTGGCCATCGGACAGCCGATCAGCCATCGCCTCGATCATCTCCAGTCGGGTATTCGTGCCCAGATCGTGCTCAAGATCTTCGGGCAGGACATCGAGATGTTGCGGCGGCTGTCCGAAACGGTGCGCCAGCGTCTGTCGACGATCCCGGGTCTGGTCGATCTCCAGGTCGAGAAGCAGGTGCTGATTCCGCAAGTGCGGGTCCAAATCGATCATGCCCGCGCCGCTCTTCACGGCCTGACGCCGGCTGCGGTCACACAGGCACTCGACGCGCTGTCCAATGGCCGGAAGGTCTCCCAGATCGTCGACGGCAATCGCCGTTTCGATGTCGTGATGCGCCTGTCGGAGCAAGACCGTTCGACAACGGGACTGCACAATTTGCTCATCCCGACCGGCTCGGAGTTCGTCCCGCTGAGCGCTTTGGCCGACATCGTCGAGACAGACGGGCCGAACCAGATTCAGCGTGAGGGGACCCAGCGCAGGATCGTCGTCTACGGCAACGGGGACGGACGCCGCGACATCGCCGATATCGCTGCCGACATTCAGAGGTCGGTTCGCGAACTCGATTTCCCGCAAGGCTACACGACCAGCCTCGAAGGCGCGTTCCAGGCCCAGCAGGAGGCGTCCTGGCGCATCGGCATTCTGTCGCTGGCGTCGATGGCGATGATCTTCGTCGTCCTCTACAGCCGCTACCGGTCGATCGCACTGGCGCTGATCATCATGGGCGGTATTCCGCTCGCCCTGATCGGCAGCGTCGCCGCGCTAGAGATCTCCGGGCAGCCCTTGTCGGTGGCCTCGATGATCGGCTTCATCACCCTGGCCGGCATCTCGGCGCGCAACGGCATCTTGAAGATCTCGCACTACATCAATCTCGCCATCCACGAAGGCGAGCGTTTCGGGGCCGGGCTGGTCATTCGAGGCAGCATGGAGCGCCTCAGTCCGGTTCTGATGACGGCGCTTTGCGCCGGATTGGCGCTCACGCCGCTCTTGATCGGCGCGGACGAGCCGGGCCGGGAAATCCTGCACCCCGTGGCCGTGACGATCTTCGGCGGCCTGCTCAGCGCCACGGTTCTCGACACAATCGTGACCCCGATTCTGTTTCTGATGTTCGGCCAGCAGCCGCTGCAGCGGCTGGTGGCCGGACACGCCGCAACGTTCACCCCCGCGGAAGCCTATTGATACGCGCGGAAAACCAAAGAGGAGCCCGCAATGAGAACGTATATCGGCCTCGCCATGACCGCTGTGATGATCGCGACGCTGGATGTTGCCGCGGCGCAGACCAAGGGCAGCAACGGCGGCCCCGTGGTCAAATCGCAAGGGCATCCGATCGAATTCGTCAGCAAGGGGACGGACATCGTCTTTTACGTTGGCGACGACGATGGATCGCCGCTTTCGACGAAGGATATGCGCGGACGCGCAACGATTCAGGATGGCGGCAAGACGGTCACCGTTGCGCTTGCGCCGGCCAATCCCAACATGATGACGGGAAAGCTGCAGGCCGAGTTGTCGCCGAAGGCGATCGTGGTGTTCTCCGGCAGCTTGCACGGTCATTCGCTGACCGCGAGATACGCTGCGCAATGATTGTTGCGCGAATGGCGTGCCACCCGCAAGCGCACCGCCGCGGAGGTCGCGACCATGACATAATACCCCTGTTTTGCCCGACGGATCAAACAGATTTCGTAAAATCCGTAAGACCTTGATTTTGCAGCAGCCGGCTACTGTGCATGGGGTTGTTTTCGCAGTTCTTGTTTTGGGTCCGGATCATGCCCGGTCGGGCAGCAGCTCACCGAGCGAGCGGATGATGCGGTCGGGCTTGACCGTCGAGCCCTCCGGCAGGCCCTCGCCATGCACGTCCATCCAGATCGCATAGATGCCGAGACGCTGCGGCGTGACGACCTCCCATTCCAGATTGTCGCCGATCATCCAGGTATCTCCGGCGGTGACGCCGAGCGCCTGCATCGCGTGCAGATAGGCGCGCTCCTCGGGCTTGCCGAAGCCGTGCTCGCCTTCGATCTGGATGTGGTCGAAGCGATGCGTCAGCTCGAAGCGCTCGACCTTGGCGCGCTGCATGTCGGCGGCGCCGTTGGTGACCAGCGCGAGCTTGATGCCGAGCGCCTTGAAGTGGTCGATCGCCTCATGCGCGCCGGGAAAGACGAACATCTCCTCCTCGCGGTAGGCGGTGAAGCGGTCGGCGAGGCGAATGGCGAGGTCGTCGGGCAAAGCGCGGTGGCCTGCGGCCGCGAGCGCGGCGAAGCCGCCCTTCACCGTCAGGTGCCGCGCCTCGGCGAGCTTCATCCGCCACGCTGCTTCCGCATTGGCCCAGAAGTTTCGCGCGAAGGCCAGCACCGCGGTTGCGACCATCGGCGGCGGCAGCGGGGCGAGTTCTTCGGCGAATTCGGCCGTGATCGTGTTCCAGGCGATCTCGGGCCGGCCATAGGCCGACAGGATGGTGTCGTCCATGTCGATCAGCATCGCGCGCGGAAGCGGCGGCAGCACGGCGTTCATGGCCACTTCACCTCCGGCGGCAGCGACGACAGGATCGAGTCCACATTGCCGCCGGTCTTCAGTCCGAAGATGGTGCCGCGGTCGTAGAGCAGGTTGAACTCGACATAGCGGCCGCGGCGGATCAGTTGCTCCTCGCGGTCCGCAGCCGTCCAGGCGCTCGCGAAATTGCGCCGCACGATCTCGGGATAGATCTTCAGGAAGGCGCGGCCGACATCCTGGGTGAAGGCGAGGTCGGCGTCCCAGTCGCCGCTGTCGTGCCAGTCGTAGAAGATGCCGCCGATGCCGCGCGCCTCTTTCCGATGCGGCAGGTAGAAATACTCGTCGCACCACGTCTTGTACTTGTCGTGATCGGCAACGCCGCTCGGCTGCGCGCAGGCCAGTTTCATCGCGGCGTGGAAGGCGATGCTGTCGGGATCGTCCTGCGTCCGCCTTCGCTCCAGCACCGGCGTCAGGTCGGCGCCGCCGCCGAACCAGGCCTTCGTGGTGACGACGAAGCGCGTGTTCATGTGCACGGCGGGGACGTTCGGATTGCGCATGTGCGCGATCAGCGAGATGCCGGAAGCCCAGAATTTGGGATCCTCCGCAGCGCCGGGGATCTGGGCCCGGAATTCGGGTGCGAACTCGCCGTGCACCGTCGAGCAATGCACGCCGACCTTCTCGAACAGCCGGCCGTGCATCATCGACATCACGCCGCCGCCGCCGGCCGCGCCAGAGTGGTCGGTGCGCTGCCAGGGCGTGCGCTTGAAGCGGCCGGCTTCGCCCGGATGGAGGCTTTGCGGCGCGTCGTCCTCGAGCCGCTCGAAGCTCGCGCAGATGTCGTCGCGCAGGGCTTCGAACCAGGCGCGGGCGCGGGCCTTGCGGTCTTCGATCGTCGTGTCGTCCATCTGCATTCCCGGTCGCTTACCACGTGGAGTGTGCCGTAGGGTGGGCAAAGGCGCCCTTGCGCCGTGCCCACGTCTCTTACCGTCATCTTGAATCGTGGGCACGCTCCGCTTTGCCCACCCTACCAAATCATTTCCTATCTGATGCCGAGCGATTTGTGCGTCTGCACGCTGAGCCGCCATTGCGGATGGTGCAGGCAATAGTCGATCGCGCGCGCGGTGTTCTCGATGACTTCGGGCCCGTCCATCGGCTGCAGCGAGAAGCGTTCGAAGGCGAGATCCTCGAATGCTTCGGGCATCGCCAGCGCCTGCGGATAGACCAGCTTCAGCTCGTGGCCGCGCCGCAGCACCAGCTCGCTGCCGCCCTTGGGGCTGACACAGATCCAGTCGAGCCCATCAGGGGCTGCGATCGTGCCGTTGGTCTCGACGCCGATCTCGAAGCCTCTTGCGTGCAGCGCGTCGATCAGCGCAGCGTCGACCTGGAGCAGCGGCTCGCCGCCGGTCAGCACCACGTAGCGGTTGGCGGCCGCCGCTGTCCATTGCGCGGCGATGGTATCGGCGAGTTCCGCGGCCGAGCCGTAGCGCCCGCCGAGCGTGCCGTCGGTGCCGACGAAATCGGTGTCGCAGAACTTGCAAGTTGCCTCGCTGCGGTCGGCCTCGCGGCCGCTCCAGAGGTTGCAGCCGGCAAAGCGGCAGAACACCGACGCGCGTCCGGCATGGGCGCCTTCGCCTTGCAGGGTCAGGAAGATTTCCTTGACCGCGTAACTCAAGCCTCTCTCCTCAATCTCTCAAACTTGCGGGTTCCGGGTTTGCCGCAGCGCCTCGCCGGCGGCCATGGCCACGCTCATGGCCACATTGAGCGACCGCAGCCCCGCGTTGATCGGGATCACCAGGCGCGCATCGGCGGCCTCGACGACCGCGTCGGTGACGCCGGCGCTCTCGCGCCCGAATAGCAGGATGTCCGAGCTCTGGTAATGAAAATCGCGGTAATCGGTGGCAGCCTTGGTGGTGAACAGCAGCAGCCGCTGGCCCTGGCCTGCGCGCCAGTCCTCGAATGTCGCCCAGGAGACGTGGCGGGTCAGCCTGACATGGTCGAGGTAGTCCATTCCCGCCCGGCGGAACAGACGGTCGGACACGGGGAAGCCCGCGGGTTCGATGATATGGGCATCGAGCCCCAAGCAGGCACAGAGGCGAAGAATCGTGCCGGTGTTCTGGGGGATGTCAGGCTGGAAAAGCGCGATCTGCATGGGCGGCGGCGAGTTGGCTTGCGGGCGCAAAATGTCTCAATAAAACATCGCCCGCCCGGGAATTCGTGCATTGCACGCTCCCACGCCGTTAGCGGGCTTGCGCTCGCCCGGCAAGGGTGCCAATAGAACGATTCTGGACTGCTGTTTCACCCGTTTAGAGGTGAACAAGCCAAGTTCTGCCGCCGCGGGGGGCCGCGGGCGCCGGCAGCCTTTCCGGGGACCTCTTGGGCGCCCCTCGGAGCGGTTCCACCGGTAGCACAAGAAGAAAGGGTTGGAATCGTGACGACAGCGTCTTCGGCGGACCATCCGACACGCCGTGATTTCTTATTCGTTGCAACGGGGGCAGCTGCAGCAGTAGGGGGCGCGGCCGCGCTCTGGCCCTTCATCTCCCAAATGAATCCGGATGCCTCGACCATCGCCGCCGGTGCGCCGATCGAGGTCGATCTCAGCCCGATCGCGGAAGGTCAGGACATCAAGGTGTTCTGGCGCGGCAAGCCGATCTACATCAGCCACCGTACCAAGAAGCAGATCGACGAAGCGCGCGCCGTCAACGTGGCGAGCCTGCCCGATCCGCAGTCAGACGAGGCCCGCGTCAAGTCTGGTCACGAGCAGTGGCTGGTCGTGATCGGCATCTGCACCCACCTCGGCTGTATCCCGATCGCTCATGAAGGCAGCTACGACGGGTTCTTCTGCCCCTGCCATGGTTCGCAGTACGACTCGTCCGGCCGCATCCGCCAGGGGCCTGCGCCCTCGAACCTGCCGGTGCCGCCGTACCAGTTCGTTTCCGACACCAAAATCCAGATCGGCTGAGCTTCGGATCTTCGTCCGAAGCTTCGCGCCGTCTCGTCGTACTATTTCCTCAGGATCGCATCATGAGCGGACCATCCGACTACCAGCCGAGCAATCCGGCCCTGCAATGGATCGAGCGGCGTCTGCCGATCTTTGGTCTCATCCACTCCTCCTTCGTCGCCTATCCCACCCCGCGCAACCTGAACTATTGGTGGACCTTCGGCGCCATCCTCTCCTTCATGCTCGGGATGCAGATCCTGACCGGCGTGATCCTGGCGATGCACTACACGCCGAACGCCGATCTCGCCTTCAAGTCGGTCGAGCTGATCGTCCGTGACGTGAACTACGGCTGGCTGCTGCGCAACATGCACGCGGTCGGCGCCTCGATGTTCTTCGTCGCCGTCTACGTCCACATGTTCCGCGGCCTGTACTACGGGTCGTACAAGGAGCCGCGCGAGGTGCTGTGGATCCTCGGCGTCATCATCTACCTCCTGATGATGGCGACCGGTTTCATGGGCTACGTGCTGCCGTGGGGCCAGATGAGCTTCTGGGGCGCCACCGTCATCACCAACCTGTTCTCCGCCATTCCCTATGTCGGCGAGAGCATCGTGACGCTGCTGTGGGGCGGCTATGCGGTCGGCAACCCGACGCTGAACCGCTTCTTCTCGCTGCACTATCTCTTGCCGTTCGTGATCGCGGGCGTCGTCGTGCTGCACGTCTGGGCGCTGCACGTGGCCGGCCAGAACAACCCTGATGGCGTCGAGCCGAAGACGGAAAAGGACACGGTGCCGTTCACGCCGCATGCCACCATCAAGGACATGTTCGGCGTCACCTGCTTCATGCTGCTGTACGCCTGGTTCATCTTCTACATGCCGAACTATCTCGGCGACGCCGACAACTACATTCCGGCGAACCCGGGCGTGACGCCGCCGCACATCGTGCCGGAATGGTATTACCTGCCGTTCTACGCGATCCTGCGCTCGATTCCGAACAAGCTCGCGGGCGTCATCGCGATGTTCGGAGCGATCATCATCCTGTGCTTCCTGCCCTGGCTCGATGCCGCCAAGACGAAGTCGTCGAAGTACCGTCCGCTCGCCAAGCAGTTCTTCTGGATCTTCGTCGTGGTCTGCATTCTGCTCGGCTATCTCGGTGCGCAGCCGCCGGAGGGCATCTACGTGGTCGCCGGCCGCGTCCTGACGGTCTGCTACTTCGCCTACTTCCTGATCGTGCTGCCGCTGCTCTCGCGCATCGAGAAGCCGCGGCCGGTGCCGAACTCGATCTCGGATGCCGTGCTGGCCAAGACCGGCAGCCGGTCGACGCCGATGGTCTCGACCGCGATCGTGCTGGCGCTCGCCGGTTCGCTGTTCGCGGGCTCGATCGACAGCGCGAAGGCGTCCGAAGGCAGCGACACGCCCCCCGGCAACAAATGGTCGTTCTCGGGCCCTTTCGGTAAGTTCGATCGCGGCGCGCTGCAGCGCGGCCTGAAGGTCTACAAGGAGGTCTGCGCCAGCTGCCACGGCCTGTCCTACATCGCCTTCCGCAACCTCGCCGAGCCCGGCGGGCCCAGCTATTCCGTGGCGCAGGCGGCGGCCTTCGCCTCCGAGTATAAGGTCAAGGACGGTCCGAACGATGCCGGCGACATGTTCGAGCGGCCGGGCCGGCCGGCGGACTATTTCCCCTCGCCGTTCCCGAACGAGCAGGCCGCGCGAGCGGCGAACGGCGGCGCGGCGCCGCCCGACCTGTCCCTGATTACCAAGGCGCGCTCCTATAAGCGCGGCTTCCCCTGGTTCATCTTCGACGTCTTCACCCAGTACCAGGAGCAGGGGCCCGACTATGTCGCCGCGGTGCTCCAGGGCTATGAGGAGAAGGTGCCGGAGGGCGTCACCATCCCGGAGGGCTCGTACTACAACAAGTACTTCCCCGGCCACGCCATCAAGATGCCGAAGCCGCTCAGCGACGGCCAGGTGACCTTTGACGACGGCGCGCCGGCCACGGTCGCGCAGTACGCCAAGGACGTCACCACCTTCCTGATGTGGACCGCCGAGCCGCACATGGAAGCGCGCAAGCGCCTCGGCTTCCAGGTGTTCGTGTTCCTGATCATCTTCGCGGGCCTGATGTACTTCACCAAGAAGAAGGTCTGGGCCGACTCGCACTGAGCGGCTTGGCGCGAAACGAGAATGAAGAAGCCCCCGCAAGGGGGCTTTTTGTTGAGCCGTCATTCCGGGGCGATGCGTAGCATCGAACCCGGAATCCATTCATCCACCAGCTCCGCGGCCCAATGGATTCCGGGCTCGCGCTATCGCGCGCCCCGGAATGACGAGAGTGTGGATTGCGTCACACCCCCGCACCCGCCAAAATACCGCCAACCGATCCCCCAGAAACTTACCGGAGGACACCATGGGAACCAGCATCACCTTCAAGCGCCCGGACGGCAAGGACGCCTCGGGCTATCTCGCCAACGCCGCGCGCGGCAATGCGCCGGGCGTGGTCGTGATCCAGGAATGGTGGGGCCTGTCCGACCAGATCAAGGGGCTGTGCGACCGCTTCGCGCTGGCCGGTTTCGACGCGCTGGCGCCCGATCTCTACAAGGGCAAGGTGGTGCCGTATCACGATACGGACAGCGCCAACAAGGAGATGAACTCGCTCGACTTCATGGACGCCACTACGCAGACCGTCCGCGGTGCCGCGCAATATCTGTCGCGCAACGGCGCCAAGGTCGGGCTGACCGGCTTCTGCCTCGGCGGCGCCGTCACCATCATCGGCGCGACCAAGATCCCGGAGCTCGCGGCCGGCGTCGTGTTCTACGGCATCCCGCCCGAGCAGGCCGCCAAGCCCGCCGACGTCAAGATCCCGCTCCAGGCCCATTTCGCCAACAAGGACGATTGGTGCACGCCGGAGCTGGTCAACGGCTTCGAGAAGGCCATGAAGGCGGCCGGCAAGTCGCTGGAGCTGTTCCGCTATGACGCCGAGCACGCCTTCGTCAACGAGCAGCGCCAGGCCGTGCACGACCGCGAAGCCGCCGAGCTCGCCTGGGGCCGGGCGACGGAGTTTTTCCGGAAGCATCTGGGGTAGCAGCAGCAGTGGTGCGGGTCGATCTGCGCACGTGTTGCATCGCTATTGATAACAGCTCGCTGCAATCATAGGCTGCAGCCGTGTAGCCCTTCGCTACGCGACTGTGGAGGGGGTGATGATTGTGGATGGTCGGTTGACGACGGTTGTTTTGCCTCGCGAGCGGCTGGAGGCGCCCGAGGACCCTGAGAAGGCCGAATATCTAACCCACGCGGTGGTCGACTACGTCAACCAAATGCAACGCATCGGCGTGTACTCCGGACGTGAACTGCCCGCTGTGGCCATGCAGGCCTATCACGCAGACTACTATCTCGCTCAGGTCAACAACGGCGGTCACAGCCAGTTCATCGGTAACACGGGCGTTTCGATGCTTCCCACGACGTCTGGCGATGCGCTCGCCGGACTCGAGGCGATGGGAGCGAGCGCGCAACATCGTATATTGCAGGAAATGATCGCCTGGGTAGGGGATAATCCCCAAGTGAGCGCGCAGCAGAACGGCTTCGAGAACCGGGCCTCGGCGCTCGATGCGCTTGATCGTCGCTTCTATGAAGCAGAACGACAGCAACCAATGACACAACTTGCAGCCCGATGGATCGCAAGCTGGCCCGAATTGCATGCTGTCGCGCAGGAACAGTATGCCTCCGAAATCGAACGGCTTGCGCAACTTAACCCACATCTGTCGCAACGTCGGATCTGGCTGAGCGTTCGCCACATCAGCTCTCAGATCACCGACCGCCTGCAGCTCACGATCGCCGCCGCGTGCGGGGCGGTGAGGCCTGACCCGGAGCTCAAGGTTCAGGCGTTCGCGGGAAGCAATATGGATGCTGAAGGGGTGCAGGGCATTGCCATTGGCGTCAAGACTGACAAGGGTTCGCGCCTGTGCGTTTACGAGGAGGCGGGTGGAGAACTTTACGAATTCGGCCCAGGCAGCCAGAGCCCGAAGCCGTCGGACATGCATGAAGTATTGAAGAGCTTTCCGCCCACACTGGTGGGCGCGCGGTTGTCGACGGTAGGCGCTGACACGATCCGGAATTTCTTGAGAGTTGCCGAGCAAAATCTGGCGGCCGAGGCCATCGACCTGCTGTTGCGAAAGTTGGATCTGGATCCGGCCGCGATGATCACGGCGCTACGCGTGAGCGACGATCATGCCACATGGTGTGCGGTCACAGGAAAGACAGGTGTTATGGTTGAAACCTTGGCTGACCGTAGCAATGTCGTCGAACCCGACGGTGAACTTCTGCTCACGGTAACGCGAGCCGAGATCGAGCGTCATGCTTCGGACGCGGCCATAGGGCGCGACAGCCTGCAGATGCGGGCTTGAAGCGGCTGAGACCTGGCCGTCGCCATTTTGGCGATTGAAGCCGCCCCAGCCACCCTTGACGCCGCCCTCGCGCCATGGTGAGTATCCGCCCATGAGCACCGCCGTCCGCCCAGCCCGTCTTTGGTGGCGCACCTCCTAAAGAGGTGGCCGGTGCGATTTCATTTCTCAAAATCGCTAGAGGTCGCCACGCAGTGCGGCGGCCCGATCGTTTGTCCTGTGTGGCGTTCCCTCGGCAAGTTTCGTAAGAGGACGACATGAACAGGACAGTCTTTGCCCTCCCGGCCAGAAGTGAGTACGCGACCCGCGCGGGGCTTGCGATCACGCGCGTGGCGGAGCAATTTACCGGCGGCGCCAGCAGGCTCGACGACCTCATCAGCTTGCTCGACCGCCGCCGCGGCGTGGTGCTGTCCTCGGGCACGACCGTGCCCGGCCGCTACGAGAGCTTCGACCTCGGCTTCTCCGATCCGCCGCTCAAGCTCGAGACAGTCGGCGTCAATTTCAAGCTGGAAGCGCTGAACGCGCGCGGCCAGGTGCTCATCGCCTTCCTCGGCGACGTGCTGCGCGAGCCCTGCGTGGTGATCTCCGAGAAGACGGCGACGCGCCTTGCCGGCCACATCATCCGCGGCGATGCCCCGGTCGAGGAAGACCAGCGCACGCGGCGGGCCAGCGTGATGTCGCTGGTGCGCGACCTCGTCGCCGCCTTCTCCGCCAATGATGATGGCCTGCTCGGCCTGTTCGGCGCCTTCGCCTACGACCTCGTCTTCCAGATCGAGGACCTCGTGCAGAAGCGTCCGCGCGAGCAAGACCAGCGCGACATCGTGCTGTACGTGCCCGATCGCCTGCTGGCCTATGACCGCGCCACCGGCCGCGGCGTGGTGCTCACTTACGATTTCGCCTGGAAGGGCAAATCCACCGAGGGCCTGCCGCGCGAGACCGCCGACAGCCCGTACCTAAAGACGCCGCGCCAGGGCTTTGCCGATCACGCGCCCGGTGAATATCAAGCCACCGTCGAGACGGCGCGCGCCGCCTTCGCCCGCGGCGATCTGTTCGAGGCCGTGCCCGGCCAGCTTTTCGCCGAGCCCTGCGACCGCTCGCCGGCCGAAGTGTTCCAGCGGCTCTGCGTCATCAACCCGTCGCCCTATGGCGCGCTGATGAATCTCGGCGAGGGCGAATTCCTCGTCTCCGCGTCGCCCGAAATGTTCGTGCGCTCGGACGGCCGCCGCGTCGAGACCTGCCCGATCTCGGGCACGATTGCGCGCGGCCTTGATGCGATCGGCGACGCCGAGCAGATCCGCCAGCTCTTGAACTCGGAGAAGGACGAGTTCGAGCTCAACATGTGCACCGACGTCGACCGCAACGACAAGGCGCGCGTCTGTGTGCCCGGCACCATCAAGGTTCTGGCGCGCCGGCAGATCGAGACGTACTCAAAACTGTTCCACACCGTCGACCACGTCGAGGGCATGCTGCGCCCCGGCTTCGACGCGCTCGATGCCTTCCTCACCCATGCCTGGGCGGTCACCGTCACGGGTGCGCCAAAGCTGTGGGCGATGCAGTTCGTCGAGGACCACGAGCGCTCGCCGCGGCGCTGGTATGCCGGTGCGATCGGCGCGGTGAATTTCGACGGCAGCATCAACACCGGCCTCACCATCCGCACCATCCGCATGAAGGATGGCATCGCCGAAGTGCGCGTCGGTGCCACCTGCCTGTTCGATTCCGATCCCGCCGCGGAAGATCGCGAATGCCAGGTCAAGGCCGCCGCGCTGTTCCAGGCGCTGCGCGGCGATCCGCCGAAGCCGCTCTCGACCTTTGCGCCCGATGCCACCGGCTCGGGCAAGCAGGTGCTGCTGATCGACCACGACGACAGCTTCGTGCATATGCTCGCCGATTATTTCCGCCAGGTCGGCGCCAGCGTCACCGTGGTCCGCTATGTGCATGCGCTCGACATGCTCAAGCAGAAGAGGTGGGATTTGCTGGTGTTGTCACCCGGCCCCGGGCGCCCTGAGGATTTCGGGATCAAGACAACAATCGACGCGGCGCTGGAGAAGAAGCTGCCGGTGTTCGGCGTCTGCCTCGGCGTGCAGGCGATCGGCGAATATTTCGGCGGCGAGCTCGGCCAGCTCACCCATCCCGCCCACGGCCGGCCCTCACGGGTGCAGGTGCGCGGCGGGCGGCTGATGCGCAACCTGCCGAACGAGATCGTCATCGGCCGCTATCATTCGCTCTTCGTCGAGCGCGACAGCATGCCGGAGGTCCTGAGCGTCACCGCCAGCACCGAGGACGGCGTCGCCATGGCGCTGGAGCACAAGACCCTGCCGGTCGCCGGCGTGCAATTCCACCCGGAATCGCTGATGTCGCTCGGCGGCGAGGTGGGACTGCGTATCGTCGAAAACGCGTTCCGGCTGGATGCTGGAGCGAATTGAGTATGGACCGTCATTGCGAGGAGCCCGCGACAACATTGCGAAGCAATTTGCGCTGGCGACGAAGCAATCCAAGCTCTTGCCGCGGAGAAGATCTGGATTGCTTCGCTTCGCTCGCAATGACGGTGGAAAAGCCAGAGTGAGATAACCATGACCTTTGACCACGATCTGAAGGCGAGCGTCCGCACCATCCCGGACTATCCCAAGCCCGGGATCATGTTCCGCGACATCACCACCTTGCTCGCGGACGCGCGCGCGTTCCGCCGCGCCGTGGACGAGCTCGTCAATCCCTGGGCCGGCAACAAGATCGACAAGGTCGCCGGCATGGAGGCGCGCGGCTTCATCATCGGCGGCGCGGTGGCGCACCAGCTCTCGGCCGGCTTCGTGCCGATCCGCAAGAAGGGCAAGCTGCCGCATACCACGGTGCGCATCGCCTACTCCCTCGAATATGGCATCGACGAGATGGAGATGCATGTCGACGCGATTCAGCCCGGCGAGCGCGTCATCCTGGTCGACGACCTCATCGCCACCGGCGGCACCGCGGAAGGCGCGGTGAAGCTGCTGCGCCAGATCGGCGCCAACGTCGTCGCCGCCTGCTTCATCATCGACCTGCCCGAGCTAGGCGGCGCCGCCAAGCTGCGTGCGATGGACGTCCCGGTGCGCACGCTGATGACGTTCGAGGGGCATTGAGCGTGCTCGCCGCTACGGCGAGAGCCTGCGGCAAGCGCAGACCTGGCTAGGGCGGCGGCAAGCCGAAGGCCGGAAACAGCTCGGGCCCGAGCGGCCCCAGATAGACCGTCAGCGAGGCGATCCCGCCGTCCGCAGGCTCAATGACATGCAGCGAATGGGCGCGCCATGCCGGATCTTGATGGGTGCGCGCGTAGACACCGACAGCCGGCTGGCCGTTGGCGCCGATGGTGACCGCTCGGAAGCCGGCAAACCTGGTCCAGATGGTCTCGAAGAAAGCCCGAATGGCCGCGCGCCCCTGATACCACTCCCGCCATGGCGGCATGCTAAAGGTGGCGTCCTCCCGCAAGAGTTCTATGAAGCCGTCGAGATTGGCGGCCTGCCAGGTCTGCATGTAGCGCTCGAGCAGCAGTCCCTCCTCTCGGCTGGTCTGCGATCGACGGCGGGGACGTCCCTCGGGATATCGCGCTGCAAGCGTTGCGCGAGCCCGCTGCAATGCGCTGTTGATCGAGGCCGTCGAGCCGCCCAACAATCGCGCCGTTTCGACAGCCGACCATCCCAGGACGTCGGAAAGCAGCAGCGCGGCCCGCTGCCTGGGCGGCAGATCCTGGATGGCCGCGACGAAGGCGAGCTGCACGGCTTCGCGGGTCTCGTACCGTGCTTCCGGACCGGGCGTGTCGTCGGCGACGGCGGGAAGCTCCGCATCCGGGTAAGGGTCCAGCCAGGCAAGCTCGGCTGCGGGCCCGCCCGTGGCCGGCCCCTGCGAGGGAGGCCGTCCGGGCTGCTGGAGAAAGCGATGCGCCCTGGTCCTCGCCTTGAGAGCGTTGAGGCAGCTGTTGGTGGCAATCGTGTAGAGCCAGCCGCGGACCGAGCCTCGCCCGTCGAACTCCGACCGCGCGCGCCACGCCCGCAGAAAGGTCTCCTGTACGAGGTCGTCCGCCTCGTGCAGCGAGCCCATCATGCGGTAGCAGTGGAGCTTGATCTCGCGACGGTGGGCCGCCGTGAAATGCTCGAAGGCCAGCCGATCGAGGAACGGCTGGCCTGGCTCGCCCAATGGCTCGAAAGGGCCAGGAGGGCCTGTCATGTCGGGCCTGCAGTGCTGAATTCGATCTGCATTCTGTGTGCCTCAGGCCGCCGGCGCAAGTCCGCTCCCGCTCACCATGAAGGAACTGCCCTCCGATGTCCCGGTGGCCAGGGCAACCACCGCCCTTCCCACATCGGCCGGCGTTTGCATGTCGGTCATGCCCGCGAGAACGTCCGCGGGCTGGATGCCCAGATAGCCGGCATAGCCGTCGACGCCGCCCTGGCCCACGCGGGTGCCGGGCATGATGCGCATGGGGGCCAGGTCCATGAAGCGTAGGCCCAGTCCGAGCCGATCCGACTCCTTCTGGCAATGACCGGCCAGGAAGATCTGCGCGCGCTTTGCACCCGCATAACCGCCGGCAAACGGCGGTCCCCCGCTGAAGGCCGCGCCACTGGAGATCTGGACGATCCGTGTTCCCGGCTTGAGCGGACCTCGCAGCGCCGCCCTGCAAAACAGGAACGACGCCTTGACGTCCGTTTCCCAGTTGGCGGAGAAGGCCTCCCAGGTCAGGTCCTGTATCGGCGCGCTGGGGGCAAGTGAGCCCGCGCAGATCACCAGGACGTCCGGCGCCAGCGCGGCGAAAACCTGACCCGGCGCTGTATCCTGCGTCGCGTCGGCCGCAAGGGTTCTCAACCTCGGTGTATCGTTCGCCAATTGGGTCAGGGCTGCTGCTTCGCGGGCGACGGCGAGGACGGTCGCTCCCTCGCCGAGGGCGGCTTCCGCGATTGCGCGGCCGACGCCGCGGCTGCCTCCGACGACGACGACATTTTTACCTTGCAACGATCCCATGGATTACCTCCCTGTCCGGGCCACCGGGATCATCCCGGCGCGCCTATGGATCAGGACAGCGCAGGCGGGCCAAAATCATCGGTGCGCCAAAGAAAATGTCAGGCGATCGACACGGCCCGCGAAAAGCGCCGATAGGGTGCGCGGCTGGTAGTGAACGTGGCCGACTAGATCGCTTCGGCGTTGAGGTCCGACCGCCAATGCAGCATGCGGTCCTTCAGGAGCGCATCGCGGATGTAGCTCGTTTCCTCCTCGTCCAGCCGCTCGCACTCGGCGAATGTCAGGCCAGTGGCGCCATGCGCGTTCCACGCCGCTTGAAGGGCGCGGCAGGGATGCCCGCCCTGGCGCAGCGTGAACCAGATCCGGTTGGCGACCTTCTCGAGATCAAACGCCTGCCCGACCCAGGCTTCGCCTGTCGCCACGCAGCGGACGACGTAGATGCCGACGGCGGTCTTGCGCTCCTTGTAGGCGGCAATCGCGGCCTTTCGGTCGATGCTCATGGGCTTGGTCTCGCGAGGAAGGGTGTCACGCGAGGTCATACAAGCCGCCGGGCGGTCGGTCAATATTGCCCGGGTAAAATAAATCAGGACCGTTGCAGGATCAGGCTGAGCTCAAGCTCGCGGAAGGCGAGGTAGTTGCGCCGGATCCACTGATGCAGCTCGGTGGAAGAGTCCTTCTCCTGCCGCAGATAGCCGGTGAAGGAGAAATTCAGCCGGTCGATATACGTCTTCAGGAAACCCGGCAGCGCCGGCAGGCGGAACAGCCGGCCACCTCCCATCGCCGGCGGCAGTTCGCCGCGAACGACATATTCATTGTCCACCGTGACCAGGTTCATCCGCGGAATCTGCCCGCGCAACGTCTCGTGGGCGCGGGCCGAGACACGGTCGGTGTCGGCGACGAACAGGATCTGTGGTGCCACATGCCGGCGCGCCGCCTCCTTCAACAGGCCGATCTCGTCGGTCATCTTGAAGAACTCGTCGAAGGCGTGGAAGCCGAGGTCGATGACCTTGGCAACACCGTCATCGACGATGACGCGGTCCATCAGCTGCATCTTGCCGTAAGTGTCGATCACGTCGGCGGTCTCGGTCACCTTCGGCAGGTAATCGAGCAGCGACGGCTCCTTCAGATTGACGTCGAAGGCCGCGACGTTGCCGTTCTTGAGCAGCAGGAATTCTGTCAGCAGCCGCGCCAGCAAGGTCTTGCCGACCTGCGGGCGAGGCGAGCAGATGATGTAGACGGGCGTTGCGGGCATCGACAGCCATTATCTGGGCCAACTCACTGCCCAATCCAGCCGTATCCGCCCGGGGTCCGCAACTATTTTTCGCTGTTGCGGGTAACGGATTTCGAACCAACGATGTCGGTCAGGCGGATGCGGTCGAACTCGCTCCAGACGTTGGCCAGCCAGTGCCGGACATAGCCGCGCAGCACGAACGAATAGTTCGCGGCCTCGTCGTTGATGCCCTTGTTGGCGACGAATTTCAGGAACGGCACGGAAGACACCTCGACCTGCTCATAGGCCATTTCGTTGAGCTTGGGGATGGTCAGCTCGGTCGCGTCCTTGATGCGGTGGAAGTAGGAATTGTAGGTCGCTTGGTCCCATTGGAAGAACTGGGTGTCGTTGATGAAGTTCTTCACCAGGAAATATTTCGCGCCGGACATGAAGCCCGCGGTCTCCGCGATTTCCTCCAGCGAGGCGATCGAGGGTCCGAGGATGTGGAACACCGCGAAGGTGATCTGGCCGGCCTTGGCGGCGTCGAGGAAGCCGATGTCGCGCAACGAAGCCAGCGCCGGCGAGAGCAGGCCGGCGCGGACGTCGATGACGGTGACCGAAGGGCTGACAGCGTTGAGCGTGTCGAAGATCTTCATCTGGTCGGCCGTCGTCGTCATGTCGACGATCTCGGTGATGTCGGGGTGGAAGCGCCTCAGGGTTCCGCGCGGCGACTCCGTGTCGAACGCCCGCGTCGGCACGTTGTTGGCCGAGAAATAATCGAGCAGGGTGCGCGATACCGTGGTCTTGCCGACCCCGCCCTTGTCTGCGCCCACCACAACCACTGCCGGCTTTGCCATTGCTGTCCCCTAACGCGCGCCCCCGATCGCGAGGTCGCAATCGGCCGGGCCCCAAATCGATGTCCGAAAAGACGTCCCGAGTCTGCTGTTGGGCGCGAACATGGCAGAAACAAGGGAGAATTCAATTCCTTGCGCTCCAGTCACGGCAATTCCCGAGGATATTCCCGATTGCCGGGAAACCTGCCGCATGAAGCGGCAAATCACGTCATCAGTGACGGCCCCACGGTCCCATCGGATTGGCTGCCGGGGCTCCAGAGGGGCTGGGCGCGGGAACGGGCGGCGGATTGGCGGGAGCGGCGCCATCGCCCCACGGCCCGTGCGAGAGCGGCGGCGGACCGTCCTGCGCCTCGGCCTGTTCGGTCTCGGGCTGTTCCGTCTCTTCGGTGGGGTCCGGCAGCGGACCGGGGTCATGGCCGCCGGCGAACTTGACCAGGGCGTCGACCCGGGACTGCACGGACGGGTGGGTCGCGAACAGATCGGCAAAGCCCTCGCGCGGATTGTCGACGCAGAGCTCCATCACCGCCGAGGTCGCGCCCGGCAGCTCGCCGCGATTCTCGATCTTGCGCAGCGCCGAGATCATGGCATCCGGATCTTTGGTCAGCTCGACCGAGCCGGCGTCGGCGAGATATTCGCGTGACCGCGACAGCGCGAGCTTCACCACCTGCGACAGCAGCCAGGCCAGCACGATCAGCACGATGGCGATGATGATGACGATGATCGCACCGCCCCCGGAGCTCTTGCTGTCGCTCGAGGACGAGGACGACCGCGAGGACGAGGAGGAGCCCGAGGACCAGGAGCCGCCGGAACCGGAGCTCCAGTTCAGATTCGTGAACAGACGGAAGAACAATTCGCCGAAGAAGCCGACCACGCCGGCGATGATGACGGCGACCACCATGAGCTGCACGTCGCCGTTCTTGATGTGGGTCAGCTCGTGGCCCAGCACCGCTTCGATCTCCTTGTCGTTGAGCGCATCGAGGAGACCCGTGGTGACCGTGATGGAATATTGCCGCGGATTGAGACCGGTGGCGAACGCGTTCAGCGCCGGGCTCTCCATGATCTTCAGCTTCGGCATGGTGATGCCGCGCGAGATGCAGAGGTTTTCCAGCAGATTGTAGAGCCGCGGTTCCTCCTGCCGGGTGACGGCGTGGCCGCCGGTCACGGCGTCGATCATCGACTGGTGGAAGAAATAGGCGATCGCGACCCAGCCGATCGCCGCAACGGTCGCGAAGGGCGCGGCCTTCAGCAGGTCGGCGAAGGCCCGGGTCAGATAATAGGCGACCGTGCCGTTGCCGTTGATGACGACCTCGGCCACCAGCGCGCCGGCATAGACCAGCACGTAGACCAGCGCGAAGAGACCGGCGAGCAGCAGCATCGAACGAAACTTGTTCGAGGCGATGTGCGTGTAGAGACCATACGCGGCCATGACGCGATGCCCTGCTGGCCTATCGGCTCAAATCAGAACTTCACCTGCGGCGCCGCCTCGACCTCGGTGCGGCTGGCGCCGAGATCGAAGAAGTCCTTCCTGGTGAAGCCGAACATGCCGGCGAACAGAGCTGCGGGCATCTGCTGGATGCCGGTGTTGTATTCCTGGACTGCGTTGTTGAAGAAGCGGCGGCTGGCTGCGATCTTGTTCTCGAGGTCGGAGAGCTCGGATGCGAGCTGCTGGAAATTGGCGTTGGCCTTGAGGTCCGGATAGGCTTCCGACAGCGCGATCAGCCGGCCGAGCGCGCCGGAGAGCTGGGTCTCGGCCGCGGACACCTGCGCCGGGCCCTGCGCCGACATCGCCGAGTTGCGCGCCTTGATGACGTCGTCGAGCGTGCCGCGCTCATGCGAGGCATAGCCCTTCACGGTCTCGACCAGGTTTGGGACCAGGTCGTGGCGCTGCTTGAGCTGCACGTCGATGTCGGCAAAGGCCTGGCCGACGCGCTGGCTCAGCGCCACCAGGCGGTTGTAGGCGCTGAAGGCGAACAGCACGAGGACGACGATGACGCCGAGAACGATCCAGCCGGTCGACATGAAGAACTCCTGAAGAGGGAAGAAGGCGGGCGCTAGGGTAGACCAAATTGACGCAGGATGAGAGCCCGGCGCGGAGGGAAGGTAAGACTTGGTCGGATCAGGAACGGCCCGAGTTCAAGGCAGGCCCGGCCGGCGAAATTAACTTTCGGACATGACGGCATCGCCCCAGCGCCAGCGCCGCGCGTCGGCATAGGCCGCCTTGTCGCGCCGCGGGACTTTTGCCGGCGCAACCCCAGCCTCCGTGCAGAGCTTGGCCGTGATCTCCGCCTTGCCGATGTCCGGCGGCGCTAGCACGCGCGCGGCGCGCATGGCCGGAGGCGTGCGGGTCAGTGCGACGTAGATGAAGCGCTCGTCCTCGAACGGCACCTCGGCGCCCTTGATCTGGCGGTGCGCCTGCGACCGCGGCAGGCGCTGGCTGAAATGGCACCAGTCGGGGGCGATGAGCGGGCAGGGCCTTTCGTGCGGGCATGGCGCGGCGACGAAGGCGCCAGCCGCGATCAACTGCTGGCGCAGCGCGAGGATGCGGGCATAGCCGGCGGGCGTGCCGGGCTCGATCACCACCAGCGCGTGGCGCGCTTTGGCCCACATCGCTTCCGCGAGCTTGCGCTGATCATCCTCGCCGAGCTCATTGATGACGTAGCTGGCGATGACGAGATCGGCTTGCGAGACTTCAGCAAGATTGCCGTTGGCATCGCCGGGCAGATAGCGGCAGTCCGCGAGGCGGGTGCTGTCGCGTGCGAGTTCGAGCGCGAGCCGGCTGAGCGTCGCATTGGCGTCGAGCAGCGTGAAGTCCTGCAGCGATGGAAACGCCTCTGCGGCAGCCCAGCTGGCCGTTCCCGGGCCGGCGCCGACGTCGAGCAATGTCTCGGGGGCGAGATCAGGCGCGATCTCAGTGAGCGCATTGAGGCTGGCCGCCACCGCCGCGTAGGTCGCGGGCATGCGCGCCAGCGCATAAGCGAGCGCATCGGCTTCGGACTTGATCGTACCGGAGCCGCCGCCGGCGCGATAGGCGGTCGAGATCTTCTGCGAGCGCTGTGCCGCGTCGCTGCGGGAGAAGCCCTGGAGCTTGCCGTCGAGCGCGGCCTTCAGTTCAGCGGGGAGGGTGGGGGCGATCATCATCCGCGGTCATGCCCAGCGCAGGCGGGGCATCCAGTACTCCGAGACAGTGCCGTCAACCGAGAAGGCGTACTGGATCAGTCCGCTCCAGTGCGCAATTTGCGCACAAGGCGGATGATGACGCAATGGGTGTGGCGCGACTGCGGACTCACGCCACGTTCTGGTCGAGAATGTCCACCGCCTCGGCGAGGCTCACCGACACCAGTTGCGAGACGCCGCGCTCGGCCATGGTGACGCCGAACAGCCGGTTCATCCGCGCCATCGTGATCGGGTTGTGCGTGATGATGATGAAGCGCGTGTCGGTCGAGCCGGTCATCTCGTGCAGCAGGTTGCAGTAGCGTTCGACGTTGTGGTCGTCGAGCGGCGCGTCGACTTCGTCCAGCACGCAGATCGGCGAAGGGTTGGTCAAGAACACCGCGAAGATCAGCGCCATCGCGGTCAGCGCCTGCTCGCCGCCCGACAGCAGCGACAGCGTCTGCGGCTTCTTGCCCGGCGGCTTGGCGATGATTTCGAGGCCGGCTTCCAGCGGGTCGTCGCTCTCGATCAGGTGCAGCGCGGCCTCGCCGCCGCCGAACAGCTCGACGAACAGGCGCTTGAAGTGGTTGTTGACGACGTCGAACGAGGTCAGGAGCCGCTCGCGGGCTTCCTTGTTGAGGCTCTGGATGCCCTGGCGCAGCCGCTTGATGGCTTCGACCAGGTCGTCGCGCTCGGTGACGAGGCCGGTGTGCTGGGTCTCGACCTCGCGCAGCTCTTCCTCGGCGCGCAGGTTGACGGCACCGAGCCGCTCGCGGTCGCGGCGCATCTTTTCGAGGTCTTCCTCGATCTCGTGCAGCGGCGGCAGCTCGGCGCCGGGCTCGATCTCGGCAAGGCCGGCGACGGCCTGCGGCTCGACCTCAAGCATGTCGCGGATCTCGCGCTCGATGTCCTCCAGCCGGCGGCGGGCGCCTTCCATGCGCTCCTCGGCGCGGGCGGTGGCCTCGCGGGCACTCGACAAGGCCTCCAGCGTCAGCTTGGCGACACGGTCGGTCTCGGCCATTGCGGTTTCAGCGGTGGCGAGCGCGTCGGCGGCCATGCGGCGGTCGTTCTCGGCGTATTCGATCTCGGTGATCAGCGCGCTGCGCTTCTCGGCGAACACGGCGGGGGCGTTCTCGAGCTCGCTGCGCTCGATGGTGAGCTCGGCGATACGGGCCTGGATGGTGTCGATGTGGGAGGCCGCGCTCTCCTTGCGGTTCTGCCACTCGGTGCGTTCGGCGAGGATCGCCTGCACGCGGCGGTCGGCGAGCTCGGCTTCGCGTGCCAGCGCCTGCGCCTCGGCGCGGACCTGGGCGGCCATGCGGCGGCGGCCTTCGATGTCGCTGCGGACCGCGGCGAGCTGGGTCTCGGTGTCCTCGCTCGACGGCAGCTCGCCGATGCCGGCCTCGGCATATTCGTAGGCGGCCTCGGCTTCGGCGCGGTCGGCGGCGAGACGGCTGTGCGCTTCCGACAGCGTCGCCTTGCGCGCGGCATGGCGGCTGATCTCGCGCTCGGCATTGGCGTGACGCTCGCGCGCGACGTTCAGCTCGCGCTGCGCGGCGCGCCAGGCTTCGCGGCTGGCGCCTTCGGTGCTCGCCGCCATCTGCAGCTCGGACTCGGCGTTCTCAAGCGCCTGACGCTTGATCTGCGCGTCGATGCGAGCCTGCTCCAGCTCGTTCTCGATGTCGACGAGACGGGCACGCTCGGCAAGGCGTCGTGCAGCGCCGGTCGGCGCATGCGCGGCGGCGACGAAGCCGTCCCAGCGCCAGACGTCGCCCTCAGCCGAGACCAGCCGCTGGCCGGTCTTGAGCTGCGACACCAGCTCGGCACCGCGCTCGCGCGGGACGACGCCGATCTGCGCCAGGCGGCGCGCCAGCTCGGCCGGCGCCTGCACATGGTTGGAGAGCGGAACGGCGCCTTCGGGCAGCTCCGGATCGCCCTCGGTGTGTCCGACATTGGTCCAGCGCATCGGCGCCGACGGGTCGATCGGCGCATCGAGATCGTCGCCGAGCGCAGCGCCGATCGCTTTTTCAAAGCCCTTGTCGACGGTGATGCCGTCGATGATCGGCGGCCACAGATTCTTGGTCTCGCCGTTGACGATCTTGGAGATCGTGCGCGCCTCGGTCTCGAGCCGCTGCACGCGTTTGTCCGCTTCGACCAGCGGCGAGCGCGATGATTCCAGCGTCTGGCGTGCCGCGACATGCGCAGCTTCGCTCGCCTGCGCCGCAGCTTCGGACGCGGCCAGCGTCTGCTCCGCGGTCTCGACCGTCGCGGTCAGCTCGTCGAGATCGCCGAAGCCGCCGGTCTCGGCGGCAAGCTTCTGCTCTTCCGCGGTGACGTTGGCGATCTCCTGGTCGAGACGGGCGAGCTTGTCGCGGTGGGTGCGGACGTTGGCTTCGAGCTGGTTGCGCTTGGCAGTGAGGTCGGCGAGCGCGGTGGTGAGCTCGGCGAAGCGCTGCTCGGTCTCGGTCAGCACCGCCTCGGCTTCGGCGACGCGCTCGTCGACGCCGGAGCGCTTCTCGACGCGCGACTTGATCTCTTCCTTCAGCTCCGCGTCTTCCGCATCGAGCCGCTGCAGCGCGACGTCGGCATCCATGGTCTGCTGCTGGGCGCGCGAGATGTCGCCCTCGAACTGGGCGAGGCGGCGCTCGAGCTCGGCGACGCGCTCCTTGGCGCGCTCTTCCTCACGGTCGAGCTGCTCGCGGGCATTGGTCAGGCGCTGCAGGCCGGCGGCGGCGCGCGCTTCGGCCTCGCGCAGCGCCGGCATTTCGGCGGCGCGGATCGCCTGGATGCGGGCGGCCTCGGCCTGGTGCTGGGTGCGCTCGGCCATCTCGCGCACGGCGAGGTCGTGGGTCTGGCCGGATTCGTTGACGTCCGCATGGGCGCCGATCCAGCGCAGATGGAACAGCGTGGCCTCGGCCTTGCGGACCTTGGCCGCGACCTCGCGATAGCGCACGGCCTGGCGGGCCTGCTTCTTCAGGCCTTCCATCTGGCCGGAGAGCTGGCCGATCACGTCCTCGACGCGAGTGAGGTTGGTTTCGGCGGCCTTCAGACGCAGCTCGGCCTCGTGACGGCGGGCATGCAGGCCGGCGACGCCGGCGGCGTCTTCCAGCACACGGCGGCGCTGCTCGGGCTTGGCCTGGATGATCTCGCCGATCTTGCCCTGGTGGACGAGTGCGGGCGAGCGCGCGCCGGTGGCGGCATCGGCGAACAGGATCTGCACGTCGCGGGCGCGCACGTCGCGGCCGTTGATGCGGTAGACCGAGCCGGCCTCGCGTTCGATGCGGCGGGAGATTTCCAGAAGCTGGCTGTCGTTCATCGCCGCCGGCGCGGTGCGATCGGCATTGTCGATCGTCATCGTCACTTCGGCATGGTTGCGCGCCGGACGGTTGCCGGAGCCGGCGAAGATCACCGCGTCCATGTCGGCGGCGCGCAGCGACTTGTAGGAGGTCTCGCCCATCGCCCAGCGCAGCGCTTCGACGAGATTGGACTTGCCGCAGCCGTTGGGGCCGACCACGCCGGTCAGGCCGGGCTCGATGACGAAGTCCGTGGGCTCAACGAAGGACTTGAAGCCGTGAAGTCGCAGGCGGGTGATTTTCATAAGCACGCATCTCTGTTGGCAGGCGCGAATCCCCCTGCCGGGACAATACCATGGAAGGCAATGTCGCTATCCGGGCGAGTCGCGCGAGGCGCCTCATGCGGCTGGACAATGGCCGCGGTGCGCCGCGAGGGCAACCGGCGAAAGCCGCTTTTCCCAAGGGATTTATGCCGGGAAAGATACGGCTTTCGAGATGCGAATCAGGATCTTGACGAGCGAATCAGCTCTTCAGAAGCGGGTTGATCTTCTTGGCGAACTCCTCGAACGAGGCTTCGCCCTTGATCTTCTCGCCGTTGATGAAGAAGGTCGGCGTCGAGTCCACCTTGAGCACGTCGCTGGCGTATTTCTGGTCGGCGGCGATCTTGTCGAGCAGCGCCTGATCCTTCAGACAGGCTTCGACCTGCTGCTGGGTAAGGCCGGCCTGCTTGCCGATCCGCGTCAAGGTCTCGGTGGTGTTCTTCGTCACCCAGTCGTTCTGCTGGCGAAACAGCATGTCGGTGACCGCGAAGTATTTCGGCGCGTCGTCCTTGGCGATGCAGCGCGACAGCATCGAGCCGGCGGCGGCTTTGATGTCGAGCGGGAACTCGCGGAAGATGTAACGCACCTTGCCGGTGTCGATGTATTCCTTCTTGATCTTCGGGAACACCTGCTCGTTGAAGGCGGCGCAATGCGGGCAGGTCATCGAGGCGTATTCGGTGATGGTGACGGCGGCGTCCTTCGGGCCGAGCGCCATGTCGGGCAGCGACACCGGCTTGGCCACATCGGCGGCTGACTGCGCCATCGCGTCCGAGATGAACCGCAGCGGCGAGAGCCCGGCGAACGCGGCAAGCCCGGTCAGCGACAGCATCGTGGTGAAGGCGCGGCGGGTGATGATCAAGGTCGGCTCCCGGGATTGGCAAGGTTCGCCCGAGGTTCCGGCTCGGACGGCCTGTCGCTAGCTTGAAACGTCGTTCGAGGCAATGGCGGGCGCTGCGGACAGGTCCAGTTTGGCCGCGGAATGAGGCTCAATTTCGCTTGATGGCGGCCCCGAGACGCGCCAGCGCCGTCTTCAGTTCTTCATCATCGATGTCGGTCAGGGTCTCCGCCACCTTGGCGACGGCCTTGGGGTCCGGCGGGCCGGGCCGCTTCCGGGCCTGCGGCCGCGACAGCGGCGCCTGGCGGAAGGCGAGCTTGCCGACCGCGCTCCAGCCGAAGAAGCGGTTGACCCGCTCCAGGATCACGTCGGCCGAGTGCTGGATTTCCAGCGCCATCGGCCCCTCGACCCGCAGCACCAGCGTTGCCGGCTCCTGCGGCTGCCCCTCGACCGGCCGCGGCCATTGCATCTTGAGCGGCTCGGCATGGGCCGCGATCTCGGGACCTGCAATCTGCGCCCACCGCGTCACCAGCTCGCGCGCCGCAAAGCCCTGCTTGGCATAGGCCTCGGCGAAGACGTCGTCGAGCAGGATCCCGAGCGGTTTTGCGCTGATGGGGCCGGGCTTGAAGATGGGACCGGATTTGGACATGGGGCCTTATAGCACTTTGGACGTCGGGCCACAGACCCCCGAGGCCCGTCATGGCCGGGCTTGTCCTGGCTTGTCCCGGCCATCCACGTTCTTGCTGCGAAGAAAGACGTGGATGCCCGCGACCAGCGCGGGCATGACGTGGAGAGGCCAGTGCATTGCCGTTACAGTGAGGAATGAGCCCCAGATCCGTACGCAAGCCGAAGTCGGAACCTTCTCAGCCGGAGACCTCATCGCGCCCGGTCGCGCTCCTGCAATGGTACGACCGTCACCGGCGCCGACTGCCCTGGCGCGCCGCGCCGGGCGAGGCGTCCGATCCCTACCGCGTGTGGCTGTCCGAGATCATGCTCCAGCAGACCACGGTGAAGGCGGTCGGCCCCTATTTCGAAAAGTTCGTCGCGCGCTGGCCAGACGTCACCGCGCTGGGACGCGCCTCGCAGGACGACGTGCTGCGGATGTGGGCCGGGCTCGGCTATTATTCGCGCGCACGCAACCTCCATGCCTGCGCGATCGCCGTGACGCGCGAGCATGGCGGCGTGTTTCCGGATACCGAGGAGGGGCTGCGCGCGCTGCCGGGGATCGGGCCCTATACGGCGGCGGCAATCGCGGCAATCGCGTTCGACCGCCGCACCATGCCGGTCGACGGCAATATCGAGCGCGTGGTGTCGCGTCTGTTCGCCGTCGAGGAGGAGCTGCCGCAAGCCAAGCCGCTCATCCAGCAACTCGCCGCGACGCTGCTGGCGGATTCTCGCGCCGGCGACAGTGCGCAGGCGCTGATGGATCTCGGCGCCTCGATCTGCACGCCGAAGAAGCCGGCCTGCTCGCTGTGTCCGTTGAACGAGGACTGCACGGCGCGCGCGCAAGGCACCCAGGAGACGTTCCCACGCAAGGCGCCGAAGAAGAGCGGGACGCTCAGGCGCGGCGCCGCTTTCGTGGTCACGCGCGGCGACGAGCTGCTCGTCCGCTCGCGGCCCGAAAAGGGCCTGCTCGGCGGCATGACGGAGGTGCCGGGCTCGGACTGGCTTGCCGGCCAGGACGATGCGACGGCGAAGCAGCAGGCGCCGGAGCTGAAGGGGTTGTCGCGCTGGCAGCGCAAGGTGGGCGTCGTCACCCATGTCTTCACGCATTTCCCGCTGGAGCTGGTGGTCTATACGGCGAAGGTGGACGGCCGCACCCGCGCGCCAGAGGGCATGCGCTGGGTGCCGATCGCAACGTTAGCGGGCGAAGCGCTGCCGAACGTGATGCGCAAGGTCATCGCGCATGGTTTGGGTCTCTAGGATCCATCCTGCTGACAGCAGGCTGTCAGCAGCCTTGCGCTAACAGGGGGCAAAGGAGATATCGCATGGTCAAGACCGCGCTCGATAACTTCCGTAGGCCCCCATGTGCCGAGCTGCTCGGCTGGCGCCTGCTCGATGCGCGTCCCGAGGAGGGCTGGATCAAGCTCGCCTTCGAGGGCAAGCCGGAATTCTGCAACCCCGCGGGCTTCATCCAGGGCGGCATGCTCTCGGCCATGCTCGACGACACCATGGGTCCGGCGGTGCTGGTGATGAGCGAGGGCCGGCTCTACACCACCACCATCAGCATGACCGTGAATTTTCTCAGCCCCGCAAAGCCCGGCCCGATCATCGGCGAAGCCAGGGTGACGCAGCTCGGCAAGACCATCGCCTTCGTGGAAGCCAAGCTGATGGCAGAGGACGGCACCGTGCTGGCGACGGCCAGCGCCAGCGAGCGCCTGCTGGAGGCGGCGAGGGTGGTCGGTAAATAGATTCTCCGCGGGAGCCTCTTCCCTTCTCCCCTTGCGGGAGAAGGTGGCGCGAAGCGCCGGATGAGGGGTATCTCTCAGCGAATTCAAATGCGAGTTGGACTCGCGGAAACAACCCCTCACCCGAGTGAGTCTGCGTTGACCAGCGCCGCGGCCCTCTCCCGCAAGGGGAGAGGGCGCATCAACGTGCATCTCGCTCTTTGGAGTATCATGCCTTCAGGCGTGCGTCCTTGCTCACGATCGGCGGCTTCGCATTCAGCGCCTCGACCTGGAAGCCTGCGACGCGCTTGTAGTTGGCGGCGATGTCCTCCAGCTCCTGCTGCGACAAGACGTCGGTGACCACGTTGTAGCCATCAGGCGCGCGCTCCTCGACCAGCTGCATCACCTGCTCGGGGCCGTTCTTGCGGTTGAGCAGGACGAGGTCGGTCGTCGCGGGACGCCGCTCGGCTTCATAGGCGAGCAGTGCCGCCTGCGTCGGGCCGTGCGCCAGGATCTCGCGGGTGATGACGCGCGCGTCGAGGATCGCTTGCGAGGCGCCGTTCGAGCCGATCGGGTACATCGGATGCGCGGCATCGCCCATCAGCGTGACCTTGCCGAAGGTCCATTGCGACACCGGATCGCGGTCCACCAGCGGATATTCATAGGCGTGCGGGCAGTTCCTGATCAGGGCGGGCACGTCGAGCCAGTCGAACGTCCAGCTTTCGAACCAGGGCAGGAACTCTTCCAGCCGCGCGGTGCGGTTGTAGTCCTCGCGCCGCCACTGATAGGTCGGCGGCATGTGCCGCTCGGCGACCCAGTTGATGAGGTGGTTGCTCGCCGTATCCGGTTCTTTCGAGATCGGATAGCAGACGAATTTCAGGATCTCGTGGCCGGCCATGATCATGGTGCGGCCGCTGAGGAAGGCCTTTGCCGGCGTGACGCCGCGCCAGAGGATGCGGCCGTTCCAGATCGGTGGGCCTTCGTTCGGATAGAGCTTTTCGCGCGCGGCGGAATGGATGCCGTCGGCGGCGATCAGGATTGCGCCCTCGTACGTGCCGGCGGCCTTGCCGGTCGCCCTGTCGACGAAGTCGGCGCGCACGCCGCCCGCCGTCTCGCTCCAGCCGGTCAGATGATGGCTGGTGAGGATGTTGTCACGGCCGAGCCGATCGACCGCGGTGTCGAGCAGGATCTGCTGGAGCGTGCCGCGATGGATCGAGAATTGCGGCCATTTGTATCCGGCCTCGAGGCCGCGCGGCTCGCTCCAGATCGGCTTGCCGTGCTTGGAGAAATAGGCGAGCTCGCGCGTCCGCACGCCGCTGGCGTCCAGTCTGTCCAGCAGGCCGAGCTCGATCAGCTCGCGCACCGCATGCGGCAGCACATTGATGCCGACGCCGAGCGGCTTCAGTTCCGCGACGCTCTCGAACACTTTCACGGGAACGCCGATTTGATGCAGACTGAGCGCAAGCGTGAGCCCGCCGATGCCGCCACCGGCGATGAGTACGGTCATGACAAATCCCCCTCCGATTGACGGCGTCTTCGCACAGCCGGGCGGCCGTGGGCAACTGCGAACAGGCCGCCTATGGACGGCGCGGCGGTGGACCGTTAACCTCCGGTTTTCCCCATGAGGTCCGACATGCTCAAGCTCTACTACGCCACCGGCACCTGCGCGCTCGCCACCTACATCACCCTGGAAGAGGCCGGCGCCGACTACACCGCCGAACGGCTGAGCTTCAAGGACAACCAGCAGAACAGCCCGGACTATCTCGCCATCAACCCGAAGGGCCGGGTGCCGGCGCTGGTCACCGACCGCGGCGTGCTGACCGAGACGCCGGCGATGCTGGCCTATCTCGCGCAAACCTTCCCCAAGGCGAAGCTCGCGCCGCTCGACGATCCCTTCGACTTCGCGCAGGTGCAGTCGTTCAACTCCTATCTCTGCTCGACCGTTCACATCAACCACGCCCACAAGATGCGCGGCGCGCGCTGGGCGACGGAGGAGAGCTCGTTCGCCGACATGAAGGCGATGGTACCGAAGACCATGGCCGCCTGCTTCAAGCTGATCGAGCAGAAGATGTTTCGGGGCCCCTGGGTGATGGGCGATCAATACACGGTCTGCGATCCCTATCTCTACACGCTCTCGACCTGGCTCGAAGGCGACAGCGTCGACATCAATGCGACGCCGAAGATCGCCGATCACTTCAAGCGCATGACCGATCGTCCCGCGGTGAGCAAGGTGATGGCGGCGCAGAAGGCGTAGGAACGCGCGGCTGTCGTAGCTCTTGTAGGGTGGGCAAAGGCGCAGAGCGCCGTGCCCACCATCTTTCCAAGATTGCAACAGAAGTGGTGGGCACGCTCCGCTTTGCCCACCCTACGGGAGCTTCCGCCTGGCTTGCTCCAGCTCCCGCCCGGTCTCCAGCATCAGCCGCCGCAGCCAGATCGAGCCGGGATCCATCTGCGCGCGCGTCGGATGGAACATGAACTGCTCGTCGATCCCAGGATCGAGCGGCGGCGTCACCGCGACGACGCCGAGCTGCTGCGACAGCGCGGCGATCAGCCGGCGCGGCACGAAGGCGACGAGATCGGTGCGCGCGGCGACGTGCAGCGCTTCGAGATAGCCTGACACCACCAGCGAAACGTGCCGCTCGATGCCCTTGGCTCGCAGCCAAGTGTCGATCAAGTCCTCCGGCTGCCCGCGGATGATGACGCCGACATGGCGCGCGGCGAGGAAGGTCTCGCGCCGCTTCAGCTTCGCGGCCAGGGGGTGGCCGCGCCGGACCGCAAGCGCATCGCTGTCGGTATAGAGCAATTGCCGGTGAAAGCCCTTGAAGGCATTGCCGATCGAGATCACGAGGTCGATGGTGCGGGCGAACTCGGCGTGGAAGATTGCCGGTCCCCGCCACGGCACCACGTCGATGCGGACGTTGGGGGCAAGGCGCGTGACGTTCGCCATCAACGGCGGCATCAACAGCTCGACCGCGAGATCCGGCATCATCAGGCGGAATTGCCGCTCGCTGCGCGCGGCGTCGAAGTCATCAGGCACGAACAGCCCGCGCACCTGGTCGAGCGCCTGCGCCAGCGGTGCGCGCAGGGCCTGGGCCCGGAGCGTCAGCTCCATTCGTGCGCCCGTGCGCACCAGCAGCGGATCACCGAAGATGTCGCGCAGGCGCTGCAATGCGTGGCTCGTCGCCGGCTGGGACAGGCCGATCCTCATGGCCGCGCGGCTGACATTGGCCTCGCGCAGCAATGCGTCGAGCGCGGTCAAGAGGTTGAGGTCGAGCGAATGCAAATTCATGAGGTGAATAGATATCATATTTCATATCGATTTGAAGAATGCCGTCGGCCCGGCGATGATCTCCGCGTTGTCACCACGAGGAGAATGCCGCCATGAACGCGAGCGCCAACAAGAAACTGCTGCAGGATATCTTTGCCGCGGCCGCCAATCCCGATCCCGCCGCGCGCGACCGCGCCCTGTTCACCGCAAGTCTCGCCGACGACGCCAAATGGGTCGTGACCGGGCAATATTCCTGGTCGCGCACCTTTGCCGGCAAGGAGGCGATCCTCAAAGATCTGCACGGCTATGTCCGCACGCGCCTGCGCGACCGCACGCGCACCGTCGCCCATCGCTTCATCGCCGATGGCGACATCGTCGTCGTGGAAGCCAAGGGCGACAACGTCACGCCCGAGGGCGCACGCTACGACAACGACTATTGCCTGGTGTTTCGCCTGGAGGACGGCAAGATCAAGGAGATCCGCGAGTACTGCGACTCGGTGCTGACCGAGAAGGCGCTCGGCCCGTTTCCGCAAGCTCCCGCGAGGGCGGCGAGCTGAACGGCTTTGAGCACGATCTGGTTGGCCGGCTGGCCATGCATCGGTCTGCATGGCCCGGCGCATTCGCATGCGGCTTTGCATAGCTGCCGACAAAATCAGCAGATTTGCTGCGGGCCGAGACCGCGCGCGCGAGGAATTTGAAGGTTCAATTAAGAAGTGTCCCCCATTGTGTCGCGGTGCAGCGTAGGCCGCCAGGGCGCGGCGTGCGGCTGCCGGAGTGGCCGTGACGATCGCCGGAGTCGTTCGGTCCCTCGAATTCACATGCATCTGGGTGGACAGTGGGAATGCCGAAATTTCGTTTGCGGATCAGGGGACGCCTGTACGCAGGCTTCATGGCCCTGGTGGCGGTCGGTCTCGTGATGGCGGTGGTTGCCGTCTGGAATTTGCGGGACGTGCAGGATCAGGTCGCAAGACAATCCGCCCTCTCGGACAGCACGGCGCGGGTGCTGGAAATATCGGCCCATCTGCAGGCGATTCAGCGCGCCAATTTGCGCTACGTCTACGACGCCAACGAGTCCGCGATGAAGGAGGCGCAGGAGCGGGAGACCGCGGCGACCGAGCTGCTGCGGGTCGGCGCGCAGGGGACGCTGTCCGAGGAGCGGCGCGCGCTCTACAACGGCCTGATCGACGACATCGCCAAAATGCGACGCCTGCGTGACAATCTCGGCGACGCCGTCAACGAGACGAGAACGGGCAAGGCGACGCTGCTGCCGAGCGGCGAGGAGCTGGCCACGAAGACGGGCAAGCTCGTCGACGTGGCGCGCGCCGCCGTCGATGAGGATACCGCTTCCCTCGTCGCCGATCTCGAATCCCGAATCCTGCTCGTGAGGATCGCAAACTGGCGTTTTCTGGCGCTGCGCGATACCCAGGGACCTGCGACCTTCAGGGCGAGCGTCGACAGGGCCGCGCAACGGCTCGCGGCGCTCGAGAAGAGCCCGCAGGCGGCGGAGCTGCGAGCTGCGCTCGCGCCGGTGAAGACTTCGCTCGCCCTCTACAAGTCGGCGTTCGAGGCGACGTCGGCCGCGATGCTTCAGGCCGACGAGATCTACCACAAGAACCTCGCGCCCCTCATCGTCGACAGCATCGGCAAGCTCAAGAGCGCGGAAACGACCTTGAAGAAGGACTATCAGGACTCGCGCAACAATGCCGAAGCCGTGCTTGCGGGAACGACGACGGTTCAGGAGATCGCAGGCATCCTCGCCATCCTGTTCGGCGGCATCGTCGCCGTCCTGATCGCACGCAGCATCGTCGGTCCGCTGACCTCGATGACGCAGGCGATGGGGCGGCTTGCCGGCGGCAATCTCGAGGTCGAGATTCCCGGCCGCGGCAAGGCCGACGAGATCGGCGACATGGCCAAGGCGATCCAGGTGTTCAAGGACAACATGATCGAGACCGAGCGCATGCGCGCCGAGCAGGCTGCGCTCGAGGCGCGGCAGGCCGAGAGCCGCAAGGAAGACATGGCCAGGCTCGCCGATCAGTTCGAGCAGGCGGTCGGCGAGATCGTCAACACGGTGTCGTCGGCATCGAGCGAGCTCGAAGCCTCCGCAGGCACGTTGACCACGACCGCCGCGCGGGCCCAGGACCTCTCGACGGAGGTCGCCAGCGCCTCGCAGGAGGCCTCGGCCAATGTGCAGGCGGTCGCCTCGGCGACCGAGGAGCTTTCCTCCTCGGTCTCCGAGATCGCCCGCCAGGTGCAGGAATCCGCCCGCATCGCCACCGAGGCTGTCGGTCAGGCGAGCCGGACCAACGAGCGCGTCGGCGCCCTCTCCAAGGCCGCCGCGCGGATCGGTGACGTCGTCGAGCTGATCAGCACCATCGCCGGCCAGACCAATCTCTTGGCGCTGAACGCCACGATCGAGGCGGCGCGTGCGGGCGAGGCCGGCCGCGGCTTTGCTGTGGTCGCGACCGAGGTCAAGGCGCTCGCCGAGCAGACGGCCAGGGCCACCGGCGAGATCGCCCAGCAGGTCTCCGGCATCCAGGCCGCGACCGAGGAATCGGTCGGCTCGATCCGGGAAATCAGCGGCACCATCGAGCGGCTGTCGGAGATCTCGTCGACGGTCGCCGCGGCCGTGGAGCAGCAGGGCGCGGCGACGCAGGAGATCTCCCGCAATGTCCAGCAGGCGGCCCAGGGCACGCAGCTGGTCTCGTCCAACATCGGCGACGTGCAGCGCGGCGCCTCCGAGACCGGGTCGGCCTCCTCGCAGGTGCTGTCGGCGGCGCGCTCGCTCTCGGCCGACAGCAACCGGTTGAAGCAGGAAGTCGCCAAGTTCCTGAGCTCGGTCCACGCCGCCTGAAGTCTCGAACGCAAAAGGCCACGCGCATGCGCGTGGCCTTGAAGCGGCGCGATCAGGCCACCTTGGTCGTCATGTGCCTGAACATGTTGGCGCGCGCTTCGTCGTCCATTTCGGCCTTGAAGGTGAACTTGTCCTTCAGGGCGATGGCGCGCGCCGCCGCCGGGCGCGCCGAGATCTCGTCGAACAGCCGCTTCACGTTCGGGTATCGCGCAAAGGCGTCGTCGCCGAGCTTGAACGGCACCATCCGCGCCCAGCCCCACAGCGCCATGTCGACGATCGAATAGCTGTCGCCGACAATGTAGCGGCGGCCTTCCAGGTGGCTGTCGAGAACCTTGTAGTGGCGGTCGGTCTCGTACTGATAGCGGTTGTGGGCGTAGTCGTGGTTCTGGTCCTTCGGTGCAAAATGCTTGAAGTGCACGGCCTGACCGGAAAAGGGCCCGACGCCGCTCGCGATGAACATCAGCCACGACAGCAATTCGGCGCGGTTGGAGGGGAGGAATTTGCCGGTCTTCTCGGCGAGATAGAGCAGGATGGCGTTCGAGTCGAACACGATGGTGCCGCCATCGTCGATCGCCGGCACCTTGCCGTTCGGATTGATCTTGAGGAATTCCGGCGTGAACTGCTCGCCCTTGCGGGTGTCGATCTTCACCGGCTCGAAAGGCAGGCCGGATTCTTCGAGATAGAGCGCGATCTTGGTCGGGTTAGGTGATCCATTGAAATAGAACTTGAGCATCAAGCATCTCCCCGGTGTCTATGGGCGCGCGCGAAGGCGGCATCGTTGGGCGAGCCTGTCTTGCCTGAACCTCGTCGGAGAGAGCAACCGGCGAGTTTGCCGGGCGGTGTCTGCACGGTACGCAGATCAGGCGGCGTAACAGAGGCCGATTGCCGCCGCGATGACCATGGCCGCGCCCACGGCCTCTAGCCGCAGGCCGAGCCGGGCGGCGAGATGCATGTCGGAGGCCCGCGCCGCGCGCTCCGAACCGCGCGCATAGCCGTGAACGATGACGTCCTGGTTGAAGTTGTCGTGCGCCTCGTTGCTGCTGGCGAGCCCGACGCAGATCACGAGCACGCCGAACAGCGCCAGGCCGAAAAATCCGAGCAGCGCGATCAGGAACATCGGAAACATGCCGATCAGGAAGATCGGCAGCAGCGGCACCAGCAGCAATGTCTCGGACTGTCGTCGCATGGCGAGCCGGCCCGTCAGAACGTTTGGACAGGGTGATCCTAGTCCCGAATGAGCACGTCGTTGATCAACACTCCGTCATTCCCGGGCGGGCGACGGCGGAAAACTACTCCGCCGCCATGCCGGCGCGGATCTCGGCGCGGAGCTCGTCGATCAGCTTGAGGCCCTTCTTGGTCTCGACGTGCCAGAAGGTCCAGCCGTTGCAGGCCTGCGCGCCTTGCGCCACCGCGCCGATGCGGTGGATCGAGCCGACCTTGTCGCCGAGCATGATGGCGCCGTCGGCGCGCACCAGCGCCCCTAGCTTCTTCTTGGCGTCGAACAATTTGGTGCCGGGCATGATCATGCCGCGCTCGATCAGCTCGGAGAACGCAACGCGCGGTGCCTCGCGCGCGGTCATGAATGGGGCAAGGCTCTCTTCCGGCAGCGGCTCGACCTTGGCGATCCGCGCCTCGGCGGCCTTGGCGTAGGTCTTGTCGCGCTCGAAGCCGATATAGGAGCGGCCGAGGCGCTTGGCGACCGCACCGGTGGTGCCGGTGCCGTTGAAGGGATCGATCACGAGATCGCCGGGCTTGGACGAGGACAGCAGCACGCGCGCCAGCAGGCCTTCCGGCTTCTGCGTCGGATGCACTTTCTTGCCGTCGGCGCCCTTGAGGCGCTCGTCGCCGGTGCAGAGCGGGATCAGCCAGTCGGACCGCGCCTGCACGTCCTCGTTGGCGGCCTTCAGCGCCTCGTAGTTGAACGTGTAGCCCTTGGCTTTTTCGTCACGCGCGGCCCAGATCATGGTCTCGTGCGCGTTGGTGAAGCGGCGGCCGCGGAAATTCGGCATCGGGTTGGTCTTGCGCCAGACGATGTCGTTCAGCAGCCAGAAGCCGAGGTCCTGCATGATGGCGCCGACGCGGAAGATGTTGTGATAGGAGCCGATCACCCAGATGGTTGCCGACGGCTTCATGGCGCGGCGTGCGGCGAGCAGCCAGGCGCGGGTGAAATCGTCATAGGCGGCAAACGAATCGAACTTGTCCCAGTCGTCGTTGACGGCATCGACATGGGATTCGTCGGGGCGCTTGAGATCGCCCTTGAGCTGCAGATTGTAGGGGGGGTCGGCAAACACCAGGTCGACACTGGCTGCCTGGAGCTTCGACATCTCGGCGACGCAATCGCCGAGGATGATGCGATGCGAAGGGGACTCAAAATTTGTGCGGGGCGCCCTTGCAGACGCCCCGCGACGCGACTCTACCATGACTCAAGAACTCTGACTCAGGCGACGCTGTCGGCGACGCGGGACCAAACAACCGACTGACCGTTACATTGAAGGGGCAAAGTAAAAATCGACTTAACCCGCCGCTTTCGTGAGCAGTCCTCGCATCATCCTTCGTGCATGAGTTGTCGTGTGCGTTCGCCTTGTTTTACAGTGTATTTCGCGCTCGCGCGGCTCGCGGGATCGATCGTGGCGGCAAAAAGGCCGTAAATTTCTCTCGGAAAAAACTGCTCGGCCCTCGGAAAAATTTGCTGGCGTCGACAGGCTGTCGCACTAGGCAATTTTTGCCGGCCACGATATTGATAAAAGCAACGGAAATTTTACGTATGTGGCGCGTTGAGCTTTCGCGTTTCCGTGCGCCGTCGAAACTTAAATCAGGGACCCCAGAGGAAAGGCCGCCATGCGCTACGATGACTTCCGCCGCAGCGACGACATCGAGGATCGTCGCGACGAAGGTGGCGGCTTTGGCGGCGGGGGAGGCGGGTTCGGCCTGCCGATGGGCGGCGGCGGGCTCGGCATCGGCACCATCATCATCCTCGGCCTGGTCGGCTACGCCTTCGGCATCGATCCCCGCATCCTGATCGGCGGCGCCGAGATCCTCACCGGCGGCGGCCATGCGCCGAGCTACCAGACCGATCGCCAGGCCTCCTCCGGCAAGCGCGGCGCGCCGACCGACGAGATGGGCAGCATGATCTCCGGCATCCTCGGCGAGATCGACGATCGCTGGACCGAGATCTTCCAGGCCAGCGGCCAGACCTATACCGGTCCGAAGATCGTGCTGTTCCGCAACGCCACCAATGGCGGGCGCTGTGGCATGGCGCAATCGGCGATGGGGCCGTTCTATTGTCCGCCCGACCGGACCATCTTCCTCGACACCGGCTTTTTCCGCGAGGTCGAGACGCGCTTCCGCGGCTGCTCCGGCAAGTCAGCGTGCAATTTCACCACCGCCTACATCATCGCGCATGAAGCCGGCCATCACATCCAGAACCTGCTCGGCATCATTCCGCGCGTGACGCGGCTGCAGCAGCAGGTCGGCTCGAAGGCCGAGGCCAATGCGCTCCAGGTCAAGGTCGAGTTGCAGGCCGACTGCCTGTCCGGCGTCTGGGTCAACCGCGAGGCGAAGAAGCGTCCGAACTTCCTCGAGCCCGGCGACATCGAGGCCGCGCTGAGCACGGCGAGCGCGATCGGCGACGACACGCTGCAGCGCCAGGCCACCGGCCGCGTCGTGCCCGACTCCTTCACCCACGGCTCGGCGGCGCAACGCAAGCAATGGTTCATGACCGGCTACCAGCAGGGCACGGTCCAGGCCTGCAACACGTTCGGCGCCGGAGCGTTGTAGGCGAGGACTTGCCCCGGACGCTGCGCAGCACGAAGTGATGCGCTGCAGAGCCGGGGCCCACATTGCCGGTCTCCCAAGCCTCCGAAATGGGTCCCGGCTCTGCGACGCACCGCTGACGCGCTGCATCGCGTCCGGGACACGAGAGAAGCGCAAATGGCCTCCATCGACGAATCCAAACAATTCATCCCGCTCAACATCGCGGTGCTCACGGTGTCCGACACGCGCGCGCTGGCGGATGACAAGTCCGGCCAGACCCTCGCCGACCGTCTCACCGCCGCGGGCCATCATCTCGCCGCGCGCGAGATCGTTACCGACGATGTCGAGGCGATCCGCGCCGTGATCCGCCGCTGGATTGCCGATAGCGGCGTCGACGTCGTCATCACCACCGGCGGCACCGGCTTTACCGGACGCGACGTCACGCCGGAGGCGATCGAGCCGCTGTTCGAGAAGCGCATGGACGGCTTCTCCATCGCCTTCCATCTGCTGAGCCACGCCAAGATCGGGACATCGACGATCCAGAGCCGCGCCACGGCGGGCGTCGCCGGCGCGACCTACATCTTCTGCCTGCCCGGCTCGCCCGGCGCCTGCCGCGACGGATGGGACGGCATCCTGGCGGCCCAGCTCGACTACCGCACGCGCCCCTGCAACTTCGTCGAGATCATGCCGCGGCTGGACGAGCATCTGCGCAGGCCGAAGGCGCAGGGCGCGACGGTGTGATTGCGGACGATGATGCTTTCTTCCCTTCTCCCCTTGCGGGAGAAGGTGGCGCGAAGCGCCGGATGAGGGGTGTCTATCCGCTTGCACTGATGCTCGCGGAGACATACCCCTCACCCAAGCGAGTGTGTGTCCGCCACCGGAGATGCCCTCTCCCGCAAGGGGAGAGGGCGCAGCAATGCGCATCGCGCCCGCACCGAGATCAGAGATCCAGCTCCCACGTCTCTCCGACCAGGTCGGCACCAAAGCTGCGATGCGGCTCGGTCGCGACCAGCTTGAATCCCGTACTCTTGTAGATCCCGCGTGCGGCAACGAGGATGCTCTGCGTCCACAGCGTCATCTTGCTGTAGCCGCGCTCGCGAGCGCCCTGGATGCATTGCTCGACCAGTGCGCGGCCGACACCGAGGCCCCGTGCTTTCTTCTCCACCTGCAACAGGCGGAGCTTGGCGATCTCGTCCGTGGCCTTGACCAGGAACACCGAGCCGACCGGCTCGCCGCCGACCTCCGCGATCCAGCAGTGCTCGCGCGCGGCGTCGTAATTCCTGATGAACTGCGCGCAGATCTCGGCGACCAGCGCCTCGTAGCTGATGTCCCAGTTGTAGTCCGCGGCGTAGGCGGCAGCCTGGCGGGAGACGACCCAGCCCATGTCGCCGACGCGATGGCTGCGCAGCATGAAGGACGCGGGCTGGCTTCGGCGTTGCTCCAGCACGGCCTCGATGGTCGCCATGGCCTGTGTGAGCCGCGTGGCATCGCCGGGCGAGAGCTGAGCCAGCATCGCGGCGACCTCGTTTTGCGAGCTCAGGTTCAGCTTGGCGAAGGCCTGCCGGCCCTTGGCGGTGAGGCTGAGCTGGTATTGCCTGCGGTCCGCGGGCAGGGGCTTTCGCGTGATCAGCCCCTTTTCGTCGAAGCTCTGGACGATGCGGCTGAGATAGCCGGGATCGAGACCGAGCTCGCTGCCGATCTCTTTTGCCGCAAGGTCGTCGCGATGGGCGAGTTCGTAGAGCACCCGCGCCTCGCTGAGCGAGAACGGGCTCTTGCCGAGGTGCTGGTCGAGCACACCGAGCTTGCGGGTGTAGAAGCGGTTGAAGGCGCGGACCGCCGCGACATGGTCGCCCGTGACCTGTTCGGCCACGGCGCTTGACGGCGAAGCTTTCGATAGCATGGGATCACCTCGATATTTGCCATTGTCAATTAATTATTTGACGTTGGCAAGTATCTCGGCGCTTCAGCCGACCATGACGATCCGGCTGCGCAGCATGGTCCTGGACGACCGGCCGAGCCGCCGGAGCAGCCGCGCCTCGGAATGGCGGGCGTGGGGCGGGTAGCCGCCGATCCGGTCGTAATGATCACGCGCAATCAAAAGTCCCTGATCGCCCAGCGGACCGACGAGCTTTCGCGCCACGGCCCAGAGGACGTCGCGCAACGCGGTATTTCCGTAAGGCGAGCGCGCATAGCGGAACACCGCCGCACGATCCCGGCCACTGGTGGCGACGGCCTGGATGAACTGGGTGGTCTCCTCGATCCAGCCGGTTTCCAGCACGGCACCGGCAGGCAGGAACATCAGCCATGGCGACCGGGCCTGGAGCGCGCCGGCGGCAAGCGCGGCGCCTTGCGAATGACCCTCGAAGCCGATGAAACGGCAGCCTGCGACGTCGGCAACGCGCTCGATGACCCCGTTGCGCGTGCCGTCGACCAGAAGCACTTCCCGGATCACGCCGGCGGCCGCGCCGGGGACCAGCGCGGCGAGGGTTGCGACCGCCGTCTGCTCGACGCCTTCGGTCGGGATGATGACGCTCAGCATGATTGAGGCTTCGTGTCTGCACTTCGGGAGAAGCGTAGTGTTGCAATGATGTTGTCATAGACCCGTCGCGCTGCCGAGTGCAACTTTCGGACGGCTCTTCGGCGTGCGATGGTAAACTGCGGCCAGTTCATAGCAGCCAAATGTGTCCGGCGCGGGTTGGCAATATTGCCGAATGTTTCGGCACAAGCCGATCCTGACGGTATTAACCCGGAGCTTCATGGCGGCATTCGCCGTGCGGGCCGTCGGTTTCCTCGGACGAGGCGGCAGCTTGGGGAAGGTCGAACGAAATGCGTGATCTCGGTGCCGGGAGAGACCTTGTATGAACGCCGATCAACTCGCCGTTGGCACGGCGCCGACGTCGCCGAAGCATGAGGCCGCGCCGACCTTGCGGATCCGGGCGCTGATGCTGGGCGAGCGCATCAATGCATCTGGCCTCGAGATCGGCACGCTGGTGTCCTCGACGCCGGCCGCCTTCCGCGTCCATGCCGGCCTTGCCGTGATCTTTCGCTACGGCGTCGTCGTCTTGATCGGGCTGTTGCCGTCCGAGGAGAAGGTCCTCGTCGATAACCTGAAATCGCGCGTGACGGGAGAGCTCAGCCCGTACGAGGAGGAGATCGCGCAGGCGCAGCTCTGCAACGAGGAAGCCGCCGAGACGATCCAGCCGGGCGGGCCGATCTGCCTCGCCAAATTCTCCGACGACCGGCTGCTGCTGGTCGCGGATGCGCTTGCCAAGAGCACGTCGCTGGCGCGCGACGAGCGCCGCGTCGCCGCGGTGTTCGACGTCATCGAACCGTTTGCACGGGAGCTCGCCGAGCACGGCCGAACGCCGCGCCGGCGCAAGGGCATTCTGCAATTGATCGGCAACGCGCTGCTGGTGCAGCAGCGCGTCGCCGGCCGCGTCGCGGTGGCGGAGAAGCCCGACGTGCTCTGGGAGAAACCCGAGCTCGACCGGCTCTATTCCCGTCTCGAGGACGAGTACGAGCTGAAGGAGCGCCTCGACACGCTCGAGCACAAGCTCGCCGCGGTGTCGGAGACCGCCAACGCACTGACCGACATCATCGACACCCAGCGCTCGCTGCGCCTCGAGATCGCGATCGTGGTGCTGATCGTGATCGAGATCGCGATGGGGTGCTTTCAGATATGGTCGGGGACGCACTGAGAGCGGGAATCTATTGCCGGCATGATAGGACAGTACGATTGATCTGCGCGGCCGCCGCATTCTTCGTCATTGCGAGCGCAGCGAAGCAATCCAGAATCCCGCCGCGGAACCAGTCTGGATTGCTTCGCTTCGCTCGCAATGACGGCTTGGCTGATACCACCCGCTGGTCGGATGAGCGATCATCGTCTGCAGAATCGTAGGGTGGGCAAAGGCGCACTTGCGCCGTGCCCACCGGCCATCGGTGGGCACGCTTCGCTTTGCCCACCCTCCGACACTCCCTTTTCGGCTGGAGCTCACATCGCCCGCAGCACCGCTGCGCAATGCCGAGCGATCATCAGTTCCTCGTTCGTCGGAATGACGAATACGTCGACAGTACTATCGGCGCCGCTGATCTGCTCGCGTGCTGTTTCGTTCGCCGCTGCGTCGATTCGTATGCCGAACCACCCAAGCCGCTCGCCGATCGCGCTGCGGATCTCCTTTGCATGCTCGCCGATGCCGCCGGTGAAGATCAGGCAGTCCAGGCCGCCGAGCGTGGTCGCCATCATCGCGACCTGCTGCGCGGCACGGAAGGTGAAGAGATCGACGGCCTCATGCGCCGCAGCCTCGTGGCTTGCCAGCAGCGTGCGCATGTCCGCAGAGATGCCGGAGACGCCGATGAGCCCGGACTCGTGATAGAGCAGGTGCTGGACCTCTGCGACCGGCATGTTCTCGTGCTGTTGCAGATAGAGCAGCACGCCCGGATCGATCGCACCGCAACGCGTGCCCATCACGAGGCCGTCGAGCGGCGTGAGCCCCATCGTGGTGTCGATGCTGCGGCCATCGCGCAAGGCGCAGAGGCTGGCGCCATTGCCAAGATGTGCGATGATTGTGCGCTTTGCGACGAGCTCCGGCGCGATCTCGGCCAGGCGTCCCGCGACATATTCGAACGAGAGGCCGTGAAAGCCGTAGCGCCTGACGCCACGCGCCTGGAATCGCCGGGGAATGGCGAAGCGGTTCGCCGGCGGTGCGAGGCCGTGGTGGAAGGCGGTGTCGAAACACGCGATCTGCGTCAGCCCGGGCCGGATCGCCGCGAGCGTGCGCACCGGCGCGAGGCAGCGCGGCTGGTGCAGCGGCGCGAGCGGCGTCAAGGCCTCCAGCTTCGCTATGATGTCGTCGGTCAGGACCACCGGGCCTGAATGATCCGGCCCGCCGTGAACGATGCGGTGGCCGACGGCCCGCAGGCTGCGTCCACCGAACCGGTCCTCGATGAAGGCGAGCACGTCGGCGAACAGATGGCCGCCGGCTGCCTCCGGCGTCTCCTTCCTCGTCTCGAACAGGTCTTCGCCCGTGGGGCCCTTCACCACCAACCGGGGTTTGGCTTCGTGCTCGTCCAGCAGGCCCTTGCAGAGCAGGGCAGGCTCGGCCACCGCGACATCGAACAGGCCGAACTTGATGCTCGACGATCCCGAGTTGAGAACGAGGACCGCGTCCGTCATCGCTAGTCGCCGGCCTCGGTCGGCGTGTTGCCGCCGGCTCTGTTTTGCCAGACCCAGTCGCGGATCTCAGGCATGTCCTCGCCATGCTCGCGGACATAACGGGAATGTTCGATCAGTCTGTCGCGGAATTGCTGCTTCACCTGCGCGGCCTTCGTCGCCAGTCCCGGCACGCGTTCGATGGCCTCGATCGCGAGATGGTAGCGGTCGAGCTCGTTGAGCACGACCATGTCGAAGGGCGTCGTCGTGGTGCCCTCCTCGGCAAAGCCGCGCACATGCATGCCGGCATGGTTGGTGCGGTTATAGGTCAGCCGGTGGATGAGATAGGGATAGCCGTGATAGGCAAAGATCACAGGCTTGTCGCGCGTGAACAGGCTGTCGAAGTCGCGGTCGGACAGACCGTGCGGATGCTGCTCGCGCGGCTGCAGCGTCATGAGGTCGACGACGTTGACGACGCGGATTTTCAAATCCGGCATCGCCTTGCGCAACAGGTCGACGGCGGCGAGCGTCTCCAGCGTCGGCACGTCGCCGGCGCAGGCCATCACCACGTCGGGCTCGCCCTTGCCGTCCTCCGTTCCCGCCCAGGTCCAGATGCCGATGCCGGCAGCGCAATGCGTCGCGGCGTCCTGCATCGAGAGCCATTGCGGCGCCGGCTGCTTGCCGGCGACGATCACGTTGACGCGGTTGTAGGTGCGCAAGGCATGATCGGCGATCCACAACAGCGTATTGGCGTCCGGCGGAAAGTAGATGCGGACGATGTCCGCCTTCTTGTTGGCGACGAGATCGACGAAACCGGGGTCCTGATGGCTGAAGCCGTTATGGTCCTGGCGCCAGACATGCGAGGTCAGGAGATAATTGAGCGAGGCGATCGGACGCCGCCACGGCAGCTCGCGCGTCACCTTCAGCCATTTGGCATGCTGGTTGAACATGGAATCCACGATGTGGATGAAGGCCTCGTAGCAGGAGAAGAAGCCGTGCCGTCCCGTGAGCAGGTAGCCCTCCAGCCAGCCCTGGCAGAGATGCTCGCTCAGCACCTCCATTACGCGGCCGTCCTGCGCGAGGTGCACGTCGTAAGGCTCGGTCGGCTCCATCCAGACGCGTTCGGTGGCTTCGAACACGGCGTCGAGCCGGTTCGATGCCGTCTCGTCCGGGCCCATGATGCGGAAGTTTCGATGCTGGGCGTTGAGGCGAACGACGTCGCGCAGGAATTTGCCGAGCTCGCGCGTCGCTTCCGCCACGACCTCGCCGGGTTGCGGCACCTCGATCGCGAAGCTGCGGAAGTCCGGCAGCTTCAGCTCCTTCTTCAACACGCCGCCATTGGCATGTGGATTGGCGCCCATCCGCCTCGTCCCTTCCGGCGCGAGCGCCTGAAGCTCGGCAATGAGCGCGCCGCCTTCGTCGAACAGTTTTTCCGGCTCGTAGCTGCGCATCCAGTCTTCGAGCACCTTGAGATGCGCCGGGTTCTCGCGGCAGCCTGCGACTGGCACCTGATGGGCACGCCAAAAACCCTCGACCTTCTTGCCGTCGACCTCCTTCGGGCCGGTCCAGCCCTTCGGGCTGCGCAGCACGATCATCGGCCAGCGCGGCCGCTCGACGCGCGTGCGGCCGTCGCGGGCATGTTGCTGGATCGAGCGGATGCTGGCGAACGCGACGTCCAGCGCATCGGCCATGGCCCGGTGCATCAATTTGGGATCGTCGCCGCTGACGAACAGCGGCTCGTGGCCGAGCCCGCGGAAGAGGTCGCGGATCTCCGCGTCTTGCATGCGTCCGAGCACGGTGGGGTTGGCGATCTTGTAGCCGTTGAGATGCAGGATCGGCAGCACTGCGCCGTCATGGGCGGGGTTCAGGAACTTGTTGGAGTGCCAGGACGCAGCGAGCGGCCCGGTTTCGGCCTCGCCGTCGCCGACCACGCAGGCGACGATCAAGTCCGGGTTGTCGAATGCCGCGCCATAGGCGTGCACAAGCGCATAGCCGAGCTCGCCGCCTTCGTGGATGGAGCCCGGCGTTTCCGGCGCGGCGTGGCTCGGGATGCCGCCGGGGAAGGAGAACTGTCTGAACAGCTTGCGCAATCCGTCCGCATCGCGCGCGATGCTAGGATAGATCTCGCTGTAGCTGCCTTCGAGATAGGTGTTGGCGACCATGCCGGGGCCGCCATGGCCGGGACCACAGACATAGATCACGCTGACGTCGAGCGCGCGGATGACGCGGTTGAGATGGGCATAGATGAAATTCAGGCCCGGCGTGGTGCCCCAATGTCCGAGCAGACGCGGCTTGATGTGCTCGGGCCGCAGCGGCTCGCGCAGCAGCGGATTGTCGAGCAGGTAGATTTGCCCGACCGAGAGATAGTTGGCGGCGCGCCAATAGCGATCGAGCAGATCGAGGTCGCTGCTCGCTTCGGCCGTTTTTTGTTGGATTGTCATGTTCCTGCCGACCTTCACTTCGCGATCGTCACCAACCCGGTTCCGCGGTGATCGATCCGTCGGGCATGAAACGGGATGGGCGTGACGGCCGTGTTGCGTGAGGTCAAAGGCGGACGCGCGAAGTTTGGGCAGCTCTACTGTGCATGGGGTTGTTTTCACGATTTTTGTTTGTGTTCTTGATTTGTTCCTATGTCGTGCTATCTTGGCTGCATGAGTCCAGCATCCTCTCATGCTCTCAAGCACCCGCCGGTCACGGCGCCCTCCGAGCCGGCGGGTGCGCCTTCAGATTTCCCCGAGCTTGGCGTCGCCATCGACCGCGCGCGCAGGCGAGGGCGGGGCGCTCAATCCAACGCCAGCGGCCGCTTTGAGGCCGAGGCGCGCGTCGCTTTCGATGACGGCTGGCAGAGCCTGGACGAGCTGCCGCCGTTCAAGACCACGGTCGCCATCGACACCTCGCGCAAGGTGATCACCCGTAACGATTCCCCCGACATCGGCTTCGACCGATCGATCAATCCGTATCGCGGCTGCGAGCACGGCTGCGTCTATTGCTTCGCGCGGCCGACCCACGCCTATCTCGGCCTGTCGCCCGGGCTCGACTTCGAGTCGAAGCTGTTCGCCAAGCCCGATGCTCCTTTGCTGCTCGAGAAAGAGCTTGCGGCCCCCGGCTACGAGCCGCGGATGATCGCGATCGGCACCAACACCGATCCCTACCAGCCGATCGAGCGCGAGCGCAAAATCATGCGCGGCATTTTGGAAGTGCTGGAGGGCGCCGGGCATCCCGTCGGCATCGTCACCAAGTCGGCGCTGGTGCTCCGCGACATCGACATTCTCCAGCGGATGGCCAAGCGCAACCTCGCCAAGGTCGCGATCTCGGTCACCTCGCTCGATCCGAAGCTGGCGCGCACCATGGAGCCGCGGGCCTCGACGCCGCCGAAGCGGCTGGAGGCGCTCAAGCAGCTCTCGGAGGCCGGCATCCCCACCACGGTGATGGTCGCGCCCGTGATCCCTGCACTGAACGATTCCGAGATCGAGCGCATCCTCGATGCCGCGGTCCATGCCGGCGTCAAGGAAGCCGCCTATGTGCTGCTGCGGCTGCCGCTGGAGGTGCGCGATCTCTTCCGCGAATGGCTGATGGCGAACTATCCGGACCGCTATCGCCACGTCTTCACCCTGATCCGCGACATGCGGGGCGGGCGCGACTACGACGCCAAATGGGGCGAACGGATGAAGGGCACGGGACCGATGGCCTGGACCATCGGCCGCCGCTTCGAGATCGCCTGCGACAGGCTCGGCCTCAACAAGCGGCGCTCCAAGCTGACGACGGACCACTTTGCGCGGCCGAAGCGGAACGGCGATCAGCTCAGCCTGTTCTGATTGGCGGTGGGCGTAGGGCGGCCGGCCTGAATAACGGGAATATCCTGGGTTCCCGGTTGCGCTGGCGAAGCCCCCTGGCGCACGATCCCGGCCATGATTCGGGACAAGGTCGCCAAAACCCCAGCCAAAGACGCGCCCAAGAAGCAGGCCGCGAACAAGGCTGCGCCTGACAAGGCGGCGAAAGCGCCTGTGGCCAAGACGGCTGCAGCCAAGACGCCTGCAGCCAATGCTGCGAAGGTTGCTGCCCCCGGCAAGAAAGGCATCATCGCCGTCGCTCCCCCCAGCTTCCGCCGCGAGCGCGCGCTGATCAAGCGCGGCGTCTGGCCGGTCGCGGGCTGCGACGAGGCCGGCCGCGGCCCGCTGGCAGGTCCGGTGGTGGCCGCCGCGGTGATTCTCGACCCCGACCGCATTCCGCGCGGCATCGACGATTCCAAGCGCCTGACCGCCGAGGAGCGCGAAAAGCTGTTCGACAAGATCTGCGCCACCGCGCAGGTCTCGGTCGCCGTCGCGTCGCCGGCGCGAATCGACCGCGACAACATCCTGCGCGCCTCGCTGTGGGCGCTGAAGCGGGCCGTGGTGGCCCTGCCCGAGGCGCCCAGGCACGTCTTCGTCGACGGCCGCGACCGGCTCGATACCGCATGCGATTGCGAGGCGGTGATCGGCGGCGACGGTATCGTGCTGTCGATCGCCGCGGCCTCCATCGTCGCCAAGGTCACCCGTGACCGGCTGATGTGCGCGCTGGCGCAGGACTGCCCCGGCTACGGCTTCGAGCAGCACAAGGGCTACGCCGTTCCCGAGCATCTCGACGCGCTCGATCGCCTCGGCCCCTCCATCCACCACCGCAGCTTCTTCGCCCCCGTTGCCGCCGCCCGCGCCAAGCACATGCCCTGGACCGTCGAGCCGGTGCAGGACCTGTTCTCGGTGACCGAGGTCGAGGTGCACGTCGAGGCGAGCGTCGAGATCGACGCCTCCGTAAATCTCTAGCTGATCCTCCGACGGCATCCGCGCGTCATGGCCGCGCAGGCGGGACAAGCCCGGGCATGACGATCCGCGGCGGTTGCCACAACCCGTGACGCCCTTTATCAAAACAGAGGTGAGCGAATAGGGCCGGCTGGACGGGTTGGCTGCACCTTCGGACGTTGCATGCGGTTTACCTCCCTGGTCATCGAGCTCATTCGCGCCCGGCCGCGGCTGATCGTGTGGATCGCCGTGCTGCTGCAGGCCGCTATGTGGCTGTTCGTGGCGCTGGTGTTCTACCGCAGCCCGCCCGGCACCCTCGCGGCCCTCTTGGCCTTCGGCAGGGAATACCAGGTCGGCACTGATCTCGGCCCGCCGCTGCCGGTCTGGCTCGCCGACATCGCCTATCGCGCCGCCGGCGGCCACATGTTCGGTGTTTACGTACTCGCCGAACTCTGCGAGATCGCGACATTCATCGCGCTCTATCATCTCTCCCGCGCCGTGGTCGGCTCGCAGCAGGCGGTGCTCGCCGTGCTCCTGACCATGACGGTGCTGGCGTTCTCCTCCTCGGCGCTGGACTTCGGCCCGCTGATCCTGGCGCGGCCGCTCTGGGCGCTCTTGCTGCTGCACTCCTGGCAGATCATCGGCCAGCGCCGCGGCAATGCCTGGTTCGCCTGGTCGATCGAAGCCGGCCTCCTGCTGCTGACGACGCCCGCCGCGATCTTCCTGCTGCTGCTGATCGTCGTCTTCGCGGTCTCGACCGCCGGCGGTCGCCGGACGCTGCGCGGGCTCGATCCGCTGTTCGCGCTGATCGTGGTCGCCGTGCTGGCGCTGCCCTATGCGGTCTGGCTGATGCGTGCGGAGACGCTGACGCTGCCGGCCTTGCCGCAACTCGCCGAGCTCAACGTCCGCGCGCTGCATGCGGCCTGGCTGTTCGGCGGGCTGGTGATCGGGGCGGCAGCGATTCCGGCGCTGACCTTTCTCAACACCGGGGTGGTCGCCGGCAAGGGCGAGGAGCCGCCGATCATCTACCGCCCGCCGGTCGAGCCGCTCGCGCGCAACTTCGTCTATTTCTTCGCGTTCGCTCTGCCGCTCGGCGCGGTGCTGATCTCCGGCGTGCTGGGGCTCGATTCCGTGGTCGGCGGCCCCGGCGTCGTGCTGATCATGTCGGGGCTCGCCGTGGTCGTCGCGGCCGGCGATCTCATCGCGATGCGTCGCGCGCGGATGCTGCGTATGGTCTGGGCCGCCGCCGTCGCCGCGCCCGCCGCCGGCGTCGTGCTCGCCATCCTGTTCCTGCCCTGGACGGGCGCCAACGAAATTGCGACCTCGATGCCGGCGCGCGCGATCTCTGATTTCTTCGACGAGAGCTTCGCCCGCCGCACCAACCATCGCCTGCGGGCCGTCGCCGGCGAAACCCAGCTCGCCAGCCTGATCGCGCTGCATTCCGGCCGGCCGCATCTGTTCATCGACGCCGACCCCGCGCGTACGCCGTGGATGAACCCGACCAAGTTCAGCGAGACCGGCGGCGTCGTGGTCTGGCGCGCCTCCGACACCGCCGGCACCCCGCCGCCGGAGATCCTCAAGCGCTTCCCCGGCATCGTGCCGGAAGTGCCGCGCGCCTTCGAATGGCTGGTGACCGGCCGCCAGCAGCTCCTGCGCATCGGCTGGGCCATCGTGCGGCCGAAGGGGACGTGACGCCCGCGTATGCTCTCTCCGTCGTCATTGCGAGCGTAGCGAAGCAATCCAGAATCTTTCCGCAGAGGGATTCTGGATTGCTTCGTCGCTTCGCTCCTCGCAATGACGGAAGGGACCGGCCCCTCACGCCCCCGCCAGTGCCTTCGCGATCGATCGCAGGTCCTGCCAGGCCAGCCGCTTGTAGGCCGGCGAGCGCAAGAGATAGGCCGGGTGGAACGTCGGCAGCGCGCGGATCACCCGCTGGCCGGTGTCGTAGTCGAACCAGCGCCCGCGCGTCCGCATGATGCCTTCGCGCGTTCCCAGCAACGTCTGCGTCGAGGGATTGCCGAGCGTCACCAGCACGTCGGGGTTCACCAACTCGATCTGGCGCTGGATGAAGGGCAGGCAGATTTGCGTCTCCTGCGGCGTCGGCGTGCGGTTGCCGGGCGGCCGCCAGGGAATGACGTTGGCGATGTAGGCGGTGGTGCGGTTGAGGCCGATGGCTCCGATCATCAGATCGAGCAGCTTGCCGCTGCGCCCGACGAAGGGCAGTCCCTCGATGTCCTCGTCGCGGCCGGGCGCCTCGCCGACGAACATGATGCGCGCCTGCGGGTTGCCGTCGGCGAACACCAGCCGCGTCGCCGTGTGCTTCAACGCGCAGCCCTCGAAACTCTGCATCAGCTCGCGCAGCGCCTCCAGGGTCGGCGCGGTGCGGGCGGCCTCGCGTGCCGAGGCGATGGCGACCTCCGGTGCAGGCGCAGCTTCCCCGCGCATGACCGCGGGCGCAGCGACCGGGCGCGGCGCCTCGGCTTGCGGGGCCGCGCGCGGACTGGGTGGCGGCGTATCGATTTCCGCCAGGCGGTCTATCGGCTCCTCCGCAAGCGCGCAGTCGACACCGGCCTCCAGATAGAAGGCGAGCAGCTCTCGGACGGTGGGGGCGGGTTCGGGGATCATGGGAAAGTCTGACTTTTATATCACCTTGAGCGGCCTTGCATCCCGGCGGAACGCGATTCCGAGGTTGTCCTACCCGGAAAAATCGGAAACAAGGGGGCGCAAACGACCGAGGACCGTCTCAAGGGCTGAGATCAGATGAGCACCGAAGAACTTCCCCCGCGCGAATCCATGGAATTCGACGTCGTCATCGTCGGCGCCGGCCCGTCGGGTCTGGCGGCCGCGATCCGGCTGAAGCAGCTCAATGCTGATGTCAATGTGGTCGTGGTGGAGAAGGGCTCCGAGGTTGGTGCGCACATCCTCTCGGGCGCCGTCATTGATCCCGCGGGCCTCGACAAGCTGATCCCGGACTGGCGCGAGGATGCCGACTGCCCGCTGAAGACGCAGGTCAAGGACGATCGCTTCTACTGGATGACCGGCGGCGGCGCGATCAAGCTGCCGAATTTCATGATGCCGCCGCTGATGGACAATCATCACTGCTACATCGGCTCGCTCGGCAATGTCTGCCGCTGGCTGGCGCGCAAGGCCGAAGCGCTCGGCGTCGAGATCTATCCGGGCTTTGCGGCGGCCGAGGTGCTCTATGACGAGGAGGGCAAGGTCAAGGGCATCGCCACCGGCGACATGGGCATCGGCCGCGATGGCAAGCCGAAGGATTCCTACACCCGCGGCATGGAATTGCTCGGCAAGTACACGCTGTTCGCCGAAGGCGCCCGAGGCAGCCTGACCAAGCAGCTCATCAACAAATTCGCCCTCGACGCCAAGAGCGAGCCGCCGAAGTTCGGCATCGGACTCAAGGAGGTCTGGCAGATCGATCCCGCCAAGCACCAGAAGGGCTTGATCCAGCATTCATTCGGCTGGCCGCTTGACCTCAAGACCGGTGGCGGCTCCTTCCTTTATCACTACGACGACAATCTCGTCGCGGTCGGCTTCGTCGTGCATCTAAACTACGACGATCCCTATCTATCCCCGTTCGACGAATTCCAACGCTTCAAGACCCATCCCACGATCCGCGCCACCTTCGAAGGCGGCAAGCGCCTGGCTTACGGCGCGCGCGCGATCACCGAGGGCGGCTATCAGTCGGTGCCGAAGCTGAGCTTCCCCGGCGGCGCGCTGATCGGCTGCGCGGCCGGGTTCGTCAACGTGCCGCGCATCAAGGGCGTGCACAATGCGATGGGCACCGGCATGCTGGCTGCCGAACATGTTGCGGCCGCGCTCGCCGCCGACCGCGCCAATGACGAGCTCGTCGAATACGAGAACGCCTGGCGCTCCTCATCGGTCGGCAAGGACCTGTTCGTGGTCCGCAACGTCAAGCCATTGTGGTCGAAATTCGGCACCGTGCTCGGCGTCGCGCTGGGCGGCTTCGACATGTGGTGCAATACGCTGTTCGGCGCCTCGCTGTTTGGCACGCAGTCGCACGTCAAGCCCGACCGCGCCACGCTCGATCCGGCCAAGAGCTACGCGCCCAGGACCTACCCGAAGCCCGACGGCAAGATCACGTTCGACAAGCTGTCCTCGGTGTTCCTGTCCAACACCAATCACGAGGAGGATCAGCCGATCCATCTGAAGGTCACCGACATGAACCTTCAGAAGACCTCCGAGCACGACGTCTACGCCGGTCCCTCGAATCGCTATTGCCCGGCTGGCGTCTATGAATGGATCGAGGAGGGCTCCGGTCCGCGCTTCCAGATCAACGCCCAGAATTGCGTCCATTGCAAAACCTGCGATGTGAAGGACCCCAACGGCAACATCACCTGGGTTCCCCCGGAAGGTGGTGGCGGCCCGAACTACGAGGCGATGTGAGGGCGCATCGCAAGGGTGACCTGGCGCACGTTACCGTGAGGACGAGGCTGCGGCGAGCCGCCGCGGCCACGATAAGGCCATAGTGGCGGCGTCTTGGGGCTGCTCCTGATCGAACTTGGCCGATTTGGGGGCGTGCGGAGGGGAGCGGCCGGTCCGAATCCTTGCGGCGAAGCGCCAAAAGCGGCATTGTCGGCCTGACGGTTCCGGGCCCGGATGTCACCGGCTGCGTTCGCTTGCGATACAGCCGTCTGCTGCAAACCCAGGCACCACCAACTTAAGGCGAGCCCTGATGTTTTCAAATCGTTTCAACCGCTGGACTGCTGCCGCCATCGCCCTCATGGGCACTGCGATCGCGACGGTCCCCGGCGCGGTCCTGGCGCAGACGCCGGATCATCCGGAGAACACGGCGGCGCAATTCCCGACGCGAAACGATCTGAAGTCGCTCACTGGCGCCGGCAGCTATCTCGCCGCCCGCCACGCCAGCGTCGAGCGCGACGCGGCATCGGCCGCAGCATTCTACCGTTCGGCGCTCCGCACCGATCCCAAGAACAACGAGCTGCTCGATCGTGCCTTCATCTCGTCGGTCGCCGACGGCGACATCGACGAGGCGGTCAAGCTCGCCGAGCGCATCCTCACCATCGACAAGACCAACCGCGTCGCGCGCCTCGTCGTCGGCGTGCATGATCTCAAGGTGAAGAAGTACGCGGCCGCGCAGACCAACATCAACCAGTCGATCCGCGGTCCCATCACCGATCTCGTCGCCACGCTGCTGTCGGGCTGGGCCGCCTATGGTGCGGGCGATGCCAAGGGCGGTGTCGCCACCATCGACAAGCTGGCAGGTCCGGAATGGTACCCGCTGTTCAAGGACCTTCACACCGGCATGATCCTGGAGCTCTCCGGCAAGGAGAAGGACGCCGGCACCCGCTTCGAGCGCGCCTACAAGCTCGACGATTCCATGCTGCGCGTCACCGAGGCCTATGCGCGCTGGCTGTCGCGCAACAAGGATTCCGCCGCGGCCACCAATGTCTATCAGGCTTTCGACAAGAAGCTCGCACGCCATCCGCTGATCCAGGAAGGCCTGCGCGACACCAAGGCCGGCAAGAAGATGCCGCCGCTGGTCGATTCCGCGCAGGCTGGCGCTGCCGAAGCCCTCTACGGCATCGGCGCGACGCTGACCCGCCGCGGCGGCGAGGATCTGGCGCTGGTCTATCTCCAGCTCTCGCTCTACCTGCAGCCGAGCCATCCGCTGGCGCTGCTCTCGCTCGCCGATCTCTATGAATCGGTGAAGCGGCCGCAGATGGCCATCAAGGTCTATGAGCGCGTGCCCGCGAACTCGCCGCTCAAGCGCAACGCGCAGATCCAGCTCGCCATCGATCTCGATTCCGCCGACCGCACCGACGACGCGATCAAGATCCTCAAGGGCGTCACGACGGAGGATGCCAAGGACCTCGAAGCCATCATGGCGCTCGGCAACATCGAGCGCGGCCGCAAGCGCTTTGGCGAGTGCGGCGCGACCTATTCGAAAGGCATCGACGTGCTGCCGGCCGGCAACGACAAGGCCAACAGCGTCTGGTACTATTATCGCGGCATCTGCGAGGAGCGCTCCAAGCAATGGGCCAAGGCCGAGGCCGACATGAAGAAGGCGCTGGAGCTGCAGCCCGACCAGCCGCACGTCCTCAACTATCTCGGTTATTCCTGGATCGACCAGGGCGTGAATCTCGACGAAGGCATGAAGATGATCAAGCGTGCCGTCGAGCAACGTCCCGACGACGGCTACATCGTCGACTCCCTCGGCTGGGCCTATTACCGCATCGGCAATTACGAGGAGGCGGTGAAGAACCTCGAGCGCGCGATCGATCTCAAGCCCGAGGATCCCACCATCAACGACCACCTCGGCGACGCCTATTGGCGCGTCGGCCGCACGCTGGAGGCAAAATTCCAGTGGTCGCACGCGCGCGATCTCAAGCCCGAGCCGGAAGAGCTGCCGAAGATCGAGGCCAAGATCGCTGGTGGCCTTCCCGACGACAATTCGAACTCTTCTGCGGCGCAGGCCGAGAAGAAGAAGGACGACGGCAAGGGCGGCTAAGCTACGCGCATGATCCGGAAAAGTGTGTAGCGGTTTTCCGATAAGATCATGCGCAGACAAGTGAGTCTTTGGGGGCTGATCGCCAATGTCGGCGTTGATTGAAGAGGGGCGGGCGAAGGTCAATTTGAGCCTTCGCGTCGTCGGCCGTCGGGCCGATGGCTATCATGATCTCGAAAGCGTGGTCGCGTTCGCCGATTGCGCCGACCGGCTGATGCTGGAGCCGGGCGACGAGCTGAAGCTGACCACGACGGGGCCGCTGGCTGCCGCCTGCGGCGATACCGCCGACAATTTGGTGCTCAAGGCGGCCAAGCTGCTGGCCGAAGCCGTCCCTGGGCTGAAGCTGGGCGCCTTCGCGCTCGACAAGGTGCTCCCCGTTGCGGCCGGCATCGGCGGCGGCTCGGCGGATGCCGCGGCCGCGCTGCGGCTCCTGGCGCGTCTCAACGATCTGTCGCTCGACGATCCCCGCATTCAGAAGGTCGCGCTCGCGACCGGCGCCGACGTGCCGGTGTGCCTGCTCTCGCGCGCCTGCGACATGACCGGCGTCGGCGAGCAGCTGCTGCCGCTCGCGCTGCCGAGCATGCCCTGCGTCATGGTCAATCCGCGCGTGCCGGTTGCCACCAAGGACGTGTTCCAGGCGCTGGGCCTGCGCAACGGCGAACTCCGCGTTGGCGTCACCGACGTCATCCGCGCGCCGGCCTGGCCGGAGGAGGGCGGCTCGATTTCCGATTGGGTCGAGGTTCTCGACACCGTCGGCAACGACCTCGAGGCGCCTGCGCTGCGCATCGAGCCTGTGATCGGCGAGGTGCTGGAAGCCTTGCGCTCCTCCGCCAGCGTCAAGCTCGCCCGCATGTCCGGCTCCGGGGCGACGTGCTTTGCGATCTACGGCGCGCCTGCCGAGGCGCATGCCGCCGCTGAAAAGATCCGCCGCGATCACCCCGGCTGGTGGGTGCATGCGGGCACGTTGAGCTAGCTCTATCCGTCATTGCGAGCGTAGCGAAGCAATCCAGAATCCCTCCGCGGTGGCAGCCTGGATTGCTTCGCTACGTTCGCAATGACGTGGATGTAGCTGCGTGATGCGTGCACACTGCCGTAGGGTGGGCAAAGCGCAGCGTGCCCACCAATCCATTCGCGCAATCTGGATGCATGGTGGGCACGGCGCCGTTGCGCCTTTGGCTACCCTACGGCAGCGAGCTAGTCGCCGCTTTCCTCAGCCAATCCCAGAAACCGCCGGATCTCACCCAACACCTCTTGCGGCTTGTCGTGCTGCAGCCAGTGTCCCGCCCCGGCGATGGTCTTAACGCGCGCGTTCTGGAAATAGTGCTCCAGGCCCGCCGCTCTGGCGCCCGCCAGAAAGCTTTCGCCGGCATTGAGCAGCAATGTCGGGCACGTAATGCGCGACCATAGCTCGATGTGATCGTCGGGCCAGAGCCGGTGCGGCGCAGCGGCGCGCTGGTAGGGATCGAACTTCCAGCTATAGCTGCCGTCCTCGTTCCGCCGCGCGCCATGCGTGGCGAGATCCAGCGCGAGGTCGCGGGCGAGGCGCCTGTTATGGAGCATCATCTGCGCGGCGGCGTCTTCGAGCGTCGCATAGCGGCGCGGGGTGCGGTCGTGCAGCCTGTCGAGCTGGCCGACCCATTTGCCGATGCGCTCATGCGCCGGCGGCTTTGCTGTATCCGGCAGCATGGTCACGCCGTCGAGGACGACGAGCTTGGTGACCCGTTCGGGGAATGCGCCCGAAAAGATCAGGCTCACCATGCCGCCCATCGAATGGCCGATCAGAGTGACCTGAGGCGCTGCGATGCTGCGAACCAGCTGCGCGAGATCGTAGACATATTCTGTCAGCGCGTAGCTGCCGCCTTTCGTCCAGTCGGAATCGCCATGACCACGCAGATCGGGCGCGACGACACGAAAATGCGGTTGCAGCGAGCGCGCGATGTGATCCCAGCTGCGGCAATGATCGCGACCGCCGTGGACCAGGATGGCGACGGGTGCGCCCTCGTTGCCCCAGTCGGCGTAATGCAGCCGCAGGCCGTGCGATTCATAGAAGCAGTCTTGCGGGGCGCTAGCCATTTGCCGGCCGCCGCGCCAGGGCGAGCGAGAGGCCGAGGCTCGCGATGAAAACGCCGGAGCCTTGCGTGAGGCGCCGCATCAGAAGCGGCCGTCCGATCAGCTGCGCGCGCGTCGCCGAGGCCATCAGCACCACCACGACATCGGCGAGCGTGTTCAACGCCACCGAGATCGCACCCAGCAGGATGAATTGCAGCGTCGGGTTCGATCCAGCGGGGTCGAGAAACTGCGGAATGAAGGCGAGGAAGAACGCGGCAGTCTTCGGATTGAGCGCCTCGACCAGCACGCCGTCGCGGAACGCGCGCTTGTCATCGATGGGCTCGCTCCCAAGCGACAGGTTGCTGCCGGCGCTGCGAAACGTCTTGATGCCGAGCCAGACCAGATAGAGCGCGCCGACGAATTTCACGGCAGCAAACAGCTCCGCGCTGGCCAGGAGGATGGCGGAGATGCCGAGGCTGCCCGCGACCACATGGACCAATCCGCCCAGCGCCGTGCCCGCGGTCGAGGCAAAGCCGCTGGCACGCCCCTCCGACAAGGTTCGTGCCGCGACGTAAAAAATGCCGGGGCCTGGAATTGCGGCAATGAGGAGAGCTGCGGCCAGGAACAGCCCAAAATTCGTTTCGATCATCCCGTTTTCGTAGCGGAGCGGGCGGCGATTGCAATACCTCTCGTTTAGCCCATCCGGCGGAAGATCACGCTGGCATTCACCCCGCCGAAGCCGAAGCCGTTGGAGATGGCATGCCGCATCGGCATCGGCCGCGCGTGACCTGCGACGATGTCGATGCCTTCAGCGCCCGCATCGGGGTTTTCGAGATTGAGCGTGGGCGGCGCGATCTGGTCGCGCAACGCAAGCACGGTGAAGATCGCTTCCAGTCCGCCGGCGGCGCCGAGCAGGTGACCCGTGGCCGATTTGGTCGCGCTGACGGCAATGCCGCGGTTACGGCCGAACAGCGCGCCGATCGCGCCAAGCTCGCTCTCGTCGCCGGCCGGTGTCGAAGTCGCATGCGCGTTGAGGTGCTGCACATCGGCAGGCGCAAGCTTGGCCTGCCGGAGCGCGATCTCCATGGCGCGGCGCGCACCGTCGCCATCCGGCGGCCCCGACGTCATGTGATAGGCGTCCGCGGTCGTGCCGTAGCCGACGATCTCGGCGATCGGGGTGGCGCCGCGGGCTTGCGCATGCTCCAGCGCCTCGATCACCAGGATGCCGGCGCCTTCGCCCATGACGAAACCGTCGCGGTTGCGATCGAACGGACGCGCGGCGCGCGCGGGCTCGTCGTTGAAACCGCTCGACAGTGCACGCGCCGCCGCAAAGCCGCCGAGGCTGACGATGTCGATGCAGGCCTCCGCGCCGCCGCAGATCGCAACGTCTGCTTCGCCTGATCGGATCATGCGCGCGGCATCGCCGATCGCCTGCACGCCGGCCGCGCACGCCGTGACGGGCGTGCCCAGCGCGCCCTTATAGCCATATTTGATCGAGACGTGGCCGGCGGCGAGATTGGCGAGGAACGAGGGGATCGTGAACGGCGACAGCCGGCGCGCGCCGCGCTGCTCGGTGATGCGCACCGCCTCCGCCATGGCCGGAAAGCCGCCGACGCCGGATGCGATGATCGTCGCGGTGCGTTCCAGCGCGCCTGCATCCTGCGGCGTCCATTTGGCCTGCGCGACGGCTTCCGCCGTGGCGAGCAGCGCAAACAGGATGAAGCGGTCCATCTTGCGCTGATCCTTGGGCGCGGCGGCGTGCGCCGGATCAAAACCGCCTTCGGCATCATCGGCCTTGTCGGGCACGAGACCTGCGATGCGCGCCGGCAGCGCCTCCGCCCATTCCGGCAACGGGCGCAGCCCGCTTTGCCCCGCGAGCAGCCGCCGCCACGTCAGTTCGACGCCGCAGCCAAGCGGCGACACCGCGCCCATTCCCGTCACGACGATACGACGCATGTCAGTCTCCGGCCGGCGCGACGGCCGGGTTCATGGCTTTGAGCGAAGCGAGCCGCGCGCGCATGCCGCGACTGGCGCGGGGACCCGCGACGACGACCGCATTGGCGAGCGTGATCGGGCGCTTGTCGACGGCATCGACCACGACCGGCTCGAACGGGCGGACGTCGCCCCGGTTCGCCAGCAGGATGGAAGCGCCCTTCGGCGCGAGATGCTTGTTGCCCCAGGCCAGCAGCGTAGCGATCACGGGGAAGAAATCCCGCGCCTTGTCCGTCAGCACATATTCGTAGCGCGGCGGGCGCTCCTGATAGCGGCGACGCACGAACATGCCGCTTTCGGTCAGATGCGCAAGCCGCCGCGACAGGATGTTCGGCGCAATGCCGAGGCTTTGCGAGAACTCGTCGAACTTCGTCGCACCCTGAAACGCATCGCGCAGAATCAGGATGCTCCACCATTCGCCGACCGTCTCCACCGCGCGGCCGACCGGGCATTCCAGGATGGAAGGGGATTTGGGCTGCATGGCGGGGAAGGTAGGGCAGTCACTTGCAAAATGCAAGTAACTGGTGGGCGACGCATGTGGAGCGAATGAGAATAAAGCGCAGTTGCTGAACAGACGCTCTCGTGCCCCGGACGCAGCGCAGCGCCCCTTGGCGGTGTGCGCTGCAGAGCCGGGGCCCATCGTGCTCATCGCTGGACGTCGCATGGGTCCCGGCTCTGCGCAGCAGCGTTTCACGCTGCAGCGCGTCCGGGACATGAGAGCGAGCGATGCCGGTGGCGCCAGACTCCGTCATTGCGAGCGAAGCGAAGCAATCCAGGTCGTCTCCGCGGCGGGATTCTGGATTGCTTCCGCCTTCGCCAAGGCTTCGGCGGACAAGTCGCTGCGCTCGCAATGACGCTGTGGAAGCAGCGCGCACTCATCCGTCACCGTCACCCTGAGGTGCCGGAGCGTAGCTGAGGCCACGAAGGGCGTCAGGCCTAATGAGACCGTGCCAAGCAAAACGCCACGACCTGCTCCAGCGCGCTCTTCATCGGCGAGGGCGGGAACAGCGCCAGCGCATCCACGGCCATGGCGCCGTAGTGCTGGGCGCGGCTCAGCGTATCCTCGAGCGCGCGGTGCTTGTTCATCAGGCCGAGGGCGTGATCGAGATCGGAATCGCCGATCTCGCCGCGCTCCAGCGCCCGGATCCAGAAGGCGCGCTCGGTGTCGTTGCCGCGGCGGAAGGCGAGCACCACGGGCAGCGTGATCTTGCCTTCGCGGAAATCGTCGCCGGTGTTCTTGCCGAGCTTGGCGCTCTTGCCGCCGTAGTCGAGCACGTCATCGACGAGCTGGAAGGCGATGCCGAGATTCATGCCGACCGAGCGGCACGCGGTCTGCTCCGCCTTCGGGCGGTTGGCGATGACCGGGCCGACCTCGCAGGCGGCCGCGAACAATTCGGCCGTCTTGCCGCGGATCACCGCGAGATATTCGTCCTCGGTGGTCGCGGTGTTCTTGGCAGCCGCGAGCTGCATCACCTCGCCCTCGGCGATGGTGGCGGCGGCCGCGGAGAGGATGTCGAGCGCGCGCAGCGAGCCGACCTCGACCATCATGCGGAAGGCCTGGCCCAGCAGGAAGTCGCCGACCAGCACGCTCGCCTCATTGCCCCAAAGCATGCGCGCCGACAGCTTGCCGCGGCGCATCTCGCTCTCGTCGACGACGTCGTCGTGCAGGAGCGTCGCGGTATGCATGAACTCGACGGAGGCAGCTAACTTGATATGGCCATCACCGTTGTAGCCGGCGAGGTTGGCCATGGCGAGCGTCAGCATCGGCCGCAGGCGTTTTCCCCCGGAGGAGATCAGGTGGTTGGCCACTTCCGGGATCATGGTCACGTCCGACCCGGTCCGCGACAGGATCGTGGCATTGACGCGCTCCATATCGGGGGCGACAAGGGCAACCAGCTCTTCGATCGACGCGCCGGGAGTTTCGAAAGGTACGATGACGGCCACGCCGGTCTCCAATATTTGCCCCGGAAGGGCTATTCTGATGGAAATACAATAGAAACTGGCGGCGAATGCGGCAAGGCCCGCGGAACCATTGACATTTGCCGCGTTAGCCACTTTCAGGCAGGAGATCTGCGTTTTGCGTGAACTGGTTCGGACCAACGATATGGTGCTGGTGTCGGCGATCGGCGCGCTGCTCGACGGTGCCAACATCCACCATCTGGTGCTCGACCAGAACATGAGCATCATCGAAGGCTCCCTCGGCATATTGCCGCGGCGGATCCTGGTTCATGAGGACGACGCCGAGGAGGCCAGGGCGCTCCTCACCGAGGCCGGCCTCAGCCACGAATTGCGCGGCGATGATTGAGGCCGCGGATATTACCGAGGACGCCTTTCTCGGCGGGCAGTTGCGCTTGATGCAGAAGCGGTCGGGCCATCGCGCCGGGCACGACGCCGTCCTGCTCGCAGCGGCGATTGACGCTAAGGCGGGGGACCGCGTGGTCGACTTTGGCGCCGGCATTGGCACGGCGGGCCTTGCGCTTGCGCGGCGCGTCGCGGGGATCAGGCTCAGCCTGGTCGAGATCGATCCGGAACTGGCGGAGCTCGCGCGGGCCAACGCCGCGGCGAACGCGATCGCCGCCGAGGTCATCGTGCTCGACGTCACCGCCGATGCGCAGGCGTTTGCAGCGAACGGACTTCTGCCCGACAGCGCCGACGCCGTGCTGATGAACCCGCCCTTCAACGATCCCGCACGCCATCGCGGCTCACCGGATCAGGCGCCCACATCGCGCATGTGGCGACAGAGGAGACGCTGCATGCGTGGGTGCATGCAGCCCGGCGTATTCTCCGATCGAGCGGCGTGCTGACTCTGATCTGGCGCGCGGACGGACTCGGCGACGTCATGGCAGCGCTGTCACGCGGCTTCGGCAGCCTTGCGATTCTACCGGTTCATGGCGAAGCGGGAAAGCCCGCGATCCGCGTGCTGGTGCGCGCAGTCAAAGGCGGCCGGGCACCGACGCGATTGCTGCCCGGGCTCATGCTTAACGAGGAGTCAAACGTGCCTAAAAAAGAGGTGCGGGATATTCTGGAGGGGAGGGCGGCGTTGCCGCTGGCGGAGCCGTGACGGCTTACTGCGGCAGCGATTCCGTCTGCTGCTCTTGCGGGGACGTAAAGCGAATCGCCGTGAAAAGCGCACCGATCAGCAGCAACAGCAGATAGATCTTCATGGCGTTTCCTCCGCTGCCTATTGCAGCTTCCCAACGGGGATTCTGCAAAACACGTTCCAGGCACTTTCAATGACACTCGCGTGATAAGAAATGGTTAATCAGAGGTAAGGCCATGGACGAACAATTGAACGATCGTGAGAGTTCCGGCCTGGCCGACAAGCTCATGCAATATCTGCCGGCGCGCTTTCGTCCCGGCACGGCGGTCGTGCCGGTGGTGCGGCTGTCCGGTGTGATCGGTGCGGTGACGCCGCTGCGTCCGGGCCTGACGCTTGCCGGCGTGGCGCGGGTGCTCGAGCGCGCGTTTTCCTATCGTCACGCCAAGGCGGTGGCGCTGGTGATCAACTCGCCCGGCGGCTCGCCGGTGCAGTCGCGCCAGATCTTCTTGCGCATCAAGCAGCTTGCCGCGGAGAAGAAGCTGCCGGTGCTCGTGTTCGTCGAGGACGTCGCGGCCTCCGGCGGCTACATGATCGCCTGCGCCGGCGACGAGATCATCTGCGATCCCTCTTCGATCCTCGGCTCGATCGGCGTGGTCGGCGGCAGTTTCGGTTTCCAGGAGGCGATCAGGCGGCTCGGCATCGAGCGGCGCCTCTACACGTCAGGCGAGCACAAGGCGATGCTCGACCCGTTCCTTCCGGAAAACCCCGATGACGTCATGCGACTGAAGGCGATCCAGCGCGAGATCCACCAGATCTTCATCTCGCTGGTCAAGGAGAGCCGCGGCGCCCGGCTGAAGGGAGCCGACGACACGCTGTTCACGGGCGAATACTGGGCGGGCGAAAGCGCGATCGCGCTAGGGCTCGCCGACAGCATCGGCGATCTCCGCTCAACTCTTCGTGCCCGCTTCGGCGAGAAGGTTCTCACCCCCGTGATCGCGCAGCCGACCGGGCTGCTCTCCGGCTTTTTGGGGCGGAAATCGCCCGGCGCGGGGCAGCTTTCGGCCCTGGAATCAATGGCCGGCCTGCCGGACGAGCTGATCTCGGCGGTCGAAACGCGGGCGATTTGGGCGAAATTCGGGTTCTAGGGCTCGCGCTCCCGCGCCATTTCGCCCGGACGGCACCAATTGCGGCGCAGGTCCATCTGCGCAACAATGCAAGTGGGGGCTGAGCATGAGACGAGGATCGATCGATGCCGCCGTTCGTCGCTTTCGCGGGCGTCCTGGGCGGGCTTGCCGTGGTCCGCTGGGCCTACAAGACCGCTGTCCGGATCAACCAGGAACTGGAGGAGATGCGCCTGTCGCGCGTCGCTGAAGCCGCCCGCATGGGGGATATCCAGACGCTGAAGCGTGACCCCGTAACCGGAGCTTACCGGCCGGGATAGGCGCTGCCAACCCGGCGCCGTAGGGTGGGCAAAGGCGCTCTTGCGCCGTGCCCACCAACTTCCCGGCGGAGAAATAGACGTGGGCACGCTTCGCTTTGCCCACCCTACCGCACCGTCCGGGATCGGCCCGAATCCACCCCCTTCGCCTTGATTCCCATCCCCGCCGTCGATACGGTCCCGCGCGATTCAAAACCCCCCGCGAGAGCCCGATCTGACGATGGACGCCTCATTGCCCGCCCATATGCGCCCGGAACGCTCGTTCCAGGGCTTCATCCTCGCGCTCCAGCGGTTCTGGGCCGAGCAGGGCTGCGTGATCCTGCAGCCCTACGACATGGAAATGGGTGCGGGCACCTTCCATCCGGCGACCACGCTGCGCGCGCTCGGGCCAAAACCCTGGAACGCCGCCTATGTGCAGCCCTCGCGCCGGCCCAAGGACGGCCGCTATGGCGAGAACCCGAACCGGATGCAGCACTACTACCAGTTCCAGGTGATCATGAAGCCGTCGCCGCCGAACCTTCAGGAGCTGTACCTGAAGTCGCTCGCCGCGATCGGCATCGATTCCGCCGTGCACGACATCCGTTTCGTCGAGGACGATTGGGAGAGCCCGACCTTGGGCGCCTGGGGCCTCGGTTGGGAGTGCTGGTGCGACGGCATGGAAGTCAGCCAGTTTACTTACTTTCAGCAGGTCGCGGGCTTCGAATGCGCGCCGGTCGCGGGCGAGCTCACCTACGGGCTCGAGCGCCTCGCGATGTATGTGCAGGGCGTCGACCGCGTCTACGACCTCAACTTCAACGGCCGCGAGGGCGATGCCAAGGTCACCTATGGCGACGTGTTCCTGCAGGCCGAGCAGGAATATTCCCGGCACAACTTTGAATACGCCGACACCGCGATGCTGTTCGAGCAGTTCAAGATGGCCGAGGCGGCCTGCCGGAAATATCTCGATGCCGGCTGGCGCGACGGCGGCAACAAGAAGCAGCATCTGATGGCGCTGCCGGCCTACGACCAGTGCATCAAGGCGAGCCACGTCTTCAACCTGCTCGACGCGCGTGGCGTGATCTCCGTGACCGAGCGGCAGAGCTACATTCTGCGCGTGCGCGAGCTGGCCAAGGCCTGCGGCGAGGCCTGGATCCACACTGAAGCGGGCGGAGCGGCCTGATGCCCGAACTTTTGCTTGAGCTGTTCTCGGAAGAAATCCCCGCGCGCATGCAAGGAAAGGCGGCCGACGATCTCCGCCGCCTGGTCACCGACAAGCTGGTTGCCGAAGGCCTGGTCTACGAGGGCGCGAAGGCGTTTGCGACGCCGCGGCGCCTTGCGCTCACCGTGCACGGCATCCCTGCGCGCCAGCCTGACCTGAAGACCGAGCGCCGCGGCCCCAAAGTCGGCGCGCCCGAGGCGGCCGTGCAGGGCTTCCTCAAAGCGACGGGATTGAAGTCGCTGGAGGAAGCAAAAATCCAGCGCGACCCCAAGGGTGATTTCTACATCGGCTTGATCGAGAAGCCCGGCCGCGACGCGATCGACGTGCTCGCGGAAATCCTGCCCGTCATCATCCGCACCTTCCCCTGGCCGAAATCGATGCGCTGGGGCGCGCGCTCCGGCAAGCCCGGCTCGCTGAACTGGGTGCGTCCGCTGCACGCGATTACCGCAACCTTCGGCCTCGAGACCGAAGAGCCCGATGTCGTGAAGTTCGAGGTCGACGGCATCGAAAGCGGCCAGACCACTTACGGCCACCGCTTCCTCGCGCCGGCGCCAATTCAGGTGCGCCGTTTCGAGGATTATGAAGCAAAGCTGCTTGCCGCCAAAGTCGTGCTCGATCCCGAGCGCCGCAAGGATGCCATCCTCACCGACGCCAAGCAGCTCGCCTTCGCGCAAGGTTTTGAGCTGGTCGAGGACCAGAACCTGCTCGACGAGGTCGCCGGCCTCGTCGAATGGCCGGTCGTGCTGATGGGCTCGTTCGAACCGGAATTCTTGAAGACCCCCGACGAAGTCATCCGCGCCACCATCCGCAACAACCAGAAGTGCTTCGTGGTGCGCGACCCCAAGACGGGCAAGCTCGCGAGCAAGTTCATCCTGGTCGCCAATATCGAGGCGACCGACGGTGGCAATACCATCATCGCCGGCAACGAGCGCGTGATCCGCGCGCGGCTGTCGGATGCGAAGTTCTTCTACGAGACGGATCTGAAGACCAAGCTCGAGGACCGGCTGCCGAAGTTCGAGCAGATCGTGTTCCACGAGAAGCTCGGCACACAGGCTGCGCGCATCAAGCGCATCGAGCGCCTGACCGCGGAGATCGCGCCGCTCGTCGGCGCTGATGTCGGCAAGGCAACGCGCGCTGCGCATCTGGCGAAGGCGGATCTGCTGACGGAAGTCGTCGGCGAATTCCCTGAAGTGCAGGGGCTGATGGGCAAGTATTACGCGCTCGCACAGGGCGAGGATGCCTCCGTCGCTTCGGCTAGCGAGGAACACTACAAGCCGCAAGGTCCTGCGGATCGCGTTCCGACCGATCCGGTCAGCGTTGCCGTGGCGCTCGCCGACAAGATCGATACCTTGGTTGGGTTCTGGGCGATCGACGAAAAGCCGACTGGCAGCAAGGACCCCTATGCGTTGCGTCGCGCGGCGCTGGGTGTGATCCGACTGATTGCCGAGAACGCGTTGCGTCTGTCGCTCATGAAGGTGGCGGGATCCGCGCTCGCCGGCTTGTCGGTGAAGCCAGCCGATGCCTCGAAGCTTCCGAGCGACCTGCTCGCCTTCTTCGCCGACCGCCTGAAAGTCCAGCTCCGCGAGCAGGGCGCACGTCACGATCTCGTCGACGCCGTGTTCGCGCTCGGCGGCCAGGACGATCTCCTGATGATCGTCCGCCGCGTCGAGGCGCTCGGAAAATTCCTCGACTCTGACGACGGCAAGAACCTGCTCGCTGGCACCAAGCGCGCCAGCAACATCCTCTCGATCGAGGAGAAGAAGGACAAGCGCAGCTTCGACGGTGCGCCCGATGCCGCGCTCTACAGCCTTGCTGAGGAGAAGGCGCTGGCCAAGGCGATCGGTGAGGTCAAGGCGGAAGCCAGCGCTGCGGTGGCCAAGGAAGACTTCGCCGCCGCGATGAGCGCGATGGCAAAGCTGCGTCCGCCGGTGGATGCCTTCTTCGACAAGGTGCGCGTCAACGATGACGATCCGAAGGTGCGCGAGAACCGCCTGAAGCTCCTCAACGAGATCCGCAGCGCCACGCGTGCGGTGGCGGATTTCTCGAAGATCCAGGATTGAGACGCGGCCGCGCCGCAAACACCGCTGTCATTCCGGGGCGCGCGGAGCGCGAGCCCGGAATCCACCGTGCCGCGCATTATGCTGACAAATGGATTCCGGGCTCGCGCCAAGTGGCGCGCCCCGGAATGACAGAACAAAAAAGCCCCGCCCGGCGGGGGGAGGACCGGGCGGGGCCTGATGTCCGATCTAACACTGCTCGCGCCAGCCTGATGTGACGCGCCGGACATCGAACGGAGCGGCAGCGTTATTAGTCCAGCACCTCGACGATGCGGCGCGAGCGCGGCTCGACCAGCACGGTTTCGCCGTTCACGACGGTGTAGCGATAGGTCGTGGCGCCGAAACGTTGCGGCACGTCATAATAAGTGACGCCTGCTTCGGGTAAGGTGGTGCCGACCACCACGCGATCCGGAATGCGAAAGGCCGGCACACGTTGCTCGACGACATATTCGCGGAAGGCCGGCCGCTGTTCGACCGCAATCGTCGGCGCGCTGTCGACCACGGCGGGCGCGCGTCCGATCGTGACATCGCTTTGCGCCTGCGCGGCAAGGGGCGCACTTGTCGCGGCCGCGAGCGCTGCGAGAGCAAGAATCCTGTTCCGCATGGACAACTCCTTCGACGTGATTCTTCGGACGCGCCAGCGGCGCGACCGGTTGCCAATGCGTTGCCCGACGCCAATGTTCCGGGAAAAGGCCTGCCGCATTCGCGGCAATTTCGGGCAGTTTTCGTGAGGCCGGAACTCGCAGCAGCCCTTGCGCATCTCTACTCCCGGAACCCAGCCGGTTATGATCCGCGCGATTCGCCTCACCTCACAGAAAGATAGTTCATGCACATCACCGTCGCCCACATTTCGCCGATCCTGTCGTTGATTGCGGGCGTGCTCATCCTGATCATGCCGCGGCTTCTCAACCTCATCGTCGCGATCTTCCTCATCGTCAACGGCGCGATCGGGCTCGGGCTCCTGAAGTGGCTCCGCTTCTAGGCGTTCACTTTTCGGAACTGTCCGTCTTGCGCGGGCCCGCCCAAAGTGGTGTAAGGCCCGCGATTTCCCATTCCTCTCGCAGGTTGTGTGCAAGCTATGGCCAAAGCCGCCTCGAAGCCCAAGAAAATCCCAGCGAAATCAAAGCCCTCCGCCGCCGCGAAGGCAGCGCCGCCAGCCCGCAAGGCGCTGGCCAAGAGCGCGCCGAAGCCGGTCGCCAAAGCCGCTGCCAAGCCCACCGCAAAGCCTGCGGTGAAGGCGGTCACCAAGGCCGCTCCGCCGAAGGTCGCCGCGAAGCCCGCGCCGAAGAAGGCTGCGCCTCCCAAGGCGGCGCCGGCAGCGGCCAAGGCCGGCAAATGGGTGTTCACGTTTGGTGACGGCAAGGCCGAGGGCCGCTCGGAGATGCGCGACCTGCTCGGCGGCAAGGGCGCCAACCTCGCCGAGATGGCCAATCTCGGCCTGCCGGTGCCTCCCGGCTTCACCATCCCGACCTCGGTCTGCACCTATTTCTACGATCACGACAAGACCTACCCGAAGGAGCTGAAGCCGCAGGTTGAGAAGGCGCTGGAGTATGTCGGCAAGTTGACCGGCAAGGTGTTCGGCGACACCAAGAACCCGCTGCTCGTCTCGGTGCGCTCCGGCGCGCGCGCCTCGATGCCGGGCATGATGGACACCGTGCTCAATCTCGGCCTCAACGACCAGACCGTGGAAGCGCTGGCCGAGCTGTCGGGCGACCGCCGCTTCGCCTATGACAGCTATCGCCGCTTCATCACGATGTATTCCGACGTGGTGCTCGGCTTCGAGCATCATCACTTCGAGGAAATCCTCGACACCTTCAAGGACAGCCAGGGTTACACGCTCGACACCGATCTCTCCGCCGAGGACTGGGTCGAGCTGGTCGGCAAGTACAAGGATGCGGTCGCACGCGAGACCGGCAAGGAATTCCCACAGGATCCGCACGACCAGCTCTGGGGCGCGATCGGCGCGGTGTTCTCATCCTGGATGAACGCGCGCGCGGTGACCTACCGCAAGCTGCACGACATTCCGGAATCCTGGGGCACCGCGGTCAACGTGCAGGCCATGGTGTTCGGCAACATGGGCGAAACCTCGGCCACCGGCGTTGCCTTCACCCGCAACCCCTCGACCGGCGAGAGCAAGCTCTACGGCGAGTTCCTGATCAACGCGCAGGGCGAGGACGTGGTGGCGGGCATCCGCACACCGCAGGACATCACCGAGGAGGCGCGCAAGGAGTCCGGCTCCGACAAGGCGTCGATGGAAGCGGCGATGCCGGAAGCGTTCAAGGAGCTGACGCGGATCTACACGCTGCTCGAGAAGCACTACCGCGACATGCAGGACATGGAGTTCACGGTCGAGCAGGGCAAGCTCTGGATGCTCCAGACCCGCGGCGGCAAGCGCACCGCCAAGGCGGCGCTGCGCATCGCGGTCGAGCTCGCCAATGAGGGCCTGATCTCGAAGAAGGAAGCGGTGACGCGGATCGATCCGGCCTCGCTCGATCAGCTGCTGCATCCGACCATCGATCCCAACGCCAAGCGCGACGTGATCGCTACCGGCCTGCCGGCTTCGCCGGGCGCGGCCTCCGGCGAGATCGTGTTCTCCTCGGACGAGGCGGCCAAGCTCCAGGGTGACGGACGCAAGGTGATCCTGGTCCGCATCGAGACCAGCCCGGAAGACATCCACGGCATGCACGCCGCCGAAGGCATTTTGACCACCCGCGGCGGCATGACCTCGCACGCGGCGGTGGTCGCGCGCGGCATGGGCAAGCCCTGCGTCTCCGGCTGCGGCACCATCCGCGTCGATTATGGCCGCGGCACCATGAGCATCGGCTCGCGCACCTTCAAGACCGGCGACGTCATCACCATCGACGGCTCGCTCGGCCAGGTGCTCGCCGGCCGCATGCCGATGATCGAGCCGGAGCTCTCCGGCGAGTTCGGCACGCTGATGAACTGGGCCGACCAGGTCCGCAAGATCGGCGTCCGCGTCAACGGCGACACGCCCGACGACGCGCGCACCGCGATCAAGTTCGGCGCCGAAGGCATCGGCCTCTGCCGCACCGAGCACATGTTCTTCGAGGAGACGCGCATCCGCACGGTACGCGAGATGATCCTCTCCGAGGACGAGCAGTCGCGCCGCGCCGCGCTCGCAAAACTGCTGCCGATGCAGCGCGCCGACTTCGTCGAGCTGTTCGAGATCATGAAGGGCCTGCCCGTCACGATCCGTCTGCTCGACCCGCCGCTGCACGAGTTCCTGCCGCACACCCATGCCGAGGTCGAGGAAGTGGCGCGCGCCATGAACACCGACCCGCGGCGCCTCGCCGACCGTGCCCGCGAGCTCTCGGAGTTCAACCCGATGCTCGGCTTCCGCGGCTGCCGCATCGCGATCGCCTATCCCGAGATCGCCGAGATGCAGGCCCGCGCGATCTTCGAGGCGGCGGTCGAGGCGCAGAAGCGCACCGGCAAGGCGGTCGGCTTGGAGGTGATGGTACCGCTGATCGCGACCAAGACCGAGCTCGATCTGGTCAAGGCGCGGATCGATGCCACTGCACAGGCCGTGATGCGCGAGACCAACACCAAGCTGGTCTATCAGGTCGGCACCATGATCGAGCTGCCGCGCGCCTGCCTGCTCGCGGGCGAGATCGCGCAGTCGGCCGAGTTCTTCTCGTTCGGCACCAACGACCTGACGCAGACGACCTACGGCATCAGCCGCGACGACGCGGCGAGCTTCCTCGGTCCGTACGTCGCGAAGGGCATCCTCTCGGTCGATCCCTTCATCTCGCTGGATCAGGAAGGCGTCGGCGAGCTGGTCAAGATCGGTGTCGCCCGCGGCCGCAAGACCCGCGCCTCGCTCAAGGTCGGCATCTGCGGCGAGCACGGCGGCGATCCCGCCTCCGTCGCCTTCTGCCACCATATCGGTCTCGACTACGTCTCCTGCTCGCCCTACCGCGTGCCGATCGCGCGGCTTGCAGCGGCGCAGGCCGCGCTCGGCAAGGCGATCGCGAGCCAGGCGTAAGCCAAAGCGCAGATATGAGTTTGAGAGAGGCGGGGCCCAGCCCCGCCTCTCATTTTTCACACGGCTCTCTCCGCGTCGTCACTGCGAGCGCAGCGACTTGTCCGCCGAAGCCTCGGCGAAGGCGGAAGCAATCCAGAATCCTTCCGCAGAGGCACTCTACACGGCGCCCCTCACATCATCCCCGTCTCGTCCTCCTCGGCCTGCCCGATCAGCGCTTCGCTCGGCACCATCTCGCGGCGGGGCACGACGAACATCATCACGCAGGCGCAGAGCAGGGAGATCGCGAGAACCGCTGATGTCAGCGGCAGCGTCGTCGCGGAATGGCCGCCGAGATAGGCGCCGAATTGCGACATCAGCGCGCCAATGCCTTGCTGCAGGAAGCCCATCGCGCCCGAGGCGGTGCCGGCTGCTTCGGGACGGATGCTGATGGCGCCGGCGGCGGAATTCGCCATGACGAAGGCGTTGCCGGCCATCACGATCATCTGGGTGCCGAACAGCCAGGCGGGCGCCTCGTTCCAGCCGGCGAAGCTCCAGAGCAGGTTCGAAAAGCTGCCGCAGAGCTGCAGGGCGAGCCCGAACCAGATCAGCCTTTCCAGCGAGTGCCGCGGCGCAAAGCGCACGCAGAGCAGATTGCCGACCAGAAACGCAAAGCCCGTCGTCGCGAACCAGGCGCCGTATTCGGCGCTGCTGCGGCCCATCTGCGTCACCACGATGTAGGGCCCGCCGCCGGCGAAGGTGAAGATAATCTGGGACGCAAGCACCTGGCACATCACATAGCCGACGAAGGCGCGGCTCCGGATCAGCGTGCCGATATCGCCGCGGAAGCCGCTGCCGGCGCTGCGGCTGCGGCGGGTCTCGGGCAGCGCGAAGGCGATACCGACGGCAACGACGATGGCGGCGATGGTGATGGCGTAGAAGATCGCGCGCCAGCCGAACGCGGTCTCGATCAGGCCGCCGGTGAGCGGCGAGACCATCTGCCCGATCATCAACGCCGCGACCACGAGGCTGATCATCGAGGCGACGCGGTCGCGCTCGTAGATGTCGCGGATGATGGCCCGGCTGATCACCATGCCGGATGCGCCGCCGAGCGCCTGGAAGAAGCGTGCGGCGATCAATTGCGGCAGGGTCTCGGCAAAAATACAGCCGATGCTGGCAACCACCATCAGCGCCAGCCCTCCCAGCAGCACCGGCCGCCGCCCGAACCGGTCCGACAGCGGCCCCATGATCAGCTGCGACAGCGCGATGCCGACCATGTAGAGCGACACCGTCATCTGCGCGATCGAGATGTCGCTGCCGAAATTCGTCGCCAGCACCGGCAGTGCCGGAACCAGGATGTAGAGCGAGATCGGCGCGACCCCGGTCATCACGACCAGCAGCAGCAGCACCAGGCGCGAGGTCGCGATGTTTTTCGTCGCCGCGTCCGGCGGCCTGCTGATCATGCCGTGCATATGTCGTCCGTCGTCCGAATTCGAATCAACTGTAGCGTGCCCACGCAAGACCGATATCGGCGATTCGGAATGCGGCTATTCGGATTTCGGGACGGTTATGATGAGGGCACGATGGCGATCGTTTGGGCGCTTCGCTCGTGCTGAAAGTTCGGTGTCATTCCCCGCGAAGGCGGGGAATCCAGTATTCCAGAGACGGTAATGATTGATCGAGGGGCTGCGGCGTACTGGATGCCCGCCTTCGCGGGCATGACACCTATCGTGTCGTAACAGCCTTGCACAATCCGCGTGGCGCTATGCGCACTACGCCTTCAGCTCCGCCGTGGCCTGATCGAGCCAGGCCTTCGTCGCCTCGTCCAGCGCCGGCCGCACGTCATCCCTCACGCGGGCATGATAGGCGTTCAGCCAATCGAGCTCGTCGCGGCTCAGCATCGCGACATCGATCAGGCGGCGGTCGATCGGCGCCAGGGTCAGCGTCTCGAACGCGTTCATCGGCTTCTCGGCGCCCTTGACCTCGGCGGCGACGACCAGCTCGAGGTTTTCGATACGGATGCCGAAGCCGTCGGTCTTGTAGTAGCCGGGCTCGTTGGACAGGATCATGCCGCGCTTCAGCGGCGTGGTGCCGAGCTTCGAAATTCGCGCCGGTCCTTCGTGCACCGAGAGATAGCTGCCGACGCCGTGGCCGGTGCCGTGCTCGAAATCGAGCCCGGCGGCCCAGAGATATTGCCGCGCCAGCGTGTCGAGTTGCGCGCCCGTGGTGCCGTCCGGAAAGACGGCGCGCGCGATCGCGATGTGACCGCGCAGCACGCGGGTGAAGCGGTCGCGCATCTCATCCGTCGGCTCGCCCACCGCCATGGTGCGCGTGACGTCGGTGGTGCCGTCTTCATATTGTGCGCCGGAATCGATCAGCAGGAGATCGCCGGGCGCGATCCGCCGGTTGCTCTTGCGGGTGACGCGGTAATGCACGATGGCGCCGTTCGGGCCGGTGCCGGAGATGGTGGGAAACGAGACGTCCTTGAGCGCGCCGGTGTCGCGGCGGAAGGTTTCCAGCGCCTCGACCGCGTCGATCTCGGTGAGCTTGCCGCTTGGCGCCTCGCGATCGATCCATGCGAGGAAGCGCGCCAGCGCCACAGCGTCGCGCAAATGAGCCGTCTTGGTGCCCTTGATCTCGGTCGCGTTCTTGACCGCCTTGAGCAGTGCAACCGGATCGCTGCCGCGCACCGGCTTGCCGCCGGCGCCCGTGATCAGCCGGCCGAGTGCGTCGGCGGCGGTGGCGTTGTCGAGCGCGATCGATCCACCACTCTTGGCCAGCGCCATCAGTGTCGGCGCCATGGCGTCCGGTTCGCGCACGTCGGCGGACTGCTCGAGATGGTCGCGTGTGAGGTTGGAGAGCTTGCGGTGGTCGATGAAGATGGTGGGACGGCCGTCTTTCGGCACCAAGGCGTAGGACAGCGGCAGCGGGGTATGGGCGACGTCGGCGCCGCGGATGTTGAAGGTCCAGGCCACTGCGTGGCTGTCCGACAGCACCAGCGCATCGGTGCCGAGCTTGGCGATCTCGGCCCTGATCTGCGTCAGCTTCTCCGCTTCAGTGACACCGGCATGCTGGAGGCTGTGCACCGCGACGGGGGCAAGCGGCGGCTGCGGCCGGTCCTGCCAGACTGCGTCGATCGGATTGCTGTCGACGGCGACCAGCTCGGCGCCGGCCTTGGCGCAGGCCGCGGACAGTCGTTCGGCTGCCGAAAAAGTGTGCAGCCACGGATCAAATCCGAGGCGGTCGCCGGCTTTCAGATGCGCCGCCACCCAGCTCTCCGGCGGCGGGTCGATCAGCGATTCCACCACCCACGCCTTGGCGTCGACCTGCTTGGCGGCCTGCAGCGTGTAGCGGCCGTCGACGAACAGTGCTGCCTCATGCGGCAGAACCACGGCTAGCCCCGCCGAGCCCGTGAAGCCGGTCAGCCAGGCAAGCCGCTCTTCCGATGGCGGCACATATTCATTCTGCTGCTGATCGGCACGTGGCACGACGAAGCCGGTCAGCTTGCGACGGGCAAGCTCTTCGCGAAGTGCGGCCAGCCGTGCCGCCAACGCGATGCCGGCCTCCGGCTCCTCGAATGTCTGGAAGTGCGCTTCGAACATGGTGGATCACTTTAGGATCATGGGGATCAGTCCGCAATGTAGACGCATTTGCGGCGCATCTGGCATGGACTGTGCTTGAATAGTTCCATTCGAGTTGAGTGGAGTAAAGGATGCGGCAGTTGCGCTTCGTCCGGATGACAGGGAAATTCGAGCAGGTGGTTCATCTCAACGGCGAGGGGACACACGATGCCAGCGTTCACCTTTGAGAAAATTTCGCCGCCGGCGCGCCGCGCCCCGACAACTCCGACACCGAAGAAGCCGCGCGGCCTCATCAGCCAGATGATCGACCGTTTCGCAGAGCGCCGCGCGCGGCGTGCCTTGCAGGGGCAGCGCGCGTCACGCCGCGACGAGAAGCCGGCGGAGTAGCGCGAGATTTTGTAAGGTGGGCAAAGGCGCAGAGCGCCGTGCCCACCGTCATTCCGCGATTGTAAAATGACGCGATTGTAGAAAGAATGGTGGGCACGCTTCCGCCTTCGCTCTTCGAGCTACGGCGGGCAAGTCGCATTGCCCGCCCTACGAGAGCTTCCGCAACAACAGACTGCTCCATCCCTCGATCCTGAGATGTCGCACCGGCACGAGGCCGCGCGCGCGGTAGGCGGCGATCACGGCGGGCGCCTGGTGCGTCAAGAGGCCGGAGAGGATGACGCGGGCGCCAGGCGCAAGGTGCCGCACCATCGGGCTCGCCAATTGCCGCAACGGATTGGCAAGGATATTGGCGAGCACCAGGTCGAACGGCCCCGCACGCGCAAAATCCGGCGCGGCAAAGCCGGTGGCGCGGATCATGCGCACATGGTTGCCAACTTCGTTCAGCGTGGCGTTCTCAGCCGCCACCCGCACCGATGGCGGATCGATGTCGGAGGCCAGCACCGCGCGATGCAGCGCCTTTGCGGCTGCGATCGCCAGCACGCCTGTGCCGGTGCCGAGGTCGAGCAGGTTCCTCGGGCGGGAACTCTTCAGGACATGGTCAAGCAGAAGTAAACAGCCGCGCGTCGTGCCATGGTGACCGGTGCCGAAGGCGAGCGCCGCCTCGATCTCGATGGCGAGCTTGTTCGGCGCCACACGATCGCGATCGTGGCTGCCGTGCACCACGAAGCGCCCGGCCGGCACCGGGACGAGATCTTCAAGGCTGGCCTTGACCCAGTCCTTGGCTTCGACCGTGTCGAAAGCGAGCGTCGCCGCAATCTCATTTCCTGCTGAAGTTGCAACGAGTTCGGCTAGCCATGCCTGATCCGGCGCATCGGCGAAATGCAGCGTCACGTCCCATTGTCCGTCGGGCCGTTCGAAGGCGGCGACCGCCGCATCGCCGTCGAAAAACACCTCGGTGAGCACATCGACGACGCGCTTGGCGTCGGCTTCGCTGCCGATCGAAAAACTGGCGCGATGGGTGGGGGACGGCTGCATTCAGGGTTCCGTTGAGTTCAATTTTTGGAACTTTTGCGGGTGAGTTTCCGGACAAGTTGCGGTTCGCAGGTTAACCCGCCTGAAGTGGGTTCCCCGTACATTCCCGGATGTGGAATCGAATCAACACAGCTTGTAATTGAAACGGAGGCGAGTCTTGAAGCGCATGATTCAAAAGTTCTGGTCGGACGAGTCCGGTGCAACCGCGATCGAATACGGCCTGATCGCCGCGGGCATCGCCCTGGCGATCATTACCGTGGTGAACGGGCTGGGCACCACCATGAACGAGAAGTTCACTTCGATTAGCACCTCCTTGAAGTAATTTCCGCCGCCATTTCAAAGCGGGGGCTATTTTCTTCAAAGGCTATTCCTGATCACCGCCCGCTAGGGGTTTCCCCTGGTGGGCGAGGTCTTTTGGGGCTCGCGGTCTTCGAAGGGCTGCACAGCTTATCCGCGTGCTTGTCAGGGCCCTGTCGACCACTTTTCCCGCGATTGACCCGCCGATTTTCCACCGTCTTTCCCCAGGATCGCTCCCGACCGTCTCGCCCAGACATCCTCTGGCCGGTCACAGACCTTTCGACAGCCTGTCCACAACCCATCCACAGGCCTATCCACGGCTTCCGAACAGCGAGCGGTGATCCCGCAGGATCGCCTGCGCCGCGTTATGGCCGGGGGCGCCGGTGACGCCGCCGCCGGGGTGGGCGCCGGAGCCGCAATGGTAGAGGCCTCTCAGCGGCCCGCGATAATCGGCGTGGCCCAGCATCGGCCGCGCCGAGAACAGCTGGTTCAGCGTCAGCGCACCGTGGAAGATGTCGCCGCCGAGCAGCCCGAATTGCCGCTCGAGATCGAGCGGAGACAGGATCTGGCGGCCGAGCACGCTCGCCGCAAAACCCGGGGCATATTTGTCCACCGTCGCGATCATCAGATCGGCGACCTCTTCGCGATGGTCGTCCCAGGACCTGCCATCGGGAAGGCTTGGTGCGACATGCTGGCAGAACAGGCTCGCGACATGCTTGCCGGCCGGAGCCAGCGTGTCGTCGAGCGTTGAGGGGATCAGCATTTCCACCACCGGCTCGCGGCTCCAGCCGTGGGCGCGCGCGTCGAGCCAGGCGCGATCCATATAGCCGAGACTCGGCGCCAGGATGATGCCGGAGGTGAGGTGATCGCCCTCGCCCGATAGCGCCGTGAAGGAGGGCAGGCGATCCAGCGCCACATTCATGCGGAACGTGCCGGAGCCGTTCTTCCAGTGCCGGATGCGGGCGAGGAAGTCCGCCGGAAGAGCCTCGGCCGCGATCAGGCGCGTGTAGAGCAGCTTTGGATTGACATTGGCCGCGACATATTTCGCGCGGATCGCAGAGCCGTTCTCCAGCACGACGCCGACGGCGCGGTCGCGCTCGACGATGACCTCGCGGACGCCGGCATCCGTGTCGATCACGACGCCACGGTCGCGTGCCGCGCGTGCCATGGCCTGCGCGATCGCGCCCATGCCGCCGATGGCGTGGCCCCAGACGCCCTTCTTGCCGTTCACCTCGCCGAACGCGTGATGCAGCATCACATAGGCCGAGCCGGCGGCGTAGGGGCTGGCATAGTTGCCGACGATGGCGTCGAAGCCGAACAGCGCCTTGACCAGATCGTGCTCGAAACGTTCGTCCAGCATCTCGCCGGCCGAGCGCGTGAACAGATCGAGCAGGCTGCGGCTTTGTTCCAGCGTCAGGCCGCGCAGAATGTTGGCGCTCTGCAAAGCGTTCACGGCCTCGCGGATCGCATTTGTGCCGAAGCCGTCGAGCAGGTTCGGCGGCGCGCGCAGCACGAACCGCCTGAGCACGTCGGCGATGTCTTCCAGCTCGCGCGTGAAGCCGTCGAGAGCTTCCGCATCATGCGCGCTGAGCCGCGCCACCGAAGCTTTCGTCCGCCCCTCGCCGGTGAGGAGATAGCTGCCATCCGGCGCGGGCAGAAGATTCTGCGCACGCCGCTCGACGATGCGCAGGCCTTGCTCGGCGAGCCTGAGATCACGGATCACCTGCGGGTTGAGCAGGCTCACGGTGTAGGCCGCGACCGAATTGCGAAAGCCGGGGTGAAACTCCTCCGTCACCGCCGCACCGCCGACCACTTTGCGCCGCTCGACCACGCGCACGCGCAGACCCGCCATCGCGAGATAGGCCGCGCAGGTGAGGCCGTTATGGCCTGCGCCGATGATGACGACGTCGGTTTCCGTCATGAGGGATTCAAGTTGTTCCACTGTCATTCCGGGATGGTCCGAAGGACCAGACCCGGAATCTCGAGATCCCGGTTCGCCTCTCCGAGGCGCCCCGGAATGACATCTCTATATCAAGCATTCCTTGCTGCAACATCACGCCACACTTTATTGCCCGTTCAGGCGCCTTGTGCTCCATTGCGCGCGGTCCGGCGCCCGCCGGGTTTGAGCCGGAGCATTCATGGATTCGATCGTGCAACCCGCCGCCACGGAGCAGCCGTCGTCGTCGCGCAACCGGCTGCTGCTGACGGTCTACACCGCTGCGATCTTCGTCAGCGCGCTGCTGCTGTTCTCGGTGCAGCCGCTGTTCACCAAGATGGTGCTGCCGCGGCTCGGCGGCTCGCCGGCGGTGTGGTCGGTCGCCATGGTATTCTTTCAGTCGCTGCTGCTGGCCGGTTATGCCTATGCGCATCTGTTGATGCAGGCACGGAACCGGATCGTCCCCGTGGCGGTGCATCTGCTGCTGCTGCTCGCCGCCTTCGCCACGCTGCCGCTCGGCATCGCCTCCGCCTATGGCGAGCCGCCGGCTTCGGGCTACGCGATCTGGCTGCTCGGCCTGTTCGCGGTCTCGATCGGGCTGCCGTTCTTCGCGCTCGCCGCCAACAATCCGCTGCTGCAGGCCTGGTTCGTCCGCACCGGCCATCCGGCCGGCCATGATCCCTATTTCCTCTACGCCTCCTCCAATATCGGCAGCTTCCTTGCACTGTTGTCCTATCCGTTCCTGCTGGAGCCGATGTTCACGCTGCAGATGCAAAACCGGTTCTGGACCGGTGGCTATGGCCTGCTGATCCTCCTCATCGGCGCCTGCGGCGTGCTGTTGTTGCGTTCGCCGAAGCTGGCCGTGGCCGACGCGCGGGCCGAGGACGTGAATGCACCCGCGCCAGGCCTCTTGACGCGGCTGCGCTGGATCTTCCTCGCCGCCGTGCCCTCGGGCCTGCTCATCGCCGTCACCGCCCACATCTCGACCGACGTGGCGGCGGCGCCGCTTTTGTGGGTGCTGCCGCTCTCGCTGTACCTGCTGACCTGGGTCGTCGTGTTCCAGTCGCGGCCGCTGCTGCCGCACAAATGGATGCTGATGCTCCAGCCCGTCGCGATCGCTGGCGTCGTCGTCCTGTTGGCTTTCGGCGGCGAGCAGAACCTGCTGCTGACGCTCGGCGGGCATCAACTCTGCTTCTTCGTCATTGCCATGGCCTGCCACGGCGAGCTGGCGCGGACGCGGCCTGCCGCCAGATATCTCACAGGCTTCTATGTTGCGCTGTCGTTCGGCGGCATGGTCGGTGGCTTGTTCGCGGGGCTCGTTGCGCCCTTCACCTTCTCGTGGATCGCCGAATATCCGATCCTGATCGCGCTTGCCGCGCTGTGCCGTCCGTCCGCGAACGAGCGGCTGGCCGGCGTCGTCAGATGGTACTGGCTGGCGCTCGCCGCGCTCGCACTGGCGCTCATCGTGCCGTCATACACGACGGGCGGCCTCTCGACCTGGTTCGAGGATCATCGCGTCTGGGTCGCCGGCGCCGTCGGCGTGCTCGCCGCGCTGCTCGCGTTGATCCTCAATGCCGGGCGCTGGAAGATCTTTGCCACCGTCGCGCTGGCGCTGGCGTTGATCCGCGTTTATCCCGCAGACGAGGGCCGCGTCACGACCGTGCGCAGCTTCTTCGGCGTGCACAAGATCGTGGTGACGCCGGGCGGCTATTTCCACGTGCTGATGCACGGCACCACCATTCATGGCGCCGAGCGCTTCCGCAACAACGACGGCACGCCGGTCGCAGGCAAGCCCGAGCCGATCACCTATTATCACAAGGACGGCGGCATCGGTCAGGCCGTCAGCGCGATCCGCGAGCGCAAGGGCGCGCCGCTGAAGGTCGCCGCGATCGGCGTCGGCTCCGGCACGCTCGCCTGCGCCGCCGAGCCAGGGGAGAACTGGACCTTTTTCGAGATCGACCAGTCCATGGTCGACGCGGCGCGTGACCCCAGGAATTTCCGCTACATATCGAGCTGCATGCCGGACATGAAGCCCGTCATCGGCGATGCGCGCCTCACCTTCGCCAAGGAGCCCGATGGCGCCTATGATCTCATCATCGTCGATGCCTATTCGTCCGATGCGATCCCGATCCATCTTGCGACCGAAGAGGCGATGAAGATCTACAAGGACAAGCTCGCGCCGCACGGTGCCGTGGTGATGCACGTCTCCAACCGGCATCTGGATCTCGAGACCGTCGTGGTCGGCATTGCGGACGCCAACGATCTCAAGAGCTGGGTCTTCAACGAGGATTCAGGCCGCGATGGTGACTACATCTTCTCCACCGACGTCGTCATCTCCGCGCGCGAGGAGGCCGATGTCGGCAGGCTCGCGTCCTCCAAGCAATGGGAGCTGACCGAGGCCGACGACAGGGCGCGGGTCTGGACCGACGATTATTCCAACATCCTGGGCGCGCTATATCGGCGTTGGAAGGACGGGGAGTAGGGGGCGCGCCACGAATGGTCTGGTGCCCCGGACGCAGCGCAGCGCTTCCCCGGCGATGCGAAGCAGCGTCCGGTGCGGTGCGCTGCAGAGCCGGGGCCCACAATTCTGGGTCCGGGCTCTGCGTCGCATCATTTCATGCCGCGCCGCGTCCGGGACACGAGATTGATTACGGCGCCACCCGCGTCCCCGCCGGCAGCGCGATCCCCTTCTCGCCGGCGACTTGCCGCAGCAGGTCCGGCCTGTCCGAGATGATGCCGTCGACGCCGATCTCGATCATCCGCGCCATGTCTTCACGCTTGTTCACTGTCCAGACCACGACGCGAAGTCCCTGGGCATGGGCCTCGGAAACCAGCGCCGCGGTCACGTCGCCGAAATTGGGCGACCAGATCGCGCCGCCGGCGGCCTTGATCGTCCGCGGCAGCGAGCCGCCGTGATCGGCCGGGCTGAACCCCGCCGTCCAGCTCGTCGCCTTGTCGAGGGCCACCGTCGGGGCCGAGCCGCGCTGGAGCGTCAGGTACACGGTCGGGATCTTCGGCGCTTGCTGCTGGACGAGAAGCAGGGTGCGCCAGTCGAACGACTGGATCATGCCGCGGTCGGAGAATCCTTCGGTCTCGATTACCCCGAGCAGCTTCGCGACGAAGGCCTGCGGATCCAGCGTTTCATCCGGATGATTCGGATCGATCTTGGTCTCGATGTTGAAGCGCACTCGCGTGTTGCCGGACTTGCGCACCAGCGCGAACAGCTCGCGCAAGCTGGGAATGCGCGTCCCCGGCAGCGCACGCTGGTCGGGGAATTGTCGTGAGTAGGCACTCTCGGGGCGGATCTGGCCGACGTCATAGGTCCTGACCTCGTCGAGCCGCAGCTTGACGAAAGGGGTGCCGGGCGGAGCGATGTAGGTCCCGTCGGGCCGCCGTGCGAGATCGGGATTGAGCCCGCGCTCATGCGAGACGATCACTTCGCCGTCCGCGGTGACGCCGACGTCGAGCTCCAGCGTGTCCACGCCCATCGTCAGCGAATGGGCGAAGGCGGGCAGGGTGTTTTCCGGCAACAGCGCCCGCCCGCCGCGATGCGCCTCGAGGTCGAAGGCCAGATCGGATCCCATGGCCTGTCCCGCCATCACAATCGAGATCACAGTCAGAATGGTTGCAACAGGTGACGGCATGGGGCCTCGAGGGGCAAGCGGAAAGGACCGGATTTGAACGCATTTTGCGTCGCTCGCCTATTCTATGGGCTTTCGCGGCTGTTGAAACCCTGGGTGCCGCGGCTTGGGTTGCGCCCGCCAGGCTTGTATGTAGTCATATGAGCCGACCTGGAAGCCCGACCGTGCAACAGAAACGCGATCACCGCATCATCCGCAGCCGGCACTTCCAAAGGATGCAGCGGCGGCATTTCATCATTTTCGACGTGCTGCCGTTCATCGGCACGCTGGTTGCGCTGGGCCTGTTGATTGTCCGCCCGATCGGCGCGATGGAGCTCGGACTGTTGTTCGGCTTCTGGCTGATCACGGGTCTCGGCCTCACCGTCGGCTATCACCGCCTGTTCACGCACCGCGCCTTCGCGACCTCCACGACGATGAGCGCGATCCTGATTGTCATGGGCTCGATGGCCGGCCGCGGCCCCATGCTGTCCTGGGCCGCGATGCACCGGCGGCATCACGAGCTGTCCGATCATGATGGCGACCTGCACTCGCCGCGACTGCATGGCGAGGGTCTGCTCGGCCGCCTGCGCGGCTTCCTGCACGCGCACCTGACCTGGATGATCGCGCATGATTATCCCAACGTCGCCCACTACGTGCCGGACCTGATGGCGGACCGCAGGCTGGTTGCGGTCAACAGCCATTACTACATCTGGGTCGGCCTTGGCCTGCTGCTGCCCGCGTTGATCGGCGGCTTGGCGACGATGAGCCTGTGGGGTGTGCTGACCGGCTTTCTCTGGGGCGGCGTGGTGCGGATGTTCGTGGTCGAGCAGACCATGTCTGCCATCAACTCGGTCATGCACAGCTTCGGCGCACAGCCCTTCGTCACCCGCGACGACAACAGCCGCAATCTCGGCGTGATGGCCTGGCTCGCCTGGGGCGAGGGCTGGCACAACAACCATCACGCCTTCCCGTATTCGGCGGCCTTCGGCCTGCGCTGGTTCGAGTTCGATCCCGGCTTCATCTTCATCCGCGCGCTGGAAGCGCTCGGGCTCGCCTGGGAAGTCAAGGTGCCGAGCGAGGAGAAGATCGCTCGGCGCATGCTGCGGCAGCCGGGCGATGCCGCCCCCGATCTGGAGGCGGGCTGAGCATCACCGGCCGGCGCGAGGGCCGGTGATGGCGCAGCTTTGATCCGATGCTCTTCAACGACTATCCCTTTCTCCTGGTCTTCCTGCCTGCGGCCTTGCTGATCTACCGCCTGGCAGACCCTTATCCGCATCTGCGGATCGGCGCGCAGGTCGCGCTGTCGCTCGCCTTCTATGCCTGGGGCAGCCCATCGTTCATCCTGCTCCTGATCGCCTCCATCACGATCAACTGGCTCGCTTCGGTGGCCTACGGACGGGTGAAATGGCCGGCGGTGCTGACGCTGGTGATGGTGCTCGATCTCGCGGTTCTGGCGCTGTTCAAATACGCCAATTTCCTGCTCGCCAATCTTGCACTCGTGCTGGATACGAAGTTTCCGGCGCTCGACATCGGGCTGCCGCTCGGCATCTCCTTCTTCACTTTTCACCACATCATGTATCTGGTCGATCTGAAGCGCGGCAAGGCGCCGCTCTATGCGCTGGACCGTTACGCGCTCTACATCGCCTTCCTTCCGCAGGCGATCGCGGGCCCGCTGGCGCGATGGTCTGAGGTGATGCATCAGTACGGCCGGCAGGTCTACGTGCCGGGCTGGCAGCGGCAATTCTGCATCGCCATGTGCTTCATCGCGTTCGGCTTGTTCGAGAAGGTCGTCATCGCCGACGGCCTCGCGCATCTGCTCGATCCAATCTATGCGCAGGCGGCAAGCGGACCGTTGCGGAGCGGCGATGCCTGGCTCGCCTTCTGCTTTTCGTTCCAGATCCTGTTCGATTTCTCCGGCTATTCGGACATCGCGATCGGCCTCGGCCTCTTGTTCGGCGTGCAGCTGCCCTACAATTTCAATGCGCCGTTGCGCTCGACCAATATCCAGGACTTCTGGCAGCGCTGGCACATCACGCTGATGTTGTTCCTGCGCGACTATGTCTTCTATCCCCTGGTCAATCTGCGCCTGTTGCCGCGCCGCTTCTTGCCGGTGCAGTTCTTCGGCGCGATGATGATCACGATGGCGCTGTGCGGCCTCTGGCACGGCGCGAGCTGGACCTTCGTGCTGTGGGGCGTGCTGCATGGCTTCGCGCTGGTGGCTTGCGCGCTGTGGCGCCGCTATGGGCCGGAGTTTCCGTCGTGGCTCGGCTGGGCGCTCACCGTCTTGTTCGTGCTGGCGACCGGCGTGATCTTTCGCGCCGGATCGTTGGAGGCGGCCTGGCATGTCTTTTCGGGACTGATCTCACCGCTGCCGCTCGAGCGCGGCAAGCATCTATGGCCGCTGATCGCAGCGCCGCTGTTCGCTTTCCTGCTGCCGGCGAGCCAGGACATCGTCGCGATGCTCACGCGCCGTCCCAAACCGTGGCTCGCCGGTCTGCTCGGCATCGGATTGTTCGCATTGCTGCTCCACATGGGTGGCCGGGATCTGCATGAATTCGTCTACTTCAAGTTCTGAGACCGATCCCGGCTGGGGACGGAGCCTGCTGGCGTGCCTCGGCACGCTCTCGGGCGCCGCCTTGTTGGTGCTCGCACTGATGGTCGTGGTCGATCCCTATGACAGCGGCAAGCTCGGCCTGCTGGGCATCGAGGGGGTCGACAATCGTCTGACGCAAATCACGGCAGCGAGCCGCGCACGCGATGCGAGCTTCGACTCCGTCATCCTCGGCAATTCGACCGGGCAATTGATCCAGCCGGCGGAATTGTCCCGCGCGAGCGGGTTCCGTTTCGTCCAGCTCTACATGACCGGTGCGAGCCCACGCGAGCAGCTCGCCGTGCTCGATTTCTTCCTGCGCAAACACCGGAAGGTCGGCGCGCTGGTCATCGCCGCGGATCCCGGCTGGTGCGTGCATGCCCGGCCGAAGGAGGAGGGCGTTCCGTTCCCCTACTGGCTCTATGACGCAAGCGTGGTCACCTATGCGGTGCGGCTGATTTCCTGGCAGGCGATCGAGCAGGTCTTCCAACGCATCGGCATCGGGCTCGGCCTGCGACCGCGCATGAACCGTGACGGCTTTGTCAGCTACGAGGACATCTGGCCGCCCGGCCAATTCAAGGAGACCAATGCTCCGAGAGACCCCGCGCCCGTGGACTCTGCGGAGGCGCGAGCGGTGTTCCCCGAGATCGCGGCCCTCAAGGACGTCGTCCGCAAATTGCCGGTCGACGTGCCCGTCGTCATCATCGTGCCGCCGACCTTCGCTGCCACCGTGGCAAAGCCCGGCACGCAAGCTGAGCTGGAGCGCAACGCCTGCGATGCCGCGCTCGCACAGGTCGTGGCCGGGCGGCCGCGCAGCAACTTCGTCAGCTATCGCGTCGACAACGAGCTCACGCGCGATCGCGCCAGTTTCGTGGACTATATCCACTACCGCCCGGTGCTGGCGCGCAAGATCGAGCAGGGGATTGTCGCGAGCCTGCGCGACGGCGAGAAAGCGAGAATCGATTTCTGAGCAGGTCAGCCGATTTCGTCGAAGGCCGCACCGAGCCAGAGCCTGCGCGCCAGCCTGCGCTGGATCTTTCCGCTGGTGGTTTTCGGCAGGGCACCGGGCCGGATCAGCGCAATGTGGCGCGCGGATAATTCGTGACAGTCGGCAATGGCCTCTCGGATCCGGTCCTTGATCTCGTCACTGTCGATCTTGTGACGTGCCGTGCGCTCCACCTCCTGCACGATGACGAGCGTTTCTTCACCGCCCGCGTCCGGCACCGAGAATGCTGCGCCGCAGTTTGCGCGCAAGCCCTCGTCCAGCGACTGCACCGTGCGCTCGATGTCCTGCGGATAATGGTTGATGCCGCGGATGATGATGAGGTCCTTGATCCGGCCGCTGACGAACAGCTCGCCGCTTGCATCGAGGAAGCCGAGATCGCCGGTGCGCAGCCATGCGCCGTGCTCGCCGGCGATCTCCGCGTTGAGCAGCTCGTTCGTCGCGTCATCGTTGCGCCAATAGGCGCGGGCGATGTTGGCGCCGCTGACCCAGATCTCTCCGACGCAGTCGGGGGGCAGGCGTGTGCATTTACCGGGATCGACGATGGCGATCCGCTCACCCTCGAGCGCGCGCCCGCAACCGACCACGATCTGCGCATCGTCAGCTTCCGAGGCCGTCTCTGCTCTATGCGCCTGAAGCGCCGCGCGACTGACGCGACGCGTCAGATGACCGCCGCCGCGCGTTCCCCCTGAAATGAGCAGCGTCGCTTCCGCCATGCCGTAGGCCGGATACATCGCGCGCGGATCGAAGCCGTGCGGCGCGAAGGTCGCGGCGAACCGCTCGATGGTTTCTGCGCGCACCGGCTCGGCGCCGTTCAGGGCGATCCTCAGCGGGGACAGGTCGATGCCGTCCATCTGGTCGGCGCGGTGGCGGCTGACGCAGAGGTCGAAGCCGAAATTGGGGCTGCACGCCACTTCCGCGCGATAGTGCGAGATCGCGCGCAGCCATCCGAGCGGCCGCTGCATGAACGCGTTCGGCGCCATCAGCACGCAGGTCGCCCCGACATAGAGCGTCTGCAGCGCGTTCAGGATCAGCCCCATATCGTGGTAGAGCGGCACCCAATTGACGTAGGTCGATCGCCTGGTGTTGCCGAGCGCGATCCGGATCATCTCGAGATTTGCGAGCAGATTGGCGTGGCTGACCATCACCCCCTTCGGCTCGGAGGTCGAGCCGGAGGTGTATTGCAGGAAGGCGATGTCATCCGCCGCCGGACCCGCCAGCGCGACCGGTGCCAGGGTCGCCGGACCGAGATCGACCTCGATCCATCGGATGTTCTCGTGTGCGAAGCGCGTTTGCAGATCGCCGCGAAGCGAGAGGGCTGAACTGGTCAGCGCCACCGCTGGCGTGCAGTTGGCGAGAATTGCGGCGCTGGCATCGCGCGCACCGTTTCGCCGCGGCATCATCATCGGCACGGCGATGATGCCGGCCATCAGGCAGCCGAAGAACGCCACCAGAAATTCGAGACCGGGTGGAAATACCAGGATGGCGCGGTCGCCAGGGCGCGCGACCGCGGTCAGGCGCGCCGCGAGCGCACTTGCGCAATCGCGCAACTGGCGGAAGGTAAGGGCAGCTTCTTCAGTCCCGCGGTCAGAGACGAAGACATAGGCGCGGTCATTGGCCTGCTCCGCCGCGCGCCGGGCCAGGAGCGCCACGAGCGAGCGGGGAGTGTCCATCGGATTGCGCCGGTTCAGGCCGTGTCAGGCGGCCGGTCGGATCGCGCGCTTGTCGGCAAGAAACCGGGACAAGGCCTCAACGGTCGGATGGTCGTAAAAGTCGTCGGTCGACAGTTCGATGTCGAGCTTCTCCTCGAGCTCCATCATCAGGTAGACCAGCATCGCCGAATCGAGACCGAGGCGGTTGAATTTGGTGCCGGTGTCGACCCGATCCCTGGAGATGCGCAGGATATTGGCCAGCGCGGTAACGCAGAAATCCGAAATCTGCTCGCGTGTCATGTCATTTCCCAGAAACAATGGGAACGACAATACGGTCGACCCCAAGCTTGTCAATTTGGCCGGGGCGCCGCTGCGTTGAAGGTTGGGGACTGTTGCCTTCCTGCGTCGGTGAGTTGCTCGATTCCTGCCGGCCTGGAGTTGTCCGGTCCACCGCGGCGCCGGCGCGTCAGCACGATTTGATTCGCTGCAGCGCCCGGCGTCGCGTTCAGGCTGCGTCAGTTCTGATAATAATAGCTGCGCGGCTGATAATATTGCCGGGCCTGCGGCTGATGATAGTAGCCCTGCTGGCCGTAGCCCTGGTCGTATGTTGGTTGCGGCAGCTGTTGATAGGCCTGCGTGCCATAGGGGCGGGTGATCGGGCGCGGCGCCGGATAGCGCGCGCCGGTGTCGCTGCCGTCGGCCGGGTAGATGTAGTTGTCGTCCTGCGGCATGTAGCGCCGTTCGGGCTGCGCCGGCGGCATCAGGTTCACCGGGGCGCCTGTGGTGGCGTATTGCTCTTCAGCAGGCTGCGGGGCGCGGGCCACCGCATTGGCATTGCGGCCGCGCGGATTGCGCGCCAGCGCCACCTGTGCCGAGCCCGTCAGCGTCACCGTGGTGTTGAGCACGCCCTGCTGCTGCACCAGCGCATAGAGCGTCGAGGCGTTCTGGCGCGACAGGCGCACGCAGCCATGGGATGCCGGCGAGCCGAGCCGGCCGACCGAGTCCGTGCCGTGGATGGCGTGCCCGACCTTGGTGAAGAAGATCGCGTGCGGCATCGGCGCGTCGTCGAATTCCTTGGAATAGTGGTCCTCTTCCATCCGGAAGGCGCGGAAGGCGCCATTCGGCGTCTCGCGCGAGGGGATGCCGGTCGACACCGGCCAGCGGTAGCGCGCGACCCCGTCGACGGCGACGGTCAACTGCTGATTGTCCTTGTCGACGGTGATCTCGACCTTGGCCTGCGCGGTGCTTACGCTCAAAAGCATCAGGGATGCAAAAGCAACTAAAAACGAACGCATCTGACTTCTGGCCTCCGGCCTGTTCATGCTCGCGCCGCGGCTCTCCGTCCCCCGGCGTGCATTATGCCTGCGGCCCTGCGTTGGTTCCAGCGGCCTGCCTGTCCATCGTTAACGTGATGCCGGGCGTAAGCAAGGCCGCTTTGTGCCGCGCCGGCCAGCGGCGCTGACATTTTCGCGAGCGCCGCGCGGTCAGTTCTTGAGCCGGTATCCAGTTCGGAAAATCCACCAGATCACGACCAGGCAGATCACCAGGAAGGCCAGCGTCATGCCGATGCTGAGGAGTACGCTGACGTCGGCGATCTCGTAGAAGCTCCAGCGGAAGCCCGAGATCAGGTAGACGACCGGGTTGAGCAACGCCACCGTGCGCCAGGTGGGCGGCAGCATGTCGATGGAATAGAAGCTGCCGCCGAGGAAGGTCAGCGGCGTCACCACCAGCATCGGGATCATCTGCAGCTTCTCGAAGCCGTCGGCCCAGATGCCGATGATGAAGCCGAACAGGCTGAACGTCACCGCCGTCAGCACCAGGAAGGCCAGCATCCAGATCGGATGATGGATGTGCAGCGGCACGAACAGGCCGGCGGTCGCCAGGATGATCAGGCCGAGGATGATCGACTTGGTCGCGGCGGCGCCGACATAGCCGAGCACGATCTCGAAATAGGAGATCGGCGCCGACAGGATCTCGTAGATCGTGCCGGTGAATTTCGGGAAGTAGATGCCGAACGAGGCGTTGGCGATGCTCTGCGTCAGCACCGAGAGCATGATCAGGCCCGGGACGATGAAGGTGCCGTAGCTGACGCCCTCGACCTGGCTGATGCGCGAGCCGATCGCGGCGCCGAACACCACGAAATAGAGCGAGGTCGAGACCACCGGCGAGACGATGCTTTGCAGCAGCGTTCGCCAGGTGCGCGCCATTTCGAACAGATAGATGGCGCGGATGGCGCGGTGGTTCATGACGTCCTCACGAGGTCGACGAAGATGTCCTCGAGCGACGATTGCGTCGTGTCGAGGTCGTTGAAGCGGATGCCGGCGGTGCGGAGGTCGCCGAGCAGGCTGGTGATGCCGGTGCGCTCGCCCTTTGTGTCGTAATCGTAGACCAGCGTCGCGCCTTCATCACAGAGCTCGAGCTCGTAATGCGCGAGACTATCCGGCAACGACGTCACCTTGTTCTGCAAATGCAGCGTCAGCCGCTTCTTGCCGAGCTTCTGCATCAAGGTCGTCTTGTCCTCGACCAGCACGATCTCGCCCTTGTTGATGACGCCGATGCGGTCGGCCATCTCCTCGGCTTCCTCGATGTAATGCGTGGTGAGGATGATGGTGACGCCGGACTGCTGAAGTCCGCGCACCACCTCCCACATGCCCTTGCGCAGCTCGACGTCGACGCCGGCGGTCGGCTCGTCCAGGAACAGGATCTGCGGCTCGTGCGACAAGGCCTTGGCGATCATCACGCGGCGCTTCATGCCGCCCGAGAGCGTGATGATCTTGTTGTCCTTCTTGTCCCAGAGCGAGAGGGCCTTCAGCACCTTCTCGATGTGGTCGGGGTTCTTCGGCTTGCCGAACAGGCCGCGGGAGAAGCTCACGGTCGCCCACACGCTCTCGAAGGCGTCGGTGTGCAATTCCTGCGGCACGAGGCCGATCAGCGAGCGGGCCTTGCGGTAGGAGGTCTGGATGTCTCGCCGCCGACGAGGACACGGCCCTCGCTCGGATTGGCGATGCCGCAGATGATCGAGATCAGCGTGGTCTTGCCGGCGCCGTTGGGGCCGAGCAGCGCAAAAATCTCGCCGCGCGTGATGTCGAGATTGACGTTCTTGAGCGCCTTGAAGCCGGACCCATAGGTCTTCGACAGATTGGCGACGGATATGATGGAAGACATGATGGCCGCAAGGCTGAGGAGCAAAGGTGGGGGAAGGGGCCGCACCATCCAGGAGGGCAGGTCGGCGGAGCCCTGAAATAGGAACGCTGTTGTCCCTCCGCAATTCCCCGGAGAAAAATGGTCTCAAAACAGGCGCTTCAGTGGCATGTTCCCGGCAAGTGTTGCGCGATGGTCACGGCTTGCTGCTAAGATTGGCGCTCACGCGGCTCTTTGTTGCGTCTGCGAGCGCGCCGTGGCTACGATTCCGGCCAATCGCGAAGCGTATTGTCTCCGGGGAAAAGATCGATGAGACCGAACGGCCGTCACACCGCCGGCGCCAGCCAGCTGTCCGCCCTCCGTGCCTGGGCGATGGGCCTGCTCATGCTGTCAGCTGTTGCCATCAGCCCGACCACCGCCAAGGCCGCACCGAGCCAGGCCGCGGCGGCGACCACGCATGTCTATCTGCTCCGCGGCGTGCTCAACATCTTTTCGCTCGGCCTCGACACGATCGGTGCCCGCCTCCAGGCGCAGGGCGTCCCGGTGACCGTCGCCAATTTCGTGTCTTGGTCCTCGCTCGCCGATGAAGCGGCGGCTGCCTACAAGGCCGGGCGGCTCAAGACCATCATCCTGGTCGGCCATTCCTCCGGTGCGACCGCGCTGCCCGACATGATTGCCAAGCTCAACCAGCTCGGCGTGCCTGTGAAACTCGCGATCGGCCTCGATTCCGTGTTCAAGACCAAGCTCTCGACCGGCGCGGAGCGCTACATCAACATCTATATCGGTGACGGCCCCGGCGAGCCGGTGCGGGCCGCGGCCGGCCTTCGCGGCAAGCTCGACAATGTCGATGTCCGCGGCACCGGAGTCGGCCACATCTCGATCGACAAGAACGAGGCGATCCAGCGCCGCGTCATCGCCGAGATCGACGCCGCGATCATGCGCTCGCGCGCCCCGGCTGCCCCCGTTGCGGAGCCCGGCGCACCGCGGCCCGCGCGGGCGGCGGCGGCGGCTCCGGCGAGGAACTAGTCCGGAACGCTACGCTTCGGCGCCGCAAAATCTGCCAATTCCGCGGTCAAGAAGTACCGCAAGGGGAGGCGCCGCCTCCGGTGGTAGGACTTCTGAACGGATGGTTGATCCAAGGCGCCTGATCGTGCTGGCAGCAATTGTGCTGCTCGCCCTCGGCACGGGCACGGCCGCGGCTTCTCCGCCCAAGTCCAAGACCATTGCGGCGGTCCCCGCCGCGCCGCCGCCCCCGCCGTTCGAGCCATTGCCGCCGCCGAAGGTCTATCTGTTTCGCGGCGCCATGGGCCCGATCTTCTCGACCGGCATGGATCGGCTCGGCGAGAAGCTGACGCAGGCCGGCTTCTCGGCCGACGTCTACGAATTCACGCTGTGCCGGCTGATCGGCAACCGCGCCATCGCCAGCTACAGGGAGAAGGCGGCGCCGATCGTGCTGATCGGCCATTCCATGGGCGGGCTGTGCTCGATCGTCATTTCCGAGATGGCGGCCAAGGAGAACATCCCGATCAGCCTCGTCATCGCCATCGATCCCGCGCACGCGACCGGCGATGTCCCCCTCAACGTCGAGCGCTTCATCAACATCTTCCTGTCCGACAGCGTGCTCGGCGGCGGCGACGTCGTGGCTGTCCCCGGCTTTCGCGGCCATTACGCCAGCTATGACCTCAAGGAAAACGCGCGCGTCAGCCACATCAACATCGAGAAGTCCGACGACATCCATCGTCAGATCGTCGGGATGGTGACGCAGCTGCCGCGCATTCCGCCGCAGACGCAGGCCGATGCCGTGCCGCTGCGCTATCTGGTGCCGGCGGATACGCTGGTCGAATTGTGGGACAGCGGCGTGCGGGTGCCGGTGCGCCGCGGCGACACCATGGAGAGCATCGCCGCAGCCAACCGCGTGCCGCTGTGGACGCTGGCGCAGAGCAACTCGTTGCCGGAGAACGCGCAGCTGACGCCGGGCCAGACCATCATCGTCCCCCGCCATCTGACACCGCCAGAGCCGGCCGCCGCGATGGCCACGCCGCCGGCGGCACCGGCGGGGCGGAGATAGCACGTTCTTCGCCTCTGCCCGGAAGCGGAGAGAGGACGAAGACTATACATTCGATCCGTGGATCGCTTCGATCACGGCGTCCGTGACCTCCTTCGTCGTCGCCTTGCCCCCGACATCCGGCGTCAGCACGCCCGCGGCGCAGACGCGCTCGACGGCGGCCATCAGCCTCGAGGCGGCCTCCTTCTCGCCGAGATGCTCGAGCATCTGCGCGCCGGTCCAGAACGTCGCGACCGGGTTGGCGATGCCCTTGCCGGTGATATCGAAGGCCGAGCCGTGGATCGGCTCGAACATCGAGGGGAAGCGGCGCTGCGGATCGATGTTGCCGGTCGGCGCGACGCCGAGGCTTCCCGCCAGCGCGCCGGCGAGGTCGGAGAGGATGTCGGCGTGGAGGTTGGTCGCGACGATGGTGTCGAGGCTCTTCGGATGCAGCGTCATCCGCACCGTCATGGCGTCGACCAGCATCTTGTCCCAGGTCACATCAGGGAATTCGCCGGCGACCTCGGCCGCGATCTCGTCCCACATCACCATGCCGTGCCGCTGCGCGTTCGACTTGGTCACGACGGTCAGGAATTTGCGCGGGCGCGACTGCGCGAGCTGGAACGCATAGCGCATGATGCGGGTGACGCCGACGCGGGTGAACACCGCGACCTCGGTGCCAACCTCTTCCGGCAGGCCCTTGTGGGCGCGCCCGCCCATGCCGGCATATTCGCCTTCCGAGTTCTCGCGCACGATCACCCAGTCGAGATCGCCGACGCCGACATTGCGCAGCGGCGAGGCGACGCCCGGCAGGATCTTGGTCGGCCGCACATTGGCGTATTGATCAAACCCCTGGCAGATCGGCAGGCGCAGGCCCCATAGCGTGATGTGGTCGGGCACGTCGGGGGCGCCGACCGCGCCGAAATAGATCGCGTCGAACTTCTTCAGCTCGCCGAGACCGTCCGCCGGCATCATCACGCCGTGCTTCTTGTAATAATCCGAGCCCCAGTCGAACGTCTTGACGTTGAAGGAGAGGTCGCCGCTGCGCTTGGCCAGGGCCTCCAGCACGCGGACACCGGCCGAGATCACCTCGGGGCCGATGCCGTCGGCGGGAATGGCTGCGATCGAATGGGTGCGCATGGAAAGCTCCGCGGGAGAGATCGTGCCGACATATTCGGCGGTCGGCGTCGCCGGCGAATCTAGACGGGAGTGCAGGGCAAACTCAATCGGTGCTGGTTTATACAAAAAAATGATACAATCCTCGCTGAGACGAGAGGACCGGCAAATGGAATTGCATCAGCTCCGATGCTTCGTGGCGACGGCCGAGCAGCTGCATTTCGGCCGCGCGGCACAGCAGCTTCAGATGCTGCCTTCTGCGCTCGGCCGGCAGATCAGGCTGCTGGAGGAGGATCTGGGAACGCGGCTGTTTGCGCGGACGACGCGCGCTGTGTCGCTCACCGAGGACGGCACGACGCTGCTGCGCGATGCCCGCGCCATCCTCGCCAAGGTCGAGGCGGTCGAGAGCAGCCTCCGCAATCGCTCGCGCGCGGGGACCGCGCGGCGGCTGCGGGTCGGTGCCATCGACAGCGCCGCGGCCGGATTGCTGCCGCCGCTTCTGCGCGATTTCCGCGCCAGGCATCCTGACATCGCGGTGCAGCTCCTCGAAGACAAGACTGTCCGGCTGCTGCCGAAGATCTTGACCGGCGCGCTCGATCTCGCCTTCGTGCGTCCGCCTGACCGGCCGGACAAGCGGCTTGAATTCCGCGACCTGCTCCAGGAGAGCGCGATCGTTGCGTTCCCGCGCCGGCACGCGCTGGCCGGGCGCAAAGCGATCACGCTGACGGATATCGCCGAGGAGGCGATGCTGGTGCCGGACCGCCGCTCGCGGCCGCACAGCCACGATCTCACGGTCAAGCTGTTCGAGCAGGCCGGCCTGACGCCGCGCATCGTGCAGGTCGCCGACGAGAAGCAGACCATCATCAACCTCGTGGCAACGAAGCTCGGGGTCGCAATCGTGCCGCGCTGGACCGCTCGGATGGCGGTGACCGGTGTGCGCTTCGTGCCGCTTCGACCGAGGCAGAGCGGGCCGGTCGGCCGCCTGCCGCTTGCCGCAGCCTGGCTGCGCGGCTCGCGCGATCCGGCCCGCGATGCCTTGCTGGCGGTTCTGGAAGCCCGCCTGCGCAGCTATGCGCGGGAGGCGTGAGCGGCTATGACATCGGCCAAAACAGAGGCCAAGACAGAGGGATGGTGATGACGGATCAGAAGGCTTCGAGCGAATTGCGGGTGACCATTGCCGGGCTGGGCTCGATCGGCGCCAAGATTGCAACCGCGCTCGATCAGGGCATCGAGGGCCTGTCGCTCACGGCCGTGGCAGTGCGAGACCCCGCCAAGCATCAAGCCTTCATCGACAGCTTGCGTCGCCCACCGACAATCCTGCCGCTCGACCAGCTCGGCGAAGCCGCCGACATCGTGGTCGAATGCGCGCCGACAAGCCAGCTGCGTGCGATCGTCGAGCCGGCAGTGAAGCGCGGCAGGGCCGCTGTCGTGGTCAGCGTCGGCGGCTTGCTCGACAATTTCGATCTCGTCGATCTTGCCCGCGCCAATGGCGGCCGCATCCTGGTGCCGACCGGCGCGCTGATGGGCCTCGATGCCGTCAACGCCGCCGCAATCGGCACTATCCATTCGGTGAAGATGGTGACGCGCAAGCCGATCGACGGCTTGAAGGGTGCGCCGTTCATCGTTCAGAACAACATCGACATCGACAATCTGCGCGAACCGCTGAATTGTTCGAGGGCAGCGCGCGCGAAGCCGCAAAGGGCTTTCCGGCGAATGTCAACGTCGCCGTTGCGTTGTCGCTGGCGGGCATCGGGCCCGATCGCACCCAGATGCAAGTTTGGGCCGATCCGACCGTGACACGCAACGTTCACCGCATCGAGGTCGAGGCGGATTCGGCGCGGTTCTCGATGGGCATCGAGAACATCCCGTCCGAGAATCCCAAGACCGGCCTGATCACGGCGCTGTCGGTGATCGCATTGCTCCGCAAGCAGCGCGCCACGCTCTGCGTCGGGACGTAAGCTGCTACGCTCCCGTGACGCGCCAGATCACGTTGCCGACGTCGTCGGCCATCAGCAGCGACTTCTGGTCAGGACCGATCGCGACGCCGACCGGGCGGCCGTAGGATTCCTTCTCGTCCGGCGACAGGAAGCCCGACAGGATGTCGCGCGAGGGGCCGGACGGCTTGCCGTTCGCGAACGGGATGAACACCAGCTTGTAGCCGGACAGCTTGCTGCGATTCCACGAGCCGTGCTGGCCGATCACCATGCCGTCGCCGAAGCCGGGCAGGGTGCCTGCGGGCATCCAGCACAGGCCGAGCGAGGCGGTGTGGCCGCCCAGCGCGTAGTCCGGCTGAATCGCCTTGGCGACCATCGCCGGATCCTGCGGCACGCGGTCGTCCACCGTCTTGCCCCAGTAGCAATAGGGCCAGCCGTAGAAGCCGCCGTCGTGAACTGAAGTGAGATAGTCCGGCGGCGTCTCGTCGCCGAGACCGTCGCGCTCGTTGACGACGGTCCACAGCACGCCGGTCGTCGGCTCCCAGGCAAGGCCTACGGGATTGCGCAAGCCCGCGCCGAAAATGCGATGCGTGCCGGCAACGAGATCGAGCTCGTAGACGGCGGCGCGGCCTTGCTCGACCTCCATGCCCATCTCCGCGATGTTGCTGAGCGACCCGACGCCGGCATAGAGCTTCTTGCCGTCGGGACTGGCGAGCAAGCTGCGCGTCCAATGGCCGGCAGGCTTGAACGTCGTGAGCCGCTTGCCCGGCGCGGTGATGCGATCGGCATCGGCAACGTAGGGGAAGGCCATCACGCCGTCGGTGTTGCCGACGTAGAAAGTGTCCCCGACCAGCGCCATGCCGAACGGCTGGTTGAGGTTCTCCATGAACGCGCCGCGAACCTCCGCAACGCCATCGCCGTCCTTGTCGCGCAACAACGTGATGCGGTTGGCGGAGACGCCGAGTGCCGCGGCGCGGCGCATCGTCGCCTGCATCGCATAGTGGAACACGCTGCGCGGAGCGCCTGCGATCTGCGTCGCCTCCGCGATCAGCACGTCGCCATTGGGCAGCACCTCGATCCAGCGCGGATGGTCGAGGCCGGTCGCGAACGCATTGACCTTGAGCCCGGGCGCAGCGATCGGCTTTTCCCCATCGCGCCAGCCGCGTGCGGTCGGCATCTTCAAGGTCGGGATCGCGCCTTGCGGCTTCGCTTCGGGAATTGCGGGCTTCTCGCCCCAGGCCGGCGCGGGCTCGGTGCCCGTCATCTTGCGCCATTGCAGCGCGATGCCGCCGATGAACGCGACGAACTGCGCGAAGATGCTGGAAAACGTCATGACAGGCCCCCGGTTGCGCGCGCATCCAACTGGCTGACGGGGCAGACGTCAACCTGTGTGGCGCGCCGCAGAGGCCTATTCCCGTGGAATGGCAGCCGATCGAATTTGCATGGGACAGTCGCGGCGTCGGCCCGGAGATCAACGACCGATCTGCCGCTCCAACCGCCGTGCCGCGCGAAAATCGTCCAGGTGACGGATGTTCGGCGCCAGCGCGGCTTCCCTGGACAGCAGATGATAGACCCGCGCCACCGTGCGCTGCTTCTGCTTCGTCCGCCCGGGCGGCAGCGCCCGCGCCTTGCGGACGGCGGCGATCGCGTGCGCGCGAAAATAATCGTAGGCGTCCGACATGGCTCGATGCTCTGCGGTCGCTGGCAGATGTCGAGGGGCAACGAGCGAGCGGAGGGCTGGTTCCTTGGGGACCAAGATCGTGTGCTCGTGCCCCGGACGCAGCGCAGCGCCCCGGCGATGCGAAGCATCGTCCGGTGCGATGCGCTGCAGAGCCGGGGCCCATCTCGCCCCATGCACGAATAGCCGTCTGGGGTCCCGGCTCTGCGCAGCAGCGTTGCACGCTGCAGCGCGTCGGGGACACGAAAGTGACGCCTTTACCGTGGCGACGTGAACGGAATGATCATTGGAACGCGGCGGCAATAGGCGCCATAGGCGTCTTCGCCGAGCTCCTTCGAGAGGAACACTTCTTCCATCCGGCCCTTCTGCCACATGCCGAGCGAGATCAGGATCGCGCCGAGGATCGTCGTCACCAGGCCGATCGCAACGCCGGTCACCAGCATTCCGAAGATCAGGCCGGTGTAGATCGGGTGACGGACGATGCCGTAGGGGCCGGTGTCGATGACGCGGTGGTCTTCCTTGTGGGTGATGGTGTTGGACCAGAACTTGCCGAGATGCAGCCGCCCCCACCATGCGAAAGCAATTCCGGCGACCGAGAGGACCGCTGCGATGGTGATGCCGGCGTTGCCGAGCACCCAAAGCGGCTTCCAGCCCATGACCTCCGCAATGAATGGCGTGTACAGGATGCCGCCGACGAGGATCGGCAGGCTATAGCGCTGCGACTCCAGCGTCATGACCTGCTTCTTGGTCCGCCCCTGCCAGAACGACGCGCCCACCCAGCTCGCGAGAAAGGCGAGCCAGATCAGGGCAAGGAGTTCGGTCGGCCAGGTCGTGGTCCAGCCACCCCAGGCGACAGAAAGAAGCTTGCTGAAATCGAAAGACATGAAGGTTCTTTGCGTTTGGGCGGCGGCTTCAGCTCGCGCGCGAGGAGAGCGCGTGATGCTTGAGGGCGCCGGAGGGCTGCTGGCCGTTGCGGGCGAGCAGATGGGTGATGGTTTCGCGCAAGACCGGCTCGATCGGACGCGGCGAATAGCCGAGCTCGTTACGGGCCTTGCCGATCGAAAGATCGCTCGCGGCGAGTGCGATCCGCACGCCCTCGGCGGTGCCGTTCGGCGGCCGGCGCGTGATGTGGTCGGCGATGGATTCGAGCATGATCGCAGAGAGCTCGGCGATCTTGCCGGGTACGACGATCGGAAACTGCCGGCGGCCGCTCATCGCCGACATCATGCGCAGGATGTCGCCGAGCGGGACGCAGTCGCCGCCGAGGATGTAGCGCTGCCCGAGGCGGCCGCGTTCCATGGTCAGCACGAGGCCCATGGCGACGTCGCGGACGTCGACCAGGTTGACCAGGAAGTTGAGATGCGGCTGCACCTTCTTCTGCAGGAAGTACCAGAGCATCGCGGTCGGCGGTGTCAGATTATGGTCGGCAGCGCCGATCGGCATGGTCGGCGTGCCGATCACCAGCGGAAAGCCCGCTTCTGCCGCCTTGGCGGCATGATGCTCGGCGAGCGATTTTGAGCGCGTGTAGGCGCCGGGCATCGCCTCGGCCGGCTGCAGCGCCTCTTCGGCGGGAACGCCTTTGAGGTCGGAATAGGGGAACAGGATCGATTCCGTCGAGCAGTGCAGGAAGCGCGAGACGCCCCGCTTCATTGCCGCTGCGAGCACGATTTCGGTACCGCGGCAATTGACGTCGTGGAAGTCCTGCTTGTTGGCGACCCACATGCCGGGCAGGCCGGCGAGGTGATAGACCTGATCGACACCGGCGATCGCCGCATCGACCGCGGCGCAATCCAGCACCGAGCCGAGGACGTGATCGACGTCCGCGTTCGCCGCGGTCGGCGCACGGACATCGAGAACGCGGACCCGCTGCCCACGGGCGCGGAGCGCTTCTACGAGGTGATGTCCGATGAAGCCGCTGCCACCGGTAACCAGGACGAGAGCCATGCAGAAGGTTGCTGTTTTGCTTCGAGCGTTATCGGGTTGAAAGGGAATTGGCCGGAAGAGGCGCCAGAATCGCGGCAAGGTCGCGACGGAAGCCCAATGCAATGAATAATTTTGCCATGACGAACATCGGTCCAAGCAAAAGATGCGAGGGAAAAGTGAACAACGAGGCCTCGCGCCCCTCAAAAACCTTATGGCCGATGGCCTGCGCGGCGAGGCCGAGCGCCACCAGAGTCGCGAAAATCGCCCACATCGTCGCGGTGCCGACCTGCGCCGCAATGGTCGTCGCAACCGAAAACAGCACGACCGAGACGGCCAGAATGCCGAGCCCGAGCGCCGCGTCGAGCAGCAGCCAGTAAATCAAGACCGGCACGGCCAGGACCACCGCCAGGCTCACGTTGAATCCGAACAGCGGAAGCTTGACCAGCGTCAGCGGCAGCACGGCGCCGGTGAACAGCAGCAGGATGCCGACCACATGCATCGCCGTGTTCCGGGGATCGCGATGGTACTCGACATACACGGCAAGTTGGCGCTGGAAAAAGCCACCCATTTCGGTCTCATGCAGCACGGGGTCGGGAAGGGCGAACAGAGGCTATAGCACTGGACCGGGCGGTGCACAAACCGGCACTTTTGTCGCGCGAAACCGTGTGCGCGCGCCCGGGACAGGCTGCAAAATAGCCCGCGCTTCAAGGGGTTCCGTCAACCGCGGAGCCGCCTTTGCTCAGCGCTTCTTGGCGGGCTTTTTAGCCGCAGGCGCGGGGGCCGCAGCCGGATGCGGCGCCTCCTCCGGCAGCTTGGCATAGGTCAGGATCTGCAACTGGCCGTTGACGGCGGAGGTCGGCTTGGTCCGGTCGAGGAATTGCTCCTCGCCGAGGCCGATCGGATGCAGCCGCTTGGTCGAGATCTTGAAGGTGTTCACCAGCACGTCGCGGATCGCATCGGCCCGGCGCTGGCTCAGGATCGCATTGGCCTCGCGCGTCTTCGAATTGGATTCGACGTGGCCGACGATCAGGAAGGTGTAGGGCAGCAGCGAGGAGTGAACCAGCGCGTCCGCAATGCGGCCGACGGTCTGGTAGGACGCCGGCTGGATGATCGGCGTGTCTGCGTCGAACTGGATCTGCGCATTGAACGCGGGCAGCTTGGCAAGCTCCGGCGCGATCAACGGCCGGTTCACCGGACCCGGATCGTTCTTGATCCTGGTCTTGGCGCGCTCCATCACCTGCTGCTTCAGCGCGGGCAGGTCGACCTCGGCGGCTTCCTCGAAATGGTTCAGCTTGCCGACGATGTCGTCGCGGGTCGGTGCCGCCGTCTGCGCGCCGGCGGTGCCCGCGAGCAAAGCGAGGCCCAGCGCCAAGCCCAGCCCTGCGGTGGCGAGCCCGTTCGCGCGCATCAGCGATACCCCGCGTCGTCGACGGCCTTCAGGCAGTTGTTGCTGATGCCCTTGGGGGTCGAGACCAGGCAGGGGACCGACTTGCTGGTCTCCTTGGTCGAGCCGCCGCAGACCTTGACGATCTCGCGCTGGCAGGCGTTCGCCACCGTGACGCGCGCGGCGACGCGCTTCTGGATGGCGTCGAACACGCCGAGATAGTCGCTCGCGCATTGCGGCGTGAGCACGTCGCGGTTGCGCGACAGGCACTCCTTCAGGCGGGTCGAGTCCGGGTTGACGCCGCGGCAATTGGCGACGATTTCCGCACCGCAGCTCGCCGCCAGCTTCCCGATCGAATCGCCAAAGCTCATGGTCTCCGCCGCCGCAAGCGACGGCATCCCCAATGCAAGCACGATCAATGTGATGGAGCCCCGGACCATGGGTTTATCTGATACGGGGAAGTTCGCGGTGGTCAAGGGGCGTTCGGGCGAGAACTGTCGAGAGTCCGCTTGGTGCGGCGAACAGTCCTCACTCCGCGTCCGCGGCGGGTGGCCATTCGATCAGGACGGCCGTGTGTTTCCCCAGGTCCTCGGCAAACTCCGGATCGGCCTTGAGCTCGTCCAGCGTTCGAGGCGGGGGCAGCTGGCGACCGTCCGCGATCAGTTCCTGCGCATAGAATGCGAGCGCCTCGGGCGCATTCTCGAGGGCCTCGTCGACATCGTCGCCGCCGGAGAAGCAGCCGGGCAGGTCCGGAAACCACACGCCGACGGCCTCGTCCGGGTCGGCGTTCTCAATGATGGCAACGTACCGAGCCATCTCGGGCCTCACACCCGCTGCACGAAACTGTCCACGACCTTCTTCTCGCCGGCCTTGTCGAAGGCGATGGTGAGCTTGTTGCCGTCGATCTTGGTGACGCGGCCATAGCCGAATTTCTGGTGGAAGACGCGGTCTTCCAGCGAGAATTCGGACGTCGTGCCGGTGGATTTGGCGACCAGCTCGCCCTCGATGGTCAGGGGTCCGCGGCGGCGCGCGGAGAAGCTGCCGAAATCGGGGCCCGATGACGAGGAGGACGAGAACGTTGCGGCGTCTTCCTCGAAGCCGCCGGTGCGGCCGCCGCCGCGATTCCGGTTCGCCTGCGCGCGCTGCCAGCCCGGCGTCGAATAGCTGGACCCGAACGCCTCCATGTCGTCGAAGCGAGAGGCGCCGTAGCCGCCGCTGCCGCCCCATCCAGAGCCGCCCTTGGATTCCGTGATCTCGACATTGGCCGCCGGTAATTCGTCGAGGAAGCGCGACGGGATCGTGGTCGACCAGGTGCCGTGGATCCGGCGATTGGTCGCGAAATAGATCTTTGCGCGGCGGCGGGCGCGGGTCAGGCCGACATGGCCGAGCCGGCGCTCTTCTTCCAGGCCGGCGCGGCCCTGTTCGTCCAGGGTGCGCTGGCTCGGGAACAGGCCTTCCTCCCAGCCCGGCAGGAACACGTTGTCGAATTCGAGGCCCTTGGCCGAATGCAGCGTCATCAGCGACACCGCGTCGTCCTCGGCACCGCCCTCGCGGTCCATCACCAGCGAGATGTGCTCCAGGAACCCTTGCAGGTTCTCGAACTCCTCCATCGAGCGCACGAGCTCTTTCAGGTTCTCCAGCCGGCCTGCGGCGTCGGCCGAGCGGTCCTTCTGCCACATCTCGGTATAGCCGCTCTCGTCGAGCACGATCTGGGCGAGATCGGTGTGCGCGGTGACCTCGCGCTGGGCGCGCCAGCGGTCGAACTGCGCGATGAGATCGCGCAGCGAGCCGCGCGCCTTCGGCTTCAGCTCGTCGGTCTCGACCACGGCGCGCGCCGCCTCGAACAGGGGAATGCGGCGCTTGCGGGCGTGGTCGTGCAGCATCTGCACGGTGGCGTCGCCAAGCCCGCGCTTCGGCGTATTGACGATACGCTCGAAGGCGAGATCGTCGGCCGGCGAATTGATGACGCGCAAGTACGCCAGCGCGTCGCGGATCTCCGCGCGCTCATAGAAGCGCGGGCCGCCGATGACGCGATAGGGCAGGCCGAGCGTGACGAAGCGGTCTTCGAATTCGCGCATCTGGTAGGAGGCGCGCACGAGAATGGCGATCTCGTTGAGCTTCTCGCCCTGGCGCTGCAGCTGCTCGATCTCCTCGCCGATGCCGCGGGCTTCCTCTTCCGAGTCCCAGGAGCCCGTCACGGTGACCTTCTCGCCGTCCTGATCCTCGGTGCGCAGCGTCTTGCCGAGCCGGCCTTCATTGTGTGCGATCAGATGCGAGGCGGCGGCGAGGATGTGACCCGTCGAGCGATAGTTGCGCTCGAGGCGGATCACCTTGGCGCCCGGGAAATCGTGCTCGAAGCGCAGGATGTTGTCGACCTCGGCGCCGCGCCAGCCATAGATCGACTGGTCGTCGTCACCGACGCAGCAGATGTTTTTGGTCTTCTCCCTCTCCCCGCTTGCGGGGAGAGGGTCGGGGTGAGGGGGAGTCTCCACGCGCGCGGTGCTTGGAGAGTCCCCCTCACCCGCCGCACTTCGTGCGTCGGCCTCTCCCCGCAAGCGGGGAGAGGCGAGGGAAGAAGGCGCCTGCGACAGCAGCCGCAGCCACAGATATTGCGCGACGTTCGTATCCTGGTACTCGTCGACCAGGATGAACTTGAAGCGTTGCTGGTACTGCCTGAGAATATCCGGGTGCTCGCGGAAGATGCGGATGTTCTCCAGCAGGAGATCGCCGAAATCGGCCGCGTTCAGGATCTTCAGCCGCTCCTGGTAGCTCGCATAGAGCTTGCCGCCCTTGCCGTTGGCGAACATCGCGGCCTCGCCCGACGGGACCTGCGAGGGCATCAGGCCGCGGTTCTTCCAGCCGTCGATCAGGCCGGCCAGCATCCGTGCCGGCCAGCGTTTCTCGTCGATGTTGTCGGCCTGGAGCAACTGCTTGAGCAGCCGGACCTGGTCGTCGACGTCGAGCACGGTGAAGTTCGACTTGAGCTGCGCCAGCTCGGCATGGACGCGCAGGATGCGGCCGCCGATGGAGTGGAAGGTGCCGAGCCACGGCATGCCCTCCACGGCGTGGCCGAGCATCTGGCCGAGCCGGTGCTTCATCTCGCGCGCGGCCTTGTTGGTGAAGGTCACCGACAGGATCTCGGCCGGGCGGGCGCGGCCCTGGCTCAGGATGTGGGCGATGCGCGTGGTCAGGACGCGCGTCTTGCCGGTGCCGGCGCCGGCCAGCACCAGGACCGGGCCGTCCAGCGTCTCCACCGCCTCGCGCTGCTCCGGATTGAGCCCGGCGAGGTATTTCGGGCCCACCGAGGCGCGCGCACGCGCGGCGATGCCGCCGGCTGCGGGCTGGTGGTCGGGTACGGCTGTGATCTTGCTCGGCTCGGTCATGCGAATCATCGGCCCCACGATGGCACCGCGGGGTGGTGGAAGGGAGCCTTCTTAACAGGGATTGGTGCCTATATGGGGGCGCCGGGCAGGGTTTTCCACGTGCGCGGCGCGCCGATTTGTTCCAGCCCGGGCCGCGAATTTCGCTCCCGCCGGGGCCGGAACTATCGTTCCCGCGTCGAGATTGTCAGGGCAGGTGGCGCGGCCAGCCGCGTCGATCGCAGACAACATCAAGACGAGGGTTTGACCATGCTAGGCTGGGTTGTGACGTTTCTGGTTATCGCACTGATCGCCGGCATCCTGGGCTTCGGCGGCGTCGCCGGCGCTTCGATCGAGATCGCCAAGATCATCTTCTTCATCGCAGTCGTTCTGTTCCTGGTCTCGGCCGTCGTCGGCCTGGCCCGCGGCCGCAACAGGATATAGCGCGGCGGATCATGCACTAGCGCTTCGAGGGCATCGCCACATTCCGGCCGATGCCCTCGGGTCGCGTCAAGGCGCTGTGGGACTTGGCGACCCCGGCAATGCGCTGCTGGATGTCGGGCGGAAACGGCGCAACGCGCCGCGCCTTCATGTCCATGTGCAGCGACATGTTCTCGGACGTTGCCGACAGCCAGCCCTCGGTGCCGTGCCGCAGCTCTTCGAATGTGTGCAGCCGCTTGTCGTCGGCCTCCAGCAGCCACACCAGGATTTGCACGGGATCGCCGAGATGGATCTCGCGCAAATAGCGCACGTGGCACTCGGCGGTGAAGGTCGAGCCGTGGCGCTCTTTCTTGTAGACCGGGCCAATCCCCAGCTCGAGCCAGAACTCGTCGATCGCCCGGTCGAACATCACGTTGTAATAGGCCATGTTGAGATGGCCGTTATAGTCGATCCATTGCGGCTCGATCTGCATGATCGAGGAGCGAAACGGCTCTGCGTTCGGCGCTGTGGCGGCGGTCTCTGGCATGTGTCCTTCCCAAGCTATGCGTCCGGTCCCTTGACTTGACCGGTTATATGTCCTTTGCCACGGTCTCTTCTCGTCGGGAGGAATTCCGTGGGTACGACCATCACCAATAATCCGCCGCGGCCGGAGCCGAAAGCCCTCGCAAGCGCGCTGGAGCAGCTTGCCGCACGCTTCGGCAACCGCCTCATCACCTCGCAGGCCGTGCGCGAGCAGCACGGCCATACCACCACGTGGATCGTCAATCAGCCGCCGGACGGCGTGGTGATGGCGCAGGAGACCGCCGACATCCAGGACGTGGTGCGGATCTGCGCGAAACATCGCGTGCCCGTCATTGCCTTCGGCACCGGCACCTCGCTGGAGGGCCAGGTCAACGCGCCTGCCGGCGGCATCTCGATCGACCTGCGCGACATGAACAAGGTGCTCGCGGTGCATGCCGAGGACCTCGATTGCGTGATCCAGCCTGGCGTCACCCGCAAGGCGCTGAACGAGCATCTGCGCGACCAGGGCCTGTTCTTCCCGATCGATCCGGGCGCGGATGCTTCGCTCGGCGGCATGGCCTCGACCCGCGCCTCCGGCACCAATGCGGTGCGCTACGGCACCATGCGCGACAGCGTGCTGGCGCTGAAAGTGGTGCGCGGCGACGGCGAGATCATCACCACGGGCACGCGCGCCAAGAAATCCTCCGCGGGCTATGACCTGACGCATCTGTTCGTCGGCGCCGAAGGCACGCTCGGCATCATCTCGGAATTGACCATCCGCCTGCGCGGCATCCCCGAGACGATCGCGGCCGGCGCGGTGTCGTTCGAGACCGTGCACGGCGCCTGCCAGGCCGTGATCCTGGCAATCCAGACCGGCATTCCCGTGGCGCGCATCGAGCTGCTCAACGCCGCGCAGGTGAAGGCCTGCAACGCCTATTCCAAGCTGACTCTGCCCGAGACGCCGCTGCTGCTGATGGAATTCCACGGCAGCGAGGTCGAGGTCGCCGAGCAGTCGAAGGCCTTCGGCGAGATCGCAAAGGACTGCGGCGGCGGCGATTTCTCCTGGACCACCAAGCCGGAGGATCGCACCAAGCTGTGGCAGGCGCGGCACGACGCCTATTGGTCGGTGAAGGCGCTGCGGCCCGGCGACGGCATCGGCGTGGTCGCAACCGACGTCTGCGTACCGATCTCGCGGCTCGCCGACTGCGTCAGCGAGACCGAGGAAGACCTCAAGCGCCTCAATTTGCTGTCGCCGATCGTCGGCCATGTCGGTGACGGCAATTTCCACTGCTCGCTGGTCTGCGACACCAACGATGCCGACGAGATGGCGCGCGGCGAGGAGTTCATGCACCGCCTGGTCGAGCGTGCGCAGGCGATGGACGGCACCTGTACCGGCGAGCACGGCATCGGCCAGGGCAAGCAGAAATATCTCAAGGCCGAACTCGGCCCCGAAGCGCTCGATGCGATGCGGGCCCTGAAGAAGGCGCTCGATCCGCTCAATATCTTCAACCCCGGCAAGATTGTGCCGGAGGCGTAAGGCCCGCGCCGCAGTCCGGGAACTTTCGGCAATGTTGCCGGTTCCAATTCCCGCCAAGTTCCGATGCCTCAATGGCAGGGCTGTGCGCGGGAGGGTGCGATGGTGCGACCGGTCGTTGGAATTGCCGCAATGGCCTTCGCCTGCCTGCTGGCGGGTGCGGCGCTGGCGAAGGGCGGACATGGCGGTGGCCATGGAGGCGGGCACGGCCACGGAGGCGGGCATGGCCATCACGGCGGTGGTCATCATGGCCATGGCCATCATGGCGGCGGCCATTTCCGTGGGCACGGCGGCGGGCACGCGCATGGCGGCGGGCATCATCGCGGGATGCGGTTCACAACCGGTGCCCGACGCGGCGGCCCGAACTTCGGTCAGATCCGCAATGCCGCGATACGGCCGGCGAACTTCCGCAACGCCTGGAACGCCAGCGCATTCCGCAACGGCCGGCTGATCAGCAATCCGGCGGCCCGCGCACAGATCGCCGCGGCGGCGGCACTCGCCGGCTGGGGCGGCGCAAGCAGCGGGTGGTGGCAACATCCGGGTGGCGGCTATGGCTGGGTGGGGCCGCTGTTCTGGCCGTTCGCCTATAACGACCTCTACGATTACGCGATCTGGGGCGACGGGCTCGGCTTCTGGGGCTACGGCTATCCGGACATCTATGCCGGCATTTTCGGCCCCTACGGTTATGATCGGCTGTCGGCCTATCTGCCGCAGCAGCCGCAGGGCCGGCGGCGGGCGCGCAGCGCGCCGCTGGATGAGCTCTGCGGCAGCGACCGCCGCGCCATCGTCGGCCTGCCGATCGATCAGATCGCGGCCACGGTGCAGCCGACCGATGCGCAGGGCGCGGCTCTCGATGCGCTCGGCAACGCCTCGGTCGACGCGGCGGCATTGATCCGCACATCCTGTCCGACGCAGGCCGCAGCGACGGCGCCCGGCCGGCTCGCCGCCATGCAGCAGCGTGTCGAGGCGATGCAGAAGGCCGTCGAGCTGGTCCAGCCCGCGCTCGACACATTCTATGGTTCACTCAACGACGAGCAGAAGGCGCGCTTCAACGCGCTCGCCGACGATCAGCGTCGTGCCGCGGCATCGAACAATGCGGGCGGATCCTCGGTGCAGACTTGCAGCGCGTCCGCCGCGTTCGATTGGCCCGGCGCCACGATCGAGGACAGACTTCGTCCCAACGACACCCAGCGCGCGGCGCTCCAGGTGCTCCAGGACACCAGCGCCAAAGTCAGCGCATCGCTCAAGGCGGCCTGCGAGCCCAATGAGGTGATGACGCCGCCGGCCCGCATGGCCGCGATTCGCAAGCGCCTCGACGTGATGCTGGACGGGATCAAGTCGGTGCGGGCGGCGCTCGATGATTTCTACGCCACGCTCAACGACGAGCAGAAGGCGCAGTTCGAGGCGATCGGCCCGCGCCGCATGTCCTGAACGCCGCGAGCAATTGAAGACCACGGGTGGGGCAATGAAGTGGTTCGCGAGGCGAGAGCCGGCAGACGTCTGGGACGAGCCAGTCGGGAGGCCGATCGGCGATATCGAGGCCGCCGACCGGATCCGCAACATCTGCCAGGCGGCGCGAACGATCGCCGAGGCCGCCGGAGCTTCAGCGCCGGCCAGCACGCGCGAGCGCTATGAACGCGCGGCCCGCACCGCGATGGAGATCGCGATGAAGATCTCCGACGATCTGATGCGCGACGATGCGGTGCGCCGCATCGTGGATCTCTGCATGAAGGCTGAGGACATCAAGACGGCGCAGATCCTGTCGCGCGCGATCCAGGCAGGCTGGATTCGGGAAGCCGTGCTCCGGGACTACCCGACGCTGTCGCAATAAGTTCGGCTCGCGCGATTGGCGCGAGCCGAATGCTGCTTGTGCCGGACCGGCTCAGTATCTGCGGTACCCGCCATTGTGGTCTCCGCCGCGGCCGCCCATTCCCATGCCGAGACCGATCCCTACGCCGATGCCGATGCCTTGCATCACAGCCTCCGGCGGCGGACCGCGATCCGGCGGCGGCGCGCGCTCGTAGACCACTTGCTCGGACGGCCGTCGCTTGGGCGGCGTCTCGACCACCTTGCGCTTCGGCGGGGTCTCGTCGACGCGCTTCTTGATCACGGGCGGAACCGAGGGGTTGACCGGCGTTGCCGGGGTCGCGGGCGTCGAGCACGGGCAGGTCGGCGCCATCGCGACCGCGACGGGCGTCACCGCGGAGGCGACGGGCACGGCGTAATTGCGGTTCTGTACGCGCAGCAGCAGCCGGCGCGCGGTTGCCGCGAGATCGCTGTTGTCCCAGTTCGCCAGATAAGCTTCGAACGAGGCGCGGGTGTTGATGGCGGTGGCACGCTCCCACGCCAGCATCTGGCGACGCCGCTCCAGCACCGTACGCAGGCGCGGCGTGCGGGTGTCCTGGGCATACAGCTCGATATAGGCCTGATACGCCTCCGCGGTGTCCTCGGTGATCACGAGCTCATAGGCCACCGTGGCCGGCTTGCCCTGCAACGTCTTGCGCCAATCTTCGACGCTGCGCGTGCCGCTGGCGAGCGCCATCGCGTTCGCGCCGGGAAGCGCGGGCGTGCTGCCGCTGCTCTCACCGAAGAACTTGAAGTCGGTAGTCAGCGAGGAGCTTTCCCATGGGATCTGCCGCCCGTCGGTCGATTGCGCCACGGCGACGCGGATGCGCTTGAACACTTCCTCGATCGGCAGGTTCGGCTGCTTGGCAATGGTCAGCGCGGCCGTGGTGTAGGGGCTGTCGATGCCGTTGCCGTCCTCGGCCTCGGCGCCGGGCGAGGTCGAGTAGGAGATGAAGGAGCCGGGCGCGCCGGCCTTGGTGTCGACGATCGCAAGGCCGTGGCCGTCGCCGCTGAGCGCGGGGAACGGGTTGTTGCGGCAGGCGTCGAGCATGAAGATGCGGGCCCGCGTCGGCAGCGCGCCGAGCGTGTTGAGCAGGTCGTTCAGCCGCACGCCCTGCAGCGGGATGTCGGCCTCGCGCTTGGGGTCGAGATCGACGGGCACCAGATAGTTCTCGCCGTCGATCTGCAGGCCGTGGCCGGCATAGAACACCAGCGCGACGGTGTCGGCGCCGCTGGCACTGACCTTGCCGGCGAAGTCCGAGATCGCCGCGCGCATCTCGGTCTGCGCCAGATTGGCCGCCGTGGTGACGGTGAAGCCGGCACTCCCGAGCAGCTCCGTCATGCCCTTGGCGTCGTTGGCGGCGTTGGGCAGCTCCGGCACGGTGCGATAGGCCGATTGGCCGATCACCAGCGCGAGCCGCGCTTCGGCGGCCGCTTCCGTCGGCGTCATCAACTGACTGAGTGCGAGAAGACCGGACGCAAGAAGCAAATTCGAAAACACTGGACGGCGCATGATGTCACCTCCAACGGCAATGCGCACGATGATGTCACTTTTTCTAAGCCCGCGCCACGCGGCCGTCTGTGCGCTGGATCACGCATGGGCCGCGGCAAAATGGGGCAGTCCGTCTGCCGGGGCTCGGGGCATTGGTCAGGCATCATCCATGTCAACTGCGCATTGATCCATGCTCCAATTGGATTGATCCGGTGCAATGGGCGACGGCGTTCCTTGCGCAGATCGGGCGGCAGGCCGATCCTCGCGGCAAATCTCCGGGAAATGGCGGTGATTTCGCTTGGCTGGCGACGGGCGGTATGCGCGCCGCGACGCTCCGTGACCGCAGCCGGCTACCTTGCCTGTGTCGTCGCTTTGGCCATACAGTCCGCGCAACGGCTGCGGCAACGACCGTGGCGAAGAAAAAGACCAGGGAGAAGCCGCACCATGACTATCGTGCCCGTGAACCGTCGCGCGTTCATCAAGTCATCGGCGGCGGTCACCGCCGGCATTGTGCTCTCTCCCGCCATCATCGGCCGCGCCGAAGCTGCGACGCTGAAGCTGAAATGCTCCTCCTCGCTGCCGAACGATCCCAAATACGCCAATGGCCGCGTCTACTACGACAACCTGGTCAAGAACCTGAAAGGCAACGGCCTCGGCGAGCAGATCGAGGTCGCTTTCTTTCCCGACAACCAGCTCGGTCAGGAGATCGACGTCATCAATTCGGTGAAGCTCGGCGTCATCGACCTCATGGTGTCGGGCTCGTCGATCTCGGCCAATCTGGTGCCGCTGGTCGGCACCTTCGACCTCGGCTTCCTGTTCTCGAGCTTCCCGCAGCAGACCAAAGCGTTTGAGGCCGGCGCCGCCAAGCCGATCGAGGACGCGCTGCTCAAGGGCGGCAACATCCGCATCATCGCCTGGGCCTATAATTTCGGCTCGCGCAGCGTGCTGGCGAAGAAGGCTGTGAAGACGCCGGAGGATCTCGCCGGCCTCAAGATCAGGACGCTGCCCAATCCCGTCATCACCGAATGCCTGCGCCTGATGGGCGCCGCCGCAACGCCGCTGGCCTTCGGCGAAATCTACACGGCCTTGCAGGCTGGCGTGCTGGATGGCCTGGAGCATGACCCGCCGACGATCCTCGCCAGCAAGTTCTTCGAAACGTCGAAATTCTACGCGCTGACGCAGCACAACTTCTCGCCGCTCGCGATCTATTTCAGCGACATGACGTACAACCGCATGGATCCGAAGCTGCGCGAGGGTTTCCTCGATGCCGCCAAGAAGGCCGCGGCCGACACCCGGGCCCATGGGCTCGCGGTCGAGAAGGAGGCGCTGGCCGCCTTGACCGAGAAGGGCGTGACCGTGGCCGAATGCGACCGCGAGGCGTTCAAGAAGCGCGTCGCGCCGCAACACGAGAACTTCATCAAGGCGCGGCCGGAGTCCAAGGCCGTCATCGACGTCATCCGCGCGACCCAAGCTTGATATGACCAAATCTGACGTGGCCATGTCAGCCGCCGTGCCCCTCTCGGGCGGCCGCCATGGCAGCATCACCTTGCTGCTTCGCGTCAGCGACGCGATCGCGGCCGTCCTGCTCGCCGCCGATCTCGTGGTGGTCTGCGCCTCCGTGCTGCTGCGCTTCTTCTTCAACGCGCCGGTCGAATGGTCCGACGACGTCGCGCGCGGCCTGATGGTCGGCTCGGCCTTCTTCGGCGCGGCGAGCGCGCTCGCGCGCGGCGAGAATGTCGGCGTTTCCTTCTTCCGCGATCTCTTGCCGGTGCGGCTGCGTTCGCTGGTCGATGCCGCCAGCGCGCTGCTGATCGTGCTGATTTCCGGCTACGTCGCCTACAACGCGATCAAGCTGGGCTCGCTCACTGCCGGCCAGACCACCGGCTCCGGTCTGCCGCTGGAGCTGACCTTCTATCCCATGGGGATCGGCGCGCTGTTCATGACGGTGTTCGCAATCGATCATCTCTGCGCGAGGCCGCTGCCCGATATCGCGAGGGGACTCATCGCGATCCTCGTCGTGACGGGCCTCTACCTCGCCTGGGATTATCTGTCGCCGGCCTCGGTGCCGTCGGCGGGCACCCTGATGATGATCGGCTTCTTCGCCACCCTGTTCGGCGGATTGCCGATCGGCTTTGCGCTGGCTCTGGCCGCGCTGATCTTCATCTGGGTCGAGGGCGCACTGCCCGGCGTGATCTTTGCCCAGCAGATGGCGCGCGGCATCGACAATTTCGTCCTGCTTGCGATCCCCTTCTTCATCCTTGTCGGCTATCTGATGGAAGCCAACGGCATGTCGGTGCGGCTGATCGAGCTGTTGCAGCGTGCCGTGGGCCGCATGCGCGGCGGCCTCAATGTCGTGATGGTGGCCTCGATGGTGCTGTTCTCGGGTATCTCCGGCTCGAAGATGGCCGACGTCGCCGCGGTCGGCTCGGTGCTGATCCCGGCTGCGCGGCGCTCCAAGCAGAACCCGGGCGGCGCGGTGGCGCTGCTGGCGGCCTCGGCGGTGATGGCGGAGACGATCCCGCCCTGCATCAACCTGATCATTCTCGGCTTCGTTGCCAACCTGTCGATCGGCGGCCTGTTCGTCGCAGGGCTGCTGCCGTCGGCGCTGATGGCGCTGGTGCTGATCGCGGTGTCCATCATCTTCGGCAAAAGGCCGGACAAGGTCGAGGATGTCGAGCCGCAGATGCCGGTGTCGGGGCTGTGGAGCGGCGCGATCGCATCCTTCGGCCTGATCTTCATGATCTTCTTCGGCTTCAAGAGCGGCTTTGCCACGGCGACGGAGATCTCGGCCTTCGCGGTGGCCTACGCGCTGGTCGTCGGCAGCGTGGTCTTCCGCGAGCTCGGCTTCAAAACCGCCGCGCACAGTTTCGTGCAGGCGGCGACGCGTGCGGGGTTGGTGCTGTTCATCGTCGCCGCCGCGCAGTCATTGGCGTTCACCCTGACTTTGCAGCAGGTGCCGCATGCGGTCGGCGACTTCATGCTGGGCCTCTCCAAGACCTCCGGCGTCTGGCTGTTCATCCTCTTGGCGATCGCCGTCCTGATCGTGATGGGCTCGGTGCTGGAGGGCGCGGCCGCGCTGATCATCTTCGGGCCGCTGCTGCTGCCGGTCGCGGTGCAGCTCGGCGTCGATCCCCTGCATTTCGGCGTCGTGCTCGTCATCGCAATGGGTATCGGCCTGTTTGCGCCGCCGCTCGGGCTCGGCCTCTACGGCGCCTGCCTGATCGGCAACGTGCCGATCGAGCAGACGGTGAAGCCGATCATGGGCTATCTTGGTCTCTTGTTCCTCTGCCTGCTCGTCATCGCCTTCGTGCCATGGCTCTCGACCGCGCTGCCGCGGGCATTCGGCTATTGAAGGAGTCCTGTCGTGAAGGTCCTGCTCGCGCATACCCCGGAGATGCGGCGCAATTATTACGGCGATCGCAGCCTGAACGGCCTTTGCGCGGCCGCCGAGGTGATCCTGCACCAGGGGGATGAGCCGCTGGACGCAGCCAGCCTGGTGCGCGCCGCGAAGGACGCCGACATCATCGTTGCCGATCGCATGACGGAAGGGCGCGGCGAGATCTTTGCGCAATTGCCGCGCCTGCGAGCGTTCGTCCGCTGCGCCGTCGACATCCGCAACGTCAATGTGGACGCGGCCTCGCAAGCCGGCGTGCTGGTGACCCGCGCCGGGCCCGGCTTCGTACAGGCCGTGGCCGAGCTCGCGCTCGGCTTCATGGTCGACCTCTCCCGCGGCGTATCGCGGACCACGGCGGATTATCAGGCCGGCCGCAAGGCTGAGGCACGGATGGGCCGCCAGCTCGCCGGCAGTCGGATCGGCATCATCGGCTACGGCAGCATCGGGCGCTACCTCGCCGAGATCGCAAAAGTGCTGCGCATGGAGGTGCTGGTCTCCGATCCCTTTGCGACAGTCAGCGATGCCGCGATCCGCCAGGTCGGTCTCGACGAGCTCCTCGCCGCCTCGGACTATGTCATCTGCCTCGCCATCGCCAACGAGCAGACCGAGAACCTGATCGGGGAGGCGGCGCTGGCGCGCATGCAGAAGCACGCCGTCTTCATCAATCTCTCGCGCGGCAATCTCGTCGACGAGGCCGCCCTGGCACGCGCGCTGCGTGAGGGCCGCATCGCCGGCGCCGCCATGGATGTCGGCCGCGCGCCCGATCAGATGCCGACGCCCGATGTTGCCAAGCTGCCGAACGTCGTCGCCACGCCGCATGTCGGCGGCTTGACGCCGCAGGCCATCGAATACCAGTCGCTGGAGACCGTGCGGCAGGTCGAGGCCATCGTGAGGGGAGAAATCCCGCAAGGCGCGGTCAACGCCGATCGCTGGACGCGGCGGCCGTGAAGAGCCCTAAAGCCGGTCCACGGCCTTGAACGTCCCGTCCTTCTGGATCACCGTCAGGAACACCTTCGGCGGCGTGTCGAGCATGCGTGTGCCGACGGTGAAGAGGCTGCCGCTGATGTCGAAGCGGCCGGTATCGTTGATGGCGCGCAGCAGGCTTGCGCGCGTCGGATTGGGGCCGGCCTTTTCCAGCGCCGCGGCCGCGAGGCGGCCGGACAGATAGCCTTCCAGCGACACGAAGTCCGGCGTCAGCGTCGGATCGAACGCCTTCTGCGCCGCCTGATAGTCGGCGACCAGCTTGAGCGAGCGGTCCCATGGAAACGGCACGACCTGCGAGACGATGACGCCTTCGCCCTCAGGGCCGAGTTCCGCCGCGAGCGCAACGGCGCCGACGAAGGAGATGTTGACGAAGGTTGGACGGGCGCCGCTGCGGTGGGCGAGCTTGATGAACTCCGCGCACGGTCCATAGGTCCCGACCATGACGATGGCTTCCGGGTCGGCGCGCTTGATCATGCGCCAGGCCTGGACGACCGCGCGGGTGTTGCGCTCGAACGTGCCTTCGGCGGCGAGCTCGAGGCCGCGCTTGGCGAGCGCACGCTTGACGCCGACAAGCCCGTCGCGGCCGAAGGAATCGTCCTGGTAGAAGATGCCGATGCGCGTGAACTTGCGATCCTCGGTGAGGTGCTTGATCCAGGCCTCCGCCTCCGCGCCGTAGCTCGCGCGGATGTTGACGACGTTCGGAAGCTCGAGGTCGCGCAGGAACTCGGCGCCGGTGAACGGGCCGATGAAGGGAACGTTCCTGGCGCTGGTGATCGGGATCGTCGCCATCGCTGTCGGCGTGCCAACCGCGCCGATCAGCGCGAACACCTTGTCGTCATCGATCAGGTGCAGCGTCTGCGCCACCGAACGGTCGGGGTCGTAGCCGTCGTCGCGGCTGATGAGCTGAAGCTTGCGGCCGTGGACGCCGCCCTTGGCGTTGATCTCGGTGAACGCGGCGACGATGCCTTGCCGCATGCGCTGTCCGAGCGCAGAGGAGGGGCCCTCAAGCGCCGCGGCCTGGCCGAACAGGATCGCATCCTCGCTGATGCCGGCCTCGTTGCCCCTTGCCGCCAGCGTGGTCGCGGCCAGAAGCGCGATGGTCAGGACGACGGAGCTCGCTGATCGAAATCGATGCATCGGAGGCTTTGCCGGATCGTTGGAAGAAATCTTGCGCAACGTAACGCGCGAGCCTGAATAGCTCGCTAAGCGGCACGACGCAGAAAGGCCGTAGTACACCGGGTAAAACCGGTAACTTATGTCGATAACGCCGGGATCGCTCGCGCACTTCGTTAACTAGTTTCCGCATTGCGGAACGACCAATTTCCAAAATTGTGCAGTTCTTAACCGCGATCTTGTTCCGATAGCGGCGCCGGCACCTCAACCAGAGGTTCGGTTCGTCGCGGAGAGGGACGGCGGCTTAAAGATGGGCGGTCGCGATCAGAACGATCAGGATCGGAGACGGAGAGGCGGATGGTGGCGAGCCGCGCCGCTGCTCGGGCTCTATCGCCCTGCGCTCGTCGCGGTCGGCGTCGGCCTGCTGTTCTCGATCGTGGGCGCCGCCGCCGTCGCGCGGTGGGAAGATCGCGTCAACAGGATCGAGTTCGAGAACGCGGCCGAGACCCAGGCGATCGTCATGCAGAACGGCATGAACGAGTACATATCGAGGCTTCTCGCGCTGCGCACCCTGTTCGAATCGACCAACGAAGAGGTCACCCGCAGCGAATTCGAGACCTTCAGCGCCCGTCTGTTCGAGCGTCATCCCGGCGCGCTGCGCATCTCTTGGTTGCCGCGCGTCAACCGCAAGGAGCGCACGGAGTACGAGACAGCGGCGATCCGGGACGGCGTGTCGGGCTATCAAATCAAGTCGCTGCAGGGCGAGACCTTCTTCACCGCGCCGCAGAGCGACGAATATATTCCGGTGTTCTACTCGACCGAGCCGAAGACCTCGCTGGTCTACGGCATGGATTACATGACCGTTCCGGAGCGCCGGTCGATGCTGGAGCGTGCGCGTGACAACGACCGCGTGGTCGCCGTGCGCACGCCCCTGTTCGGGCCGAGAGACGGCGACCGGCTGTCTTATGTTCTCGTCGCCATTCCCGTCTATGCCAAGGGCACCTCGCGCGAGGAGATCGCGGACCGGCGCCGCAATCTCGCCGGCTTCGTGGTCGGCATCTTCGATCTGCCGCTGCTGATCCAGTCCATTCGTGTGACCACCGGAGCCAGCCCCGCGGTCAGCATGACGGTCTTCCCGCCCTTCGCGGCGCAGATCGTCAGCCTGGAGCAGATGCTGCCGGACTATTCGTCGTCCGCCGTGGCGTTGCGGTCGATGCGGGACATCGCGCGGACCCTGCACTGGTCGGGCAGTCTCAAGATCGGCGATACCGATTGGCAGGTGCGGGCGGTTCCGACCGCCGGCGGTCCGCTGGCGACGACTTACGACCGCGCGGTCGCGGTCCTCGTCGTTGGCATGCTGCTGACGCTGTCGCTGTCGACCTATCTGATGCTCGCCAGCCGCAATTCGCGGCGGCTGTCGCTGGCGAACCGGCGGGTGCTCGAGCTTGCCCAGACCGACATCCTCACCGGATTGCCGAACCGCGCCTTCTTCCTCACCCGGCTCGACGAGATGAACGGACAGTTGAGCGTGAGGGGCCTGCCCTTCGCGATCCTGATGCTCGACCTCGACCGCTTCAAGAACGTCAACGATTCTCTCGGTCACGCGGCCGGCGATGCGCTGCTGCGCCAGGTGGCGCAGCGGCTGAAATCCGCGTTGCGCGCCGACGACGTGCTGGCGCGGCTCGGCGGTGACGAATTCGCCATCATCCAGGAGGCGGGCGAGGACCAGCGCGCCTGCTCGACCGAGCTGGCGGCACGGATCGCCAAGCTCGTGAGCGAGCCGTTCCTGCTGCCCGGCCACCGCGTCGAGATCGGCACCAGCATCGGCATCGCGATCGCGCCGGATCATGGCAGCGATCAGGAGCAGCTCCTGAAGAAAGCGGATCTGGCGCTCTATCGTTCGAAATCGGCCGGCCGCAACTGCTTCACGATTTATGATGAAGCGATGTCGGCCGAGCTGGAGGCGCGCAACACGCTGGAAGGAGATCTGCGCGACGCCATCGCGCGCTGCCAGCTGGAGGTACACTACCAGCCGTTCGTCGATGCCCTCAGCGGCGAACGACGCGGCTTCGAGGCGCTGGTGCGCTGGCGGCATCCGACGCGCGGCCTGATCCCGCCGGACCAGTTCATTGCGCTTGCGGAGGAGACCGGGCTGATCGTGCCGCTCGGCGAATTCGTGCTGCGGCGCGCCTGCGCGGACGCGGCCGGCTGGCCAGCCGATCTCACGGTCGCCGTCAACCTGTCGCCGATCCAGTTCAAGGAAGCCGAGCTGTTCGAAATGATCTGCGCGGCGCTCGCCGATTCCGGCCTGCCGCCGCAGCGGCTGGAGATCGAGATCACGGAATCCGTGCTGCTGGAGCGCGGCAGCGAGAACCACGCCTTCATGGAGCGGCTGAAGCAGCTCGGCGTCGAGCTCGCGCTCGACGATTTCGGCACCGGCTATTCCTCGCTCAGCTACCTGACCGCGTTCCCGTTCGACAAGATCAAGATCGACAAGTCGTTCATTCGCAACCTGACCCAGCAGCCGCGCTCATCCGCCATCATCTCCTCGATCGTGACGCTGGCGCGCGGACTGGACATGTCGGTCACCGCCGAAGGCGTCGAGACGCGCGAGGAGTTCGACCGGCTGAAGGCGCTCGGCGTCAATTTTGCGCAAGGCTATCTGTTCGGCCGGCCGCATCCGATCGAGCGGATCCTGTTCGACGCGCCGGTCAAATCCTCACGGCTCGACGCCGCCTGAGCGCGCGCGAGGCATGCGCGAAAAGCGCTTGACCCAGGCATCCCCGGATGGTCCGAAGAACCGTCCAGGGATGAAACAAGCACACAACATGCGGCTTCCGTTCTTCTACGGCTGGGTCGTGGTCGCCGTGACCTTCGTCACCATGGCGATCGGCGTCAACGCGCGCACCGCCTTTTCGCTGTTCTTTCCGCCCATCATCGCCGAGTTCGGCTGGGAGCGCGGCGTCACCGCGGGCGCCTTCTCGTTCGGCTTCGTGGTGTCGGGCGTGGTCAGCCCGCTGATCGGCCGCCTGATGGATCGCGCCGGCCCGCGCGCGGTGATGGAGCTCGGGGTCGTGCTGATGGGCGGCGGCCTGCTGCTGGCGCCGCTGACCAGCGCGCCCTGGCATCTCTACGTCACCATCGGCGTCATGGTCGGCGCCGGCAGCGTCTGTCTCGGCTATTCCGGCCAATCGCTGTTCCTGCCGAACTGGTTCATCCGCAAGCGCGGCTTCGCCATCGGTATCGCCTTCGCCGGCGTCGGCATCGGCTCGGTGACGCTGCTGCCATGGGTGCAGCACATGATCGAGCAGACCGGCTGGCGCACCGCCTGCACCGCGATGGGCCTGCTCGTCCTGATCGCGCTGGCGCCGGTCAATCTGCTGCTGCACAAGCGCCCCGAGGACATCGGCCTCCAGCCTGACGGCGATGCCGCCCCGGCCGCGGGCGCGGCAAGGCCGGCCTCCAACGTGGTCGATCCCGTCTGGGCCAACACCGACTGGACGCTGCAGCGCGCCGTCGCGACCGCGCGGTTCTGGTGGATCGCGCTCGGCTATTTCTGCGGCCTGTACATCTGGTACGCAGTGCAGGTGCACCAGACCAAATTCCTGCTCGACGTCGGCTTCAGCTCCAGCGTTGCGGTGTGGGCACTCGGCATGGTCAGCCTGCTCGGCATTCCAGGCCAGATCGTGCTAGGGCACGTCTCCGACCGCATCGGCCGGGAGTGGGTGTGGGCGATCAGCTGTGCTGGTTTCGTCGTCTGCTTCGCCGCGCTGATCGCGCTGAGATATCAAGCTTCGCTCTGGCTGGTTTATCTGATGGTGTTCACGCAAGGCGCGCTGGGCTACGGCCTCACCTCGATCATGGGCGCGGTCGTGTTCGAGATCTTCCAGGGCAGGCATCAGGGCAGCATCTTCGGCACGATCATGCTCGCGGCGCTGGCGGGCGGTGCGGCCGGACCGTGGGTGACCGGCTTGCTCTACGATCGCGCCGGCGACTACACGCTGGCTTTCGCCGTCGCGATGGTCGTGAGCGGAATGTCGGCTCTCGCGATCTGGCGGGCGGCGCCTGGGAAGGTGCGGGCGGTCGCCGGCCGGCTGCACAAGCTCAAAACGGGATCCGAATAGGTCCAGTACGCTTCAAGATACCTGCAGCGTTTTCGCCGAGCGTTCAGGGCTTCCTCTACGCTCCCCGCTGCCGCCGGTCGCCTTCGAGCGCTGGCTGATCGAGCATTGCGCCGAGCAGGCGAGGGCGATGCTGGGGCGGCTGGACCTGGCGGCGGAGCCGGCGGCAATGCAGCGGTCGGCGTAAGACCTACAAGCAGCTCACGTTCAGGTGAACCGGGCGCGCGATGCTCACGCGCAGGTCTGGACCGTCGCTTGCCGATGTCGGATAATTGGGCGTGATCTGGCGGCGGCGCTCAGCTCCCAGTCTCCTCACATCCGAGATTGATCCCATGGCACACGGCGCCCTCGCGCAGAAGCTCGAACGATTCCTGCATTTGAAGGATGCGCCGCCGACGCTGGTCACGCGTTCGCTGCGCAGCGCCGAGCTCGCGGTCACCGAAACCCGGGACGACCATCCCGTGACGCGGCTTTCCGAATCGTTGCCTGCGGAAGACGCCTATCTCGTCAGCGTCAAGCTCCGCGATTTCGTCGATTGCGAGTGCTGGGAGCGCGGCCGATGCGTGATCAAGAACGATATCCGCGCCGGCGCCACTTATCTGTACGACCTGAAGCGCGACCCGCGTTACGTGATCGACAAGCCCTTCCATTCCCTGTTCTTCCATCTGCCCCGTTCGGTGTTGGACGACATGGCGAGGCAGAGCGGCGCGGGGCCGATCGGTGAGCTCGCCTATCAGCCCGGCATCGGCCACGACGATCCGACCATCCGCCATCTCGGCGCGTCGCTCCTGGCGGCGTTGCGGCGGCCTGACGAGGCCAACCAGCTCTTCGTCGACCACATGATGCTCGCGCTCACCGCACATGTCGTTACGACCTATGGCGGGTTGCGGCGCGCCGAGCCGGTGCGCGGCGGCCTTGCTCCGTGGCAGGTGAAGCGGGCTTGCGAAAGGCTGGAGTCAGATCTCCACGGCAAGCTCTCGCTGGAGAAGATTGCCGCCGAGTTCGATCTCTCCGTCAGCCATTTTTCGCGCGCCTTTCGCGTCTCCACCGGCCTGCCGCCGCACCAATGGCTGCTGCGCCAGCGCGTGGACACGGCCAAGCAGTTGATGACGGTACGCGACCTGTCGCTGGCGGAGATCGCGGTATCGGCCGGCTTCGCCAATCAGAGCCACTTCACCCGCGTGTTCTCTTCGCTCGTCGGCATCAGCCCGGGAACGTGGCGCCGTGAACGAGCGGCAGCCGCTCTCGATGCCAGAGACAGCGGCGCGGCTGCGCCGCCCGCTGCAGGCATCCGCTAGACCGAGGCCAATCCCGTCCTGCTCCTGAGATCCGTGAGCGCGCGCAGGAAACTGTCGGCCGGTGTCGTCTCGGGATCGATCAGGCGGTGCAGGCGAAATCCGTCCTCCAGCGCGAGCACGATCGCGGCCATCCAGGGCGGTTCCAGATTGTGGTTGCGTCCGTTGCTCTTCAGCGTCGCTTCGATGATGTCGGCGACCAGCTTGCGCCGCCCGCGCAGGCGTTTGGCAAGTTCCGGCCGGCGTTTCTCGGCGCGCGCGACGAACAGGATCATCTCCATGTGGAGCAGGGGCGAGCGGCCGAGCGGATCCTGCCGGCTGCGGTCCATCGTCTTCAGCGCCGCGATGAAATCGTCGAGATTGTCGTGCTGCGCCAGGATGTCCATGTTGCGCCGGATCGACTGCGCGACATGGTCCTCGAGCATGGCGATGATCAATTCGTCCTTGCTCGCAAAGTTCGAATAGAACGCGCCGCGGGTGAAGCCCGCCGCCGCCGCGATCGCCTCGATGCTGGCGCCGCCGATGCCGTCCTCCTCGAACGCGCGCGCCGCCGCCTCGAACAGCCTGTCGCGCGTGTCGTCTCTGGTTGGCCTGGTTCTCACCCTTGACATCGGCGCAGCTTAGGGCAGAATGCAACTCGATACAACAATGTATCGAGTTGATAATTTACAGGGATGGTTACGCCGGGCGATGGGGCAGCCTTGCGTATGCGTGTCATGCGGCAACCGATCCGAGGTCACCATGAACGAGCAAGTGCAACCCGCTGGCGGACCGCTGTTCAACCCGCTCTCGCCGGATTTCATCCGCGATCCCTATCCGCATTATGAACGGCTGCGCGCGGTCGATCCGATCCACGTGACGCCGTTCGGCCAGTACGTCGCCAGCCGTCACGCCGAGGTCAGTCTCGTGCTGCGTGACAAGCGCTTCGGCAAGGATTTCGCCGAGCGCTCCAGGCGCCGCTACAGCGACAGGATCATGGACGAGCCGGTCTTTCGGAATTTGGGCCACACGATGCTGCAGGCCGACCCGCCGGATCACACCCGTTTGCGCGGGCTCGTGGTCAAGGCCTTCACCGCGCGACGCGTGGAGGACATGCGGCCGCGAATCCAGGAGATCGTTGATCATGCCATCGATGCCGTGATCGAGCGCGGTCAGATGGACCTGATCGGGGATTTCGCGTTCCGTCTGCCGGTCACGATCATCTGCGATATGCTTGGAATCCCGGAAGAGCACCGCGAGGCGTTCCACAAGGGGTCGAGCGATGGCGTGCGCATCTTGGATCCTGTCCCCATGACGCCGGACGAGATCAAGCAGGGCAACGCACGCAACCTGATGGCGCAGATGTATTTCCAGCAGTTGTTCGAACTGCGTCGCCGCAATCCGGGAGACGACCTCACGACCCAGCTCGTGCTGGCCGAGGAGGACGGCAACAAGCTCACAAACGAGGAATTGACTGCGAATATCATGTTGCTGTTCGTGGCCGGCCACGAGACCACGGTCAACCTGATCGGCAACGGCCTGCTCGCGCTCCACCGCAACCCGGATCAGCTTGCGCTCCTGAAAGCGCGGCCGGAGCTGATGACGAACGCGATCGAGGAGTTCCTGCGCTATGATTCCTCGGTGCAGATGACCGGGCGCGTCACGCTGGAGGAGGTCGAGGACCTCGGCGGCGTGAAGATCCCCAAGGGTGAGACCGTGCTCTGCCTGCTCGGCTCGGCCAACCGCGATCCCGCGATCTACCCGGATCGGCCGGACCGGCTGGACGTCACCCGGGCAAACGTCAAGCCGCTGTCGTTCGGCGGCGGCATCCATTTCTGCCTGGGGGCCCAATTGGCGCGCATCGAGGCCGAGATCGCCATTGCCACGCTGCTCCGGCGGCTGCCCGATTTGCGCATCGACGATGTCGAGACCCCGGAATGGCGGCCGACCTTCGTGCTGCGCGGGCTGAAGCGGCTGCCGGCGAGCTGGTGAGGGGGCACGCGCGTTAACCTCCGCGCGCAACAGTCGCTGTGACTTCGCCATACTTCCCCCTATATAAGGGGCTGTTCCGGCGCGCCTGAGGCCCTCAGCTTCGGCCCGGGCCGGTTTGGCCGAGGGGAGACCCGTGCAGACGACGCTGCTCGGATTGGCGATTGCCTTCATCATTGCGCTGCTGGCCGCGCTGATCGGGCCTTACTACATCGACTGGAACCAGTTCAGGCCCCAGTTCGAGGCGGAGGCCGGCAAGATCATCGGCGTACCGGTGCGGGTGGCGGGCGAGCTCGACGCACGGCTGCTGCCGGCGCCGACGCTGCGGCTGCGCGCCGTCACCTTCGGCGGCAACAACGATCTCGGCCGCCTGCGCGCCGACAAGCTCGACGTCGAGTTCAGCCTCGGCTCCCTGATGCGCGGCGAATGGCGCGCCACCGAGCTCACGGTCGGCGGCATGGCAGTCGATCTCGGCCTGGACGCACGCGGGCGGGTCGATCTGCCGTCGACCGCGAGCGGCACCTTCAACCTGGCGTCCCTCGCCATCGAGCGGCTGAACCTCACCGGCCGCATCGCTCTTCACGACGCCGCCAGCCGCTCGACGCTGGAATTGAACGACATCGCCTTCTCCGGCGACGTGCGCTCGCTCGCAGGGTCGGTGCGGGGCGACGGCAGCTTCAGCGAGCGCGGCGTGCGCTACCCGTTCCGCGTCTCCTCCGGCCCCAGCGCCGACGGCAGCGCGACCCGTCTCCACCTCAACATCGATCCCGGCGAGCGCGCCATCCTCGCCGATCTCGAAGGCGTGCTCGCCTTCGACAATCGCCAGCCGAAATTCGAGGGCGCGCTGACGCTCGCCGTGCCCGCGGTTAAGAAGGCGGGCGAGGCGGGGCCGACACCCTGGAAGCTCGCGACCAGGCTCAAGGCCGATCCGGCCGGCGCGAAATTCGAGCAGATCGATGCGAGCTTCGGCGCGGAGGACACCGCGCTGAAGCTCGGCGGCGTCGGCGATATCAGGTTTGGCGCCTCGCCCTTGCTGCGCGCGGTGCTGTCGGCGCGGCAGGTCGATGCCGACAGGCTGACCGCCAGGGACGATGCCGATCCGCAGCGCGTCCTGCCGGCACTGCGCGCAGGGCTGGCGGCGATCCCGCAGGTGCCGATCCCGGCGCAGATCGAGTTCAATGCCGATCAGATCATGCTCGGTGGCCGTCCGCTCCAGAACATCGCGGCCGAGCTTGCGACCGACGGCCGGTCCTGGACCTTTCGGCGGCTCGAGCTGCGCGCGCCCGGCATGACGCAGCTCTCGCTCAATGGCGCGGCTCCCGGCGCCGACAGTTTCAGCGGCCGGCTCAGCGTCGAGTCCTCGGATCCCGACACGCTGGTAGGCTGGCTGCAGGGCCGCAGCGAGATCAACCGCCGCAGCACGCGGCCGCTGCGCCTTTCCGGCGACGTCACCATCGCCGCCAATCATCTCGCCATCGACAGGCTGAAGGCCGACATCGACGGCGGCGCCGTCGAAGGCCGCATCGCCTTCGTGCAAACAGGCCCAAGCAAGGGCTCGCGGATCGATGCGGACCTCAGGGCCGATCGGCTCGACCTCGATGCCGCCGCGAGCTTCGTGCGCGCGCTGGCGGGGCCGCAAGGCGAATGGCCGGAGGAGGCAAAGCTCGCGCTCGATATCGGCCGCGCCATCTCGGCCGGCCAGGAGCTGCGGCCGTTCGCAGCCAGGCTCGCCTACAGCCCGGCGTCGCTGTCGCTGGAGCAGCTGCGTTTCGGCCAGGCCGGCGGCGTGACCACGGAGGCCAGCGGCAGCTTCGACCGCGCCAAGGCCACCGGCAAGCTCGCGCTGAAATCCTCGGCCAATTCGCTGCGCGAGCTCACCGGGCTGATCGAGCCGTTCGCGCCCGCGATGCGCGCGCGCCTCGATGCGCTTCCGTCTTTGCCCGGCGCGACCCGTCTCAAGCTCGATCTCAGCCTCGACAAGAACGCCGAGCAGGCCGATCGCAGCAATGCCCGCGTCGTGCTCGACCTCGACGCACCGCAGCTCAAGACCACGGCGACCCTGGCCGCGCAGACGCCGGCGGCTGCCATCGGCGGCATCGACCTCGAACGCCTGCGCAACAGCGACTTCACGCTGGAGGCGAAAGTAGCGGCGCCGCAGGCCGGCACCCTATTGGCACTGTTCGGGCTCGACCGCATTGTGGCCCCGGGCGAGGGCGCCACGCAATTCGAAGGCCGCTTGAGCGGGGCCTGGCGCCGTCCCTTGCAATTGAACGCAAAGCTCAGCGGCGGCGGGCTCGATGCGGACGCGCAAGGCAGCATCGAATTGTCGGAGCCCAAACCGTCCGAGCCCAAATCGTTCGAGCCCAAATTGTTCGATCCCAAGGCGAGCGTGAACCTGCGCGTGCGCAACGCCAATCTGGCGCCGCTGCTCGGGACCAGCCCGGCCGACAAGTCGGCGCAGAATGTCAGCCTGTCCTCCCGCCTCACGCTCTCCGGCAATCGCCTGACCTTCGGCGATCTCGACGGCAATGCCGCGGGCTCGCATCTGCGCGGCCATGTTGCGGTGACGCTCGATCAGGACAAGACCGTCGACGGCGAGGTCGGGCTCGACGCGCTCGATCTGGTTCCGGCGCTCGCCGTCGCGGTCGGCGCGGCCGGTCATGAGTCCGGCGACCCGCTCAGCGCCGGACTGGTCAGCGGCTGGCGCGGCCGCATCGCCTTCCAGGCCTTGCGCGGAACGTTGCCCGGCGGCATCGAGCTGCGCCCCTTCGGCGGCGTGATCCGGAGCGACGGCCAGTCGTTCGCACTCGATGCGCTCAAGGGCGGCGTCGGCGGCGGCGAAATGTCAGCAAGCCTCGACGCGCGCAATGGCGCGGCTGGTCTTGCGCTGAACGCGCGCATCGAGCTCAGCAATGTCGATGCGTCGGCGCTGCGCTATCGCGACCTCGCGCTGCCCAAGGGGCGCGCCTCGGTGCAGATGGCGCTGACCAGCCAGGGCCGCAGCGTCGTGGCCCTCACCGGTGCGCTCGCCGGCAACGGCACGGTGACGCTCGAATCCGCCGAGATCGCCGGCCTCAATCCGCGTGCGTTCGAGATCGCCATCCGCGCCAGCGACGGCGGTCAGGTCAACGACGACAACCGGTTGCGGCAGCTCGTCGAGCCCGCGCTGTCGGCGGGGCGCATTGCGGTGCCCTCGGCGCAGATTCCGTTCACGATCCGCGACGGCCGCCTCCGGGTCGGCGCAACGCCGCTGGAAGCGAAGAATGCCCGCGCCATCGTCTCCGGCGGCTACGACATTCCCGCTGACCAGGCCGACATTCGCGCCAGCCTGACGCCGATCATGACCGGGCTCTCCGGCGCCCCGCCGGAGATCCAGCTGTTCGCGGCAGGCCCGCCCGACAGGCTGAGCCGCACCATCGACCTCGCGCCGCTGTCGTCGTGGCTTGCTGTGCGCACGATCGATCGTGAGACGCGGCGGCTCGACGCCATCGAGCGCGGCGAGCCGCCGCCGGCCACCGCTGCGCTGCCGACACTGGTGTCTCCGGAGATAGCGCCCGAGCAGGCGCCGGCCAATGTGCCGTTGCCGGGCCAGGATCCGCGCCGCGCGCCGGCAAAGCCCAAGGTGGCGCCGACCCCGAAGGCTCCGCAGGCGGCGCCCGCCGCGCCGAGCCCGCCGCTTGCCAGCCAGCAACTCGCACCGCTCCCACCGCCGATCGACGTAAAGCCGGCCCCGGGCCCGCCGCCCGCCAAGCCCAGGCCGAAGCCGCCGCTGGTGCTAACCCCGCAAAATCCTTGAGCAGATTGGTTTGCGCGAATTGGGCCGCGGGCTCGCTCACCTCTCCCGCTTGCGGGAGACGTCGCGCCGAAGGCGCGGGTGAGGGCTTTCTCCTCTAGGGGAAAGTCCCAACACCCTCTCCCCAACCCTCTCCCGCAAGCGGGAGAGGGAGCGCACCTCCTGCACAGCATCTTCCCCGCCTCTTAACCCATTCCCTCGCATTTGAACGAATTCTCGTCGGCAAAACTGATTTGCTGGTTTTACTGAATTCTCGCGTTTCATCTCTAGCGTTGGTTCCGAGGAATTCGGCGTCGCGCCGCGAGCGGCGGGACGGCTCGCCAAAGGGCTGCCAAGAACTGGGGTTATCGAGATGAACGGGGCGAAATCGCTTCTGCAGGATCTGGACGACGCGATCGCGCGCGGCACCGACGAAAGCCGGGCGCGCGCATTGTGGCATGCGACCGACATCCTGATCACCGGCCGCTACAGCGACGACGAGATCAGCATGTTCGGCGAGGTGATCGGCCGGCTCGCCGACGAGATCGAGGTGGCTGCGCGCGCGCAGCTCTCCGAAGTGATGTCGGCCTGCGATCACGCCCCGCTCAACGTCATCGAAAAGCTCGCCCTCGACGACGAGATCGCGGTCGCCGGTCCCGTGCTGCGCGATTCCAATCGCATCGACGAGAAGATGCTGGTCGAGAGCGCCATGACCAAGGGCCAGGCGCATCTGCTGGCGATCTCCCAGCGCCAGTCGATCGGCGAAGCCGTGACCGACGTGCTGGTCAAGCGCGGCAACCAGGAGGTCGTGACCTCGGTCGCCAAGAACGAGGGCGCGCGTTTCTCCGGCTCGGGCCTGCTGCACATGGTCCGCCGCGCCGAGGGCGATTCGATCCTTGCCGAGCAGCTCGGCCTGCGCAAGGACGTCCCCCGCCACATCTTCCAGCAGCTGATCGCGAAGGCCTCCGAAGACGTCCGCCGCCGCCTCGAGGTCGAGCGGCCCGAGATGATGTCGCAGATCCAGAGCTCGGTGACCGAGGTCACCGGCGATCTCCAGTCCAAGTTCGGCCCGTCCTCGCGCAGCTATTTCGTCGCCAAGCGCGTGGTCACGACGCAGTATCGTCAGGGCAATCTCAACCAGGATTCGATCTCGAACTATGCCCGCCAGCACCGCTTCGACGAGGTGCAGATCGGCCTGTCGCTGCTGTCGGCGCTGCCGGTCGACGTGATCGAGCGCGCCTTGATGGACCGCAACCGCGAGATGATCCTGGTGCTGTGCAAGGCCCTCGACTTCTCCTGGGACACGACGATGTCGCTGCTGTTCCTCGGCGCCAAGGATCATCTGATCACGGCGCGCGAGCTCCAGGACAACGAGCGCGAGTACGGCCGGCTCAAGATCGAGACCTCGCGCAGCATTCTGAAGTTCTATCAGTCGCGCAAGACCGGCGCGGGTGCCGATGCGGGCCGTCAGCCCGAGCTTCAGGTTCACTGACAGGTCCACTGAGGACAGGGGAGTATCTGCAATGTTGCCTCAATTCGGCACCGCCGTTCGCAAGAAGAATCCGGCCAATGCCGCCAGCGCCGATCTCGGCGGCGCGGCTCCGGACAAGGCCTCGGTGGACGCCGCCTGGCTCGTGCTCGAAGCCGCCAACGATCTCGGCGACCACGCCGCGGTCGACGCCTGCCGCCGCGTCATCGACGCCGAGCTGAACGGCACCGTGGCCCGCAGCGCGGACGTCGATCTGGTGCTTGGGTATTTCCGGTAAGGCTCCTGAGATCACCGAGTGGCCTGGAAAGAGCGCAGCGAAATCCAGGATCACTCTCAGCAGGAGTTCGAGCGTTTGGCGCCTGCATCGCGCCGAAGACTTGACTTCGCCGCGGACAAGGCTGCCGCGAGCTCGTCGATGTGATAGGGTTTGGCTAATATTGCAATGCCCGCGGTCTCCGCTTCATGGACCGAGGCTTCGGCGTATCCGCTGGTCAGCAATACCGGTATGTCGCTTCGTCTCTTCCTGATCTCGCGCGCAAGCTCGACCCCGTTCATGCCGCCCGGCATCATGATGTCGGAGAAGATCAGATCGATGGGACGGCCGTCCGCCAGGGCACCAAGCGCTGCCGCGGCGCTGGAGGCGCGGGTGACGTCGTAACCGAGCTGGCCGAGCATCTCGCTGACCAGCGCGGCAACCTCGTTATCGTCCTCCACCAGCAGGATCTGCCCCTGATTGCTCTTCTTCGGGCGCACCCGGGTGAGGTCGATGAGGTGTCGCTCGCCGGAAGGAGTCTCGAAGGATCGCGGCAAATACAGCTCGATGCTCGTGCCGCGGCCGACCTCCGATCGAATTCGCACCGTGCCCCGCGACTGCGTTGCAAATCCATGGACCTGTGCGAGTCCAAGTCCCGACCCCTTGCCGATGTCCTTGGTCGTGAAGAACGGCTCGAACACCCGCGACATGATTTCCGCGGGCATGCCGACACCGGTGTCGACGACCGACAAGCGAACGTAGTCGCCGGAAATCTCCCCATCGTTCAGGTCGGGTAGATTTTCGCCGTGCACGATGATTGTGCCGCCATTGGGCATGGCGTCGCGGGCGTTGACGGCCAGGTTGAGAATGACGAGTTCGAGCTCGCCGGGATCGACCTCCACCGGCCATAGCTGCTCCGGAAAGTCGAATTCGACATGGACGTCACCCCTCAGGCTGCGATCGAGCAGTTCTCGCATGCCGCCGATCTGCGCGGCGACGTCGACGGGCTCCGGCCGGAGCTTCTGCCGCCGTGAGAATGCCAGAAGTTGCTTGGTCAGGCTTGCCCCGCGCTGTGCCGCCTGGATCATCCCGTCCATCAGGCGGCGACGGCGGGCCGGATCAGTCTGGCGTTCGAGCATGTCGAGGCCGCCGGAAATCACCATCAAGAGATTGTTGAAGTCGTGCGCCACGCCGCCGGTGAGCTGGCCGATGGCTTCGATCTTCTGAGCTTGGCGAAGCGTTTCCTCCACGCGCGCGCGCTCTTCAATTTCGAGGCGAAGCTGCTTGTTGGCCTCCTCCAGCGCTTTGGTCCGCTCGATCACCAGCTTTTCGAGCTCCTGCGCGGTCTGCTCGCGCGCCTCGAGCAGCGCCCGGATCTCGTATTGACGTCCGCGTGCCCGCAGTGCGGATTGGATGGTGCTGGTCAGAGTGATCGGCTGAACCGGGCGTTCGAGCAGCGAAACGTTGCGGAGAAGCTCGACAATGCTGCGCCGCCAGGCGACGACCGCAGGCTGCTCCCGGTGGCTGGTGAGAACGACAAAAGGGAGGTCGGACCATGGCCGTTGGCCTGCGATCCACTTCGCCAGCGACGCCGTGTCCTTCCCGAACAGACCTTCCTCGGCAACGAAAACGGCACCCACCCCGGCACTCATCTCGGTGACGAGCTCTTCCAGATCGCGGCAGTTGACGGCTTCAAGGCCGGAGCTGCGGAAGAGCTCCGCGGCGGCTGGGCCGTCGCGGCCGATCGGCGCGAAGACGAGAACGTGGTGATCTCGCCCGACGGTCATTCAGCAGTGCCTTCCGCCATCGCCGGGCCGGTATAATGCGGGGTGCCGGAAAAAATGCCGCTGAAATCCCTCAGCGGCGGACCGAGCTTGATGCCGGCGCCGGTGAGCCGAAATTCGCGGATCGTATGCTCGTGGTTGCCGCTGCGCTTCTTCACGACGGATAAGGCGCGCCGCACCGTTCCGCCGAGCTCGAAATAGCGCAACATGAGGACGGCATCGCTCAGATAGCTGATGTCGAGGTTGGTGTCCGTTGGCCCGACCAGCCCATGCTGAGCCAGGATCAGGATGGTGAGAACTCCTTGCTGCGCCAGGTAGCTCAGCAGTTCGTGCATTTGCAGAATGAGAAACCGCTCGTCGGGCATTGCGTTGAGATAGCCGTTCAAGCTGTCGATGACGATGACGCGGGCGTTGTCGCGTTCGACGCTCCTGCGCACGTTGGCCGCGAATTCACCGGGTGAGAGCTCGGCTGGATCGATCTGCTGGAAGCGGATAAGGCCCGCATCGAGATGCTCCTCGAGAGCGAGGCCGAGGGTTCGGGCGCGTGCCTCCACCGTGCCGCGGCCTTCATCGAAGGCGAAGAACACCGCGTGCTCGCCGCGTGTCGCCGCCGCAATCGCAAAGGTCAGCGCAACGGACGACTTGCCGACGCCGGCGGCTCCGATCAGAAGCGCGTTGGTGCCGCGCTCGAGGCCGCCTCCCAGCAACTGGTCCAATTCGGCGTTGCCGCTGCGCGTGAACTCCCCGAGAAACGCCTTGTGGTGTTCGGCCGCGACCAGACGTGGGAATATCCGCAAGCCCCCTGTTTCGATCGTGAAATCGTGGTAGCCGCCGCGAAAGCGGATGCCGCGCATCTTGATCACGCGAAGCCGCCGCCGCTCGGCACCGTAGTCGATGGCCAGCTGCTCGAGCATCACCACGCCGTGCGCGATCGAATGCAGCTGCAGATCGTCCTGGGACGATGAAAGATCGTCGAGCAGCACGACGGTACAGTTGCGATTGGTGAAGAAATGCTTCAGCGCGAGAACCTGGCGCCTGTAGCGGAGCGGGTTCTGCGCCAGCAGCCGCAATTCCGACAGGCTGTCGAGCACCACGCGGGTGGGATTGATCCGTTCGACCTCCTTGAAGATCAGACCCGTGGTCTCGCTCAGCTCCATCTCGGCGGGATGAAAAACCGTCAGCTCGCGCTCGGGATCGAGCGTCGTTTCCGGCGGCACCAGCTCGAAGATGTCGACGCCGTCCAGTGACCAGCCGTGCCGCTGCGCCACCACAGTGAGCTCGCGTTTGGTCTCGGAGAGAGAAATGTAGAGAACACGTTCGCCGTCGCGCACGCCGCGGAGAAGGAATTGGAGCGCAATCGTGGTCTTGCCGGTGCCCGGCCGGCCTTCATAAAGGTACATCCGGTTGGCATCGAGCCCGCCGCCGAGGATGTCGTCCAGACCGTCGCTGCCGGTCGAAATTCTCGGCAAATCCTTCGGGTCGCTGCCTGGAGCCGCGGATTGAACTGTCATGAACCCCCCTTACGTGTGTTCCGAAAGCTCTCCATGCGCTCCGGGCGTGCGCAAGGAGCCGGGTCTGGCTAAAAAGGTCCGTCTTAGGAACTCTCAGGCAAGGATTGAGTTCCCGCGCCGAAACTCCCCCGGACGATAGGGCGGCCGCTTCGTTGCCGCTCAGATGCATCAAGTGAATTGGCGTATTCGCCGCTTCGACAGCGGGAGACTGGGCCGACCACCGGATCGTGTCGGCTCAAAAATGAACACAAGCGATCCACCTGCACCCGGTCTCGTTCTGGAATTCACCGTCGGATGCGGTAGATCACGACGTCGTTGCCGTGACGGTTCGTGCTTCGCTCGAGCAGATAGTTCGATTTCTCCAACACACGGCGGGATGCAGCGTTGCCGATATAGACGATGCCGATGAGGGAGGGCAGCGCAAGCTGTAATAGTCCGATGTCCGTCAGCGCGGTCGCGATCTCGCTGGCAAATCCCTGGCCCCAGAATTCGCGCTTGAATGCGTAGGCGATCTCGATCTCGTCGACATCGTCCACGAGAATGTGCCGAATGCCCGCCCGTCCGGCGAAGGCCCCGTCTTTCGCTCGCACCGTCCAGAGCCCGAAGCCGTGCTGGTCCCAATGGGCCATGTTGGTGGCGAGATAGGCCTTCGTGACCTCGGGCGTCCGGACCCCGCCGAGATAACGGGAGACCTCGGCATCGTGATGCAGCGCGACGAGGTCGGCGAGGTGATCCTCGCGCAACCGCTCGGCGGTCAGGCGGTCGGTGCTGAAATGGTCCACGGAGACAGATCGCCGATTGGGTGGCGTGTCGCTCATGCTGCTATCGCTACGGGCTGATCATGACATCATGCCCCTGTTTTGCCCGACGGGTCAACGGACGAGGGCGGGTGGTTTGTTGCCTTGCGCGTAACCCATTGATTTCACGACCCCCGTCTACTGTGCATGGGGTTGTTTTCGTACTTTTGTTTTGGAAGCGGCTAGCCCGCGCCCAGCGCGACCGCGACGTTGTACGTCACGAGGCTCGCCGCGTAGGCCAGCACCAGCATGTAGGCGAAGGTGACCCCCATCCAGGCCCAGCTTCCGGTCTCGCGCCGGATCACGGCGAGCGTGGAGGCGCATTGCGGGGCGAAGATGTACCAGGCCAGCATCGACAGCGCGGTCGCGAGCGACCATTTCGTCGCCAGCACCTGGCCGATCTGCTCGGCCGCTTCCTTGCCGCCCTCGATCGCATAGACGGTGCCGAGCGCCGCGACCGCGACCTCGCGCGCCGCCATGCCCGGGATCAGCGCCACCGCGATCTGCCAGTTGAAGCCGACGGGGGCGAGCAGGGGCGCGAGCGCCTTGCCGATCATCGCAGCGAGGCTGAAGTCGATGGCCGGCCCGGTCGCGCCCGCGGGCGGCTGCGGGAACGAGGCCAGGAACCAGATCAGCACCATCATCGAGAAGATCGTGGTGCCGGCGCGCTGCAAGAACATCTTGGCGCGGGTGTAGATGCCGATCACGATCGATTTCAGCCGCGGCATCTTGTAGTCCGGCAGCTCCAACATGAAGGGCGCCGGCGCAAAGTCGCGCAGCATGAAGAACTTGATCAGGAACGAGACGACGAGCGCGCTGATGATGCCGGCGGCATAGAGGCCGAACATCACGAGGCCCTGCAGGTTGATGAAGCCCCAGATGTCCTTGGCCGGAATGAAGGCGGAGATGATCAGCGTGTAGACCGGAATGCGCGCCGAGCAGGTCATCAGCGGCGCGATCAGGATCGTGGTCAGCCGGTCGCGCTTGTTGTCGATGACGCGCGTCGCCATGATGCCGGGAATGGCGCAGGCAAAGCTCGACAGGAGCGGAATGAAGGCGCGGCCGTGCAGCCCGGCGCCGCCCATGATGCGGTCCATCAGGAACGCCGCGCGCGCCATGTAGCCGAAATCTTCCAGGAGCAGGATGAACAGGAAGATGAGGATGATCTGCGGCAGGAACACGATGACGCTGCCGACGCCGGAGATCACGCCGTTCTGCAGGAAGCTTTGCAGCAAGCCGTCGGGCAGCGTGGCCTGCACCAGCTCCCCGAGCGAGTCGAAGCCGGACTTCAGCAGCTCCATCGCCGGCTGCGCCCAGGCGAACACCGCCTGGAACATCACGAACAGGATCAGCGCGAGCACGATCAGCCCGCCGACCGGATGCAGCACGACGGCGTCGATCCGTGCGGTCCAGGTGTCGGGGCGAGCAGGCAGGCTGACGCAGTCGGCGATGATGCGGTCGGCCTCGCGCTGGGTCGCGCGCAATTCGCTGACGCTGAGCGCGCGCCAGATGTTGTCCTGCGGCTCGGCGGCAAGCTTGGCCGAAATCTCGTCGGTCAGCTTGAGCAGGTCGGCCGTGCCGCCCTTGCGCACCGCGATCGAGGTGACCACGGGCACGCCGAGCTCCTTAACGAGCCGCTCGACGTCGACATTGATGCCGCGGCGGCTTGCGATGTCGAACATGTTGAGCACGAGGATCATCGGCCGCCCGGTGCGCTTCAGCTCCAGCAGCAGGCGGATGGTCAGGCGCAGATTGGTGGAATCGGCCACGCACAGCACGAGATCGGGCAGGGTCTCGCCGGAGGCCTTGCCGAGCACGAAGTCGCGGGTGATCTCCTCGTCCGGGCTGCGGCCGCGCAGCGAATAGGTGCCGGGCAGGTCGACCACGGAGACCTGGCGGCCGAGCGGGGTGACGAAGAAGCCTTCCTTGCGCTCGACCGTGACGCCGGGATAGTTCGCGACCTTCTGCCGGCTGCCGGTCAGCGCGTTGAACAGCGAGGTCTTGCCGCTGTTGGGCGTGCCGACCAGGGCGAGATGCAGCAGGGGTGCTTCCATGGGATCAAGGGCCTGGGGGCAAAATTCCGGTCGCGCGTCAGGCGACGATGATGGCCATGGCTTCGCGACGGCGGACTGCGATCGTGATGCTGTCGACGCGTACCGCGATCGGGTCGCGCCCGACCAGCCCCTCATGCAGGATCTCGACCCGGGCGCCCTCGACGAAGCCGAGCTCGATCAGGCGGCTCTCGAGCTCGACGTCCGAAAGCGCCGAGTCCGCCTGCTTGGCGGCGAGGTGCTGGATGACGCCGGTATAGCCGCGCTGGGCCAGACCCAGCGGCATGTGCGAACGCGTATCAGTGGTGTCGGTCATGCCCTGTATTTTCAACGCCGGGCATTGAGGTCAAGCGCGGTCGCCCGCTGAAGCTGCACCTTAGAGCGATTTTAAAGTGCGGCGGCCGGGGCGCCGTCGCGGGCGCCCCCCGACGGCTACTGGGCCGGGACCTTGTCCGGCTGGGCGGCCATGGCGCGGCTCTTGAAGTAGTCCAGGACGAACAGACGGATCGCCGACGACAGATTGCCCTGCTGGCGGTTGTTGTCGATCTCGCCGACCAGCTCGGACAACGTCATGTTGCGCAGGCCGGAGATCTCTTTCATGCCGTTCCAGAACGCCTCTTCCAGGCTGACGCTGGTCTTGTGGCCGGCGACGACGATCGACCGTTTCACGACCGGCGACTTCATGGCTGCTCCTCGCGATCGATCCGGTGCTGGTCCAGGTGCTCCTTGGCCTGGTCCGCCCGTTTCGCTTCGGACGACCGTTCCGCCTTCGTGCGCCCGAATTTCGCCCGGTTGGCGTCCGCCTGCTTCGCCGAGGCTTCCCGCTCGACGCGCTTCCTGAAACGATTCAGGTTGATGACGTTCCCCATGCCGCGTCTCCATCATCCGATCCTCTCCAGGTAGGATGAAACATTCAGAAACAGGGCGCCGCATTGCGCCCCAGAAGACTTGATCGCCATTAGCTCGTCCTCGTCAATCGGCCCTTGGGGCCATCAAAGGATGAATTCGCCCCGTCGAGGGCAGTAGGGCTGCGTAACACGCCGCCCCGCCGCAACATTGACGGTAATCAAATCCCGCCCCCAAAGCCGCATATTTTTGGGCGCCGAGCGTCCGTATCATTACGGATGGCTATCGGAATTCGGAATTATCCCGGGCTGGTCATCTTCTCGGGGCGCACCAGGCGGTCGAACTCGTCGGCCGAGACCAAGCCGAGCCGCAGCGCCTCCTCCTTCAGCGTGGTGCCGTTGGCATGCGCGGTCTTGGCCACCTTCGCGGCGTTGTCGTAGCCGATCTTCGGCGCCAGCGCCGTCACCAGCATCAGCGAGCGCTCCATCAATTCCTTGATGCGCTTCTCGTCGGCGCGGATGCCGCTGACGCAATGCTCGGTGAAGGAGCGCGCGGCATCCGCCATCAGGCGGATCGAGTGCAGCATGTTGTAGGCCAGCACCGGCTTGTAGACGTTGAGCTCGAAATGGCCCTGGCTGCCGGCGACCGTGATCGCGGTGTGATTGCCGAACACCTGGCAGCACACCATGGTCATCGCCTCGCACTGGGTTGGGTTGACCTTGCCCGGCATGATCGAGGAGCCGGGCTCGTTCTCCGGCAGGATCAATTCGCCGAGGCCCGAGCGCGGGCCGGAGCCGAGCAGGCGGATGTCGTTGGCGATCTTGAACAGGCCGGTCGCGACGGAATTGATGGCGCCGTGCACCAGCACATAGGCATCGTTCGAGGCCAGCGCCTCGAATTTGTTGGCGGCGCTGGTGAAGGGCAGCTTGGTGATTCCGGCGACGTGCTTTGCGAACAGTTTTGCAAAGCGCGGCTTCGAGTTGAGGCCGGTGCCGACGGCGGTGCCGCCCTGCGCCAGCGGATAGAGGTCCTTCACCGCGACCTTGAGCCGGGCGATGCCGCTTTCGACCTGCGCGGCATAGCCGGAGAATTCCTGACCCAGCGTCAACGGCGTCGCATCCTGGGTATGGGTGCGGCCGATCTTCACGATCTTCGAAAACTCCCTCTCCTTCTCGCGCAGCGCGCGCAGCAACTCGGCGAGGGCAGGGACGAGATCGGCATTGATGCGGCTTGCCGCCGCGATGTGCATCGCGGTCGGGAAGGAATCGTTCGACGACTGGCTCATGTTGACGTGATCGTTGGGATGCACCGGCTTCTTGGCGCCGAGCTCGCCGCCGAGCAGCTCGTTGGCGCGGTTGGCGATCACCTCGTTGAGGTTCATGTTGCTCTGCGTGCCCGAGCCGGTCTGCCACACGACAAGCGGGAAATGATCGTCCAGCTTGCCCTCGATCACCTCGCGCGCGGCGCGGACGATGGCATTGGCGCGGCGCTGATCGAGCAGTCCGAGTTCGAGATTGGACTGCGCGGCGGCGAGCTTGACCATGCCGAGGGCATGCACGAGCGAGATCGGCATGCGGTCGGTGCCGATGCGGAAATTCTGGCGCGACCGCTCGGTCTGCGCCCCCCAATAGCGATCGGCGGGCACCTCGATGGGACCGAAACTATCGGTCTCGGTGCGGGTCGCCGGGCGGGCGGTGTTCGAGCGGGAAGCTTTGGCCATGAGCACATCCATTCTGCCGCGCGAAACGCCGCACGGCCTCTTCATGTGCTTCTCTATATAGGCAGTTGGGGCGGGCGCGATGGCGTCGCGGCCAACCTAGATCATTTCTTGCGGAAACGATCGAGCCGCACGACCTCGGCGCCGCCCTGGCTCGGCGGGGTTGGCTCGTCGGCAGCTTCCGCCTTCTCCGCGGCAGGTGCCGGGACCGATACGGCCGATGGCGCAGGCGCTGCCGGCAGATTGTCCGGCGCGACCTCGGCGACGTCGGAGGTGTCGAATTGGAGGCCGAACTTCACGGACGGATCAAGGAAGCTCTTGATCGCACTGAACGGCACCACCAGCCGCTCCGGAATGCCGCCAAAGGACAGGCCGACCTCGAAGCGGTCCTCGAGCACGGTCAGGTCCCAGAACTGGTGCTGGAGGATGATCGTCATCTCCTCCGGATATTGCGCGAGCAGCCGCGGCGACAGCTTCACGCCCTCGGCCTTGGACACGAAGGTGATGAAGAAATGGTGCTCGCCCGGCAGGCCATGGGCCGCGGCATCGGTCAGCACCTTCCGCAGCACGCCGCGCAGCGCGTCGCGGGCCAGCACATCGTATCGGATATGATCGGTCGCCATGGTGGTCCTGTTGCATCCCCGAAGAAGGACCCTGCCGATCCGACTCGCCAAGCCGCAATAGTACCGCGCCTGACGGGTGAGCAGGAGTCCCCGCCGGGGAAGAAATCAAAGAGTAAAGTGGAGGCTTCTGTTGCCAGGTGCCTCCGAACCCCGCCTAGCGGAGCTTAACCCACTAGGACTTTAGAGTGGTCTTTCAAACTGCGTTACGCAGCCTGAGCAACCGGAGCAAAGTTGTCGTTGGCAACTATTGCAGTAGCCCGATAACGGCGGAACAATACCGGGAAAAAGCACGCCCTTTACGCCCTCGTCGATCCTATTTCGCCCCCGCCAAAGCCCAGCTTCAGGCTCGCCCGATGGTGGGCTTTGGTGGAGGCGCCGGGTACCGCCCCCGGGTCCGAATGGTTTATTACGACGACCGTTTATTTCCATAGCCGGCGAACCGGCACTCCCAATATAGGGGGCAAAGCTCCCGAAAAACAGAGGGTTGGAGGAGCTATCCTGCGGTTCCCTTTGGATAGGTTTCAGGCCGCCTTGGGCAGCTCACCCGCGCGGCGGTCTGACTCTTGATGGCGGCTGCTGGTCGCGATCCCCGTCAGTGTCGGCGTCACTTATTTCCTGCGGCGGAAAGTAGCAGCATGACCGGCCGAAGCCCGATCTGGTCCTTGATCTTCGCCTTCTGTCCGATGTCGCTGCTCGCCGAGGGCGGGACCGCGGCGACGGCACCTGATGCACTGGGGCGCACAGTGGGTGCATGACTGGATGACCGACAGGCAGCGAGCGCCCTCATCCTGCCATCGCACAATTGCTGCACTGCTCCTGAGCGCGATGGTTGCGGTGGTCGCGTCCATCTCGCGCATCAATCCACTCTGGCATCGCCTTGCCGGTGGCGTGTTGGGTTTTGCTGGCATTGTCTGATGAAAATCGCTAGGCAGTGATCCGGGCGGGTAACCAGTTCCAGCCGATTTAGAACAACAGTGCTCGTGACTTACGGGTCGCGGAGGAGACAGGCATGGCCGACACGATGGGCCACTCAGCGACAGCCACCCGAAACACCCGGTTGGCGCTCGGCTTTTGTCTGCTGGCGATTGCGCCGCAGATTTTCGAATTGATCTGGTCGATCGGGACGATCTTCGGCTGGGGGACCGGCCGCGGTCCGGCGGCGGTCGTCACCAGCCACGCGACAGCGCTGCTGGCCGGCGCGCCCAGTGCCATCTTCGGATCGTTCGGCGGCGGCGCCAAGAAGATGTCGTCCGAGGTGCTGCTGGCGCTGATCTATTCCTATCCGCTGTTTGCGGTGGCGATCCTCACGGTGTTCATGACCATCCGTTCGGCGCAAGACTATGTCGGCGGCGTCGTGCTGATGGCCCTTGCCCTGTTCGCGCTGTGGGCGTCGAGTGATTTGCAGGGCATGCGTGGCTTCTCCTTCGGTGCAGGCACTGCGCCACGTATGTTCGGCGGGCTGCTGGTTGCCCTGTCTGCCGGCGTCGCGTTGACCGGCCTGATCACGGAGGGACCGGCGCTTGCCCATTATTCCTGGCGCGGGCCGCTGTTCGTGATGGCGGCGATCCTGTTCTTCGCGCTGGCGATCCGGCCGCTCGGCCTCGTGGTCACGGCTTTTGCCAGCTTCATGATCGCGGCGACAGGTTCGCACGAGACGCGCTGGCTGGAAGCGGCCATCGTCGGCGCCTGCCTGACGCTCGGCTGCGCAATCCTGTTCCCCTACGTGCTCGGGCTGCCGATGCCTATGTTTCCGCGTTTCCTGATCCAGTGAGGGCGTGATGGATATCTTTGCCAACCTCGCTCACGGCTTCGCCGTCGCGTTCTCCCCGATCAACCTCCTGATGTGCCTGATCGGCGCCCTCGTCGGCACGCTGGTCGGCGTTCTACCTGGCATCGGAACCATCGCGACCGTTGCCATGCTGCTGCCGATCACCTTCGGACTGCCGCCGGTGGGCGCGCTGATCATGCTCGCCGGCATCTATTACGGCGCGCAATATGGCGGCTCGACCACGTCGATCCTGGTCAACATACCCGGTGAGGCGACATCGGTCGTGACCGCCATCGACGGTCACCAGATGGCCAAGCAAGGCCGTGCCGGCCCGGCGTTGGCGATCGCCGCGATCGGCTCGTTCTTCGCCGGCTGCGTCGCGACCGTCTTGATCGCACTGCTTGGCGCACCGCTGACGAAACTCGCGCTGGCGTTCGGCCCGGCCGAATATTTCTCGCTGATGGTGCTCGGTCTGATCTTCGCGGTCGTGCTGGCCAAGGGCTCGGTGCTGAAGGCGATTGCGATGATCGTGTTCGGCCTCTTGCTGTCGATGGTCGGCTCGGACATCGAGACCGGCGCCTCGCGCATGGCCTTCAACATTCCGGAGCTCGCCGACGGACTCGGCTTTGCGACGGTGGCGATGGGTGTGTTCGGCTTCGCCGAGATCATCCGCAATCTCGACCACGGCGCCGAGATGAACCGCGACCTCGTGCAGCAGAAGATCACCGGCCTGATGCCCACCAGGAAGGACCTGGCCGATGCGACGCCGCCGATCCTGCGCGGCACCGTGCTCGGCTCGATCCTCGGTATCCTGCCCGGCGGCGGCGCGGTGATCGCGTCCTTCGCGGCCTATACGCTCGAGAAGAAGCTCTCAAAGACCCCGTCCCGGTTCGGCCGCGGCGCGATCGAGGGCGTGGCGGGACCGGAGAGTGCCAACAACGCCGCGGCACAGACCTCGTTCATTCCGCTGCTCACGCTCGGCATCCCGCCGAACGCGGTGATGGCGCTGATGGTGGGCGCCATGACCATCCATGGTATCGTGCCCGGTCCGCAGGTGATGCAGAAGCAGCCGGATCTCGTCTGGGGCATGATCGCCTCGATGTGGATCGGCAATCTGATGCTGATCATCATCAACCTGCCGCTGGTCGGAATCTGGGTGCGGCTCTTGCGCGTGCCGTACCGGCTGATGTTCCCCTCGATCGTGATCTTCTGCGCGATCGGCATCTATTCGGTGAACAACGCGCCGGTCGACGTCATCCTCGCCGGCGTGTTCGGTCTCGTCGGCTATTGGCTGATCAAGCACGATTTCGAGCCGGCGCCGTTGCTGCTCGGCATGGTGCTCGGACCGCTGATGGAGGAGAACCTGCGCCGGGCGCTGCTGATCTCGCGTGGCGACTGGAGCGTGTTCCTGACGCGTCCGTTGTCGGCGGTGCTGCTTGCGGTCGCGGCGAGCCTGCTTGTCCTGACAGTGCTCCCCGTGTTGCGCGCCAAGCGCGACGAGGTGTTCACCGAGTCCGAGAACTGAGGTCGCTCGCGCCCTGCGCCCGCGCCGCGCCCTGCGTCGGCACGCCGCATTCGGAAGTCGAATCGACTTGTGTTACGGCTTTGTGAAATGGAAATGCCGGCCTTTGGGCCGGCATTTTATTGTGTCCAAAGGGGGATCGCCATGACGTTCATTCGCGCGCTCGCAGGCGCATGTGCAGCAGCGATAGCATCGCTGGGCGCCTTTATCGCAACGGCTGAGGCGCAGACCTATCCGACGCGCAGCATTACCATGATCGTGCCTTTCGCGGCCGGCGGGCCGACTGACGTGATCTCACGGATCGTCACCGGGCACATGGCGCAGACGCTGGGGCAGAGCATCATCATCGAGAACGTCGTGGGTGCCGGCGGCACCACTGCCACGACGCGTGCAGCGCGTGCGGCCAATGATGGCTATACGCTGATCACCGGGCATATGGGCACGCATGCCGCCTCTGTGCCGCTCTATCCGAAGCTGGCCTATCAGCCCGAGAAAGACTTCGAGCCGATCGCCCTGCTGGCGGGCACGCCGATCCTGATCCTGGCGCGCAAGGACTTTCCGCCGAAGGACCTCAAGGAGTTCGTCACCTATGTGAAGGCGAATGCCGAGAAGGTGAACGCCGCGCATGCCGGCGTCGGCTCGGTTTCGCACGTCTCGTGCGAGCTTCTGCACTCGATCCTCGACATCAAGCCGGTCGGCGTGCCCTTCAACGGGACGGGACCTGCGATGAATGCGCTGGTGGCGGGTCAGGTCGACTACATGTGCGACCAGATCGTCAACGCCGTCCCGCAGATCAATGCCGGCACCATCAAGGCCTATGCGATCGCCACGGCCGAGCGCAACCCGTCGCTGCCGAACGTGCCCACCACGGCGGAAGCCGGCCTGCCGGCATTCCAGGCTCAGGCCTGGAACGCGATGTTCGCGCCCAAGGGAACCTCGCCTGCGATCGTGGCAAGCGTGAACGCCGCCGCCGTCAAGGCGCTCGACGACGAGACTGTGAAGAAGCGCCTGCTCGAACTCGGCAGCGTCATCCCCGCGCCGAAGGACCGAACCCCGGAGGCGCTGGCGACCCTGGTCAAGAACGAGATCGCGAAGTGGAGCCCGGTGCTCAAGCCGGCAAATTAAGCGAAGGCGATCAAGGCGCTAGGCGAGGGGCGGAACGCTGAGTTTCGCCCCCTTGTCGTTTGTGCCGGGCACACTCACTTTTCCGGGTATAATCGACGGGGACAGCGAATCGCCGCTGTTGCAGCGCGGGGGCGGCCGCTAAGTTCGCCGCCTCCCCAAAGGCTCAGTCGCAACATGCACCAGTATCAGGACCTGCTCGAGCGGATTCTTTCAGACGGCGTCGAGAAGACCGACCGGACCGGCACCGGCACGCTCTCGGTGTTCGGCCATCAGATGCGCTTCAATTTGTCGGCCGGCTTCCCGATGCTGACAACCAAGCGGCTGCCGCTGAAGGCGATCGTGCATGAGCTGCTCTGGTTCCTGAAGGGCGACACCAACATCAAATATCTGCGCGACAACGGCGTCACGATCTGGGACGAGTGGGCGGACGCCAATGGCGATCTCGGTCCGGTCTACGGCCATCAGTGGCGCTCCTGGCCGACACCCGACGGAGGCAGCATTGACCAGATCGCCAAGGTCATCGACATGATCAAGCGCACCCCGGATTCGCGTCGGCTGATCGTGACCGCCTGGAATCCGGCGGACGTCGACAAGATGGCGCTGCCGCCTTGCCACCTGCTATTCCAGTTCTATGTCGCGAACGGCAAGCTGTCGTGCCAGCTCTATCAGCGTTCGGCGGACGTCTTCCTCGGCGTGCCCTTCAACATCGCATCCTACGCGCTGCTCACCATGATGGTCGCGCAAGTTACCGGCCTCAAGCCCGGCGACTTCGTGCACTCGCTCGGCGACACCCATCTCTATTCCAACCACCTGGAGCAGGCGCGGCTCCAGCTCAGCCGCGCACCTCGCGCGCTGCCGGTGATGCGGATCAACCCCGATGTGAAGGACATCTTCTCCTTCCGCTACGAAGACTTCGAGCTCGTCGGCTACGATCCGCATCCGCACATCAAGGCGGAAGTCGCGGTCTGACACCGATGTCGTCGACCATCCGCCGTGCGCAGCTCGGGGAGGCCGGGCTCGTCCTGTCCTTCATCCGCGAGCTCGCTGAGTACGAAAAGCTCACGCACGAGGTCGAGGCGACCGAGGCCGACATCGCCGACGCGCTGTTCGGCGAGCGGCCGCAGCTCTATTGCGCGATCGCGGAGTGGAACGGCGAGCCGGTCGGCTTCGCGGTGTGGTTTCTCAATTTCTCCACCTTCAGCGGCCGCCACGGCATTTATCTCGAAGATCTCTATGTGCGGCCGTCGCATCGGGGCAAGGGTCTCGGCAAGGCGCTGCTGGCCTATCTCGCCAGGGAATGCGTCGACAACGGCTGGTCGCGCCTGCAATGGGCGGTGCTCGACTGGAACGCACCCTCGATCGCGTTCTACAAATCGCTCGGCGCGGTCATGATGGACGACTGGACGCTGTGCCGCGTCACCGGGCCTGCGCTGACACAGCTTGCCGGGAGCTCTGCCTGATGGAGATCGTCTTCGTCGTCGCGATCGCGGAGAACGGCGTTATCGGCACGGGCAATGCCATGCCGTGGCGGTTGAAGTCCGATATGGCGCGCTTCAAGGCGCTGACCATCGGCAAGCCCGTGATCATGGGGCGCAAGACCTTCGAGACCCTGCGCCGGCCGCTGCCGGGCCGCACCAACATCGTGGTCACGCGCGATGCGGCCTATCGCGCCAATGGCGCCATCGTCACGACGTCGCCAGCGGATGCCGGTGCGGTCGCGCTTGGCGATGCCCTGCGGCGTTCGGTCACTGAAATCGCGGTAATCGGCGGCGCCGAGATCTTCCGGCAATGGCTGGATCGCGCCGATCGTCTCGAAATTACCGAAGTGCACGCGCGCCCCGAAGGCGACACGTATTTCGACATCGACAAGGCGGAATGGGACGAGGTTGAACGCATCCGCCACCCTGCCGGCCCCGACGACAGCGCCGACGTCTCCTATGTGACATATCGTCGGCGGCGCGGCCATTAACCGCTTTCGTCAATGTTTACATTGACTTTTTCGTGCCCGAGCATAGCTCGGAAGACGGTCAGGGCTGCGTTGTAAGGGACTTGCCTGTCCCCTATAAAGCCGGACCGGACAAAGCGGGCGGGGGCAATTCCACCCTGCCGAGGAGAGCGTCGAATGCCGTGGAAGAATCAGGGCGGTGGCCCGTGGGGCTCGGGTCCAAAGGGACCATGGGGCTCGGGCCCGCAACCGGTCGGGCCGAGGCCGCCGGATCTGGAAGACCTTCTGCGGCGCGGCCAGGACCGCCTCCAGCAGATCATGCCGGGCGGCTATTTCTCCGGCATCGGCATCACGCTGATCATCCTGCTGATCGTCGCATTCTGGCTGCTGTCGGGCTTCTTCCGCGTGCAGTCCGAAGAGCTCGGCGTCGTGCTGCGCTTCGGCAAGCATGTCCGCACCGTGCAGCCCGGCCTGAACTATCATCTGCCCTATCCAATCGAGACAGTGCTGCTGCCCAAGGCGCTGCGCGTCAACACCATCTCCGTCGGCATGACGCTGATCGACGATCCGGCGCGGCGCGGCCGCTCCATTCGCGACGTGCCTGAAGAGAGCCTGATGCTGACCGGCGACGAGAACATCGTCGACGTCGACTTCACCGTGCTCTGGCGCATCAAGCCGGACGGCATCGGCGAATTCCTCTTCAACATCCAGAATCCCGAAGGTACCGTGAAGGCGGTCTCCGAGAGCGCGATGCGTGAGGTGATCGGCCGTTCGCAGATCCAGCCGATCCTGACCGGCGCCCGCAACACGATCGAGCAGCGTGTGCAGGAGCTGATCCAGAAGACCCTCGACAGCTACGGCGCAGGCATTCTCATCACCCAGGTGCAGATGCAGAAGGTCGATCCGCCGGCGCAGGTGATCGACGCCTTCCGCGACGTGCAGGCGGCCCGTGCCAATCTCGAGCAGCTGCAAAACGAGGCGCACACCTACGCCAACCAGGTCGTGCCGCAGGCGCATGGACGGGCAGCCAAGATCCTCCAGGACGCCGAGGGCTACAAGGAGCAGGCGGTTGCCGAGGCCAAGGGCCAGAGCGCGCGCTTCCTGAAGGTTTACGAGGAATACAAGAAGGCGCCCGACGTGACGCGAGAACGGATTTATCTGGAGACGATGGAGCGCGTGCTCGGCGGCGCCGACAAGCTCGTCTATGACGGCGGCCCCTCAGGCCAAGGCGTCGTGCCCTATCTGCCGCTTCCCGAACTGGCGCCCAAACGGACACCCGGTCCGCAGTCGAGCGGAGCAAGCCGATGAGGTCTCCGGTTACAGGTTTCGTCACGCTGATCGGGCTGCTCCTGGTCCTGATCGTGGCCTACATGTCGCTGTTCACGGTGCAGCAGACCGAGCAGACGATCGTGCTCCAGTTCGGCAGGCCGGTCGACGTCGTCACCGCGCCCGGCCTGCATTTCAAGGCGCCGTGGAATTCGGTGATCAACATCGACAAGCGGATCCTCGACCTGGAGAACCCGTCGCAGGAGGCGATCGCCTCCGACCAGAAGCGGCTCGTGGTCGACGCCTTTGCGCGCTACCGCATCAAGGATGCGCTGCGCTTCTATCAGAGCGTCGGCTCGATCCAGGCCGCCAACATCCAGCTCACCACGCTCCTGAACGCGGCGCTGCGCCGCGTGCTCGGCGAGGTCACGTTCATCAACGTGGTGCGCGACGACCGCGAGAAGCTGATGCTGCGCATCCGCGACCAGCTCGACCGCGAGGCCGACGGCTACGGCATTCAGGTCGTCGACGTCCGGATCCGCCGCGCAGATCTGCCGGAACAGAACAGCCAGGCGGTCTATCTGCGCATGAAGACGGAGCGTGAGCGCGAGGCCGCCGAGTTCCGGGCACAGGGTGGCCAGAAGGCCCAGGAGATCAAGTCCAAGGCCGACCGCGAGGCGACCGTCATCGTCGCGGAGGCCAATTCGCAGGCCGAGCAGACCCGCGGTGCGGGCGATGCCGAGCGCAACCGCCTGTTTGCGGAGGCCTACGGCAAGGACGCCGACTTCTTCGCCTTCTACCGGTCGATGACGGCCTATGAGAACGGGCTGCGTGCCAACGACACCCGCTTCCTGCTGCGGCCGGATTCGGATTTCTTCCGGTACTTCGGTAACCCGTCCGGCAAGACGGCAACCGAGACGCCGGCGAAGCCGTAAGCTAGACAAGGGCGGCGGATTTCGCCGCCCTTTGTCCAGACAAGAACAGCATAACGGGAGGTTCCATTCCGATGAGGTCCATTGCGTTCGCCGACTTCCTCATCGGCCTAGGCATCCTGTTCGTGCTCGAAGGCTTGATGTTCGCAGCCAGTCCGAACTGGATGCGCAAAGCCATGAAAAGCGCCATCGCCACTCCGGACAACATCCTGCGGGCGGTCGGGATTGCCTCGGCCGTGGCCGGACTGGTCCTGATCTGGGTTATGCGTCGGCCGATTTAGGGCTTCGGCCAACGCCAAAGTGAAGGCGCCAGACTGGTTTTCGCCTTATTATCGGGCTCTTGAGGCCCGTGAAGCTCCGCGCTTGCGCCGTGCCCCCGTTCGAGCGCAGTCTGGCGCCGAATCCCTTTGTCTGGAGATCACAATGACCGCTGCCACCATTGCCCCGTCCCGCTCGCGCCGCCGCGTGCGACTTGGTGTGCGAATTGGGCTGGCCGCGCTCGCCGTCGGTGCTTTCAGCGCGTTCGGCACGCCGGCCCATGCGCGCGGACCGGATGGCATCGCTGACGTCGCCGAGAAGGTGATCGACGCGGTCGTCAACATCTCGACCTCGCAGACGGTCGAGGCCAAGGGGGGCGGCAGCAACACCATGCCGCAACTGCCGCCAGGCTCGCCGTTCGAGGAGTTCTTTGACGACTTCTTCAAGAACCGCCGGGGTCCCGGCGGCGGCAGCAAGGGCGGCGAGCGCGGCGACAACAACCCGCCGCGCAAGACCAACTCGCTCGGAAGCGGCTTCATCATCGACACGGCGGGCGTCGTCGTCACCAACAACCACGTCATTGCGGATGCCGACGAGATCCACGTCATCCTCAACGACGGCACCAAGATCAAGGCCGAGCTGGTCGGCGTCGACAAGAAGACCGATCTCGCCGTGCTCAAGATCAAGCCGCCGAAGCCGCTGGTCGCGGTGAAGTTCGGCGATAGCGACAAGCTGCGCCTCGGCGACTGGGTGGTCGCGATCGGCAATCCCTTCAGTCTCGGTGGTACGGTGACGGCCGGCATCGTCTCGGCCAAGAACCGCGACATCTCCTCCGGGCCGTACGACAGCTACATCCAGACCGACGCCTCCATCAACCGCGGCAATTCCGGTGGTCCGCTGTTCAACCTCGACGGCGACGTCATCGGCGTCAACACGCTGATCATCTCGCCGTCCGGCGGCTCCATCGGCATCGGCTTCGCCGTGCCGTCGAAGACGGTGGTGGGCGTCGTCGACCAGCTCCGCCAGTTCGGCGAGCTGCGCCGCGGCTGGCTGGGCGTGCGCATCCAGAGCGTCACCGACGAGATCGCCGAAAGCCTCAACATCAAGCCCGCGCGCGGTGCGCTGGTCGCCGGCGTCGACGACAAGGGCCCGGCCAAGCCCGCCGGGATCGAGCCCGGCGACGTCGTCGTCAAGTTCGACGGCAAGGACGTCAAGGACCCGAAGGACCTGTCCCGCGTCGTCGCCGACACCGCGGTCGGCAAGGAGGTCGACGTCGTCATCATCCGCAAGGGCCAGGAAGAGATCAAGAAGGTCACGCTCGGCCGCCTCCAGGATCCCGACAAGGTGCAGGCGGCGGTGAAGACCGACGAGCCGGCGCCGGAGAAGCCGGTGACGCAGAAGGCGCTCGGCCTCGATCTCGCAGCGCTGAGCAAGGATCTGCGTACGCGCTACAAGATCAAGGAGAGCGTCAAGGGCGTGGTCGTCACCAATGTCGACGCCAATTCGGACGCCGCCGAGAAGCGTCTGTCCGCCGGCGACGTCATCGTCGAGGTGGCGCAGGAGGCGGTGTCGAGCGGCGCCGACATCCAGAAGCGGGTCGACCAGCTCAAGAAGGACGGCAAGAAATCGGTGCTGCTGCTGGTCTCGAACGGCGACGGCGAGCTGCGGTTTGTCGCGCTGAGCGTGCAGTAGGAAAGGCACGGTCCTGTAGGGTGGGCAAAGCGAAGCGTGCCCACCATCTTTCTACCCTCGCGGCAACAAGGGTGGGCACGGCGCAAGGGCGCGTTTGCCCACCTACGGCTGCTGAGCGTGCAGCAAGGGCGGCTAGCCCTCCACGAACTCGTCGCGCCGATACCCCTGCGCATAAAGCAGCGCAGTGAGATCGCCGTGATCGATCCGCGCCGCCGCAGCCGCCGCCACGGCGGGCTTGGCGTGATAGGCCACACCCAGCCCCGCGGCCTGGATCATCGCGAGATCGTTGGCGCCGTCGCCGACCACGACCGAGTCGATGTCGTCGAGATCGAACGATTCCATCAGGTCCACCAGCGTCGCGAGCTTCGCGGCGCGGCCCAGGATCGGTTCCTTCACTTCGCCGGTGAACTTGCCGTCGCGCACGACGAGCTCGTTGGCGCGGTTCTCCTGGAAGCCGATCTTGGCGGCGACCGCGCGCGTGAACAAAGTAAAGCCGCCGGAGACGAGGCAGGTATAGGCGCCGTTCGCGCGCATGGTCGCGACCAGCTCGCGGCCGCCCGGCGTCAGCGTGATGCGCTTGGCCAGCACCTCGTCGACCGCGGTGGCCGGCAGGTCCTTGAGCAGCGCGACGCGCTCGCGCAGCGCCGGCTCGAACTCGATCTCGCCGCGCATCGCACGCTCGGTGATGCCTGCGACATGCGCCTTGACCCCGACGAAATCGGCGAGCTCGTCGATGCATTCCTGGCCGATCATGGTGGAATCCATGTCGGCGAGAAAAAGCTTCTTGCGCCTGGAGCCAACAGGCTGCACGACGATGTCGATGGGCAGGTCGCCGCGGAGCTCGCGCAACCGCTGCTCGATGGCGTGGCGGTCGCCTGCGAGGTTACTGTCGGCGCCGAAGGGGATGTCGACCGCAACCCCGTCGAACAGCCAGTGCGCGGGCGCCGCCTGCGGCAGCACGGCGCGGGCGCCGTCGACGATGGTCGAGTCGAGCGCGGGATTGTCAGGATTGCAGATCAGCGTGGCGACGAGGGACATTTGAGGTTTTCGTGAGCGAGGGGCATTCGAGCAAGGCCGTGCTTATCGCAGGCCCGACCGCCAGCGGCAAGTCGGCGCTGGCGCTCGAGCTTGCGCTCGCCGCCGGCGGCGTCGTCATCAATGCCGATTCCATGCAGGTCTATCGTGACCTCCGCATCATCACGGCGCGGCCGACCGCGGCGGACGAGGCGCTCGTGCCGCATCGGCTCTATGGCCACGTCGATGCCGCCGTGAATTTCTCGGCCGGTGCCTGGGTAAGCGATGCCGCGAAGGCGCTCCATGAGGCGAGGGCGCAGCGACGTCTGCCGATCTTCATCGGCGGCACCGGGCTCTATTTCAAGGCACTGACCACAGGTCTCTCCGTGGTGCCGCCGATCCCCGCCGAGCTGCGCGAGGACGTGCGCGCGCGGCTGGAGCGGAACGGCGTCGAGGCGCTGCACGCGGAACTCGCAGCCCGCGATCCGCGCGCGGCCGAGCGATTGAGCCTGCGCGACCGCACCCGCATCGCCCGCGCGCTCGAGGTGATCGAGGCAACCGGCCGTTCGCTGCTCGATTGGCACCGCGAGGGACAGCCACCGCTGCTGCCCAAGGACAGTTTTCGTGCGATCTTCCTCGCGCCCGGGCGTGACGAGCTCTATGCCCGCATCGATGCTCGTTTCGATGCCATGTTGGGCGCCGGCGCGCTCAAGGAGGTCGAGCGGCTCGCCGCCAGGCAACTCGATCCGCTGCTGCCGGCCATGAAGGCCCATGGCGTGCCGTCCTTGATCCGGCATCTGCGCGGCGAGCTCAGCCTGGAGGAGGCCGCCAGCATCGGCCGCGGCGATACCCGCCACTACGCTAAGCGGCAATTCACCTGGTTCCGGCACCAGCTGCCCGACTTCGAATGGGTCAGGCCGGAGGAGGCGAGGGGATGGCTCGCGGCCATCGTGACCGCGGAGCGGGACCTCGATTGACGCGCTTTTTTGCCGGGTTCCCGAATTTACCTCTCGCCGAACCCGGGGAACACCGCTACACTGCCAAAATCGCGCGGGAACGGCCGCATTGCCTTGACATCCAGGCTTTGGCCGCTATGTTTCGCGCAACCTTTGGGAAGCCGAGCGCCCGCCATGCGTAACATTATTACCAAACTCCTTATCGCCGTCGTACCCAGGCACACCGCCGGGGGTGGCTAGCTGCCATCCACATGACAGGCGGTGTGCATGGGCCCTCTTCGGGGCCTTTTTTATTTCCCGAACCCGACACGAACGAAGCCGCTGACAACAGCGCATCCGGAGCAAGCCAATGAGCGACAAGAGCCACGATCCGAACCAGATGACCGGCGCAGCGATGATCGTCCGCGCACTCATCGATCACGGCGTGACCGACATTTTCGGCTATCCCGGCGGCGCGGTGCTTCCGATCTACGACGAGATCTTCCAGCAGAGCGAGGTCCAGCACATCCTGGTCCGCCACGAGCAGGGCGCGGGCCATGCCGCCGAAGGCTATGCGCGCTCGACCGGCAAGCCGGGCGTTGCGCTGGTGACCTCCGGCCCCGGCGCCACCAACATGGTGACGCCGCTGACGGACGCGCTGATGGACTCGATCCCGCTGGTCTGCATCTCCGGCCAGGTGCCGACGCATCTGATCGGCAACGATGCGTTCCAGGAATGTGACACCGTCGGCATCACGCGCCCCTGCACCAAGCACAACTGGCTGGTGCGCGACGTCAACGATCTCGCCAAGGTGCTGCATGAGGCCTTCTACGTCGCAACCTCGGGCCGTCCGGGCCCGGTGCTGGTCGACGTCCCCAAGGACGTGCAGTTCGCCACCGGCACCTATCATCCGCCGCGCAAATCGGACGTGCACCGCTCCTACGCGCCGCGCCTGAAGGGCGATGCGACGCAGATCCGTAAAGCGGTCTCGCTGCTCGCGAATGCCAAGCGTCCCGTGATCTACAGCGGCGGCGGCGTGATCAATTCCGGCCCCGAGGCGACCAAGCTGTTGCGCGAACTGGTCGAGGTCACCGGTATTCCGATCACCTCGACGCTGATGGGCCTCGGCGCCTATCCGGCGTCGGGCAAGAACTGGCTCGGCATGCTCGGCATGCACGGCACCTACGAGGCGAACATGACCATGCATGATTGCGACGTCATGCTGTGCGTCGGCGCGCGCTTCGACGATCGCATCACCGGCCGCGTCGATGCGTTCTCGCCGGGCTCGAAGAAGATCCACATCGACATCGATCCGTCCTCGATCAACAAGAACATCCGGGTCGACGTGCCGATCATCGGCGATTGCGGCAACGTCCTCGGCGACATCCTCCAGGTGTTCAAGGCGGAGGCGAAGAAGCCCGACATCAGGTCGTGGTGGCAGCAGATCGCGCAATGGCGCGCCCGTAACTCGCTCTATTACAAGAAGAGCAACGACGTCATCCTGCCGCAGCACGCGATCCAGAGCCTGTTCGAAGCGACGCGCGGCAAGGATACCTACATCACGACCGAGGTCGGCCAGCATCAGATGTGGGCGGCGCAGTTCTACGGCTTCGAGGAGCCACATCGCTGGATGACCTCGGGCGGTCTCGGCACGATGGGCTACGGCCTGCCGGCCGCGGTCGGCGTTCAGGTGGCGCATCCGGACAGTCTCGTCATCGACATTGCGGGCGATGCCTCGGTGCAGATGACGATGCAGGAGATGTCGACGGCGGTTCAGTACGAGCTGCCGATCAAGATCTTCATCCTGAACAACCAGTACATGGGCATGGTGCGCCAGTGGCAGCAGCTGCTGCACGGCAACCGGCTGTCGCATTCCTATTCGGAGGCGCTGCCGGACTTCGTCAAGCTCGCGGAGGCCTACGGCGCCGTCGGCCTCCAGGTGCACAAACCGGCCGATCTCGATGGCGCCATCAAGGAGATGATCTCGGTCAAGCGCCCGGTGCTGTTCGACTGCCGTGTCGCGGCACTCGAAAACTGCTTCCCGATGATCCCCTCCGGCAAGGCACATAACGAGATGCTGCTGCCGGAGCAGGCCAACGACGAGGCCACCGCGAAGGCATTCGCCGGCGGCAAGGCGCTGGTCTGAGGCCATGTTCGACCTGAGGGAGCTCGAGCGCGCACATGCGATCGTGGGGCAGGCGGTGCCGGCAACGCCGGCGCATGCCTGGCCGTTGCTCGCAGGTCGGCTCGGCACCGAGGTCGTGGTGAAGCACGAGAACCACACGCCGATCGGCGCCTTCAAGGTGCGCGGCGGCCTCGTCTATCTCGAACGGCTGAAGCGCGAGCGGCCGAACACGCCGGGTATCATCTCGGCGACGCGCGGCAATCACGGCCAGAGCCTCGCCTTTGCCGCGAGCCGGCACGGCGTGCCCGCGGTGATCTATGTGCCGCGCGGCAACTCGGTCGAGAAGAACCGCGCGATGAAGGCCTTCGGTGCCGAACTCGTCGAACACGGCGAGGACTTTCAGGCGGCACGCGAGGAAGCCGAGCGTCGCGCGCAGTTCGCCGGGCTCCACATGGTGCCCTCGTTCCACCCGGATCTCGTTCTTGGCGTTGCGACCTACGCTCTCGAACTATTCCGCGCAGTGCCCGACCTCGACGTCCTCTATGTGCCGATCGGGCAGGGCTCCGGCATCTGCGGCTGCATCATGGCGCGCGACCTGCTCGGCCTGAAGACCGAGATCGTCGGCGTACAGTCGACGGAAGCGCCGTCCTATGCGCTGTCGTTCGCGGCCGGAAAAATCGTGACGACCGAGACCAGCAACACGCGCGCCGACGGCATGGCAACGCGCATCCCCGACGAGGATGCGTTCGCGCTGATCCGCAAGGGCGCCTCGCGCATCGTAGAGGTCACCGACGACGAGGTCGCCGCCGCGATCCGCGCCTACTGGACCGATACGCATAATCTCGCCGAAGGCGCCGGCGCAGCCGCGCTGGCCGCGGCGCTGCAGGAAAAGAGCAAGCTGAAGGGCAAGCGCGTCGGTCTCGTGCTGTCCGGCGGCAATATCGATTTCGATCTGTTCCGCCGTTGGGTCGGGACGGACGCGCCAGCGATGGCGTGACGGAGAGACAAGAGGGGACGACAATGAACCAGCCCGCATCCGCCTATTTCATCGAGGACCGTCACGATCCCAACGAGACGCATACGCTTGCGGTGCTCGTGCAGAACGAGCCGGGCGTGCTCGCGCGCGTCATCGGCCTGTTCTCGGGGCGCGGCTACAACATCGAGAGCCTCACGGTCTCGGAGACCGAGGCTCAGAAGCACCTCTCTCGGATCACCATCGTCACCACGGGCACGCCGATGGTGATCGCGCAGATCAAGAACCAGCTCGACCGCATGATCCCGGTGTATCAGGTCGTCGACATGACCCAGACCAAGCGCTCGATCGAGCGCGAGCTGGCGATGGTGAAAGTGCGCGGACAGGGCGATCATCGGGTCGAGGCGCTCCGGCTGGCGGATGCGTTCCGCGCCCGGGTGATCGACGCCACCACCGAGAGCTTTGTGTTCGAGATCACAGGCAATACGGACAAGATCAATCAATTTATCGACCTGATGCGCCCGCTCGGCCTCGTCGAGGTGTCGCGCACCGGCGTTGCCGCGATCGGCCGCGGGCCTGAAGGGATGTGAGCCATGCTGGCGCGCGACTGGTACTACAACGAGCGGAACCGGATGGGGATCGAGCCCGCTGTGGCCTCGATCTACGACAACCATGACGATGCCGATCTGCGGGCGCGCGCCGCGCTGAAGATGCTCGGGGTCCAGCGCGGCTGGCGCATCGCCGATATCGGCTGCGGCAACGGCGTGCTCGCCACCGAAGCGGCGTTGATGGGGGCCGACGTCGACGCCATCGATATTTCGCCGGCAATGCTGGCGCTGGCCGAGATCTATGCCCGCGACCGCAAGGCACCGGTGCGCACCCAATCCGCCGGCCTGCTCAGCTTCGCCTACCGGCCCGAATCCTACGATCTCATCGTCAGCGAGTTCACGCTGCACCATCTGCCGGATTTCTGGAAGGCGGTGGCGATGTCGCGGATTTTTCGCGCGCTCAAGCCCGGAGCGACGTTTTATCTCCGTGACATTGTTTACTCATCGATGCCTGACGCGATCGAGCGTGACGTCGAGCAATGGGCCGACTTCCAGATCAAGAACCACGATTTCTCCCGCGAGGGCGTGGTGACCCACATGCGCGACGAATATTCCACCTTCGGCTGGGTGATGGAGCGGATGCTGACCGACGTCGGCTTCACCCTGGTCGCGGCCGACTATCACGCGCCGATGCACGGCACCTATCTGCTGCGGAAACCGAAAGCCGGCGAGCAAGGCTAGACCAGAACAATAAACAGGGCTGCACGACAAGGCAGAACCGGAAACAACAATGAAGCCGGCCGACATCCTCATCGCCGTCATGGTGGCGATCATCTGGGGGCTTGCCTTCGTGGCGAGCCGGATCGCGCTCGACGAGCTTTCGCCGGAGCTGATGACGGCGTTGCGATTTACGATCGCTGCGGCACCGTGCCTGTTCATTCCGAAGCCGAAGGTCGCCTGGTCACTGCTGATCGCGATCAGCTTCACGTTGTTCCTCGGTCAGTTCCTGTCGCAGGCCTACGGCATCGCCCATGGCGTCCCGGTGGGCCTCACCTCCGTCGTCGTGCAGAGCCAGGCGCTGTTCACGATCGGCCTTGCCGCGATCCTATTCGGCGAACGTCCGACGCCGGTGCAGACGCTCGGCGTCGCCATCGCCGCGGCGGGCTTGCTGATGATCTGCGGCACCGTCGGCTATGATTTCAGCGTTGCCGCCTTCGCGGTGCTGATGATCTCGCCGCTCAGCTTCGCAATCGGCAATCTGCTGCTTCGTGGCGCGCGCGGCGTGCCGATGTTCGACCTGTTTGCCTGGCTCTGCCTCGCCTCGGCCGTGCCGCTGTTCGTGCTGGCGCTGCTCACCAACGGGCCGGCGTCGACCTGGACGTCGCTGACGCACATGTCGCTGGCATCGGCGGTTTGCATGCTGATGCTCGGCGGCATCTCGACCAGCATCGCCTATTGGCTGTGGGGCCGCCTCTTGCGCGACTACCCGGCTGCGCAAGTCGTGCCGTTCGCGCTGCTGGTGCCGTTCGTGGGCTCGGCGGCCTCCAGCATCGTGTTTGGCGAACGGTTCGGGCCGCTTCGCCTCGCCGGCATGCTGACCGTGATCGGCGGCATCGCCGTGATGGTGCTGGCGAAGCGCCCGCAAGTTCTGCCGAAGACTGCGTGAGGTGATGATGACCTACTCGCTGTTCTATGCCTTCCTCGTCTTCATGGTCGTGATGTACTTCACGCCCGGGCCGAACAACATCATGCTGCTGTCCTCCGGCCTGACCTACGGCTTCCGGCGCACCATCCCGCACATCGTCGGCATCGTGCTCGGCTTCGCCTTCATGGTCGCCGCGGTCGGCCTCGGGCTCGGCTCGGTGTTCCTGGCCTATCCGATCCTCCAGACCATCCTGAAATATGCAGGCGCCGCCTACCTGATTTACCTGGCTGCCGCGATCGCCATGGCCGGTCCGGCAAAGCCGGGCGAGGAGAATGGCCGCGGCCCCATGACCTTCTGGGGCGCGGCGATGTTCCAATGGATCAACGCCAAGGGCTGGGTGATCGTGATCGGCACCATCACCGCCTATGCGGCGATCGCCCAATTCCCGATCAACATCGCCATTCAGACTGTGATCAGCCTGATCGTCGGCACAGTCTCGACCGTAGTCTGGGCCCTGTTCGGCTCCGCATTGCGGCCGGTCCTGACCTCCGAGCGGCTGGTCCGCGCCTTCAACATCCTGATGGCGATCCTGCTGCTGGCCTCCCTCTACCCCGTTTTCATGGATGCATGATGTCGCGGATTTCCATGCAGAAACGGGTTTCCCTCAGGGCTGAAAATGCTCTAGACAGCCCCCGAAATCCGCAAATTTCACCCTTCGGACACTGACCATTGGCCGATTTCGGCCCTGAACGAGGAAACGACCTATGCGTGTTTATTACGATCGCGACGCCGACCTGAACCTGATCAAGGGCAAGAAGGTCGCCATCGTCGGCTATGGCAGCCAGGGCCATGCCCATGCGCTCAATCTGAAGGATTCCGGCGTCAAGGAAGTCGCTATTGCGCTGCGCAAGGGTTCGGCCTCGGCCAAGAAGGCGGAAGCTGCCGGCTTCAAGGTGCTCGAGGTTGCGGACGCCGCCAAATGGGCCGACCTCGTCATGATGCTGACCCCGGACGAGCTCCAGGGCGACATCTATCGCGAGCACCTGCACGACAACATGAAGAAGGGCGCCGCCCTCGTGTTCGCCCACGGCCTCAACGTCCATTTCAACCTGCTCGATCCGCGTGCCGACCTCGACGTGCTGATGATCGCGCCGAAGGGCCCCGGCCACACCGTGCGCTCGGAATATCAGCGCGGCGGCGGCGTGCCCTGCCTGATCGCGATCGCCAAGGACGTCTCGGGCAACGCCCATGACCTCGGCCTGTCCTATGCTTCCGCCATCGGCGGCGGCCGTGCCGGCATCATCGAGACCACCTTCAAGGAAGAGTGCGAGACCGACCTGTTCGGCGAGCAGGTGGTGCTCTGCGGCGGCTTGGTCGAGCTGATCAAGGGCGGCTACGAGACCCTGGTCGAAGCCGGCTACGCGCCGGAGATGGCCTATTTCGAGTGCCTGCACGAAGTGAAGCTGATCGTCGACCTGATCTATGAAGGCGGCATCGCCAACATGAACTACTCGATCTCCAACACCGCCGAGTACGGCGAGTACGTCACCGGCCCGCGCATCATCACCGACGAGACCAAGAAGGAGATGCGCAAGGTTCTGGCCGACATCCAGGGCGGCAAGTTCGCCCGCGACTGGATGCTCGAGAACAAGGTCAACCAGACCTCGTTCAAGGCGACCCGCGCCAAGCTCGCGGCGCACCCGATCGAGGAAGTCGGCGCGAAGCTGCGCGACATGATGCCCTGGATCAAGAAGGGTGCGCTGGTCGACAAGAGCAAGAACTAAGCCGTTGTGCTCCGGACGCGCTCAGCACCTTGGTGATGCGCTGCTGATCCGGGGCCCGGCGCGGCTCCTGCGTCCCGGCTCTGCGCTGCGCTTGTCCGGGACGCGAGCGCAAGAGCTTCGCTCGCCAAGCCAAATCGTGAACCTTTGCCGTTCTAATTCGAGCGAGATCGCAAACAGCGATCTCGCTCTTTTCGTCTTGCGCGAGGCATTGCTGGGTCGTTCGAGCTCCAAGCCGCACGCCCGCCGTCCTGCGGCCCACGCCGGCGGTATCACCACGGCGAACGTCGCCCTGGCCTGATCGATGCTGCGCTGCAACTGAAAGCACGGAGCGGAGATCTCCGTCCGCGATGCTGGGCGCCGGTCCGCGGTGTCGTCCGCACTTGCCGAGCCGCGACGTCCCGAGCGTCGAGGATGGCGCAGGCGAAGCGGTGCTAGACCTGTTCATCGCCGGAATAGCGAAGCGCTGGGGCATGCGTCGCAGCCCACTAACAATAAGCGAAGGTCGGACCCCGCCGCGCGTTGCCTGTCCTTGACCGTTCCGTTACAGTTTTATGACACGGTGCAGGCTTCCGGCTGCTCCGGAGGCCTTGGCCGCTATTAGGCCGGCCAGGCTTGGCATCACCCCGCCGGACCAGAAGTTGCGTGTCGTCGATGGCGTCCGCGCCCAATCCAGGCCCTTCTGCCACCACCGCCGTGCTGGCGAGTGTCGCCGCACTCGGCATCTGGCGGCTGCTCGCGGTTGCGGCGCCGCATCTGGCCGCGCTCGCACTGATGTACGAGACCGAGACCGATTTCGGCTCGCGCCTGTCCTTCGCGCTGGCCTGGGGCATCCTCAACTTCTTCTGGATCGTGCTGCTGCGGCGGCCGGCGCTGTCGGGCGCGCTGTCGCTGACCATGGTCGTCGTGCTGGTGCTGCTGTCGCGGCTCAAGCACGACGTTGTGCAGATGACGGTCAACTTCATCGACCTGATGATGATCGACCGCGACACTGTCGCGTTCCTGTTCACGATCTTTCCGAATTTGCGCTGGTCGGTGATCCTGGCCGGTCTCGTCACGCTGCCGCTGATGTACGCGCTGTGGTGGCTCGATCCGTTCCGCATCCGCCGCCTGCCGGCGCTCGCCTGCAAGCTCGCCTGCCTTGCCGCCCTGGTCGGCTATTCGCTCTATCACCCGGACGAGGCCTGGCGCGGCTATTACGACGACGGTTATCTCTCGAAATTCTTCCGCTCGGGCGTCACGGCCGTCTCCGACTTTGCGCGGTACGGCTTCATGGAGGCGGCTGCCTCGACCAACGAGCGGCTCAACATGCCGCTGGTCGATGCCTGCCACCCCGCGGGCCGCCGGCCCAACATCATCATGATCCATGATGAATCGAGTTTCGATATCCGCGCCGCCCAGGGCATCAAGGTGCCGCCGCGCTATGGCGACCATTTCAAATCGTGGGACGGCAAGCAGCGCACGTTCCTCGCCGAGAGCAATGGCGGCCCGAGCTGGTTCACCGAATACAACGTGCTCGCAGGGCTCTCCTCGCGCTCGTTCGGCCGCTTCGCCTATTTCGTCACGCGCATCGCCTCGAGCCGGGTCGAGCGCGGCCTGCCGCTGGCACTGCGCCGCTGCGGCTATGACACGCTGTCGCTCTATCCCGCCCATGGCGGCTTCATGGCCGCGCGCAGCTTCCAGATGACGACGGGAATCGAGCGCTTCCTCGATTCCAAGGATCTCGGCGCCAAGGATGTCGAGCCCGACAGCTTCTTCTACGACAAGGCGCTTCAGCTGATCGGCCAGCAGCCGCCGAACAAGCCGCTGTTCACCTTCATCTATCTCGGTGCCAACCACTTCCCCTGGGAGACCCGCTTCCGTCCCGATCTGCTGCCGAACTGGCGCGCGCCGGGCAACGTGCCGTCCATCGACGAATATCTGCGCCGGCAGGCCATGAGCGCCGAGCAGTACAAGGCGTTCGTTGCCGGTTTGAAGAAGACCTTTCCCGGCGAGCCCTTCCTGATCGTGCGCTATGGCGATCATCAGCCGGAATTTGCGCCTGCCATCCTCGAGCCCGGGCTCGACGAGGGCGCGATCGGCAAGAAGCTCGACGCCTACGATCCGCGCCTCTACGCGACCTATTACGCGATCGACGCCGTCAATTTCGAGCCGGTTGGAAGCCAGGCCGTGATGGACACGATCGACGGCCCCTATCTGCCGCTGGTCATTCAGGAAGCCGCCGGCATCCCGCTCGACCCCTCCTTTGCCGAGCAGAAAGAGATCATGCTGCGCTGCAAGGGCATCTTCTACGGCTGCAAGGATGGCGCCGAGGCGCGGCGGCTGAACCGGCTGCTGATCGATGCCGGAATGATCCGGGGATTGTAGCCGGCCTATCGCTTGCCGACTTTTTCCCACAACCACTTCGCCACAGCATCGGGCGATGAATTCGCATCATTGCCGCTGGCGCGCAGGTTCGCTTCGCGCATGGTGGCGATGTCGATCTTGCCGAGCAATGGCTTGAGCGCCGCCTGCAGTCGCTCGTCGCCGGCGCGCTTCGGCGCGAGCAGCAGGATCGCATCATAGGGTGGGATCGCGTGCTTGGGATCGTCGAGCGTTGTGAGCTCGTATTTGGCGATCAAGCCGTCGCTGGTGTAGCCGGCGATGACGTCGACCTCGCCGCTGGCGACGGCCGCATACATGAAGTCCGGTTGCATCTGGCGCTGGGCGCGGAACTGCAGCCCATAGGCCTTCTGCAGGGCGGCCCATTCGGGGCGCGAGAAGAATTCGTAGTCGCCCGCAATCGACAGCGTCGCCGTATGTGCGGCGAGGTCGGCGATGGTTCGGATGCCGAGCGCCTCGGCGCGCCGTCTTGGCATCACCAGCGCATACGCATTCTCGAAGCCGAGCTCGCCGAGCAGGGTGATGTTGTCCTTGGCGAGCGCCGTCTTCAATTCCGCCACCAGCTCGGCGCGCGGCCTCATGTCGGTGCGATGCAGCTGGTTGGCCCAGAGCGTGCCGGAATAATCGACATAGAGATCGATGTCGCCGGCCTTCAGCGCCCCGAAGATCACGCTGGAGCCGAGCCCGGAGCGCGCCGTCCCGGACAGACCGGCGGCCTGGAGGCGGTCCCTCATCAACGCCGACAGCACATATTGCTCCGCGAAGGTTTTGGCGCCGACCACATAGCCCGACGCCGAGCGTCCCATCGTCGGCACCAGCGTTGCTGCGACCAGCGCCGCGATTCCGACCGCGCCGAGGCTGCTGCGCACACGGCTGCGGCGGCGCAGACCGCTCTCGATCAGTCCAAGCAGCTGGTCGACCGCAAGCGCGAGCAGGGCGGAAGCCACGCAGCCGAACAGCACGAACACCCAGTTCTGGGTCTGGAGGCCGGCGAAAATATAATTGCCGAGGCTGGTCTGCCCGATCGGCGTCGACAGCGTCGCGGTGCCGATCACCCACACCGCCGCGGTGCGGATGCCGGCCATGATCACCGGCAGCGCGAGCGGCAGCTCGACGATGACAAGCGATTGTCGCGCGGTCATGCCGACGCCCTTCGCTGCCTCGATCAGCGCGGGATCGATGCCGTTGAGGCCGGTGATGCCGTTGCGCAGCACCGGCAGCATCGAATAGAGCGCCAGCGCCAGCATCGCCGGCAGGAAGCCGAACGCGGAGAAGGATACGCCGAACCAGGCAAGCGTGACGGAAGCCGCCAGCAGCAGCAGCGGATAGAACAGTGCGAGCAGCGCCAGCCCGGGTACGGTCTGCACGATGCTGGCGAACGCGAGCAGGATGCCGCGCGGCGCCGGGCGGTTGCGCGTCAGGATCGCCAACGGCAGGCTCACGGCGAGGCCAAGCGCGAGCGCGGCGAGGCTCACCCGCACGTGGTTGCCGAGGTAGTCAGGCAGATGCGACAGCGCCTCGCCCCAACGTGGATCGGCGAAGAGGCTCATGCCGCACCGCCCATCGGGAGCAACGCATTCAGTCGCTCGACCTGGCGCCGCGGGGTGCGCAACAGCTCGAGCACGTAATCGTCGCTGCTGCTCGCGAGTTCGGCGGCCGTACCCTGTGCGAGCAATCGTCCGCCGCGCATTACCGCGATGCGGTCGGCGAGCAGGATCGCCTCGGTCATGTCATGGGTGATCATCACAGTGGTCAGGCCGAGCTTGCGGTGCAGCGCGCGATAGTCCTCTCCGAGCGCATCGCGGGTGAGGGGATCGAGCGCGCCGAACGGCTCGTCCATCAGCACGATGCGGGGTCTTGCGGCGAGCGCCCGCGCCACGCCGACGCGCTGGCGCTCGCCGCCGGAAAGGGCCTCCGGAAGACGGTTGCGGTGAGCAGCCCGGTCGAGCTGCACGAGCTCCAGCAGCTCGTCGACGCGCCCTGCGATTGCCGGAGCCGGCTCGCCGAGCAGCTTCGGCGTGATGCCGATATTGTCGGCGACGCTCAGATGCGGAAACAGCCCGCCGCTCTGGAAGACATAGCCGATCCGGCGCCGCAGCGCGACCGGATCGACACTCCGCACGTCCTCGCCTTCGACCGTGATGGTGCCGCTATCGGTCTCGATCAGCCGGTTGGCCAGCCGCAGCAGCGTGGTCTTGCCCGAGCCCGAGCCGCCGACGATCGCCACAAGCTCGCCCTCGGCGACGTCGAGCGACACATCGTCCACGGCTGCGAGGGACCCGAAGCGCTTGGTGACGTGCTGGTAGCTGATCGCCGGCTTGGCAGACATCGCAGGTGTGCTCTCTCTTCTCTTACCCTCCCCTGGAGGGGGAGGGTCGATCGCGCGAAGCGCGAGCGGGGTGGGGTGATCTATCCACGTTGGCAGTGCATCTGTGGAAAGACCGTCACCCCACCCCGTCTCACATTTCGCTGCGCTCATGTGAGCCGACCCTCCCCCTCCAGGGGAGGGTAAGAGCGCGGCAGTACGGTATGCGTAGCACGCCCGGCGCCTCGATTGAACTTGGCCGCGTGAGCGGCTAAGGCATCGGCCTGAGTTCGGAGGAAGCACATGACGACGCCCACAGCAGTGGCGCTGGAAGATACCAAGGTTGCGTTCCGCCTGGGAGACGGGCGCCTCTACACGGCAGTGGAGAAGGCTCATCTCGCGGTGGCACAGGGCGAGTTCGTCGCCATTGTCGGACCCACAGGGTGCGGAAAATCGACGCTGCTGAACGTCGCCGCCGGCCTGCTCAAGCCAGCCGGCGGCCGTGTCAGGATTTTCGATCAGCCGCTGGCGGGGCTGAATCGGGATGCCGGCTATTTGTTCCAGGCTGATGCGCTGTTCCCCTGGAAGACCGCGCTCGACAATGTCGCGATCGGGCTCGAGATCAAAGGCACGCCGCGCGCTGAAGCCTTGCCGCAGGCGCAGAAATGGCTGACCTCCGTCGGCCTCGGCGCCTTCGCGAACCGCTATCCGCACATGCTCTCCGGCGGGCAGCGCAAGCGTGTGGCTCTGGCGCAGGTGCTGATTCGCGATCCGAAGATCCTCTTGATGGACGAGCCGTTCGGACCGCTCGATGCGCAGACGCGCCAGGTCATGGGCAATCTGCTGCTCGACCTGTGGAATGCCGACCGCAAGGCGGTGCTGTTCGTCACCCATGATCTGGAAGAGGCGATCGCGCTCGCCGACCGCGTCGTGATCATGTCGGCAGGGCCGTCCTCGCGCATCATCGGCGACTGGCGCGTCAGCTTGGCCCGTCCGCGCGACATCTTCGAGGTGCGCCTCGACAAGGAATTCCATGCGCTCCACCGCGAGATCTGGGGCGTGCTGAAGGACGAGGTGATGAAGGGTTACGCGCAGTCCACCCAGGCGGCGGAGGCGGTCTGATGTCGCGCCCCACGCTGTTTGCGCTGCAGATCCTGGTCGCGGTCGTCGGCGTCGTGCTGTGGCAGGTGCTGTCGACCGTGCCCGTGTTCGGCAAGATCCTGCTGCCGCCGTTCTTCTTCTCCAACCCGTTCGACGTGTTCAGCCAGATCGTGAAATGGTTCGCCTCCGGCGTGATCTGGAAGCATCTCGGCATCACGCTTACGGAATCGATCCTCGCCTTCGTGATCGGATCGCTCGGCGGGGTCCTGGTCGGCTTCTGGTTCGCGCGCCAGCCGCTGGTCGCCGCGGTGTTCGACCCCTATGTGAAGATGGTCAACGCACTGCCGCGCGTGGTGCTGGCGCCGATCTTCGCGCTGTGGCTTGGGCTCGGCATCTGGTCCAAGGTCGCGCTCGGCGTCACCTTGGTGTTCTTCATCGTGTTCTTCAACGTCTATCAGGGCGTCAAGGAGGTCAGCCGGACCGTGCTCGACAACGGACGCATGCTCGGGATGAGTGAGCGGCAGCTGATGCAGCATGTCTATTGGCCGTCGGCCCTGTCGTGGATGTTCTCCTCGCTGCACACCTCGGTCGGCTTCGCCGTGGTCGGTGCGGTGGTCGGCGAATATCTGGGGTCGGCGGCCGGGCTCGGATACCTGATCCAGCAGGCCGAGGGCGTGTTCGACGTCGCCGGCGTGTTCGCCGGCATGTTCGTGCTGTCCGCCTTCGTCATCCTGATCGACTTCGGCGTCACGCTGGTGGAGCGGCGGCTCCTGGTGTGGCGGCCGACCGCGTTGGATGGGAGGGGCTAGGCGCGAGCTCACCTCTCCCGCAAGCAAGCGGGAGAGGTGAAAGCAAGAGTTCAATCCAGCAGCTTGGTGTCGTCAGGAGCTTGCGGCGGCGTCTTGATCGCGATCGCCTTGACCTGGCCGCTGATCGGCTTGGTGCCGCCATGCGGCGTGCCCTTGGGGATGATGACGAGGTCGCCGGGCTTCACCGTCACCTCCTTGTCGCCAAGCCAGATCGTGCCGGTGCCGTCCAGGATGTACTGGATCTCGTTGGTGTTGGGATGCAGGTGCTTGGGCACGTTGCCGACCTGGATCGAGACGGTGGCGCCATCCGCGCTCGCGAACATCTTGGAGCGGTAGCCGACCGCGTTGGCGGGCCCGAGCGCATCGCCCTCCATCTCGCCGGTGTGGATGAGCTGCGCGGTGATATTCTCGGCGGCGAGCGCCGGCCGGAGCAGGTGGGTGGCGCCGCATCCGGCGGCAAAGGCGGCGGCGATCGACAGGCTGGCTGCAAGGCGATTCATGGATGATCTCCCCATCAGGAATTGTTCTTGTTTGGGCATGCTATTGCGCCGAAGGGCTGATGGCCAGCCCGCTCAGGCAGTGCTTCTCAAGCCAGCCTCGCTGCTCTATGGTGCCGCCGGCCGAACGGAGGAAACCAATGAAGAACACGATTGCTAGGCTCGCGGGCGCGCTGCTCGCGCTGACGCTCACCACCTCGTTTGCCGCGGCGCAAAGCAAAGTCACCATCGCGGTCGGCGGCGGCTCCTGCCTATGTTATCTGCCGACGGTGCTGGCCAGGCAGCTCGGCGAATACGACAAGGCCGGCGTCAATGTCGAGCTGGTCGACCTCAAGGGCGGTTCGGACGCGCTGAAAGCCGTTCTCGGCGGCAGCGCCGACGTGGTCTCCGGCTATTTCGACCATTGTGTCAACCTCGCCGCCAAGAAGCAGGAGCTGCAGTCCTTCGTGGTCTATGACCGCTATCCCGGCCTCGTGCTGGTGGTCGCGCCCTCGCGCACCAACGACATCAAGTCGGTCAAGGATCTCGCCGGCAAGAAGGTCGGCGTCAGTGCGCCCGGCTCCTCCACCGACTTCTTCCTGAAATACATGCTCAAGAAAAACGGGCTCGATCCCACCAGCGCCGCCGTGATCGGCGTTGGCCTCGGCGCCACTGCGGTGGCCGCGATGGAGCAGGGCCAGATCGACGCGGCGGTGATGCTCGATCCGTCCGTGACCGTGCTGCAGGGCAGCCACAAGGATCTGCGCATTCTCTCGGACACCCGCACCCAGAAGGATACGCTGGAGACCTTCGGCGGCGAATATCCGGGCGGCGCGCTGTATTCGACCGCGGCCTGGGTCAACAGTCACGAGAAGGAGGCACAGGCGCTCACCAATGCGATCGTCGCTACGCTCGCCTGGATCCATTCGCATACGCCCGAGGAGATCATGGCGAAAATGCCGGAGGAGACCGTCGGCAAGAACAAGGATCTCTATCTTGCCGCACTGAAGAACACGATCCCGATGTATTCCGAGACCGGCAAGATGGACCCGAAGGGCGCCGACGCCGTGCTTGCGGTGTTCAGTGTCGGCTCGCCCGAGGTGGCGAACGCCAAGATCGACGTCAGCAAGACCTTCACCAACAAATTCGTCGAGCAGGCCAAGAAGTCCACCGGGAGCGCCAAATAGCCGCCGCGAAGGCGTGGTATCAGGCGTCATGACGTCACCAATCATTCATCGCGTCACGACGCTTGATCTTGCGGTGCGGCCGATCGTGTGGCCGTTCGCCGAGGAACGGCGCGCCGAGATCGCGGCGCATTTCGCCGAAAAGCAGCGCGAGCGGCCGAAAATCTGGAACGGCCGCGTCCTGCTCGGGCGCGACGCCGTGTTCAACGACGGCCATCTGACGGCGACCTATTTCGAGACCGATTTCGCAAGCTTCCTCGCCTGGCGCGACTGGGGATTTCCCGACAAGGCCGTGTTCAACGGCTTTGGCATGGGGGCGTTGCGCGCCTCCGACGGCGCCTTCATCATGGGCGAGATGGCGCCCCACACCGCCAATGCGGGCCGCATCTATTTCCCCTCGGGAACGCCTGATCTCGACGACGTCAGGAACGGCGCGCTCGACATTCCCGGCAGCGTCGTCCGCGAGCTCGGGGAGGAGACCGGCCTGACCGCGGCCGACTATCGGATCGAGCCGGGCTGGCATTGCGTGGTCACCGGCCCCACGATCGCGATGCTGCAGGTCATCAACCTGGATATGCCGGGCGATGTGGCCCGCGCCCGGATCGAAGCCAACCTTGCGCGCGAGACTGAGCCGGAGCTGTCGGCCATTCATCTCGTGCGCGGGACCAGCGATCTCAGGCCGTCCATGCCGCGATTTGTCACGGCCTTCATCGAGCAGCAGTGCGCAGCGCGCTAACGCGCGAGGCTTGACATCGCCGCGCGCAGCCCATGTGATGGGCCGAAGAAATTGCACCAAGAATGCAATGCACAATGGTCCAGGGAGGTTTTGATGCGCCTGCGCATGGCTGCCCGCTTGGTACGTGGGCTGTTGGTCGCGATATCAGCGACGGGCTTGGCGGTGTCTGCCGAGGCCCAAGACAAGGCTCAAGAGAAGAAGCTCAAGATCGGCGTCATCTATGATCTGACGGGTCCGCTCGCCGGCGGCGGTTCGGAGCTGCAATATACCGGCGCAAGGATCATGCTGGATCAGTACAGCGCGAAGGACGTCGAAGGCTACAAGATCGAGGCGATCTATGCCGATGCTCAGAGCAAGCCGGACGTCGCCATCAACGAAGCGATCCGTTTGATCGAGCAGGAAAAGGTCGACATGCTGCTCGGCTTCTTCTCCTCGGCGCAATGCGTGCCGGTGGCAGCGCGCGTCGAGCAGCTGAAGAAGTTCATGTGGATCACGACCTGCATTTCGTCGGCGGTGCTGGAGAACAAGAGCTACAAATACGTGTTTCGCCCGCAGGCCTCCGGCGATCAGTTCGGCATGATGACGATGGACTTCATCGCGCAGAACGCGAAGGAAAAGTTGGGCAAGGACCCGAAGGACCTGCGGGTCGCCATCATCCACGAGGACGGCGCCTACGGCGTCGACGTTGCCAAAGGCAATGAGGCCGGTGCCAAGAAGGCTGGTTTCAACATCGTGCTCAGAGAGGGCTATTCGGCGACGGCACCGGATTTGTCTGCGCTCGTCACCAAGCTGAAGCGGGCCAAGCCGGATGTGGTCTTCCATACCGGCTACAATCCCGACATCACCCTGTTGCTCCGGCAAGCCCGCGAGCAGGGGCTGAAGTTCGGCGCACTGGTAGGACATGGCGCCGGCTACGGGGTCTATGAGAAGCTGAAGGAAGGCCTGGGCGCCGATGCCAACTACGTCTTCAACACCGATCCGATCTCGATCTGGCTCGCCAACCAGAAGACAATGGATCCGAAGCTGCCGCCGGTCATCAAGGCGGTTGGCGAGGAGTTCGACAAGCGCAAGCCGGGCGTCGCCATCCGTTCGGCCCATGTCGGCATGGCTGCGTCCAATACCTACTTGTTCCTCACCGACGTGCTGCCGCGCGCAATCAAGAAATATGGCGGCGTCGATCCCGACTCGCTGCGCAAGGCAGCACTGGACACCGACATACCCGAAGGCGGCACCATGCTCGGCTTCGGCGTCAAATTCCACGGCGAGGGCTCGCCAATGGCCGGCCAGAACGAGCGCTCGTTCCCGGTCGTGATCCAATACGTCGACGACAAGTCCTATGTGGTGTGGCCCAAGAGCCAGGCGCAGCGCGAGGCTGTGCTGCCGCTACCGAAGGGCACCACCTACAGCAACCAGTAGCGGAGTGCTCCGGTGTTGGAAGTCAGCGGACTGGTGAAGCGGTTTGGCGGCTTCACCGCCGTGAACAACGTGTCGTTCCGGGTCGACCAGGGCGAGATCCTCGGCCTGATCGGCCCCAACGGCTCGGGCAAGAGCACGATCTTCAACATGCTCTCCGGCACGCTGGCGCCGACCTCCGGATCGATCCTGTTCGCCGGGCACGAGATCGCGGGCCTTGCACCGCACCGGATCATCAACAGCGGCATCGGGCGGACCTTCCAGATCCCGCGGCCGTTCCGTCGCCTTAGCATTTTCGAGAACGTCGCGCTTGCCGGCTTCTACGGCCAGGGCCGCCACAGCCGCGCCAAGGCGGAGGAGGCGGCCGAGCGCTCGCTGGCGATGGTCGGCCTGCCGACCGATCGCCATGCCAGCGTCGATGGGCTCGGCGCAGCGGGGTTGAAGAAGCTCGAGCTGGCGAAGGCGCTCGCCACCGCGCCAAAGCTATTGCTCGCCGACGAGAGCCTCGGTGGGCTCGACGAGGCCGAGATGGATCAGGCCGCGGACATGCTGCGCAACATCCGCGACGAGCTCGGCATCACCATCATCTGGGTCGAGCACATCATGGGCGTGTTGATGCGCGTCGTCGACCGCGTCATGGTGCTCGATCACGGCGAGAAGATCTCGGAAGGCTTGCCGAGCGCGGTCGCCGGCGATCCGCGCGTCATCGAGGTCTATCTCGGCACGGACGCCGAGACCACGCAGGCCGCGGCCGCCGAAGCGCGCCGCCGCGCAGGGGGCTAGGCGATGCTGGAGCTTCGCGGCGTCAATGCCGGCTATGGCACCTTCCAGGCGCTGTTCGACGTCGATCTCGACGTGAAGGCCGGCGAAGCCGTGGGCGTCATCGGCCCCAACGGCGCCGGCAAGACCACCTTGATGCGCGTCATCTCCGGCCTGATCCGTCCCTCCCGCGGATCGATCAAGATGGAAGGCGTCGACGTCGTCGCGACCCCGCCGCACAAGATCGTCAGCCTCGGCATTGCGCATGTGCCGGAGAACCGGCGGCTGTTTCCACAGCTGACGGTCGACGACAATCTCAAGATGGGTGCCTTCATGAAAGAGGCGCGGGACCACTACGCCGAGCGGCTGGAGGTGGTGTTCGACCTGTTTCCGCGCCTGAAGGAACGCCGTCACCAGATGGCCGGCACCATGTCCGGCGGCGAGCAGCAGATGTGCGCCATCGGCCGTGCGATGATGTCCAATCCAAAACTGTTGCTGCTCGACGAACCCTCGGCGGGGCTGGCGCCGGTGGTGGTGCAGCAGGTGTTCGAGCTGGTGAAGCGGATCCGCGCCAGCGGGCTGACGGTGCTGATCGTCGAGCAGAACGTGCAGCAGGTGCTGAAGGTGGTCGACCGCGCCTATCTGATCGAGGCGGGCACGATCCGCGCGTCCGGCACCTCGGCCGAGATGCTGGCGAGCGACACGGTCAAGGAAGCTTATCTCGGGGTGTGATGGGCATGCAGGCGTTCCTGGACGTATTCGACATCTACCTGCTGGAGGCCGTCATCAACGGCATCCTGCTCGGCGGCGTGCTGGCGCTGCTTGCGCTCGGGCTCAACCTGATCTTCGGCGTCATCGACGTGACCTGGATCTGCTACGCCGAACTCGTCATGATCGGCATGTACGGCATGTATTTCATGGTGCAGTATTACGGCGTCAGCTATTTCGTTGCTGCCCCGCTCACCATCCTGCTGGTCGCTGTGCTCGGCGCGGCGCTGCACTACCTCGTGATCGCGCCGCTGCTGACCGCACCACCGATCAACCAGCTGCTCGCGACCGGCGGGGTGCTGTTCGTGCTGCAGAGCTTTGCCACCGTCGCCTTCGGCATTGACTTCCGCAATCTCGGCATCCGCCTGCCGGTGCTCGCCTTCGGCGACATGAATTTCAGCTACGCGCGACTGCTCTCGTTCGTCGCCGCGCTGGTCGGCATGGTCGCGGTCTATCTGTTCATGACCCGCACCTTCACCGGCACTGCGATCCGCGCCATCTCGCAGGACCGGCAGATCATGGCGCTGATGGGTGTCGACACCAAGCGGATCTACCTGATCACGTCGGCGCTCGGCGGCGCGCTCGCCGGCCTCGCCGCTTGCCTCCTGGTGCTGCAATATGACGTGCATCCCTTCGTCGGCCTGTCCTTCGGGCCGATCACCTTCCTGATCTGCGTGCTCGGCGGCCTCGGCAATTTCATCGGCGGCTTCATCGCCGCCTTCGTGTTCGCCGAGATCATCTCGCTCGGCGGCCTGTTCTCCGACCTCGAATGGGGCTATGTGCTCGCCTTCGCGTTCTTCATCGTCATGATGTTCATCCGGCCCGCGGGCCTGCTTGCGAGGCGCCGATGATGGGGCAGGGACGGCTTGCGGCGTGGGGGATCGGACTGGCGGCGCTGGTCGCGCTGCCCTTCGTCTATCGCGATCCCTATCATCTGCACATCCTGGTGCTGATCCTGATCTGGTCGTTCGCCTATACGTCCTGGTCGATGATGGGGCGGTTCGGCCTCGTCTCGCTCGGCCATGGCGGCTTCATGGGGATCGGCGCTTACGTCACCGCGCTGTTGTGGAATCACGCAGGTTTGTCGCCCTGGATCGGCATTCCCATCAGCATGGCGGCGGCCGGCGCGCTGGCGATGATCGTCGGCTATCCCTGCTTCCGCTTTCGAATCACCGGGCACTATTTCGTGCTGGTGACGCTGGCGCTGTCAGGCATCGTGCTCCAGGTCATCACCGCGACGCGCGACTATACCGGCGGCTCGCTCGGCTACACCCCGAACCGCGCGTCCGGCAACAAGCTGCTGGCGCTGCAATTCGACGACAAGACCACCTGGTACCTGATCGCGCTGGCAGTCTGGCTGTTTGGCATCGTGGTCTGGCACTGGGTCGACCGCAGCATGGCGCGCTATGCGCTGGAGGCGATCTCGGAGGACGAGGACGCCGCGGCCGCGGCCGGCGTCGACGTCACCGCCGAGAAGCTGAAGATCACGCTGCTCAGCGCGCTGATGACGGCGCTGGCGGGCGCGATTTACTGCCAATACCAGATGTTCATCACCCCCGACACGGTCAGCGGCATCGCGGTCTCGCTGCAGATGGTGTTCGCCGCGATCGTCGGCGGGCTGTTCGTCTCGCTCGGCCCGACCGTCGGGGCCATCATCACCATTCTGCTGGCGGAAACGCTGCGCATCGGTTTCGGCACCAAGGCGGTCGGCTGGGACAACCTGGTCTACGGCGTGCTGCTCGTGCTGTTCATCATATTCCTTCCCAAGGGCATCCTTGGTAGCTTGCTCGACCGACTGAAGTTGCAACGCAAGGTGCCCCGCGCTCATGAGCAAAAAGCCGTCCAAGTCGCTCGCCCAGGAGCTTGACCGCTACATCAAGCCGTTCCGCTATGATGGCTCGGGCAAGTTTCACCTCAAGGATCACAAGACCGACGAGAAGGGTGATCTCGACAAGGAGAAGGCGCTCGCGATTCTCGACGCCAACAAGAAACGGCTGATCGCGTTTCAGGAGAAGCTTTACGCGCAGGACCGCTGGTCGCTCCTGATCGTGTTCCAGGCGATGGACGCCGGCGGCAAGGACTCTGCGATCAAGGCGATCTTCGAGGGCATCAATCCGCAGGGCTGCGAAGTCACGGCCTTCAAGGCGCCGAGCAGCAAGGAGCTCGACCACGACTTCCTCTGGCGTCATGCGGTCGCGCTGCCCGAGCGCGGCCATATCGGCATCTTCAACCGCTCGCATTACGAGGAATGCCTGGTGACGCGTGTGCATCCAGAGATTCTCGCGAAGGAAAAGCTGCCGCCCAGGCTCGTCACCAAGAACATCTGGAAGGAGCGGTTCGAGGACATCTCCGCCTTCGAGCGCTATCTCTGCCGCAACGGCACCGTGGTGCTGAAGTTCTTCCTCAACGTGTCCAAGGAAGAGCAGCGCGAGCGCTTCCTCGAGCGGCTGGAGGATCCGGCCAAGCAGTGGAAGTTCTCCATGGACGACATCAAGGAGCGCGCGCTGTGGCCGCGCTACCAGGCGGTCTACCAGGACATCGTCCGGCACACGGCGACGTCGCATGCGCCCTGGTACGTCGTGCCCGCCGACCACAAATGGTTCGCCCGCGTCGTGATTGGCTCGGTGATCAATGCCGAGCTCGAAAAGCTCGACCTGCGTTTCCCCCGTGCCGACAAGGCCTCGCTGGAGGAGTTCAAGCAGGTGCGCAAGGCGCTGGAGAAGGAGGGGACGGGAGGCAAGAAGCGAGCAAAGTGACAGCCAGCGGGACCACCAATTGCAAGAACGTCAACTTCGCGCTCCAGGGCGGCGGCGCGCACGGCGCCTTCGTCTGGGGCGTGCTCGACCAGGTGCTCGAGGACGGCAGGCTCGCGATCGAGGCGATCAGCGCGACCAGTGCCGGCGCGATGAATGCGGTGGCGATGGCCTCCGGCATGGCGCATGGAGGCGCCGAGGCCGCGCGGGAGAGCCTGCACGCGTTCTGGTACGAAGTGTCGCGCATGGACATGGCGTACGACCTGATGTCGCCGCTGAACCAGTGGATCCAGGCCCTGAAGCTGCCGCCGGAATATCATCCGGTCCACGCATTCATCCACACGCTGACGCACACGCTGCCGCCGAACCTGCTCAATCCCTTTCATTTCAATCCGCTCCGCGCGCTGCTGCAGCGCGTGGTCGATTTCGACCGGCTCAATTCCTCGCCCGAGGCGCCACAGCTGTTTCTCAACGCCACCAACGTCCGTACCGGCAAGATCAAGGTGTTCCAGAGCCCGCTTCTCACGGCGGACACCGTGCTCGCGTCGGCCTGCCTGCCACCCTATTTCCAGGCGGTCGAGATCGATGGCGAGCATTACTGGGACGGCGGCTATCTCGGCAATCCCGCGATCTATCCGTTGATCTACCGCAAGGGCAGTCACGACGTCATCATCGTGCAGGTGACGGCAATCCGCCGCGACGAGCTGCCGGCCAGTGCCGCCGACGTCCTCCACCGCATCAACGAGATCAGCTTCAATTCGTCCTTGATGCGCGAGATGCGCGCGATCGCCTTCGCCACCCGGCTGATCGACGACGGCGAGCTCGACAGCAACAAGCACAGCCGCATGTACATGCATTGGATCGGCAACGACGCGTTGATGTCGCAGCTCGGCACGGCCACGCAGTTCCACCCCGAATGGAGCCTGTTGTGCCGCCTGCGCGACGAGGGCCGCGAGGCGGCGCGAGGCTGGCTGGCACGAAACTTCGACCAGATCGGAAAGGCCTCGACGGTCGATCTGGCGGATATGTTTCTCTAGGCGACCGGCCCTCGGCAAAAAGTGCGAAAACAACCCCATGCACAGTAGCCGGCCATAGCAGAATCAACGGCTTGCAGGGGCCGCTCCTTTGTAATGCGGATTTTACGAAGCGGGTTTGACTCGTCGGGCAAAACAGGAGCATGATGCCACCATTCCCACTTGCCTTCTGAAATTCCTCAATTGGCGCGGAAGCGATTTGCACAGCGGACCTTCCAGCGGAACTCGGGTCGTCAAATGTGATCGTCAGATCATTGATCCTGCTTGACAGTTTTGTGTCCCAGGAGGAGCATCATCGCGGTCGCAAACCAGCGACGCGCAACGTCCACCTCATGAGCAAGGGGAGGTCTATGACACCACCTCCGCAAATCCAGCCGCGTTAATTGCGATGGAGCTCGTTCGGACTATCGCATAGCGGCGGAAACCGCGAACGGCACGCCGGGACAAGGTTTAGCGGGCTGCATCAGTGAGGCAAAGCCCCTACCTTCCCGGCGCTGTATTTTGGTCACGTCGATCGTGTCGGATGGCCGTGAAGGCTGCCGCAACTCTTTGATATCCCGCCTTTCCTTATCCTCCTGTTCGATCTGCACAAGGGTCTGTGCGCGCAGGCCCGATGGAGTTTCGCCGGGGCGTCAGCTCGCGATCCTGCATTGCGGCAAATGCCAAGAGAATGTCGTCTCAAAGGCCAACTTCCGACACAGGCTGGGGGCGAATAGCTGCGATCCGACATGACGGATGTGCTTCGGCGGTGACGGCCACGACACCGCGGGCGCATTCATTTTTTCCAGGGAATCTGCGTGTCGCAAAAGCTTGTCCCGGCGCTTCTCGCCGCTCTTTTCCTCGCGATCTCGTCTCTCTCCTGCGCCCGTGCCGAAGCGCCGGCCGCGGGCGGTGCCGCCGCGCTATCGCCTGACGAAGCCAGGCGTGCGTTGGACACGCTCCAGGACGACAAGAAGCGCGCGCAGATGATCGATACGCTCCGTGTGATCGCCAACGCATCGGGTTCGCAGCAGCCCGCGCCGGAGGCGAAATCGCCGATCCCGCTGGCGGCCGATGGTCTTGGCGCGCAACTCCTGCTCACGGTGTCGGAGGAGATCCAGGAGATATCGAGCGAGATCGCCGGCATGGCACGGACGCTCACGCACTTTCCGGCCTTCTACTACTGGATCATGCGCACCGCGAACGATCCCGCGGCTTACAATCTCCTGATCGAGATCGCCTGGAAGCTGGCGCTGCTGCTGGGCTGCGCTCTCTCGGCCGAATGGGTCATCTTCCGCCTGATCCGCCGGCCGGTCGCGTTCCTGGAGGGGCGCGTTCCGCAAACCGCGCGCCTGCCGGCCCAGGCGCTGCCGCTTGCCGATCCGCCATCATCGGTCGCGGACGTCACGCCCGAGCCGGAGCTGCACAAGCGACGCCACAGTCTCGCGCGCGTCTGGCAGATCATGCTGCGTCTGCCCTTCGTGCTCGGGCGTTTCGTGCTCGAGCTGCTTCCCGTGCTCGTCTTCGTCGCCGTCGCCACCGCGCTGCTCGGAACGGAGCTCGGCGAGCCCGCGATTGTCCGTCTCGTGATCCTCGCCGTCGTCAACGCCTATGCGTTCTCCCGCGGGCTGATCTGCCTGGTCCGGGCGCTGGCGGGGCCGTTCGGGCTGTTTCCGGTGCGCGCGGAGACCGCGGCCTATATCGAGATCTGGGCGCGCCGCATCGTCGGCGTCGGCGTCTCCGGCATCGCCTTTGCCAATGTGGCGCTGCTGCTCGGCCTGCACCGCGCCGGCTACGCCGCGCTGCTGCGCATGGTGATGCTGGTCGTGCACCTCTTCATCGCCGTCATCGTCCTGCAATGCCGCCGCCAGGTCGCCGATGCCATCCGCGCGCCGGCCGAGCGGAAGGGAATTGCGGCCCGTTTGCGCAACCGCATCGCCGGCGGCTGGCACTATCTTGCCATCGCGCTCGACCTCGCGCTCTGGGCGGTGTGGGCGCTCAACATCCGCAACGGCTATTCGCTGCTGCTGCAATATTTCGTCGGCACCATCGCGGTGGCGCTGATCACGCGTGTCGTCATCATGCTGACGCTGAGCCTGATCGATCGCGGCTTCCGCATCAAACCGGAGATCCTCCAGCGCTTTCCCGGCCTCGAGATCCGTGCCAACCGGTATCTGCCGCTGCTGCGCAGGATCGTATCCGGCGTGATCGCCTTCATCGGCTTCGTGGCGGTGCTCGAAGTCTGGGGCGTGGACGCGATCGTCTGGTTCTATGGCGGCCAGATCGGCAGCCGGCTGATCTCGGCCGTGGTGACCATCGGCCTCGCCGTGCTCATCGCAGCGGCCATCTGGGAAGCCAGCAACGCGCTCCTGGACCGCCAGATCAATACGCTGACGCGGGACGGGCACTATGCCCGCGCGGCGCGGCTGCGCACCTTCCAGCCGATGCTGCGCACCGCACTGCTGTGCCTGATCGCGACCGTCGTCGGCCTCACCGCGTTGAGCGAGATCGGCGTCAATGTCGCCCCGCTGCTGGCGGGCGCCGGCATCGTCGGCATCGCGATCGGCTTCGGCTCGCAGAAGCTGGTGCAGGATCTCATCACCGGCCTGTTCCTGTTGCTGGAGAATACGGTGCAGGTCGGCGACACCGTCAGCGTGTCGGGGCTGTCGGGCGTCGTCGAGAACGTCTCGATCCGCACCATCCGCCTGCGCGCGGGTGATGGCGCCGTGCACATCGTGCCGTTCAGCGCGGTCACGACCATCACCAATGCCAGCCGCGGCGCCGGCAATGCCTCGGTGAGCGTCAACGTCGCCTACAAGGAAGACACCGATCGCGCCGGCCAGATCCTCAAGGACATCGTCGACGAGATGCGCCGCGAAGCGGACTTCCGTGCGCTCATCCGCGGCGACCTCGAGCTGTGGGGCATCGACAAGGTCGACGGCGCGATGGTGTCGATCGTCGGCCAGATCCGCTGCACCGAGGCCGGCCGCTGGCCGGTGCAGCGCGAATTCAACCGTCGCATGAAGCTGCGCTTCCAGCAGAACGGCATCGAGGTCGCATCCGCGACGCAGACGATCCTGATGCATATCGCGCCGTCGGGAGATGGCGCCGCCAATCTGATGCCAAGGCGGGCAGCAGGATAAGCAGGCGATCGCATATCAGTTCTTGGCGGCGGCCTGAGCGCGCGCCTCGTCCTTCGAGACAGCGCTAGGCGCCTCCTCAGGATGAGGCTAATCGGCGTCGGTGCCCGTTGATCCTGATGTCGCGCACTCCGTCCTCATCCTTGAGGGCCCGCCAACGGCGGGCGTCTCGAAGGATGGCCGCGGGTGAGATAGGGGCCTCCATGGTTCGAGACGGCGCTGACGCGCCTCCTCACCATGAGGAGTTAGAGGCCTGCGCGTTAACCCTTTCGCGCGCAACTGCCAGTCGTTTGCGCAAGTCTCGCTGCGGTGCGAGATCACAATCGGCGCCGCGGTCTCTCCGTCCTTGATCTGAATGGAGCACTGGCCGACAATGGCTGCGGTTCAATAAGAAACTCCTTGGGGGAATTCGTGAATAGACCTGCCCGGGTCGTTGCCAAATCGACGTCGTCCAATCCGCAGCAAGGCATGACGCTGCTGCGCGATCCCCTGCTCAACAAGGGCACCGCCTTCACGGAAGCGGAGCGCGAGACGCTCGGCCTGCGCGGCCTGTTGCCGCCATGCGTGCTGACGATGGAGACGCAGGCTCAGCGCGTGCTCACCAATCTGCGCACGCTGCCGACGGATCTGGAAAAATACGTCGCCCTGAACGCGCTGCATGACCGCAACGAGGCGCTGTTCTTCCGCGTCGTCGTCGACAATATCGACGAGATCCAGCCGATCATCTACACGCCGACGGTCGGGCTTGCCTGCCAGAAATACGGCCTGATCTTCCAGCGGCCGCGCGGCATGTTCATCTCTTCGCGCGACCGCGGCCAGATCGCCGAGATCCTGAAGAACTGGCCCTACCAGGCCAGGCTGATCGTCGTCACCGACGGCGAGCGCATTTTGGGACTTGGCGATCTGGGTGCCAACGGCATGGGCATTCCGGTCGGAAAGCTCTCGCTCTACTCGGCCTGCGCCGGCGTGCATCCCGAACTGTGCCTGCCGATCGTGCTCGATGTCGGCACCAACAACGAAGAGTTGTTGAACGATCCCTATTATCTCGGCCTGCGCGAGCGGCGGCTGACGGGCGAGGCCTATGACAGCTTCGTCGACGAGTTCATGCAAGCCGCGCGCAAGACGTTTCCGGGCGTGCTGATCCAGTTCGAGGACTTCGCCAATCATTCGGCGTTCAAGCTGCTGCACAAATATCGCGACGAGGCCTGCGTCTTCAACGACGACATCCAAGGCACCGCGGCGGTGGCGCTCGCCGGCCTGTTCTCGGCCTTGCGCGTCTCCGGCGGCAAGCTGAAGGACCAGAAGATCCTGTTCCTCGGCGCGGGCGAGGCGGCGACCGGCATCGCCGATCTCGTGGTCTCGGCCATGATGGCGGAGGGGGCTTCCGAGGCGGAGGCGCTTCGCCGCAACTGGCTGGTGGATTCCCGCGGTCTCGTCGTTGCGGGGCGCGAGGGTCTGCATGGCCACAAGCTGCGCTATGCGCACACTGACCAGGCGCCGATCGCCGACTTCCTCACCGCGATCAAGACGCTGAAACCGACGGCGATCATCGGCGTCGCCGCGGTCGGCGGCGCCTTCACGCCCGATGTGCTCAAGGCGATGGCCGAGCTCAACGAGCAGCCGATCGTGTTCGCGCTCTCCAACCCGACCTCGAAGGCCGAGTGCTCGGCGGAGGACGCCTATCGCTACACCGAAGGGCGCGCGCTGTTCGCCTGCGGCAGCCCGTACGATCCGGTCAAGCTCAATGGCCGCAGCTTCGTGCCGCGCCAGGGCAACAATTCCTACATCTTCCCCGGCGTCGGCCTCGGCGTCATCGCCAGCGGCTCGCGCCTCGTGACCGACGAGATGTTCATGGCGGCCGCCCATGCGCTCGCCGATTGCGTCGGCAAGGAGGACCTCGCCCAGGGCAGCCTCTATCCGGCACTGCCGCGCATCCGCGAGGTCTCCGTCCGCATCGCGGCGGCGGTTGCGGACGTGGCCTACCAGCGCGGGCTCGCGGACGGACCTGCGCCCAATGACGTGAAGGCCCTCGTTCAGTCGCAGATGTACGAGCCGACGTACTGAGGGCTGATGACTTTTGATTGAGTCGATCTGGCGAACTGGCTCGGTCACCTCTCCCGCTTGCGGGAGAGGTCGGCGCACTTGCGCCGGGTGAGGGCTCTATCCTCTTGGGGAGTCCCACTGCGGAGACACCCTCACCCCGACCCTCTCCCGCAAGCGGGAGAGGGAGCGCACCGTCCCTCCGACTCCCGACGCCCAGTTAGGTCGACCCATCACCACCATCTCAGGTGGAATCGCCATTGTGCTCCGCGGCTGCATATGCGACAGTCTGTAGCGTTACAAGAATACTCAATCCGCAAGGTCAAATGCCATGGACGATCGCCTGCCTGAACTCGGCGACCTCGAGCGTGAGGTCATGCAACTGGTTTGGGCCGATGGTCCGGTCACGGCCGAGATCGTGCGTGAGCGGTTGTCGCGGCGTCTGAAGGAATCCACGGTGCGCACGGTGCTGCGCCGGCTGGAGGAAAAGGGCTATGTCAACCACACGGTGGACGGCCGAACTTACGTGTACCACGCCGCCGAACCCCGCGCGCGCGTTGCGGCCAAGGCGGTGCAGCGCATCGTCGACTGGTTCTGCAACGGCTCGATCGAGGAGGTCCTCGTCGGCATGGTGGACAACAAGATGCTCGACCAGCAGCAATTGCGCTCGCTGGCCGACCAGGTGGCCAAGGCGAAGAAAGCGAGGGGAGTGAAGAAAGAATGATCGCAACTCTGGCGGAGGCGGCGCTGCGCTCCTTTGTGCTGGGAGGCGTCGTCTGGTTCGGTCTCACCCTATTCCGTGTGCGCAATCCGCACGTCCACATGACGGCGTGGGTCGTCGTGCTGATGGCCTCGCTCGCGATGCCATTCGTGATGCATTGGCCGACGCTCACCATCGACCGGCTACCAGCATCGGTGCCGGTGCCGGGCGAATCGTGGCCGGCCGACATCGCGATGCTGGAGATGTCGCAGCCGACCCTGCCGATCGCCCCGGGCGCCGTCGCGGCGCCGCCGGTTGCAAACGGCGTTCTGGTCGACTGGTGGCTGGTGGCGACGATCGTCTATGCCGGCATCGCCGGCCTGTTGCTGCTGCGGCTGGCCATCGGCCTCGGCCTGACCTGGCGCCTGATGCGTGCGGCGAAGCCGGTGAAAGCTGCGCAGCTGATCGATGCCGACATCCGTGTCAGCCGCGACGTCGGCGGTCCCGTCACCTTCGGCTCGACCATTCTGGTGCCGCCGCAATTTGCAGGCTGGGATGCGAAGAAGCGCCTCGCGGTGCTCGCCCATGAAAGCGCGCATGTCGCCAACCGCGATTTCTACGTCCTGTTGCTCGCCTCGCTCAATCGTGCGGTGTTCTGGTTCAGCCCGTTCTCCTGGTGGCAGCTCGCGCGCCTTGCCGAGCTCGCCGAGATCATCAGCGACGCGCAGGCGATCGAGGTGATCGACGACCGGCTGTCCTATGCGGAGATTCTGCTCGATTTTGCCAGCAGCGTGAAGCCACGCCCGGTGGAGCTTGCGATGGCGCGGGCTTCGACCGTGCGCGCCCGCGTCGAGCGGATCATCGCGGCCGCCGCGATACCCGTCGCGGTCGGCTGGCGCAAGCGGTTGTGGATCGCGGCCGCGATCGTGCCGGCGGTGATCGTGTCGACCGGCATGATCGCCTATCGCACGCCCGACCCCGCGCCCGCTATCGCCGATAGCGGCGAGGTGCCGGCCCAGCATTACCGCCCCTTCGTCAATTTCTACGCCATGGGCCCGGCCTCGGTGTTCGCCATCTTCCGCGAGGGAGACGAGCTCTACGGCCAGGTGACCGGACAGCGGAAATTGCGCCTCTCGGTCGGCGGCGACGGCACGGCGTCCTACCCGGCCTCGTCCGGCGAAATCACGTTCCCCGTCGATGCCGAGCGTCGCTCGGCCGAGCTGACGTTGCGCATGAATGGCCGCGACATTCGCGCGGTTCGTGTCGCGGAGATGCCGGCACCGGCTGCGGAGATCGCGTCGCTCGATCAATATGTCGGCTGGTACCGGCTGGCGCCCAACCGCGTGCTCAGCGTCCGCCGCGACGGCGACCGTCTCTGGCTGCAGGAGACCGGGCAGGGCGCAACGCAGGTGCTCGCCGAGGGCACCGACGCCTTCTCGTTCCGCGGCGACCATCTCGTCGTCTTCCTGCGCGACGAGCAGGCGAAGGTGTCGCGCGTGCTGGTGCAGAACGCGGTTTTCGGTGCCCGCCTCGCGACCCGCGTCGATGCGGCGGTGGCGCAGGCCGTCGAGGCCGACTTCGCGCGCCGCCTCGCCAAGGTCTCCGACCGATTCAGGGAGCAGGTGCCGGTGGCCGGTAGCAAGGAGATGGTCTTGGCCGGCATCGAAGGCTTGCGCCGTGGTACGCCGGACTATGATCGCATGAGCGCGCCGCTCGCGGCCAAGGTCCACCGCTATCTCGCCGAAATGCAAACGACGTTCGTGGCGCTCGGCGCGGTGGAGTCGATCTTCTTCCGCGGCGTGGGCCCGGGCGGCTACGATATCTAAGGCGCCAAGTTCGAGAACGGCACGGCTGAATTCCGCCTGCTGCTCGAGCCCGACGGCAAGGCCGGCGACGTCATCTTCCGGGCCGACGGCAATGACGAGCTCGGCGGCATCCTGCCTTGCTCGGAAGAGGCGAACGTGCGCGGCCGCGCCGGCACCTCGCCGATCCGGATCATGGTCTACAATGAGCTCGGCGAGGACATCCGGGTCTTCAATCTCGATGCCGACGGCAATCGCAAGAACCAGAGCGTCGTCAGGTCCAACATGAGCTGGGCGGCCACGACCACCGTAAACAATCCCTGGATGATCGCCGACAAGTCGGGACGGTGCCTGGAAATCCTGATGCCGGGCCGGCAGACGCGCTTCCACAATGTCGAGACATCGAGCCTCGGCGCGAAGCCGGGGCGTGCCGCGCGCCGCGCTGTTCCAATCGCCAATGGCGAAGAGATGCTGCGCCGTTACATCGAAGATCTCGGCAGGGGACAGCCCGACTACGACCGTATGACGTCGGAAGTAGCCGACATCACGCGTCAGCAATTGCCGTTCGACCAGGCGATCCTGGCGCGACTCGGCGCCTTGCGTGCGGTCTCGTTCCGCGGCGTCACCGCGCTCGACAGCGACATCTATATCGCCCAGTTCGCCAATGGTTCGGCGGAATGGCGGATCGGCGTCAGGAACGGCGTGATCACCAAGATCGCGCTCGGGCCCAACTTTTAGGATCGCGACGCCGTCCGTCGCATCCGACGGGCGGTTCACGATAGCCGGACGGAGATGCCGCAATCTTCGCTTGTCCGGGCGCATCGCGAATGCTACGATGTGTAGCATTACCGTTCGTAGCCTCGCGCCGCGTGTCCGCAGGCTCGAGAAAAATGGGCGTCCGCCATGAGCAATCCTGCAAGGGCCGAGACCGTGCTTGCGCTGCAGCGCTTCGGCATGGGGCCGCGGCCGGGATCGATCGCCGCAATGGGCTCGGACCCGCGCGGCGCGTTGATCGCCGAGCTCGACCGGCCGCTCACGCTGACCGCCGCCGCTGGGCTTCCCACCAGCGCCAAGGCCTTTCGCACCGTGGCCGACGCCAACGCCCGCCGGACGGCGCGGGTCAAGCAGGCGCAGCAGCAGGCCAAGAAGCAGCAGATGGCGGCGGCCGCGCCGGCGATGTCGGAAGACCAGGCGCAAGGTCAAGTGCAGGACAAGGACGCCGCCGAGATGGCGGCCAAGCAGGCGGCCGACGCCGTTCCCGATCCCGGACGTCCGATGTACTTGCAGGAAGCCAAGCTGCGCACCGAAGCCGCGCTCGCCGCCGAGATCGGTTTTGCCGAGCGGCTGGTGTGGTTCTGGTCCAACCATTTCTGCGTCTCGGCCAACAAGATCCAGAGCATGTCCGGCGCCTATGAGCGCGAGGCGGTTCGCGCCAATGCGCTCGGCCGTTTCGTCGATCTGCTGCTCGCCGTCGAAGGCCATCCGGCGATGCTGTTCTATCTCGACAATCTGGAATCGATGGGCGCGAACTCGATCGCCGGCATCAATCGCAGCCGCGGCCTCAACGAGAACATCGCGCGCGAGATCATGGAGCTGCACACGCTCGGTGTGCGCACCGGATACACCCAGGACGACGTGATCAGCTTCGCCAACGTCATGACCGGCTGGACGCTGGTGCCGCCGGGCGCCGATCCCCAGCACGGCGGCGAGTTCACCTTCAATCCGCGGCTGCACGAGCCAGGCGGCCAGACCGTGCTCGGCAAGCGCTACGAGCAGGAGGATGCCGAGCAGGGCCGCGCCGTGTTGCGCGACCTCGCCGCGCATCCGGCGACCTCAACCCACGTCGCGACCAAGCTGGCGCGGCACTTCGTCGCCGACGAGCCGCCGCCGGCTCTGGTCGAGCAGATGGCGAAGACCTTTCGCGACACCGAGGGCGACCTCAAGCAGGTCGCAATCGCGATGGTGTCGTCGGACGAGGCGTGGCGTGGACCGCCGTCGAAGCTCAAGCGTCCCGGCGAATGGGTCGTCGGCATGGTGCGCGCGACCGGCATCACGGTCGTCGATCCCGTCCTCTACACCGGTGGCCAGCAGCTGCTCGGCGAGCCGCTATGGCGTCCATCATCGCCCAAGGGCTATCCGGACGACGAGGCGAGCTGGATCGACGGTGTCGGCCGGCGGCTCGACGTCGCCAACAATTTTGCCGAGCGCATCACCGGCATGGCCGATCCGCAAGTCATCATCGAGGACGTCTTTGCATCCGAGATCGCACCCGAGGTGAAGCAGGCGATCGGCCGCGCCGAGAGCCGCCAGCAGGCGCTCGCGCTGCTGTTCATGTCGGCGGATTTTCAGAGGAGGTGAGCATGGGCCTTGATCGTCATCTGCCCACGCGGCGCGAGCTTCTGGCCGGCTCCGGGGCGCTGTTCGCATGGAGTCAGATGCCGCGGATCGCGCGCGCGGAAGGGCGCGATCCGCGCCTGCTCGTCGTCATCCTGCGCGGCGCGCTCGATGGCCTCGGCGCGGTGGCGCCGGTCGGCGATCCCGACTGGGTCGCCCTGCGCGGCGATCGCGCGCTGCTGCTCGACGGCAAGCCGGCGGCGCTGCCGCTCGATTCCTTCTTCGCGCTCAATCCGGCGATGCCGAACCTGCATCGGCTCTACAAGAGCGGCAAGGCCGCGATCGTCCACGCCACCGCGACGCCCTATCGCGAGCGCTCGCATTTCGACGGCCAGGACGTGCTGGAGAGCGGCTTCACCAGGCCCGGTGCGACCGCTTCGGGATGGCTCAACCGTGCGCTGCTGGCGATGGAGTCCGGCGGTCGGGTCGATCCGCGCGGCAGCCGTGCGCTCGGCATCGGCTCGGTGACGCCGCTGGTGGTGCGCGGCTCCGCGCCAGTGATGACCTGGGTGCCGCAAAAACTCCTGCCGGCGAGCCAGGATACGCAGAACCGCCTGCTCGATCTTTACCAGCACACCGATCCGAAGCTCGCGACCGTGCTGCAGGCGCGCATGAAGCTCGCCTCGCTCGACGGTGCGAGGGGTACGGGCGATCCGATGTCGGACGATCCGACGCTGGCGCCGCCAGGCATTGCGCGCGTGCGCGCCTATTTCACTGAAGCCGCCGGCACCGCCGCGCGCTATCTCGCCAAGCCCGACGGCCCGCGTGTCGGCGCAATGGGTTTCGTCGGCTGGGACACGCACATCGCCGAAGGCGCGGCGTCGGGCCAGCTCTACAATCTGCTCGGCGCGCTCGACGGCGCGTTCGCGGCGATCGAAAGCAACATGGGCGAGGTGTGGCACGAAACCGTGGTCGCCGTCGTCACCGAGTTCGGCCGCACCGCGCGCATCAACGGCACGCAGGGGACGGACCATGGCACGGGCACGGTTGCCTTCCTCATCGGCGGCGGGCTCGCCGGCGGCCGCGTGATCGCGGATTGGCCGGGCCTGAAGGCGGCGCAACTGCTCGACGATCGCGATCTCAAGCCGACCACGGATCTGCGTGCCGTGCTGAAGGGCCTGCTCAGGGATCATCTGCGTGTCGAGGAGAAGGTGCTCGCCGAGACGGTCTTCCCCGATAGCGCCGAAATCAAACCGATGGGAGGCCTCGTGGCCTAAAGAGCGATGTGCACATTGACGCAACGCGAACTTGATTTTCTTGCCAGTCTGAAGACCAGCTGGCGACAGCTCTATTGGCGTGAATTCGCGCGCATCCTTCGAGAGAGCGCGCAGTCGGGCTACGCCAGCGCCGAAATTTGCTCGGCGCCGCGACAGGGGTGACGGGAGACTTCGAATGCGGCGGCGTCAATTCATTTCACTCCTCGGCGGAGCCGCACTCGCGCCGTTCTCTGCGTTGCCGGTCTACGCGAACCCGCCGGAAGGCTGCGGTGGTCCGCTCGAGCGGGGCGACGGCTGGCCGGTCGGCTCCGTCAACGACAACAGTCTCGTCAATCGCGAGGCGCTGTGCGGGATGGCGGATCGCCTCGTCTCCAGCGATGCCAACATCCATGCCGTGCTGGTCGCCCGCAATGGCAAGCTGGCGTTCGAGAGCTACTTCAAGGGAGCCGACGAAATTCCCGACCCGATCTACGGCCGCCGTGTGGAAACTCTCGCCTTCGATGCCGACACGCTGCACAACGTGAAGTCGGTCTCGAAGAGCGTTGCGTCACTCGCCGTCGGGATCGCGATCGATCGCGGGCTGATCCGCAGCGTCGACGAACCGATCTTCAGCTTCTTCCCCGAACTGTCCGACCTGCGGTCTCCCGAAAAGGATCGTATCCGGTTGGTGCACGCGCTGACCATGTCGATGGGCCTGAAGTGGATCGAGGCGACTCCTGCAACGGGCGACTACGACAACGACGAGTCGCGCATGCATATGGCATGGGATCCGTGTCGTTACGTTCTCGGTCTTCCCGTGACCGCCGCGCCGGGGCAGGAATTCTTCTATAACACCGGCGCACTCACTCTGGTGTCGGCCATCATCCGCAAGGCGACCGGACGTCCTCTCGATGAATTCGCGCGTGAGGCGTTGTTCGAGCCTTTGGGGATCACCAGCACGACGTGGGCTCGGTACCGTGGAGACACCGATGCGGGAGGAGGGTTGCGACTGCGGCCGCGCGACATGGCAAAGATCGGCCAGCTGGTCCTTGCGGGCGGCCGCTGGAACGGCCGCGGGATCGTTTCCAAGGCCTGGATCGACGCCTCGACTGCTGAGAAGATCAAGGGGACGGACAATCAATCCTACGGATATCTGTGGTGGCTCGGCCAAGCGCGCGTCAACGACCGGAAGATCAACTGGATCGGTGCACTGGGGCGCGGCGGGCAGTCGATCCGCATCGTGCCGGAGCTCGATCTCGTCGTCGCCGTGACGGCGGGCTACTACCAGGACTACAGCCCGCAAGCGTTTCGATTGCAGTTCGGCGTTTTCAGGGACGTCTTGCGCGCGATCCCCCCTCCGGCCTGAGCCGCAGCTGCCGACTCCGGCGGCGGGTTCTGTCCCGATTCAGGACAGTCACTGTGGTGGAATCGTCACAGCTGGCGCGAAACGGCCGCGGCCCCAGAGCCGCTTTTGTTCCGACAAGGTTCTGCCCTCATTCCCCACGGAAACTTGGGGTTGTTCGGAGGGCGCATCATGTCTCGCATTGCAAGTGCCGAAACTGCCCGGATGTCGCTGGCTAGCTCGAGCCGGCTATTGCTCGCGGTCCTGGGGGCCGCATCGCTCGCCGCCTGCGCGCAATCGCCGGTCGGCCGTCAGAAAGCCGATCTCGCCGGAACGACCCGGCAAGCCGCGGTGGAGCGCCCGCACAGGGTGGCGGCGCTGCATCCACGCCCAATCAGCCGGGCGCGCAGCTCCGAGGGTAAGCAGACGGCTTCGCACGGCGTCGCGAGCTTCTATTCGGATACGGAGACCGCGAGCGGCGAGAAGTTCGACAAGAACGAATTGACCGCGGCGCATCCCACCCTGCCGTTCGGCACCAAGCTGCGCGTCACCGAGACCTCCTCCGGCCGCTTCGTCACGGTCAGGGTCAACGACCGCGGGCCCTTCGTGCGCGGACGCGTGGTCGACATCTCGCCTTCCGCCGCCGAGGCGCTCGGCATGGTCGACAAGGGCATCACCAATGTCAGGCTCGAGGTCGTGCGATAGGGCACGCGTTGCGAACGATGCGGCGCGCTTAACCGGCTGTTAGCGGCTTTTCGAGCACCATGGCTGCCCGCACAATTCGGGGCTTTGGGGGAGGCGGCGCTTGAACACGATCCAGCATCTCGAAGATCAGGCTGCGCGCGCCGAGCGGCTCGCCAAACGGATCACCGATACGCTGACGATCGAAAAGCTGCTGACCTTCGCCGGCGAACGCCGCCGCGAGATCGAGGTCATCGCCGGTAAGCACCGCCGCAACTAAGTCCCGCGTTCCATGCTCCGATCGCATCCGCCCTCGCTGCGAGGCGCGGAACTTCTCCTTTTTCCCGGCGTCATCCCGGTGATCAAGAAGGAGGAGGACATCATGGGTTTTGGACGAGGTGCTTTGCTTTGGTTGCTTGGCGTGCCGCTGCCGATCGTTCTGCTGCTGGCATTGTTCTGGCACCACTGAGGTGACGACACGAAAAGCGCCGCGGAAGCGGCGCTTTTTTGTTGGGCGCGATGTGCAACGTTTGAGGTGCGATGCGCCCTCAGCTATGGCTCTCGACGAATTCGCTGAGATAGTCGGGCAGCTCTATGCCATAGATGTCGCAGCGTGCCTTTATCGCGCCGGCGACCTCGGTCGAGATGTCCTTGATCCAGTGTTCGAGCGTGTTGAACGAGATCACCTTGACGGGATCGTTGAAGCAGCCAGCGACGAACTCGCCGATGGTGGCTTCGAGATCGCTGCGCTCGATGCGGATTTCAGTCGCAATGTCGAGACGGTCGACGACGACGAAGAGGGTTTGGTCCGCGCCATAGGGCACGACGGGAGATGCAACGCCAGCTTCAAGCATGTGAGGCGCTCACGAGTTGACTTCCGATCTCCGACAACGGGAAAAACCGGAAGAAGGTTCCTACGCACGTGCTTGTGAAGGCCGTCAGAGAAATTCCCGCCAGCGTGATAGCTCGATGACGTGTTCGGGGGAGAGAACGGCGGTAACCAGCGGCGGCTGCGGCGCCGTGCGGATCTCATAGAGATGCCGGGTCGCCGCCGGCTTTTGCATGAAGGCCGAGATGCATTGGTCGAGCGTCCCCTCGCTCACCTGGTAGGGCTCGCGGTCCGGTCGGCGCTGGTTGCCGAGTGACGGCCATTTATGCAGCGCCGCAAGCGCGCCGAAATCGACTTTTGACTCCGCAACAACGTCCCCCATCGTCCTGCCTCACGCAAAAGACGACCCCAGCACACGTGCTCGCGTGCCGGGGCCCATACACCTGTCGCTGCATCTCAATGCCACCAGCCCCAACGCGGCATCCGGGAAAAGGTTCCCGGCTCATCGGCTACGGCGCAGGGCTCAAGCGCTCGGGATCTTCGGAATTTGCAATATCCAGCCGACAAACGCCATTACGCGGGGATCTTTGGCCATTGCCGCGGGCCAGCGCACGATCTGAGCCTTGCTCGACGGCAAGTCCCACGATTGCGGAAGCACCCGTACCAGCCTGCCGTCCTTGAGTGCGTCCTGGACCAGCAGCGAACGCGCGAGCACGATCCCGTTGCCGGCGAGGGCCGCGGCTATGGCGGTGGCTATCGTTGCAAAGCGTATCTCGGCGGGTGGCGGGCGGCCGAGACCCAATCGTTCGAACCAGGAGGTCCATGACCATTCGACCCCGCGGTCTTCGCCGATCCGGCCCTTGTGCAGGAGCGGCAACGATTTGAGGCGCGTCACGTCGGTCAGCGGTTGCTGGCCAGGCAGCAGGCGTGGGTGGCAGACGGGGTAAACATGCTCGCGAACCAGCAAACGCTGCGTCGACGTTGGCCTCAAGCCCGCTGCTGGTTGCCACACCACCGCGACGTCAAGATCGGTCGACCTCGCATGTGCGTCGGGTTCACGTACGGCCAGCTCGACCGGTATGCCGGGATGTGCTTGCGCAAAATCGGGCAAGCGGCGCACGAGCCAATAGTCGGCAAGCGCTGCACCGACGCCCACTTTCAAGGCCGGAGGCGGAGCGGCGGCGCGACAAAGCGCACGAAAATCCGCCATCCTGTCGAGCAAACCGGCCAACTCGTTCGAGAGGGCAATGCCGGCGGGCGTGGCGCACAAGCCGCTCGGCTGCCGAACGAGGAGGGGCGTCCCGACGAAGTCCTCGAGCTTGCGGAGCCGATGGCTGACCGCGCTCTGCGTGAGCCCGAGCTCCGCGGAGGCGCGCGTGACGCTCGCATGTCTCAAGGCTGCCTCGAACGCAATCAGACCGTCGAAGGGAGGAAATGAACGCATTGCATCATCATGAAACATTTTCATGCCGATGTGAATGCATTGCATTGGCGCAGGCTTCGCCCCGGTATGCATATCGGTACCAGACGCTTTCACGATGGGGCAACGATGATCACGCCTGAACCCGACATGCAGTCCCCACGTCGTTGGCACGACCTGCTGCCAGCGATGGTGCTCGGCATGGCGGCCTTTCTGACGCAATTCGACGTAACCGCGGTTGTTGTCGCGATGCCGGCCATGGCCGCCGAACTCGGTTTCGGCGGCGCTGCCTATGCCTGGGTGATGGATGCCTACAGCCTGGCATTTACCGGCGGGCTGCTCGCCGCGGGCGCGCTGGCCGACAAGTATGGACGCCGACGCGCTCTGCTTGGCGGCAACGTCGTGTTCCTGGTCGGATCGATAATTTGCGGCTTCGCGGCGGGTGGTCCGATGCTGTGGGGCGCGCGTGCAGTTCAAGGCCTCGGCGCGGCGTTCGTTATCACGGGAGGCATTGCGCTGCTTGCGAATGCCTATGCCCGGCCTGACGAGCGCGCCCGCGCCTTTGCATTCATGGGCGTGCTCTCGGGCACCGCCATGGCGCTCGGACCAGCGCTCGGAGGACTTGTCTCGGCCTGGTTCGGATGGCGCTGGATCTTCCTGGCCAATATCCCGCTTTGTCTGCTCACGCTTCTGGCGGTTCCGCGGCTGGTCGCAGAATCGCGTGATCCTGCCGGCCGCCCGCTGGACTGGAGCGGCGTCGTGCTTCTCACGTTTGCGCTTGGTCTTGCGATCGAGAGCCTGCTGAAGGGAGGTGCAATGCCGGCCCGGACTGCAGCGGGCCTCGGGCTGAGCGCGTGTCTGCTCGCCATCTTCGTGATGCAGCAGCGGCGCCGGCCCGTGCCGATTTTCGACCCCGCCGTGTTCATTCGGCCGGTCATGGTCGGCATTTCCTCGCTCCTGATTGCTGTTTCCGTTGGATACTGGGCGGTTCTCGTCTATCTGCCGCCGTTCCTGAACGCAGCGTTCGGCTGGTCAGGTCCGTCCGTTGGCTTCGCAATGCTCTTCGCGACGTTGCCGATGCTTCTGCTGCCGCCCTATGGCGCTCGCCTCGCAACACGCTGGGGCTGGCGCCGGCTGTTCGCGACGGCGATGCTGGCGCTGCTGGCAGGCGATCTCATTCTGGTCCTTGCCGCGAGCGGCTGGCTCCCGAACGCGCAAGTCGTTCTCGCTGCTGCGGCAACCGGAATGCTGTTGGCCGGGATTGGCGCAGTCCTCGCGCATCCGCAACTGTCGAGCGCTGTCGTTGCGTTGGTGCCTCCGGACCAAACGGGCATGGCCTCGGCGGTCACCGTGGTCATGCGGCAGGCCGGATTTGCGCTCGGCATCGCAATGCTCGGTGCGATCCTATCGGACGAAGCATCGGCTGCCGGTTACGCATGGCCCTGGCTTGTTGCGGCGATTGGATCAGCAGGCGGCCTCGTCGCCGCATCGATGTTGCTGCCTGACCATCAGCCGTAGCTGTATCTGGTGGATACAGCCGGCTGCCCGGGATCACACCAATCGCCACGCCGGCGGCCGGGAACGGTTCCCGGCCGCGCCGTTTTCCGGTTCAGCTCGCGGCCGCCGCGATCCTGTGCCCCGGGCTGTCATGCTCCTGGCTGCTCTCGCCGCGGCGGACCTCCGGCGGCAGCCCGGCAAAGCGCCGCAAGGCCTCCGCCATCTGCACCCGGCCCGACACGCCTGTGATCACCACGTCCACCATCGCAAAGGACGAGTGGAAGTGGCCGCGTGCCTTGAGCTGCTCGACCGGGACGCCGGCGGCCGCCATTGCCTCGGCATAGGCGACACCCTCGTCCCGCAGCGGATCGAACTCGCAGGTGACCACAAGGGCCGGCGGCAGCCCGGCGACCTTGCCGCGCAGCGGCGAGACCCGCGGATCGGTGCGGTCGGCCGGTGAGCAATAGAGGTCCCAGAACCAGTACATCAGCGAGCGCGTCAGGAAGTAGGCGGTCCCATTGTCCTCGTAGGAGGGGCGATCGAAGCTGCAGTCGGTGACCGGGCAGACCAGAAGCTGGCCGGCGATGGCAGGCCCGCCGCGGTCGCGCGCGAGCTGGCAGGTGACGGCAGCGATGTTGCCGCCGGCGCTCCAGCCGGCAACCAGAACCGGGCCCGGCTTGCCGCCGAGTTCGGCGGCGTGCTCGGCGATCCAGCGCGTGGCCGCATAGCCGTCTTCGGCGGCGGTCGGGAAGCGATGCTCAGGTGCGTGGCGATAGCCGACGCTGACGAACATCATGCCGGTCCGCCGCACCATGTCGCGGCAGAACGGCTCGTCCGATTGCTCGTCGCCGAGCACCCAGCCGCCGCCATGGAAATAGACCACGACCGGATGCGGTCCCGGCGTTGCGGGCTTGTAGACACGGTAGGGCAACACACCGTCGGCAATGGGCAGGGTGCCGTCGACGATCTCGCCGATTGGCCGCCCCGCGGGACGGCCCTTGTTGAACTCGTTGACGAAGGCGCGTGCGCCTTCCGCGCCCATCGACTCGATCGGCGGCAGGTTGAGAGATGCGAGCAGGTTCAGCACCAGCCGCACGTCCGGCTGCAGGCGCACCACCTCGCCGTCATTGCATTGCGCGGCCCCATTGGGGCCGGTGAGCTTGAAGCCGAGCATGCCGCGGCTGACCACCTCGTCGCAGATGCTGCGGTAGGGGCCGACGCCGCCGGTGTAGGGCATCAGCCCCTGCACCTTGCCGGGCACGTTGGCGCCCGTGTACCAAGTGTTGGCGAGCCGGTGCAGCGTCAGCATCGAGCAGTCGGCCATGTGCCTGTTCCAGCCGGCCTGCGCCGTCTCGGTCGGCTCCATCGTGGTGAAGCCGGCATCGCGCAGCGCGGCAAGGCGATCGACCACCCAGTCGGCATGCTGCTCGATCGACACCGCCATGTTCGACAGCACCGACGGGCTGCCAGGGCCGGTGATCATGAAGAAGTTCGGAAAGCCCTCGACCGTCAGGCCGAGATAGGTCTGCGGCCCCTGCGCCCAGACATCGGACAGCGACTTGCCGCCGCGCCCGGTGATCGGATGCACGGCCCGGATCGCACCGGTCATCGCATCGAAGCCGGTTGCGAAGACAATGACGTCGACGTCGAAGCTACGGCCGTTGGTGGAGATGCCGCTCGCGGTGATCGCCTTGATCGGCTCCTTGCGCAGATTGACCAGCGTGACGTTCGGCCGGTTGTAGGTTGCGTAATAGTTGGTGTCGAGGCAGGGGCGTTTCGCGCCGAACGGATGGTCGTCCGGCATCAGTGCCGCGGCGGTCTCGGGGTCCTTCACCGCGGCGCGGATCTTCTCGCGGATCAGGTCCTGGACGATCTTGTTGCCGTCGAGGTCGACGGCCTGGTCGGCCCAGAGCTGCGTCAGGATGTGGACGAGGTCGCCGGCGGCCCAGGCGCGTTCGAACCGCTCGCGACGCTCGGCATCGCTGAGCTGCCAGCTCACGACCGTCTGCTGCGGGTAGGGCACGCCGGCCATCGACTGCCGTGCCTGCTCGCGATAGGCCGCGCGGTCGCTCTGCAGCAGGCTCATGCGGTCCGCGGGCGCCGGGCCGTTATGCGCCGGCAATGCGAAATTCGGTGTGCGCTGGAAAACGGTCAGATGCGCGGCCTGCTCGGCGATCAGCGGGATCGACTGGATCGCCGAGGAGCCCGTGCCGATCACGGCGACGCGCTTTCCTGTGAGATCGACGCCGTCATGCGGCCAGCGTCCGGTGAAATAGACCTCGCCCTTGAAGTCCTTGACGCCGTCGATCTCCGGCGGCTTTGGCGCGGAGAGACAACCGGTCGCCATGATGTAATGGCGGCACGACACCGGCGCGCCATTGTCAGTGGTGATGAGCCAGCGCTCCGACGCTTCGTCCCATCTGGCTTCGGTGACCTTGGTCTTGAAACGGATATCGCGGCGCAGATCGTAGCGATCGGCGATGAAGCCGAGGTAGCGCAGGATCTCGGGCTGGGTCGCGTACTTTTCAGACCAGGTCCAGGCGGTCTCGAGCTCCGGATCGAACGTATAGCTGTAGTCGATGGTCTGGATGTCGCAGCGCGCGCCCGGATAGCGGTTCCAATACCAGGTGCCGCCGACATCGCCGGCCTCGTCGAGCCCGACCGCCGAGAACCCTGCCTTGCGCAGGCGATGGAGAAGATAGAGGCCGGCAAATCCGGCGCCGACCACGGCGACATCGACCTTTTGAGCGGTTCCGCGCTCATCGGAGGCACGTGTGGCGACCATTGCGTCAGGCATGGTGTTCCTCCCGTAGGTTTTGTTTTGGCGGCAGGCTATCGCCGCAGGCTCAGCTTGTCATCAGAGCAAGTGCAATCTTAGGGTGGTCGTTTGCGGCGGCTTCGTGACCGCGCGAATGTTGTGGCACCACACGCACCGCGATGCACAATGGCCGTGATAGCCCGGGGTAATCAGCCATCATCCTTCTGTGTATGCTTGCGCTTACAAGCCACGCGTACCGCCCGGGCGTCATGACAGAGTTGAGTGAGCGAACCAAAGCGAACATGGACGTCGTTCTCGAGCAGACGTGCCGGCAACTGCCGCATGGCGGCGATCACGACAGCCGCAGGTTCATCGCCGAGCGCCTGATCGAGGCGGCGCAATCCGGCCACTCCACGCTGGGCGAGCTCGGCATCGTCGCAAGGCGTGCGCTCGCGGAGCTGATCGGCAAAGGCGGCTAGGCGCGGGCGCGAGGCTTGCCTCGCCGACGGCTCCGGACATAACCTGCCGGAATCCTTCATCGAGATCGTTCCGAAGATGCGGGCCCTGCTTGCATTCGTTGCGGCTATCGCAGTCCTGTGTGGGGTCGGCTCGGCCGTCGCCCAGTCGGTCGGACAATTTCCATTCGCGCTGACGCGGGAAGGGCAGATGCTCGGCGCCGTGGAGGGCGAGGTGGCCTCGTTCAGGGGGCTGGCTTACGCGGCGCCGCCGGTCGGGGCGCTGCGCTGGCAACCGCCGCAACCGACGACCGAAAGCTCGGAGATGCGCACCGCCTACGACTACGGCGCGCCGTGCCGTCAGCCGGCGTTGCCCGTGGCGAGCGAAGATTGCCTGACGCTGAACGTGTTCCGTCCTTTCGGGGTCGATGGCCCATTGCCGGTCATGGTGTTCATCCATGGCGGCGCGTTCGCCACGGGGACCGCGAACGATCCGCTGTTCGATGGCGCCAAGCTGGCGCAGGCGGGCCTCATTGTCGTCACCGTGAATTATCGCCTCGGCGCGCTCGGCTGGCTCACGTATCCCGCGCTGTCGAACGCCGGCTCCGGAAATCTCGGCCTGATGGACCAGGTCGCCGCGCTGCATTGGGTGCACGACAACATCGCGGCCTTCGGCGGTGATCCGGGCAACGTCACTCTGTTTGGCAGCGATGCAGGGGCGACATCGATCGCGCTGCTGATGCTGTCCGCGCCAGCGCGCGATCTCTTCCACAAGGCCATTCTGCAATCGGTGCCAGGCCGCGCGCGGCTGCGTTCGGCAGAAGAGGCGGAGGCCATCGGCCGGCTCTTCGTGGCCGCGCTTGGGCCGAAGACGGATCTGCGCGCAGTCGAGCCGCGGCGCCTGCTGGCCGCCGAACAGCAATTGCTGGAGAAATCACCGCGCAGCTTTGCACCGATGATGGATGGACGTCTCGTGACCGAGGACCTCGCCGCAGGTTTTGCGGCCGGACGCCAAAGCCGCATTCCCTTGATCATCGGCTCGAATGAGGACGAGACCGGCTTGGAGAACGAGACCGCGATCAAGGAGGAGCTTGCGCCGCCGGGCACGAGTAGCGAGGAATTGCGCAAGCTCTATCCCGATCTCACCAGACCGTCGGATCTCGCGGCAAAAGTCTACACCGACAAGGTCTTCTCCGAGCCGGTGCGGCTGCTGGCCCGCCTGCACGCGGCAAGCGGCGCGCCGACCTTTCGTTACCGCTTCGCCTATGTGCCGGAGGCGCGCCGCGCCAATCCGGACATCGGCCACGGGCGCGAGCTGCAGTTCATCTTCGGCGCGGAAGGCGTGCCCGGTGCGGGCATCCTGTCGCGGCGCGACCGCGAGGTCGCAAGCCGCATGCGCGCCTACTGGATCAACTTCGCTCGAAGCGGCGATCCCAATGGCCCTGACCTCAATGGTCCCGACCTGCCGCGCTGGGACGCGGCGGGCGGCGATCGCCTGCTGCTGATCACGAACGACGGCATCGCGAGCGGCGACGATCCGATCGCGGAGCGTCTCGACCGGCTGGCAAATGAGGGCAGGAGATGAATCGGATTTAAGCCGCGAGCTCGACGCGCGGCGCCGGGCTGAGCCGGTCTTCCTCCAGGTAATCGATCGCGCCGTCCTTCTCGACGGCATAGAATTGCAGGCCATCCCGCGACTTGAAGGCGGCGCGGACGACACCGCGGCGGCCCTTATCACTGTTGACGACGTCCCCCAGCGCAAACTTCCTCATCGCACGTCTCACTTGTCTTCAAGCCGACTGCTTCGGCCCCGCCGGGGATTCTGGGCGGCAAATCGTTAACGACTTGCTAACCATGCTACTTTGCCTATGCTCACCGCCAATCGTGCGGACCGTAAGCACGCGCCTGTTGTCAACGAGACGAGCCCGATGACGCGATTTCCGACCCTGTTCCTGTCGCATGGCGGCGGCCCCTGGCCTTTCATGGAGGACAGGCGGGTGCAATATGCCAAGACCGCCGAGGCGTTCGCGAACTTGCCGCAGCTTCTGCCCGAGAGGCCGAAGGCCGTGCTGGTCATCACCGGTCACTGGGAGGCCGACGCCTTCACGGTGTCGACCTCGCCGCACCCGCCGATGGTCTACGACTATTACGGTTTCCCCGAGCATACCTACCACCTCAAATATCCCGCGCCGGGCAAGCCCGAGCTCGCTACGCAAGTGAAGGCGCTGCTCACGCATGCCGGCCTCGATTGCCGCGCAGATCCCGATCAGGGTTTTGATCACGGCACGTTCGTTCCGCTCGGGCTGATGTATCCGAACGCCGACATGCCGATCGTGCTGCTGTCGCTGAAGTCCAGCTATGACGCGGCCGAGCACGTCAAGGTGGGGCAGGCGATCGCATCCTTGCGTGACGAAAGCATCCTGATCGTCGGCAGCGGGCTTACCTATCACAACATGCGCGGCTTCAACCGTCCGGAGTCCAAGCCCGTCTCGTATGATTTCGAAGCCTATCTGAACGAGGCGATCAGCAACCCCGATGCCGCGCGCCGCAACGCGATGCTGGTCGATTGGGAGAATGCGCCGAGCGCACGCCTTGCGCATCCGCGCGAGGACCATCTGCTGCCGCTGATGGTGGCGGCTGGCGCCGCGGGCAGCGACGTCGGACGCCGCGTCTTCGTCGACGAGGTCGCGCATGTGGCGATGGCGTCGTACGTGTTTGGGTGATCTTCTCCCTCTCCTCGCAAGCGGGAGAGGCGAAAAAAGCCTCACCCATATCTTAGCTTCATCACCAGGATGCCGCCGGCGAGCAGCATGGTGACGGCGTTCGAGGCGATCAGGGGGCCATCGCCCGAGAGCAGGCCGTAGATCAGCCAGAGCGCGAGGCCCAGCACCATCACCAGGAACATGCCGAGCGAGATGTCGCCGGTGGAGCGGGTCTTCCATACCTTGATGGCTTGTGGCGCGTAGGCGACGGTGGTGCATGTGGCTGCGGCAAAGCCGATCAGCTTGGTCAATAGCGGGTCCATGCGCGCTCTATAGCATGGATTCGGCCATGCTGGAGCTTCGTTCCGATTTCATCGGAACGAAGCTCCCATTCTTGTTCTGACGCGTTTTCTTGACGCGAACCGATGCCCGCCTCGCTCGAAAACGCTAAACCCCGCGGGCCGCCATGAGATTTCGATACAGCGCGGCATAGTCGCCGGCGCGATTGCGCCAGGAGACGTCGGTCGCAAGGCCGCTACGTTGCAGGCGGCGCCAGGTCAGCTTGTCGTGAAAGGCGGTGTTGGCCTTGCGCAGCGTGCCGGCGAGGGCATCCGCCGTCACGGGGGCGAACTTGAAGCCGGTGGCATCGCGGCCGGCCGCGTCGGCCGCGCCGATATCGACGATGGTGTCTTCGAGGCCGCCGACGCGGGAGACGATCGGCACGGCGCCATAGCGCAGCGCACAGAGCTGGGTCAGGCCGCACGGTTCGAAGCGCGACGGCACGATCAACGCGTCCGAGCCGGCCTGGATCAGATGCGCCAGGATCTCGTCATAGCCGATCACGACGCCGATCCGGCCGGGATTGGCGCGGGCCGCGGCCTGATAGCGATCCTGCAGATCGCGCTCGCCGCTGCCGAGCAGCGCGAGCTGCATGCCTTCGCGCAGGATGGTCGGGATGGCTTCCAGCAGGAGATCGAGCCCTTTCTGCCAGGACAGCCGGCTGATGACGCCGAGCAGCGGTGCTTCGTCCGAGGAATCGAGGTTGAACTGCTGCTGCAGCACCGCCTTGTTCGCGGCCCGGAATGTCAGGTCCTCCGCGCCGAAGCGATAGGCGATGTGCGGATCGGTTTGCGGATTCCAGACCTCGATGTCGATGCCGTTGAGAATGCCGCTCAGCACGTCCGACCGTTCACGAAGCAGCCCGCCGAGCCCCATGCCGCCTTCGTCGCTCTGGATTTCCTTCGCGTAGGTCGGCGACACCGTGGTGATGCGATCAGCAAGGCGCAAGCCGGCCTTCAAGAAGCTGATGCCGCCAAAATATTCCAGTTCGTTGACGTTGAAGGCGTGCCAGGGCAGGCCGATCGATCCGATCAGTTCGGGCGCGAACTTGCCCTGATAGGCCATGTTGTGAATGGTCATCACGGTGCCGGGCCGCGGACGATTTTCGTAGTGCAGATAGGCCGGCGCGAGCCCCGCCTGCCAATCGTGGGCGTGCACGACGTCGGGCACGAACGCCCGCACGAGGCCATGGCCGATATCGGCCGCCACGCGCGACAGCGCAGCGAAGCGCACGCCGTTGTCCGCCCAGTCGACGCCATCGGTGGTAACATAGGGGTTGCCCGGCCGTGCATAGAGATGCGGCACGTCGAGGACGAACAGGTCGAGCCCGGCATGCGAGCCCGCCAGCAGCCGTCCGGGGCCGCCGAAATAATCCGGCCAGCGCCGCAGCTCCTCTGTGCCGGACAAAAGGCGCATCACGTCGGGATAGCCCGGCAGCAAGGTGCGCATCTCGACGCCATGCGTCTTCAGCGCAACCGGCAGCGCGCCGGCGACATCTGCGAGGCCGCCGGTCTTGACGAGGGGGTAGACTTCAGAGGCGACCGCGAGGACGCGAACAGGCGTCATGTATTGAGCCTGTCGATCATCGGCTGGGTGATCAGCGAGATGCCCTGCTCGGTGGTGCGGAAGCGCTTTCCGTCGACCTCGGGATCCTCGCCGACGACGAGGCCTTCCGGAATCTCGACGCCGCGGTCGATCACGACGTTCCTCAAGCGGGCGCCGCGGCCGACACTTACGTAAGGCATGATCACGGCATTCTCGACATTGGCGTAGGAGTTGATGCGCACGCCGGTGAACAGCAGCGAGCGGCGCAGCGAGGCGCCGGAGATGATGCAGCCGCCTGAGACCAGCGAGCTCACCGCCTGGCCGCGCCGGCTCTCCTCGTCATGGACGAATTTCGCCGGCGGGGTGATCTCCGCATAGGACCAGATCGGCCAGGCGCGGTCGAACAGGTCGAGCTCGGGCACCACGTCGGTGAGGTCGATATTGGCGGCCCAATAGGCGTCGACCGTGCCGACGTCGCGCCAATAGGCGCGGGTGTCGCTGCCGGAGCGGACGCAGGAGGTCGAATATTGGTGCGCCATCGCGCGGCCGTTCTTGACGAGGTAGGGAATGATGTCCTTGCCGAAATCGTGGTTCGAGTTCGGGTCCTCGGCGTCGCGCTTGAGCTGGTCGAACAGGAATTTCGCGTCGAACACGTAGATGCCCATGCTGGCGAGCGAGACGTCGGGCTTGCCCGGCATCGGCGGCGGATCTTTCGGCTTCTCCAGGAACTCCTGAATCCAGCCGTTCTCGTCGATGTGCATGATGCCGAAGCCGGAGGATTCCGACCGCGGCATTTCGAGGCAGCCGACGGTGACGTCGGCGCCGCTCTCGACGTGCTGGCGCAGCATCACCTCGTAGTCCATTTTATAGATGTGGTCCCCGGCCAGCACCACGATGAAGCGGCAGGCGTGGGATTCGATGATGTCGATGTTCTGGTACACCGCGTCCGCCGTGCCGACATACCACATGGTCTCGGAGACGCGCTGGCTGGCGGGGAGGATGTCGAAACTCTCGTTGCGTTCGGGGCGGAAGAAGTTCCAGCCCATCTGAAGGTGCCGGATCAGGCTGTGCGCCTTGTATTGGGTCGCCACCGCGATACGGCGGATGCCCGAGTTCACCGCGTTCGACAGCGCGAAATCGATGATGCGGGACTTGCCGCCGAAGTAGACCGCCGGCTTGGCGCGGCGGTCGGTCAGCTCCAGCAGACGGCTGCCGCGTCCTCCGGCCAAGACAAATGCCAGCGCTTGACGGGCAAGCGGCTCGGGTCTCGCGGCACTCATGTGATCCTCCCACAACTCTGGCGCTCGCCAGAAGCCTCCCCGGCCGCGCACCTTGGAACCGATAGTAATGGTACGAATAGTAAATCGTGAAGGTGGTTGTTGGTTGCGAATGCACGGGAAGCTTAATGCTTTGCCGGGTGATCGGGCCACCGGCACCGTCGTGCAGGTGTCACAGGCGACGAAGTGGCCCGGCACCGGGTTGATCAGAACGGAGGCAAGCGTCTTGTGCGGTGCACGCAAACTCCAGGCTTTGAAATTCTAAGCTTTGACTTGGCGCAAGGATGCCCGATCATGGCGCTGCGATCCTTTTCCAAGCGAAAGGACAGACAGGGAGTAAGACGATGAGGATCTGGAAGACGGCAATTGCCTGTTCGCTGGGCGGCGCGATCATGGCGGCCCAGATCGGGCAGGCCAATGCGGCCCCGATGCCGACCAACGTCGCGGCGATGAAGGCTGCGACCGGCGACAACGTCGCGCAGGTGCATTGGCGTGGCGGCGGATGGGGCTGGGGTCTCGGCGGTCTCGCGGCCGGCGCGATCATCGGCAGCGCCATCGCCGCGGGGTCTCCTTACGGCTATTACGGCGGCGGCCCCTATTACGGCGGCTACGGCTATGGATATCCGGGCTACGGCTATGGTTATGCCCCCGCTTATTACGGCGGGTACGGCTACGCCCCGGTCTATCCGCGATATTATCGGCCCTATCGTCCGTACTACAGCTATGGCTACTACCGGCCGTACCGCGCCTATCACCGTCACTATTACCGCAGATATTGGTGAGACCGCACGGCTAGAACGAGAGCCACACGATCAGGCTCATGCATGCGGCATGCATGAGCACGATCGCGGCGAGATGCAACGGGCCGGGCCTGAGGCGAAGCCGGTGCATCCCGCCGCCTCCGCCTAGTTCGATCCCGCGGCCGCAGCCGTGAAGCTGCGGTCGACGGCTTTGCTGACGTCGAGCTTCTTCGGCAGGATGCCGTAACGCGTCGAGCGGTCCGAGGCTTCCTGCACCTCCTTGATCACATTCTCGTCGATCACGATCGGGCTGGTGCGCTGTGCGGTGTAGGCCGACAGCAGCACGTCCTCCGGCAGTTTTGTTAGTTCGGCCGTGTTCTTCGCGTAGTCACCGAGATGGTCGAGTGACCATAGCCGCGCCTTGTTCAGCCGCTGCACCAGGTCCTGCACCGCGGCGCGCTTGGTGGCGATGGCGTTGTCGGAGGCGACGATGAAGGTGATGGTCGGCGTCAGCCTTTCGCCGTCGGCGATGACGCGGGCCTTGTCCTTCAACCTCGCGAACGAGACGTAGGGCTCCCACACCGCCCAGGCGTCGATCGAGCCGGCGAGCAGCGCGATCTTGGCATCGACCGGGCCGAGCGGCGCGAAGGTCGCGTCCTCCAGCTTGATCTCTGCCTTCTCCAGCGTTGCGTCGATCAGGAACTGGCCCCAGCCGCCGCGTGTGCCGGCGAGGCGCTTGCCCTTGAGGTCGGCCGCCGATCTGATCGGCGAGTCCTGGCGCACCAGAATGGCCTGGGTCTTCGCATCCGAGCGCGTGCCGCCGATCGCCTTGATCGGCGCGCCGGCGGCATAGACCGAGAGGAACGAGAGATCGCCGGTGTAGCCGACGTCGAGCGCGCCGGCATTGAGCGCTTCGAGGATCGGCGCGGCCGCCGGGAATTCCGACCACTCGATCTTGTAGGGCAGGTCCTTCGCATAGCCGGAGATTTCGAGCAGCGAGCGATTGCCGCCTTTCTGGTCGCCGACGCGCAGCACGACGGTGTCGGCGGCGAGCGATGCGGCAGCTGACGATAGCATGATGGCAGCGGCGAGCAGCGATGTGGCGAGCCGGCGCGTGATGGAATGGTCGTGAGAGTTGATGCTCATTGGATCCGTCTTGTTGCGTCGCTCACGATGCGTGAGCGGACGATGCAGCGACACGCTCAAGTCTATGAGCGCGCGGTACGCCGTCAATGAAATGGCCAACCGTATTGTGCGTGCTTCAGGCAATGACGTTTCAGCGGAGCGTTGCTTTCGAGAATGCGCAGCGTGCGCGGCCGAAGCTGCACAGGGCTGCGGCAGCCGATGGGGTCGCGGTTTACCTTGCGTGCCGATGCATCCGCGAAAATCCTTTCATCGCTCCCGCATCCGCGGGTGGAGAGAATGACCTTCCTTCGCGCAACATTCGAAAATCCATTTCATTGACGATGCAGCGAACGCGCCGCATGATTTGCGCATCGCATCAACGCGGCGCGGGAAGCGCCGACGGAACAATTTTCTCTCAACGCAGCTCCGCACGGAACATGCGCAACGCGACCCGTTGCGCACACGGCGGAGCCGTGCCAGCAGGAGCCAGGGGCAGATGACCAACGACAACGAGCGCAGCGGATCGACACTCGACCGGCGCCACCTGCTTCAGGCCGGGCTTGCGGCGGCTTTCGCAGCGCCGCTCGGCGCGCTGGGCGCGCAGGCCTTCGCACCGCGGGCCATCGTGCCCGGTGTCGACTTCTCCGAGTTTCCGCTGTGCCGCACGGCCTCCGACGCGCCCGCGCTCACCGGCGCGCCGCGCAAGCTGAAGCTGTCGTGGAATGCCGGTGCCGTCTGCCTCGCGCCGGTGCCTGTCGCAATCGAGCACGGCTTCTTCCAGAAGCACAATCTCGACGTCGAGCTCGTCAACTATTCCGGTTCGACCGACCAGCTGCTCGAGGCCATCGCGACGGGCAAGAGCGATGCCGGTCTCGGCATGGCGCTGCGCTGGCTGAAGCCGCTGGAGCAGGGCTTTGACGTCAAGATCGCCGCCGGCACCCATGGCGGCTGCATGCGCGTGCTGTCGCGCACGGATTCCGGCGTCTCGAAGCTTGCCGACCTCAAGGGCAAGATCGTCGCGGTCGGCGATCTCGCCGGTCCCGACAAGAATTTCTTCTCGATCCAGCTGGCCAAGCTCGGCATCGATCCGGTCAAGGACGTCGATTGGCGCGCCTATCCCGGCAACCTGCTCAATGTCGCGGTGGAGAAGGGCGAGGTGCAGGCGTTTCTATCGTCCGACCCGCTGGCCTATCTCTGGCTCAAGGACACGCAGTACAAGGAGGTCGCCTCCAATCTCGACGGCGAGTACCGCGAGAAGAGCTGCTGCATCCTCGGCCTGCGCGGCTCGCTCGTGCGCGAGGAGCCTCAAGTCGCGCGCGCCATCACCCAGGCGCTGCTCGATGCGGCGATGTTCACCGCGCAGAATGCGACGGTCGCGGCGAAATCGTTCCAGCCCTATGCGCCCAAGGCGGCGACGCTGGCCGATATCGAGGGCATGGTGCGCTACCACACCCACCATCATCATCCCGTCGGCGACATCCTGAAGCGCGAGCTCAAGGCCTATGCCGACGATCTCAAGAGCGTGCAGGTGTTCAAGCAGAGCACCGACACCGCCAAATTCGCGGAGCGCATCTATGTCGACGTATTCGCTGTCTGACGGACTCGCCTCCGGCGCGCCGCGCACCTCGCGCGCGCCGCTGCTGGCGAGCTGGATCCGGGAATCCGGCACTGGCGCGCTCGCCAGCATCGCCTGGATCGCCTTCGGGCTGTCCTGCCTGTGGTGGCAGGACGTCGGCGACTGGTCGCGCACGCATTCGCTCGGCATTGCGGCCTTCATCATCGCGGCGATCGCGCTGTTCGGCACCATCGGGGCCGACTATCTGGGAGCGGCGGGACAGGCGCTGCACAAGCGCGCGCCGTGGCTGGTCGCGCTCGGAGTGTTCCTGACGGTCTGGGAGGTCGCGACCGCAAAATTCGCCTGGCTGCCACTGCCGTTCTTCCCGCCGCCGCAGGCGATCATCGAGGTCTATACCGACGATCTGCCGAAGCTGCTCGACAGCGTGTTCGCATCCGTGAAGCTGCAGCTCGGCGGCTATCTGATCGGCGCGACGATCGGCTTTTTGACCGGCGTCTCGATCGGCTGGTCGCGCGCGGTCGGCTATTGGGTGCATCCGGTGCTGCGCTTCATCGGCCCGCTGCCGGCGACCGCCTGGCTGCCGATTGCCTTCTTCACCTTCCCGTCGAGCTGGAGCGCCTCGACCTTCCTGATCGCGCTGGCGACGGGGTTTCCCGTGACGGTGCTGACCTGGTCCGGCGTCGCGAGCGTCAGCAACGCCTATTACGACGTCGCGCGCACGCTGGGGGCAAAGCCGTCGTTCCTGGTGCTGAAGGTCGCGATCCCGGCGGCGCTGCCGCACGTCTTCGTCGGCCTGTTCATGGGTCTCGGCGCGTCCTTCGCCGTGCTCGTCGTTGCCGAGATGATCGGAGTCAAGGCCGGGCTCGGCTGGTACCTGCAATGGGCGCAGGGCTGGGCCGCCTACGCCAACATGTACGCGGCGCTGATCGTGATGTCGCTGCTCTGCTCCGGCGCGATCACGCTGCTGTTTGCGATCCGCGATCGTCTCCTGGTCTGGCAGAGGGGGACCGTCAAATGGTAGCCACAGCTCTTGCCGAAGCGGTTACGCATCCAGCCGCCGGCGCCGCGCTCGACATCGAGCAGGTCAGCCACGCCTTCGACATCGACGGGACCGAGCTGCCGGTGCTGAGCGATGTTTCAATTTCGGTCGAGCCCGGCGAGTTCGTCGCGCTGCTCGGCCCGTCCGGCTGCGGCAAGTCGACCCTGCTGCGGCTGGTCGCCGGGCTCGACAAGCCGAAGGCAGGAAGGCTGCGGGAGGACGAGGCGCGCATCAGGAGCCCGCATCCGTCGCGCGTCGTCGTGTTCCAGGATCCGACCCTGTTTCCCTGGCGGTCGGTCTGGGACAACGTCGCCCTGGGCCTCGAGGCCCAGGGCATTTTGAGGAGCCAGCGCCAGCGCGTCGATGACGCGCTCGACCTCGTCGGGCTTTCGTCGTTCCGCAACGCCTATCCGCACCAGCTCTCCGGCGGCATGGCGCAGCGCGTCGCGCTGGCACGGGCGCTGGTCAACGATCCCAAGATCCTGATCCTGGACGAGCCGCTGGGAAAACTGGACTCGCTGACCCGCATCACCATGCAGGCCGAGCTCGTCTCACTCTGGCAGCGCAAGGGGTTTACCACGCTGCTGGTGACGCATGATGCCGAGGAGGCGCTGGTGCTCGCCAACCGCGTCATCGTGTTCAGCGAGCGTCCCGCGCGGGTGAAGGCCGATATCCGCGTCGATCGTCCGTATCCGCGCCATCGCGGCGATCCGTATCTGGCTGACCTGCGCCGCCAGATCCTTGGCTTGTTGGGGCTGGACGCCACATGGTGACCTCCATAGCCAAGGGCCGCAGGGCTCACAGCGAGCCCGACTACATCGCCGGCGCAGCGACGCTTGCCACAAGCTTTGCCGCGCGCGCGGCCGAGCACGACCGCATCGGCAGCTTTCCCTTCGAGAATTTTCGCGAGCTGTCGGAGGCGGGCTTGCTGTCGCTGACCGTGCCGGCGGTCCATGGCGGCGCCGGTGCCGGCGCGCGGTATGCCGCGCGCGTGCTCGGCATCCTCGGCAAGGCCGATCCGTCGACCGCGCTGGTCCTGTCGATGCATTACATCAATCATCTCGTGATGGCGCGCAGCCCGAATTGGCCGGCGCGGCTGTCGCGCAAGCTCGCGCGCGAGAGCGTCGAGGGCCTTGCACTCATCAACGCGCTGCGCGTGGAGCCGGAGCTCGGTTCGCCCGCACGTGGCGGCCTGCCGGCGACGATCGCGCGGCGCACCGAAACTGGCTGGCGCCTTTCCGGCCACAAGATCTATTCGACGGGATCGCCGATCCTGAAATGGTACCTGGTCTGGGCGCGCACCGACGAGGCCGAGCCGCGGGTCGGCCAGTTCCTGGTGCCCGCCGGCCTGCCGGGCACGCGCATCGTCGAGACCTGGGATCATCACGGCCTGCGCGCCAGCGGCAGCCATGATGTCATCTTCGACGACGTCGTGATCCCGCTCGATGGCGAGGTCGATGTGCGCAAGCCGGCGGACTGGCGCACGCTCGACGTCACGCAAGCGACCGTCCACACCGTCTTCGTCGCCGCGATCTATGACGGCGTTGCGCGTGCCGCGCGCGACTGGCTGATCACGTTTCTGAAGCAGCGCGTGCCCGCCAGCCTCGGCGCGCCGCTGGCGACTTTGCCGCGCGCTCAGGAGATCCTCGGCGCGATTGAGGCGCGGCTTGCGGTCAACGCGCGGCTGATCGACACGTTCGCCCGCGACTTCGATGACGGCGTCGAGCTCGCCGCGAGCGAGTCCAACGTCATCAAGCTCACCGTGACCAACAATGCCGTTGCCGTGGTCGAGGATGCGCTGTCGCTCACCGGCAATCACGGCCTGTCCCGCGCCAATCCGCTGGAGCGGCATTATCGCGACGTGCTGTGCGGCCGTGTGCACACGCCGCAGGACGATTCCACGCGCATCGGCCTCGGCCGCCTCGCACTGGGCCTCTAGGACCTCAACAGGGAGACGATCATGTCGATCGAGTTCATCGGCTTCATCAGCAACAACAATTCGTCGGAAACCGTCGTTCGCGAAGGGCCGGTCCTCAATCCCACCCACATCGAGACGGTGGCGAATGCGCATGAGAATGCCGGCTTCGATCGGGCGCTGCTGGCATTCCATTCGACCTCGCCCGACGCGCTCCAGGTGGCGCAGCACGTCCTGAACACGACGTCCCGGCTCAACGTGCTGATCGCGCAGCGGCCCGGCTTCACCGCGCCAACATTGCTGGCGCGGCAGTTCGCGGTGCTCGATCAGTTTTCCCGCGGCCGTGTTGCCCTCCACGTCATCACTGGCGGCAACGCGACCGAGCTGCGGCAGGACGGCAACACGCTCGACGACAAGGACGAGCGCTATGCCCGCACCTCCGAATTCCTCGACGTGCTCAAGCTGGAATGGACCAGCGACAAGCCGTTCACCTACAGGGGCAAATATTACCAGGTCGAGAACGCGTTCTCGCAGGTGAAGCCCTATCGTCCCGAAGGCATCCGCGTCTATTTCGGCGGCGCCTCGGATGCGGCGATCGACGTCGCCGGCAAGCACGCCGATACCTTTGCGCTGTGGGGCGAATCCTACGCGCAGGTGCGCGACGTGACCTCGCGCGTCCATAACGCGGCGGTGCGGCAGGGGCGGCCGACGCCGCGCTTCAGCCTGTCGGTGCGGCCGATCATTGCGCCGACCGAGAAGCAGGCCTGGGAGAAAGCCGAGGAGATTCTGGCGCGGGCCACTGCGCTGCAGGACAAGACCGGCTATCGCAAGCCCGCCGACGGCCATGCCACGGCCGGCGCCCGGCGACTGCTCGCGCTCGCCGACCAGGGCAGCCGGATCGACAAGCGGCTCTGGACCGAGATCGCAAAGCTCACCGGCGCCAACAGCAACACCACGGCGCTGGTCGGTACGCCCGAGCAGGTCGCGGAGGTCTTCGGCGATTATTACGATCTCGGCATCAGCCATTTCCTGATCCGCGGCTTCGATCCGCTGATCGATGCCATCGACTACGGCCGCGAGCTGATCCCGCTGACGCGCGAGCTGGTTGCCAAGCGCCAGGCCATTCGCGGCGAGGCCGCGGAATGATCCGCCTCATGTTGGCCGGCGCGCTGCTGTTCGCTTCGCTTGAAGTTGCAGCCGCGCAAACCACCTTGCGCGTCGGGGACCAGAAGGGCAATGCGCAGGCCGTGATGGAAGCGGCCGGCGTGCTCAAGGACGTCCCATACAAGATCGAGTGGAAAGAGTTTCCCGCGGCCGCGCCACTCCTGGAAGCGCTCAGCGCCGGCGCGATCGAGACCGGCCTCGTTGGCGATGCGCCCTTCACCTTTGCCGCCGCCTCCGGCGCGCCGGTGAAGGCGATCGCCGCCATCAGGCAGACGCGCGAGGGGCTTGCGATCCTCGTGCCCGAGACTTCGCCGATCAAGAGTTTTGCCGATTTGCGCGGCAAGAAGATCGCGACGGGCCGCGGCTCGATCGGTCATCAGCTGATCCTCGCCGCGCTCGAGAAGAATGGCTGGGCTGCGAGCGACGTGCAGATCGCATTCCTGGCGCCGTCGGACGCCAAGATCGCCTACACGCAAGGCTCTGTCGATGCGTGGTCGACCTGGGAGCCTTATGTGAGCCAGGAGGAGGTGCTGTTCAGGTCGCGCCGCATCATCACGTCGGAAGGGCTTACGCCAGGGCTGAGCTTCCAGGTGGCGCGGCCCGAGGCCATCCGCGACAAGCGCGCGGAGCTGACCGACTTCATCCGCCGCCTCACCGCGGCGCGGGCGTGGTCGCTGAACAACATCGACAGCTACGCCGCGACCTGGGGCAGGCTGATGAACATCCCGACCGCCGTGCCGCAGAACTGGCTGTCGCGCGCAAAGATCCGCATCGCGCCGATCGACGACGGCGTGATCGCGGACGAGCAGAGCACGATCGACCTGTATTTCCGCTGGGGACTGATCAAGCAGAAGCTCGATGCCGCGGGGATCGTCGATCGCTCGTTCACGGACGCGATTGCGAAGGCGGGGTTGTAGCCCTTTTTCTCGGTGGCAACGCCGCTTCTTCCCCTCTCCCCTTGTGGGAGAGGGTGGCTCGCCGCGTAGCGGCGAGACGGGTGAGGGGTCTCCCTCCGCGTGCTCACCTCTCACAGTCGAGTTCACGGGTAGATACCCCTCATCCGGCGCTTCGCGCCACCTTCTCCCACAAGGGGAGAAGGAGAAACGCTCTCACGAGCACCTCAAGGACTCGTGAGGAGAGGCGATGGTTTCCAGCGCAATCGCCTTCTTCGAAATATTCCTTCTGCATTCTCTCCGCCCGACAACACTCTCATTGCTATTTGCACCGCCTCCCTTGCGCCACGTCGCGCCCCGTCAAAAATCAATCCGACGACCACATCGGGAGACCGGCCATGGGCCTGCAAGAAACAAAAATCGAATCGCTTCCCTTCGTCACTGCCGAACTCAACTATCTCGCACCAATCGACGGCAAGCCGCGCACCTACGCCTTCGATCCGCCGCCGGGTGAGCCGAAAAGCACCTCGCTGCCGGAGCCGCACCAGGTCCCGATCTTCGATGCGCGGCTGATCGCGCAGAATTTCTCGCTGGACCGCGAGGGCTTTGCGCTGGTGCGTCACCCGACGCAGGTGAAGGATTTTTACAACGACGACGAAATCCGCAGCGTTTACTATCCAGCGGTCGAAGCGTTCCTGCGCGCGACGCTGAAGGCCGACCGCGTCTTCATCTTCGACCACACCGTGCGCAAGCGTGTCGAAGGCGCGCCTGATATCCGTGACGGCGGGCCGCGCCAGCCGGCCACGCGCGTCCATGTCGACCAGACCGCAATCTCCGGTGCCAACCGCGTGCGCGAGCATCTGCCCGACGAGGCCGAGGAGCTGCTGAAAGGCCGCGTGCAGGTGATCAATCTGTGGCGGCCGATCCGCGGCCCCTTGCGCGATTCACCGCTCGCCATGGCCGACGGCACGACGGTGGCGCCGGAAGACCTCGTCGCTTCCGACCTGATCTATCCCAACCGCCGCGGCGAGACCTATTCGGTGAAATACAATCCGAACCACCGCTGGTTCTATTTCCCTGAGATGACGCCGGACGAGGCGCTGCTGCTGAAGTGCTACGATTCCGCAACCGACGGCCGCACCCGCTTCGGGCCGCACACCGCGTTCCTCGATCCGACCACGCCGGCCGATGCGGCGCCCCGCGAAAGCATCGAGGTCCGCACGCTGGTGTTCCACCGGCAGTAACAAAGTGTGATGGCATTGCCGGGCATCGCCCGGCAATGCTCCTGGAACTTTGAGGAACAAAGCGACGTTTGCAGGGCCGGGCAGGGAACCGGGAGGGTGCCGTGCAAGCGCAGACGACGCTATTGGTAGCTCTGGCCAGCTTTTTGCTTTTTGCCTTTTCTGTTGCCCACGCTGAAAGCGGGCTTGCTTCTTACTACGGATACGCAAAAGCCGGCAAAGTCGGCGAGCTGACCTGCGCCCACCGCACGCGCCCGTTCGGCACCGTGCTCAGGGTGTCCTACAGCGGACGCACGATCCAGTGCCGCGTCAATGATCGTGGCCCGTTCATCCGCGGCCGCATCGTCGATCTCTCGGTGCCCGCCGCCCGCGCGCTCGGCATGATGAGCGCCGGCGTGGTGCGCGTCTCGGTGGATTAGGCCTCCAGGCGCGCTATAGTGCCGCCCATTGCAAAGGGGGCGCTATGGACAGGATCAGGGTGGGACTCGTCGGCTGCGGCTTCGTGTCGGAGCTGCACATGTATGCGTTCCGGCGCGTCTATGGCGTTGACGTCGAGGTCGCGGCGGTCGCTGCCCGCGGCGACAGGGTTGTCGCGTTCGCCCGCCATCACAATATCCCGCGTGTTTACCGCAGCTTCGCCGAGCTGATCGCAGACCGCGATCTCGATGTCGTCGACATCTGCACCCCGCCCAATCTTCATGCCGAGATGATCGTCGCCGCCATGCAGGCCGGCAAGCATGTCATCTGCGAAAAGCCGTTCGCCGGCTATTTCGGCCGCGAAGGCGATCAGCAGCCGATCGGCAAGCACGTGCCGAAGGCGCTGATGTATGAGCGCGTGATCGAGGAGATGGACAGGACGCGAGCCGCGATCGAGCGCACGGACAAGCTCTTCATGTATGCCGAGGACTGGATCTACGCGCCGGCCGTGACCAAGACCGTCGAGATCATCAAGGCGACCAAGGACAAGATCCTGTTCATGAAGGGCGAGGAGAGCCATTCCGGCTCGCACGCCGCGCATGCTGCGCAATGGGCGATGACGGGCGGCGGCTCGCTGATCCGCATGGGCTGCCATCCGCTCTCGGCCGTGCTGTATCTGAAGCAGGTCGAAGCCAAGGCGCGCGGCGAGCGCATCCGCGTCGCCAGTGTCACCGGCGATGTCGGCAACGTCACCGCCGGCTTGAAGCCGGAGGAACGCAGCTACATCAAGGCCAATCCCGTCGACGTCGAGGATTGGGGTACGCTCACCGCAACCTTCTCCGACGGCACCAAGGCCACCGTGTTCTCCGGCGACATGATCATGGGCGGCGTGCGCAATCTGATCGAGACCTATACGAGCGGCGGCTCCCTGTTCGCCAACATCACGCCGAACAATCATCTGATGAGCTACCAGACCAGCGAGGAGAAGCTCGCGAGCGTCTACATCACCGAGAAGGTCGACCGCAAAACCGGCTGGCAATATGTCTGCCTCGAGGAGGAATGGACGCGCGGCTATTTGCAGGAGATCCAGGACTTCATGGAGTGCGCCGCGACCGGACGCCAGCCGCTGTCGGATCTCGCGCTGGCCTATGAGACGATCAAGGTGAACTACGCCGGGTATTGGGCGGCGGAGGAGGGGAGACGGGTGGTGTTGTAAATCACCACGCACGCCGCGAACCCTTCTCCCCTTGTGGGAGAAGGTGGCGCGAAGCGCCGGATGAGGGGTTGCTTCAGCGAATGCGAAAGCGAGAGGGTTCACGCGCGGAGACAACCCCTCACCCGTCTCGCCGCTACGCGGCGAGCCACCCTCTCCCGCAAGGGGAGAGGGTGTACCCCGCCCGTGCCTCCCTCACGCCCCGTAGGTCGAGCCCTTCGGCAGCGGGAAGACCGGGTCCTGCGTACGAATGTTCGTCGGCCACACCACGGAAATGTGCTCGCCGGCGTTCTGCATCACGACTGGCGTCGAGCGTTCGTTCTGGCCGGAGAGCGGCGTGCCCGGCGGGAAGAATTTCACGCCATAGCCCTGGATCGTGCCGCCGGCGGGGATGTCGACGTCGAGCGCCGCTTTCCGGATCGCCTCGGGCTCGAAGCTGCCGTACTTCTCCTTGGCGACCGGCAGCACGTGGTTGAGCAGCACCCAGGTCTGGTTGAAGCCCATCGAGCAGTGCGGCGGTACGTCGGTGGCGCCGGTCTTGGCCTGGTAGCGACTGACCATGGTCTTGATCAGATCGCCCATTCCGGGCGCGAGCTTGGCGGGATCGAGCAGCTGCGCCGGCACCGGGTCGATGTTGCAGAAATTGTCGATGTCGGCGCCGAAAGTGGCACGCAGCTTGTCGAGCTGGCTGTAGCCGGCGCCGGCTCCGAACAGCATCTTGAAGCGCAATCCGCTCTCACGCGCCTGGCGCAGGAACAGGGTGATGTCGGGGTTGTAGCCCGCATGCGAGATCACGTCGGCCTTGGCACGCTTGATCTTCGTCACCAGCACCGACAGGTCGGGCGCGGAGGCCGAATAGCCCTCGCGCAGCACGACCTGGATGCCGGCCTCCTTGGCGTAAGTCTCGTCGGCAGAAGCAACGCCGACGCCATAGGGGCCGTCCTCGTGGATCAACGCGACCTTGACCTCCTTCGGGTCCATGCCGAGCTTGGCTTTGGCATGCTCGGTGAGGAAGCTTGCAAAGGCTTGGCCGTATTGATCCGAATGGATCTGCGCGCGAAACACGTATTGCAGGTTCTTGTCCTTGAACACGGCGGTCGAGACCGCTGTCGTGATCCAGAGGATCTTCTTCTGCTGCTCGACCTTGGCCGCGAGCGGCACCGCATGCGAGCTCGCATAGACGCCGTTGAGGATGTCGATCTTCTCCTGGCTGATCAGGCGTTCGGCCTCGTTGATCGCAACGTCGGGCTTGCTCTGCGAATCCGCGGCGACCGGAGCAACCTTGTATTTGCCGCCGACACCGCCCTTCTCGTTGACGAGATCGATGGCGATCTGCGCCCCGATCGACGAGGCGACCGAGCCGCCGGCGGCGAAGGGGCCGGTGAGGTCGTAGACCAGGCCGATACGTAAATTCTCGGCTTGTGCCTGGGCGCGTGTCCAATCGAGGCTGAGTGCGGCGGCGGCAGCCGCCGAGGTCTTCAGCAGCTGCCTGCGTGAAGTCGGCATCCTATCCTCCCTCAAAACCGTCGTTCGATCTTGTTGTTGTCGCGAAGTATGGGGAGCGGGACGGAGGAAAGTCAACATCGCGAAAGTCGAGGTCCGCCGCTCGCGGCATAGAACGCAATTGCGAGATGACCGCGAGGCGACCGTGCCGACGATCGCTGCGCGCGCTATTGCGCCAGGCGCCGCGCCAGATAAGGCGCGGTCTTTCCGCCGGCCTTGGCGACCTGCTCGGGCGTCCCCGATGCGACGACACGGCCGCCTTCGTCACCGGCGCCAGGCCCAAGATCGATGATCCAGTCGCTGTGCGCCACGACGTCCATGTCATGCTCGACCACGATCACGCTGTTGCCGCCGTCCACGATGCGTTCGAGCTGCGCGATCAGGCGCTCGACGTCGCGCGGGTGAAGGCCGGTGGTCGGCTCGTCCAGGACATAGAGCGTGTGGCCGCGTTGCGGACGCATCAGCTCGGTCGCGAGCTTGATGCGTTGGGCTTCGCCGCCCGACAGCTCGGTCGCGGACTGGCCGAGGCGGATATAGCCGAGCCCGACCTCGCGCACGACCGACAGCGACCGGTTCAGTGCGGAATCGCGCTCGAAGAACTCGAAGGCCTCGTCGACGCGCATCGCCAGCACGTCCGCGATGGATTTGCCGCTGATCTTCACCTCCAGCGTCTTGTCGTTGTAGCGCGCACCCTTGCAGGTCGGGCAGGGCGCGTAGACGCTGGGCAGGAACAACAACTCGACGCAGACGAAGCCCTCGCCCTCGCAGGTCGCACAGCGGCCCTTGGCGACGTTGAAGGAGAAGCGGCCGGCGTCGTAGCGGCGCGACTTTGCCTGCGGCGTCGCCGCGAACAGTTTTCGCACGTGATCGAACAGGCCGGTATAGGTCGCAAGGTTGGAGCGCGGCGTGCGGCCGATCGGCTTCTGGTCGACGACGACGAGGCGGTTGACGTGGTCGAGGCCGGCTACGATCTTGCCGCCCAGCGTCTCGACGGTCGGCGCCAAGCTGTCGTCGTCGGTGTCGGTGGCAAGCGAATGGCCGAGATGCGCGGCCACGGTATCGACGAGGAATTGGCTGATCAGGCTGGATTTGCCGGAGCCCGACACACCGGTGATGCTGGCGATGATTCCGAGCGGAATGTCGACGTCGAGGCCGCGCAGATTGTTGCGGGTCACGCCCCTGAGCTTCAGATGTCCTTCCGGCTCGCGGCGGACCGTCGGCAGCTTCTTGCGGGGATGCGCGAGATAATGCGCGGTCCGCGATTGCGCGATCGCGCCGAGCCCCGCCGGGGGCCCGCTGTAGAGAATGAGCCCGCCGCCGTCGCCGGCGTCCGGGCCGACATCCACCAGCCAGTCCGCGTGCCTGATCACTTCTATCTCATGCTCGACCACGAAGATGGAGTTGCCGGCACCTTTCAGCCGGTCCAGTGCGCGCCGCAGCGCCTCAGTGTCGGCGGGATGCAGGCCGGCCGACGGCTCGTCGAGCACATAGACGACGCCGAACAGGTTGGAGCGGACTTGGGTCGCCAGACGCAGCCGCTGCAATTCGCCCGGTGACAGCGTCGGCGTGCTGCGTTCGCAGGCGAGATAGCCGAGGCCGAGATCGAGCAGGACGGCGAGGCGCGCCGACAGATCCTCGCAGATGCGCCTGGCAACAACGGTCTTCTCCGATTTGTCCGACGAAGCTCTCGCAAATGGCTTGATCACCTCGTGCAACTGCTTGAGCGGCAGGTGCGACATCTCGGCGATGTTGAATCCTGCGAACCTCACCTTGAGCGCCTCGGGCTTCAGCCTTGTGCCGTGGCAGGTCGGGCAGTCCCGCGTGATCATGAATTGCGCGACGCGGCGCTTCATCATCGCGCTCTCGGACTTGGCGTAGGTCTGCATCACGTAGCGCTTGGCGCCGGTGAAGGTGCCCTGATAGCTCGGTTCCTCCTTGCGGCGTAGCGCCCGCTTGACCTCGGCGGCATCGTAGCCGGCATAGACAGGAACGGTCGGCTGCTCCTCGGTGAACAGGATCCAGTCGCGGTCCTTCTTGGGCAATTCGCGCCAGGGCTTGTCCACGTCGTAGCCCAGCGTCGTCAGGATGTCCCGGAGGTTCTGGCCCTGCCAGGCACTCGGCCAGGCCGCGACAGCGCGCTCGCGGATCGTCTTGGTGTCGTCGGGTACCATGGACTTCTCGGTGACGTCGAGCATCCGGCCGATGCCGTGGCAGGTCGGGCAGGCGCCCTCCGGCGTGTTGGGCGAGAACGCCTCCGCATAGAGCATCGCTTGGCCGCGCGGATAGTCGCCGGCGCGGGAATAGAGCATCCGGAGCAGGTTCGAGATGGTGCTGACGCTGCCGACCGAGGACCGCGTCGTCGGCGCCCCGCGCTGCTGCTGCAGCGCCACCGCCGGCGGCAGGCCTTCGATGTCGTCGACCTCGGGGATCTGCATCTGGTGGAACAGGCGCCGCGCATAGGGCGACACCGATTCCAGGTAGCGCCGCTGCGCCTCGGCATAGATCGTGCCGAAGGCGAGCGAGGATTTCCCGGAGCCCGACACGCCCGTGAACACGACGAGGACGTTGCGCGGAATGCGGACGTCGACATTCCTAAGGTTGTGCTCGCGCGCACCCCGGACCCGGACGAACCCGTCATCCTGCGTCAGGCTCTTGGTCTGCTTTGGTCGATCGTCCATCTCGCGCCTCTCACCCAAACAAGGGTAACGGCAAGATCGCAGGATAGGTCCTCCCATGCCAGCGTGGCGCTAGCGGTCTGGACGAAGAGAAAGGCCCGCCGCGAGGATCGCGGCGGGAGCGATGCGAGGCCGGCGGTCTCACCGCGCGTCAGATGATGAAATCCGTGGCCTTGAGATCGGCGGCGTGGATTCCGGTCAGCGTGATCGTGTCATCGCTCGTCAGGTGAATCACGGCGTTGCCGGAGCCGTCGTTGCCGATCAGGCCCTTCAACGCGCTCCATCCTGCCAAGCCGTAATCTTGCAGGTCGATGACGTCGTGCTCCGCTGCGGTGCTGCCCGCAGCCGCGTTGCCCTGATCGAAATCGTTGATCACGTCCTCGCCCGAAACCGTGTTGAAGACGAACAGGTCGTTGTTCGGTCCGCCCCAGATCTGATCGTTGCCGCCCCCGCCGTTGAGGACGTCCCGGCCGCCTGCGATCGAGCCGCCCACGGCGGGGGCGTAGGTGCGCGCATCGCCATAGAGCCAATCGCCGCGATGGCTCCCGTAGAGGATGTCGTTGCCACCCTGTGCGTTGCCGGACATCTGCGAGGCATCGCCGACCAGCGCGATGGAGATCGAATCGGGATTGCCGTCGACGGTTGCGATCAGGACGTCGTCTCCGCCGCGGGTATTGTCGCTCATGTAACCGCCATCGCCGAGAAGCGATGCGCCGCCGGACCGCGCGTCGACAGCGGCCGTATAGATCAGCGTGTCATTACCGCCGCGCGCATTGCCGATCATGGATATCAAGGCATCACCGGACATCGACACGTTGCCAGAGAGGCCGGCCTGGACCACGCTGATGACGTCGTTGCCGCCTTGGGCGTTGTCGCTCATGAGCGATCCGGAATCGCCGCTGAACGCACCATACGATCGGTCGCCCATCTCTGCCGTGATGAGGTCATTGCCGCCCTTGGCTTCACCGGTCATGGCGATTTCGGCGTCCCCCGAGAGGTAGACGTTCGCAAAGGTCGCGCGCGCGGCCTCGACATGCAGCACGTCGTTGCCGCCGTGGGCCTGGCCGGACATGATCTGCGCGTCCCCGTCAAGGTATGTATAGGTCAGGCGGCCCTGGACGGTCGCGACGAGAAGGTCGTTGCCGCCATGCGATCGGCCCTCCAGCATCGCCTCGTCACCGACGAACAGCAGGCTGCTGGGCCCGTCATCGACCGTTGCGATCATGATGTCGTTGCCGCCGTGGCCGTCGATTGGTAGCCCGGGGTCTCCGAACTCGATCACGAGTTCCTGGCTTCCAACGCTGACGATGATCGTGTCGTTTGGCATGCGGCGCATTGCGCAACTCCCACTTCATGCCCGAGGCCGGCTGGAGATAGCGTCATGCTTTCACGCCGCGCCACGGTTCTGCTGCGCGACCTATCTTCGTTGCTATGATGGCGGAGATTTGCTCGACGGTCGGAAAGCGACGGTCGGCGTGTCGCGGTATCGTCACAAAACGCAAAGACTCCGCGCCGGCGCTTCACGCCGGCGCGCTCGCTCGTGGAGGGGTGCCGCTCAGCCCGGCCCGGCGCCTTGCGTCGCCGTGTACACGGCGTAGAGCGATTGGCTCGCGGCCATGAACAGGCGGTTGCGCTTGGGGCCACCGAAGCAGACGTTACCGCACACTTCCGGCAGGCGGATGCGGCCAAGCAGCTTGCCCTCCGGCGACCACACCGTGACGCCGCTATAACCCACGGCGCGTCCGGCATTGCTGGAGGCCCAGAGATTGCCGTTGACGTCGCAGCGCAGACCGTCCGGTCCGCATTTCACGCCGTCGATCACGCAATCGCTGAACTTCTTCAGGTTCGACAACTTGTTGTCGCTGCCGACGTCGAACACGAAGATCTCACCCTTGCCGCCGGCGCCGGTGTCGCCCGGCCCCTTGCCGGTCGAGGCGATGTAGAGCTTCTTGTAGTCGGGCGAGAAGCAGAGTCCGTTCGGGTCGGGCACCTGGTCCTCGGTGACGACGAGGTCGATGCGGCCGGAGGGATCGATGCGGTAGCAATTGGTCGGCAGCTCGCGCTTGCCCGGCACGAAGCCGGCCGGCTGACCGATCCGCGGATTGAGCTTGCCGCCCGTATTGCTCGGACCACCGGCGACGTCGGGCTCGCCTTCGTAGAGCTGGCCGCCGTAGGGCGGATCGGTGAACCAATAGCTGCCGTCGGGATGTGCGGCGATGTCGTTCGGCGAGTTCAGCTTCTTGCCCTGGTAGGAGTCGGCGAGCACGGTGGCGGTGCCGTCGTGCTCGTAGCGCGTCACCCGCCGCGTCAGGTGTTCGCAAGAGAGCTGGCGGCCCTGGAAGTCGAAGGAGTTGCCGTTGGAGTTGTTGGAGGGCGTGCGGAACACGGTGACGCGGCCGTCATCCTCGATCCAGCGCATTTGCCGGTTGTTGGGAATGTCGCTCCACAGCAGATAGCGGCCCTGCGCACTCCACGCCGGGCCTTCGGCCCACAACAGGCCCGTATAGAGACGCTTGATCGCGGTGTTGGGTTGGGCAAGATCGTTGAAGGACGGATCGACCGCGATGATGTCAGGGTCCCAGAAATAGGTCGTCGGCGCACCGTTGGGTCCGAAATCGCGCGGCGGCGTCGTGATCGTCGTCGGCGGTGCGGCAGGCCCGGTCTGGGCCAGCGCGGGGCCCGCCAGCGTGGCCGCGGCGCCGAGCGCCAGTCCCCCGACAAGCGTTCGTCGTGAAAGCGCAGCATTCTGCGCACGCTGCTCCTGCTCAGGAGCCTCCTGGCGTGTCATCGTATCCTCCCGGTTATGTTCGGCCGGCCGGTTGATCCGGCCAAGCGAGGCGGAGGTTAGTCCGGTCCGCGTCCAGTTGCGAGAGGTAGACTTGAAGCTGCTGCGCGATCGCAGGTCGCAATTTCGTCACCTTCGAGTGCGTTTGGAGTGCGGGGCGCTAGGGGGATAAAGCTGGAGCTCATTGTGCAAGCCGTCGTCTTGGTCGTCCTTGTCTCGTTCGCATTTGCGGCTGGCTATTTCACGCGGGACCACGTCTCGCGAAAAAGGCGGGCGGAGGCACGCCGCTGGCGCGAGTACACGGAGCCGGACTGGCTCGCAGCCCACGCGCCGGCCAACACCAACGAGATCGTGAAGGCCGGCACTGCTGCTCCCGTGGCGACCGGCGAGCTCGGCCAGATGCTGAACCGCTGGGAGAGTAGGGCGCGCGCCCGCCGCACTGGCACCGCGTAGGCGTCTCCCTCGCAAATCTTGCAGCCTGTCGTGCAGCCTGGATGGAGCGGAAGCGAAATCCAGGACCGTGTTCCCGCATTGCGCGTCGCTCCATGCGGGCTGCGCCCTCGTGCAGCGAGCTATTAGGTCACGTATGTTGACCATCTTTTGGCGTTGCAGTTGCGGCCATTTCTCGTCTAGAAACGGGCGCATCGAGCCTCCCGGCAACCAACCGTCAACGGTTTTGACCGAGGATTTGAGGCTCAAACGGGTCCGGCAATGCTGATTCGCGGCCAAATCGAGGGGATTTCGGGGGAGGTGGCTCAGGCCGCCGCCACGATCCCGGCCGCGTCGCTGCCCACCCTCCTCATTGGCGGCCTTCTTCTTACTTGCCCCTGAGGGCCGGCTGGGCGCCATGCGCCTGGGCGCTCAGGGGTTGGTCGAGATCACCGGACACCTCAAGCGCCAAGGAATGAACGGCGCAAACGCTCAAAAGGAAATCTAGGAATGGCCACCGTGAACAAGTCCGAGAAGGACCGCGTCATCATTTTCGACACCACGCTGCGCGACGGCGAGCAGTGCCCCGGCGCCACCATGACCTTCGAGGAGAAGCTCGAGGTCGCCGAGCTGCTGGATGATATGGGCGTCGACGTCATCGAGGCCGGCTTCCCCATCACCTCGGAAGGCGACTTCCAGGCCGTCAGCGAGATCGCCCGCCGCTCCAAGGATTCGGTCATCGCCGGCCTGTCGCGCGCCCATCCCGCCGACATCGACCGCTGCGCCGAGGCGGTGAAATTTGCAAAACGCGGCCGCGTTCATACCGTGATCGCGACCTCACCGCTGCACATGCGGGTGAAGCTGAACAAGACCCCGGAGCAGGTGATCGAGACCTCGGTCGCCATGGTCGCGCGCGCCCGCAACCAGATCGACGACGTCGAATGGTCGGCCGAGGACGGCACCCGCAGCGAGATGGATTTTCTCTGCCGCATCGTCGAAGCCGTGATCAAGGCCGGCGCCACCACGGTGAACATCCCCGACACCGTCGGCTATACGGTGCCGGAGGAATACACCCACTTCATGAGGACGCTGATCGAGCGCGTGCCGAACTCGGACAAGGCGGTGTTCTCCGTGCACTGCCATAACGATCTCGGCATGGCGGTGGCCAATTCGCTGGCCGGCATCACCGGCGGCGCGCGCCAGGTCGAGTGCACCATCAACGGCATCGGCGAGCGCGCCGGCAACGCCGCGCTCGAAGAGATCGTGATGGCGATCAACGTGCGCAACGACAAATTCCCTTACTGGAACAAGATCGACACGACGCAGCTGACCCGCGCCTCGAAGCTGGTGTCGGCGGCGACCTCGTTTCCCGTCCAGTACAACAAGGCGATCGTCGGCCGGAACGCCTTCGCGCATGAGAGCGGCATTCACCAGGACGGCGTGCTGAAGGACGCTTCGACGTACGAGATCATGCGCCCCGAGATGGTCGGCCTGAAGCAGTCATCGCTGGTGCTCGGCAAGCATTCCGGCCGCCACGCCTTCGTGCACAAGCTGGAGGAGATGGGCTACAAGCTCGGTCCGAACCAGCTGGAGGATGCGTTCACGCGAATGAAGGCGCTCGCCGACCGCAAGAAGGACATCTACGACGAGGACATCGAGGCGCTGGTCGATGAGGAGATGGCGGCCTCGCACGACCGCATCAAGCTGACCTCGCTGACCGTGATCGCCGGCACCCATGGCCCGCAGCGCGCGACCATGAAGCTCGACGTCGACGGCCAGATCAAGATCGAGGAGGCCGAGGGCAACGGTCCGGTCGATGCCGTGTTCAACTGCATCAAGCGCCTGGTGCCGCACGAGGCCAAGCTCGAGCTGTACCAGGTCCACGCCGTCACCGAAGGCACCGACGCGCAGGCGGAAGTGTCGGTGCGGCTGGCGCAGGACGGCCGCTCGATGACGGCGCGCGCGGCGGATCCGGATACGCTGGTGGCTTCGGCCAAGGCCTATCTCGGCGCGCTCAACAAGATCGTCATGAAGCGCCAGCGCGACACGGTGACGACGGCCGCGGCGAGCTGACGAACGAAGCTGCGAGTTGTTGCACCTCTCCCGCAAGCGGGAGAGGGGGCGCAGCGGTGCTCGCGGCGTGCACCATGAATGGCTGCCCTGCTAAGGGCCAATAGCGAGCGTGCAGGCGAGCCGCTATTGATGCAGCCGGCATAAGATTGGCTACCCGGCACCGCCGGGCGGCCCAAACAAACAACAGGGAGAAACTATGCGCACCTTGGCAATCGCTGCGTCCATCGCGGCTCTGGCACTTGGCTTGAGCGGGCCGGCACTGGCCCAATCACCGATCATCATCAAATTCAGCCACGTCGTCGCCACCGACACGCCGAAGGGCAAGGGCGCGGAGAAGTTCAAGGAGCTCGCCGAGAAGTACACCGGCGGCAAGGTCAAGGTCGAGGTCTATCCGAACTCGACGCTCTACAAGGACAAGGAAGAGCTCGAGGCGCTGCAGCTCGGCAGCGTGCAGATGCTGGCGCCGTCCAACTCCAAGTTCGGGCCGCTCGGCATCCGCGAGTTCGAGGTGTTCGATCTGCCCTACATCCTTCCGGACCTGAAGACGCTGCGAAAGGTGACGGAAGGGCCGCTCGGCACCAAGCTGCTCAAGCTGCTGGATGCCAAGGGCATCACCGGCCTTGCCTATTGGGACAACGGCTTCAAGCAGATGAGCGCGAACAAGAAGCTGATCACGCCCGCGGACTACCAGGGCGTCAAATTCCGCATCCAATCCTCGCGCGTGATCCAGGCCCAGTTCAAGGCGCTCGGCTCGCTGCCGCAGGTGATGGCATTCTCGGAAGTGTACCAGGCGCTGCAGACCGGCGTGGTCGACGGCCAGGAGAACACCTGGTCGAACATCTATACCCAGAAGATGCACGAGGTGCAGAAATACATCACCGAGACCAATCACGGCTACATCGGCTACGTCGTGATCGTGAACAAGAAGTTCTGGGACGATCTCCCGGCCGACATCCGTGGCCAGCTGTCGAAGGCGATGAAGGAAGCGACCGATTTCAGCAACGCGCAGTCGCAGAAGGAGAACGACGACGCGCTGGCCGAGATCAAGAAGAGCGGCAAGAGCGAGATCATCAAGCTCACGGCCGAGCAGGACGAGGCGATGCGCAAGGCGATGGAGCCGGTCTACAAGGATGCCGCCGGCCGCGTCGGCCAGGCGCTGATCGACGAGTTCGTGAAGGAAGCCAAAAGCACGACGAACTGACCGCCACCGGCGGCCAGGGAGGGCTTCCGCGCACCGCACGGAAGCCCTTTTTTGTTGCAAATCGTTTCAGTTTGCATCTGAACGGGCATTCACGGCGGTACATTTCTACAAGAGCGCGCTTCCTGTCCAAGTTGTAAGTTGCGCGACAGCCTGCTCGCGCTCATCCTCGCGGGCATCCTTCCGGAGGAGGCCAAGATGAAGAAATTCACCATTGCCGCCATCGCCGTGCTCAGCATCGCCGGCTCGGGCGCGGTCTATGCCCAATTTCATCGCCCGTGGATGGAGCACGTCCGCCACATCCGCATGAACCCCGAGGACCGCGCCGCCTTCGTCGATGCGCGGATTGCCGCCGTCCATGCCGGCTTGAGGCTCAACCCCGAACAGGAGAAGCTGTGGCCGCCGGTCGAGGCGGCCGTGCGGGAGTTCGCCAAGCTGCGCATCGACCGTGCCAATGCGCGGATGAATACCGCACCCGGCGACGCGTCGAGGGATGCCGATAGACCGGAGGATCCGATCGCCCGCCTGCGCCAGCGCGCCGAGGACATGGGGGCCAGCTCCGCCGCCTTGAAGAAGATCGCCGATGCCGCCGATCCGCTCTACAAGACCCTCGACGAGGGCCAGAAACGGCGCCTCGCCGTGCTGACCCGGCACCGCGGCCCGTTCGGCGGCGGCGAGGACGGCCCGCGCCACCACCACTTCATGGACCGCATGGACCGCATGATGGAACGGGGCGTGGACCATTTCCATCATGACCGCTTCGACCGTGACCGCGGTCCCGACCGGGACCGGGAGGGCCGGCTCTGAACGGACCGGCTCTCGCGCCGTGAACCCTGGCGAAGCCGCTGGAATTTAGCGGCTTTTCGCATTTCCGGTCCTCTGGACGAGACCTTGGAAAACTTGCGTCCGATCGCTTGCCAGACCCGGATCGCTTTGCTAAACGACCGGCCTCGCAAGGCTTTGACCGCCTTTCGGGCGCATAGCTCAGTTGGTAGAGCAGCTGACTCTTAATCAGCGGGTCCCAGGTTCGAGCCCTGGTGCGCCCACCAAGTTCTTCAAGGACTTACCCTCGCGAACCGTTTGAGACGACCGAACTAAAACGGTTTTTCAAACGGTGATTTTGACGGCCGATCGGCGGGTCCACTCTCGGCATTGTGATCTACTTTGCTGGACGAGGCGGAGGCGAAGCCGACTCGAAGGCCGCCAGACAGGACCGTTTTCAATGTTCAATCTGGGTCAGAGCCGCCCGACATAGCCGGCATTTTCCCACTTCTGTTCTATGTCGTCAGCGACGCATTGGGGCGGCTGCGCCGCGCTGCCATCGAAATAATGCTTAAAGTCGATGTGAACCCTCATGTTGTCCGGTCGATAAGCCGCGATGCGGTCGTAGAGGAGAACCGATCCCGCCTCGAAGCGCCGATAGACCGATTTGTGCATGGGTGATCTTGAATCCTCAGTCTTCGGATCGATCGGAAGGTCTCGAACCCCGGCCTTGAGGAAGCCGCCCGCCTGCTCATTGTGTTGGGGGCCGGCGGGATCGGGTGACAGCCGTAGGACACTGCCGTCGTGTTTCAGGCCGCCCGGGATGAGCGAGGCTCCGGCGAGCAGCCAGTTCAGCGCAACATCCGACAAGCGGGCCTCATTTTCCAGATAGCCGCCGCCGACATCAGCATGCACGCCCGGAAACCAGACCTGCTCGAAGCAGAGGTTGCCGTGCGCGTCGCGTACGTCCTGCTTCTCGGCCGTGGGCGACCAGCCGACGCGCTTGAAGTCGGCGCGGTTCTCGTCGATCGAGATCGCATGCTTGGCATAGCCGACATTTGGATTCAGCGTCGTGTCGTAGAACTTATGCTTCGGCGGGGCGAAATGCACGGTCCGGAGGCGCTTCAAGAACCCGTAGCCGGGCAAGGATGGCGCGATCTTGAGATAGTTCATGAGAAAAGCGATCAGGGCTGCGGCGACGCCGAGGTAACTCAGAATCCAAGCTCCCCACCCCGCCCATGGAAAGACCGGCTGAAGGAAGCCACCGAGCCAGTGCACCCCGATCAGCAGCGCAATGCCGGAGGTCACGAGCGCCGTGCCGAGATATTTGTGGCCGAGGGCGGCGACCGTATCGAACACGCCGATGAAGTATGGAAAGACGTTCGCCCGCTCGGCGCCGTTGATGGTGGTTGTGCTACCGTACTGCTGTCTGAATTGTGCGGCGATCGCGTCTCGGGTCTCCAACAGAAACTGCCGGTATCCAAGAGTCTTGCGCGAGTAGGATGGGCAGAATTGATAGACATCCTTGACGGCGTGCTCGGCCAGCTTGTGGATGCTCTTTGGATCGCGGCGCAGGGGCGAGCCATCGGGCAGAGGGCGCGGGACGCCGCAATAGGTCATGACGCCGGCAACCGATCGCACGGTGTAGGCCCCGCGGCTGAAACCGATCAGAAAGACGCGGTCGCCTTCTTCATAAAGGGCAATGATCGCGGCGTAGCAATCGACGATGTTCCGAGTGATCCCGAGGCCCGTCGCCATGCTGGCGAGGTTGTAGAGCCAGTGCATCCAGCCGATCTTGAAATGACCGCCATCCGAGGCCGAACCGAGACCGGCATCGTAGAAGGCGACCTGTTTGGATGGTTCGACCTTCGTGTCCGGGCCGACGCGGGAGGCGCGGTAGAGCTTGTAAACGTTCGTCCGCGCTTCGTCGAAACTGATTCCGCCGGCTTGGCCTGTGCCGTCGGAAAAGATCACAATATTCTTCGGCATCGCACACCATTCCTCGAAAGTGCGCCAAAGGGCCAATCTGTACCACAGATTGCAGGAAGCGAAATGTGAGCTGGCCCACTTGCGCACAGCCCGCGCGTGGTCAGGCCGTCGCATTTTGAGTCATCTAAGCTTCAACTCGCCGCAGTCGCGTAAACGGCTCGATTGGTTTTGTGGCCTATCTTGAGTTCGGGTTGTCTGACTCGTGGCGAGGTGCGGTGGTGTCCTACGAGATACCGATTGCGTCCGGTCGTTCCATGCCGCCGACCCGAGCGGCACAGTATGTCCGCATGTCCCGGGACAGTCAGCGCTACTCGACGGCAAACCAGGCTGAGGTGATCGCGGCCTATGCCAGAGATCGCAACATTACCATCGTTCGTACCTATGCCGACGAAGGTCTCAGTGGCCTTGCCATTCACTGGCGCGACGGCCTCAAGGCCCTGATTGCCGATGTCGAGTCGGGGCACGCCGAGTTTGACTGCGTCCTCGTCTACGACGTTACGCGCTGGGGCCGTTTTCAGAACCTCGACGAAAGCGCCTATTACGAATTCATGTGCCAGCGGGCCGGCATCACCGTGCATTACTGCGCCGATGAATTCGAGAATGATGGCAGCCTCGCTTCGTTCATGCTCAAGAACAATAAGCGGTTCAATGCCGCCGATTTCAGCCGGCAGCTTTCCAAGAAGGTATTCCTCGGCCAATCGCGCGTCACCCGCTTGGGCTTCTGGCGCGGCGGCATGCCCGGTTACGGGCTAAGACGCCAGTTGCTTGATGAGGCCGGGGTCGTAAGAACGACGCTCGAATACGGCCAGAAGAAATATCTCCAGACTGACCGCATCAAGATCATTCATGGCCCGGACCGGGAGGTCGAAACCGTCAGGCGCATCTTCACGTCCTTCGTGTCGGAAGGGAAATACCTTGGGGAGATCGCCTCCGAGTTGAATGCCGAGCAGATCAGGACGACGCGTGGCCTACGTTGGAACGGTGAGACCGTGGGCAAGATCCTAGGGAACGAGGCCTACATCGGCAGCCTCATCTATAACCGGTCATCCTACAAGCTGAAACAGCGTCGCGTCGTCAACCCGCGCGACATGTGGATCAGGCATGACAAGGCTTTTCCGCCCGTGATCGCGCCCGAGCTCTTTACCAAGGCACAGGAGATGATGCGCACGCGCCGGCAGCATCGGACCGATCTGGAGGCCATTGATCGCCTTGCCGCCCTTGGGCGCGAGAAAGGACACCTGACGACCGCCATCATCGCCGCCGCCGACGATATCCTCTCGGCGGAGAGCTACCGGCGGCGCTTTGGCTCCCTAGTGGCTGCCTACGAACTCGCCGGCTATCAGCCCGAGCCACGCCAGCGCCTCGCCGAAACGGCAGATAAGTACCGGACATTTCTTGCCCGGCTTGCTGAAAAGATTGTCGAGCAGGTCAACCGGCTGGGCGGGCGAGCAATGATCGACCCGGACGGCCTTCTTTGCCTGAACGATGATTGCCGCATCTCGTTCGGTTCGGCGCGCGCCGTGAATTACATCTCGGATCGGGTTCGCTGGCGAGTCCACGCAGATCGCAAGGCGAATTCGGACATGTCATTGATCGCCCGAATGGATGCGTCCAACACGGAGATCGTTGCTTATTACCTGCTTCCGACCAGCGACCTTGCTGAGACGAACGTCAGGGTGCTCCGACTGTCGAATCCGGTGTTTGCGCAGGCCTGCCGCTATGATGACCTCAAGGCGCTGTGCCGCGTCTGTGCTGGATGGGATGAGAGGAGCCCAGCGTGAAACGCAGCCGCAAGGTCGTCTCGGTCCCGATCTCCGCCATCAAGGTGCTGAATTCGCGCGACCGCAATCGTGCGCGGTTCAAAGAGCTTGTGCGAAGCATTGGCGCGCTCGGCCTCAAGCGCCCCATCACGGTGAGCAAACGGGGAGGCGCCTACGACCTCGCATGCGGAGAGGGCCGGTTGGAGGCCTTCACGACGCTGAAGCAAACCGACATTCCGAGTATCCTGACTGAGGCCTCGGTCGAGGACTGTATCCTGATGAGCTTGATTGAGAATATTGCCCGGCGCCGGCATTCACCTGTTGAGCTCGTCGATGAAATCGGCCGGCTGGCAAAGCAGTATACGGCGGCTGATATCGCGGAAAAACTCGACCTCAGTCAGGACTATGTCCGAGGCATTACATACCTGCTCAAGCATGGTGAAGAACGTCTCGTCAGCGCCGTCGAACGGGGCATCATCCCGCCTACACTCGCCGTCGAGATAGCCAAGGCCAAGACTCCGAAGCTGCAGGGCGCACTTCTCGAGGCCTACGTCAGCGAACACCACACCAGCCATCAAATTGCAAAAATGCGTAAGCTGGTCGAGCAGCGTCATCGAGGCGCCATGAAAGCGCAATATGCCGACGAGCAGATCAACTCGGCAGCCCTCGTTCGCGCCTACAGGCAGGAAGTCGGCCGCCAGCAGCTCGTCTCTCGGAGGGCCGACCTCGCACAGGGACGGCTTACATTCATCGTCAATGCACTGAAGAAGCTTCTAAGTGAGGGCATGTTCGCGTCGCTTCTGCGTCAGGAGTCATTGGACAAGCTTCCCTTGCCGGTCTTGCGGCGTATTTCTTCGGCGGTGAAGTGATGAGCGAGAAAAGGGTCCGCTCAGCCTTCGAGGACGACCTGCTGATCCTTCCGCTTGCGTCCCTACTGCCGACCAAACAGGTAACGGATGTCATCCGCAATTCACCGAAATATAAGGCAATCGCTTGTTCCATCGAAGAAGTCGGCGTCATTGAGCCGCTCGTCGTCTATCGCAATCCCGATCAGCGCGCCCGGTACCGGCTGCTCGACGGTAGCCTGAAGCGGGATATTCTTCTCGCCAAGGGAGAGACGGAGGCTGAGTGCCTGCTCGCGACCGATGATGAGGCCTTTACCTACAACAAGCGCGTCTCCAGGCTCGCGATTGTACAGGAGCATTTCATGATCCTGCGGGCCATCGAGCGCGGTGTTTCGGAGCAAAGGATTGCTAAAGTGTTGAACGTCGATATCGCACATATCAAACGCCGCCGAGTTATGTTGAGGGGTATCTGCCCGCAAGCCGTCGATCTGTTACGCGACAAGTCGGTCAACCCAGTCACCTTCGATGTGTTACGCAAGATGAAGCCTATCCGCCAAGCCGAGGCCTGCCAGTTGATGGTTTCCGCATCGAACTATTCGTCCGCTTACGCCAAGGCTCTGCTCGCTGCGACCAAGGATGCCGAGCGCGTCAGACCGACGCGTCCCGCACAACCAACCGTGGTCACTTCGGCGGATCTTGCGCTGATGGAGCGCGAGTTGAGGGATGTTCAGAAGTCCATGATGGCGGTGGAAGCATCTTATGGCCGGGACATGCTCGATCTGGTGATTGCGGCGCGATACGTGGCGCGGCTGCTCGCGAATCGAAAGATTGCCAAGTATCTCGACGATAACCATCCCGAAATCGCCAGGGAATTTGAGGCGGTCACGTCGGCGGTCCTGTGGCATCATCAACCGCCCTCGCGGACAGAGGGGTCCCCTCACGAGGAAACGGTCGCGGGCTAGAGGGGACGGGCCCGCCGTCTGTGCGTCGTCAAACAGGTCGCCGCTTCTAGCTAGTGCGGTGATCGGGGGCAGCTCAATAGCTATTCCTTGTATCTTTGACTTCGAACCTACAATCAGACCAGTATGAGCGCACAGACGCTCGGAAAAGTCTAATTTCTTCAACGACTTTCATCGTGGGTCGTGTGCTGCCGTGCTCATTCGTGCGCGGGATTTCCGGTGGATTTCCGGCGGAAGGGCCGATGACAACGAGCGCCTAACCGGCTCTAATTTGGCTCTTCTTTGGCGCGAGGTGTCCAGTGGCGTTTCGAGTTATCGATGGCGAGGGTGAGCGACCGCCCAGCGATTTTGATGTCAGAATAGCCGCGCAGGCTCTCCAGTACCTGACGATCGAGCTGATGCGCTCCCTGGCCCGCGGGGACGATTCAAAGCGACGGGTCACCGAACAGCTCGTTGAGCTGTACAGGCACCTCGGTAAGCCCGGCATCACGGTCGACACCGTAGTGAACGCCTTTCTTCATGAGGCTCACCCGGAGCTCACGAAAGCCGAGATGAGCGACAATGAGCGCGATGATGCCGATCGCGAGATCGAGCACATCGTGTTGGCAAGCTTGCAGGTCGCCGCGGAGAAGCTGTGCTGGGACGATGCCGCCCAGGGGCGAACCTCTCAGCGGCTGAACCGGTTGGAAAGCTGCCTTGAACTCCGGCAGAACGGAATAAGCCGTCGTTCGAGACCGCGACGCTGAGAGGGCGGGCGGACACGCAACAAAGCGGACGATCAGTTCGAGCCCGCCTTGGAGAGGCTAAGAATGCGATGCATAGGCTGCGATGGCACAGGAATTCATCCGGAGCTCATGCCGGACGTTCGGAGCCCATGCGCAAGATGTAACGGAACGGGCAAAACTTCCGACGACGATTTTGAGGAGAAGCTACGAGACGCGACAGCCAAAATCGGTATGGTCTATTTTGTGAGAGACGACATCAATCAAAGGATCAAGATCGGAACCGCGCTAAACCCGTTGGAGCGGCTGCGGGCGCTCCAAACCGGCAGTAGTGTGCGTCTGCGCCTCATGGCGATGTGTGGAGGCGGGCGCAAGACTGAACGCCAGTTTCACGAAACTTGGACCGCGCGGAGGCTTCAGGGCGAATGGTTCGACGACCGAGATCGCGAGATCACTCGCATCTTGCTCTGGACGTTTCGTGGCGACGGAATTGTATGGCCAGAAAGATGATCCTACCGTCTTGGGCTATAAGGCGTATCGTTTCATGAGCGTGCGCTCACCAAGATCCGCAAGCCAGAGAAATCTTCCGCTTGGATCGAACCACTGCCTTTTACAACGCCGGAATACTTCTAACGTGGCAGTTGTAAGGACAGGTGCGCTTGGTCGGACTACTTAGATGTGAAAATCTGTCGAACTGACGTGTGCGGACGATCCGCGCAGGAGAAGCAAGGAAGATGCAGTGGCTGAACTGAAGATACCTTTCGGCTTTGACAGCGCTGCGATGTCCAAGATCAATTGGAAGTTAGCCCTCGCGAGGATCAGCCACGATCTCCGATCCGATTTCATATACGCCCCTCACATCGGCTTCATTTACGCCAAAGCTGGAGAGGAGCTGATCCAAGAGGTCCAAAGTGCCTTGGCAAGTGGAAAGTACAGTCCGGGGGTGCCGATAACCATTGAGGTTCCCAAATCCTTTCGAATCCGCGTTGCTGTGAAGCCCGAACGATTAGGTCCAAGTTTCTCTCGGCCCGGAAGCATCCTGCTCCCGTACGATCGGTTGCTCTATCAGGCCCTGGCGGATCAGGCGGCGCCTATTGTGGCTCAGAAAACCGACCACTCACGATCCTTCAGCCATCAGCTTGCAAGTCTAGACAGCGTCTCGATGTTCGTTCCTACCCGAACGTGCTGGAATGCTTTGCAAACAGCGCTGCTCGAGCATTCAAAGGCGGAGGAGGTCAAATACATCCTGAAGATCGACGTAGCAAACTATTTTGGTTCGATGAACCTGCATACATTGATCAATGTGTTGAACGACTCCGGATATGTCGGTGAGCTATCCGGCCGTCTTGAAGCGATTTTGACCAGCTATACGAGCCAGCGGAGCTCTCGGGGGATCCTTCAGGGCATGTTCCCGTCGGATCTGTTCGGGAATTTCTACATGGAGCCGATCGATCGCTTCCTCAAGGAGTACGGGGTGAGGGCTGCGCGATATGTCGACGACATCTACGTCTTCCTCGACTCCGTGGAAGGTGCCGACAGGCTGCTTGGCCATCTGATTCCCAGGCTGCGCTACTACGATCTCGTTCTGAACGAGGCGAAGTGCATGATTATACCGAAACGTCAACTTCACACCGAGGAACCCGATCTCCAGGCCTTGTTCGACGACGCTGTCGAAGAGATCAGAGATCAAATGAACGATGAAGACTTTGACGCGGACTACGGGTTTCAGTCCGAATGGGAATACGGTGACGATGAAGACGATGATGACGACACCGAGGAGGACGACGACAAAGACGACCTCGACTTGAAGGCGACAAAGCTATTGTTCAATTCGATCGGGAAGTACGTAGGTCAGGAAGAAAACATCGAGCGGTTATGCCTGCCTTTGTTTACCAAGGCGGAATCTGATTATGGCTCAGATCTATGCATCGTACGTCGCCAAGTTCTTGCGCTCCGCGAGCGTTCTGGATGCGTTACTCACATTGCTTGTCGACGTCGAGCTGTCAGATTGGCAGAAAATGTGGATCCTTGCGGCGCTGTCGCAAGCAGAGAAACACAAGGATGCGTCCGTCAAGATCGCGATGGACATTCTGCAAGACGCCAATCGGCACGAAACATTGAGAGCTGTCGCGGCGATCTTCGTTGGTCGATTTGGTGATCATTCACGCCGTCTTACGCTGCTTGGTGTCTATACCGCGTCTTCGCCATATATGCAGAGTGCAATTTACTTTTCGTCGCGAAAATGGCCCCGCGCGGAACGGCTGACTGCAAAGAACAACTGGGGAAATCATGGTGACCTCAATCGGCTTCTCACGCAGGCCATGAACAAGAAGTGATGGCGAGCTCAGCGTCGTGACCGTTTCTTCGGCAGGTAGCGCCCGCACTCGTCGCGCGTTGCATCGTCACAAGTGAAGTCCGAGGGCGATCTTCCACCGAGTTCGGGGCGCGAACTGCGCATCCACAACGCCGCCAGCTCAGGATCGTAGTAACGCGAGAGCGCCAATTCTTCCAACTCCGCGACGGCTTTCTGCTTGCGCTGCCACGCCTTAGTTTCGAGCGCGAGCTTGCGCGCTTTGCGATTGAGCGCGTCGATCGCCGCATCGAGACCTGCTGGATCCGACGCCGTCTCGAATGGCGTCTTGCCATCCAGTGCCGGCTGCCCGGTATTCAGCCACGTTGCCGCGAGATCGCCAATGTCGCGCAGCGCGCGCGTTCTCAACTGCGCCAATCGAGCTTCGGTTTCTGCCTGTTCCTTTTCGCGCCTCGCGCATTCGCGCTCCTCGGCTTCCTCAGCCTTCTTCTTGAGCGTTCTGTCGAGTTCGCCGGCGCATGGCAGGCCGAAGAGTCTCAGGTTGCTCCGCGGCGAAAATCGGATGTTGGTCCGGATGTGCGAGATGTCGTGACACAAGGCCGTCCAGGCGTTCTCGTCGCCTTGAATGGCATCAGCAACCGATCCTCGACGGCCGGGCAAGGGGCTTGCGATCCAAACGTCGAGATCGAAGGAGCGTGTCTCGCATTCCGGTAGGTCCTCGATCTGGTCTCTTACGATCGCCTCGATCTCGGCTCTGCGTTTGGTAGGCCGCTCGCGAAGCTCCTTCGCCGCTCGAAGTTTGCTCCGTAGCAGGCTGGCAGGTCTCCAGCTCTCGGTCGGACCGGAATGTACCAGACCGAGCTTCTCGAGTTGACTGAGATAGAGCTCAACCGCTTTCGCGGGCAAGGCAAAGGGCAACCCGGTATCCTTGAGCGCCTGCGCCTGGTCATGTCGCAGCGACGCAAAGCGTTTGTCGACCCAGCCTCGCCGAACCAGACCGGCGAGACCATTGCGCGTCCTGAATGGCGATCGAGACTTGATCAAGTCGAGCGTAACCGCTGCCTGCCATTCGGCAACAGGAACCAGAAAGCAGCCGGCGCCGTCGATTGTCAGATTCACGGCCTCGCCGAGCCCATTCCGACGAATAGTCGTCTCGCAAGTTCCGTGTCCCGCCTCGCTCGCGGGCAGACGATGGCGATAGTTCGCTCCGAGGCGCGCAATCTCCTGCTTGAAATTCTCGGCGCGTTGCTGGGCCCGGTGTTCGAGCCGCGCTAGCGCGTCGAACTCGCGGGGATTGTGAAGCCAAACCCGCGGAGCGTTGTAGAGGATGTCGTCGCCGATCTCTTCTAGAGGCCGGTTGCGATATTGCGATAGATCGATCTCGATTGCGCCGACGTTCATCGCGCGAATGTGGGCAATCTTCGCCTCGCCACAGGGATGCGTCACCTTAAACTCGACGAGGAGCCTGCGGTCGCGCAGCTCCAGCACCACGTCGGGTACTATCTGACCGCTCCTCAACTCGAGCGTTGCTCGGTCAAACCTGAGTGCGACTGCAGGGGCAACCAATTCGCGGTCACCCCCGGCCGATACGTACTTTTCGGGGAGGGCGATTTCCAATCTCTGATCGAGTACCTTCTTCGCGAATTTGTGCAGCGCGGTTTCTCCGGCCGAGGAGCAGGAGCTGCCGTCGCGCGCAGAGTGATGAGCGAAGTGATGGGCTTGGACTTCGCCTTTCTTCGCTACCATGCGCCGTTCGCAGCCGACGCAGTAGCCGCCGCAGGCGAGACCGGATGGCACGTTATCGATATGAAGCAGGGCGCCATCAGCGGATTCGGCGACCAAGGCGCCGCCGCCCTCGGTACAATCGAAAAGTTGGCCGAGCCGCACGATGGTCATTTGCATGTCCTGTCGAGCCGCAGCTGTGGGTAGCTGCCTGAAGCTTTGCGCCTTATCGCGAACAGCTTAAGATTGTTGCCGGATTAGAGGATTCGGACGGGGCATGGCAAATCAACCGCGCATAAAGAGCCTGACGATCAGGAGATTTCGGGGCATCGAGCGACTGGATTGGCAGCCAGATGCCGGTATCAATGTTCTGCTTGGTGGCGGGGATTCTGGCAAGAGCACGGTGCTTCACGCTATCGCTCTCCTGTTCACACCGACCAACGCGGTCCAGGTGCTCGAGACCGACTATTTCAACCGATCGACCGGCGAGGGCTTCTCGATCGAAGCCGTGGTGGACATCCCGCCCGAGGTCGGGATTGCGGATTTTTCTTCGCTATGGCCGTGGGAGTGGGACGGCAGCGCCGCGGTTCTCCCTGACCCGGAGGCGGAGAAGGAACCCGGTCATCCGGTTTTTCGGTTCCGCGTCCGAGGGACTGAGGACCTCGAACTAGTGTGGGAAGTGGTGCAGCCGAACGCAGAAATCGCAGCGCTGTCCACCGGTCTGCGCCGTCGGATCGGCGTCGTACGCCTGGCGAACGATGACCGGAACGACCGTGATTTGCGGTTGGTAACGGGTTCTGCCCTCGACAGATTGCTGTCCAAGGGAAATCTCAAATCGCGGCTCAACAAGCAGGTCGCCGATACCGATCTGTCAGCCGCGCTGCTTGCGGACGAAACGGTGGCTCTCGATGCTTTGGGCACAACGTTTCAAACGGCAGGGCTGCCGCACGACCTGGAGCTCGGGCTGACGAGCAGCCAGGGACTTTCGATCGGAGCACTCATTGGGCTGCTTGCAGACAAGGGTGGTGTCAAGCTGCCTCTCGCCAGCTGGGGCGCCGGCACGCGCCGCATGTCCGCATTGGAGGTTGCCGGCGTCACGGAGGCCGCGTCTCGTTTGACGGTCATCGACGAGATCGAACGAGGACTGGAGCCGTATCGACTTCGCCAACTGCTCGCTAAACTGGTCAAGGACAGTGGTCAATGCTTCGTCACGACTCACAGCCCAGTCGCGATTAAGGCGGCGACCAAGGCAGCACTCTGGTTCATCGATGCAAAGGGGGCTATCGGCGCTCTGCCAGCGGCCGCCATCGCACAGCAGCAGCTTCGTGATCCCGAAACGTTCCTTGCGAAGCTGCCTGTGATAGCGGAGGGGGTGACGGAGGTCGGATTCCTGCGGTTCCTTCTGCGGAATGCTTTTGTTGCCGCACCTGAGGACCACGGCATTCGTATATGCGATGGCGGAGGCAACGAATCCATGCTCGGCTTGCTGATGGCGCTACGCGACGCCGGGCTCATGCTTGGAGCCTTCTGTGACAACGAGGGCAAGTCGACCGGCCGATGGAGAAGCGTCGGCGAGGCGCTTGGGCCGAGGTGCTTTCAGTGGCACTCCGGCTGTCTGGAAGCAAATGTCATCGCGCACGTGGCAGATGCTTCATTGTTTGCGCTCGCTCGCGATTCCGAAGGAGCGTCTGGCGAAAGATTGCGGACGCTGGCCGATCGCCTCAATCTGCAATCCAAGGATGAAGCCAGTATCCTCGCTGCGTGCGGAGCGGCCGAGCAGCGCTTTTCAAAACTTCGTTCGATCATCGTTGCTGCAGCGACCGGCAACAAGGAGGCGGCGCCCGACGAAGCCACGGCAAAGGATTGGGCCAAACACAGCCGGCGCTGGTTCAAATCCGAAGAGGGGGGATACGAGCTCGGAAGGAAAATGGTGGAGCTCGGCGTATGGCCGAAGCTTGAGCCAGAACTCCTCCCGTTTGTCAACGCACTGCGCGCCGCGCTCGGACAGCCTGCGCTGGCCAAAGGAAGGCTCAGGCTGTGAGCGATAAGGCCGTCGCAGACCTGCTGCGATCCGATCTGACGCTAGTGACGGTGGAAGCCGCTGCCGGATGCGGGAAAACCCATCAGGGAGCTCTATTTGCGGCGAATGCCGCTTCGCATCTCACGATCGGGCGGGTCCTGATCTTGACCCATACGCATGCCGCGCGGTCGGTCTTTGCGCAGCGGACACAAGCGGTATCCGGCCGCGTCACGATCAGAACGATCGATAGTTTTCTGACGGAGATTGCCAGCATCTACCATCAGACTCTCGACCTTCCCCCTGACGTCGGAACCTGGGCGCGCGAGAACAATCGATATGATGAGGTGGCCAGTCGCTGTTGTCACCTTTTGGAAGGGTCCTCGCTAGTCGCCGAAGCGGCAGCACAGCGTTATCCTGTCATTCTTTGCGATGAACATCAGGATGCAAGCGCTGACCAGCACCGGGCGATCATGGCTGTCCACAAAGCAGGGGCTCGTCTGCGTATCTTTGGCGATCCGATGCAGGTGATCTTTGGGGGGCACGATACCGCTATTCGCGCGACGCTGAGACGTTGGGACGACCTCAAGGGAGCTAGTGCATCAGGCGAGCTCCTCACTCCGCATCGATGGTCGAGTTCATCGGAACTTGGAGAGTGGATTGTAGCGGCTCGCAAGGCGTTGAAGGATGGCGGGGCGATCGATTTGACTGGGCGATTGCCAAGAGGGCTGTCGGTCTATTTCGCCGAGAACACCGCGCGCGTGCCACATAGATCGTTCAGCATGACGAGCGCACATAGGAAGCCCATTGATGATCTCCGGCGCCTCGGCGGCCAATTACTCGTCTTGACCGAAAGTAATGACCGGGTTGCGCATCTCAACGCGTTCTTCGATCGGTCGATGAGAATTTGGGAAGGACAAATGCGCGAAAACCTGGCTCGTCTCGTCGCGTGCATTCGACAGCGTGCTGGTGACATCAATGCGATCGTCGATGGATTTGTTGTGTTCGTTGAGGCGACAGGAAAGGGCTTTACGCCGTCCTCTCACGGAAACCGGCTTAAGACGGAGGTCATGGAGCGCTGTTCTAACGCAACACGCGGGGTAATGCCGGCTCACCTTCAGGCAGTTGCCAGGCTTCTCATTGCAGAGCCGGACCATCGCGGGATTGCCCGTGCGCTCGCCTATCTGGTTGACGTGGTGGATCGGCGGGAAACTGGCTTTCGCGAGGTCGAGTTTGATCTGAGGAGCGAGATACGTGATGCCATTCGTCTTGGCCAGTTCCAGTCCGTTGATGAAGGTTTCGCAGAAATTACCCGACGAAGAACCTTTTCTCATCCCCAACCCCCGCGCCGATGCTTGAGCACGATTCATAAGTCGAAGGGCCTCGAGTGTGACAACGCGCTGATGTTGCTTTGTGATCGCGCCGCTTTTTCGAGTACGCTGTACAAGCGGCGATTGTTCTATGTCGGCATGAGCCGCGCTAAGAAAACACTGACCCTCGTGCTTTCCAGGGATAATCAGTCGCCGCTACTGAAATTCTGAGGACCTTGTGCCTATTTGGCAGGGTTGCGGCAGCAGAACTTCGAACGCGGAAGATCCCGCTACTCGGATCAACTCTCTTATCCGGCCTTCCGATCTTGCACCGGGGAGGTCTCTAATAGGGGCATATCGAGGGTTGGGATCTCAGGCATGGCCTTACCGGCGATCGCCTGGAGGTCGCCGACCATACCAACCGTGGATTCAATCACGGACAGGATCTGGGTCTCCCGTTTGGCCCACTGCCGGCCCATGAACTTGCGTTCCCTGTCGAGATCCTCGCGCATGTCGTTGAACTTTTCGATGACGGCCTCCACCCTCTGACGGAACTTCACACCCGTCAGGTACTGGTAGACCTGCTCCATTTTTGTCTGTTGTCCTTGCTGTGCGGCGCGTGACCCGCTCACCTCGATGAGGGTCTGGCGGAGAGCAACCGCGACCGGAAGGGCGTAGCGCGGATGGGCGACCCAGACCCCGTCGACGAGGTCGAAATGCTCGACGTGCTTCGGCAAGGCTTGAGAGATGATCAAGGCGACGTCGGCACCGCAACGGCGTTGATCATCACGCAGTTTTGCCAGCCAGCCATCGCTCCAGGCCTTGGTCCGTTTGGACTCCCAGAGGATGATTCCGGCCGCCTGTCCGAACGAGCCGTTGACCTGCTGGACCACATCGGCGCCCAGCTCTCCCTTGCCGACAGGCTCGACCAAGTCCATCGGAAAACGCCCGCGCAACAAGACTTCCAGTTCTAGCTCGAGAACTTCGCCTTGCGACTGCTGCGATCCCTGCTCCGCCTTACGCTTCAGTTCCTCGATCGTACGGGCCATCGAGTCGATCGTTTGGTCCTTTTCGGCAACCCTCAGCCGAGCCGCGTCTTCCGCCTCTTGCCTGGCTTTGATATGGATTTGATCTAGCGAGGCCTGGACGCGTTTTTCGACTGTCAGATCGAGTTCACGTTTCTCATCGGCCAACGCGCGCTGTTGGCGCATCACTTCCGCTTGCTGTTGCTGCGCTTCAGCGAGCTTGGCGCTGTTGAGCTCCAAGGTTCTTCGCAGCTCGGCAGTCTCCGCCTCTTTGGCCTGAAGATCGGCAGCAGCAGCTTCGCGTGCTTTCTTGGCTTCGACGGCAATCAACTGGCCGCGCTCGGCAGCCAGGCGGCTAGAGACCTGTTCCTCGACTTGCTCTCGGTCCTTAGCAAGTTTGTCCCGTTCGAGCCGCAAAGCCTCGGCTTTGCGCGCAATCTCGGCGTCCTTGCTGGCAAGCTGCTCCTGAAAGCGCTGGCGCGTTTCGGCAAGGAGGGGCGCCGCAAGCGACTCGGTCAACCGGATCTCATGGTCGCAGTTGGGGCAATGAAGGGTGGGCTCATGCGCGGAGCCTGCGGCGGTTGCTTTGAAGTTCATGAGTTCTTCCCCGTTGATCGGGCCAGGCGGCGAGGTGAAGTCGATCCAGCCATTCACCAGACCATTGCGTGCGACAACCTGGACTTCTACGAGTTTGCCGAACGATGTCAGCAGCGGCGTCAGCTTTTCCACCGAAACCAGCTCAATGCACGAGCCTCTAGAGGCCAAAAGGAGCCAATTCGAGAGCAGGTTCTCGAATTCGGTGTGTCGGGCCGCCAAAGCCCAGGTTCAGGTTGCCAAGCTGGCTGTCGCTCGGCCTTGTAGGGCCGAAATGATCGTCCGCATGTCGTCGAAGTGGACCTGCACAAAGCGAACTGTGGTTTCTTCGCCGGCCAGGGAGACGACAATTTCAGGCGCCTCGGCAGAGAGCAGGGCGTTGGTTATTGCCTCATCTGAGTTGCCCCGGGCATGATGCCATTTGGCGCAACATGTCGGGCACAGCGCGAGATGGTTCTCGGGGTGCTCGGTCGACACCTCTCCGAGCAGTTGCGGAGCTTCGAAATAGGGCGTTCCGTCGGGACGATCGAATGGCATCGCCTCGTGGCAGGCCTGGCAGATCATCTGCTTGGACCTGTTGGTGTAGAGACCTAAGAGGTAGGGTCGCGCCAGCGCACGAGCTTCCCCATCGCTGGTGCGGACATTGCGGTTACGGATCTCGTAACTCTTCGAAGGAGCCGAAAGGGCGCGCTGAGCCATCCGAGCGGAACGGCGCTCGGGATTGACGGAGTCCTGCTCGGGGAATTCAGGTTTGCTGAATCCTCCGCTCGTGACGCGCTGCATCATCTCGGCCCCAAGGGCCCTCAAGGCTTCCGGAGAAAGGGAAGCCAACTGATCCGCCAATTCGGGTGGTAGGCCGATCGCCTGAGCCGCCTTCCGGCGTGTCGAATGCTCTTCCGAGCGGCGCCGCTGATCGGCGGCAAAACCGATGGCTTGCAACCACTCCTCATTGCCGGTTGTCGATAGTCCGGGCGCCAGTTCTGCTGCGGTAATCGCTGAGGGTTTGCGCAAGGTGCCGTCCTTGGCCGGGATCCAGGCGCTGTCACGCAATCCCAAGGCCAAGCTCGACGGGGCACGGTGAGGATCGTGGGTGCGATTGGGAACGTACGACGCACGCATCACGTGGCTTCCCTCCGCCGCCACGGCCTTCCAGATCATCTTCGAGATATCGACGTTCTTTCGCGCCAAGAGGCCGGAGAGTTCGGACATACTATAGTCAATGTCGTGTCCGCTGTCCGTCTGTCGCGCTGAGCCGAAGCTGGCTATCAATTCGTAACGATGGGGATGGCCATAGCGAATATTGGTTCGCTCGATCTTGAGGGAGTCTTCGACCCCGAGCTGCCGCAGCAAGGCCAACAGCTCATTCTTCTTCAGCCTGCCATAGCCGCTCCATAAAGGAAGACGGTCCCGGCCCTTGACCTTGCCGTCGTAGATCAGATGCAATCCGCTCGTCAGGTATGGCTGATCCAGAAAGATGGTGTCGGCCGAGTGATAGCCCTCGGTCCCCTCAGCTCGCAAGAATGCGATGCCCCGCAGGATGCTGGGGTCATTGTGCTCCGCGTACCAGCGCAAGAAGCGGCGCATGTGCTGCATGTGTCGCTCCGCGGACGGTGTCGTCGCTCCAGATGCATAATTGGACCGAATGATCGCGCGCAGGTAATCACGCTCGCCGATTTCTTTGACTCCGACACGACGCAGGAATTGCTCGACGTCCTTGCCGCGACCTCGGCCAGCTCGGAGAAGACTCGTGCGAACCAATACGATTCCGTGCGCCGCAGCCTCCTCGTCCACCGGTGCTCCGGATGGTGGCAGCAGTGCATCACTGGGCGTGACACGCGTGCCGTTTTCCAGGCGCACGAAGCTGACGTTCGGCAAAGACGCTGCACGTTTGAGCAATCGTAGTGATGCGTCGACCAGCAAGTAAAGGCGCTGCACCGCGTCATCATCGAGAGCATCGAACCAGTTGCGAGCAGCCTGCGTCGCCGCGTGATCCGAACTGTAAACGTAACTTGGCCCGAAGGCCCGATGAAACGCGTTCAGGAACTCGGTTTGCCCGAACTCGGTAAGTTCAAGGCCTGCAAGAAAGGAATCGGAGCGTCCATTTCGCAGCGTCCCCACTGCCCAACGGCGTCCATCCTGCCTGCCGAAAACACCTAGGCCCACATCTCCCAAGAGGTCGCGAATGTCACTTGGGCCGCGGACCGCATTGACAGACCGAATATGGTCGCCGGCATGTGCTGGCAACAATGCGTTCTCCCTGAAGGCCTGGTGGGTTGCGTTGCGCAGCCTATCCCAAGGAGCGGACAGGTCATCGCTTGCGTTGGGCAGGACTTCGAGAAAGCTTCTCTTCAGGTATCCTCTGTCCCGGAGTGATGCAAGGCTCTCCGCCAGCAACGTTGCCAGCTCGTTGATGACATAACTGTTCCAGGGATTGTCGCGCTTTATGTTGGCGCGGTTGTCCGTCAGCTGGAATGGTCCGTGGATATGAAAATGTAGACCCGTAACTTCTTCGGTCTCGAAAAAGACCGATAGGCGGGTTGGCGTCGGCTCTGGTACGACGTCACCACCGTCGTTCAACCGCATGGCGATCTTGACTGAGAGGGGCAATTCAACATCTTCGCGACGGATTGCCCGCGTCAACATCAGGAAGCGATCGGTCTGGGGCTTGTCGTCAATGACGGATCTCAGCGTGCGGATATCTTGACTATCGTCCTCGACCTGACAGGACGCAGATAGCTCGCCGTCACTCCATTCCAATCGCTTGAGGTGTCGGAGGTAGAGAAGGCTGCGTGCGCCCGCTTGCTCCAACGAAAGTCGCACCTTCTCGATCGTAGCTGTGGCCTTGTCGGGCGGTAGCGGAAGCACGAAACGGGTCGATCCCGAACCGTGGACGCAAGCGATCAGCTCGGGGACGACCAGATCGTGGATGGCGAATGCGATGGATTGCCCTTCGACGGTGCAGTGCACTTCCGGCCGCTCCGCCACGACATAGACCGACTTGAAGCCGATTCCGAACGAGCCAATCTTGTTGGCTTCGTCGAGCTTCGTGGTGTTGCCGATGCCGGTGATCCCCTCGATGTCCTTTCGTTCGAACGGGCGACCGTTGTGATGGAAAATGACCGCATCCTTGGTCAGCTCGAAGCGAGCCCAGCTCGCATCCGCGTCCTCAGCGTTCTGCAATAACTCGAAAATAAAATGAGTTGGATCTGCGTACTTTTCGACGGTCGCGTTCCAGATGCCGCGATCGAAGTTGTTCTCGTGACTTGCTGCCCCCCACCGCTGACGTCTGTCACGCAGTGCATCGAGCCATACGTTGAAGCTTTCGGCCATCTCAGCTCTCCACCTCGATGATTCCGGCGGCCACTCGCCGGGCAAGTATATCCGCCCGCACTTCATCCCGTTCGAGATGAGCGAGCGCCTCGTTAAAGTCGGCGAGTGCGCGACTAATCTGTGCGGAACGCATGCGTCGGATGCGTTCTTCGTTCGCGAGCGCGAACTGTTCCTCGAGAACTGCCATACGGGCTCTATGGCTGGCGCTCAGGCTATCGCGACGAAACCGCGCGATCTCGGCGGTTTCCGCGATGTGCGTCATGCGCTTGGCCTGCCAGAGCTCGTGGTGCCAACTATCGAGCGCCTCGAGCATTGAAGTCGTGGGGCGCGACGCTGATACTGCGTCTAGCGCAGTCGGAAGGAGCTCCATGATCGTGCGGGCCACGTCCGGCTCCGCGACCACTGGGACCAACAGAGCATCCTCCTTCAAGCCGACCAATTGCCATTGGTAGATAGCGAAGGGGTAAACGCCAGGGCGGACGCCACTTGCTTTGCTGGCAAGTGCGACATGGACTTCCTCATCGCTCGCTAACAGACGCGCAGCAGCTTGAACGAGGGGGTGAACCGGGGTGATGAGCGTAAGCTTTCGATCCGCGTTGGCGGCCTCACGATCGAAGGTCAACGCGAGATTTTGTTGATCGCCGCGTAACCAGGCTTCCCACTCTCGTTCGGCGAGGCTCGGTCGAATCCCGCGGCCACGCGGGGGCGCCAGCCGCCGACGAGCTTCTGCCGAAAGCCTTAGACTCTTGACAGGTCCCTGGCCGGAGAGAGGTGCTCGACCAACCTCAAGCACACGTTCCAGGTGCAGGCTGATCAGCCGCTCGAGCGCCGTTGGCTCCAGCCATGCACTGGATGCCTTTGCGATTTCGTCGTCGATCCGTCGAGAGATGCGAACACCGAAAAGCTCCGCCTCACGCTCCTCGAGCGCCTCGGTTTCAGCGATTTGCCGGATTTCGTTGTCGGCGAGCTGATGCAAGCGATCGGCACGCTCGTCGTCGGTCAGTGCGAAATCCTCTGCCACTTGTTGCAGGCGTGTTGCGATCTCACCTAGGATCGCCTCGCTTCCTCCGATTGCCCTTTCAAAGATGCCGATCCGCAAGAGGCAGCGGTCATATATGTCGAAGTCTACCGTTCCGGGCGTGACGAAATTGTAGATCGCCACAGTTTCACTCCGTTGCCCGTATCGGTCTATGCGGCCAATACGTTGCTCAATCCTCATCGGGTTCCAGGGGATGTCGTAGTTCACGAGCGCGTCGCAAAATTGGAAGTCGAGACCTTCGGAACCGACCTCAGAGGAAAGAAGAACGTCGACCGCATCCGGATCGTCGGATTCGAGAGCAAACGACCGGCGGAGCGTACGGCGATCTTCGTCAGCGATGTCGCCATGAACGAGACCAACCCGGACACCTTCCCGGCGCAAGGCCTTCTCGAGATAGGAAAGGGTGTGCCGAAACGCGCTGAATATGAGTAAGCGGCGATTGGGCATTTTTGCTTTTTCGGCGACGATCTCCAACAACCGATCCAGTTTTGGATCGTCGTCTGGCAGGAGGTTGGCTCGCTTCAAGACATTCGAGATCTCGTCTTTGATCGAGTCCAGGCCGCTCTCGAATGCGTCTATCGCATCATCATCGATTTCGACTCTTTCGATGTCGGACAGCCGTCTCGTAAGGATCGTCTGAAGGAATGGCACCAATCCATGCAGGGAACTGGCAGCCTGGCGTCGGATCGTGGTCATTAGAAAGCCGAGAGGTCCAGAACCGCTGGTCCGTTGAAAGACAGCGTGTTGTACCTCGAGGATAGAGTCGTGGACTTCCTGTTGCTCGGAAGTGAACGGGATGGCTTCCGTGCGCGGCTTTCGGGTGGTGAATGTGCCAATGTCGCGACGTCGAGTGCGACTGATCATGGAGGAGAAGCTATGGAGGGACTCCGTCCGGGCAATGAGTCGAACGCGATCTTCGTCGTCGCTGGCGTTTTCGATCGCTACTCTAAGCGTGCTATATTCAGGGGAGGGGCCCAGCATCACCTTTCCCCATTCGGTCGCAGCGGCTCGATCCAGGTGATCGAGTGCCTTGCGCTGCCAGCCAGGCTGGGATCCTCTGATCGCCGAAACGGCGGTATTGATCTCACCGTTGGGCGACGCCATGCGCTCAAAGGTGGGCGGATCGATCACGAGGTCGGGTCGAAGCAGATTGAGGAGAGAGTAAAGATCGCCCGTGCCCAATTGGACGGGGGTCGCTGTGAGGAGGACCACCGCTTCTGCGTTGTCCGCTAGAATCTTCAATCCCTGGAAGAGATTGGTGTCGGTGTTGCGTGCGTTGTGGGCTTCATCGACAATGAGAAGATCGAACCGTGGCGGAGTATCCAAGGTGAGAAGCCCCTTCGAGCGGGCCCTCCCTCGTTGGGTTGGATAACCGTGAATCAGGTTTTCGTTGATCAACGAAAAGGGAAGGATGGCGCGGGAATAGCGCTCAGGCCATTCGCCATCCAGATCGGTCTGATCAAGGCAATGACGAAGGTCCGTTCCTGATAGCGTTACGAATTCCTCGTCGAAGCGTCGCATCTCGCGATGCCACTTCTCTTCGACCACCAATGCTTTTGAACAGACGATCAGAACTGTTCGAAGCGGCCTCCTTGCTTGCAGCTCCCGCAAGAGCAGCCCCGCTTCGATTGTCTTGCCGACACCAACTTCGTCGGCGACCAGAAGACGGGGGCGATCGGCTCGAATGAATTTCAACACCGGCCGGAATTGATAAGGAATGAAATCGATCCTGCCGGCCTGTAGCGAATACAAGTTGGCCAAGCTTGGTGCGGCAATTTGCAGGGCGGTTAGTCGCGCGTTCAGCTCGTTGCTTGTGGCTTGAGTTGCCGTTGGGACGAGATCGGCGGGCTGAAGCTGGCTTGCATAAAGCATCTCCATTCGGCCTTCGGTGAAGACCGAATAGCGAGTCTCGCGGTTGCTTGGAGCGACGGCGGTTACAACGCCGATTCGCTTCGGGTCGGAGCGCAAGGCGACGGTCTCACCGACCGAGAAGCTGACCTTTTCGGAGTCTTTGGCAATCGACGTGCGCTCCGCGATCTTTTCGCGAACCTTTTTCTCGAGCGTGGCAACGTCAATTCCGCTTGCGATGGCGACACGCATGATTTCCTCTGGACTGGCGTGGAGCACGCCTTCCGCGAGAATTTCCAACACACGTTCGTCGGTCGCCTTATGGCGCATAAGCCCATCCTGAATGAAAGTCGTCGAAGAGCCGGTTCGCCATTCGCCGGCGCGCCGTGTCGTATTGGGTCGCATCTATGCCAAGCGCCCGCTGGGCTTCGTCGCGGTCGCTATCCGCCAAGATATGCTCGAAAATGGCCAAAGCGAGCGGATCCGAGGCAAGAGCGGAACGCATTCGCGAAGTTAGATCGTCCATCTCGTATGTGGCTGACGGATCATGTGCCTCGTCATCGAATATCTGTTCGGTTTCGTCTTCCCTGAGAGGTTCGCGGCGATCCTCCTGCCGCCATTGGCTCGCGATGCTGCGCATTACCTGGGACAGGAAGGCGGGGAGCGGGACTTCGCTGGGCCATAGCCGCCGCCCCGACAAGATTCGGTCGAGCGCCTCATAGAGGAGATCATCCGCATCATGGTAGCGCAGACCGGCAGCCCAGACGCGACCCAACAAAGACAGACGCACGAGGTCGGGCCCGCGCAAACGGCCGATGATGCGGCGAACCTCGCCGAGGGAAAGATGCGTCGCCTCATCGTCCATTGATTGCCGACTAGGCCTCCAATGAGTGTTGCGCGGCAGGTGGGCTTTTCGGGAAGCCTTTTCGAAAAATTCTCAAGAAATTACCGGCGGGAACCGGCCGATGCGAGTCGCACGGATGGTTTCAGAGCCTTTCTTCGGGGGCAGCTTTCTTGGCGCAATGTCTCCCGATCAGCTAAGTATCTGTTATTTCTGCGATAAAGTGGTTGCCTTGAAATGTCACCTGACAAGACTTACAGTTATTACAGTTGAGTGGAGGTGGACCATGACTGACGCGGTCACCAGGCTCAGGATTGAGGATCGTGATCGGGAGGAGGCAAGGAAGGGGGCAGGCCTGCTTAGCGAGCTTGTGGCGCGCGGGGGCCTGTTTCGTACCGATCCCTCCGGACAGCCGATCCTGGCCGAAATGCCATTGTCGCTCCTGCGGGCAGTGCACGATTTTCTCGATGCCATTGCGCAGCCGGGCGAAACCTTGGTCTTCAAGGCGGTGGATGAGGTCTCTCCCGAGATGGCAGCTGAGATGTTGGGGATCTCTCGTCCCCTCGTGTACAAGCGCATGGATGTGGGAAAACTGCCGTTTCGGCAGGTGGGCACCCATCGACGGATCCGTGTCGCGGATGTTGCGCACCTCAAGCAGCATGAGGAGCAGCGACGGAAGGCTGCGGCCGAACTAGCTGCCGATACCGAGGATCTCGAGGCGAACTATGCCAAGACCGGTAACCGCACTCCTTGATGCAAACGTTCTGTACTCGAACGCGCTTCGCAATCTCCTGCTTCAGCTTGCGCTGAATGACGCGTTCGAGGCCAGGTGGACGGACCTCATCGTGGCTTCGTAATCTGGGGGATCGGACGAGAGATCGGGTGTCGCAGCGAACGCTGCCGCTCATTGGCAAGCACTTTCCGGACGTGATCGTTCGCGATTTCGACGCAGACCAGCGCATCGGAAATACCGACCCCAAAGACCGCCACGTCGCCGGCGCGGCCGTTGCCGTCGCGCCATGTGTGCTGATCACAAACAACCTCGTCGATTTCGATGTAAAAGAGCTGGTAAAGCTCGGCGTTCGCGTGTTGTCGCCGGATGAGTTTCTCGTGGGTTTGTTCGACGAAGCGCCGGAATTTATCGAGGCGGCAACGCGAGAGGCGGCGTCCAATCTCACGAAGAGTTTGCCCTCATGGGACGAATATGTCGCCGACCTGGACAGTAGGGCAGGGTTGAAGAAATTCGCCGCGCGACTGCGGACGCTCGCCCACCATCTAAAGAGCGATCCAGGTCATGCAGCACCGAGGGAACCAGAGTGAGAGCGGAGCTTAGGCCTTCAGGAGCGTCTGCAGGTTCTTGCGAACGCTATCCGAGACTGTGCTGGTTGCCATCTTTCTGACATCGGCGATAGATGCGACCGTCAGTCGAACGTCTGCTGGCTCTGCCGGCCTTCCCTGCATTTGAGTGAACGGGCCGTCCGTTTCGGTGAGGATGCGATCCAAGGGCATCTCAGTGACCAGGATGCGACCCCGATCCGAGCGGGTCATCTCGGCGTTGACAGAAAAATAGCATCCCAGGGCGGCCGCGCGCTGCATGTCGCGTTTGCTGCCAGTGAACCAGTGAAGAACGACGGTACCGCGGTGCTGGGGCAGATGTTGCTCGATCATGTCCAGTACTGTCGGTGCGCTCCTCACGCTATGGACGGTGAGAATCTTTCCTCCCGCATCCGAGCAGCGCTCGAGGATCGTACGAAAAACACGCTTCTGGTGCTCGAAGGACTTGTAAAAACGCGGGCCTGCATCCAAGCCGACCTCGCCAACGTAGCGCGTTTCGGACAGGTGTCGTTCCCACAGCGCGAGTTCACCGGCACGCTCCGCGACGAGCTGCGGATGCAGCCCAAGTGCGGCACGAACAAACCGGGTGCTTCGAGTGAGCTCGAGATTGCGTGCCCAAGCCTTCGGCGTCGTTGTCACGGTCAGAGTGTAGATGTTCGCGGCTTCCGCCCGGGCAATCGCTGCTTCGTGGTTTGGATAAAGATCCAGATGACAGTGAAAATCCACGCCATTCGTGGGGGGGCTTTCCGTCATCCTGGTCGCGTCCTCACACCGTCGATCAATGTACCGACTTCCTCTAACCCACGCCGGTAGACAGCGGCAATGGCAGCCTGCCGTTCAGGCGTTTCATCGAAAAGGGGGCCCGGTTTATGGATAAGAATTGGCCCGAGCTGTGGCTTTGCGCGCAACCGTTCGATCGCGAGTTGGAATGAGCGAATCTGAACTCCTTCGGATTGGCGTGTATCGAGAACCCGGCTGGTCAGGTCGTCGATTGTGTAGACGGTCGGGTCAGTGTCTGACGCAAGCCCAGTTACGAGCGCAGCTCGCCTTATCAGGCAAGGCAGACAGTATCCGCAATGTTGCGTTCCCAGCCCTTGCCAACGCCCCTTTGTGGGAGACGCACAGGATAGCGACGAGGGGACCAAGCGTCGCAGCAGTACGCCATTCCCACACGAAGCCACCATCTCGCCTTTGGTCCGGTCCCAATAGGGGTTTTCGATGTATCCATCCAGACCCAATCCGCGGATCGCGTCGTTCCAGCGCGCAATGTAGAACGGATGCGTCGTCCGCGTGCTCAGGGCGCCGAGGCGCAAGGGATCGAGCGGAACGTTCACGGCAATGAGACCGTTCTCCGGCACTTTCAAGGTGAAGGGTCGATCCAGCCCGCTGCCGGCAAATACCCCAAGCGCGAAGAACAGGAAGGACCGGCCACGAGTGGTATTTTCTCCATCCGAGCCGGTGACGAAGCCGTCGGGAAAAGCCATCCAGAGGCGTAGGCGATCGAAAGCCCGATGGCGATAGTGCGATTTCAAAGCCTCGAAAATGGTCGATTGCGCATCACTCGTGGCACCTTCACCGGCATGGCTGATCAACAGGGGCGTGCGACCAGCTTCTAAGGCGTCGATCGCACCGATCAGGCTATCCAACCCACCTGAGAACAGCGCGAGGTCGTCGAAAGGAGGCGCGATCAGTGACATAGTTCGCGCGCGCGCGCTTCTGACAAAGCGTCGCGGCCGAGCTCGAAAGCTAATCGTCCAACGGTCACCCGTGAGGAAGTTGAGCATTCGGACGAAAATCTGGGCGACCGACGCCCATCGCGCAGGATCGGAGACCGGCACGACCAGCCGGATCTCTCGCGTCCATCCATCCTGAGACTCGCTTACGCGCGAGACGCGTGTATCGGCGGCGTGGACATGCGCAGCCAGTACGAGAACGTCAATTCCAATTTCCGATGGTTGCACGCCGAGGCGAGCGAGATCTGCAAGGGCGTGGCCGATGCCGTGGTCGAACGATCGTTCCCCGGCGATCAGATCGAGCCGAGTTGCGATTTCGCCGTCGCCGAGCGGAATTCGGCTTCGGTCGCCCGGCCCAAAACGGCCTATGATGACGTGACGCCTCATCGTGCCTCCGCTTCGACGTCGCCCATGATCTGCAATATTCCGAATGCCTGCTCGTAGATGCGTCCGACAAAGGCGAGCACATGATCCTGCGTCAAAGCTGTGGCGACCGTGCGCGAGGTTGCGAGCGCGTCGGCGACCGCGCGGCGGATAAAGTCATGTAGTCGTGTCTGGACCCGTTCGGCTTCGCGGCTATCGGACGGCAGGGTGATGGTTTTTGCTCCGATGTCGTTGCAGAGACGCGCCTCGATGGCATTGGTGGCGTAAAGCTCAAACACGGTCTGCATCTGATCCGCCGTCAGGCCGTCGAGATCAGTTATCCCGGCGCCCGCGAGGTCTGTGATCGTCTCAATGAATGCTTCGCGTGCTATGCCTTCGTCGATGGATCCTCCGTCTGGGCAAACATAGTCCGCCAGACCGAGGAAGATTTCCTCGATCGGTCGGCCTGCGAGAGCTCCCAGATTGAGTGCGCGAAGCGCCTCAGCCGTACCGCGGTTCACCGCATCCGAAAGAAAGCCGAGGAGGCGGCCGCCTGCGCCACGTGCCGACCCCATCCGTGTGGCCGCTGTGCGAGCCCCACCCGATGATGATCCGACATAGTGCGAAACTGCCCGCCCGAGGCTCCGGCCATCGCTCCCACCGGAGCCGGCAAAGCGAGAGAAATTATTGCGCGCTGCCGAAAATCGGGTGGGATCTGCCATTGGGGGGATCGGCGGCAACGCCGGCGGCGAGGTAACTGCGGGAGCGGCGTCCGCGTCGTTGCCGGGCGCGGTGACGTCGATGCCTGGAACTCCGTTTGGAGCGGCAGACGGGGCGCCTCCATCTTCAAGCCAGCTGGGTACGAGCGGCGTGCCGCCGCCCTGGCCGCCAAAGGCGCTGGATGTGCCCACTAGCGAGCTCCTTGACGTGCGCGGAGCACGCCCGTGGCGGCTGTCTTCAGCATCACGTCTCCCTCTTTACCCCAAGCCTGGAGAAGGCGATCGAAACGTTGCGTTGCGTCAGGATCCTTCAGCACGCCTTCCCAACCGCTACAAACCCACGGGCCAAGGCGATTGCGCGGAAAGCTTTCAAGGAGATCGAGGAGATTTCCCTGCAGAATTGGATGCCCCCTAACGAGTACGGCCAGACCCGCCACTCCAGGTGGCTCCGTGTCGAAGCTATAGCTGCCGACGATGCGACCTCGGACGGCCTCGAAAACCTGTGCGGCTTCGGGCGCTGCGAGCCGACGGAGTTCTGCCTCCAGGCCCTGAACCGCGAATTTGCCACCGAAGAGCTGCTCAACGACCGCGGTCAGATGGCCGAGAGCTGAGGCTGCTCCGAAGTAGTCCTTGCGATCCTTTGCAACAAACAGATAGGGACGCAGATCCTCGGAGCCGAGCCTGGTTGGAACCGCCGCCCAGGCCATGATGGCAGGCGAGGAAAGCCACTCGCCGAGCACTGCGCTTTCGGTCGATTTCACGGCCTCAAGCTTCGCGGGCGCTTTCGGTTCGGCACCTTTGGCGGCGGGTGCCTTTGCCTCGTCCTTCTTCGTTGCCATTGCCTCCAGGGTCGACAAATCGGAACATTTCCCGTCGGTCGCAGTCGCGGCGACTGCGGCGATCTGCTCGAAAAGACGGGGGATAAAGCGTTCCGCGAGCATGAGCTTGGCAAGCGATGGCAACTTCACGTCGTCGCCGAACCCTCGCGCCACGGCGGTACGTTGCCGCAAGACGAGCGTATTGAGAAAACGCTTGATTTGACGAGGATTGCCCTTGGTCCCGCTCGCGAGGATTGGTCCAATCTGGTCGCTGAGAGCTAAAGCATTGTTGGCGCGAGAAGCCTTTTCCCCGAGCGCACTTTTGACCGATGCTGCGTCGAGAGAGGCCGACTTCCAGGGGCGCTTCAGGCGCTCTCGTGCAACCGCGATCAAGTCGTTGAATGCTTCATCCTTCTCGCCGAGCTCGGCGCCGATCAGAAGCAGCGTCACGTAGACGCGCGTTTCGGTGTCGCCGAGCGCAGGAATGCGGAAAGGCACCTGAATGAGCTTCTCAAGATAATTCCGAGCATAGGTCTGTGGGCCGGTCGTGTCCGGTAGATCGGGAAAGTGCTTGCGGACCGCATATTCGATCATGGCCTCGTCAGCAGCGACCACGAAGGCCGTGCGCGACGTGAAGACGAACAGACGAACAGCTTCCAGTGTTTCGATAGCCGTATCAGGCAGGCAGCGGTCGAGGTCGTCGATCAGGACCACGAGCTGTTTTACACCTGCCTTTTCCAGGAGATCATCGAATGCCTTCCGGAAGGCGTTTATTTCCTCGGGAATATGGGTGGATTGGCCGTCGCCTTTCGGCTTCAGCAGATCCTTGATGCCGCCCACGGCGGCTTCAAGGTTGTCCTTGGTGGCCAGCTTTGTCGGATCGGCCAGAAGATCTTCCAGGGTGGCGAAGATCGTTTGAAGTTGATCAGGCCTTGGAATGCCGGTGAAGGCCGTGAAGGCGAGGCCGCCCGCCTTCTTGGCAACCTTGAGCCAGTCGATACGGCGAAAGACGTCCTTGACGGCTTCACCGGCCTTAGCAAGGGCCGGGCGCTTCTCGACCAGACCGGTTACGATCCCCTCGATGAGCGCGATCTTGGCATCTTCGAAACCCTGAAAACGCCAGCCGTTGAATTTCAGGCAAAGAATTTCTTTCTCGCCTTCAAACTTCGCCTCGATCATCTCGAGAACGCTCGATTTCCCGGCGCCCCAATCGCCGTGGACGCCAACGGTTACAGGCTGATCGGGACGATGGCGCAGCAGTTCGATAATCGTTGTGGCGATCGCCTCATTGTTGAGGAGATCGACCTTAGTCTCGTTGTCAGTCAGGATCATGGTTGTCCCGTTGGTGGCTGTTCCGTGCTGGCGGTCAAATTGAAGCGCTCACCCGCGAAGGCTTCCTTCTAGGATATGCCGGGCTGATAGATCGAACAAACCAGGAACATAAGATTTTTTCCGCCGGGCCACGCAGCCAGGAAGCCGCAAGAAATGCGGTGTGCCGCGGTGAGTGCCCAACGAGATCGATGTTGCAGTGATGCAACACAGAGAAACAATCAATCGAATATTCTATCTGTGCTTGTTGCACGTAAAGGTCGAGCATATTGCATGTTCGCCTTAATGGCATTTTCGAATCGACGCTAGTTATTTTCTTTGCGGGGGAAGCGATGATTGCATCGCGATTGATCGCGTCGATATTTGGCGCATGCCTGGTCGGCGCATGTGGTCTCCGTGTCCCAGATATCCAGGAGGTCCCGGGCGACACCGGTGCAGGTCAAATCCTCGTCCAGGACATTGTCCAAAGTGTTCACTGCGAGGTCGCCGACGCCGTGCAATGGGTTGTCGAGCATGATCCATTTAAGGGGCGTCCGAACAAGAAGCTGGCCTCGTCGTTTCTCGCGACATGGGGCGTTCAAATAACCCTCAGCCTCACGGTCGAGGAGAAGACAACTCTCAATCCCACCGTGGTCTTCACGCCGCCCACACCGTTGACCTCTGTGTTCACGTTGGCCGGCGCAGGCACCTTGTCGGCCGACGCGACTAGGACCAACAAGCTGAATTTCTATTACACAATACCTCAACTGCTGGATCGGCATTATTGCACCCCCGGCATTCAGCGCGGACCGGCTTCATCGCCTCTCATTCAGAATAATCTCAAGACGGTGGAGTGGCTGAACGACTACATCGGCGCTGTTGCGACGCACGAAGCTGATCCCACGCAGGTCGGCTCGTTTCAGCAGAATGTTTTGTCCCACGAGGTCAGGTTTGAGATTCTTTCAAGCGGAGGAATCAATCCAGCCTGGGTGCTCACTCGCGCAAATATCAACCAGAACGGCACACTTTTCTCGACCTCTCGCGATCGCACCCATGATCTGACGATCGTGTTTGGCCCCGGCGATTCCAAGGGACTCACGGGGCAGGCGGCGCAGGCGGCATTTGCAGCCGCGCTCATCGGGCTGGAGATTTCAAATCGATTGAGCCCCGCGCGCTAGTGACTGGGTATTTTCAAGAGGAGCGATTGAGATGGCGACGAAGGCCAAGAAAGCAAAGAAGGCTGTGGCTAAGCTCACACCTTCTGACTACCCAATCTTCATCGATGTGCCGAGCCATCCCGAGCAGGTGGAAAGGTGCGATTGGGATGAGGTGAACAACCAGCCCAACTGTCGGATCATCGAACGCACGCCACCACGCGATGCGGAGGTGCGACGTGCCGGGCAGGTAGCCGGGATTCACAGGAAACACCGCGCCGCACGCGCATAGCACTATTCGGGCGAGATGAGAGCCGCCACACTGCGTTGTTGCCAGGCATCCGGCTAGTGGCATTTCACGCGAAGGCACTATGGGAGTACACCAAGTTCGCTACATCGTGAGGCCTCCCAACGCATGTCCCGCGGAACTCATGTCGGGATCCGTGCCGGGCGCGTCATGCGAGTTCGATACCGCTTTCGTGGCGGCTTGCGCCATGCGGGAGATTACTCAAACGAGCGGAGCTTCGAGCAGGCCGCTGGCGGTCCTTTTTGACGAACTCCTCGCCCCCGGCACCAACCAACTTGTGTGGAAGGGCAAGGGGCCAGGGCTTGGCAAGGAGATGCGGCGAGCCTTCTCGGGACTGTTCGGGCGCTTCTTCGCGCGAGCCTACCTGGAGAGGTATCACCGCTTTGCCTGGTTCTCGCCCATCGACGGCAATCCCACCGCGATCTCAAGGCGAATGCGCGTTGTTCGTTTGCCGGGGAAGGGCAGCGAGCTTCCCGACTGGGTATGCGGGGGACCGAAGCGCCTCGCGGTTGCCGAGGCGAAGGGAACGAGCCAACCCGGCACCGGCACCGGAGGCGGAAAGCCTGGGCCCATCAAGACGGCAGAAGGGCAGATCCATGGTGTCGTGATCGAGAAGCTGTTAGGGAGCGGGAACAAGAAGCGATGGACAGCCCTCAGCACGAAGGGATGGGCGGTGATGTCACGCTGGGGCGCCGAACTCCCACCGCGTGACGCTTTCCTTTTCGCCTTGGACCCGGAGACGCGGGGACAGCCGCCGTCGAATCAAGATCGAGACGAGATGATCCAGGATGTCGCTCGCTCACATGTCGGTCACCTCCTCGCCGGCATGGGTTATGGCGAACTGGCTTCAACGCTGCTTGTCGGGCAAGTAAGCGATGCCGGCCGGCCTCAAGAGGGGGCTTCGCTCGACTTGGATGGAGAAGCAGAGACCACCTATCTGGGTGTGCCCGTTGGGCCAAGCGGCATCCTGCCAGTGTCCATCAGGACGGCGCGAAGGCTTGAGCAGGACATGCCCGGAGCAATCAAATTTCTGGGAATCGACACCGAAGTGATCAAGGGCATGCTCACCGGGCATCTCGCCCAGCCGCGCGTCCACCGAAGCTCGGGCGACATTCAAATCGGCGCCGATTCATCAGTCTACGCTCCTATTAAGCGTGTCACTCCGCGCGCCGTATCTATCTGACGCCTCGCCGAGGAAATGGCTCGTTGTTTTGGGCAGAATCGCTACTCCGATGAGCTCGTAACCTGCGCAGGAATAACTAAGCGGCCAACGAGGCCGAGAGGGACGACTCCGAGGAACGCTTCGACGCAACGCTAAAAGGCGTGGCCAAGGCCAGCCCCAGAAGCCGCCATCGGCGGACGTTACGGAAGCCGATGCTTCCTCACGTCAGAAGCCGAAGTCCAGTTGACCCGGTAGGGATCGATAGTGGGAGGACACATGCTCCCACCTTCCGAACCGGAACCGGTCATACTCGTTTACAAAAACTGGCTTTCGACTGCTGCCACTACGCATGACGCTCTCCTTTCCTGTTGCGCGGGACATACAGCCCGCAGGCTCACTCCCTCGGCATACGCGGGAGCGGGCTACAGCAACCTCCAGCCGTGAGGCCGGATCACAGGAAGGGTGCCGATGGCGGCAACCCCATCAAACTAACAAGAGTTCGTCAGGGGGAATGGAACGTGATTGAATCGCTTGGCTTGAGCAAGCGTTGGTATCTGAAATCCACAATCGCCATGCACGAATAGCCGCACGCATATAACCGCAGAAATGGCGGTTGCCTGCTCGACGGTGGCATCCGTTCGCTTCAGAGAGGGAGGACACGGTCCTGTTCCAGGTTGACCGTCGATGATGTATGTTCTTATTTTGTTCTCATGGAGTCAAGCCGCCGTTTCAAGCCGCCCCGGACGTTGGTCCGGGAAAATTCCGAGTGCTACGTGGTCAGGGACGCCAACGGCGTGACCCTAGCGTAGCTCTATTGCCGCGACGACGCGCAGCGCTACAGCTTTGGCGTTGGCAAGCTTTCGTCGGATGAGGCGCGCCGGATCGGCAAGGCGATCGCGCGCATCCCCGAATTCCTGATGCCGCGCCAAGGCTTCTATCCGCGTGGCGGCGGCCCGCGCTGGCGAGCCGACCGGCCGCATCACGTGGCTCTGGAGGATCGCTATATCCGCGAGCATTGGGATGAGATCTACGCGCTCTGCAAGCTCAACAGCCTGCCCTTCAACGCAACTGGTGAAGTCATAAAGAGCGACGGTGTTTGGAAGGTCTATGAGTTTACCTGGCAGATGGATGCGATCCTGTTCTGGAACCGTTTCGAGGGCAGATGGCTGCGTGGCACGGAGTTTCATTATCCCGAGCGGCCAGAGAATCTGCCGGTGCTAAAGCCGCTTGAGAACTGGCCGAAATTCAATCCCCGCAATCTGCGCTAATCGCTGGTACCCAACGCCATGATCAAACGCCGAGTCCTTGTATTGATGCTGCTGTTATCGAACGTGGCGCTTGCCGACAGCTTTGTCGGTCAGGCCAGCGTCATTGACGGCGACACGTTGGAAATTCATGGAACGCGGATCCGCCTTTGGGGGGGTGGATGCTCCGGAAAGCGCTGAGCTATGTCGCGGTGAGGACAGTTCCCAGTACCGCTGTGGTTCGAAGGCTGCGAACGACCTCGACGTTTACATTGCCCAGCGTCCCGTCAACTGTGTCCCGCTCAGCCTCGACCGGTATGGCCGCACGGTCGCGACCTGTTCGGTCGCGGGCAACGATCTTGCGGAATGGCTTGTGCGCAACGGTCTCGCGCTGGATTGGCCCCAATACTCGAAGGGCAGATATCACGAAGCTCAGCGCGAGGCTGAGCGCGCGGGCCAAGGGCTCTGGAAGGGCAGCTACGTCGAGCCGTGGCTCTATCGTGCATGCATCCGCGCCAGCGGAAACCCGACTTCCTGTTCGGACGATGCAAATGCCCATCCTTGATGCGAACCACTGCGAGACGTCAATCCACCGCGTGCGATGACCGATCACCGCACTGTGGCAGGTGGGTCTAGCGCGGTTTGGGCGACTCACGTTACCCATCATTCCCGATCACCTCACTGCACAATGGGAATGAAATGGTTGCAGCTACCCGTGAACTGCCGGCCTCTGGATACGCGCTTGAAGTGGATGGCCGATTCAAAGCCGAATTTGCAACCAGAGACGGTGCCAGGGCAGGTGGAGAAGAACTAAAGAAACGTTTTCCCCTGCTTCAAATCAGGATCTATGACGCGCAGACAAACGCGCGCGAGGAAATCTAGATCTTCGATTGGCGAGTTCTTTGGCTTGCGCGCGTGCGGCTTCCGCCGCACCGGGCTCTCGTGAACCGAGCCGCTTTGCGTCTCGGCCATCCGGCTTCGATCCCTCGCGCAAGGAGATGCGGAGCTCCTCGCCGGGGGCACTCGGGAAAGGGGCCGGCCGTCATGAAGTATGACGGCGTCGCTATCACTGCCCGTTCCCGCGTGCCCATTTAACCGTACAGAGTTGTGCCGTTCTAGCTTTTCTCTTGGCAGGCGAGACGGTTATCCTGGGCCTGCCTTGCAATCCCAGAATTTGCAATATCCGGGATCCTGGCCGCCCTCTCGTGCGGTTGGGGTGACCATAGTCGTGAATGTCACCTTATCGCTCATCGGACCGGGGTGCGTCGATGGTACGCGTCATTTGGTTATTGCCAGTCCATTTTCCCAGTGGTCCCAATGACGGCCAACGTCGTCATGAGACGAAGGCCTTGAGCGAAGACATCGGGGTGCGCATCAAACTCCATTGTATGGACTCCAGCCAGTCCGCGTCCGTCCTTGCTGACGCCGATGGAGAAGTACAGCGCGGGCATGACGTCCGTATAATATGAGAAATCTTCCGAGAACATGCCGCGCCCAGGGTGGGTCTCAAGCGCCCCCGGCCATGCCCGTGCGAGAGGCGGCATGATCTGCTCGAACAGTGCAGGGTCGTTTCGAGTCGCGGGCGCACCCGGTCGGATCGCCCAATCGTAATCTACAGTCGCCTCCGCTGCCATTCGCGAGACAAGTTGATCGAGCTTTTCCTTGAGTGAGGGCTCGCCGTTCTCGCCCTGTGCGATATTCTCGAAGCTGCGGATGGTGCCGCTGACATCGGCCTCTGCGGGAATAACATTGCCTGCATTGCCATCGGCGAGGAGTCGTGTGACCGAAATGATAACGGGCTTGTTAGCGATATCAAGGTGACGAGCCGGATACTCAGATAGCTGGATCGCCATGCGGGCCGCGACGAGCGGCGTATCGCTGCCTTGATTGGGCGCAGCCGCGTGCGAGCCCGCCCCCTTGATCTTGAGATGAAAATAGTTGCTTCCGGCCAGGGCAAATCCGGGTGCGATGGCGATGGTCCCGATCGGCATGCCGGGAGCGACATGCTCGGCGAACATTGCCTTGACGCCGAGGCGCTCGAGAATCTTTTCGTGCACGATGTCGTCGGCGCCTCCCGGCGTTTCCTCGGCCGGCTGGAATAAGAACACGATCTTTCCTGAAATGCGCTCCTTGTTGGCAATCAGAATGCCAGCCGTGCCAAGCAGGATCGACGCGTGGATATCGTGGCCACAATTATGCATCAAGCCGTCGATCCCTGAGCGCGGAGTATGAGACGTCGGCTCGATCGCGTTGAGTTCGAGGGGCCGGGCATCCATCTCGGCTCGCAATGCAATCGTTGGTCCCGGCCTGCCGCTATCAAGAATTGCGATTACGGCCGTCGGCGCTTCGGTCGAGGCGATAAACTCGGTAAAGCCAAATCCCTTCAGCGCATCCTGAAGGTACGCCTGCGCCTTGAGCTCCTTCTTCCCCAGCTCGGGATTCTCATGCAGGAACGTGTAGGCGTTTTGTACCGGCTCTGCCATCGACGCAATTGTGGTCGATAAATCTGCGGCGCCCGCCGGTGCGCAGCCAAGCAGCGCCAGCAGGCTGAGACCAATGAGGGCTGTTTTTTGCACCGATGCCTCCACCCTCGTATAGGGACGAAACTTCAAGGTCCTGTCGAACCTCGTTCCAGCCACGAGGTCGATCAATTCGGCCTAATCTCGATCACAGACCACGGTGGCCAAATAGGTTACGTTTGGCGAGGCCAGCTTGGTAAAGTTGATGTCCATTGATCCGCCACCGAGTGAGGCAATCGTCCCGGAGGCGTTGAAATTCACGCCCGGAATGGCAAGCGCGGCCGCATTGATCTGATCGATGGTGGCGAGGATATTTTTGACTGCATTGCACATTCTTGAAAATTGATCACCGGGCCTACATTCCGCTGCTCGGAAGCAATTGGCGAGCTTCTCATAGATCGCCTCGATCCTGCCCGTGACCTCGCTCAGCTTCTGATTGGCTCGTTTCAGCCGCGCCGTTCCCGCCACCTGTGCGAGCCGGTCATTAATTTGATCCGGCGACAGATGCTGGAGCTGCCACTCGGCAACAATTCGGTCGAGTTCTGCCTTCGAGAGCGGTGGTCTTACCTCGGCCTGCGCCTCCATTATCATGGTTCGGCCGTTGCCAAGTGTGTTGATCGCACTCTTGTACGGTGAGGGGGCCTCAAGTGTGGGCGAGGACGGCTGACCGAGTATTTCGTTGATGTACCCGTCCGCACGAGCCTTCTGCTCGTACACACGAATGAGAGCCATTGAGGCAACGAAAACCGCGGTGGCGCAGAAGGCAAGGAAGCCGGCGAATATGAAGAAATGAATACGCGAGCGCAGATACTGCTCGGCGGTCATTCCCTTTGGCACGACGCGGCCAGTTTCGATACGTATCGCCTCCAGGCGATCTTCCTCCTTCAGCTTCTCGATCTTGTCCATCAGGATCTGGAAGCGTTTCACCCGCCACGCAATCAGCGTCCAGGCGAGGACCGTTGCCAGATACGCGATAAGGGCGAGAGGGCTCGCCGCCGCAGCGGGTATGGCATTTAGGAAGGCGCCAATTTCTTCGATCATAGAGCTTGCAAGTAATGGTTGCGGTATGCTTTTGCAAAGTGCAAATTAGGTGCGATTTCCATGTATCAAATCATAGGTTGTGACCCGAGTTAAGATGTTTAGGAGGTTTGCTTGAAAATTCTTTGCCTCTCTCTGCTGAAGAGCTCTCTGTATTGCCTAGGTTTGGCAGGCACAATCTTCGTTTCCACTGAGCTCCCCGTCTTTGCACAGTCTGCTGACCCCGCGGCCCAGTCCCAACCTTCCAAGGTCGAGCTTGCGCAGCGGCTATCCGCGGCGCTGTCGGCTGCCCGAGAAAAGTTTATCTCGGACTTCGGGCCAAACGCATTTGACCGCGTGGGGTATCCCGGTGGCAAGACTCTCGGAGAGATGTGGACGGATTATCTGGGACGCGCCGGGTATCCGAGCTCCATAGCGGAGCGGCAAAGATATGCCGGGATCCTGCAGGCTGAGCTCGACCAGCAGGCCGCGCTTGTTCTTGTGATGGCGCCTGCTCGCGATGAGGCTATCGAGCATCTGGTCGTCTCGCTGAGGCGGATTGTCTCGGGGCGATCGGCAAGACCAGCCGTGCGTCAAGACCCCAACGGGGCTCGCTTCTCCATCGTATTCGGAGACGACACGTCCATCCAAACCACGCTACAGGCGCTGGACGGCTCGAGCTATCAGCCGCGGTCTGGCGATGAGATCGCCTGGCAATTCACCTGTGCCGGAAAATTACCTGACCTGAATGCCAGTGTCCGCGGTTGCTCCGACAAGAATTACGGGTACTTGATGGCGAATTCAGCAAAGCGGCCCCTGGAAGCGGCACAGGGACGATATGTTTTCCAGGGAACCAGATCTACCGGCGAACAGATGATGCTCGAAGCGCCGAGCGGATTCTGCCGGCCTATTTTCCTGGAGCTCAAGTCCAGCGCGTGCAAGCTCGAAGTCCAGGTTGTCAGGGCTGGAAATTAACGCGGTGTCTCCTGTTGAGTACTTGCGTCCTTTCGGATCTGCGAACTCGGCGTAAGAAGCGGCTGGCCCCTTGGCCCCGAGAAGGATGAAGTCATCGATCCTGCGGGCCAACGGCCGGAACGGGAGACACAATGGGGGGTCACGTGAGCGAGGAACCGCGCCGCTTCCGGTCTGAAGGTGCGGTGCGGCGCTCCCCGCCGATTGTCGCATTCGACGGAATTGCGACGCGGGGGGCGCCAAGAAACCTGCTCGCACGGCTGAGGAGGTCGCTCGGATTTAGCTCCGTACGAAACGTACCAAGTGCGCGCTGTCTGTGAGGTGGATAACGCGCTAGGCGTGTTGAATGTGAGGTCGAATCCGTACCATTTGCCTGCACGAGAGCGGTGGCAGAACGCTCATTTGCGTCTCGGCATTGAGGAGCACGGACGGAAGATTAGTGCCTGGGGGAGGATAGTGGCGAATACTGAAATTGCGTTCGAAATCGACGATAGCAAAACCGTTGATGAAAACATTTCGGCGCTCTCGACCGCGCTCAAGCGGATCGATGATTCGCTGGCCGAGGTCCTTTCGGGGGCCCTGTCGAAGCTCAGCCTGGAAATGGCTCTCGATCACGATGCGCTCCTGGACGCGTTGTATGTCGCAACCGGGCCAGTCGAACCCCAGCAGGCCTCCTCTGAGGAAAGCCCTGCACGATGAGCGGCTGGTATCTTCAGAAGGTCTCCATCGAAGGCTTTCGCGGCATCAACAACGAGGGTGCCCCTCTCGTCCTCAAACTCAAGACTGATTGCGTCAACTCCATTTCAGCGCCGAACGGGGTAGGAAAAACATCGATCTTTGATGCGGTGGTCTACGCGATCACCGGCCGGATCCCCAAGCTCGATGATCTGCCTGCGGCCGAAAAGGGCTCGTCCTATTATCTGAACCGCTTTCATGCCGGTGGTGTGGGAACGATCACCCTCACCCTTGTGCCTGTCGGCGGTGGCGCCGAGGTCGATGTCAGCGTCCGGCGTGATGCCGCCGGCGGGCGAACGGTTACGGCGAGTGCAGGTGCAGACGGAAATGCGATCCTGGCGGACCTCAATCGCGAGTTCGTCCTTCTCGACGGAAAGACATTTCAGGACTTTATTGACTTTGCGCCGCAGAAGCGCGGCCGGTCCTTCGCGGGGCTGCTGGGGCTGAAGCGCTACTCATCCCTGCGACAGGGGTTGGCCTCGCTGACAAACACGAGGGCTTTCAACAATCACTTTGGCCTCGCCGGCAAGGAAGCCAAGAAAAACAGTGCGGTCGTGTCCGTCCAGCGGGCCCGAGCCAATATCAAGGAAGCCTTCACAGCGCTGGTCGGTGACGAGTACGATCCGGCCGAAGCCGAAGCAACGATGCTCGCGAAGGCGCATTCCGCTCTCAGTGGCATCGAACTGCTCAAGCCCCTCTGCGATGGACGGACGTTCGAGGAGATTGATCCTTCGTGTTGCGTTGACGCAGCTAAAGCGGCCGAGGGAGGTGAGGCAAGAGCAGAACTTTCGAAAATCCTGCGCGATGAGGTGAGGTGGTCAGAGGCTCTGAAAGCCGCGCCAGGCGAAGAGCATGCCAAGCGCCTCGTGGAACTGGCCGATGCTCGTGATGCCGCCTTAAAGCTCACGCAAGGAGATCTGTTCCGCCAGCTCTACGGCCTCAGCGAAACCCTCCTTGCCGATGACAGTTGGGTGGACAAGTGCCTCTGCCCGACATGTGATCAATCCAGTCCCCATTCGATTCTCGACCATGTTCGCGACAAGATCGCCGCGTTTGAGGCCGTGGCGACGGCTTCTGCCAATCTGGCTCGTGAGTGGACGGAACACGGCTGGAATCAGCTTGACGAGCTGGAACGATTGGGCCGCCAGGAAGATGAGCAGGCCCAGCTCGCCGAGGCAAAGGACGTCGGGCTGAAGGGCGAGCTGGACGGGGCTCGCGCTCGCGCGCTGGCCGAATGGCAGAATACGCTCACCGAGCGCGCGGTCGCCAAAGCCAAAGAGCTGACCGGCAGGAAGCTCGCCCTGGAGAAGAGCCTTCCCGAAAAGCTCACCGCTGTGGTGGAGAAGGCCGAAGCTGCACGCCGCCTTCAGAGCAATTTGTCGGACTTGCGCGCCGCGCTGAGAGAGCAATCCGCCATCATTGCGGAGCTTGCGCGATTTGCCCGGGTCAAGAGCTTCCTTGACACGGCCAGCTCATGCTTCGCAAGTGCCGAGTCCGCGGCAAGCGCGCGACGCCTCGCCGCGATCGAACCGGTCAGCCGAGATATTTTCGCGGCGATCATGTACACCGATGTCGTGCCGGCCCTGAAAAAGCGCGCCGGCAGCGAGGATCTTTTCATCTCGCTGGCTCAGTTCTGGACGCTGCCGGACATCTCAGCCCAGGCCGTTCTCTCCGAGAGCTATCGCAACGCCTTCGCGATCAGTGTCTATCTGGCGGCCGCTTCGCTCTATGGCGGGGGCGCCAAGTTTCTGATTCTCGATGACGTCACATCGAGCTTTGATTCCGGGCACCAGTTTCATCTGATGAACGTGATCAAAGGACAATTCGCCCGGCCCGGAGTTCCGGATGGCCCGCAGGTCATCCTTCTCAGTCACGACACCGTCCTTGAGAAGCTGTTCAACACCAATGCCAATGACGGTGGCTGGTGGCATCAGTGCATTCAGGGCACGGCACGAACGTCAGTCCTACCGCAGTCGGGCGCAATACATAAGATCCGCGATGCGACTCACGCCTTTCTCGACACGGGAAACACCGATGATGCCGCTCCTCGGATCAGACAGTACCTCGAATTCAAGCTCGAGGAGGTCATCTCCAAGGTCGGGATTCCCGTGCCCATCGGCATTGCCTTCAATGACGACAAGCACATGGCGAAAAACCTGATAGACGCGATCAGGGCAGCAGTCGATCTCCATGATGCAGCTGGCCGCCTGGTCCTGGACGCTGCCCAACTCGCCGGGCTCAACACCTCGGTGGCAACTATCGTGAGCAATTACCTCTCGCATTGGGCGACAGGACAGACCCATGCCTTCACCGCACCGTCCCTGAAAGGGGTCATGCAAGCGATCGAGAATTTCGCGGGTTGCTTTCAGTTCGAGCATCCGGCAGGCTCGACTCAATACCGCTACTACCGGTCGCTTAGCCAAAGGATGTAAGAAGTGGATAGCGGCTCGCCGGCCGTAAATCATCGTGGTGCGACTTGTCATGATATCGGCCGCCGAGGAAGGTTAGCGTGCCCTCGGCGCCCACACTCATTGCCTTGGACGGGGCTCAGCTCTGGCGCAGGAGTTTAGTCGCGCCCGGTCACGCTTCCAGGAATTGTCTCGCAAGTTCATTCATTCCAACCGATCGTCATGCCGCTCACCCCCGAACAGCTTTCCCATCAGAGCCGATTGAAATCCGCGCTTCAGGCCGAGAAGAACGCGCACAAGCTAGAAAATCTCGCGGCCGGACTTGTGGGCCGCCTGCTCGGCATTTCGGTCGCGGTGGCCAAGTCAGGCTTTCAACACGGTGGCGATGCGGGTGCAGTCGGCCAGCAGGATCGCCGGTTCCGCCTAGAGTGCAAGAAATATGGCGACGACACTAGCCTCAGCGACCGCGAGCTCCTCGGCGAAATCGACCATGCGCTGGCACGTGACGAGGCGCTGGAAGCATGGATCCTGATTGCCACGCGCAGTGTTCCGGAGCAGCTCACCCAGGACCTGGTGCAAAAGGGCGAACGGCTCGGCATTCCCGTTCTAGTCATCGACTGGAAGGATCATGAGTGCGCACCGCTCGCTGCCTTGTGCGCATTTGGCCCCGATCTCGTGCAAGCCGAGTTCTCACAAGAAGCTGCCGATCACGCACGTCACCTGCAACCTGCCATGGGCGAGGCCATCGCCAGCCTGCGCCGAAATCTGCAGGTCTGGTCTCTCGGCTTCGAAAGCCTGCGATCCGAATCGCACCGCAAGCTGCAGGGCATCTGGACCTCGCAGCGCATGTCGAACGCTGAACTTGGGCAGGATGCGGCAGGAGGTGCTCAGTCCAAGAGGGTGCGGCGCCAGCGTGTTCATGATGCGCTGGATGCCTGGTGGCGGGGTGCTGCCGCCAGCGACGCGCCGACGGCGATCATCGGGTGGGACGGTGTCGGCAAGACCTGGGCCGCGCTCGACTGGCTGACCGACCGGCTGCCCGAACAGCCGATTGTCCTCACCGTTCCCTCTTCGGCGCTTGCTGGTCTGACCGGAATCTCGGAATCGACCCTCAGGCGCTTTTTGGCCGAGCGGCTCTGCGAGCTTACCGGTACCCGCGATCCCGAGCATTGGTTGCGTCGGCTTGCTTACCTCCTCAAGCGGCCGAGGGAAGAGGGGCCCGTTCTCACGTTGCTGTTCGATGGCCTCAATCAGGAGCCCTCGGTTCCTTGGCTATCGCTCCTGAAGGCCCTCCAGGGCGTAGCCTTCGAGGGGCGGGTGCGCGTGATCATCAGCACGCGCAGGCATCATTTTGAAGACAAGCTCTCGGGCCTTCGCGGACTTGTCGTTCCGGCCGTTCCCGTCGTCGTCGACGTCTATGATGCGACGTCAGGCGGCGAGCTCGATCAGATGCTCGCTTTCGAGAACCTTGCACAGGCAGATTTGCATCCCGAACTCATCGAACTTGCGCGCACGCCGCGCCTGTTCAAGCTCGTCATCCGCTTTCGCGATCGGCTCGTGGAGGCAGGTCAGGTCACAGTCCACCGGCTGTTGTGGGAATATGGGCGGGATACCTTCGGCGATCGCGCCGGCAAATCCTTCAGTGAAAACGACTGGCGGGCGTGGCTTGCTGAAATCGCCGGACGCTACCGCGGCGGTATCCAGGAATTCTCGCTCAAGAGCCTTGGCGAAACGGCAAGCCGGCCCGATCTCTCCGGGCGGGAGGTGTATGCCCGGCTGAGCGACATCATTGATGGGCGCTTCGCAGGGCCCGGACCCTCAGGTGCAATGCAGCTCAGTCCGACTGTCGTAGCCCACGCGCTCGGGGCCGCGCTGCTTGCGCATCTCGATGCGATGGGAGGAGCGACCTTCGCGGCGGCCGAGACCGAGGTTACGCAATGGCTCGACCCGATCGCAGGCCTCGATCAGCGCGCAGAAATTCTCCGGGCGACCGTCTCGATCCTTGTCGAGCGCGGAGGCCCGTTCACAACGCCCATCGGCGGCGTTCTGGTCACAGCGTGGCTCCAAACCCAGAACGTCACCGATGGTCACCGCCGAGAGCTTGCGAGCCTCGCACCGAGCATTCCAGACGCCCTCCTCGATGCAGTGGAACAGTCGGACGCGCACGCTCAGGCATCGGCTCGAATGTGGGCAGTCAATGCGCTTCGGGCCATCCCGCGAACCCAAGGCGCGCAATTGGCTGCGATCGTGGCGCGGGTCCGTGCCTGGTTCTCGATGGTATCGCGCGAAGTCGATAACAGGCCCGACACCAATGCCGACTTCGAGCGGCGTCGTGCGGAGCGTTACCGCAGCCGTATCGGGACCGATTCGTCCGGACCATTGACGGTGCTGGGCGTTACGCTGCGTCTCGTCGATCGCGACGATGGCAGGCTGCAGGCCGCAGCGCCTGCGATCCTCGAAGGCTTTCCTTTGTCGAGGATCACGCCGTGTTTCGAAGCCATCGCGGTCGCCTCAGCCATCCGCGGACACGCGGATGGCTGGCAGGGCCTGAAATGGCTTTGCTACTTGAATGAGCTCGATCCCGAACCCACAGCTGTTGCCCTGCGCGCCCTGTCGCAGGACATCGGCTCGCGCGCGCCCGAATCCGGCATTCACCCGCAGCTTCCAGCCCGCGCAGCGGTGCTCCTGCTCTGGCTCAGCGGGCAGGAAGCCGACGAGGAATGCGCCGCTCGCCTCGACCCCGGCATCGACCGGCACTACACCTATGAGAAAGACTACTTGCCGAATCCGAGCGGGAGTTTCTTTGCGCTCGAGCGCCGGCACGCGCACCTTGCGCTTGAGGACAAGGAGCGGCCTCTCCATACTCGCTTGCAGCGCACAGCCGAGCTTTGGCTCGATCCAACCTTTCAGCCGCCAACAGGCTTTGTCGAGGAATTGCGTTCCGCCGCTGCCGGCTTTGATGTGACGACGCTCCACCGGCAGATGGGACGTGTCCCGGAAGAATTGTTCTTCGAACAAGTCCAACCGGCGCTCGCGCGATGCGCTCCCGACCTTCTCGCCGATCTGCTACGGCGCAAAATGGAAAGCTTCGCGTCCTGTCCGTCCGAGTCACGCTATTGGAGCGCCATTCACGCCACCGAGGCTTTCATCCTGGCGGGGACGGCGGAGGCGCAGTCGGCACAGGGCTTGCGCCTGAGCGTGCACGAGAAAGACGAGAATAATGAGGGATTCGCGGCGAGCGAGCTGCTCAAGATCGAACTGCAGTCCCTTGGTGATACACAGACCCAGTTCGATAGGCTCATTGCGGCCGACCTCAAATTCATTCCTGCCGATTTTGCCGAGGTTATGCAAACTCCGTCTGCGGCGGACGTTGACGCCCTGATTGCGCGCTACGGCGCAGCGCCTGCCAAGCAGCGGCGCGATCTCGTCGTGCTCTTGTCGGTTCACCCGGGCAGCTTGAGCGACAGCGCCTGGTCGTGGCTGACCGGTTTGATCGATCAGCCCGATCATGATCTGGATGGTGTGCTGTTTCGCATGCTGACGCTGGCCGATGCCGCCCGGTTTGGGCGCTATCTTGCCGCAAAGGCCTGGGGCTGGAGCCCGTCGGCTGATGTCTGGGTCAACCATTATGGCACCGGCGCACTTATCAGAGCCGAATCGGCTCTGCCCTTCGACCAGTTGGGGCCGCGGCTTGCGCCGTGGCGCCTGCTGGAAGCGGCACGTGTCCGCGGCGCCGACCCCGCTGAGGTGCGGCTTGCCGCCGAGATCTTCAGTCACGTGCTTGCCGCCGACAAAATCGCAGAACCCGACCCGGGCTCGACACTCACGGTCGACCGGACGGAGAAGAGATTCACACCGTTCTTCGTTTCCGTGCAGCCGAGGCCCGATCCGCAGGATCGACATAGCCCGGCAGCGATCCGCGCTGTGCTCGATGCCGATGAGCGCATCAAGGCACACCAGCGCGCGGTAGAGACCGCAACCGCGCGTATCGAGGAAGCAAGGCAATCAGGAGCGAGCCTCTATCTGACCAATATTGATGCCATCGATCTGGGACCTGTGATCCAACATGCTCCCGACATGATCGATCGCTGGCTGGAGGGCTCGCACGACATCAGCACGGATTTCCGCAGACGTGTGCGCCTCGCGGAGACTGCGTTCCTTGCATTGTGTGAGGCGCTGCTCATTGGAGATCCTAAGCGCGGTGCCGCCCTGTGGCGCGCACTGCGCATGACCGTGACAACACGCTACATTGGACCCGCGGGTGTGGACGAGTTGCTGCATATCGTGTTTCGCGTTCCCGATTCGGCGCCCGTGGTCGCTCTTAGGGACGAACTTGTCAGCCTGCCATTCTGCCATTCGGATCAGAGCCTCTTCAATGTCGCCTTGGCGGCGTCGTACAATGGCAAGGCCGCCTGGATCGCCGATCTTGCGGCCACAGATCGTGCCTCGTCGCTGACTTGGCGGCAGCGACGTGGCGCCCTCCTGGACGGGCTCGGCACCGGCTATGCGCTCCCTGTTCCGGAGGCCTGGCCCGAAGGCCCGGTCCGCACGGATATTGACAATCTGCGCGGCAAGGCCGCGCGGCTGCGCTGGCGTGAAGCCTGCGCTCATCATTGGTGGAAGGCTTATCTCGCAGCTCAGGATGCAGTTGAGGCTTATGCCGCTTGGGTGCTGTTTCTGCGCTCGGCGGACGGGCGTGCCTGGACCTGGATGCGTGATGACGTGCAAGGACAAGCCATCAGTGACGGCTTCTTTGCTCTTAAGCTCGCACATGTACAGCTCAACCGGGCGGAACTAAAGCGCGCGATGGACAAGACCCTGGAGAGACGTGACAAGACCTTTGTCGATCACGACATCGTGGAAGGCATCGGGCCTTGGGCGAACGCGGCCAACACCGTCTGATCAATCCACAGCGGGGATGGCCAACCGCCGCCTTTGGCAGACCGGTCTGGCGCGGCTTCGGCGATTCACGCTACCCATCATCCCCAATCGCCTGACTGCACAATGGGAATGTAATGGTTGCAGTAACCCGTGACGTGCCGGCCTCTGGTTACGCGCTTGAAGTGGACGGACTACTCAAAGCCGAATTTGCAACCAGGGACGGTGCCAGGGCAGGTAGAGAAGAACTAAAGAAACGTTTTCCCATGCTTCAGATCAAGATCTATGAAGCGCAGACGAATGCGCGCGAGGAAATCTGGATCCCCGGCTGGCGAATTCTTTCGCTTGCGCGCGTGCGGCTTTCGCCGCACCGGGCTCTCGTGAACCGAGCCGCTTCGCGTCTCGGCCATCCGGCTTCGATCCCTCGCGCAAGGTGATGCGGAGCTCCTCGCCGGGGGCACTCGGGAAAGGGTCCCGCCGTCAAGAAGTATGACGGCGTCGCTATCACTGCCCCGTTCCCGGGTGCCCTTTTAACCGGTCTCGTCGCTGCACTCGGTCCCGCGTGCCGCCTTCGGCGTCGCTATGCTCACGCTCCTGCGGGTGCCATTTTGCGGTGAGGCGATGCGCCCTTGGCGCACGCCTGGCCACTTGTGTGCGTGCGGCACTCTCGCAAATCACGGGCGTCGATTCCGCCTGAAGAGGCTGAGAGTAAGAGTGCCGGCCGGGTTTTGCCGTGACGGGTTACAGGCTGCGAGAGAGGCTCGCGGCGTCCGTCGCGGAGATCCGCGATGTCCAGGCACTATCTTCGGGGGCGCGCCGGCGAGGACCGGACAAGCCTTTATGACGAAATCACCAACAAGATCATCGGCGAACTTGAGGCCGGCCGAGTGCCGTGGGTGCAGCCCTGGGGTACCGCGGCGGCGACGGCGTCTTTGGCCATGCCGAAAAGCGCTGCGACGGGCCGTCAATACAGCGGCATCAACGTTCTGATCCTCTGGGGGGCTGCTACCGAACGCGCATTCACAGGTCAGAGCTGGCTTACCTTCCGCCAGGCGCTGTCGCTCGGCGGTCACGTCCGCAAGGGCGAGCGCGGCACCACCGTCGTCTATGCCGACCGCTTTGTGCCGATCGAACAAAAGCGGCGTGCCAGCGAAACAGGCGACGAAGCGCAGGCTATCCCGTTCCTCAAGCGCTTCACGGTCTTCAACACCGATCAGTGCGATGGCTTGCCTTCGGAGATTGCAGCGACAGCGCCACCTCCGCCGCCGGGCCTCATCGAACCAAAGGTTGAATATCTGATCGAGGCGACCGGGATCGACTTCCGCATTGGCGGCAACCGCGCCTTCTATATGCCGGCAGAAGACTATGTGCAGGTACCGCCACCGCAAGCCTATTTCGAGCCGATCAATTGGCATCGGACGGCCTTGCACGAGTTAGCGCATGCCAGCGGCCATCCGTCACGCCTCAACCGCGACTTGTCGGGCGGCTACGGCACCAAGAAGTACGCCTTTGAGGAATTGATCGCTGAGATATCGTCCGCATTCGGTTGCGCCTCGCTCGGCATCGTGCCGACGGTGCGGCACGCCGACTATATCGGCTCCTGGCTCGAGGTGCTGCGAGGGGACAGTCGCGCGATTGTGCGAGCTGCCTCGCAAGCCAGCAAGGTTGCGGATTATCTCCTTGGGTTCTTGCCGGAAGCGGTTGTCGACATGGCGGCGGAGGGAGCCGAGCAGGAAGCGGCGTGAGGTTCTCCTCGGCCGCCGCGGGTAAGAGAGTGAGAGGGCAGGTCGTTTTTCGCGACGGGTTGAAGGCCGAGAGAGAGGCTCTTGGCTGCCCGTCGTGGAGAATCGACATGACGAAGGCTGTCCAGAAGATCACCCTGTCGCCCTCACGCGACATTCCGTTCAACAAGCTGGTGCTGAGCCAATCCAATGTCCGTCATGTGAAGGCGGGCATTTCGATCGAGCAGCTCGCCGAAAGCATCGCGACGCGCACGCTCCTGCAGAGCCTCAACGTTCGGGCCGTCGTTGATGCCGATGGGAACGAGACCGGCATGTTCGAAGTGCCTGCAGGCGGCAGGCGCTATCGCGCCCTCGAACTGCTCGTGAAGCAAAAGCGCATGGCGAAGACGCAAGCGGTTCCGTGCGTGGTGCGCCACCAGGGCATCGCAGAAGACGACTCGCTTGCGGAGAATGACGAGCGGGTCGGCCTGCACCCCCTCGATCAGTTTCGCGCCTTCCAGTGTCTCCACCAAGGTGGCATGAGCGAGGAAGACATCGCTGCCCGGCATTTTGTGACGCCGGCCGTCGTAAAGCAGCGGCTTCGACTGGCCTCGGTTTCGAGCAAGCTGCACGAGATCTATGCCGAGGACGGCATGACGCTCGAGCAACTAATGGCGTTCTCGGTGACAGCCGATCATGCTCGCCAGGAGCAAGTCTGGGAGCAAGTCAGCCGATCGCGCTACGACGAGCCCTACCAGATCCGGCGCTTGCTGACAGAACAAACGGTCCGCGCCTCCGATCGCCGCGCTCGGTTCGTTGGCCTCGAGGCTTACGAACAGGCAGGCGGCGGCGTATTGCGCGATCTGTTCGAGCATGACGATGGCGGATATTTGCAGGACGTTGCCCTGTTGGACCGTCTTGTCACCGACAATCTGAAGCTCGAGGCGGAAAAGGTCGCGACCGAAGGCTGGAAGTGGATTTCGGTGGCGGTCGATTTCCCGTACGGCCATACCAACGGCCTGCGCGAACTCGAGGGCAAGCCTGTCGAGCTCTCCTCGGAGGAGCAGGCCACGATCGACGCACTCAACGCGGAGCAGGCGAGGCTTGAATCCGAGTATCAGGATGCCGACGAACTGCCCGACGAGGTCGACCAGCCGCTCGGCGAGATCGAAGCGGCGCTGCTCGCGTTCGAAGAGCGGCCGATGATCTACAAGCCGGCTGAGATCGTCCGCGCCGGCGTCTTCGTCAGCATCGATTCCGAAGGGCGTCTGTCTGTGGACCGGGGTTATGTCCGGTCGGAGGACGAGGTCTCCACGGTCGATGCTGAAGTCGGTCAGGGCGCCGATGCCCAGCCGATCGAGGGGAAAGAGACAGGTAGCTCCGTTCAGCGGACGGTCATCGCGATCGCAGGTAGTGCTGCTGACGCCGAAGAGGAGGATGAGGACGCGACCAAACCTCTGCCGGATCGGCTCATCACCGAACTGACGGCGCATCGCACCTTGGCATTGCGGGACGCTCTTGCAGAAAATCCCGCGATCGCGTTCCAGGCGGTATTGCACAACTTCGTGCTGACGGCCTTTTACCGGTTCGCCTCGTCCGGAAGCTGCCTCGAGATCGGACTTCGCACGCCGACCTTTCCCGCTCAAGCTCCTGGCCTGCGGGAGAGCGCGTCGGCGAAGGCGGTTGAGGCGCGGCATGAGTCCTGGAAAGCGCGGTTGCCGAAGGGCGAAAACGATCTTTGGGACGCGCTCACAGCCCTCGACAGCACCGCTCAGGCGTCCTTGTTCGCTCACTGCGCCTCATTTGCGGTCAACGCTCTCTATGAGCCGGCCAACCGCTACAATCAGGGCCGTGTCTCCGCCCACGGCGTCCGCACGCGTCTCGACCAGGCCAATGTGCTGGCGCGGGCGGTCGGCCTCGACATGGTGCAGGCCGGCTGGCGGCCGACCGTCGACAGCTATCTTGGCCGGGTTACCAAGCCTCGCATTTTGGAGGCGGTGCGGGAAGCCAAGGGCGAGTCCTCGGCGCAACTGATCGACCACCTGAAGAAGGCCGAGATGGCCAAGGAGGCCGAGCGGCTTCTCGATGGCTCGGGCTGGTTGCCAGAGCCGCTGCGTTCCGTCGAGCCCAGCGTGTCGTCGGTGGAGCAGGAGGGTGACGCCAGCCCCTTGCCCGAATTCCTCGCTGACGATGAGGATCAGGAGAACGCCGGCGACGATGACCCGCAGCAGCTCGACGCGGCTGAGTGACACAGAGCGGGATGGCTCCGGCCATCCCGCAGTTGTTTGGGGACCGGTGTGTAACGCCGGTCCCCATTTTTATGGGCGAGGGCTGAGAGGGAGAGCAGGGCCGGGAAGGGTTTGAGCCGTCGGGTCAAAGGAGAGCGCCTGGTGGTTCGACCCGTTCCCGCTCTCCCGAGAAATCCTGACATGACCGAGTCTCTTGCAGGCGGCGCTGCCGCCGCGCCGCTCTCGATGCGTGCCGCTGCCACTCTCACCTCTGCCGCCCTCAAGGCCGCCCGCCAGATCTTGACTGATCTCGAACGCGGCCGCCGCATCGATGCCGCCGTCCTGCGTGGCGCCATGGAGGCTGCCTTCGGCGCCTCGGACGCGACCGGCGCCTGGAACTGGAAGACCGCCTATGACGTCTGCGAGGCGACAACCGTTCTATTCCTTCGCAAGTTCGGCCCGGCCATGCGCGCCAAGGCTGGCTCGACGGCCGCGATGCTGCCAATGCTCGCGAAAATCGCGAGCTGTCTGCCGACCCATACGCGGCGTTCTGAGGACAGTCAGGCGCTTCAGCAATTTTCGACGCCGATGCCGCTTGGGCTGGCCGCATGCGCCGCAGCCGGCATCACGCCTGCCGACCGTGTTCTGGAGCCATCCGCGGGGACCGGCTTGCTCGCCATCTTTGCCGAGCTCGCCGGCGGCTCTCTGATGTTGAACGAGCTGGCCGAAGGCCGAGCGGCGCTGCTTGATCATTTGTTTGCCAACGTTGAGGTCACGCGGTTCGACGCCGCGCAGATCGATGATCACCTCGATGCGAACGTCGTGCCGAGCGTCGCTCTGATGAATCCGCCGTTCTCCGCGGTGGCAAATGTCGATCGGCGGATGGCCGACGCTGCTTTCCGGCACATCGCTTCGGCGCTCGCGCGTCTTTGCGATGGTGGACGCCTCGTCACCATCGCTGGCGTAGGCCTTGCGCCGGATAACCCGGCGTGGACCGATTCCTTTGTTCGCCTCCAAGAGCGCGGACGCGTGGTGTTTTCTGCCTCGATCGACGGCGCCGTCTACGCCAAGCACGGCACCCAGACGGACACGAGGCTGCTCGTAATCGACAAGTTGCCCGCCGCCGATCCGAAGGCATTTCCCGACTCGCAAGGCATGGCTGGCGATGTCGCCACCATGCTAAATTGGATAACCCAGCATGTGCCTCCGAGGCTGCCCGTCGCCGCGCCGCTCGTAGCCGACCTCGCTAGGCGCCCGGCAATGCCCCGATCGGCCGTCGCAATTACACCAAGCACTTCGTCCACTTCGGGGAGCGCGCCGGAAGGTACGGAACTTGCGTACGAGACCGTCGAATGGTCGCCGCCAGAAGGCGCCCGCCTCACCGATGCGCTCTATGAGGAGTACGGATTGCAGTCGATGCATATTCCCGGATCGTGCGCGCATCCGACCAAGCTCGTACAGTCCGCGGCGATGGCGTCTGTTGCGCCGCCGAAGCCGTCCTACCGTCCGCACCTGCCTTCGACCCCGGTGGCAAATGGAGTTCTTTCGGACGCCCAGATAGAGAGCGTCATTTATGCGGGCGAGGCTCATTCCGAATTCCTGACGGGCTCCTGGACAGTCGATGCGACCTTTGATGTTGTGGCCGCCGCGCGCGACGACGCCGAGAAGGCCGTCCGCTTTCGCCGCGGCTGGTTCTTGGGCGATGGCACCGGCGCGGGCAAGGGGCGGCAGGTCGCTGGGATCCTGCTCGACAATTGGCTCAAGGGACGCCGCCGTGCGGTCTGGATCAGCAAATCCGACAAGCTCATCGAAGATGCCCAGCGCGACTGGTCCGCGCTCGGCATGGAGCGGCTGCTTGTTACGCCCCTGTCCCGGTTTCGCCAGGGCACACCGATCCGGCTTTCGGAAGGCATCCTTTTTGCCACCTACGCCACGCTACGCACCGACGAGCGTGGCGAGAAGCTTTCGCGTGTCAGGCAGATCGTTGAATGGTTGGGCTCCGACTTCGACGGAGTGATCGTCTTCGACGAGAGCCATGCCATGCAGAATGCGGTCGGCGGCAAAGGCGAGCGCGGCGACCAGCCGGCCTCTCAGCAGGGACGGGCGGGCCTGAGGCTCCAGCACGCCTTGCCCAACGCTCGCGTGATGTATGTGTCGGCGACGGGCGCCACCACGGTCCACAACCTCGCTTATGCCCAACGCCTCGGCCTTTGGGGCGGTGCCGATTTCCCATTCGCCACACGCGCGGAGTTCGTCGAGGCAATCGAGGAGGGTGGAGTCGCGGCGATGGAGGTGCTCGCGCGCGACCTCAAGGCGCTCGGTCTCTACGCCGCCCGCTCATTGTCCTATGAGGGCGTCGAGTACGAACTTGTTGAACACCAGCTTACGCCGGAGCAGGTTCGCATCTACGACGCCTATGCCGATGCATTCAGCATCATCCATAACAACCTCGACGCGGCGATGCGGGCCGCCAACATCACCGGAGAAACCGGAACGCTGAACGGGCAGGCAAAGTCCGCGGCCCGATCCGCCTTCGAGAGCGCCAAACAGCGCTTCTTCGGCCATCTGCTGACCTCGATGAAGACGCCGTCGCTCATCCGATCGATCGACCGCGATCTTGACGCCGGTCATGCCGCCATCATCCAGATTGTTTCAACGGGCGAAGCGCTGATGGAGCGCCGGCTCGCCGCGATTCCGACCGAAGAGTGGGGCGACGTCCAGGTTGACATCACCCCGCGCGAGTATGTGCTGGACTATCTCGCCCATTCCTTCCCGGTCCAGCTCTACGAGCCGTTCACCGATTCTGAGGGCAACCTCTGCTCTCGGCCTGTCTATCGCGATGGCCAGCCGGTTGAGAGCCGGGAAGCCGTCGCACGACGCGGCCGCCTCATCGAGAAACTCGCCTCGCTGCCTCCGGTACCCGGCGCGCTGGATCAAATCGTCCAGCGCTTCGGCACCGACATGGTCGCCGAAGTGACCGGCCGCTCGCGCCGCGTCGTCCGCAGGGGCGACCGGCTGGTGGTCGAAAACCGCGCCGGTTCGGCCAATCTCGCTGAGACCTCGGCCTTCATGGACGACATCAAGCGGATCCTCGTGTTCTCCGACGCGGGCGGCACCGGTCGGAGCTACCACGCCGAGTTGTCGGCCCGGAATCGCCGCTTGCGGGTCCACTATCTGCTCGAGCCCGGCTGGAAGGCGGATGCTGCGATCCAGGGGCTCGGCCGCACAAACCGGACCAATCAGGCGCAGCCGCCGCTATTCCGGCCCATCGCGACCGACGTGAAGGCGGAAAAGCGCTTTCTCAGCACCATTGCCCGCCGGCTCGACACATTGGGGGCCATCACGCGCGGCCAGCGCCAGACCGGAGGGCAGGGGCTGTTCCGGCCTGAGGACAATCTCGAAAGCCAGTATGGGCGCGATGCGTTGCGTCAACTCTACACGTTGCTGGTGCGAGGCAAGGTCGAAGGATGCTCGCTCGAGAGGTTCGAGGATGCGACCGGCCTGAAATTGACGGATGCCAATGGGCTCAGGGATGACCTTCCGCCGATCACGACCTTCCTGAACAGGTTGTTGGCCCTCACCATCGACCTGCAAAATGTCCTGTTCACTGCCTTCGAGCAGCTCTTGACCGCCCGGATCGAGGGCGCCGTCGCATCGGGCACGTACGACCTCGGGCTGGAAACGCTCCGCGCCGAAAGCTTTGTCGTCAGCGAACGGCGAACGATCTATGTCCATCCGCGCACAGGCGCCGAGACGCGGCTACTCACCATCGTCCAGCGCCAGCGTAACCATCCTGTTGGTTTGGACGACGCCCTTGCTCGTCTTTCCGATCATGCGGTCCTGCTGATCAACGAGCGCTCGGGTCGGGCCGCCGTGCAGGTTCCGGGCTCGAGCATCATGCTCGACGACGGCGAGATCGAGCGCCGCGTCCGCCTGATCCGGCCTATGGAGCAGCACCACGTCCCCTTGAACATGATGCTGGAGAGCCATTGGGTCGAAGCGGATCGCGAAGGTTTTGCCGCGGCCTGGATGGCTGAGCTTGCCGAGGTGCCTGAGTTCACGGAAAGCGCGATCCACGTCGTTGCGGGATTGCTGCTACCGATCTGGAAACGGTTGCCGAACGAATCGACTCGTGTTTATCGGCTCCAGACCGACGCGGGCGAACGCGTCATTGGCCGCAAGGTTTCTGTCGCGTGGGTCGCGAACGCCATCTCGGCGGACGCGCCCACGCTGTCGCCGGACGCTGCCTTTGCCGCGGTGATGAAGGGACGCACCGTCCTCGACCTCACGGAGGGGCTCCAGCTTCGTCGCGTCCGGGTGATGGGCGCCTGCCGCATCGAGCTGTCGGGGTTCACCGACACGATGCGCGATCGCCTCCGCGCTTATGGCCTCTTTGGTGAGATCATCTCCTGGAAGCTGCGGATGTTCGTGCCCACGGACGCGAGCGGCGTCGGGATCCTGACAAAGGTGCTCGACACCTACCCGGTCGCGCGCGTCAGTGAGCGGGAGGCCGCGTGATGTCCCCCGCGCCTTGCGAACTGGCACGCCGCCTCGCGCGCGAGGCCGAGGCCGTGTGCCGATACTATCTCTCCAATGGCAAGCGAGCAGGGCGGTACTGGGTGGTGGGCGACGTCCGCAACACGCCGGGCCGCTCGATGTTCGTGCGGCTCCAACAATCACCGAAGGGTCCAGCCGGCAAGTGGACTGATGCTGCGACCGGAGAACATGGTGACCTCCTCGACATTATCCGCGAATGCCGGGGTTTGCGCGACTTCAGCGAGGTCACTGAGGAAGCGAGGCGGTTTCTGAAGCTGCCTCGTCCTGAGCCGCTGCCTGCCTCGAAACCCATTCGTTCGGTGGCGCCAACTGGATCGCAGGAAGCCGCCCGCCGGCTCTTTGCGATATCCAGCCCGATCGAGGGGACGGTAGCCGAAACGTACTTGCAGCGTCGCGGAATAGCCCTTGCTCATCATGATGGCAGCCTGCGCTTCCACCCTCGTTGCTACTATCGACCGGACGAGCATTCGCCGACCGAAACCTGGCCGGCGATGATAGCCTGCGTCACGGATCTCGATGGCCGGATCACCGGCGTGCACCGAACCTGGCTCGATCCAGACGGCTTTGATCGCGTGCGGCTCGGCAAGGCTCCGATCGACACGCCGCGACGAGCCATGGGCGACCTGCTCGGCAACGCAGTTCGTTTCGGTGTCATAGACGACGTGCTCGTTGCCGGTGAGGGTATCGAGACCATGCTGTCGCTGCGTTGTATACTGCCGACCTTGCCCATGGCCGCAGCGCTTTCGGCCAATCACCTAGCAGCCCTGGTACTGCCGGCTGGCCTCCGTCGTCTCTATATTGCGCTGGACGACGATGCGGCCGGAGATGCCGTTCAGGCGGCGCTCACCCGGCGCGCAGAAGACGCCGGCGTTGAAGCGATCGCTCTGTCGCCCCGGCTGGGCGATTTCAACGAAGACCTGCACGTTTTCGGCCTCAAGACCCTCCGAGCAGCATTGCGGCTTCAACTCGTGCCAGAGGACGTCGTCCGCTTCCTGCATTCGTCGATGGTCGCCGCAGAATAGGCTGGTGCTTCGATCGACGTTGATAGCTCGGTCATAACGAGGCCATTGCCCGGAAGAGGCGCGAACCTCGGCCTTCTAGAGGGCGATCGGACGGCAAGCGGCTCGGGCCGGCAATGGCTGCGTCCGGCTATTTTCCGCCGCGCGCGAGCGACGAGAAGACACATCAGCTGTCAAACCAGCGCGCTTTGCATCGCGAAGCAAAATAGCCGGCCTCCGCCATCCTCCGCTGCCGCTTCGGCCCTTTCGGGTTCTGGCCCGCTCCGCCCGCCGTCTGAGTGATCGCCACGAAGGCCGCGATGGGCGCGGCCGATCCGGCAAAGGGTCCCTCCAATGACCGACCACGATGACATCGAACCGCCGCACGCCACATCTGCGACCGAACACGTTCTTACCGAATTGCAGCTCTTCGGTTACCGCCCCTTCGACGAGCCCGATCCACGGCCGCTGCCCGAGGGCAGGATCATTACCGGTGCCGTCGCTGACATCTTCGATGCCCTGGTCGCCACGTTGAGCGACACGCGGCTCGAGCTGGACCTCGATGATCTGCTCTGGTCGACTGTCAACCTATTCCATCGTGCCGTCGACCGCATCGGTCGCCAACTCGACGACAACGAACAGGCGCAGCAGAAGAGCCAGCGCGAGCAGAATGGCTCCGAGGTACGATCAGTCGAACTCGAGCGCTTGACGGCCGAGGGCATCACGTTGATCGAGCGCCGCAACTGCCTTGAGCTCTTCCGCGACCAGGCCATCGAACGCTTCGAGACTCACACCGGATCGTCCTGGCGCCCTCGATCGGGATCGCTGGTGAATCACCGCACGCTGACTGCAGCGATGATCGACTCCCGTGATTTCATGGCTGCCAAGCGTCGCGCTGAAACCGAGGTCATACTGCCCTCTGGGCCGAAGATCGCGCTCACCGGCGGGCTCGACTTCAATGATCACCACCTCATCTGGGACCGCCTCGACAAGGTCTACGCCAAGCATCCGGACATGGTCCTCCTCCACGGCGGCTCGCCCAAAGGGGCGGAGCTTATCGCTTCCAAATGGGCGACCACTCGCAAGGTGCCACAGATCGCATTTAAGCCCGATTGGACCAAGCACGCCAAGGCGGCGCCCTTCAAGCGCAACGACGCCATGCTCGAACTCCTGCCGATCGGCGTCATGCATTTCCCGGGCACGGGAATCCAGGACAACCTCGCCGACAAGGCGAAGCGGCTCGGCATCCCCGTCTGGAGGTTCGGCGGCGCGTGAGCGCTGCCTTCTCGCCTCCAGCGTGAACGCGGAGTTGCATGCGCCGCAACTCTGCCTCGTTTCGACCCTATGTCCAGGTTGCGCCGTGGTGGTGGTGGAAGGCGCAACTGGTACATCTATGCACATGGAGCCACCACCATGCTCGCTATTGGGCTTGTTCTCAACGCACTCGGCATCGGCCTATTCTGCTGGGCGATTTTCGCGCTCGCAGTGTATGCCCTGCCGTTTTTCGTCGCGCTGAGTATCGGGATGACGGCGTTGCAGAGCGGCGCCGGCCTCGTTGGCGCGCTGCTTATCGGAACAGCCGGCGGTGCGCTGACGCTTTTCCTCGGCCAGGTCGTCTTTGCTGTTAGTCGGCCCTCGGCCTTGCGCATCGCGATCGCGACAGCATTTGCTGTTCCCGCCGCTGTCGCCGGTTATCATGTGGTGTTCGCGGTGTCCGATATCGGAGTGCCTTCGCCGGCTTGGCGTGAGGTCTTCGCTTACCTCGGCGCAGTCTGCATTGGCGTTACGTCATGGACGCGCTTGATGGTTTTGGCGAAGTCCCGCCCGTTCGAGCAGGGCGGGGTGGTGGAGAACCCGTCCTAAGCAGTTCTAACGGCCGCATGGCCCGAGGGGATGACCGTTCACCGCCTTCGTCGTCGAATAGGTTCGCGTAGATCGGCGCGCTGAGCGATGAACAAGGCCTGATCGCGGGAGAGGCAATCCTCCTCCGAACTCCTCGATCAAGCCGCCGGCATCCGGTCTGGCCCACGCAGCCGCGGCGGAGCGGTGTTGCCTCAATCCGTTCGTGGGAGACGATGCCGCCCCTTGCAGCAGATTGTTTCTCTTTCCACGCTGAATCGTTCCGACCTCTTGTTCATCAAAACCGAGATAGCCACGCTTCTCCAGACATTGTGGTTCAGCACGCGGACGCACGTGGCCTCGTTGATGGCTTGATCTGGCCGAAGACCGGCTTCGCCTCGATCGTCTGAGCCGCAACGCCGTTGATGCGACTTTCTTCCCCTGGGCTTCGCCCATTCCTCGCGAGACAAGAAAGTCGCCACAACGACGTCCTCCGCTGCGCTCCGGCCCGAGCGGGTGCGTCGCCGATCGTCCTCGGCCCTAGATCGCCATCGAGGCCGCGGTGGTCGCGGGCTCGAAACACAACAGGAGAAGTGACATGGCTAACATCGGTTCTTTCAAGAAGGTCGGTAACGAATTCCAGGGCGGGATCGTGACCCTGAGCCTGAAGGCCAAGGGCGTCCGCATCGTCGCCGAGACCAACCGATCCAACGACAACGCTCCCAGCCACCGCATCTATGTGGGGCGCGCGGAGATCGGCGCGGCCTGGTCGAAGCGCTCCGAAGAGGGCCGCGACTACCTCTCGCTCAAGCTCGACGACCCCTCGTTCAACGCGCCGATCTACGCCAACCTATTCGACGACGAAGGCGGTGAAGGCTACACCCTGCTCTGGTCGCGGCCGCGCAAGACCGGTGAGTAAGGCCACTCCACCAAGCCCCGTCCGGTCCGCCGGGCGGGGCTTCTCATCCTTCCAGGCGTCAGTGAGCGCGAACCGGCCGCCGGATCGAGCGACTCGGCATCAATCACTCGGCCTGCCCCCGAGTCCTTTTCTTGGTGCTTGTGGGCGGGCGAGTGAGCAGGTCGGCGGCCTCGACACCCAGGCTGCGCGCGAGCCGATCGACAACGTCAATACCCGCCGCATAAACGCTTCGCTCGAGTGCGCTGATATAAGTGCGGTCAATTTCAGCACGATGAGCCAATTCCTCCTGTGACAGGCCACGGGCCTGCCGGAGCTTCCGCAAATTGATTGCAAGTATCTCGCGTATATCCATACGCGAGAGGGCATGTCCTTGAAGAGTATTTCACCACGGAGTATTCTCGACAAAACACCCTCCGGGCGGCTCCCGCGACAGTTTTAACGCTTCTGCTCCTTCCGGCCCGCGTGTTAGAAATTGTCTAATCTAAGGCGTGGAGTCTTATGAGGAAGCCACCGCTCGACCCAGACGTCGCCGATGCTGCGCCTGCAGATCAAATTCTCACTGCCTACGATGAGCGGCATGTGGTGACCTACATGCGCCTTCTGCAGGCCGAAAGCGAAGGAGCTGACTGGATGGAAGTCGCTCGAATCGTGCTGCATATCGATCCGGTGCGAGAGCCGGATCGTGCGCGGACCGCATATCAGAGTCATCTCGCGCGCGCGAAATGGGTGACCGAGCAGGGACGCCTCTTGCGCGGCACCGGCTCAAAATAGAAGAAAACCGTCGGCTGCCGACTTGCAGGCAGAACTATTTTCTTTTGCTGACCGGTGGTCATTCCAGTGCACCACGTGGTGCCAAACTAGGGGCTTCCTACAACCGCCTCGTTCATACCTATTGCGGCGCAATCGTTGTTAGCAGCGTGCAATGGGGCGGAAGCAATGCCTGAATTCGACTGGCGGTCGCCGGAATCCTATAAGAGCCTACAAGACGCTGAAATCACCGACATCGCTTGGGAATGTCTTCGCCGCAATGCGGACTATCGACGCGAATATGAGGCGATGATCGCCAGTAGTCCTGATGGCGAAGTGACCGCAGAATTCAGGAGGAGGTGGGGTCTCTGCTTTCGCCCATGACCCGCAGAGGTCCTTCGACGAACAGACGATCTTTTGGGCGCCTGAGGTTTTAGCGGCGGTCGTTCCGGTCAAGGTGGCAACGGCGGCGGACAGCAGGTCGTCGTCTCAGCCACTGCTCGACCTTACGGCTGGCCAGATGCGCCGCGCTGTCGACGGCTGGCATGCCGTGCTGCGGATTGGCGCGGTAGATCACCGCGTCTGGTCTAAAGACGCGCCGGTGCTCGGCGCATCATATGCGGCCGAGTTGCCGTTTGATGGCGATTTGGAAGCGCGCGCCTATGCAGCCCGGCGGTTGTGGCGTGCGATCAATGGACGCGCGCCAGGTCCTGCCTTTCATCAACTGTCGAAACAGCGGTGCGAGCGCTTGAGGGCTGCGATCCGTGCGCTCGACGCGCACGGCGCGGGCGCAAGCTATCGCGTTATCGCCGAAGTAATGTTCGGCAAGAAACGCATCCCCGATCGCGCCTGGAAGACGCATGACCTGCGCAATCGAACAATCCGCCTGGTGCAAGGCGGCCTCGCGTTGATGCGCGGTGGTTACCGCAAACTTCTGCGGCCTGGGCGCAGGGACGAGTAGTGCAGTCCCCGAGGGGTGCCGAAGACCGCCCCCTCCATATTCGGCATCACCCTCCGAGATCCTGCTCCTCCATGATGACCGCACACACGCCGGCCTAGCCAAGCGTAGTGCGCTGTCATCCTGGAGTTCTCAAATGCCCGATCCGATGGCCGGTCTCCCCCCGCGATTCCTGCGTACGCCTGAGGCCGCGCGTTACCTTGGTCTGTCCGGCCGCACGCTGGAGAAGCACCGCACGTACGGCACCGGACCGACATATCGGAAGATTGGCGGACGTGTCGTCTACGCCGTCGATGACCTGAAAGCGTGGGCCGACCGCGGCGCCAAGACGTCGACATCGGATCCCGGCAAGGGGACCGTGCTGCCCGCCAAGAAGCATCCCGCGCTGCGCCCGTATGCGGGCCAGGAACGCCGCTGACCGCCTCGCGAGAGCAGTGACCATGCGGCGCAAACTCCATTCCGAGCGCGATCAGCTTGAGCTCTTTCGGGCGCTGCCCGGTGATCTCGCGCCACGCGATGCACAGGATTTGATGGCCTACCCGTTCTTTTCCCTCGCAAAAACCAAACGGATTGTGCCGATCGATTTCCGCGCGGGTGCGATCTCAATTCGTGTCGAAGCCGTGCCGGAACACGGCATGGCGACGATCTGGGATGCAGACGTTCTGATCTGGGCCGCGTCCCAGATCGTCCAAGCCCGTGATACTGGCTTGAAGACGTCGCGCCTGATGGCTGCAACGCCTTACGAGATTTTGACATTTGTGGGCCGCGGCACCAGCGCACGTGACTATGACCGCCTGAAGGCTGGTCTTGACAGACTTCAGTCAACGACCGTGCTGACGTCGATCCGTCAACCGGCAGAACGGCGACGCCATCGCTTCTCCTGGATCAACGAGTGGAAGGAGACGGCGGATGCAAATGGCCGCCCATTCGGGCTCGAGCTGATCCTGCCGGATTGGTTCTACGCCGGCGTCATCGACGACGCGCTCGTGCTGACGATCGACCGCGCCTATTTCGAGCTCACGGGCGGACTTGAGCGGTGGCTCTACCGCCTCGTGCGCAAGCACGGCGGCCGCCAGGATGGGGGCTGGAGCTTTGACCTTCTGCATCTCCATGCCAAATCGGGCATCCTCTCGCCGCTCAAGCATTTTGCTTACGACGTGCGTCAGATCGTCCAGCGTCAGACATTGCCCGGCTATCAGCTCGTGCTCACGCGCGATCCTGATGGCACCGAGCGGCTGAACTTCGCGCCTACGCCTGTTGATCCTTTAACCGCACGCTTGCGTCGGCGCGGTCTCATTCCAAATTCGGAGGACAACCTGTGAATCCGCTCGTGCTATCGGGGACCGCGACCCTCGTGCTATCGGGGACCCGATCCTCGTGCTATCGGGGACCGGAATCGGGCTTAAGAGCTTGTTTCTCCGCGCTTTCCGGCCGCTCTAACTTTACTAACCAGAAATCCTTCGGATTTCTTCTAACGCACCAGGCCGAAAAACTCGTTGGAGGCGATCGGCAGCAGCAGGCCGCCAGTCCTGTTTGGCTCTCCAAGTCGCATACGCTATTCGCCGAACCCCATGCTTACGGCTGCCAACTCCAGCGTCAGGGAGCCGCGGCATGAGCGATCTCACGGAAGTGGAAGTTCTGTGGCTTGAGAAGCGTATCGAAAACCGCATTCGGTTCGGTCGAGTTGTTGCGGAACGGAAGCTTGATCGCCATCGGCGCGTCCTGTCATTTGCGCCCGGCAGCATCTTTGCCTTCGTCCGATGGACCTCGAACGACTTTGGGACGATCATTTCGCGGATCGATATCTTGCGCGCGGTCGCGCCTGGACAGCGCTGCTCGACTGTCCCTTATGTAACACCCGGCGGAGAGATTTTGCTGCGTCTGTCCGGCTGGCCGAAGGTTGAGCGAGTGCTGCAAATGACCGATGCCGTTGAGGCACTCGGCATCGAACCAGCTGATGTCGCGCCTGATCATTGGCATCACGTTCATAACCGCCTGTCCGTCAACGAAAACCCGCGCCCCTATACGAAAGCGCGCCATCAGGCCTGGCTTCATCGCCAAAAGGTGATGCGATGATGGGCCGCCTCATGATGCTGGCCGTGACGATTGGGGTCGCTACTGCGCTCATCGCGACAATCGTCCTGGAGCCGCTTCCGCTTTACATCTGGAACGCATCCGCGAGCGTGCCGATCGGTCTCTACCGCCTCCGACCGGCGGACCAATTCCAAGTCACTGAATTGGTCGCTGTGCAGCCGCCGGAGCCGCTGGCGACCTTCCTCGACCTTAACGGCTATTTGCCCGTCGGTGTCCCCATGCTCAAGCGAGTCTTGGCGCTACCAGGGCAGACGGTTTGCAGGAGCGAGCTCACGATTTTGGTCGATACCATCGCGGTGGGCGAAGCGCGGGATCGCGATGGACGCGGCCGGCCGCTGCCGAAATGGCAGGGCTGCCGCGTCGTCGGCGACGACGAACTGTTTCTGATGAACTGGCAGTCGGACGACTCCCTTGATGGCCGGTATTTTGGATTTCTTCCGGCATCTAGCGTGATCGGTCGTGCGGTGCCGGTGTGGACCTGGGAGGAGTGATCGTGCGTATTCGACGTGTTCTCCTCGCCATTCCCTTGTTCGATCGTTTGCGGGATCATTGCTCTGTCTCGATCGATGTCTGCAAGGCTGGCGCGAGCCCGACCGCGTGCTCGGGTCGGTTGGGCACGCGCGTTTGTGCTGTCGTATCCCTGATGCTTCTTCAGACCGCGTTCGACAGCGCTGCTTTGGCCCAGAGCGGATCAGCCGCCCAGCTGGCGATCAGTCAGACCGCAGACTCATTTGCCGGCTTCATCAATGAAGCCTCTCAACGCTTTGGAATTGCGCCGAACTGGATCCGGTCAATCCAAAGCATCGAGAGTGCTGGTGACGTGCGCGCCAGATCGCCAAAAGGCGCAATGGGCCTGATGCAAATCATGCCGGCGACTTGGACGGATCTTCGCGAGCGCTACAAGCTCGGGAACGACCCCTACGACCCGCACGACAACGTTCTGGCCGGGACGGCGTACTTGCGCGAACTGCTCGATCGGTATGGCTCACCTGGCGTGTTTGCCGCCTACAACGCGGGACCATCTCGCTATGAAGAGCATCTCGCAGGCGGCTCTCTGCCAGACGAGACGCGAGCATACGTCGCAAAGCTTGCAAATCTACTTGCCATCGAACTGCCGCCGAGGTGGACGTCCAGCGGACCGTCATCATCAACTGCGACGCTATTCGTCACGCGATCCGATCTCATGGAACCGCGTGATCGGTTGCTGGCGCTTGTGCCGTCGGGCGGTGTCACGACTGCAATCTCAGTGCACGAAGTGTCGCCCATGGCTCCTCAATCTATTGGCGTGTTCGTCCCTCGATTGGATTCGGGAGCATCGCAATGACTAACTGTGCGAGTTCGCAAGCTGATGGCGTGTGGGCGATGCCTTCGGCCCGCGCTCTACTCGTCGCTTCGCTCCTCACCGAGCCACCCTTCGGGTGTCTCGGCCCTTCGGGTAACGATCGCTATCGCAAGCGCTCGGAGGCAGTGGGGGCTTCGCGAGTTGGCTGCCAAGTCGCGGCGGCTCTTCCGGGAACCGGCGATCGGGAAACCACGACGGCAGGACGGCGAGATAAAAGGGGCTCGCCTGTCGAACCGCAAGCCATTGGCATGGCTTGTGTTCTGGCGTGCCGGTCGGTCGGGGCGCGTGCCGCGCCTCGCATTTTGACGAATGCAATCAAAGGCGTTTTCGGCACCGTGCGCAATTTTGATCGTTGGGAGATCCTGCCGTGAGCGTGAGCGACAGCGACCTGCGTATTCGGCCTGGGCGCATTCGCAATACCCGCGCGCCGAAGCCCAAGAGCTTCATCAATCAGGTGCTGCGTGCCGCGAAGAGAGCAGGGCACACCTCGGGTCAGACCGGGACTGGCAGGCGTTCGGCGGCCTATGGGCGCTCGACGTTCGGCCGGGGGCGCCTCGCCTTTAGCCGCGCCAGATTGTTCAGCCCGACGCGGCGCGTCGTGGTGAAGGCGCGGGTGGTTCGTCATAAGGGGCGAGCCTTCCGTTCAGCGCCAATGACCTCCCACCTCTCATATCTGAAGCGCGACGGCGTGACCCGGAGCGGTGAGCGGGCCGAGATGTTCGATGCCGGCGGCGACCATGCCGATAGCGCTGCTTTCGCGGAACGGTGCAAGGACGACCGGCATCATTTCAGGTTCATCGTCTCACCGGAGGATGCGGGCGACATGACCGATCTCAAGGCCTTCACCCGCGATCTCGCCGAGCAGATGGAGGCTGATCTCGGCACGCGGCTCGACTGGGTGGCTGTCGATCATTGGAACACCGACAACCCTCATGTTCATCTTCTCGTTCGGGGAGTAGATGAGGAAGGGGCCGATCTCGTGATCTCCCGCGACTACATCAGCCAAGGCCTGCGCTCACGAGCCGAGGAACTGGTCGCCATCGAACTGGGTCCAAAGCCTGAGCGCGAGATCCGGAATTCGCTGGAGAGGGAAGTCACAGCTGAACGATGGACGCGACTGGACCGGGAAATCCGGCTGGCGGCCGATGAGACCGGCTACATCGATCTTCGGCCGGAGAATTCCGGCAAGTCCGATCCCGAGATCCGGCGCCTGATGGTCGGTCGCCTTCAATATTTGGAGAAGATGGGCCTTGCCGCATCCGCCGCACCAGGGGGATGGATGGTGGGGCTCGAGGCCGAGCGTTGCTTGCGCGACCTCGGCATGCGCGGCGACATCATCAAGACCATGCATCGCGCCTTTACCGAGCGTGGGGAAGCGCGCGGCGTTGCTGACTTCGTCATCGAGGGCGGACAGCCGACATCTCAGATCCTCGGACGACTGGTCGACCGTGGATTGCATGACGAGCTGACTGGCGAGGCCTACGCCCTGATCGACGGTGTAGACGGACGCGCGCACCACGTGTGCTTCCGAGGGCTCGAGGCTTTCGACCACGCACCACCAGTCGGCGGCATCGTCGAAGTCCGACGCTTCGGTCAAACCGGCGATCCGCGCCCCACACTGATAATGGCGACTCGTTCCGATCTCGATCTCGGTGGGCAGGTTACTGCAAAAGGGGCCACCTGGCTCGACCATAGACTCGTCGAACGCGACCCCATGCCGCTCGCCATGGGCGGTTTCGGGCGCGAGACCCGCGAGGCCATGGAAGCCCGTACCGAGCATCTGATCCAGGAAGGCCTGGCGCGGCGACAGGGTCAACGCATCATCCTGCAGCGCGATCTCCTGGACACGTTGCGCAGACGCGAACTGGACGAGGTGGCAGCGAAGGTCTCGGCTGACACCGGCCTGATTCGCGTGAATGCCGTCTCCGGGGAGCACGTGGCGGGCAGGTATCGCCAGCGGCTGACGCTCACCTCGGGACGTTTCGCCATGATCGATAATGGGCTCGGCTTCCAGCTCGTGCCCTGGTCGCGCGAACTCGAGAAGAGGCTCGGCCAACACGTCACCGGGGTCGTGAAGGACGGCGGTGGCATCGAATGGGGCTTTGGTCGCAAGCGCGACCTCGGCCTCTAGCAATCTCTCCAATTCAGTTACGGAAGGGGTTCGGGATGTCCGGAACCAAGATCCTCTGGGGGCAGGTGATCGTTGTCGGCCTGATCGTCTTGCTGGCCATCTGGGGAGCAACCGAGTGGACGGCGTGGCGGCTCGCCTGGCAACCCGAGCTTGGGCGACCCTGGTTCGAACTGTTGGGCTTCAAGATCTATTATCCGCCGATCTTCTTCTGGTGGTGGTTCGTCTACGATGCCTATGCGCCGCAGGTCTTTGTCGAGGGCGCCTTCATCGCAGCGTCCGGGACCTTCGTTTCGATCGCGGTGGCAATCGGCATGTCCGTGTGGCGGGCGCGTGAAGCCAAGAATGTCGAGACCTATGGTTCGGCGCGCTGGGCCGATGTTGAAGAGGTCCGGGCGGCCGGACTTCTTGGTCCGGATGGCGTGGTCCTCGGCAAGCTCGACCGCGACTACCTTCGCCATGACGGACCGGAGCACGTCTTGTGTTTTGCACCCACCCGATCCGGCAAGGGCGTCGGTCTTGTCGTCCCCTCCCTGCTGGCTTGGCCCGGCTCGGCCATCGTCCATGACATCAAGGGGGAGAACTGGCAGCTGACCGCGGGCTTTCGCTCGCGGCATGGCAGAGTCTTGTTGTTCGACCCCACCAATCCGAAATCCTCGGCCTACAATCCGCTCCTCGAGGTCAGGCGCGGGGAGTGGGAGGTTCGCGACGTCCAGAACGTCGCCGACGTCCTCGTCGACCCCGAAGGCTCACTCGACAAGCGGAACCATTGGGAGAAGACCAGTCATTCGCTCCTGGTCGGCGCCATCCTCCATGTCCTCTATGCTGAGGCGGACAAAACTTTGGCCGGCGTGGCGGCCTTCCTGTCCGATCCGAAGCGGCCGATCGAGGCGACACTAAAGGCGATGATGACAACCGCGCATCTTGGCGGGCAGGGCGCCCATCCCGTTGTCGCCTCGACCGCACGCGAACTCCTCAACAAGTCCGAGAATGAACGCTCTGGCGTCCTGTCCACCGCAATGTCGTTCCTCGGACTTTATCGCGATCCCGTGGTGGCCCAGGTGACCCGCCGTTGCGACTGGCGGATAGCCGATCTGATCGCAGATAGCCGCCTTGCAACGCTGTACCTTGTGGTGCCCCCCTCGGATATCTCCCGGACCAAGCCGCTGATCCGCCTGGTGCTGAATCAGATCGGCCGGCGCCTGACCGAAGATCTGCACGCCCGCGACCGCCGGCATCGAGTCCTGATGATGCTCGACGAATTCCCAGCGCTCGGGCGGCTTGATTTCTTCGAATCCGCGCTCGCCTTCATGGCGGGCTACGGCATCAAGAGTTTCCTAATCGCTCAGTCTCTCAATCAGATCGAAAAGGCTTACGGGCCTAACAACGCGATCCTCGATAACTGCCATGTCCGGGTCAGCTTCGCGACCAACGACGAGCGGACCGCCAAGCGGGTCTCCGACGCGCTGGGCACGGCGACCGAGATGCGCGCGATGAAGAACTACGCCGGGCACAGGCTGAACCCGTGGCTCGGGCACCTGATGGTCTCACGGCAGGAGACTGCGAGGCCGCTGCTGACCCCGGGCGAGGTCATGCAGCTTCCGCCGATGGACGAGATCGTCATGGTGGCAGGGACGGCGCCGATCCGGGCGAAGAAGGTCCGCTACTACGAGGATCGGCGGTTCACCGAGCGGGTGCTGCCGCCCCCCAATCCGGCGAGCGCCGGCCGATCATCGCGAACGGACGGTTGGTCAGCGCTCGGACCGTTGAAGCCGACGGCAGGTCCAACTGACAGAGCCACGGAGGCCGAGGAAGATCCGGCGAATAGCGGGCTCCGTCGTGAGCCAGAACTCCCTGATCACGTCGCGATCGCCAAGGAAACGACCGAACCAACGCCGGCAGAGGAATTTGCTGCCGTTCTTGACGATGACGAGGATGCGGTCCGGCAGTCACGGCTCATGCGCCAACAGATGCGTGGCGTCGCGCGTCAGGTCGCTATGGATCCGAATGACGGTATGGAGCTCTGAGGCAATATGCGCGACCGGATGAACGTCTACTTTCCGCCGGAGTTGCTGAAACAGATCTCGGACCTCGCCGATCGCAAGAAGCTTTCCCGCTCTGCGATCGTGGAAGCGGCTGTTGCCTCCTTTCTTTCACCCGACGGAGCAGACAGGCGGGAGGCAGCGTTCGCCCGGCGCCTCGATCGACTGTCGCGTCAGATGCAGAGATTGGAGCGCGACGTAGGTTTGACGGCCGAAAGCTTGGCGCTCTTCATACGGTTCTGGCTGACGATCACGCCGCCACTGCCCAATGACGCGCAGGCGGCCGCGCAAGCAAAAGGTCGGGAGCGGTTTGAAGGATTTGTCGAGGCACTCGGCCGCCGCCTGCAAAAGGGGCAAAGCTTTCTCCGCGAGATCCCGGAAGATATCCGCCGTCAGGAACCAGTCGACGAATCCTGACCGAGCGTCATGGATGCGCAAACGCACCGACCCTTCTTTTCCTACGCCAGCCTACGACCGCAGTGATTTAGCCGCACCGACGAAAAGCTAGTCACGCTATCGGCTTGCACGAGCTGACAGCAAGAGGGGCCAGCATGCAGATTTCAGGGGCATGGCGCCTCACCGCGCGCGTATTTCTCCCGTTTGCGGTTGGATACTATCTTTCGTATCTGTTTCGAACGATCAACGCTTTGATCGCCAGTCATCTCACCTCGGATGCTGGGCTTGGGGCTGCCGACCTTGGGTTGCTTACCTCGGTCTATTTCCTCGTTTTCGCGGCGGCGCAGATCCCCATCGGCATATTGTTGGACCGCTTTGGTCCGCGCCGCATCCAGAGTGTTCTGCTCCTGCTCGCAGCAGTGGGCGCCGGACTGTTCGCAGTATCGAGCGGCTTCCTGTCCCTTTTGATCGCGCGTGCAATGATCGGGTTTGGTGTTGCTGGAGCGCTGACGGCTGGACTGAAGTCCATCGTCATCTGGTTCCCCAGGGAGCGAGTTGCTTTGCTGAACGGCTATATGGTCATGCTGGGATCGCTAGGAGCGGTGACCGCTACGGTTCCCGTCGAACACCTGCTCGCTTGGACGGGCTGGCGGCAGCTCTTTGAGATCCTGGCGGCCGCCACCGGTGCGACGGCCATTCTCATCTATGTCGTGGTGCCCGAGCGGGTCATTGTCCCATCAACAGCGCGCGCCACCCTTGGCTCCGTTTTTGCCGATCGTCGCTTCTGGCGAGTGGCCCCATTTTCGGCGACTTGCATTGGATCAGCCTGGTCTCTGCAAGGACTGTGGGCATCACCATGGCTGACCGACGTGGAGGGGCTTGATCGGGCAAGTCTCGTAAGACAGCTGTTCATAATGTCGATTGTTTTGAGCTGCGGCGCCTTGTTGTTCGGGATGACCGTTCATTACGTTAAACGAAGGGGCATCGGGGCGGAGACGGTATTAGCGACGGTTGCGGTGCTGTTTGTCGCAGCCGAACTAGCTTTGATCCTGCGATTGCCTCTGCCGTCCATCTTGCCCTGGTCCGTTGTCGCAATTGCCGGAACGGCAACGGTGGTCAGCTTCGCGGTAATAGCAGATTACTTTCCGCCGGAGCTTGCCGGTCGTGCCAACGGCGCCCTAAACGTCTTGCACTTTGCTTGGGCGTTCCTGGCGCAATACGTGACAGGCCTGATCCTAGAGCAATGGACCGCGATCGATGGTCATCGGCCGGTCCAGGCCTATCAAGTTGCGTTCGGCCTAAACGTCGCATTGCAGATCGCGGCCTTGGCCTGGTTCGTGCTGTCTTGGCGCCGATCCGTCGCCTCATGGATGAGTTCAATTTCTTTCTTCATGCCTGCTAGTATCTCCGACGCTGTTGAGTCAGTGGGCCTGTATGAGAATTCGGTCGTCCTCCTGCCTGCTGATGACGATGCGGAGTGGTGAACAGCAGCTCGCGCTGAGCCAATGCGACTGAGTAGCCGTCAAATACCGGTTTTCAGTCTTTCTTTTTCTACGCCAGTCTACGATCACCGAACCCACTTGTTGCGCAAAGTTCGTCGGTGCCTTCTCTAATCATCCCCACATGAGGACGCTTGTTGGACGTCCTCATTTGGTGGGGGCGAACAGTGGTAATCCATTCAATTCAATCGGAAGCGAGTTCGCGCGGTGCGCGAATGCTGCGTAGCGCGCTCGGCTCCGCGATTGCCGGCTACCTCGAAGACGAAGCGATCATCGAGGTGATGCTCAATCCCGATGGGCGGCTGTGGATCGACCGGTTGTCGAGCGGCCTGATCGACACTGGCGAAACTCTGTCGACAGCGGATGGCGAACGCATCGTTCGCCTGGTAGCGCATCATGTGGGCGCCGAGGTGCATGCCGCCTCGCCACGGGTTTCGGCCGAACTGCCCGGGACCGGCGAGCGCTTCGAAGGTCTGTTGCCTCCGGTCGTTGCAGCACCGGCCTTTGCAATCCGCAAGCCCGCCGTCGCCGTGTTTACGCTCGACGACTACGTCGCCAGGCGCATCATGACCTCGGAGCAGGCCAAGACCCTGCAGGACGCGGTCGCCGCACGGAAGAACATCCTTGTCGCTGGCGGGACATCGACGGGCAAGACCACGTTGACGAATGCGCTTCTGGCCGAGGTGGCGAAGACCTCCGATCGTGTCGTGCTGATCGAGGACACCCGCGAGCTGCAGTGCAGGGCGCCCAATCTCGTAGCGCTGCGGACCAAGGACGGCGTGGCGACGCTGTCGGATCTCGTCCGCTCGTCCCTCCGACTGCGTCCTGACCGCATCCCGATTGGCGAAGTCCGAGGTGCCGAAGCACTCGATCTCCTCAAGGCCTGGGGCACCGGCCATCCCGGCGGCATCGGTACCATCCATGCTGGCACTGCGCTCGGCGCGCTGCGCCGGCTCGAGCAGCTCATCCAGGAAGCCGTCATCACGGTTCCGCGCGCCCTGATCGCCGAGACCATCAACCTCGTCGCCGTGCTGGTGGGACGCGGCGCTGACCGCCACCTCGCTGAACTAGCCGCCGTCTCAGGGCTGGGTGCCACCGGTGACTACAGCCTTTCAACAGCAGGAGACTGACATGCGTCAGCAATTTCGCTTTCTTCGAGGTACATCGTTAGCCGCCTACGGCACCATGTTTTTGGCAGTTCAGCCCGCATGGGCGGCTGGCTCGAACATGCCGTGGGAGCAGCCACTCAATCAAATCTTGCAGTCGGTTGAAGGACCGGTCGCCAAGATCATCGCCGTCATCATCATCGTTGTGACTGGGCTCACGCTCGCGTTCGGGGACTCGTCAGGTGGTTTCCGCAGGCTGATCCAGATCGTGTTCGGTCTGTCGATCGCGTTTGCCGCCTCGAGCTTCTTCCTGTCGTTCTTCTCGTTCGGCGGCGGTGTGGTGGTCTGATGGATGATCAGGTGGCAGGTTTTTTTGTACCCGTTCACCGCGCGCTCACTGAGCCAATCTTGATGGGTGGCGCGCCGCGGTCCGTTGCCATCGTGAACGGTACGCTTGCGGCAGCCCTGGGTCTGGGGCTGCGGCTCTGGATCGCGGGTCTGGTCCTCTCGTTCATCGGCCACGTGGCCGCCGTCTGGGCCGCCAAGCGCGACCCCGCTTTTGTCGATGTGGTGCGCCGACATCTGCGCATCCCCGGTCATCTCAACACCTGAGCTCTCGGTCATGATGAACCTTGCCGAATATCGCCATTCCAACGCGCGGCTCGCCGACTTCATGCCCTGGGCAGCCCTGGTCGACGGGGGACTCATCCTGAACAAGGACGGCTCGTTCCAGCGGACGGCGAAGTTCCGGGGGCCTGACCTCGATAGCGCAGTGCCGGCTGAACTTGTCGCCGTCGCCGGCCGCTTGAATAACGCCTTGCGTCGCCTGGGATCCGGCTGGGCCGTGTTCGTTGAGGCGCAGCGCCATTTTGCGGGAGCCTATCCTCCGAGCACCTTTCCGGATGTCGCATCCGCGCTGGTCGACGCGGAGCGCAGAGCTCAATTTGAAGAGGCGGGCACCCACTATGAGTCCAGTTATTTCCTGACCTTCCTCTATTTGCCCCCGGAGGAGGGGGCTGCCAAGGCAGAACGACTTCTCTATGAGGGCCGGGATCGCACCGTTGGCGCAGACGCGCGCGAGGTTCTCCGCGGATTTATCGACCAAACCAACCGCGTGCTTCAACTCGTCGAAGGGTTCATGCCGGAATGCGCCTGGCTCGATGATCAGGACACGCTGACCTATCTGCACTCGACGATCTCGACCAAGCGTCATCGCGTTCGCGTGCCCGAGATTCCGATGTACATCGATGCGCTGTTGGCCGACCAGCCGCTGACCGGCGGGCTCGAGCCGATGTTGGGCTCAGCCAAATTGAGGGTTCTGACGATAGTCGGCTTTCCGGGAGCGACGACGCCGGGGATTCTGGATGACCTCAATCGCCTGCCGTTTTCTTATCGATGGTCGACCCGTGCCATCATGCTCGACAAGACGGATGCCACCAAGCTGTTGACCAAGATTCGGCGGCAGTGGTTCGCCAAGCGGAAATCCATCGGCGCCATCCTCAAGGAGGTCATGACAAACGAGGCGTCGACGCTGCTGGATACTGACGCCCACAACAAGGCGCTTGATGCCGACGCGGCGTTGCAGGAACTGGGGTCCGATCAGATCGGACAAGCCTTTGTCACTGCGACCATCACTGTCTGGGACCTTGATCCCAATGCCGCCGATGAAAAGCTCCGCCTGGTCGAGAAGGTCATTCAAGGCCGCGATTTCACCTGCATGATCGAGACGGTGAATGCCGTCGAAGCCTGGCTCGGTGGTTTGCCGGGCCACGTGTACGCCAATGTGCGGCAGCCACCGGTGTCGACCCTCAACCTCGCCCACATGATTCCGATGTCGGCCGTGTGGGCCGGCGAGGTGAGGGATTTGCACTTCAAGGGTCCGCCGCTTCTGTTTGGGAAGACCGAGGGATCGACCCCATTCCGATTCTCCCTCCACGTCGGCGACGTCGGCCACACGCTCGTGGTCGGGCCGACAGGTGCCGGCAAGTCGGTCCTGCTGGCTCTGATGGCGCTACAGTTCCGTCGTTACCCGAACTCGCAGGTCTTTGCGTTCGATTTCGGCGGTTCGATCCGGGCAGCCGCGCTCGCCATGGGTGGCGACTGGCATGATCTCGGCGGTGCGTTGTCTGACGGGAACGAAGACCCTGTCGCTCTGCAACCATTGGCCTGGATCGACGATCCTAATGAGCGCGGATGGGCCACGGAATGGATCGGCGCGATCCTGGCGCGGGAAAAGGTCGAGATCACGCCGGAGGTCAAGGATCATCTTTGGTCGGCGCTCACTTCTCTTGCTTCGGCACCGAGGGAGGAGCGCACCCTCACGGGCCTCTCAGTCTTGCTGCAATCCAATTCCCTGAAAAAGGCCCTGCAACCCTATTGCCTGGGTGGTCCCTCTGGACGTTTGCTCGATGCAGAATTTGAGCGCCTTGGCGAGGCGTCGGTCCAGGCATTTGAGACCGAAGGCTTGATCGGAACGAGCGCTGCCCCGGCCGTGCTGGCGTACCTCTTCCATCGTATCGGTGATCGTCTCGATGGTCGGCCGACACTCCTCATTGTCGATGAAGGCTGGCTTGCCCTCGACGACGAGGACTTTGCCGGCCAGCTCCGCGAATGGCTGAAGACGCTTCGGAAGAAGAATGCGTCCGTCATATTCGCTACGCAGTCGCTCTCGGACATCGATGGATCCGCGATTGCGCCGGCTATCATCGAAAGCTGCCCAACGCGATTGTTGCTGCCGAATGAACGGGCGATCGAACCGCAGATCACTGCCATCTACCGCCGTTTCGGCCTCAACGACCGGCAGATCGAGCTTCTGAGCCGGGCAACGCCGAAGCGCGACTACTACTGCCAGTCCCGTCGCGGCAACCGGATGTTCGAACTTGGCCTTGGTGAGATTGCGCTCGCATTCACTGCGGCCTCTTCCAAGACCGACCAGGCTGCCATCGCGCAGCTCCTGGCCGAACATGGATCTGACGGCTTCGTACCGGCCTGGCTCCAGCACCGCGGTTTGGCCTGGGCCCTCGACTTGATTCCCGATCTCGTCAATCTGGAGAAATCGCTATGAGGCGTCTTGGTCTGTTGGCGGCCGCTAGCACCATCTCTCTCCTGCTTGGCGTCACGGTGCCCGCACGGGCGCTGATCGTATTCGATCCCAACAACTACGTTCAGAACGTCCTGACAGCTGCGCGGGAACTCCAGCAGATCAACAATCAGATCACCTCGTTGCAGAACGAGGCGCAGATGCTGATCAACCAGGCAAAAAACCTGGCCAACCTGCCGTACTCGTCGCTGCAGCAACTGCAATCTTCGATCCAGCGGACTCAGCAATTGCTGGCCCAGGCCCAGCGCATTGCCTACGACGTCCAGCAGGTCGATCATGCCTTCTCGACGAGCTACGCGCCAGCTACCAGGAGCCAGTCGGATCAGTTGCTGATCGCCAATGCTCAATCGCGTTGGCAGAATTCGTATGCCGCAACGCATGACGCGCTTCGTGTCCAGGCCGGCATCGTTGGCAACCTCGACACTAACCGCGTCCAGACCTCCGCGCTCGTCAGTTCAAGCCAAGGCGCTAGCGGTGCTTTGCAGGCAACACAGGCCGGCAATCAGATTCTCGCACTGAATGCGCAGCAACTCGCCGACCTCACGGCTGTTGTGACGGCGCAGGGCAGGGCGCAAAGCCTTGAAGCAGCGCAACGCGCGGCGGCCCAGGACCAGGGCCGCGAACAGCTTCGTCGGTTCCTGACACCGGGGCAGGGCTATCAATCATCCAACGTGAAGATGTTCCACTAATGACCGGCGTGAGAGCATTCAAGGCGCTGTCGCTGCTTACGACAATCGGCCTAGTGGCCGTCGCTGCCTGGACGATTCAACTGCGTGGGGGAAACGATGCTCCGCCGGCACAGAAGGCGGAGCAGACGACAGATGCAACCAGCTCCGACTTGGCGCGCTGCCGCAGCGTCACTGCGGGGGAAACGGCAGGCTATCGGCATTGCCAGCAGATTTGGGCCGAGAACCGGCGCCGCTTCTTTGGCAAGAAAGATGGCGCCGTAGCTGCCGGCCATGCTGACTCCGCCAGTTCGATACCTGCCTCAAAGGATCAAAGCCGGATCCCGCAGGGATATCCGAACCTGGTGACACCTGAGGCAAGCAAGCCATGACTGGTACGGGGATCATTGACCAGTTTCTGGAGACGTTCACGCGCTATATCGACAACGGGTTCGGGCTGCTGGGGAGCGATGTCGGATATCTCGCAACGACCCTTGCTGCGATCGACATCACACTTGCCGCGCTGTTCTGGAGTTGGGGAACGAACGAGGACATCATCGCGCGCCTCGTCAAGAAAACGCTCTTCGTAGGCGTCTTTGCCTACCTCATCGGCAACTGGAACAGTCTGGCGCGCATCGTCTTCGAGAGCTTCGCCGGCCTTGGACTGAAAGCATCCGGCGCAAACTTATCGGCATCGGATTTCCTGCGACCGGGAAAGATCGCTCAAGTTGGCCTCGACGCCGGCCGACCGCTGCTCGACTCGATCTCGAACCTGATGGGCTACATCAGTTTCTTCGAGAATTTCGTCCAGATCGTCGTTCTCCTGTTCGCGTGGGTCGTGGTGCTGCTCGCCTTCTTCATTCTGGCGATCCAGCTCTTCGTCACCCTGATCGAGTTCAAGCTCACGACGCTGGCCGGCTTCGTACTCATTCCTTTTGGCTTGTTCGGCAAGACCGCATTCGCGGCGGAGCGCGTTCTGGGCAACGTCATATCTTCTGGCATCAAGATCCTGGTCCTGGCCGTCATCGTCGGCATCGGCTCGACCCTGTTCTCGCAGTTCACAGCTGGTTTCGTCGGTGCACAGCCGACCATCGAAGACGCGATGACGCTGGTGCTCGCGGCGCTTTCCTTGCTAGGCCTCGGCATCTTCGGTCCGGGTATCGCAAACGGCCTGGTGTCGGGCGGATCTCAATTGGGCGCCGGTGCCGCGATTGGAACAGGCCTTGCTGCCGGCGGCATTGTTGCGGCGGGCGCAGGTCTTGCTGCCGGCGGTGCTGGTCTCGCTGGCGGTGCGGTTGCAGGCGCCGCGCGCGGTGGCGGCTCGGTTATAAGCGGAGCATCGGCCGCCTATCGAAGCGGCGGCCTTACCGGCTTGGCGGAGGCGGGCAGCTCGGCTGCGATGAGTCCATTGCGTCGAGCAGCTACTGCGTTCGGACGTAGCCAAGCGGGTGATCAGGGCGCGAGCGCCGCGGCCGAAGGGCAGCCTGATTGGGCTCGCCGCATGAAGCGCGCCGAGACCATTCGGCATGGTGCCTCGGCCGCTGGCCACGCCGTCCGCTCGGGCGATCATGGTGGCAGCGGCTCCTCCGTCGATCTGTCCGAAGGAGAACGCTGAGACGCACCACTGCACCTCCGCCGCCCAGTAGCGCCTCAGATCCACCTATCGCACGACTTCAAACCGATCACTCGATATCAGGGGCAACCATCGATGTTCAAACGACCATCAGTTCACTACGGGCGCATGCCCGAGCCGATTACGCCTTATCAAAAGGCCGCGCAGGTTTGGGACGAACGCATTGGATCAGCGCGCGTCCAAGCCAAGAACTGGCGCCTGATGGCCTTTGGCTGCCTCATGCTGTCGGCCGGTCTCGCTGGAGGCCTTGTCTGGCAATCGAGCCAAGGCTCGATCACGCCCTGGGTGGTCGAAGTCGATCATCTCGGCCAAGCCCAAAGGGTTGCGCCCGCCAACATCGACTATCAGCCTACAGACGCTCAGATCGCGTACCATCTGGCGCGCTTCATTGAGGACGTCAGAGGCCTGCCGGCCGACGGCATAGTTCTGCGCCAAAACTGGCTCCGGGCCTATGATTTTACGACGGATCGTGGCGCGGCTGCGCTCAACGATTACGCACGCAACAATGACCCCTTTGCCAAGCTGGGCAAGGCTCAAATCTCCGTAGACGTCTCGAGCGTCATTCGCGCCTCTTCGGAGAGCTTTCGGGTCGCATGGACTGAACGCAGTTACGACAACGGTTCGCTGAGTTCGACCGAACGTTGGACAGCAATTCTCACGATCGCAATCGAGTCGCCGCGCGATGCCGAACGCCTGCGCAAGAATCCGCTTGGCGTCTACGTCCGCGCCATCAACTGGTCAAAGGAGTTGAGTCAGTGACCAAGACGCCGTCTGACGTTCATTCGAAGCATCCAAGTGCGCCAAGCGGGCTCAATTCGACTCGGCCCAAGTTCGTGTTCGCGAAGCGAGCAAGTTTCCACGCTCTCTTGCTTTGTTCGTCGATGCTTGGTGGATGCGCGGCCTACATTCCGCCGGAGATCAGCTATGACGCTGAAGTACCTCAGTTACCGGCGTCGCCGGTGGCTCTCGACGACAGATCGCGACCGCTTCACGTTCCACCCCTCTGGAAGCCGGCTCTCGGCGGCAAGTCGGGAGGGAAGGAAGACGCTGAACCCGTGAGCCGGGTTGAGACCGCAAACAGCGCAGCCCGGGTCGAGCCGCGCAAGCGAGGGTATTTCAACGCGGCGCAAATCTACGCCTACAGTCCCGGGGCGCTTTATCAAGTTTACGCCGCACCGGGGCAGATCACGGATATCGCGCTAGAGGAGGGAGAACAGTTGACGGGATCGGGGCCGATCGCGGCCGGAGATACCGTACGCTGGGTCGTGGGCGATACCGAGAGCGGGAGCGGTGACACACGGCGCGTCCATATCCTGGTCAAGCCGACCCGAGCTTCGATCGAAACCAACCTGGTGGTCAATACTGACCGGCGCACCTACCTGATCGAGCTCCGCTCGCGCGAGCGGCCATACATGCCGTCTGTTGCCTGGTACTATCCGGAAGCAGTGCGCGAGCAGTCGCGTTCAGTTGCTCTGAAACCCGTTCTTCCCGATCCGGCGCAGCGCATCTCCCGTTATGCCATCGAAGGGGACAGTCCACCCTGGCGGCCGATCGCCGCATATGACGATGGCCGCAAGGTCTATGTCGAATTCCCGCAAGGCATCGTGCAGGGCGAGATGCCTCCGCTCTTCGTCATCGGTCCAGGCGGCAGGACTGAACTGGTCAACTATCGCGCTTACGGCAACGTATTGATCGTCGATCGGCTGTTTGCTGCCGCCGAACTGCGGCTTGGCGGCGAGCACCAGCAGAAGGTCCGTATTGTCCGGACCGACGGGAGGCCGTCGTCATGAACACCCGGAAAGGACACGATCAGGAGCAAGCGGCTCTGCCAGAGACGCCAGCGGATCAGTCCCGGAGCTTCCGCTTGAGAGCGGAGCACCCGCGCGTGACACGGTTATCACGGAAAGTGCTGGCGGGAGGGAGCGCGGTCGCCCTGCTTGTTATCGCCGGAGCCGTGCTGTGGTCGCTGCAGAAGAATCGCCCTCGAGACCAAGCGCCAGATGAGCTTTACAGTACCGACCATCACAATGTCGCCGACGGGATTACGGCGCTGCCGAAGGACTACACTGGCATTCCACGCCAGCCAATCCCGCAACTGGGTCCGCCGCTTCCCGGGGACCTCGGTCGACCGATCCTTGCCGCTCAAGGCCAGTCGCCGGCGATAGGCGCTTATCCGGACCAGCAGCGCCGGGATCAAGAGACCGAGGCAGCCCGCATCAGTCATCTATTCGCTTTGACGAACGGACGTGAAGTACGTCCGCCCACCGCGGCGCTTGTTGGAAGCGATCGCGTCGTGCCATTGAATCCAACGGGGACCGGGGATGACGCATCTGCACAAAGCGGCCAGGACCGAAAGCTTGCCTTCGTGAACGCCTCCGTGGACCGTCGTACGGTCAGCCCTGACCGCGTCACCAGGCCCGCCTCACCATATATCGTGCAGGCCGGGACGGTGATTCCGGGAGCGCTGATCACAGGGATTAGATCAGATCTTCCAGGCCAAATCACCGCGCAGGTGACGGAAAACGTATACGATACGCCCACAGGTCGGTTCTTGTTGGTACCGCAGGGCGCGCGCCTGATCGGGGTATACGATAGCCAGGTCACTTTCGGCCAGTCCCGCGTCCTGCTCGTCTGGACACGGCTGATCATGCCGAATGGACAGTCGATCGTTCTTGAGCGGCAGCCTGGCGCTGACACTGCCGGATACGCAGGTCTCGAAGATCAGGTCGACAATCATTGGGGCGAGTTGTTCAAGGCCGCGGCACTATCGACGTTTCTGGCGATCGGGACCGAACTGGGCGCCGGCTCGGACACCAATAGCAACGACAGTGCAATCATCCAGGCATTGCGACACGGCGCGTCGGACTCACTAAACCAGACCGGGCAGCAGGTGGTTCGCCGCAGTCTCAGCGTCCAGCCCACTCTAACCGTGCGACCTGGCGTCCCGGTTCGTGTTCTTGTCAATCATGACCTCATACTTACACCCTATAGAGGGTAACAAAATGCCAAAACTAAAAATAGGAGAGCTTCCAGACGACAAGCCGGTCAAAGTAAGTGCGGAGCTGCCTGCGGCGGTGCATCGTGATCTCATTGCATATGCAGAAGCGCTTACGCGTCAGGGTGGTCAAGTGGTCGATCCGACTAAACTCATCGCCCCCATGTTGGCGCGCTTTATGGCCACTGATCGAGGATTTTCTAAGCTGAAACGTGAAGCCGCTGGCGAAGGACAGTGATGCTCCAGTTTCCTCGAAAGCCGTCGGTCGACGCTAAATAGTTTGCATGCATCAAGCTAGGCGCTGCCGAGTTGGCCTTAAGAGCTGAGATATCGCGTCCGAAAGTGTGTTTTCGCGTTTACCTTAAACAAGTCCGATTGCCAGATTTTCTCGATTTTCAGACGCGAGAGCGCTGGGTGTCGTCGTGCAGTCATTCGGTCACCTTCAGGCGCGTTACACTGCTCCGGCCATCGACGCTGACAGGCACCTCACCCTCGATCGTGGCCCGACGTACGACGCGATGCTGGTTCCCGTAATCGTTGACAGCATAATGCTGCGTTGCGCGGTTATCCCATATCGCAATATCCCCCTCTAACCAGTTCCAGCGCACAGTGTTTTCGGGCGCGGTGATGTGAGACTGAAATAGGTCGAACAGCTTTTGTCCGTCGTATTTGGGGACATCAACAAACTGCTTCACCAAGGCGCCGAGCACTAGCGTCCGCTCGCCTGTTTCGGGGTGGACGCGTACGACGGGATGCTCCGTCTCAAAAACCGCTTTGGTGAACACCTCGTCAAAGTGCTTCTTGTCGACCTCGCGGAGACGCGCGATCCCAGCGTAATCGAAAACGTTGCTGTGAACGGCCCATAGGCCCTCGGCGAGCCGTTGTAGTGGCGGCGGCAAACCAAGATAAGCGGCAGCTGTGTTAGACCACACGGTGTCGCCTCCGAACGGTGGCATTACCACGGCCCGCAGGACCAAGATCTTGGGATAGGCGTCGGCAAAGGTCCCATCCGCATGCCAAACGTCGGCGCGACCGCCACCGCGAGTGGAGTCCAGTTCGAGGAGCGACGCCCCCTTGGTAGCGCCGAGTATCGGATGTGGCACTAGCTTTCCCAGACGAGCGGAAAAGCGCTCCTGCTCGGCATCATTGAGATGTCCTTGATTGCGGAAGAAGATCACCTTGTGCTCTAGCAATAAGCTGTTGATCGCAGCTATCGCGTGATCCGGTAGATCGCCTGATAGCTTGATATTTTTGACTTCGGCACCGATGCGCGCTGCACGTTTCACAATATCCGCGCTCGGAATGACGCCACCGATCAAAGTCATTGCGCTGATCTCGCTTTTCCAGGCCCTGGCAGGTCTCCCGCACCCCCTTGGAGCGAATGATCTTCAGCAAGCATCGTACCAGAAAGACCAACATGTCCTCGACAATAGGCACTGAACGAATCGTGGTATTTGCCGCGAGTCATCGAACGTCATCGTGCCATTTCAACCTGTTCGAGAGTATTTGCTGGTCTACATGTCTCGGATAGTCATAGCGGGTATGTCCGCGATGTGAATCAGCTGACCGTTCCTCAAGGATGAAATGCGGGTGGAAAGCTGAGTGGCTCTGTTTCTTGATAGATCGTTTTAGGCAATGGCCATTCCAGGCGGCGCTGGGCGAGCCATAACGCCGAATGGGCTTTTCGAGAGTTCGCTTACTACCCGCTGTACTCGACCTGACACGGGATTTGGGCTCTGTCGGAATACCGACAACTCTCCACATACTTTAGTAAGCTCAAGCTGACTGTTCCATTGGCGAATTCGCGAGTTAATTGAGGACCCGAGGTAATCTCACGTAATGCCGCTGGAGCCCGTGAGAGTTGCAGATGTAAGATCGCTCTCTTTCGAGCGGCGCTCTTGGCGGCAGTTATGCACATTATCGTCTCGGTCCTGAAGTAGGATAAAAGCTGCAATTTCCCGGTCCTGTGTCAGTTTGCTCGCCTAGGCCGGTGGAGAAACCAATGCGATCGGGCACGGGCGGTGGCTCATCTTGCGCTTGCCTTCCATCATGGTGATCGCGATGAAATCCGCGGGAGCATCGCTGACCGCCCACGGCGTCGCACGTCACATCTCATGGGGATTCGTCAGTCGCGTCACGATCTGAAGCGGGCGATAAGAATTCAATCGGCCCATGGGCGTGGACCGCGATGTAAATTCCATGTCCGCACCATATGTTCGGCTTGTGGCTTGCTGGGAGACCAGGATGGCGTCTCGCAAGCCTCTGCGCCAGTAAAGATCGCCAGAGCGGTCCGATTGGGCAATGCGCGATTGCGGGTTGCTAAGTTCACTCGCCTGCGGCGTGCCCGGCGTCTTTGTCTACTGGAACCATGGTGCGGAACGTCGTGGCACCGGCGGTAGGGCTGGTCCACAGCGGCTCCTGCGGTCGTTTGTTCCGTAATGCCCGGAAGCATCCCAATTTCCAGGAAACGGATGCTTTCTCGGGCACTTAAGCGCTGTTAGCGGAACGACCGTGCAGCTATTCGTTAGGCTATGGGCACGGGACCCACTTGGGCGCAGTTCTCTTGATCTTTCTCAAGCGATGCCCCTTCTGCAGCAGTGGAGCAGGCGCGCCTGCCGCGCAGCGCTGGCAAAGGCGTCGTGGTCGACGATTCTAAGACGGATCAGCTTCGGGCAAGGCCACGAAACTGAAATCGCATCCATCTTCCAGGGATCTGGCGAGTACCGTGGTTAAAGAGCCGCCCCTCCTCATTGCCTCGATACTAGCTCGGGCGAGCCCCCAATCGTCAGACTTCAGAAGGGCAACTTCCACACGAAATAGAGAAGCGCAGCGATTGCCACCCAGAAAAGTATCCCGCGGAAGATGAAAGCGAGCGCCATTCTAATCGCCATCTTGCCCAAGCCGCTGCGCCATGGCGATTCCATCGATCGCGTCTGCCAGCCCTTCCAAGAAAGTCCGATACCACGCGTCATCGTCGGGAAGGTTCCATTCTTGTAGGCTGCCGACGTAACGCGTCAGAGCAATCACGCCTGCGATCGTGGTTGGGGTTGAACGGATGAGCACGTTCCCATGCTCCGCGAGAGCATGGTTCCTTTGACAGCTGATTTCGTCGGCGGCATCAAACTCGGGTCCCGAATCGAGCTTCGCCGATACGGACAGGGCCGCATCGTAATGTGCCAACAGCTCGCGATGACGCTCGATCACTAGGAAGATTAGATCCCGATCGGCTGCAGCAGTCGACTGGGGAGAAATTTCCTGCGATGACAATGTTGGCCCCAAAGCAAGTAGCAGGGCTACGTTAGCATGGTGGCCATGATGATAATCAGCGTAGAAGGTCCTTCATCTGCGGTATTTCTGCTCGATCGTCTTGGCATTCAGGCGAGGTCAACGGCTCCATTTTGAGTTTGAGACCTTTCGCGCACGAGGGCGCGCCTTACTCGCGGGAAAACGGGCCTGCTCGATCGTTTTGGCGTACATTACTGGCCTTTCAAGCGTCGTCGTCATTTATGAATGCCACGCAGCGTGCAGGGCGGAGATCCTCGCACAGCCGGCTTGGGGGTGTCCTCGCACCGTTGGCGGAACCTCGTCCGCGTCGTGTGAAGGCGACACCACGACATCGGGTATTCGGCGGCAGGCCCATTCAGCCATCATTCACGGATCATCCGGTCTGAGCCGGAGTGACGACGCAGTTGAGGCGTCGACCCCCGCGGTGGGAGCTCTCTGCAAAAGTCTTACGCGGGCGGTTGGATAAGATATCGTAGGTTTGGTCGGTGTGGGGGTAGGCGGTAGCGCTCCCCCGCTACCAAAATCCAGCTAAGCAGCTGATGCTTTTTCAGAAGATCGAATGCACTCGGCCGATGCTAGCGGGTTGCGTTATGCTGGTCCCATAGTTCGGATGCCGGTTGCTGGCGGGCGGCGTCGCGCGCGCTGCATTGATCCGCAAACGGGCGCGGAGTGATGGGAAATGTCTGACCAGCTTGAACTTGTAGTGCTTCATCGGAGCGGTTGCGCAAGCCCGGCGAAGAAGGAGCGGTACACGTTCGATTTCGTCGTTAACGGGCGATCTCTCTTTGCCGTCACCGGCGCCGCCGGCTTCGATTTGTCCGGTTGTCTTTCGGTCCCTCACCGAGAGCCCGAGCTTGCCCTTCGGCTCAACGACAGGCTCGAGCGACTCTTGACATCGGATGTTCCGCTGGGCGGGGCACACCGTGTGGCTCTGTACGTATGTCCGGAATGTGGAGACCTCGCGTGCGGAGCCATCACCGCGATCGTATCGCGGAGCGACGGTATCGTGCGTTGGTCCGACTTTGCGTACGAGAATGGAGATGACAGCGAAACCAAGCTGTCGAAGGTCGGGCCCTTCGCGTTCGACTGGATATCCTACGTGACTGAAATCGAGCGAGCTTGCGCAGGCTGACGGACCGTAGGATGGGTAGAGCGCAGCGAAACCCATCATGTCTCCCCCTGGCAAACATCTCGATGGGTTTCGCTGCGCTCTACCCATCCTACGATCTAATCAAAGTATGTGATCGTTTTCTTCACCACGATTGGCTTCCCCTGATCGAACAGAAATTTGAAATCTCCGTCGCGGGATCGCAGCAACCAGAGTGCCTTGCTCAACGACACCACATAGCTATCAGGAGTGACGACTCTTTGCTGCAGGCAGACCAGCAAGGAGTCGTTCGCTGTGAGCCGAAGGATGTTCGGGAATACAATCCCCTGTTCTCCGAGTGGTTTACTCAGGAGCCCAAAGGTATATTTGAGGTCGCGAATGTCCGTAATTTCTCCTGGCTTTATTACAATCGATGAAAAATCGAACCGCGGATAAATTTTTGTGTCTGGTTCGCCCGCGTCGCAACTCTCGTCTGCCGGTGTCCTGGTGTCATTGTACTTGAGCGCGACCAGCCCAAGGTTGCTGATGCGAGCCTGCCGATTTCCTGAATTGATGTAGGTCAGGCTGATCGGCTGCGTAAATCCAACCCCGTCGGTTTCCGTTGTTATGAGGGGGGCGGAGGATGTGATGAGGACCCTCAGGTCGTCGGTCTGACGAAGCTTCGCCCAAAATCCAAATGCCGAAATGCCGAAGCCGAACACAGTAATTAGAAAGGTCACTATGCTGGCTAGTACGGCTGCCGACCATCGATTTGCCTGAGTTGCCGATGGCTGCGATCGATGACTTCTCAACAAAGCGCGCATCTGCTTGCGATGCATCTCGGCCTCTCCGGCTCGTATGCAAATCAATTGTCTCGTTCTGCAATTTATGGGTGCATTGAATTGAGTGTCAATGACGGTAGGGGGCCCCGCTTCGGCTTTCGCCGTGAGCTGTCAGTCCTGTTTCGCACCCCGTCAACCTCTCCCCACAAAAATATTCCCCTTTACCGAATTTCGGAAATATCGTATGTGTCAGCCCATCCCGGCTCATCCTTGAGGGGCGATCGCGTCGTCGTCTTGATCGCGAGCCGGGCTTGCGGTGGACGCGGCAGCGTCGGGCGCGAAAGGTGCGGGCAGGGAGGGTAGTCCCCGGAGAGCTCGTGGCCGCGCGCGGACGAACGGCGCTGCTAGGTTCGTCTCGTCTGTAAGTTTCCGGCTTCGTCGACGGAGCGGGGAATACTGCGGGCGAAATGGCGGGCCGTGCGTACGGCAAAACCGTGTGGTCCTGGCCGTCGTTGCTACGGTCAAGCTCTTGCGGAGGCGGCATCTCGCGTCAACCGGCGCGGGTGCCGGTGTATTCCGTGAGCGCGAGGGAGGCCAGAAGGAACTCGGCTCCCGGGAGAGCGCGGCATAAGCCGTCCGACCATCGCGCAGGGAAGGCCGAGTGATCGGCACCACCTGTATGCTGCTGTGCGGTTTTCTGCGTGTGCATTTGCGCAGCAGACCGCGGGTGCGATGTCGGCACCCGGCCTTCCCTGTGCCCTCTTGGCTTTCAGAGGGACGAAACATCTGGCAAAGCTCGGGCGAAATCAGCCGCGGGGCTGCGAAGGCGTGTCTGCGATGAAACGCGCGTGGTGGCAGGCCGCACTCGGGAAGCAAGCGACCGGTTCTGTGATCACCATCACAGGCATGGCCGCCTTCCCCGTCTATACTGCCGGCTCTGAAGCAGGGTGGCGACCATGCGGAATTGGATTGCACTGGTTTTCAGTTTCTTTTTTTTCACTTTTCTGGCCGCCGCTGATGTTGCGGTCGCAGACGACCGGACAATCTGCGCGCAGCGCGGCCATGAGGACCGCATCGCCGCGTGTTCGCGGCTGATCGCAAAGAGCGGCGGGCGCGACGCCTTGGCGTTCGACAATCGCGGTGCCGAATATGGCGACAAGGGCGACTACGATCGCGCAATCTCCGATTTCAGCGAGGCCATCCGCATCGATCCGAAATACGCGCTTGCCTGGCAGCATCGCGGCGCCGCCCTGCTTCGCCGGAACGAGGTGGATCGGGCCATCGCCGACCTGACCGCCTCGATCCGGCTCGATGCAAACAATCTGAACGCCTTGAACGACCGCGGCATGGCCTATGCCGCTGCAGGTGATTCCGAGCGCGCGCTTTCGGATTACAATGCAGCGATCCGCATCAATCCGAGGTTCAAGTTCGCCTACTTCAATCGAGGGCGGCTCTATGCCGGCAAGGGCGACCACACCCGGGCGATCGCCGAATACTCCGAGGTCATTCGCATTGACCCGACCTACGGTTATGCGTTCAACAATCGCGGACTGTCCTATCAGCACACCGGCCAGTCCGAGCGTGCCGTGGCCGATTTCAGCGAGGCGATCCGGCTTTTGCCGAGGACGACGCTGGCCTACAACAACCGCGGCGACATCTACCTCCTTCAGGGCAGGTACGATCAAGCCCTCGCCGATTTCAACGAGTCGCTGCGCAATGATCCGCAACATCAGAGCGCGCTGGTAAACCGCGGAATGGTGTTCGAGAAGCTGGGCGAGGTCGCAAAGGCCCGCGCCGACTTCAACGCAGCTCTGGCTGCCCCGCAGAAGTACGACAGCGCGAAATGGTCGATGGACAAGGCACGCGAACGCCTCGCCGCGCTGGACGATACGTCCATCAAGACCGTTCCTCCCGCCACCACCACGTCGGTCATCGCGCTGCCGGGACCGTCAAGTAGAAATGACAGGCGCATCGCGCTCGTGGTCGGAAACTCCGCTTATGAGAATGTCGCAGCGCTCGCCAATCCGGCTCGCGATGCGGCGCTCGTCGCCGAAACGCTCAAGCTCACCGGATTCGATTCCGTCACGCTGCTGACCGATCTGCGCAAGGATGCGTTGACCGCGGCGCTGCGCGACTTTGCAAGGCAGGCGGAAATCGCCGACTGGGCGATGGTATATTACGCCGGTCACGGCATGGAGGTCGGCGGCGTCAACTATCTGATCCCGATCGACGCGAAGATCGCCTCCGACCGCGACGTCAGCTTCGAAGCCGTGGCGCTGGACCAGGTGTTGAACGCGGCGGAACGCGCCAAGCGGCTGCGCCTCATCATCCTCGATGCCTGCCGCGACAATCCGTTCGCCAACCAGATGAAGCGCACCATGACGCTCGCGTCGCGTTCGGTGTCGCGCGGCCTTGCGGCGATCGAGCCCGAGGCGGGCACGCTGGTGGTGTATGCCGCCAAGGACGGAGAGATGGCGCTCGACGGAGTGGGCAGGAACAGCCCGTTCGCCACGGCGTTCGTCGACAATATGCGCAAGCCCGGTCTCGAGGTGCGCCGGCTGTTCGACGTCGTGCGTGACGACGTCATGGAGGCGACCAATCGTGCACAAAAGCCGTTCAGCTACGGATCGGTCTCGGGCCGGCAGGATTTTTACTTCGTTGCCGGGAAATGAGACCTGAGGGGCCTTCCCTGTGCCCTCCTGGCTTTCAGAGGGTGGAGTGACGAAGTAAAGCTCGGGCGAAAGTCGTCGCGAGGATGCGAAACCGTGTCGCAATCAGCCGGCGACCTCACGCTAGCGGCGTGCGAGGGTGGAACTGGGCCGGCTGGAACTCGTGGGCGCGTCGGCCGTTGCTTGGCCGCGGCAATTGCAAGCGAGTAGGAGAGTACGTGAACCGACGCCAGCTTGTTCAAGGGTCGGCAGCGCTGCCGGCGCTGCTGCTTGCTTCCCGACGCAGTCTGGCCGCCCCTTCGGATGACATGTTCGGGCCGTCCACCGTGAGGGACCTGGCGCGGAGGTTGGCGAGCAAGCCGTACGAGGCGCCGGACGAGAAGCTGCCGAGTGGATTGAAGGACCTGGACTACGATCAGTATCGTTCGATCCGCTTTTTGCCCGAGCGGGCGCTCTGGCGCGGCAAGAATCTTCCGTTCGAGGCGCAGTTCTTCCACCGCGGCTTCTTTTACAAGAACAGGGTGAACATCTTCGAGGTCGCGGACGGAAAGGCGTCCGAACTCAAGTACCGCAAGGCGGACTTCTCCTTCGGCGAGAAGGTCCCGACGTTCGAGGACATCGATCTCGGGTTCGCAGGCTTCCGCATCCATGCGCCGATGAACCGTCCCGACTATTACGACGAGGTCTGCGTTTTCCTGGGGGCGAGCTACTTCCGCGCGGTGGCCAAGGGGCAGACCTACGGCCTTTCTGCCAGGGGGCTCTCGATCGATACGGGCGAAGCCAAGGGCGAGGAATTTCCGCTCTTCAAGACGTTCTGGCTCGAGCGGCCGGCGCCGGGTGCGACCTCGTTGGTGATTCATGCCCTGCTCGACAGCAAGAGCTGCGCCGCGAGCTATCGGTTCACCGTGCGTCCCGGGGAGACGACGGTCTTCGACGTCGAAATGTCGGTCTACCCGCGCGTCGAGATGCCGCGGGCCGGTCTCGCGCCCATGACCAGCATGTTCTTTTACGGTCCGAACGACCGCAACGACATCGACGATTTCCGCCCCTCAGTCCACGATTCCGATGGCCTTGGGATATTCAATGGGAAGGGCGAGAGCCTGTGGCGGCCGCTCAGCAATCCCCGCGATCTCCAGATCAGCACCTTCCAGGATCTCAATCCGCGTGGCTTCGGGCTGATGCAGCGGGAGAGAAACTTCTTCGCCTACCAGGACATCGAATCCAGCTTCGAAAAACGCCCAAGTCTCTGGATGGAGCCGATCGGGGATTGGGGCGAGGGCGGGGTCGTGCTGTTCGAGATCCCGACCAAGGAGGAGGTCCACGACAACATCGCCGCATTCTGGCGACCGAAAAACCCGCTGCAGGCCAAGGGCGAACACAACTACACCTATCGGCTGCATTGGGGGCCGGATAGCCCGAAGCCGCATTCGCTCGCCAGATTCACGCGAAGCGGGATCGGGGCGAGGGGTGAGGACGCGCGCCTGTTCGTACTCGATCTGCTCGGCGACAACCTCAAGGGCATCGATCCTGCCGGTGTCAAAGGCGTGGTGACGGCGGAGAAGTCCGAAGTGAAGAACATCGTCACGCAGCCCAATCCCCACACAGGTGGGTGGCGGCTCAGCTTCCAGTGCCAGGTGAAAAGCGAGCCGATCGAGCTGCGGGCGTTCCTGGCCCAAGGCGACAAGCCCTTGTCGGAAATCTGGGTCTACCGATGGGCGCCCTGAGCACGGCACCGCGGCCGATGGCCGGCGATATCGCGACCCAGCGCCTGCTGCCGGGCGAGTCCCCCCTTCCGATGGCTCCCGGCGATCTCGGAAAAAACCAGGTCGCCCACCGCATTCCTGCGCCGGTTGCTCCCGCGATGGCTTGGCGGCGCGGCCTCATCGTCGTCTCGACGGCGGCGCTCACGGCGGCCGGCGGATATGAGATGTATCGCGTGCTGCAGGTCGGCGGCGTCACCGTCCTTGAAGCCATGGTGCTGGCGCTCTTCCTGGTCCTGCTCGCCTGGGTCGCCTTCTCGTTCGCCTCCGCGCTGGCCGGCTTCTTCGTGCTGCTCGTCCATCGTCCGGGCGCCTTCGCGCCGGACGCGGAGCTGCCTGCGATCGCAAGCCGCACCGCCATGCTGCTTCCCACCTACAACGAAGACCCGCACCGATTGACGGCGCGGCTCCGCGCGATCATCGAATCCCTGGAGACGACCTCGCAAGGAAAGCTGTTCGACTGGTACGTTCTGAGCGACAGCACCGATCCGGACATCTGGGTCGCCGAAGAAAAAGCGCTCCTCGCGCTGCGACAGGCGGTGGGGACGCCACGGCTGTACTATCGACACCGAGGCGAGAATACGGCGCGCAAAGCCGGGAACATCTCCGAGTGGATCACGCGGTTCGGCGGCGCGTACGATTTCATGATCGTGCTCGATGCCGACAGTCTCATGAGCGGGCAGACCATCGTCCGACTGGTCCATGCCATGGAAAGCAATCCGAGCGCCGGGCTCGTCCAGACGCTCCCCATGGTCGTCAACGCGCGCAGCCTGTTCAGCCGGGTCCAGCAATTCGCGGGCCGCCTGTACGGACCGTTGATCGCCGCCGGCGTCGCCTGGTGGCACGGCTCCGAAGGCAATTACTGGGGCCACAACGCGATCATCCGCGTGAAGGCGTTCGCGGAATCGGCCGCGCTGCCGCAGCTGCGCGGGCGCAAGCCATTCGGCGGGCACATCCTGAGCCACGATTTCGTCGAAGCTGCGCTGATGCGGCGCGCGGGGTGGGGCATCTACATGCTGCCGACGCTCGGCGGAAGCTACGAAGAGGTGCCGCCCTCGCTGCTCGATTTCGCAGCGCGCGACCGACGCTGGTGCCAGGGCAATCTTCAGCATCTGGCTGTCGTGCCGGCGCGGGGTCTCCACTGGGTGTCGCGCCTGCATTTCATGGTGGGGATAGGGGCATATCTGACGGCACCGCTCTGGCTGCTGTTCCTCTTGCTGGGCATGCTGATCTCGTTGCAGGCCCGCTTCGTGCGGCCGGAGTATTTTCCGAAGGGTTTCTCGTTGTTTCCGACGTGGCCCGCCCAGGATCCCGTGCTCGCCATCTGGGTGTTCGTCGCCACGATGGGTCTGCTGCTGTTGCCGAAGCTGCTCAGCCTCGTCCTCGTTTGGATGCGGGGCTCGATGAGACGCCAGTTCGGCGGCGCGTTGCGAGCCTCGGCCGGAGTTCTCGCAGAGATCATAGTTTCCGCGCTGATGGCGCCGGTGATGATGATCTTTCAGTCGATCGCCGTGGTCGAGATTCTGGCCGGCCGCGATGCCGGCTGGCAGACGCAAAGGCGCGACGACGGTACGGTGGAGCGCCGCGAACTCTATCGGAAGTACGGCATTCCAACCATGTGCGGCGTCGCGATGGCCGCAAGCGCCTACGCCGTTTCGCTGCCCCTGCTGCTTTGGATGTCGCCGGTCATCGTTGGATTGCTGTTCGCCGTTCCCATAGGCGCGCTGACCGCCATGCCCGTCTCCGGAAGATTGTTTGTCACTCCCGAAGAGCGAGAGCCGCCTCCCGTCCTGCGGCGGGCGAACGAACTGAGCGCGTCGGCGGACGCAGGGGGCAACCCCGCGTTGCTGGAGCTGCGCCAAGACCCCGCGCTCCTGGCCTTCCACCTCGCTCAGCTGCCGCCGCCTCGCCCCACCAGGCCCGACACCGTCGACGCCAACCTGGCGGTCGGACGTGCCAAGATCGATGCCAGCGAGACTTTCGAGGAGGCCGCAGAGCATCTGTCCTCGCGGGAGATCTTCTCGATCTTGAACGACGGTTCGGCGCTCTCGACCGTGTTGCAGAAGCCATGAGGTTTCGGCCTGCCGGGCGCGCCCATCGGCGAGCGGCGAGCATTGGGCACGGAGCCCTTGCTTCGATGGGGCTGCCCTACAGCGCCGCCCGCCTTTCCGCGACCGCGCTGGACTATTGCGGACGCCTTCGAGGTGATGTTGATGCTCCGCCCCACGGAACCGGCGAGCTTGGTTCGCTGTTTGCATCCGGGAAGTACGGTGAACCGCGATGAAATGGATGCTGGTGGTTCTGGTCGGCGGCGTGACGCCGGTCAACACAGACTTGCTGTTTGACAAGTTCGCTGATTGCCTTTCGGCGGAAGAGCAGATGCGCAAGCACTATGCTGACGCTTTCGAGGCTTGGGACAAGTGGGCGGCAGTGAACATCGAGCGGCGTCGCGACTATTCCAAAGCCCGGGAGGCGCAAGCCAAGCGCTTGTTGAGCAATGTCGGAACGTGCGTGCCTCATGGTGACGGCGCCGTCGTGAAGCCGGAGGCCAGCCCTTCACCGACGCCTTCGCCCAAGCCCAGCCCATGACGAGCAAACGAAGCGACTGCGAGCATGCTGCGGGGCTGGCTCGGATGCCGAGGCCGCTTCGACGCAAGCCTGCGCGCACGCTGTGGCATCCGCGCGGCCAGGAGGACGGGGGTCCTGCTGGATTGGCGAGCAAGAGTCTATGCCAGGCAGCTGTCGCCTGACGCACCCGGTTCGACAACTCGGCCGTTCTGACATCTTTTGACTCAACATGCCGACGCGCAGAAACGTTCAGTCACACACGGCCCAATTTGGATCCAGGTGCCCGGATAACGAGCGCGGGTCAGGAGAAGGGCGGCGCTCGATTTCATCAACATCGGACGTTCGTCGGGCAGCTTTCCAAGAGCGGGAAAGCGGGGTCTGCCGCGTCGAAGGGCCTGATGTTCGCGCTGCAGTGCGCGGTATGCAGCTGACCAATGGATCGAAGCCTGGAGCGACGATCAATGTTCCAGAAGGAGGGCAGATGATTTTCGCAATGGTAAGCGCAATGAAAAGCCTGCCCATGTGCCGGTTGAAGATGTCACGGAGCCTCGGTTTTTCGGTGCTGATGGCCGTCGCCGTCGCATCGCCTGCATCAGCGCAGGCGAGCTTCAATAGCGTCGCCGGGTCATGGTCGGGCAGTGGTTGGATGAAGCCTAAGGACGGGCCCCGGGAGCGGGTCCGCTGTAAGGTCGACTACGTTCCCAAGAACGAAGGTCAATCCGTCAAGATGAATGTGCGCTGCGCGAGCGACGCGTACAAGATGGATCTGGGCGCTACAATCGAACAAAGCGGCTCGGAGCTTTCGGGAAACTGGTTCGAAAGCCAGTACCGCGTCGGGGGCAAGGTCTATGGGCAAAATCAGAATGGCGTGATCGATGCCCGCATCGAGGGCGACAAGATCACAGCGTTGCTCGTCGTTCGTACGAAAGGAAGCCGCCAATCCTTCGTCATGGAGTCGCCGGGAGCCTGGGTGTCCGAGGTCTCCATCGATCTTACGCGTGATGCGCGATGAAGCGAACAAAGCGCCGACATTCGCATTCAGACGACAGCCGATTGAGCGGCAACAGGCTTAGGAGTGCTCGTCCAGATAGCTGACCGTGGCCGCGAGCTGATAGCCGCCGTTGCGCACCGTCTTGAAGATGTGATTTGCGCCGCCCTCTGCAAGTTTGCGCCGCAGTCGACTGATCAGCACATCAATGGAGCGGTCTAGGACGTCTCCATCGCGCCCGCGGGTCAGATCGAGCAATTGGTCGCGAGACAGAACGCGACCGGGACGGTCGAGAAACGTCAAGAGAAGATCAAACTCCGCCCCGGTCAAATCGATCGAGTCGCCTTGCGGAGCGACCACCGACCGGGCGGACGGATCGGCGACGAACCCTTCGAAGAGGTAGCGCCCCTTCCGGCCGTGAGAGGGGCGGTCATCGTCGCCGCGTCGGAGCACAGCACGAATCCGGGCGATCAGCTCACGCGGGTTGAACGGTTTGCCGAGATAGTCGTCGGCGCCGATCTCCAGACCGATGATCCGATCCACGTCTTCCTTCAGAGCAGTGAGCAGGATGATCGGAATCCGCGACCGCGTGGACCGGAGATCGCGACAAAGATCGAGTCCGGACCCGTCCGGCAGCATCACGTCCAGCACGATCAGATCGATCTGATTCGTGGCGATCCGTTCACGTACTTCCACGCAGCGGGACGCGAGTTGAACCCGGAAGCCCTGCTCCTTGATGTAGCGAGCAAGGAGCTTGCGGATCTCTAAGTCGTCATCGACGACAAGGATTTGGGGAATGTGCATGGGCGCCGGTTTAGTCCGGTTGGAACAGGCTGAAGGGTAATATTTGTAACGAAGGCTGTCCTCAATTCGGGCTGGACATCTTTCGACACAAATGGCGGTCGGCCAGCAACATTAGGTCATCCGCAGCCAGATTCCGAGCCATGTAGCCCGTTTATCAAGAGCGCAGGGTTCACAATAAGGGGGTCTGAATGCGCTCCGCCGCCGGTCTTAACCATCCTGGTTCATATCCGTCGTTTCCGTATCAACGCCGGTGGCCGCTCGGATATTGCGCTTCGGCCCTGCTCGTCCTTGCACTGTTGCCGGGTTGCGCGACCCCCGCCCTGGTCCAGGGCAACGGGCTCTCCTCTTACGAGGGATTGAAGCAGTCGGACGGAAAGATCACCAAGTCCCGTCTTCAGGTGAAGAAAGAGCAGGTAGCAGCGGCGAAGACGATCAATATCGCACCGACGGCATTCCCTGCCCACGTTGCGCCTGCCCTAACCCATGAACAGCGTATCCTTGTCGCCAATACGGTAAGCCGCGCCTTGTGCATCAATTTGAGCGACAGATTCAGGGTGGTGTCGCCCGATCAACGGGCGGATTTGACCGTGCGTGCGGCCATTACGCGTGCGACGCCGACTGATGAAGTCGCCGCGGGCGTCTCGGCCGCGGCGAAGCTCGGTTCAAGCTTCGTGGATACGGCCGTTCCGATTCCGGTGCCCCGCATTCCGGTTGGGCTCGGAGACTTGTCCATCGAAGCCGAGGCCGTCGACGCCACGGGGCGACAGCAAGCCGCCATGATCTGGGGAAGAGGGGCGAACGCCTTTTTCAGCACGCCGAGAGCATCGAAAGCCAGTGACGCTTACGATCTCGCTCGGGACTTCGGCGACGATTTCGCCAAGATGCTCAATAAAGGTGAAAGTCCCTTCGAAGGCTTTAGTATCGAGATCCCGTCCTTGGAAAAGGTCGGTTCGAATATTGGTCTCGCTCCCAAGTATGCGGCGTGCGAAAGCTACGGCCGCGCTCCTGGGATCGCCGGTCTCGTCGGCGGCAAACTGGGCCTTCCTCCTGAATGGACCGATGATGGTCCAGTGGAGACACGAAAGTAGTGGCGATCAAGGACGGCCGCATCGGCAGACACAGCCTTTGCGGCTCGACCCCGAAGGGCGCCATGATGATGGTCATCCGCGCCATCGAGTACGGCCCCGTCATGTATGCGTCCAGATCGGCGATGCGCGTGGCCGCGCTGTTTCTGATGACCGGCCTTCTTTGCGGATGCGCCTCCATGTTCCCGCGCGATGTGGTTCCGAAACGGCTCATCGACGAGGCCGAACTCGCCGGGATGCCGAACGTCCGGGTATGGGGGGATGCTCCGCCTGAGGCGCTTGCCGCCCTGTCTACGATCAAACAAATCCGGAGGAAGCCGAATGCCGCTCATGGTCGTCTCGGCCAACGACCGGATGAGCTCAACATTCTCGCAATATCTGGCGGAGGCGACAACGGTGCCTTCGGCGCAGGTCTCTTGGTCGGGTGGGGTGATGCGGGCACGAGACCTGAGTTCGATCTGGTCACCGGGGTCAGTGCCGGCGCGTTGACTGCGCCGTTCGTCTACCTGGGGCGGACCAGAGATGCGGCATTGAAAGAGGTGTTCACGAGGTACGAGCGCAGCGATATCTACGATCCTGGCGTCGTAGCGCCATTGCTCGGATCGGGCCTGGTCGACAGCTCTCCGCTCGAGAGTCTGATAGCAAAGTATGTCGATGATCAATTCCTCCGCGATATCGCGATGGAGCGGCGCAAGGGCCGAGTATTGCTCATCGGAACGACGAATTTGGACGCGCAGCGTCCGGTTCTATGGGATGTGGGACGCATAGCCATGAGCAATCATCCCCAAGCCCTCTCCCTCTTCCGGAAGATCCTGCTGGCTTCCGCTTCCGTGCCGGGTGCCTTTCCTCCCGTCCGCATCAAGGTCAGTGTTGCAGATCGGACCTACGAGGAACTGCACGTCGATGGGGGCGTGACTCAGCAGGTTTTCGTGCCGCGACCTTCGATGATCATTCGCACCGACGTCCCAACCAAGAGAGCCGCTGCACGCCTCTTCATCATCCGGAACGGAAAGATCAACCCGGAATGGGAAGCCGTAGAACCGGGCATTTTCTCTATTTCGCTGAGGTCGATCTCCACCCTGATCAAGAATCAAAGCATCGGCGACCTCTATCGCATCTATGCGAAGGCCGAGATCGACGGTACCGACTTCAACCTTGCGGCAATTCCGTCGACCTTTCGAGCGACGAGGGAGACGTCGTTTGAGCAGGGATATATGCAAGCGTTGTACACCGAAGGCTATCGTTCGGGTTTCGAGGGCTACCAGTGGATGAAGGCTCCCCCAGGGATCGCGAACAACAACCCGAAGCCGCTGGGTCGCTTCTCCAGTTCGGCGTCGCCCCCCGCCAGCCAGGGTGCGGAGCTCCGGTAAGTGTGTCCCGTCGCGGTGAAAGGGGACCCGTCAGTGTGGCTCCGCCGGAAGCGATTGCGCAACCGGCAGCGTCACGGTCTGGATCAGCCCCCGGAATGATCCGTTCTGGATTTTGATGCTGCCTCCGGCGCGCTGAACGATCTCTTTCGCGATCGTCAAACCGAGTCCGGCACCATCGAACTGCTTCGTGCGCGCCCGGTCGACTCGGAAGAACGGCTCGAAAACCTGCCCGATGAGATCGGGCGGAATCCCCGGACCGTCGTCGTCGATCACAACGACGACGTCGTTCACGCTGCTTTGGACGGCGACCCGGGCCCGCTTACCATGCGTGGATGCATTTATGAGCAAATTCCTGAAGGCGCGGCTCAGGCCCGTTCGATTCGCGAGCGCGGTCGCCGCCGCAGAGCTGGTCAGGGTGATGTCGTAAGATAGCGTTCGAAGCTCGTCCACGAGGTCGGAAACGAGAATGTCCAGCCGGATCGGCTCGGGCGCCGATTTGCCGGAGTCCTCTCTCACGAGAAGTATTGCGCTGTCCGCGATCCTTTCCAGCTCGTCCATATCCTTGAGCCACATTTGGCGGTCTTCTTCATCCGCGACGAACTCGGCGCGCAGGCGCATACGGGTGATCGGTGTCCGTAAGTCATGGCCCGCTGCCGCGACGAGCCGCATTCGGCTTTCCATTGCCGCCTTCAGCCGGGAAGACAGAGAATTCAGCGCTCTGGCTGCGACCCGTACCTCCGCCGGTCCTGTCACGGCCAGTTCGGGAAGAACACCGTCCGGGCCTACGGTCTCGATCGCGCGTTCGAGAAGTACGAGGGGTTTGACCATCCGGTTCGCGAAAAAGAGAGCGACCGCCATCGTGCCCAGCGTGGTCAGCGCAAGCCAAATCAAAAGGAGATGGAAGATGCCGCCCGCGGGAGGCAAGTCAGGGATTTGCGTGACGACCCATCCTTGATCAACCGGAATGGACAGGAGAGGAAGGTCGTCCTTGCGGGACACGATGACGTCGCGGGGGATCCCGCGGGCCGTCAGAGCGGCGCGCAGCCACGTGGTGAGATTGGTTTCGACTTCACCGCCCGCAGCGGCCTGTTGAACGATGACCAATTTGGGAGCGACCTGCCCAACTCGGGTCAATAACTCTACTTGGTCGACGAGTGGACTGATTGCCTCCCGTTCGTTGGGCGGATCAAACAGGTAGACGAGAATCCCGGTCAGAATGCAGACCACCGAGATGATCACGACGGTGAGAAGGACGGCGAGTTTGGCGCGCAGGGTGTTCACGCCGGAAAGTCCTGCACCCCGACCTTCGCGACGAGTTGATAACCGCCGTTGCGAACTGTCTTGAAGAGGGGCGGCATTCCGGAAGTGTCCAGTTTGCGCCTCAACCGGCTGACGAGGACATCGATGGAGCGATCGAAGACCTCTCCCTCTCGGCCGCGCGTAAGGTCCAGGAGTTGATCCCGCGAAAGCACACGTCCCGGTCTGTCGAGGAAGACCTGCAGCAGGTCGAATTCCGCGCCGGTCAGTTCCAGGGCATTGCCCTGCGCATCGGTTACGCTGCGCAACTGAGGATCGGCCGTAAGGCCGTCGAATCGGTACTTCCTCGTTTCTTGAGATCGAAGACTTCTTTCTGAGCGGCGCCGCAAGACGGCGCGAATTCTGGCGACCAGTTCTCTCGGATTGAACGGCTTGCCGAGATAATCGTCGGCTCCCATTTCCAGACCTACGATGCGATCGACATCCTCCTTGAGCGCCGTCAGAAGGATAACGGGAATCATGTTCCGCTTCGCTCGCAAATCGCGGCAGGCGTCGAGCCCGGAGCCGTCCGGAAGCATCACATCCAGAACCACGAGATCGACCTGTTCGGCCACAAGGCGCTCGCGCATCTCGTTGCAGCTCGATGCCAGGACGACGCGAAGCGACTGGCTTTCGATGTAGCGGGCAAGCAGCTTACGAATCTCGGGATCGTCGTCGACGACCAGGATCTGAGGAGTGTGTTCGTTCATGGATGCCCTTCACGGTGGCTCGGAAGCACGGTTTTACCGGTAAGCGGGCTCGAAAAAAGCCGGAACTCGTAACGAAAGGCGCCAAGGCACCCATCTAGCAACATTTCGACACAAATGGGCGCCCGCCCGAGACGATCCGACACAAATTGTACTACGCGAGCAAACCCCACGTCCTACCCGAGCAGTCGTCGGCCGTTCGAGGAAGGTGACGGCTGGCGAGGCGTTCGGGAATCGACACGGGCGCGGAGAAGGGTGCTGATATGAAAAGAATCCATCGCGGCCTGAGGTCGATGGCGCTCATGACGTCTCTGGTCTTCCATTCCACCGTCCATGCGGAAAGTCTCTCATTCGCGATGACCGTCTTGGCCGCATCGGTCGAGAGATCGGAGGTCACCAGAACGATCACGGCGACAGGCAACGTCGTCGCGTGGCGTGAAATCCCGGTCAGCTCTGAAGCGGGCGGGCTGGCGGTGATCGAGGTCGCCGTGGACGAAGGCGACCTCGTTGCGAAGGGGCAGGTACTGGCGCGCCTCAGCCAGGATCTGACGGCTGCGGCGATATCCAAGCAGAAAGCCGCGATCGACGAACTGGAAGCGAGCCTTGCCATTGCCAGATCGGATGCTGCGCGCGCGCATTCGGTGTCCTCGGGCGTGATGAGCGCGCAAGCCATCGAGCAGCGCGAGACGCTCGTCAAGACGACCGAGGCCAAGCTGGAAGCGGCTCGTGCCCAACTCGACGAAGCAGAGGCACGGCAACGTCAGACGGTCATCATCGCTCCCGCCGCGGGAACGATCGCCTCGAGATCGGTGGCGATCGGCCAGGTGGTCCAAGCCGGGGTCGAGATGTTCCGATTGATCCAGGACGATCGCATCGAGGTCGATGCCCGCGTGGTCGAAACCGACCTGCTCGCTGCTGCCGCGGGGCAGCATGTGATGGTGCTCGGCCCCGGCGGGCAATCCGAGCATGGATCGGTCCGCCTCGTTTCGCCGGTGGTCGATCCGAAGACGCGCTTGGGTACGGTTCATGTCGCGCTGCCAAAGGGAACGAAACTCAAGCCGGGGATGTTCGTTCGGGTCGAGATTTCGGCCGAAAGAAAACTCGCGTTGACCGTTCCTCTGAAGGCGCTGGTCTGGCGCGAAGCGAAGGCGCACGTCTTCAAGATCGGGCGCGACAGCCTGGTGTCATTGGTCGAGATCGGTCTAGGCGCCAAGGAATCGGATGACGTTGAGGTCCTGCGCGGACTGGAGGCTGGAGATCGCATTGTGACCCATGGTGCAGGTCTCCTCAGTGACGGCGATTTCGTGAACGTGAAGACTGCCTCGGTCAAAGGCGGCGCGCTGCGATGAACGGCATCTCCGGTTGGGCGATCCGCAATCCTGTCGCGACCATCATTCTGTTCGTGCTGCTCACCCTTGCAGGGGCCGTCGGCTTTTCGAAGCTCCGGCTCAACAATATGCCCGACATGGACATTCCGACGGTGACCGTCAGCGTTGCCTGGCCTGGAGCTGCGCCGACTGAAATCGAGGCGCAAATCACCCGATTCGTCGAGGATGGCGTCGCAGGACTTGGTACCGTCAATCGCACTCGTTCGATCGTGAACGAGGGACTGTCCATGACCATGGTCGAGTTCGCGATCGGCACCGATATCGATCGGGCGACGAACGACGTCCGGGATGCCGTCGTATCGATCCGTTCGAAGCTCCCGCAAGCAACGCTCGATCCCATGGTCCGGCGCGTCGAGGCGACGGGACAGGCGATCCTCACGTTCATTGTCGACGCTCCGATGATGGCTCCGGACGCGTTGAGCTGGTTCATAGACAACGACATCGCCAAATCCGCGCTCGCAGTCCCCGGTGTCTCCAAGATCCTCAGATCCGGCGGTGTCGATGCGGAAATCACCGTTAAGCTCGATCCCGACCGATTGCTCGCTCTGGGACTGACCGCCGCGGAAGTTTCCGACCTTGTGAGAAACCGCAACATCACTCAACCCGGCGGTCGTGCGACGCTCGGTGGATCCGAGCAAGTCATTCGTACCGTGGGAAGCGTTCCGGACGTCGCGGCCCTGAAGGAGATGCGCCTCGCCTTCAGCGACGGCCGCAGCGTCAAGCTGTCCGAAATCGCAACCGTCGAGCGCTCATGGGCCGAACCGCGACAGAGGTCCCGGTTCAATGATCGGGAAGTCGTTGGCTTCAGCGTCTACCGCGCCGTCGGGACCGGAGAGTTTGCAGTGACCCGAGCCGTCAGGAAGCGAATGGCCGAATTCGGCGCTGGGCACGCTGGCGTTCGGATCCTGGAAGTGACGTCCTCGACCGATGCGGTCATCGAGGGATACGACGCCGCCATCGAGGCGCTCCTGTTGGGAGCGTTGCTCGCAGTTCTGGTCGTATGGATCTTCCTGCGGGATATTCGGGCGACCTTGATCTCGAGTGCTGCGCTACCGTTGTCGTTGATGCCGACCTTCGCGGTGATGTATGCGCTGAACCAATCGCTGAACAACATCACTCTTCTGGCGATTGCCCTGGTCGTCGGCATTCTTGTCGACGACGCCATCGTGGAAATCGAGAACATCGTCCGGCATATTCGGCAGTCCGGAAAGACCGTTTACGAGGCCGCCATCGATGCGGCCGACGAGATTGGCCTGGCCGTGGTTGCGACGACGTTCGCCATCATCGTGGTTTTCGCGCCGGTCGGCCTGATGCCGGGCATTCCAGGGCAGTTCTTCAAGGCTTTCTCGATCGCCGTTTGCAGTTCTGTCTTCTTCTCTCTCGTGGTCGCTCGCCTGCTTACGCCATTGATGGCGGCCTTTCTCCTGAAGACGACCGGAAAAGAGCATCCCGAGCCGGCGTGGGTGCGGTACTATGCCTTGGTGTTGACCTGGACGCTGCGCTATCGATGGATCACCATCGTCGCCGGTGTCATAGTCTTCGTCGCGTCATTATCTCTCATTCCGTCCCTTCCGACCGACTTCATGCCAGCGGCCGATCGAAGCCGCACGATCCTCAGCGTAGAGTTGGTGCCGGGTGCGACGTTGCAGGAAACGGACGCTGCCACGCAAAGGGTCGCGTTCCTGCTGAGGGCGAGACCAGAAGTCGCTTCCGTCTATGCCGCCGTCGGAACCGAGACCTCGACGCTTTCCGGCCCGGGAGACCTGTCGACCTCGGTAGGAGAGGTCAGAAGATCGACCGTTACGATCAATCTCGTTCCGAGAGCCGAGCGAACCCTCTCCCAACAGGCGTTCGAAGCCTCGATCGGCCGTCAACTGTCGATCATTCCGGGCGTCCGGATCCGCCTCGGCGAGGACGGGTCCTCCGGCGCGAAAATCCAGGTATCCTTGTTGAGCGATGATGCCGCAGCACTTGCCGATGCGGCACGCCGATTGGCCCAGGATATGCGCGCAACTCCTGGATTCCAACGCGCGAGAGTCACAAGCAGTTTCGCCAAGCCTGAGCTCCGGATAACGCCTAAGGCGGACAAGGCCGCTCTCCTCGGAGTTTCCACGACTGCGATCGCCAAGACTGTCAATGTCGCCACCGTAGGCGATATCGACCAGAACCTGTCGAAGTTCTGCCTGGGCGCGCGGCAGATTCCGGTTCGCATTTTGCTGAACGACGCTGCTCGCTCCGACATGGCTGGCCTGTCGATGCTGCAGGTGCCGACCTTCGAGAAGCCGGTGCCTCTGTCGTCTGTCGCCGACATCAGCTTCGGCTCAGGTCCGCTCCAGATCGAGCGGACCGATCGCACCAGAAGCGAGACGGTCGAAGCGGAATTAAGTGGCTTGACGGTCGGCGAGGCGGAAGACCTGGTCGCCCGGATGCCTTCGATCAAGCGGCTGCCGGCAGGGGTATTTTACAAGCTTGCGGGCGATTCCGAACGCATGCAGGAGCTGTTCGACGGGTTCAAGCTCGCGGTCGGGTCGGCCATCGTTCTGCTCTTCGTCGTCCTCGCGCTGCTCTTCAACGGGTTCGTTCAGCCGGTAACCATTCTCACCGCGCTGCCGCTGTCGGTCGGAGGGGCTCTCGGCTCGTTGCTGATGACGCAAATGTCGATCTCCCTGCCGGTCATGATCGGGCTGCTCATGCTCATGGGAATTGCGGCGAAGAACTCGATTCTTCTCGTCGAGTACGCGATCGTCGCCAGACGCGATGGCGGCGTTGATCGCACGCAGGCTTTGTTGGACGCGGCCCGGAAACGAGCTCGGCCGATCGTCATGACCACGATAGCGATGAGCGCCGGCATGCTGCCCATAGCTTTGGGCATGGGAGCGGATGCCGAGAGGAGGGCGCCTATGGCGATCGCCGTGATCGGGGGATTGTTCAGCTCGACCCTTCTCAGTCTGATGTACGTGCCTGCCTTTTACACGGTGATGGACGATCTCCAGCGTTGGTTGGGAAAGGTCTTTCAGGCAGACGTTGCGCGAACCGGTGAGGTCGTTCGAAGCGCGCCGTGACGTCGCGGCGTGCCGGCTTCGTGCATCAAGCGATCAAGCGCATCCGCGTCAAGGCGAGGATGCCGATCTCGCCACCGCGTTGCGGCGATCCAAACCCGGCGGACTGCTTGCAGAGCTATGGGCGTGAACGGCTTGCATCCATTTGCGCGCTTGGAATATGAAGTGGGTGCTGCTTATAGTGCCGCACTCGACAAGGCAGCCATTTTGCGGTGCAACGCCGGGAGGAAGGAACTGATGTCGACGGCCCTGCGCATCGCTCATGGCGCTTTCGGCAGGGTCGCTCTGCTCGACATGGATCGTTCGCTGGTCCGCCACGCTCATCATCATTGCCACGTCCTGCTCAAGGTCGAGGGGGCCGATACGCAGTTCATGGTCGGCGACCAGGTCACGCCGCTGACGGACACCGCCGCTGTGCTGGTCGACGGCTGGAAGCCGCATGCCTATGTGCATGACGTCAACCGTCCGCGCACCCTGATCATGGCGCTCTATATCGAGCCGGAATGGCTGAAGGAGTTCCGCCCCGGTTGGGCCGCGAGCGGCGCGCCCGGCTTCTTCGAGCGGCCCTCGGGCGAGGTGTCGCCGCGCATCCGCCAGCTCACGCTGCATCTGGCGGCTGAAATGATGGCCAATCCGGATGCGGTGCGGACCCACGAGCAGACGCTGTCGGACCTGATGATCGCGGTGATCGAGCGCTTTACGCCCTGGCGCAGCTTTCCGACCTCGATCCGCGGCATGAGCGCGGTGAGCTGCGACTGGCGCATCCGCCGCGCGATGGATGCGATGCGCGGGCAGGATTCCTATGGCGGCGTCGATCAGTTCGTGAAGGGCGCAGGGCTCTCGCGCGCGCAATTCTTCCGCCTGTTCGAGACCTCGCTCGGCGTCTCGCCAAAGATCTATCTCAACGTGGTCCGCATGGAACGTGCGCTCGACGCTGTCATGCGCGAGGACACGCCGCTCGGCGAGCTCAGCGAGCGTTTTGGCTTTCCGGAGCCGGCGCATTTCACGCGCTTCTTCCGCGACCATGCCGGCGTCAGCCCGCGCGAGTTTCGCAACGTCTCGCGTCTCGCTGGTTGAGTCTCGCGGGCTGATATTGCGCTGCACGCGCTCGAATGAGACGATTTGGTAAGTCGTGAGAGCGGGCGGTATGGCCCGCGCAGCCCCTGTCCTGACAAGTGTCACCGCCGCGTCAAAGAACGCGTCGCGAGGTATGCCGGGACATGTTGCAGGCGGTCAGATCCGCAGATCCGGGACGAGGCGATCAGCCGTGGGTCGGGCGCTCGATCGAGCGCGTCGAGGACGCCGCGCTGCTCTCCGGCCGTGGTCGCTTCATCGACGATCTCGGTGTTGCGCCCGGCACGCTGCACGCGACCATCCTGCGCTCGCCGCATGCGCATGCCGATATTCTCTCGATCGATGCTGAAGCTGCAAAACGCCTGCCGGGCGTTGCGGCGGTTCTGACCGGCAGCGATGTCAAGGCGGTCACGACAAGCCTCGTCGTCGGCGTGAAGGCGCCGGTCGAATGCTGGCCGATCGCCATGGACCGCGTGCGTTATGTCGGCGAGCCGGTTGCCGTGGTCGTCGCGACGGATCGCGCGCATGCCGAGGATGCGGCCGAGATCATCAACGTCGAATATCGACCGCGCGGCGCCGTCGTCGATCCGCTGGGTGCGCTGGCGCCTGATGCTCCCGTGCTGCATGACGGCTTTCCCGGCAATCTCGCCAGCGATCGTTCCTTCCGCTATGGCGATCCAGAAAGTGTCTTTGCGGAGGCTCTGCATCGCTTCTCGATCGACATCCGCTATCCCCGTAATTCCTGCACGCCGGTCGAGACCTATGGCGTCGTCGCCTCGCATGATGCCGGCGAGGACGCCTATGAGGTGCTCGCCAATTTCCAGGGTCCGTTCAGCATTCACACCGTGATCGCGCGGGCGCTGAAAGTGCCGGGCAACCGCCTGCGGTTGCGCACGCCGCCGGATTCCGGCGGCAGCTTCGGCGTCAAGCAAGGCGTGTTTCCCTACATCGTGCTGATCGCCGCCGCCGCGCGTATCTCGGGCCGGCCGGTGAAGTGGATCGAGGACCGGCTCGAGCATCTCACCGCATCGGTGTCGGCGACCAACCGCGCGACGACGCTGTCGGCGGCGGTCACTGCGGATGGAAAGATCCTCGCGCTGGATTGGGACCAGGTCGAGGATTGCGGCGCGCATTTGCGCGCGCCCGAGCCGGCGACGCTCTATCGCATGCACGGCAATCTGACCGGGGCCTACGACATTCGTCACGTCAAGGTCCGCAACCGCGTCGTCGTCACCAACAAGACGCCGACCGGCCTCAACCGCGGCTTTGGCGGCCCGCAGGTCTATTTCGCGCTGGAGCGATTGGTTCAGACGATTGCGATTGGCCTCGGCCTCGATCCGCTCGATGTGATCAAGCGCAATCTGATCGGCGCTGGCGCATTTCCCTATCCTACGGCAACTGGCGCGTTACTCGACTCCGGCAATTATCAGGAAGCTGTCGCGCGCGCGGTCGAGCAGGGCCGGCTCGCGGAGCTGAAAGCGCGGCGCGACGCGGCGCGGGCGCAAGGGCGTCTCTACGGCATCGGCTTCACCGCGGTGGTCGAGCCCAGCGTCTCCAACATGGGTTACATCACGACCGTGCTGACGGCGGCCGAGCGCCGCAAGGCAGGTCCGAAGAACGGCGCGCAGGCGACGGCTACCGTTGGCCTTGATCCCGTTGGCAGCGTCACCGTCCATGTCGCCTCCGTGCCGCAGGGGCAGGGCCATCGCACCGTGCTGTCGCAGGTCGTGGCCGACGTGTTTGGTCTGCAGCCGAAGGACATCCGCGTCAACACCGAGATCGACACGGCCAAGGATGCCTGGTCGATCGCGTCCGGCAACTACGCCAGCCGCTTCGCCGCGGCCGTGGCGGGCACAGCAAAACTTGCGGCCGAGCGCGTCGCTGGCCGGCTCGCGCGCATTGCTGCGAGCCAGCTCAACGTCGAGGCCGCGGACATCGTCTTCGCAAAGGGTTTTGTGGCCTCAAAGCATAATCCCGAGAACCGGATCGCGTTCTCGCGCGTCGCTGCGCTCAGCCATTGGTCACCGGGCTCGCTCCCTGATGATGCCAGTCACACCATCCGCGAGACCGTGTTCTGGACGCCGCCGGAGCTGATGCCGCCCGACGATGAGGACCGCATCAACTCCTCGCTCTGCCACGGTTTCATCTTCGACTTCTGCGGCGTCGAGATCGATCCCGTCACGCTGGAGACGCGGATCGACCGCTACGTCACCATGCACGACTGCGGCACCATTTTGCATCCCGGCATGGTCAACGGCCAGATCCGCGGCGGCTTCACCCAGGCGCTCGGCGCCGCTCTCCTCGAGGAATATGCCTACGCCGAGGACGGCAGCTTCCTGACGGGAACGTTCGCCGACTATCTGCTGCCGACCACAACCGAGGTGCCGGAGCCCGAGATCTTCCACATGGAGACGCCGTCGCCATTCACGCCGCTCGGTGCCAAGGGCGTGGGCGAGGGCAATTGCATGTCGACGCCGGTGTGCCTCGCCAATGCGGTTGCGGATGCGCTCGGCGTCGCCGATATCACCTTGCCGCTGGTGCCGGCGCGGCTCGCCGAGCTGGTGCGCGGCGTCGAGCCGCCGCCTCCGGCGGGCGGCGCGACCTCGGCCCCCGTTCGTGACGGCGACAGGCGGCTGCGCGGCGAAGGACAGGCCACGGTGAAGGGCGCGCCGGAGCAGGTCTGGGCGATGCTGCTCGATCCGGCCACGCTGCAATCGGTCATTCCCGGCTGCCAGCGCGTCGACAAGGTCACCGACACGCATTTCCGCGCGGACGTCACGCTCGGCATCGGCCCCGTCACCGGCCGCTATCGCGCGGATGTCGAGCTGCTCGATCTCGACCCGCCACGCGCGGTCACCTTGCGCGGTGGGGCCACCGGCGCGCTCGGTTTCGGCAGCGCGGAGGGGCGCATCACGCTTGCGCCCGACGGCAATGGCGGAACAAGCCTGACCTACAGCTATGACGCCGCTATCGGCGGCAAGGTCGCCAGCATCGGCGGCCGTCTGCTTGATGGCGCGACACGCGTGATCATCGGCCAGTTTTTCACCGCGCTGGCCCGCAAGGCCGGCGGCGGCGGTGCTTCGGGTGGAGGCTTCTCGCTGTTCGCGCTGCTGGTAAAGGTCGCCGGCTTGTTCGGGGGGCGCCGATGAAGCCGCCCGCATTCGACTATCTCCGCGCCGAGAGCATCGGTGACGTCCTCGAAATCCTCGCGCAGCAGGGCGGCGATGCCCGCGTCCTTGCCGGCGGCCAGTCGCTGATGGCGATGCTCAACATGCGCCTCGCCAAGCCGAAGCTTCTCATCGACATCATGCGGATCAGGGAGCTGCGCCAGATCGAGCGGAAGGGCGATAGCATCGTCATCGGCGCCGGCGTGCGGCAGGCCGATCTGCTGGCCTGGCCGGGCCTCGCCGAGGCGCTGCCGCTCGTGGCGCTGGCGCTGCCCTGGGTCGGGCATATGCAGACCCGCAGCCGCGGCACCGTCTGCGGCTCGCTCGCGCATGCCGATCCCAGTGCCGAGATGCCGCTCGCGCTGGTCGCACTTGATGGCGAGGTGCTGTTGCGCAGCGCTAAACGACGCCGCCGCGTCGCGGCCAAAGATTTCTTTGCCGGCATGATGCTGACCGCGCGCGCCGATGACGAGCTGATCGAGGGCATCTCGCTGCCGGCGGTGAAGGGATTGCGCGTCGCCTTCCGCGAGGTCGCGCGCCGGCACGGCGACTTCGCCATTGTTGCCTGCGCTGCGATGAAGACGCCGACAGGCGTACGCCTCGCCGTTGGCGGCGTCGCGGATGTTCCGACCGCGCGCGACTGGCCGCGGCTGGAGGGAGGCGCGCTCGACGATGCCCTCAACGCCTTTGCCTGGGAGCTTGGCGCGCGCGACGACGTCCACGCCACGGCGCGCTATCGCCGTGACCTCGTGCGCATGATCGGCCGCGACCTGATCGGCGAGGTGCTGCAATGACGCGCCTCGAGGCAGATCGCCGCCATCCCGTCCGCTTCACGCTCAACGGCAAGCCCGTCGAGGCGGAGGCCGAGCCGCGCATGCTGCTGTCCGATTTCCTGCGTCACCAGCCGGGCGCGACCGGTACCCATGTCGGCTGCGAGCACGGCGTCTGCGGTGCCTGCACTGTCGTCGTCGACGGCATGCTGACACGGTCCTGTCTGACGCTCGCCGCGCAGGTCGATGGCTGCGAGCTCAAGACCGTCGAAGGCCTCGCACCGTCGGCCGACAGGCTCGGCGTGCTGCAGCAGGCGTTCCGTCGCAACCACGCGCTCCAGTGCGGCTTCTGCACCGCCGGCATTTTGATGTCGCTCGATCATTATCTCGCGAAGAACCCGGCGCCGACCGAGGCGGAGATCCGCGATCTCCTTAGCGGCCATATCTGCCGCTGCACCGGCTACACCCCGATCATCCAGGCGGCGCTGGATGCCGCCGCCGAGCTTGCTTCATCCAACAAAGAGACGTCCGATGCTTGATCTCGCCAGCAGCTTCATTGCCAGCGCCGCGCGCGATCCTCACGCCGTTGCCCTGGTCGACGGCGAACTCCGCCTGACCTACCGGCAATGGTACGACAGAATTTCTGCCCTCGTCGCCTCGTTCGACCGCCTTCGCCTCAAGCCCGCCGATCACGTCGTCACGTTGCTGCAGAACCGCTGGGAAGCGGCGACGCTGCACTGGGCCTGCCAGTTCGCAGGCCTCGTGATCACGCCGATCAACTGGCGCGCCAAGGCCGACGAGCTCGACTATTGCATCGAGAATGCCGAGGCCTGCGCGGTCTTCCATCAGGACATCTCCGCCGAGGCCGTGCAGGGCTCGGCGCTGGCAGGCAAGCTGCTGCGCGTGTCCGTCGATCCCGGCACGGGCGATGCAACCAGCTTCGCCGATCTGATCAGGGACCGCGTCCCCGATGCCGAGCCGCGCGTCGGAGCCGATGCCTGGTCGATCATGCTCTATACGTCAGGCACGACGTCGCGTCCCAAGGGCGTGCCGCGGCGGCATCGCGCCGAACGCGCCGCCGCGATCGCCCATGTCGCGCAAAATCTCTACGGCCGAGGTGAGCGCACGCTCGGCGTGATGCCGCTCTATCACACCATGGGCGTCCGCTCGCTGCTGGCGATGTCGTTGATCGGCGGCACGTTCATCTGCCTGCCGCGCTATGACAGTCGCCAGGCGCTGGCGCTGATCGAGAAGGAAGCGATCACCAATCTTTATCTGGTGCCGACGCTTTATCACGATCTCGTCCATCACGAGGCCTTTGCCGGGACCAACGTCTCCAGCGTGCGCAAGCTCGGCTTCGCCGGCGCGTCGATGACCGATGGCCTGCTGAAGAAGCTGAACGAGGCGTTCAAGCCAAGCCTGTTCGTCAATCACTATGGCAGCTCCGAGATCTACACCTTTACGATCGACCAGAACGCGGCCGCAAAGCCCGGCTCGGCCGGCAAGGCGGGGCTCAACCAGCACGTCAAGGTCGTGCGCATCGGCGCGAAGTCGGTGGCGGAGCTTGCCGCCGTCGGCGAGGAGGGCGAGATCATCGCCACGCTCAAAGGCGACGAGGCCTTCGAAGGCTATTGGCGCCGTCCCGAAGCGGACGCCAAGTCGTTGCGCGAAGGCTGGTATTTCACCGGCGATACCGGCTTCGTCGATCCCGACGGCGATCTGTTCGTCACCGGCCGGGTCGACGACATGATCATCACCGGCGGCGAAAACGTCTCGCCGGTCGAGATCGAGAGTTGCCTGTCGCTGCATCCAGCCGTGGACGAGGTCGCGGTCGTCGGCGTCGCGGACGAGAAATGGGGCAAGGTCGTCGCCGCCTTCGTCAAGCGCAACCGCGCGGTGTCTGAAGTCGAGCTGGAGCAGTTCTGCCGCACTTCGGGCCTTGCCAATTTCAAGCGGCCGCGCCGCTACGTCTTCGTCGACGCGATCCCGAAATCGCCGGTCGGAAAGCTGCTGCGGCGACTGCTCGTCGCCGGAGAATACGAGGCCGAGCGCCTGCCGCCGTCGGACGCGGCCTGATCATCATCCATTCAACAGAAGGAAGCACAGATGCCGTCACCCTACACATTCGCCGATCCCCGGCTCGCAAATCTCGACGGGTTCAAGGTCGAGATCGACGAGGCGCATGAGCGCGCCGACATCATCCTGGGACGTCCACCCTACAACGTCGTGGCGATGCCGCAGCGCGACCAGCTGCGCCTGACCTTCGAGACGCTTGACGAGGATCCGCGCGTGCGCGTCATCGTCGTCCGCGGCGAGGGCGAGCATTTCTCCAGCGGCGGCAATATCGGCGGCTTCATGGCGGCGAGCCCGGAGCACGTCTCCAAGCTCGCCTGGAACATCGCGGCGCCGGCGCGTTGCGCAAAACCCGTGATCGTCGCCAATCGCGGCTATTGCTTCGGCGTCGGTTTCGAGCTGTCGCTCGCCTGCGACTTCCGCATCGCATCCGAGACCACGCAATACGCGCTGCCGGAGCAGAAGCTCGGTCAGATTCCGGGCTCGGGCGGTTCGGCCCGCCTGCAGAAGATGGTCGGAATCACCCGCACCAAGGACATCGTGATGCGCTCCAAGCGTATCTCGGCCAAGCAGGCCTATGAGTGGGGCATCGCCACCGAATGCGTGCCCGATGCCGAGCTCGAGAAGGCGACCGACAGACTGGTGGACGAGCTCCGCACCTTCTCTGCACTGGCGCAGCGCACCGCCAAGAAGCTGCTCAACGACACCGAGGATTCGACGCTGGCGATCGCCATCGAGCTCGAAGGCCATTGCTACAGCCGCCTGCGCCAGTCGGAGGACTTCAAGGAGGGCGTCGAGGCCTTCAACGCCAAGCGTCCGCCGAAATTCGTCGGCCGCTGATACGCGATGCAACGAACTGCCGTGGTTCGCAATGGCGCGGACCGCGGCATTACTCAAGCGGGGAGGTAGGACAAAATGGCTGAGATGGATATGCCGGCCGCAGGTGCGCAAGCATCGGCCGATAACAAGCAGATGGTCAACGCGATCATCGCATCGGTGCTCGGATGGGCGCTCGATCTGTTTGATTTGTTCATTCTGCTCTACGTGGCGCCGGTCGTTGGCGCGCTGTTCTTTCCGTCGAGCAATGCGGCGCTGTCGCTCGCCGCAGTGTACGGCTCGTTCGCCGTCACGCTCCTGATGCGGCCGCTCGGCTCGGCAGTGTTCGGGCACTATGCCGACGTGCATGGGCGCAAGCAGGCGATGCTGATCGCCATTGTCGGCGTCGGCCTCAGTACCGCGGCGTTCGGCCTGCTGCCGACCATCGCGCAGGCCGGAATTATCGCGCCGATCATCTTCCTGATCCTGCGTCTGGTACAGGGTGTGTTCGTCGGCGGCGTCGTGGCCTCGACCCACACGATCGGGACGGAATCGGTGCCGGCGCAATGGCGTGGCGCGATGTCGGGCCTGGTAGGCGGCGGTGGCGCCGGCATCGGCGCGTTGCTCGCATCCTTCGTCTTCCTGATCACGTCCTCGGTCTTTCCCGGCGATGCCTTCGCCGTGTGGGGCTGGCGCTTCATGTTCTTCTCGGGGCTGCTGAGCTCGCTGCTCGGCTGGTTCATCTTCAGGAACCTCGAGGAATCGCCGTACTTCAAGGAGCTCAAGTCCCAGCAGGGCAACAAGCAGGCGAAGGTGTCGAAAGCGCCGGTCAAGGACGTGTTTTCGGGCGAGTATCGCGGCGTCCTGCTGGTCAATCTGCTCATCACCTTCGGCGGCGGCGCCGGCTACTACCTGACCTCGGGCTACCTGCCGAGCTTCCTGAAGGTGATCAACGCGGTGCCGAACCAGACCTCGTCGCTGATCCTGATGGGCGCGAGCGTCTCGGCGTTCTTCTCGGCTGTGCTGATCGGCGCGCTGAGCGACTGGATCGGCCGCAAGAAGACCTTTCTGCTGATCGGCACGCTGGCGGCCGTGCTGCTGCCGCTGTGCTATCTCAACCTCGCGGCGACCAAGGACACGACTGAGATCACGCTTCTTGCGCTCGCCATCGCCTTCATCGGCAATGCCGGCTATGCGCCGGTGCTGATCTTCCTGAACGAGCGTTTCCCGACCGCGCTGCGCGCGAGCGGCACGGGCCTGTCCTGGAACATCGGCTTCGCGCTAGGCGGCATGATGCCGACCTTCGTTTCGCTGGTGAGCGGCAGCCCGGCGCAGATCCCGCTGTCGCTGGCCTGGTTTGCGGTCGGCGTCTTCGCGATCTATCTGATCGGGGCGATCGTGATCCCCGAGACCAAAGGGGACTTTCGCTGACCAAGTCGACGCGGCCACTTTGTGGCCGCGTCGATTCATCGAACTGCGGGGCGAGATGGGCTGGCTCAGTCGCAGCCGCAATGGCTCCGGCCAGTTTGGCAAACGCGCAGCCTACCGTGCGCGCGGGCGCTCTCCATCTGTTGGAGCGTAGGATCATCGGTCCCGTCGCGATATAGAGCTTCATCCCGTCGCGTAGTCCGGTATTGCTCTCTTTCTCGATGGCCGGCATCCTCGCACCCATGATGCGGAAAAGCGATCCCCAAAACGTCCAAGGCAGAAGGAGGCATTCGATGAAGATGATCAAAGGGCCTGCGATATTCCTGGCTCAGTTCGCTGCCGACGCGGCGCCGTTCAACTCGCTCGATGCGATGTGCGGATGGGCGGCATCCCTGGGCTACAAGGGGATTCAGATTCCGAGTTGGGATGGGCGGCTGTTCGACCTGAACAAGGCCTCGGAGTCTCAGACCTATGCCGACGAGGTGAAGGGCATTGCGGCTCGCCACGGCCTTGCCATCACCGAGCTTTCGACCCATCTGCAAGGTCAGCTCGTCGCCGTTCACCCGGCCTATGACGCGGCATTCGACGGCTTCGCCGCGCCGGGGGTGCGTGGCAACCCCAAGGCCCGCACGGAATGGGCCGTCGATCAGGTCAAGCGCGCCATCCTGGCGTCCAGGCGGCTCGGGCTGACTGCCCAGGCGACTTTCTCCGGCGCGCTGGCCTGGCCCTATGTCTATCCCTGGCCACAGCGTCCCGCCGGCCTGATCGAGACCGCCTTCGACGAGCTCGCCAGGCGCTGGCGGCCCATCCTCGACCATGCCGACGAGCACGGCGTCGATCTCGCCTATGAGATCCACCCGGGCGAGGACCTCCACGACGGTGTTTCCTACGAAATGTTCCTGGAGCGGGTGAACAACCATCCGCGCGCGAACCTGCTCTACGATCCCTCGCACTTCGTGCTGCAGCAGCTCGACTATCTCGACTACATCGATATCTACCATCAGCGGATCAAGGCGTTTCACGTCAAGGACGCCGAGTTCAATCCGACCGGCCGCCAGGGCGTCTATGGCGGATTCCAGAGCTGGGTCGACCGTGCCGGCCGCTTCCGCTCGCTTGGCGATGGCCAGGTCGATTTCGGCGCCATCTTCTCCAAGCTCACGCAATACGACTACGACAGCTGGGCGGTGCTCGAGTGGGAGTGTGCCCTGAAACATCCCGAGCAAGGCGCGGCCGAGGGCGCCGAGTTCATCCGAAACCACATCATCCGGGTGACGGAGAAGGCCTTCGACGATTTCGCAGGCAGCGGCACCGACGCGGCTGCCAACCGCAAGATGCTCGGCATCTCCTGAAGAGAGGGTGCAACATGGCTATCGAAGCAAGCAATGACACCGGCGGCCATCGTCGTATCCGCCTCGGCATGGTCGGCGGTGGCCAGGGTGCCTTCATCGGTGCCGTCCACCGCATTGCCGCGCGCATCGACGACCAGTTCGAGCTGGTCGCCGGCGCGCTCGCGTCGGATCCGGTTCGAGCCAAAGCCTCCGCAAAGGAGCTCGGCATCGCTGATGGCCGTGCCTATGGCTCTTTCGAGGAGATGGCGCGGGCAGAAGCGGCGAGAGCGGACGGCATCGAGGCGGTCTCGATCGTGACGCCCAATCACATGCACAGCCCGGTCGCGAAAGCTTTCCTTGACGCCGGCATCCACGTCATCTGCGACAAGCCGCTGACGACAACGGTTGCGGAGGCCGAGGAACTGGTGGCGCTGGTCAGGAAGACGGGCAGGATCTTCGTCGTCACGCACAACTACACCGGCTATCCCATGGTCCGGCAAGCGCGCGCGATGATCGCAAATGGCGAACTCGGCGAGATCCGTCTCGTCAAGGTCGAGTATCTGCAGGATTGGCTGACCGAGCCATTGGAAACCACCGGCCAGAAGCAGGCGGCATGGCGCACGGACCCGGCCCGGTCCGGAGCCGGCGGATGCATCGGCGACATCGGCACCCATGCCTACAATCTGGCCTGCTTCGTCACCGGGCTCGCGCTCGACGAATTGCTCGCGCAATTGTCGACCTTCGTCGAGGGGCGGCGGCTCGATGACGATGTGCAGATTCTGCTCAGGTGGAAGGGCGGCGCGAAGGGCATGCTGTGGGCGAGCCAGGTTGCCGTCGGCAACGAGAACGGGCTCACGCTGCGCGTCTACGGCAGCAAAGGCGGTCTCGAATGGGCGCAGGAGAATCCGAACCATCTCTGGTTCACGCCGTACGGCCGGCCGAAGCAGCTCCTGACGCGCGGTGGGGCCGGCACATTGGCCGACGCCGCCCGCGTCAGCCGTATCCCCTCGGGTCACCCTGAAGGCTACCTCGAAGGTTTCGCGACGATCTATTCCGAAGCAGCGCGCGCCATCCGCGCGGCACAGGCCGGCCAAAAGCCGGATCCTGAGGTGATCTTCCCAACCGTCGAGGATGGTCTGGCAGGGGTGCAGTTCATCGATGCTGCTGTGAAGTCCGCAACAAGCAAGGGCGCTTGGATTCGAATGACGTAGCTGCAGTGCCTTGGGGGCGTGCCTTGGGGCGCGGCACCGATGGCAACTCCAATGCCCGCTCCGTGACTGAACCCAGTGCATCGAAACGCTGGTCGGGCTCCTAACGCCCGATCTTGTCTTGGTCGACCAGGATGTCAGCGTCTTCGGCAACGTACGAGGCATGCCTGAAGTCCCGTATCCTGGCGACTTTGCCCGACGCCCAGCCGAGCAGGATGAAGTATTTGGGCTTTGAACCGGGGATCGCCGCGGGATCGAGCACCAGGACGGCCGGCTGGCCTTCGACGAGGCCCGGTACGAGGTGCCAGTCATTGATTGTTGCGTAGTTGCCGAAGTACCGGGACACCTCGGCCTTGCCGGTCAGTCGGGTCCTGTTGACCAGATCGAGCTTGACGTCCTCGGCGATCATGGCGCGTATCGCATCGAAATCCCGTGCATTGAAATGGTCGACATAATTGGCCAGCCGCGTGCGGTCGGCTGCCGACAGACGCGGAGGCGGCGCATCGTCGGGTTCCTCTGCAAGCTCGCGCAACTGCGTGCGCCCGCGATGCAGCGCAGCCTTTACTGCGGGCAGGCTCAAGTCCATGACATCGCAGATCTCCTGAAGCGAGCAGCCGAGCACGTCCATCAGGATCACGCTTGCGCGTTGGCCAACCGGCAGGCGCATGAAAGTGCGCAGGCTGGTCGCTGCGATTTGGCGGCTTGCGACCGTGTCGATCTCGTCAACGATCATGTCCACCTCCTGAAGCGAATGCAGTGCCTCTTGCCGGTTGCGCCGGCGCAGGAAATCGAGCGCCGTATTGTGAGCAATCCGGAACAGCCAGCCCTCCGGATTGCGGATCGGGCCGGCCGTAGGGGCCGCCTCCACGGCCTTGATCAGCGCGTCCTGCAGTACGTCTTCTCCGTCGATGGCGGATCCGACCATACGCGCGCAATAGCGGTGCAGCCGCGGCCGGATAGCCACCAGGAGCGCCGGAATGTCGTGGGCCGCGCCTTCCCGAGCTGAGTTCATCATGCCTCCACCACGAGCCCTATGGCTCCGCCAGCACGCGATAATTGCCGACGACAATAGCACCGTTGCGCACCGGCGGCTCGGCGCAGCGGTCGCGCAAACCGCTCTGAAAGGCCTGAAAGGCCGCAAGCTTCGGCAGCGGTGACGAGCCGTCGTCGGCCGTGGTTTCGACGATGTGGATGAAGGTGTTGTCCTCGAGCCGCAGCGTCAAGTAACGCACCCCCTCCGGGTGCGCCGCCTTCAGCTCGGCAAACACCGCCTCGACCAGCTCGGCATTCTTGTCGGCCATGTCGGCCTTGGTCCTGTAGCGGATCACGTTTCGTTTCATCGTTGTCTCCTCATCTCACCGCAGCACGAACTTGCGGCTTCTCGATCAATAGGACGTCTGGCTGGGTCCAAAGGATGCGGCCCGCACAAGTTTTTTTCAGCCAGCATCCTTGGGCTCTCCTGCTTCGTCCTCTCCGCGACGGCGCCGTTCCGGCCCCAAGATGGAGATTGATGAGATGCAAGACGCTCCCACTCCCGCGGAGAAGACCTGGGTACTCGCCCTGACCTCGCTTGCCTCGTTCATGATGGCGCTGGATGCGATGGTACTTACGACGGCGTTCGCAGGTATCCGCATCGAGTTCTCGAGCTCGGTCGAGACACTGCAATGGACTGTTAACGCCTATAATCTCGCTTTCGCCGTGCTGCTGCTGTCCGGAGCCGCGCTCGGCGACCGGTTCGGGCGGCGCAGGATGTTTGCTGGCGGCATCGCGCTGTTCACACTTGCCTCGGCCGCTTGCGCGCTGGCGCCGACGATCGGTTGGTTGATCGCGGCGCGTGCCGCGCAGGGGGCTGGAGCGGCGCTGGTGATGCCGCTTGCGATGGCGATCCTGAGTGGAACGTTCGGGCGGGAGGAGCGCGCCAAGGCGCTCGGCGTCTTGTCAGGGATTACCGGCTTTGCATTGATCATCGGGCCCGCGATCGGCGGCCTTCTCACAGAGCAGCTTGGCTGGCGCTCCATCTTCTGGATCAACCTGCCGATCGGCGCGTTCGCGGCCACATTGGTGCGGGCGCGTTTGCGCGAGAGCTTTGGACCTGCGGCAACACTCGACGTCACCGGGCTGACACTGGTCGCGGTTGCCGCTTTGGCCTGGGTCTGGAGCCTCATGCGCGGCAACAATGTTGGCTGGACCAGCGCGGAAGTCGTAGGTTCGATGATCGTTGGTCTCGTCTTCGCGATCGCATTCCTGATCTGGGAAGCGCGCGTCGCTGCGCCGATGGTGCCGCTCCGGCTGTTCGTGTCGCGGTCGTTCTCGGCGGCGCTCTCGCTGAGCTTCTTGTTCTATGCTGCGATGTATGGCGTCGTATTCCTGCTGCCGCAGTTCCTGCAAGTGACCCTGCATTTCGGCGCCTTCGGGGGCGGCGTGCGCCTGCTGCCATGGACGGCGACGTTGTTTGTGACCGCTCCGATCGCGGGCGCCGTGGTCGGCAAGTTTGGCGAGCGGCCGCTCGTCGTGACGGGACTGATCATGCAGGCGATCGGGCTTGGTTGGATCGCCTTCATCGCTTCGCCCGATGTCGCCTACGGCGCGCTGATTGCTCCGCTGGTGATCGCCGGCGTTGGGGTGTCCATGGCGATGCCCGCGGCGCAGAACGCCATCCTGAGCTCGGTTTCATTGGCTGAAATGGCGAAGGCTTCGGGCATCTTCAACATGGGCCGATTTCTCGGCGGCATGTTCGGGATTGCGGCGCTGGTTGCCACTTTCTCGGCGAATGGCGCAATGGACAGCGCGGCTCGTTTCGCCGACGGTTTCGAGGCAGCGATGACATTGGCGGCGCTGTTGTCGCTGGTCGGCGCGTGGATCGGCCTATTGCTGCCGGCCAGGAAACCGGTATCCACCGCGGCGGCGCCGCAAATGGTATCGAGAGCGCCGGGACGTTGATCCCCGATCAGCTGATCGATGCAAGTCCGTGTGCCGAGATGCGGCCGCGCTGTTGCGTCGCGCCCGGTCGTGGAGCCGTCACGCCTCGGGCTGCCAGCCGGCGGTCGCGGAGATGGCGCGCGCATGGAGGATCAGCGCGGTTGCGGTCGGGCCTTTCAGGTCGTCGTCGAGAATGCCGATCGGCCCCATCATCGTGATGGCGGCGATCATGAGCCCGGCCTGATCGAAGATCGGTGCGGATAGGGAGGTGAAGTTCGGCAGCAGCGCATCACGACAGCGGCTGATGCCGTCGCGCCGGATTGCGGCCATCATCTGTTCCACCTCGATCTTGGTGGTTGGCGCATCATCCATCCGCGGCTTGCGCGAGCGCTCCTCCTTGAGCTCTTGATCGAGCATCTCACCCGTCAGCGAGCGCGGCAGATGTGCGAGAAAGTTGCGTCCCAACGCGGACCGCAGCAGGCCGAGGACGCTTCCGACCCGCAGCTCGATGATGGGGCGGCTGGCCCCGCCCTCGACGCGATAGATGATGGTGGGACCGCGATTACCCCAAACGCCGAGAAACACCGTGTGGCCGATGGTCGTCGCGAGTTCGGTCATGGCCGGCCGTGCGACGGCAAAGACGTCGAACTGCTCGATCGCCGCCATGCCGAGCTTCAACGCATAGGGCCCGAGGGCGTAGCAGCCGGTGTCGGTCTCCTGGCGGACGATGCCCACCGCCTGGAAGCTCACGAGATAATAGTGGACGTTCGCGGCCGACATTCCGGTGTTGGCCGCGATCATCTTCAGCGGCACCGGCCGCAGTTCGGTCCGGAGGTAATCGAGAATTCTGAAGCCGATCTCGATCGACTGGATGCCGCGCCGGCCGGGGCGTTCTGGCGTGGTGTTCTTGCTGGATTTGGCCCCGCGTGCGGAGGCTTTCGCCGGATCCGGCGGACGGGGGCGGCGCGATTTCTTCACTGAATGTCCTTGTAAATCAGTTCGTTAAGTCGGGGGCGCTCCGATGCAATACGGCACATTTGATAAGATCATATGCATATGATCAAATAAAAACTAGACGGATCGCAAATACAAGCCGCTCGCGTGCGCAACTGAGGGTTCGATGCTCTTCGATATGGGACAGCTTCCGGCGGATATCCGCTACAAGATCCTGACCGCGACGGTGACGCCGCGACCGATCGCGTGGGTCACCACGCGATCCCGGAACGGGGCCGCCAATGCCGCGCCGTTCAGCTTCTTCACCGTGCTGGGCCACGAGCCGCCGACGGTCGTGCTCGGTCTGCTGCGCCATCCGAAACGAGGCTTGAAGGACACGGCGCAGAATATCGTCGAGACGGGCGAGTTCGTCGTTCACCTGGTGCCGCATCGGATGGCTGAAGCGATGAACGCGACCGCCGTCGATGCTCCGGCCGAGATCGACGAGATCGAGCTCGCGGGGCTGGAGACGCTTCCTTCCCAAATGGTCTCGCCTCCGCTCCTCAAGGGCTGCCCCGTCGCGTTCGAATGCCGCTCCCTCGTTGTTCAGGAAACCGGGCCGCGGCAAATCGCGGTGATCGGCGAGATCGTCTGTGCGCACATCGCCGAGCAGTTCGTGATCGATGCACGGCGAGGGCATATCGACACGATCGGCCTCGACCTCATCGCCCGCATGCACGGCTCCGGCTGGTATGCGAGGCCTCGCGACCTCTTCCAGCTGGCGCGTCCGGCGCCGATCGAATAGCGGCCGCCGGCGTTCAGAGCTGCAAACGTCCCGTCCGAGAGGAGCCGATTGACATCGAATTGTTATATGTCTAAAAATATGCAAATTCATACATTATGCAGACCCCGCGAATGGACACGCGTCAGCTGAGGCTCAGGGTGCAGTCGGTCTCGGCGGAAACGCCGACGATACGAAGCCTCGTGTTCGACGTGGAGGGCGGCGCGGCACCGCGATGGCGGGCAGGGGCGCATATTCGTGTTTCGCTGCCGAGCGGGGGAGACCGGCCTTACTCCCTGATGGCCCTGCCGGGCCTGCCGGAAGGCCAGCTTGCGCTCGGGGTTCTGCGCGAGCGGATGTCGAGCGGCGGCTCGGCCTTCATGCATGCGCTCAAGGTCGGCGACGTCGTGACCGCCTCGGTGCCGGTCAACAATTTCCCGCTGCACGAGGACGCATCGCCCGCGCTTCTGTTCGCCGGCGGCATCGGCATCACGCCGATCCTGTCGATGGCGGCCGAGCTCGAAGCGCGGGGAGCGACCTACCGTCTCCATTATGCCGGGCGGGCACCGGGCGCGTTGGCGTTCCTGCCGCAGCTCGAGGCCTTCTGCGCGCGCGCGCTCTCGATCCATTACGACAGCGACGCCTCGTGTCTCGACATCGCCGCGGCGCTACACGCCTCGCCTGCGAGCTCCCACGTCTATGTCTGCGGTCCCGCAGGGATGATCGATGCGGTGAAGGCCGCCGCTCACGCCGGCGGCATCGCCGCCGATCGCATCCACTACGAGCTCTTCAAGGCCGAGACCTCGAGCGAGCCGAACCGTGCCTTCGAAGTCGAGCTCAAGTCGACGGGAGAGGTCATCGCCGTCGCGGCCGACCAGAGCATCATCGAGGCGCTGGAAGCTGCCGGCCACGAGGTTCTCTCCGACTGCCGGCGCGGCGATTGCGGCATCTGCCAGTGCGGCGTGATCTCCGGTGTCCCGGATCATCGCGACGTCATTCTCAGCGACGACGAGAAGGCGTCGAACACGGTGATGCAGATCTGCGTCTCGCGCGCGAAATCGGACCGACTGGTGCTGGATCTCTAGGACAAGGACTTAAGACACCATGGGCAAGCACGCAAGTGACAGGCGCTCGATCGCGGCGCTGGTACGCGAGGCCGAGGTGCACCGCGACGTCTACGTCGACCCCGAGATCTTCGATCTCGAGATGGAGCATCTGTTTCCCAACAGCTGGATCTATGTCGGCCATGCCAGCCAGCTGGGCAAGCCCGGCGACTTCATCACTGCCACGATCGGCCGGCAACCGGTGCTGGCGAGCCGCCACACCGACGGCCAGGTCCATGTCTTCTACAACCGCTGCCCGCACAAGGGCGTCAAGATCGCCTCGGAGCCCTGCGGCAATACCGGCAAGTTCTTTCGCTGTCCCTACCATGCATGGTCGTTCAAGACCGACGGATCGCTGCTCGCGATTCCCTTAAAGAAGGGCTATGAGGCGACCGGCTTCGGCGACACCCAGGCCAATGAAGGCTTGTCGCGCGTGAGGAACGTCGCGATCTATCGCGACTTCATCTTCGCGCGGCTGAGTGAGCGCGGCCTGTCCTTCGGGGACTATTTCGGCGAAAGCCTCTCGACGATCGACAACATGGTCGACCGCTCGCCGGAGGGCAAGCTCGCGGTGATGGCGGCACCGATCCGCTACATGCACACCTGCAATTGGAAGATGCTGGTCGAGAACCAGACCGACACCTGCCATCCCATGGTCGCGCACGAGAGCTCGGCCGGCACCGCCGTCAAGGTCTGGAAGCGCGAGCAGGGCGATTCGACCGAGACGCCCATGGCGGTTCAGCTCTACGGGCCGTTCATGAGCCCGTACGAATTCTACGAGCAGAGCGGCATCAGGATCTGGCCCAACGGCCACGGCCACACCGGCGTCGCCAATTCGATCCACTCCAATTATTCCGACGTCGACGGCTATCTCGATCAGATGGTCGCCGCCTATGGCGAGACGCGGGCGCACGAAATCCTCGGCGAGGTCAGGCACAACACCGTCTATTTCCCGAACATCATGGTCAAGGGCGCCGTGCAGATCCTGCGCAACTTCATTCCGATCGCGGTCGACAGGACTTTGGTCGAGAGCTGGGTCTACCGCCTGGTCGGCGCACCCGACAAGCTCTACGAGCGTGCCCTGATGTACAACCGCTTCATCAACGCGCCGACCTCCATCGTCGGGCACGACGACCTCGAAATGTACGAGCGGGCGCAGGAAGGCCTCAAGTCCAACGGCAATCAATGGATCAATCTGCGCCGTCTCTACGTAGCAGGCGAACAGCCGGACGTCACCGCCGTGATCAACGGCACGTCCGAGCGGCAGATGCGCAACCAGTTCCATGCCTGGGCCAAATTCATGACGATGGGCATGGACGAGCACACCGAGGCGGCGCAATGATCGACGACAAGGCCATCATCGATTTCATCTATCGGGAGGCCGAGCTTCTCGACACGATGCAGTGGCAGAGCTGGCTCGATCTGTTTCACCCGGAAGGGCGCTATTGGATGCCGCTCGAATGGCAGCAACAGGATCCGGTGCTGCAGCCATCGCTGATGTACGAGGACCTGTTGCTGCTCAAGGTCCGGGTCGAGCGCCTCGCCGGCGAGCGCACCTTCAGCCAGAAGCCGAAGAGCCGATGCCACCATCTGCTCCAGGCCCCCAGGATCGTCGCCTGCGACGTCGCGGCGGGCGTGTTCAAGGCACGAACGTCCTATATCTACACCGAGACCCGCGGCGACCTGCTGGAGCGCTATTCGGGATGGGCATCGCACGACCTTGTCAAGGTCGGCGACGGCCTGAAGATCAAGCTCAAGCGCCTCGATCTCGTCAATTTCGACGCGCCGTTCGGCAACATCCAGCTCTTCATGTGAGTGCGCCTTGATCGCTGCAGCGACAGTCCATGCCCGCTTTCGCCAGACCGCGCTCCGCCGCGGCGAGGCCGGCTTCCTCAACGTGCTGCCGGAGACAGCCGGCATCTATGGCATCCCGGCCGGCGAGATCTCCTACCGCACAATGCTCGATCGGATCGAGGCCCGCCGCCAGGCGTTCGCAGAAAGCGGTTATGGCGAAGGCCACAGGGTGGGGCTCCTGCTCCAGAACCGGCCGGTGTTCATCGAGCTGTGGTTCGCGTTGAATGCGCTCGGCGTCTCCGTGGTGCCGATCAACCCTGATTTGCGCATGAGCGAGCTCGAATACATCATCGCGCATTCCGAGATGAACGCCGCCTTCGTGCTCGCCGAACGCCGTACTGAGGTGGAGACGGCGGCGCGCCAGGCGGGCCGGCCGATTCCTGTCGTGACCGATGACGGCGACGTTCCCGCGCCCTATGACGGTACGCGGCCGCCGCGGCCGGCGGACGGCGCAACGGAATGCGCGCTGCTCTACACGTCGGGCACGACGGGCCAGCCGAAGGGCTGCGTCCTCACCAACGAATACTTCCTGCACAGCGGAAACTGGTATCGCGACGCCGGCGGGCTGATCGACCTGAAGCCGGATGTCGAGCGCATGATCACGCCGCTGCCGCTGTTCCACATGAACGCGATGGCGGTCTCGCTGATGGCGATGGTTTCGGTCGGCGGCTGCCTGACCATGCTCGATCGTTTTCACCCGCGCAGCTGGTGGAGCTCGGTGCGGCAGAGCCGGGCCACGTGCCTGCATTATCTCGGCGTCATGCCGTCGATGCTGATGAGCGCCGCGCCCTCGCAAGAGGATCGGCAGCACGCGGTTCGCTTCGGCTTCGGCGCGGGTGTCGACAAGCTGCTTCACGCTCCGTTCGAGGCGCGCTTCGGCTTCCCCCTGCTCGAGGCCTGGGCGATGACCGAGACCGGCAGCGGCGGCGTGATCGCCGCCAATGTCGAGCCGCGCAAGGTCGGCACCAGCTGCTTCGGCCGCCCGGCTCCGGAGATCCACATTCGCATCGTCGATGACGGCGGGGATGACGTGCCGGCCGGGACGCCGGGGGAGCTGCTGGTGCGGCGGGCCGGCGCGGATCCGCGCTACGGCTTCTTCCGGGAGTACCTCAAGAACCCCGAGGCGACCGCGGAGGCCTGGGCCGGAGGCTGGCTGCATACCGGCGATATCGTGTCGCGCGATGCGGACGGCGATTTGCATTTCGTCGATCGCAAGAAGAACGTCATCCGCCGCTCCGGCGAGAATATCGCCGCGGTCGAGGTCGAATCCGTGCTCAATCGGCATCCGCAGGTTCGGCAGGCCGCCGTCGCCGCGACGCCGGACCCCCTGCGCGGCGACGAAGTGGCGGCCGTCATCATCGCCGAGCAGGCCGGCGCCGACCGCGCGCTCGCCGAGCAGATCGTCCGCTGGAGCCTGGAGCAAATGGCCTATTACAAGGCGCCCGGCTGGATCTGCTTCGTCGATACCCTGCCGCTGACCGCGACCGAGAAGATCCAGCGCGGCGGCTTGAAGGATTTCGTCGCCAGGCTGATGCAGGACGGCGCCTTCTTCGATCTGCGCGATCTGAAGCGGCGGCAGGTCTGACGAAACGCAGGGATAACCGAGCATGAGCCAGGTCCGCACCACCCTCATCACCGGCGGCAACTCCGGAATCGGCGAAGCGCTGGCGAAGAGCCTCGTGGACAAGGGCCAGCGCGTGGTCTCGGTCGGGCTGCACAGGCCGGACTGGACACACGATCTGCTCACGGCCTATTGCGCGGACCTGACCAGCCTCGAGCAGACGCGGGAAGTTGCCCGGGAGATCGCCTCCAATCATGCGATCGATCGCCTCGTGCACAATGCCGGAATCATCCTGCCGAACCTGTTGCCCAATGCAAAGCCCGAAGACATCCTGGCGCTGGCGCAGCTGCATCTCGGCGCGCCCATGCTCCTGACCCAGGCCGCGCTGGAGGGAATGAGATCGCGCCGTTTCGGCCGCATCGTGTTCGTCAGCTCGCGCGCGGCGATGGGCGCCATGACGCGCTCGGCCTATTCCGCCACCAAGGCCGGCGTGCACGGCATGGCCCGGACATGGGCGCTGGAGCTTGCGTCCAGCGGCATTACCGTGAACGTCGTCGCGCCGGGCCCGATCCTGACCGCCAATTTCTGGGGCATCATCCCCAAGGATTCCGAGCGGCAGGAAACAATGGCGCGTAACGTCCCGGTCGGCCGGCTCGGCGCACGCGAGGACGTCGCGCACGCGATCGAATTCTTTCTCGACGAACGCTCCGACTTCGTCACCGGGCAGGTGCTCTATGTCTGCGGCGGCACCAGCCTCGTTGGCCTCGGCCCATGACGCGTATCAATGACGCGTATCAATGACGCGCATCAAATGATGCGCATCGGATGACCCGCGTCAGATCTGGTTCTGCTTGACGTTTTCCATCATCTTGGCCAGCACGCGCGCGCAAGTCTCGATCTCGTCGGGATCGATCCCGGCGGTCAGGCGCTCGTAGTTCTTTGCCATGATCGGCCAGATCTTGCGCAGCAACGCTTCGCCCTCAGTGGTCAATGCCACGACCCGGCGGCGCTGGTCCTCCTCCGCGATCTCGCGCTTGACGAGACCGGCGGACACCATGGATTCGACCATGCGGCTCGCCGTCGATTGCTCGGTCACGGCGAGCACGGCGATCTCGTTGACCGTGAGCGTCTTGTAGATGAACAGCACCGACAGCGTCCGAAACACGACGTTGTTGATGCCATGCTCGGTGAGATCGCGGTTCTGATCCAGGTTCCAGCGATTGGCCAGCCGATTAAACAGATAGGGAATGTAGGCGTAGAGCTGATCTCTCGACCTTGGCGGGCCGGATCTCCACCTGCTCCTGGATTCTCTTGCCATTAGCTTTTTCGACTTTGCTTCTTGCTGGGGGTTCGTATTTTGGCCGAAAGCGAGCGTAGCACCGACAGCGCCGCGTCGAGTTCCTTGGCCGAGATGTTCTCGAATTTTTGGCCGAGATGCTTTTTGTGCACGTCGGCGGCCTTCCTGAACAAAGCTTCGCCTTTCGGTGTGAGGCGCACGATGAACGACCTGCGGTCCTCACTCGACATTTCCCTGCTGATGAGATCGTCAGCGAGGAGGCGCTGCACCAGGCCCGAGACGTTGCCGCCTGATACCTTCAGGTTCTGCGACAATTGTCCGAGCGCAAGGCCGTTCCTGTCGCGGTCGAGCTGGGCCAGGACGTCGAATTTCGCCAGCGACAAGCCGAACTCGGCGCCGAGGAGGGAATTCAACGACGCGAAGATGTCTCCGTGCAGCGACAACAGCTGCAGCCAGAGCCGGGTCTCGATCTGCCCGAGGGGAACGATATTTTCTTTGAGTGCTGCCGGCATCGCATGACCAGGAGGGCGGGTTGGTCTGACGGAGATATTCCAAAGCTCTTTTCGGAGGTGATCGGGCCCCGATTAGCGCACCGGTCAGCGCAGTCAAGCCGCCCGGTTCTGACCAGCGTCGGTTGAACCGCAATCCTTCGCCGACGCCGGTCTCATCAGGCGAAGCTCTTGATGGTCTGGATGACGCCGTCGAGCTCCTTGCCGGGGCCGTCCTTGAGCGCCGCTTCGCGCAGGCGCCGGGCCCAATCGGCGGCGTCCTCGCGCTGTGCAACCAGCTTGATCGTCGCCAGCGTCCGGTCGAACTTCGACAGGCCGCGGCTGTGGGTATCGGAATAGCCCTTCACCAGCCGGCGGCATTGCAGGATCTCGACGCCGAGCTGGTAGTTGGTCCTGATAGCCTCGGTGGCGGCCTTGAGCCATTCGTCGCGATGCGCCGTCTCGATCGCATGGCGCCGTGAGCGGCGGCGCATGCCGCGAAGCCCGCCGACGGCATAGAGCACGAGAAACCAGGGCAGCGAATAGGTCCGCACCCGTCGTCCCCTGTTGATGCGGCGATCGAGCCAGCCCATCAGGCGCGGCTTGGTGTCGAGCCAACGTCCAAAGGACACCGGCAGCATTCCCATGATCTCCTCGAGGCGAGGGTGCATGAACTCGGTGGTTTGGAGCACCTGGCCTTGCACCAGCTCCAGCTCGCCCTCGATCCGCGCGCGGCGACTGGTGCGCGTCTTCAGGTCGGCAACGCGGATGACGTCGTCATAGGTCATGGCATTGGCGAGGTATTTTGCGGCCGTTTGGGTGAAGGCAAAGCTTCTGTCGATGCCGCCGGCACCACGATCGGCCGCGTGCAGCGCACCGAGAACGTCGAGATATTCGGCGCCGTAGGCGATGTCCTGGAAATCCACCACCTTTTTCAGGCCGGCCTGCGCCAGCGACAGCGCCGAGTCCGGCAGCTCCTGTTTCGCTCGTTCGAGCAGCTTGGCCAGCTCTGCATCCAGCGTCGCAGGCGCGCGGCTCTTCTCGCTCTCCTCGGCTCGCGGGAGCTCGACGGCCTCCGGCGCGCCGGCCCGGGTGCGATCGAAAGCGGCTTCGAAAGTCTCGACGCTGGCCTTGGCGCCTTTCCCGCCGGCGCGGATCACCGACAGATAGCTGTCGCGGTCGAACGGCAGCACGCCGGTGGCCGCGAGCGCGCCGAACATCGCGGCCGAAATCACGCTCCCGTGCGCAATCGCCAGCGCGTTCATGTCGAAGATGATCTCGGTCTTGGCGGCGACGCCGATCGCGCCGGTGACGGCGCCGGGATCGGCAACGCCGTTGCCCGGCGCGATCTTCTCGCCGATGGCAAATGACCGGTGGTTGGACGCGATCAGCGTGGTGCGGTCCGGCGTCACCAGGCCGCGCAGGATCGAGCGCCCCGCCTCCATGAATTCGGCTGCCATCACCACGTCGACATCGCCGGGCGTCGGCATCAGCGAGAGGATCGGCTTGCGCCCATCGAGGGGCGGCATCGTTTCGATGTAGTAGATGGTCGCACCGGTGCGCTGCGCGACGCCGGGCACCGAAGTCGATTGCGCGACCCAGCCATGGTTCTCCGCAAGCTGGACGATCCAGTCGGTCAGCACGCCGCCGCCCTGACCGCCCATGGCCAGGATCGCGATCGAGATCGGGCGTTCGGTCGCTTCGCCGGCCGCGGGAAGCGCCAGCCGAACCGTCTCGTCCCTCATGCAAGGACCCTCATGCCAGGGCCCCGAATGTCGGCCGCCGGCGATCGCGCCGTCGCTGCAGCCAGCCGATCACCGCCATGGCGATCCTCGACTTGAGCATGTCCCAGCGCGTCGGATTGTGAATGACGTCGGCGCGATAGAACGAGGGGCACAGCACGGCGGCCTCGGCGACCTCGCCGCAATTGCCGCAGCCGACGCAGGAATTGTCGATCGCGGCGACCGGATCGTCGCGCAGGGGATCGTCGAGCTGCTTCACCGAGAGCGACGGGCAGCCGGACAGGCGAATGCAGGCGTGGTCGCCGGTGCAGACGTCCTCGTCGACGCCGAAGCGTTCCTTGACGATCCGCTCCCCGTCCTTGATCGCCTTGCTCGCTTGCGGCTTCACGCGGCGCTGCTTGTTCAGCATGCATTCGGAAGAGGCGACGATGACCTTGGGACCTTCCTCCCTGGTCGTCAGCGCTTCTTTCAACGTGTCGCGCATCCTGGCGACGTCATAGGTGCGGTCGATCTGCCGGACCCATTGACCGCCGATGCCCTTCACGGCCTGCACGATCGAATTGTTGGTCTTGCGACGTTTGTTGAGAGCGCGCGAGGACAGGATGTCCTGTCCGCCGGTCGCCGAGGTGTAGAAATTGTCCACGATGACGAACACGCCGTCATGCTTGTTGAAAACGGCGTTGCCGATGCCGCTGGTCAGCCCGTTGTGCCAGAAGCCGCCGTCACCCATCACCGCGATCGAGCGTTTGTCGGCCTTGACGTTGAAGGCCGAGGTCGAGGCTGGACCGAGGCCGAAGCCCATCGTGGTTGCGCCGATGTTGAAAGGCGGCAGGATGGAGAACAGATGGCAACCGATGTCGGCCGAGACATGGTGCTGGCCGAGCTCCTCCTCGACGAGCTTCATGGCCGCGAAGATCGGTCGTTCCGGGCAGCCGGTGCACAGCCCGGGCGGGCGCGCCGGCACGACCTGCTTGAGCTTCTCGACCGCCGGATGGCTCAGCACGGGAGCGGCGTCCGGCGCCGGCGGCCGGTTGCCGAGCAGGCGCGGCTCCGTCTTCTCCAGGAACTCCCTGACGCCGCCGAGCAGGACCTGCGCGGTGTAGTCGCCGCCCATCGGCAGCACGTCCTTGCCGTGGACGCGCGCCTGGATGTCCTTGCGCCGCAGAACGGTGTTGATCGCCTGCTCCAGATATTCCGGCTGACCCTCCTCGACGATCAGGACCGCGTCCTTGTCGATGCAGAAGTCCGCCACCTCGGCCTCGATCACCGGATAGGTGACGTTCATGACATAGAGCGGGACTTGCGTGTTGCCGTAGGCGTCCGAGAGACCGAGATATTGCAGCGCGCGGATGACGTTGTTGTACATGCCGCCCTGCATGACGATGCCGACCTTGCCCCGTGCCGGTCCCATCCGTTCGTTCAGCTTGTTGTCCCGGATGAAGCCGATCGCGGCCGGCATGCGTGTCTTGATCTTCTCCTGCTCGTGCTCGTAGGCCGCCGGCGGCAACACGATGCGATTGACGTCGCGCTTGGGATTGTTGAGCGCGTCCTTGATGGTGTGCGCCGGCCTGGCGTTGTCCTTGCAGGCAAAGCTGCCATGCATGTGGCAGGCGCGGACGCGGACCTCGAGCATCACGGGTGTGTTCGAGGCTTCCGACAGCTCGAAACCCTTCTCGATCAGGTTGACGATGCATTCATGGTCGGGACGCGGGTCGAGCAGCCACATCTGCGATTTCATGGCAAAGGCGTGGGTCCGCTCCTGCATGATGGAGGAGCCTTCGCCATAATCCTCGCCGACGATGATCATGGTGCCGCCAGTGACGCCGCCCGAGGCGAGATTGGCGAGTGCATCGGACGCGACATTGGTGCCGACCGTCGACTTCCAGGCCACGGCGCCGCGCAGCGGATACATCACGGAGGCCGAGAGCATGGCGGCGGCCGCCGCCTCGTTCGCCGAGCTCTGGAACACGACGCCGAGATCGTCGAGCACGTCCTTGGCGTCGGCCAGCACGTCCATCAGGTGCGAGATCGGCGAGCCCTGATAGCCGCCGACATAGGCGACGCCTGATTGCAGCAGCGCCTTGGTGATCGCGAGGATGCCTTCGCCGCGAAAGGTGTCGCCGGCGCCGAGCCGAAGATCCTCGACCTCGCGCGCGAAAGACCGTTCAGCCATTGCGTCCTCCAGAAATATGCATTACCATACTTTTACATGTAAAGTAAGTCAACGCCCGGGCATGCCGCCGTCGTGATAAGGAAGCGGTCGTGACCGACGACAGGGCATCGATCGCACGATACCACGACACAGCACCTGGAGGATGAGATGCGGGAAAACGTGATCGGCCGCGCCAACGTCGAGGACACTCCGGAACTGAAGGCTTATTACAAGGACCTCGAGCGATACGAAGCTGGCGCCTTATGGACCGTCGCCAACAAGATCGAGCCGTGGCAGCCGCAATCGGCGTCCGTTCCCGTGCTCTGGCGCTACGAGGATCTGCGCGAGCATGTGCTGCGGTCGGTCGAGCTGGTGTCGCCGGAGAAGGCCGGTCGCCGCGTCATCTATCTCAACAATCCCGGTCGTCGCGAGGTGTCGGCTGCCGTCGGCTGGCTCTACTCGGGCCTGCAGGTCATGCATCCCGGTGAGGTCGCCACGGCACATGCGCACTCGGCCTCGGCGCTGCGCTTCATCATGGAAGGTTCGGGAGCCTACACCATCGTCGACGGTCACAAGATGACCCTGGGGGCCCGCGACTTCGTGCTCACGCCGAACGGCACCTGGCATGAGCACGGCGTCGACGCCGGCGGCTCGGTGTGCATCTGGCAGGACGGGCTCGACATTCCTCTCGTCAACGCGCTCGAGGCAAATTTCTTCGTGGTGCATCCGAAGGTCCAGCAGGAGGAATCCGGCTATCCGGTCGACGACATGACCAGGACCTGGGGCAATCCGGGCCTTCGCCCGGTGAACGCGCCCTGGTCGAAGGGCTATTCGCCGATGTTCAAATATGAGTGGGAGCCGACCTACGAGGCCTTGAACAAATATGCCGCGGCAACCGACGGATCGCCTTACGACGGCATTCTCATGAACTACGTCAATCCGGTCACCGGCGGCCACGTGATGCAGACGATCGGCGCCAGCATGCAGTTGCTGCGGCCGGGCGAGACGACGAAATCGCATCGGCATACCGGAAGCTTCATCTACCAGGTCGCGAAGGGGCAGGGCTATTCCGTCATCGGCGGCAAACGCTTCGAATGGCGGGAGCGCGATATCTTCTGCGTTCCGTCCTGGGCCTGGCACGAACATGGCAATATCTCGAAGAGCGAGGACGCCTGCCTGTTCTGCTTCAACGACCTGCCGGTCATCGAAGGGCTCGGTTTCTATCGCGAGGAGGCCTATGGCGACAATGCGGGCCATCAGCCGGTGGACGCCTGACCGCCTCATTCGCCCAGGATTTCGACAGACGGATCAAGCTTCCATGCGTCTCGTAACCTATACTCTCGGCGCCGCCGGCGCCCGCCTTGGTGTTCTCGTCAACGGATTGGTCGTCGATGTCGAGCGCCTCGGCGCATCATTCGGCCTGGAATGGCCGAACGACATGATCTCCTTCATCGACAATAACGCGACCTTGCTGCCGGCGCTTAAGAGTGGCCTGGAAAGCGCCAATGGACGCCTGCCGGCCGGCGCCGCGGTTCCGCTCGAGGACGTGAAGCTGCAGGCGCCGATCCCGCGGCCGCGCAAGAACATCTTCGGCATCGGGCTGAACTATCGCGCCCATGTCGCCGAGTCCGCCAAGAGCCTGGACACCGACAAGGATTTGCCGAAACAGCCGGTCGTCTTCTCCAAGCCGCCGACCTCCGTGATCGGCCCGGGCGCGGCGATCCAGCACAATGCGAAGATGACGCAGCAACTCGACTGGGAGGTCGAGCTTGCCGTCATCATCGGCAAGACCGCGACGCGGATCGTGCCCGAGAAGGCGATGGACCACGTGTTCGGCTATTCGGTGATGATCGACATCTCCGCGCGCGACAACCGCCGGGCCGGTCAGTGGATCTTCTCCAAAGGCATGGACACCTATGCGCCGTTCGGCCCCTGCATCGTGACTGCGGACGAGATTCCCGATCCGCATGATCTGCGGTTGTGGCTGACGAAAAACGGGGTCGTGAAGCAGGATTCCAACACCAAATACATGATCTTCGACATCCCGGTTTTGATCTCGGACATTTCGTCGGGCATGACGCTGGAGCCCGGCGACATCATCGCGACCGGTACGCCGGAAGGTGTGGGCGCGGGCATGAGCCCGCAGGAATGGCTGTGGCCGGGCGACGTGGTGGAAGCCGGGGTCGACGGCGTCGGTGTCATCCGGCATCCGGTCGTTGCGATCTGATGAGCGAGTTCTCCTTCGAGCGCAGGCTGCGGTTCGCAGACTGCGACCCTTCCGGAATCGCTTACTTCCCCTCCTATCTGAACATGTTGAACGGGGTGGTCGAGGATTTCTGGGGCGACATCGGATTTCCTTGGCCCGAATTGATCGGAAGCCGGAAGATCGGCGCACCGACGGTGCATCTGACCTGCGATTTTTCGCGGCCGTCGATGTTCGGCGATCTCCTGACCTTCAAGCTGCGCATCGGCAAGGTCGGAAGGGCCTCGCTCCACTTGGCGCACGTGGTCTCCGGTGCAGACGGCACGCGCTGGCGCGCCGGCCAGATTCTTGCTGCGACGTCGCTGGAAAATCATCATGCGATTCCCTGGCCCGATGACATTCGCGGCGCGCTCGAGCGACATCTTCACGCCGACGAGGGAACGCAGGCGGTATCGTCATGATTTCGCTGTTCGTGACATTCTCCGATCCGGCAGGCGAGCGGCGGCTCGATCCGGAGGACATGGCCGTCGCGGCCGAATTGGCTGGGTCGATCCCGGCGGTGACCGAGGCCTTGCTGTTCACGCCGCTGGAGCAGTCGGTCGATCATCCCTACAAGGCCGACGGCGCTGGTCCGGCGCTTGCGCTTCAGCTGCGGTTTGACGATCTGTTCGCATGCGAGGCGGCGATGAACGGCGGCGGCAACCTCGCCAGCCTCGTGGCGGGCGACGGATTGCCGAGCCTCACCGGACTGGAGGTCACGCACCAGGTGATGCTCACGCGCGCCTTTCCCGTCGACGTCGCCGCGCATCCGGAAGGCGCCGGCACGCCGTGCAGCTATCTGGTTCACTATCCCGGGCCTGCCGAAGACATGAACGCCTGGCATTTGCACTATCTCGAGCATCACCCGGCGATCATGCGGACCTTCCCGGATGTCCGCCAGATCGAGATCTATACGCGGATCGATTGGGTCGACCGGTTGCCGTCGCGGCGGGTCGAGCACATGCAGCGCAACAAGCTGGTGTTCGACAGCCCGGCCGCGCTCGCACGCGCCCTGAGCTCCGACGTCATCGCGCGCATGCGCGCCGACTTCGTCCAGTTCCCGCCATTTGCGGGCGGCAACAAGCATTTTCCGATGCTGACGCGGACGATCAGGCGCTAGCGGTGCGGCTCATAACGTGCGGCTAATGCACGCGGACAATAGACGTGTCGATCGTCTGCACGGCAGCATCGGCTTAGTGGCAAACCACTCGTAGTCCGTGAGTTCGTAGCGCATGATTCGGCCCCTTCCTTTGGGGGCCTTGAATCATGGCTCGGCTGTCAGCCTCGACAGGTCGCTAAGCACCCGGAAGCAGACCTATTATGCTCACCTTGAGTTTTGACGTTCATGACCCGAAGCGGACGTTTCCGACGCTGCAGCGCGATACAGACAAGGCCCAACGGATACCATATACTCGCGAGCGGTCTCTGGCTGGAGCAGCTCATGAGACGACGCGAATTCATCACATTACTCAGCACCACGGCTGCGATGTGGCCGCGCATAGCGCGCGCGCAACGGCAGGGGCGCATCCCCAAAGTTGGGGTCCTCTGGCATGCCGCGAACATCGAAGAAGAAACTCCGTACTATCAGTCCCTGACTGAGGGTTTTAGAAAGCAGGGCTATGTAGACGGACAGAACATAACGCTAGAACATCGCTTTCCTGATGAAGTGCCCGAGGCTTTCGACAGGATGGCAGCCGAACTCGTATCTTTAAAGTGTGATGTATTGATTGGAGCTGGGGCAGCTGCGCCGTACCTGAAGAGGGCGACAAGGACCATTCCAATAGTGTTTGTTTTTGGCTTTGACCCTATCGGAGCCGGCCTGATCGAAAACTTTGCGCGCCCCGGCGGGAATGTTACCGGATTGTCGAACTTTTCCGTCCAGCTAAGTGCGAAGCGGTTGCAGTATCTCAAGGAAATTGTCCCGACGGTTACGCGCGTTGGATTGCTGATCAACCCAAATGTTAAAATATCGAGCCTCTATGTTCAGGAGGCGATCGAAGCCGGAATCAAGCTCGGCGTTCATACCCAAGGTTTCGAGGTGCGCTCGCTCAGCGATTTCGAACCCGCATTTGACGCGATGGTAAAGGTTGGCATGCAAGGAGTCGTCGCGAACGGAGAAAGCCTGATCTTTCAGGCTAGGAGAGTGATCGCAAATCTAGCACTGGCACGTAATCTGCCGAACTGCGGCTACGTAAGAGAGCTTCTTGAAGCAGGTGGTCTTATCTCCTATGGAGTTGACCAGCGTGCGATGGCTCGCCGTGCGGCGGTTTACGTTGATCGAATTTTGAAGGGTGAAAAGCCCGCCGAATTGCCCGTAGAGCAACCGACCAGATTTGAGCTGCTCATCAACCTAAAAACCGCCAAGGCACTCGGTGTGACCGTGCCTCCTACGTTGCTCGCCAGCGCCGACGAGCTGATCGACTAACTTTACGCTGCAAGTGCGATAGGCCGTTGTTGGCTTAGCAGAACCACGCCGATCCCGGTGTGATGTCGCGGATCGCCAGTAGAGCGGACGCGGGGCCGCTTTAGGTGCGACGGCAGCTTCTGACTCAAGGCAGACATTCCGCAAGTCCCGGGAAGCGCGAACACAAACTTGTAGTCACCGATCCAATCGTTTCGTGCCCTCACCCCGCGCCGAGCGCGGTTGGCATGGACGTTGAAGCACATTGGCGGCACGACAGACCGCAGAGGCGATCTATTTCAGATAGCCGACGTAGTAGATGCCGACCACGTTTTGCGAGGCATCCCGGATAGGCTTGTAGCCTGTGACGTAGGGCTTGCCGAGGATGTCGACCTCGCCATAGAAAGCGTCGCCCTTCCTGATGGACTCGATCGCCTTGCCCTTGGGATCCAAAATAGTTCCGATCGCTCGGGAGCCATCATCTTTCTTCACGTTAGTCGCGACCCGAACATACTCGTCACCGCTTCTGACGAAAATTGTGGCCGTGCCCTGCGCTTTCCTCACGACCTCGTCGACCAGGTCGAAACTATTGTTCATCTTTGCCGAACCAAAATAAATGACAGGTACCTCCTTGCCTGCAACGGGTTCAGTACCTTCGACCCTTGGCGGACCAAGCTGGGCCGCGATCGACACCAAGAGGTCCATGGCCGCCTTGATTCTCGGGTCCTGAGGTTCGGTTGGCTGAGCCAAAACTGACGTGGTCCAGGTGAGACACGCGGCGGCAAACATGCGGATTGCGGTTTGCTTGAGTTGCATGAGGTCTCCTCCTTTCCTGGAAAGGCAGCGATACCTCTGGATGACTCGGATCTGGGGCTCTTGCGCACAAAGTGCGTCGTCAGTTCGCATTGCGAGCCGCATGGCGACTCATACAAACGTATCCGCTACCGATGTGAACCTTGCGGGAATCTCAACTCCCGTCGGATATCCCTCTTTGTTCAGCGCACTGATCCCAAAGTTCAGGCGATGAGGCAAAAAGTCGCGCGCCGGAGGTAAAGGTGGTTGGAAATGAGTCAGCGCTTCTAACCCGAAGGGCAACCATTGGCCCATTGCTTCCATTAGGGCGTAGCGGTGAGTTGTCCGGAGACGGGGGAAACCGGACGCTCCCGACCGCTGGTCAAAACGGAGCTTTTGATCCAATTCGGAGCTGGACGGGCGCCACTGCGGTTCAACTACGGAAGTCCTTTGGTCGCCGTAAAGGGATTGAACCCGCGTTCTGCAAGAGCAGCCCACGAAGCAGCGCCAAGATGTGGCAATCGGAAATAGAGTCGTGGCTTGGCCGGATCGGTATCCAGCATGAACCCGGTCGGTAGCGCTCGGACACTTGTGGCATAGAACCCGCCATCCGGCGACCTCTGGGATTCGATGACAGCGACCAACGATTTTGCCTCCGCAGTCCTGCCGAGCAATTTCAGCAAGAGAGCCATTTGGCTTGTCCCTTCGGTCCACACACCATCTCGGTCTTCACCGTAGGCGTTCCGCAGCCGTCCATCATGCCAGCTCCGGTCGTTGTCGATGGCCCAGAGAATCGCCGCGCCGATGCGACGTGCTTTGTCTTGCTCACCGCAACCGACCAATGCGATGGCGGCCACCGCATTGTCATAGAGGCATGCGGCGCCATGCAGAGGCCCCGAGTTCACGGTCGGATAGCTGGGCAAGAACAACGGCCCTGGCGGTGCCTTATCGATGAGACCAGCGAGGTACCCGCATGCAGACGCTTCTGGTGTTGCCAGAGCCCGTGGTGGAGTGGCGACCACAAGGATTATGAGAGTCGTTAGGATGCATACCAAGGAAGTTATTCGGGCCACTTGTCGTTCTCCGGGTGGCGGCTGATCTTATACCCATCGGCGATGTCTGGAAGTGGCCCCGTTGCAGAACAAGCTCCTGGGCTCTCCAACGGTCGGCTTTTGATCCTAAGCGGAAGTCGTCCAAAGATTCAGGCGTCTTTTCCGGACGCACGAGATCGTGTACTCTTTAAATAGCTGTCGTCGCAGGCGGGAATGCCGAATTCCTCGCGGGACTGAACGGACAGCAGTCGTGCCATCGGCAGCATTGCACTCGAAAAACCGACTTCCTTTTTCGCCGGTCCTTCAGCATTCGCATTCCAACGCGGGTGCGCGCAAGGCGCGCCCGGATGCTTTGAATCTGAAGCGCGGGCCCCAGAGCGTGCCTGCGAGGAAGGAGATCTCCATGGCTGACCACCCCACTATTTCGACTGTATATGACCTGGCATCGCCGACCCTGCCGACCCTGCAGACCACGGCGGTCACTCGCCGCTCGCTCCTCGGCGGGGCCGGCATCGCAGTTGGCGCCGCCGTGCTTGCGTCTCCGCCGGGTATGTCCGGAGTAGCCCCGGCCGCGGCGCAGACCGTGGGCGTGGGCATGGAGGCGCGACCGCTCGACGCGGCGTTCAAGCGCCGCGCCTTCGAAGTCCGAGCGGCCTGCGCGAGCAATAACGAGAAAATTCCCATCCCGCCCCACCCGGCGAATGGCGATGAGGCGCGCTACACCAACAAGATCGGTTCCGATACGCGGGGCCTGCCGCACGACAAACGCGGCGAAGTGGAACAAGCTGCTTGGCAGGCTTTCTATATTGCTTGCCAGTCGGGCGATCCCGCTGATTTCGAGAAAATCCCGCTCGGCGGCACGCGCAAACTGGTCAATCCGGTAGGCACGCTGGCCGTCAGCCTGAGCGGCATGAACCCTACTCAGATTGCGCTACCGCCGGCGCCGGCCCTTGCAAGTGCGGAGCGCGGCGGCGAGGCGGTCGAGGTATACTGGCAATCCCTGCTTCGTGATGTTCCGCTTACCGAGTTGCGCGACGACACCTCCAACCGCGACGTGCTTGCAGCGACCGAGGAAATCAACAAGCTTGCGGATTTCCGCGGGCCGAAGTCTGGTGGTCGGGTCACACCCGGGACGCTGTTCCGTGCCAATGCGCTTTACTTCGACCCGACTGACCCGAAGGGTCGCTCCGTCACGCCTCTGGGTGTTTTGGACGGCCCGCTGATCTCGCAATTCCTGCTCCGGGACGTGCCCAACGCCGCACAGTGGGTCAGTGCTCAAATTCGCACCCCGTCGCCCGCCAACGAATTCCTGACCGAATATGAGGAGTGGCTGGCGATCCAGAATGGCACTCCACCGAAACGCAGGCTGCAGTTCGACACGACACCGCGATACGTAGCGACAGGAAGAGATCTCGCCGAGTATGTCCACAGTGGTCCTGCATTTGGGTGGGCGGCAGCACTGCTCCTTGCAACACCCGGCGGTGGGACGGACCAACGCTACTCCGGGATGTATCCACCGGCCGAGCCCGCGTCCTACCCATCGAACCCGTATCGAAAATCGAAAACCCAAAACCCTGGAGCTGCCACCTTCGGGTTGCCCTATCTGCAGGCACTAGTCGCTATGGGGATCAATAACTCCGCCCGCGTGTCCTACTGGCAGAAGTATTTCGTGCACCGGGCTGTACGACCGGAAGCCTATGGCGGTCTGGCCCACCATCGCCTCGCCAATGGCGTGAGCGACTACCCGTTGCACGATAACTTCCTGAGATCGGAAGCCCTCGATCGCAGCAAAGGCAGATACGGCACCTATCTTTTGTCACAAACCTATCCGGAGGCCGCACCCTTCCATTCCAGCTATCCCGGCGGTGCCACGAGCGTTGGTGCCGTCGCAGCTACCCTATTGAAGGCATTTTTCGACGAGAGCCGCGTCATCGCCAACCCGGTGCAGCCCGATCCGGCCGACCCGACGAAACTGGTGCCCTATAACGGGCCGCCGCTCACGGTGGGTGGAGAGTTGAACAAGCTCGCGGCGAATTACGGTTTCGGACGGAATTGGGCGGGCATCCACTGGCGTTCCGACGCCTCCGCCTCAATGGCGATCGGCGAAGAAGTGGCTATCGGCATGCTGCGGGACGAGCGCATGACCCTCCGCGAACCTTTCGACGGCTTTTCCTTCACGCGCTTCGACGGCAGCCGCGTGACGATCTGATAGCAGTCGGGCGACGCCCCCTGCCGTGGGGCGCCGCCCCGGTCCTGTGCAGAGTAGTGGAAGCGTTTATGCCCGACAGCCTATTGGTGGGAGCTGAGCGCGGCGCCTGCTCAATCAACGAGGACCCAAGCCGGGGGCGACTCTCGTTCTGATCATCTTATGATGCGTGGTTGACCTGACCCGTGAACCGCAAACTTTCAATGACCGGAGCAGCCCACCAAATGCTTGCTTACCAACAATCTTAAAGACAGCGAAATTGCTCGGCATCGAGATTCCGGCATCCTTTCTCGACTGTGCCGACGCGGTGATCGAGTAGGCACAGTCCACTTCCGGAATTGGCCCATCGTGTCACATTGCATCGCCGCACCAACTCGGTAGCTTTCGGGACGAAGCCGACATCAAAGGGTGAGCAAGATCGGCCGGACCGGTCGCGTTTGACCCGAAACGCACATCGCGGCCGCACCTGGCGTCACCCTGGGTTCCCCCAGTCGCGCCGGTACTTACGGGTGGGCGGCAGCCAAATTCTCCACCGAATTTCGCTAGCCTGACGCGGAATGAGGTGCGACACTCGCGCCGCGCGGTTTGTCACGCAGTAGGCCACCATGGCTGACATCCCGGCCACTCACTATGTCAAAAGTGACGACGTCCATATTGCCTATCAGGTGATGGGCGACGGTCCGCGCGACCTGCTGTTCGTCCCAGGTTTTGTCTCCAATGTCGAAGCGCTCTGGCAATCGCCGGCACGCGCTTCCTTTTTCCGCAAGCTTGCAACGTTTGCGCGGGTCATCACGTTCGACAAGCGCGGCACCGGAATGTCCGATCGCGGTTCCCAGATCTTCACGCTTGAACAGCGGATGCACGACGTGCAGGCGGTGCTGGACCAGGTTGGTTCTCAGCGGGCCACCTTGTTTGGCGTGTCCGAGGGCGGTCCGATGTCGCTGCTCTATGCAGCTACGTATCCCGAACGCACGTCAGCTCTGGTGCTTTGTGGCACTTATGCGCGACGCTCGTGGGCCCCTGACTACGCATTCGCGTGGACCGATGCGCAGTGGAGCGCTTTCCTCGATGACATTGAGCACCATTGGGGTTCGGCAGATGCGATGAGTTTGCTGATGTGGGCGCCTAGCCTCGCTGGCAATAAGCAGGCACTTGAGCAAACCGCCGCCTACTTCAGGGCCTCGGCAAGCCCAGGCGCGGCATCGGCGATCATGCGCATGAACCGGGAGATCGATGTCAGGGACATCCTGCCCGTGACGCGTGTGCCGACCTTGATTTTGCATCGCACCGATGAGCGCGTCATTGACGTGAAGCATGCGCGCTACATGGCGCAGCAGATTCCTTGCGCCAAACTGATTGAGCTCAGCGGTCAGGACCATATGGTCTGGGTTGGCGATCAGGATGCAATTATCAATGAGGTCGAAGAGTTCGTCACCGGGCATCGGCAAGCAGCGGAGCCGGACAGGGTGCTTGCAACTGTGCTGTTTGTCGACATTGCGGGATCGACGGAGCGCGCGGCCGCTCTCGGCGACGGCGCCTGGCGCGTGCTGCTGGATGCGTTCTATGCCAAAGCTCGGGGCGTGCTCGGTCAGTATCGCGGCCGCGAAGTCAATACCGCCGGCGACGGTTTCCTTGCCACGTTCGATGGCCCTGCGCGCGCTGTGCGTTGCGCGAGCGCAATCGGCGACGCGGTGCGCCCACTCGATCTGAAGGTCCGTTGCGGTTTGCATACCGGCGAGTGCGAATTCGTCGCTCACGATATTGTTGGCATTGCCGTGCATATTGGTGCACGTGTGGCGGCGCTAGCTGCCCCGGGTGAAGTTCTGGTCTCACAGACGGTTCGCGATCTCGTGGCAGGCTCCGGATTGACGTTTGAGGAGCGCGGCCGCCACATTCTCAAAGGCGTGCCCGACAAATGGCGTCTGTTCCGTGCGGTAACGACCTAGCACGTCTTCACCCGCCATGCGGTCAACGCACCGCTTCCGAGAGCTGAGCGGAATAGCATCGCGGATCTGCCCAGGTCAGCCTTTGACCCAAACCGGAAGTCGGGCTGCGCCGCATCAGATGAGATGCCACGGCTCAAAACCCGCTCAACCATCGGCTTACATTTTTCATACCATCGGCTTATTCTTTGGGTGTGCGAAGATGCCTTCCTGCGAAGGGAGGACACCGTGAGAGGTTTGGCAACTTGCGCTATCGCTTCGAGGAATTCGCATTTGACATCGACCGGCGCGAACTGCATCGCGGGGCACAGGTCGTTTCCATTACACCACAGGTGTTCGATTTGCTCGAATACCTGATCCGAAATAGAGAGCGCGTCGTCAGCAAGGACGACCTTATCAACGCCGTTTGGAAAGGTCGCATTGTGTCCGATGCTGCGCTTACGACTCGCCTGAATGCTGTCCGCGCGGCCATCGGCGATACCGGCGAGGAGCAGCGCCTCATCAAGACGTTTCCGCGCAAGGGATTCCGTTTCGTCGGACAGGTGCAGGAGACGCGAGAAGTTGCGGGCCCGGATCCGGGCGATGCGCCCGAGAGCGCTCTTGCGCTCCCCGACAAGCCCTCCATCGCGGTATTGCCGTTCGATAACATGAGCGGCGATCCCGAGCAGGAATATTTTGCGGACGGAATGGTTGAGGAGATCATCACCGCGCTCTCGCGGTTCAAATCGTTGTTCGTGATCGCTCGCAATTCTAGCTTCACCTTCAAAGGTCGAGCCGTCGATATTAAGGAAGTCGGGCGCAGACTTGGCGTGCGCTACGTCCTTGAGGGGTCGGTGCGCAAGGCGTCAGGCAAAGTTCGCATCACTGGGCAGTTGGTTGATGCGGTGACAGGCGCGCACATTTGGGTGGACAGGTTCGAGCGCGGCCTGACTGATGTTTTCGTTCTTCAGGACGAAGTCACAGTTGCGGTCGTCTCAGCCATTCACCCGAAATTACTTCAAACAGAAATTGCGGAGGCGGCGCGGCGACGACCGAAGAACCTCACCGCGTATGATCTCTATCTTCGAGCCGCGCAACAGTACTACCCAATGACCCGTGAAGGGGTGGCCGAAGCGATCAGGCTGGCTCGTCGGGCTTTGGAGCTAGATCCTCGGTTCGGCGTTGTCGCTGCTCTGGCAGGTCTCTGTCACATGAACAACGTCCTTTTTGGCTATGCTGACGATCCTGATTTCGAGCGCGAGGAAGCAATCCGGCTTTCTCGCTATGCATTGAGCGTCGACGATGATGATCCAGACACGTTAGCAATGGCTGCCGCAACCTCGGCATTCATGGTCAGCGATAGTGAACGTGAGATCGAAATGGCAGAGCGGGCGGTCAAGCTCAATCCAAATTCACATCACGCATGGAATGGCCGAGGTTGGGTCTATACAATTGCAGTTCAGCCGGAGGAAGCGGTCCGCAGCTTTGAACGTGCTATCCGCTTGAGCCCGGTAGACCCGCTGCTATACCGGCCGTTTACTGGGATGGGGGTGGCCTTAATTGAGCTTCGGCGCTTTGACGAGGCAATCGTCGCTGGAAAGAAGGCCCTTCGTCAGAACCCCTATTCGTCGGCTTACCGCTGTCTCGCCGCCGCTTTCGCCCATCTCGGACGCGACGCAGAGGCGCGTGAGTGGGCGGCGCATGTGCTTAAAGTCGATCCCGCCTTTACAATATCTGCGTGGATCGCCCGGGGCGGGCAATCACGCTGGAAGCTGTATACCGAGGGTCTTCGCAAAGCCGGGTTACCCGAATAAGCTCGGTGCGCGGGTGCCGACGAGGTGATCGAACAGAAACCCTTGTTGCTGCGGTGCATGAGTCCGGAAATGGCCCATCTGGGAAGTTGCGCTGGGTCTCACGGAGGTCCGCTTGTCGGCGTCCCGTCTTTTGAAGTGCTAGACTTCGACCATCGCTGCTCGCCCGCGCCGACGAGGTGATCGAATGAGGGCGTAGTTTGCTGCGGTCGGCACTTTTCGGACCTGCCGTGTCACCTGACGATTTACGCTTCCGAGGTAGACTGGACATCTCTGCTACGACGTCAGACTTCCGAAAGTGAGCCATAGCGTTCATTTGTGATCGCTCGGAATGTCTCGAAGCTGCTATTAACGCTCGACCTGGCAGACCGAACGCCTTCCGTGCAGCGATACGGTGATCGCATGAGACGATTTGCCGTTACAGTGTCCGCGCTTCTGGTTGTGCTGCTGTTCTTCGGGTCGGCAGCCACAGCTCAATCGGTGCGAAGAGTGGCGCGGATCGGCATGCTTTGCGTCCCTGCTTGCAAGGTTCCCTATATTGAGGCGTTTTCGGACGAGCTTCAAAAGATTGGCTGGGTCGAGGGCACGACCATTGCGACTGAGCGGAAAGACCCGGATTATCACCTCGACAAGCTTCCGGCGCTCGCGGCCGACCTCGTGCGGTCGAGACCCGATCTAATCGTTGCCTTCACTCCTTTTGCCGCCCGCGCTGCCAAGAACGCCACCCCCGACATACCAATTGTAATAATTCTGGTCGCCGATCCGGTCGGTATGGGACTTGCGTCAAGTCTTGCCCGTCCTGGCGGAAACCTTACGGGCGTCGCTACGATGGATCGGACCGATTTTGGTGGGAAGTTTCTTGGTATTCTTCGAGAGGTTTTGCCACAGGCCAAACGCGTGGGAGTTTTCCTCAACACCTCAAACGAGATGCATCGGCTGGTGTTTCCGGAGACGCCAACCGCGGCCGCCAAGCTCGGCTTTCAGCTCGACGTAATCGATGTGCACGAAGTGGGGGAAGTGCCTCGCGCTGTTGCCGCCGCAAAAACCCGGGGAGCCGAGGCCTTGGACATATTTAGTGACCCAGTCTTTCCTCCGAACCGTGTGGCGGATCTCGCAGTACAAGCCGGTTTACCATCGATCTCCTTCGACGCCGGCTTTGCGCGAGCGGGCGGATTGATTTCCTACGGGCCGGACTTTCCTGCCTTGGCTCGAATTGGGGCTCACTATGTGGACCGAATTCTGAGGGGCGCCAAAACGGCCGAGCTTCCTATCGAGCAACCCACCAAATACCTGCTTGTCGTTAATCTCAAGACAGCGAAATCGCTCGGTATCGAAATCCCAGCTTCCCTTCTCGCGCGCGCGGACGAGGTGATTGAATAAGGCTTGTCACTTCCGGTGTTGGCCCATCGCTTCCGTTATGCCGACGCGGCGAGATGTCCGGCCTCGGGGGCAAAGCGGAAGCGCCCCACCAGTGGTCAAAACGGCGCGTTGACCCAAGCGGACATCAGCGGCAGCCGCGATTCTCGCTCCTTTCACCCCTTCCAGAACAAGTTCCACTCGGTAAAATGGCCTCGTCACCCCGGAGGCGGAATGGCAGGGCCAGCGAAAACGGGCGGCAAGAGGAGCGCGGGAGAGACGCGCAAAGCCGGCTTCGCAAAGGGCCGCACCCGCTCTTGGGCCAAACGGCCACCCCGGTCTAAACCTTCCACCTCATTGGAGATCGAGCTAAAGGACGCCCGCGAGCAGCAGGCGGCGACGGCCGAGATATTGAAGGTCATTGCTAATTCGCCGTCCGACGTGCAGCCGGTGTTGGACGCAATCGCGGAAAGCGCCAACAAGCTTGTCGGGGCGCACGGGACTACCGTGCTCCGTATCATTGGAGATATGGTTGAATTAGCTGCGTTCACGCCAGTCAGTAAAGAGGCTGACACGGTGCTTCGCTCGTCATTCCCGCATCCGATCGCGGGGAATCCTCATTACGAAAAAATGTGTCGCGGCGAAATTGCGGAAGCCGCTGACACGGAGGTCGCTCATTCCCCACTGCGGGAAATTGCGCGGGCGCGCGGCTATCGAAGCAGGCTTCTCGTGCCGCTCAAGCACGACAGCGGAGTTGTTGGAGCGATCAGCGTTACACGTAAGGAGCCCGGTGCGTTTTCCGCTCATCACGTGCAGCTACTGCAAACGTTCGCCGATCAGGCCGTCATCGCGATTCGGAATGTGCGGCTGTTCAACGAGACAAAAGAGGCGCTTGAACGGCAGACCGCGACGTCGGAAGTGCTGGAGATCATCAGCTCATCCCCGGGCGACCTTTCGCCGGTGTTTGACAAGATGCTTGAGAACGCAACTCGCGTTTGCGGGGCCGAGTTTGGATCTATGAATCTTTTGGAAGGCGATATGCTGCGGCAGGTGGCGCTGTACAATGCGCCTTCTTCGTTTGCGGCCGCACGAATGAACAAGGCCTTTCGGATTCATCCGCGAACCTCACTCGCTGACGCCATTCGCGGCAAGCAAGTGGTTCAGGTTGAGGACATGCGTAAGCATCCGGCTTATCTTGAGCGCAATCCGTCATCGGTTGAGTTGACCGAACTTGCTGGTGCCCGAACGATCGTTGTCGTGCCAATGCTACGGCAGGATGAAGTGATCGGGGTGATCACTGTTTACCGCCAAGAGGTGCGCTCTTTCAATGACAAACAGATTGAGCTGCTGACCAACTTCGCCAGCCAAGCGGTAATTGCGATCGAGAATACCCGGCTGCTTCGGGAATTACGCCAGCGCACCGATGATCTCAGCGAATCCCTGCAGCAGCAGACGGCCACCGCCGACGTGCTGAAGGCCATCAGCCGCTCGGCCTTCGATCTCCAGACCGTGCTGGATGCGCTGCTTTCATCTGCCTGTCGATTGTGCGAGGCAGACATCGCAACAATAAGGTATCGGGATCAGGACGACGGTGATTTTCGGCTCGCTGCCACGTTCGGCGCCAAGCCCGAATGGATCGAACAATTCGCTAGACACTCGAGGAAGCCGGGCCGGGAATCGATATTCGGGCGAACGATCGTCGATGGTCATACGGTGCATATACCCGACGTCCTAGCCGATCCTGAGCTCCAGCGCTCGGAAGCGCAAAAACTGATGGGATTCAGGGCGGCACTCGGCGTGCCGCTCACGCGCGAGCGGCAGACGTTCGGCGTCATCACTGTGTTCCGATTTGCCGTCGGCCCGTTCGAGGCAAGGCAGATCGAGCTGGTGCAGACCTTCGCCGACCAGGCCGTCATTGCCATTGAAAATGTCCGCCTGTTCGATGAGGTGCAAGCGCGTACCGAGGAACTGAGCGAATCCCTGCAGCAGCAGACCGCGGTCGGCGACGTCCTCAAGACCATCAGCCGCTCGACCTTCGAGCTGCAGCCGGTCCTGGACACTCTCGTCAACACCGCGGCCATCCTGTGCAGCGCCGACATGGCCTTTATCATGCGCCGGGCGGGCGACGAATACCGCGCCGGAGCCGCGGTGGGCTACACCGAGGCCTATATCGATTTCCTCACCAACAATCCGCTGGCCGTCAACCGCGGCACAGTGACCGGCCGCGCCGTGCTCGAGCGGCGTCCGGTCCAGATTCTGGATGTCGCGGCCGATCCCGAATACACTCTGCATGAGACGACCTCGCTGGCAGGCCAGCGCACCACGCTTGGCGTGCCATTGTTGCGCGAGAACGAACCGATCGGCGTCATCGTGCTGGCGCGCTCACGTGTCGAGGCGTTCTCACAAAAGCAGATCGACCTCGTCGCCACCTTTGCGGACCAGGCGGTGATCGCGATCGAGAACGTGCGCCTGTTTGACGAGGTGCGCCAGCGCACCGAGGACCTCAGCGAGTCGTTGAAGCAGCAGACCGCAACCGGCGAGGTCTTGAAGGTAATCGCTTCTTCGCCGACCGACGTGAATCCCGCCCTGCAGGCCATTGTCGAGAGCGCCTGCGCGTTCTGCGATGCTTATGATGCCGGCGTGCTGCTTCGGGTTGGCGACAATCTGCATTTCAGTGCGCATCACGGGCCGATACGGTCCGGTGGAGCGCCACGTCCGATCAGCAGGGACTGGGTAGTCGGACGCTCGGTGGTCGACAAGGTACCGGTGCAGGTGTCCGACTTTCAAGCGCCCGAGGCCGCGGAGTTTCCGGAGGGACAACGGATGTCGCGCGAACAGGGGCACCGCTGCACGCTCAGCGTACCCCTGCTGCGCGAGGGCGAGGCCATCGGCGCGATCGTACTGCGTCGGCTGGAACCGGTCGCATTCAGCCGCAAGCAGGTTGCGCTGCTGCAGACATTCGCCGACCAGGCCGTGATCGCCATCGGCAATGTGCGGCTGTTCGAGGAGGTACAGGCGCGAACACGGGAGCTCTCTGAGTCGCTGGAGCAGCAAACCGCAACCTCGGAGGTGCTGAGTGTCATCAGCCGGTCGGCGGGCGATCTCGCGCCCGTTTTCGATTCCATGCTAAGCAAGGCGATGCAGCTCTGCGGCGCCAATTTCGGCGTGCTGAATACTTACGACGGCGCTCGCTTCCACACGGAAGCCACGTACGGGCTTCCGCCCGCTTACGATGAATTCCGGCGCAGGCAGCCTTTAGAATACGGTCCGACCACGGCCCCCGCTCGTCTGTTGAGGGGCTACCCGTTCGTCGAAGTCAACGACCTGCTCGAGTCTGATGCTTATCGCAGCGGAGAGCCCAACCGCCGCGCGTTAGTTGACCTGGGGGGCGCCCGCTGCCTGCTCGCAGTGCCGCTAATGAAGGACGAGCGCGTCGTCGGTAACGTCCTCATCTTTCGCCAGGAGAACCGGCGATTTTCGCAGAAGCAGATCACGCTGCTGCAGCAGTTTGCGGCGCAGGCCGTGATTGCCATCGAGAATGCCCGCTTGCTTAATGAATTGCGCCAACGGACTGATGATTTGAGCGAATCCCTGCAGCAGCAGACGGCTACGGCTGATGTGCTCCAGGCCATCAGCTCATCGCCCGGCGATCTGGCGCCGGTATTCGACAAGATGCTTGAGAGCGCAACACGCGTCTGCGGCGCAGAGTTCGGCTCGATGCTGTTGGTTGAAGGCGGCGCGATGAGACCGGCGGCCCAATTCAACGTGCCGGCCGCATTTGCTGCCGCTCGAGGCGATCGTCTACTGACCCCGCATCCGAAAAGCGCCCTGGCCAGGGCGATAAGTACGAGGCAGGTGGTCCACGTTGCCGACATGCGAACAACGGAGGCGTATCTCGAGCGCTCCCCAGCGTCGATTGATCTCGTTGAACTTGGCGGAGCTCGGACCGTCGCTATTGTGCCGATGCTTCGCGACGAGGAGGTCATTGGCGCGATAACAGTCTATCGCAATCAGGTGCAGCTCTTCAGAGACAAGCAGATCGAGCTGCTAAGCAATTTTGCCAAGCAAGCCGTGATCGCCATTGAGAATGCGCGGCTGCTGAAGGAATTGCGCCAACGCACGGATGACCTTTCAAAGTCCCTCGACAACCTCCGCACTGCGCAGGGCCGCCTCGTGCAGACTGAAAAACTTGCCTCGCTGGGCCAACTCACCGCTGGCATTGCGCACGAGATCAAGAACCCGCTTAACTTCGTAAACAATTTCTCGGCGCTTTCGGCGGAGCTGACTGGCGAGTTGAGCGACCTGCTCAAGGATGCTGCGCTCCCGGACAAGATGCGGACGGAGGTGGAGGAGTTGACTCGGCTGTTGCATGACAACCTCGAAAAGGTCGTACAGCACGGCAAACGAGCCGACTCCATCGTCAAGAACATGCTGTTGCACTCGCGAGAGGGTTCTGGCGAGCGCCGGTCGGCGGAAGTCAACAGGCTCGTCGAGGAGAGCCTCAGCCTTGCTTATCATGGTGCGCGAGCGGAAAAGGCGGGGTTCAGCATAACCCTCAAGCATGACCTCGACCCGAATGCGGGTGCGCTCGATCTCTATCCGCAGGAAATGACCCGAGCGCTACTGAATCTCATTTCAAACGGCTTCTACGCAGCTACCAAGCGCAAGGCAGAGGCGGGCGATGAAACCTTTGAGCCGGTCCTCAGCGCAGCTACCAGAAATCTCGGCGAGGCCATCGAGATTCGCATACGAGACAACGGCACGGGTATTCCACCCGAAGTACGAGAAAAGATGTTCAATCCGTTTTTCACCACTAAACCGACCGGAGAGGGAACGGGACTTGGCCTCTCGATGACTCATGACATTATCGTCAAGCAACATGGCGGCCGGATCGATGTCGAGACCAAGCCCGGCGCATTCACCGAGTTCATCATCACCCTGCCGCGTGGCGACAGTGCTGCCGCTACATCGAAGCCGGAATGATTGCTTCTGGCGCATCTGCGAAGTTGCGCCTCGGCGGTCGGAAGTCCGCTCGTAGAGCCAGGGCGGACCGGATTTGCTCAACCTGAGTTCTTCGCATTTTGACCCGTAGCGGACATTTCAGGCAAGCGTGGCATGGGTCACAATTGTCTTAGTTTCATAGAAATTGTAATCTTCAGCCTATGTGGTGGCCTCAAGACGTCGGTGCCTTTTGGAGCATTTTATTCGGCATAGTTCTTTGTGCATGCATAGGCTATCAGGTTGTTTCTGGTCTCGCTAAAGAGTCGCTCCGGGTTCGCCGGATGCGGTCAGCCGACCTCGCGCTAAAGATGAGCTTATTTCTTTTACGTATGGACTGTACATCAGATCGCTAGGCACGACTTGCCAACTCGTCTGCAATTTGGGCGAGTCGTCGCGAATGGATTTGCCTTTTGACGACGCAAGCAGTCTCATCAGATCGATACAGTCGGCCTGCGAAAGTGGGAACGTCGTCAAGTTGAAGATTGGGCGTCTCTCTTGGACAACGGATGCCAGACCCAAACCTAAACGACCAGACCGACTTGTGGTAAAATTTAGCGGGCCACTGGGCTTCGGCCACGTCGGATTGAGCCGAAGGGAGGTTCTCTCTGCTTGTGAAGACTTTTCCGAAAGACATGGGTAGATATTTCTGATCTCGTCGACCGACAAGCCGACTTCCGCTTCTGGCCCATCTGGGAAGTTGCGCTGGGTCTCACGGAGGTCCGCTTGTCGCGGCAGAGCGGACCAGATTTGCTCAACCTGAGTTCTTCGCATTTTGACCCGTTGCGGACATTTGGACGCAGCGACCGGGCCGATTGTTCTCATCGGCGGCCCGTCTTTTGAAGTGCTAGACTTCGACATGCACGAGGCGTTTTCCATTGGGGGTTCCAATGAGACGGCGCGGTTTCATCACGCTTGTCGGCGGCGCGGTGGTGGCGCTGCCGCTCGCAGCGCTGGCCCAGAAACCGGGGCGGACCTATCGCCTGGGTTGCTTGTCTCCGCATCCTCGCGACATTCACTTTAACGTACGTTTTTTCGACAACCTCCGGCGCGCTGGTTTCATTGAAGGCCAAAACCTCACAATTGATTACCGCGCCTTTGCACCTCATATCGATCTGATTTCGCAACTTGCGGCGGAGCTGGTCATAGCCCAGCCCGATGTCATCTATGCTGCTGCACCCGAGGCAGTTGCCGCCGTACAGCAGGCGACCAAGAGCATTCCCATCGTTGGGATCACAGGCGATATGGTCGCGGAGGGCTTGGTAAAATCGTTCGCCCGGCCCAATGGCAATATCACGGGGATCAGCATTTTTTCCCCTGAGCTTAACGGCATGCGACAGGACATCCTGATCGACGCCGTGCCCGGGATTCGCCGCATCGCGGCTCTCGCCGATCCCAGCACAACAACTGAGGCGAAGGCTCACGCTTTGCAAGAGGCGGCGCGCGCACGCAACGTCGAGCTTTCAATCTATCGCGTCGCCAGGGCTGAGGAGATTGCAGCGACTATTGATAAGGCACAGGCATCGGGGGCCACGGCGCTGAATGTTCTTAATTCCGGGATGCTCGACGGCAATGGTCCGCTGATCATGGAACGAGTTGCAGCACTGCGCCTTCCAACCATGTATCAGTGGGGATTGCGGGCCGAGCAAGGTGGCTTTATCGGCTACGGCCCATCCCCCGATCACTTGGCAGACCTTACTGCTCGATTTGCGGCGAGCCTTTTGCGCGGCACGATGCCTGCCGATCTGCCGGTCGAACAGCCGACGAAATTCGAGCTGGTGATCAACCTCAAGACCGCTAAGGCGATGGGCGTTACGGTGCCCGAGTCTCTGTTGGCGCGCGCTGACAAGGTCATCGAGTGAGACGATGCTGTTTGCCGTGTTGCATGAGTCTGCACATGGCCCTTCTCGGAAGTCCGACAAGGTCCGCTTTCGCGCCGCTGTTGCGGGACAAGCCGACATCAGACGCACCTACTCTTAGCGACAGATCTTATGAGTACACACCCTCATCGCGCTTCAGCGGCCGGAGCGCTGCGAGGGTGGCATAATGCCATTGTTTTGCCCGACGGGTCAAATGCCTTTCGAAAAATCAGAAGACACTGCACCTCCGACGCCAAGCCGTTGATATTGCTGTCGCCGGCTACTGTGCATGGGGTTGTTTTTCGATTTTGTCTGGCGGCGTTAATGTCCGCCGAGATAGGCGGTGATCAGCCGGGGATCGTGGATGAGATCCTTGGCGGGCCCGGACTGCACGATCTCTCCGGTTTCCAGGACGTAACCGTAATCGGCCGTCTCCAGCGCGGCGCGGGCATTCTGCTCGACCAGCAGGATCGAAACGCCGAGATCGCGCAACGAGGCGATGGTGCGGAAGATCTCGCGCACGATCAGCGGCGCAAGACCGAGACTCGGCTCGTCCAGCATCAGCAGCTTGGGCCGCGCCATCAGCGCGCGTCCGAGCGCGAGCATCTGGCGTTCGCCGCCGGACAGCGTGCCGGCCGCCTGGCGCTGCCGCTCCTTCAGCCGCGGGAAGCGGTCGTAGACCTCGTCGAGCGTCTTCTCGACGCCGGACCGGTCGCGCAGGCTGTAGGAGCCCAGCAGGAGATTGTCGGCCACCGACATGTCGGAGAACAGCTCGCGCTTCTCCGGCACCAGGCACAATCTGCGCTCGACGCGGTCCTCGACCGAGAGCTTGCCGATCTCGCTGCCCTGGAAGACCATGCGGCCTTTCGACGACAGTAGTCCGATTGCCGCCATCAGCAGCGTGGTCTTGCCTGCACCGTTGGGGCCGATCACGGTGACGATCTGGCCCTCTTCGACCGACAGCGAGACGTTGCGGACCGCTTCGACATTGTCGTAGCAGACCGTGACGTCGGACAGGGAAAACATCGAGCTCACGCGACGCCTCCGAGATATGCTTCCTGCACCCGCGCATCGCTGCGGATCGCGGCCGGCGCGCCCTCGCAGAGCTTCGAGCCGAAATCCAGCACGACGATGCGATCGACCAGCGACATCACGAACTCCATGTCGTGCTCCACGATCAGGATGGTCAGGTGGTCCTCCCGCAGCGAGCGCAGCAGCTCGGCCAGCCTGAGCTTCTCCTGGCGACGCAGACCCGCAGCGGGCTCGTCGAGCACCAGCAGGGTCGGATCCGCGGCGAGCGCCCGCGCGATCTCCAGGATGCGTTGGTTTCCGAGCGGCAGATTGCCGGCGAGCTCGAACGGCTTGTCGCCGAGACCGACGCGTTCGAGCTGAAGCAACGCCTCGTGGCGGGCACTCGCTTCCTCGCGCCGGTTGAGGCGGAAGGCTCCGCCGAACAGGCCGGCGGCGGTGCGGCCGTAGGTGCCGAGCATCACGTTCTCCAAAAGGCTCATGCGCGGCCGCAGCTTGACGTGCTGGAACGTGCGCGCGATCCCGGCCTTGGCGATGCGGGACTGAGCGTCATGCGTGATCGCGCGCCCGGCGAACACGATCTCGCCCTTGTTGACCCTGAGCGCACCGGTGAGGCAGTTGAACATCGTGCTCTTGCCGGCACCGTTCGGGCCGATCACGGCGAGGATCTCACCCGCGCGGACCTCGAAGCTGACGTTGTTGACGGCGACCAGGCCTCCGAACCGGCGCTCGGCTCCGTCGACCTTCAGGAGAAGCTCGCCCGGCTTGGGTTGGGAACGGCGGGGCAGGGGCGGTGCCGGCGCCGGCCGCTCGCGCTTCAATTTCGGCAGGTAGCGTGCAAGATAGGGCACGATACCTTGGCGCGCCCATTGCAGGAACAGGATGAACAGCGCCGAGAACGCGACGATCTCGAGCTGCCCGGACGCACCCTTGGCGATCAAGGGCAGATAGTCCTGCACGCTGTTCTTCAGCAGGGTGACGATGGCGGCGCCGACGACGCCGCCGAGAAGGCTGCCGGCACCTCCGACCATCGACATCATCAGATATTCGATGCCCATGCCGGCATCGAATGGTCCCGGGCTGATGAACCGGCTCATATGGGCGTACAGCCATCCCGAGAGCGAGGCCAGGAACGCTGCGGTCACGAACGTCACCAGCTTGATGCGAAAGGCGTTGATGCCGAGGCTTTCGACCAGCGTATTGCCGCCGCGCAACGCGCGCATGGCGCGGCCGAGCCGCGAGTCCAGGAGATTGTAGCCGAGGAAGAGCACAACGGCGACGATCCCCCAGATCAGGAAGTAGATCTGCGCGCTGGAAACCAGGGCGAGCGATCCGAAGCTGATCGGCGGGATCGACGAGATGCCGTTGAAGCGGCCGAGCCCGTCCAAATTGCCGAACAGGAAGCCGATCGCCAGACCCCAGGCAACGGTGCTGAGCGAGAGGAAGTGCCCTTGCAGGCGGAGGGTGACGAGGCCGAGAACGGTCGCGACGCCGCATGTGAGCGCCACGCCGAACAACAGGCCGAGCCAGGGCGAATGGCCGTTCAACGCGGAGACCCAGGCGGTCGCGTAGGCCGCGACGCCGACGAAAGCGGCCTGTCCGAACGAGACGATGCCGCCAACCCCGGTCAGCAGCGCGAGCCCGATGGCGACCAGCGAATAGATCCCGATGTAGTTCATCAAGGTGATGCTGAACGGGCTGAGGACGAAGGGAGCCGCAGCGAGGCCCAACACGGCCGCGATGGCGGCGATCCGAACGTGAAGGCGCGTCATTCCTCGATCTCCTCCTCGGAATGCAGCGATGCGAGCGATCGCCAGATCAGGATCGGGATCAGCAGCGAGAACACGATGACATCCTTCAGCGCGCTGCTCTCGAAGGATGCGAAGCTTTCCAGGATGCCGACGCCGACGGCGCCGATCGCGGCCCCTGGATAGCTGGTCATGCCGCCGACGATCGCGCCGACGAACGCCTTGAGACCGATCAGGAAGCCGGAATCGTAGAAGACCGTGTTGACGGGTGCGATCAGGATGCCCGATACGCCGGCCATCAGCGAGCCGAGCAGGTAGGCGATCGTGCCCGCGCGCGCCGGGCGGATTCCCATCAGCCGCGAGCCGGTCCGGTTCACGGCGGTGGCGCGAAGCGATTTGCCGACCAGCGTGAAGTCGAAGAAGAGATAGAGCAGGCCGCTGAAGACCAGTGCCGCAATCACGATCAGCATGGTCTGGCCCGAGATCAGGACGCCGGCGAATTCCATCGAGAGCGAGGTCAGCGGCTCGGTTCGGACGCCTTCGGGACCGAAGAACAGCAGACCCAGCCCGACGAGCGCAAAATGCAGCGCCACCGACACCGTCAGCAGCAGCAGCACCGTGCCGTCCGCGATCGGGCGGAAAACGATGCGGTCGAGCAGCGGAGAGATCGGCGTGATCAGCATCAGTGCGAGCACGAGCCTGACGGCGAGGGGCGGGTCCATGCGCGTGGCCAGCCAGGCACAACCGACCACCGCAAGGGGGAGCACCAGATAGAAGAGAAGCGCGCGCGGGAGGAGGCGGAGTTCGCCCGAGCGCGCCAGCGAAGCTATCTCGATCAGGGTCGCAAGGCAGGCCAGCACCACCACCAGCGCGCCCGTTCCGGGGAAGCGCTTTGCGTCGAGGGCCGCGAGCGTCAGCGCAGTGAAGGCCGCAATGTCGCCGAAGGGGATGAACACGACCCGCGTCACCGTGAATATGAGGACGGTGCCGATCGCCACCAGCGCATAGATGGCGCCGGTGGCGATGCCGTCGATCGCAAGTATGGCTGCGATATCGCTCGTCATTGAGCCGCTGTTCCCCCGTTGATGGCCGATCGCTTTGTTACGGCACGTACTTCCAGGCGCCGCCGGTCAGCCGGACGACGACGAGGGAGCGCTCGTCGACGCCCGTCGCAGCGCCTTGCTTGAAATTGTAGACGGCATGCACCCCCGGCAGCTCCTTGGTGCTGAGGATGGCATCCCGGAGTGCGGCGCGGAATTCTATCGTCCCCGGCTTTGCCGACTTGAGCGCGCGCTCGGCCGCGTTGGCGAAGATCAGCCAGGCGTCGAAGGAGTAGGCCGAGAAGCCGTCGGTGGTCGGAATGTTGTGGGTCTTCTGGTACACGCTGCGGAAATCTAGCGCGATCTTCTTGGCAAAATGCTCGTCGGGTAGCTGTTCGGCGACGATCACGGGCCCCGCCGAGACTTGAATCCCCTCGGCCGCCTTGCCGCCCACGTTGACGAAATCCGGATTGACCAGCGCCACCGTGCCGTAGGTGTTTCCTTTGAAGCCGCGCTCGGCAAGGCTGAGCAGAGGAAGTGCGCCCTGCGTGCCGGAGCCGCCGTCGAGCACGGCGTCGGGCCGAGCGGCCATGACCTTGAGGATCTGCGCGGTGACGGAGGTGTCGGTGCGGGCATAGCGTTCGTTGGTCTGGATCTTGATGCCGTCGGCCGATTCCGCCGCCTTGGCGCCGTTGTAGACGAGGTCGCCCCACGCATCCGAGAAGCCGATATAGCCGATGTTCTTCATGCCATCGCGCTTCATGCGATCGGCGATGATCTTGACGAGCAGTGAAGCTGGCTGCGGCACCGAGACCACCCATTGCTCCGGCGTGTCGGGCAGCTTGACGATCGGTGAGACCGCGATCATCGGCACCTTCAGTTCGCTCGCGACGGCCGCCATCGCGATCGTCGAGGGCGCCGTTGCGGTGCCGATCAGCAGGTCGACCTTCTCCTCCTCCACGAGCTTGCGCGCGTTGCGCGTCGCCGCCGAGGGATCGGACCCGTCGTCGAGCTGGATCAGGCGGACGGTCTCGCCATTGACCGATTTCTTGTACTCGTAGGCGGCGTTGATGCCGCGCCCATAGGGGATGCCGATCGAGGAGCCGTTGCCGCTCAACGAGGTGACGAAGCCGATGGTGATGTCGGCCCGCGCCGCCGACGCGACGGTGATTCCAACTGCAACTGCCACTAAGGCCAGGGTCTTGCGCATTGCCTTCTCCTGCTTTGATACGCGTGCGAATGACGGGAAGCCGCCGGACCTCAATCGGGACTGACGGCAATCGGAAGCGCTATTGCGGCGCCGGAGGTCGGCGCGAATATGAAGACTTCGCCTGGTTGGCGGCGGCCTCATGCCACTGCCTGTGGACGGAGGAGCACGCCGCTGCGCAGCCCTGCACAGGACATCGCTGCCCATCGTTCAGCTCGGAAGACTGCCCACACGATCGAGTCGCTCAAGAGCGGTGTCCTGCAACATCATCGTTACGCCGCCAGAGCGGCAGGAATTAGTTAAAGCCTAAAGTATATCCGGCGAGCCCGTCAACAGCGCCTGGCGGCTCTCTGCAAAAAAATGCTGATGCATACAATTCCGGCAGTTGGCGGCGGATTCTTGGGCGCCGCGAGTGACAAAACCGGCAGCGACGGCCGCGGCGTGCCAGCTCGCCTCCTTGGGTGCGCCGCACACATTTGACGTGCAAATTAGTTTGTGATTGAAATATTGGGACCGGCGGCCCGGTGAGGAAGAGACGATGCGCATCTTCTGGCAAAGCTTCGTTGATGCGAGCGTGAACGCGCCTTACATGGCGCGGCTGTCGGAGTACCTCAACAGCATCGCGGCATCGGGTACGACGGTGCATGTCGAAGGCATATCCCCGCCCGATCGCGAATTTGGCCGGCTCGCCGAATTGCGCTGCGCCGTTCAGGCCATCGACAACGGCATCGCAGCGGAAGAGCAGGGCTTCGATGCATTCGTCATGGGCCACTTCCAGGATCCCGGTCTGTACGAGCTGCGTGCAACGCTCGATATTCCCGTGATCGGGGCCGGCGAGGCGACGCTGCTTGCTGCCTCGCAGCTTGGTCGGCGGCTCGGCCTCGTCACGCTCGATCCCGTTTTCGAGGTCTGGCACTATGAGCAGGCCGAACGCTACGGCCTCGACGGTCGCGTCGTTCACGTCACGGGCCTCGGCTGCAAGCCCGAGGATTTCGCGGATGCCTTCGCCGGCGATCAAGCCGCGCACGCCCGCATGGTCGACGATTTCGTCGCCTGTGCGTTGCCGCTCGTCGAGCGCGGTGCCGACGTCGTGATACCTGCTGGCGTGCTGCCGGGTCTGTTGATCGGGCGGGAGCACGGTCTCAAGGTCGGGCACGCCCCGGTGGTCAACTGCGCGGCGGTGGCGCTGAAGAGCGCCGAAATGTGGGTGCAGCTCAGGCGTCTCAACGGAACCGAGCCGAGCCGGGGTCCGAGCTTCAGGCGCGCCAGCGCGCTTGCCCGCGACGATTTCCGCGCGCTGCTCTCGCGTAACCGACGTTAGAGCCAGCTAGCGCGTTTGGAGAAGACCAACATGATGACGCCCGAGAAGATCCTGTACGACACCGAAGTCACCGCGACCGGCGGCCGCGACGGCAAGGCCGCGAGCGCGGATGGCCTGCTGTCGGTGTCGCTGTCGGTGCCGAAATCGCTCGGCGGCCCCGGCGGCGAGGGTACCAATCCGGAGCAGCTTTTTGCGGCGGGTTATGCCGCCTGTTTCCTCGGTGCGGTCAAACTTGTGGCGCGCACCAGGAAGGTGGTGCCGTCTGCGGAGCCCTCGGTCACGGCAAAGGTGGCGATGGGACCGGTGCCCGTCGGATACGCGCTGGCCGTCGAATTGAAGGTCGATCTGCCCGGCGTGGAGCGATCGGTGGCGGAGGCCGTCGTTGCCGGCGCGCACGAACGCTGCCCCTATTCGAACGCAACACGCGGCAATATCGACGTGAAGCTGACGGTGATCTGAGGCGAATGGACAAGGCGGACGATCGTTGACGCTCTCGCTTCGCACACCCTACGACGGCATCGTGATGGCGGCCCCCGTCACGATACCCTATGTGCGCTATTCGATCGACAGCGCTCAATGGTGGATCGGCCGTGCCTTGAGCGCACTCGTTGCGCAAGCGGGCATCAGGGCTTCGGAGATCGACGGATTGTGCGTCTCCAGCTTCACCTTGGGGACGGACAGCGGGGTCGGCCTGACGCAGCATTTCGGACTGTGCGTGCGATGGCTCGATACGATTCCGCTCGGCGGCGCCAGCGCCATCGCGGCGGTGCGAAAGGCGGCCCGCGCAGTTCAGGCGCGCGATGCCGACATCGTGGCGTGCGTCGCCGGCGACACCAACCACGTCGATTCCTTCCGCTTGACGCTCGAGAATTTCTCTCGCTTCAATCAGGATGCGGTCTATCCCTACGGCGCGGGCGGCGCAAATTCGAGCTTCGCTCTCATCGCCCGCAACTACATGCGGACCTTCGGCGTGAGCCGTGAGGACGTCGGCAGGATCGCGGTTGCCCAGCGCACGAACGCCTTGCGCAATCCGCACGCGCTGATGAAGTCGGCGCTGTCGATCGAGCAATATCTCGCCGCGCGCCCCATCTCCGATCCGATTCATCTGTTCGATTGCGTGATGCCTTGCGCCGGCGCCGAGGCATTCCTCGTGATGCGGGAGGACACCGCCGCTTCGCTGCGGCTGCCCGCGGCACGGCTGCTGTCGACAATCGAGCGGCACAATGCCTTTGCCGATGATCCGATGCAGGTTCGTGGCGGTTGGGCGATGGACGTCGGTGAGCTCTATGCGATGGCCGGCGTCAAGCCCGACGATCTCGACATCGTCCAGACCTACGACGACTATCCCGTCATCTCGATGATGCAGTTCGAGGATCTCGGCTTTTGCGAGAAGGGCGAGGGGGCCGAGTTCGTCCGCCAGCACGATCTCACCATCGACGGTGACTTTCCGCACAACACCTCCGGCGGGCAACTCTCGGTCGGGCAGGCCGGCGCAGCCGGCGCCTATCTCGGTCTCGTCGAAGGGCTGCGGCAGGTCCTGGGAATTGCAGGTCCGACTCAGGTCAGGGATGCGAGTCTCGGCCTGGCGTCCGGCTTCGGTATGATCAATTATGACCGCGGACTTGCCTCCGGTGCCGCGATCTTTGCCGGGCCTTCGCGATGATCGATCCGATTGAACCGCCTCGACGCAAGAACCCGCTGCTGCGGACGCGCCTGCCGACCGCGCCGCCGCGCGCCCGCAGCTGGACCTCGCACGGCTTTACGCGCGCTGCCGCCGAAGGGCGCTTTATGCTCCAGCGCTGCGAGGGCTGCGGCGCCTTCACCTATCCGGCGCGCGAGGCGTGCCCGTCGTGCCTGTCCGCCGCGCTTGCGTTCGTCGACGCGCCGGCCCGCGGCGTGCTGCTGGCGCACACCACGGCGCACGTGCCGAGTGACGTCTATTTCCGGGAGCGGGCGCCCTGGCGCGTCGGCCTCGTCAAGATGGATTGTGGTCCGACCGTCGTGGCGCATCTTCATTCCGATTGTATCGAGGGTGCTCCAGTCTGCGTGTCGTTCCAGCTCGACAAGAGCGGTCAGGCGGTGGCCTTTGCCCGACCCGAAGGGGAGACGCCCAATATGGCTGACGACAGGCAGTGGCGCGAAATGACTGCCGATCCCAAATTTCGGCGCGTGCTCGTGACCAGCGGCCGCAGTGCCGTCGGGCGGGAGGTCGCCTTGGCGTTGAAGGCCGCGGGGACCAAGACCGTGTTCGTGGGCATCGCCGAGCCGTGGCGGCCGTTTGCCGGCGAAGAGCTGCTGCGCGGGCAGGATGGCATCGAGCTCTTACCCCTCGACGCCGCCGATGAAAAATCAACCGCTGATCTCGCTGCCGACATCGGCGGCAAGGTCGACATCCTGGTGAATACGATCGATTATGTGAGGCCCGGCGGCTTGTTGGACCGCAAGGGCACGAGCATCGCGCGCGACGAGATCGATCAGGCTTATCTCGGCTTCATCAATCTCGCACAGGCCTTCGGACCCGCGATGCGGATGCGGGGAGCGGACGGCATCAACAACAGCGTTGCCTGGGTCAACATCCTGTCCGTCCACGCGTTGGCGAACTGGCCCGCCTTCGGCGCTTACTCCGCCTCGCAAGCCGCCTGCCTGTCGCTCTCGCATTGTCTTCGCGCCGAGCTTCGGCCCGGCGGCATCAAGTTGATGAACGTCTTCACGGGGCCCGTCGACACGGAGTGGTTTCAGACCGTGCCGCCGCCGAAGGTGGCGCCGCGGGCCATCGCGCAGGCGGTCGTGGCCGGGCTCAGGGGCGGACTCGAGGAAATGTATGTCGGAGACGTTGCCCAGGAGATTCGGCAACGTCTGGCGGCGAATCCGAAAGCGCTCGAGCGCGAGCTCGACCGGTAAGTGAGACCTTTTCGACCAAGGTGGAGGACGCGACAATGCACGGCAAGGCTCTCCTGGATCTCGCGGGCGCGATCGCTTCGGATGCGGTGCGCGTCATCGACCTGAGCTTCACGCTCAGCCCCGACTTTCCCGTGATCGTGCTGCCGCCCGAATTCGGCCAGGCGGCGCCGGTGCGCATCCAGGAGATCTCGCGCTATGACGCGCGCGGCCCGGCCTGGTATTGGAATAACGTGACTTTCGGCGAGCATACCGGCACGCATTTCGACGCGCCGATACACTGGTTCACCGGCAAGGACCTCGCCAACAATGCGGTCGATACCATGCCGGCCAAGGACATGATCGCGCCCGCCTGCGTCATCGATTGCTCCGCGCAGGCGGCTCTGGATCCGGACTTCGTGCTCACGGTGCCGATCGTCGAGGCCTGGGAAGCCGAGCACGGCCGAATTCCGGCCCGGCACTGGGTGCTGCTGCGGACGGACTGGTCGAAGAAGGGCTGGCGCGATTATTCGAACCTCCGGGACGACGGGGCGCACACGCCGGGTCCGAATGCAGCCGTGATGAAATGGCTGGTGGAGGAGCGCGGCATCATCGGTTTCGGCACCGAGACGATCGGCACCGATGCAGGACAGGCCGGGCATTTCGAGCCGCCTTATCCGGCGCATCATTTCCTCCACGGCGCGGGCCGCTATGGGCTCCAATGCCTGTGCAACCTGGATCAGCTTCCTGCGACTGGCGCGATCATCGTCGCCTCCCCGCTGAAGATCCAGAACGGCTCGGGCAGTCCGCTGCGCGTGATCGCGCTGGTTTCGTCCACGTGAGATGCGCGTACGGCTTGCCGGAATTGACGCATCCAAACCACCAATGACAGGTGCCATGACTTCGATGAAATCACTGCTGGGTTCAGCGCTGCTCCTTCTGGCGGTTCCGTGCTGCGCGCAAGCCGACATTCTCGTCGGCTTCGTCACCGGCCTCAGCGGGCCGGTATCCTCGATCGGCATTCCCAACGCAAAGGGGATCGCTGCGGGAGAGGCCTATGTCGGCGAGATTGGCGGCGAGAAGGTGCGCCTCATCCAGCTCGACGATGCCTCCGATGCAACCGCTTCGGCGCGCAACGCGCGCAAGCTCGTCGAGCAGGAGAAGGTCGACGTCCTGATCGGGACGTCGGGCGCGCCGCAGACGCTGGCGATGGCCACCGCCGCGATCGAGATGCAGGTGCCGATGATCGCGGTCTCTCCGATCGCATCCGTTCCGGCCGGCGAAGGCGGCCCTTGGGTCGTCCAGACACCCCAACCGATGCCGCTGCTGGTCCAGGGCATCGTCGACCACATGAAGGCGCGCGGGCTGAAGACGGTCGCCTTCATCGGATTCTCGGATGCGCTCGGCGATCTCCTGTACGATTCGTTGTCGCAGAGCGCCAAGGCGGCGGAGATCAAGGTCATCGCCAACGAACGCTATGCCCGATCCGATTCGTCGGTGACGGCGCAGGTGCTGCGCGCGCTTGCGGCCCGCCCCGACGCCATCATGCTCGGCGGCACCGGAACGCCGGGCGCGCTGCCCGCCATTGCCTTGTCCGAGCGTGGCTACAGGGGGCCGCTCTACGGCAACAACGGAATGATCAGCGCCGACTTCCTTCGTCTCGCCGGCAAGGCCGCCGATGGCATCATCTGCCCCACCGGGCCGGTGATCGCGGCCGAGCAGCTGCCGCCGAGCAATCCCATCCAGAAGGTCGCCCTGGCCTACCGGGCCGCCTACGAGAAGGCGAACGGCGAGCAGCCGACGGACGGGTTCTCCTCCTACTCGTTCGATGGCTGGGTCGTCTTCGTCGATGCTGCCAAGCGCGCGCTGGCGACCGGGGCCAAGCCAGGCTCGCCGGAATTCCGTAGCGCGCTGCGCCAGGCCCTGTTCGCCACCAAGGAAGTCGTAGGCACGCAAGCCGTCTACAATTTCACGCCGGCGGACCGTCATGGTGTCGACGCACGTTCGCGCGTCCTCGTCCAGATCGAGGACGGTAAGTACAAGCTCCTGCCTTGATCTCGGGCAGGCCATTCGGGCCGGATGACGGAGCATTGCATGCGGGATGACGCCGGGCAGGAGCAGGATACGCCGGCCTGGGCACGTGCGGTCGAGTTGTTTCCCCCGTCCGATCGCGTGCTTTCGACCATCCTGGCCAGGCAGGCGCGCCGCTACGGCGACCGCATCCTGCTGGTTGCAGGAGGGGCGCGCTGGACCTACGCGCAGACTGCGGCGATTGCGGCTGCATCGGCGCAGACGCTGATCGAGGCCGGCATCAAGCGGGGAGACCGGGTCGCCTTGATGTGCTCGAACCGGCCCGAGTTTCTTCAAGTCTATCTCGGCTGCGCCTGGCTCGGCGCCATCACGGTGCCGATCAACACGGCGCTGCGCGGCCTCCAGCTCGCACACATCTTCCGCAACTCGCGCCCTGCGCTCCTCGTCGTCGAGGCCGGATTTCTGGACGCAATCGAGACGATCGGCATCGAGGCCGGCCTGCCGCCGCTGGTGTGGACCATCGATCAGGTCGCGGAGGGGACGGCGAAGGGATCCATGCCGCTGCCCGCGCTCGCATCCATGGCGCCGCCCGGTGCCGTGCGGCCGGGAGATATTGTTGCCATCCTCTACACATCCGGCACCACGGGGCCGGCCAAGGGCGTGTGCTGTCCGCAAGCGCAGCTGTTCTGGTGGGGCATCTGCTCGGCGCGGGCGCTCGGCATCCGCGAGGGCGACGTGCTGTTCACGACCTTGCCGCTGTTCCACACCAACGCGCTCAATGCATTCTATCAAGCGGTGCTGAACGGTTGCACTTACGTGCTCGAGCAAAAATTCTCCGCGTCGGGCTTCTGGGCCGCCGCGCGCCTCCACAATGCAAGCGTAGGTTACCTGCTCGGCGCCATGGCATCCATGCTCATGGCTCAGCCTCGCAAGGAGGAGGATCATGCTCACGGCCTTCGCGTCGCCTTGGGTGGAGGCGTGCCACCGCAGATCCATCGGCCGTTCCTCGAGCGGTTCGGCGTGACGCTGGTCGACGGCTATGGATCGACCGAGACCAATTTCGTGTTTGCCGGCGCAATTCCCTCCGACCGTCCGGGAACGATGGGCTATCTGGCCGATGGCTTCGAGGCGCGGATCGTCGACGACAACGATTCGGAGCTGCCCGACGGCCAGGCGGGCGAACTCGTCCTGCGCGCCAGGGAGCCGTTCGCCTTCGCCACCGGATATTTTGGCATGGCGGAGAAGACGGTCGAAGCCTGGCGGAATCTCTGGTTTCATTCCGGAGATCGCGTCGTCAGGGATGCCGACGGACATTACCGCTTCATCGATCGCATGAAGGACTCGATCCGCCGGCGCGGCGAGAACGTGTCATCCTGGGAGGTCGAGCAGATCATCCTTTCCCATCCGGCGGTTGCGGCGTGCGCGGTCTATCCGCTGCCCTCCGAACTGGGCGAAGACGAGGTTGCGGCGGCGATCTTGCTGGAGCCGGGGCAGTCGCTGGAGCCTGTCGATATCATCAGGCATTGCGAAGGGCAGATCGCCTATTTCGCAGTACCGCGCTATGTGCGCATCGTGAAAGAGATGCCGCTGACGGAGAACGGCAAGATCAAGAAGGGCGCGCTGCAACAGGCCGGCGTAACGACGGAGACCTGGGATCGCGAAGCTGCCGGGATTCGAATTCGGCGTTGAGGCTCATGACCGCTCGCGCCGTTGCAGGGCGTCCCTCACGGCACTCTTCACGTCGTCGAGTTCGCCGACGAGGCCGTCGAGACGGTCGATTGGAAGATCGGCGAGCAATTCGGCGAGCCAGGCGCCGTGACTCTTCGCCATCCGCCTGAAGGTCTTTCGGCCCTCGACCGTCATGCAGACGATCTGGACGCGCCGGTCCAGATGCGAGGGCGTGCGGGTGATGTATCCATCCTCGACGAGGCGGTCGACGATCGGTGTCAGGTTGCCGGCCGACACCATCAGGCGCTTGGGCAGTTCCCCCAGGACCAATCCACTCGGCTCACGGTCGAGCTGGGCGAGGACGTCGAAGCGGGGCATCGTGAAGTCGTATTCCTCGCGAAACCGGCGCCGCAACTCTCCCTCGATCATGGACGTGCAGGCCAGCAGCCGAAGCCAGAGCCTTGTCTGAGCCCTGTACTCGGCCTCCGCGTCGGTCGCCTTCCTGCTGGAGGCCGGAGAGGACTCCTTTGCGAGTGCCAAATCGATCTCCTAAGCCTCGTTCGGGCTGCAAGCGAGTGGAATTCCGTTCAGCTCGTAGAATAGTTCGTGCCAAAACTAAATTCAAGGCGTGACAGGATCAGGACTGGTCCTGATGTGGCGGAACCGTCAGCTTTTCTTCGCTAGTCCTGACGCAACGAAGAGGTGTTCGAATATGGTCCGCGCCTGACGACTTGACAACGGCCCCGGCCAGGGAAATAGTTTATACTTGAAATAATTGATGGTGCGGACGGCTTGGGCGGTCGCTGGTGCGGCAGAGAGCATGCCGGGTCCGGCGGGCCCCCGACCTTGCGGAGCGACCGATGAACTCACCGGCACAGACAATCTCCCGCGACTGGCTGGACTGGCCGTTCTTCGAGCCGCATCATCGTGTGACCTGCGACGCGCTCGATCGTTTCGTCGCACAGGGTGGTGTTCAGGCCGTCGATCACCGCGACATCGACGGCGCCTGCCGCAAGCTCGTGCGGGCGCTCGGTGCCGCGGGGCTGCTCGATTGCGCGGTCGCGGCGCCGGACGGCGACGTGACCAGCATCGATTCCCGCTCGATCTGCCTGTCGCGTGAGACGCTGGCCTATGCCGATGGCCTTGCCGACTTCGCCTTTGCGATGCAGGGCCTGGGATCCGGCGCCATTGCGCTTGCGGGCTCGTCGGAGCTGCGACACGCCGTGCTGCCGAAAGTCCGTTCGGGCGAATGGCTGGCCGCGTTCGCGCTTTCGGAGCAGGGGGCTGGCTCCGACGTGGCGGCCATGACCTGCGCGGCGCGCGAAGACGGCGACAGCTATGTTCTGAACGGCGAGAAGACCTGGATCTCCAACGGCGGCATCGCCGACGTCTACACGCTGTTTGCCCGAACCGGCGAGGCGCCCGGCGCGCGCGGCATCTCGGCGTTCGTCGTGTTTCCGGACGACCCCGGCTTCAGCGTGGCCGAGCGCATCGACATCGTCGCGCCGCATCCGCTGGCGACGCTGCGCCTGGACAATTGCCGCATTCCGAACAGCCGGCGATTGGGAGCGCCCGGTGGCGGCTTCAAGATCGCGATGCAGACCCTCGACATCTTCCGGGCTTCGGTTGCTGCAGCCGCCTTGGGCTTTGCCCGACGTGCGCTGGAGGAGGCGCGACTGCACGCACAAACGCGCCGCATGTTCGGGGCGACGCTGGCGGATCTGCAGCTCACCCAGGCCGCGCTCGGAGACATGGCGACCGAAACCGACGCCGCGGCGCTGCTGACCTACCGCGCCGCCTGGCGTCGCGACGTCCAGAAGCTTCCCACAACGCGTGAAGCTGCGATGGCGAAGCTGGCGGCCACCGAGACCGCCCAGCAGGTTGTCGATCGCGCCGTGCAGATGTTCGGCGGTCGCGGCGTGCGCAAGGGCGAAATCGTGGAGAGCCTGTATCGCGAGGTCCGCGCCCTTCGAATCTATGAAGGTGCGACCGAGGTGCAGAAGCTGATCGTCGCGCGCGAACTGCTCAAGCCGCGCTAAGCCGGCCCCGGGTATCTGTCACTCGCTCCGCCGGCGGAGCTAGCCTGGCCTGATCTCAGGCCCGGGCCCGACAGGCAGCCGGAGCTGTGACGGCCGGGACGGGCCGTGCCAGACCGCAATCGTGGTCACGACGGCATGGGTCCTTGGGGTGCTCACCGGATCTTCGCCCGTTCCTGGGTTGACGGGATAGGCCGGATAGTCGGCCCCCGCGATGGAGAGGCGCAGCCGCTCGCCCTTCCTCAGCGTCACGCACGTGGTGGCCAGCTTCAGCTTGTATCGGCCTGTCATCGCGGTGCGGTAATGCGCATATCCGCTCGAGATCTGAAGAACCCTTTCGTCGGACGTGATGAGCGAAAGAATGCAGCAAAGATCGAAGCTCGGGCGGTCGCAACTCAGCTCGAGCTCGACTTCGGGCTCGCCGACCACCTCGATGGCGTCTTCCAGAGCTCGGGTCGTGAAGGTCACGACGTCGCCGCGTTCATCGGCCGCCCGGCGGTCGACGGGTCCGGTCGGAGCGCCGTAATAGCCGCCGACCGTCGGCGCAGGACGCCAGGGATCATGCACGATGTGCTCGACATCCTCCTCTTGGCTCGGCCGAACACCGAGCGTGCCGTCCTGCACGTCCAGCGATGCCCGTCCCGTGCCGCCAAGGAACAGTGCCTGCGTGCTCTCAGGCAGATCCTGATGCTGCCGCCATGTCTTCAAACCCATGTCGAACAGCTCGATCGGTCGGTCTTCCGCCGGCCCTGACGCCCGCTTGAGGATGCGGTCGAAGAACCGGATGTGATCGATGTCGACGTTGCGCTCCGCCTCCCGGCCGAAGTCGACCGCGCCCACTTTCCGTGTCCACGGAAAATGGATCCAGGGGCCGACGATGAGCCTGGTGTGGTCGCAGCTGCCTGCGACGGCCCGAAAGGACTCGACCGTAGCCGGCAGGAAAGGATCGAACCAGCCACCGACGAACAGCATCGGCAGATGGCGGGCACGAATGGCATCCAGATGTGCCAAGGGTGAAATGCGGTCCCAGTACGGCGAATCCGGCGGCGTTTCGAGCCAGTCCATGACGTGCGAATAATGCCGGTATTTTTGCAGCAGCTGCGGCATTGCCGCGATCGGGCCGCTGAGCGGCAGGTTGGTCCCGGCGGCCTGCAGCGCGCTGAAGGCTTCGTCATCACCGGCACGACGTGCCGCCTCCGCGGTGATCTGGATGCCCCAGCCGATCATGTGCTTCATCTGCAGGGCGCCGTTCTCATAGGCCCAATGCGCGGGATGCCACGGTCCCATCGCCGGCGCGAGGGCCTTCAGCGACGGGCAGTCTCCCGCCGCGGCGAGCAGCTGGTTGTAGGCTTGATAGGAGAAGCCGTACATGCCGACCTCGCCGTTCGCGCCATCGAGACGCGCCGCCCATTCGACCGCTTCGGCGCCGTCCTCGATCTCGGTTTCACCTGGGCGGAATATCCCTTCCGAAGTGCCGCGTCCCCTGACGTCCTGCACCACGACGATATAGCCGTGTGAGGCGTACCAGGACGGATGCGCGTAGCAGATGCTGCAGGCGATGCGCCTGCTATAGGCCTGGCGCTGAAGCAGAATCGGATAGGGCCCCGGTACCGCCGGACGGTAGACGTCGGCATCGAGCCGCGTGCCGTCCTTCAGCGTCATGGTCTCGACTTCGGGCGGCAGCACGGGCAATCGCAAAGACTTCGCTGACATCTGCTGAAACTTCATCGCAGTGAATTCATGGGTCTGAACCTGTTCGAGCTTCTCACCGCTCCAGCGCTCATCTCGCGGCCGAGGAGACGGGGTCTGGCCGAATCCGCGATAGCGGATAGCGCTCGACCTCGGCGATCAGCTTGATCAAGCGGCCCGCCGCGCGTTCGACGGCGGCGCGGCCACGCTCGGCATCGGCGAGCGCGGCGTTGCCGCAGGCTCCCTTAGGATTGATGTCCTGCATCTGCCAGCCGAACCCGACCGGGCCTTCCGGCATCAGGATCTCGCACTCGGTCTCCAGAGCCTGGGACAACGACCTGAAGTCCTCCGCCGATGCCATGTCGACGAGACCTGGATGCAGATGGAGCATCACGCTGGTCTCGATCTCTCCGGCATGGATTCCATGCTTGCGTTCGGCCGCGCTGAAAAGGTCCGAGAGGTCCGTGAAGCGCGACCATTGCGAGGAGACGGCCAGCATGCCCAGCCTGACGCGGAGCTCGCGGCATACGATCTCCATGACCTGCGGCTGGCCGCCATGCGCGTTGACGAAGACGACCTTGCGGACCCCGGCCCGGTGCACGCTCTCGCAGACCTCGTACCAGACGCGGCCGAGGGTTTCCGCCGAGAGCGTCAGCGTGCCGGGAAAGGCGGAATGCTCGTTCGACTTGCCGATCGACATCGTCGGCAGGACGAGGGCCGGAAAATCGTCGGCCATCTGCGCAACCGCGTGGCGGATGATGCCCTCGACGATCGCCGTATCGACCCGAACCGGCAGATGCGGCCCGTGCTGCTCGACGGCGCCGACCGGCAGCACGGCGACGATCCTGCTCATGTCCAGCTGACGGAAATCCTCGGTCGACAGGTCCCACCACCAATGCGACTTCAGTTTCATCTCGCTTGCCTTGTCGATTGTCTTGTCGGTTGCATTGGCCCGGATTGGCGGACGAATCCGGCGAGGCTTGCTCGCCCGTCGGCCTGCCAATCATTGTTGGGCATCCGCACAAGCATGAAAAGTGCTTAATTTCGTCTGTTGTGTTGCCGTTTCGGCAACGCCCTGACGACCGAGGCGACGATCTCGTCTGCCGCTCGGTTCAGCTGGCGACCTCGCGGATCATTGCCTTCAGCATCTCCGCAAGCACGCTGGCGATCGCGCTGGTGCCCCGGACATGGCCGATCAGCATCAGCGCCTGCGCGTCCTGCGCGAGCTCGCGAACGGGAACGTAGCTCAGCCGCCCGGCACGCCGCTCGGATTCCACATCGAACGGGGTGAGGAAGGAGATGCCATCGTTCAGAATGACCGCGTGCCGCATGATCTCGATCGAATTGGTCTCGATCGCCGGCTGCAGGTCGATTGCGACCCGCGCGAACGCCGCCTCCAGATAAGGGCGGATCGCACTCGTGGCGTCGGCGATGACGAGCGGGTAGTCGATGCAGTCGCTGAGCCGGACGTTGCTTCGCTTCGCCAATGGATGGTTCGGCGTCATGACGGCACCGAGCCGGCCGACGGCGCGCGCGAGCACCTTCAGATTACTGTCCTTGCCGAAATCGAACCCGATGCCGAGATCGGCCTCGCCGCTGGCGACCGCAACCTGAATTTCCGCTCCCGTATTGAAGAGCGTCAGGTTGAGCTTGACGCGCGGATTGGCCGCGCGAAACTCCTTCACCTTGTTTGGGACGAGGTTGGAGGCGAGGCCGCTCATCATCGCCAAGGTGATTTCGCCGCGGCGCAGGCCCTTCAATTCCTCGATCTTGACCTGGGTGCGGGCCAGCTCCTTGAGCGTCTGGCGGACATGCCCGATCAAGACTTCCCCTGCGGCGGTCAGGATCAGCTTCTTCGGAAGGCGCTGGAAGATCGGCGTCCCCAGCTGGGTTTCGAGCGCGAGAATCTGGCGGCTGATCGCGGACGCCGCGACGTTGAGACGGTCCGCCGCCTTGCGGATCGAGCCCGTGCGGGCAACCTCGTCGATGTAGTTCAACAATCGGCTGTGAAGCATGTCCTGGGCCCCGATCAATGTCCGCAGGATGGTGGCTCGTTGCCGAAAAGGCAACGGGTCTGTCGAATCAAAGCGCTTTGAGGCGATGCCTCGGCGTGCGACATCGGTCACCGACGAGAGTTGCGCATCGTTCGAGGAAAATGATCCCATGTCGTTCAGCGTCGCCGATCTCAGCCATGCGAAGGTCTTCCGCATCGCGCCGAAGGACACCAATTATTTCGCGGTCCTGTTCGACCAGGTGACCGATCGGATCGGCAACATCTTCGTCATCGAAATCTTCCAGCCCGGCGGCGCGACACCGCCCAACGAGCACGCCGTGGCGCATGAATTCTTTCACGTGCTGCACGGCGTCGGTGTTGCCCGCTGTGACGGCAAGACCCTGCCGATCAAGAAGGGCGACTCGCTTCTGTTGCACCCGGGCTCCGAGCACGTCATCGAGAACACCGGGCCGGGCAAGCTCTACACGCTCACGGTGATGACGCCCAACGAAGGATTTTCCGAGCTGATCCGCAGCGGTGAGCCGGTCGCGCTCGACGCCGAGGACATGCGCGTCCTGCAAGGGCTCTAGGCGATGGGCGTCATGTCATCCGATCCTGCTGTGAACGAAGGCCTGCTGCCGCTCGGTTCGAGCCGCGCCAATCGCTGGATGGTCGCTGAGGGGAGGGCCGATCTGGTGCGCCAGCCGGTTCTGCCGCGGCCGGCGACGGTCCAGGCCATGGGCAAGCTCATCACGTTCGACCTCGCGCGCACCGCGCTCGTCGTCGTCGACATGCAGAACGACTTCTGCCATCCGAGCGGCTGGCTGGCGCATATCGGCGTGGACGTCGCGCCGGCGCGGCGACCGATCGCGCCGCTAAGGCGGTTGCTGCCGCTGCTGCGCAGCTGCGACGTGCCGATCGTCTGGCTGAACTGGGGCAACCGGCCCGACCGGCTCAATCTCAGCCCGTCGCTGCTGCATGTGTACAATCCGAACGGCGCCGGCGTCGGCCTCGGTGACGCGCTGCCGGGCTCGGGCGCGAAAGTGCTGGAGCGGGGCAGCTGGTCGGCGGCCATCGTCGATGAGCTTGCGACGGAGCCGACGGACATCCACGTCGCCAAGTACCGGATGTCGGGCTTCCAGGATAGCGAGCTCGACAGCATTCTTCGCAATCTCGGCGTGAACACCTTGATGTTCGCGGGGGTCAACGCCGATCAATGCGTGCTCTGCACGCTGCAGGACGCGAACTTCCGCGGTTATGACTGCCTGCTCCTGGAGGATTGCGCGGCCACGACCTCGCCCGATTACTGCATGGCCGCGACCATCTACAACGTCAACCAGTGCTTCGGCTTCGTCGTCGGATCCGAAGCGGTCGCGGCGGAGCTCGTGCATCGGGCATCGAAGGGGGCCAATGGTGACTGATCTCGCATCCGATGCGTTGGACCGGCTGATCGCCGATCTCGGCGACGTTCCGGTGGTGACCGAGGAGAAGGTCGTGCGCCGGCGCTCGCGCGACTTCTTCTGGTACAGCCCCATCCTCAACGCGCAGCTCGACGGCAAGTCGGCCGACCTGATCGCGTTGCCGCGCGACGAACGCGACGTGATCCGGATCGCATCCGTCTGCGCGCGACATCGGGTGCCGATCACCGTGCGTGGCGGCGGCACCGGCAACTACGGCCAGGCCGTGCCGCTGCAGGGCGGCGTGCTGCTGGACATCTCCGGGCTCGAGAACATCGAGTGGATCAGGCCGGGCGCGACGCGCGTCGGGGCCGGCGCCAAGATGCACATCATCGATGCGGCCGCGCAGGCGCAGGGATGGGAGCTACGGATGCATCCGTCCACGAAGCGCATGGCGACGATCGGCGGCTTCGTCGCGGGTGGATCGGGCGGTATCGGCTCCATCGCCTATGGCGGCCTGCGGGAGCCCGGGAACATCCTGGCTGCGCGCGTCGTCACGGTCGAGGAGGAGCCGCGCGTGATCGAGTTGCGCGGCGATGCGGCGCAGAAGGTCAACCGTGCCTATGGCACGACCGGCATCATCACGGCGCTCGAAATGCCGCTCGCGCCCGCCTGGAAATGGATCGACGTCGTGGTGGCCTTCGACGATTTCATGGAGGCGGCAAGGTTCGGCTACGAAGCAGCCCTCGCCGACGGCATCGTGAAGAAGGTGCTCTCGCCGATCACCTGGCCGCTGCCGTCCTATTTCGGGGCGCTGAAGCCGTCCTGCCCGGAGGGAAAGAGCGTGCTCATGGCGATGATCGCCGAGCCCTCTCTCGACAGCTTCAAGTCGCTGCTCGGCGGTCGCGGCACGATCACGCTGGAGACCCCGACGGACGAGAGCCCCAGCCGCGTCCCGCTCTACGAATATTGCTGGAACCACACCACGCTGCAGGTGCTGAAGAGCGATCGTTCCGTGACGTATCTGCAGTGTCTCTATCCGCATGACCGCGTGCTGGAGAAGGTTGCCGAGATGCGGGAGCTGTTTCCGGACGAGGTGCTGCAGCACCTCGAATTCATCCGCTTCGGTGGCCGCGTCACCTGCAGCAGCCTGCCCGTGATCCGTTACACCAATGCCGATCGACTGAACGAGATCATGCGGCTGCACGAGGAGCGCGGCGTCTTCATCGCCAACCCGCATGTCTACACGGTCGAGGACGGCAGCCGGTACAAGCGCGCCGATGCCGATCAGCTTGGCTTCAAGCATGAAGCCGATCCGCACGGTCTGCTCAATCCCGGCAAGATGCGCAGCTTCGTGAGCGCGAGGCGATGAGCAGTGCACGTGCTCTACGTGTATTGCCATCCGCTCGCCGATAGCTTCCACGCGGCCATTCGCAGCGAAGCGCTGGCAGGCCTCTCCGAGGCCGGCCATACGATCGATCTGCTCGATCTCTACGCCGAGGGATTCGACCCCGTCCTGAATGCCGAGCTCCGCCGCGACTACCACGATCCCGTGCTGAACCGGCGCAACAACGAGGCTTACGCTGCGCGCCTGCTGGCGGCAAACGCGCTCGTCGTACAGTTTCCCACCTGGTCATTCGGGCCGCCGGCGATGCTCAAAGGCTGGTTTGATCGCATGTTCGGTCCCGGCATCGCGCTCGATCTGTCCGATCCCGCCCATGCGAGGCCGATGTTGCAGCACATCGGACGCATCGTGGGCATCGCCACCTACGGTCGGCCGCGCTGGCAGGCGATCGGCATGGCCGATCCGCCGCGCAAGATCATCAAGCGATATTTGCCGTGGTTCACCGGCGGCAAGGCGCGCGTGCGCTATTACGCGCTCTATCACATGAACGTCGCCACCGCGGAGAAGCGCAGCCGCTTTCTTGCAAAGCTGCGGCGACAGATGGCCCGGCTCTAGCCGCGCGGTGTCACCGGCCCCCGGAGTGCATCATGCTTGCAGCGAGCCGAATGCCCAATTTTCCGTGGCGGATCGCCCACGAAAACGGCATGGCTGCGGGGCGTCAGCGCACGCGGAACCTTCGTTCCCTTTCTGCCAAGCCCTTGTTCGGTTGGCTCATCGGGCGGGGGCCGGACGAGGCGAAAGCGGTCATGACGCCTGCTCCATCTGCATCACACCAGCCCGCTTGCATAGCAAATCGGCGTTGCCGGAAAGGCAACGGATGGCTCGAATCTAAATGCTTTGAGGTGACAGCCGACCCATGCATCCTCACGCTCGGAAAGTCTCGCAGCGCAGTGCTCGCCGGCTGGTCCGGCGAGCTGCAGAAGGGCAACCAGCATGGCCATGAAGAATCTGTCCCGAACGATCGCAGCCGGCCTGTTGGCGAGCGCAGCCCTGGCCGCCTCCCTCGGCACGGCCCAGGCTGCCGACAAGGTGACATTCCTGACCAGCTGGTTCGCGCAGGCCGAGCACGGCGGCTTCTACCAGGCCAAAGCCACCGGGCTCTATGACAAGGCCGGAATCGACGTCACCATCAAGATGGGCGGTCCGCAGGTGAACGGCTCGCAGCTCCTGCTGGCCGGCGATACCGATTTCATGATGGGTTACGACATCCAGGTCCTCAAGGGCCGCGAGCAGAACCTGCCGCTGGTGACGGTCGCTTCGTCGTTTCAGTTCGACCTCCAGGGGATCATGACGCACGACGATGTGGCGGATCTCGCTGCGCTCAAGGGCCGGCCGATCCTGATCGGGGGATCGTCGCGCACGACCTTCTGGCCCTGGCTGCGCGCCAAGTACGGCTTCACCGACGACCAGATCCGTCCCTACACCTTCAACCTGCAGCCCTTCTTCGCCGACAACACGGTGGCGCAGCAGGCCTATCCGTCGTCGGAGCCCTATCAGGCCGAGCAGCAGAACGTGAAAGTCAAGTTCTTCCCGCTCGCCGACGGCGGCTATCCGCCCTACGGCTCGACCATCGTCACGACCGAGAAGATGATCGCGGACAAGCCAGATCTCGTCTCGCGGTTCGTCAAGGCTTCGCTCGAAGGGTGGCGCGACTATCTGAAGAACCCGGAGCCGGCCAATGCCTTGATCAAGGCAGCCAACCCCAAGATGACGGACGGGCAGCTCGCCTTCGCGATCGAGAGATTGAGGGCGATGAAGGCCATCGACGGTGGCGATGCAGCAAAGCTCGGCATCGGGATCATCACGGCTGAGCGTTACGAGAAGACCTACGATTTCCTGGTCACGAACGGGCTGCTCGGCCCAAAGGTCGACTGGCACAAGGCCTTCGACGATCGTTTCGTCAAGAATCTCAAAATCGGCGTCAATTGAGGAGCCGACATGAGGATGTTGTCGCCCGTTGAACCGCTCGCCCCGGTGGTGAAGCAAGCCACGGCCGCAGCCGATGGCGCGCCCGCCGTCGAGGTCCTCTCGGCCGAGAAGGTGTTTGCCAACGGCGCGCGCGGATTGGCGCCGATCGATCTGTCCATCGCCGACGGCGAATTCCTCACCCTGATTGGGCCGTCCGGATGCGGCAAGAGCACGCTGCTCAAGCTGATCGCCAATCTCATCGAGCCGTCCGACGGCCGGCTGCTGTGGTGGCGCGGCGATTTCGCGCAAGTGGGGCAGGAGGGGCGGCGTCTTGCCTTCGTCTTCCAGGAGCCGACCTTGATGCCCTGGGCTCGGGTCGAGGCCAACGTCCGCTTGCCGCTGGAGTTCGGCAACATGCCGCGGGCCACCGCGGATCCGAAGGTCGCCGACGCCATTGCGCGGGTCGGCCTCTCCAAGTTCAACCGGCACTTCCCGCGGCAGCTGTCCGGCGGCATGAAGATGCGTGTCTCAATCGCGCGCGCCCTGGTCACCGATCCCAATCTTCTGCTGATGGACGAGCCGTTCGGCGCCCTCGACGAGTTCACGCGCAACAAGCTGGACGACGACCTCGTCAATCTGTCGTGGGAGCGCAAGCTGACGACGGTCTTCGTGACGCATTCGATCTACGAGGCCGTGTTCCTCTCGACCAGGATCGTCGTGATGGCGGCGAATCCCGGCCGCATCTTTCGCGTCATGACCATCGACGAGCCGCAGCCGCGCGACCAGGGTTTCCGCGACAGCCCGAAATTCGCGGCTTATTGCCGCGAATTGTCGACCTGGCTTGCCGAGGCATCGCTGCAATCAGCCGGCGGAGGCGGATCATGAAGCCGTTGTTCGAATCCGAAGCCTTCGTGCGGATCGCCGCCCCGATCGCGGTGGGCATCATCCTGTTCGCGGTCTGGGAGATCGGCTTCCGGCTCGCCTCTGTTCCCGTCTATCTGTTTCCGAAGCCGACGGACATCTTCGCGAGCCTCCTGCAGAACGGGCCCTCGCTCCTGCGCGCACTCCTCGTGACCTTGCGCGTCACCTTGCAGGCCTTCGTCGCAGCCGTCATTCTGGGCACGCTGATCGCCTTCATGTTCGTGCAGAGCCGGGCGATCGAGATCAGCCTGTTTCCCTATGCTGTGCTGCTCCAGGTCACGCCCGTCGTCGCGATCGCGCCTCTCATCATCATCCTGGTGAAGAACACGCAGCTGTCGCTGACCATCTGCGCAACCCTGGTGGCGCTGTTTCCCATCATCTCCAACACGACGTTGGGCCTGCGCAGCGTCGACCCGGGGCTTGCGAATTTCTTCCGGATGAATCGTGCCAGCCGTTTCAAGACGCTGGTGAAGCTGCGCATCCCGGGAGCGCTGCCGTATTTCTTCGGCGGCCTGCGGATTTCGAGCGGTCTCGCCTTGATCGGCGCGGTGGTCGCGGAGTTCGTGGCGGGCACCGGCGGCCGCTCCTCGGGGCTCGCCTACGAGATTCTCGACGCCGGATTCTCGCTCGATATTCCCCGCATGTTCGCCGCGCTGTTCCTGATCACCTTGACCGGGGTGCTGCTGTTCGCAGCCATGGTCGCGTTGTCGCAATGGGCATTGTCGGATTGGCACGACAGCGAGACCAGGGCCGAAGCATGACCGCGATGCTGATCGACAATGCCGCCGGCATCTTCACCGGCCTGCCCGGAGCCGCGATGCGGAGCGCCGGGCAGATCCGTATCCGTGACGGAATCATCGTCGAGATCGGCGCACTGGAGCATGAGCCGGGCGAGCAGCGCCTCGATGCCCAAGGCGGGGTGATCTATCCCGGCCTGGTCTCGACCCATCACCACCTGTTCCAGAGTGTGCTGAAGGGCGTCCGGTCCGGCATCGACCTGCCGCTGGCCGGCTGGCTGCGCGCCGTGCCCTACAGGTTCTGGTCGAAATTCGACGAGGAGGCGCTTGCGGTCGCGGCCCGGATCGGGCTCGCCGAGCTGCTGCTGTCGGGAACGACCACGGTCGCCGACCATCATTACCTCTTCAGCGACACGTTCGGCTTCGACCCGGCGCAGGTGATCTTCGAGGTGGCGCGCAGCCTCGGCATCCGCCTGGTGTTCTGCCGCGGCGGCGGCACCACGGCGCGCCATGTCGAGACCGACAGGTTTGCGGCGATGCCGGTCGAAACGCTCGATCGCATGTTGCAGTCGGTCGAGGCCTGCGCGCAGCGCTTCCACGATGCCTCGCCGAGCGGTCTGTCGCGCGTTGCACTGGCGCCGACCACGCCGACCTGGTCGCTCGATCCCGGCGAGCTGCGCGAGGTCATTGCCGCGGCGCGCCGCATGGGCGTGCGGCTGCACAGTCATTTGTCCGAGACCGCGGACTATGTCGATTTCTGCCTGTCGGTGCACGGCAAGCGTCCGGTGCATTGGCTGGCCGATCACGGCTGGCTGGGCGAGGACGTCTGGTTCGCGCACCTCGTGCATCTCGACGACGACGAGGTGCGGATTCTCGCGAGCACCGGCACCGGCATGGCGCATTGCCCGCAATCCAATTGCCGCCTCGGCTCCGGTGTCGCGCCCGCCGACGCGATGGCGCGGCTCGGCGGCGCGGTTTCGCTCGGCGTGGACGGGGCAGCCTCCAACGAGGCCGCCGACATGCTCTGCGAAATGCACAGCGCCTGGCACACCCATCGCGCCGTGAAGGGGGCGGCCGCCGTGACCGCCGAGGATATCGTGCACTGGGCGACCGCGGGCGGCGCGCGCGTGCTCGGCATGCCTCACGTCGGCACGCTGGCGCCTGGGCAGCAGGCCGACATTGCCATCTTCAAGCTCGATGACGTCAGGCATTTCGGCATGCACGATCCCCTGATCGCACCCGTCACCTGCGGCGGCTCGGCGAAGCTCCGCTCTCTCCTGGTCGGCGGCCGCATCGTCGTCACAGATGGCGCCATTCCCGGCCTCGACCTGCAAAAGCTCAAATCGGATGCCGCGCGCGTGGTCACGCGCCTGGCCGCGTGATCGCGAAAGGATCATCATGCTGAGCACGAAACAGCCGGTGCTGCGCCGGTTCTGGTACGCGCTGATGCCGCTCGATCACCTCGAGGATGGACCAAAACCCTTCACGCTGCTGGGCGAGCCGATCGTGCTGTTCCTCGATGCCGAGGGCCAGCCCGCCGCGCTCGAGGACCGTTGCTGCCATCGGACCGCGAAGCTGTCGAAGGGCTGGTGCAACAACGGCAACATCGTCTGCGGCTATCACGGCTGGGAGTACGACCGCGACGGCAAGCTGGTGATGATTCCGCAGTTTCCGTTCGAGCAGCCGGTACCGGACGCCAAGGCGCGCTCGTTCCGTGCCGAGGCCCGCTACGGTTATGTCTGGGTCGCGCTCGAGGAGCCCCTGGCCGAGATCCCCGAAATTCCCGAGGACGGCACGCCCGGCTATCGCCGCATCAACCAGTTCTACGACAAGTGGAATACGGCGGCGCTTCGGCTGATGGAAAACTCGTTCGACAACGCCCACTTCGCCTTCGTTCACAAGGGCACCTTCGGCGACATCAATCAACCCAAGCCGGAGAAATACGAGATCGTCGAGACCGAAGCCGGCTTCGATGCGGAGACCATCATCACGGTCCGCAATCCGCCGGGCGCCTACAGGATCACCGGGACGAAAGAGCCGACGACGCGGCGGCATCAGCGCAACAAATGGTACATGCCGTTCTGCCGGCGTCTCGACATGGAATATCCGTCCGGGATCCGGCACATCATTTTCAATTGCGCGACGCCGATATCGGACGGCCAGATCCAGGTGGTTCAGCTGCTGTTCCGCAATGACCGCGAGGCTGATTGCTCGACGCAGGAGCTGATCGATTGGGACGCCGCGATCATCGCCGAAGATCGCGACATGCTGGAATCGACCGACCCCGATGCCATCGTCGACATGGGCCGCAAGATCGAGATGCACATGCCGTCCGATCGGCCGGGCATGATCATGCGCAGGCGCCTGCTCGACCTCCTGCGGCAGCACGGCGAGGAGGAGCGGCCGCGCTGATCGTCGGCCCCATGCCCAGCCGGCGGGGCGGAGCGGGTTCCGTCCGACGCGGTCAGACGCGGAGGAACCCTTGCACATGGTAGAAGCTTGACTCCGCGGGCCAGCCTCGCCGCCGATCGCTGGCCTGCACGGCCCCGCCTCTAAGCCCCCCATACCCCCCAGGGTGGGGCCGTGCTTCCAAGCAGGAGGTGCAATTGTCCGAGCCGACCGAGCAAGAGATCAGAGAACGCGCGCACCAATTGTGGGAGCAGGCGGGCAAGCCCGAAGGGCGCGAGGAGGAATTTTGGCACGCGGCGGAGCAGGAGCTGCGCAACGAGGACAAGTCGAACACGCTGCGGACGCCGGATACGCTGTGACCAACAAGACCTGCCCATTCTGCCAGGGTCTCGGATGGGTCTGCGAAAACCACCCGCTCCGGGTCTGGAGCGAGAAGCTCGGCGGCTGCCGCTGCGGCGAGGGCATGCCGTGCACCTGCAACACGACTGAGGACCCTGAAATCAGAGTGGTGATCGTCGAAGCCGACACGACGTGGCATTAGCGGCGCCGGCTGCGCCGGTTCAAGCGATGCTGCGCAGCTGGTCATTTCCGAAAGCGCAACACCTGAAGGAACGGACCATCCGGGAAGCGAATTTAGTGTCTGCACGGCTCCGACAACGTTCCTTACCCACGGCAGTTTCGGCGGTGGACGAGCAGAAGAAGCTAGAGCACCAGATCGAACTCGCAACGCGAGCGGCCTCGCTCGTCAAGGACGAAACCACCGGACAACGCTTCAGGAGCTTCGCCGAGGAATTGAAACGAAATCTGCTTCGCATGATGCGCCGTGGCAAGGTGCGCACACGCGCATATGAGCTCTGGGAGCAGGCCGGCCGTCCCAGCAATCGGGAGTTGGACTTCTGGCTCGAAGCCGAACGTCAGATCGAAGATGAACGCGAGGAGAAGAAGGGCGGGGGCGCTTCATAGCCAGTGCGTAAGGATGGGTAGAGCCCTTGCGAAACCCATCATGCACCCGCGCTCGAAACATATTGATGGGTTTCGCTTCGCTCTACCCATCCTTCCGAACCAGCAAAACGAAAAAGCCGCCGGGCTCTTCACCCTGACGGCTTTGCAAAGTCCGCAGCTGTTGATCGTCTTCCCAGCCTCGTGCGTACCGCCGTTACCTTGTTTGCGGCCATGCCCGATCCTTGTAGGCGATGGCGCACGATTCCGCTGTGATCTGGAGCACACAGTGGAAGGGATTCGGTGTCACGTTCTAAAAGCCCGCGCTGCGCTGCAACCACAATTGCGCTCGCGAGCCCCCTCGGATCTCGTAGGGTGGGCAAAGCGCAGCGTGCCCACGCTCCTGTGGCTGTTTCGGACAGGTGGTGGGCACGGCGCAAGTGCGCCTTTGCCCACCCTACGGCACCGCTGCTCGGATGTGTACGGTGCGCTGTGGAGCCGAGGCCATGTCGTAGCGGGCCGCGTCGCTCCTGGGTCCCGGCTCTGCGCTGCAACGCTGGCGCGTTGCAGCTTGTCCGGGACAAAAGAGCCTTAAATGCGTGGTGCCCCCTCAGACCCGATACCACGCCGCCAGGTTCCACGTGATGGTGTCCCAGCCGGAGATGTCGATCATCAAATTGTTGGCGCCGGCGTTGACGACGTGGCGCGAGAGCAGGGGCAGGAACACGTGGGCCTCGCAGAAGATCTCGTCGACCTTCATCAGCAGCGCGGCGCGCTTGACCGGATCGAGCTCGTTCTGCGCGGCCTTGTAGGCCTTGTCTGCCTCGGGATCGGAATAGCGCGAATTGTTGCGGCCGAGCCATTTGTTGTCCTTGGTGGCGATCTCCCAGGACACGCACTGGTTCAGCAAGCGCTCCGGATCGGGCTGCGGCTGCGTCGTGTTGTACATCTCCATGTCGGCATAGAATTTCGAGTACGTGTCGGGATTGCCGACGTCGGAGGAGAAGAACACGGAGGCGGTGACCGCCTTGATCTCGATGTCGATGCCGGCCTTCTGGCACGCCTGCTTGATGATGGCCTGCGTCTTCTGGCGCGGGGCATTGGTCGAGGTCTGGAACACGTATTTGAGCTTCTTGCCGTCCTTCTCGCGGATGCCGTCCGTGCCCCTGGTCCAGCCGGCCTCGTCGAGGATCTTGTTGGCCTTGTCGATGTCGAACTCGTATTTGAGCTTCGGCGACTTGAACTGCTTGGGCGCGTTGACGAAGCTCGCCGTCGCGATCGCGGCGCGTCCATAGATGAACTTCTGGATCGAATCGCGGTCGATCAGAAGATTGATCGCGCGGCGAACGGCGGGATCGGACAGCGTCGGGTGCTTGGTCTTGACGTTCGAACGCTCGCCGTCGACCTCGGTCCAGGGGTCCGTCGTGTTGAGGATGATGAACTCGACATTGCCGGACGGCACGATGTCGAGCTTGCCCTTGCCGCCGGCCTCCATGCGCTTGAGGACCTCCTCCTCCACCTGCATGTTCCAGGCAAAGTCGTATTCGCCGGTCTGCAGCACGGCGCGCGCCGCGGACACCGCGTCGCCGCCGCCCTTGATCTCGACCGTGTCGAAATGCGGCTGGTTCTTGATGTGGTAGTCGGGATTGCGTTCGGCGCGGATCATGTCGCCCGGCTTGAACTCGACGAATTTGTACGGGCCGGTGCCGACCGGCTTCAGATTGCCCGGCGCTTCGCGCGACTTGGCGCCGACATAGTCGCCGAAATGATGCTTTGGCAGGATCATCCCGACCGAGCCGACGAACGGATCGGCCCAGAACGGCGTCGGCGCCCGGAAGATCACCTTGACGGTGTGGTCGTCGATCTTCTCGACCTTGATGTCCTTGTAGGAGCCCGTGGTGTAGGCCGCGGTGGCGAGATCCGCGGCGTATTGCCAGGTGAAGACGACGTCGTCGGCGGTGAAGGGCTTGCCGTCATGCCAGGTCACGCCCCGCTTCAGCTTCCAGATCACGCTCATGCCGTCGGCTGCAAGGCCGCCGTTCGCCTTGGTCGGAGCCTCGGCGGCGAGGTAGGGGATGAGGTTGCCCTCCTTGTCCCAGCCCGCGAGCGGCTCGAAGAAGATGCGCGAGGCGATCTGGTCCTTGGTGCCGAGCGCGAAATGCGGATTGAGCAGGGTGGGCGCCTGCCACAGCAGCATCTTGAGCGTGCCGCCGCCGCCGGCCTTGGCTGGCTTGTACGGCAGCGTGGCGTCGGCCATCGCCACGTCGTGCCAGACCAGGATCTGGCTCGCGATTGGCGCTGCGATTCCGACCGCGGCCATTGTCCTGATGAACGAGCGCCGCGACAGCGTGCCTTGTTTTACCTCCGCGACCAGATTGCGAATTTCGTTCTCGTTCATCGGGATCCCCACCTCGTCGCCACCGGCTCAGTGCGCGCTAACTCAGCACGTCGGGCGTGGTGGAGTCAAAGAGAAGGGCGCAGGCCCAGGTGCGCATGGAACGAAAGTGTAATCCGGGAATCTGCCACAAGCGGCAGTGGCCCCGGATCGCGCTGGACGACGTGCGCGCACTTTGTCGCACTCTGCATTCGTTTCCCGTTTGCGGCCGAATGGAGAAAGGCTGGCCTCGACCCGCGGCCAATATGGATTTCCATTTCATTGATTTCGCACCGCAGAAAAGGGAATACGGTTCCGTTGCCGCAAGACCCATGGAGACCAAGATGTCGTTTCGCCTTCCCCTGATTCTCTCCGCCGTGCTGGCCGCATGGTCCGCCGCAGCCGCGGCCGAGACCATCAAGATCGGCGTGACGCCGGGCCCGCATGCGCAGATCCTCGAAGCCGTGAAGCCGATCGCCGCCAAGCAGGGCCTCGACATCCAGCTGCTCGAATTCTCCGATTACGTGGTGCCGAACGCCGCGCTCGATGCCGGCGAGATCCAGGCCAATTCGTTCCAGAACCAGCCCTATCTGGACAACCAGAAGGCCGACCGCGGCTACAAGATCGAAGCCGTCGGCCTGACCGTGAACTTCCCGATCGGCGTCTATTCGAAGAAGCACAAGGCGTTCGGCGATATCCCCGAGGGCGGCAAGGTCTCGATCCCGAACGACCCGACCAATGGCGGCCGCGTGCTGCTGTTGCTGCGCGACAAGGGCGTGATCAAGCTGAAGGACGGCACGGGCTTCAAGCCGACGGTGCTCGACATCACCGAGAACCCCAAGAAGCTGAAGTTCATCGAGGTCGATGCGGCGCAGGCCCCGCGCGCGCTCGACGACGTCGACGCCGCCGCGATCAACACCAATTATGCAACCCAGGCGGGCCTCGATCCGGTCAAGGATCCGATCCTGCGCGAGGACCCGAAGGGACCCTATGTCAACCTGATCGCGGTGCGCAGCGCCGACAAGGGCAAGCCCTGGGTCAAGATCCTCGTGGACAGCTACCACACGCCTGAGGTCAAGGAGTTCGTCCTGACCAAGTTCAAGGGCGCGGTGCTGCCGAGCTGGTAGGCAGACTGCCCGCCCAGAGTCCAGGCAAGGGCGATCCGGCGGGCAGCCTTGCGCAGGAGCCTTGCGCAGGAGCCTTGCGTATGAGCCTTGCGCAGAAATCTTGCGTACGTGCCCTGCGCAATGCCCGCTTGTCTGGAACTGCGGCAACCGACATCATCGGGGCCCATCCTCGCCCGACAGGGATCGTATGAAACGCTTTGCCAACCTGAAACGCCTGGGCTTCTTCACGCGTCTGCTCGACGAGGCGCTGGCGGCGGACCGCTATCGCTTCGCCGCCGAGCAGATCGTCCGCGCCGAGCAGGCCGGGCTCGATTCCGCATGGATCGCGCAGCATCATTTTCATGAGCGCGAGGGCGGCCTGCCGTCGCCCTTCACCTTCCTGGGTTACGTCGCCGCCCAGACCTCGCGCATCCGCCTCGGCACCGGCATCGTCACCCTGCCGCTGGAGAACGCGGTGCGGGTGGCGGAGGATGCCGCGGTGCTCGATCTCCTCTGCAACGGCCGCTTCGAGCTCGGCGTCGGCACCGGCGGCAACCCGTCCGCCTTCGCCGCCTTCGGCCTCGACAGCGCCCAGCGCAACGAGATCTTTGCCCGCAATCTGGAGATCGTCCGCAAGGCCCTGACCGGCAAGCCGCTCGACGGCGGCGACACGCTCTATCCGCAACGGCCGCAACTGGACAAGCGCATCTGGCAGGCGACGTTCTCCGTCGCCGGCGGTGCCCGGGCCGGCAAGGCGGGTGATGGCCTCCTGCTCTCGCGCACCCAGCCACGGGCCAAGGACGCGCCGAACGCGACGCTCGCCGAGATCCAGAACCCGATCATCGACGCCTATCTCGCCGCGCTGCCGCCGGGCTGCGAGCCGCGCATCATGGCCTCGCGCAGCGTCTTCGTCGCCGACGACCATCGCGAGGCGCTGCGCCTCGCCGACATCGGGCTGCGCCGCGCGCTACCGCAATTCATGAAGGGCGGACATCTTCCGCCGGGCGAGACGCTGGAGGAGATGATCACCGCGTTCGACACCCATGTCGGCGATGCCGACCACGTCATCGCCTCGCTCCGTACCGACGCCACGCTGGAGCGGGTGACCGATCTCGTCTTCCAGGTGCATTCGGTCGATGCGCCGCATCCTTACGTCCTGCGCTCGATCGAGCTCGTCGCCGACAAGGTCGCGCCGTCGCTGGGCTGGACCCGGACGGCCGCCAAGGACGTTGCCCTCGCAGGCTAGCCGGAATGAATGGAATCGCGTTGCACGAGGCTGAATGATGGCACCGAAGGATATCATCGACACGCTCGCCGGGATCGAGCCCGGCTCCACTCTGGATGCCATCCGCGCGCGCCGCCTGCAGGCGCGCGAGAATGCGCAGAAGAGCTATCTCTCGCTGTTCGAGCCGATCGACGCGGGCGATTTCTCGCTCGCCGAACGCGCCGCGGTCGCCGCCTTCGTGACCGGGCTGCATGGCGAATCCCCCGTCGCCGCCTTCTATCGCGACAAGCTTGCCGCGACTGCGGATGGCGCGCCGCTGTCTGATGCGATCAAGGCCGAGATCGAGCGCGGCAAGACCTCGGGCCCATACGGCGCCTATCCGGCCGGCCCGCTGTCGATCGAGAACAAGGCCGGCTTGGTCTATCGCGTCGGCGCGGAGCGCAAGCCTGTTCTCGGCGCCCGGCTGGTCGCGGCGCTTGAGCACGCGCATCTCCTGGTGTTCCACCCGCGCGATGCCGCATCCGCCGACATGAAGGCGCTGCTGGCCGCCGGTTGGTCGAACACCGGCATCGTCACGTTCTCGCAGCTCGTTGCGTTCCTGTCGTTCCAGGTGCGCGTCGTCAGCGGCTTGCGCACGCTCGCCGCGGCAAGCGCGTAAGGAGGCCCAATCATGAGCACCGTCAATCCGCCCGTCGTCTTCACCCAGGACGAGCTCGGCTGGGTCTCGTGGATCGACCCGCTGCCTGAGGCCGAGCTGACCGAGCGGCACTATGCCGGCCTCGTCGACCGCGCCCGCGCCAAGTCGGAATACTTTCGTCTCTTGGTGCGCGATCCCGAAGTGCTGGAGGCCCGCACCAAGACCGACAAGGATATCTTCTACAACGTCGCCGACGGCCTGCCGCGCGCCGAGCGTGAGCTCGCAGCCGCCGCGACCTCGCGCTACAACGGCTGCATCTATTGCGCCTCGGTGCATGCGCGCTTCGCCAGCACCTATTCCAAGCGCCGCGACGACGTGCAGCGCCTGCTCGACGAAGGCGTCAACGCCGATCTCGGCGAGCGCTGGAATGCGGTGGTCAAGGCCTCGGTGGCGCTGGCGGTCACGCCGATCGCTTTCGGGCCCGATAATATCGCGGAGCTGCGCCGCGCCGGTCTCGACGACGCCGAGATCGTCGATGTCATTAACGGCGCCTCGTTCTTCAACTGGGCAAACCGGCTGATGTTGTCGCTCGGCGAGCCCTCGAAATAGGCAATCTCACCGGCACGAGAATTGCTGCTTGTATCAACTGAAATGGATGGAGCCGTGCATGAGCAACATCGATCGTCGTACCCTGGTCAAAGGCTCGCTCGCCGCCATGATGGCGGGCGCGGCCTTCTCGCGCAGCACCTTTGCGCAATCCGCCGAGCCGATCCTGCTCGGCGTCAGCGGCCCCCTCACGGGACCGAACGCGCAATATGGTGCGCAGTGGAAGCAGGGCTTTGATCTTGCGCTCGACGAGATTCACGCCGCCGGCGGCATCAACGGCCGCAAGCTCGCCTACCAGTTCGAGGACAGCCAGAGCGATCCGCGCCAGTCGGTGGCGATCGCCCAGAAGTTCGTCTCCGATCCCCGCATCGTCATGGAGCTCGGCGATTTCTCCAGCCCCGCCTCGATGGCGGCCTCGCCGATCTATCAGCGCGGCGGCCTCGTGCAGTTCGGCTTCACCAATTCGCACCCCGACTTCACCAAGGGCGGCGACTTCATGTGGAGCACGTCCGTGAGCCAGGCCGACGAGCAGCCGCTGCTGGCGTCCTACGCCGTCAGGCGGCTCGGCCTGAAGAAGCTTGCGGTGCTGCACCTCAACACCGATTGGGGCCGTACCAGCCGCGACCATTTCGTCAAGGCGGCCAAGGAATACGGCGCCGAGATCGCGGTCACCGAGGGCTACATCGCCGAGGAGCGCGACTTCCGCTCCACCCTGGTGCGCGTGCGCGACGCCAGCCCGGACGGGCTGATCCTGATCTCCTATTATTCCGACGGTGCGCTGATCGCGCGCCAGGCCCGCCAGGTCGGCCTGAAGCAGACGATCTGCGCGGCAAGCTCGGTGTACTCGCCGAAATTCCTGGAGCTCGGCGGCGAGGCGGTCGAGGACGTCCATCTCGGCACGCGCTATTTCCCGCAGGATCCGCGGCCCGAGGTGAGGAAGTTCATCGACGGCTTCAAGGCCAAGTACAACGGGCAGGAGCCCGACGCCTTCAACGCCTATTCCTATGACGCGATGAACATGGCCGCTGCCGTGGTGAAGATCGGCGGCACCGACCGCCGCGCCATCCGCGATGCCTTCGCCAAGGTGAAGGACGTCTCCAGCGTCATCTTCGGAAAGGCGACGTTCGACGTCGAGAGCCGCCGCGTCAAAGGCGCCATGAACGCCGAGCTCGTCGTGCGCAAGGGCCAGTTCTTGCTGTGGGACGGCAAGCCGACCTGACCTGATGGCCGGAGCGCACCGCTCCGGCCGCTTCATCCCTCATTAGGAACGCTGCGTGTCCTCCTGGTTTGACTACACGATCAACGGGCTGATCATCGGCAATGTCTACGCCCTGGTCGCGGTCGGGCTGGCGCTCATCTTCGGCGTCAGCCGTCTCATCAACTTCGCGCAAGGCTCGATCTATCTGGTCGGCGCCTATATCGGCTGGGTCGCGGTGGTGCAGCTGCATACGCCGCTGCCGCTCACCATCATCGTGGTGGCGGCGGCCGCCGCGCTGGTCGGGCTGATCATCGAGCGGTTCGGCCTGCGGCCGCTGCAGAACTCGGTGCGCATCGCGCCGCTGCTCGCGACCATCGGCATCAGCTTCGTGCTCGATCAATTGGTGATGCTGACCTTCTCGCCCAATCCGCGCGCGCTGCCGAGCCAGCTGCCCGATGTGCGCTTCCAGCTCGGCGGCGGCACGATCGGGCCGCTCGATCTGCTCATCGCCGGCGTCGGCATCACCAGCGCGCTCTTGCTGTTCGTGTTCCTGCGCTACAGCAAGCTCGGCTGGGCCGTGCGCGCGGCGTCGCAGGACCGCGACGCCGCGATGCAGATGGGCGTCGACGTCAACCGCGTCAACCAGGCGGTGTTCGGCATCGCGGCGGCGCTGGGCGGCGTCTCCGGCATGCTGGTCGGGATGTACTATAACCAGATCGACACCGCGATGAGCCTGCAGGCGACGCTGAAGGGCGTCGTTGCCGAAGTGGTCGGCGGCGCCGGTAACGTGCCCGGCGCGGTGATCGGCAGCTTGCTGCTGGGCCTCGTCGAGAGCTACGGCGTTGCCGTGTTCGGCACCAGCTATCGCAACCTGTTCGCCTTCCTGCTGCTGGTCGTCGTCCTGGTGCTGCGGCCGAACGGCCTGTTCGTCAGCCCCCGGCAGGCACCGCCCGAGCCGCTCACCGGCACCTTCATCGCGCCGAGCCGCCCGTTGCGCATTCCGCGCTGGGCGTTGGCCGTTGCAGCGGCAATCTTCGCGGTGCTGCCGCTGTTCCCGGTGTCCTTCTATGTGCTCCAGACCCTGATCAATGCCTGGCTGCTCGGCATGCTCGCGCTCAGCCTCACGCTGGTTGCGGGCACCATGGGCCAGGTCTCGCTCGGGCATGCCGCGCTGCTCGCGATCGGCGCCTACACGTCGGCGTTGCTGTCGCTGACCCTCAACGTCCCGGCCGGCCTCGCCATCATCGGTGGCGGCCTGATGAGCGCTGCGCTCGGCACGCTCTTGATCTCGCCGTCCTTTCGCCTGCGCGGGCATTATGTGTCGATCGCGACGCTCGCGATCGGCGAGATCGTGTCGCTGGTGATCCTGAACTGGGAGAGCGTCACGCGCGGCCCGATCGGCATCTCCGGCATCCCGCCGCTGACGCTGTTCGGCTATGACCTGATCAGCCCATCGTCCATCTACTGGTTCAGTTTTGCCGTGATGGTCGTGCTGGCGCTGCTGCAAGGACGCCTGCTCACCTCGCATCTCGGCCGCAGCTTTCGCGCCATCCGCGACGACGATATCGCCGCGCGCGCCTACGGCCTCAGCCTGAACCGCTACAAGTCGCTCGCCTTCATCTTCGGCGGCTTCGCCGCCGGCGTCAGCGGCGGCATCGCCGCGCATCTTTATTCCTACATCAACCACGAGACCTTCAACACGCAGCAATCGATCCTGGCGCTGACGGTCGTCATCCTCGGCGGCCTCGGCAACGTCGTCGGCGCGATCGTCGGGTCGGTCGCGCTGGTCGGCCTGCCCGAGGTGTTCCGGATCGCGGCGGAGTATCGCATCCTGATCTACGGCATCGTGCTGCTGCTGCTCGTGCGGTTCAGGCCGCAGGGCCTGCTGGGGACGATCTGATGGCGGAGCAGCTTCACCCCATGCTGTCCCTGCGCGGACTGACGCGCCGTTTCGGCGGCCTCACAGCGGTCGACGCCATCGACCTCGATCTCGCCAGGGGCGAGCTGATCAGCATCATCGGTCCGAACGGCGCCGGCAAGACGACGCTGTTCAATCTCGTGACCGGGCTGGACCGGCCCGACGACGGCACCGTGAGCTTCGAAGGCCAGGACATCACCGGCCTGTCGCCGGAGCGGCTCGCGGCCGAGGGCATCGCGCGCACCTTCCAGCTCGGCCGCGTGTTCGGCAATCTCAGCGTCATGGACAACGTCCTGATCGGCGCACACACGCGGCTGCGCGCGGTCAAGCCTGCCGTGCCGGTGATCGGTCCGCTGCTAGAGTTGGGTCTGGCCTTGCTGCGTCCTTCCAGCGTCAAGGCGGAGGAAGAGCGGCTGCGCGAAGAGGTGAAAGCCATTCTCGCCCGTTTCGGCGAGCGGCTGCTGCCGCGCATCGACCAGCCCGCCTATAGCCTCTCCTACGCCAACCGCCGCCGGATCGAGATCGCCCGCGCACTCGCGCTGAAGCCGCGGCTCCTTCTGCTCGACGAGCCCACTGCCGGCATGAACCCGACCGAGACCGCGGAGATGCAGTCGCTCGTCGCCGAATTGAAAGCCGAAGGGCTGACCATCCTCCTGATCGAGCACAAGCTGGAGATGGTGATGCGCCTGTCCGACCGCGTCATCGTCATGGACGAGGGCAAGAAGATCGCGGAAGGACCGGGCGAACAGGTGCGAACCGATCCCAAGGTGATCGAGGCCTATCTCGGCCACGGGCTATCTGGGACGACCGAGCAGGAGAGCGCGGCATGACGAACTCTGCTCCCGAAGCACTGCTGGCTTTGTCGAACGTCAACACCTTCTACGGCCAGGCCCAGGTGCATTTCGACCTGTCGATCACGGTCGCGCGCGGCCACATCGTCTGCCTGCTCGGCGGCAACGCGAGCGGCAAGTCGACCACGATGAAGATCATCCTGGGCCTGGTAAAGCCGCGCTCGGGCGAGGTGACGTTCGATGGCGCCTCGCTGATCGGGCTTTCCACGCCGCAGATCGTCCGCCGCGGCATTGCCTCGGTGCCGGAGGCGCGGCGGCTGTTCGCCGACATGAGCGTGCGCGAGAACATCCTGATGGGCGCCTTCGTGCGCAACGATCGCGACGCCATTGCGCAGGATCTCGACAGGATGCTGACGCTGTTCCCGAAGCTCGGCCAGCGGCTGTCGCAGCGCGCCGGCTCGCTCTCCGGCGGCGAGCAGCAGATGGTGGCGATGGCGCGCGCGCTGATGAGCCGCCCCCGCATGATCGTGATGGACGAGCCGACCATGGGCCTGTCGCCGCTTTACGTCGACCGCGTGCTGGAGCTGATCCGCACCATCAACCAGGAGGGCGTCTCGGTCTTCATGGTCGAGCAGAACGCCAGCCTCGCGCTCGAGATCGCGCACGAGGCCTATGTGCTGCAGACCGGCAAGATCGTGCTGTCAGGCCCCGCGCGCGCGCTCAAGGACGATCCCCGCATCCGCGACGCCTATCTCGGCGGCTCCGAGGCGGCGTAGGCGTCCAACCTCTCCCCTACGCAGGCACGGCCATCGCATATGACGCAGCGGCCCGCGCGCACGCCTCGTCCTTCGAGACGGCGCTTACGCGCCTCCTCAGGATGAGGCTCATCAGCATCAGTGCGTGTGTTGCCGCGCACTCCGCCCTCATCCTGAGGAGCCCGCCTCAAGCGGGCGTCTCGAAGGATGGCCGCAGGGAAGAATTCTAAAATGCTATAGCGCTGCGCAAGGCGGGAGCGCATCTCAGTCGTGGTAACATCAAGCCGACGCCGCGCTCGCGACCCGCTCCACCGGCTGAGCATCTCCGTTGGGATCGCCCGGCGCGGTTGCCCAGGCGAGCTCCACCAGCGTCACGATCCGGCGGCCGCCGCCGTCGAGCTGGACGACGATCAGGCCCTGCTCCTCCATGTAACCGAGCAGGCGTTGCGCGCGGCGCAGCGAGTGCGAGCCGTAGGCGCGGGCGATCGCGGCATCGCCGGGGCAGGGCCAGCCTTCCTTCGCCGCGCGCGCGATCATCATGAACACGCCCTGCATGTCGTCGGGCAGGATCGAGGCGCGCAGCGCCACCTCCTGCCAGGCGTCGTCGTCGGTGAGATCCGCCCCCAATCCGGCGCGCGCATGCGTCAGCATGCGCCGGAATTCGTTGAGATCAGGGACTGCCGCCCCTAAGCCCTCGATGCGGCAGCGGACCACGAACTCCTGATAGAGCACGCCGATCGCGCGGAAGCCGGCATCGGGCTCGGCCAGCACGGCACGCAGCGTACGATCCACGCGCTCGCGCCGCTCGGCGAGCTCTTCGGCGCTGATGGGAGCCTCGACCGCCTCTGGCCGAATCTCCGGCACGGCGGCGGCCTTCGCCGCGCGAAGTTGTTCGAGCAGATCCGGCGCCGGCCGGCGTTGCGGCCGGCTGGCATCGGGCGGTGGCGCGGCGAGGATCACCGCGCGGGCGTCTTCAAGCGTGGCCTCCGGCAGCGGCATCAGCCGCGGCGTCGAATTGCGCGGGCTCGTCTCGGTCGGGCCGATGTTGAGACGCAGCGGCCGGCGCGACAGCGCAGGTCCGAGCGCCATGAACTGGCCGCGCTCGAGATCGCGGAAGGCTTCGGCCTGCCGCCGCTCCATGCCGAGCAGGTCGGCGGCGCGCGCCATGTCGATGTCGAGGAAGGTGCGGCCCATCAGGAAGTTCGAGGCTTCCGCCGCGACGTTCTTGGCGAGCTTGGCGAGGCGCTGGGTCGCGATGATGCCGGCAAGCCCGCGCTTGCGGCCGCGGCACATCAGATTGGTCATGGCGCCGAGCGAGAGTTTTCGGGCTTCGTCCGAGACTTCGCCCGCCACCGCCGGCGCAAACAGCTGGGCCTCGTCGACAACGACCAGCATCGGGTACCAATGATCGCGGTCGACGTCGAACATTCCGCCGAGGAAGGCAGCTGCGCGTCGCATCTGGTTCTCGGCATCGAGGCCTTCGAGATTGAGCACGGTGGAGACACGATGTAGCCGTGCGCGTTCGCCCGCGACCTGAAGGCCGCGCTCGGTGTGGTCCTCAGCCTCGATCACCAGATGGCCGAAGCGCTCGGCCAGCGTGACGAAATCGCCCTCGGGATCGATGATGGCCTGCTGCACCCACGGCGCGCTCTGTTCCAGCAGCCGCCGCAGCAGATGCGACTTGCCGGAGCCCGAATTGCCCTGCACCAGGAGACGGGTCGCCAGCAGTTCCTCGAGGTCCATGGCGGCCGCGGCGCCCGCCGTGGTCTGCCCCATCTCGATCGCAACCGTCATGTCCCCGACTCAAGTCCCCGTCATTCGCGGACAGCGGCTTATCAATCCAGCGGTGGCGCGTCGAGCGCTCCAGCGCGAATCAGGCGGTGTTGCCCACGTCAAAACCGGAAAGCATTCACTGTGAGCGGCAGGACCCGGTGCCGAACGGCGTCGGTTCGCCGACGATGGGGCCGCATCGGCGATCGCTCGGCCCGAAATGACGCAGATCAAGATCAGCGGGGCCGAGACCTGCTATCTGGCCGTATGACGTTTCTGACCTTCTTCACGGCGACCTATTTCCTGCTGGCGGTGCCGGGGCCGACCAACACCCTGCTCGCGACATCGGGGGCCGGAGCCGGCATCTCGCGCTCCCTTCATCTGCTCGCGGCGGAGCTGTGCGGTTATCTGCTGGCGATCGCGGTGCTGCGGCTGGCGCTCGGTCCGGTCATCAGCGACATCCCGATTGCAGCGCTGGTGCTCCGCGTCGCCGTGACGATCTACATCCTGTGCCTCGCGGCCATGCTCTGGCGCGTCAACACGCGCGAGCTGCGCGACGGTGCTGCGGTGACGTTCGGTCAGGTGCTGCTGACGACCCTGTTGAACCCGAAAGCATTGGTCTTCGCGTTCCTGCTCCTGCCGCTTGGGGCCGGCCCGCTCGAACTGGTGCCGTGGCTCGGCGTGATCGCGCTTCAGATTCTCACCGCCGGCGCCGCATGGATCATTCTGGGCGCAACGCTCGGACGCGGCGCGCGTCGCCTCGGGCGCCCTGACCTCGTCACGCGCACCGGCGCGGTCACGCTGGTCGCGGTGACCGGCCTGATCTGGCTGCAATCGTTCCTGATCGCCTGAGCGCCGACGTCGCTTGAAGCGGCGCTACTGCGCGCCGGAGCCGCCCTGCACGATCTTCTCGTTCAGCTTCTGGTCCACGGTGTCGACGGTGCGGTCGATCTCGGCGTTGGGCACGCCGAGCTGGTGCGAGATCAGCTTCACCAGGAGGTCGACGCGCTCGATGAAGGGCGCGCCGCTCGCGACCGCGCGCGCGGCCGATGACGGCTTGAGCAGGCTCTCCGCGGCCTTGGCATATTTCGCGAACGGCACCTGGTCCTGCGGATCGGCGCCGAGGCGGCGGGCGATCGCGTCGACATGGTCGTAGATCGTCTGCGAGCGCTTGAGATCGCCGTGCACGGCATCGCGGATCGACTGCGGCTCGTTCGGCGTGATGCAGCGGTAATTGCCGGTGAGCAGCATCGACCATTTCGCCAGCGGCACGAACAGGGAATCGAACACTTTCAGTTTCACCGGCACGTCGTGGCCGTCGAGCGTCACCGCGTCGATGTCGGCCTCCAGCTCGCGCAGCAGCTTGTTGTGCTTCTCGTCGGCGAAGACCGACGCCTTGAAATTGGTGGGCAGGCCGACATGCAACACGTTGGCGGCTTCTTCCGGCGGACGGAAGGCCTGCGGGTCGGGCGAGCACAGCGTCACCAGCCCGGGCTCGAACCGCTCCCACACCTGCGCATTGGTGTAGGCCTCCTCGAGATCCATGTCGGCGAGTGCCGGAATCCGCTTCAGATAGGGCAAGGGCGGCATGTTCATGATCGACAGGCACGGCAGCTTCGCCGCGGCGATCTTGACCATGAGGACGCGCACCGTGTGGTTGGTGTATTGCGGCTCCTGCATCGCGAGGCCGACCAGATCGTAACGGGAGAGGTCGACATTGGCCGGCGTCACCGCATCGAGCTTGCCGGGGAGGTTGCGGGAGAAGATCGCCCGGTGCACCGCCTCGTCACGCAACTTGATGCGGACCTCGGTACCGTCGCGGTTGATCAGCTCCGCCGTCTTGGCGCGGCAGACCAGGGTCACGTTGTGCCCGGCCATCAGCAGCTTCGTGCCCAGCAGGGAGCCGTAAGAAGCCCCGAGAATCAATATGTTGCGCGCCATGCTCCGTCCCTTTGGCAATGTGTGTGATTTTTCGGCCCCGGCCGTCATCCGCGGGGCGCGTTGGGGGGCATGTAAAGCGAACTGCGGAAGGATGGCAACTGGGATAATGCATACAAGGCGAGGCCGGGCTCCCGCCGCGCTCGCCGTCCCGCCCTTGTCCCGGACTGCGCTCCAACGCGCCTGCGCGATCGCTCCTGTTTCGCCCGCCGTCAAGCTGGTAAGGCAAAAATATTCCTCTTTACCGAAATTCGGAAATATCGTATGTCTCACCCATCCCGGCTCACCTTGAGGGGCGATCGCGTCGTCGTCTTGTTCGCGAGCCGGGCTTGCGGTGGACGCGGCAGCGTCGGGCGCGAGAGGTGCGGGCAGGGAGGGTAGTCCCCGGTGAGCCCGCGGCCGCGCGCAGACGAACGGCGCTGCTAGGCTTCGTCTCGTCTGTAAGTTTCCGGCTCTGTCGACGGAGTTGGAAAAACTGCGGCGAAATGGCGGGCCGCGCGTACGGCAAAACCGTGTGGTCCTGGCCGTCGTTGCTACGGTCAAGCCTTGGCGAATGTGACATTGGCGTCAACCGGCGTCGTGTTAGCGACTTTCGCGAAGGTGAGGGAGGCCAGAAGGAATTCGGCTCCCGGGAGAGCGCGGCATAAGCCGTCCGACCATCGCGCAGGGAAGGCCGAGTGCTTGGCTACACCTGTATGCTGCTGTGCGGTTCTTTCTGCGTGTGCTTTTCGCGCAGCGGACCGCGGGTGCCAGTCGGCACCCGGTCTTCCCTGCGCCCTCTTGCCTATGAGGGCGGCGAGACCAGTAAAGCTCGGGCGAAATGCGCCGCGAGGCTGTGAAGGCGTGTCTGCGTTCAAAATGCCAGGTGGAAGAGCGAAGCTGCACCCACATACTCCGTCATTGAGAGGAGCCCTTGCGACGAAGCAATCCAGAATCTCTCCGCTGAAAGACTCTGGATTGCTTCGCTTCGCTCGCAATGACGATGTTGATGGAGCGCATGCCGCTCCTTGGCGGCCGATCCGCTGCGCCTCAGCCCTGGCTCGCCACGCGGTCGCGGTCGAGATGCTGCTCGATCTTGGGACGGTCACGCGTGCGCTCGAAGCTGGTGCAGAGCAGCTCGGTCTCCTCGAGCGAGATCGGAGCACGATAGAGCCGGCACATGAACTCGGCGTTTCCACGTCCCTTGCCGGTGCCCGGGCCGCGCTCTGCGAGAAACATGCAGTCCCGGCAGATGCTCGCTTCGAGCCGCTGATGGGCCGCATCGAGGTGATTGAGGATCTCGCGGAGAGAGTCGCGCAGCTTGATGCACTCGTCGGTCCCGAGCGCCGTCACCGCGTTCACCACGTGATTGATCGGATCGTGCTGGCTCAGGCATTTCTCGCCCTGGGACGTGACATTCAGGACGACGGAACGCTTGTCCTCGTGCGACGGCTTTCGCACCAGGAACGACTTGCTCTCCAGAGTCTTCACGATCTGCGATGCAGTCGCTCGTGTGGCGCCGATGAAGCCGGCCAGTGCGGACGGCGTGCGCGAAAACCTGTTGGCGCGCCCGAGAAAGCGCAGCGCCATCCACTCCCGATCGCGCAATCCATGCTGATTGCCCTCGAAATACCAAGCCCTCGCCGCCTGAACCAGCAGCTCGACGGCTTCCCGCGCCAATGGCATGAATCTACCTCGTCCCCGGAACTTCGTCTGCGGCGTCCCGAAGCCGCTTTGCGCCCTGAGTGCCAGACGAGCATGTCGGATCGAACTCTTGCACAAAGGCACGGATCGCAACGCGCTCGACCTGGGCGGATGAGCCTCGCATCGTCCGGAGCGAGAAGCCGTATCGCTGATGGCATGCCGACAGCGTCGTCGTCGCGCGGGAGCTCGGGTTGCCGTCGCCGGCGAACGGTGGACCGGAATAGCTCAACCGAAGCCCCCAAAAGTTCAAGTCACAAGCAGACGTTTCTTCTACTCAACCAAAACGATGGATGAGCTTCTCAACAAAATCAAGTAGAGACCCTCTCGCAGACTGGATGTCGTTGCAGGCGAATGTAACGTTCAAGACAATTTCACTTCCAGGGACACATGATAGTGAACGCAATACGCTGCCCCGCGCGCAACATGCACGCAACTATACGACGGTTTGATTGCACGGCACGTTGTTGTCTGGCGTTGATGCAAATTGATCGAAGCTTGTGCATCACGACCGTGTTTGGCGGCACGTCATCCACAACTTGTGCGTTCTGCCGAGGAATCGTCGAGGGAACTCGTTGGAATTACACGTGACGGTTGTTTCCGCACTGCTTGCAGAATCGACCCTTCGATTGCTTGCATCGCGTTTGCGGGCTTGTGCTCACCTGAACGGGTGAATTCGCTCAAGAGAAAAATCGGCGACCGGTGTGCATGCGCATGCGCTGGAAGCGTAGCGACATGCGCAATCTCCTGTCGAAAACCACCGGCACGGCGCGCGGCAGGCGCCTCGCCCTCTCAATCCGTCAGTCGCCCTTGAGCATGTCCCGAAGCTCGCGGAACGGATCGGCGCTCGGCGGGGCCGACGCGCCTTGCCGCATCGCGCTGTAGATTCGCGGGACCATCTCGACCGCCTGGTCGAGACTCGAATCACGTCCCGGCTGATAGCCGCCCATCAGGCGAAGGTCGCGCGTATCCTCGTATTTCGCGATCATGGCGCGCAGCTTGCTCACCAATTCGCGCTCCTCCGGGTCCCAGACGTTGTGGGCGAGGCGGGAGACCGACGCCAGAACGTCGACGGCCGGATAGCGCGCCTGGTCTGCGATGTGCCTGGAGAGCACGATGTGCCCATCGAGCGTGCTGCGGATGGTGTCGGCGATGGGTTCGTTGTGATCGTCGCCGTCGACCAGCACGGAGAAGATCCCGGTGATGGTGCCGGATCCCTCCTCGCCCGGGCCGGCGCGCTCGAGCAGGCGCGGCAGATCGGTGAAGACGGTCGGCGCGTAGCCGCGTGCTACCGCGGGCTCGCCGGCGGCGAGCGCGACCTCGCGAGCGGCGTGGGCGAAGCGGGTGATCGAATCCACCATCAGCAGGACCGATTCGCCGCGGTCGCGGAAATATTCGGCGACCGCCATCGCCGTCTTCGGCGCCAGCCGGCGCATCATCGGGCTTTCGTCGCCCGTCGACACGATTGTGACAGCGCGGTGACGGTCGTTGCCCAGCACGTCCTCGATGAACTCGCGCACTTCGCGGCCGCGCTCGCCGACCAGGGCGAGCACGACGGTGTCGAAGCCCTGGCTGCGGGCGAGCATCGCGAGCAGCGTCGATTTGCCGACACCCGAGCCGGCAAAGATGCCGACGCGCTGGCCGGCGCAGATCGGCGCGAACAGGTCGATGACGCGCACGCCGGTGCGCAGCGGCTTGTGCACGCGTGCGCGCTTCATGGCCGACGGCGCTTCGGTCTCGGCCGAGACCGCCTGCGCCCCTTGCGTGAGGGGCCCCAGTCCGTCCAGCGGCGCGCCGAGGGCGTTGATGACGCGGCCCTTCCAGCTCGGATCGGGCGCAAAGGACAGAGGCGGCATGCGGGAGGCGACCGAGCCGAGCCCGCCGCCGAATTGCCGGTCGAACGGCTTGGCAATGATGCCGTCGCTGTCGATTCGAACCACCTCGCCGATCTGGCGCTTGCCGCCGCAATCGACGCCGATGAGCTCGCCGAGCCTGACGAAGCGCGACAGGCCGGAGACGCGGAAATGCGTCGGCGCGATCTCGGAGATCGCGCCGCTGACGCTTGCCAGGGGAGTGCTCTGCTGAAGCTCCAGCAGCGCCCACTCGAGTTGCCGAAGAGCGTTCAAGGAAACCGTCCAACCTTATTGCGCACGCGGCACACTCTACTTGCCGGGTTCGCCGAGCGTCCGGATCGCGTTCTGCAGCGAGCTCTCGGTGCCCTCGATCATCGAGTTGGTGCCGTCGAAGGCGCGCGAGGCCGCGATCAGCTTGGTCAATTCCATCATCGGATTGGCGCCGGAGCCCTCGACATAACCCTGCTTGAAGCCGTCGCGGGAGAAGTCCGCGATGGCGGTCGCGGGCCGGTCGGGCGTCACGCCGGAATTGCCGTAGCGTTCGAGATTGGCGTCGGCCGGGATGCTGAACAGGCCGATGGTGCCGATCTCGTTGTTGTCCTGGATGATCGCGCCGCTGCGCGCGATCGAGATCGGTCCGCCGTTCGGGTCGAGCGTGATCTGCGCGCCGCCGGAATCGACGACCGGAAAGCCGCTCACGGTCTGAAGATCGCCGTTGGGGGCGATCTGGAGCCTTCCGTCGCGCGTGTAGACCGTGCCGTTCGGACCGGCGAAGGCGATCCAACCCTGGCCGACCACGGCGACGTCGAGCGGGTTGCCGCTCTCGGTGATGTTGCCCATCTCACGCGAGATGATGTTGTCGCCGGGCGAGGAGAACGCCACCGGCGTCGGGCCCGCCTTGGACAGCACGGTCTCGAACTTCACCACGTCGGTGCGGAACGCCGCCGTGTTGACGTTGGCGACGTTGTTGGCGATCGTCTGCAGGCGCTTTTCGAGGGCGACCTGCGCCGACAATCCCACATAGAGAGCCGATTGCATGACTTACCTGTTGAACTTGATGTTCTGAAGCGTCGCCAGCACGTTGGTATCCATGCTGACCGACGTCGCGGCGCCGGCGATCAGGACCAGCGCGGGATTGGTCGAGCTGTCGTTCTGGGCCTGGGTCGCATCCCACATCGCCGCAAAGCGCTGCACGAACTTGGTCACCTTGGCCGGGTCCTGGAAGTCGGCGAGATTGATCTTGTCCGCGATCATCTTGGCCTGGGCGTCGATGTCGGCCGAGCTGATCGTCGCCGGCAGGCCGAGCGCGGTCTGCACCACCTGCGTCAGCGCCTTGTCGGCCAGGACCTGGTAGGCGGTCGTGATGGTGGAAGCCTTGCGGGTGAAATACAGCGCCAGCCGCAGGCCCTCGTTCTGGTCCCCGGCCTTCTCCTCCATCGTCTGCGTGACGAACTGGGTCGCCGTCCCGGTCGTGGCCGCGGCGGTCTGAGTCGCCTTGTCGCCGAGCGCGGCGAAATTGAAGGCGGTTGCGAATTGCCGATAGCGGACGTCGGTCAGCTTGTTGGCGAAGGCGTCCTTGCTCGCGACCCCCTCGGTCAGCACCTTGCGCATGAACGCTTTGGCGTAGGTCATGTCGCTGAGGCCATAGGCCTTCATCGCATAGGAGTAGAGACGATAGTCCTTCAGGAAGTCGTCGATGGTCTTAACCTTGCCGATATGGCTGAGGAAGTAGTCGGTCTCGCGGCTGACATCCGGCTGCTGCGCGACCTGCGTCAGCGACTTGCCCATGTCCTTGGTCAGCCTGGTGTAGTCCGCGATGGTGGATAGCATGACACGCGCCCCTCTGGCGCCGTTTGCGACGCCGCTTCAAGCTGCCGCCAATTGCTTGCGCGGGGCTGGCGACCTCGAAGCCAGCTTCGCGCAAGCGTCGCCGACTAGGTATTCCCGGTGGGATCGGCGATGGAGCGGCGCGTTGGGCAGTTTCGTGGGGATTTTCATCACGGTAGCGGCGCTGCTCGGCGGTTTTGCCGCCATGGGCGGGCACCTGGCCGTGCTCATGCAGCCGTGGGAATTCGTAATCATCATAGGCACGGCGGTCGGCACCTTCATCGTGGCCAATCCGTGGAAGACGGTCGTCGACAGCGGCGTCGCCTGCATGCAGGCCATCACCAACGCGGTGCCGGGACAGCGCTATTACCTCGACCTGCTCGGCGCGCTGCACGCCTTGATGCGAGAGCTGCGGGGCAAGGGCCGCAACGAGGTGGAGGCGCATATCGACGACCCCTCGAACTCCGAGATCTTCAAGGCATTCCCCAGCGTGCTCGGCGACCCCTCGCTGCTCCAGTTCATCTGCGATTACGTCCGTCTCATCATCATGGGCAATGCGCGCACGCACGAGATCGAGGCGCTGATGGACGAGGAGATCCACACCATCGTCAAGGGCAAGCTGGCTCCTTACCATGCACTGGTGACGGTGTCGGAGGCGATGCCGGCCCTCGGCATCGTCGCTGCGGTGCTCGGCGTCATCAAGGCGATGGGCGCGCTCGATCAGTCGCCGAAGCTGCTGGGCGGCTTCATCGGCGCCGCTCTCGTCGGCACCTTCGCCGGCATCTTCCTGTCCTACGGCATCATTTCGCCCTTCGCGATCAAGATCAAGATGATGCGCGAGAAGAAGTGCCGGCCCTACATCATCGTCAAGCAGACGCTGCTGGCGTTCATGAACGGCGCCATGCCCCAGATCGCGGTCGAGCACGGCCGCAAGATGATCTCGAGCAGCGAACGTCCCTCGATCGACGTCGTCGAGAACGAGACGATCGCAGGTCCCAAGGCCGTCGTTGCCGACGCTGCACCCAAGGCGGCGCGCGCATGATGATGGAAGACGCCGAGGTCGATCAGCGCAAGCAGCTGCCGAACTACCTGCTGGACGCTGCCGGCATATCGATCGACCGTATGCCGATGCTCAATGTGATCTTCGATCGCATGGCGGCATCGTGCACCGACAGCCTGCAGCCGATGGCCGGAACGCCCTGCTATTTCTCGGTCAACGGCATCACCAACGATCCGCTCGGCGACATCATCAAGGACTACGAGGGCAACGCGGTCGCGGCCGTCCTCTATGCCGAGCAGTGGGACTCGCGCGTCATCATCATGCTCGACCGCGACTTCGTGTTCACGATGGTCGAGGCGATGTTCGGCTCCGACGGAGCGGAACCGCCGCTTGACGTCGAACGCACGTTCTCGAACATTGAGATCCGGCTGGTCCAGGCGCTGTTCGAGCGGTTCGCCAAGGCGCTGCAGGGCGCCTTCGCCGGAACGTCCAACGTCACTTTCCGCGTCGAGCGTGTCGAGACCGCGATGGCGTCGCTGGCGATCGGACGCGCCAGCAACATGTCGATCTGCGCGAACATGATGGTGCAGGCGCTCTACCGCGGCGGTCAGATGTTCCTGATCATTCCGCACTCCGCGCTCAACCCGCTCAGGCAGAAGCTTGCAACCGTCACCGCCAGCGACGGCCGCACGACCGATCCGCGTTGGCGCGAGCAGATGGAGAGCGAGGTCCAGCGTACCGAGGTGACGCTGAGCGCGGTGCTCGACGAGAAGATGATCTCGCTCGAGGACGTCGTGAAGTTCAAGGTGGGGCAGGTGCTGGAGCTGGAGGCCACGCCGCGCACGCTGGCTCGCCTCGAGAGCAACAATCAGGTGCTGTTCTGGTGTCAGATCGGCCAGCTTGATGGCTATTACGCCATGCAGGTGTCCGATCCCGTCGATCAGAAGCGGGAGTTCGTCGATGATATCCTATCTCGTTGATGCCGTGCTGCTGATCGCGCTCGCCTTCACCAGCATGCGGGTGACCCGGATGCACCGCGAGCTGGCGCGGTTGCGCAGCTATCAGGGCGAATTCTCGACCATCGTGCACGAGACCGCGGGCGCCTTCGACACCGTGATTACCGCGGCGCACGATTCCACCGCAAATCTCGGACGCCTTGCCAACGTGCTGAGCACGAAGATCGATCAGGCCCACGAGGCGATCGCGGCGCTCGACGCGCGGAGCGGGCTCGCACCAATCGCGACGGCGGCGACCGCCGATCTGAACAAGCACTGAAGCCCTCACCCGGCAGAAGAATACGACCGGAACGCCGCGGCGCTCCGGCAGCGGAAATACCAAGAGGCAATACCAAATGGCGCAATCCTTCGACTATGAGTCTGCATCTGCATCGACTGAGGCCGAGACGTCACCGCTCGAACGCCTGGCCGAGATCGCCCAGCGCACGGCCGAGGAGACCGGCAAGTTCGCCAATGTCGACGCTATCCTGCGCATTCCCGTCACCATGCAGGTGGTGCTGGGATCGGCGACCATTCCGGTGGCGAACCTGATGAAGCTCGGACGCGGCGCGGTGGTCCCGCTCGATCACCGGGTCGGTGAGCCCGTCGATGTCGTCGTCAACGGCCGCATCGTCGCCCGCGGCGAGGTGGTCGTCGTCGAAGAGGACAATTCCCGCTTCGGCGTCTCGCTCACGGAGATCGTCGGGCCGCTGGGGCAGGGTGATACCTGACCATGGCGGCACCGGTCGGCATCGCTCCCGTCAAGCAGCGAGGCGTTACCACGCTGGGCGGCACGGAAAAGGTCGCCGCGCTCCTGCTGGCCATGGGCCGGCAGGCGGCCGCGAGCGTGCTGCAGCAGTTCGAGCCGCAGGAGATCCGCATCGTCACCAAGGCGGCGGCGGAGCTGCGGCCGATCACCGCGCAGGAGCTCGAGGGAATCGTCGAGGAGTTCGCCCAGCAATTCTCGATGGGCGCGAACATTCTCGGCACCCTCGGCGGTCTGGAGGCCGTGCTCGGCGACGTGCTTCCGGCTGATCAGGTTTCGGCGATCATGACGGACCTGCTCGGCAATTCGAGCCGCTCTGTGTGGGACCGCGTCTCGTCGGTGTCGGAAAATTCGCTGGCCACCTATCTGTCCAAGGAGCATCCGCAGACCGCGGCGCTCATCCTGTCCAAAGTCAAGCCGTCCTGCGCCGCCAAAGTGATGAGCCAGCTGCCGTCGAGCCTGCGCAACGAGTTGATGCGGCGCGTGCTCAGCCTCAAGCCGATCGTTGATGACGCGATGAAGGTCCTCGAGAAGACCCTGCACGAAGATCTGACGTTGAATTTCGCCCGCAACCTCGGCGCCGACACCTACGCTCGCGTCGCCGACATCATCAACAAGATGGAGCGCGGCCACATCGAGGACATCCTGAAGAGCCTGTCGGAGAAGCGTCCGAAGTCGGCCGAGGTGCTGAAGGAGCTGCTGTTCACCTTCGACGACGTCATCAACCTGGCGCCGAAGGCGCGCACCATGATCTTCGACCAGGTTCCGACCGACCGCATCGTGGTCGCGCTGAAGGGCACCGACAAGCATTTCCGCGAGGTGATCCTGTCCGCGGTCGCCTCGCGCGTCCGCCGCGTCGTCGAGGCCGAGCTCGCGATCGGCGAACCGTCGAACCAGCGCGACGTGCTCGAGGCGCGCCGTGTGATCACCGACCTCGCACTTGACCTCGCGGAGAAGGGCGAAATCGAGCTCAACCCCGACCAGGAGGATGAGCTGGTCTTCCGCTGACCGCTAAACGGGCATGGCAGAAACATCCGATCAGGAGAGCAAGACAGAAGAGCCGACCGAGAAGAAAGTCCGCGATGCGCTCGAACAGGGCAAGATTCCGGTCTCTCGGGAGGCCTCCATTTTCGCCTCGATGGCCGCGCTGATGGTGATCCAGGCGTTCCTGATCGGCCAGGGCGTGCAGCAATTGACGCCGACCCTGAAGAGCCTCCTCGACGATCCCGAGGGCTTCCCGCTCTCCAGCGGCGCGGACGCGCAGAACCTGCTCACCGTGGTCGGCCTGCAGGCCCTGCGGTTCCTGGTGCCGCTGGTCGTCATCCTCGTTGTGTTCGGGCTCGCCGCCTCGCTGCTGCAGAACGCGCCGCGCTTCGTGCTCGAGCGCATCAAGCCTGACTTGTCGCGAATCTCTCCCGTCAGCGGCTGGAGCCGGTTGTTCGGAACGCAGGGCCTGATCGAGTTCGCCAAGTCGCTGTTCAAGCTTGGTGCGGTGACCGCCGTCGTCGCCTTCGTGCTGCGCGCGTCCGAAGCGAAGGCATTCGAGGCGATGTACACCGATCCGGTCGCGCTGCCGGAGATGATCCTCAACATCGCGATGCGCATAGTCTCGGCGATCTGCATCGCCACCATCGTCCTGGTGGCGATCGATCTCGCCTGGGCGCGCTTCCATTGGCGGCGCGAGCTGCGCATGACCAAGCAGGAGATCAAGGACGAGCACAAGCAGGCGGAAGGCGATCCGTTGATCAAGGCGCGCCTGCGCTCGCTGGCGCGCGACCGTTCGCGCCAACGCATGATCGCCTCGGCCTCGCGCGCGACGCTGGTGATTGCCAACCCGACGCACTTCGCGATCGCGCTGCGCTACAAGCGCGAGGAAAGCGCCGCGCCGCTCGTCGTGGCCAAGGGCATGGACGTGATCGCGCTGAAGATCCGCGAGGTCGCCGAGCAGAACCGAATCCCCGTCATCGAAAACAAGGCGCTGGCGCGCGCGCTCTACGAGGCGGTCCAGGTCGACCAGGTGATTCCGGCGGAATTCTTCCGGCCCGTCGCGGAGATCATCTACTTCCTCCAATCCAAGCAGACGCCGCGGCCCGAGAACGTCCGATAGATTTCCGCGGATGGTGCTTCGCGCAACAGCTTGACGAAAGCTTAACGCCCTAGGCTCGTCCCGAATGGATCAGAATGGGGCCGTCGTGGGACCGCTTTATCTCTTCGAACTCGCATCGTCGCAGGCGCGCTATCTCGAGCTGCGTCAGTCGACCATCGCCACCAACGTCGCCAACGCCAACACGCCGGGCTTTCGGGCCCGCGACGTCGAGCCGTTCAACAAGGTGCTCGACGGCATGCCGGTCAGGCTTGCGACGACGTCGGCTTCGCACATGCAATTGTCCGCAGCCGAGACCGATACGCGGGCGACCGCGAAGAAGGACAGTTGGGAAGTGGTTCACTCCGGCAACTCCGTCAGCCTCGAGCAGGAAATGATCAAGGGCAACGACGTCAATCGCGACTATTCGATGAACGCGGCGATCGTGCGGTCGTTTCACCGCATGGTCCTGTCGAGTGCAAAAGCCTGAGGTGAACTGAGATGCTGGACTCACTGAGCGCCTCTCTGACGGTCGCAAGCTCCGGGCTCGAAGCGCAGTCGACGCGCATGCGCATCGTCTCGGAAAATCTCGCGAACGCCACCTCGACGGGACGCGCCGCCGGCGCCGATCCGTATCAGCGCAAGACCATCACCTTCGACGCCGCGATGGACCGCGCCTCGGGCGCGCAGCTCGCGAAGGTCAAGGAGATCGGGGTCGACACCACGCCCTATCGCGTCGAGTACGATCCGGGGCATCCCGCCGCCGACAAGGCCGGCTACGTCAAGCTGCCGAACGTGAACATGATGATCGAGATGGCCGACATGCGGGAAGTCAACCGCTCCTATGAAGCCAATCTTCAGGTCGTAAAGCAGGTGAGGTCCATGCTCGGCATGAGCATCGACCTCCTGAGGAGCTGACCATGCTTGAAGCGATTTCATCCACCGCGATTTCCGCAGGGCAAGCGGCGAGCCGCGCGACCGAGACGCAGGCCGTCTCGCCTGCCGCGAGAACGTCTGTCCAGGCCGGTGACGATGTCGGCTTCGAATCGGTGATGAAGCAGGTGACGTCCGACGCGATCGGGACGCTGAAGGCGGGCGAAGCCGCATCGATCTCGGCAATGCAGGGCAAGGAATCGACGCGCCGCGTCGTGGAGGCGCTGATGTCGGCCGAGCAGGCCCTGCAGACGGCGGTCGCGGTTCGCGACAAGGTCGTGCAGGCCTACCAGGAAGTCGTTCGGATGTCGATTTGATCTGAAGGAGTGAGACAAGTGAAATCGCTCGCCATTGCGGCCACGGGCATGAACGCCCAGCAGACCAACATCGAAGTCATCGCGAACAACATCGCCAACATCAACTCGACGTCGTACAAGCGGGCGCGCGCCGAGTTCACCGATCTGTTCTACCAGATGGACCGCATGCAGGGCGTCGCGAACACCAACGGCTCCTCGCCGATTCCGGAAGGCGCCAATCTCGGCCTCGGCGTCAAGTCCGCGGCGATCCGCAAGCTGCACATCCAGGGCGCGCTGACGCAGACCGGAAACCCCTACGATCTCGCGATCAACGGCCGCGGCTGGTTTCAGGTGCTCGGCCCCAACAACGAGGTGCAATACACCCGTGCGGGCTCGTTCAACACCAATGCCAACGGCCAGCTCGTCACCATTGACGGTTACCTGCTGGACCCCGCGATCACGGTGCCGCAGGGAACGGTGGAGGTCACCGTCAATGCCACCGGCCAGGTGTTTGCCAAGCTCGATACGGAAGTGAATCCGCGGCAGATCGGCCAGCTCAACCTCGCCAATTTCGCCAACGAAGCAGGCCTCGAGCCGCTGGGCGGCAATCTCTACAAGGAGACCACGGCGTCCGGCACGCCGGTCGTCGGGCTGCCGGGCGATGCCGGCTACGGCAAGATCAACCAGAAATATCTCGAGGCCTCGAACGTCGACCCGGTCAAGGAAATCACCGAGCTGATCTCGGCGCAGCGTGCCTACGAAATGAATGCCAAGGTCATCCAGGCCTCGGATGAAATGGCCCAGACGGTCTCGAAGGGCATGCGCTAGTTCCGGTGTCTCGATGTTGAACAGGGTGGGCCTGATCGTGCGCGGGTTGGCCGCCGTACTGCTGGTACTCGTCGCGGCGCGGGGCGCCGCGGCCGAGGAGAAGCGGCTTCCCGTGCCGGCCGTCTCGATCCGCGCCGGCGAGCTGATCCGCGAAGAGATGATCACCGAGCGCGCCTTCGCGCCGAGCCTGCTCGGCGTTGCCATGTTCATCGAGGGACGTCAGGTCCTGGTCGGCCGCATGGCGCGGCGCGCGCTGTTGCCGGGCCAGCCCATTCCAACCAATGCGGTCGAGGATCCCTGGACCGTCGCGCGCGGCGCCATGGTCAAGGTCGTGGTCGAGGACAGCGGCCTGTCCATCGTCACTTACGGCTCGGCGATGCAGTCGGGTGCGGCCGGTGCGCTGATCCCGGTGCGCAACACGGACACCGGCGTGATCATCAGGGGCGTCGTCCAGCCGGACGGCACCGTCAAGGTCGTGGACGGGTCATGACCAGACTCCTGCTTGCGCTCATCCTGCTGGTGTCTGCCGCCAGCGCCCAAGCCGCCGTCCGCATCAAGGACATCGCGGACATCAAGGGTCTGCGCGAAAACCAGATCGTCGGCTACGGCCTCGTCATCGGCCTCAATGGCACCGGCGACACGCTGCGTAACGCGCCGTTCACCGAACAGTCCCTGCAGTCGATGCTCGAGAACATGGGCATCAACGTCAGGAACGAGACCACGAGCACGAACAATCCCCCGCGGCCGACCACGCTGCGCACCCGCAACGTCGCAGCGGTGATGGTGACGGCGGACCTTCCGCCTTCGATCGGGCCCGGCGAGCGCATGGACGTCACCGTCTCGTCGCTCGGCGATGCGACGTCGCTGCTCGGCGGCACGCTGGTGATGACGTCGCTGCGCGCGGCGGACGGCGCGGTCTATGCGGTGGCACAGGGCGCGATCACGGTTGCCGGCTACAGCGTCGGAGGCCAGGCGCAGAACGTCAGCCAGGGCACGCCGACGGCCGGACGCATCCCGAACGGTGCGCTGGTCGAACGCGAGGTGCAGGGAAGCCTCCACGAGATGGAGTTCCTGGTGCTCCAGCTGAAGAACCCCGACTTCGTCACCGCAACGCGCATCCTCGACGCGGTCAACCGCTACGCCGGCGGTCGCTACCGCGCGCAGATCGCGTTCGAGCGCGACTACCGCACCATCGTGCTGTCGAAGCCGCGTCATGTCGGCCCTGTCCGCTTCCTTGCCGAGATCGGCGAATTGGTGGTCGAGCCGGACACGCCGGCGCGGGTCGTGATCAACGAGCGCACCGGCACGGTCGTGATCGGGCGCGACGTGCGGATATCGACCGTTGCCGTGACCCACGGCAATCTGACGGTTCGCGTCACGGAGATGCCGGTGGTATCGCAGCCGGCGCCGTTCTCGCGAGGACAGACGGTGGTCGTCCCGCAGACCGTGGTCGAAGCCAACGAGGCCGGATCGCAGGTGGCAATCCTGAGCGGGGTCGATCTCCAGCGCCTGGTGCGCGGGCTGAACCAGATCGGCCTCAAGCCATCAGGGATCATCGCGATCCTCCAGGCGATCAAGACGGCGGGCGCGCTGCAGGCCGACGTCATCGTGCAATGATGCGCAAGCGTCGTGCAAGCTTGGTCGCTCAATGCTCAGGTCTGAAGCGAGAATCGCACGCGGCCCGATGCTGAAGCTGGATCACAAAGCCAAACTCCTCCTGCTGGCCGCGGCAACAATGCTCGCGAGCGTCTCGCCGGTGCTCGCCCTGGACGAGGCCAAGCCCTCGAAACCGCTCAACCTGCTCTCCTTCGCCCGTGCTCGTGCGGGCGGACCGCAGAAGCCGCAGCCGCCGGCCACCGCGACACCTGGCGAGAATGCGTCGGTCCGGGCCACGGCATGGGCGGCTGAAGATTCGGGCCCCGTCGTCACCGGCGCGGTGCCGGCTCCGGAAACGCCGACACCTGCGCCCGCGCCGGTCCGTCCGGCCAAGCCCGGCAGCGTCACGGCGCCGCCGAAGCCTGCGCTGCCGCAGGCCGCGCCGGCTCCCGACAACGAAATCGCCCTGTTCTGCAGCAACGTCGCCGATCCCGCCGTCGACGCAAGGCTGGCTTGGCAGCTCAAGGAGCTCGAGAAGGCCGAGAGCCTGCTGCGCGAGCGCATCGCGGAAGTCGAGGCCAAGCGCGTCGAATACGAGAAGTGGATGGCGCTGCGCGACGACTTCCTGAAAAAGGCCGAAGCCAGCGTCGTCGAGATCTATTCGCGCATGAAGCCCGAAGCTGCGGCGACCCAGATCGCCGGCATGGCAGACGAGACCGCCGCGGCCGTGCTCGCCAAGCTCAGCCCGCGCAGCTCGAGTGCGATCTTCAATGAGATGGACACGGCACGCGCGGCGCACCTCGCCGACCTGCTCGGCGGCATGCGTCGCGTGGACGACGGAAAGAGCAAATAGATGAACAAGCCGATCCTCTCCCTCCTCGCGGCATCCGTGCTCCTGGCCGGGTGCTATCATGATCCGGCCGAAGTCCTGATCGGTCCGCAGATGTCGCCTGTCGGCAGCGGCCTGCGGATGCAGGCCGATCCGATCCCGGTGACGCCGCGCATGCGCACGCCCGTGAGCTACCGCTCCACCTGGGACGACGGCACCGATCTTTACCGCGATCCCCGCGCCCGCCGCACCGGCGACGTCGTGACGGTGATCATCTCGATGCAGGACAAGGCCAAGCTGGACAACAAGACCGGCCGTTCGCGCGATTCGCAGGTGAAGTTCGGGCTCGACTGGCTGATGGACGTCGCCGGATGGAAAGACACGGGTTCGGCCAACGCCAATCTCAGCACCAACACCCAGATCAAGGGCAACGGCCAGATCGACCGCACCGAAGACATCAAGCTGTCGATCGCGGCCATCGTCACCGACGTGCTGCCGAACGGCAACATGATGATCAGCGGTTCGCAGGAATTTCGCGTCAACACGGAGATGCGCGTGCTGAACGTCGGCGGCATCGTACGTCCGCGCGATATCTCGCGGGCCAACACGATCTCCTACGACAAGATCGCCGAGGCGCGCGTGTCCTATGGCGGGCGCGGAAATCTGTCGGACGTGCAGCAGCCTGGATGGGGACACCGGATCTATGATGCCGTGGCACCGTTCTGAGACCGGCACCGCGTCGCGATGGCAGGGGATGCCATGCGCCTGATCGCCGCCATCGTCGTGCTGACCCTGATCGCGATCGGCGCGGGCGCGGTTGCCGGCCTGCATCTGATCGCAACCGCCGAGCGCGTTGCCGACGCGAAGAAGAGCGCCACCCCGCCGCCGATCGCGTCGAGCTACGCCGGCAGCGCGCGGCTCAGGAAATTGTCCCCGATCGTGACCAATCTCGCCGCGCCGGCCAACAATTGGGCGCGCATCGAAGCCTCGATGGTGACCGACAGCATGAGCGACGAGGATGCCGGCATTCTGGCCGCCCATATCAGCGAGGACATCGTGACCTATCTTCGGTCGGCGACCGTTACCCAGTTCGAGGGATCGCGCGGGCTCCAGCATCTGCGCGACGACCTGACCGAGCGCGCCAATATCCGCTCGTCGGGCAAGGTCCGCGAATTGATCATCGAGACGCTGGTGATCCAGTGAGGGTGAAAGTCCTGCTGCTCGCGCTGGTTCTGGTCGTGCTGCCCGAGGCGGCGCTGGCCCAGATTCCGGACCTTAATTCCCTGCTGCCGCCCGGAAACGGCTCGACCAGCGGCCGGATCATCCAGCTGATGGCGCTGATCACGGTGCTGTCGGTGGCGCCGGGGCTGCTCATCATGGTGACGAGCTTCACGCGATTTGCGGTGGCGTTGTCGTTCCTGCGCGCCGGTCTCGGCCTCCAGACCACACCTGCCAACCTGGTGCTGATCAGTCTCGCGCTGTTCATGACCTTCTACGTGATGGCGCCGACCTTCGACCGGGCCTGGGAGAGCGGCGTCCAGCCGCTGATGAAGAACGAGATATCGGAGGAGGAGGCCTATCTGAAGATCACGGATCCGTTCCGCGAGTTCATGCTGGCCCATGTCCGCGACAAGGATCTCCAGACCTTCGAAGCGCTCGCCGCCGAAAGCTTCCGCAGGAAGTTCGACGACAAGCGGATCGATCTGCGCGTCATCATTCCGGCCTTCATGATCTCCGAGCTCCGCCGCTCGTTCGAGATCGGATTCCTCATCATCCTGCCGTTCCTGGTGATCGACATGATCGTGGCGACGCTGACCATGTCGATGGGCATGATGATGATGCCGCCGACGATCCTCGCGCTGCCGTTCAAGATGCTGTTCTTCGTGCTGATCGACGGCTGGAATCTGCTGGCCTCCGGCCTGGTCCGCTCGTTCTCGTGAGCGCCGCGATCGCCGGCCGGCCGTTATGGTTAAGCGAAACGCACTGGTTATGGTTAGCGGGGTGTAATGTTAACCATATGATTTCACTGCGGAATTCAAGCCCATCTTAATCCGGAAGCAAGATTCGGCGTGCTAGCAATGCGGCACGGCGGGTTGGACCCATACTGATCGGTCCAAAGGCATGATGCCGCCCTTCCGTACCGGTGAAAGCCCGGTATGTCCCCTCGTGAAAATGTAAACGCGTACATAAAGGGACATTCGCAATGTCAAGCCTGCTTACGAACTCGACCGCCATGACCGCACTCCAGACGCTGCGGTCTGTGGGTTCGCAACTCTCCACCACGCAGAACCGGATCTCCACCGGTCAGCGCGTGGCCACCGCTTCGGACAACGCCGCCTATTGGTCGATCGCCACCTCGATGCGCGCCGACAATGCCGCGCTCTCCGCCGTCTCCGACTCGCTCGGTCTGTCGGCTGCGACCGTCGACACCGAATATACCGCTCTGACCACGGTCATCGGTGACAAGGACTCCGGTCTGACCAAGCTCCAGTCGCTGCTGGTGCAAGCCAAGACCGCGGGTATCGACCGCACCAAGATCCAGGCGGACGTCACCCAGATCCAGCAGCAGATGAAGAGCACGGCCAATGCCGCGACCTTCAACGGCATCAACTGGCTGAGCACGACGACCGGCACCACGCCGACGAGCTTCAGCCTGGTGTCGTCGTATTCTCGCGTCGGCGGCACGCCCACCATCGGCTCGATCACCGTGACGACCGCCAACTACACGCTCTACTCGACCACCCAGACCGGCATTCTGGACACCGTGGCCGGCAGCGCCTCGGTCGACACGATCAACATCTCCGCGCTGACGGACTCGGCAGCCGACCAGACCACGCTCGATGGCTACATCGCGCAGGTGACGACCGCCATCAACTCGGTGGCCGCGTCCGCCGCCAATCTCGGTGCCGTCAAGAACCGTATTTCGACCAACACGGAGTTCGTGAAGTCGCTGATGGACTCGGTTGACCGCGGTGTCGGCCAGCTCGTCGACGCGGACATGAATGCGGAATCCACCCGCCTTGCCGCGCTTCAGGTTCAGCAGCAGCTCGGTGTTCAGGCGCTTTCGATCGCCAACAACAGCAGCCAGAGCATCCTGTCGCTGTTCCGCTAAGGCTTGGATCGTCGGGGGAGGGCCGCGCTTCTCGCGAAGCGCGGCCCTTTCGTTTGGCGTCACGCTGCGCACGCCGTCATTTCGGCTGCCAGTTGCAGGCAGAGCACAGAGCCACAAGCCCCGCACAAGCTTCGCTCGTTAACCTCGCCGCTACGACAGATTGGGCCTTGAACCCGCGTTTGCGGCACGCCCAAAGGCATGACGCCGCTCTGTCGTACCGGTGCAAGCCCGGTATGTCCCCTAAGCTCGTTTCAATCTTCAAAGGGACATCAAAATGGGTTCTAGCCTTCTCACCAACTCCTCCGCCATGACCGCGCTCCAGACCCTGCGGTCTGTCAGCGCGCAACTCGCCACCACGCAGAACCGGATCTCCACCGGTCAGCGCGTGTCCACTGCTTCGGACAACGCCGCCTACTGGTCGATCGCGACCTCGATGCGCTCCGACAACGCCGCACTGTCCGCGGTCTCCGACTCGCTCGGTCTGTCGGCTGCGACCGTCGACACCGAATACACCGCTCTGACCTCGGTGATCGGCGACAAGGAATCCGGCCTGACCAAGCTGCAGGCGCTGCTGGTCGAAGCCAAGACCGCGGGTATCGACCGCACCAAGATCCAGGCGGACATCACCCAGATCCAGCAGGACATGAAGCTCAAGGCCAATTCGGCCACCTTCAACGGCATCAACTGGCTGAGCACCACGACGGGTACCACCCCGACGAGCTTCAACCTCGTCTCGTCCTACTCGCGTGTCGGCGGAACCCCGACGATCGGTTCGATCACCATCACGACCGCCAACTACACGCTCTACTCCACCACGCAGACCGGCATTCTCGACACCGTGGCCGCCAGCGCCTCGGTCGACACGATCAACATCTCCGCGCTGACCGACTCGGCGGCCGACCAGACCACGCTCGATGGCTACATCTCGAAGGTCACCGCTGCGATCAACTCGGTGGCCTCGGCCGCTGCCGATCTCGGTGCGGTCAAGAACCGCATCTCGACCAATACGGAATTCGTCAAGACGCTGATGGACTCCGTGGATCGCGGTGTCGGCCAGCTCGTCGACGCCGACATGAACGCGGAATCGACCCGGCTCCAGGCGCTGCAGACCCAGCAGCAGCTCGGCGTTCAGGCGCTCTCGATCGCCAACCAGAACAGCCAGAGCATCCTGTCGCTGTTCCGCGGCTAAGCGGCGCACTCGAAAACGACCGTGCTCCATCGGGGAGCACGGTCCCCGCCGCGATGGTGGGCGCGCCGACGCGCGACGTGCCGGCAATCGACTTCCCGACGCCAGACTTCTTGCGACACGCTGCAGCCGGTCGGGCTGCCGAGCGCCCGAGCGCTCGCTCGCGGTTGCCAGACCGATTGCATCGTCCAGCCTTGTAAAATTGCAACGCCTCGCCAGCGAACCCGCACATTCGCGCCTGCCGCAACCTTCAGACAAGGTTGGCAGCTGAGTGTCCTCACCATTCGCATTGTACGAGGTCATATGCTCAGTCGTGCGCAGGTACAGCAACTGCTCAACAATCTGCTGGAGCTTGGGCCGCGACGCCTGATGGCCTTGGGACTGATCGGCTTTGCGGTTCTCGTCACCGTCGTCGGCGGCGCCTATTATCTCAGCCGGCCCGAGTTCGAAACGCTCTACACCGGCCTCACCCGCGAAGACGTGACGCGCATCGGCGCGGCGCTGCGCGAGCAGAACATCACCTTCGACGTCAATTCCGCCGGTGATGCGGTCTCGGTGCGTCCGAGCCAGACCATGCAGGCGCGGATGCTGCTCGCCGAAAAGGGGCTGCCGACCAGCGCCAATTCCGGTTACGAGCTGTTCGACAAGATCGGCTCGCTCGGGCTGACCTCGTTCATGCAGGAGGTCACCAAGCTGCGCGCGCTCGAGGGCGAGATCGCCCGCACCGTCCAGCTGATGAAGGGCGTGAAGGCGGCGCGCGTGCATATCGTGCTGCCGGTGCGCGGATCGTTCCGCGCGACGCAGCAGCCGCCTTCGGCCTCGGTCGTGCTGCGCACCGACGGCGCGATCGAGGCACGCACGGCGCAGTCGATCCGGCATCTCGTCGCCGCCGCCATTCCCGGCATGAGCCGCGACAAGGTGACGGTGCTCGACGCCGACGGCTCGATGCTGCTCGCTGAAGAGGACGAGGCCAGCGCCGCGCCGACCAAGATGGCGAGCCTGCAGAAGACGGTCAGCGGCATGGTGCAGGAGAACATCCGCAAGGCGCTGACGCCGTATCTCGGCCTCGACAATTTCGAGGTGAGCGTCGCTCCGCAGCTGTCCACCGACAAGCGGCAGATCAACGAGACGGTCTACGATCCCGAGAACCGCGCCGAGCGCTCGGTGCGGGCCGTGCGCGAGAAGGAATCCTCGCAGAACGCCGACCGTTCGTCGCCGACCACGGTGCAGCAGAACCTCCCCGACCAGCAGGTGAATGCAGGCGGCGGCAAGAACTCCAGCGAGGACAAGACCCGCCGCGAGGACGTTACCAATTTCGAGGTCTCGTCCAAGACCACGACGACGGTCAGCGACGGCTATTCGGTCAAGAAGCTGTTCATCGCCGTGCTGGTGAACCGCGCGCGGCTGGTCGCCGATCTCGGCGACAAGAGCAACCAGGCCATCATCGACAGCAAGCTCGCCGAGATCAGCCAGCTCGCGGCGACGGCGGGCGGATTGGACAAGGCGCGCGGCGACCAGATCCAGGTGACGGCCGTCGACTTCATCGAAGGTTCGCGTGAGCTGGCGCCGGTGCCGCCGATCAGCTTCGTCGAGATGATCAACAAGCAGCTCGGCAGCGTCATCAACGCGATCACGATCCTGGCCGTGGCCTCGATGCTGGTCTGGTTCGGGCTGCGGCCAGCGGTCAACGGAATTCTGACCCATCGCGCGCAGCAGGAGCAGGTCGAGGCGACCGAGGCCGCCCAGCTCGAAGCTTCGGCGGCCCTTGCGCTGGCCGACAGCGAGGAGGCCGAGCTCAACCTCGTCGAAGACCTCGAAGGCAAGATGCAGCGAACGCCGCAGAAGCGGCTGGAGCAGATCGTCCGGCTCGATCAGATGCAGGCGGCGGCGATCCTTAAAGACTGGATGCGACGCGAGGAGGCGGCATGAACGCGGCAATCGGAAAACTCCTGACGCAGTTCGACGCGAATGGCCGGGTCAAGTCGCCGCCGCCTCCGCCGCTGAAAATCCAGGACGTGCTGACCAGGCCGAAGGAGGCGAGGCGCGATCCGCAGCCTCAAGCGCAGCCGCAGGCCCAGACGCAGCTTCAGGCGCCGTCTCCGGTGCCTGCGACGGAAGCGCCGCCGGTCAATCTGCTGGACGATGCCTATCGACGCGGCCATGCCGCGGGCGTCGCGGAAGCCGACGCCAAGCTGGCCGAGGAGCGCGTCCGCAGTGCGATCCGGCTCGGCGAGGAGCGGGCCAAATGGTCCGACCAGCAGGCGGTCGCGATCGTCAGCGGCTTCGAGGCGGCGTGCCGCGAGATCGAAACCAACATCGCAAGCTCGGTGGCGCGGATCCTGCTGCCGTTCCTCACCGATGCGGTGCGCGACAAGGCGATCGGATCGCTGGTCGAGCAGATCGCGGCGCTGACCGGCAACTCGTCGGTGCCGGCCTTCAAGGTCACCGGCCCGAGCGAGCTGCTGGATCTCGTGAAGACGCAGCTCGAGGCATCCAGGCGAACGGGCATCGCATACGAGGCCGCCGAGACGCTCGAGGTTCGCGTCGTGGCCGACCAGACCGTGATCGAGACGCAGATCACGGCCTGGAGCGAACGCCTCAAGGAAGCGCGCCGGTAGTCCGTCATGGAGGAGGTCAAGCATGAGATCGTGATCGTCCGCCGCCGCAGCGCCTTCGCCGAGGAGGCGCATCACGGCGGCGTCTGGAAGATCGCCTATGCGGACTTCATGACCGCGATGATGGCGTTCTTCCTGGTCATGTGGCTGCTCAACGCGCTCAACCAGGACCAGAAGCAGGTGGTCGCGAGTTATTTCAACCCGATCCAGCTCGCGGAAAATGCCCCGGCGCCGAAGGGCCTGAAGAATCTCTCCAAGAAGGAGCCGACCTCGTTCGAAGGTCAGGACGGCAAGCGCCAGCCGGCTGGCACGAACGAAGAACGTCGTGGTGACTCTCCGACCGCCGAGAAGCCGGCCTCCTTCGAGGAGAAGGTCCTGTTCCGCGATCCCTATGCGACGCTCGCCGAGATCGCCAATAGCGCGAACCAGTCTAGTGGCCAGCGGCGCGCCGGCGCTCTGACCTCCGCCGAAGAGGACGGCCTCAAGGGAGGCGACGCCTATCGCGATCCGTTCGATCCCGGCTATTGGAAGCTGGCGCCGCAGGCGTCCAAGGACGCCGATCGCTTCATCGAGAGCGAGCCGAAGCCGAATGCCTCCGCGCGAGACGCCGCTGCCGGAGCCAATCCGGGCGAGCCGCAAGCGCGCCGGACACGAATGGATGATGCCGGCGGCAGCGTGGCTCCGAACCCGGAGAGCTCGAGTCTGTCGCCTCTGCTGCCACCGGGCTCCGCACCGACGCAGTCGGCGCGCGAGGGCAGCGTCCAAGCCGGCGTTCAGGCCAACGCCGCCCCGCAGGCGCGTCTTAACGATACGGCGAAGGAGTCGGAAACGCGCGAGGTGGCGCAAACGCAGCAGCCGACCCTCAAGCAGCTTCAGTCCGCGATCGCAGAGGCGCTGTCGGACATCAAGGCAGGGGCGGGACCGGCGGCCGAGGTGCGTCAAGTCGAGGAGGGGCTCCTGATCAGCCTGACCGACGATGCGAGCTTCGGAATGTTCGCGGTCGGTTCGGCGGAGCCGCGTCCCGAGCTGATCCGCGCGATCGACAAGATCGGGCCGCTGCTGATGAAGCGCCAGGGCATGATCATCGTCCGCGGCCATACCGACAATCGGCCGTATCGGTCGGAGGCTTACGACAATTGGCGACTGTCGACCGCGCGTGCGCAGATGGCCTATTACATGCTGGTTCGCTCCGGCGTCGATGTGCGGCGGATCGAGCATATCGAAGGTTACGCCGATCGGCGGCCGAAGCTTCCGAACGACCCGGCGGCCGCCCAGAACCGCCGGATCGAGATCCTGATCCGGGAGAAGCGCCCTTGATCAGGCTGCTGCGCCGCGCCGCTTGGCTGCTCCTGCCCTTCATGGCGGCAAATGCCCTTGCCCAGCCTGCGCCCCAGGGCGGCGAACCCTATGAGCTCGTCCGCGCGCTGCAAGCGGTGCAGGACGGCATCGCCAACGGCGACACTGCTGCACATGGCAGTCATATCGCGCTGATCCGGCAGATCGGGGAGAAGTTTCTCGCGGCCGATCCCGCCGTGTGGAGCAATCCGCAGAACGGCCAGGCGGTCGTCATCTACCTGCTCAGCGGCGGTGCGCCGCAAATCGTTCGCAAGCTGCCGCGGGACAAGATGAACGTCGACGAGCGGCTGTTCAATGGTGCGCTCGCCTATGTCGAGGGTCGCCAGGAGGAAGCGCGGGAGCTGCTCAAGGAGATCAAGCCGCGGACCATTCCCTCAGGACTGGGCGGACAGGTCGCGCTGGTTCAGGGCGCGCTGTTCGCGCGCGCCGAGGCGTCGCTCGCGATCGAGCGTCTGGACGATGCGCGCCTGCTGTTGCCGGGCACGCTGGTCGAGGAGGCGGCGCTGCGGCGCGAGATCCTGCTGGTGGGGCAGGCGGAGGATTTCGAGAAGTTCGAGTTCCTGACGCTGGCCTATATCCGCCATTACCGCAATTCGATCTATGCCGGCGATTTCTGGCAGCGCTTCTCCGCGGGGCTGACGCAGTCGAGCCTTGCACTCGACGAGCGCCGCTTTGCGCGGATCTCCGCCCTGCTGGAGCAGATCGATCGCGCCAGCCGCCTCAAGCTCTATCTCGTGATCGCGCGCGCGGCGATGGTGCGCGGACGGCTGGCCGTCACCCGACTTGCGGGCGAGCGGGCATTGACGCTCAGCGCGGACGCATCAGCGGAACGCGAGCGCGCCCATTTCTTCCGCGGCGCCTCGCGGGTGCTCACCGACGAATATGACGGCGGTCTCGCCGAACTCAAGGCGCTCGACCGGTCGAAGCTGCCCGAGCGCGACGTCCCCCTTCTCAATGCCGCCGTGCAGCTCGCGCTCGACGTCCGCAAGCCGTTCGCGGGCGGATCCGCCGCAGCAGCGGACAAGCCTCCGGCAACGCCGGCGCGGCTCGATCTGGCGTCATCGACCGCGACGCTCGCACGCGCGCAGAAGCAGCTCGGCGAACTCGAACTCCTGACCAAGGACCGCCGTCCATGACCAAGCTCAATGGAACCTCCGGACAGCTCTTCTCCGGTCTCGCCGAGAGTCTCAACGTGCGCGGGTCGCGCTCGGCAAAGGGCGCCGGGACCAAACCGCAGGCGAATTCGTCCTTCAACGATCTGCTCCACACCGTCTCGAACCTCGCCAAGCAGGCACTGAGCGAAGATGGCCGCGAGACGGCCGCGAAGACCGGAACGTTGCGCACGCGCCTGACCCACCCGACCGAGCAGGAGAAGCCGAAGGAGGCGACGCCGCGCGAACGTGTGGCGACAACTCCACATCCAAAGTCCATGGACGAGGCCTCCGACAACAAGTCCGAAAAGTCGACGGAGAAACCACGTCCGGTCGACGATGTCGCCGGGACGGATCGCCAGGACCAATCCGGCATCGCTGTCATGGTCGGCCAGGAGATCGCTGCCGCGCCTGCCGCGAAGCCGCAGATGCAATTGTCGTCCGCGGACAAGGACGCGCCCGCGCGCGACGAGCGGCCCCCCTCGCTGAAGCACGAGGCGCCAAGCGCCGTGAAGGCGGCGACCGCCGATACCGTCCCATCCGGTGCTGCCCAAGCCGGCGCACGCTCGCAGGCCGCGACGTCGCAAGCGATGGCCGAGTCGCAGCCGACACCGACGCAAGGTGCGGAGTCTTCGAGCGCGATGCCTGCATCATCTGGCTTCGAGGCTGTTACGGCCGATGTCGAGCGCGCTGCCAAGGCCTCAGTGCGCGCGGCGCTGCCCGAGACGACCAAGGTCACCGTGGTCCAGCAGGAAACCCATCTGCCGCCGGCGCAGTTCAACGCCCCGCAGCAGGTCGCCAACGCTGTCGTGGCCGAGCTGAAGGAACCGTCGGCCGCGGCGGCGTCCGCGGCGCCCGATCTCGCGGCAGCCCAGACCAACGCACCGGATCAGCCGCTCAGGATCCTGACCGTCAATCTCGAACCGCCCGCGCTCGGCAACGTCACGGTGCGCCTCCGCCTCGTCGGCACCGAAGTGTCCGTCCAGCTCGCGGCCGAGCGCAAGGACACGAGCCAGATGCTCGACCAGCAGCGCGACCAGATCCGCGATCTCATGCAGTCGGCGGGCTATGTCGCCGACGTCGCGCCGGTCCAGCACGGCTCGCTGGATGGATTTCAGAGCGGCTCGGGCCAGTCGCAGCCGCAGCTCTCGGGCCAGCAACAATCCTCGCCGCAGTCGCAAGACGCGTTCGGCGGTGGAGGCACGTCGTCGGGGCAGTCCGACGGCGGCGCGAAGCAGGCTCGCCAGGAGCGCCCGTTCAGCCAGGAGACGCGTCATGATCAGGATGTGGCGGCGTATCATCGTCGCGGCCCTGTTTATCTCTAGTGCGAGCGCGGCCCAGGCGGCCGCCGAAACTGCGCGCCCCTGCGAGCGCGAGATGGCGCGCGCGGCGCAGCAGCACGGGATTCCGCTCGGCATTCTCTATGCGGTCGGGCTCACCGAGACCGGACGGCGCGGCGCGCTCCATCCCTATGCTCTCGGTGCCGACGGCCAGACCGTGTTCGCCAAGGACATGGATGATGCAATCGCGAATTTCGAGACCATGCGCAGCAAGGGGATCAAATTGATTGACCTCGGATGCATGCAGATCAATCACTATTACCACGGCGACAAGTTCGCTTCGGTGCGGGCGATGTTCGATCCCGCCAGGAACGTCCAATACGCCGCGCACTTCCTCAAGGAGTTGAAGCAGCGCGAAGGCAGCTGGACCATGGCCGTCGCCCGCTACAATGCAGGTCCCAACAATCAGCCGGCGCAGAAGCGCTACGTCTGTCACATCGTCGCGCACCTCGTCTCGAGCGGCTTCGGCGCATGGACCGACAAGGCTCGCTCCTTCTGTCAGCCGAAAACGACCTGACAACATGAAGTTGTGCATCACGCCCAATCATCAGCCCCGCGCAAGCAAGACCCCGCATTGTAGCTGCAACCTGACCAAGGAGTCCAATTCATGAGCCTGTATGGTGTTATGCGCACCGGCGTTTCCGGGATGAACGCGCAGTCCAACAAGCTGTCGACGGTCTCGGACAACATCGCCAACGTCAACACGACGGGCTACAAGCGGGCTTCGACGGAGTTCTCCTCGCTGATCCTGAAGAGCGGCTCCGGCAATTACGATTCCGGCGCGGTCGAAACCACCGTCCGTTATGCCATCTCCGACGCCGGCAACTATCACTTCACGACATCGACGACGGATCTTGCGGTCCAGGGCAACGGATTCTTCGTCGTGCAGGACGCGAACGGAAATAACTTCCTCACCCGTGCGGGCGCGTTCGTGCCCGACGAAACCGGCAACCTCGTCAACACAGCCGGCTTCCAGCTGATGGGCTACAACATCGCGAACGGTGCCGTGCCCAACGTCGCCGCCAACGGTTTCGGCGGCCTTCAGGTCATCAACGTCAATCAGATGGCGCTCCAGGCCGCGCCATCGACCAAGGCGACCGTGGCCGCCAATCTCGATCCGAGCGCAACCGCGATCGCAGCGCCGGCAGGGCCCGCCAACTACACGTCGAAGACGTCGATGGTGACCTACGATAATATCGGCAATGCCGTGACGCTCGACGTCTACGCTGCCAAGACCGGCGCCAATACCTGGGATATCCAGGTCTACAACGGCGCCACTGCGTTGACGACGCCGGGCCCCGCAACCACGTTCACCTTCGACGTCACCGCGACCGGCAAGGGCAAATTGGCCGCGGCGAGCCCGACGGCGCTCTCGGTCGCGATCCCGGGCGGTTCCGCCGCCTTCAATATCGACATGTCGGCCATGACCCAGGTCGCTGCCGCCTTCGACTTCAAGGCGACGGTCGATGGCAACGCTCCGTCCGCCGTGGAGAAAGTGAACATCGACGACAAGGGCATCGTCACCGCCGTCCTCAAGAACGGCACCACGCTACCGAGCTTCCAGATCGCGCTCGCCACGGTGCCGAGCCCGGACCATCTGACGCCCGAAGTCGGCAACGTCTATTCGCCGAACCTGGAGTCCGGAAACGTGCAGGTTGGCCTCGCCGGCCAGGGCGGTCTCGGCACCGTCAAATCCGGCGCGCTGGAAGATTCCAACGTCGATCTCGCGGACGAACTGACCTCGATGATCGAGGCCCAGCGCGGCTTCACGGCGAACTCGAAATCGTTCCAGACCGGCGCGGATCTGCTGGACGTCGTCGTCAACCTGAAGCGCTGAATTCTTCGGCGCTCGTTTCGGGCAAGAGCACGCCATGTCGCTTACCGCCGCTCTCAACTCGGCTCGCTCCTCGCTCATGGCGTCGAGCATCCAGTCGTCGGTCATCTCGCGCAACATCGCCGGTGCCAGCGCCACCGGCTATTCGCGCAAGCTCACCGTGCTGGACAATCTGCCCGGCACCGGCGTCTATGTCGCGGCGATCCAGCGCGCCGCCAGCTCGGGCCTCTACAACAACGTCCTGATCGCGACCTCGTCGTCGGCCAAGCAAACCGCGATCTATGACGGCCTGCAGAAGATCGCCACCGCGACGGTGGACGATCCCGAGCTCGACCAGTCGCCGACGGCGCAGCTCAATGCGCTGAAGCAGGCATTGCAGAAATATGCCAACGCCCCTGATAACACCACGCTGGCACAGGCGGCCGTCGCGTCCGCCAAGGACATGGCGACCGCGCTCAACCAGGCGACCCGGACCGTGCAGTCGGTCCGCGAGAGCGCCGATGCCGACATGAAGACGTCGGTTCAGAACATCAACCAGCTGCTCTCGCAGTTCGAGACCGTGAACACGGCGATCGTGAAGGGCACGATCTCCGGCGACGACATCACCGACTACCTCGACCAGCGCGACAGCATCGTCTCGCAGCTGTCGCAGGAGGTCGGCGTCACCATGTCGATCCGGCCCAACGGCGACGCGGCGCTCTACGCCGACAGCGGCGTCGTGCTGTTCGACAAGACGGCGCGGTCGGTGAGCTTTGCGCCGACGACCGCCTACACCGCCGGCACCACGGGCAATGCCGTCTACATCGACGGCGTCCCCGTGACCGGGGCCAATTCGGTGATGCCGCTGAAGTCGGGCAAGCTCGCAGGGCTGGCTCAGCTGCGCGACCAGGACACCGTCACCTATCAGAGCCAGCTCGACGAAATCGCGCGCGGCCTGATCAATACGTTCAGGGAAAGCGATCAGACCGCTGCGGCACTGCCCGACGTTCCCGGTCTCTTCACCTATCCGGGCGCGCCGGCGATGCCGGCGAGCGCAACCGTCTCGGTGGGCCTCGCCGGCACGATCTCGGTCGCCGCATCGGTCGATCCGGCCCTGGGCGGCAACCCGAATCTGCTGCGCGACGGTGCGATCAGCGGCAACCCCGCCTATCAATACAACACCGCCGGCAACGGCGGCTATTCGACCCGGCTGCAGCAGCTCATCGGCGGCATGGATGCCTCGCAGCCGTTCGATGCAACGACGCAAGGCAAGCCGAGCGGCAGCCTGATCGACTTCGCATCGTCCTCGGCAAGCTGGATCGAAAACCAGCGCAAGGCCGCCAACGACAACTCCGAGTACCAGAGCACGCTGCTCAACCGCAGCATCACGGCGTTGTCCAACGTCAACGGCGTCAACATGGACGACGAGATGGCCTTGATGCTCCAGGTCGAGCGCACCTATTCGGCCTCGTCGAAGATCATCTCGACCGTCGATGAAATGCTGCAGAGCCTGCTCGCTGCCGTAGGGAACTAAGTCATGATGAGCGCGAACTACATTTCCACCCTGATGTTGTCCTCCTCGTTGAGGTATTCGATCACGAACAACCAGGCGGCGCTGAGCAAGGCCTCGACCGAGGCGACCACCGGCCGCTTCGCCGATATCGGCCTCGAGCTCGGTGCAACGACGGGAAGCGACCTCACGCTGCGGGCGGACTTCAGCTTCGCCGATCAGCTCGTCGACACCAACGGGCTCGTCTCGGGGCGCCTGGACGTGACGCAGAACCGGATCACCCAGCTCAGCAAGACCGCGACGGATTTCCTTAAGGACCTGATCGCGGCCCGCAGCACCGACGGCGGCGGGCGGGTCATCCTGCCGCCTGCATCCTCCAATCTCCAGGATCTGATCGGCGCCCTGAACGTCTCCTATAACGGCTCCTATCTGTTCTCGGGCATCAACACGCAGAACGCGCCGATCACGCCTTACGCCGCGGGCTCGGCCAGCAAGAACCAGGTCGATGCGGATTTTCTCGCGGCCTTCGGCTTCTCGCAATCCTCAGCCAGCGTCGCCACCATCACGCCGGCCCAGATGCAGACCTTCCTCGACACCACCTTCGATGCCGAGTTTGCCAGCCCGGCCTGGAACACCAACTGGTCGTCGGCGACCGACCAGACCATGCAAAGCCGGATCTCCACCACCGAGATCGCCGATACGTCCGTGAGCGCCAACCAGACCGGCTTCCGCAAGCTCGCCGAGGCCTACACCATGATGGCCGACCTCGGGAACGTGAAGCTGAGCCAGGAGACGTTCCAGGTCGTGGTGGACAAGGCCATCGGGCTCGTCGGCAACGCCATCAACGACCTCGCTGCGCTCGGCGGCAGCGTCGGCACGGTCCAGCAGCGGATCACCACAGCAACCACCAAGCTCAAGACGCAGCAGGACATCCTGAACAATCAGATCGTCGGCATGGAGAAGGTCGACCCGACCGAAGCCTCGGTCCGGGTCAACACGCTGCAGACACAGATCCAGACGGCGCTGGCGCTCACTTCGCAGCTCCAGAAGATCAGCCTCATCAATTATCTCTGAATAGGGGCTCGTAACCTTTGTCCAGTTGTTCGGTCTCCTGCGAAGAGTGGTCCTGATGACGTTTGAAGCCTATGAAGCGGTCGTCGACGAAAGTGGCTATGAGGCGCGCAGCCGCGAGCGGCAGGCGCTCAGCCTCGGCATCGACCGGCTCGAGCGGATCCAGAAGGGGCGTTTCAGCCTCGAGGACCAGGTCGAGAGCCTGCTCTATGTGCGGCGGCTGTGGACGATCTTCATCGAGGATCTCGCACACCCCGAGAACGGGCTGCCGGACAAGCTGCGCGCCGACATCATCTCGATCGGGCTGTGGGTGGTCAAGGAAGCCGACCGCCTCCGCGAGCAGAGGTCGAGCGACGTGGTGCAGCTCATCGAAATCAACCGCCTGATCCGAGACGCGCTTTAATGAAGATCTCCTTGCGCGCGGGCGAACGGATCTACATCAACGGCGCGGTGCTCCGCGTCGACCGCAAGGTCTCCGTCGAGCTCGTCAACGACGTGATGTTCCTGCTCGAAGGGCAGGTCATGCAGGCGTCCGACGCCACCACGGCGCTGCGACAGCTCTATTTCATCGTCCAGCTCATGCTGATGAACCCGACCGACGTCCGCGACGCCGCCGCGCTCTACGCGCAGCATTACGCGGCCCTGTGTGCCGTTTGCGAGAGCCGCGAGATGCTCGACGGGCTCGGCGCGATCCACGAGCTGGTCGGCGCGACCCGCTATTTCGAGGCGCTCAAGCGGATTCGGGCGCTGTTTCCGGTGGAGCAGGCCATCCTGGCGGGCGCCGCCAATGTTTCCCCAGTCGAAGCTGCCTGACAGCGGAGAGACAAGATGAACGTCAACAGCGCGACCGACACGACCGGCAAGTCGTCCAGCTCGAACGCGACCAACTCGCCGACGTCGAGCAACAGCGTGGACTACAACACGTTTCTCCAGCTCCTCATTGCCGAGATGAAGAATCAGGATCCGACCAATCCAATGGATACCTCGCAATATATGAGCCAGTTCGCCCAGCTCTCGACCGTCGAGCAGGCGATGCAGACGAATTCGAAGCTCGACGCGCTGCTGTCCTCGCAGTCCTTGTCGCAGGCCAACGGGTTGATCGGGAAGACGGTCAGCTTCACCGACTCGACCGGCGCCACCTTCAGCGGCAAGGTCGTCTCGGTCTCCATCAACAGCGACGGCTCCATCGCGACCCTTCAGGACGGCACGAAGGTCGCGGTCGGACCGGGGCTCACGATCAGCCAGTCATGAACGAGCGGGACGCCCTCGATATCGTCCAGGCGGCGATCTGGACCATCATCGTCGCCTCCGGGCCGGCAGTCGGTGCAGCCATGCTGGTCGGCACCGTCATCGCGCTGATCCAGGCGCTGACCCAGATCCAGGAGGTGACGCTGACCTTCGTTCCGAAGATCATCGTCATTCTCCTGGTCGTAGCCGTCTCCGGCTCCTTCATCGGCGCGCATCTGTCGACCTTCACCGAGATGGTCTATTCGCGGATCGAACGCGGCTTCTGATCCGGACGGCCCCGGCACCATCCCCGCGTAAGCTTTGCGCGGCAGATTGCGAACCGGACCCCTCTGCCGGTGACCCATGGCCGATACGTTAGCTGCTAGCCTGCCCAATCCGCGCCGCCTCGGAACGGATGCCTTCTTCGCCGGCGGCATCGTGACCATGCTCACGATCCTGTTCCTGCCGATTCCTCCGATCCTGATCGACCTCGGCCTCGCGTTCTCGATCGCGCTGTCGGCGCTGATCCTGATGGTCGCGCTGTGGATTCAGCGGCCGCTCGACTTCTCGGCCTTCCCGACCGTGCTGCTGATCGCGACGATCCTGCGCCTGGCGCTGAACATCGCGACGACGCGCCTGATCCTGTCGCGGGGTGGGGAGGGCGAACAGGCGGCAGGCCATGTCGTTGCCGGCTTCTCGAAGTTCGTCATGGGCGGCGACTTCGTCATCGGCCTCATCATCTTCGCGATCCTGGTGACGGTGAATTTCGTCGTGATCACCAAGGGCGCGACGCGTATCGCCGAGGTCGGCGCCCGCTTCACCTTGGACGCCATTCCCGGCAAGCAGATGGCGATCGACGCGGACCTGTCCGCCGGCCTGATCGACGACAAGGAGGCCCAGCGCCGGCGCCGCGAGCTCGAAGAGGAGAGCGCGTTCTTCGGCGCCATGGACGGCGCCTCGAAATTCGTCCGCGGCGACGCCATTGCCGCCCTCATCATTACCGCGATCAACATCTTCGGCGGCATCGTCATCGGCGTCACTCATCACGGATTGACTCTGTCCCGCGCCGCCGACGTCTACACCAAGCTTTCCGTCGGCGACGGTCTGGTGTCGCAGATGCCGGCGCTGATCGTCTCGCTGTCGGCGGGCCTCCTGGTCTCCAAGGGCGGTACCAGGGGCTCGGCGGAGCAGGCGGTGCTGCGGCAGCTCGGCGGCTATCCGCGCGCGGTGTCGGCGGCCGCGCTGATGATGTTCGTGCTCGCTCTGATGCCGGGGCTGCCGATGGCGCCGTTCGTGCTGCTCGGGGGCGTCATGGCCTTCGTCGGCTACTCGCTGCCGAAGCGCCAAGCCGCGCGGGAGCGCAAGGAGGCGGCCTCCAAGGCCGACGAGCGCGCCCAGGCCGAGGCCAAGGAATCCGTCAAGGAGCAGCTCAAGACCGCCGAGATCGAGCTCGCGCTCGGCGGCCACCTTTCGGTCCATCTGTTGGGCTCGCGCAACGAGCTTGCCCACCGCGTGGCCAAGATACGCAAGAAATTCGCCAAGCAGTACGGCTTCGTCATTCCCGAGATCAAGCTGACCGACAATCTGTCGATCGATCCCAAGAGCTATCAGATCCGCATTCACGACACGCGCGTTGCCCATGGCGAGCTCAGGCTCGGCGAGGTGCTGGTACTGGTCGACAAGGACGGCAAGCCCGACGTGCCAGGCGACGAGGTGATCGAGCCTGCGTTCGGCATGAAGGCGCTGTGGGTGACGGAAGCCTTCACCGACGAAGTCAAGCGGCAGGGCTGCAAGCCGGTCGACAATCTGTCGGTGCTGCTCACGCATTTGAGCGAAGTGATCAGGGCGAACCTCGCCCAGCTCCTGTCCTACAAGGACATGCGTGCCCTGCTCGACCGGCTCGATCCCGAATACAAGCGCCTGGTCGAGGATCTGTGCCCGTCGCAGATCTCCTATTCGGGCCTGCTGGCGATCCTGAAGATCCTGCTGGCCGAGCGCGTGTCGATCCGAAACCTCCACCTGATCCTCGAGGCGATCGCCGAGATCGCGCCGCATGTGCGGCGCTCCGAGCAGGTCGCAGAGCACGTGCGGACGCGGCTCGCCCAGCAGATCTGCGGCGATCTCTCCGACTATGGCGTGCTCAACGTGGTCCGTCTCGGCAACCGCTGGGACCTCGCCTTCCACCAGAGCCTGAAGCGCGATGCCAAGGGTGACGTCGTCGAGTTCGATGCCGACCCGCGCCTGATCGAGCAGTTCGCGACCGAAGCCAGCGCCGCGATCCGGAAGTTCACCGAAAGCGGCACCAGCGTGGTGCTGGCCGTCACGCCGGAAGCGCGGCCCTATGTCCGGATGATCCTGGAGCGGGTGTTCCCGACATTGCCGATCCTGTCGCATGTCGAAGTCGCGCGCAGCGCCGAGATCAGGGCGCTCGGAGCCATATCGTGATCTCCGGGCTCGCCGACAGCGTGCTGGTGACGTTCATCGTGTTCTGCCGCATCGGTGCCTGCCTGATGCTGGTGCCCGGCTATTCCAGCGTCAACGTGCCGCCCCAGGTGCGCCTGTTCGTCGCGCTGGTCACCACGTTTGCGCTGACGCCGATCCTGATCGCCGTCCTGAAGCCGCTCACGGACAACGCGGCGCCGCTGACGCTGGCGCTCCTGATCTGCTCCGAGCTCGTGGTCGGCAGTGTCATCGGGCTCGGCGGGCGCGTGTTCTTCCTCGCCCTCCAGACCATGGCGACCATGATGGCGGGCGCGATCGGCCTGAGCAACATCCCGGGCACGCCGGTCGCCGACACCGATCCGGCACCGGCCCTGGTGCCGCTGATCATGGCCGCCGTCACCACTTTGTTCTTCATGACCGACCAGCACTGGCAGGTGCTGCGGGGGCTGATGAACTCCTACGACGTCTGGAAGCCCGGCAACAGGCTGGGAGGCGGCGTGGCGCTCGACCTGCTCGTCGGCCGCCTTTCGGAAGCGTTCGTGCTGACGCTGCGGATCTCGAGTCCCTTCATCGTCTATTCGGTCATCGTCAACCTGGCGGTCGGCCTGATCAACAAGCTGACGCCGGCCATTCCGGTCTATTTCATCTCGGTGCCCTTCGTGCTGTTCGGCGGCTTCCTGCTGCTCTACCTCACCAGCGACGAGCTGCTGACGCAGTTCATGCTGGGCGTGTCATCGTGGCTGGCGGAGTGACGTCATGACGTCGCGCGCGGACAAGCTCGGCCGGATGGTCTCGCTGGTGAAGCTTCAGCTCCGGCTCTCCGAATGGCAGCTCGCACAATTGCGGCAGCAGGAGCGCAGCCTGCAAGAAGAGCAGGAATGGTTGGTCGGAGCCTTGAACGATGGAAAGCCGCCGGCGGGATCGTCGAACGAATCGATCGCCCGGCGGCTCAACAGGACGAGCGTCGGCGCCCGCGCGGTGCAGGCGCAGGCCGCGCAGCAGCTCGACCAGGTTCGCCGCGAGACCCGCCGCGTGAAACAGCTCGAGGAGGTCGCCAAGGCCGCGCTCGCCGACAAGCTCCGCGATGCCGAGAAGCGCTCGCTCGAGGACATGACGGGAACGAGCCTTACCGTGCGCGCGTGGACGCCACAGACAGCCAACCGGAACAAGACATGATCGTGACAGCGACGCCCGACCTCGTCCTCGACGTCCTCGAAGCCGCCGACCCCGTGACGCAGCGCGCCGCGACCGCGAAGCTCGATGCGCTGAAATCATCGGACGCCGATTTCGCCGCCACGATGGAGGCGGAAGTCGGCAAGGCCAAAGCGGCGACTGCCGACCAAGTCGCGGCGAAAGTCGCCGAAGCGCAGTCGGGGGCAGTGAACGGTGCACCGGTGCAGGTGATCAAGGCGCCGGCATCCGGCGAGGTTTATCGCAAGTTCGAAGCCTTCATCCTCCAGACCTTCGTCGAGACGATGTTGCCGAAGGACTCGGAGGAGGTCTTCGGCAAGGGCACGGCTGGCGGCGTCTGGAAGTCGATGCTTGCAGAGCAGCTCGGCAATCAGCTGGCAAAGGGCAAGGGCGTCGGCATCGCCCGGCAGCTCGCCGCCGCACATCCGGCCGGACCGGACGCTGCGGGGAAGGCCGGATCGTGATCGGCGAACGGGTGACAGAAGTTGAGAGGTGAATTTCCAATGCAGGCACAAGAAGGCGCGGTGGCCGTGGCGATGGACCAGGCGGTCGCTGACACCGAGATGGTGACGACGGAAGCCGCAGCGAGCGATGCGCTGCTGCCCGTGCTGCTGCCGATCGGAGGTGGCGAGGCGATGGTCGACGCCGCGGATGCGGTGAGATCGGACGAGATGCGTGGCCTGCTGGCTGCAATCCGCCGGCTCGCGAGTATCGTCGAGGAGGAGACGACCGCACTCGCGACGGGCCAGAAGATCGATTTCGACGACTTCAGCGCGCGGAAGAGCCGGAGCATGCTCGAGTTCGTCCGCCTGATGCGGGCGCGGATGCACCTCGGCGGCGAGGTCGAGATCACCGAGGAGATTCAGCGGCTGCGGGAGAAGCTCGAACGCAATCGTTCCATTCTGGAAATGCACTACGACGCGGTCCGCGAGGTCGCGAGCATCATCGTCAAGGCGGTCAAGGACGCCGAGTCGGACGGCACCTATACCGGTCGCACAGCGCAGGACGGAAAATGATCAGACTGGTGCTGGCCGGGCTCTGGGTATGCATCCTCACGGCGGGCACGAGCTATGCCGTCGCCTATTGGAAGGAGAAGGGCAGCCTGCTGCCGGCGAAGGACGAATATCTCGAAGGGCTGCAATATCACAAGACGCGGGCGCTGAGCGTGCCGATGGTCGAGAACGGCAATGTGCAGGGCTACATCGTCGCGCGCTTCGTCTACACCATGGAGGGGCGGACCATGCACCAGCTGAACGTTCCGCCGGAGCCGTTCGTCGTCGACGAGGCCTTCCGCAGGATCTATGCCGACGATCGTCTCGACTTCAGGAAGCTCGCCCGCTACGACCTCGCCGTCCTGACCACGGCCATCAAGCAACGCGTCAACGAACGGATGCAGGGTGACATCGTCCAGGACGTCCTGGTCGAGGACTTCAACTACGTCTCCAAGGAAGAATTCCAGCAGAAGCCGTAGGGCATGTTGTTCGGAATAGCGCGGCGCTTGCGCCGCCACGGCAAGCCCGCGTGCTGCCCTCTCTGCCGCTGAAAGCGCAACGGCCTCTGCTGCTCGCAGAGGCCGTTACCGGTTTGGTGGCGATGTCCTGCCGCGTCAGTTGCTGGTCGGGTACGCGGCCGGGGCGGCCTGCGCCCGGTTCAGGAGGATGCCGACGTCGTCGAGCTCCTGCACCGGCTCGTCGAGGGTTTCGCCCGCCGGGATGTTGAGGCGGTATCCGACGTAACGCCGGGCCACGATCGCGTCGAAGCCGAGGCGGTCGCGGAGCTTCTTGCGCAGCTTGCTGACGTGGCTCTCGATCACGCTCTCGTCGAAGGTGGACTCGAAGATGCCGTAGACCGCGTTGAAGATCTGCGTCTTGGTGATCCACTTGCCGTGGTTGGCCACCATATATTCGAGAATGCGCAGTTCGCGGCGGGGCAGGGTGAGGGCGTGGCCCGCGATTTCGGGGTCACGGCCGTTGAAGAAGACCTGGATCCTGCTCTCGCAGGGCCGCGGCAGCTCGCCCACCCGGCGGCGCGCGATCGCGGCCGTTCGGGCGAGGATCTCGCGCAGGTGTATAGGCACGTGCACGACGTCGTCCACGCCCGATTCGAACAGCTCCAGCGTGTTCTTGAGCATCTTCTGGCCGCTCATGGCGATGATGGGAGCCGATGAGCGCTTGCGCATCGCCCGCGGCAGGCTTCCGCGGGCATCGCAATCCCCGAGGAGAAAGGCGTCCACCGCCGCCAGATCGGATTCGCTCGCAGATTGCAACCAGTCCCAGAATTCTCCGGAGGAGAAGCCGATCGACGATACGCCTTCGCGAACGAGCCCTCCGACGTAGCTGTTCGCGACGCTCTCGCGATCATCAACGATAATATACATCAGTCTTTCGCCCCTGTTTCGCACTTGTTGCGGCCGGTTGGGTTGTTGTGATGCCCCGGCTCGGCAACGATGCTGTTTGACGACATTCCATCCCGCGAACCGTTGTTATGGTTTCGATATTCGCGGGCAGCCCTACGCGTTCAGTGCCTGCGTCTCGCGGGCCTGTTACTTCAACTCGATACTGAAACGCTTACTGCGTGAGGCTCGGCGGGTGTCTTACGGATCACCTCGCGGAGCAGATTGAGAAACGACCTAGAACAGTTGCGCCAAGTTGCTCATCGCGTCCGAACACTGCTGAACTGTGTCGATCTCCTCGCCAACTGGCGAGAATCACTTGAGTAGGACCGTAACAATTGCCGATTCCCGATCAAGCGTGCGTAAGAAAGCGATTGCTACGTGTGCTTGATGCTGTTGATTCGTTTCTGGTTGTTTCTTGATATATCCAATCGTATCAGTTGATTTGAATCCTAAACTAGTTTTGCACCGTCGTGGTTGTATGGTTCCGCATCCCCGTACAATTACAGCCGTTTTGGGTGGTGCTCCGGGTCATGCAAATTGTGGGGTTTTCAACCCCGGATTGACACTGGAACCCGCTTTACCGCGTGCGACAATTCGACTCACGTCTGCGCCGCGACTCCAGCTTGGTGAAATCTTGGCGAGTGTGTGTCTTTCGAGTCGCACTCTCGCCACGTGTATGACGCGATCGACTCATGCGACGCCTCATCGCGCGTGATGAAAAGCTTTCGACACGCACGTTTCAGGCAAGCTTCGGCAAATAGCGTCACCGCTCGACAGACCGAACCGAACGGAGCATTTGCATATGTTGTCCGATGGACAAGCTCGTCCCAACGCGACCGCGGATGTTTTCGCGGCGGCGAAGCCGGCGCCGGAGGCGAGCGATACAATGGACAACGCGGCGCGAACGCCCAAGCCTGCCGCGAGCGCAAAGCGTGTATCGGCCGCGGCGAGCGACGAAGCTCTCGCAAAGGAGGCACTCGAGGGCTTGAAGCGCATTCGTGCCAAGGCACGGCTCGACAAGATGGCAATCCCGAAACCTGCGCCGGTCGCGATCAAGCCGGCCGTGATCGTGGCGAAGCCGCCGCCGCCTCGTCCGACATGGGTCGTGCCGCTCGCAACGCTGGCGGTCGCTGCCATGTTGGTGGTCTGCGCCTGCACCGGCGTGATCGCCTATCTCACCACCCAGCCGGCGCCGAACAACGTTGCGGCCAATGCGGAGATCAGGAATCTGCGCGAGACCGTCGCGCAGCTGCGCAAGCAGGTGTCGGGCGTGTCTGAAAATCTCGACGGCTTGCGCACCGCGGTCGATCAATCCAGCAAGGTCACGAACGATCGCTTCGGCAGGTTTGCGGAGAATCTGGACCGGATCGAGCGGGTGAGCTCGTCCTCGACGGCAAAGCTCGACAAGCTCGCTCAGGTGCAGGCCCAGGCTCCTGCGCCGGCGACGGTGCAAACGCAGCCGGTGTCGCCGCAAGGGCCGATGATGGCCGCAGTCGCCGCGCCCGAATTCACGGGATCGGTGCCTGCACCCGAGCGGGCGTCGGCGCCGCGCAAGGCAATCAAGGGCTGGTCGGTCCGTCAGGCCTATGAGGGGATCGCGATCCTGCAAGGCCCGAACGGCGTCATCGAAGCCGTGCTGGGACAGCAGGTGCCCGGTCTTGGACGCATCGAAGAGATCAGGAACGATAACGGGCGCCTGGTGGTGGAAGCCAGCGGCGGCGTCATCTACTCGTCGCGCAAGGCAACGCCCTGATCGAGCGGCCTACTATTGGCGGTGATGCTCGAAGCTGGTGCACAGCAGATCGACCTCCGCCTCGGCAATCGGCGCGCGAAACAGGCGGCAGCTGAACTCGGCCGCCGTCTTGCTGTCGGTACCGGCGCGATCCTCCCGCAGGAAGATGCACCGCTTGCAGACGTCGGTGTGGTGCCGCTGCTCGGCGGCATCGGAGTGGTCAAGCGCGTGCCGGAACGTGTCGCGGAAGCGGATCTTGACCTCGTCACCGAGAACGGCAATCGCTTCGACGAGGACGTTGACGGGGTCGCGCACCAGAAACTTCTTGCCCTGCTGGGTCACGCTCAACGTCACCGACCGCTTGTCGGTGGCCGAGCGCTTCCGCTCGAGATAGCCGAGCCGCTCGAGCTCGCCGATGATGAACGAGGCGGTGCCGCGCGTGGTGCCGACGTAGCTCGCCAGCGCCGAGGGGGTTCGGGAAAACCGGTTGGCGCGGGAGAGGAAGCGCAGCGCCATCCATTCGCGGTCGCGCAAACCATGCTTGGTGCCTTCGAACCACAGGATGCGTGCGGCCTGCTCCAACAGTTCTATCGATTCGCGCGCCAAATTCATTTCAGTTCCAGGTCGGATAAACTTTATTCAATTGAGCCTTGAGTAGCGCAATCGGGGCGGACGGGAATGAACCCGCTTGCGCTTCGTCGTCCGTTGCCGGCGAGCGTCGCGCGTCGCGGGAAGAAGCCTCTGCGTTTCCGAAGATGGAACTTCCGGCCGTGGAACTAGGGTGTCACAAAGAAAGACCGGGTAAATCGCGCGGCCCAGATCTTCCGAAAATTTCAATCAAATGACGTCGGTTTGCATGTGAATTGGTGATGACGCACGGTGCACGAACAACATGATGTGTCACCATCGTCACCGGGATTGCAATTTGTTGCGGCAGAGCCTCTCGGGTGCGCGAATAGGAGCATTCTCTGCAGCGACGGCAGGCCTGGCGCCAGGGAAAGAACCGCTTCTTTCGGTTAATGGATGTTGCGATGCAGTGCAGCTAGACGGTTAAGTCCGGCACACGATCGGGCTCCGGCGGACGGCGGACACCGGTGCTCGCCAACGAAGGGGTGAGGCGGTGAGCCGTGTCCTCGCAGGCTGGTGAGTTGCCTTTGTCCCGCAATTATTGGCGAATGCGGCGCCCGAGGGGCATCAGCATGGGAATCAGGAATGGGAAGATCGATGAGCTTTGAAAACACCATCACATCCGACGTCATTGGACTGACGAAAGTCGCCCCGCTCTCGCGCCGCGGATTCATGAGCGCCACCGCAGCCGTCGCCGCGGGCTACACACTCGCGGCCGGTCCGGTCCGGGCCGATATCGTCACGACGGATACCAGCGGCCTCCAGGCCGGTGATGCCAAGATCAAGGTCGGCTCCGAGGAAATGCCCGCCTATTTCGCCCGCCCGGCCGGCAATACCAAGGCGCCGGTGATCATCGTGGCGATGGAGATCTTCGGCCTGCACGAATACATCAGGGACGTGACGCGGCGCCTCGCCAAGCTCGGCGCATTCGCGGTCGCGCCCGACTATTATTTCCGCAAGGGCGTCGACCTGACCAAGGTCGCGGACGTCAAGGAGCTGCTGCCGGTGGTGAATGCGAAGCCGGACGCGGAGCTGTTGTCGGATCTGGATGCGACGGTCGCCTGGGCAGGATCGCAAGGCGGTGACGCAACGCGGCTCGGCACCATCGGCTTCTGCCGGGGCGGCCGCGCGGTCTGGGAATATGCCGCCCACAGCGGTGCGCTCAAGGCGGGCGTTGCCTTCTATGGGACCCTGGTCGATCCCGCCAACCCGTTGTGGCCGAGGAGCCCGCTGCAGCTCGCGCCCGAGATGAAGGCGCCGGTGCTCGGCCTCTATGGCGGCGCCGATACCGGCATTCCCGTCGCCCAGGTCGAGCAGATGAAGGCAGCGCTCGAGCAGAGCAAGAAGCCGGCCGACTTCAAGATCTACCCCGAAGCGCCGCACGGCTTCCATGCCGATTATCGCGGCAGCTATCGCAGAGACGCCGCGGAGGATGCCTGGAAGCAGGCAGAGGCCTGGTTCAAGAAATACGGCGTGTTGAGCTGACGCTCAATCAAGAGGGCGGCCAGAGCGGCCGCCCTTTCTCTTTCAGGGCGTGACGATCTCACTTCGTCATCGCGCCGTAGACGATGTCCTGGACCTGCTCGCGATAATATTTCCTGAGCTCACCCGGCGCCGCCGTCCCCACGACGACGACGAGACGTTCCTTGGGATCGCAGAAGAACTGCGTCCCGTAAGCTCCGTTCCAGGTGAATTCGCCGGGATTGCCGGGGACCGACGATAATCCTTCGGCCGTCCGGACCGCGACCGAAAGGCCGAAGCCGAAGCCACCGCGATGCGGCTCGACATTGGCGACGTTGTTCTTGATCTCGGGGCCGAGATGGTTCGTCGTCATGTGACGGACCGTCTTCGGACCGAGGATGCGCTGACCGTCGAGCTCGCCGCCGTTGAGCAGCATCTGTCCGAAGCGGATGTAGTCGCCGACCGTTGCGAACGAGCAGGCGCCGCCGCACTCGAACTTGGTCGGGATGTCCAGGAGCTTGATGGCCTGCGGCTTGCCCGTCAGCGGATCGTTCGCGAAGGGGCGGGCGAGGCGCGGGCGCTGCGCGTCGGTCGGATGGAAGGTCGCATCCTTCATGCCGAGTGGCTGCCAGACATTGGCGGCGAGATAGTCGCTGAGCTTCTGCTCGCTGACCTTCTCGACGACGGCGCCGAGCACGTCGATCGAAAAGCCGTATTCGAACTCGGTCGAGGGCTGGTGCGCCAGCGGCAGCTTGGTGAGGCGATCGATGAAGGCCTGGGTGTCGCCTTCGATCGCCGGCGCTGTGCCATCGGGATATTGCCGCGCCACCGGGCTCGAAGAGTCCGGACGGCCGCCATACATCAACCCCGACGTATGCCGGTAGAGATCGTGGATGAAGATCGGCGAGGCCTGCGGCTCGAGCTTGAGCGAACCGTCGGCCTGGGGAGCGGCGACCTTCATGTCGGCGAAGCCCGGGTAGTAATCGGACAGCTTGGCCTGGAGCGGCAGCCGTCCCTGCTCCATCAGCGTCAGGCCGGCGACCGCTGCCATCGGCTTGGTCATCGACGCCAGCGCGAAGATCGCATCGATCGGCATCGGCGTGCCCTTGGCCGGGTCGAGCTGGCCATAGGCCTTGTAATGGACGAGCTTGCCGTCACGGGCGATGGCGACCACTGCGCCGGGCACGCGCTTGGCCGCGATCTCGCGCGCGAAGAAATCATCGAGGCGTGCAAGGCCCTGTTTCGAAAATCCGACATCGTCGGGATTGGCTTCGGGCAGCGGCGCGGCGCGCGCGGCGCTGAGCGCGACGACGGCAATCGTCGCCGCGATCATGGCGATCGTCTTGTTCATTGCATCCTCCCAAGGGGCGAGCTCGTTGTGTGGTGGCTCGCTCGACGCCTAGATCATGACCGCGCAGGCACGGAGTCAAGCGCGGGTAAGGCATGTCTGGCAGGCATCGGAGCGCAGGAACCCTATCGTCCTTCGCCCGCGCGCCAGAGCGAGTCGAGGCCGTGCCGATAGGTGGGATGGACAAGCGTGACGCCGAGCTCGCGCTTCAATTTCGCATTGGAGACCCGCGCGCTGCTGGCATAGAAGCTGCGGGCCATCGCCGACATCTCGGCGGTGGCGAACGCTTCTTCCGGCGGCGGTGCCACGCCGATCAGTTGCGCGGCATAGGCGATCACGTCCTGCGGCGGCGCGGGCTCGTCGTCGCAGATGTTCCAGGTGCCGCCGCGCTCGTGGTGGATGGCGGCCATGATCGTGCTCGCGATGTCGTCGACGTGGATGCGGTTGAAGACCTGTCCCGGCTTGATGATGCGCCTCGCCGTTCCCGCGCGCAGCGTCGCCAGCGCGTTGCGGCCGGGACCATAGATGCCGGCAAGCCGCAGGATCGCCGCATCGCCGCCCGTCGCATCCGTCCAGGCCTGCTCTGCCGCGATCCGCATCCGTGTGCGGTCGAGGACGGCCTGCGGCGGCGTGCTCTCGTCGACCCAGCTGCCCGCGTGATCGCCATACACGCCGATAGTCGAGAGATAGACGACTTTGCAGCGGTTTCCCTTGAGCACGCCGCCGAACGCCGCGATCGCGGGATCGCCGGTGCTGCCGGGCGGGATCGACACCAGGAGGACGTCGGCATGGCGAACCCGTTCAACCGTCTCGGGCGACGGATCGCTACCGGAAAACGGATGCACCTCGATGCCGGCGAGATCGTTCCGCTGCGCGGGATCGCGCACGGTGCCGGCGACATGCGAGAAGCTGTCGCCGTGCTTGCGGACGAAGTGCCGGGCACTGTAGCCGAGGCCGAGAATGAAGAGCCGCATGCGCCTCCTGTGCAGGTCGAAAGTTCCCGTTTGCGCCGTCATGCGCAGTTCGCTCATAAGAGATTTTTGGGTCCGGCAAAAGATATTGCGATTTGTCTCCCCCACAGGCTCGGTCGATGCTCGCTTCTCGCAGCATCGGAAGGGAGGGATCGATCATGCAGGCCGAAGCGTTGGTTCAGTCGCCAGCAGGCGCCGCCGAATTGATCCGCCGCGCGGCCGCGCTGATCTTCGACGTTGACGGCACCCTGGCCGAAACCGAGGAGCTGCATCGGCAGGCCTTCAACCTTGCCTTCGCCCGCCGCGGTCTCGACTGGCAATGGGACCGCGCCGTCTACAAGGACCTGCTGCGGGTGACGGGCGGCAAGGAACGCATGCGCGCCTACCACAAGAGGCTCAAGACCGCTCCGCCGTTGTCGGATATGGACATCGCAGAGCTTCACCGCATCAAGACCGCGCACTATGCCGAGCTGGTCGAGACTGGTCGTTGCCCCTTGCGGCCGGGCGTGACGGATCTGCTCACGACCGCGAAGGCGCGCGGCCAGCGGCTTGCGATCGCGACCACCACCTCGCACGGCAATATCGATGCGCTGCTGTCGCAGGCGCTGGGCCAACGCTGGGCTGCGGATTTCGACGCGATCGTCGCCGGCGATGACGTCAGGCACAAGAAGCCGGCGCCGGACGTCTATCTCGAGATCCTGGCGCGGCTGAAGCTCGAGGCGTCCGATTGCGTTGCGATCGAGGATTCCGCCAACGGTCTGGTCGCGGCCTCGCGCGCCGGCATCCCGGTTCTGATCACCCGCAGCATGTTCTTTGGGGACGATGACTTCACCGGGGCACATGGCGTGCTGGACGATCTGTCGGAACTTTCGGACCGTCCAACAAAAAACTGAAAAACAACCCCATGCACAGTAGATCACGCTCGCGTGATCGCCGCGCTCAGTGGACGCGGTGACTGGCTCTATCGTCCTCAGCCTGCTCGACAATCTGCGCGATCGGGCTGGACTGATGGTGCACCAGGCGCCAATCGTTGCCGACGCGGCGAAAATGGTTGGCGGCGGCCAGTGCGGTGCCGTCGACGATCTCGATGCAGAGCACGCGGGCGCTGTCGCCGTCGATGATGGCCTGCGGCTCGGCGCAGACGATCTGCGGCCGCTGCGGGTTTTGCAGGATATCGCGCCAGCTTCCGATCACGGTGGCGCGTCCGATGATCGCTGGCCAGCCGGGATGGATGCAGGAGATGCCGTCGTCGTCCGCCCACATCCGTTCCATGCCGGCGAAGTCGCCCGTTGAAAAAGCGGCGTAGAAGGCCGCGTTGGCGGCGATGACCTTGGTGTCGTTTCCCATCGCTCTCGGGTGGGGCAACGACGGCCAAAAATCAAGCGCGACTTCTGTCGATTTTGGCCGCAGTGCAGCATTCAAGATGCTGCCCGCGTCGTGGTCACGCCGAAACGTGCGTCGCCACGGTCCGTCGTGCGCCGTCGGCATAGAGGCGGCCGAGCGCCGCGGTGACGGCCTCGCGCAGGCGCGGTTCGGCGCCGAGCGGTCCGAACACCTTCGCCACCCCAAGCAGTGCCGGCGCGAGGCGCTCGGCAACAGGCCCCGCCTCGCGCGCCAGCGCGGCGAACTCGCCGGCGAGGGGATCGCGCACGTCGATGGCGCGGCCCTGCTCATCGACGGCGCTGACGTAGCGCATCCAGCCGGCCACCGCGAGCGCATGCGTTGCGATCGGCAGGCCCCTGGCAAGGCGATCCTGCATCGCGCCGAGCAGCCGCTGCGGCAGCTTTTGCGAGCCGTCCATGGCGATCTGCCAGGTGCGGTGATGCAGCGCCGGATTGGCGAAGCGCTTGAGCAGCGAGGCGCGGTAGGCGGCGAGATCCGTACCTGCGGGCATCGTCAGCGTCACCGCGGCCTCTTCCATCACCTGTGCGGCGAGGCGCGCGAAGTGGGGATCCTGCATGGTGTCGGCAATGGTCTCGTAGCCGGAGAGATAGCCGAGATAGGCCAGCGCGGAATGGCTGGCGTTGAGCAGCCGCAGCTTCATCAGCTCGAACGGCTTCACGTCGCCGACGAGTTCGACACCCGCTGCGGCAAAGTCCGGCCGGCCCGCGGTGAAGCGGTCCTCGACCACCCATTGCGTGAACGGCTCGGTCATGACAGGCCAGGCGTCGCGCATGCCCAGCACTGACGCGACCGCATCGCGATCGGCATCCGTCGTCTCCGGCACGATGCGGTCGACCATGGTCGAGGGGAAAGCCACCGTCTCGGCGATCCACTTGCCGAGTTCCCTGGAGCGCAGCGCGGCGAATTGCGTCACGATCCGCTGCACGGTATCGCCGTTGGCGGCGAGGTTGTCGCAGCACAGCACGGTGAAGGGCGAAAGACCCTGCGCCCGCCGCCGTGCCAGCGCGGCGACGACGAAGCCGGGCGCCGAGCGCGGCGCGTCGAAACTATTGAGGTCGTGCACGACATCGGGATGGCGCTCGTCGAGGTCGCCGGTCTGCGGCGTGTGGCAATAGCCCTTCTCGGTGACCGTCAGCGAGACGATGCGCGTGGCGGGGTCGGCCATCCGTTCGACCAGGGCTGCCGGCTTCTCGCGCGCGACGACACTGTCGAGCAGGGCGCCGATGACCCGGTGCTCGGTGCCTTCGGCCGCGCGTACGGCAATTGTGTAGAGATGGTCCTGCGGGGCGAGGGCGTCGCGCGTATCCGGGCTGCGCAGGCTGGCGCCGACGATGCCCCACGACGTCGCTCCCGCAGCAAGGCAATCGTCGATGACCACAGCTTGGTGCGCGCGATGAAAAGCCCCCAATCCTAAATGCACGATGCCGGGCGTGAGGCGCGATCGGTCATAGGCCGGACGGCGGATGGCAGTCGCCAGCCGGTCGAGATTGGCGCGACCAAGGCGCATCGAGCTCTGGCGCATGGACGTCTCCCCTTTGCTTTGCCGCTGCTTGACACGGCGCCCCTATCAGGTCAATGCTCTGGTCAATTGGTAAGACCAATTTTCCAAAATTGGCAGGCCGCGGGTCCAAACGACCTCGCGAGACCTTTCGGGAGGACCAGCGTGCCGCTGGAAGCTGTGGAGGCGAGACGGCTCTATCGCCAGGTCGCCGATCAATTGCGAAGCCTGATCGACAGCGGCGAGTACGCGGTCGGCAGCCGCTTGCCGACCGAGCGCGAGCTCGCCGAGCAGCTCAAAGTGTCGAGGCCGACGGTGCGCGAAGCCTTGATTGCGCTCGAGGTCGAGGGCCGGCTGCGCATCCGCGTCGGGTCCGGCATCTATGTGTCCGAGCCCGCCGACGCCGTGCCGGCGCCATCAGCGGTTATCGAAGGCCCGTTCGAGCTGCTGCGTGCCCGCGAATTCCTCGAAAGCGCCATCGCAGAGCAAGCCGCGCGCGTGGCGACCAAAGACGACATCGACCGCATCGACGCCGCGCTCGTCGCGATGGAGAATGTCGACCATCCTGGCGAAGCCTCGATGGTTCATGACCGCGCCTTCCATATCGCCATTGCGGGATGTCTCGGCAACGCCGTGCTGGTGCGGGTTGTCGGCGAGTTGTTCGACCAGCGCCTCAATCCCTATTTCGCGCAGCTAGCGCATTATTTCGAGAACCCCACCACGTGGCGAACCGCGCTCGACGAGCACCGGGCCGTGCGCGACGCGATCGCTGCGCGCCGGCCGCTGACGGCCCATGACGCCATGCGCGATCACCTCGCGCATTCGCAGGAGCGCTTTGCACAGAATTTTGGTGCCGAGACATCAGCAGAAGCAGCGGCTGCACGGAAACGGGCGGCGCCGTCCGCGGTTCAGCCGGCGAAATCAAAACGACCGTCGACGAAACAGGCCAAGAGCGGCAGCTCGCGGCGGCGGTGAGATTGGGCGGCCCGCATCCGTGCCGGGGCGGGTCAACAAGAAGCAGACTTGAACGATGGAGGAAAAGTCGATGTTGAAGAAGATGACGATTACAGCAGTGATTTCCGCCGCCACGCTGTTGGCGGCGACCAGCCCGAGCCTGGCGCAGACCAAGCTCAAATGGGCCCACGTCTACGAGACCTCGGAGCCGTTCCACACGGCGTCGGTCTGGGCCGCCCAGGAGATCGCCAAGCGCACCAACGGGCGCTACCAGATCGAGGTCTATCCGGCCTCCCAGCTCGGCAAGGAAGCCGACATCAACCAGGGCCTGTCGCTCGGCTCGGTCGACATCATCATCTCCGGCTCGAGCTTCGCGGCCAAGAGTTTTGCGCCGATCGGCGTGACCTATTATCCCTACACCTTCCGCGATGCCGATCACCTGCTCGCCTACACCAAGAGCGACATCTTCAAGGAGCTCGCAAAGGGCTATGAGGACAAGAGCGGCCACCACATCGTCGCGGTGACCTATTACGGCGTGCGCCAGACCTCGTCGAACAAGCCGATCAAGACCTGTGCCGACATGAAGGGCCTGAAGATGCGCGTGCCCGATGTACCCGCCTATCTCGCCATGCCGCGCGCCTGCGGCGCCAACACCGCGCCGATCGCGTTCGCCGAAGTCTATCTCGCGCTCCAGAACGGCACCGTCGAGGCGCAGGAAAATCCGCTGACCACGATCGAGGCCAAGAAGTTCTACGAGGTGCAGAAGCACATCGTGCTGACCGGCCACATCGTCGATCACCTCAACACCGTGATCGCCGGCGCGCTGTGGAAGAAGCTCTCGGACGAGGACAAGAAGATCTTCACCGACGTGGCGCAGGAGGCAGCGGCCAAGGCCACAGGAGAGATCAAGCAAAACGAAACCAAGCTGGTCGCCTTCTTCAAGGACAAGGGCCTGACCGTGACCGAGGTCGACAAGAACGAGTTCCGCGACACCGTGCTGAAGAACGTCGCGTTCGAGACCTTCGGTTACCGCAAGGCGGATTGGGAGAAGATCCAGGCGGTGAAATAAGCCAGACCCTCATGGTGAGGAGCGCGAAGCGCGCTCCGGACGATGCTTCGCATCGCCGGGCGAACCATGAAGGCCCCGGTGCCACCTAGGTGTCGCCTGGGGCCATCCTTCGAGACGCTTGCTTCGCAAGCTCCTCAGGATGAGGAGCGGAGCGAGGTTACGCAGCAGAACTCGTTCGAGGTTCCGGGTTCGACGCTGACGCGTCGCCCCGGAACGACGTGAGAGAGGTTTGAGAGGTACCCATGTCCACCGCCGAAATCCACCGGCAGATCACCGCGGACGAGATCGCCCATACCTTCGAGGAGGAGGCGACGCCGAAGGTCGATCTCGGCGTCTACGCGTTCGAGGACTGGGTCGCGCTGGCGATCTTCTGGGTGATGGCGCTTGCCGTCTTCCTGCAATTCTTCACCCGCTACGTCCTCAACGACAGCTATGCCTGGACCGAGGAGATCGCGACCTATTGCCTGATCGGCGTGGTCTTCATCGGCTCGTCGATGTGCGTGCGGCTGTCGCGGCACATCCAGGTCGACCTCGTCTATCGCTACCTGCCGCATGCCGTAGGGCGTGTGCTGTCGACGGCGATCGACCTGATCCGGATCGCCTTCTTCGGCTACGCCATCAAGCTGGTCTGGGTCTACATCAAGATCATCGGCGACGAGCAGATGACCACGATCAATCTTCCCAAGGACTACGTCTATTACGCCGTGCTGCTCGGCTTCGTGCTGATGTTCGCACGCTCCGCGCAGGTGGCACTCCAGAACTGGCGGCAGGGCTACTCGGTCCTCGAACGTCCCGGTGCCTACGACGGATCGGAAGGATAAGACCATGCTGCTGTTGCTCGGAGGCTTTCTCCTTCTGATGCTGCTCGGCGTTCCCGTGGCGATCGCCATGGCCGCGTCGTCGCTGCTCTACATCCTGGTCAGTGGCGTGACGCCCGACGTCACGCTGGCGCAGCGCATGATCGCCGGCGTGGAGAGTTTTCCTTTGCTCGCCGTGCCGTTCTTCATCCTGGCCGGCAATCTCATGAACATCGCCGGCGTGACCGGGCGCATCTACAAATTCGCCGTCGCGCTGGTCGGGTGGATGCGCGGCGGCCTCGGCCACGTCAACATCATCGGCTCGGTGATCTTCTCCGGCATGTCCGGCACCGCGATCGCGGATGCTGCCGGCCTCGGCACCATCGAGATCAAGGCGATGAAGGACCACGGCTACTCCACCGAGTTCTCGGTCGGCGTCACCGCGGCCTCGGCGACGCTCGGGCCGATCATTCCGCCCTCGCTGCCCTTCGTGATCTACGGCATGATGGCGAACGTCTCGATCGGCGCGCTTTTCCTTGGCGGCGTCATCCCCGGCATCGTCATGACGCTGCTGATGATGGCGACCGTCACCTATTTCGCGCACAAGAACAAATGGGGCAGTGATACGCCGTTCTCCTGGCCGCAGCTCGGTTCGGCCGGTCTCGAGATCGCCATCGTACTCGCTTTCCCGCTCGCAATCTGGCTGATGGTCGTTGCCGGCATGTCGGTGAACATGGCGGTCGTCATCGGCCTCGGCACGCTGCTCCTGATCGACTGGTATTTCGACTTCTCCGCGGTGATGGCGCTGATGGCGCCCGTGATCCTGATCGGCGGCATGACGCTCGGCTGGTTCACGCCGACGGAAGCCGCGGTCGCGGCGGTGATCTGGTCGCTGTTCCTCGGCCTCATCCGCTATCGCACCATGACCCTGAAGACGGTGGCGAAGGCGACCTTCGACACCATCGAGACCACGGCTTCGGTGCTGTTCATCGTCACCGCGGCCTCGATCTTCGCCTGGCTGCTCACGGTATCGCAGGCGGCGCAGATGCTCTCGGACTGGATGCTCAGCATCACCCACAACAAATGGGTGTTCCTGGCGCTCGCCAATGTGCTGATCCTGTTCGTGGGATGCTTCATCGACACCACGGCGGCGATCACCATCCTGGTGCCGATCCTGCTGCCGATCGTGCTCAAGCTCGGCATCGACCCGATCCATTTCGGCCTGATCATGACGCTGAACCTGATGATCGGTCTGTTGCATCCGCCGCTCGGCATGGTGCTGTTCGTGCTCGCCCGCGTCGCAAAGCTCTCGGTCGAGCGCACGACGGTGGCGATCCTGCCCTGGCTGGTGCCGTTGCTGCTCGCGCTGATCGCGATCACCTACATTCCCGACCTGACCCTCTGGCTGCCAAAATACATGGGACTCTCCAAATGACCTCGACTGCTCTCGCCGCGACCCTGTTCGGCCCCGAAGACCTGCGCATGATCGAGCATCCGCTCGACAAGCTCGCGGACGGCATGGTGCGCATCCGCTTCGGTGCCGGCGGCATCTGCGGCTCGGACATGCACTATTTCCGCCATGCCCGCACCGGCGACTTCGTGGTGAAGTCGCCGCTGGTGCTGGGACATGAGATCTCGGGCGAGGTCGTGGAGATCTCCGGTACCGCCGCCAATCTGAAGGTCGGCGACCGCGTTGCCGTCAATCCGTCACGCTGGTGCGGCCATTGCGTCGCCTGCCGCGAGGGCCGGCCGAACCTGTGCGAGAACATCTACTTCATGGGCTCGGCCTCGAAGACGCCGCACATGCAGGGCGGCTTCGCCAATTACTTCGACGCGATCCCCGCGCAGTGCGTGAAGATCCCCGATCACGTCTCCTACCAGGCCGCGGCGCTGGCCGAGCCGCTCGCGGTCTGCCTGCACGCGGTCGCGCGCGCCGGCAAGATCGAGGGCAAGCGCGGCATCATCTTCGGCGCCGGCCCGATCGGACTTCTAACCATGCTCGCGGCGCACCGTGCCGGCATGGCTGACATCACGGTCGCCGACATCGCGCCGGCGCCGCTGGCCTTTGCGACCAAGCTCGGCGCCTCGCATGTCGAGAACGTGTCGGGCGGTGAAGAGGGCCTGAAGGCACAGGCTGCCGCGCGTCCTTACGACGTCGCCTTCGAGGTCTCGGGCACGGCCGCGGGCCTTGCCAGCGCGATTCACATCGTCAGGCGCGGCGGCGTCGTGGTGCAGATCGGCAATCTGCCGGGAGGCCAGATCCCGACACCGTCGAATGCCGTGATGGCCAAGGAGATCGACCTGCGCGGCTCGTTCCGCTTCGGCTTCGAGTTCATGAATGCGGTGGAACTGATCGGCAACGGCAGCGTCGATGTGCTGTCGCTGGTCACCGCCGAGCGGCCGCTCTCGACCGCGCCCGATGCGCTGCGGCTGGCGCTCGACCGCTCGCAGAGCGTCAAGGTCGTGCTGACTGCGAACTGATGGGAGGCAGCCTATGATGCTGGAGGGATGGCGCTGGTACGGGCCCGATGATCCGGTCTCGCTCGACGACGTCAGGCAGGCCGGCGCGAGCGATATCGTCTCGGCGCTGCATCAGGTGCCGATCGGGGAGGCCTGGACGCGCAAGGCGGTCGAGGAGCGCAAGAACTTCATTGAGAACGGCCAGCCCGGCCGTTCTCAATTGACTTGGTCGGTGGTGGAATCGATTCCGATCCCCGACGACGTCAAGCGCCTTGGCGGAAAAGCGACGAAGTCGATTGAGGCCTGGATCGCGAGCCTGGAGGCGGTGGCGGCCAGCGGCATCAAGATCATCTGCTACAACTTCATGCCCGTGGTGGACTGGTGCCGCACCGATCTGGAATGGGAGCTGCCGAACGGCGCCCGTGCCATGCGCTTCGACCAGGACCGCTTTGCCGCGTTCGAGCTGCACATCCTGAAGCGCCCGGCCGCCGTACAGGAATATTCGCCGGAACAACAGGCGCGCGCGAAGAAATTGTTCGAGCAGATGAGCCAGGCGGATATCGACTATCTCGTCATGGTCATCGCCAGCGCGCTGCCGGGCTCGACCACCGAGCCGATGACCATCCCGCAATTCCGCGATCGGCTGGACACCTACCGCGACATCACGCCTGAGATCCTGCGGCAGCACCTTGCGGAATTCCTCGCGCGCGTGACGCCGGTGGCCGAGCAGCTCGGCGTGTCGCTGACGCTGCACCCGGACGATCCGCCGCGACCGCTGTTCGGCCTGCCGCGCATTGCTTCCAGCGCCGACGACTATCAGGCGCTGTTCGACGCCGTGCCGTCCAAGGCGAACGGCATCTGCTTCTGCACCGGCTCCCTCGGCGTACGCGCGGAGAACAATCTGCCAGAAATGGCCGAGCGCTTCGGCCCACGCGTCGCGTTCGCCCATCTGCGCGCGACCAAGCGCGAGGCGGACGGGTTGTCGTTCTACGAGTCCGACCATCTCGACGGCGACGTCGACATGATCGCGGTGCTTAAGGCGCTATTGAAGGAGAACGCACGGCGCGCACCGGACAAGAGAATCGTGTTCCGGCCCGACCACGGCCACCGCATGCTCGACGATCTCGCCGCCACCAAGCGCACCAACCCCGGCTACACCGCCATCGGCCGCCTGCGCGGCCTCGCCGAGCTACGTGGTGCGATCAGGGCGATCGAGCATCGGTAGGGGCGGAATTCGAGCGCAGCTCTATCCACATCGTCATTGCGAGCGCAGCGAAGCAATCCAGAATCCCTCCGCGGAAAGACTCTGGATTGCTTCGCTGCGCTCGCAATGACGTGGAGAGAGCGGGGCTTCACCGCGACGCCACCTGCTCAGTAACACGCCGCCATGGCGCCGAGCTTCGGATAGAGCCGGTCGATCGCGGCGATCTCGCTTTTCATCTGCGCAATGATCCAGTCGCGGATCTCGGCGGCGATGGGACGCATGATCCGGTTGCGCGGCGGCAGGAATTCGCAGATGCGGCGCGTGGTGGTCAGCGTGTCGGAGGCCGGCACCAGCGCGCCGGTGAGCAGCCAGTGCGAGGCGACCGTCAGCCAGCCGAGCGCGATGCCCTGGCCGAGCAGCGCGGCCTGCACCACGACTGCATAGTCGGTGAAGCTCAACGCCTTGGCCGCGCCGCGTCGTCCGGTGAGGAGCGATGCGTAATCCGCGGCCCAGTCGCCCGGCGTCTCGGCGAGGCGGATGATGGTGTTGCCCTCGGCGGGATCAGTCTCGCCGAGATAGCCGGGGCTGCACATCGGCAGCATCACTTCCTTCATCACCAGCGTGCCGCCGGATGACGGCTCGTCGCGGTCGCGGAAGCGCATGCCGAGATCGACATTCTCCACCGGCCCGCGCAGCGCGCCGGAGATCAGCTGGAAGCGCAGATCCACTTGCGGAAACTGCTTCTGCAGCTTGTCGATGCGCGGCATCAGCCAATGCGTGGTGAAGGCGGAGGAGACCGACAGCGTCACCGTCTCGGTGCCCTTGCGGCGCCGCTCGATCTCGACGAGCCCGCTCTCGATGCTGCGAAAGCCTTCGAGCACGCGGCGATAGAGCAGCTCGCCTTCCTCGGTGAGCACCGCGCGGCCCGCCTTGCGATCGAACAGGCGGACGCCGAGATGCTCCTCGAACTGGCCGAGCATCCGGCTCACCGCCGGCTGCGTCACGTTCAATTCGGCCGCCGCCGCCGTGAAGCTGCCATTGCGCGCCGCCGCGTCGAACACGAACAGGGCGTTACTGGACGGCAGCATGCGGCGGAGCTCTGGCATAACGTCATGTTATGAGCGCGGTGAGAATTTGGCAATTGCCGAGTTTTGGCAAGTCTGGTGTCATGAGCATGACAGCCTAAACACAGGGGCTTCGGGAGAAGGTTTGGTGCAGCGCACGCTTAGGCCGTGAGTGCTCCAAAGCCCTGTCTATAAAGCAGCCTTATGGCGCGCAGTGAGGCACGCCAGCGCAGGGACATCGCGAGGTCGATCGTTGGACAAGCGAGCGGAAAGCGTCGAGATCAGGTCCGCCAGCAAGGCCTATGGCGCCGTTCGCGCCCTCGACGACGTTTCGCTCAATGTCAGCGCCGGTGAATTCGTCTCGCTGCTGGGCCCCTCCGGCTCCGGCAAGACCACGCTGCTCGGCATTTTGGGCGGCTTCATCCTGCCGACCTCAGGCACGATTCTGTTCGGGGGCCGTGACGTCACCTATATGCCGCCGCACAAGCGCGACATCGGCGTGGTGTTCCAGAACTATGCGCTGTTTCCGCATATGAGCGTCGGCGAGAACGTCGCCTTTCCCTTGCGCGCGCGACGCCTGCCGAAATCCGTCTGGCCGGACAAGGTGCGCGCAGCGCTCAGCATGGTCGGCCTTGCCGGCTATGAAGAGCGCGGCATCGCGCAGCTCTCCGGCGGTCAGCGTCAGCGCGTGGCCCTCGCACGCGCCATGATCTTCGAGCCGCGCCTGATCCTGATGGATGAGCCGCTCTCGGCGCTCGACAAGCAGCTGCGCGAATCCATGCAGATCGAGCTGCGCGCGTTGCACAAGCGCATCCAGGCGACCATCATCTACGTCACCCATGACCAGCGCGAGGCGCTGACCATGAGCGACCGCGTCGCCGTCATGAAGGACGGCCGGCTGGTTCAGATCGACGCGCCGGCGCGGCTGCACGATCATCCCGCCGATTCCTTCGTCGCCAGCTTTATCGGCGAAGCCACGATGCTGCCGGTCCGCCGCGTCGATGCTTGCAGCGTCGCACTCGGCAATGCCCTGCTGCGCAGCGCGCGCGCCATTCCCGATGGCGATGCCCTGATGCTGGCCGTGCACAGCGAGAAGCTGCTGATCGACGACGGCGCGCAGGATGAGGCCTGCAACCGGCTGACCGGAACGGTCACCGACATCGTCTATCAGGGCGAGAGCTTGCGCATTTTCCTCGCGCTCGCCGATGGCATCGCGCTCAGCCTGCGCCAGCCGAGCTATCACCAGGCCTATCACCGCATTCCGCCCCTCGGCGGCAATCTCACCGTCACGCTCCACCCCGAGGACACGATCGTCGTGCCCCGGGCAACCTGAGAGAAGAAGACCATGTCGACCCAAGCCGCGTTCAGCAATTTCAAGGTTCTCACCTTCGATGTCGTCGGCACCTTGATTGATTTCGAAACCGGCGTGCTCGAAGCCGTGCGCAAGATCGGAGGCAGGAAGGCAGCCGAGCTCAGCGACGAGCAGATTTTCGAGCCCTACAAGCGGGGCCGCGACAAGCACTACGAGCGCTCCAGCGAAGTGATGTTCCACGTCTATCGCCATCTTGCCACCGAGCTAGGTTTGCCCTCTGACGACGCATCCTGCGACGTGTTCCAGCTTTCGGTGCTGCGCTGGGGGCCATTCCCGGATTCGGTGGAAGCGCTCAGGCGGCTGCGCACGAAGTTCCGCCTGGTCGCGATGACCAATGCCGACCGCGTCGCGCTGTCGTGCTACGCGCATGCGCTCGGAAATCCCTTCGATGACACGGTCTGTGCCGACGACACCGGTGTTGCCAAGCCCAATCCGGAATTCTTCGCCTACAACAAGGGCCGCCAGTCGGCGTTCGGCTACAAGCAGTCGGATATCCTGCATGTCGCGCAGAGCCAGTATCACGACATCGGGATCGCGCGGAAGCTCGGCTACAAGGTGTGCTGGATCGAGCGCCGCCAGGGCATTGCCGGCTTCGGCGGCACGCCGGCGGTGGAGACGCTGACCAAGCCGGACTTCCATTTCCCGACGCTGAAGGCGCTCGCCGACGCCGCGATCGGCCCGGCGGCGTAACGGAGGGCTGTGGCATGACACGGGACTGGCGCGCGCTGCCATCGGTCAATTCGCTGTGGGAAGCCACGGCGGATCCGGCGCGCGACTATCCCGTGCTGTCGGGCGAGAGCCAAGCCGATGTGGTGATCATCGGTGCCGGCTATACCGGCCTCTCCGCCGCGCACCACATCGCCAAGAGCGGGCTCAGCCCCGTCGTGCTCGAGGCCAACCGTCCCGGCTGGGGCGCGAGCGGGCGCAATGGCGGCGTGATCACGGCAAAGTTCCGCCTCTCGTTCCGCGAAATCGATGCCGTGCATGGCCGCGCCATGGCGCGGCGCATGTACGAGATCGCCCATGAATCGACCGACATGGTCGAGGAGCTCGTCTCCGAATTCGGCATCACCAGCGCGAACCTTGTGCGCACCGGCCAGGTCAAGGCTGCGCACAACGAGACGACGCTCCGGGCCGCGATTGACGAAGCCAACTGGATGACGCGCGAGATGGGCTCGGCCGCGGCTCGCATCCTCGACAAAGGCCAGGTGCGCGAGGAGACCGGCTCCGACATCTTCGTCGGCGGCGTGCTCAATCCCGGCTCGGGCGGCATTCATCCGCTGAACTATTTGCGCGGCCTCGCCGATGGCGTCGCGCGCCGCGGCGTTGCAATCTTCCAGGGATCGCCGGTCACAACGCTTCGAAGGGAAGGCGACGGCATCGTCGCCGAGACCCCGCAAGGCGCGGTGCGCGCCAAGCAGGCGATCATTGCCACCAACAGCTATTCGGACCTGACCAGTGCCACCGCGCATCTGCAGCGCACGCTAATTCCCTTCCGCAGCGCCATAGTCGCAACCGAGCGGCTCCCCGGCAATCTCGCGGGAAAATTGATGCCGACCGGGCGCACCTACACCGAGACCAAGCGCATGATGCGCTGGTTCCGCATGGTCGACAACCGTGTGATCTTCGGCGGCCGCGGCGCCTTCGGCAAGCAGGACTCGCAAGCCGCGTTCGACGCCTTGCGCAAGGCGATGGTCGGCATCTTCCCCGATCTCGCCGATGTCCCGCTCGCATACAAATGGTCGGGGCTGGTCGCGATGACGCTGGACTCGGTGCCGCATATCGGTCGGCTCGACGACCGCACGCTGTTCGCGGTGGGTTACAACGGCGCCGGCGTTGCGATGTCGAGCCTGATGGGCCGCTATCTCGCCGCCTTCGTGCGCGGCGAGACGCCCGACGTCGGCCTGCTCGACATCAGGCGCATGAAGGCGATCCCGTTCTATCCGCTGCGCGAGCCCGCCGTGCGCATGGTCGCCGGTTGGTACCAGTTTCTCGACGCGATCGGTCAGTGAGCTCTATTTGGAGGAGGTGAGGATGACGATGAAGCAGAAATTCGGATTGGGCTGCGCGCTGCTGGGCGCAATCGGGTTGACCAGTGCGGCTGATGCCGCCGAGCAGATCACCTTCGTCTCGCAAGGCGGCGCCTATCAGCAGGCACAGACGGTGGCGATCCTCGATCCCTCCGCCAAGAAGCTCGGCATCACCATCAACCAGGACTCCATTCCCGACGCCTGGCCCGCGATCAAGACGCAAGTCGGCAGCGGCAAGCCGATCTGGGACGTCGTCGACACCCCGACCGGCAACTGCCTGCGCGGCGGCGAGCAGGGGCTGATCGAGAAGCTCGACTTTTCGAAGATTCCAAACGGCGCGGCGATGCCGGAGGCCTATCGCAGTCCCTATTCGGTGTCCTACGAGTTCTATTCCAGCGTGCTGGCCTACAGCCAGAAAGCCTTCCCGAAGGACGCGCCGAACAGCTGGGCCGATTTCTGGGACGTCAAGAAATTCCCCGGCCGCCGCGCGCTGCGCAACCACCCGTTCGCGACGCTCGAGGCGGCGCTGATGGCCGATGGCGTCGCGTCCGACAAGCTCTATCCGCTCGATGTCGACCGCGCCTTCAAGAAGCTGGAAGAGATCAAGCCGCACATCACGGTGTGGTGGACCTCGGGCGCGCAGTCGGCGCAGCTGCTCAATGACGGCGAGGTCGACATGGAGATGGCCTGGAACGGTCGGGTCAGCGCGGTGGCCAAGGAGGGCGCGAAGGTCACCTTCACCTACAATCAGGGCATTTTGCAGAGCACCTCGCTCTGCATCCTCAAGGGCGCGCCGAATCTGGAAACCGCGGTGAAGTTCCTCAACGCGGCGGTCGATCCCGTGCACCAGGCCAATCTGCCGCTGCACATCGATTATGGCCCGGGCAATCCCAAGGCGTTCGAGACGGGCGTGATCAAGGCGGAGCGCGCTGCGCAATTGCCGAGCGAGCCGGCGAATGCGGCCAAGCAGGCGCTGATGTCCTACGCCTGGTGGTCCTCGTCCGCGGGCGAAGCCGCCGAGAAGCGCTGGGCGTCCTTCATGCAAAAGTAGGCGAGGCCAGCGTTGACGACATCCGTGCCAGATCCCTCCCAAAAGCATCAGCGCCGCGAGCACGGCCTGATGCTGGCATTGGTGTCGCCGGCGCTGCTGGTGATCCTTGCCCTGATCGTGCTGCCAGTCGGTTGGCTCGCCTGGCAGTCGATCTATCATGACGGCTTCACGCTGGAGAACTATCGCCGCGTCTTCACCGAAGATGTCTACTGGCGCAGCTTTGCACTGACGTTCGAGATCAGCCTCGCGGTCACGGCAATCGCGCTGCTGCTGGGCTATCCCGTGGCCTACCTCGCCAATTCGGTGCCGAAAGGGTGGAGCATCCTGATCCTGTCGCTGGTCGTGCTGCCGTTCTGGACCAGCGTGCTGGTGCGCGCCTATGCCTGGCTGGCGCTGCTCCAGCGCAGCGGCGTGATCAACCAGTTCCTGCGCTATCTCGATGTGATCTCCGAGCCGCTCGCGCTGGTCCACAACACGTTCGGCACGGTTGTCGCGACCGTGCACATCCTGCTGCCGTTCATGGTGCTGCCGCTCTATGCCACCATGCAGAAGATCCCGAACGATCTCATGCAGGCCGGCGCCAGCCTGGGCGCGAGCCCCTCGCTCACTTTCATGCGCGTGTTCCTGCCGCTGTCGCTGCCGGGTGTGCTTGCCGGCTGCACCATGGTGTTCGTGCTCTGCCTCGGCTTCTACATCACGCCGGAACTGCTCGGCGGCGGCCGCACCGTGATGGTGTCGATGCTGGTGAGCCGCAACGTCGAGCTCTACAACCAATTCGGCGCGGCCAGCGCGGTCGCTGTCGTGCTGCTAATCAGTGTGGTCGCGATCTTCTTCATTGTAAGCCGCTTCGTCTCGCTCGACCGCGTGTTGGGGCAGAAATGATGCGCGCCTCGCCCGCACGGATCGTCCTGTATGTGATCAGTTTGCTGGTGCTGGTCTATCTGATCCTTCCCGTTCTGATCATCGCGCCGATCTCGTTCTCCAGCGCGCGCTTCCTGACCTTTCCGCCGCCGTCCTTCTCGCTGCGCTGGTACCAGCAATATTTCTCAAATCCCGCCTGGATGCAGGCGACGCGGGTGACGCTGACGGTTGCGCTCCTCACCGTCGTGATCGCGACCCCGTTCGGGGTGGCCGCCGCCTATGCCATCAGCCAGTCGAAGCTGCGGATCATGCGTCTCATCCACATGGCGCTGCTGCTGCCGCTCGTGGTTCCGATCATCATCACCGCGGTCGGCATCTTCTTCGTCTATGCCAAGGTCGGCCTGGTCGCGACCATGCCCGGCCTCGTGCTGGCCAACGTGATGCTGGGCCTGCCTTATGTCGTGATTTCGGTGCTTGCGGGTCTGCAGAGCTTCGATCCCGCGCAAGAGATGGTGGCGCGCAGCCTCGGCATGAACCGCCTGCGCAGCTTCTTCGCGGTGACGCTGCCGCAGATCAAGTCCAGCGTGGTCGCCGGCGGAATCTTCGCCTTCATCTCGGCGATGGACGAGACCATCGTCGCGCTGTTCATCTCCGGCGGCCAGTATCAGCCGCTGACCAAGCGCATGTTCACCGCGCTGCGCGACGAGATCGATCCGACCATCGCCGCGATCTCGACCTTGATGACGGCGGCCTCGTTCATGCTGGTGCTGCTGGCGAGCGCGCGGCAGAAGCGGAGCGGGTGAGGATAGCCCACCTTCCAGGGACCTCGATCCCGGAACGGGGCTGAAGAGGGATCAAATTCACCCGATCGCGAAATCGGCGGCCGTTTCCGCGTGAATGGCCGTGGTGTCGAACGTCTCGACAGACGTGTCGTCCGGGCCGACCAGCATGGTGATCTCGGTGCAGCCGAGAATGATGCACTCGGCTCCGCCGGCGACGAGGGCCGCCATCACCTCCTGGTAGCGGCGGCGCGAGGGCGCGGCGACGTTCCCGAGGCACAGCTCGTCGTAGATGATGCGGTTCACCTCCGCGCGCTCGTCCGCGGGAGGGACCATGACGTCGAGATCATGCGCGCGCAATCGATCGATGTAGAAATCTTCCTCCATCGTGAACCTGGTGCCGAGCAACCCGACCCGCCGATATCCCTTGGCCCGGATCCGCTCGGCCGTCGCGTCGCCGATGTGGATGAACGGAACGCTCACGCTGGATATGATCTCGGGCGCCAGTTTGTGCATCGTGTTCGTGCACAGCACGATCGCCCGCGCGCCGGCACTTTCGAGCAGGCGCGCGACCTCAGCGAGGCTGGTCGCCGCCTCCTGCCAGCGGCCGGCATATTGCATCTGCTTGATCTCCTCGAAATCGTAGGAATACATCAAGAGCGGGGCCGAATGCAGCTTGCCGATGCGGTCGCGGACCCGCTCGTTGATGAGCTTGTAGTAAAGTACGGTGCTCTCCCAGCTCATGCCTCCGATCAGGCCGATGGTTTGCATTCCGGTGCTCCCGACGATTTGGATCGCCGGATCGTAGACGAAGATCTCGAAGCTCGCCATCATCGCCGCGCCGGGACCTGTAGTGCAAACGGCAGGGACGGGCATGACGCCTGCGCAGGGTGCGAGAAGCCTTTCGACCTTGCGCACGCTCTCGGCCTGTCCTAGGCCAGTTCCCGCATAAGTGCGCATCGCTGAAGTCTTGAGGGAGCCGACATGACCATTCGCAACACCCGCACCGGGGGCCAGATCCTGATCGATCAGCTCGTCGCCCAGGGTGTCGAGCGCGTCACCTGCGTGCCGGGTGAGAGCTATCTGGCGGCCCTCGATGCGCTGCATGACAGCCCGATCGACGTCGTGATCTGCCGTGCCGAAGGCGGGGCGGCGATGATGGCGGAGGCCTATGGCAAGCTCACGGGCCGGCCCGGAATCTGCTTCGTCACCCGCGGCCCCGGTGCCACCAATGCCAGCCACGGCGTCCACATCGCGATGCAGGATTCGACGCCGATGATCCTGTTCGTCGGCCAGGTCGACACCGGCATGCGCGAGCGCGAGGCGTTCCAGGAGCTCGACTACAAGGCGGTGTTCGGCTCGATGGCGAAATGGGCGGTCGAGATCGATCGTCCCGACCGCATTCCGGAGCTGGTGGCGCGCGCCTTCCGCGTCGCCATGCAGGGCCGCCCCGGTCCCGTCGTGATCGCGCTGCCGGAGAACATGCTGACCGAGACCGCGGCCGTTGCCGATGCCATGCGCATCGAGCCGGCGGTGAGCTGGCCGGCGCCTGCCGATATCGAGAAGCTCGGCGCCATGCTGGCCGGCGCCAAGGCGCCGCTCGTCATTCTCGGCGGCTCGCGCTGGACCGAGGAGGCGACCAAGAGCATCGCGCGCTTCGCCGAGCGGTTCGACCTGCCGGTCGCGACCTCGTTCCGCCGGGCTTCGCTGATCGATGCCGACCATTCGCACTATGCCGGCGACCTCGGCATCGGGCCGAGCCCGGGCCTGAAGGCGCGCATCGACAATGCCGACGTTCTCCTGCTGGTCGGCGGCCGCATGTCGGAGATGCCGTCCTCGTCCTATACGCTGCTCGACATTCCCAATCCGAAGCAGAAGCTGATCCATGTGCATCCGGGCTCCGAAGAGCTCGGCCGCATCTATCAGCCGGCGCTGGCGATCCAGGCCACGCCGGCCGCCTTCGCCGCTGCCGTCGAGACGCTGAAGCCTTCCGGCGCGGTGGCGTGGAAGGGCGAAGCCGCCAAGGCGCATGCCGATTATCTGGCCTGGACCGGGAAGGCGCGCGAGCTGCCGGGCAGGTTCCAGTACGGCGAGGTCATGACCTGGCTGCGCGACCGCCTGCCCAAGGACGCGATCGTCTGCAACGGCGCCGGCAATTATGCCGGCTGGATTCACCGCCATCACCGCTTCCACAGCTTTGCCGCCCAGCTCGCACCGACCTCGGGCTCGATGGGCTATGGCGTGCCGGCTGGCGTGCTCGCCAAGCGGCAATATCCGGATCGGGTCGTCGTCGCGTTTGCGGGCGACGGCTGCTTCCTGATGAACGGCCAGGAATTCGCCACCGCCGTGCAATACGACGCGCCGCTCGTCGTCATCATCGTCGACAATGCGCAATACGGCACCATTCGCATGCATCAGGAGCGCGACTATCCCGGCCGCGTCGTCGGCACCCAGCTGAAGAACCCGGACTTTGCGATGTACGCGAAGGCGTTCGGCGGCCATGGCGAGCGTGTCGAGCGCACCGAAGAGTTCGCGCCCGCCTTCGAGCGCGCGCTCGCTTCGGGCAAGCCGTCGATCCTCCATTGCATCATCGATCCCAGGGCGATCTCGGTTGGCAAGGATTTTACGCCCGCAGTGAAGGCTTAAAGCGATGCCGGCCGGCCGCCACGTCGCCATCATCGGAGCCGGCGCGGTCGGCGTGATCAGCGCGATCGAGGCGCTGCGCGAGGGGCATCGCGTCACGCTGATCGATCCCGGCGACCCGGGCGGCGAACAGGCGGCGAGCTACGGCAATGCCGGCTGGCTGTCGTCGCATTCGGTGATCCCGCCGGCGGAGCCGGGCGTGTGGAAGAAGGTGCCGGGCTATCTGATGGACCCGCTCGGTCCGCTCGCGATCCGCTGGTCCTACTTGCCGAAGGCGCTGCCCTGGCTGATCAAGTACCTGCTCTCGGGCTGGACCGCGGCGCGGGTCGAGACCACGGCGTTCGCGCTGCGCGACCTCTTGAAGGACGCGCCGCTGCTGCACAAGAAGCTCGCGGAAGAAGCCGGCGTCCCCGAATTGATCGAGCGCAACGGCGTGATGCACGTGTTCACCTCGCGCGGCAATTTCGACAACGATCTCGGCTGGCGCCTGCGCAAGAAGGTCGGCGTCGAATGGCTGGAGCTCAATGCCGACGAAATGCGCCAGCGTGAGCCGGACCTGCATCCGCGCTACACCTTTGGCGTGGTGGTGGAGGAAGCCGGCCGCTGCCGCGATCCCGGCGCTTACGTTGGCGCGCTCGCCAATCACGCGATCGCCAGTGGCGCCAAGCACGTGCGCGCCAAGGCGACCGGGCTGAAGCTCAACGGCGGCAAGCTCGTGGCCGTTCTCACCGAGACCGGCGAGATCGCTTGCGATGCCGCTGTGGTCGCGGCCGGTGCCCGCTCGAAGCAGCTCACTGCGTCGATCGGCGATCCCCTCCCGCTCGAAACCGAGCGCGGCTATCATGTCGTGATCGAGAATCCGGAAGTAGGTCCGCGCAGCTCGATGATGGCCTCCGACGCCAAGCTTGTGGTGAACTGGACCAACAAGGGCCTGCGCGCCGCCGGCACGGTCGAGATCGCCGGCTTGGAAGCCGCGCCGAACTGGAAGCGCGCCGAGATCCTGCGCAACCACCTCGTCGGCATGTTCCCGAAGCTGCCGAAGGACATTCCGGCCTCGCGCGTCAAGACCTGGTTCGGCCATCGCCCGAGCATGCCGGACGGACGTCCCTGCATCGGCTACGCGCGCGCCTCGCGCGACATCGTCTATGCGTTCGGCCATGGCCATGTCGGCCTGGTCGGCTCGGCCCGCACCGGTCGTCTCGTCGCCCAGCTCGTGAGCGGCAAGGCGCCGGAAATTCCGCTCGCGCCGTTCGCGCCCGATCGTTTCCTCTGAGAGCAAGGTGAAATCGTCCCAAGTCCTGGAGTGAGACCATGAGACTATCCGGCAAGGTCGCGGCCATCACCGGCGCGGCGCGCGGCATCGGCAAGGCCTGCGCGAAGAGGTTTTTGGACGACGGCGTCAAGGTCGTCATTTCCGACGTCGATGCCGAAGGCCTCGCCGCCACGGCCGCCGAGCTTGGCCGGCCGAATGCGTTGCGCACGATCGTCGGCAACGTCGCCAAGCGCGCGGACGTCGATCAGCTGGTCGCGACCGCGGTGAAGGAGTTCGGCCGGCTCGACATCATGGTCAACAATGCCGGCGTCGCCCGCAACCGCGACATCCTCGACATCACCGAAGAGGAATTCGACGAGATCATCGGCATCAATTTGAAGGGCGCGTTCTTCGGCGTGCAGGCGGCGGCGAGGCAGATGATCGCGCAAGGCGGCGGCGGGGTCATCATCAACATGTCCTCGGTGAATGCGCTGCTGGCGATCCCGGCGCTGGCGACCTACGCGATGTCGAAGGGCGGCATGAAGCAGCTCACCTCCGTCGCGGCCGTCGCACTCGCTCCCCACAACATCCGCGTCGTCGCGGTCGGGCCGGGCACGATTCTGACCGACATGGTGGCGTCGTCCATCTACACCTCGGAGGACGCCCGCAAGACCGTGATGTCACGAACGCCCGCCGGCCGCGGCGGCGAGCCGAGCGAGGTCGCCTCCGTCGTGGCGTTCCTGGCCAGCGACGATGCGTCGTACATCACCGGGCAGACGATCTATCCGGATGGCGGCCGGCTGGTCCTGAACTACACGGTGCCGGTGAAGGAAAAGTAGGGGGCGAGGTCGCTCCACATTCGCTGTCATCGCCCGGCTTGACCGGGCGATCCAGTATTCCAGAGGCGCGCGTTGGAGATCTCGCTCTCGCCACATTCGCCGCGGCGTACTGGATGCCCCGCCTGCGCGGGGCATGACAGCGGTGTTTGTGTTGGGCTGCGAAGCCTCACTCGGCCGCAACGGTGATCCCGTAACCCAGCCGCTTCGAAATGCTCTCCGCGCACTCGCGCAGGGCATGCGCGATCGGGCTGTCCCAGCGGGCATCAAACGTGCCTTCCGGGCCCATCGCGGTGATGACCAGCGCGACGTGGCCGGAATGGTCGAACACCGGCGCGGAGAACGCGTTGACGCCGGGCAGGGGATCGCCGAGCGCACGGGCGAGGCCGTGCTTGCGCACCTCAGCGAGCATCTCGGCCACTTTGGTACCCTTCACGGCGCGCTTCGGGTTGTAGCCGACGCCATGGCGGTCGAGGCCGCTGTCGAGCGCGGCGCTGATCGTCTTCTCCGGCAGGAAGGCCGCGAACGCGCGGCCGGTCGCGGTCTCCAGCAGTGCCATCACCGAGCCGACGCGCATCACGATGTGCACCGGCTGGGCGGGCTCTTCGAGCTGCACCACGGTCGGGCCGTGCGTGCCCCAGACCGCGAGCGAGACGGCGTGGCCGATCTGGCTCGCGAGGCCCGAGATCTTGGGACGCGCGATGCGCACGCCGGAGAGGCGGCGCAGGCTGATCAGGCCGAGCTCCAGCGCAAGTGCGCCGATCTCGTAGCGGCCGGTGGTCTCGTCCTGCTCGATCAGGCCGATGCGCGAGAAGCTGGCGAGATAGGGATGCGCCTTGGCCGGCGTCATGCCGGCTTCGCGGGCGAGATCGCGCAGCATCATCGGCTCGCCGCTCCGGGCGAGCGCGCGAAGCAATTCGCCGCCGACCTCGATCGACTGGATGCCGCGGCTCTCTCTCTTCATGCGCCTCTAAGCCTGGCTTACGCCGCGTCGCGCTTGGCGGCGCTGTCGGCAAGATGTCTGCCGGCAATGTAGCCGAAGGTCAGCGCCGGCCCAAGCGTGATGCCGGCGCCGGGATAATTGCCGCCCATGATGCTCGCCATGTCGTTGCCGGCTGCATAGAGGCCGGGGATCACCCGGCCCTCGGCGTCGAGCGCCCGCGCGTTCTCGTCGGTGACGATGCCGGCATAGGTGCCGAGATCGCCGATCACCATCTTGATGGCGTAGAACGGACCATTCTCGATCGGCGCCACGCAGGGGTTGGGGCCGTGCAGCGCATCGCCCTGGTAGCGGTTATAGGCTTTTGAACCTTTGCCGAAGGCGGCGTCGTGACCTTGCGACGCCGTCGCATTGAATTGCTTGACCGTCTCGGTGAACGCCTTCGCATCGATGCCGGCCTTGGCGGCCAACGCTTCCAGCGTGCCGCCGCGCATGAGATAGCCGGTCCTCAAATGGTGACCCAGCGGCATCGGGAAGGGCGGCACGCATCCGAGGCCGTATTTCCGCAACGTCTTGTGATCGCAGACGAGATAGGCGGCGATCTCCTCGCCGGGCTTGGCCGCCTTGATCATGGCCTGGACGAAGTCGTGATAGGAATTGCCCTCGTTGGCAAAGCGCCTGCCGTCGCGCATCACCGCGATCACGCCGGGTTTGGCGCGATCGATGAAATGCGGCATCACGCCCTTGGAGCCGTCCTTGCGCGTGGTCAGCGACACCGGCACCCACGCCGCCGCGTTTGGCAGGCGATTCTCGACATGTCCGCCGGCGCTCTCGGCAAGCCGCAGGCCGTCGCCCGTGTTGCCGATGGGGCCGGGCGAAAAATGCTCCTTGCCGGTCGGTGCGTGCGGGAACATTTTCTTGCGACGTTCGACATCGTGCGGGAAGCCGCCGCAGGCGAGCACGACGCCCTGCCGTGCGCGGACACGCACCTCGCGTCCCTCGCGCGACACGATCGCACCGGTCACCGCGCCGTTCTCGACCGTCAGCTCGCGCACCGGGGAGGACAGCCACATCGGAATCTTCAGATCCTGCGCGGATTTCGCGAGCCGCCCCGCAAGCGCATTGCCGTTGGTCAAGGTCATGCCGCGGCCGTAGCGCAGCACGTCCATCAGATGCCGCGATAGCCGCTTGGCGACATAGACCGCCGAGGTCAGCGACTTCGTCACGCGCATGAAGTGAATGATCTCCTTGCCGCTTCCGAGCATCATGCCGAACACGGTGAGCTCGGGCAGGGGCATGCCCAACGTCTTGATCTGGTCGCCGAGCTCGCGGCCATCGAACGGGCGCGTCACCATGGAGCGGCCACCCTGCGCGCCGCCGGGCGCTTCGGCGTGGTAGTCCGGGAACACCAGCGGCATGTCGAAGCGCAGTGCCGTCTTGGTGGTGAAGAAATCGACGGCTTCAGGACCGGCGCTCAGGAAGGCATCGACGCGTGCCGCGTCGTAATTGTTGCCGGCCTCGTGCCGCAAGTAGGTGCGGGCCTGCTCCGGCGACTCCTCGATGCCGTAGGCCTTCGCCAGCGAGGTGCCGGGGATCCACAGCCAGCCGCCGGAGCGGGCCGTGGTGCCGCCGAAGCGCGGTTCCTTTTCCACGATCAGCACGTCGAGGCCGCGATAACGCGCGGTGATCGCGGCCGACATGCCGGAGCAACCCGATCCGGCCACGAGCACGTCGCACTCGTAAGTCTCCATGGCGCCATGCTCGTTGCCAGCCATATCGGGCCTCACTTTTTCAGGAGCGGACACTTGGATTCGGAGATCGGGCGGAAGGCGTCCTCGCCCTTCACGGTCTTGACGATGTCCAGATAATCCCACGGCTCCTTGGACTGCTCGGGCGACTTCACCTTGGCGAGATACATGTCGCGGATGACACGGCCGTCCTCGCGCAACTTGCCGCCGTGGACGAAGATATCCTCGATCGGCAGCTCGCGCATCTTCGCCATCACCTTGGCGGAATCGTCGGTGCCGGCCGCCTTGATCGCCTTGAGATAATGCAGCACCGAGCCGTAGACGCCGGTCTGGATCATCGTCGGCATCACCTTGGTGCGCTCGTAGAACTTCTTGGACCAGGCGCGGGTGGCCTCGTCCATGGCCCAGTAGGACGCAGTGGTCATGTAAGTGCCCTGCGCGGCCTTGAGGCCGATGGCGTGCACGTCGGTGTCGAACATCAAGAGGCCGACCAGCTTCTGGCCGCCCTGGACCAGGCCGAACTCGCCGGATTGCTTGATGGCGTTATCGGTGTCCTGGCCGGCATTGGCGAAGGCGACCACGTCGGACTTCGAGCTCTGCGCCTGCAGCGCGAAGGAGGAGAAGTCCGCGGTGTTGGTCGGATGCTTGACGCCGCCGAGCACCTTGCCGCCCATCTCGTTGATGAAGCGGGTTGCGTCCTTCTCGAGCTGCTGGCCGAAAGCGTAGTCCGCGGTGATGAAGTACCAGGACTTGCCGCCCTCCTTGATCACGGCGGACGCGGTCACCTTCGACAGCGCATAGGTGTCGTAGGTGAAGTGCACGGTGTTCGGGCTGCACAGCTCGTCGGTCAGCGAGCTCGCGCCGGGGCCGGAGAGCAGCGCGATCTTGCCGCGCTCGCGCACCATGTTGTGGACGGCGATCGCGATGCCGGAATTGGGGATGTCGACGACGGCGTCGACCTTGCCGTTGTCGAACCAGCCGCGCACGATCTGCACGCCGACGTCGGTCTTCATCTGGTGGTCCGCGCTGATGATCTCGATCGGCTTGCCGAGCACGGTCGGCCCGAATTCCTCCACGGCCATCTTGGCGGCCTCGACCGAGCCCGGCCCGGAGTTGTCGCGGCCCCAGCTCGACAGATCCGTCAGCACGCCGATCCGCACCACGTCGTCGGAGACTTGCGCGGTCGCCGCCGATGTCATGGCTGCTGAAGTCATGGCCGCGAGCATGGTGCAGGCCAGGAGCCCTCTCATTGTCGTTTCCTCTCTCTTATTGGCCGCTTGGTGCGGCAGGGTCGTTTTGTGGAGGTAAATTAGATATTGGCGAATGAGTTTGTCAATGGCGAATAAGGGGGCGGAATGGGTTCCACGATAGTTGGGCAACGTCGCGCAGGGAGCGCTAATGCATCAACACCCGTCATTGCGAGCGAAGCGAAGCAATCCAGAATCTCTCCGCGGAGGCAGTCTGGATTGCTTCGTCGCAAGGGCTCCTCGCAATGACGGGTGTCGGAGCGGCGGCACCGGACGCTCTCGCGTCCCGGACGCGCTGCAGCGCTCTAGCGCTGCTGCGCAGAGCCGGGACCCAGCAGGCCGCGCAACTCGCAGCGACATGGGCCCCGGCTCTGCAGCGCATCACTTCGTGCTGCGCAGCGTCCGGGGCACGCGAGCGACCAAGTGCGCGGGCAGGTTGCAACCCTGACCCTGATTATTCATGATGCCCACCGGAATCGTTGGGGCAGGGCATGACGACAGCAATGGGGGTCTCCGCTTCCGCGGAGAGATCGACGACGGCGCATGTGGTGTGGGCGAGTGCGCTCGGCACCGCCATCGAGTGGTACGATTTCCTGATCTACGGCACGGCGGCGGCTCTCGTTTTCAACAAGCTGTTCTTCCCGAGCTTCGATCCCTTCGTCGGCACGCTCGCGGCATTCTCGACCTATGCGGTCGGCTTCGTCGCGCGGCCGATCGGCGGCGCGATCATCGGGCATTACGGCGACCGGCTCGGCCGCAAGACCATGCTGGTCGCGACCATGATCGCGATGGGGCTCGGCACCTTCCTGATCGGCTGCCTGCCGACCTACGATCAGATCGGCGTCTGGGCCCCGATCCTGCTGATCGCCTTGCGCTTCGTCCAGGGCATCGGGCTCGGGGGCGAGTGGAGCGGCGCGGTCGTGATGGTGATTGAGCACGCCGGCAATCGCCGCGGCTTCTACGGCAGCCTGGTGCAGGTCGGCTTTCCCGTCGGCGTCGCCGCCTCCACCGGCATCTTCGCCCTGATGACGAAGCTGCCCGAGGCGGATTTCCTCAGCTGGGGCTGGCGCGTGCCGTTCCTGATCAGCATTCTGCTGGTCGGCGTCGGCTTCATCGTGCGGCTCAAGCTCGCGGAGACGCCTCACTTCAAGGAGATCGTCGAACGCAAGGAGGTGCTGGCGCAACCGGCCCTCGAAGTGCTGCGCCGCGACTGGCGCAGCTTTCTGCTCGCGATCGGGATCACGGTGTCGGAGGTCGGGCTCGCTTATCTCCTCACCGTGTTCACGGTGGTTTACGCGACGACCAAGCTTGGCCTGCCACGGCAGGTGATCCTGGACGCGGTGGTCTATGCCGCGATCGTCGAGTTCGCGACGCTGCCGCTGGCCGGCTGGCTGTCCGACATCTTCGGACGCAAGGCGCTGTACCTGGCCGGCGGCGTGTTCTCGGTGGCGTTGGCGTTCCCGCTGTTCTGGTTCCTCGACACCAAAGAGCCGGCGCTGATCACGCTTGCGCTCGTCGTCACGATGACGCTCACCCATGCGCTGCTGTTCGGGCCGAAGGCCGCGTTCATGCCGGAGCTGTTTCGCACCCAGGTGCGTTACAGCGGTGCCTCGCTCGGCGCCAACGTCGCGGCGGCGTTGAGCGGCGGCTTCTCGCCGCTGATCGCGGCTGCGCTGCTGGCATGGGCCGGATCGTACTGGGCGGTGTCGGTCTATATCGTTGCGCTGTCGGTCATCACGATCCTCGCAACGCTGATGGCGCCGGAGACGGCGCGAGACTCGCTAAGATCCTGAGCGTCGGGACAGGCAAGCCGGATTTGCAGCGTTCGGAAGCACCAGGAAGGTGATCGTTGTCGGCGCGAGCCGAAACGCGCCCGGTGGCGCTACACGTGCCTGAAGCGGCGGCAGCCGGCCATCGTTGCTCAGTGCGAGCGTCTTGCCGTTCAACTGCACCATCGTGCCCTGCAGCCGCGCCGCGTGCAGGATGTATCGCTCGGTGGAAACCGGCAGCGATAGCGTGCGCGCTGTGTTGCGGGACGTGTTGATTGCGAGCAGCGACACCGCACCTGCCTTGTCGGGATGGCAATGCGCATAAAGATGGAGATCGCGCGGAGCAGACTTGCCTGCGTCGAGCACGATCGTTCCCATCAGCCGGCGCCACAGCAGCGCGGCCCAATAGCTTGGCCGCGGCCGGAACGTCGTTTCCTCGAGCAGGCCGTAATCGCTGGCGGCCAGCGTGTTGTGCATCACCACCTGCACGCCGGCCTTCGCCAGGCGTCCGAGCTGGTCGAGATAGCGGAACGTGTCCAGAAAAGTCCGGTCCCATAAGCCGCCGCCGCAGGCAGCATCAGCCGTCTCGGTCAGCCAGATCGGCTTGCCCGGCTCGAATGCGTCGCGCAGGGCCTGGTAGGTCGCGCGTGTCGTATCCGTGCGGCCCAGCCATTGCTCCGAGAGGGCTTGCGCCGGATCGTCCTGCCCGCCGCAGCGCGGCGAGATCGTGTTGTAATGGTGATAGGAAAACCGATCGACGCCGGGACCGGATGCGGCAAGCAGATCGCGCGTGGTGAGCCCCGCCCCGGATGGCGACGGTGGATCGCCGGCCGAGCCCGGGCCGAGGATCAGCGTCTCCGGTGCGGCGCGCCGCATCCAATCGCGAAAGACCTTGAAGTCGCGGCCATAGGCGGCCGCGTCATAGCCGGCCGGTGCACCGTTCGTCGCCGCGAGCGTCGGCTCGTTCATGAATTCGGCGGCGGCGATGCGGCCACCGAGCGCGCGCGTCGCCTCGATCAGCTGCTGCGCCTGGTCCGGCGTCCAGGTGCCGTGGGCATCGCGGCTGCCGGGGCTGATCGCAAAGGAGGTGACGATCTCTGCATCGACCGCACGCGCGAACTCCACGACGCCGCGCCATTGCGCCCGGCTGAGCACCGAGCTGAATCCCGGCGGCGGCTGTCCCGGCGCCTCCGCAAAGACCGTCGCATTGGCCCAGGTGCCGCTGACGCGCAGATAGGCCGGCGACAACGCCGCCGCGAGCCGGCGTAGCCGCCCATTGGCAAGGTCGATCGGCGGGCGCGCGCTGTAACGATCCCGTTGGTCGAAGGCGCGTGCGGTTCGCGGATAAGGTGTCCAGAACCGCCCGCCGGTCACCTCCACCATTTCGATATTGTAGGACTGAAAGCGCGCATCGACCTTTCCGATCGGCGTCAGTCCGGCGGGCGAGATGGCGATGTCGTCGGCCTGCGCCGCACAGGCCGTTGCGGCGGCGAGCAGGGCAATCGCGCCGGCCGCGAGACCGGCCGGCCGCGGTCGGGACCCTGGTCTGTGGTGTGCTGCCGCCTGGTACGCCATGCGCGTTGCCCGGTGCCACAAGGCCGGAGGCAATCTGGCCTTCCCTTCGACCCGGCTATTTTATCCCTATTTTACCTTGCCGTTGCCGCCGAGAGCGTGCGGGCCCGGCGGACCACCCATGGGGACAAAAAAATTTTGCAGGCCCCTCTTGAAACCGGTTGCCGGTTTTCTAAGTCGTTTTTCGCCGCGAGAGCGGTGTGCCGGATGCCAGATCGGGTCCGGCACGGGCGCCGGGCAGGTCTTTCGGACCCGTCTGAATTCCCGCCTTGCGCTCCTTCGTATCCATCTTGCTCTTTGGAGGACTTGGTTATGAGGACCAGTTTTGACTTCGCGCCCCTGTGGCGATCCACCATCGGCTTCGACCACCTCGCCGACCTCGTCGACAGCACGCTGCGCCAGGCGACCGAGGACAATTATCCCCCCTACAACATCGAGCGTTCCGGCGAAGATCACTACCGGATCAGCCTTGCGGTAGCGGGGTTCGGCGTTAACGACATCACCGTGACGGCCGAACAGAACGCGCTCACCATCGAGGGCAAGAAGCCCGAGACCGCCGCGCGCGAATATCTGTACCAGGGCATCGCCGCGCGTCCGTTCCGGCGCGTGTTCAACCTTGCCGACTACGTCCAGGTGAAACAGGCCTCGTTCCAGGACGGGCTCCTGATCATCGACCTCGTCCGCGAGGTTCCGGAAGCCATGAAGCCGCGCCGCATTCAGATTGCGGGCGGCGCTCCCGCGGCATCGCAGATCGAGCAGAAGAAGGCAGCCTGAGCGCTCGCATGAACGTCAAGCGGGACGGCGGCGATGTGGCGCCGCCGTCTCCTCGCCAACAAGCCGTCCCCCTGGAAAGGAGCATGTGGGAGACTTAACCGATGACCAACGTGAATACCGGTTCCGGCACTCTCAATCCGCTGTTTCATCCTGCCGCCCACTACGATTCGCCCGCCGACGTCCTGAATGCCGAAGAGCTCGCTTCGCCCGAGAAGCGCGTCATCCTGTCGTCCTGGGCATCGGACATGTACGCGGTCGAATCCTGTCCCGCCTTGCGCGAGATTCCCGGCATGAGCCACACGGTCCGGCTCGCCGACATTCTGGCCGCCTTGCGCAAGCTCGACAGCGACAACGATAATGACGACCCGCCGCGCGGCGGCGGCGTGCCGATGCGGCTGCGGCGGCCATGGGCCGCCGCAGAAGGGCGGGCGGCATGATGGTCACGCCCACCGTCCTCGCCCTCGTGCTGCTCGGCCAGGCCGCGGCAGCCTGGACCGTCCCGTTTCTGGTCCTGCAGGGCACGATCGTCGCGTCAGGCGACGAAGGCTGAAGCCACGGTTTCGAATATCCCCACAATACAAGCGGCAGGGTGACGATGATGAATGCTGTGCGTCTCTTGTTCCTGGCCTTGCTGATGCTGACGCTCACGGCATCGCAGCCTGCCGCCGGCCAGATTCCGGATCTGAAGACCGGTGGCCCGGTGCCGACCCTGGCGCCGCTGGTGCGCCAGGTGACGCCCGCCGTGGTCAATATCTCCGTGCACGGCCGCGTGCGCGAGGACAACCCGCTCTATCGCGATCCGCTCTTTCGCGAGTTCTTCGACGTTCCCCGGCAGATCGAGAAGGAGGTCAATGCAACCGGCTCCGGGGTGATCGTCGATGCCCAGCGCGGCTATGTGCTGACCAACAATCACGTGGTCGAAGGCACCTCCGCCGTTCAGATCACGACCAAGGACGGCCGGCAGTTTTCCGCCAAGGTCATCGGCCGTGATCCGCCGACGGATGTCGCGGTGCTCCAGGTCCAGAACCCGGTCGGGCTCAAGGCGCTTGCCTTCGGCGACAGCGACGGGCTCGATGTCGGGGATTTCGTCCTTGCGATCGGCAATCCCTTCGGCCTCGGCCAGACCGTGACCTCGGGGCTCGTCAGCGCGCTGGGCCGCACCGGCCTCGGCAAGCAGGGCTATGAGGATTTCATCCAGACCGACGCGGCGATCAATCCCGGCAATTCCGGTGGCGCGCTGGTCAGCCTGCGCGGCGAGCTCGTCGGCATCAACTCGGCGATCATCTCGCCCGCGGGCGGCAATGTCGGCATCGGCTTTGCCATTCCGGTCAATATGGCGCGCAAGGTGATGGAGCAGATCATCGTGAGCGGCCGCGTCGAGCGCGGCCGCATCGGCGTTTCGCTGAAGGACCTGCATCCGTCGGTCAACAAGGGATTGAATCAGGGCGCCGTCATCGCCGAGATCGCGGCGGATTCGCCCGCGGAGAAGGCAGGCTTGCGCAAGGGTGACATCGTGACCGGTGCCGACGACCGCCCGATCCGCACCGCCGCCCAGCTCCGCAACACGATCGGCCTCGCGCGGGTCGGCGAGGACGTGAAGCTCACGCTGCTGCGCAATGGTGCGCCGTTCACCGCCACCGTCAGAGTGGCGCCGGCAGCCGAGCCGAGCCGCGCGCTCGCAGGCCCCAATCGCCTCGTCCGCTGAAACGAATGCGCCGACGAACCGCGGAAGCGGTTCGCCCCCTGCGTCGGCAGGGCTATCGCATACGACTTGTAGCGGCGGCCGGTGCGCACGCCTCGTCCTTCGAGACGGCGCTGACGCGCCTCCTCAGGATGAGGCTCATCGGCGTCAGCGTCTCTTGAAACTGCAACCACACACGCCGTCCTCATCCTGAGGAGCCCGCCTCAAGCGGGCGTCTCGAAGGATGGCCGCGGGAAGGGCTCTCAAATGCGATAGCCTTGGGGTGTCGTGCCGTGTGATCTCCCATCTCAGGCCGCGCGGTGATCCCATTCGCCTTGCAGGGCCCGGATCAGCCGCCGCTCGCGTTCGATGCGCTGGCGATAGAGCTCGCGCTCATGCTCGCTCTTGGCGCTGGCAAGAAGCAGCTCGTAATGGCCGATGACCTTCTCGCTGCCGCGGATGAGCAGGTCGCGTTGGCTGTTCATTGCGCCATCCCCATTGCGCCAGCCGGCGCCTCAGAGGCGCGGAGGCCGACGGGAAAGGTCGCTGCGGTCAGGCCATCGAGCGCCGATTGCTCTTCGGCGAGGCGCCTCTCGATGAACTGGCGCTCCAGCTGCGACAATCTGGTCTTCAGCAGGCGCCGGTAGCGGTGGATGTTGTTGCGGTGCGCACGAATGCGGGCCAGATTCTCATCGAGCATCGTCGTCTCTCCAGACGGTCGCGTTGGATCCTTTGGTTGTGCGAGGATGAGAAGGTCTCTTCTCGGCGAAAAAATATTCAGCGGGCGAGCGCTGTCAAGATCTTGGCGCACCTGTCCTTGTTGCTGGCTCCTGGAGATCGACGATCGGCCAATCGACCTGTCCGGACGGCCGGTTCCGGGCGCGATTGCCTTTTGTTGGCCGGCAAGCGAACCTCGTGTGGCCATATTTGAGCAGGAGTGATCTGTCGCGAGGGAGGCGCTCCGATGACCAAGGCACTGATCACTGCTGTCGCAATGCTGGCTTGCGTACCCGCGAGTGCGCTCGCACAGGAGCGCGCGGGCGATGCCGCGCTGGGCGCGGTCTCGGGTGCGGTCGTGCTGGGCCCCGTCGGTGCGGTCGCCGGAGCCTTGATCGGCTACACGGCCGGACCGTCGATCGCCCGTTCCTGGGGCCTGAGAGGCTCGCAGTCGGCAAGGCACCGGCAGCCGCCGCCGCGTCGTGCCGCCGCGACCGGCAGCCCGTCGCGCACGCGCGAAGCGATGGCCGCCAACGGCCAGATGAGAGCCGCCGGCAATCCGGCCCCGCCGGTCCAGGCTCCGCCGGTCCAGGCCGCGCCTGCCGCGCCGGCGCAATCCCCCGCGCCGCCCGTTCAGGGATTCGACTGAGGCCAACAGCTCCAAGCCGCAGCCTACGCCCGCTCTAGGCCTCGCCGAGAATTTTCTTCGCGGCGCGCAGGTGCGGCTTGTCGATCATCTGGCCGTCGAGCCGCAGCGTGCCGGAATTGGGATTGCTCGCGAAGGCCGCGATCACCTTCTCCGCCCAGGCGCGCTCGGCCTCCGTCGGCGCGAAGGCCGCGTTGACGATGTCGACATGCTTGGGGTGGATCAGCGCCTTGGCCGAAAAGCCGTCGCGCCGCGCGGCGCGCGTCTCCTGCTCGAGGCCGGCGAGGTTGTCGATGTCGGTGTAAACCGTGTCGATCGGCGCGACCTCGGCCGCGGCCGCCGCCATCAGGCAGAGATCGCGCGCCAGGCGATAGGGGCTGTGGAACACGCCGCCGCTCGCCTTCTCGGTGGCGCCGAGCGAGGCGGAGAGATCTTCTGCGCCCCACATCAGGCCGGCGAGGCGAGGGGAGCAGCCCTTGTAGCTGCCGAGCCCGAAGATCGAGCCGGCGGTCTCCGTCGCGACGCAGACGATGCGGGTCGAACCGATCGCGATGCCGGCAGCGGCTTCCAAAGCCTCGAGCCAGGTCGCGACCTGCCGCACATCGTCGCCGCCTTGCGATTTCGGCAGCACGATGCCGTCGGGCCTGCCCGGCATCACCGCGGCGAGATCGGCCAGCGTCAGGCCGGTGTCGAGCGCGTTGACGCGGACATAGAGCTGATGCGGGCCGGGGCGGCTCTTCAGCATCGAAAGCGTGAGCTCACGCGCTTCCGCCTTCTTCTCGGCGACGACGGAATCCTCGAGATCAATGATCAGCGCGTCAGCCTTGCCTTCGCTCGCCTTCTCGAATTTGCGCGGGGAATCGCCCGGCACGAACAGCATCGAACGCATCAGACCGGCCTCTTGTGCATCATCGCCATGCGGCGGCATTTACCGACGATCTCGTCGTTCTGGTTCAAAGCGTGGTGCTCGAACTCGACGATGCCGGCCTTGGGCCGCGATCTGGATTCCCGCACCGAGAGCACCTTTGTCGTGGCCCGCAACGTGTCGCCATGGAAGACCGGCTTTGGAAAGGTGACGTCGGTCATACCGAGATTGGCGACGGTGGTGCCCAAGGTCGTATCATAGACCGTCATGCCGATCATGATGCCGAGCGTGTAAAGGCTGTTGAAAATGCGCTGGCCGAACTCGGTCTTCTCGGCGAAATGCGCGTCGATGTGCAGCGGCTGCGGGTTGAGCGTCAGCAGGCTGAATAGGGTGTTGTCCATCTCCGTGACGGTCCGGCTCAGCGGATGCCTGAACTCCTGGCCCACGGAAAAGTCCTCGAAATAAAGTCCGGCCATCGCGGTTTCCTCCCTGCGAAATAACGGCGCGCTCTTGCCGTCGCGCCGCATGACCCCATGCATGGTAGACACACTTCGCGGGCAAATTCACGTATCTGCATGCGGTTTTTCGAGCTAAAGAACGCAAGGCGAAGGGAGATCAAGGCCATGGATTTCGCGCTCACCGATCAGCAGGAAGCCATTCGCGACGCCATCGCCAAGATCTGCGAAGGCTTTCCCGACGCTTATTGGCTGAAGAAGGACCACGACGGCGGCTTCCCGCACGACTTCCACAAGGCGCTGGCGGATGCCGGCTGGCTCGGCATCTGCGTGCCGGAGGAATATGGCGGCTCCGGGCTCGGCATCACGGAAGCCGCGATCATGATGCGCACCATCGCCGAGTCGGGCGCCGGCATGTCCGGTGCCTCGGCGGTGCACATCAACGTGTTCGGACTCAATCCCGTCGTCGTGTTCGGGACCGAGGAGCAGCGCAGGCGCATGCTGCCGCCGATGGTCGAGGGCCGCGAGAAGGCGTGCTTCGCCGTCACCGAGCCGAACACCGGCCTCAACACCACGCAGCTGAAGACCCGCGCGGTCGCCAAGAACGATCGCTACATCGTCAACGGTCAGAAGGTGTGGATCTCGACCGCCCAGGTCGCACACAAAATCCTGCTGCTGGCGCGCACCACGCCGCTGGAGGAGGTGCGCTCGCCCACCCACGGCCTCAGCCTGTTCTACACCGATTTCGATCGCAACAGGATCAAGGTCCACGAGATCGAGAAGATGGGCCGCAAGATCGTCGATTCCAACGAGTTGTTCTTCGAGGACTTCGAAATCCCGATGGAGGATCGGATCGGCGAGGAAGGCAAAGGCTTCGAGTACATCCTCGAAGGCATGAATCCGGAGCGCATTCTGATCGCGGCCGAGGCCGTTGGTCTCGGCAAGCTCGCGCTGTCGCGCGCGACCGAATACGCCAAGACGCGCGTCGTGTTCAACCGTCCGATCGGCAAGAATCAAGGCATCCAGCATCCGCTTGCGGTGAACTGGGTCGAATTGGAAGCGGCCTGGCTGATGGTGATGTCGGCGGCCTGGCAATACGACAAGGGCATGCCCTGCGGCGCGGCGGCCAATGCCGCCAAATATCTGGCGGGCGAAGCGGGCTTCTCGGCCTGCGAGCAGGCGGTGATGACCCATGGCGGCTTCGGCTACGCCAAGGAATTCCACGTCGAGCGCTATTTGCGCGAGGTGCTGATCCCGCGCATCGCGCCGGTCAGCCCGCAGCTTGCGCTCAGCTTCATCGCGGAAAAGGTGCTGGGGCTCGCGAAGTCGTACTGAACGGGTCTATTCGGCGGCGATCCGCTCCATCGCCATGGCGCGAAGCCGGGCGCGCTGGATCTTCACGCCGTTGGCGCTGTCGGTGACGGGGAAGGCGTCCACGACATAGATCCGCGCCGGCACCTTGTAGCCGGCGAGCCGCTCGCGCAGACGCGCGATCAGCGTCTCCTGCATTGGTGGCTCCGTCGTCGGGATCACGAAGGCGACGCAGCGCGCCTGGCCCTTGAGATCGACTGCGACGACCTGGGCGTCGGCGACGCCGGCGCAGGATTTGAGCTCGTCCTCGATCTCGCCGGGTGCGACCAGGAAGCCCCCAAGCCGCATCGCATCGCCGGCGCGGGTCTCGTAGACGAACGAGCCGTCGCCGCGCAGCCGGCCGATGTCGCCGGTACGGAAGAAGCCGTCGGCGGTGATCGCCTCGCGCGTCGCCGCAGGATTGTTGAAGTAGCCGAGAAAGCGCGAGGGCGCGCTGATCTCGATCTCGCCGGAGACGAGGCTTCCGGCGAGCTCGCCGGTCTCGACATCGCGCACGCGGACTTTCGCGTCGGGCGACATCGGCCAGCCGCCGCCCTCGATCCGATCGGCGAAGGCATCGCTGGGGCGGCCGATCGAGAACAGCGCCTGCACCTCGCTCGAACCGTAGAGGCCGAACAGTTTCAGGCCGCGCGCCTCGGCCTCCGCAGCCAGCTCGCGCCAGCCGGGCTGGAACGCGGCGAAGCCGCAGACTTCGAGATGCGGAAACGGGCGTGGCGCATCGGTGAGGGCGAGGATGCGCCGGAACATCTCGTCCGAGCCGAAGGCATGCGTGATCGGTTGCGTGCTGAGGATCTGCAGGGCCGGCGCGGCCTCGAAGGCATCGAGCACATGAATGGTTGCGCCGGCTGCGAGGAAGCCGAGCAGGCTCGTCATGCCGAAGGTGCCGCAGAACGGCAGGATGGCCAGCAGCGAATGACGGTGGTGATCGAGCTGGAGCGCGCGGGCGACGGAGGCGGCGTGCGTCGCCAGCGTCCGCTGCGAATGCGCGACCAGCTTCGGTCCCTTGGTGGTGCCCGACGTCGTGTAGAGCAGCACGGGCAGGTCGACATCATCCTGGATCGGCGGAGGGGGCGGGTAGGGCGTCTCGAAGGCATCGAACCGAACGCAGGGCCAGTGCGCCGGCAGCGCATTTGCGCCGACCACCGCAAGCCGTTGCAGCGCGGGCACTTCGGCCTTGCCGATATCGGCGAGGATGGCGGTAAAGTCGATCGCGCGGAAGGCGGCCTCGACCACCATCAGCTTCGCGCCTGAGAGCTTGAGCAGGTGCGCGACTTCCGCGCTGCGATAGCGCGTATTGACGGCGGCGACGATCGCGCCGAGCCGTGCGGCGGCGAACAACAGTGCGAGCCATTCGACCCGGTTGACCAGCCAGACCGCGACGACGTCGCCCTTGCCGATGCCTTGCGCCGCAAGCCAGGCGGCGGTCTGCTCGATCTTCGCCGAGAATTCCGCGCGCGAGACGGCGTTGCCGTCGAAGACCAAGGCAGGATCGGCCGCGCTCTTGATCCGGAGCAGCGATTGCAGCGAAACGTCGTTGGCGCTCATGGCCATCGGACTAACCCGATCGCGAAAACCTGTCTACTTGGTGCCGAACATCCGGTCGCCGGCATCGCCCAGGCCCGGCACGATGTAACCGTGGTCGTTGAGCCGCTCGTCGATCGCGGCGGTCCAGATCGGCACGTCGGGATGCTCGCTCTGGAACTTGGCGATGCCCTCGGGCGCGGCCAGGAGGCAGACAAAGCGGATGTCGCGGGCGCCGCGGGCCTTGAGCAGGGAGGCGCCGGCGCAGGCCGAGTTGCCGGTGGCCAGCATCGGATCCATCAGGATCACGGTGCGGTCGGACAGGTCCTGCGGCGCCTTGAAGTAATATTCCACGGCCTGCAACGTCTCGGGGTCGCGGTAGAGCCCGATATGGGCGATGCGCGCCGAGGGCATCAGCGCCAGCATGCCGTCGAGGAAGCCGACGCCGGCGCGCAGGATCGGCGCCAGCGTGAGCTTCTTGCCGGCGATCTTGGGCGCCTGCATGGCCGCAATCGGCGTCTCGATCTCGACCAGCTCCAGCGGCAGGTCGCGCGTCACCTCGTAGCCGAGCAGCATCCCGATCTCGTTCAGGATCTCGCGAAAGCTCTTGGTCGAGCGGTCCTTCTCCCGCATCAGGGACAGCTTGTGCTGGACCAGGGGGTGGGCGACGACATTGACGTTGCTGGTGCTCATGAAACCGCTCTACACGGTTCCGCGAAACTGCGCCAGATCGGCCAGGGACTTTTAGGCAAAGCCTTTTCCGCGGGATAGGCGGCCTCAACCGGGCATCGCCACCGCGGTTGCTCACTTCACAGGCAGCCATGGTCAGCTCGCGGTCGATCGCGTGAGAGATCGTACGAGCTAGACCCCGTGCCTCGCGCCGCCCTCTGTCAGACCTGAAGTAGCCTGTGATTTCCACGAAGAATCGATCGACGGCGCCGAGGCTGATTGGCGGACGGGCCTAGCCGAAATGATCGCAGGCGACCGGCTCATAAAGTGGGTCCAGCATCGGACGGACCGAAGGAACGCTCGGTCGCGATGCGTCGGCGGTCAGCGCCCGCACCTCGACGAATGCCGACAACAGGGCGAGCGCGAGGTCGGCATGGCGTGCCTCGACTGCGGCATCCAGCCAATCCGGCAGCTCGCGCTCGCGCGACAGCGCGCAATGCCACTCGCCGTCATCGTAGGCGATGCGGCGGACCTGCCACATCGGCAGCTCCAGCTCCATCACAACCAGTGCGGCATCGGCCCATGCCCCGACATCGATCAGGCGCGTGAGGCGTGCGGTGCGCTCGCTGTCTCCGAGCGAAGGGATGCGCCGGCAGGCGTGTCCGATGATGTCGAGCATCAGCGGCCGCGTCGTCGCATGTGCCTTGCGCAGCCGCTCGGCGAGCGAGGGGAGATCGAGCGGGTGGAGAGCGGCGGTCATGTCAGGCCTCCTGGAAGTGGCGTCGGTCAGTCGGCCGGCCTCGCCAAGATGGCCTGCAAGGCATTTGAAAACGAGATGGAGATCGGGCGAGAGATATAGGGACTCCATAAGTGGGCGGGGGTCTTCGCGGTCGGTGCGCACGCCTCGTCCTTCGAGACGGCGCTGACGCGCCTCCTCAGGATGAGGCTAATCAGCTTCCGCGCCCTTTGAAACTGCAGCCACAAACTCCGTCCTCATCCTGAGGAGCCCGCCTTAAGCGGGCGTCTCGAAGGATGGCAGCCGGGAGAAGCCCCCAGATGCGATAGCTCTGCGCCGCGACGCGCCGGCCTTTATGAGATTCCTATAACGTCGCCATAGGCCTCATCTCGAAAACCTATGGGCGTGGTGGCACCTCAGGTCTCTCCTAAGGAGTATCGCCATGATGGACCTTTTGATGCTGGCGCTGGGCTTCGTCTTCTTTGCCCTCGCGATCGGCTACACCTATGCCTGCGAACGGCTGTGAGGGAGCGGACCATGATCTTCGATTATGCGCTCGCCGGCGCCGTTTCGTTCGGCCTCCTGATCTATCTCACCTATGCACTGCTGCGGCCCGAGCGGTTCTGACGCCGTGCTGCTGCTCGTCGAATTGCTGCTGGCCGACGCTGCGCTCGTCACGGGCCTGCTCGCGCTGCTCCTGCCGCACTTGCGCCGGACCAAAAGCCTGAAGGGTTAACGCCATGACTGTGATCGGTTGGTTCCAGATCATTCTTTATTGCACGATCGTGGTCGCGCTGACCAAGCCGCTCGGCTGGTACATGACGCGCGTGTTCAACGGCGAGCGCACCTTCCTGTCGCCCGTCCTGCGCCCGATCGAGGCCGGCATCTATTGGATATCCGGCGTCGACGAGAAGCGCGAGCAGCACTGGCTCACCTACACGGTCGCGATGCTGCTGTTCCATGTCGGCGGCTTCCTCATCATCTACGGCCTGTTGCGGCTCCAGGCCGTGCTGCCGTTCAATCCGGCCGGGCAATCGGCGGTCGCCGAGGATCTGTCCTTCAACACCGCGATCTCCTTCATCACCAACACCAACTGGCAGAACTACGGCGGCGAGAGCACGCTGTCCTATCTGACCCAGATGCTCGGCCTGACGCACCAGAATTTCCTGTCGGCGGCGACCGGAATCGTGCTCGCGATTGCCCTGATCCGCGGCTTTGCCCGCGCTTCCATGCGCACGGTCGGCAACTTCTGGGTCGATGTGACCCGCTGCACGCTCTACATCCTGCTGCCGATCTGCGTCGTGTTCACACTGTTCCTGGTCTGGCAGGGCATCCCGCAAACGCTTGGAGACTACGTCGAAGCGACCACGCTCGAGGGCGCCAGGCAGACCATCGCGGTCGGCCCGGTCGCCTCGCAGGTCGCGATCAAGATGTTAGGGACCAATGGCGGCGGCTTCTTCAACGCCAATGCCGCCCATCCGTTCGAGAACCCGACCGCGCTGTCGAATTTCGTGCAGATGCTGTCGATCTTCGTGCTCGGCGCCGCGCTCACCAACGTGTTCGGCCGCATGGTCGGCGACCAGCGCCAGGGCTGGGCGATCCTCGCGGTGATGGGCGTCATGTTCGTCGCCGGTGTCGCCGTCACCTATTGGGCGGAAGCGAACGGCACTTCGACGCTCCACGCTCTGGGCCTGACCGGCGGCAACATGGAGGGCAAAGAGGTTCGCTTCGGCATCGTCGCCTCCTCGCTGTTCGCCGTGATCTCGACGGCCGCCTCCTGCGGCGCGGTCAACGCCATGCATGACAGCTTCACCGCGCTCGGCGGCATGATCCCGCTGATCAACATGCAGCTTGGTGAGATCATCGTCGGCGGCGTCGGCGCCGGCCTGTACGGCATGCTGCTGTTCGTCGTCCTCTCGATCTTCGTCGCAGGCTTGATGGTGGGCCGCACGCCGGAATATGTCGGCAAGAAGATCGAGGCGCGCGAGGTCAAGATGGCGATGCTCGCGATCCTTGTGCTGCCGCTGATGTATCTCGGCTGGACCGCGGTCGGCGTGGTCTATCCGGCTGCTGTCGCCTCGATGGCGAATGCCGGCCCGCACGGCTTCACCGAGGTGCTTTACGCCTTCACCTCGGCGACAGGCAACAACGGCTCGGCCTTCGCAGGGCTCACCGGCAACACCTTCTTCTACAATCTCACGCTCGCATCGGCGATGTTCGTCGGCCGCTTCTTCATGATCGTTCCGGCGATGGCGATTGCGGGCGCGCTCGCTGCCAAGAAGTCGATTCCGCCGTCGGCCGGTACGTTCCCAACCACCGGCGGGCTGTTCGTCGGCCTCGTCGTCGGCGTGATCCTGATTATCGGCGGCCTCACCTTCTTCCCGGCGCTCGCGCTCGGCCCCATCGTCGAGCACCTCGCGATGAACGCGGGGCAGGTGTTCTGATCACCAAGTGTTCTGATTGACAGACTTCTGATTGTTTGGAGTGACCTCCATGGATACGATGAAACTGCAAGAGCGCGCTCCGATGTCGGCGATGCTCGATCCCAGGATCGTGCTCCCTGCGATCCGGGCCTCCTTCACCAAGCTCGACCCGCGGCTGATGGTGAAGAACCCCGTGATGTTCGTGGTCGAGATCGTCGCCGCGCTCACCACGGTGATCTTCCTGCGCGACCTCGTCACGGGCGGAGCGAGCCTCGGCTTCACCTTCCAAATCATCCTCTGGCTCTGGTTCACGGTGCTGTTCGCCAATTTCGCTGAAGCCGTTGCGGAAGGCCGCGGCAAGGCGCAGGCCGAATCGCTGCGCAAGACCCGCACCGAGAGCCAGGCCAAGCTTTTGACCGGCGCCGGCCAGGCTTTCAAGCTGGTGCCGGGCACCAGCCTGAAGGTCGGCGACATCGTGCTGGTCGAAGCCGGCGACACCATTCCGTCCGACGGCGAGGTGATCGAGGGCGTCGCCTCCGTCAACGAGGCCGCCATTACCGGCGAGTCTGCGCCCGTGATCCGCGAATCCGGCGGCGACCGTTCGGCGGTGACCGGCGGCACGCAGGTGCTGTCGGATTGGATCCGGGTGCGCATCACGGCAGCCCAAGGCTCGACCTTCATCGATCGCATGATCAAGCTGGTCGAAGGCGCCGAGCGGCAGAAGACGCCGAACGAGATCGCGCTCAACATCCTGCTCGCCGGCCTCACCATCATCTTCGTGTTCGCCACCGTCACCATTCCGAGCTACGCGGCCTATGCCGGCGGCTCGATCTCGGTGATCGTGCTGGTCGCGCTGTTCGTGACGCTGATCCCGACCACGATTGGCGCGCTGTTGTCGGCGATCGGCATCGCCGGCATGGACCGCCTGGTGCGCTTCAACGTGCTGGCGATGTCGGGCCGTGCGGTCGAGGCCGCCGGCGACGTCGACACGCTGCTGCTCGACAAGACCGGCACCATCACGCTGGGCAACCGGCAGGCGACCGCGTTCCGTCCCGTTCGCGGCGTGACCGAGCAGGAGCTGGCGGATGCCGCCCAACTTGCCTCGCTCGCAGACGAGACACCCGAAGGCCGCTCCATCGTCGTGCTGGCAAAGGAGAAATACGGCATCCGCGGCCGCGACATGGCGGAGCTAGGTGCCACCTTCATCCCGTTCACGGCGCAGACCCGCATGAGCGGCGTCGACGCCGGCGGCTCGTCGGTGCGCAAGGGCGCGGTCGATGCGATGCTGAACTATGTCGGCGGCGGTGCGCCGCTGGCGGTCGCCTCCGGCAACACGGCGCGGGCGATGCAGCCTGCTGCGCTCTCGGAGGTGGGCCGTGAGACCCAGGCCATTGCCGATGAAGTCTCGAAATCCGGCGGCACGCCGCTGGCTGTCGCCAAGGACGGCAGGCTGCTCGGGATCGTCCAGCTCAAGGACATCGTCAAGGGCGGCATCCGCGAGCGCTTCGCCGAGCTGCGCCGCATGGGCATCCGCACCATCATGATCACCGGCGACAATCCGATGACGGCCGCTGCCATCGCCGCGGAAGCCGGCGTCGACGATTTCCTGGCGCAGGCAACGCCCGAGGACAAGCTCAAGCTGATCCGCGACGAGCAGGCCAAGGGCAAGCTGGTGGCGATGTGCGGCGACGGCACCAACGACGCGCCGGCGCTCGCCCAGGCCGATGTCGGCGTCGCCATGAACACCGGCACCCAGGCCGCCCGCGAGGCCGGCAACATGGTCGACCTCGATTCCAACCCGACCAAGCTGATCGAGGTGGTCGAGATCGGCAAGCAGCTCCTGATGACACGCGGCGCGCTGACCACGTTCTCGATCGCCAACGACGTCGCCAAGTATTTCGCGATCATCCCGGCGATGTTCCTGGCGTTCTACCCGCAACTGAGCGTGCTCAACGTCATGAACCTGTCGAGCCCGCAGAGCGCCATCCTGTCGGCGATCATCTTCAACGCGCTCGTCATCATCGCCCTGATCCCGCTCGCGCTGAAGGGCGTCGCCTACCGCGCCGTCGGGGCCGGCGCGCTGCTCCGGCGTAACCTCTTGATCTACGGGCTCGGCGGCATCGTCATTCCCTTCATCGGCATCAAGGCGATCGACCTCGCGGTAACAGCCTTGCACTTGGCTTGAATTCGTCATTGCGAGCGAAGCGAAGCAATCCAGAACTATCTCCGCGGTTGATAGCCTGGATTGCTTCGTCGCTTCGCTCCTCGCAATGACGGGAGAAATTTGGAGAAAGACATGCTCAGAGAAATCCGCCCCGCCATCGTCCTCTTGCTGGCGCTCACCGCCATCACCGGGCTTGCCTATCCGCTCGCCATGACCGGCATGGCCGGCGCGCTGTTTCCCGTGCAGGCGCAAGGCAGCCTGATCGAGAAAGACGGCAAGGTGATCGGCTCCGCCCTGATCGGGCAGGAGTTCAAAGACGACAAATATTTCCACGGCCGCCCCTCGGCGACGCTGGCGCCGGACCCGAACGACTCGGCCAAGACGGTGTCCGCGCCCTACAATGCCGCCAATTCGGGCGGCTCCAATCTCGGCCCGACCAGCAAGGCGCTGGCCGACCGGTTGAAGGAAGATGTGGACAAGCTCAGGAGCGAGAATCCGAACGCCTCGGTGCCGGTCGATCTGGTGACGACCTCGGCCAGCGGCCTCGACCCGGACATCTCGCCGGAAGCGGCGCAATTCCAGGTGCCGCGCGTGGCGAAGGCGCGGAGTCTGCCTGAGGATCAGGTCAAGCAGCTTGTGACCGCCAGCACCGAAGGCCGCCTGCTCGGCCTGCTCGGCGAGCCCAGGGTTAACGTTCTGGCGCTGAATCTCGCGCTCGATCGCATGGCCACGAAGTAGCCGTCTAGGCTCGCAGTGTGGGGGTGATTATACTGGCAAGATGGTCCGAGAGCGCCGCGATCCCGAACAACGTCCGTCCCCGGAGGCCCTGCTGGAAGCGGCGCGCCGGGAGGAGAGCGCGAGCGGCAAGCTGAAGATCTTCGTCGGCGCCGCTCCCGGCGTCGGCAAGACCTACGAGATGCTGCAAAGCGCCCATGCCAAGCGCAAGGCCGGCATCGATGTCGTGGTCGGCTTCGTCGAGACCCATGGCCGCGCCGAGACCGAGGCGCTGGTGCGTGGCCTCGAAGTGGTGCCGCGCAAGCGGCTGGACTACCGCGGCCAGATCGTCGAGGAGATGGACCTCGACGCGGTGATCGCGCGGCGGCCGCAGATTGCGCTGGTCGACGAGCTCGCCCACACCAATGCGCCCCTTTGCCGCCACCCCAAGCGCTATCTCGACGTCGAGGAGCTGCTCTCGCACGGCATCGACGTCTACACCGCCGTCAACATCCAGCACATCGAGAGCCTGAACGACGTCGTTGCCCAGATCACCCACGTCCGGGTGCGCGAAACCGTGCCGGATTCGGTGTTCGACCGCGCCGATGCGATCGAGCTGATCGACCTCACGCCAGACGACCTGATCCAGCGGCTGAAGGAGGGCAAGGTCTATGTGCCCAAGCAGGCCGAGCGGGCGCTGGAGCATTATTTCTCGCCGGGCAACCTCACGGCGCTGCGTGAGCTCGCACTGCGGCGCACCGCCGAGCGGGTCGACGAGCAGCTGCTCAACCACATGCAGGCGAATGCGATTCCCGGGCCCTGGGCCGCGGGCGAGCGCATCCTGGTCTGCGTCAGCGAGGATCCCCGCGCGGCCGGCCTCGTGCGCTACACCAAGCGGCTGGCCGACCGGCTGCATGCGCCGTTCACCGCGATCTCGATCGAGACGCGGCGATCGCTGCAATTGTCCGACGAGGAGCGGGATCGGCTGGCCGATACGCTGCGGCTCGCGGAATCGCTCGGCGGCGAGGCGCTGACCATTCCCGCCGTCGGCCGCCGCATCGCCGACGACGTCGTCAATTTCGCGCAAGGCAACAACGTCACCCAGATCGTGATCGGCAAGTCGACGCGCTCGCGCTGGTTCGAGATGACGCGCGGCTCCGTCGTGCACGATTTGGTGCGCCGCGCGGGCAATATCAGCGTTCACGTCATCCCCGGCGACGAGCTTTCCGGAGAGGCCGCGCCCAAGATGGCGGTGCAGACCGCCGCACGATCCGAGCCATTCGATCCCTTGCCTTATCTCAAGGCGCTTGGAATCGTGCTCGTGGGTCTCGGCGCGGCCAAGCTGATCCAGCCTTATTTCGGCATCGAGAACGTCGACCTGGTGCTGCTGACCGCGGTGGTCGCGGTGGCCGTGCGCTATGGCCTGTGGCCGTCGCTGCTGGCGACCGTCGCGGCCTCGCTGTCCTACAATTTCTTCTTCCTGCCGCCGATCTACACTTTCACGATCACCGACCCGACAATGTCGCCGCCTTCGTGCTGTTCCTGGTGGTGGCGATGATCGTCTCCAATGTGGCGGCGCGTGTGCGCATCCAGGCCGACACCGCGATCGGCCGGATCAGGATGACCGAGCAGCTCTATGCCTTCAGCCGCAAGCTCGCCGGCACCGCCACGCTCGACGACGTCTTGTGGGCGAGCGCCTACCAGACCGCATTGATGCTCAAGGTCCGCGTGGTGCTGTTGTTGCCGGATGAAGGCCTGCTCACGGTGAAATCAGGCTATCCGCCCGAGGACGAGCTCGACCAGGCCGATCTCGCTGCCGCCAATTGGGCCTGGAGCAACGATCGCCCCGCCGGCCGCGGCTCGGACACCTTGCCCGGCGCAAAACGGCTGTTCCTGCCGATGCGCACCGGGCGCGGCCCGATCGGCGTGATCGGCATCGACAACGACCGCACCGGCCCGCTGCTGACGCCGGACCAGCGCCGGCTGCTCGATGCGCTGGTCGACCAGGGCGCTCTCGCGATCGAGCGCGTGCTGCTGGTCGAGGACATGGACCGCGTCAAGCGCACCGTCGAATCCGAGCGGCTGCGCTCGGCACTGTTGACCTCGATCTCGCACGATCTGAAGACGCCGCTGGCGTCGGTGTTGGGCGCAGCCTCGACCATGCGCGATCTCGCCGGTGCGCTCTCCGACACCGAGAAGCGCGACCTGCTCGCCACCGTGATCGACGAATCCGAGCGGCTCAACCGCTTCATCGCCAATCTGCTCGACATGACCAAGCTCGAATCCGGCGCGATCGTGCCCAACACGGCGCTGCACGATCTCGGCGAAATCGTGGGCAGCGCGCTGCGGCGCGCCAGCAAGATCCTCAGCCGCCACAAGGTCGAGCTGGTGCTGGCCGCCGATCTGCCGATGCTCCAGCTCGATGCCGTGCTGTTCGAGCAGGTGCTGTTCAATCTGCTCGACAACGCCGCAAAGTACGCGCCGCCGGAGACGACGATCTCAATCCGCGGCCGGCGCGACGGTGCTCATGTCGTGCTCGAGATCGCCGACGAGGGCGCCGGCATTCCGGCGGACGAGCTCGAGAGCGTGTTCGACAAGTTCTATCGCGTGCAGAAGGGCGATCACGTCCGTCCCGGCACCGGGCTCGGGCTTGCCATCTCCCGCGGCTTCGTCGAGGCCATGCGCGGCACGATCTCCGCTGCCAATCGCAGCGAGCGAAGCGGCGCGGTGCTCACCGTTCGCCTGCCGGTTCCGGCAGAGAACCACGCATTGGATACCGCCGCATGAGCGCCGCTCCGATCAAGGTCCTGGTCATCGACGACGAGCCGCCGATCCGCAAATTGCTGCGGATGGGGCTGACGACGCAGGGCTACGACATCCTGGATGCGCCGAACGGCAAGACGGCGCTGGAGAAGCTCGACGAGGAGCCGGCGCTGATCATCCTCGATCTCGGACTGCCCGACGTTCAGGGCCATGAGCTGCTCCGCACCATCCGCGCCCGCAACGAAGGCGTGCCGATCGTGGTGCTGTCGAGCCGCGGCGACGAAGCCGGCAAGGTCCAGGCGCTCGATCTCGGCGCCGACGATTATCTGACCAAGCCGTTCGGCATGGAGGAGCTGCTGGCGCGGCTGCGCGCCGCGCTGCGCCACCAGCTTCAGGTCAAGGGCGAGCGTCCGGTTTTCCGCACCGGCGATCTCTCGGTCGATCTCGTCCGCCGCATCGTCAAGATCGGGGATCGCGACGTCAAGCTCTCGCCGAAGGAATATGACCTGTTGCGGGTGCTGGTGCAGCACGCCGGCAAGGTGCTCACCCACCGCTTCCTGCTGAAGGAGCTGTGGGACGAATTGACCGATGCGCAATATTTGCGCGTCTATGTCCGCCAGCTCCGCCAGAAGATCGAAGCCGATCCGGAGCGGCCGCAATACGTGCTGACGGAAACCGGGATCGGGTATCGGCTGAAGGCGGGGGATTAGCGTTCCACAGACCCCGTAGGGTGGGCAAAGGCGCAACGCGCCGTGCCCACCATTCTCTCGATTTCGATAAAGGTGGTGGGCACGCTTCGCTTTGCCCACCCTACGAGACTGTGAATCTTTTGTACCGCGCGTCAGACGAATGTGATTCTCTGGGCAGACTGATCTGCTGGAGAGGATGATGGCTGACGACGGACTTTTTGGTGAATTGCCGGAGCAGTCGGCACGAACCGAAGCGGTGCCGCAAGGCGCACCTCGGCTGCGCGAGCCTGTGCGCAATCAGGTCGAATTGCGAGCGGTCGATATCGACAGCCTGATCGGGCAGGATCATCCAGCGCGGGTGATCTGGGCTTATGTCGAAGGGCTGGACCTGAGCGAGCTGGAAGATCGCGTCAAGGCACGGGAAAACAGGCCGGGCCATCCGGCGCCATCGCCACGGTTGTTGCTGGCGCTTTGGCTGTACGCCGCGAGCGATGCCGTTGGCAGCGCGCGGGCGCTGGACCGGCTCTGCGACAGCCACGACGTCTACCGCTGGCTCTGCGGTGGCGTGTCGTTGAACCATCACGGGCTGTCGGACTTCCGGGTCGGCTGTGCCGACTTGCTCGACCGTTTGCTGGTTGAACATCTGGTGGCCCTGAACGAGGCAGGGCTGGTCGATCTGGAGAAGCTGACCCAGGACGGGGTGCGGATACGAGCGAATGCCGGGACCGGATCTTTCCGGCGGGAGGCGACGCTGGATCGGCAGATGGCGCAGGCCGAGGCCATTGTGGAAGAGCTCAAGCGCGAGGTCGATGCGGACCCGGAAGCCAGCAATCGGCGGATCCGGGCCGCCAAAGAGCGGGCGGCGCGCGAACGCAGCGAGCGGGTGCAAGCCGCGCAGGCCGCGCTGGCCGAGATCAAGCGCAAGCGAAAACAGCTCGACGACAAGGGCGGCAATGGCAAGAAGCCGAAGGAGCCTCGGGCCTCCACCACCGACCCGCAGGCCAGGGTGATGAAGATGGCCGATGCCGGCTTCCGTCCGGCCTATAATGTGCAGGTGGCTAGCGCGGCTGGCGAACTGATCGTGGTCGCGATCGATGTCGACAACAGCGGCTCAGATCGTGGCTTGATGCGCCCGATGCTGGAGCGAACGCGCGCTCGGCTGAAGCGCTTGCCACGCCGCTACCTCGCCGATGGCGGGTTCTGCACTGGCGACGACATCGAATGGGCGCATGGCGAGGGCATCGAGGTTTACTGTCCACCGCCCCAATCCAGGAGCGGTGTCGATCCCTTCTTACCCCGGAGCAGCGACGGTCCTGGCATAGCGGCCTGGCGTGCTCGCATGGCCAGCGAAGCCGGCAAGGCACAGTACCAGGCCCGTACCATCTGCGAATGCATCCATGCCCGCTGGCGCAACTGGGACCTCAGGCAACTGACCGTGCGCGGCATCGAGAAGGTCCGTGCCGTCGTGCTCTGGTACGCCCTCACCAACAACATCCTGCAAGGGCATCGTCTCGCAAAAGCATAGATAACCAACAGCCTGACGCCGCCGGCTTCCCCCATCAAGGGGCGATACCACCCCTTGATGCCGAAGCCGAAACAAAACGAATTGGCTCACAGGCTCTACGATATCTCTCTCCACATCGTCATTGCGAGCGCAGCGAAGCAATCCAGAGTCCCGCCGCGGAGGCGGTCTGGATTGCTTCGTCGCAAGGGCTCCTCGCAATGACGCCGGTGTAAACTAGCCCGCCTTCCTGTGCCGCGCCGTCGACCGGTGCGCCTTCTTCGGAGCGTGCCGCCGCCCCGTCGCGCGGCGCGCATGCGACTTCGCCGCCGTCTTCTTGCCGCCCTTCAGGCTCTGCTTCAGCGCGTCCATCAGGCTGACGACGTTGCTCGGCCGCTCCTCGGGCTCGGGCAGCTCGATCTTCTTGCCGCTGGCCTTGCGCTTCACCAGGGCCTTCAGCGCGTCCTCGTATTCGTCCTTGAACTTGCTGGGGTCGAAATGCGCCGCCTTGGTCTGCAGGATGTGGCCGGCGAGCTCGACCATGTCCTTGGTGATCTTCGGGCTCTTGATGTCGTCGAAGAACTGGTCCTCCTCGCGCAGCTCGTAAGGGAAGCGCAGCGTGGTGCCGAGCAGGCCCTTGCCGAGCGGCTCGATCGCCATGACGTGCTCGCGGTTGGTCAGAACGATCTTGGCGAGCGCGACGCGTTCCTGGTCCTTCATCGCGTCGCGGATCACCGCGAACGCATCGGCCGCCGCCTTGCCGTCGGGCGCGATGTAATAGGGATGGTTGAGAAAGCGCTGATCGATCTCCTCGCGCGGCACGAAGCTCTCGATGTCGATGGTATGGTTGCTCTCGATCTGGACCGCCTCGAGCTCCTCCGGCTCGATCTCGACGTACTTGCCCTTGCGCAGCTCGTAACCGCGGCCCTTCTGGTCGCTCTCGACGACGTCACCGGTCTCGGAATCGATCATCTGCTGCTTGAGCCGGTTCCCGGTCTCGCGGTTGATCAGGTGAAAGCGCGTCTTCTCGGCCGCGGTGGTCGCCGGATAAAGCACGACCGGGCAACTGACCAGCGACAGCTTCAACGTTCCCTTCCAATAGGCGCGCGGGGCCATTCCATTCTCCAGCGTTTTCAAGGCGTTTTGGAACCCCAACCGTCCCATCGGGTTTTGGTTCCGGGCGGGACTTTCGCCGTGATAGGCTTTGAGTGCCGAACGAGAAGCGGGACCGGTCGTGCTGCAAAAACTTTCCACTTACCGACAGAAGCGAGACTTCGAGAAAACGCCGGAGCCATCGGGCAAGTCCGCCGTGGCGCCATCGAAACAGCGGCGCTTCGTGATTCAAAAGCATGATGCGAGCCGGCTGCATTACGATCTCAGGCTCGAATTCGACGGCGTGTTCAAGTCCTGGGCGGTGACGAAGGGGCCCTCGCTCGATCCCCATGACAAGCGGCTCGCGGTCGAGGTCGAGGACCATCCGCTCGATTATGGCGATTTCGAAGGCACGATTCCGGAAGGCCAATACGGCGGCGGCACCGTGATGCTGTGGGACCGCGGCACCTGGGACTCGGACGATCCGGAAGCCGGCTTCAAGAAGGGCGATCTGAAGTTCACGCTCCACGGCGACAAGCTGCAGGGAAGCTGGGTCCTGGTGCGCATGCGCAACCGCGGCGGCGAGAAGCGGACCAACTGGCTGCTGATCAAGCATCGCGACGAAGATGCTCGCGAAGGTGCGGACAACGATATTCTCGAGCAGGACAAGTCCGTCGCCTCCGGCCGCACCATGGAGCAGATCGCCGCGGGCAAGGGCCGCGCGCCGAAGCCGTTCATGCTGGCCAAGGGCACCAAGGGCAAGGCCGACGCAGTCTGGCAGTCCAACCGTGCCGAGGAGACGAAAGGGCGCACGGTGAAGCCGGCGCCGCGCACCGCGTTGAAGGCCGGCAAAGCGGCGAAGACAAGTGCCACGACCGCGACGAGCGCCAAGAAGGTGTCGGAGATGCCGGATTTCGTTGCGCCGCAGCTCTGCACGCTGGTCGAGCGGCCGCCCGGAGACGAGGGCTGGTGCCACGAGATCAAGTTCGACGGCTATCGCGTTCAGCTCCGGGTCGAAGACGGCGAGGCGACGCTGAAGACCCGCAAGGGTCTCGACTGGACGAGCAAGTTCGCCTCCTTCGCCGAGGAGGCGGCCGCGCTGCCGGACGTGATGATCGACGGCGAGATCGTCGCGCTCGACCATAACGGTGCGCCGAACTTCTCCTCGCTGCAAGCGGCCCTGTCCGACGGCAAGACCGACGACCTGATCTTCTTCGCTTTCGATCTGCTCTTCGCAGGAAGCGAGGATTACCGCCGCCTGCCGCTCAGCGAACGCAAGGCCCGCCTGAAGCAGCTGCTGGGCCAGCGCAAGCGGAAATCGACCCAGCTCCGCTATGTCGAACATTTCGAGAGCGGCGGCGATGCCGTGCTGCAATCGGCCTGCAAGCTCGAGCTCGAAGGCGTGGTGTCGAAGAAGCTGAACGCGCCCTATCGCTCGGGGCGCACCGAGAGCTGGGTCAAGTCGAAATGCCGCGCCGGCCATGAGGTGGTGATCGGCGGCTACAAGACCACCAACGGCAAATTCCGCTCGCTGATGGCAGGCGTGCAGCGCGGCGATCATCTCGCCTTCGTCGGCATGGTCGGCACCGGCTTTGGCGCGGACAAGGTCAAGCGCCTCATGCCGTCTCTCAAGGCCATGGAGGTCAAGGAGAGCCCATTCGGCGGCAAGAACGCGCCGAAGAAGACGCGGGACGTGCACTGGCTGAAGCCGGAGCTCGTCGCCGAAATCGAGTTCGCAGGCTTCACGGCCGACGGCAATATTCGCCAGGCGGCGTTCAAGGGGTTGCGGCAGGACAAGCCGGCCGAGGAAGTCCAGGCCGAGACGCCCGTCGATACCGAGCTCGCCGAGCCCCGGGCCAGGAAGGCGGCGCGCACGAAGGCGGGCGGACGAGCGAAGCAGACCGCTCAAAATGCCGAGGTCATGGGCGTCGTCATCTCCAAGCCGGACAAGGAGCTCTGGCCCGACGACGGCGATGGTGGCGCCGTCACCAAGCTGGACCTTGCCCGCTATCTCGAAGCCGTCGGCGAATGGATGATCGCGCATCTCAAGGGCCGGCCATGCTCGCTGATCCGTGCGCCCGACGGCATCAAGGGCGAATGCTTCTTCCAGCGCCATGCGATGCAGGGAACGTCGAACCTTCTGGAGCTCGCGCGGGTCTCCGGCGACCGCAAGCCCTATCTTCAGATCGACCGGATCGAAGGGCTCGCCGCGGTGGCGCAGATCGGCGGCGTCGAGCTGCATCCCTGGAACTGCGCGCCCTATGCCTACGACACCCCGGGCCGGCTGGTGTTCGACCTCGATCCCGCGCCCGACGTCGACTTCGCCGACGTCGTCGAGGCGGCCAAGGAGATGCGGCAGCGGCTCGCCGACATCGGCATGGACAGCTTCTGCAAGACCACGGGCGGCAAGGGCCTGCACGTCGTGGTGCCACTGCTTCATGGCGCGCGCGACAAGGTGAGCTGGAAGGAGGCCAAGGCCTTTGCGCAAGGCGTCTGCCAGTGGATGGCGGACGATGATCCCGAACGCTATCTGCTCAACATGTCGAAGAAGCTGCGCAAGGGAAAGATCTTCCTGGATTATCTGCGCAACGACCGCATGTCGACGGCGGTGGCCCCGTTGTCGCCGCGAGCCCGCGCCGGGGCCACGGTCTCGATGCCGCTGACCTGGGCGCAGGTGAAGAGCGATCTCGATCCCAAGCGATACACGCTACGCACCGTGCCGGCCCTGCTGGCGCGATCGAAGGCGTGGGAGGGTTATGACGATGCCGCCGCATCGATCAAGGCGGCGATGAAGAAGCTGGCAGGGAAGGTGAAGTAGGTCGTCGCTGTTGCGACGAAGGCGGGTGCCGTAGGGTGGGCAAAGCGAAGCGTGCCCACCACCTGCTTTCGTTCGAGCGATGAGGTGGGCACGGCGCGCCGCGCCTTTGCCCACCCTACCAAGTCTGCATCTAGATCCTACCCATCAGCAGAAGGATCAGCAGAATGACGATGACAAGCCCGAGGCCGCCGCCGCCGTAATAGCCGGTGCCGTAGAACGGCCCGCCGCCGATGCCGCTGAAGCCGCCGAGCAGGGCGATGATCAAAATGATCAGAATGATCGTGCCGATTGACATGCGAATCTCCTCCAGCCCTTTGTTCAAAGGGTCGTTGCAACCTGTCCCGTTGTGCGGGGGCAACTTGCCGCAGGTTGTAAAGTTCCGGCTTTGAAACACGGACGGGGGATCAACTTGCATGGAACCTTTGTTGGTCGACCTGACATGATTATGTGGAGTTAGTCAGAAGAGGCAGGACCATGTCAGCACCGCTTGTCGTCTCAATTCCGCATCGTCTCGGCCGAGAAGAGGCCGTGCGCCGGCTGAAGACTGGGCTTGGCCGCGCCGCAGCAAGCATTCCCGTGATGCAGGTCGAGGAGGAACGCTGGAGCGGCGACACTATGGCCTTCCGCATCCGCGCGCTCGGCCAGGTCGCGACCGGACAGGTCGATGTTGGCGACGATCAGGTCCGGGTCGAGGTGGTGCTGCCCTGGCTGTTGCAGCGCTTTGCCGAGATGGCGCAGGCGACGATCAGGAAGCGCGGCCAATTGCTGCTGACCAAAGACGGGGGGAAGTGACCTCAGGCGCGCACGCGTTGTCGCGGCGCTCCGACGGCATTCGCGGTTCGGGCCGCGATGACCGAGGCAGGATAGTCGCGAAAGGCCTGCGCGAGCGGCAAGTCGTTGCCCGCAAGGCCCGGCACGGTATAGCCCGTGATGTCGATGGTGGCGTCGATACCTTCCGGTGCGGGCCATGCCCGGCCCGCTTGGGTGAACGGGGCGAAATGACGCCCAGCCACGACGATCGCGGCGGCGCGGCCATGACGGCGCGCGAAGGCGACGACATGGTCGGCATGGGCGCCTCGTACCTCCAGCGGCTGGTAGTCGCCCTGCGCGAAGACGTCGCCCAGCTCGTTGCGCAGCTTGAGCAGATGCCGCGTCCAGGCCAGCTTGAGCTTGCCGTCCGGCCAGTTCTCGATGAGGCCGCTCCAATCCGGCGCTTCCAATGATGTCAGCGCCGCATGGCGCGCGGCGAAATCGACCGGACGGCGGTTGTCGGGATCGACCAGCGACAGGTCCCAGAATTCGGTGCCTTGATAGAAGTCCGGCACGCCCGGCAGCGTCGCCTTGAGCGTGAGCTGGCTCAGCGAGTTCAACGTGCCGAGCAGCGCGATGCGGCGAGCCAGCGTCTGCAACGCCTGAAGGAATTCCACGGACCGGTCGGCGTCGAGGATCTTGGCGATGAAGTCGCGGATGCCGTCCTCATAGGCTTCATGCGGGTTGAGCCAGCTCGTCTCCTCCTTGCCCTCGCGCGCAGCCTTGAGGGCATAGGCCTGGATGCGCTCGACAAAGGCGGCATCGGCCGGCGCCTCAATCGGCCAGACGCCGAGCAGGGTCTGGTAGAGCATGTATTCGAACGTTGCCGACGGCGCGCGGAAATTGCCGTGGAGCGTGAGATGCGGTGCGTTCAGCACCTTCCAGCGCGCCACCGCGCTGGTCCATTCACCGGGAATCTCGCTAAGCGCCGCGATGCGCGTGCGCGCATCCTCGCCGCGCTTGGTGTCGTGGGTGGCGGTTGCCGTCATGCCTTGCGGCCATTCCCTGGCGCGAGCCTGCATGGCTTGATGGAACGCGGGAATGCTGAGGCCGGTGCTTGAGGGATCGCCGCCGACCTCGTTCAGCGCGAGCAGCCGGTGGAATTGATAGAACGCGGTGTCCTCCAGCGACTTCGCCATCATCGGCCCGGTGAATTGCTGCACCTTGAGCGCAAAGCGGCGCACGCGCGGGGCGCTGTGCGGCGGACGGCCAGGCTTGAGCAGGTCCATGGTCAAGGCATCGCGCAGGAAGTCGAAAATGCCGTCGTCGGCGGCGAACCAGTCCCGGCGGGCGCGCGCGATGGTGTCGTCGATCAGCTTGCGGTCCGCTGCCGTCGGGCCGCTGTGCGTCAGATAGGTGCGATAGACCGGGAAATGCAGCACATAGAGCTCGAGCGCCTGCCGCAGGCTGTCGGCCGAGAAGTCCCGCGTCGAATAATGCCCGTTGGCGATGCGCGCGAGCAGGCGGGTCAGCACGGTGAATTCGCTGGTCAGCAACGTCTCGAGCACGCGCCGCTTGGCGTCCTTGACGTAAGGCACAAGCCGCGGCGGCCGGTTGCTGATCTGCCGCCAGGTCTCGTCCAGCGCCTCCAGCCCCCTGGGATCGATCAGCACGTGGGTGATGACATTCATCCACTCGTAGCCGGTGGTGCCCTGGACACCGGCGAAATGCGGCAGGCGCTCGTGCTCACACAGGATTTTTTCGATCACCGTATAGAACGGCTTTGTGTTGCCTTGGGCGGTGTTGCTTTGGGCGTCGCGCACCAGCCGGCGCAATCGCTGGCAATATTGGGCGGGGTCGCGCAGGCCGTCGATGTGATCCAGCCGGATTCCCTGCAATTTGCCGTCGGCAATGAGCTGCTTCACCAGCCGGTGCGTGGCGGCAAATGTGCTCGCGTCCTCGACGCGCAGGCCGGCGAGGCCGTTGACGTCGAAGAAGCGGCGATAATTGATGTCGCTGGAGGCAAGCCGCCAGTGCCCGAGCTTGTAGTGCTGGCGCTCCAGGAGATGATGCAGCGTCAGCGTCTGTGCCGGGCGGTCCTTGCCGGCGCGATAGGCGGCAAGGCCGCGCTTGATGATATCGGCGGCGCCTGCGATCTCCTTGAGCTCGGCCTTGAAGCCGGGAGCTTCCTTGCGATTGGGACGCCGCAGCCCCGTGTAACGGGTCGCGAGCGACAGCAGGCGCTTGCCGGGCTCCGTTTCCGCCGCGTCCGCCTCCTTGACGACCATCCGCAGCATCTCGCCATAGCGCTCCGGCGCGATGGGCAAGCGGTGCTCGAAATACCACGCCGCGAAGCTTCCTTCGTCCGGGTCGTAGCGCAGCTCGATGTCGCCGCGCTCCAGCGCCTCGCCGTAGGACGAGCCGAGGATCGGCAGCAGCACGCCGCCGCGGGCGCGGTAGGCCAGCTGGTCCCAGTCGATGTCGAAGGAGGCGGCGTGCGGCGAGGCCTGGCCCCATTCCAGCACGTCGAGCCACCAGGGATTGTCGGCAAAATGCACGCCGACATGGTTGGGGACGAAATCGATGATGAGCCCGAGATCGTGCTGCTGAAGCGCCTCGCTCAGCCGCGCAAAGCCGGCTTCGCCGCCGAGCTCGGGATTGAACTGGCCGTGGTCGACGGTGTCGTAGCCATGGGTCGAGCCCTTGCGGGCCTTCATCACCGGTGAGGCGTAGAGATGCGTGATGCCAAGCGCCTTGAGGTAAGGAACGACGGCGGCAGCCTTGTCGAAGTCGAAATCTGCGGTGAGCTGGAGCCGGTAGGTCGCGAGCGGAATGGCGGGAGGCATCCTAACCTCCGAGGCGCCAGACCACCGACCAGGGCGGGAGCCGCTCGCCGGATCCGCCGCCCCAGATCGGCGTGCCCGCGCTGACGCTGGAGGTGATCTCGTGATCGGACAGATTGGCGACAAGGCGCAATGTCGAGCCATCGCCCATGCGCCAATGCGCGGTGAGGAGGCCGTTGTCGGCCGCCTCGGCATCACCGAAGCTTGCGCCTTTCAGCCGCGGCATGATCTGCTTGCGACGGACGCCGAGCAGCTCTCGCACCAGCCCAAGCCGCGCATCGTGTTGCGGCGTGCGGCCGGTCCAGTCGAGCACGGCCGATTGCAGCGTTGCCGGATCGAGCGGGTCGGGCACCTCGTCGCCGTATTTTTCGTAAGCCCAGGCATATTCCCGCTTGCGCCCCGTGCGCACGGCATCGGCGAGTCCGCCCTGGAAATCGCAGAAGAACGGGAAGGGGACCGTCGAGCCCCATTCCTCGCCCTGAAACATCATCGGCACCATCGGCGCGAGCAGGGTGACCGCGAGCGCGGCCTCGATCTGCTTTGGCGATGCCAGACTTTCCAGCCGCTCGCCGAGTGGACGATTGCCGATCTGGTCGTGGTTCTGCAGGAAATTGACGAAGGTTGCCGGCGGCAGCTGGCCGCTCGGCTCGCCGCGCGGCTTCTTGCCCCAGAACTCCGAGATCTCGCCCTGATAGACGAAGCCGGAGGCGAGCGCGCGCGCCAGGTCCATGCGCGGTGTCTGGTAGTCGCCATAGTAACCGACATGCTCGCCGGTCAGCATCACGTGCCAGACGTGATGATAGTCGTCGTTCCACTGCCCGCGATATTTGCCGTTCGGCGGGTCCTGCGCAGCGTCGAGCAGGCTGGCGCGATTGTCGCCGTTCTCCAGCACGAGGTGGATGTGGCGTCCCGTAGCCTTGGCGAGCTCGCCGGCGGCAACGCTGAGGTCCTGCAGCATGGACTGCTCGCCCGGGACAGCCATGATGTGATTGGCGGCGTCCAGCCTGAGGCCGTCGAAGCGGTAGTCGCCGAGCCAGGACAGCGCGTTCTCGACGGCGAAGGCGCGCACCTGCGGCACGCGATAATCGATCGCACTGCCCCACGGCGTGTGCGCATCGGTGAAGAAGGTCGGCGCGTAACGGCCGAGATAGTTTCCTTCCGGGCCGAAATGATTGTAGACGACGTCGAGGAACACCATCAGCCCGCGCAGATGCGCCTCGTCGATCAGCGTCTTCAGGTCTTCGGGCCGGCCATAGGCACTGTCCGGCGCGTACCACAGCACGCCGTCATAGCCCCAGCCGCGGCGTCCTGCGAAATCGGCGAGCGGCATCAATTCCAGCGCCGTGATGCCGGTCGCGGCGAGATGATCGAGCTTGTCGATCATGGCGCGATAGGTGCCTTCCGGCGTGAAGGTGCCGACATGGGTCTCGACCAGCACCGTCTCTTCCCAGGGACGGCCGCGCCAATCGCGCGCGCGCCAGGCGAAGTTATCGTGATCGATCACCTCGCTCGGGCCGAACACGTCCTCGGGCTGGAAGGCCGAAGCGGGATCCGGCACGTCGATCTCGTCGTCGATTCTGAACTTGTATTTGCTGCCGGCGGTGAGGCCGGCGATCTCGGTGACGTACCAGCCGTCCTGCCGGCGCTGCATCGCGTGCCTGCGGTCGAGCAGGAGATCGACGCGGCGCGCGGCCGGCGCCCACAGCCGGAACGACACGCCGTCCTTGGTCGGCCTCGCCCCGAAGGATGGCCTCATAGCGCGCCTGCGAAGGCAAGCACGGATCGCGGCGGCGCCTTGCTGTCGCTCCCGGGCAGGAAGTCGATCGTATTCAGCTTGGCATCGGTCGTGTTCAGGAGCTGCTGCCAGCTCTTGTATTCGGTCATTTTGGGCAATTTGAATGCGATCTCTTCGGGAGCGGCGTTCAGTACGATAAAGATCGCGGCCCCACCCGGTTCCATCGGGCCCATCACATAGGAGAGAAACCGCCCATCCGGGAATGTCCAGTCGCTCTCCGTCATCTCGTCGCCGGCCGGCGTCAGCCACAACGCGCCGTAGGAGACGCCGTCCTTGGGCCGGCCGTCGAGCCAGCGATGGCTGCGCAGCTGCGAGAAACGGCGACGGATGTCGGCGAGCTGGGCGACGAAGTCGATCATGTCGTCGCCGTCCTTGCCGAGATTGTCCCAGCCGACCCAGCCGACCTCGTTGTCCTGGCAATAGGCGTTGTTGTTGCCGGATTGCGAGTTGCCGACCTCGTCGCCGGCGAGGATCAGCGGAACGCCCTGGGCCAGCATCAGGCAGGCCAGCACGTTCTTGCGCAGCTGACGGCGCAGGCTGATGATATCAGGATCGTCGGTCGGCCCCTCGACGCCGCAATTGTTGCTGTGATTGTCGTTGGAGCCGTCGCGATTGTCCTCGCCGTTGACCTCGTTGTGCTTCTCGTTGTAGCTGAAGAGATCGGCGAGCGTGAAGCCGTCGTGGACGGTGATGTGGTTGATGCTGGCGCGCGGCCGCCGCCCGTCGTGATTGAACAGGTCGGACGACGCGGTCATGCGGCTGGAGATGTCGCCGATCAGGCTGCCTTCGCCGCTCCAGTAGCGGCGCATGGCGCTGCGATAGCGATCGTTCCATTCCGACCATTGCGAGGGGAAGGCGCCGACCTGGTAGCCGCCGAGGCCGAGGTCCCATGGCTCGGCGACGAGCTTGACGGTCGCCAGCACCGGATCCTGTCGCACTGCGGTCAAGAACGAGCTGCCGCGATCAAAACCGTTCGGCCCGCGTGCCAGCGTGGTGGCGAGGTCGAAGCGGAAGCCGTCGACGTGGCAGACCTCGACCCAGTAGCGCAAGGAATCCATCACCATCTGCAGCACGCGCGGATGGGTGAGGTTCACCGAGGAGCCGCAGCCGGTGAAGTCGTCGTAATAGCGCGGGTTCTCGCGGTTCAGCCAATAATAGGAGGCGTTGTCGATGCCGCGATAGCACAGCGTCGGACCGAGATGATTTCCCTCGGCGGTGTGGTTGTAGACCACGTCGAGCATGACCTCGATGCCGGCATCGTGCAGCCGCGCCACCGTGGTGCGGAAGGAATCGAGCGCATTGTCCTGGGCGTAGCGCGGCTCCGGCGCGAAGAAGGACAGCGTGTTGTAGCCCCAGTAATTGGCGAGCTTCTTTTCCACGAGGATGCGGTCGTCGACGAAGCTGTGCACCGGCAGCAGCTCGACCGTGGTGACGCCGAGCTTCCTAAGGTGCTCGATCATCGCGGGCGAGGACAGTCCGCCATAGGTACCGCGCAGGTTCGGCGGCACGTCGTCGCGCTTCTGGGTCAGGCCCTTGACGTGGGCCTCGTAGATGATGGTGTCTTCCCAGGGAATGTTCGGCCGGATCTCGCGGCGGCCCCAGTTGAAGGTCTCGTCGACCACGACGGCCTTGGGCATGCCGCGCGCGTTGTCGCGCCGGTCGAACGACAGGTCCTCGCGCGGGCTTCCGGTGCGATAGGCGAAATGCGCATCGCTCCAGACCAGGCGCCCGGCGAGCCGCTTGGCGTAGGGGTCGAGCAGCAGCTTGTTGGCATTGAAGCGATGGCCGTGCTCGGGCTCGTAGGGGCCGTGCACACGATAGCCGTAGAGCTGGCCCGGCGAGACGTCGTTGAGATAGCCGTGCCAGACGTCCTCGGTCTTCTCGGGCAGCTCGATGCGCTCGAGCTCGCGGCGGCCTTGCGTGTCGAACAGGCAGAGCTCGACCTTCTGCGCGTTGGCGGAGAACAGCGCGAAATTGGTGCCGCGTCCGTCCCAGCTTGCGCCGAGCCGTGCGGGCGATCCGGCGGTCAGGCGCATCGATCAGCTTTCCGGAACGAGGAAGATCGCAGCGAGCGGCGGAATGGTGAGGCGGAGCTCGCCGCCCTCGGCCTGGACTTCGCCGATATTGCCGACATTGCTGCCGCCATAATGGGCGGAATCGGAGTTGAGCACTTCCTTCCACTTGCCGCCGAAGGGCACGCGAACGCGATAGTTCTGGTAGACGTTGGGCGAGAAGTTGACGATGACGATACACCGCGCGCTCTCGTCGAACCCCTTGCGCAGCCAGGCGAATACGTTGCGGTTGGCATCGTCCGTGATCAGCCATTCGAAGCCGGCCTGCTCGCAATCCATCTGGTGCAGCGCCGGCACCGCGCGGTAGAGCCGGTTGAGGTCGCGGATCAGGGCCTGGACGCCGGAATGGACCTTGTACTCGAGCAGGTGCCAGTCGAGCGACTGGTCGTGATTCCATTCGCGGCTCTGTGCGATCTCCGCGCCCATGAACAAGAGCTTCTTGCCGGGATGGCCGAACATGAAGCTGTAATAGGCGCGCAAATTGGCAAAGCGCTGCCACTCGTCGCCGGGCATGCGGCCGAGGATGGAGCGCTTGCCGTGCACGACCTCGTCATGCGACAGCGGCAGGATGAAGTTCTCCGAGAACGCATAGTGCAGGCCGAACAGGATCTCGCCGTGATGATGCTTGCGATGGATCGGATCCTTGCTGATGTAGTTCAGCGTGTCGTGCATCCAGCCCATGTTCCATTTGTAGCCGAAGCCGAGCCCGCCGAACTCGACAGGGCGCGAGACCTGGGGCCAGGCGGTGGATTCCTCCGCGGCCGTGGTCGCCTGCGGGAAGCGGGCGAACATCTCCGTGTTGAAGCGGCGCAGGAAGTTGATCGCCTCGATGTTCTCCCGCCCGCCATACTGGTTCGGGATCCACGCGCCGGGCGGCCGGCTGTAGTCGAGATAGAGCATGGACGCGACCGCATCGACGCGCAGGCCGTCGATGGCATAACGCTCCATCCAGAACAGCGCGTTCGACACCAGGAAGTTCGTCACTTCGGTGCGGCCGTAATTGTAGATCAGCGTGCCCCAGTCGAGGTGGCGGCCCTGCAGCGGGTTGGCGTGCTCGTAGAGCGCGGTGCCGTCGAAATGGCCGAGCCCGTGCGGGTCGTCCGGGAAGTGACCCGGCACCCAGTCGAGCAGCACGCCGATGCCTTCGCGGTGGCAGGCATCGATCAGCGCCGCAAAATCCTCGGGGCTGCCGAAACGGCTGGTCGGCGCATAGAGGCCGGTCGGCTGATAGCCCCATGAGCCGTCGAACGGGTGCTCGCTCACGGGCAGGAATTCGAGATGGGTGAAGCCCATGTCGCGCGCATAGGCCGGCAGCTGCTCGGCAAGCTCGCGATAGGTCAGCCATTCATTGTTGCCTTTGCGCCGCCACGAGCCGAGATGAACCTCGTAGATCGACATCGGCGCCGACATTGCATTGATGCCTTCGGGCGCCGGGCGCGGCCGCGGCAGATGCGCCTCGTCGAACACGATCGACGCTGTCTTCGGCCGCAACTCGCTGGCGAATGCCATCGGATCGGATTTCAGCGGCAGCAGATGACCATGCGGTCCGACGATCTCGAACTTGTAGTGATCGCCTGCCTTCGCATGCGGGATGAACAATTCCCAATAGCCGTTGCCGCGCACCCGCATCGGATGGCGCCGACCGTCCCAGAAGTTGAAGTCGCCGACCACGGAGACGCGCCGCGCATTCGGCGCCAGCACGACGAAGCCGATGCCGTCGACGCCCTCGAGCCGCAAGGGGTGCGCGCCGAGCTTGTCGTAGAGGCGCTGATGGGTGCCTTCGCCGAGCAGGTAGAGGTCGAAATCGGTCAGGATCGGTGGAAAGCGGTAGGCATCCTCGAACTCGACGACGTTGCTGCCGAACTTGGCGCGCAGCTGGTAGTGCTTCGAGCCGTTGGGCAGGGCGCCGATGAACAGGCCGGAATCGTGGACGCGGTCGAGCGGCGCGACCTCGCCATGGTCGCCGACCGCCTCGACATTGGTGGCCTCGGGCAGGAATGCGCGGACCACGCTTTTGCCGCCCTCGGGATGCAGCCCGAGATAGTGGAAGGGGTCGGAGTGGCGGCCCTCGATGATCGCGTAGGCTTCGGCAGGCAGTTTAGGCATGGGCTTCGCTCTCGGCACTGGACAGAATGCGAAGCAGTCCGGTCAGCGGCGCATGGAGCCCCTCAGGCCGGTGGGACAGCTCGTACTCTACGTCGTGGAACGCTCGATCTAGCAGGAAAAATTTCAACAGGCCTTCCGCGCTGGACCGATCCTCCGGCCACAGCCTCCGGTCGGTCATGGCTTCGCGGTAGGCGGACAGGAAGGTCGCGGTGGCGCGCTCGCGCCATTCGTCGAGCGCGGCCGCGAGCCGGTCCTGCTCGTCGGAGGCGCCCGTGAGCGCGCGGCCTAGCGCCGCGTTCACGGAAAGGTTGATGGAATGGATCAGGCCGGCGACGTCGCGGGCGGCCGGCGCCTTGCGGCGCTTGTTGGCCAGCGGCACACGCGGATCGCCGTCGAAGTCGATGATGAAGATATCGTCCTTCACGATCAGAGTTTGCCCGAGCCGGAAGTCGCCATGATGACGGATGTTCAACCCGCCGATGTCCGATGGCAAGAGCGCATTCAGGCCGTCGAACAGGCTACGGCGTGCGGCGACGAGCCGGTCGATCAGGGGCCGGTCCGCCTCCCGCAGCCCGTCGCGGCTGTCGGCCAGCCGCTCGAGAACCCGCTCGGCACGCGCCTTGAGGTCGGAGAGCCAGGTCCTGATCTGGGCCGGCTCGATCGGCACGGGCGCGAGATCGTCGGGCTTTGCCGCGGCGAGCGCGACGTGCAGTTCGGCGAGCCGCCGGCCGATCTGCGCGATGAAATGCAGATACGGCGCCTGCTCCTGGGTTTCGCGCGGCATCTCATCGGCCGGCGCCAGGCGCTGCTCGTCGACATAGCGATCGAGATACCCAGTCGTCACGGTCCAGCCGTCGCCCTGGTTTTCGACATAGGCGTGGAGCACGCCGAGCGCGCTGCGCTGGTTATTGTCGACAAGCTCGACGCTGCCGAGCAGCGCCGGCGTGTTGGCGAAGCGAGCGACCTCGGTGAGATAGCGGCCGATCTCGATCTCGGGGCTGACGCCGCTTTCGAGCCGGCGATAGATCTTGGCGACGTACTTGTTGTCGACCAGCGCGGTGCTGTTCGATTGCTCGATGGCGCGGATGCGTTCGGGCTCCTTGATGGTGTAGTCGGCGAACCGGCTGGTCGCCTTGAACTCCAGCCGCAGATTGTTCTCCTCCACCACCAGGTTTTGCGACAGGCCCCGCAGGAACAGGCCGATGAAGATCTGCTCGGTCGCGACGTCGAGCAGCGTGCCCTCTCGCGCACCCTGGCGCACGGCGGCGAGCGCCTTCGGGTTGAAGCGTTCGCGGTCGAAGCGCACCCACTCGATCTGCATCGGCATCACGTAGCGCGTGGTGACGTCGTTCCGCGTCGTCTCGAAGAACGCGATCCAGGGTCTGTTGTCGCCGATGTCGCTGAACGGCACCGCTGAGGTGAGCGTGGCCTTGATCTGCTTGGGATTGTGCTCCGGATACCAGCGCGTCCGCGACAGGAAACCCGGCAGCACGTCGCGCTCGAACACCCCGCGCTCGCGGGCGAGCGAGACCCAGTTCGAATTCACCGGCACCACCAGCGTCTCGAATTCCGGCACTGCGCGCGGAATCACCGGCTCCGACTTGTCGCGCTCCTGAAGCTGGAACCAGTAGAAGCCGTAGGGCCCCAGCGTGATCATGTAGGGCAATTCGCCGATCGCGGGAAAGCGCGTGCGGCCGAGCATTTCCTGTGGAATGCGGTCCTTCCACGGCGACAGGTCGAGCTCGGTGGCCTGCGCGGCGCGCGACAGATTGGCGACGCAGAGGATCACCTCGTCGCGGTATTGCCGGACATAGGCCAGCACGGCGCGATTGGCCGGGCGGATGAAGGTCATGGTGCCGCGTCCGAAGGCGAGCGTCGACTTGCGCACCGAGATCAGCCGCTTGGTGGCGCTGAGCAGCGAGGACAGGCTGCGCGATTGCGCCTCGACGTTCACGGATTCATAGCCGTAGACCGGGTCCATGATCAGCGGCGCGTAGAGCCGGGCCGGGTCGCAGCGCGAGAAGCCGCCGTTGCGGTCCGGGCTCCACTGCATCGGCGTGCGCACGCCGTTGCGATCGCCGAGATAGATGTTGTCGCCCATTCCGATCTCGTCGCCGTAATAGATGATCGGCGTGCCCGGGAACGACAGCAGCAGCGAGTTCATCAGCTCGATCTTGCGCCGGTCGTTGTCCATCAGCGGCGCAAGGCGGCGGCGGATGCCGACATTTATGCGCGCGCGGGGATCGTTGGCGTAGGTGGTCCAGAGATAGTCGCGCTCGACGTCGGTGACCATCTCCAGCGTGAGCTCGTCGTGATTGCGCAGGAACAGCGCCCATTGGCAGCTCGCGGGGATATCAGGCGTCTGGCGCAGGATGTCGGTGATCGGGAAGCGGTCCTCCTGGGCGATCGCCATGTAGATGCGCGGCATCAGCGGGAAGTGATAGGCCATGTGGCATTCGTCGCCACGGCCGAAATATTCCTGCACGTCCTCCGGCCATTGATTGGCCTCGGCCAGCAGCAGCTTGCCCTTGGAATATGCGTCCAGCTCCTGGCGCAGCCGCTTGATGATCGCATGGGTCTCGGGCAGGTTCTCGTTCGAGGTGCCCTCGCGCTCGCACAGATAGGGAATGGCATCGAGCCGGAAGCCGTCGACACCGGCATCGAGCCAGCGCTTCATCACCTGGATGATGGCGCTGACCACGCGCGGATTGTCGAAATTGAGGTCCGGCTGGTGCGAGAAGAAGCGGTGCCAGTAGAACGCGCCGGCCTCGGGATCCCAGGTCCAGTTCGACTTCTCGGTGTCGGTGAAGATGATGCGCGTGCCCTGGTACTTCTGGTCGGTGTCGCTCCAGACATACCAGTTGCGGGCGCTGGAGCCCGGATGGCTGCGGCGCGCACGCTTGAACCATTTGTGCTGGTCCGAGGTGTGGTTGACGACGAGCTCGGTGATGACGCGCAGGCCGCGCTTCTGTGCCTCCTGGATGAAGCGCTTGAAGTCCTTCATTGTCCCGAAATCGGGATTGACCGCGCCGTAATCGCCGATGTCATAGCCGTCGTCGCGGCCGGGCGAGGGATAGAACGGCAGCAGCCACAGCGCCGTGACGCCGAGCTCCTGCAGATAGGGCAGCCGCTCGGTCAGCCCGGCGAAGTCGCCGATGCCGTCATTGTTGCTGTCGGCGAAGGCCTTGACGTGGAGCTGGTAGATGATGGCGTCCTTGTACCAGAGCTCATCCACGACCTCGGCAGCCTCAACCTTCTTGGTATCGACGGAAGACAGAACATTCATGGCGTGACCCCTTACGCCAGGCAGCGGAACAGAAGTGCCGGATCGCGGTCGGGATCGATACGCAACTTGATGCCGCCCCATTCGATGCGGGATTGTTCGCCGGTGAGCAGGTTTTCGAGTGTCGTCACATGGTGACGCCGTCCGCCGACGTCAACGGTGAGATCACCGAGCGGCAGCCAGCATTCACGGACATGGCGCGCCACCGCGATCACGACGACGACAATGTTGGCCGGATCGGCCGACTCCTTGGCGAAGGCGATCGTCTCGCCGTCCTCGATGGCGATAAAGCGCAAATTCGCGGTCTGCTGAAGCGCCGCGTTGTCGTTGCGGATGCGGTTGAGCGCCGCGATGTAGGGTTTGATGTTGCCGGATTTGTCCCAGTCGCGCTGCCTGATCTGGTACTTCTCGGAATCCAGATATTCTTCGCGGCCGGGAATGGCGTCATGCTCCAGCAGCTCGAATCCGCTGTAGATGCCGTAATTGCCTGACAGCGTGGCCGCCAGCGCGACGCGCGACTTGAAGGCCCAGGCCTCTCCGCTCTGGAGGTGAAAGGGCAACAGGTCAGGCGTGTTGACAAACATGTGCGGACGATAGAAATCGCGTTCGGGATAGCGCGTCAGCTCGCCGAGATATTGCTGTAGCTCCCACCTCTCTGTGCGCCAGGGAAAGTACGTGAAGGACTGCGCGAAGCCGAGCTTGGCGAGGCCCTTCATCAGCTTTGGCCGTGCATAGGTCTTGGAGAACAGGATCACGTCGGGATGACGGCGGCTTATGTCGCGGATCAGCCACTCCCAGAACGCAAGCGGCGCGGTGTCGTGATTGTCGATGGCGAAGATGGTCACGCCCTTGTCGATCCAGAACAGCATGGCATCGCGAAACGCGTTCCAAAGCCCGACGCGATCCACCGAATTGAAATCGGGGATGACGATGTCGGAATAGGGGCCGTCCGCCGCCTTCACCGAGCGGTCGGGCCGCCATTTGAACCATTCCGGATGCTGCGTCAGCCAGGGATGATCCGGCGAGCACTGCACCGCGAAGTCCAGCGCAAGCTCGATCCCATACTCGAGACACGTGGCGACCAGCGCGCGAAAATCCTCGATCGTGCCGAGCTCCGGATGCAGCGCGTCGTGGCCGCCCTCGACCGAGCCGATCGCATAGGGCGAGCCGGGATCGCCTTCACCGGCCACCGGCGCGTTGTTGCGGCCCTTGCGGCTCGTGTGGCCGATCGGGTGGATCGGCGTGAAGTAGAGCACGTCAAAGCCCATCGCGGCGATGTCGGGCACGCGCGCGATGCAGTCGCGCAGCGTGCCATGCCGGCCCGGCCATGCGCCCTGGCTGCGCGGCATCATCTGATACCAGGCGCTGAAGCGCGCCTTGTCGCGGTCCGCGGTCAGCGGAAAGAATGGCGAGCGCGTCAGGTCCGGCCGCGACTGGCTCTCGGCCATGGCTTCGCCGAGCTCGGTCGCGAGCAGCGAGGTGATGTCGCCGTTCCTCAAATAGTCCTCGCACTGCCTGATGATGATCGCTGCGGCGTCCTGCTGCGCGCCATGCGCCTTGGTCAAAAGGCCGGCGCCCTCGATCGCATCGAGGCTGACATCGGCCCCGGTGCGCCGTTTTCGCGTGACGGCGCGCGACCAGGTGGCGAACTCGTCGGTCCAGGCTTCGATCGCGTAGACATATTGGCCGGGCTCGGGGGGCGTGAACGCGCCGGACCAGCGGTCATCGCCGTGATGGGTCATCGGCTCGCTCCGCCATTCGCGCTCCTGCTCTCCTCGCCAGATCAGCGCGGCTGATATCACGGCCTCGCCATCGCGGTAGATGTCGGCCCAGACCTCGATCCGTTCGCCCGCGATCCGCTTCACGGCGAAGCGGCCGCCGTCGATCGCGGGATAAACGTCCTCGATCAGGAAAGCGCTGCCGGCCGCGGCACTTTCGACAGTTTGAATTGTCTTGTTCACGGTGATGCCATTGACAAGAAAGCAGGAGCCCGTTTCCCTTGTCGGGAACCCACGCTTGGTACCATTATAGAAAGCCGCTTGTGTGTCATTGGTTCCCTCGGGAACGGCAAGCGCAGTTTGCGAGTTACCCCTGACTAACCTCTTCCGCGATCTCGTTAAAATCGATGCCCCCGGCCAAACCATGGCCTGCAAGCTGCGTGCCGAATGGATCTTTTAGCTCAAGCCCGGATCAAGGGCGTTCAATCCGAATTCATCGATGCCCTCGGCAAGCTGCGGGTCACCGCGCCCGAGGCCCTCAAATCCATCCTCGACGCCCTGCCGGAGAAGCGGGTCTATCGCTTCGTCAGCGGGCCGGTCGTGGTGCGTGCCCTCGGACATCCGCGCACGGAATTGGCCTCGATCGGCGCCCCGCCGCTGCAATGGAAAATTTCCGGCAACGGCAATGTGATCGCGGCAGGCGAGACGCGCGAGCCCGTGATCGCCTGGCCCGCCGGCCTGGCGCTCGGGTATCACCGCCTGACGCTGACCGATGCCGAAGGTGCCAGCGAAGACGTGCCGATGATCGTGGCGCCCGAACGCTGCTTCGGCGGCGATTTCGATCGCGGCTGGCTGCTTGCCGTGCAGCTCTACAGCGTCCGCTCGGGCCGCAATTGGGGCATCGGCGATTTCACCGATCTCGCCGGCCTGGTCCGGCTCGCCAAGCAGCTCGGGGCCGACGGCGTCGGGCTCAATCCGCTGCATGTCCTGTTCGACGACCACCCGGCCGATTGCAGCCCCTATTCGCCGAACAGCCGGCTGTTCCTCAACCCGCTCTATATCGACGTCGAGGCGATACCTGAATTCTCGGCCGACCTCGTGCCCGACGCGGCCGCGACGGCCGCCCGCCTGCGCGAGGGCGATCGCGTCCCTTATGCCGACATGGCGGCGCTGAAATGGCTGGGCCTGCGCGCGGCCTTCGACAGCTTCGTCAGAAGCGCGAGCGGGGCGCGTCGCAAGGCGTTTGACGCCTTCCGTGCGGACCGCGCGCCGCTGTTGTCCCGTTTTGCCTGCTTCGAGGTGCTGCGGCATCGCTTCACCGGACCCTGGTGGGAATGGCCGCAAGAGTGGCAGCAGCCGGATGAGGCGAAATTCGCCGAGCTGCGCAACGGTCCCGACAGGCGCGAGGTCGAGTTCGTCGAATTCGTGCAATGGACGGCCGACAGCCAGCTGCATGCGGCCAAGGAGCTCGCCAGCCAGCTCGGCATGCGCGTCGGGCTCTATCTCGACGTTGCCGTCGGCGTGCAGTCCAACGGCTTCGATGCCTGGAACGAGCAGACGGCGATCTCGCGTCATCTCGCGGTCGGCGCGCCGCCCGACGTGCTCAACACCATCGGCCAGGATTGGGGCCTTGCCGGCTTCAACGCCGGTGGGCTGGAAGCGCAGTCCTTCGTCCCCTTCGCCGACATGCTCGCGGCCTCGATGCGTCATGCCGGCGCCATCAGGCTCGATCACGTGCTCGGCCTGAAACGGCTTTATCTCGTGCCGCGCGGCTTCAAGCCCGACAACGGCGCCTATGTGCAGATGCCGTTCGAGGCGCTATTGGCTGCCGTGGCGCGCGAGAGCGCGGCCCATAAATGCATCGTGATCGGCGAGGACCTCGGCACCGTGCCGGAAGGTTTCCGCGAAATGATGCAGGATTTCGGCATCTGGTCCTATCTCGTCATGATGTTCGAGCGCGACGATGCCGGACATTTCCGCAATGTCGACCATTACCGGCCCAATGCGCTGGTGACGCTGAACACGCATGACCTGTCGACCTATGCCGGCTGGCGCTCCTTCAGCGATCTCAGGATGAAGCGCTCGCTCGGGCTCGATCCCGGCGAGAACGACCAGGCGCGCTGGGATGCGCTCGGCAGGCTCGACGAGATTCTGGGCCAGAACGGCATCAACGCCAACGATGTGTACTCCGTGCTCGCGTTCCTCTCGCGCACGCCCTCGCGGCTGCTTGCGGTGTCGCTGGAGGATCTGCTGGGCGTGATCGACCAGCCCAACATCCCCGGCACGATCGACGAGCATCCGAACTGGCGGCAGCGCCTTCCGGTCGCGCTCGACGAGATCGCGTCCAAGATCGATCTCGCAGCCTTGAAGGCCGCGACACGGGAACGTTCATTGCCCGGCGGGAGTTGAACGGCCGGGCATTGCTAGGCTCGCACGACATTGTCTCAGAGGATCGAAGACTATGCGCTGATCGGCGATTGCGAGACCGCGGCGCTGGTCGGGCGCAACGGCTCGATCGACTGGCTGTGCTGGCCCGCCTTCGATTCCGACGCCTGCTTCGCCGCCATTCTCGGCACCCACAAGAACGGGCGCTGGCTGATCGCGCCATGCGAGGACGCGACCCGCATCTCGCGGCGCTATCACGATAATACCCTCATCCTCGAAACGCGATTCGAGACGAAGAGCGGCACGGTTGCGCTGATCGACTTCATGCCGCCGCGCGGCAAGGCGTCCGACATCGTGCGGCTGGTGCGCGGCCTCGGGGGCACCGTGAAGATGCGGATGGAGCTCGTGATCCGCTTTGGCTTCGGCGCCGACATTCCCTGGGTGCGGCGGATGGATCATTCGCTGCTGGCAATCTGCGGCCAGGACATGACGGTGCTGCGAACACCCGTCGACACCCGCGGCGAGGATCTGACGACGGTCGCCGAATTCGAGGTCGGCGCGGACCAGACCGTGCCCTTCGTGCTGACCTACGGCCCCTCGCATATCGAGCCGCCCGCGCCGATCGATCCCGAGGTCGCGCTCCAGGAGACCGAAACGTTCTGGCGCGATTGGTGCGGCCACTGCACCCGCGACGGCGACTACCAAGACCTCATCCTGCGCTCGCTGATCACGCTGAAGGCGCTGACCTTCGCTCCGACCGGCGGCATCGTCGCGGCACCCACCACGTCCTTGCCGGAAAAGCTCGGAGGCAGCAGGAACTGGGACTACCGCTTCTGCTGGCTGCGCGATGCCACCTTCACGCTGCTGGCGCTGATGAACTCGGGCTACACCGAGGAAGCCTCGGCCTGGCACAATTGGCTGCTGCGCGCGGCGGCCGGCTCGCCTTCGAACATGCAGATCATGTACGGCATCTGGGGCCAGCGGCGGCTCCTGGAATGGGAGGCGGCCTGGCTCGCCGGCTACGAGGGCGCGCAGCCGGTGCGGGTCGGCAATGCCGCCCACGCCCAGCTCCAGCTCGACGTCTATGGCGAGTTGATCGACGCCTTCCATCAATCGCGCATGGCCAAGCTCAAGCTCGACGACGAGAGTTGGGCGCTGGAATGCGCCGTGCTCAATCATCTCGCCGAGGTCTGGGACCAGCCCGATCACGGCATCTGGGAGCGGCGCGGCCAGCCCAGGCACTACGTGTTCTCCAAGGTGATGACCTGGGTCGCCTTCGACCGCGGCATCAAGAGCGCCGAGACCTTCGGCTTCAAGGCGCCGCTCCTGCACTGGCGCACCTTGCGCGATGCGATCCACCGCGACGTCTGCACCAGGGGCTTTGACGCGGAGGTGGGCGCCTTCGTCGAATCCTACGGCACGAAGCTGCTCGATGCCAGCGTGCTGCTGCTGCCGGCCGTCGGCTTCCTGCCGGCGTCGGACCCGCGCATCTGCGGCACCATCGCCGCCGTCGAGAGATGCCTGATGCGCGACGGTTTCGTGCTGCGGCACGATCCGCGCGAGCTGCCTCCGGGACAGCCGCCGCTCGAAGGCGCGTTCCTGGCCTGCAGCCTCTGGCTCGCCGATGCCTATGTGCTCTCGGGTGATCTCGACAAGGCGCAGGAATTGTTCGATCGCGTGGTCGGCGTCGCCAATGACGTCGGGCTGCTCGCCGAGGAATACGATTCCGTCGCCCGCCGCCAAACCGGCAATTTCCCGCAGGCGCTGACCCACATTGCGCTGGTCAACACGGCGCATAACCTCTCGGCTGCACGGCAGAAGAGCGAGAAGCCGGCGATGCAGCGGTCGAAGTAGTAGCAAGAGCCGTCAGGCTCTGTTGCCTCCACAAGGACGGTGCTCCCCCTCTCCCGCTTGCGGAAGAGGGTTGGGGAGAGGGCTCTCTCCGCTGGGCGAGAACCCCCAAGAGGAGAGAACCCTCACCCGCCGCGACGCGGCGACCTCTCCCGCAAGCGGGAGAGGTGACCCGACTGGCAGCCCGTCTAGCCCACCCCATTCCGCGTCAAGATCATCTCCATCGCCTCGGCAAAGCCGTCCTGCTCGTTGCTCGCAGTGACATGCGTGGCCTCGTCCTTGACGTTGTCGGCGGCGTTGCCCATCGCGATCGAGGTGCCGCTGACGCGGAACATCGCGAGATCGTTCTGCATGTCGCCGATGGTGGCAACCGCGTCGGTCGAGATGCCCAAGCGCTGGGCCATGGCCTGCACGAACGTGCCCTTGTTGAAGCCGGGCGGGGTAACGTCGAGATAATAGGTCTGCGAGCGCACCGCGGTGGCCTCACTGCCGAGCGCCTCCTGCATCGCCTTCTCGCAAGCGGCGAGCCCGGCCGCATCGGCGCTGGCGCCGACGATCTTGCAGGCGCTCGCAAGATAGGGCGAGAAATCCGTCACGATGGTCGGATCGGCGCGGATCGTGTGCTGCTCGTGCGCGACGTAGCTGCCGCTGGGATTGTCGATCAGCCATTTGTCGGTGGTGAACAGCCAGATGTCGGCGCCGTAGTCGCGGAGGATCTGCAAGGCGCGCTCGGCCGCGCGCGCCGGAATCAGGTGCTGCTCGACCGGCCGCATCTCGGGATCGACGATCGAGGAGCCGTTGAACGGGCCGACCGGCAGCCACAGCGCCAGCGGCTCGATCAAAAAGCGCATGCCGATCGCCGGCCGGCTGGAGGTGATGGTGAAGCCGATGCCGGCCTGGTGCAGCCGCTGCACCGCGCGTCTTGCGCGCTCGGTCAGCGTCTTGTCCTTGGTCAGCAGCGTGCCGTCGACGTCGGAGACCACGAGTGAGATTTGCGTCATGGCAAGACCTTGGGTATTGCGCCGCCCAGCTTCAATTGCCGCACGATGCCGTCCACGATCGCCTCGACGGTCTCGTCGATCGAGACGGTGATGACGTGCTCGCCCGCCTCCGGCGGCTCCAGCGTCTCGAACTGGCTGGTCAACAGTCCGGGCGGCATGAAATGTCCCTTGCGCTGCGCGAGCCGTTCGGCGATCAGCTCCTTGGTGCCCTTCAGGAACACGAAGCGGACGTCGTCGCGGCCGCGCAGCAGCACGTCGCGATAGGCGTGCTTCAGCGCCGAGCAGGCGATGATGACGTGCCCGCCGCGTCCGCACACCAGCGCGATCTCGTCGGCGATGGCATTCAGCCAGGGCCAGCGGTCTTCGTCGGTGAGGGGATGTCCGGCTCGCATCTTCTCGACATTGCTGGCGGGATGGAAGCTGTCGCCGTCCTCGAAACGCCAGCCCAGGCGCTCGCCGAGCGCCTTCGCAACCGTGCTCTTGCCCGAACCCGACACGCCCATCACGATCAATGCACAAGGTGCTTCAGCGCGGCCCACGAATTTCCTCCGGAAGCGCGGCCTTGTCGACCAGCCAGACGGTCTCGCCGTTCGAGCGCGCGCGTAAGGCCGGCAGATTCTCGCCATTGACGAGGCGCGTCAAGATCGGCTGCTTGTCGTGCCCGGCAATCTCGAACAGCATCTCGCGGCAGGAGGCCAAAGCGGGCAGGGTGAGCGAGACCCGCGGCACGAACGGCGCGACGTTCGCCTTGGGCACGCCGACGACCCAGCGTCGGGTCTCCTCGATCTCGGGGTAACCGGGAAACAGCGAGGCGGTGTGGCCGTCCGGCCCCGCGCCCATCAGGACGAGATCGAACAGCGGGCGGGCCGGATCGAGCTGGTCTGCGCCATAGAAGGCCTGCAGCTCGCGCGCATAGGCTGCCGCGGCGGCATCGGGATTGTCAGCCGTGGTCGGGATCGGGTGGATATGGCCGGCGGGCGCATCGCGGTCGAGAAAGGTCGCGCGCGCGACCGCCATGTTGTTGAGGGGATCGCTTTCAGGCACGAAGCGCTCGTCGCCGATGAACCAGTGCACGCGGTCCCACGGAATCCTGCTGCGCCAGGCCTCGCTGCCGAGCAACTGATACAGCTTCTTCGGGCTGGAGCCGCCGGTGAGGCAGACCGCGATGCGGCCGGGATTGGCCGCAATCCGCGCCATCACCCGTTCGGCCGCGGCGCGGGCGAGAGCTTCGGCATCGGCCTCGACGATCAGCTTCGGCTGCTCGGCCAGAGCCATCACGAGTACTTCCGCCAGCTGCGCCCGTCGCGCCGGAGCAGCTCGTCGGCGCAGGCAGGGCCGTCGCTGCCGGCTTCATAGGTTTCGATGCCGTTGGTGCCCGCGCTCTTCCAGGCGTCCAGGAACGGCTGCACGGCCTGCCATCCGGCCTCGACACCGTCCGCGCGCTGGAACAGGATGTTGTCGCCGATCATGCAGTCGTAGATCAGCGTCTCGTAGCCGGTCGAGGGATCGGCGCGGAAATAGTCGCCGTAGCGGAACTTCATCTCGACACCATCGATGGTGACGCTCGGCCCCGGGACCTTGGCGTTGAACTGGAGCTCGATCGTCTCGGTCGGGGCGATGCCGATGGTGAGGAAGTTCTGCGACAGCCGGTCGACGTCCGTGCCTGAAAACATCGACAGCGGCGCCTGCTTGAACTTGATCGCGACCTCGGTGCGCTTGTGCTTGAGCGCCTTGCCGGTGCGCAAATAGAACGGCACGCCGGCCCAGCGCCAATTGTCGATCATCAGCTTCAGCGCGACATAGGTCTCGGTGGTGCTGCCAGGCTTGACGTCCGCGGTCTTGCGATAGTCCGTGATCTCGTCGTCGCCGATGCGGCCGGCGAGATATTGCGCGCGCACCGAATTCTTCAGCGCCTCTTCCCGGCTGGGCTGCGGGATCGCGGTGAGCACGTCCGCCTTCTCGGAGCGCACGGAATGTGCGTCGAAGCGGGCGGGCGGCTCCATCGCGACCAGCGACATCAGCTGGAACAGGTGGTTCGGCACCATGTCGCGCAGCGCGCCGGTGGCATCGTAGAAGCCGCCGCGGTGGCCGACGCCGAGCTTCTCCTCCACGGTGATCTGGATGTGGTCGATGTGGTTGCGATTCCAGATCGGCTCGAACATGCCGTTGGCAAAGCGCAGCACCAGGATGTTCTGCACCGTTTCCTTGCCGAGATAATGGTCGATCCGGTAGATCTGGTGCTCGTCCATGATCTTCAGCAGCTCGGCATTCAGCGCGCGGGCCGAGGCAAGGTCGGTGCCGAACGGCTTCTCGATCACGAGCCGCCGCCAGGCGCCGTTCTCCTTCATCATGCCGGTGCGGCCGAGCTCCCGCGCGGTCGGCGCGAACGCGGCGGGCGGCGTCGCCAGATAGAACAGCCGGTTGCCGCCGGTGTCCTGCGCGCATTCCAGCGAATCCAGATGCTGGTGCAGGCGATCGAAGGAGGGCGGATCCTTCGGATCGGCCTCGACGAAGGTCACGCATTCCAGCAGCCTCGTCGCGATGTCGTCGTCGACGGGGCGCGTCGCAAATTGCCGCAAGCCCTTCAGCAGGCTGTCGCGCAGCTCCTCATCGGACTGGCCCCTGCGGGCGACGCCGACGACGCAGAATTTTTCCGGCAACAGATGCTCGGCGGCCAGATTGTAGAGCGACGGCATCACCAGACGATGGGTGAGATCGCCGGTGACGCCAAAGATGACGAAGGCGCAATTTTCCGGCTTGCGCTTTGGCTGCGGGTCTTTTGTCACGAATAGTCGGCCTTCGCTTGGTTCACTCGTTACTTTGGCTTCGCCGCGCCCGGCTCCTTGTGCCCGCCGAACCCTGCACGCATCGCGGAGAGAATTTTTCGGCGAAGGTGTGTTCCTTGCGGGACCGGAAACGTGTGTAGAGCGCCGCGGTCAGGACCTCGGCCGGCACGGCCTCGTCGATCGCGGCATTCACGGTCCAGCGTCCTTCGCCGGAATCCTCCACGAAGCCGGAATATTCGGCAAGCTGCGGACTGTCGGCGAGCGCAGTCGAGGTGAGGTCGAGCAGCCAGGATGGAATCACGCTGCCGCGCCGCCACACTTCGGCGATGTCGGCGAGATCGAAATCGTAGCGGTGATCCGCCGGCAGGGCCTCGATATTGGCGTTCTTGAGGATGTCGAAACCTTCGGCATAGGCCTGCATCAGGCCGTATTCGATGCCGTTATGGATCATCTTGACGAAGTGCCCGGCGCCGACGGGGCCGGCGTGAATGTAGCCTTGCTCGATGCGGGGATCGCGGCCCTCGCGCCCCGGCGTGCGCGGAATGTCGCCGGCGCCCGGCGCGAGCGCCGCGAAGATCGGATCGAGCCGGTCGACCACCGTCTTCTCGCCGCCGATCATCATGCAGTAACCGCGGTCGAGCCCCCAGACGCCGCCTGAGGTGCCGACATCGATATAATGGATGCCGCGCGCCTTCAGCGCCTTGCCGCGGCGGACGTCGTCCTGCCAAAAGGTGTTGCCGCCGTCGATGATGACGTCGCCTTCCTGCATCACGCCGGCGATCGTCTCGATCGTGGTCTCGGTGATGCGTCCAGCCGGCAGCATCACCCAGGCCGTGCGCGGCCGCTCCAGCTTGGCGACGAACTCTTCCAGCGTCGCCGAGCCGACCGCGCCGTCTGCGGCAAGGCCGGCGACGGCCTTCGCATCCTTGTCGTAGACCACCGTCGAATGCCCGTGGCGCATCAGGCGGCGAACGATGTTGCCGCCCATTCGGCCGAGGCCGATCATGCCGAGTTGCATCTGCATCATTCCTTTAGTTCAGCGCGTCGTTGAGCGCCGCATTGAGCGCGGCGAGGCCTTTCTTGAGCCCGCCCTTCAGGTGCACGCGCAACGCGCGCCGGCCGCGCTCCGTCAGCACGTCGAAATCGCCGCGCGCCTGCGCCGCCTTGATCACGCCGAAGCTCGCCTTCTGGCCCGGCACAGGCAGGTCCTTGGCATCGTCCGCGGTGATCTGGAGGAACACGCCGCTGTCGGGCCCGCCCTTGTAGGCCTGTCCCGTCGAGTGCAGGAAGCGCGGGCCGAACTCGGCGCAGGTCGCGACGTGCCGCTTCTCGCGCACCTCGAGCCGCATCGCCTGGAGCGCGTCGATCGTGGCCTTGTCGCGCGCGATGTAGCCGAGCAGGGCGACGTAGTCTCCATCGCTGGATCGCGACAGATGCGCCTTCAGCCAGGAGCTGAGATCGCCATTGGCGCCGGCGGCGCGCAGCGCCGTGGCATTGGCCTCGTCGGTGTAGAGATCGGCGTCCTTGGTGCTGACCACCGGCTCTTCTGCCGGCAGCTTGCCGGTCTTCTCGAACGCGGCCGTGAGCTCGCGGGTCTTGATCTTGGCCGCTTCCACGTCGGGCTGGTCGAACGGGTTGATGCCGAGAATGCTGCCGGCCACGGCGGTTGCCATTTCGAAGCGGAAGAATTCCTGGCCGAGATGCTCGATCGACTTCATGACGATCCGCACCACGGGATGACCCGCCGCCTCGATCGCGGCAAGCTGGGAATCGTGTGCGGCGTCCGCTTCGCCTTCGACACGGATGTCGATGAAGAAGCGGTCGTTGCCGTAGACGGAGGGATCGCCCAGCGGCTCGCCCTCGATCGGGATCAGGCCCTTGCCCTCCTTGCCGGTCGATTCCGCGATCAGCTGCTCGGCCCAGGCGCCGAAATCGGCGATCTTCTTCGACGCCAGGATCGTCACCTTGTCGCGGCCTTCGAGCCCGGCGAGACCCATGGCAAGGCCGAGCTGCACGCCCGGATTTTCGGACGGCGGCACGTCTGGGCCACAGGAGCGGGCCATCGCCAGCGCATGCTTGACGAAGGTCTTGACGTCGATGCCCGCGGTTGCCGCCGGCACCAGCCCGAACGGCGAGAGCACCGAATAACGCCCGCCGATCGAGGGCTCGCCATGGAAGACGCGGGCATAGTTCAGCTGCTTCGCCGCCTTCTCCAGCGACGAGCCGGGATCGGTCACCGCGATGAAGCGATGGCCGGTCTTCACCTTTGCACCCACCGCCTTGGCGACCTGCTCATGGAAATAGTCCTTCATCGCGTTCGGCTCGGTGGTGCCGCCGGACTTGCTGGAAACGATGAAGACGGTGTTGGCGATGTCGATCTTCGCCTCCATCGCCCGGACCTGCGCCGGATCGGTGGAATCGAGCACGTGCAGCTTGGGGAAGCCGGGCTTCTTGCCGAAGGTCTCGGCCAGCACCTCGGGGCCGAGGCTGGATCCGCCCATGCCGAGCACGACGGCGTCGGAGAATTGCTGGCCCTTCACGCGGCCGGCATAGTCCTCGTAATCGGCAATGTCGGCCTGGTGCGGACTGTCGAGCCAGCCCAGCCATTTGTCCTCGTCCGCACCGGTCCAGACCGACTTGTCGCGCTGCCACAGCCTGCGGATCCTGGCCGACGCCCGCCACTCCTCGGTGGTCTTGGCCAGCGCCTTGCCGAGCCCGTCGCCCAGCGAAAGCTGCTGGCGGTCGAGTGCGGGCCCGAGCACGACCGCGCGCTTGTGGGCGACGGCGCCGTAGAGCTTGTCGGCGGCATCCGCAAACAGCTTGACGCCGTCCTTGACCAGCTCCTCGGTGATCGCATCGAGCGAGATGCCGGAGCGCTCCAGCTCCTCCAGCACGCACTTCGCGTCCTCGACATTCTCCTCCAGGCTGTCGCGCGGCTTGCCGTGGTCGCGGAACGCATCCAGCGTTGCCGGCGGCACGGTGTTGATGGTGTCGGGACCGATCAGCTCCTCGACGTAGAGGACGTCGCTATAGTCCTTGTTCTTGGTGCCGGTCGAGGCCCACAGCATGCGCTGCGGCTTGGCGCCCTTGGCGGCGAGCTTCTCCCAGCGGGGGCCTGAGAACAGGCGCTTGTAGTCCTGGTAGGCGAGCTTGGCGTTGGCGATCGCGACCTTGCCCTTGAGCGCGGCGAGCCGCTCCTTCTCCGACGGATCGTTGGCGCGGGCGATCTTCTCGTCCAGCTGCTTGTCGACCACCGAATCGATCCGGCTGACGAAGAAGCTGGCGACGCTCGCCACGTGCGAGGGATCGCCGCCGCCGGCGACGTAGGTCTCGAGACCGGCGATGTAGGCCTCCGCCACCTCGAGATAGACGGCCTTGGAGAACAGCAGCGTGATGTTGATGCTGATGCCCTCGCTGATCAGCTGCTCGATCGCCGGCAGCCCCTCCGGTGTCGCCGGCACCTTCACCATCAGGTTCTTGCGACTAACGTCCTTCCAGAGCCGCCGCGCCTCCGCGATCGTGCCTGATGTGTCCATGGCGAGATAGGGCGACACCTCCAGGCTGACATAACCGTCGCCGCCCTTGAGGCGGTCATAGACCGGGCGCAGCACGTCGGCGGCGTTCTGGATGTCCTCGACCGCGACGGCCTCGAACAAATCGGCCACATTGCGGTCGCCGCGCTTCAGCGCCTTGCCGATCGGGGCGTCGTATTCGTCCGAGCTGCCGATCGCCTTCTCGAAGATCGATGGATTGGAGGTGACGCCTTTGACGCCGTCGGTGTCGATCAGCCGCTTCAGGTCGCCCTTGGCGATGAAGCCGCGGGCCAGGAAGTCGAGCCAGACCGCTTGTCCGTGCTTTTCCAGTTCTTTGACGGGATTCATGATGCTTATTTATCTCCAAGCCTGCGGGCGAGGGGTTTTCGCGCCGGTCCTGACGCGCTATCCTCTAGCTTACATGCACCCGGGAGGGAACCAATCAAGGGTATGGGAGTCATACCCTCCAGTGTAACTCCGTCGCGATCATGGCGATCCAGGCGGGCAGGCTATGTTGCGTAAAAGTCGTTGGCCAGAGGAATGGCCGAGGTCTCCTTGCGTAATGTCAGCCGTCGCGCCTCGTCGGCCAGTGGTTGCGTAGAGTGCCACCGGCGGATTTCGATCCGCCGTCGCATCGTGGCTCGGCCGCGAATGGCCATGCTGGGGGAAGAGCATGTACGCCAATAAGAAGAAGGGTCTGGCCGTCGCCGACAGCCAGCCAGCGGTTGCGTCGGTCAGCATCGACGCATCGCGCGATCTCGAAATCAACCGCTGCGTGACGCAGCTGCGGCTGCTGGTCGCGGCGGGCTTTGCCATGACCCTGCTCAGTGCGAGCCTTGCCTTCGACTGGTGGGACGGGCCCGGCGGCTACGATACGATGGTCGGTTATGCCGGCGTCGTCGTGTTTGGCCTGGTCACGTCCTGGCTGATCTGGATGCTTCCCGCCGAACGAGGAGCGGTGGTGGTCGTCACCCCCTACGGCATCCGCGATCTCCGTATCGGCAATGAATTTCTCCTCTGGGAATCGATCGCGGAGATTTCGGCTGAAGAAAGCCGCGGCCACAAGGCGATCGTGCTCACGCCCTCGCCGGCGCTGCAGCGCCAGCTGTCCGCCATCCCGACCCTGGCCCGTCGCGCGCAGGATGGCCGGATCGTCATCCGCTCGGAGGGCCTGGCGACCGATTTTGATACATTGCTGCGCGCTTGTCGCGACTTCCACGCTGGCACTAGCGCGCGCACCGCATTGCAGCAGGAAGATGAACGGCGGCCGCAAGGCTTCGCCGTACAAGCGTCATAAGATCGCCGCTCCCGGACCGCTATGCTGCATCGCCGGATGGGGTCATATCCGGGAACGCCCGGATGTGGCGACCGAGTGACATTTTCTGGAAATGAGCCAGAATAGACAGAGATTCGCACAAATTACAGGCATGTGCCTGTTCGTAACTCATGGAGTGCCTACGTTGTGCGTTGCGTCGAGTTGGCACCCGGGTGTCCAATGATCGTCATGTGCTCACGCTGATTCGAAACGGCCTGAGGAACGCTCCGGTAACTGCTTTCGTTTCAGCTTGTAGCGGAACTCACGCGGAGAGGGATCATGTACAACGATTCTCTATTCAACGCTTTCGCTCGGTCGTTCGAGGCGAGAAGCCAGCACGACATGTCGATGGCGGAATATCTGGAATCGTGTCGAAGCGATCCCATGAAATACGCGAACGCGGCCGAACGACTCCTAGCGGCGATCGGTGAGCCCCAGACGATTGACACGGCCAAGGACCCACGCCTTGGCCGTATTTTTTTGAACCGCACCATCCGCACCTATCCGGCCTTCGCCGGCTTCTACGGCATGGAAGAAACCATCGAGCGTATCGTCGGTTTCTTCCGCCACGCGGCGCAAGGTCTCGAAGAGCGCAAGCAGATCCTCTACCTGCTCGGCCCGGTCGGCGGCGGCAAGTCCTCGCTCGCCGAGCGACTCAAGTCGCTGATGGAAGTGCAGCCGATCTACGTGCTCAAGGCCGGCGACGAGCTCTCGCCGGTGTTCGAGAGCCCGCTCAGCCTGTTCGATCCCGATCAGCTCGGTCCGATGCTGGAGGAGAAGTACGGCATTCCGCGCCGTCGCCTCACCGGCCTGATGAGCCCGTGGTGCTACAAGCGGCTCGAAGCGTTCGGCGGCGACATTTCGCAGTTCCGGGTCGCCAAGATCCAGCCCTCGCGGCTGCGCCAGATCGCGATCGCCAAGACCGAGCCCGGTGACGAGAACAACCAGGACATCTCTTCGCTGGTCGGCAAGGTCGACATCCGCAAGCTCGAGACCTACGCCCAGAACGATCCCGACGCCTACAGCTATTCCGGCGGCCTCAACCGCGCCAACCAGGGCGTGCTCGAGTTCGTCGAGATGTTCAAGGCGCCGATCAAGATGCTGCACCCGTTGCTGACCGCAACCCAGGAAGGCAATTATATCGGCACCGAGAACATCGGCGCGATCCCGTTCACCGGCATCATCCTGGCGCACTCGAACGAAGCCGAGTGGGCGAGCTTCAAGGCCAACAAGAACAACGAAGCCTTCATCGACCGCATCTGCGTCATCAAGGTGCCCTACTGCCTCAGGGTCACCGAGGAGCAGAAGATCTACGAGAAGCTGATCCAGGGCTCCGAGCTCGCCGCGGCTCCTTGCGCGCCGTCGACGCTGGAGACGCTGGCGCGGTTCTCGGTGATGTCGCGCCTGCGCAAGCATGAGAACTCCACCCTGTTCGGCAAGATGCGGGTCTACGACGGCGAGAGCCTGAAGGAATCCGATCCGAAGGCGCGCAGCGTCCAGGAATATCGCGACGCCGCCGGCGTCGACGAGGGCATGGACGGCGTCTCGACCCGTTTCGCCTTCAAGATCCTGGCCGCCACCTTCAACCACGATCCGCAGGAGGTGGCCGCCGACGCCGTGCATCTGATGTACGCGCTGGAGCAGGCGATCCGCCGCGAGCAGCTGCCTGAGGAGACCGAGAAGCGTTATCTCGAATTCATCAAGGCGGATCTGGCGCCGCGTTATGCCGAGTTCATCGGCAACGAGATCCAGAAGGCCTATCTCGAATCCTACTCGGATTACGGGCAGAACCTGTTCGATCGCTACGTCGACTATGCCGACGCCTGGATCGAGGACCAGGACTTCAAGGATCCCGACACCGGCCAGCTGCTCGATCGCGAGCTTTTGAACCAGGAGCTGACGAAGATCGAGAAGCCGGCGGGCATCGCCAACCCCAAGGACTTCCGCAACGAGGTCGTCAAATTCTCGTTACGGTCGCGGGCTCAGAACGGCGGCAAGAATCCGACCTGGACCTCCTACGAGAAGATTCGCGATGTGATCGAAAAGCGGATATTCTCCCAGGTCGAGGACCTGCTTCCGGTCATCTCCTTCGGGTCGAAGAAGGACGGCGAGACGGAGAAGAAGCACGGCGAGTTCGTCGCACGCATGGTGGAGCGCGGCTATACCGAACGTCAGGTTCGCCGGCTCGTCGAATGGTACATGCGCGTGAAGCAGGCCGGTTGAGGCGGATGGGAGGCGAATGGTAAAGTGCCCATTCACATTATTGACAGGCGCCTGAATCCAGGCGGCAAGAGTCTTGAGAACCGCCAGCGGTTCTTGCGTCGGGCCAAGTCCCTGGTGCAGGGCGCCGTCAAGAAGACCTCGCAGGAACGCGACATCAAGGACGTCCTGGAGGGTGGTGAGGTCACGATCCCGCTCGACGGCATGCACGAGCCGCGTTTCCGCCGTGAAGGCGGGACGCGCGACATGGTCCTGCCCGGCAACAAGAAGTTCATCGAAGGCGACTATCTGCAACGCTCCGGCCAGGGCAGCGCGAAGGATTCCGGTCCCGGCGAAGGCGACAGCGAGGACGCCTTCCGCTTCGTGCTGAGCCGCGACGAGTTCGTCGATCTGTTCCTCGACGACCTCGAGCTGCCGGATCTCGCCAAGCGCAAGATCGCGCAGACCGAGAGCGAAGGCATCCAGCGCGCCGGATACACCATGACCGGCTCGCCCGCCAACATCTCGGTGAGCCGGACGGTGAAGCTCGCGCTCGCCCGCCGCATCGCGCTGAAGCGTCCGCGCAAGGACGAGATCGAAGAGCTGGAAGCCGCGATCGCAGCCTGCACGGACGAGGACGAGCGCGCGGCTCTCGTGGCCCGGCTCGATGCGCTGAAGGCAAAGTCGAAGCGCATTCCCTTCATCGATCCGCTCGACATCCGCTACCGGCGCTTCGAGACGGTGCCCAAGCCCGTCGCGCAGGCCGTGATGTTCTGCCTGATGGACGTCTCCGGCTCGATGTCCGAGCACATGAAGGATCTGGCGAAACGCTTCTACATGCTGCTCTACGTTTTCCTGAAGCGGCGCTACAAGCACGTCGAGATCGTCTTCATCCGCCACACCGACCGTGCCGAGGAGGTCGACGAGCAGACCTTCTTCTACGGTCCGGCCTCGGGCGGCACGCTGGTCTCCAGCGCGCTGCAGGCGATGCACGAGATCGTGCGCGAGCGCTTCAATCCATCGGACTGGAACATCTACGCCGCGCAGGCTTCCGACGGCGACAATTCCTATTCCGACGGCGAACTCACGGGGCTCCTGCTAACCGAGAAGATCCTGCCGGTCTGCCAGTTCTTCGCCTATCTCGAGGTCGGCGAGGCCGGCGGCAGCGCCTTCGATCTCTCCGACTCCTCGCTCTGGAGCCTCTACGAACGCCTGCGCAACAGCGGCGCACCGCTCTCGATGCGCAAGGTCTCGGAGCGCAGCGAGATCTTTCCGGTATTCCACGATCTATTCCAGCGCCGCGACACTGCCCAGGAGAAGGCCGCTCCATGACGGAACGTTTGTTCGAAGGCGCCGATTGGGATTTCCACACCTTGCAGCGCATCACCGATGCCTGCGAGGAGGTGGCGTTGAAGGATCTCGGCCTCGACGTCTATCCGAACCAGATCGAGGTGATCACCGCCGAGCAGATGCTGGACGCCTATTCGTCGGTCGGCATGCCCTTGTTCTACAAGCACTGGTCGTTCGGCAAGCACTTCGCGTTCCATGAGGCCTCCTACCGCAAGGGCCTGATGGGGCTCGCCTATGAGATCGTCATCAACTCCTCGCCCTGCATCTCCTATCTGATGGAGGAGAACACGGCGACGATGCAGACACTGGTGATCGCGCACGCCGCCTTCGGCCACAACCATTTCTTCAAGAACAATTATCTGTTCAAGCAGTGGACCGATGCCGACGGCATCCTGGACTATCTCGACTTCGCCAAGAACTACGTCATGCAGTGCGAGGATCGCTACGGCCGCATCGAGGTCGAGCGCACGCTCGATGCCGCGCACGCGCTGATGTCGCACGGCATCGACCGCTATCCCGGCAAGAAGAAGCTCGACCTGCGCGCCGAAGAAAAGCGGGCAGGGCGCCGCCGCCAGCACGAGGAGGAGGTCTTCAACGATCTCTGGCGCACGGTGCCGAAGGGCGCCGCCAAGAGCCGGTCCACGCTCAGCATCGAGCGCCGCCGCAAGCTGCTCGGCCTGCCGCAGGAGAATTTGCTCTATTTCCTGGAGAAGAGCGCGCCGCGGCTGGCGCCCTGGCAGCGCGAGCTGCTCCGCATCGTCCGCCACATCGCGCAATATTTCTATCCGCAGAGCCAGACCAAGGTCATGAACGAGGGGACGGCGACCTACGTCCACTATCGCATCATGACCAAGCTGCACGAGCAGGGTCGCATCAGCGACGGCAACTTCCTGGAATTCCTGGGGTCGCACACCAACGTGGTGTTCCAGCCCGAGTTCGACGACCCGCGCTTCTCCGGCTTCAACCCTTACGCGCTCGGCTTTGCGGTGATGCAGGACATCGAGCGCATCGTCACCAATCCGGAAGACGAGGACCGCGAGTGGTTCCCCGACATCGCCGGCAAGAACGACGTCATGGGCGTGTTGCGCGACGTCTGGGCCAATTACCGCGACGAAAGCTTCATCGGCCAGTTCCTGAGCCCCAAATTGATGCGGCACTTCCGCATGTTCCACCTGCACGATGATCCCGAGGAGCGTGCCGGTATCCGCGTCGATGCCATCCACGACGAGCGCGGCTTCCGCCGCGTCCGCCGCGAGCTGGCACGGCAGCACGATGTCGGCTTCATCGACGCCAATATCGAGGTGGTCGACGTCGATCTCTCCGGCGACCGCCGCCTGATCCTGCATCACCACGTCATCAAGGGCTCGCAGCTCAACGAGACCGACGCCAAGCGCGTGCTGCAGCACCTGGCCGACCTCTGGACCTACGACGTCGCGCTGATCGAGGTCGACGCCAACGACAAGGTCTTGCGCGAATACGTCGTCAGCCCGCGCCCGATCCCCGCCGCGGTGGCGTGAGGCATCGGCGTGGCGATGAGCTCGCCCGTAGCCCATCCTTCGAGACGCCCGCCTCTGGCGGGCCCTCAGGATGAGGACGGAGTGCGTGGTTTCAATTTCAACAAATAGAGATGCTGCCTAGCCTCATCCTGAGGAGACCGCGAAGCGGTCGTCTCGAAGGACGAGGCGCTTGCTCCGGCCGTCGCTGAGAACGCTCTAACTTGATCGCTTCCCCGGCTTCTTCTTCGACACATTCAGCTCCACCGCCGCGCGGATCAGCGCCTGCAACGCCTTCTTGTTGACCTTGTCGCCCTCGCGAATATCGATCGCCCGGCGCACATTGCCGTCGAGGCTGGAATTGAAGAGACCTGCGGGATCGGCCAGCGCCGCGCCCTTGGCGAAGGTCAGCTTCACCACTGCCTTGTAGGTCTCGCCGGTGCAGATGATGCCGTCGTGCTCCCACACGGGAACGCCGCGCCATTTCCACGCCTCGACGACGTCAGGATCGGCTTCCCTGATCAGGCCGCGGACGCGCGCGAGCATCGCGCCGCGCCAGTCGCCGAGCTCCTTGATCCGGCCGTCGATCAGTTTCGATGGCGAAGCGTTGCCTGCTTCCTTCGCGCTGCTCGTCTTCGCCGCCACGGGCTTCTTCATCATGGCCTCGTTCACGCGTTGCTGCGGCCGCGATAAGGCAGCGCGAACAGATACAGCCCGGTCGCGAGCAGCGGAATCAGCGGCACCAGCGCCAGGAAGCCGATCCACACGGCCTGGACCTGCATCGTCATCGCCACGATGTTGGCGATGACGGCGAGCGTGAAAGCCATCGACAGCCAGCGGTGAATTTGCCGAATCCACATCTGCGTGCTCATTGGGGACCTCCTGTTGGATTGATCGAAATGGACGCCGGCGGAGCTAGCTCGCCCGGGCCAGCAAATCGTCCAGCTTGGCCAGGAACTGCTTCCAGCCGGCATGCGCGCCGCCGAACGCCTGCTTCTGCGTCGGGCGGAAGCCCGCCTGCTCGACGCGCAGATGCGTGCCCGCGCTCGTCGGCGTCAGTGTGAAGGTGACGATGCTTTTCAGATCGAAGGCGGCGTCCTCATGCGAGAAATTCCAGGTGTAGGCCAGCGACTTCTGCGGCTCGATGGTGAGCACCTGGCAATCCAGCACGCCGCCCCACTCGCCGCGCAGGTTGAAGCGATGGCCGACAACCGGCTTGAAATCGTTCTTCATCAGCCATTCCTCGATCAGATGCGGCTGCGTCAGCGCGCGCCAGAGCCGCTCGGCCGGATAAGCAAATTCGCGCTCGATAACGACGGAGCGCGTCTCGGCGGGTTCGTTCATTGGTCCATCCTCTTCAGGAGATCGTCGAGAGCGTCGAGCCTTTTCTGCCAGAACCCGGCCATCTGGCCGGTCCAGTCGATCAGCGGATTGAGCGCACCGGGCTGCGCGCTGTAGTGGGTCTGCCGTCCTTCATGGCGGTCGCGCACCAGGCCCGCCTGCTTCAACGCGCCGAGATGTTTCGACACCGCAGGCTGCGACACGCCGGATCGCGCCGTCAGCGCCCCGACCGTCTGCTCCCCCTCGCGGCACAGCCGTTCGAAGATCGCCCGCCGGGTCGGGTCGGCGAGCGTCCTGAACAGGAGGTCGGGGGTGGAGGGCATGCGGGATCCATAACTAGGAAGTTATGGTTTATGCATAACCGTAGAGTTATAGGTTAGTCAAGTAGGACGGGAGATATGGCGATGGCTGGCGCAGCCCTCTCCACGTCATTGCGAGGAGCGCTTGCGACGAAGCAATCCAGAGGCCCTCCGCGGAAGGATTCTGGATTGCTTCCGCCTTCGCTAGGGCTTCGGCGGACAAGTCGCTGCGCTCGCAATGACGGGGAGTGGCGGCGCCGTGCCCGGCCTACGGCCGCAAATACAGATACCCCTGCGATTGCAGCTCGGCCAACCGGACCACGCCGCCCTTCTCGGCGTTGACGAAACCCGGCAGCAGCTCGTTGAGCGTGACGTTCTGCGCTTTCATCGTGTTGCCGCAGGCGGCGAGCTCGACGCCGTCCTTGGAGAAATCGCCGACGCGCTTGCTGACATCGGGATTGGCCTGCGCCGAGTGAAACGCCTTCAGCGCCGGGCCGTGGATCACCAGCGCGATCGTCACATGCTCGGGGCCGCCGACGCCGTCGATGTGGTTCTGGATGTTGCCGAGCACGAAATTGACCTTCTCGGCATCGCTGAGGTGATAGACCACCTTGAGCTTGGCGCCGGTGCCCGCCTCCGTTGCGGCTTTCGCGCTGGAGGCGCCGAGCGCTGCACCCAGTGCCGAGATGGCGCTCCACAAGATGTTCCGGCGGTTCATGGCGATTTCCTTCGACGAGGCCAAATTTGCCGAAGGCATATCACTTGTGGCGTAGCGCCGCGAGTTCCTTGCGATCGGTCACCAGCGAAGCGCATTCGCTGTTGTCGGTGCGGTCGAGGCGGAAGATCTTGTCGTCGGCGCCGGCCGTCAGCGAATGCTCGGCATCGTCGTCGGGCTTGTTGTTCTGCCAGACGCGCACCCGTTCGAGCCGGACGATCGCCGACTTGTCGTCCTTGGAGAGCGCAACGCCGATGCCGCCGCCCTCGCAATCGACGCCGCAGCCGAGCCGCACCTCGTTGCCGCTCTTGGTGAACACGGCGTGGTTGCACGAGCCGCTGGAATCGAAATCGCCGCTGCGATGACGGTACCTGAAGCCGAGGCGGAAGGAGTTGTGGAGCTCCTTGTCCTCCTTGTCGACTTCCGCCGAGACCAGCAGCTTCATCGAAGCGACCTTCTGCTTCGGGTGCCGCGCCAGATGGTCGGCATCGTAGCGGCGGACGAAGCAGGCATAGGCCTTGTTGCCGGGGGCGCCCGCATACATGCGCGTATTGAACGTCTCTGCCTCGGCCTTGCTGGCCTCGCGAATATCGTCGCCGTCCTCGGCCCGGGCAGTGCCGATGAATGCAGCCAGGGCGAGCGGAAGGACAAGGGCAAGCTTCATGATCGCACCGAACGCCTGATGGGCATTGGCCCGCCATCCGCGGGCCGGTCTGTCATTGGTCGCAGGCGCAGTGGAGCGCGTTCAGCCGCCGCACGTCGCTCGATGTCGGGCAGCGGCCACGGCGGGCCTTAGTCACCACTCCAATCGAGAAGGTTCAACGGGTGCGACGACTTGATTCCTCGGAACCCGACGCCGGTGCTTGCTGCGACATTGTCTCGTTTCGTCAATGTGGTAGCCTTCACAGACGACCGCCTTTGGCAGTCGTAGGCTGGGGCTGCCTTGTAAGTTTGTGGAGTCCCCGCATGGGTGAAATTCGCAACTTCAGACCCGGAAATCCCGATGAGCCGCCGCCGCACAGCGGACTGCCTCGTCGTCTCGCCGCGATCATCGTCGGTGACATCGCCTCCTACAGCCGGTTGATGCAGGCCGACGAGGAAGGCACGCATGCCCGCGTCAAGCGGATCGAGCGCGACATCATCCAACCCAGCATTGTCGAACACCATGGAAGTCTGGTGAAGACGACCGGCGACGGCTTCATCGCCATTTTCGACAGTCCCGTCGAGGCCGTTCGATGCAGCATCGTCATCCAGCAAAATCTCGTCGGTCGCAACGCCTCGATTCCCAAGCATTCCAGGCTCGAATATCGGATTGGCGTCAATCTCGGTGACGTCATCGTGGAGCCGGACGACATCTATGGTGACGGCGTCAACATCGCCACGCGTATCGAGGGCATCGCAGAGCCGGGGCAGGTCTACATTTCCGGCGCGATCTACGAACAGATCAAGCACAAGATCGTGTGCGGTTATGAGTCGCTCGGCGACCGCAAGGTCAAGAACATCACCGATCCCGTGCGCGTCTATCGCGTGCTGCCGGATGCAGATGCCGTCGGCAAGACACGAAGCCGGCGCGAGAACGTCCTGCTCTTTCTTCTGATCACGGCATTGCTGGTGATTGCCGGCTACGTGCTTTGGTACGTGCTGGTGCAGCACCGCAGCCAGGTGGGGCAACAGGCTGCCGCTCCCCCGATCGCGGCGCCGTTCGCTTCGCCGACGCCGCAATCCGTTCCGTCGTTACCGAGTCCGGCAGCACCGGCGCCACAAGCCGCACCCGCGGCTTCTCCGGTGCCCACAACGGTGCCATCGCCCGCAGCATCGCCTTCACCGTCTCCGGCATCCAGTCCATCGGTGACGCCGGTCCGGGAACCCGAGATGATCGCCATTCGCGGCGGCAGCTTCGCCATGGGAAGCAACGACGATCCGACCGAGCGTCCCGTCCACCAGGTCACGATCAAGCCGTTCTCGATCGGAAAATATCCGGTCACGGTGCGGGAGTGGAACGAATGCGCGGCCGCGAAGGCTTGTGCTTTCACCGCGACCGGCAAGGACGACGCGCCGGTCAGCAATGTGAGCTGGACTGACGCGCAGCAATATGTGGCGTATCTCTCCAAGGCGACGAAGAAGCCGTACCGACTTCCGAGCGAGGCCGAATGGGAATACGCGGCGCGCGGCGGTACGCAGACAAAATATTGGTGGGGCGACAAGCTCCAGCCTGGCATGGCCGGATGCAAGGATTGCGGCGACCTCGCAGCCGAGCAGCCAGCGAAGGTTGGCAGCTTCAAGCCCAATCCCTTCGGGCTCCACGACATGGGCGGCGGTGTCGACCAGTGGGTCGAGGATTGCTGGCACAAGAATTATCAGGGTGCTCCGGCCGACGGTTCGGCATGGACCGGCGGCGACTGCTCATCGCACGTCCTGCGCTCGGGCTCTTGGAAGAACGATTCGAGATACGTGCGGCCGTCCAACCGCGATGGCTATGATACCAACGTCCGTTACCCCACGCATGGATTCCGTGTCGCGCTTACTCCTTGAGGCTGGAGGAGGTTTGATGAAAATCGTTCGCTGCGCCGCGCTGGCGGCGGCACTTGCATTGCTTCCAGTCGTTTTGCTGTCAGGTGTTTTGCTGCCAAGCCCTGCTTACTCTCAGGGCAAAACCGCTCCCAAAGACGCAAAGCTCTATTTCATCACCCCGCAGGACGGGCAGAAGATCCGTGGTGGGTTCTGGGTCCGGTTCGGTCTGCGCAACATGGGCGTGACGCATGCCGGCGATGACTACCAGAACGCCGGTCATCATCATCTGCTGGTCGACGTCAACGAGCCCATCGACACCAAGGAACCAATCCCGCAGGACAAGTCCCATCTGCATTTCGGGGCAGGGCAAACCGAAACGTTTCTCGAGCTTCCGCCCGGCACGCACACGCTGCAACTGGTGCTGGGCGATGCGAAGCACTACCCCTTCGATCCGCCCGTCGTGTCTGACAAGATCACCATACGAGTCAGGCAGCCCGTTTCAGTCCGACGCCGTTGATCACCGCAGGCTGGCGTTGATCTTGTCCAGCACCGCCGAACCCGGGCAGAGCGTGTCCGCCTCCAGCGCGTTGAGCGGGGTCTCGACCGTATTGAGATGCTCGTGCAGGTCGTCGGCATCGGGATCGACGTACAGAAGACCGGTGACGATCTGGCCCTTGGCGGCGTGCCGCGCGAGGAAGGTCTGGGCGCCGAGACGGTCATGCGGATCGTAGTCGGCGTCGATCTTGCGCAGCGCGATCTTGCTGCCGTCGTGCTGCTCGACCACCTGCACCGTGCCAGGCGCGTAGTCCACCGCGATCGGGTCGCGGCCGACCAGCACGTCGAGCCGGTTCACGGCGTCGTTGTGCTCGCGGACATAATCGAAGCTCTTGGTCGAGCCGGCATGGTTGTTGAAGGCGATGCAGGGGCTGATGACGTCGATGAAGGATGCGCCCTTGTGGCCGATCGCGGCGGCGATCAGCGGCACCAGCTGGCTCTTGTCGCCCGAGAACGAGCGCGCCACGAAGGTGGCCCCTAACTGCAGCGCGATCGCGACGAGGTCGATGGCGTTGTCGGTGTTGGTGACGCCCTTCTTGCTCTTCGAGCCGCGGTCGGCGGTCGCCGAGAACTGGCCCTTGGTCAGGCCGTAAACGCCGTTGTTCTCGACGATGTAGGTCATGTTGACGCCGCGCCGGATCGAATGCGCGAACTGGCCGAAGCCGATCGAGGCGGAATCGCCGTCGCCGGAGACGCCGAGATAGATCAGATCGCGGTTGGCGAGGTTGGCGCCGGTGAGCACGGATGGCATGCGGCCGTGCACGGAGTTGAAGCCGTGCGAATTGCCGAGGAAATAGTCCGGCGTCTTCGACGAGCAGCCGATGCCGGAGATCTTTGCCACCCGATGCGGCTCGATCGACAGCTCGTAGCACGCTTCGATGATCGAAGCCGTGATCGAATCGTGACCGCAGCCGGCGCACAGCGTCGAGATCTTGCCCTCGTAATCGCGATGCGTGTAGCCGAGCGCGTTCTTCTTCAGGCCCGGATGATGGAATTTCGGTTTTGCGATGTAGGTCATGAACGTTTCTCTCTGCTCCCTCTCCTCGCGGTATCTTCTCGCGAAGAGAACGATCGAATAGTCCCCCGCTGTATCCACATCGTCATTGCGAGGAGCCCTTGCGACGAAGCAATCCAGAGTCTTTCCACGGAGGCAGTCTGGATTGCTTCGCTGCGCTCGCAATGACGATGTGGATGCGATTTACCATCATGACACGGCCTTGCGGAGCGGGGTCACCTTGAGGTGGTCCTGGTGGTCGCCAATGGCTTTGGCGATGAAGCGGGCGGTGATCGGCGTGCCGTCATAATGCACGATCGGCACCAGACGGACGGGATCGATGCCGTTCTCGTTGACGATGAGCTGGCGCAGCTGGCTGTCGCGGTTCTGCTCGACGACATAGACGAAATCGTGCTCGGCGAGGAAGCTTGCCACACTCGAATGGAATGGGAAGGCGCGGATGCGCATCCGGTCGAGCTGATGTCCGCGCGCCTCCAGAAGCCCTATTGCCTCGTCCATCGCCGGCGAGGTCGAGCCGAAATAGATCACGCCATACTTGGTCGGCCGTTCCGCATTGGCCTGCAGCGGCCGCGGGACGAGGTCCTGCGCGGTTTCGAACTTGCGCACCAGGCGCTGCATGTTGTCGGCGTAGACCGTGCCTTCCTCGGAATAGCGCGCATAGCGGTCGCGCGATGTGCCGCGGGTGAAGTAGGAGCCCTTGGTCGGATGCGTGCCGGGATAGGTGCGGTAGGGAATGCCGTCGCCGTCGACGTCGAGATAGCGACCGAAGTCGCGGCCTTCCTCCAGCATCTCCGCCGTCATCACCTTGCCGCGGTCATATTGCCGCGCATCGTCCCACTTCAGCGGACGGCAGAGCCGGTGGTTCATGCCGATGTCGAGGTCGAGCATCAGGAAGATCGTGGTCTGCAGCCGTTCGGCGAGATCGAAGGCGGCCGCGGCGAACTCGAAAGCTTCGGCAGGGTCCTCGGGGAACAGCAGCACATGCTTGGTGTCGCCATGCGAGGCATAGGCGCAGGCGATGATGTCGCATTGCTGGGTGCGGGTCGGCATGCCCGTGGAGGGGCCGGCGCGCTGGATGTTCATGATCACGGCGGGGATCTCGGCGAAATAGGAGAGGCCGATGAACTCCGTCATCAGCGAGATGCCGGGCCCCGAGGTCGCGGTGAAGGCGCGGGCGCCGTTCCAGGAGGCGCCGATGACGATGCCGATCGAGGCCAGTTCGTCCTCGCCCTGCACGATCGCGTATTTCGCCTTGCCGGTTTCAGGATCGTGCCGGTACTTCTTGCAATGGGCGGTGAAGGCCTCCGCCACCGAGGATGACGGCGTGATCGGATACCACGCACACACGGTGGCGCCGCCATAGACCGCGCCGAGCGCGGCGGCGCTGTTGCCTTCGATGAAGATGCGGTCGCCGACCTTGTCTGATTTCTTTACCCTGAGCCCGATCGGGCATTTCAGATTCTGCAGCGCCCAGTCACGGCCGAGATGCAGCGCGTGGACGTTGGAGGACAAGAGCTTCTCCTTGCCCTTGTACTGCTCGCCGATCAGCTGCTCGATCAGCTTGGGGTCCATGTCGAGCAGTGCACTGAGCGCGCCCAAATAGATGATGTTCTTGAACAGCTGGCGCTGGCGCGGATCGGTATAGGTCGAGTTGGTGATGGCGGTCAGCGGCACGCCGATCACGGTGATGTCGTCGCGGAATTTGGTCGACGGCATCGGCTTGGTGGAATCGTAGAACAAATAGCCGCCGGGCTCGATACCGGCGACGTCCTTGTCCCAGGTCTGCGGGTTCATCGCCACCATCAGGTCGACGCCGCCGCGGGCGCCGAGATGGCCTTCTTCCGTCACGCGCACCTCGTACCAGGTCGGCAGGCCCTGGATGTTGGAGGGGAAGATGTTGCGCGGGGACACCGGCACGCCATGGCGCAGGATCGCACGCGCGAACATCTCGTTGGCGCTGGCCGAGCCCGAGCCGTTGACGTTGGCGAAGCGGACGACGAAGTCGTTTACGCTGCTGAGCGGCTTTTTGTCGGACATGTCGAACCTGCGTGGGTCATATCGATGAAATATTTCTGCATGTCCCAGGCTCCGGTGGGACAACGCTCGGCGCACAGCCCGCAATGCAGGCAGACATCCTCGTCCTTCACCATTACGCGCCCGGTCTTGAGATCGCTGGACACGTAGAGGTCCTGGTCCGGCCGCGGCGAGGGCGCCTTCAGGCGCAGGCGCAGGTCGCTCTCTTCGCCATTGTCAGTGAAGGTGATGCAGTCCATCGGGCAGATGTCGGCGCAGGCGTCGCACTCGATGCAGAGCGAGGTCGAGAACACGGTCTGCACGTCGCAGTTCAGGCAGCGATGCGCCTCGCCCAGCGCCAGCTTGACGTCGTAGCCAAGCTCGACCTCGGCGCGGATGTCCTTCAGCGCGATCACCTTGTCGCGATGCGGCACCTTGAAGCGCTTGTCGTTGGAGATGTCGTTGTCATAGCTCCATTCGTGGATGCCCATCTTCTGCGAGGAGATTTGCACCTCCGGCAGCGGGCGCTCGGTGATGTCCTCGCCCGAGAGCATCTTGTGGATCGACAGCGCGGCGTCATGGCCGTGCGCGACCGCCCAGATGATGTTCTTCGGGCCGAACGCGGCATCGCCGCCGAAAAACACCTTTGGATTGGTCGAGGCGAAAGTCTTCGGATCGACCTTGGGCATGTGCCATTTGTCGAACTCGATGCCGCAATCCTGCTCGATCCAGGGGAAGGCGTTCTCCTGGCCGACCGCGACCAGCACGTCATCGCAGGGAATGGTCTGATCGGGATCGCCCGACGGCACCAGATTGCGGCGGCCCTTGGCGTCGTATTCGGCTTTGACGTGCTGGAAGGTGACGCCGATCAGCTTGCCGGCGACATGCTTGAATGACACCGGGACCATGTAGTTGAGGATCGGGATATCCTCGTGGATCGCGTCCTCCTTCTCCCAGGGCGAGGCCTTCATCTCCTCGAAGCCGGAACGCACGACCACCGTGACTTTCTCGCCGCCGAGCCGGCGTGCGGTGCGGCAGCAGTCCATCGCGGTGTTGCCGCCGCCGAGCACGATGACGCGCTTGCCGATCTTGTCGACATGGCCGAACGACACGTTGGCCAGCCATTCGATGCCGATATGGATGTTGCTAGCTGCTTCCTTCCGGCCGGGAATGTCGAGCTCGCGGCCGCGCGGCGCGCCGGAGCCGACGAAGATCGCGTCGTATTTCTCCGCGAGCAGCGCCTTCATGCTGTCGATGCGGTGACCGCCCCTGAACTCGACGCCGAGGTTCAGGATGTAGCCGGTCTCCTCGTCGATCACCGAATTGGGCAGGCGGAATTTCGGGATCTGCGTGCGCATCATGCCGCCGGCTTCCGGGTCGGCATCGAACACGGTGCAGTGATAGCCGAGCGGCGCAAGATCGCGCGCCACCGTCAGCGAAGCGGGACCGCCGCCGACCAGCGCAATGCGCTTGCCGTTCTTCGGGCCGGGCTTCGGCAGTCGCTGCTTGATGTCGTCCTTGAAATCCGCGGCAACGCGCTTGAGGCGGCAGATCGCGACGGGGGTTTCCTCGACGCGTCCGCGCCGGCACGCCGGCTCGCATGGACGGTCGCAGGTGCGTCCCAGGATTCCGGGAAACACGTTCGATTTCCAATTGATCATGTAGGCGTCGCTGTAGCGGCCTTGGGCGATCAGTCGGATGTATTCGGGAACCGGGGTGTGCGCAGGACAGGCCCATTGGCAATCGACCACTTTGTGAAAGTAGTCGGGGGCCGCGATATCGGTCGGTTTCATTCCTACCCTGTCCGCGCAGGCTCAAAGACCCCGCGGCCTTTTTTGTTGAGCTTGGCGAGCGCTTAACGCGCTTCGATCTGGTTTCTGAATGACGTCATTGGGTTAGCTTATTAGAACCGTTCCGAAGTACAACGGCAAATTTGCCCGCTTCCCCGCTTTCATGGGAGCTGCGCGTGCACGGCATTAATGACCGCGCGCGGATGTGCGTGCGGTGCAGCATCGCACTCTGCTCCATCCCCGTCATTGCGAGGAGCACTTGCGGCGAAGCAATCCAGACTGCCTCTGCGGGAAGATTCTGGATTGCTTCGCTGCGCTCGCAATGACGGCGTTGGCGGCAGCGCAGCAATTTCCAACGTCAGCTCTGTGCGATGTCGCTCTTCGCGAGGTCCCACATCAGGCAGTAGGTGCCGACGGAGATGGGGAGCGGGAAGGGCGCCGCAGCCGGGCCGGTGAAGCGCTCAGCGATGACGGCGGAGACCGCATTGACGTGTGTGCCGTCGATCAGGACGAACCAGTCGCGCGCGCCCTCGTTGCGCACCGCCGGAAGTCCCGCCGTTGCGCCCGACAATTCCGGCTCGGTTTCGAGCAGATGCATCGAGATGATGCCGTCGCATTTGTCCGGCACGAGCTTCTCTTGCAGTGCATCACGCCAGGGCGCGGCATTATCAGGCGTCGGCCGCAGCCGCACCACGCCGAGCGCAGTGCCGCGCCCGGTGCCCTCGCTGATGGTGATGCGCGCGACCACGCGCAGCATGTCCTGAAAGCGCGCCATGGTCTGCCGCGACCAGTCGGTCGGGCTCGCGAGGCGCGCCTTGTAAGCGGGGCCGTCGAGCACGTCGAGAGCCTCGGTCGAATACAGGCACAGATATTTGGGATTGGCGGCGTGCGCGACATAGCGCCGCGCTTCGAGGAATCCGTCGATCGCGACGCGCTCTTCCAGATGCTCGCGATCGTACCAGCGGTTGAAATCGGCTTCATCCGAAGCGTCGATGTTCATCGACGTCAGCAGCATGCCCTTTCCGGCGAGCGGCATTCTTCTTGTCCTCTCATCGCCCGATCTTCGACGCAAGGTCCGCGATCGACTTCATGACCGCATCCCTCACGCCGCCATCATAGAGCGAATGGCCGGCTTCTTCCACGATGCGAAGCTCGGAACCGGGCCAGACTTTCGCAAGGGCCTGGGAGGTCGCGGGAGGACACAGCAGGTCATAGCGACCCTGCACGATGATGCCGGGAATGCCGGCGAGTCTTCCCGCATTCTGCAGCAGCTGGTTCTCTGTCATGAAGCTGTCGTTGACGAAATAATGCGCTTCCATGAACGGCGTCGCCGGCAATGTGCGCCAGACGTTGAGCGCGGCGAGGTCGAGCCGCGTCCTTGCGGGCTTGTGCTCGGACAAGGTGCGCTCGGTGTCGTGCCAGGCCTTCGCCGCCGGGCCATGCACGGCGGGGTCGGCATCGAGGATGCGGCGCCAATAGGCATCCACCGGCCGGTCGCGCTCCTCGGGCGGCAGCACGCTGAGGAAATCCTCGTACAGCGCCGGATGGAATTGCGACAGGCGCGAAGTGAAGGCGGTCTCGACCTCGGCCCGCGTGCCGAGAAACGTCGCGCGCAGCGCAATGCCCGAGACGCGCTCGGGATGCGCCTCTGCATAAGCCAGCGCCAGCGTCGCGCCCCAGGAGCCGCCGACCAGTATCCACCGCTCGAAGCCGAATTTTTCGCGGATCGTCTCCATGTCCGCGATCTGATGCGCAATGGTGTTGTGCTCGCGCGATCCCTTGGGCCGGCTGCGGCCGCAGCCGCGCTGGTCGAACAGCACGGCGCAGAAACGATCGGGATCGAACAGGCGGCGATGGTCGGGCTGGCAACCGCTGCCGGGCCCGCCATGGAGATAGACCGCGGGGATTCCGACGGCGCGGCCGACACTCTCGACATAGAGCTCATGGCCGTCGCCGACGTCGAGCATGTCGGAGGTCAGCGGCGCAAAGGGATCGGCGCGTTTGGCCGCTGTGCCTGCGTCCGCGTCAGGCGTCATTCTCGGGTTCCAGGGTGCCGCCGGCGAAGTTGCGGTAGAGGAAGCGGTTGGTTTCGCCCTCGGCTTCGGCTTCCGCCTGCTTGAAGATGGTCTCGTGCAGCGGCGACAGCGCGCAGGCCGGGTCGGTGTTGGCGGCGTCGCCGGTCAGCGCAAAGGCCTGGCAGCGACAGCCGCCGAAATCGATCTCGCGGAATTCGCAAGACTTGCACGGCTCCTTCATCCAGCCGGTGCCGCGATAGCGGTTGAAGGCCTCCGAGTTCTGCCAGATCCAGGCGATCGAATGGTTGGAGCGCACCGATTCGAAATCGAGCCCGGTGATGCTCTCGGCGGCGTGGCAGGGCAGCACCTTGCCGGCGGGGGAGATGTTGAAGAACTGCCGGCCCCAGCCGCCCATGCATTTCTTCGGCCGCAGCGCGTAATAGTCAGGCACGACATAGTCGATGGTCAGCCGGCCCTTCAGCCGCTCGCGCGCCTCCTCGACGAGGCGGGTGCATTCCTCTAACTGAGCGACCGTCGGCATCAAGGCGGCGCGGTTCTTCAGCGCCCAGCCGTAATACTGGACATTGGCGACCTCGAGCCGGTCGGCATCGAGATCGAGCGCCATCTGGATGATGTCCGGCAGCTGGTGCAGGTTCTGCCGGTGCATCACCGCGTTCACGGTGAGCGGCAAATCGAGCTCGCGCGTCCATTTCGCGACCTCGAGCTTCTTGCGGTGAGCGTTCTTGTAGCCGGCGACACGATCGGCAAGGCCTTCCTCGATGCCCTGGAAAGAGATCTGCACATGGCAGAGCCCGGCATCTGCGAGATCGCTGAGCTTCTCGCGCGTCAGCAGCACGGCCGATGTGATCAGGTTGGTATAGAGCCCGGCGTCGCTGGCATGCTTGACCAGCTCGACCAGGTCCTTCCGCGCGGTCGGCTCGCCGCCGGAGAAATGCACCTGGAGCACGCCGATCTCGGCGAGCTCGCTCAGCACCTTCTTCCACTCGTCGGTGGTCAGCTCCTTGCCCGAGCGGTCGAGCTCGACCGGATTGGAGCAATAGGGGCATTGCAGCGGGCAGCGATGGGTGATCTCGAGCAGCACGGCGAGCGGGATGCCGAACGTCTCCGCCGTCGAGCGCTGCTTTTCCAGCACCGCGAGGCTGTCGCTGGGCGGGATGGTCACGTCGCTCATGACGTCTTCTCCCTGATCTCGGTGAGAAAGCCCTTGTCGGCGAGGTCCTGCAGCATGACGATGACGTCGGCGAGGATCGCTTCGCGCGGCGCGGCGTATTTCGCGGCGAGCTGATCGGCGACGTCGCCGACATTGCGCTCGCCGTTGCAGAGCTGCAAGACCTCGACCGCGATCTCGTCCGGCGCCAGCACCCGCTCCGGCGCCAGGATCACCCAGACCTTCCGCGTCTCGTCATATCTGAGCTTGGCATGCCGCGGCAGCACGGGGCGGCTTGCCTCGCTGACGCTGATGTTCCGCGGCCCGGCCATTGCTGTTCCTCTTAACTCGCTTTGGGCACGAACGCGCCCGGCGGAATGTGGCCCTCGACATAGGCATGCTGGAGCGCATCCAGCTGCACCCATAGCACGTTGGTCTTGAAGATCAGCGCGTTGCAGACCTGCGCGCGCTGCTCCGGCGTCGTGGCGTGTCTCTTGACATAGTCCAGCGCGAAATTGGCATCGCGCGGCGCCTGGGTCAGGCGGCGCTTGAAGTAGCTCATGATGTCGGGGTTGACGAAGTCGTAGTGCTCCAGCATGCCGGCGATGCGCTCTTCATGCAGGTTCGGCGCGAACAGCTCGGTGAGCGAGGAGGCGATCGCCTCCAGCGGGCTTTTTTCGCGGCAGAAGTGGACATAGGCCTCCACCGCGAAGCGCGTCGCCGGCAAGATGCCTTCGGTGGATTCGACGTATGCGGTGTCGAGCCCGAGCCCTTGCGTCAGCTTCAGCCAGCGCTCGATGCCGCCTTCGCTGCCGACATCGCCGTCATGGTCCTCGATGCGGTGGCGCCATTCCAGGCGCGTGGCGCGGTCGCGGAAGCGCGAGATCACCACCGCGTCCTTGATCGGGATCGTGCTCTGGTAATAGTAGCGGTTGAGCGCCCAGGCCTGCACCTGGCCCTTGTTCAGCTTGCCGCCATGCAGCAGCCTATGGAACGGATGCAGGCTGTGATAGCGCGTGGCGCCGATGTGGCGCAGCGTCGCCTCCAGTTCCTCGGCCGAGTTGAGCCTCAGATCCTTGCCGATCGAGAGCGCGGTCATTCCAGTCAGTGATGCGGCGTTCACAGCACGATCTCCGTTCCATCCGCGGGTATCTGCCAGCCCGCCTGTTCTACCATTTTCCGCTCCGGGGAGGCGGGCAGCAGCGCCGGATTCGAGTTGTTGATATGCAGAAACAGTTTCCTGTCGATATTGAGGTCGGCCAGCCGCGCGATGGCGCCGTCCGCGCCGGACATCGCGACATGGCCCATGCTCTTGCCGGTCTTGTGGCCGAGGCCGGCCCTGATCATCTCGTCGTCGCGCCAGACCGTGCCGTCGAAGAACACCAGCGCGGCGCCGTCGATCTCGGCCTTGAGCGCATCGGTCACCTCGGCGCAGGCGGCGATGAAGTAGAAGAACTTGCCGGTGGCCTTGTCGGTGACCTTCAGGCCCAGCGTGTCGCCGTCGCCGCTCACCCCGCCCGGATGCACCTTGCCTTCGAGATACCAGGCCGACTTGCCCGGCACGGCAAAGGGCAGCACCTCGAGCCCTGAGCGGGTGCCGTCCGGCAGCCGCGGCTCGAACGGCTCGCGGATCGCGATCGGCTGGCGCCGCACGTTCTTCTCGTTCAGCACGTTGAAGATGCTGTTGCTGGCAAGGATCGCCAGCACCTTCTCGTGCGCATACACCGTAAACGGCGAGCCCTCGCGCATCGACAGCAGGCCTGCCACGGCATCGACTTCGCTGTTGGTCAAAATCACGCCCGCAACCGGCGTGTGGCGCAGCGCGCCCGCCTTGGGATGCAGCTGCGGCGTGGCATTCAATTGCTGGCGAAGATCGGGCGAGGCGTTGATCAGGAACCAGTGCTCGCCGTCGCCGCTGAAGGCGACCGAGGCCTGGGTTCGAAAGAGCTCATGTCCATTCGCACGAGCCGCGCGGCAGCCTTCGCAACCGCAATTCCACTGCGGAACTCCGCCGCCGGCCCCGGCGCCCAGGACGACGACGCGAAGCATGATCCGTCTCCTGGAGGCGATTCGCGAGGTGGATCTCAGGCCGAGACCGTTTCGGACAAGGTTTCTGTCTGCCGGAAACGTATCGTGACCAAGAACCACCTGCGCAGAACGCGATCTCGCCAGCCGCTTACTTGCGGGTGGCGCTCACATACATGTTGATTTCCATGCCGCAGGGCACTTCGACGATCTTCGGGGCTTTCCAGGCCATTTGGCTCTCCATTTTTTGCAAATTCGGACGCATCCGCCCGCAGATAAATTAGTGCGGGCGGAGAACTTCGCCAGTGAAATTTTCCCGACCTAGGTAGTAGGCTGAGGAATGTTGCACTGCAAAGATGGCGTATTGCGGCCGCAAAGATGAGCGGATCAGATACGCAAAATTGCCGATAGGTCGTGATCCCTGTCGGGATAAACCAGTTGTGAGTATGGACCGGCTTCTCATCGGCGACAGACGACCCCATTGGATCAGGCATGCCCAGATATTTCTTCAACACCCGCATCGGCGACGAACTGATCGTGGATCCTGACGGCGAGGACCTGCGCAACCCCGACCGCGCCTGGGAGGTCGCGCGCCAGATGATCCTCGAGGTCGTGAAGTCGGAAGGAACCCAGCCGGCGCTGCTGGAGGCGGTCATCGAGGTCACCGACGCCGACGGCGAGATCGTGCTGGAGTTTCCCTTCACCGAGGCGCTGCTCGACATGCCGGACCAGTCCGCGACAAGGCATTAGCCGGACGCGACGCGGCGAGAGAAGCCCGCGCCCCCTCAACGTCATTGCGAGGAGCCCTTGCGACGAAGCAATCCAGACTGCCTCCGCGGCGGCAGTCTGGATTGCTTCCGCCTTCGCCAAGGCTTCGGCGGACAAGTCGCTGCGCTCGCAATGACTGAGGTACCCCCGCGAAATCCGCATGGCTTTGCCCCGTTCCCGGCGCTAAAAGACGCCGGTCATACGGAGCAAGCCATGCAAGATCTCTGGCGCCTGTCGGCCGCCGACCTCGCCACCCTCGTCAAATCCCGGAAAGTCTCCGCCAGGGAGGCCGCCAAGGCCGGTCTCGCGCGGCTCGATGCCGTCAATCCCCAGCTCAACGCGGTGATCGACCACCGGCCGGAGGACGTGCTCAAGCAGGCCGATGCCGTCGATGGCGCCATTGCCAGGGGCGAGGACCCCGGCGTTCTCGCTGGCGTGCCCGTCACCATCAAGGCCAATGTCGACCAGGAAGGCTTTGCCACCACCAATGGCCTCAAGCTGCAGCGCGACCTGATCGCGCGCGAGGACAATCCGGTCGTCGCGAATTTCCGCAAAGCCGGCGCCATCCTGCTCGGCCGCACCAATTGCCCGGCCTTCTCCTACCGCTGGTTCACCACCAATCTGGTCCACGGCGACACCAAGAACCCCCGTGACGCTTCGCTGACGCCGGGCGGCTCCTCCGGCGGCGCCGGCTCGGCGGTCGCGGCCGGTATCGGCCACATCGCCCACGGCACCGACATCGCCGGCTCGATCCGCTATCCCGCCTATGCCTGCGGCGTACACGGATTGCGCCCGACGCTCGGCCGCATTCCCGCCTTCAACCCGGCGCTGCCGGAGCGACCGATCGGGCCGCAGATCATGGCGGTCTCGGGCCCGCTGGCGCGCACGGTCAATGATCTCAAGCTCTCGCTCGAAGCCATGGCGGCCCGCGACATCCGCGATCCCTGGTTCGCGCCGGTGCCGCTGCAAGGCCCCACTCGGGACAAGCGCGCCGCGCTCTGCCTCAATCCGGGCGGCCTTGCCACCGCGCCGGAGGTGAAGGCGGCGGTGAGCGATGCCGGCAAGCGGCTGGAGCGCGCCGGCTGGACCGTCGATGTGATCGAGGACACGCCGCCGATGCGCGAGGCGGTCGAGTGGCAGATCAAGCTCTGGCTCGGCGACGGCTATGAGGCGCAGCTGGAGATGGCCGAGCGCGAAGGCGATCCCGGCGCGCTGGCCTGTCTGCGCGGCAACCGCGCCAGGGTCACGCCGATGGACCAGGCCAATTACGCCAAAGCGCTGACCCGGCGCGCCACGCTGACCCGCGAGTGGATGCTGTTCTTCGAAAAATACGCCGTGCTGCTGACGCCGGTCTCCGGCGAATTGCCGTTCCCGGATCATCTCGACCGCAAGGACGAGGACTCCTTCAAGCGCGTCTGGGAAGCGCAGCTGCCGCAGATCGCGATCCCCTTCATGGGCCTGCCGGGCCTCGTGGTCTCCACAGGTCTCGTCGGCAAGGCGCCGGTCGGCGTGCACATCGTGTCGGGGCGTTATCGCGAGGATTTGTGCCTGCTCGCGGGCGAAGCGATCGAGGCCGGCGGCGTGCCGCCGTCGCCGATCGATCCCGTGGGCTAGCGATGACGGCCATCTACGACTTCAAGGCCAACTCGCTCGCCGGCGAGGAGGTCCCGATGCGACGTTTCGAGGGGCAGGTGCTCTTGATCGTCAACACTGCGAGCAAATGCGGCTTCACGCCGCAATATCGTGGCCTGGAGGAGCTCTATCGCGATCTCTCGCCGCGCGGCTTCTCGGTGCTCGGCTTTCCCTGCAACCAATTCGGCGCGCAGGAGCCGGGGCAGGCGAGCGAGATCCAGGAATTCTGCTCGACCCATTACGACGTCACCTTTCCCCTGTTCGAGAAGATCGACGTCAACGGGCCGAAGGCGCATCCCTTGTACGAGTACCTGAAACGTCAGCAATCCGGGCTTCTCGGCGCCGCCATCAAATGGAATTTCACCAAATTCCTGGTGAACCGTGAGGGGCGCGTGGTCGCGCGCTACGCGCCGACCGCCCGGCCCGAAGGTTTGCGCAATCAAATCGAAACACTGTTGTGAGCGAGACAATCATGAGCGACGAATTTCCGGACCGCCTGTCCGTCGACCCGAACAGCCCTTATTACAACGCGGACATTCTGGCGCGCGATGTCGGCATCCGCTTCAAGGGCATCGAGAAGACCAATGTCGAGGAGTACTGCATCAGCGAAGGCTGGGTCCGCGTCACCGCAGGCAACGCCAAGGACCGCCACGGCAATCCGCTGACCATCAAGGTGCACGGTCCGGTGGAGCCATATTTCAGGGATAAGAAATAAGCCACTGTCATTCCGGGGCGTGCGATAGCGCGAACCCGGAATCTCGAGAGTCCCCGGTGCGCTATTGCGGGGAACGCACACTCTCTCCTCGTCATTGCGAGGAGCCCTTGCGACGAAGCAATCCAGACTATTTCCGCGGTGACGGACTGGATTGCTTCGCTGCGCTCGCAATGACGAAAGTGAAAGGCCCAACCCCATGTCCGTCCGCATCGTCGACATCCGCGAGATCACCAAGCCGATCTCATCGCCGATCCGCAACGCCTATATCGACTTCACCAAGATGACGACCAGCCTCGTTGCCGTCGTCACCGACGTCGTCCGCGACGGCAAGCGCGTCGTCGGCTATGGCTTCAACTCCAACGGCCGCTACGGGCAGGGCGGCCTGATCCGCGAGCGCTTTGCCGCGCGCATCACGGAGGCCGATCCGAAATCGCTGCTCAACGCCGCCGGCGACAATCTCGATCCCGACAAGGTCTGGGCCGCGATGATGACCAACGAAAAGCCCGGCGGTCACGGCGAGCGCTCGGTCGCGGTCGGCACCATCGACATGGCGGTGTGGGATGCGGTGGCGAAGATCGCCGGCAAGCCGCTGTTCCGCCTGCTCGCCGAACGCCACGGCGTCGAAGCCAATCCGCGCGTCTTCGTCTACGCGGCCGGCGGCTATTACTATCCCGGCAAGGATCTCTCGATGCTCCGGGCTGAGATGCGCGGCTATCTCGACCGCGGCTACAACGTCGTGAAGATGAAGATCGGCGGCGCTGATATCGACGAAGACCGCACCCGCATCGAGGCGGTGCTGAAGGAGATCGGCAAGGACGCGCAGCTCGCCGTCGACGCCAACGGCAGCTTCAACCTGGAGACCGCCATCGCCTACGCCAAGATGCTCCGCGACTATCCCTTGTTCTGGTACGAGGAGGCCGGCGATCCCCTCGACTACGCGCTGCAGGCCGCGCTCGCCGAGTTCTATCCGGGCCCGATGGCGACCGGCGAGAACCTGTTCAGCCACCAGGACGCCCGCAACCTGATCCGCTACGGCGGCATGCGCCCCGACCGCGACTGGCTGCAATTCGACTGCGCGCTGTCCTACGGCCTGTGCGAATACCAGCGCACGCTGGAGGTGCTGAAGACCCATGGCTGGTCCCCCAGCCGCTGCATCCCGCACGGCGGCCACCAGATGTCGCTCAACATCGCCGCCGGCCTCGGCTTGGGCGGCAACGAAAGCTACCCCGACCTGTTCCAGCCCTATGGCGGCTTCCCCGACGGCGTCTGCGTCGAGAACGGCCACATCACCATGCCCGAGTTTGCCGGCATCGGCTTCGAAGGCAAGTCGGATCTCTACAAGGAGATGAAGGCGCTGGCGGAGTAGGCCCCCGCTGTGGCGCCACTCGCCGTCATTGCGAGCGAAGCGAAGCAATCCAGAGTCTCTCCGCGGAGCCAGTCTGGATTGCTTCGTCGCAAGGGCTCCTCGCAATGACGGTGGAGAGAGTTGCGCAAGGAGCCGCCGCACACTCCGTCATTGCGAGCGCAGCGAAGCAATCCAGAGTCTTTCCGCGGAGACAGTCTGGATTGCTTCGTCGCAAGAGCTCCTCGCAATGACGCTGTGGCGAAAGTCTCGTAATCATCTCTTGGTTGTGCTATCGTAGAAGCTGTCCTCAGCCGAGTACGATCATGAAGCAACCCTGCGTGTACATGTTCGCCAATCGTCGCAACGGAACGATCTACACGGGTGTCACCTCCAATCCGCCGCGTCGCGCGTTCGAGCATCGCGAAGGACTGGTAAAGGGTTTCTCCTCAAAGTACGGCTGCAAGCTTCTCGTCTGGTACGAGCTGCACGCCACCATGACCGACGCGATTGTGCGCGAGAAGCAGATCAAGGGTGGCAGTCGGGCCAATAAGCTTGCCCTAATCGAGAGCCTCAATCCGAATTGGGACGATTTGTACGAGACGCTGATCTGACTCTAGAGGATGTGCTGGCAGTTGGCTGCCACACACTCCGTCATTGCGAGCGCAGCGAAGCAATCCAGAGTCTTTCCGCGGAGACAGTCTGGATTGCTTCGTCGCAAGGGCTCCTCGCAATGACGATGTGGTAAGCGTCCGCCCCTTACGACAGCCGCATGTCCAGCAGCCTTCGCCCTTCACCCTTCAGCAGCTTCTTCACCGCACTGGACGCCACCACCTCGCCGTCATTCGCATAGGCCTCGTGGTTCTTCTCGATGTCGTCGAGGCGGTAGAGGTAGTTGACCATGACGCCGGCGGACTCGCGCAGGCCCTTGGGCGAGAGGTCGCCCAGCCAATTGATGCGCTCCAGCCGCGCGCCGTTGCCGAGATGGAAGCGGGCGACGGAATCGATCAGCTTGCCCTTCGGCGTGCGCGCCTTGAGGAAATAGTGCGCCGCGAGCGGCTCCAGTACGGCGCGGAGCAGCGCCGCCGTCTCCGGGCTTTCGAACCATTTGGGATCGTCGAGGCGCTTGAGCACCTCGCGATCCTCGTCCGACAGCGGCAGATCCCTGTCCTGCTTCACCCAGGCCATGAAGCCGGGCACCGGTGACAGCGTGACGAAGGTGTCGAGCTTCGGCAGCTCGCGGCGCAGCTCTTCCACCACCTGCTTGATCAGGAAGCTGCCGAAGGAGATGCCGCCCAGGCCGCGCTGGGTGTTGGAGATCGAATAGAACACGGCGGTGCGCGCGCGCTCGATCGGCAGATGCTGGCGGTCGACCGCGAGCAGGGGCTGGATCGCGCCGGGGATCGTCTCGGTCAGCGCCACCTCGACGAAGATCAAGGGCTCGTCCACCATCGCGGGATGGAAGAAGGCGTAGCAGCGCCGGTCGACCGGATCGATGCGGCGGCGCAAATCGTCCCAGTCCGAGATCTCGTGCACGGCTTCATAGCGGATGATCTTTTCGAGGATGTTGGCCGGGGTCGACCAGTCGATCCTGCGCAGCACGAGAAACCCCCTGTTGAACCACGAAGAGAGAAGATGCGAGACGTCGCGGTCGAGCGCGGCGAGATCGGTGTGCCCGTTCATCATGCCGAGCAGATCGGCGCGCATGTTGACGAGATCGCCGGTACCGCCCGGCGCGCGGTTGAGGCGGCGGATCAGCTCCTGCCGCCGCGGCTCGGAGGCGAAGTGCAGGGCGCTGGCATCCTCGTCGCTCGGCTTGGCGCGCCATTGCTCGATGGCCTTGGACAATCGTTCCCGGTCGGGTCCGAAAAAACGTACCAGTCCTTCGAAGAAGGTGCGGCGTCCCTCCGCATCCAGCTCCTGATAGAGATCGAGCACCTCGCGCGCCATGGCTGTGCCGGATGCTTCGCCGCGGCCGGACAGCAGCGCGCCGCAAAGCTCCAGCAGTCCATCGGCATCCCGTTTGGTATTCGAGGCGTCCCCTCGGCGAAGCAACGTGCGGCCGCGCTCGGAGATGGTGGCAAGCAGGTCGGAGAAGAAGGCGTTGGCCATCTGGGCTTTCGTATCGGGTCGGTGTGATGCGGGAGCTTACACGGGATTTGGGTGCAAGCCGATCACAATCAAGCAGGCGAATGCGGCATCTTTAGTTGGGTCGTGCGTTTGGAGAATGGCGGCATGTCGGACGGAGGGGACGGAGCATGCGGTGGCATTTGGGAACGAGGCGGCAGCCACATTCTCCGTCATTGCGAGCGAAGCGAAGCAATCCAGAATCCCTCCGCGGCGGCATTCTGGATTGCTTCGTCGCAAGGGCTCCTCGCAATGACGAGATTGGGGCTACCCCTTCCCCGCAAACTCCGTCGGCGTCCGCCCCGTCACCTGGCGGAACGCGGCCGAGAACGCCGGCACGCTGGCATAGCCGAGCTGGGTCGCGAGCTGCTTCACTGACACGCTCGCATCCGTCGATATCCGCTCGATCGCCGCTGCAATCCTCGCGCGCTGGCACCAGCTCTTGAAGCTCAGCTGCGTCTCGCTCGAAAACAGCCGCGACAGCGTACGCCCGGAGGTTCCGACCTCGCGCGCCAGCGTGTCGATGTCGTGCAGGCCGGTGGGATCGTCGAGCACGATCATCGCGGCGCGGCGGCAGCGTGGCTCTCGGGGCAGCGGCACGAAGGTCGCGGAATCCTCGGCCTGCTGCAGTTCCAGCATCACCAGGCGCACCAGCAGCTCGGTGCGCTCCTCGGTGCTGCGCCCGTCGAACAGGGCAAGGATCGCCTGATTGAGCAGCGGTGACACCCGCACCACGAATTCCCGGGACAGGCCGTCATAGCGCTGCTCGCGTTCCAGCCAGGGCAGGTCGAAATAGAGCGTGCGCATTTCGATGTCGGCGAGCAGGTCGATGGCATGCTGGAGCCCGGCCGGCACCCAGACCGCGCGGTCCGGCGGCACCAGCCAGCGTCCCCCCGGCGTCGTCACCTGCATCGTGCCCTTTGCCGCATAGATCAGCTGCGCCTCGCGGTGCATGTGCAGATCGATCCGCATCCCCTTGGGATAATCGCGAGCGACCAGATGCACGCCCGCGGGCGAGCGGTGATTGCTCCGGACCTCCCGCAGGATTGGCGTTTCCAAGACAGTCATTGGCGGCATCCCGTCATGGCGAGGACATATAACTCATTTCGGAGCAGGAGAGGATTCGGGAATGAACAGCCCCAGCCGGGTCATCGGTTTCGTCAATGCCGGCCATTTCATCGACCATTATTCGATGCTGATCTTCGCCGCCGCGGTCATCATCATGGGCCCGGCGCTCGGCATGGCCTATTCGGAACTGTTGCCTTACGCGACGCCGGGCTTCGTCGCCTTCGGCGCCGGTTCGCTGCTCACCGGATGGCTCGGCGATCGCTGGAGCCGCCGCCACATGATGCTGATCTTCTTCGTCGGCATCGGCCTCTCCATGATCGCGGTCGGCTTCGTGCAAACGCAGGTCCAGCTCGGCGCGGCGCTGCTCGCGATCGGCATCTTTGCCTCGATCTATCACCCCGTCGGCACCGCCATGATCGTGTCCTATGCCGACCGGCTCGGCCGCGAAATGGGCATCAACGGCGTCTGGGGCAATCTCGGCGTGGCCTCGTCGGCCCTGGTCACCGGCGTGATCGGCCAATATCTCGGCTGGCGCTTCGCCTTCATCGTTCCCGGCGTGGTCACGGTCCTGATCGGAATCGCCTTCGCGCTGGGCGTCGTGCACGAGGACCGCAAGGGCTCGAAGCAGGCCGCAGCGCAGGCGCGGGTGGCCAAACGGGACATGTGGCGCGTGATCCTGGCGCTGTTGATCGTGGTGATCGCGATCTCCACGACCTTCAACGCCGTGACCGTCGCGCTGCCAAAGCTGTTCGCCGAGCGCCTTGCCGACCTGACCAGGAGCCCGGCGCTGCTCGGCGTCATCGCCGCCTGCGTCTACGTGTTCGGCGCGATGACGCAGTACACGATCGGCCGGCTGCTCGACCGCTATTCGCTGAAGACGGTGGCGCTGCCGCTGTCCTTCATGCTGGCGCCGTTCCTGTATCTGGCGGCGAGCCTGTCCAACCTGCCGTTGATCGTCGTCTCGATTGGCATCGTCATGGGCGCGTTCGGTCAGGTCACGGTGAACGATGCCATGGTCGGCAAATACACCACGGAAGAGTGGCGCTCGCGCGCCTATGCCGTGCGCTATTTCGTCGGCTTCACCGCGGCCGGCGCCTCCGTCGGTCTGGTCGCCTGGCTCTACGAACAGGGCGGCTTCGTCACCATGCTGCACGCCTTCGCCGCCCTCTGCCTGCTCGCCATCGCCGCCGCGCTGATCCTGCCGCGCGAGATCCGCACGCCGCAGGCGGCGTGAGCCGAACTCTCTCCAAGCGTCATTGCGAGGAGCCCTTGCGACGAAGCAATCCAGAGTCCCTCCGCGGAGCCAGTCTGGATTGCTTCCGCCTTCGCCAAGGCTTCGGCGGACAGGTCGCTGCGCTCGCAATGACGAGGGGGGCGCGGACGATCGCCCATTCGCCCATGATGCCATTCTGCCAGTGTTTTGCCCGACGGAGCAAGTCGATTCGGCAAGACCGAAATTTTCGTAAGCCTTTTCAACCCCATCCCTACTGTGCATGGGGTTGTTTTCGCGCTTTTGTTTCGAGCGGACCAAAAGCAGCTAAGGCTTCACCTCCGCCACCACCTTCACCGCCTTCTTGCTCGCCCGCCAGTTCTCGAAGCGTTGCACCACCACGAAGAACGCCGGCACGAACAGCACCGCGAGGCAGGTCGAGGCCAGCATCCCCGAGAACACGGTGATGCCGATCGACTTGCGCGCGCTGGCGCCGGCGCCGGTCGCGAGCACCAGCGGCACAACGCCGAGGATGAAGGCGAACGAGGTCATCAGGATCGGCCGGAAGCGGGCACGCGCCGCTTCGATCGCGGACTCCAGGATCGGCTTGCCGTCGCGGCCGTGCAGCTCGAGGCCGACCTCGACGATCAGGATCGCGTTCTTCGCCGACAGCGCGATGAGCAGGATCAAGCCGATCTGGCAATAGAGGTTGTTGTCGATCTTGAGGGCGGAGAGGATCAGCATCGGCCCGAGCAGCGACAGCGGCACGGCGAGGATCACCGAGATCGGCGCATACCAGCTCTCGTACTGGCCGGCGAGCACGAGATAGACCAGCAGCATGGCGAGCCCGAACACCCAGTAGATCTGGTTGCTGACCGCCTTCTCCTGATAGGACATCGCGGTCCATTCATAGCCGGTGCCCGGCGGCAGCGTCTTGTCCGCGATCTCCTCCATCAGCTTCAGCGACTGGCCGGAGGAGTAGCCCTGCGCCGGCAGGCCGATCACGGTCGAGGACGGATAGAGGTTGTAGAGGCTGATCAGCGACGGACCCGTGGCCGGCGTGATCTTGGCGACGGTGCCGATCGGGATCATGTCGCCGTTCGAGTTGCGCACCTGCATGTTGGCGATGTCGCGCTCGGTGACGCGGAACGCCGGATCGGCCTGGGTGTAGACCTGGAACACGCGGCCGAACTTGTTGAACTGGTTGACATAGGACGAGCCGAGATAGGTCGACAGCGCCGAGAACACCTGATCTGTCGTCACGTGCAGCGTCTGGGTCTTGACGCGGTCGATCTCGACGTTGAATTGCGGCACCGACGAGCGGAACGAGGACTGCACGCGCTGCAGCGCGCTCTGGCTCTGGCCATTGCTGACCATCGCGCCGGTGATGGCCTGCAGCTTGGCGAAATCGCTGTTGCCGTCGCGCAGCTCGACCTGCATCGAGAAGCCGGCGGCGTTGCCGATGCCCTGGATCGGCGGCGGCGGCAGCACGATGGCGCGGGCCTCCATGATGGCCGCGAGCTTGTCGTTGAGGCCAAAGACCAGCGAGCGCAGATCCTCGCCTGGCCCTTTGCGCGCGTCCCAGTCCTTCAGGATGATGTAGGCGACGCCGGCATTGGCGAGGCTGGCGCTGTTGTCGAGCGCGGAGATGCCGGCGATGGTGATGACCTGCGCCACGCCGGGCGTGTCCTTGATCAGCCCGCTCGCTTTGTCGAGCACGGCCTGCGTCCGCTCCAGTGCGGCACCGTCGGGCAGCTGCACGGCAGCGATCAGATAGCCCTGGTCCTCGATCGGCAGGAAGCCGGTCGGCACCCGCGACAGGCCGTAGCCGCTGGCTGCGATGACCAGCAGCGCGAACGCGACCGAGATGGTGGCGTGCTTGACCAGAAACGTGATCAGCCTGGTGTAGCCGCGCTCGAGGCGGTTGTAGACCGCATTGAAGCCCCGATAGAAGAAATTTCGCTGCTCCGGCGGCACCGCCGGCCGCAGCCACAGCGCACATTGCGTCGGCTTCAAGGTGGCCGCGTTGATGGCGGAGAGCAGCGCGGTGGCAGCGATCACCAGCGCGAATTGCGAGTAGATGCGTCCCGTCAGTCCTGCGAGGAACGAGGCCGGCAAAAACACCGAGATCAGCACCAGCGTGATGCCGACGATCGGCGCGAACAGCTGGTCCATGGCGCGGATCGCGGCGTCGTGGCCGTTCATGCCCTGCTCGATGTTGTGGGCGGCGCCTTCGACCACGACGATGGCGTCGTCGACCACGATGCCGATTGCAAGCACGATCGCAAACAGTGTCGACATGTTGATGGTGAAGCCGAGCGCCGCCATCGCGGCGAAGGCGCCGATGATGGTGACGGGCACGGTCGTCGCCGGCACCAGCATCGCGCGCCAGTCCTGCAGGAAGACGAGGATCACGACCAGCACCAGCAAGCCGGCCTCGATCAAGGTCATGTAGACCTCGTGCACCGAGGCCTCGACGAACTTGGTGGTGTCGAATGGCGTGTCGTACTTGATGCCTTCGGGAAAGCGCTTGGCGAGCTCGGCCATCTTCTTCTCGACGGCCTGCTCGACCTGGAGCGCGTTGGCGCCGGGCGACTGGAACACGCCGATGCCGGTGGCCGGCTGCTTGTTGAGCGAGAAGATCTGGCTGTAGGTCTGCGCGCCGAGCTCGACCCAGCCGACGTCGCGCACCCGCGTGACGTCGCCGCTCGAGCCTGTCTTGACGATGATGTTCTCGAACTGGCCGGCGTCGTCGAGCCGTCCGTTGACGTTGAGCGTGTACTGGAACGCCTGTCCCGGCGGCGTCGGCGGCGCGCCGACCTGGCCGGCGGAGACCTGCTGGCTCTGCTGCTGGATTGCGTTGATGACGTCCTGCGGCACCAGGCCCCGCACCTGCAGCTTGTTGGGATCGAGCCAGATCCGCATCGAATATTGGCCGGCGCCGAACACGGTGACGTTGCCGACGCCGGGCAGGCGCGAGAGCTCGTCGCGGATGTTGATGGTGGCGTAGTTGCTCAGGTAAAGGCTGTCGTACCTCGCATCCGGCGAGGTCAGCGTCACGAACAACAGGATCGAGGTCGACCGCTTCTGCACGGTGACGCCCTGGTTCTGCACGGCTTGCGGCAATTGCGACAGCGCGCTGGAGACACGGTTCTGCACCAGCACCTGCGCGAAGTTGAGGTCGGTGCCGATCTTGAAGGTCACCGTCAGCGTGTAGGTGCCGTCGGAGCCGCTGTAGGACTGCATGTACAGCATGTCCTCGACGCCGTTGACCTGCTGCTCGATCGGCAGCGCCACGGTGTCGATCACGGTCTTGGCGCTGGCGCCGGGATAGCGCGTGGTGACCTGCACGGTCGGCGGCACCACATCGGGATATTGCGCGATGGCGAGATTGAACAGCGCGACGCCGCCGATCAGGATCATCAGGAGCGCGATGACGTTCGAGAGGACCGGCCGCTCGATGAAGAACTTTGAGATCATGGCTGGCAGCCCTTACTTGCTCGAGGCCTGCGACTGCTCGATCTTCGTCATCTGCGGATCGATCTTCTGGCCCGGGATGACGCGCAAGAGCCCCGCGGTCACGACGCGGTCCTCCGGCTTCAGGCCGCTTTCGATCACGCGCAGGCCGTTGTCGACCGGGCCGATCTGCACCTTGCGCTGCTCGACGATGTTGTCGCTGTTGACCACCAGCAGATAGCGGCCGCCCTGGTCGCTGCCGAGCGCTGTGTCGGGAACGAGCAGGGCACTCTTTTCCTGGTCGAAGGGCACGCGGACGCGGACGAAATAGCCGGGCAGCAGCACCCGCTTGTCGTTGGGGACGAGGCCGCGCACCGCCAGCGTGCCGGTCGATTGATTGAGGGTCGGCGAGACGTAGTCGAGCTTGCCCTCATGCGGATAGCCGGTCTCGGTCTGCAGCCCCACTTGAATCGGGAATTGCTTCATATCCGTGGGCGTCAGTCCGCGGCGGGCCGCCTCGGCGCGGATGCGCAGCACGTCCTGCTCGTTGACGGTGAAGTTCACATAGATCGGGTCCATCGCGACGATGGTGGCGAGCTGGGTCGGCGAGGAGACGCCGACCAGTTCGCCGACCGAGACCATGTGCGCGCTGACGACGCCGTCGAACGGCGCGGTCACCCTGGTGTAGCCGTAATTGACCTCCGCCAGCCTCGTATTGACCTGGGCCTGCTGGAGGTTGGCCTGAGCGTTGTCACGGGTCGATGTCGAGGTGTCGAGGGTGGACTGCGAGACCGCCTGGCGCTGCACGAGTTCGACCTGCCGCTTGTAATCGGCTTCGGTCTGCTTGACCGTGGCTTGCGCGCCGACCTCCGCGGCCTTCGCCTGCTCGACCTTGAGCTTGTAGGTCTCAGGCTCGATCGTGAACAGCTGGGTGCCCTGCTTGACGAACGTGCCGTCCTGATAGTCGATCGTTTGCAGGAAGCCCTGCACGCGCGCGACGAGATCGACGCTCTTGATCGGCGCCGTGTTGCCGGTGGCCTCGACGTAGCGCGTCACCGGGCGCTGCACCGGCGTCGCGACGTCCACCTTGGGCGGCGGCGGCGCCACGAACGTGTTCTTGTCCTCGCAGCCGGCGAGCATGATCACGGCGGTCGCGGCGGAAAGGACCTGCCCGATACGCGTCCACGCTTCTTTGCGTCGTGCGGGAGAGGTGGGATTCGCGCGCGTCATTCGGTGGTCCCCGATTGCTGTCTGTCGGTGCGGCAGGCTACCAACAAATGCGCGGCCGTGAAACACCATAGCCATGGCGGTCACAGGTCTTGCACTGCAAACGGCGGCGTGCCCTTTGGCAGATTTGTCGTGACAAGGCGCTTTTTCGTGGGGCGCACGATCGGCCCGTCCGCACTAGGGCTGGTGCGCATGCCACGCCGCGAGCACATCCTTCTCGTCTTCGGCGGTGAGACCGACGACCGGCCCGTTGCTGGCGTTGAGCCAATCAAGCGTATCGCGCGCGGTGTCTCCCGCCGGTCGCGAGGTCAAGCCGGCCTCGCGCGCCGGCGAGGTGTCGCGCGTCATGAAGCCGGCGAAGTCGGGCAGGGGCAGCCACATCGGCAGCGACCGCGGGCCGGCCCAACGCCTGACGTCATGCGCTTCCAGAAAGGCGCGATCGACCCAGGTGAAGGTGCAGGACGCGTTCAGCGCAGATGCGCATTCGCTCAGGAATTCGCCGCGCGTGCGGATCGGCCCGATCCCGTCATAGATGCCGGTGAGACCGGTCTCTGCCGCATGCACGATCCACTGCGCGAGATCGCGCACGTCGATGAACTGCACCGCATCCTCCGGCGATCCCGGCGCCAGCACCTCGCCGCCGCGCGCAAGCCGCGCCGGCCAGTAGGCGAACCGTCCGGTCGGGTCCTCGGGCCCTGCGATCAGTCCGGCACGGCAGATGAAGGCACCATCGCCGACCGCCTGTTCGCAGGCGACCTTGGCGGCGCCGTAGATCGCCTCGGTGCTGTGCTCGATCTCCGCCGCAACAGGCTCGCGCAGCGGTGCGGTGTCGGCGCGTTGCCCGGGGATGCGGTTGTCCGCATACACGCTGATCGTCGAGACGAAGGTCCAATGCACGCCCGGCCGCTTCATCGCGGCGACCGCACGGCGGACCTGGCCGGGATGACGCGCGACGTCGACCACGGCGTCGAATGTCTCACCGGCGAGCGGCGCAAGTCCGTCGATTACTTCGCGGTCGATCCGCACGAAGCGGGCTCCGGCGGCAATCGGCCCCGCAAGGCCGCGGACGGCGCAGGTCACGTCATGACCGCCAGCGCAAGCATGGCTTGCGACCGCCCGGCCGAGAAACTGGCTGCCGCCGAGAACGAGAATGCGCATGGAACGGTCCGTGTGGCCGATGCGATCGCGAGACTACAACTTGCGCGGGCAGTTGCAACCCGCCTCCTCAGCGGCCCCTGATCTCCGCGTATTTCGCCATCGCCTTCTCGAACTTGCGGTCGAACAGCCACATCGCAGCGAGGATCTCGCGGTAGCTTGCCGAGGTTTTCGCCCGGTCGGCCCGTCCGAAGGCAAAGATGCTGTTGTTGCGCAGGTGCTTCATGATCGTGGGGCTGGAAACCCCATAGTTCAGGAGATCGCCGGATTTGAGCGCCGACCGCGTCGGGGTGGGAACGATCTGGATCAGCTCGAACAGCTTCATCTGGTCGATCGGGTCGGGCAGCGTCTTCACGATCTTCGGGATCTCACGAAACAGATCGGCGTGCGCGTTCATCAGGCCGTCGCGCACATTGGTCCAGTGGTTGAAGCGGTGATCTGTGCCGCGGGCGCGCGCCTCCTCCTTGTCGTCGCGTGCGCTCAGGTGCGGATCGATCGCGGCGATGTCGCCCTTGATGGCCTCCCATTTCCGCCTGCCGTTGCGGTCTTCGGAGGGGCCGGTCTGGAAGCTGCCCATATAGGTGTTCGAGCGCGCATTGCGGACATTCTGCTTGCCGTTGGTCTCCGCAAAGAACAGCCCGAGGCTGATCCGCCCGGCAGCTTCGGCATGTTCGGGGGCGAGGCCCTTGGCGCGCGCAATCGCAACGGCAAGATCGACGACGTCCCTGAATGGTGTCGGCGAGCTCTGCGCGCTCGCAGGCGGCGCCTCCATGAGGTCGAACAGCCTGCCGTATTCGTCGACCAGCGGCTCGATCTCGGCATCGAAATAGGCCGGAGGAATCTCGAACTTGTTCGGCCGGCCGATCCGCGACGGCATGACGTCGGTGAGGTCCTTGTAAGCACTGATCACGGCGACGCGCGCGAGATAGAGCGCCTGTCCCGGCAGGTTCGGCAGCGGCTCCTTCGCCTCGATCTGGCGCCGCCGCTCGGCGAGGATGGATTTGAAGTCGCCGAGCGCGCGCTCGTAAGCCGCGAGCGCCTCCGATTGCTGTGGCGTCGGCGCCGCCTTCTGCGCAACGGTGGGCGCCGCGACGAGGAAGGCAACAGCCGCAAGGGCCGCGGCGGCAAGTCGTCTCGATCCCATGGCCGATCCTATGGCTGGTTCCCGTCGATTCGATAACCAGCGAGATCGTAAACGTCGGACGCGAGCTGCCGCAATTCTCCTCTCACGCCGCCCGGTAATCCGGCGCCGTCGCCAGGAACTTGGCGTAAGCATCCGCATCCGGCGGCTGGAAGCGCCCCGCGAGCCCGCCGCGCTTCTGCTGCTTCGTGCCGATGTCAGCCATCAACTCGTCGAAATGGCGGTAGTGATAGGGCGCAACGCAGAGGCCGCCATAGACGCCCGCGGCCGGGCGCTCGACACGCTTGAAGTGCAGCATCATCTCGATGTTGTCGCGCATCGCCTGCGCGGTCGGCTGGTTGGCGAGCTGGCCGTCGGCATAACGCACCAGCCAGTTGGCCGCGAGGTCGGCGCACAGCACGGTGCAGAACGAGGAGTTGAAGCCGACGAAGCCGAGCTCGGGCAGATCAGGATTGGCGATCAGGCGATAGAGCCGGTACTGCCCGTCGGCATCGACCAGCTTCGCTTGATAGGCCTCGGGCAGGAACGGCACGCCGAGCTTGTAGCCAATCGCGAGCACCGCGACGTCGGCGCCCACGCGTTCGCCGCCGCTCATCACGATGCTGTCGCCCTCATAATGGTCGAACGTGCCGAACACGGCCTTGATGCGGCCGTCGGCGACCATCGGATAGAAGCCCGGCGTTGCGATCGGAACCGAGCAGTTGACGCCGTCCTCGATCCGCTCCTTCGGCACCATGTTGCAGCGGCCGAGCTTGAGCTGCGCCTTCAGCAGGCTTTCCAGCCCGCGCCAGTTGGCCCAGACCAGCGGCGCGGCGATGCGATGCGCGAGCCGCCCCATCGCGCCGATGCCCCAGCCCGGAAACATCTCCTCCTGCGCGCGGATGTAGAGGATGCGCTTGAAGTTCACGAGACCGCCGATGAAATAGGGAATGCGCCAGACCGGCTCGCGCATCACGATCGTGACCTCGCGCGCGCCTGACTTCACCGCGTTCACGGCGATGTCGGTCGCGGACTTCGAGCCGCCGAGCACGACGACGCGGCGTCCTTTCGCCAACGTCGGATCGCCGTATTTCGACGAGTGCAGGATCTGGCCGCCCTGCGCCAGAAAGCCGTTCTCCCCAGGGCAATGCAGCTCGCGCGGCTCGTTGAATTGCCCGGTGCAGACCGCGACGAAATCGAAATCCTCGTTCGTGCCCGTGCCGTTCTTGTCCTTCAAGGCCAGTGTCCATCCCGGTCTGCCGTCGGCACGGCGCGCCATGCCGGCGACTTCGGTGTTGAGCCGCAGCATGTGGTCGAGGCCGAAGCTTTTGGCATAATTGGCGAGATAAGCGTGCACCTGCGGCCCGGTCGGCCATTCCGGATAGGCGTCCGGCATGGCGCGGTCGGTGTAGCGATAGAGCTCCTTCGGGCTCTGGGTCTGCACCTCTGGGTAGGAGCGCGCCGGCTCCCAGACGCCGCCGAGATCCGAGCTGCGCTCGACGATGGTGACGCGGTGGCCACGGGTGGAGAATGCTTTCGCGGCGGCAAGGCCGGAGACACCGGCGCCGATCACGCAGACATGTTTTGGGCTGACCATGGGATTGCTCGATGTGTTTGGCGCGCAAGCGACCGCGTTCGGCCGCAAGGCGCGGCCGGCCGGGCTGCGAGCAGATGGAAGCGGAGGAAGCGGCGACGGCTAGTCGTTGGCCTCGGGCGGCAGGAAGTCGACCTCATGCAGCGCCGAGATGCGCACGACTTCCGCGGGGTCGGTCAGATTGTGCAGCTGGTTGAACAGCGCCTCCAGCTTCTGCATCGGCGAGACCCAGAACAGCGCCCGGCACGGCTTGTCGGACTTGTTGAAATAGCCGTGCGGAATGCCGCGGGGCATTCGCACGAGGTCGCCGGCATGGGCCTTGACCCATTGACCGTCGAGCTTGAGATCGAGCGTGCCTTCCTGCACCAGGATGAACTCGTCCTGGGTCGGGTGGATGTGCACCGGCACGAACTGGCCGGGATCGCTGTTGGTTTCGAATGCGAAGGTGGAATCGGTCACGGCCTTGGGGAAATAGACCTGGCCGAGGATGTTCCAGCTCTTGCCGCCATAGCCCGTGCCGTTGGCGGTAATGCCTTTTTCGAGTGCAGTCATGGCTTGCTCCTCATGGATTCCGGCGGGGACGGAGCATCGGCCGGGGACGTGCCGCCTGTCTATCCGCTAAACGAATCCGGAGCGCCTATTGCCGTGCAGCACGATGATTTTGCGAGTTGCGCCCCTTTTCGCGCCCGCGGAACTATTATAGGCTTAAAGTAATTCCGGGCGCGAAGCATGGTCGACGATGTCCGCAGCCGAGCTGGAAATGAGCGCAACAGCCTCTGCAGCCGAACGGCTTGCGGCCTTCGCCCGCGTCACCACCGACGACGTCGACGAGGCGGCCGAGCAGATCGGGCGCATCTTCTGCCCGCATGATCTCAAGCCGACGCAGGCGCGGGCGGCCGGCTTCTCGGCCCGACACAATTGCGCGGCCTTCGACGGCTTTTCCATCAACTACGTCGCCTATGGCGGATCGGTCAGCATCGATCCCGGCTGCCTCGAGCGCTTCTTCCTGGTGCAGGTCCCGCTCGCGGGCGGCGCCCGCATTCGTGCCGGTCATCGCGAGCTCGATGCGGCGCCGGGCCGGACGGCATCGCTGCTGTCGCCGACCATTCCGACCCGGATGATGTGGAGCGATTGCGCACAGGCGATCCTGCTGCTCGACCGCCGCATGGTCGAGCAGCGCGCCGCGGCCTTGTCGGGCAGGGCGGCCCGGGCGGTCGAGTTCGATCCGGTGATCGAGCTCGATGCGCCGTCCGGGCGGGCCCTGCAGGCCCGGCTCGCCGAACTGATGACGCTCGCCGAGCGTCTCGGTCCATCGGGCCGGCTGTCGCCGGTCGCAATGGCCGATCGGCGCGAAGCGCTGCTCGATCATCTCCTCAACGGGCAGCGGCATAGCCACTCGGATGCGATTGAAACCTTCTCGGGCCAGGCCGAGCGCCTGCCGCGCGCGCTCCGCGCCGCACGCGACCATCTGGCCGACAATGCCGGCGAGCCGCTCGATCTCGCGCAGCTCGCCTGCGCCTCCGGCATCGGCATCCGCGCGCTGCAGCTCGGCTTCCGCCGTCACTTCGGCCTGTCGATCTCGCAGATGTTGCTCGACATGCGCCTCGCCGGCCTTAACGCGCGCCTCGCGCAGGCCGCGCCCGATGCCTCCATCACCGAGATCGCGTTCGATCTCGGCTTCACCCATCTCGGCCGCATGGCCGGCGCCTACCGCGAAAAGTTCGGCGAGACGCCATCGGCGACGCTGCGCCGAAGGATGAGCTAGCGCGGACGCTACTTCCGCGACCGCGTCGTGCCACTATCTTCCGCGGCCTGCCTGCGCAGAAACGCCTCGACGTCGGCCTGCACCGAGTAGGGCGTCGGGATCGCGTCGCCGGCGGAATCGACTGCGGTGTCGAGGCTGCGCCGCAGCAGGCGTGCCAGCTCGGCCTTGCGGTAGGGCTTTCGCAGCAGCGGCGCACCCATCGTGGCGCGTCCCTGTGTATGCAGGGAATCGTAGGCGTAGCCGGAGGTAAAGAGGACCCGCAAGGACGGTCGTGCGGCCACCATCTGCTCGGCGAGCTCGCGTCCGTTCATGCTGCCGGCCATCACGATGTCGGTGAAGAGCAGGTCGAACGGGGTGCCTTCGGCCGCGATGGCGAGGGCCTCGGTCGCATCGGCGGCGGGGATGACCTTGTAGCCGAGCCCTTCGAGCTGGACCGTGACGTAGTGTCGGACCTCGCGGTCGTCCTCGACACAGAGGATGGTTTCGGTCCCGCCGACGATCTTGCGATCGTCGTAGCCGGTCGGGCGCAGCGTGCTCGCCTCCGCCTTCGGCAGGTAGATCGTGAAGATGGTGCCGCGTCCTTCTTCCGAGGCGACCTTGATGCCGCCGCCGGACTGCTTGACGAAGCCGAACACCATGCTGAGCCCGAGCCCCGTGCCTTTGCCGACCTCCTTGGTCGAGAAGAACGGATCGAAGATGCGTTCGAGAATGGCCTGCGGAATGCCGGTACCGGTGTCGGCAATCTCGATCTCGACATAGTCGCCGGCATAGCCGGCACCGACCGCCAGGGCCTCGCGCACGCCGAACACGACGTTGCGCGTCGTCAGCGTCAGCCTGCCGCCGTCCAGCATGGCATCGCGGGCATTGATGGCGAGGTTGAGCAGCGCCGAGCTCAATTGCCCGCGGTCGGCGTAGGCCAGCCAGACGTTGCCGCCCAGCTTCGTCACGATCTCGATCTTCTTGTCGAAGGTTGCGAGCAGCAGCTTGGCGAGCTCCTCGATGAGCTCGTTGACGTCGATCTCGGCCGGCTGCAGCGCCTGCTTGCGGGCAAAGGAGAGCAAGCTCGACGTCAGCGCGGCGCCGCGATCGGCGGCCTCACTGATCAGCTTGGTGATGGTCGCGAGCGGCGGGTTGTCCTTGACGGCGTCGGCGAGGATCTCGATCGTGCCTGTTATCACCGTGAGCATGTTGTTGAATTCATGCGCGATGCCGCCGGTGAGCTGTCCGACCGCGTCCATCTTCTGGGATTGGATCAGCTGCTCCTCGGCAGCGCGCGTCTGGGTGATGTCCCTGACGAAGGTGTTGATGATGGAGCGCTCTTCGATCCGCAACACCGTGCTGGACGCCTCGACCAGGATATTCTCGCCGTTCCTGTGCACCAGGGTGACTTCGAAGCGCATGCCGGCCGGCGCGGCGGACAATTCCGGAACGAGACGCGCCATGCGTTGCCTGAAGCCGGCGCGCAGCGGCTCGGCGACGAGAAGATCGACGACGTCGGCGCCCCGCGCCTCCTGCCGCGTCCATCCGGTCAGCGCCTCCGCCTGAAAGCTCCACTCCAGCACGGTGCCGCTCTCGTCGATCTGAATGTAGGCATCGAGCGCGGTCTTGATGACGGCTTGCATCATGTGCGTGTTGGTCTGCGCCTGCCCGGCCAGCAGCTCAGCGGTGCGTATTTCCCGCGACGTCTCGATCGCACGCGCGCAGAGAAGGACGAGCAGCACCGCCACGGCGGCGCTGACCAAGAGCGCGAGGAGCTGGGCCGTGCCGAATTCGGCACTGCCGGTCGCCAGAGAGGAGGCGAGGAAGGCTGCAGCAGTCATGATGGCCTGTGCGGCCAACGCGAGGGTCAGAAGCCTCCTGAGTTTCATGGTCTCACACCAAAGACGCCGGCCGCCCCCGCCGCTTCGCGAGCTGCGGGCATCATGTGAGCTACAGACTAGGCGCGGCAGCGTCGAGGGGCAATTTCCGGTGGTGCGGGACGGGGCCGCTTCAACCCGCCGGCGAGTCGGTCTGGCGCAGCGTCGTCACCCAGATCACGCGCGCCACCTGCTGGGTCGGGTTGTCGAACATGTGCGGCACGATGCTCGGAAAACGAAAGCTGTCGCCGGCTTCCAGCACATGGGCCTGACTGTCGAGCCACAGCCGCAGGCTGCCCGAGAGGATGTAGCCCGCCTTCTCGCCGGTGTGCTGCAGGAAGTCGGTGCCGGAGGAGGCGCCGGGGTTGAGCGTGAGCTCGTAGAGCTCGAGCTGGCCTTTGCCTTCCGGGGTCAGCGCTTCCTTGACGACGCCGCTGGCGGTGAGCCGCAGCAGCCTCCGGTTGCTCTTGCGCACGATGTAGCGCTGCCCGTCGGCGGGATCGCTGCTCTCGAAGAAATAGGAGATGGGGACATCGAGCGCGATGCCGAGCAGGCGCAGGGTGCGGATCGAGGGCATCGCGCGTGCGCGTTCGAGCTGGCTGATCATGCCGGTGGACAGGCCGGTCTTGTTGGCGACGTCCTGGATCGAAAGGCCGGCGCGCTGCCGCAGCAGCCGCACGGTTTCACCCAGGCGCTGATCGACCGCATCGTCAGCTTCGATCGTGGAAGCGTCCTTGGTGCCGTTGGTATCGCCGCGACCATCCATGTCGCTCTCCCATGCATCATCTCAGCCTCGGGCATCGCGCCTCGTGGCTTCAGTCGGATTGAAAAGCGAACGCATTCTAGCAATGCGATTGACAGCTGTATTTAGTCGTGATGAACTTTTGGAAGAAAAATTTAGAAGCACTAAAGCCCACTCCTGTCCCTTTGCCGGGGTCTCGGGGGCGCGGGAGACGGTGCCGCGTGCGGAAACGGAGAGTGGGTCATGGCAGACGACACCGGCAAGTTCGGCGTTGGGGCAGGGCATCTCGGCATTCCGAATCGTCGTCAATTCTTCCAGCTCGGCGTAGGCGCGGCGGCGGGATGGACGCTTTCGAGCAGTGCGTTGGCCCAGACTGAACGCCCGACCGCTCCGCCGGACAAGCCGCGCGGGCAGGTGATCGCGGCGCTGTCGCAGGAGCCGACCGTCTTCCATCCGCTGATGCCGGGCATCGAGGTCGATCTGGGCATCTGGTGGCAGGTGTTCTCGCCGCTCTGGTACATCGATCCCGACGGCAAGTTCGTCCCCGACCTAGCCCGCGAAGTCCCGACCCTCGAGAATGGCGGCCTGTCGGCCGATGGGTTGACCTGGAAGATCAAGCTCCGCAGCGACGTGAAGTGGCACGACGGCACGCCGTTCACGGCGGAGGATGTCAAATTCTCCATCGAGCTGATCAACAATCCCGGCTTCCGCGCGCGCAGCCGGGTCGGCCATAGCCTCGTCAAGGACATCACCGTCGTGGCGCCCGACGAGATCCATTGGCGGATGGAAGCGCCCTATTCGCCCTATATGTCGATCCTGGCGTCGTTCACCTTCATCGTGCCCAAGCACATCCTGGAGAAGGTATCCGATCCGAACGCCTCACCGTTCCACAATGCGCCTGTCGGGACCGGCCCGTTTCGCTGGGGCGAGCGCGTGCCCGGCGACCATATCCAGTTGAACGCCCACACCGGTTATCATGGCAAGGGGCCGTACCTCGAACGCGTGGTCTTCAAATACATCCCTGATCTCACCGTGCTCTACACCCAGTTCCGCACCGGTCAGGTCGACTACACGGGCCTGCAAGGCATCTTGCCGAACTTCGTGCAGGAGGCAAAGACGCTGAAGGGCCGCAAGATCTTCGTTTCGTCGACGTCCTCGGTAGAGCATATCGCGCCGAACCTGGATTTTGGCCCTTTCACCGATCGTGCCGTGCGCGAGGCGCTCTATCTCGGCATCAACAAGCAGGCGATCATCGACGCGCTCTATTACGGCCTGCCGACGCAGACCGAGAGCTTCGTGCCGCAGCAGGCCTGGTCGTTCCAGCAGGGGCTGCCGCAGCACAAATACGATCCTGCCAAGGCCAACGCGCTGCTCGACGCCGCGGGCTGGGTTCGCGGCGCCAGCGGCATTCGCGAGAAGGGCGGCGTCAAGCTCGAGTTCGCCAACTCGACGACGGCGGGCAGTGCCGTGCGCGAACAGTGCCAGCAGCTCCTGATCCAGGACTGGCGGGCCATTGGCGCGGCGATGCGCGTCAACAACATGCCGGCGGCCGTGATCTGGGGCGACTTCTGGCAGCAATCGAAGTTCAATTCGGTGATCGTCGGCGTGAACTTCATGCTGGGCAGCGACCCCGACGTGACGCCGCGCTTCGGCTCCGGCGCCATTCCCGCCAAGGGCGGCCGCGGCTACAACACGTATCAATATCAGAGCGCGGAGGCCGACCGACTGCTGTCTCAAGGCGCCCAGCAATTCGACCTTGCGCAGCGCAAGGCGACCTATGGCGAGCTGCAAAAGCTGATCCGCAACGACCTCGCCATCCTGCCGCTGTTCCAGGGCTTCATCGCCGAGGGCATCAAGGAGGGGCTGCAAGGCTTCCGTCCCAACATCAACATGTCGATCAACAGCTGGAACATGCGCGAATGGTATTGGGCGTGATGCGTCCAATGCGCTGGATCGCCTGAGATGGCCCGTTACGTCGTCAACCGCCTCGCCCAGGCGATCATGCTGCTCGTGATCGTCTCGGGAATCGGCTTGCCATCCTGCATCTGGCGCCCGGCGGCCCGCTGTCGCAGTTTGCCGTCTCCGGGCAGATGACGCAGGAGGATCTCGACCGCGTCACCAGGCAGCTCGGTCTCGATCGGCCGCTGCCGATCCAGTATCTCGACTGGTTCGGCCGCATGGTGCGGGGCGATTGGGGCAAATCCTATCGCGACGGCGAGCCGGTGCTGTCGGTGATCTCCTCGCATCTCGGCGCCACGCTGGAGCTGATGGCGACGGCGACCATCATCGCGGTGCTGCTCGGCTGCTGGATCGGCATCCTTGGCGCGCTGCGCCGCTACTCGTTGTTCGATACGCTCGCCACCGTCGGCGCCATGATCGCGCTGTCGATCCCGACGTTCTGGTTCGGTCTCGTCACCATCTACGTCTTCTCGGTCAAGCTCGGCTGGCTGCCGGCGGGCAATCGGCACACCATTGGCGACGGCTCCTTCCTCGACCTGCTGCATCATCTGATCGCGCCGGCCGTGGTGCTGGCGCTGGTCGAGACCGCGATGTGGGGCCGCTTCATGCGCTCCTCGATGCTCGAGGTGATCAACCAGGACTACATCCGCACCGCGCGCGCCAAGGGCATGCCGGAATGGCGCATCCTCACGGTGCACGCGCTGCGCAATGCGCTGTTGCCGATGATCACGGTCGCCGGCCTGCAGTTTCCGACCCTGCTCGGCGGCGCGCTGGTGGCGGAGACCGTGTTCACCTGGCCGGGCATGGGCCGGCTGTTCCTCGATTCCATCGGCTACCGCGATTATCCCGTGGTCATGGGTATCCTGATGTTCTCGGCGACGATGGTGCTGATCGGCTCGCTGCTCGCCGACATCCTCTATGCCGTCGTCGATCCGCGCATCCGGGTGGGCTGAAGCGATGGCGACCGCAACCCTCTCCACCGTTCAGCTCGCGCCCGGCCAGGCCGCGTGGCGGCGCTTCCGCCGGCATCGGCTGGCGCTCGCGGGCGCATTGATCATTCTGGTGCTCGTGCTCGGCTCGGCCTTCGGTCCCTATCTGCTGCCGTTTGACGACACCTATATCGACATCATGAAGCGGTTCGCGCCGCCGCTCTCCGGCGCGCATATCCTCGGCACCGACGAGCTCGGCCGCGACGTGCTGGCGCGGCTGTTGATGGGCGGGAGGGTCTCGCTGTCGATCGGCATCGTCGCGATGGTGATCGCGATGGCGGTCGGCATCGTCGTCGGCGCCTTTGCCGGCTTCTATGGCGGCGCCGTCGGCGCGGTGCTGATGCGGCTCGTCGACGCCGTGTTGTGCTTTCCGACCATCTTCCTGCTGCTGGCGCTCGCAGCGCTCACCGAGCCCGGCCTCGTCACGACCACCGTGCTGATCGCGGCGACGGCCTGGATGGCGGTCGCGCGCGTCGTCGAGGCCCAGGTGCGCTCGTTGCGCGAGCGGGAATTCGCGGTGGCCGCGCTCGCCTTCGGCTCCTCGAACCTGCGCATCATGTTCCGCGAGCTCGTGCCCAACGCGATCGCGCCGATCGTCGTTGCCGCGACGCTCAACGTCGCCAAGGCGATCCTGCTCGAATCCTATGTCAGCTATCTCGGCTACGGCATCCAGCCGCCGGCGGCGAGCTGGGGCAACATGCTCAACAATGCGCAGATCTATCTGACCAGCGCGCCCTGGCTCGCGATCGCGCCTGGCGTCGCCATCACGCTCGCGGTGACCAGCTTCAACTTTCTCGGTGACGGCCTGCGCGACGCGCTCGATCCGCGAATGAACATCCCCTGACGCGCAAGACTGTCTGACGCGCAAGACCTCGAACTGAACTCCAGGAGTGCCCCATGTCCCCGCCGCTCAACCGCATCAACAGCGACGAACGCCTGCCGGCGCAGGTGGATGTCGTCGTCATCGGCGGCGGCGTGATCGGCGTATCCGCGGCCTATCATCTGGCGAAGAAGGGCCACTCCGTCGCGCTGGTCGAGAAGGGCCATGTCGGCGGCGAGCAGTCGAGCCGCAATTGGGGCTGGTGCCGCCAGCAGGGCCGCGCCCGCGAGGAGATCCCGCTCGCGCGCGAGGCGCTGCGGCTATGGGAGGACATGCAGAACGATGCCGGCGTCGATGCCGGCTTCCGCCGCACCGGCGTCTTGTTCCTCACCAAGAGCAAGGACGAACTCGCCGGCTGGGAGCGCTGGGCCGCGGTCGCGCGCGAGCAGCAGGTCCACTCCACCGTCCTGACGCCGGCGGAGGTCGCCGAGCGCATGCCTGGTAATGCCGACACATGGGTCGGCGGCCTGCACACGCCGAGCGATGGCCGCGCCGAGCCGTCGATGGCCGTCCCTGCGCTCGCCACCGCCGCGCGCAAGCACGGCGTCACCATCCATCAGGGCTGCGCCGCGCGCGGGCTGGAGACGACAGGCGGGCGTGTCAGCGCCGTCGTCACCGAGAAGGGTACCATCCGCACGCAGTCGGTGCTGCTGGCGGGCGGCGCGTGGTCGTCGCTGTTCTGCCGCCGCCACGGCATCGAGCTGCCGATCGGCCTCGTCAACGCCACCGCGTGCCGGACCACGCCGGGACCGGAGATCACCTCCGGCGCGCTCGGCACCGATTTCTACTGCATCCGCCGCCGCCTCGACGGCGGCTTCACGCTGGCGTTGCGCAACCGCGGCACGGTCGAGCTGTCGCCGGACCTGTTCCGTTACGCGCGCACGTTCTGGCCGACCTATCAGCACCGCAAGAACGGATTGAAGCTCTCGTTCGGCAAGACGTTCTTCGACCAGCTCATGCGCGGCACCAGCTGGAGCTTCGACAAGCCGTCGCCGTTCGAGGCCGAGCGCGTGCGCGATCCCGCGCCCGACATGTCGCTGGTCAATGCGGCGCTGGCGGCGCTGATCAAGTCGAACCCCGGGCTGAAGGACATCGAGATCGCAGAAGCCTGGGGCGGCACCATCGACTGCACGCCCGACACCATTCCGGTGATCTCGCCGGTCGACGCGCTGCCGGGCTTCTTCCTCGCCACCGGCTTCTCGGGCCATGGCTTCGGCATCGGTCCCGCGGCCGGCAAGCTCGCCGCCGACATCGTGACCGGCTCGACGCCGCTGGTCGATCCCGCCGCTTACAGCCACAAGCGCATGATCGACGGCCGTCGGCTCGCGCCGGTCAGCCCGTTCTGAGGCGGGCATGACGGTTCTCTACAAGGCCAACATGGTGCGCGGCGCCGAGTGGGCGCGCTTCTTCGCGGAACGCGCGCCCGACATCCCGTTCCGGCTCTGGCCCGACATCGGCGATCCCGCCAATGTGCGCTATCTCGTGGCCTGGGTGCCGCCGGACGCCATCGCGACGACGTTCCCGAATCTGGAGCTGGTCTTCTCGGTCGGCGCCGGCGTCGATCAGTTCGACATCACCAAGTTGCCGCCGCATGTTCCGCTGGTCCGCATGATGGAGCCCGGCATCACCGATCGCATGGTCGAATATGCCTGCATGTCGGTGCTGGCGCTGCATCGCGATCTCGTGCAGTTCATCGCCCAGCAGCGCGATCAAGTCTGGCGCGAACTGCCGGCGACGTACACGAGCGAGCGGCGTATCGGCGTGATGGGGCTCGGCCAACTCGGCCAGGCGGTGCTGGAACGGCTCAAGACGTTCGGCTTTCCGCTCTCGGGGTGGAATCGTTCGCCGCGCGAGATCGAAGGCGTCACCTGTTACGCGGGCGCCGACTCGTTACCGGATTTCCTGGGGCAGAGCGACATTCTGGTCTGCCTGCTGCCGTTGACCTCGGAGACGCGCGGCATCCTCAACGCCAAGCTGTTCGTGCGCCTGCCGCGCGGTGCCCGGCTGCTCAATGTCGGGCGGGGCGGGCATCTGGTCGAGGCCGACCTCATCGCTGCGCTGGACAGCGGTGCGCTGTCGGCTGCCGTGCTCGACGTCGCCGAGCCCGAGCCGCTGCCTGCGGGCCATCCGTTCTGGAGCCATCCGCGCATTCTCCTGACCCCGCACATCGCCAGCACGACAAAGCCGGAAACGGCGGTCGGCTATGTGCTTGATACCATCGCGCGACACCGCCGCGGCGAGGCCTTGCCGGGGCTGGTCGATCGCAAGCGGGGGTACTGAGGTCATGATGGGAACACCGGTGCAGCCACGAGCGAAGTTCACTTCTCCCGCTTGCGGGAGAGGTCGGCGCGCAGCGCCGGGAGAGGGCTCTCTCCTCTTGGGGGTTCTCGCTTGCGGAGACACCCTCTCCCCAACCCTCGCCCGCAAGCGGGGGAGGGAGCGCACCTTCTTCGCGGCAGGCCTTGAGGTCTACCTATGACCAGCGCCGCGACCAAACCCATCGTTGCCCAAGCCCCCGTGCTGTCGGTCGCCGGCCTCACCACCTCCTTCATGCTCGAGCGGCAATGGCTTCCCGTCGTCCGCAATGTCTCGTTCGACATCGCGCCCCGGGAAACCGTGGCGATCGTCGGCGAGTCCGGTTCGGGCAAGAGCGTGACCGCGCTGTCGATCATGCGGCTCATTCCGAAGGAGATCGGCCGCGTCGAGGGGCGGGTCATGCTGTCGGGGCGCGATCTGCTCGCGCTGCCCGAGGCGGGCATGAAGGACATCCGCGGCAATGACGTCGCCATGATCTTCCAGGAGCCGATGACGAGCCTCAATCCGGTGCTCACCATCGGCTTCCAGATCGCCGAAGCGCTGATCCAGCATCGCGGCCTGTCGCGCGCGGCGGCGGAGGCGGAGACCATCCGCCTGCTCGATCGCGTCCGCATCCCGGCGGCGGCATCGCGCTTCCACGAGCATCCGCATCGCTTCTCCGGCGGCATGCGCCAGCGCGTGATGATCGCGATGGCGCTGGCCTGCAAGCCGAAGCTCCTGATTGCGGACGAGCCGACCACCGCGCTCGACGTCACCATCCAGGCCCAGATCCTCGAGCTCTTGAAGGAGCTTCAGCAGGAGGAGGGGATGTCGATCCTCTTCATCACCCACGACATGGGCGTAGTCGCCGAGATCGCGGACCGCACCGTGGTGATGTATGGCGGGCAGGCGGTGGAGACGGATGCCACCGCGCGCATTTTCGCCGCGCCTGCGCATCCCTACACGCGCGCGCTGCTCGCGGCCGTGCCGCGCCTCGGCTCGATGGATGGGCGGCCGCGGCCGATGCGGTTTCCGATCGTCGACAAGGTGACGGGCACATCGGACGAGCCGTCCGAGACGCCTGACACGGTCTCACCCGCCGCGCGGCCTTTGCTCGAAGTCTCAAATCTCACCACGCGCTTTCCGATCCGCTCGGGCCTGTTAGGCAAGGTCTCGGGCCGCGTCCATGCGGTCGAGAACGTCTCCTTCACCTTGCGTGCCGGCGAGACATTGGCCCTGGTCGGTGAATCCGGCTGCGGCAAGTCGACCACCGGCCGCTCCATCCTGAAGCTGACGGAGCCGGACAGCGGGACGGTCCTGATCGACGGCCAGGATGTGCTGGCCATGAACGGCCGAGCCTTGCGCGATGTGCGCAAGCACATGCAGATCGTGTTTCAGGACCCGTTCGCGAGCCTCAATCCGCGCATGTCGGTGGGAACGGCGATCGCTGCGCCCTTGCTTGCCAACGGACTCGCGACGGCGTCGCAGGCGCGCGACAAGGTTGCCGACCTGCTCGTCCGCGTCGGCCTCTCAGCCGACATGGCCGCGCGCTTCCCGCACGAATTCTCCGGCGGCCAACGCCAGCGCATCTGCATCGCGCGCGCGCTCGCGCTCGGGCCGAAGCTGATCGTCGCCGACGAAGCGGTCTCGGCGCTCGATGTCTCGGTGAAGGCGCAGGTCGTCAACCTGATGCTCGACCTGCAGGCCAGCATGGGCCTCGCCTATCTCTTCATTTCCCACGACATCGCCGTGGTCGAGCGCATGAGCCACCGCGTCGCCGTGATGTATCTCGGCGAGATCGTCGAGATCGGCCCGCGCGCATCGGTGTTCGGCAACCCCCAGCATCCCTACACCAGGAAGCTGATGGCCGCCGTGCCGGTGCCCGACCCGTCACGCCGCGGCACGCGACGCCAGGCCTCCAACGACGAGATCAGAAGCCCGGTCCGCGCGCCGGATTATCAGCCGCCGGTTCGGCAATATCGCGAAGTGACGCCCGGCCACGTGGTGCAGGTGTGGGGCGAGGAATGGTCGGCCTGAGGCTGCGAGCTTCACGAAACCAAGCGCGGATCTTTGATTTCGGCCAGACGTGATCAGCTTGCTGACCAACCGCGCGTTGCAGATCCAGCGTGTTCGCCTTCCGTTATCGCACAATGCAGACGCGTCCTCCGGAAATTGTGACCGAATAGAGCGACAGGGAGGAGCCGTGTGTGAACCGCTTCATACGCGATCGCTCTTTTTCGGAATTACCACTCATCCAACGAAATTGCCGCACCCGGATCATTTCAAACACGGGTGAGACGCAATGCCTGCGCAGCCACATGCTCGCAGCTTTGGATTGGCTCCGTCTCGTTCACGAGCAAAGCCGGTCCCATCACTCAGCAAAGATCCTTCAGTAATTTGGAATGAAAGGGCATCGCGCAACTCATGCAGCTTCTGTTCGGGGTCGGCCGGTAGGCTGCTACTTACTCAGAAGGAGCTCCTATGAAGATAAGCAGCGCAATTTCCAGCGCCTTCTCTGCAACAAGGCGCGTCGGCAATCTTCGGATCGCCCGTTCCAGTCTGATTAAATCGGCCCATCTTCTTGAAAGAATCGGGCTGGCCGCCGTTGGGGCCTCTGGCGGCCTCTATGTTGGAGCGACCCTGTTACGTCAGAAAGCCGGACTGTTTGAAAGCGGCTGGATCGTCCTGATAACGATGCTCTACGGAGCGCTTGGCTATTACGTGGGGATTGATTTGTCCGGCAATGGTGCACAGAAGCCGACATCGAGTATCTCGGAAGAATGGAACGGTTCCGAGCCGGTCGAGATCATGAGTGCGGCGGGAACGTTTGGCGCGGCAATCGCTGCAACTCTCTCCGTCAGCATCCTTGTCCTTGATCAAAATCTGCCTAACGGCCTGATCGGCTTTGTTGCCGGCTGCTGGGTGGTTGGTTCTTCGCTTCAGGTTGCGGCGGGCACGATGGCTCGCAGTTATGAAGCGCCTATCAGCGAGCAGTGAAGGAAGCTGCGGTCGCGGAGAACGTCCGCTTGGCACAAGCCGCAGTGCTGGTTCGGCTCTGGTTCGAAACGACCGCGACGATTCTTCGCAACCTCTGCCGTCCAATGCTGCGTGCCGACGATGTTTGGTAGCAAGCCTGTTCGCATCGAGCAGCGTCACCGCTTGAACGCAATATCGGTATTGAGAAACCTAGGTTATCGCGCAACAAACAAAACGTGCCATCATGGTGGTGTTGGTATATTGTCCCCGCGCGCCGTGGTCCAAAATTCTGCTAACCGCCAACCACACGATCGGTGGAGCCAATGCAGATTGCGGAGTGGCTCGATAAGCTGGGGCTTGCGCAATACGCGCAGCGCTTCGCCCAAAATGGGATCGACATAGGCGTCCTTCCCGAACTGATGGACGAGGACTTCGAGAAGCTCGGAGTCCTGCTCGGCCATCGCCGCAAAATGCTCCGTGCTATCGCTGACCTCGATCCGGCCGCGTTGATCGCATCTCCCGCTCGTCCCCAGGACGCCGAGCGGCGTCACCTCACCGTCATGTTCTGCGATCTGGTCGGCTCGACTGCGCTCTCGGCGCGTCTCGATCCCGAGGACATGTGGGAGGTGATCCGCGCCTATCGCGCTGCCTGCGCGAGCGTGGTTGGTGCTTATGATGGCAGGATCGCCAGATTCGTCGGTGACGGAATACTGGTCTATTTCGGCTATCCGCGCGCCCACGAAGACGATGCCGAGCGCGCGGTGCGCGCCGGCCTCGACATGATCGCCGCGATACGCCAGCTCAAGACGGGGACTGACGAACGAGCCGAACTGCGGATCGCAATTGCGACCGGACTTGTGGTGGTCGGCGACCTCATCAGCGGAGATGCGTCGGAGGAGCACGCAACCATCGGCGACACGCCAAACCTCGCCGCCCGGCTCCAGAGCCTGGCGGAGCCGGGGGTCGTCGTCGTTGCTTCATCGACGCGCCGGCTGCTTGGCGATCTCTTCTCCCTGCGCAATCTCGGCCGCCGGGAGGTCAAGGGAATGGCAGACCCCATCGCAGTCTGGGCGGTGGAAGGAGCAACCGCATCCGAGAGTCGCTTCGAGGCAGTCCGTGCCGCGCGCTCGATCGGCTTTGTCGGTCGCAAGAACGAGATCGAATTCATCCTCTCGCGCCAGCGGGAGGCATGGCTGGGCCGGGGCCAGATCGTGTTGATTTCCGGCGAAGCGGGCATTGGCAAGTCGCGTATTGTGGCAACGCTGTCGGAAAGCCCCTCGTTGGGAACGCACCGTCGCGTGCGATATCAGTGTTCGCCTTACCACACCAACAGTGCGCTTCATCCCTTTGTTGCGCAGCTCGAGCGCGCCGCCGGAATTCGCTCGCACGACACGCCGGATCAAAAGCTCGACAAGCTCGAGGCAATGCTGGCGATAGGAACCCAGCAGGTCGCCCGGGCAACACCGCTGATTGCGGCGCTGCTTTCGATTCCGACCGGCGACCATTGCCCGCCCCTCGGCTTGAGCCCGGCGCAGCAGCGGCGCCAGACATTTGCCGCCCTTCTGGATCAGCTTGAGGGACTGGCGCGAGACCAGCCGCTGCTGATCATCTGCGAGGATATGCATTGGGCCGATGCGACGACACTTGAGCTGTTCGATCTCGCGGTCGATCGGATCAGAGGACTGCCGATCCTCGTGCTCCTGACGTCCCGGCCGGAGTTCGAGCCCTCCTGGTCGGGCCTTGCCAACGTCAGTCTGTTGCGGCTCGACCGGCTCGATCGGCAGGACACGCGCGCGCTCGTCGAGCAGATTGTCGTCGGTCGCCAGCTGCCACGCGAGATGATGGAGCAGATCATCGACAAGACCGATGGCATTCCGTTATTCGTCGAGGAATTGACCAAGATGGTGCTGGAGTCCGGGCTGCTCGTCGAGGATGCCGGGCGCTACCGCCTGAACTGTCCGCTGCCGCCGCTTGCTATCCCTGCGACGCTGCAGGATTCGCTGATGGCGCGGCTCGACCGGCTCGCTCCGGTCAAGGAGGTGGCTCAGATAGGCGCCGCCATTGGCCGCGACTTCTCGTACGCGCTGTTGAAAACCGTGGCGGGACGCGACGATCTGACGCTGGGCGCGGCGCTGGGACAACTCGAAGAGGCCGAACTGCTGCTGCGTCGTGGGACGCCGCCCGAAGCAAATTACAGTTTCAAGCACGCTCTTGTTCAGGAAGCGGCCTACGAGAGTCTGCTTAGGAGCAAACGGCAGGTGCTTCACACACGGATTGGCGATGTCCTGCGCGAGAAGTTTCCAGTTGTCGCCGAGACCGAGCCGGAAGTCCTGGCGCACCACTTCACCGAGGCGGGGCTGAGCGAGATCGCACTCGAGTGGTGGCGCAAGGCGGGCCAGCAGGCGTTGAAACGCTCGGCCTATTCCGAGGCGATCGCGCATCTCGGCAAGGCCATCGCGATCGCCGATCAATTGCCTGACGAACCCCGCCGGATGATGAGCAGGCTGCATCTTCAAATCGCATATGGCCGTGCCTTGCGGGGCAGCCTCGGCCACAGCGCTCCGGAAACGGTCGCGGCATGGACGCGCGCGCGACAATTCGCGGCTGGTATCGATGATCCCGTTGAACTTGCGCCGGTCCATTCCGGCCTCTTCAATGCCTGCCTGACGCATGGCGAACTTGCTCCGATGCGGGAGCTGGCAGATGCCATCAGAAACGCCGCTGAGCGACGGCCGGACTCGCCGGTGGCCGCCGTCGTGGCCCATTGGACCGGCGGCGTGACGTGCTGGTTCGCCGGCGAGTATTCGAATGCGCGTACGCATCTTGAGCGGGCGCTGGCGATCTATCGGGCCGAACCGGATCCCGCGACTTTCAGGGCTTCGGCGCTGGATCTTCCGTTCGTCATCATGCGATTTCTCGCCCTGGTGCTCTGGCCGCTCGGCGACATCGCTCGTGCGCGCAGGCTCGCCGCGGAAGCGGTGGGTACTCCGGGAGAAAAACGGGCGCTGTCCCAGGCCAATGCGCTGGTTCATCGCGCCGTGTTCGACGGAGTATGCGGGGGCATGTTGCAGCAGACAGAGACGATCCTGGCGCTCGGTCTCGCGCGCGACCATACGATGCCGTTGTACGTGGCCGCCGGCACCTACCTGAATGGCCTCGCCAAGTGGCGTGCCGGCGATCGAATGGCCGGACTGGCGGACATGCGTCACGGCTGGACCTTCCTGCACGAGAACGATTGCTACCTCTGCGAACCGTTCTGGGGGATGCATGTCGCCCTGGCGATTGCAGATGTCGGCGAAGTCGAGACCGGGCTGGAAATCCTGGACGAATTGATCGCCGGGACGGGACAATCCGGCCAGCATTGGCTTGACGCCGAGCTGCACCGTGTCCGCGGTAAACTCTTGTCACGCGAAAACCCTTCGGACGAATCCAGTGCCGAAGACGCCCTCAAGCGAGCGCTGGACATCGCACGACATCAGCAGACCAGGACTTTCGAGCTGCGCAGCGCCCTTGAACTTGCACGCCTGTACAAGACAAATGGCCGAGCGGGTGCGCTATCCGAAGTGCTCGCGCCCGTGCTCGCTCAATTCGAGGCGGAGCATGGTCTTCCCGAATTCGCGGAAGCGAAAGCGCTGCTTAGGAATGGTCGTTAGCCGCGCCGTCATTCGATCGGTACAAGCGCCGCGCCGACTTGAAGCCAGAATAGGTCGGCTTCTTGTTATCGATCCCGAGCCGTAGTTCTCCGGTTTTGACACGTCTTAACCTGTTGTGGTGAAAGCTAGATATGCTTCTCTTGGTTGCGGGGAGGAGTCTGCTGCTGCGGCGGCCACGCGGCGATTGGCTTGCCTTCGCAGGGGCAGGCGGAGCGACCAAAGCCCATTTGGAGATCCAGTCGTGGTTCGCTTGCATGTCGAACGTTTCATTCGCAGCCGGATCGCTCGGCGGTCCCTGGCACTCGGGATCATCGCTCTCAGCGGATGGGCCCTGCTGCCGTATGTGACTTACCGAATCGCCCCCTCCGCCTATGTCAATGCCGAGCTCATGCGGGTGACTGCACCGATGGCGGGTCAGCTCTCGTCAGATCTTCCACGCAAGGGTGAATATTTCGAGCACAACCGGATGGTGCCGCTGGTCGAGGCGCGTTCGCCGGATCGCCGCCACCTCATGGACCTTGATCAGCAGCTGGCCATGTCCACCAAACGCGCCGAGCTCGCACGCCGGCAACTCGAGGAAATCGCCGAGCTCGATCGCAAGCTCCGCGAGCGAAGCGAGGACTATCGTTCGGGGATGTTAGCGCGCCTGAGCCACGAGATAAGTGAAACGGAAGTTGAAAAAGGCGGCTGTCTCGCTGAGGCGCGGCAGCGCAACGATGTCGCGGGCCGGATGGAGAGGCTCGTGAAGCTCGGCATCAGTTCGCAGATCCGCTCCGGTGAGGCCCAGGCCTCACAGGAGGCAACCGCAACGCGGTGCCAGATGGCCGGTGAACGCCTGCAGCGCCTCAAGACGGAATTGGGGGCGGCCGAGAAGGGCATTTATCTTCGTGGCGATGCCAACGACGTGCCCTATTCCCAGCAGCAGCGCGAGCGGCTTGTCCTCCGCCGCCAGGAGCTCGAGACCGACCTGTTGCAAAACAGCTCACGTGCCGCGCAGTTGGCCGCGGAAATTGCAGAGGAACGCACTCGACTTGATCGTCTCGATCACTACGATCTGTCCTTGCCCGCAGCCCATGTGGTCTGGTCGGTCGCGGCCAGCCCGGGCTCGATGGTCACGGAAGGGCAGTCGGTCTTCGATTTCGCAGATTGCAAACGCCGGTTTATCGTCGTTGAACTACCCGAGCGCGATTTCGAGAAGATCAAGGCCGGAGATGCGGCTACCGTCCGCCTGATTGGGAGTCGCGAATGGAAGAGCGGCCAGATCCGGCAGGTCCGCGGATCGGCCGCGTACGGCGATGATCGGCTGCTTGCGGCTCGGGTGCCGCGGCCTGATCCGGGCAACATTACAATTGAGATATCGCTTCCGCCCAATGAGACGTCGGCCGACCGCAACGGCTCCTGCGATATCGGACGGTTGGCTGAGGTGCGCTTCGAGCGCAGAACCGACGGCCTGCTGCGATTGGTCGGCTCGAAGTTGAAATGGCTGACCGCTCGCCTGGAGCTCGACCAATCGCCCCTGTGAGCGAGATGTTCCATGCAAGCCATGACTCTGCCTCTCTCTCAGCTGTTCGCGCCGATGCTGGGCATCTTTGCTGCGATGTATCTGTTGGCGCCGACCTTCCCAGTCGCGCGCTCTTGGGCGCGTCTTGCGGTCTTTGTCGTGGTGTGGCTTGTGGTGGCCCGCTATCTCGAATGGCGTATTTTCACCACCGTGCTGCCGGCAAGCGGGACCTGGTATCAGGTCGGCTGGATCTGGTTCTGTCTGTTCGTCGAGCTTCTGACTTTCACAGATCAGTTCATTCTTTATCTGACGTTCCTTCGCAGGACCGATCGCCGAAGCGAAGCAGATCAGCACGAGCGTCGGCTTCGCAGCCTGCCGGATGATGAGCTGCCCTCGGTCGACGTCTTTATTCCGACCTATGACGAGCCATTCGAGGTGCTGGAAAAGACGATCACCGGCGCGCTGTGCCTGGACTATCCGAACCTCCAGGTCTGGGTCTTGGATGATGGTCGCAGGCCTTGGCTCAGGGCGCTCTGCACGCAAAAGGGCGCCGGCTATCTCACACGCGCCGACAATTTGAATGCCAAGGCCGGCAATATCAATCATGCCCTGACCAAGACGAGTGGCGAGTTCTTCGCGATCTTTGATGCGGACTTCGTGCCGCAGCGCAATTTCCTGATGCGCACGATGGGCTTCTTCGCTGATCCAAAGGTCGGAATCGTTCAGATCCCGCACGCCTTCTACAATGAGGACCCGATGCAGGCGAATCTCGGCCTGCACAGGGGACTGCCGGATGAACAACGGTTCTTCTTCGATTCCATCATGCCCGCGCGCGACGGCTGGGATGGTGCCTTTTGTTGCGGTTCCAACTCCGTCACGCGTCGCGCAGCACTCCGCGCGGTAGGCGATGCCTTGCCGACCCAGTCCATTACGGAAGACATCCTGCTGACGCTCGTCCTGCTGCGCAAGGGATACGTCACCCGCTATCTCTGCGAACCGCTGGCGATTGGGCTGGCGCCGGAAAGCCTTGATGCCTTTTTCGTGCAGCGGCAACGCTGGGCGCGTGGCGCGATCCAGACGCTGTACCTCGCCGCCGGCCCGCTCGGCCCCGGACTGGGCTTGATGCATCGGCTCCTCTTCTTTCCGACGCATTGGCTCTCATTGGGCTTGCGGGCGCTCATGGTCGTGGTGGTTCCGATCGTGTTCATGTGGACCGGCTTGGCGCCTGTCGTCGATGTCACCCCCGAATCGGTGTTCTACTACTTGTTCCCCGCGATTCTGGCGCTCAACGGCGGCATCTCCTGGTTCGCGCCGCACGTGCATTTTCCGCTCGCCGCTCAGGTGTCGGCGACGATCCAGAGCTTCAAGATACTGCCGACGGTGCTGGGGACTCTCGTCAAGCCGGCGGGACATGCGTTCAAGGTGACGCCGAAGGGCGCTGCCGCGCGGCGCGCAACTTACGCTGCGGAGATATTCTGGCCGTCGGCGGTCCTGATGGCGTTGACGGTTGTCGGTGTGGTTCTGAACACGATTCCGGAATGGCGCATCATCGATCATCCGGCGGCTCTACCGATGGTCGCCTTCTGGTCGGTCGTGAACATCGTCGTGCTTTTCTTCGTCTGCATGACCTCGCTGCAGGCGCGGATGGGGCGTACCGAGGAGCGTTTCGACATCGACGAAACTATCTTGATCCAGACCGGGACCGGCGAGCAGCTTTCTGGACGCGTGAGCAACATCTCCCTCTCTGGCGCCGGCGTTCTGCTTGGCTCCGGCATTGACTGTCCTCGCGCCGGAGAACCGCTGCGCGTGCACATCATGCAGGTGGGATGGATCGATGCGGTGATTGCGCAACAAAGGGGCCGGCTCATCGGGGTGCAGTTCAAATTGCCGCAGTCGCTGGAACGAGACCTGCTGATCCGCAAGCTCTTTACCGTCGCCCGTCTGAAGCGGAACGGTGTCATCGCGTGCTCGGTGAATAGGGCGATGCTTAAGAACATCTGGTCGATGGCCGCGCCGTTGCCCCACATTGTTGCAGGCGGCGCGAAGCCCGCGTCGGTCTCGCCGACCGAGCGTCTGCCGGCAGAGAGCATGGTCATTCGGCCTCAACCCCGGACAGACGATTTTGCACATCTTGCCGGAGCTCGAAGCCTGCATCCGACGAGTTTCACTGAACCTGGCTTTGGCCGGGTGGCCGGCACAGTGCTCGAGGCGAGTTGATTGCTGTGTTGTCCTTCTCGTCGGACCAGTCCATGGGCTATCGATCGACGGTCAAGCCGCTCATCGATGCCGTCAGTCTCCTTCCGGTGCTCCGCCAAAAATCACAATCGGAACGAGCAACCATCCTTCAGCCCAAGGCGTTTACGGGGTTGAGGGTGCAGGGAGCATCTCTTGATCGATCACCGCAGCGATCTTCGGAAAGGGCGTCTGACGCTCTGGGCCTCCGCATTCGTGGCGGTCGCTTGCTTGGCGATTGTCGCGCTCAGCGGCTGGCGGGAGTGGTCCTCGCGACAGACGCTGCTGAAGGGCTCCGAAACAGACATGGCCAATCTGGCCCGGTCGGTGACGCAACACGCGGACGATACGTTCGAGCTCGCGGACACCGTTCTCAATGTGTTGGTCGGCCAACTCGAACTCGAGGGAACCAGCCCGGCGGCGATCGCCAAGATTCAGACCTTTCTTTCCCGGCGCAAAGCCGCGAACCGGATTCGCGCTGTGTTCGTCTATGACGAGACCGGCCGCTGGCTCGCAACCAGCGAGCCCGTGGATTTCGCCGGCCTCAACAACAGCGACCGCGAGTATTTCCAGCATCATCGCGCCGTGGCTGAGCGAGGAACCTTCATTGGGGGGCCAGTGAGGAGCAGGTCGGGGGGCAATGGATCATCACAGCGTCAAGGCGCTTCGATCATCCTGACGGCAGTTTTGCCGGAGTGGCTCTTACCACGATCGATGTCGACTATTTTTTACAGTTCTATCGCGGATTCGACGTCGGCCAGAACGGCTCAATTGCACTGGCGACCGCGAAAGGCGTTGTCCTCGCGCGTAGCCCGGACAACGGATATACGGGCCGCGATCTGTCGAATGCACCGCTTTTTAGGAATTTCCGCGAGCGGCCAACTGCGGACGTCTACTACTTCACGTCGCCTCTCGACGGCGTTCGGCGTCTGAGCTTTTATCAACTAAGCAGTCGCTACCCCGTTGTCGTGGTTGCGACGGAATCGGAAGACGACGTCTTGGCCCCCTGGCGCAGAGCGGCGCTGACGCGCGTGGCTGCGGTGCTGGGACTGATAGGAGGGCTCGCTGTTGCGGGGGGTTTGCTGGTGCGCCAGTTGCACATGCGGCAGAAGATGGCCGCTGCTCTGATCGCCAAGGAGGCGGATTTTCGTCTCCTCGCGGAGCAGTCGGGAGACATGGTCATGCGCATAGCGGTCGATGGACGGATTCTCTATACGTCGCCGTCCAGCGCGCGAGTTCTCGGCTGGGCTCCGAACGAATTGGTGGATACGTCGGCCCTCGCCGGCATAAATCCGGCGGATCTGGCGCGGGTTGAGGAGACGATCTCCGCGTTGATGAACGGTGAAGCCGAGGAGGCAAGAATCACTTATCGCACTCGGCATCGCGAGAAAGGCGAGGTCTGGATCGAAACCGCGCTGCGCGTCGCCAGGAGTGCGCAGAGTGGAGACATCAACGGCGTGGTGGCGATCTCGCGCGACATGACCGAACGTAAGGACCTGGAAGATAAGCTGGCGGCTCTCGCCAGTTCGGATGGCCTGACGGCCTTGGCAAACCGCAGACACTTCGACGAGCGGCTAGAGGCGGAATGGGACCGGGCCAGGCGCGAAGGAAGGCCTCTGTCACTTTTGCTGATGGACGTCGATCATTTCAAGAGTTTCAATGATCAGTACGGGCATCAGGCGGGCGATGCATGTCTCCGCTCGGTGGCCGAGGTCCTGGCGGAGCAGGCCAGGCGGCCGGCAGACTTGGCCGCTCGGTATGGTGGTGAGGAATTCGCCTTGCTGCTACCAAATACCGACACGGGAGGGTGCGAGCAGGTCGGCGAGCGAATCCGGCAAGCGATTCAGGACCTCGGCATCCTGCACGCGCTCAATCCGCCATCCAAGCAGGTCACCCTCAGTATTGGTGGCGCCACACATATGTCGTTCGGCGATAAGGCTGATTGCACGTCGTTGATAGCGGCTGCGGATAAGGCGCTCTACGCCGCCAAGGAGAGCGGGCGCAACCGCCTTGTGATGTCAGGGCAAGTCATCGCGTGGCCCAGCGCGATACGAGCTTGAAGAGCAGCTCTAGTGCGCGGCGGCGTGACCCTCACGAATTGACGTGCACGAAATCGCGCAGCAGCGGATAGATCTCGTTGTTCCAGCGCTTGCCGGAGAACACGCCGTAATGGCCGACGCCGGCCTGCATGTGGTGGACGCGGCGATAGGCGCGCACGCCGGTGCAGAGGTCCTGGGCGGCCAGCGTCTGCCCGATCGAGCAGATGTCGTCCTTCTCGCCTTCGACCGTCATCAGGCCCATGCGGCTGACGGCTTTGGTGTTCACGGGACGGCCGCGATGCATCAGCTTGCCTTGCGGCAGGAGATGCTCCTGGAACACGTCGCGCACGGTCTCGATGTAGAACTCGGCCGGCAGGTCCATCACGGCGAAATATTCGTCGTAGAACGTCTTGATCGTCGCGGCCTTCTCCTTCTCGCCCTTGGCGATGTGGTTGGCGAGATCCATGTGCTGCTTGATATGGCGCTCGAGATTCATCGAGACGAAGGCCGTGAGCTGCACGAAGCCGGGATAGACCTTGCGCAAGGCGCCGCGGCATTGCACCGGCACGTAGTTGATCAGATTGCGCTCGAACCATTCGATCGGCTTGCTCTTGGCGAACTCGTTGACCCTGGTCGGCTGGATCCTTGTGTCGATCGGGCCGGCCATCAGCGTCAGCGTCGCCGGGCGCGAGGGATGGTTGTCCTCGCACATGATCGCGGCGGCCGCGAGCGCGGAGACGGACGGCTGGCAGATCGCCACCATGTGCGGGCGCGGCCCGAGCTGTCCGAGGAAGTCGATCAGGTGCTCGGTATAGTCGTCGAGCCCGAAACGGCCCTCGCTGCGCGGGATGTCGCGCGGATTGTGCCAGTCGGTGATGTAGACGTCGTGGTCCTGCAGCAGCGTCTTCACCGTGCCGCGCAGCAGCGTCGCGAAGTGTCCGGACATCGGCGCCACCAGCAGCATGCGCGGCTGCTCGCCGACGCCTTCTTTCCTGAAATGCAGCAGCGAGCCGAACGGGGTCGCGTAGGCGATCTCCTCTCTGACCGCGACCTCGCGGTTGCCCACCATGACGCTGTCGATGCCGTAGGCGGGACGGTCATAGGTGAGGGTGGAGCGCGAGATCAGCTCCAGCGCGGCCGATACCCGGCCGACCACCTGGTCCGATAGGCCCTGAGGCACCAGATGGAGGAATTTGAGCGCGGACGAAGCCCCCGCGCGCCAAGGCGCGGTCAGGTCCATGTGGTTCTGAAAAGCCTGATAGTACATCGACATCATACTGAATCGCCCACCCCGTCCCGTGCTGCTATGCAATAAGGACGCCAGACGGCGATCGGGCCTCGCGTAAAACTGGCACGTCGCTTGCTGTTCATGCCGTGGAAGCAGAGGCCACGGGCAGGCCGGGCCGATGTCGGGACCAGGGAAAGGGTCATATGGCGAAGGCGACACTGACCATCAGCAGCAAGAATTACTCGTCCTGGTCGCTGCGTGGCTGGCTGCTGACGAAATTCTCCGGGCTCGATTTCGAGGAGATCGTCACCGCGCCGGACGATCCGTCGGCGCGGGCCGAGATCCTGCTGCTGTCGTCCTCGATCCTGGTGCCGTGCCTGCGGCACGAGGGCGCCGTGGTCTGGGACACGCTGGCCATTGCCGAATATCTCAACGAGGTGATGCCGGACGCCGGCCTGTTGCCGGCCGACCGCATCCAGCGCGCCCATTGCCGCTCGATCTCAGGCGAAATCCATTCCGGTTTCACCACGCTGCGCGCCTCGCTGCCGGTCAACCTGAAGGGACACTTTCCCGGCTTCAAGATCTGGTCGCGGGCGCAGGCCGACATCGACCGGGTCTGGTTCATCTGGCGCGACTGCCTGGAGAAATCGGGCGGCCCCTTCCTGTTCGGCGACAAGCGCACCATGGCGGACGCGATGTACGCCCCTGTCGTGACGCGCTTCGTGACCTATGACGTCAAGCTCGCGCCGCCGCTGAAGGCCTATGCCGACACCATCATGGCAATGCCCGAGATGCAGGAATGGATCGCGGCGGCCAAGGAGGAGCCGGCCGAGATCGAGGAGCTCGAGGTCGAATATTAGGCAGGTGTCGCACGGCCTTGCCTGTTTCGGCGGCGAGGCACCGTCCGCTGCGACCGCAGCGCTATGTCTTTGCAACAATTAACCTTTGGTGCCGGTGAGAGGCGTCTGCGATCCTGCCGGCTGCGCAGATATTGTGCGCGCCTGTCGGACCCGCCGCGAGATCTAGCCGTGAACAGATGCGTACAGGGCGCTTCGGCTGATTCGGACGTGATTCGTTCGGGCCGCGTTCCGAAGGTTAAAGCGGAGCGCGGCTCCGTCGCATTTTGAAACAGAGAACGCCTTCAGGCGGCCCCGCGCTGCTTCACGCGCGGCAGGCGCCAGCCGATCACGGTTGCTTCCACCGCAATCCCGGCCTCCTGGTTTTGCCAGCGTCCCTCGACATAGCGGCAGGCGAACGGCAGTTGATACGTCCCGCTGTGATCCTCGCACAGCACTTCGAGTGGCAGGCCCGGCGGTGGTTCTCCGGCGCCGTCGAATTCCGCCAAACGTCTATCGCGCGTTGCCATTCTAATATTCTCCCCTAAACAAAGCCGCGGACAGAACGCCCACTTCTTCCGCGCGCGGATCATCGTTCCCGTCCAGGGAACGGACACAAGCTCAACGCGAGAATGCGGTGCCAGTGTGGTAGCCTCACGCGGCTGCGCACAAACAGCGCACATTGATGTGATCGACTGACCGAGGAACTTTCATGCTGCTTCGAAACGCCGGCATTTGTTTCGCGATATTGCTGCTCGCAGCGCTGGCGCCTCTGCCGGTGCTCGCGCAGGACGTGCCCGGCATCGAGATTTGCACGGTCGAGAAGACCATGGAGCGCCGCACCAGCTGCCTGCAGAGCAATGTCGACTTCCTGCAGAAGACGATCACCAAGCTCACCATCGACCATCAGCAGAAGCTGGATGCCGCGGGTCGTCAGATCGATGCGTTGAAGACCGCCGTCGCCGGCCTGCAGAAGACGCTTCTCGATCTCCAGGCCGCGCAGGCGAAGACTGCCGAGGATCTGAAGAAGAAACAGGACGCGCCGCCGGCGAAGGACGCTGCGAAATAACCGCGCTGGTCACATCACGCGATAGCGCTCCATCACGCCACGATCGGGCTCGTACCCTAGCCCGGGACCCGAGGGCACCGCGACGTGGCCGGTCGCATCGACATCGGCGCGGCCGCCCCAGAGGCAGGCTTCGCGTTTCAGATAGAACATCTCGACCAGCCCGTCGTCGCGCGTCGCGAGCAGATGCAGCGTCGCCAGCAGGCCCGGGCCAAAGTAAGGCGAGTGCGGCACGATCTTGATGCCGGATCGATCGGCCAGCGCCGCGACCTTCAGGAATTCCGTGATGCCGCCGACCTTGGTCACCGAGGGCTGGGCGTGGCTGACCGCGCCTGCCTCCATCATCTGGCGGAATTGATATTCGGTGCAGGCATTCTCGCCGGCGGCAATTCCGAGCCCGCTCTTGCTGCGCACCTCGGCTAGCGTCGCAAAGTCTTCCGGCGGCCAGACCGGCTCTTCCAGAAACATCGGCTGTGCGTCGCGGCATGTCGTCGCGAAGGCGATCGCCTGCTCGCCGGTCAGCGGGCAGTTCATGTCGACCATCAGCGGAATGTTGGGGCCGATCGCCGCGCGCGCGGCGAGCACCGCAGGGGTCGTGGTCTCGTGCAGCTTGATCGCGCCATAGCCGAGCGCGAGCGCCTTCCTGCATTCGGCGGCGATGTTGTCGGGCGAGCCGATCCGGAGCAGGCTCGCGTAAGCCGGAATCGCCGTGCGCCTCATCTCGCCCAGCAGGCGATGCAGCGGCACGCCGGCGACCTTCGCGGCTAGGTCCCACAACGCGATATCGAGCCCGGAGATCGCGAACATGGTGATGCCGTAGCGGCCGAACAGATGCAGGTTGCGCTGGATCTGTTCCATCACTGCGGCAATGCCGGCCGCATCGGGCACCTTCAGCCCGCGGGCCTGCGGCGCGATCATCTCCTCGACCGCGCTGCGGGTCGTGCGCGGGCAGACATAGGCGAAGGCATCGCCCCAGCCGGTCAGTCCGGCATCGGTCGTGACTTCGACGAGGACCATGTCGAGGGCCGTGATGGCGGAAGCGCCCTGACGGAAGCTCGCGACACCGGAATCATAGGGGATGCGGATATGGTGCGCCCGCACATCGGTGATTTCCATGACGCGGGTTCCTCTTTCTGGTGAGCGGTTTCGACGAGTGTAGCCACGAACACGGGGGCGTTGCCAGTGGCCGTTGGCCGGCTATCCTCGTGCGAAGGACAGCAATGCCGATCAAGCAGGGCGATGGAGACCGGCGCATCATCGCCGCGCTTCGAACGAGGGCCTGAACCGCCATGAATCCAGCCCAGCGCGCGCTCTGGTATATCGAGAGCCATCTGGCCGAGCCGCTGACGCTCGACGAGATCGCTGCGATCTCGGGCGTGTCGCGGTTCCACATCGGGCGTGCGTTTGCCGCAGCAGTCGGTCTGCCGGTGATGCGCTACGTGCGCGCGCGGCGGCTGACGGAGGCGGCGCGCTGCCTGGCAGAGGGCGCACCCGACATCCTGTCACTGGCGCTGGAGGCGGATTACGGCTCGCACGAAGCTTTCACCCGCGCGTTCCGCGACCAGTTCGGCACCACGCCCGAAGCGGTGAGGGCGGCAGCGTGCGTCAACCAGCTCAGGCTACAGGAGCCGATCCTCATGGATTCCACCATGCTCGACCATCTTGTCCCACCGCGCTTCGAGACGGCAAAGGCCTTCCTCGTCGCCGGTCCCGCCGAGCGCATCGCCTGCGACAACGGCGCCATGATCCCCGGTTTATGGCAGCGCTTCAATCGGGAGGTCGGCGACATTCCCGCGCCCATCGGTCAAGTCGCCTATGGCGTCTGCTGCAACGGCGATGATGCCGGCAATTTCGATTACATCGCCGGCGTCGAGGTCGCCGATTTCTCCGACCTGCCGCGCCGCTTCGGTCGCATCCGCATTCCGGAGCAGCGCTATGCGGTGTTCACGCACAAAGACCACGTCGCCTCGATCCGGCGCACCGTCAACACGATCTGGAATCAATGGCTGCCAACGTCTGGCCTGACAGCCGCGGACGCGCCGAACTTCGAGCGCTATGACGAGAAATTCGATCCCGCCACCGGCAACGGCGGCTTCGAAATCTGGATACCGGTCAAAGAATAACACGCAACGCTGGCATACCGTCCCGCTTGCTTGGCAAGCCCCAATGACTTTGCCATAACCGCAGGCAAATCTTGCCTGCGGGGGCCCGTGCCGGACATCCCGTGCAAGCCATAACAAGCAGCCGGGAGGGTCTCCAATGTCCAACGTCCGCGTTCTCGCCACCGACCTCGAATTTCCCGAAGGGCCGGTCGTGATGCCGGACGGTTCGGTGGTGCTGGTGGAGATCCGCGGCCAGCGCCTGACGCGCATTTATCGCGACGGTCGCAAGGACATCGTGGCGAAAATTCCCGGCGGTCCGAATGGCGCCGCGCTCGGGCCCGACGGCAAGATCTACATCTGCAACAATGGCGGCTTCTCCTGGATTCCGGCCGGCAAGATGATCATGCCGGGCCCGCAGCCGGACGATTATCTCGGCGGCGCGATCCAGCGCGTCGACCTGCAGTCCGGCAAGGTCGAGACCGTCGTGAGCAAATGCGGCGCGCACGATCTGCGCGGGCCGAACGACCTCGTCTTCGACAAGCACGGCGGCCTCTGGTTCTCCGATCTTGGCAAGCGCCGCGCGCGCGACATGGACGTCGGCGGCATGTATTACCTCAAGCCCGGCATGAGCGAGATCGTCGAAATCGTGCACGGCATATTGCCGGCCAACGGCATCGGCCTGTCGCCGGACGAGAGCACGGTCTACATCGCGGAGACGCCGACCGGGCGGCTCTGGGCCTATGAGCTCTCGGCGCCGGGCACGCTCAAGCCGCGCGATCCGATCTATCGCGGCGAGCGCGGCCAGCCGATCTGCGGCCTCGGCGGCTACCAGATGTTCGACTCGCTCGCGGTGGAAGCGAACGGTAATGTCTGCGTCGCCACGCTCGTCTCCGGCTGCATCTCGGTGGTCGCGCCCGACGGCACCCTGGTGGAACAGGTCCCGACCGGCGACCGCGTCACCACCAACATCGCCTTCGGCGGCCCCGAGCTCAAAACCGCCTACATCACGCTGTCGGGCAGGGGCGAGCTGATCGCGATGGACTGGCCGCGCGGCGGATTGCCGTTGAATTTTTTGAATAAGTGAGCCAAGCCGTCATTGCGAGGAGCCCGCGACAAAATTGCGAAGCAATTTTGCGCTGGCGACGAAGCAATCCAGACTGCCTCCGCGCTAAGACTCTGGATTGCTTCGCTTCGCTCGCAATGACAACGGAGAGAGACTTCAATGCCCTGGCCCGACCCCATCACCCTGCGCGGACAGCACGCCCGTCTCGAGCCGCTGTCGCATGATCATCGCGAGGGGCTGGTCGAGGCCGTCAAGGACGGCGAGCTGTCGAAGCTGTGGTACACCGCGATCCCACTGCCGGAGAACATGGGCAAGGAGATCGACCGTCGCCTCGGCCTGCAGGCTGCCGGCTCGATGCTGCCCTTCACCGTGTTCGACGCCGGCGGCACCATCGTCGGCATGACCACCTACATGAACATCGATGCCACGAACCGCCGCGTCGAGATCGGCTCGACCTGGTATGGCAAGAGCGCGCAGCGCGGCCCGCTCAACACGCAGTGCAAGCTGCTGCTGCTGCGCCACGCCTTCGAGACGCTGAACTGCATCGCGGTCGAGTTCCGCACGCACTTCTTCAACCACCAGAGCCGCCGCGCCATCGAGCGCCTGGGCGCCAAGCAGGACGGCATCCTGCGCAGCCACCAGATCGCGCCGAACGGCACGTTGCGCGATACTGTCGTCTACAGCATCACGGCCGCCGAATGGCCGACGGTGCAGGCGCACCTGGAATTTCAACTCAACGACAAGCCGCGCTAGGGGCGGCCGAGGGACCATGGATAGATTTGATTATGTGATCGTCGGCGCGGGCTCCGCCGGTTGCGTGCTCACCAGCCGGCTCAGCGAAGATCCTGACGTCAGCGTCTGCGTGCTCGAGGCGGGCCCTTCCGACTGGCATCCCTACATCCATCTGCCGGCGGGCTTCATCAAGACCTTCCACATGAAGAGCATCAACTGGGCCTACCAGCAGGAGCCCGGTCCGTGGACCGGCGGGCGCAGCATCTACGCGCCGCGCGGCAAGACGCTCGGCGGTTCGTCCTCGATCAACGGCCACATCTACAATCGCGGCCAGCGCATGGATTTCGACACTTGGGCGCAGATGGGCAATCGCGGCTGGGGCTATGCCGACGTGCTGCCCTACTTCCGGCGCTTGGAGAAGCGGGTCGGCGAGGGCGAAGACACCTATCGCGGCCGCGACGGCAACCTCATCGTCACCACCATGAACTGGCGCGATCCGCTCTGCGAGGCCTTCATGGAAGGCGCGGTCTCGCTCGGCATTCCCCGCAACCCCGATTACAACGGCAAGACCCAGGAAGGCGTCTCCTACTGCCAGCGCACCATCAACAACGGCCTGCGCGTCTCCGGCGCCACCGCGTTCCTCAGGCCGGCAATGAAGCGGCCCAACGTGCATGTGCACACCCATGCGCACGCGACCGAGATCATCTTCGAAGGTAAGCGCGCCGTCGGCGTGCGCTACATGAAGGGCGGGCGCGGCGGGCAGCCGGTCGAAGTGCGCGCCAACAAGGAAGTGATCCTGTCCGGCGGCACCTATAATTCGCCGCAGCTGCTTCAGCTTTCCGGCATCGGCTCGCCGGATCTGTTGCAGCAGCACGGTATTGCCGTGCGGCACGCGCTGCCCGTCGGCGAGGGCCTGCAGGATCATTACGCCCCGCGCACGGTGGCGCGCGTCAAGGACATCAAGACCATCAACGAGCTCCGCCGCGGCTGGCGTCTTTGGGTCGAGGCGATGAAATGGGCGACCGCGCGCCGCGGCCTGCTGTCGCTGTCGCCGACCATGGTCTATTGCTTCTGGCATTCCGGCGAGAGCGCCGAGAGCTCCGACCTGCAGCTCACCTTCACGCCGGCAAGCTACAAGGAAGGCGTGCAGGGCCAGCTTGAGGACGAGCCCGGCATGACCGTGGCGTCCTGGCAGCAGCGGCCCGAGAGCCGCGGCTATGTCCGCATCCGCTCCAGCGATCCGTTCGCGCCGCCGATCATCCAGACCAATTATCTCGACGCCGAGCTCGATCGCCGCGTCATCGTCGGCGGCATGAAGCTGGCGCGCCGCCTCTTGAAGAGTGCGCCGCTCTCGCCCTATTACGCCTACGAGGATTTCCCCGGCCCCAACGTCAACACCGACGACGAATTTTTGCACGCCGCCACCGAGCGCGGCACCACCACCTTCCACCCCGGCTGCACCTGCCGCATGGGTCCGGCGGATTCCACCTGGGCCGTGGTCGACGACCAGCTCCGCGTCCACGGCCTCGAAGGCCTCCGCGTCATCGACGCCTCCGTCATGCCCCGCATGATCTCGGCCAACCTCAACGCCTCCACCATGATGATCGCCGACCGCGCCTCGGACCTGATCCGCGGCAAGCAGCCGATGGAAGCCGCAAGGATTCCGGAGACGGCGGTGGCGTGAGCAGCGCAATTGCGTAGGGTGGGCAAAGCGAAGCGTGCCCACGCTTCTGTTGCAATATTGTAGAGGTGGTGGGCACGGCGCAAGTCCGCCTTTGCCCACCCTACAAGCTTGCTGTGTCGCTGCCGCGTCAACCCCTGCACGCAAAAATATTCCACTTTACCGAAATTCGGAATTGCGGCATAGATCAAAACAGCCCGGCCTGACGAAGAGGGGCGGTTCGCGAGTTGTTCGAAACGCGGGCCGGGTTGCGATGGACGCGGCAGCGTCGACACGAAGGTGCGGGCAGGGCGGGTAGTCCCTGTGAGTCCGCGGCCACGTGCAGACGAACGGCGCCGAAGTCCGGCAAAGCCTCTTGGCGAAGCCGGATGAGCTGCGTACGGCAAAACCGTGTGGTCCTGGCCGTCGTTGCTACGGTCAAGCCTGTCGCGGAGATGTGCGCGAGCCCAACCGGGCAGACGGCATCGTCAATTCGCGGGGCGAGGGAGGCCAGAAAGAATTCGGCTCCCGGGAGAGCGCGGCATAAGCCGTCCGACCATCGCGCAGGGAAGGCCGAGTGATCGGCGACACCTGTATGCTGCTGTGCGGTTTCTCTGCGTGTGCCTTTCGCGCAGCGGACCGCGGGTGCCCGTCGGCACCCGGTCTTCCCTGCGCCCTCTTTCTTCGGAAGAGGCGATGCAATGAAGCAAAGCTCGGGCGAGATGAGCCGCGAGGCTGCGAAGGTGTGTCTGCGGCTACGCACGCGCTGTCATCGCCCGCGAAGGCGGGCGATCCAGTACTCCGAGAAGGTGCGCTAGAACCGAGAAGCCGCGGCGTACTGGATTCCCCGCCTTCGCGGGGAATGACAGTGGCATTTGGAGAATGACGCCGTTGCCCCTTGCCCGCACTCGTGCCCCGGACGCAGCGCAGATATCGTAGGGTCGGCAAAGCGAAGCGTGCCCACGATCTTCGTCCATCGCGGAGGACTGGTGGGCACGGCGCTTTGCGCCTTTGCCCACCCTACGGCATCGTGCGACGCGCTGCAGCGCGTCGGGGACACGAGGCCTACACTTCCCGCCGGCTCAAGAACGCCAGCCGCTCGAACAGATGCACGTCCTGCTCGTTCTTGAGCAGCGCGCCGTGCAGCGGCGGGATCAGTTTTCGCGGGTCGCGCTCGCGCAGCTGCTCGGCGCTCATGTCCTCGTTGAGCAGCAGCTTGAGCCAGTCGAGCAGCTCCGAGGTCGACGGCTTCTTCTTCAGGCCAGGCACCTCGCGCACCTCGAAGAAGATGCGCAACGCTTCCTCGACCAGGCGCTTCTTGATGCCGGGGAAGTGGACGTCGACGATGCGGCCCATCGTGTCGGCGTCGGGGAACTTGATGTAGTGGAAGAAGCAGCGGCGCAGGAACGCATCCGGCAGCTCCTTCTCGTTGTTGGACGTGATCATCATGATCGGGCGCTGCTTGGCCTTGATCGTCTCGCCGGTCTCGTAGACATGGAATTCCATGCGGTCGAGCTCGAGCAGCAGATCGTTGGGGAATTCGATGTCGGCCTTGTCGATCTCGTCGATCAGGAGCACCGGGCGCTGCTCGCTGGTGAAGGCGTCCCACAGCTTGCCGCGCTTGATGTAGTTGCGGATGTCGGACACGCGCTCATCGCCGAGCTGGCTGTCGCGCAGGCGCGACACCGCGTCGTATTCGTAGAGTCCCTGCTGCGCCTTGGTGGTGGACTTGATGTGCCAGGTGAGAAGCGGCGCGTTCAGCGCCTTCGCCACTTCCTCCGCCAGCACGGTCTTGCCGGTGCCGGGCTCGCCCTTCACCAGGAGCGGGCGCTCCAGCACGATCGAAGCGTTGACGGCGACCTTGAGGTCATCGGTCGCAACATAGTCCTTGGTGCCGGTAAATTTCATCGCGCGTCCTTGTTGGTCGTCGTCCCGGGAATTGCCAATTGCATCGCCCCGGTCGCGACATGGGAACGGCCGCGCAGGGCGGCCGTTCCTGGTTCGGTCAGGCTTTCAGACCCGTCTTATCAGCGAAAGGATAACGAGCACAATCACTGCGCCGATCGTGGCGTCGACGATGGCGCCGATCGTGCCCGTTGCCAGCTGGATGTGCAGCTGTGGCAGCACCCAGCTCGCCACCAGCGCGCCGATGATGCCGACGACGATGTTGCCGACGAGGCCAAATCCCGCCCCGTGGACAATCTTGCCGGCCAGCCAGCCGGCGATGGCGCCGATGATCAGCGCCGCGACAATTCCCATTGCAAACGTCCCCCAAACAACCCCTTGAGGCCGGCAATTCTAGAGCAAAAAGCCTGCCGGTCCACGTTGAATCACCGCGGTCGTGATCTTGCTTCACCTCTCCCCTGCGGGGAGAGGTCGATTTGCTCCCGGCGATGCGGAGCATCGTCCGGTGCAAATCGGGTGAGGGGGCGCCGGTCCCACGAGGAAGCGAAACCCCTCACCCGGCACTGCGTGCCGACCTCTCCCGATGGGAGAGGTGAAGTGCCGCCCCTTGACGTCAGCCACCCGACGGGCAATCTGTCACCCATGTTCCTGCAATTCTTCACCTCTCTGCGCGATGCGCAGGTCCCCGTGACGCTGCGCGAATACCTCACGCTGATGGAGGCGCTCGACGCCGACCTTGCCGACTACACGGTCGAGAACTTCTACTACCTGTCGCGCGCCTCGCTGGTGAAGGACGAGCGCAACCTCGACAAGTTCGACCGCGTCTTCGGCACTGTGTTCAAGGGGCTGGAAAGCCTGCTCGAGGCCATGGACAAGGCGGAGATTCCCGAGGAGTGGCTGAAGAAGCTCGCCGAGAAATACCTCACAGAGGAAGAGAAGAAGCAGATCGAGGCCATGGGCTGGGACAAGCTCATGGAGACCCTGAAGAAGCGCCTCGAGGAGCAGAAGGGCCGCCACCAGGGCGGCTCGAAGTGGATCGGCACCGCCGGCACCTCGCCGTTCGGCGCCCACGGCTACAATCCCGAAGGCGTGCGTATCGGCCAGGAGAAGAACCGCAACAACCGCGCCGTGAAGGTGTGGGACAAGCGCGAGTTCAAGGATTTGGACGGCAACGTCGAGCTCGGCATCCGCAACATCAAGGTCGCGCTGCGGCGCCTGCGCAAATTCGCGCGCACCGGCGCGCCGGACGAGCTCGATCTCGACACCACGATCCGCGAGACCGCCAACCACGGCTATCTCGACGTCCACATGCGCCCCGAGCGGCGCAATGCGGTGAAGCTGCTGGTGTTCTTTGACATCGGCGGCTCCATGGACGCGCATATCGAGCAGGTCGAGGAGTTGTTCTCGGCGGCGAAGAGCGAGTTCAAGCACATGGAGTATTTCTACTTCCACAACTGCCTCTATGAGGGCGTGTGGAAGCAGAACAAGCGCCGCTTCACCGATCGCACGCCGACCTGGGACGTGCTGCACAAATACCCGCACGACTACAAGGTCGTGTTCGTCGGCGACGCCTCGATGTCGCCTTACGAGATCATGGTGCCCGGCGGCTCGGTCGAGCACGTCAACGAGGAGCCCGGCTCGGTCTGGCTCGACCGCATCATCCGCACCTATCCGCACACGGTGTGGCTGAACCCGGTGCAGCAGAAGCACTGGGACTATTCGGAATCCACCACCATCATCAAACGCATCTTCGCCAATCGGATGTATCCGATCACGATCGAGGGGCTGGAAGCTGCTATGAAGGAATTGACGCACTAGCTGTTGTCATTCCGGGGCGCGACGAAGTCGCGAGCCCGGAATCCATCGGGCCGCAGCAGGCGTAGATCAATGGATTCCGGGCTCGCGCTACGCGCGCCCCGGAATGGCAACAAGAGGGAGAACCATATGCCCCAGACCATCACCCGCGGCATCAAGGCGCTGATCGACGAGGCCAATGCCGAGATCGAGACGCTCACCGCCAAGGACGCGATCGAGATCTCCAAGAACGGCGACGTCGTCATCGTCGACATCCGCGATCCCCGCGAGATCGAGCGCGACGGCCGCATCCCGGGCGCGTTCGCCTGCACCCGCGGCATGCTCGAATTCTGGATCGACCCGCAGAGCCCTTACGCCAAGCCGATCTTCCAGGAGGACAAGAAGTTCGTCTTCCACTGCGCCGGGGGCCTGCGCTCCGCGCTCGCGGCCAAGACCGCGCAGGACATGGGCCTCAAGCCCGTCGCCCACATCGCCGGTGGCTACGCCGCCTGGCGCGATGCCGGCGGGCCGACCGAGAAGTGGGAGCCGAAGAAGAAGGGGTGAGAAGTGCTGCGCCGTCGCGCCATTCTGCCATTCCCCGCGAAAGCGGGGAATCCAGTACGCCGCAGCCTCTCGGCTCAATCATAACCGCCTCTGGAATACTGGATCGCCCGGTCAGGCCGGGCGATGACAGCGGAGTTTGATGCGCATTGCTTCAACTTCGGAACGACAAGAAAGACATCGCATGACCACCGACCCCCTCGTCTCCACCGAATGGCTCGCCGCTCACATGGGCGATGCCAACGTCAAGATCGTCGACGCCAGCTTCAAGCTGCCGGGCGTGCTGCCGCTGCCGAAGGACGATTATCTCGCCGCGCATCTGCCGGGCGCGGTGTTCTTCGACGTCGATGCGGTGTCGGATCATTCCAACCCGCTGCCGCACATGTTTCCGAGCGTCGAGCAGTTCGGCCGCGACGTCGGCAATCTCGGCATCGGAAACAGCGACACCGTCGTGCTCTACGATGCCGGCGGCTGGGTCGCAGCGCCGCGTGCCTGGTGGATGTTCCTGTCCTACGGCCACGGCAATGTCCGCATCCTCAATGGCGGTTTGAAGAAGTGGCGCGCCGAAGGGCGCCCGACCGAGAGCGGCGAGGTCGAGCCGAAGCCGGCGACCTTCACGGCGAGCTATGATGCAAACCGCGTGCGCAGCATGCAGCAGCTGATCGCCAACCTCGAAAGCCGCAAGGAGCAGGTGATCGACGCGCGCGCTGCCGATCGCTTCGAAGGCCGCGCGCCCGAGCCGCGGCCGGGCATCCGCTCCGGCCACATCCCCGGCGCCCGCAACGTGCCCTACAACCTGTTATTCGATGCCGCGACCGGCGAGATGAAGCCGCTCGAGGATCTGCGCGCCGCGTTCACCAATGCCGGCGTCAAGCTGGATGCGCCGATCGTGACGAGCTGCGGCTCCGGCGTCTCCGCCGGCGTGCTGACCCTCGCGCTCTACCGCCTCGGCATCACCGACACCGCGCTCTATGACGGCTCGTGGTCGGAATGGGGCCAGGCCGGCGGCCCGGCCATCGCGACCGGCCCGGCGTGAGGTTGTCGGAGTGACGAGTCAGCGCGTGCGTGCGGTCGTTGTTGTCGCGAAAGCCGGCTGCTGCTGACCGAACGGATCGAGCTGCTGCTGCAGCTGCTGAGGTGGCGGGCGCCGCACCACGCGCTGGCGCTTCTTGGCCTTCGCCTTGCGCTTGGTCGCCTTGCTGTCCGGCTTGCTGCTCTCGGCCTTGGCCTTCGCCGGCGCGTCCGTCGCGGCCGGGGCAGCGTTCAGCGCAGCGAGCCTTGCCGAGGCGACATCGATCGCCGCGGCTGCGAGGGCAGGGTCAGCCGGCGCCGGCTCGCTGGCGGTTGCGGCAGGCTGGGCCTCGGGGATCGCGGCCGTGGTGTCGGCGGGGGTCAGCGTATCCGTGGAAGCCGGGGCGGCCGCCGCCACGGTCGGCTCGGGCCTGGCTGGCTCGATGGCCGGCGCTTCGGCCTGGGGCGTGGCGCCCTCAGGCTGAACGTCGGGCTCGGTCGTGAGTACCGCAACCTGGTCGGGCTCGCTCAGGGGCAGAGCGATGGTCGGCACCTGGTCGCGGAGCGATGGCGTGGTCTCGGCGGGCAACTCCGGCTCGGCCCGCAGCACCGCGAGCACCGGCTGGGCCGGCTCGGGCGCTTGCGCAAACACCTGCTCCTGCGGGCCGTTCCGCCAGCCGGGGTTGCTGGCATATTGCTGATGGGTCGCCCGCAGCAGCGCGGCGGCCCCTAGGCCGAACACCAGGATGGAGGTTGACAGCAGGATCGCGGCAAACAGGAAGCGAAAGCCGGGAAGCATCGAGCGGTTGCGAATTTCCGCCCCGGCGGCGGAGTGGCCGGGGCCCAAGAGCCATCTGAACGCGGTGACGGTACTGCTTGCCGCGTTCGCCACGCGGGATCGAAGCTCAAAAAAGTGGCGAATCAGGCTGATTCGACCATATCGCAACGCTTCCGGATCGTTCCGTTAAAATCGCGGCCCAACATCGCGGCAAATGATGGCGCGATACGATTTCAGCCCCGTGATGCAACGGGGCAACGGTAGTCTTGCGGATCACAAAACGGCAAGTCCGGCGCAAATAAGCCTGATATGTCTTGAATGTGCCGCTATCTTCCGTCATCTGGCCGTTAACGGTCCGATCGGGCTTGGGGACTATACAAGAGCGATGATGATCAAACATTTTCTGACGATATGCGCTGCCGCAACAGTCGCTGCGGCGGGAACCTCGCTCGCTCAGGCACAGAGCTATCCGGTCCAGCAGGTCCCGAGCTATGGCGCCCCGGCCGAATATCGGCCCGGTGACCGCGTACCGAATTTCGACGCGCTCGATGAAGACGACGACGCGATGCCGCATGCCTCGCTGCCGCCGCCCGGTCCGGCCGACGATCCGCGCCACGGCCGTCCGATGGGCGCGCCTCCGGTCTATTCGGCCGCCCCGCCGCAAGGCCCGGTGATGTCGCCGGATGATCCGCGCTACGGTCGCCCGGCTGGCGCCCCGCCGGTCTATTCGGCAGCGCCGCAGGGCCCCGTGATGTCGCCCGACGATCCCCGCTACGGCCGGCCCGCCGGTCCGCCGGCGGTGATCTACGCCGACCGTCCCCCTCAGCAGGCGCCTGCCAATGATGGTCTGCGTCCGCCCGAGGCTGTCGGCGGTCCCGCCGCGACCGGGACGGTCCAGGCCGGCCAGCCGCCCGTGGGCACGGATGGCCGCCCGGTCACCTTGGCCGCGCTGCCGCCCGAGGAGCAGCCCGATGCCGCGCCGGTGCAGCTGCCGCCGAACCTGCGCCGTCAGGAGGTCGCGTTCCAGACCAAGGAGCCGGCCGGCACGCTCGTGGTCGATACGCCCAACACCTACCTCTATTACGTGCTCGGAGGCGGCCGCGCGATCCGCTATGGCGTCCGTGTCGGCCGCGACGGCTTCACCTGGACGGGCGTGCAGAAGATCACCCGCAAGGCCGAGTGGCCGGATTGGCATCCGCCGACCGAGATGATCGAGCGTCAGCCCTATCTGCCGCGCTTCATGGCCGGCGGCCCGGGCAATCCGCTCGGCGCCCGCGCGATGTATCTCGGCTCGACCGTCTATCGCATCCACGGCACCAACCAGCCCTCGACGATCGGCAAGTTCGTCTCGTCGGGCTGCATCGGCATGCTGAACGAGGACGTCTCCGACCTGTTCGATCGCGTCAAGGTCGGCACCCGCGTTGTCGTGATGCCGGGCGGCCCGCCGCCGGGAACGGCGACGGCCTCCGCCGCGCCGACGCAGAGCGCGGCCGGGCCGGCTCCGATGTCCGCCCAGGCGGGCCCGGTCCCGGGGACGCAGCCCACCGTCGTGCCGCCGCTGCCCGCGCCGGTCACCGTGCGCTGAGCGCCTCAATTTCAATGAGATTGCGAAGGGCGTGCCGTCGGCACGCCCTTTTGATTTCAGGCCAGCCTGCGCGGCAGCTCGCCGCCCTTGGTGAAGGCGTCGATCGCCTCGACCATCTGGCCGTAATGGATGCGCAGGCCATCCGTGGTCGCGTAGCCCAGATGCGGCGTCAGCACGACATTGTCGAGCTTGCGGAAGGGATGCTCGACCGGCAGCGGCTCGACCGAGAACACGTCCAGGCCTGCACCCGCGATCTTGCGCTCCTGCAAGGCTTCCAGCAGCGCCTGCTCATCCACGATCGGCCCGCGCGCGGTGTTGACCAGGAAGGCCGTCGGCTTCATCCGCGCAAGATCCGCGCGGCTCACAAGCCCGCGCGAGCGCTCGCTCAAGACCACGTGGATGGTGACGATGTCGGCCTTGGTGAACAGCTCCTCCTTGGTGGCGTAGCCGACACCAACAGCCGCGCACTTCTCCGGCGTGAGGTTCGGGCTCCAGGCGATCACGTTCATGCCGAACGCTTTCGCAATGCCTGCCATCTTGCTGCCGAGCTTGCCGAGCCCGACGATGCCGAGCGTCATGCCGTCGATCTCGACGCCGGCAAATGTCTGCCAGGATTCGCCCGCATGCATCCGCGCGTTCTCACGGCCGATGCCGCGGGTCAATTCCAGGATCAGGCCCATGGCGAGCGGCGCGGTCGGATCACGGGAATATTGCGTGCCCCCGATGGCGATGCCGCGCGCTTTCGCGGCCTCGATGTCGATCGCAGCGTTGCGCATGCCCGACGTCAACAGCAGCTTCAGCTTCGGCAGGCGATCGAACAGGCTCTTGGGAAACGCCGTGCGCTCGCGCATCGCGCAGATGATCTCGAAGTCGGTGAGCGCACTGGCTGCGGCCTGCTCGGAGGCGAAGGGATGGCTGAACACGGTGACGTCGACGCGGTCTGACAGTTTCGGCCAGTCGGCGACGTCGAGGGCGAGGTTGAAATAGTCGTCGAGGATTGCGCAGCGCAGCCGGCTCATCAGCGATCATCCATGGCGAGAGGTGATGGCGCCGGGCGGGCGCCGTCGTCGGAACCTGGCCATGGTTGCGCGCAATCGCGCCAGCGCGCAAGCAGCCTGCGGCTCAAAAGTCCGATAGGAGGTCGTCTCTCAGACGTCGCGGGGCTTCAAGCGGAACGGCGCATCCATGCCGTGCTTGGCGCGCCAGGCGGGGCCGGGGCCGCGCATGTAATGCAGTTCGGGCCGGTAGGGATTGAAGGCGGTGGCGAAGAAGCGCTTCCAGAAGGCCTTGATCTCCGAGGCGAACCCGAAAGTGCGCCCGGCTCCTGCCGGAACGGGAAGAGAATTGGTCTCGATCAGAGCCATGATGCGGCCTCGCTGTGCTCCCCATTCGTTCTGAGCGGGTGGCGCTGTTTCCGCGCGAAACCGAGCTTTGGCCTGCTTTATTAAAAAATGGTTTCAATTGTCCGGATCTGCGTCCGGATGGTGTCCGTCCCGTATTCATCCGTGGTGAACGGAGGGAAAACGTTGCCCTTTGAGGGCGGGATCGTTACATCGCTGGCGAAGCAAATTTCCTCAAATCGAAGGTTTCACGGGACCGATGGCGCGCCAGTTCATCTATTTCATGCAGGGCCTGACCAAGAGCTACCCGACCCGGAAGGTGCTCGATAACATCCATCTGAGCTTCTACCCGGATGCCAAGATCGGCGTGCTCGGCGTCAACGGCTCGGGTAAGTCGACGCTGCTCAAGATCATGGCCGGTCTCGACAAGGAATACACCGGCGAGGCCTGGGTCGCCGAGGGCGCCCGCGTTGGCTATCTGGAGCAGGAGCCGCAGCTCGATCCCAAGCTGACCGTGCGCGAGAACGTCATGCAGGGCGTCGCCAAGCAGAAGGCGATCCTCGACCGCTACAACGAGCTCGCGGTCAACTATTCGGACGAGACCGCCGATGAGATGACCAAGCTGCAGGACGAGATCGAGGCTCAGGGCCTGTGGGATCTCGACAGCAAGGTCGACCAGGCCATGGACGCGCTGCGCTGTCCGCCCGACGACGCCGACGTGACCAAGCTCTCAGGCGGTGAGCGTCGCCGCGTCGCGCTGTGCCGCCTGCTGCTCGACCAGCCCGAGCTCTTGCTGCTGGACGAGCCGACCAACCATCTCGATGCGGAATCCGTGTCGTGGCTGGAAGGGCACCTGCGCAACTATCCCGGCGCGATCCTGATCGTCACCCACGACCGCTACTTCCTCGACAACGTCACCGGCTGGATCCTCGAGCTCGATCGCGGCCGCGGCATCCCGTACGAAGGCAATTACTCGTCCTGGCTGGTGCAGAAGCAGAAGCGTCTGGAGCAGGAGGGACGCGAGGATGCCGCGCACCAGAAGACGCTCGCGCGCGAGCAGGAATGGGTGGCGTCTTCGCCCAAGGCACGCCAGGCCAAGTCCAAGGCGCGCTACCAGCGTTATGAGGAACTGCTCAAGCAGGCCAGCGAGAAGCAGACCCAGACCGCGCAGATCATCATCCCGGTGGCCGAGCGGCTCGGCGCCAACGTGGTCGATTTCGAGGGTCTCAGCAAAGGCTTTGGCGATCGCCTCCTGATCGACGATCTCACCTTCAAGCTGCCGCCCGGCGGCATCGTCGGCGTGATCGGCCCCAACGGCGCCGGCAAGACCACGCTGTTCAAGATGATCACCAAGCAGGAACAGCCGGACAAGGGCTCGATCACGGTCGGCGAGACCGTGCATCTCGGCTACGTCGACCAGTCGCGCGACGCGCTCGACGGCAAGAAGACCGTGTGGGAGGAAATCTCCGGCGGCAACGAATTGATCCTGCTCGGCAAGAAGGAAGTCAATTCGCGCGGCTATTGCTCGTCGTTCAACTTCAAGGGCGCTGACCAGCAGAAGAAGGTCGGCGCGCTCTCGGGCGGTGAACGCAACCGCGTGCATCTGGCAAAAATGCTGAAGTCCGGCGCCAACGTCCTGCTGCTCGACGAGCCGACCAACGACCTCGACGTCGACACGCTGCGCGCGCTCGAAGAGGCGCTGGAGGACTTTGCCGGTTGCGCCGTCATCATCAGCCACGATCGCTGGTTCCTCGACCGCATCGCGACGCACATCCTCGCCTTCGAGGGCGAGAGCCATGTCGAATGGTTCGAAGGTAATTTCCAGGATTACGAGAAGGACAAGATGCGCCGGCTCGGCCAGGACAGCATCATCCCGCACCGCGTGAAGTACAAGAAGCTGACGCGGTGATGGCGGCATGATGCGGCGGGCGCTCATCGCTGCGGTGATCGTCATCACCTGCGGCTGGTCGTCCGCCCGCGCCGCTGACGCCGCCTTCACGCAGTTCATCGCCTCGCTGTGGCCGGAAGCCCAGCAGGCCGGCGTCTCGCGCGCAACGTTCGACGCGCAGACGCGCGGGCTGGAGCCCGATTACAAGCTGCCCGATCTGCTCTTGCCGGGACGGCCGGCGACCGGCGCGCCGTCGCAGGCCGAGTTCGTGCAGGTGCCGGCGGACTACGTCAAGGAAGCTTCGATTGCGCGGCTGGCCGGCGAGGGCCAACGGCTGCTGCAGAAATATCGCGCGGCGCTGACCGAGATCGAGAAGAGCTCCGGCGTGCCGGCAACAATGATGCTTGCGATCTGGGGCCGCGAGACCGATTACGGCCGCTACACGCTGCCCTATGATCTGGTTCGCGTGCTGGCGACGCAGGCCTATGTCGGCCGGCGCAAGGATCAGTATCGCAACGAGTTCATCCTCGCGCTGAAGATCCTCGGCGAAGGCGTGGTGACGCGCAAGGACATGCGCTCGTCCTGGGCGGGTGCCACCGGGCTCACGCAATTCCTGCCGTCCGAATATTACAAGCATGGCGTCGATTTCGACGGCGATGGCCGCATCGACATCTGGCACTCCGTGCCGGATGCGCTGGCCTCGGCCGCGCAGCAGCTCGTCAACAAGGGCTGGCAGAGCGGCCTGCGTTGGGCCTACGAGGTGCAGGCCCCGGCCAAGGTCGATTGCACGACGGGCGTGCCGGAGGTAACCAAGCCGATCGCCCAATGGCTGCGCGAGGGTTTTGTCCCGGTGCGCGGCCAAAAGCTCAGCGCGGCCGAGCAGGCGCAGCCGGCCTCGCTGCTCCAGCCCGAAGGCATCTACGGGCCGTCGTTCCTGACCACGAAGAACTACTTCGTCATCAAGGAATACAATTTCTCCGATCTCTACGTGCTGTTCGTCGGCCATCTCAGCGACCGCATGACGAGCCCGCTGCCCTTCGCAACGCCCTGGTCGGCTTCGAAGCAGTTGCGCACCAAGGACGTCGAGACCATGCAGCGCGGGCTGACGCGCATCGGGCTCTACAAGGACAAGATCGACGGCAAGGCCGGCATGCAGACGCGCGCCGCGCTCGGCGCCTATCAGAAGTCGGCGGGACTCAAAGTCGATTGCTGGCCGAGTGAAGAGGTGCTGCGTTCGATCCAGGCGGCGCGGTAGAGCATGATCCGGAAAAAGTGTGAAGCGGTTTTTCCGAAAAGATCATGCTCAAACAAAGACCTAAAGCGCGATGACGATTCGTCCAAATCTCATCGCGCTTTAGTGTCTCACCAAAGAAAAAGCCCGGCCGAGGTGCTCGGCCGGGCTTCGATCGCCGCGCTCATGAGCGCGTTGCGATCAGATCAGTAGCAGACGCGAACCGGGCGGCTGACCCAGCCGTAGCCGTCCCAATAGCGCTCGCGGCGCCAGTAGCAGGGCGCGGGCGGCGGGGGCTCGGCGATGTAAACCGGGCCGCCATAGGCGGGACGGCTCGACGCGATGGCGCCGCCGACGATCGCGCCGCCGATCAGGCCGGCCGCGATGCCGGCGCCGACGTTGTCACCGGCTTTGGCGGACGGAGCGGCGGTCACCAGCGAACCGGCGACCGTCGCGACCGTGAGGGCGGCAACTAAAGTCTTGTTCATGCTCTTGGCTCTCCTGGGAGATGGGTTCCTCCTGTTAGAGGCGCCCGGGTTTCAAAGGTTCACGCACACTCTGATGGAATTGGCCTTGCAGCTAGGAAGCGCGCAAATGGTCAATCCACGGTAAACGCACACGGACCTGTGACGAGAAAAAGCGGTCTTTTTCAGGCCCCGAGATGAACGGCAACTCCGTAGTCAACCGGCTTGGCGTGCCTCAGCCGCAGACTCGGACGCGACGGACGCGCCAGGCATAGCCATCCCAGAAGCGCTGCTTCTGCCAGACGCAGCCGCCGTAATAGTCGTCGGCCACATAGCCTGGACCAGGGGCGTAGTAGCGCGGCGGGTAGTAGCCCGGCTGATAGTAGCCATAGCCGGGTCCGTAATAATACGGAGAAGCCAATGCACCGCCGACAATGGCGCCGCCGATGATCCCGGCTGCCACGCCTGCGGCGACGCCGCGCTGGGCATGGGCCGGCGATCCGGCCGTCAGGGCCAGGGTGGCGACGGCAGCGACCGCCATGAGCGACTTCTTCATTGCTTGACCTTTCAGACCAACACACGGGAACCCTTTGGGCCGCAAGGTTCCATATTTCGCTGAAATGATCAATGAACGGCACCTTTGCCGGAGACGACCAACTAATATGGGCCCCACTGGGAGACGATGATGGGCAACGCGATGGTCAATGCCTTGATTGCGGCCGGGATCGTTTTCGCGATCGGCTACGGCTGGATCGCACATCTCCAGAACCGCGCACGGCGCTCCCGCGCCACCGCAGGCAGCGACCGCGGGAGTGTGACAGCAGCTATTCCGGGACGAGTGACGGCTTCTCGCTGGGAAGCTGGTTCTCCGGCGGCAGTTCGGGGAGCTCGAGCGACGGCGGCAGCTGTTCGAGCAGCGATAGCGGCAGCAGCAGCGGCGGCGACTGTGGAGGCGGTGGCGACGGTGGAGGAGGCGGTGGCGGCGACTAGTCCGGCCCAATCTTGATCCAGCGCAACAGCTTATTTTAGAGCCGTTCTAGGCTTTGATCAGGCCAGTTTGGAATAGCTTCAAATACCGGTTTTTCCTTTTGCATCCGGCCGGCCTGTTAAATATCGATGATGGCGCATCACCGAAGGGCCTGCCGCTTCCATGATCGTTTGTTCCTGTAACGTGCTGAGCGATGACGATATCCGCGCCGCCGTCGCCGAGTCCGACGATGCCGTGCGCCATGCCAAACAGGTCTATGGCTGTCTCGGCTGTAGCGCCGAATGCGGCCGCTGCGCACGGACGATCAAGACCATCATCGACGAAGCGCTTGGGCCCTGCGCGCAGTCCTGCTGCGCCGGCTGTCCGCATAGCCACACCGTGGCCGCCAACGACGAGACCGCCGAGCCCGCCGAGTTCGCGCTCGCGGCCTGCTGAAAACTTCCGCACCCCCGGCTGAGCTTTTCCCCGGCTGCGTTCCCGCAGCCGGTTGCCCTCGTTCGCAAAGTGATTTAGAAGCGTTCTAAACTCGGTTAGGGCCGATTTGGATTGCAAGAGCTGGAGTGAACCATGCAGGGCGACGCAAAGGTCATCGAATATCTCAACAAGGCGCTGCGTCATGAGCTGACTGCGATCAATCAGTACTGGCTGCATTACCGCTTCCTCGACAATTGGGGCCTGCTGGACATGGCCAAGGTCTGGCGCAAGGAGTCCATCGAGGAGATGGAGCACGCCGACAAGCTCACTGAGCGTATCCTGTTCTTCGACGGCTTTCCGAACATGCAGGTGCTCGACCCCCTGCGCATCGGCCAGAACGTCAAGGAGATCATCGAGTGCGATCTCGCCGCCGAGATGAGCGCGCGGGCGCTTTATCAGGAAGCGGCGACCTACTGTCACAGCGTCAAGGACTATGTCACGCGCGACCTGTTCGAGAAGCTGATGAGCGACGAGGAGCATCACATCGACTTCCTCGAAACCCAGCTCGATTTGATCGGCCGCATCGGCCTCGAACTCTACACCCAGAAGCATGTCGGCGGGCTGGAAGGCGACGGGCATTAAGCGCTAACGCCGCGACAGACGCCGTCGCGACACACTCCCATGTCGTCCCCGCGAAAGCGGGGACCCCGCAAGGCTGGGACGACGCTGTGATGCCGTGCGGCCTACAGCTGCGTCTTGTAGAGCTCTTCCACGGCCTCCTGGCTCGCGGGCTCGCCGAGGCCGGTCTGCTCGTGAACGACCGTGACGATGCTCGGCATCACCGAGCGCGGCACCTTCTCCGACGACCACAGCTTCGAGCGCATCAGCGCCTTGCCGCAGTGAAAATAGACTTCGCTCACGGTGACGTTCAGCACCGCGCGCGGCGGCTTGCCGAATTCCTCCATCGAGGCGAGCAGATCCGGGTCGGCCGACAGCGTGCCGCGTCCGCCGACGCGCAGCGTCTCGTCGATGCCCGGAACGAAGAACAGCAAATGCACGAAGCCTGAGCCTTCGACCACGTTGCGGAAACTGTCGATGCGGTTGTTGCCGGAGCGGTCGGGCATCAGCAGCTGGTTGGGGCCGGCGACGCGGACGAAGCCGATGCCGCCGCCGCGCGGAGAAGCGTCGACGCTGCCGTCCAAGCCCGATGTCGCGAGCACGCAGAACGGCGACATCTCGATGAACTTCTTCGCGTGCGCGTCGATCGCGGGCCGTGCTTTCGCGATCACGCGCGGGCTCGGCTTGGCATAGATGGTGGCGAGGTCTTCGGCGCTAAGATCGGTCAACGGCGTGCCTCCGCTTCAAGCTTGGCTCTAGGCTACCCGATCGGGCCATCTCCAGCCAATGGAATTCATCAAGACGCGCTACACCGCATCCGCCGGCACGAAGCAGCTGATGATGATGGCCCCGCGGTGGTGGACGTACCACACCACGGCCTGGCCGACTGGATTGCCCTGGTCGCGGATGATGGCGCGTTCGGGCACTTCCATCCATTGCCCTTCGATCGGCACCCAATAGCTGCCCGCGCGCACGTCGTAGTCGGTGCGATGGCCGTCGGAGATGTCGCAGCAGGGCACGCCGTTCGGCGCGATCACGCTCTTGAACCAGGCGCGGATGTCGGGCGGGACGTGATCATATTGCCCGTTGTCGAACGCGAACGCAGCGCTCGTCAGCGCCGTCATCGCGATCAGCCAAACGCACAGTGCGAGCCTTCGCATGCGATCCTCCGCCGCATTCCGATTCGTATCGTTGATGCGATTAAGCCCGAGCTGACAGCGCATTGCATGCTCAAATAATATGCGCGCGAGAGGCGCGGCGGCATGATGCGTTGCGGCATGATCTTCGCTATGGCGTCTCGATCGAGGCAAGCAGCGATTTTGGCGCGACATTGCGCCAGGCCATATCGAGCGCGCTTCGCAGCGTTACCTGATCGACCTTCGCCAGCTTCACATTCGTGCTGCCGTTCTTGCCCCAGGCGCCGGGCACGGGGCGAAACATCGCCGGCTCCGCATCGATGAGCATGGCCTGCTGGTCCGGCGTCAGCTTCACCATACCCCATGTGTCATCGGGATAGCCTATCGTCGCGAACACGCGCTTGCCGACGCGGAAGTCGGCATGGCCGTGATGCGCGCCCTCGATAACACCGGGAAGTGCGAGTGCAGCCTTACGAAAGCGGGCTTTCGACATATCGTCTGGCTGCCGCTCCTACATCGTCCGCTGCGGCGCGGTCTGTAGCAATTGCCTGACCTGCTCGCTGTAGAACTTTGCATTGCCGGTGGTGCCGTGGCCGCGCGTCTCGGCGCTCGCCGGGATCAAATAGAGGCGGCCGTTCTTGACCCGCTTCATGGCAGCGTCCGTGAGGCCGGTCTCGGGCGGGTTGCGTTCGTCATCGGCCGAATTGATCAGCAGCAGCGGGGCCTCGATCGCCTCCAGCTTCTCGCTCGCATTGTAGTCGTGCGAGGATTCCCATTGATAGACGAAGTCGTTGGCGTCCGCCGTGATCGGCGTCGCGAGCCGGTCATCGACGATCTTGTCGGCCTTCGCCGCGGTCGGCGCCTGCGATTGATAGGCGAGCGTCCCGCCGATGCTGGCAATGCCGTAGGCGGTGATGGCATATTTCATCATGCGCGGCTGGCCGGTGTAATTGCCGCCATTGTAGTCGGGATCGTTGCGGATGGTGTCGAGCATGATCCGCCGCATCATCCAGTTGCGCGATGCCATCTCGGTCGGCTGCGAGGCCATCGGGATCAGCGCGTCCATCGCCTTCGGATATTTCTCGCCCCACAGCCAGGTGTGCATGCCGCCCATCGAATTGCCGATCACGAGCCGCAGATGCTTGACCCCGAGGCCTTCCGTCACCAGGCGATATTGCGCCTCGACCATGTCCTCGTAATTGTATTTCGGAAAGCTCGTTTTCATGCCGTCGGAGGGCTTCGACGATTTGCCGTGGCCGACATTGTCGGGAATGATGATGTAATATTTGGCGGCGTCGAGCGGCTGCCCCGGGCCGAACAGCTCGCCGGCAAAGGAAGGCGTCAACACGCTCGCGCCCGACCCGCCTGTGCCGTGCAGCACCAGCACGGGCTGGCCCGAGGGTTCGCCGACCGTGGTGTAGTGCAGCTTCAGTTCCGGCATGGTCTCGCCGGTGTGGAACTTGAAATCCCGGGCGATCCAGTCGCCCTGCTTCGGTGGCGGATAGTCGACTGCCCATCCTGACGTCGAGATCGATAGCAGGATGGCCGACAGCGCGACGCAAGAAGCTCTCATGTTCCTCTCCCCCGTGCGGCTCGTGTCCGGCGGCCGCTTTTGCGGCGGAACCTAGCACAAATGCGGGAACGATGTAGGATTTCCCCTCCGCCAACCGTCCTCGAGGAAATATCCGGAGAAAGTGCATGTGCCGCAATATCAAGACGCTGTTCAACTTCGAGCCCCCGGCGACCGAGGATGAGATCCATGCCAGCGCGCTGCAATTCGTGCGAAAGCTGTCGGGTTTCAACAGACCGTCTCAGGCCAACGAGGCGGCGTTCGAGCGTGCGGTGGCCGAGGTCTCCGAGGCCGCGCGAAAACTCCTGACTTCACTGCATACCCATGCGCCGGCGCGCGACCGCGAGGTTGAGGCGGAAAAGGCCAAAGAGCGCTCGCGGCTGCGCTTCGGTACGTGAGCTCAGGCAGCGTGGTCCGTGATCTGCCTCACGGTATCTGCTGCCTCGGCTTGCGAAGGTGGCGGCCGGGGTTTTGATCGCCCGGAGCACGACATGAGCCGCCCCCTTCTTCCCTTGAAAGCAGGTGCCATCGTCTTCACGCTGCTGTGGACCGCGTGGATGATGTGGTGGAGCGGCTCGTTCTCCAGCGCGAATGTGGTCATCCTCGCCCTGTGCGGCGCGGCGGTCGGCTATCTCTGGTATCGCGCCATGCGCTGGCAGTTCGAGCGCATGGGCATGCTGCCGCGGCGCGAGGATCAGCCCAAATAGACTGGGGCTAACTCTTCTGGCCCTGCTTCTTCTTCTTCTTTTTCTTCTTGTGATCGTCGCCGTCGTCGCCCTCGTCGTCGACGATTGCCTCGTCGGTCTCCTGGACAGCGGCTTCGAGCGCTTCGCGCTCAGCGGCTTCGCGCTCGCGTTGGCGGCGGCGCTCGTCCCAAGCGTCGAAGAGCTGGTCGAGCCACGGCAGCACCTGCTCGATCGACGGCAATTGGCCGGGCGGACCCGGCTCGCCGCGCGGGCCTTGCGGCCCCGCCGGCCCCTGCGGTCCGACAGGTCCCAGCGCGCCGGCTGGCCCACGCGGACCGGCTTCGCCCTGCTTTCCTTGCGGTCCGGCCTTTCCGACCGGGCCCGGCTTGCCCTGCGGCCCGGGCTTGCCGCGCGCGCCGTCGGGGCCGCGCCGGCCCGGATGACCTTGTGGTCCCGGTCGTCCCGGCTCGCCTTGCCGCCCACGAGGACCCTGAGGCCCCGGCCGTCGTCCCTGGTCGTCTGCCACGCCATTGCTCCCTTCACCCGAAGCAAGCTACTTAGCGGCGTTTGACGACAGCAGCAATTCTGCCCGCGCATCGTGCCCGGCTTGATCAACATCAATCCAACGGAGCAACCAGCCGTGTCATCGATCGCGCGCGGCTGCGCAGCGCGTCGTCGCGGGTGGACTAAAGTCGCGCGCTAGTCCTGATGGGCAGGCACGTCGATGCCAGAGGCGGCATAGAGCTTGATCTTGTTGCGCAGCGTGCGCACCGAAAGGCCGAGCACGCGCGAGGCCCGCGTGCGGTTGCCGTCGCAGCGCGCCAGCGTCTGCAGCACGAGCTCACGCTCGACCTCGTCGACGGTGGCGCCGATCAGAAGCGGAACGATCTGGTTCGGGGCAAAGAATTGTGCGTCCGGCTCGGACGCGGCGACATGAACAGTGGTCATCAACACACCTCCCGATCAACGCCCGCTTCCATCGTCGGAAGCGGATCGAGAACCAACGACCCCCAAGCCGTGAATCTACGGTGGTCTGGTTTGGTTAATGAAGGGTTAATCGGGGTGGCCGCGCCGAATTGATCTTGAGAATGCCCAAATGCGGCCGCGATTGACGAGCCTCTCACACCGTTCGGTAGCCGCCGTCCACCATCACGATGCTGCCGGTGACAAAGGCCGACAGATCGGAGGCGAGGAACACCGCAGGCCCCACGATGTCCTCGGGCTTGCCGGTGCGCGCCAGCGGCGTGTGATCGACGAAGGCCTGCACCAGCGCCGGATTTGTCGCACGCACATGGACGTTGATGTTGGTCTCGATAAAGCCGGGCCCGATCGCGTTGACGCGCACGCCGTCCTTGCCGAGCTCGACCGCGAGCGCCTTGGTGAAGCCGAGCACGCCGTGCTTCGAGGTGGTGTAGGCCGCCGAGCTCGGCGTGCGCAGATGCACGAAGGACTGGATCGAGCCGATATTGACGATGCGGCCTTTGCTCGCGCGCAACGGCGCGAGGAACGCCTGCGTCATGTTGAAGACGCCGGTGAGGTTGAGCGAGATGATGTCGTTCCAGTCCTTCGCCACCGTCTCGGTCTCCGCGGTGAAGGCGTTGCGGCGGGTGATGCCGGCATTGTTGACGAGGATCGAGACCTGCCCGACCTTGTCCGCGACCTGCTTCGCCAGCGCAAAGCAATCCTCGCGCCTGGTCACGTCGAGCGCAAAGCTCTCGGCCTTGCCGCCCGATGTTCGGATCTCCTGCGCCGCCTCCGCCGCCGTCTCGGCGTTGACGTCGAGCAGCACGATCTGCGCGCCCTCCCGCGCATAGCCGGCGGCGATCGCCCGGCCGATTCCGGAACCGGCGCCGGTGACGACGGCAATGTGGTTCGCGAGCAACGCCATGGCATATTCCTCCCGTTTTCGTTTCGAAGTTTCACGAAAAGCTAACTCGAAATTAAGGGGTCGGAAACGGCGGCCTTGGCATACTGATCTTGATTGCTAAACGTTGCGCGCATGATGGAACGGCTCGACTCCTGGAAACTCGCTCTGGAACGCCTGCGGTCGGCGCAATCGCCGGATTGGGCCGAGGCCGGCCGGCTGGTGGCCGAGATCGCGCGGATGAGCGGCGACGTCACGCTGCGCCAGGCCGCCGAGCAGGCGCTGCCGGTGCTGCGCCAGGCCGTCGACAATGACGATCACAGCGTGACGCTGGCGGCCCAGCGTCGTCTCGGTGTGGTGCTCGAGGTCGTGCACGATCTGACCGCACCGCGCTTCGGCCGCCGCAACGCTGCGCCGAAGAAGCTCTCCAGCGAGGATCGCGCCCGCAAGGTGCTCGGCCTGCCGCTCGCGGTGCAGCTCACCTGCGAGGACATCAACCAGGCCTATCGCCGCGCCGCCAAGGGCCTGCATCCCGACCAGGGCGGCAGCGCCGAAGCCTTCATCGACCTCGCCGCCGCGCGCGACATCCTGATCCATCCCGGCGCGCACAAGGACGCGTGAAGGCGCCACGGCTCGCGTTCACGCGGGCACAAAAACAACCGGGCAAGGACGTTGGCGTCCTTGCCCGGCTCTTCGTCCGCCGATCGAAACTTTACCAGGTGCAGCTACCGCTCTTGAGCGCGGCGTCCTTCGCCGCGAGGGCGTCGAGGAAGGTCGGCACGCTGGCGCTGGCGCGGTGGTAGCCGGCCGGCCACGGCGTGGTCGGGATGCTCTCGTCCCAGATCTGGCAGAAGCCGGTGTCCTGCCAACGGATCAGATGATAGCTGGCTTCGGCCGGGCTCGCGGCGACGAACGCAGTGACGGCAAGACCGGCGGCAGCGCACAGCATGGAAATACGACGCATGATCAGCTCCTCAAATGAATGATGTGATGCGCCTCCCGACAATGACGGGGAGGGGTGGTGCGGGACGCGCTTGGCTGCGCCCCGGACAAGATGTGAGTAGTTCCACCGGCCGCCGAGGTTCAAACAATGTGCGCTGGACCTGCGCGATTTCGGCCGGGGAAACGCTTCAGGCCAGCGCAAAGAAAAAGGGCGGATCGCCCGCGCGACCCGCCCTTCGAATGCGATCTCTTGCCGTAGAGCTCAGAGCGTGCACTTCCGCTCGGTGCGCATCTTGATCTGCAGGTCGGAGGCCTGCTGGAAGGTCGGGAGCGGCTTGCTGACGACCTTGTAGGTCGAGACCCCGAACTGGAACGGCTTGTATTGCAGGTCCTCGTTCCAGACCTGGCAGATGCCGGTGTTGTCCCAGCGGATCACGTAATAGCCGACCTTCGCTGAGGCCGGCACGGCGAACACGGACGAGGCGATGCCGGCAACGGCACAAAGCGCGAGAAGGCGACGCATGAAGTATCTCCTTGTGGGACATGGGACCGAAAAAATTCGTGCGGTAAAAGCAGGCCCTTTGCAAGCCGGCGAGCCGCCATTCACGGACATGTCAGCCGTGCCTCGAGCATTTGGTTTGGCAGCGTGCCCGATGGGCCACACGCAGCTTAATCCGCTCCTACTTGGCCAATGAGGCGACCGCCTCGATCTCGATCAGCATCTTCGGATCGGGCAGCGCGTGCACCACGCATGTGGTGCGCGCCGGGTATGGCGGCGGGCCGAAGGCGCCGGCATAGAGCGCGTTCATGGCGGCAACGTCCGAGGCGCGGGTCAGGAGCACGTTGACCTTGACGAGATCGTGCATACCGGCGCCGGCCTCGCCCAGCACGCGCTTGATGTTGACGACGACATTGGCGAACTGCGCCTCGAAGCCATCGGGTAACGCGCCTGATACATCGAAGCCGGGAATGCCGGAGACGAACAGGAGATCGCCAACGCGCGTCGCAAAGGACAGCGGCGGCGCCTTGACGTGCGGCGGGGGCGCGAAATGCTGGATCGACATGGGATCACCTCAGGACGGGGGCGGACGCATGAGAGTAGCGGCAAGACGTGGGCTGCTCAAAACAAAAGTGCGAAAACAACCCCATGCGCAGTAGGGATGGTGCGGAGATCATTGGGTTTTTACGAAATTCGGGATTGCGGAAGTATCCGCTTGCTCCGTCGGGCAAAACAGGGGCAGTATGGCACGATGGCGATGGTGCCTTCGATCGCTGGCGGTTCGCCTTTTCCTGCTGGCGGCAAGAGCCGGTATCCATCCATCTCGTCATTGCGAGGAGCTCTTGCGACGAAGCAATCCAGACTGCCTCCGCGGAACGATTCTGGATTGCTTCGCTACGCTCGCAATGACGGGGCATGAGGACCTTCCGCGAGTCTTGCCGCCGCTGCACTTGCGGAAACTGCCGTCCCATCATGTTGCCGCCCCGATCGATCAGGTACATTCGCTCCGTCTGATTCGAATCCTCCCCTAAAAAAGCCCCCGGAGACCCCCATGAAGCTCGCATCCACCTTCCGCGCCGCGTGCGTCGCCATCGTCGCCCTGGCCGGCCTCTCGACGACCGCGCGCGCCGACAGCGGCTTCGTGACGCTGACGATCTACAAGGCCGGCTGGATCATCGGCGGCTCCGGCGGCTCCGGCGTGCTGAACTTCCGCGGCCGCTCTTACGGGCTCTCCACCGGCGGCATCGACTATGGCCTGGTGTTCGGGGGATCCAAGACCGTGCTGCGCGGCCGCGTCAGCAACATCAACCGCCCCTCGGATGTCGCCGGCGTCTATGGTGCCGCCGGCGCGGGCCTCGCCGTCGGCGCCGGCGCCCGCGCCATCGTGCTGACCAACCAAAAAGGCGCGGTGCTGGAGCTGACCGGCACGCAGGTCGGCCTGATGGCGAATGCGGATCTCAGCGGGCTTGCGATCACGATGCGGTAGAAGACGGTGCCGTAGGGTGGGTTAGCCCTGCGGATGCGCGAAGCGCATCTGCGGGGCGTAACCCACCTCTTCGGCGTCTCCGGAGACGACAGTGGTGGGTTACGCTTCGGACAGCGCTTCGCGCCGCCCGAAGCTAACCCACCCTACGATTTTTGACCATCGCATGCATCCGCTCGCAATGCGCGACGAGGTTTGCGTGCGCATCGACGAAGGCCTTCAGCGGCGTCGGGATCGGAAAGAAATAGATATTGGCGATGAAGCCGTAGATGCCGGCATCAACGCTCGTCGGCGCCGCGCCGTGCACGAAGCCTTGCGCCGGCACGATCTCCGCCAGCACCTGCAGATCGGCGAGGCCCCGGGCATAGGCCTGCTCGGGCGTGTAGCGGCCGATGCCCTGGAAGTGATAGCGCTGCGCGTTGTAGGCCTTGGCTTTCTCGAAGCCATCAGCGTCGATCTGCGGATGCTGCGCGATGAAGGCGTCGCGGAACGCCGGATAGAAGCGCTCGTCCTTCCAGCGCGAAAAGGACATCACCCAGTAGAGATCGTCGAGCATGCGCGTCACGAAATGGTTGGTGCGGCGCTGCTCCGATGACAAGCCGGCATCGATCGTCAGGCGATATTTCGCGGTCGCATGCGCGATGATGGTCTCGCTGTCGCCGATGATCTCGCCGTCGTCGACGACGTAAGGCAGCTGCCCGCGCGGCGCGGCGGAGGCATCGAAGACGTGCTCATGCACGAACGGCACGCCCGCGAGCCTGAGGAAGGCGAAGACCTTGAGGCCGTAGCCGTTGTTGTCGGCGACGCCGAACAGTTGCGGATAGGAGTAGAGGGTCAGCATGGCGGGCTCCTCTGGGGTGGTGGAGGCTAGAATGCAGGAGGGTCGCGGCCGGCGCAACGGTTGGGCCTGGCACAGCTCTCGTAGGGTGGGTTAGCCGCTCACGAGCGCAGTCGTTCAACGCGCGAAGGTGCAAGGCGTAACCCACCACCTTCGTATCCGCCGAAACAGAGGCGGTGGGTTACGCCGCACGGCCCGCGCTTCGCGCAGCCGCGCGTCTAACCCACCCTACGAATTACGAACGCGACGCCGCGTTGAACACCGCCAGTTGCGCGTCGAACGCCCGCCGGAACGCCGGCCGCGCCTCGCCGCGCGCGACATAGGCGGCAATGTCGGGGTATTCGTCGAGCAGGCCTGACGAGTTCAACCGCCGCAGCACCGTCACCATCATGAGGTCGCCGGCGCTGAAGGCGCCGTCGAGCCAGTCGGCCTTGCCGAGGCGGCGGGACAATTCGCCGAGCCGGATGCGCACGTGCTCCTGCAAGCCCGGCAGGCGCTCGGCGTACCAGCTCTTGTCGCGCTCAATCATCATCGCCATGGTAAGCTCGACGATCGGCGGCTCCACCGTGCTCAGCGCGGCGAACATCCATGCGATCGCGCGGGCGCGCGCGCTCGCATCCTTCGGCAGCAAGCCGTCATGGTGTTCGGCGATGTGGAGCACGATCGCGCCGGACTCGAACAGGGCGAGGTCGCCATCCTCATAGGTCGGGATCTGCCCGAACGGATGCAGCGCAAGATGCGCCGGCTGCTTCATCGCGGCGAAAGAGAGGAGGCGAACGTCGTAGGGCTGGCCGACCTCTTCGAAAGCCCAGCGGACGCGCATGTCGCGCGCGTGGCCGCGGCCGCGATCGGGGGAGTTTTCGAAGGCGGTGATGATGGGCATCGGGGGCTCCGGGTGTTGCGTCTGTGTTCAGAGGACGAACCGGCGGTCGGCATTCCGACAATTACGCCTGTGGTTATGGGTCCCGGCGCCCGTGCGCAATTGCGCACTAGGCCGGGACGACACCTGCGGGGCGGAAAAAGTGGGGCTCCCCTGTCGGAATGCCGCCCGCTCGCTCGTCCTTGGGACAGCGGCGCCCTGCCGAGCGTCCAGCCCCAGCCGAAAGGATACAAGTTCATGACCTCGATCACGCCGTTTCTCTGGTTCGACAACAACGTCCCCGAGGCCGTCGCGTTCTACAAATCGGTGTTTCCCAACGCCAGGGTCGAGACCGTCAGCGACTCCATGGCGGTGTTCGAGCTGGAGGGCCAGCGCTTCCACGCGCTCAATGGCGGGCCGCAATACCGCTTCAACGAGGCGGTGTCGTTCTTCATCAGCGTCGAGACGCAAGGCGAGGTCGATTATTTCTGGAGCCGTCTCACCGCCGACGGCGGTGAGGAATCGAGGTGCGGCTGGCTCAAGGACAAATTCGGCCTGTCCTGGCAGGTCATCCCGACGGCGCTCGGCCGCTATCTCGGCGACCCCGACCGCACCAAAGCGAACCGCGTGATGCAGGCAATGATGGGGATGCGGAAGCTCGTGATCGCGGATCTGGACAGGGCGTATGCGGGGTGAGGGGGACGGTACCGTAGGGTGGGCAAAGGCGCTCTTCGCGCCGTGGCCCACGCACCGCCGGGACTCGCGAAGAATTCGTGGGCACGGCGCTGCCGCGCCTTTGCCCACCCTACGAAGCTGGATCCTCGTGGCGGGAGGCGCGAAGCACCGTTTCGAACCATGAAGGCCCTCATCTCGCCCGCGGCGATCCTTCGAGACGACCGCTGCGCGGTCTCCTCAGGATGAGGTCTGTGGGTGTGGCGCGCTCTCGTAGGGTGGGTTAGCCGAAGGCGTAACCCACCACGTCTGCATCGGCGGCGACAGAAGAGGTGGGTTACGCTGCGCCAACCCAGCCTACGCAGCAATCCACCTAGCCAACTCCCGCCACGGCTCGATCGTCCAATGCCCCGACGCCGCCCCCGACGGCGACGGCAATACAAATATCTCCGGCAAACTCTCATTTCGCATCTGCCGCCCCAGCGCAATCGCAGCTGACGGCCTGCCGTAAAACAAGCTCGCCGCCTTCTTGCTCGTGAACGCAACCGTCCGCGGCCGGTACAGTCGCGAAACTCGACAAAAAGGAAGTTTCGGGACAGGAATTTATCCTTGAGGAGTTAAGGTCGCTTCGCGCATCAATCCAGCGATTGGATCGTCCGATTGCCGAAGTGGCATCCAGGTCCCGCGGAACTGATGCTGAAGTCATCGAATATGAGTTTCCGAGAATGCGGGCTACAAAAAGGCGAGAAGTTAATGAGGCTCTCGTCCAAAATTTTCCTTTCATAAGTCACGTGGTTTGGACGGAAGGTGTCAGCGGTTCAATTGTGCGAGTTACGGTGCCGCGTGGTTCGCCAAAGATGGAGATCAGATCTCTACTGGATAAATATTTCGAGCTGGCAGTGAGTGAGGAGGAGGCCAAATGATCACAACGAGTTCAAGGCACCCGTTGTGATCATAAGACAAGCCCTCACAACACCCGATTGCTCTCCTTCACCTTCTCCGCATCCAGATACAAGCTCTCGCCCATCTCCTTGAACTTCGCGCTCATCTTGGCCATGCCGTCCTCGGCGGTGCCCTGCATCGACATCCCCACGCTGTTCGGATCGTTCAGCGTCGCCGCATAGTCCCGCACGTCCTGCGTGATCTTCATCGAGCAGAATTTCGGGCCGCACATCGAGCAGAAATGGGCGACCTTGTGGGCTTCCTTCGGCAGGGTCTCGTCGTGGAAGTTCTTCGCGGTGTCCGGATCGAGGCCGAGGTTGAACTGGTCGGTCCAGCGGAATTCGAACCGGGCGCGGGAGAGGGCGTCGTCACGCAATTGCGCGGCGGGGTGGCCCTTGGCGAGGTCGGCGGCGTGGGCGGCGATCTTGTAGGTGATGACGCCGGTCTTGACGTCGTTGCGGTCGGGCAGGCCGAGATGCTCCTTCGGCGTGACGTAGCAGAGCATGGCGCAGCCGAACCAGCCGATCATGGCGGCGCCGATGCCCGACGTGATGTGGTCGTAGCCCGGCGCGATGTCGGTGGTCAGCGGTCCAAGCGTGTAGAATGGCGCTTCCCCGCATTCCTTGAGCTGCTTGTCCATGTTGATCTTGATCTTGTGCATCGGCACGTGGCCGGGGCCTTCGATCATGACCTGGCAGCCCTTGTCCCACGCGATTTTCGTCAATTCGCCGAGCGTTTCGAGCTCCGCAAACTGGGCGCGGTCGTTGGCGTCGGCGATTGAGCCGGGACGCAGGCCGTCGCCGAGCGAGAACGAGACGTCATACTTGCGCATGAGGTCGCAGATCTCGTCGAAATGCGTATAGAGGAAGCTTTCCTTGTGATGCGCCAGGCACCACTTCGCCATGATCGAGCCGCCGCGGGAGACGATGCCGGTGACGCGGCTGGCGGTGAGGTGGATGTATTGCAGGCGCACGCCGGCGTGGATGGTGAAATAGTCGACGCCCTGCTCGCACTGCTCGATGAGCGTGTCCTTGTAGAGCTCCCAGGTCAGCTTGACGGGATCGCCGTTGCACTTCTCCAGCGCCTGGTAGATCGGCACGGTGCCGATCGGCACCGGCGAGTTGCGCAGGATCCACTCACGCGTGGTGTGGATGTTGCGCCCCGTGGAGAGGTCCATCACGGTGTCGGCGCCCCAGCGGATCGCCCACACCATCTTCTCGACCTCTTCCTCGACCGACGAGGTCACCGCCGAGTTGCCGATATTGGCGTTGATCTTGGTCAGGAAGTTGCGGCCGATGATCATCGGCTCGAGCTCTGAGTGGTTGATGTTGGAGGGGATGATGGCGCGGCCGCGCGCGATCTCGTCCCGCACGAACTCCGGGGTGATGAAGGCGGGCACCGAGGCGCCGAAGCTCTCGCCGTCGGCGAGCGCCGCTTCGGCGCGCTCGAGCTGAGCCTTGCGGCCGAGGTTCTCGCGCTCTGCGACGTAGATCATCTCCTTGGTGATGATGCCGGCGCGGGCGAATTCGAGCTGGGTCACCTTGTGGCCGTCGAGGCCGCGCAGCGGCTTGTGATAGGCCGAGAAGGCGCGCGCGGCCTTGTCGGTGGAGACGCTGCCATTGTCTTCCGGCTTGATCTGCCGGCCCTCATACTCCTCGACGCCGCCGCGCTCCAGCACCCATTGCTTGCGGTTGCGCGCCAAGCCGGCGTTGACGTCGATGGTGACGCTGGGGTCGGTGTAGGGGCCCGAGGTGTCGTAGACCGGCAGGTTCGGCTCGCCGGCGCCTTCGGACAGGATGATCTCGCGCAAGGGCACGCGGATATCAGGCGCGGCGTCGGGGGTCGCAAAGATCTTGCGCGAGGAGGGAAGGGGGCCGGTGGTGACGGCGGGGACGGTTTTGTCGGGGTTGGAGCGGATGTTCATGGGATCCTCCGGTTAATTCTGGTGTGCGTGCGTTGGAGCGACGGCGGTGAATTCTTGCTCCGTCATTGCGAGCGCAGCGAAGCAATCCAGAAATGCGTCCGCGGAGACGGTCTGGATTGCTTCGTCGCAAGGGCTCCTCGCAATGACGCGTGATGAGAGCGGGACCTGCATCACGCCGCCTCCTTCGAACCGTCGAGCCATTGCCGCACGCGGGCGTCGGGGTCGGGGTTCTGGGTGACGTCAGACACCACGGCAATCGAATCCGCGCCCGCCGCAAAAATCTCCGCGGCGTGCTCGAACTTGATGCCGCCGATGGCGACCAGCGGGATGGTGCCGATGCGCTGCTTCCATTCGGTGATCTTCGGAATGCCCTGCGGCTCGAAGCGCATCGATTTGAGCGTGGTGAAGAAGATCGGGCCGAGCGCGACATAGTCCGGCTTGGCTTTGAGCGCGGTTTCAAGCTCGGCGTCGTCATGGGTGGAGATGCCGAGGGAGAGGCCGGCCTCGCGGATCGCGTTGAGGTCGGCTTCCGCCAGATCCTCCTGGCCGAGATGCAGGTACTTCGCGCCGGCGACGATAGCCGCGCGCCAATAGTCGTTCACCACCAGCTTGGTTTGCGTGTCCTTGGTGATGGCCAGCGCGTCGCTGACGATCTGCAGCGCGTCGGCGTCGTTCAGCTCTTTGGCGCGCAGCTGGATGGTGCCGACGCCGAGCTTGGTCAGGCGTTCGACCCATTGGAGGCTGTCGACGACGGGATAAAAGCGATCAGGATACGGCATGCCAGAACGGGGTCCCAACGACAGGGGTGGAGGGCGAGGCGAAGTCGCGGGCGTTCATCAGTCCGGCCTCGTAAGCGGTGCGGCCGGCCTCACAGCCCATGCGGAAGGCGTTGGCCATCGCGACGGGATCGGCGGCTTTGGCAATGGCGGTGTTGAGCAGCACGGCGTCATAGCCGAGCTCCAGCGCCTGCGCGGCGTGGGAGGGCGCGCCCAGGCCGGCGTCGACCACCAGCGTGATGTCGGGCAGCCGCTCGCGCAGCAGCTTCAGCGCATCGCGGTTGGTGATGCCTTTCGCGCTGCCGATCGGCGCGGCCCATGGCATCACCACCTTGCAGCCGGCATCGACGAGGCGGCTCGCGACCGAGAGATCCTCCGTGCAATAGGGGAACACCTCAAAGCCGTCCTTGATCAGGATGCCGGCGGCTTCGACCAGGCCGACGACGTCGGGCTGCAGCGTGTCGTTGTCGGCGATGACCTCGAGCTTGATCCAGGAGGTAGCGAACAATTCGCGCGCGAGCTTTGCCGTCGTCACGGCCTCGCGCACGGTGCGGCAGCCCGCGGTGTTCGGCAGCACGGTGACGTCGAGCTCGCGGATCAGCTTCCAGAACGCGTCCCCGGTCTTGCCGCCGGCGGATTCGCGCCGCAGCGACACCGTGACGATGTTTGACCCGGAGGCGCGGATCGCGCCTTGCATGATCGCAGGCGAGGGATAGAGAGCGCTGCCGATCAGCAGGCGGGAGGCGAAGGTTTTGCCGTAGAAGGTCACCATGTGGGAGGTGTCTCCTTAGTGGATGCTGTCAGCCCAGATGTAGCTGTCATCCCCGCGAAGGCGGGGATCCAGTACGCCGCGGCAGTGCGGCTGGAACCGTGAAGCCGCGGCGTACTGGATCGCCCGGTCAAGCCGGGCGATGACAGGGGAGTGTGGGGCGCGCGCGGGCGCGACAAATAGACAGCAATCATCACCTCACCCTCCCTGCCGCGGCGTGATGATCTCGATCTCGTCGCCGGCCTTCAGGCGCGTCTCGGCCCAGCGGCTTTTCGGCACGACGTCGTAATTGAGCGCGATGGCGAAATGAGTGCCTTCGTAGTCGAGCTCGGCGAGCAGCGCGTCGACGCTGGCCGCGCTGACCTCGCGCTGCTCGCCGTTTATGATCACAAGCATTGGACGATCACGCGCATTGCATCACCTCGTTGTCGATCTGGCCGCGCTCGACATAGGCGAGCGTCAGCTCGGCGAGCGCGGGGGCGATCAGGAAGCCGTGGCGGTAGAGGCCGTTGACGCTGATCCTGCGATCGCGAATGCCGATGCGCGGCAAATTGTCGGGAAAAGCAGGCCGAAGCCCCGAGCCGAATTCGAGGATGCGGGCCTCGCCGAAGGCCGGATGCACGGTATAGGCCGCGCCCAATAGCTCCAGCGCCGAGCGCACGCTGACGCCGGTGTCCTCCGCCTCGATCGAGGTCGCGCCGAGCATGAACAGGCCGTTCTCGCGCGGGATGACGTAGAGCGGCCAGCGCGGATGGATCAGCCGCACCGGGCGCGCCAGCTGCACCTCGTCGGTCTCGATCAGGATCATCTCGCCCTTGACGCCGCGAAGCTCCGGCTCCTCGTCGCGCGCGGCAAGGCCGCGGCAGTCGATCACGATGCCGTCCAGCTCGGCAGCGCTGACGTCGCTGCAAAACTTGATGGTGCCGCCGGCGGCGCGGATGCGCTCGTGCAGCTGCGGCAGCACGCGGCGCGGCTCGACATGGCCCTCGGCGGGGAAGAACAGCGCGTCGCGGAAGCGGCCCTCCAGCGACGGCTCGAGCGCGGCAAGGCCGGCGGCATCGAGCCGGCGGTGATGCTCGGTCATGCGCGCGAAGCGCTCGAAATCGTTGCGCTCGCGTGGGTGGGCAACGACCAGCGAGCCGTTGAACGGCGTGTCCGGCAGCTCGCGCCGCCAGAGATCGAGCGAGCGCAAGCCGAGGCGGCTGATGATGGGTTCGGCGACCTCGGCCTCGCAATAGGGCGCGAGCATGCCGCCGGCCCAATGGCTGGTGGCATCCGTCATCGCCTCGTCACCGCGCTCATGCAGGGTGACGGCGTGGCCGGCCTGGGCGAACAGCAGCGCCTGCCAGGCGCCCGCGATGCCTGCGCCGATGATGGAAACCGGTGAATCCGGTCGCTTGGTCGTCTGCAACATCCCTGTCCCTTCGCCGGCATGACCCGGATCAGGTTCAAAGGGTCACCGCGGTCCTGGGCGGTATTGCCCATTTAGCGGTATCTCAGCTCCTCCTCGGAGCACCCCTCGGAACGGTGCCAATGTATGCCAGCAGGGCGGGGTGGTCAACGCGTGTTGCCGCGGAACCCGTCCGTGCCCCCGACGCAGCGCATCACGCAGTGGTGCGCTGCTGAGCCGGGGCCCATTTTGCGGAGGGTGCTGGGTCCCGGCTCTGCGCAGCAGCGTTACCGGACGATGCTTCGCATCGCCTAGGCTGCAGCGCGTCCGGGACACGAGAGCTTACTTGAGCGCCTGCGCCCGCGCGTTGCGGACACGCTGGGCGAGCTTTCTGTGCGTCGGCGCGGCGAACATCGGCTGCGGATTGCCGTTCGGCTCGAGCCAAGGCTGACCCATAGTGCCCTGGCCCATGGTCTCGCCCGCATTGGCGACCTGCACGGCCTCCTGCCGCTGGCGCTTTGCAGCGTAGTAATAGCCGCCCGCGAAATAACGCACGGCTCGCGCGTGATCGCCATTGGCGGCGCGATAGGCGCCGGCGAGGTACTTCACGGCGTAGGTCAGGTTGGTGTTGGGATCGCGCAGGCCTGCGGCATCGCCGGTGTAGCCGACCCCGCGCGCGGTCGCGAGCTTGATCTGCATCAGCCCGATGGTGCCGCCGCGGCCGACGAGGTGCGGCTGATAGCGGCTTTCGCGCATGATGACGCGATGCACCAGCGCCTCCGGCACGCCGTTGGCGCGGGCATGGGCGGCAACCATCTCGGCATATTCGGCTTCGCCGGCGAAAGCTGCCTGCGGCAACGTCAATCCGGCCGCGAGCAGCGCGACGACACGTAAGATTTTCATCGAAATATTCCTCGGCAGAACGGACCCGCACCCCAGCGCGTTAGGCCGTGGGAACACGGCGATGATGTGGCGAAATGTCACCAGCTGCGATTTTCGCCGGCTCGTCGCGTTTACGACTTAAACCTGGGTTAAGCTCCGAGTTGGTGGAGCGCCTTACGCGACAGCGGGTCTGTCCATTCGCGCATTCGCCCAACAATCGTCACTCAAGACCAGCACTCGGGAGAACGTCCATGACCCCTGTAGACATCGACGACATCCCCAAGCAGAACCCTTGTGCACAATGTGGCACACCGATCCCGTTCCCTGACTGGATCGAGCCAGGCGAAGGCCGCGTCTCCTATCTCTGGACCTGCCGCGCCTGCAATTATCGCTTCGAGGCGGTGGCGATCTTCCCGCACGAGGCCATCGAGCACCCGCCGCTCGCGGCTTGATCACGCGGCAAGGCGCGGCGCCTGCGAGACCGGCAATTGCATCCGTACGATCAGGCCATGCGGCTTGCGGTCGTGCAGCGACAGCTCGCCGCCATGGGCGAGTGCGATCGCGCGCGCGATCGACAGGCCGAGCCCGAAGCCGGTGGACTCGTCCATGGTGCGCGCCTCGTCGCCGCGCACGAACGGCTCCAGCATCTCCTGCTTGCGCGCACCCGAAATGCCGGGGCCGTCGTCCTCGACGTCGATGACGAGCGTGGTGTCCGAGACGTCGAGGCGGATCGTCACCTCGGCGCCGAAGCGCACGGCGTTCTCGACCAGGTTGGTGACGCCGCGATGCAGATCGTCGGGCCGCGCGGCGGCAGTCGCGGACACCGGCCCCACATAGTGCACGACATGGCCCATGTCGCCGAACTGATCGGCGACGAGCTGCAGCGTGCTGGCGATGTCGACCAGCGTCACCGCCTCGGCCTTGCGGTCGTCGCGCAGCAGCGACAGCACCGATTCCAGCATCGCGCGCATCTGGTCGAGATCCATCAGCATGCGCTTGCGGTTGGCCTCGTCCTCGATGAACTCGGCGCGCAGGCGCAGCCGCGTGATCGGCGTGCGCAAATCGTGGCTGATCGCGGCCAGCATCCGCGTGCGATCCGACATCAGGCGGGCGATCCGCTCGTGCATGCGGTTGAGCGCGCGCGCCACCGCGCGGATCTCCTCCGGGCCGCGCTCGGGCAGCGGCTCGGCGGTGCCGTCGAGGCTGAAATTCTCCGCCGCCTCGGCGAAGGACGACAGCGGCCGCGTCAGCGCGCCCGCCGCCCATAGGCCGAGCACGGTGACGCAGAAGAACGCGCTCACCAGCGCCATCAGCCAGGGCGCGCCCCAGAACCACGGCCGCGGGCCGCCATCGACTTGGCCCGCGATCACGGTGCCGTCGGGCAATTGCACGCCGATACGGGGCTCGATACCGCCTGAAGCCAGCAGTCCGGTCCTGTAGGCGCGGTCGAGATGACGGTGCATCCCGCGCACATGCAAGGTGTCGCTCTCCGCGAGATTAGCCGTGCCGGGCGCCAGCATCTCGATGCCGAGCCTGGGGAAGGCGCGCGCAAGATCGGTGACGAGGCGCGGACGCTCGCTCGCCTCCGCCGCACCGAGCAACAGCGCGGCATCGGCCAGTTGATGCGCCCGGTCCGGCGACGCATCAGGGCGGTCCGGCCGGCTGATCAGGAAGGCGGTGGTGACGACGAGATGGAGCGCCACGGTCGAGGCCAGCACCAGCGCGGCAATCTGCCCGCCGATCCCGCTGAGATGGAAGAACGAGGACGGCTTCATCGTCGTCGCTCTCAGCGGCTCAGGGGCGCTGCGGCCGCTTCGGGGCCTGCTGCCTCAGTTCCCGCGACCTCGGTTCGTGGCGTGAACAGATAGCCGCCGGAGCGCACCGTCTTGATCAGGGTGGGATCGGCCGGATTGGGCTCGATCTTGCGGCGGATGCGGCTGACCAGCACGTCGATGGAGCGCTCGAACGAGCCGGTGTTGCGCCCCTGCGTGAGGTCGAGCAGGCTGTCGCGCGACAAAACGCGGCCGGGCCGCTCGCAGAACGTGCGCAGCAGGTCGAACTCGGCGCTGGTCACCGCGACGCGCGCACCCTCGGGATTGCGCAGCTCGCGCAGGCGCAGATCGATGCGCCAGCCTTCGAAGGTCAGCATCGAGGCACCTCCGATCGAGCTTGCCGCCTGCGCGGCCGCCTGGCGGCGCAGCACCGCGTTGATGCGGGCGAGCAGCTCGCGCGGGTTGAACGGCTTCGGCAGATAATCGTCCGCACCCATCTCGAGGCCGACGATGCGGTCGACGTCCTCGCCGCGCGCGGTCAGCATGATGATCGGCGTCTGATTTTCTGCGCGCACCTTGCGGCACAGCGTGAGGCCGTCCTCGCCGGGCAGCATGACGTCGAGGATGATGAGGTCGACGCGGTGATCGGCCATGGCGCGCGACATCTCACGGCCGTCGGCGACGGCAGTGACGTTGCAGGCGTTGTTGCGCAGGTATTTCGCAATCAGCGTCCGGGTTTCGCGGTCGTCCTCGACGACCAGGATGTTGGGATTGGGAATGGCCATGCGCCCTTGTTTGTCCAAAATTCGGGTCAAATGGCGAAGATTTTTGTTTCGGATTGTTTCTGGCCGGCTGCCCGCAACGGACGGCAATCGACCGGGCATGGCGCGGCAAGTTCTCGTTAAGCGCGTCAACCCTACCGTGGCGCCGTTCGCCACACCCGCAAGAACCACGGAGCCATCATGACCTCGATTACGGCGGCCTCCACCGGCAGTCATCTGTCGCTGCTGCAGCGGCTGCAGCAGCAATTGCAATCGCAAGTCTCCGCCGGCGCGATCTCGTCGTCGGACCAGTCCGCGCTCTCGACGGCGCTGACCGACATCGATAAGGCGCTCCAGCAGAGCCGGGCGAGCGACCGGTCGAGCGGCACGCGTCCCTCCAAGGAGGCGATGCAGTCGAAGCTCGACGACCTCATCTCGACGGAAGTCTCGAACGGGACGCTGACCTCCGAGCAGGCCGAGGAGCTGAAAAGCGTGTTTCAGTCCACCTCGGCGAGCGGTCCCGACGGCGCGGGCGATCCGTCGCCGGACGACAATTCGTCGGATTCGTCGACGACCGGTTCGGCCGGCAGCACGTCGGCCGACGCGACGACCAAGGATATCCTTCAGCAATTCCTCAAGGCGCTCCAGCAATCGCAATCGTCGGCATCCTCCTATGGTGCCAATGGCAGCTCAACCGGCAATTCGAGCCTCTCCGCTCTCCTGATCGACTACGAGAGCTGACCTCGGCGACGCCGGGTCGGCGCGGTCCTCGCCGCGATCATGCCTCACCCCAGCGTGCATGGTCGTCGGCGGGGAACCGTGCATCGCAAAATGTTCCTGAGTGACGCAGGAACTAACCTCGTGGATGCTCCGCTCGCGCATTGCGCGACGAAATTGCGGCGCGCACGGAACTGCGCGTGATCAGCGCTGTTTTCTCCGCACAAGGTTTTCGCAAGGAGAGGACAACATGATGAAATCGATCGTCACCGGCCTCGCCGGTACCGCCCTGCTCGCGACCGTCGCGTTCGCGCAAACGCCGCCCGCCACCACCGACAAGGCGGCCCTGCGGCCACCGCAACGACCACGACGGCTTCCGGCCAGTGGCGCACCTCGAAGATGGACGGCCTGAAGGTCTACAACGAGGCCAACGAGAACATCGGCACGATCAACGACCTGCTGATGGACAAGAACGGTGACATCAAGATCGCCGTGATCGGCGTCGGCGGCTTCCTCGGCATGGGCGAGCATCTGGTCGCCGTGCCCTACGAGAAACTGAAGTTCGTCAACGAGCCCGTCGCCTATACCGGCACCGGCGCGAACACCGGCGCCAAGCCCGCCGGGACGACGACCGGCGCTGCGACCGGCACCGACAGGCCCGCGGCGCCCGCGGCGACGTCGTCCGCGTCGAAATGGTATCCGGATCACGCCGTGTTCAATGCCAGCAAGGACGAGCTGAAGAACATGCCGCAGTTCAAGTACGCGGAGTAATGCGGTTCGCGTAACGGCCTGAACGAAGCGCGCCTGGTTTTCACCGGGCGCGCTGTCGTGTCTTCGTCCGCCCGCGTCATTGCGAGGAGCTGTTGCGACGAAGCAATCCAGAGCTATCTCCGCGGATGCATTTCTGGATTGCTTCCGCCTTCGCCGAGGCTTCGGCGGACAAGTCGCTGCGCTCGCAATGACGGAAATTGTGCCGGCAATCAGCCCCCGCTGCCCTTGAGCCGTTCGTTGCGCCGGCGCAGGGCTTCCAGGGTGGCCAGGAGGATGACCGAGATTGTCGTCAAAATCACCGCCGCTGCGGTGATGGTGGGGCTGATGTTTTCGCGGATGCCGCTGAACATCTCGCGCGGCAGGGTGCGCTGCTCGGGACCTGCCATGAACAGCACGATCACCACCTCGTCGAAGCTGGTCGCGAAGGCGAACAGCGCGCCTGACGCCAGGCCCGGCAGGATCAGCGGCAGGATCACGCGACGGAAGGCTTCGAGCGGCGAGGCGCCGAGCGAGGCAGCGGCCCGTGCCAGATTGGTGTCGAAGCTCTGCAGCGTCGCACCGACCGTGATCACCACGAAGGGTGTCGCCAGCGCGGTGTGAGCCAGGATCAGGCCGAGATAGCTGCCCGTCAGCCCGATCGGTGCGAAGAAGAAGTACAGGCCGACCGCGGTGATGACCCCGGGCACGACCACCGGCGACAGCACGAAGGCCAGCACGAGCGGCTTGAACCGGCTCTTCCACTGCGCCAGCCCCAGCGCGGCCATCGTCCCAAGGACCATGGACAGCAGCGTCGAGGCGACGCCGATGATCATGCTGTTCTTGAGCGAGTTCATCCAGCGCGGCGAAGTGATGAAGTCGTCGTACCAGCGCAAGGAAAGGCCCGGCAGCGGATAGGTGAGGTACGCGCTAGAGCTGAACGACAGCGGCATGATCGCAAGGATCGGCGCGATCAGGAAGATGAACACCAGCGTGGAGACAACGATGGTCGCGGTCCACGCGATGCGCTGGCTGGGCGTGCGCAAGGAGGAATTGTCGCTCAATTCTTCATCCCTCCCGTGACCTGCTGGCCCTGCACCAGCTTGCCGTAGACGAGAGCGAGCAGAACGGTGGCCAGCAGCAGCACCGCACCCAGCGCCGAAGCAAGGCCCCAATTGGCCGTCTCGGTCGTGTAGAGCGCGATGAAGTAGCTGATCATCTGGTCGGCGGCGCCGCCGACGAGGGCCGGCGTGATGTAGTAGCCGAGCGCCAGGATGAAGACGAGCAGGCTGCCCGCGCCGATGCCGGGCTGCGTCTGCGGCAGATAGATCCGCAGGAAGGCGGTGAGGGGTGGCGCACCGAGCGAAGCGGCGGCCCGCATGTAAGCAGGCGAGATCGCCTTCATGCTGCTGTACAGCGGCAGGATCATGAACGGCAGCAGGACGTGGGTCATGGCGACGCAGACGCCGAAGCGGTTGTAGATCAGGCGGAGCGGCGCGTCGATGATGCCAAGCCAGTGCAGGCTGTCGTTGACGACGCCCTTGCTCTGCAACAGGACGATCCAGGCGCAGGTGCGGACCAGGAGCGACGTCCAGAACGGCAGCAGCACGAAGATCATCAAGAGGTTCGACCGGCCAGGCGGCAGCGTCGCCAGAAGGTAAGCGACCGGGAAACCGAGGATCAGGCAGAGCGCCGTGACACCGAGGCTGATGAGAAAGGTGCGGAGGAAAATGTCGCGGTAGATGGCCTGATCCGGTGGAGCGGCGACGATCGCGCCGTCCGCGTTTCGCGTCAGGTCGAGCGCAGCGAGCAGGTAGAAGCCGGTGATCGGGCCGCTCGCCTCCTTGATCGTGGTCCAGGTGGCGCGTTCGCGCCAGGCGGGGTTGATCTTGCCCAGCGTCTCCTTGGCCGTCCCCGGCTCCGGCACCGCCTTCAGATTGCGCGCCGTGCTGGTCAGGATCGTGCGGAAGCCGTTGAGCGCGTAGTTGAGCCGTTTGGCCGCAATCGCGACGGTGCCGGCGGCGCGCGCCGCCAGGATGTCGCTTGCCAACGCCGCATAGGCCTTCTCATCCGGCAGGTCCTTGCCGTCCCAGCTGGCGAGAGCCGCTGTTGTTTGCGGCAGGACCTGACGCACCTCCCAGTCCTCGACCGCGCGCCACAGCATACCGGCAATCGGGCCTGCGAAGGTGAAGAGCAGAAACAGCAGAAGCGGCAGGACCAGCGCCAACGCCTTGACCTGGCGTGTCCGCTCAGCGCGCCTCAATCGGCGTTTAAGCGGCACCTCGGCCTGCGCATTGGCGCCGGGCAGGGACGTGGTTGTCATGGCGTGAGCCTCGTTGACGAGAGGCCTGAGCAAGCGCCTCGTCCTTCGAGACGACCGCTTCGCGGTCTCCTCAGGATGAGGCTCATCGACATGGGTGCCTGCAAAGTCGCCGCCACAAATCCCGCCCTCATCCTGAGGGCCCGCCGCAGGCGGGCGTCTCGAAGGATGCGCCGCGGGCGAGCTCTTCGCGACATTCTTCCCTCCGCCTGTGCCGCACGCCGGTACTGTCGCGCGCTATTTCGCGGCCCACTTGTTGAAGCGCTCGGTCAGGCGGTCGATGTTCTCGAGCCAGAAGGCGACGTTGATCTCGACCGCGTTCTTGATGTTGTCGGGCGCTGTCGGCAGGTCCTTCAGAACGGCGGGCGGGAGCCGGCCGGCGGCGTCCTTGTTCGACGTCCCGTAAGCAATGTTCTCCGACAGCTTGGACTGGTTCTCCGCCTTGCCGACGAAATCCAGGAACTTGTAGGCCGCGTCCTTGTTCGGGCTCCCCTTCAGAATGACCCAGCTGTCGAGGGTGAACAGCGCGCCGTCCCACACCATGCCGAAGTTCTTCTTTTCGTTCTTGTTCGCGGTGTCGATGCGGCCATTGTAGACCGAGGTCATCGCCACCTCGCCGGAGGCGAGCAATTGCGGCGGTTGCGCGCCGGCCTTCCACCAGACGAGGTCGCCCTTGATGGTGTCGAGCTTCTGGAACGCGCGCTCAACGCCCTCGTCGGTCGCCAGCACGTGGTAGACGTCCTTTGGTGGGACGCCGTCGGCCATCAGCGCGATCTCCAGCGTGGTCTTCGGACCCTGACGCAGAGCGCGCTTGCCCGGAATCTTCTTGGTGTCGAAGAAGTCGGCCCAGCCCTTCGGGGCCTCCTTCAGCTTGTCCTTGTCGTAGCCGAGCACGAAATCGTAGAGGATGGCGCCGACGCCGCAAGGATTGACCGACGGCGGGATATAGGCAGCCTCGCCGCCGATCTTGGAATAGTCCAGCTTCTCGAACAGGCCTTCCTCGCAGCCGACCGCGAGCTCGTCGCTCTCGACCTGGACGACATCCCAGGTGGCGGCACCTCCCTGCACCTTGGCGCGCAGCACGCCGACGCCGCCGTCCCAGGATTCGTCGTTCATCGCAACGCCGGACGCCTTCTTGAACGGCTCGAAATAGACCTTCTTCTGGGCCTCCTGATACGCGCCGCCCCACGAGACGACGGTGAGGTCACGCGCCTCTGCGATCGTGGCCAGCGCAGCACTGGCGCTCAGTGCCGCGGCGAAACCCAGAGCAATCTTGCGCTTCAGCATGGTCTTCGTTCCTTCTTTATGTGAGTTGCGTTGACATTGATTGTTTCAGCTTCGCCGGCGGCAGATCAGACCGGATCGAGGGCGAGGCAGTCCTCCGGGCGGAAGGTGATGAATACGGTTCCGCCATGTTTCAGGCTGTCATGCGCTCCCGGCTGAAGCTTGACCATGAACTCGGCGTTGCCGGCGACATCGAGCACGGCCAGCGCGTGATCGCCGAGATAGATCGTGTTCTGGACCGTCGCCGGGAGCCGGTTCGGTCCCTCACCGGAATTGCCATTCGTGACGATTGCGACACGCTCCGGCCGCACCGACAGGGAGGTCGATGCGCCCGCGCCTGACACGTTGACCGCCCGCGCTGTCACGGTGCCGCCACCGGCCAGCGCGATGCTGCAATAGTCCTTGTCGATCGTCTCGACGGTGCCGGCGAGCACATTGTTCTCGCCGATGAAATGGGCGACGAAGCTGTTCACGGGATGCTCATACAGCGCGTCGGGGCGGTCGATTTGTTGCACGATGCCGTCGTTGAAGACGGCGATGCGGTCCGACATGGTGAGCGCTTCGCTCTGGTCGTGGGTGACATAGACGATCGTGATGCCCATCGTCTCGTGCAGCTGCTTGATCTCCAGCTGCATCTGCTCGCGCAGACGCTTGTCGAGGGCGCCGAGCGGCTCGTCCATCAGCACGAGCTGCGGATTGAACACCAGCGCGCGAGCCAGCGCCACGCGCTGCTGCTGACCGCCGGACAATTGCCCGGGCCGCCGGTGCGCCAGGGTTTCCATCTTGATCATGCGCAACGCCGCGTTGACGCGCTCTTGCGTTTCCGCCTTGCTCGACTTGCGAACCGATAGCGGGAAGGCGATGTTTTCCGCGATCGTCAGGTGCGGAAACAGCGCGTAGTTCTGGAACACCATGCCGATGTCGCGCCTGTGCGGCGGCACGTTCTTGATCGGCCGGTCCGCCAGGTAGATCTCGCCATGGGTCGGCACCTCGAAGCCGGCCAGCATCATCAGCGTGGTCGTCTTGCCCGAGCCCGAGGGGCCGAGCAGGGTGATGAACTCGCCCTTCCTGATATCGAGGTCGAGGTTCTTCACCACGAGATGCTCGCCATCATAGGTCTTCTGAATGCCTGAAAAACGCACCAGCGCCGGCGCAGGCGTGACCATGCCGGCTTCCATGTTGTCCTCGCGTTGTCCCCTACAATGCCGTGCGAGATTAGCATCCTGCAGCGAGAATGCCAGCGGCGCAAGCGACGAGGAATTGTGAGGGTCCGGTGAGTGGCGGGACGATCCCTTATGAAAGCTTTCCCTGCGGCCATCCTTCGAGACGCCCGCCTTGGGCGGGCTCCTCAGGATGAGGATGGAGGGCGTGGCTGCAGTTTCAGAGGGCACTGACGTCGAATAGCCTCATCCTGAGGAGGCGTGTAAGCGCCGTCTCGAAGGACGAGGCGTGCGCGCAGGCCGCTGCAACAAGTCAAATGCGACGGCCCTGCGACGAGCAGGGACGCGCTACATCCCCGACAGCTTCGTCACGAATACGTTCAGCGCTCCGCCGGCTTCGGCGACCACGCGCAGCGTCTTGGAATCGAAGGCGATGTCGGCGAGTGTCAGGCTGTCGATCTTGGCCTCGACCTTGAGGCCGTCCTCGCTCTTCTGGTAATCGGCGATCGCGGCCGCGATCTTCTCGCGGGCGTTGGCAGCGATCGGCTTCAGATCGAGGGTTGCCTTCTGCAGCAGCGCCTGCTGCATCTGCGGCATCACCGCGCGGGCGGCGGCACCCAGGAGGCCGAAGGCAGCCTCGGATTCCACGGCGAGCTGGATGTCGGTGAGCCGCAGCGTCTGCTGCGCCTGGTCGAGCACCGGCCGGCCCCAGATGTGCACATTCGCCTCGGCGCCGAGGCCGAACCAGCTCTTCTTTTCCTTGGCGCGCACCAGAAGCGAGATCAGCAGCCGGTCGCCCGAGGGGATGACGTTGGCACTCTTGACGGTGACGTCGACCGGGCCGGAGCCGTCCTCGGGATAGGTGCGGCCGACCATCTGGGCCGCGATCAGCTTGTTGATCTCGGTGAAGGGCACGTCGATCGGCACGCCGATGTTCACGCCGGTGCCGGTCGGCGGCACGATCGAGATCTTGTCGGGGAATGGACAGTCCGGCTTGGTCTGCGTCGAGGTCACGCGTGTCTCGGCTTCGAGGCCGAGCAGCAAGGTCACGGCCTGCGCATCGACGCGCGGCTGCGCCGCGATCGCGCGCACCGGCTTCATCTCGAGCCAGAGCGGCGGCAGCGCTGCCGAAGCGCTGGATCCTTGCAGCGGGATCGAGCGGCAGGCCTTGATCCATTGCGCTTTCGCATTCTCGCGCAGGCTGGGATCGCTGCGGATGCGCTCCGAGACGGCGTTGATCTGCTCGCCGACAGTCTTGTCGATCAGCGGCTTGACCTGCGCGGGCACGTTGACCTTGGCGCCGGCGACGTTGACGTTGGTGTCGCCGAGATTGACCTGGGCGCCGAGGTTGGGCTCCAGATGCCAGGCGGCGGCGAGCTTCGGGCGCGAGGTGACGACGACGTTGCCCTTGATCTCCGCGCTCGCGTTCAGGTTCTTGATGTTGACCGCGCCGATCCGCTTCGCGGCGTCACCGCCGAGGACGCTGCCGAGCGCGTCGCCAAGCGCGCCGGTGGCCTTCGACGACAGCGAGCCCGTCACGTTGAGCTTGCCGGTGAGCGGCGTCGAGATCGTCAGCACGTCCTTGTCGCCGTTTGCCGCCATCGGGCCGCGGACGGCGGACCAGCCGATATCGGCGTTCTCCAGGATCTGCGAGATCGGGTTGTCGGCCTTCCCGGCGAAATTGCGCGGCGCGGCTTTCTCGGCCTGCTCGCGGATCGCCGACAGCGCGATGGCGACCGGCGCGATCACGATGGAGCTCTTCGAAGCCGGCGGCAGCGGCGGCAGCTGCGCGACCGGCGGCGCCGAATTCGTCGCGCGCGGCGACAGCAGGTCCATCGCCTTCAGGCTGATGAAGAACGACGCCGCGAGCACCGCGACGCCGATCAGGATTGTCTTCAGATTCCACGTCAGACGCATCAATCCCCCAAGCCGCCCGGGCGGGGATTCTACAGGGCGGGCGAGGAGGGCGCTAGAGCGCACCGGTGGGGTGGAATTGGGGCGAACAGGTTAACGGGTGTGAACGGGACGTTGCCGCGTATTGCGGGCCTAGCCGTGCCGCGGACGGCGGACCGCTCTCACCTTGCCGCGATCTCCGCCACCGCAATAGAAGCGGTCACCGCCGTCGGACTCCAGGCCCGAGACCATGGTGCCAGCGGGCATGTCGAGCTGCTCGAGCACCTTGCCCGTTTCAGGATCGATCCGCCTGATATCACTGTCCTCGCCTTCCCAGGTGCCATGCCAGAGCTCGCCATCCACCCAGGTCACGCCGGTGACGAAGCGCTTGCTCTCGATGGTGCGGAGGATCTTCCCCGTCTCGGGATCGATCTGATGGATCTTGCGCTCGCGATATTGTCCGACCCAGAGCGAGCCCTCGGCCCAGGCCAGGCCGGAATCGCCGCCGCCGCCGGGCGCCGGAATCGTGCCGAGCACCTTGCCCGAGGCCGCATCGATCTTCTGGATGCGGTCCTCGGCGATCTGGAACAGATGCCTTCCGTCGAACGCCGTTCCCGCATGAGCGGCGACGTCGATGGAGCGCGCGATCTTGCCGTCGGCCGGATCGACCGCGTTCAACTTGTCGCCGGAGGCGAACCAGACATGCGTGCCGTCATAGGTGACGCCATGCACGGCCTCAACGCCTGGAAAGGGCCCATACTCCGTGACGATCTCGGCGGCTGAACGTTTCATGTGCTCGATCCCTGTGCTCAACGCGCATCCTATGTCTTCAGGAGCGGTGTGGGGAGTAACAAGCCTGTCGGGAAACCGGGGACGGGCGGTGTCATCCAGCGGCGCGCCCGTCCGTGTCCGAACGATTGCACCTTGCCCGACCGCGCCAGGTCTTCGAGGGCGCGCTGCACGGTGCGCGGGCTGATGCGAAGCGCAAGTGCGAGTGCCGAGCTCGACCACGGCTCGCCGTCGGCGAGAAAGGCGAGGACAGCGGCGTGCTTTTCCTCATCGGGCCGCGCCAGCACGAGGACGTCGCGCGTCTTCCGCGGCGCCAGCACGAAGCCCTGCTGCGTCGCGCTGATGTCGGCCAGCGGCTCGAGCTGGGTGCGGAGCCGTCCGATCTCGACGCGCAAGCGCGCGCGGTGCGATTCGTCGGCGTGCCTGGCTTGAAATGCGCCCGAGATCAGCGTCTCGCGCGAGACATCCGCGGGCCATGCCTGCGCCAGGAGACGCGCGAGCGCGAACAGCACGGGACGCGTTCCGAGCGACACCGCGACGCCTTGCCTGCGGACAACGTGATGGAAGGTGTCCACGACGAGCGCCGTCGAGGTCGCCAGCCGTTCGACCTCTCCCAGCAACAACGGATGTTCGCTGCCGCGCGCGATCAGGCGTGCTGCCGGCGTGACGAGGATCAGGTTCGCGCTGTCCACCTCGGCCAGGAGCGCCGGGATGCTGGCAAGGCGCGCCGCGTCAGCCGCGCGGCTGAGCGCCGCGCGCGCGTCTTTCGTTCTGAGTCGCCTGATGGCGATGCCGGCGACCACGAGTTCGCGGACGACTTGGGACGCGGGCGGGAGCGGCGTGGGACGGACCTCGGCCAGCGTGCGCTCGGCCTCGTCAAGGCGCCCGACCAGAAGCAGGCGGCGCGCCTCGATATGGCCTGCATGGGCGGCATTGACGAGATCGCCGTGCTTTTCGAGCGTCGCGCGGGCCGCCGCGAGCGTCTTCACCGGCCAGTTCAGATCGCGCGAGACCAGCGCGATCTCGGCTTCGGCCACCAGGCACCTTGCGCGTGCCACCGCCTCGCGCGGTCCGAAGGCGCGCGCAGCGCTCCGCAGCAGCGTCTTGGCCTTGGCGAGATCGCCGAGCTGCGCCATCGCGATGCCGCGGAGCGCCAGCGACGGTGCGTCGTTGCGCAGCGCGACGCGGTTCAGCGCGCCAAGCGGATCGCCGGCCTCCAATGCGCGCGCGGCGGCCGTGATCAGCGACTCCATGTCAATCCCGCCACACTTGTTACTCCCACCGCGCAACCGCTTGGTGCCAGAAATTGTTGGCAGGACGTCAAGCAAAAGCTTTGGAGAGTCATGATGACATCAGCAGAAAAGGCCGGAACCAACGGACAGACCGCCATGCAGACCCCGCCGGTGGTGTCGGCGCACGACTGGGAGGCCGCCCGCCAGCAACTGCTCGTGAAGGAAAAGGCGCATACCCGTGCCCGCGACGCCCTGGCCGCCGAGCGCCGGCGCATGCCATGGATGGAAGTTAGCAAAACCTATGCGTTCGAGGGGCCCGGCGGCAAGGTCAGCCTGGCTGATCTGTTCCAGGGCCGGCGACAGCTGATCGTCTACCGCGCCTTCTTCGAGCCCGGCGTGTTCGGCTGGCCCGATCATGCCTGCCGCGGCTGCTCCATGGTGGCCGACCAGGTCGCCCATGTCTCGCATCTGAACGCCCGCGATACCACCCTGGTGTTCGCCTCGCGCGCGCCGCAGTCCGACATCGTCAGGCTGAAACAGCGGATGGGCTGGACCATGCCCTGGGTCACGGTCACCGACAGCTTCGATGCGGATTTCGGCGTGGACGAATGGCACGGCACCAACGTGTTCTACCGCGACGGCAACCGCATCTTCCGCACCTATTTCGTCAAGAGCCGCGGTGATGAACAGATGGGCGGCACCTGGAACTATCTCGACATCACCCCGCTCGGCCGGCAGGAGGTGTGGGAGGATTCGCCTCCGGGCTATCCGCAGACCCCGACCTACAAATGGTGGAACTGGCACGACAGCTACACAGACGGTGCGGCGCCCGACAAGAAATGGGTGGAGATCTCGGACGCCGGCGAGAAAGCCTTCCGCGAGGAGGCTGCGGGAGAACGGCAATGACCGGTCCGGTCAGCGCGGCCCCCAGCGTCAGCCCCGACGCTGTGGCGGCCGCGCGCCACCTCGCCAGATGGCTGGGCCTGGCGGCCACGCCGACCTTCGCGATGATGGCACTGCTGACGGCCATGCTCGGCGACGGCCCGGCGGATACGCTGTGCAGCGCCGGGCAGGGCTCGCTGCTCGGCGGGATGGTGCCGATGTATCTCCTGATGAGTGCGTTTCATGCAGCGGCTTGGCTGAGGTTGATCGCGGAGTGGCGGGGCGCAGCCGCCTAGACTAGCGCAGCTTCAGCCCAAACACTTCCTCGAACAGGCCGAGCATCGCGGCCCATGACCGCCGATCCGCGGCGGCATGGTAGGCGTGGTTCGGCAAGGCGGCGCCGACGAGCTCCGGATTGGTGAAGCCATGCGCCGCGCCGCCATAGACGTTGACCTGCCAGTCCACGCCGGTCCTGCGCATATGCTCCTCGAAGCTGCCAAGCTGGGCCATCGTCACCAGCGCATCGGCGGCGCCGTGGCAGACAAGAACCTTGGCCTTGATATGGGCAGCACGATCCGGCTTCAGGCTCGTGAGTCCGCCATGGAAGGAGACGACTGCGGCGAGCGTCGCGCCGGTTTGCGCCAGCTCGAGCGCGGTGGTGCCGCCGAAGCAATAGCCGATGGCGGCAAGCGTCATGACGTCGACCGCCTCGTGCCCTGACAGGGCGAGGTGCGCCGCCTGGGCCCGCCCGCGCCAGCGCTCTTCGTCGGCTCGCAGCTCGTTCATCAGCTTGATCGCTTCGGCGACGTCGGGCGCCGTCCTGCCGCCGCCATAGAGATCGGCCACCAGCACGGCGAAGCCGAGCCCGGCCAGTCGTTCCGCGCAGGCGATCGCATGCGTCCCGATTCCGCGGGCGTCGGGAAACAGCACGACGCCGGGGCGCCGGCCTGATGTTGCGTCGTCCGTGACCAGGATGCCCTGGAGCTCGGCGGTGTTATCGCGATAGGGAAAGGGTGTTTGTGTCATGCGCGTGCCATGGCTGCTGAAGCCAGGCTAGCGAGCAACCGCAAGCCTGCGCAAGTGCTGCCTCTAGCGCTGCCCTGCCGCCGATTGCAGATAGGCGATCACGCGGGTGGCCTCTTCCGCCGAGATACCGCCATAGGGCTGCATCTTGTGGCCGGACACGACCTCGTCCGGCTTGACCATGAAGCGGGTGAGCTTGTCCTGGTCCCAGGCGAAGCCGGCGTCCTTCATCGACGAGGAGTAATTGTAGTCCTGCAGCGAGCCGGCCTTGCGTCCGACGATCTTGTTCAGATTGGGACCGAGGCGATTGTCGCCCTCCTTCATGGAGTGGCAGGTGCGGCAGGAATTGTTGAAGGCCTGCTGGCCCGTGTCGTCAGGCGCGGGTTGCTGCGCGAGCGAGCAGGGCGCGGACACGAGCAGCGCCAGTGCTCCGGCGCCGGCGAGGGCGTGCAGCCATGGGCGTTGCGAGGGGTGCCTTCGTGGTCGCATTTGCGCCTCCATCGGGATCGCGCCGCAGCACGCGGGATGTCGAGGGCAAACGAAAACGGCCCCGGTGGGTTCCGGGGCCGTTCGCGTCATGATGTCCTGTCGTTTTAGCGGTTCGTGGCGCCGAGGTCTGCACGACGCTCGGTCATCGGCAGCACGATCACCTTGGTGCCGACGTTGACGCGGGAATAGAGGTCGGTGACGTCCCCGTTGGTCATGCGGATGCAGCCGGAGGAGACGCGCTTGCCGATGGTTTCGGGGGCGTTGGTGCCGTGGATGCGGTAGATGGTGCCGCCGAGATACATCGCGCGGGCCCCCAACGGGTTGCCGGGGCCGCCGGCCATGTGGCGCGGCAGATAGGGCTGGCGGGCGATCATCTCCGGCGGCGGAGTCCAGGCCGGCCACTCGGCCTTGCGGCTCACCGACTGGACGCCGGACCAGGTGAAGCCGTCGCGGCCGACGCCAATGCCATAGCGCAGCGCCTGGCCATTGCCGAGCACGTAATAGAGATAGGTGTTGGGCGTATCGATGATGATCGTGCCCGGGGCTTCGCGCGTTGCGTAAGAGACGGTCTGGCGGCGGAAGCGGGCCGGCATCTCGACCGCGTCCTGATCCTCGGACGGCTCGGTCTGGTAGGGCGCCTGATAGGGCTGCTGATACGGTTGATAGGGCTGCAGCGGCTGCGGCGCGGTCATCGGCGGCAGCGGCTGGAAGAACGGGAAGATCTGCACCGGCGCCGCCTTGGCTGCGCTCGCGAACGCGATGGCGGAGACCGCGACTGCACTGAGCGCAACGGCACGCGAAAACGTCTTGAACGTGTCCAGATTGAACATGTGATCGCCCCTGTTTGCTCGGTGTTTTGCTCACCGCGGCACCATTGCGGTGCTCCGTTGCCTAAAGTCCTAACGGCAAAACGTTTCGGGACATTTGCGCGCAAAACCGAAAACGGTTTCACGGCGGCAAGAATTGTTTCATGACAGTTTCGTGGCTCCGCGGGCCCGTTAACGAACAAAACAGCACGCCGACACTTCTGTGACGTCACACGCCTGAAATATCCTTCGTTGATGGTCGATGCCTGAGAATCATCAAACTCTCGGGATTTTCCCATGCGGGTATTAATCGCGACCGACGCCTGGCATCCGCAGGTCAATGGGGTGGTGCGCACCCTGACCTCGCTGGCGAATGCGGCCAAGGCCCTCGATGTCGAGATCGACTTCCTCACCCCCGACGGCTTTCCGTCCTGGCCGCTGCCGACCTATCCGGGCCTGCGCTTTGCGCTGCCGAGCGGAAAGGAGATCGCGCGGCGGATCGAGAGGTGCGCGCCGGAGGCGCTGCATATCGCCACCGAAGGCCCGATCGGCTGGGCCGCGCGCGCCTATTGCCGCCGCAACCGGCTCGCCTTCACCACCTCCTACACGACGCGCTTCCCGGAATACGTCTCGGTGCGGACCGGCATCCCGGCGGGGGTCGGCTATGCGGTGCTGCGCCATTTCCACGATGCCGCCGCGATGACGATGGTGGCGACGCCCTCGCTGCGGCAGGAGCTGTCCGAGCGCGGCTTCAAGCGGCTCGGCTTTTGGACGCGCGGCGTCGACACCGAGCTGTTTCATCCCGACGCTCCGGCTGAGCTCGACCTGCCGCGCCCGATCTTCATGACGATGGGGCGCGTGGCGGTGGAGAAGAATCTCGAAGCGTTCCTCTCGCTCGACCTGCCCGGCACCAAGGTCGTCGTCGGCGACGGCCCGCAGAAGGCGGCGCTGGAGAAGAAATATCCGGACACGGTATTCCTCGGCGAGAAGAAGGGTGCGGATCTCACCGCGCACCTCGCCTCCGCCGACGTGTTCGTGTTTCCGAGCCTGACCGATACGTTCGGCGTGGTGCAACTCGAGGCGCTCGCCTGCGGCACGCCGGTTGCGGCGTTTCCGGTCACGGGACCGAAGGACGTCATTGCCGATCACCCGATCGGCGCCATCGACCACGATCTGCGCACCGCGTGCCTGCGCGCGCTCACCATGTCGCGTCAGACCTGCCGCAATTTCGCGCTGGAGCGCTCCTGGGAGAACAGCGCGCGCCAGTTCGTCGGCAACCTCACCTCACTGCAGCCCAGCCGCGTCCTGCGCGCCTCGCCTCGCATGGCGCGGCGGCCGGTACGCGGTTGATCGTCCATTCGAACCACAGCGAGAACCTCATCGATGGCTAAGATCATGAACCTTGACGGCACCCAGCAGCTCGACCTCACGCGCGGCACGGTCGAGCAGGCCTATGACCGCTGGGCGCCGGTCTATGATCTCGTGTTCGGCGGCGTGTTCGCCAAGGGCCGGCAGGCCGCGATTACGGCCACCAACAAGATCGGCGGCCGCGTGCTCGAGGTCGGCGTCGGCACCGGCATCTCGCTGCCGCTCTACGCGCCGAACCTGCGCATCTTCGGCACCGACATCTCGGAAGCGATGCTGGACAAGGCGCGCCGCCGCGTCAGCGAAGGCAATCTGAAGAACGTCGAGGGCCTCGCGGTGATGGACGCCGAGAAGCTCGAATTCCCCGACAACTCGTTCGACGTCGTGATGGCGCAATACGTCGTCACCGCCGTGCCGAACCCGGAGAAGGCGCTCGACGAATTCGCCCGCGTGCTGCGTCCGGGCGGCGAATTGATCATCCTCACCCGCGTCAGCGCCGACACCGGCATGCGCCGCTTCATCGAGCAGAAGCTGCAGCCGGTGGTGCGTCCGCTCGGCTTCCGCACCGCCGAGTTCGCCTGGTCGCGCTACGCCAAATGGCTCGCCGGCGCGCACGGCATCGAACTCGCCGAGCGCCGCTTGATTCCGCCGCTGGGGCACTTCTCGCTGGTGCGCTTCCGCAAGGTCGACGTCGCCAAGGCAGCGTGAGCTCACGCGTCGCGTGCGTCATCGCGCCGCTGCACATCGTCACATGACAAAATGATGATGTCACACGGCCTACATCGAATCTCTGTAAATCCTGAACCCGAAAGCATTTTGGGGGAGAGCATGATCAAGAACTATCTCGAGCAGCTGCGGATCCAGCGCTGGGACGACCATCGCTACTATCACCACAGCCGCATCAATCAGAGCCTGCACTTCGTCAGCGCGCTGAGCTTCCTCTTCGCCTATGTCTGGCTGTTCATCGATCCCGTCGTCTCCGCCCTGGTCGGCTGGCTGGTCTCGATGACCTCGCGCCAGGCCGGCCACTTCTTCTTCGAGCCGCACACTTACGACCACATCAACCAGGCGACGCACGAGTACAAGGAAGAGATCAAGGTCGGCTACAATCTACAGCGCAAGGTGGTGCTGATGGCGATCTGGGCGCTGTCGCCGCTGGTCCTGGTCATCGATCCCACCCTGTTCGGCCTGTTCACGCCGTGGGCCAGCGCGACCGATTTCATGCGGCAGGTGGCGAAGATCTGGCTCGTGGTCGGCGGCGGCGGCCTGTTGTTCCGCACCGTGCATCTGTTCTTCATCCGTGACGTCGAGACCGGCCTCGTCTGGATGACCAAGATCCTGACCGACCCGTTCCACGATCTGATGCTCTATCGCGGCGCTCCGCTCGCCTTGATGCGCGGCGAACTGATGGACCCCGGCCTGCACCTCAACCCCGAGCACACACTGGGCTTCATCGACGAGCCGGTGCTCGAAGAGCAGCACGCCTGAGCGCGCTGGTCCCACCAAGCACTTCGATGTCCAATGGTTGCGTCATGCCCGGGCTTGTCCCGGGCATCCACGTGTGGGGGGCAGTCGCTGCGGCTTCTTCGCCTCGCCCCGCCTGCGGGGAGAGGCCGGAACGCGTCGTAGATGCGATCCGGGTGAGGGGGAGTCTCTGCGGGGGCGCTGCCAGACGGTCGTCCGCCAACTTTCACCGCGCGCGCGGAGAGTCCCCCTCACCCCAACCCTCTCCGCGCAAGCGGGGAGAGGGGGAGGATGGACCTCGCCCCGGAATGACGGTTGTAAGGGGAAGGGCCTCAGCGCCCGAAGCGCTTGGCCAGCATCTCTTTCAGGATCTGGCGCTTGATCTGCTTGTTGGTGAGCGCGCCGTCGTGCCACCAGAAGCCGTCGGCCTTCATCTTCTGTGCGGCGCGAACGAAGCGGTCGGCGACTTCGGTGAAGTCGGCGTCGGTGTAGTTGAGGCTGAAGATCAGCCGGCCGGTGCCGACCCAGCTCAAGGCCAGGCCCTCGGCGCGCAGGTAATATTGCAGCATCCAATTGTAGCGGGACGGCGTGGTGTATTTCACCGTCCAGATCGAGGAGAAGTTGGCGAAGCGCACCGGCAGGTCGGCGTCCGTCATCATCTGGTTGAGCTTCTTTACGCGCCCGTTCCAGGTCTCCTCCAGCCCGTCATAGACCGCGCGGAAATTCGGGCTGGCGAGGCGGCTCAGGAACTCGTCCATCGCCGTCATGACGTAGGGGTGCGAGTTGAAGGTGCCGCGGGCGAAGCAGATGTCGGCGGGGCGGTCGTCGCGGAAGCGGCGCATCAATTCGCGCGTGCCGCAGACCACGCCGACCGGCAGGCCGCCGGCGAGGCTCTTGCCGTAGGTCACCATGTCGGCCTTGACGCCGAAATATTCCTGGGCACCGCCGGCGGCGAGGCGGAAGCCGACGAAGACCTCGTCGAAGATCAGCACGATGCCGCGCTGGTCGCAAACCTCGCGCAGCTTCTTCAGCCACTCGGTGTACGCCGCGCGATCGAAATTGCCGCCGCGGGAGGAATCGACCAGCGAGGAATCGCCGGGTGCGTTGGCGTTGGGATGCAGCCCCTGCAGCGGGTTGACCAGCACGCAGGCGATGTCCTTGCGCGTGCGCAGGACGTGCAGAGTCTTCTCCGACATTTCGGCGAGGGTGTAGGTCTCGTGCGCAGGAATGGGATTGCCGACGCCCGGCTGCACGTCGCCCCACCAGCCGTGATAGGCGCCGGCGAAGCGAACCAGATGCGTGCGCTTGGTGTGGTAGCGCGCCAGCCGCACCGCCTGCATCACGGCTTCGGTGCCGGACATGTGGAACGAGACCTCGTCGAGGCCGGAGATCTGGCAGAGCCGCTGCACATTCTCGAGGATGACGGGATGGTAGGGGCCGAGCACGGGGCCGAGCGCATGCGCGCGCTTCTCGGCGCCCTCGATGCACTCCTTGTAGAAATCGTTGCCGAAGATGTTGACGCCGTAGGAGCCCGTGAGGTCGTAAGCAGTGTTACCGTCGACATCGGTGACGGTGACGCCGCGCGAGGATTCCATGAAGGTCGAGGTGCCCAGATGCTCGCGGACGAGACGCGAGAACTGGAACGGCACGCGGTAGCTTTCGGTGAAGTTCAGGTCGGAGATCGTCTCCGCCGCTTCCTTCGTCATCGCGCGGCCCTTGGGGTAGCGCTCGGCGTAAAGCCTGGCGAGACGGAAGAAGGCGTCCTTGCGCTGCGCTGCGATGTTCGCCGGCGCGCCGTCGCATGCGAAGTACTGATCACCCGCGAACTCGTAGAACGGCAGCAGCCGCGCCACCCTGCGCGACATCTTGGAGTGCCCGGCGAGCGAGCGGTGCTTGGCGCGGGAGAGCTCGACCCGCGCCTTGATCTTCGGGAGGACGGCGGCAGCGGACGCTGCGGCGGCCACGGACATCGAGAGAATCGGGAGTGTCGTTTCCATGACAACAAGCGCTAAACCTGTGAGCTGACAGATTCATGACAGTCAAAGCCCTCATCGCCTCTTTCACCCAGCAGGAAGACCTCAACTTCCTGCTGACCAATCGCATCCCGCGCGCGGCCCTGACGCGCTTCATGGGCTGGTTCTCCAAGATCGAGAATCCCCTGGTGCGGGACTTCTCGATCGCGCTGTGGAAGCTGTTCTCCGACCTCGATCTGTCGGAAGCGCGCAAGACGCATTTCAGGAGTCTGCACGACTGCTTCACCCGGGAGTTGAAGCCGGGGCTGCGGCCGTTCGATCCTGATGCTGCGGTGGTGGCGAGCCCCTCGGACGGCATCGTCGGCGCTCATGGGAAAATCGCGGACACCGAGCTGTTCCAGGTCAAGGGCGCGCCCTATTCGCTGCTCGATCTCGTCGGCGATTCCGCGCTGGTCGAGCAGCACCGCAACGGCTCCTTCGTCACGCTGCGGCTGACCTCGAGCATGTATCACCGCTTCCATGCGCCTTATGATGCGCATATCGAGCGGGTCACGCTGATCCATGGCGACGTCTGGAACGTCAACCCGATCGCGCTCAAGCGCGTCGAGCGGCTGTTCTGCAAGAACGAGCGCGCGGTGATCCGCACGCATCTGTCGACCGGCGAAGCCGTGACGCTGGTGCCCGTTGCGGCCATCCTGGTCGCGAGCATCCGCCTGCACTTCCTCGACATGGTGCTGAACGCGCAGACGCGCGGCCCGGTCAATTTTCCCTGCGACGTCAACGTGACCAAAGGCGAGGAGCTCGGCTGGTTCGAGCATGGCTCGACCATCATCATCCTCGCGCCCGGCGATTTCACCTTCTGCGACGGCATTGCCGAGGGCACGCGCATTCGCGCCGGTCAAGCGCTGCTCAGAAGAAAGTAGCCTTCAATCCGCCGTCCCTGCCGCCTATATCGTCTGGCGGGGGCGATTCGATACGGATGTGGTGATGGCGCGGGCGCCGGTCATGGCGGCGGGTGGTATTGTGCTGCGGCGCGGGCCGGTGCCGCTGGTTGCAGTCGTGCGCCAGCGCAAGCGCAACGAATGGGTCCTGCCCAAGGGCAAGCTCGATGACGGCGAGACGCCGAAGGAAGCCGCGCATCGCGAGGTGCTGGAAGAGACCGGCCACGACGTCGCCATCCACGAATTCTTGGGCACGCTCGTCTACCAGTCCGGCGGCCGCTCCAAGGTCGTGCATTTCTGGCGGATGGAGGCCGACGGGGGCCCCGTTCGCAAGCTGACGAACGACATCAAGGCGGTCGACTGGCTGACGCTGGACGAGGCGATCGCGCGTCTGTCGCGCGAATATGAGCGCGCGTTCCTGACCCAGATTGGCCCGATTGCGCTCGCGGCGGCGGGGCTGCCGCCATCGCCGCGGCAAGAGCCGACGCCGTCGAACGACGACGTGGATGCAGCTTTGCAGACACTGACACCCGCCGAAGCAGCTTCCGTCGACGAGCTGCGGCAAGGCCTGTTGCAGAAGGTGAAAGCCTGGCTGCGCGGCGAGGCGTGAAGTCTCGACCCGAGCGCTCGCAGCTGAGACGGAGAGGTTAGCGTCAACTTTCTCCACACCGTCATTGCGAGCGCAGCGAAGCAATCCAGAATCTTTCCACGGAAGGATTCTGGATTGCTTCGTCGCAAGGGCTCCTCGCAATGACGGAGAGAGCGGGTCACCGCCGCTCTTTCTCCTTCGGGGCGGGCGCGGGTCTGCGCGGCGCTGCGGGACGTTGCGCGGCGGGGAGGCGTGGCTGGAAGGTGCTGGGGCGCTGCATGCCCGGCTGCTGAGCCGCAGGCTGGGCCGGCTGCAGGCCGGTGCGCGGCAATGGCTGCTGCGGGCCGGCTGGCTGCGTCCCGCCCGGTTGCGGCGGCACGATTCCTCCGGGCTGAATCTGTCCACCACGCTGCGGCTGAATTTGCGGCGTGTTGCTGGGCGCCGTGCCCTGTCCGGCGCGCGGCGGGCCCGTCGGGCGACCAGCGCCCTGTTGCCGTTGCCCTTGCCCCTGCCCGGCACGCGGCGTGCCCGGCTGCACCGCGCCGCCGTGTTGTCCTTGTCCCTGCCGCTGCGGCGGCTGCGCGCCTTGCTGTGTTCCCTGCCGGCCCGGCGTGCCCGGCTGCTGCTGACCCGGACGGTTGTCCTGACGCGGCTGGCCGTTCGGCCGTTGCGGCAATTGGCCTGGGGCCGTCGTCGGCCGCAATTGTTGCTGCTGCGGCGGTTGTGCCGGCCGCGGAATGCGGCTGAGCGCCGTCGGGTTGGCGCGACGGAAGTCGCGCTGCTCGATGACGATCTGCCGGCCCGCGGTCTGCGCCAGATGCACCTGGCTGACAAAGCCGCGGTCGCGCGCGATCTGCGGCGCGGGGATCGTGATCGGCACGGCCGCAAAACGCATGACGCCGGCGGTGGCCGCGCCCGGGCGGATCGCAAAGCCGCTCGCGGCTTGCGTCAGCGCGCCGAGCCGCGCGCCGCTCGAGCGGTCGTCGACATCGATGTGGCCGACGCGGCCGTCGGCGTCGGGATAGAGCTTGATGTTGACGTTGCTCGCCCTGTTCGCCGCCGCGCCTTCGGGCACGTCGACGACCCCGGTGGTGCCGCGGATGCCGAGCGTTGCCGTTGGCGTCGTGATCTTCATGTCGCCCGTCTTCGCCACCGCGGCCGCCACGAAGGCAACCGTGCCCTTGCCGACGTCGAAGATCGCCGAATTCTGCTTGCCGCCGTCTTCATAGACGTAATTGTCGATGGTGATCTTCGCGCTCGCCGAGAGATTGAACGTGGTGGCGTCGTTGAAGGTGATGCCGAGCGCGGAGTTCGACGAGGTCTGCACGACGTCGTTGAGATAGATGTCGTCGCGCACGCGCAGCGGATAGGAATTCTTGTCGCGGATCACGGTCGCGATCCCCGTCACGGTTGCGACGTTGCCGATCGGCTCGACGGCAGCGGGCTGTGCGTCTGCGGACGGTGTCGGGGCGGCCGATGGCGTCGGCGAGGGTGCGGGCGTTGGCTGGGCTTGCGGCTGCGCCTGTGCGAATTCGATCGTCTCGGATGCACGAGCCGCGCTGCTGCCCGCCAGCGGCAATGCCGGCAGCACGAGCGCGAACACGAAGCGGCGCCAAGCCAGCATTGATGTCACGAGGAAGTCCCGATGAGAGCGTGAGGCGAGATCGGTTATATCAGCCGGACAGAGCTGAATGACGGATGAATGTGTGTGGCACAGGAGAGGCGAACGTTCAAAGGAGCGCGTTGCTCGCGAATGGGATTCAGTCTTCTCCGCAGCGTCATGGCCGGGCTTGTCCCGCCTGCGCGGCCGAAGCCGCTACGGCGCGGCGAAGGCCCGACCATCCACGCTTTGCGGCACTGAGAACGTGGATGCCCGGGACAGGCCCGGGCATGACGAAGAGTGTGCGTGTGTGGGAGCTGACCCGCTCCGCGCGTCAGCTCACGCGCTTCCAGGTCTGGCCGCCGCAGAACATGCCGCCGAAGGCGCAGCCCTGCACGCGCATCGCGTTCGGACCCTTCATCGAGATCGTCGAGTCGTAATTGCGGCCGGAGTTGGGATCGCGAATGCGGCCGCTCCACTTCGATCCCTCGGGCTTCATGTTGATCAGGATGCGTTCGTTGGTCTTCTCGGCATAGCCGCAGAGATTGGCGCCACACTGCTCGACGCGGACATTGCCCTTGTTCTCTTCGGTCGCCCAGACGCCGATCGGCGAGTTCGCTGCAGCCACGGGCGCGGCAGCCATCGGAGCCGGCGCAGGAGCCGCGGCGACGGGAGCGGGTGCGGCAACAGGCGCGGGCGCCGCGACCGGAGCCGGCTGCGAGTTGTCGAAGCCGATAGAAGGAGCGGCAGCAACAGTCGCGGTTGGGGCGGCGGGCGCGGCCGGCGCGGTCGCCTGCACCGGCGCCTGCGGCACGGGCTGCTGCTGCACCGGAGCCGGCGCGGGTTGCGCCGTCGTGGGCGCCGGAGCCGGCGTGGCGTCGACGTCATCGTCCTTGGAGCCACCGAGGCCCTTGAGGTTGATGTTGTTCAGCTTGATCGGCTTGTCCGACAGACCCGGCGCGACGATGGTCACGCAATCGAGCGAAGCGCAGTTGCGCGGCGTCTCGATGCGGATGTGCTGGCCCTCGATCTGGAACGAAATCGAATTGCCGGCATGCGCGGCGGCGGTCGAAGCGAGGAAGAGGGCGGTGGCGGCGATGGAGAGCTTGCTCATGACAACCTCCGAAAATGGCGTGGTCCCGAGATGGACCGAAGTCGCTGGTGGATGAAGCGTGGTTCGACCCTACGCTGGGGCGGCTTGGTGTTCTGTGATGGGCGTCACAACGACCTGATGCCGCCTGGGTGATGCAGCGCACATTCGGCCGTGCCTGCGCCGCGTAACGTCGTCGCGACACCGAGGAGACGCAGATGCCGCGACTTGCGACCTGGCTTGCCACCTGTCTTGGTACATCGATCGCCCTGCTGGCGATGGCGCCGACCGCGCAGGCCGGCTCCTACACGTTCTCGATCGGCGGCCACCGGTTTCATGTCGAGGCGCCGCGCAATTGCCGATCCTCGTCCTGTGTCACCGTGTCCTCCAATCGCGGCCTTCGGCCATCGGACGAGGTCTCCACAGCACCGGCCTTGCAGCCGGCGCCCGCGCCGGTAGTCCAGGCACCGCAGCCAGCTTGTCCGGCGGCAGCGGTCAAGCCGCCACAAGCGGCTGTGGTCGTGCCGCCACCGGCGCCTCCCGTCCTTGCCGCGGCGACGTCGCAGCCCGTTGCGCCACCGCCGGCGCCAAGCTTTGAGATTTCGAGAATGGAGACGCTGAGCCCCGGTCCGCCGCGGGTTGATCTGGAGCGGATCGATCGGCCGAAGACCGCCGCGCTAGAACCGCCGCGCATCGTGCCGCCGGTCATCGTCCCAAGCGCCGAGATCGATCAGACCACAATTGTGGCGCAGGTCAGCGGCGACGACAGCCATGCGCCGCTCGGCGAATGGGAGAGCGCCGGCGCCAAGGGCACCGTCCGCATCGAGCGTTGTGGATCCGCATTGTGCGGCTACGCGCTCAGTGAAGCCTCGGGCCGGGGCGAGAGCGTGCTCGTCAACATGAAGCCGAAGAAGCACGATGTCTGGACCGGGAGCATCTACAGCCGTTCCAGCGGCAACACCTATTACGCGGCGATGAGGTTGAAGGGCTCCGGCAAGCTGCACGTCGAAGCCTGCGCGCTCGGCCGCTTCTGGTGCTCCGGCAACGACTGGACGCGGGTCGAGGTGCCGCGGGAGGAGATCACCGCCTCGTCGCAGCCCTCGCGCACGCGGTCGTAGTGTTTTTCCTGCCCTTCAGGGCGGGTTGAGCGAACTGTCGTGTGTTGATCAGCGCTTCTAAATCATCCCGAGCACGATGGCGCCGACGAAGGCCATGGCGAGGTAGGCGGTGATCACGCTCAGTCTGCCGGCGAACGTCATGAGGTCGCTCCGCTGGTCGCGCGCTTTGCCGCGGCCGTCATGGTTAACAGAGAGTCTCTCAACGAAAAAGTCAGTCTTGCTGTCGCTCATCGGCGGTAGCGGCCGCGCCAGTGCGGCCGGCATGGTTAAGGAATGCTGAAATCGACGTGTTGAAGAGTCTTTAAGTAAATTCACCGAACGTGCGTGCATGACGCGCGGAGTTCGTTTGTATCTCGTCGGCTCCATCGTCCTTGTTTCGCTAGCGGGTTGCGGTCGCGGCTTCTTCCAGGCCGAACGCGAACCGTGGCGGGCCGAGGCGGAAGCCGCATGCCTGAAATCGGGCGCAGTCAAGGAAAGTGCGGACATCGTCCGCATAGACCCGATCTCCGGGCCTGGCAGCTGCGGCGCCGAGTTTCCGCTCAAGGTCGCCGCCATCGGCGAAGGCTCCAGCACCTATGGCTTTGCCGACGAGTCGCTGCGCCCGCCCGGCAGCATCGGCAACCAGCCGCGTTGGCCGGTGCAGCCGCAGTCGAACTATCCGCAGAGCCAAGGCTATCCCGCATCGTCCTATCCGCAGCGCTCGAACTATCCCGAGAGCGCGGTGCGCCAGCCGGCCGGCTATGGTGCATCGTCGGGGCCGATGTCGCTGAACGCACCCGGCGTGGCCGCGCAGGAGGACGAGATCGATCTGCCGCCCGAGGGTACCGACGCCGCGGGTGCGGCGCGCTACATGAACGCACCGAGCTATCCGGCTCGTCCGGCGCCTTACTCGCAGGCGCCGGCACAGCAGCCGCTGCCGCGTCTTGGTCCTGCGCAGGGCAATCCCGTCGCGAGCGTCGGTCCCGTTGCGATCAAGCCGACAGCGACGCTCGCCTGTCCGATCGTGTCCGAGCTCGACCGCTGGCTCGCCGACACGGTGCAGCCTTCGGCGATGCGCTGGTTCGGCGTGCGCGTCGCCGAGATCAAGCAGATCTCCGCCTATTCCTGCCGCGGCATGAACGGCAATCCGCACGCCCACATCTCAGAGCACGCCTACGGCAATGCGCTCGACATTTCGGCCTTCGTGCTCGCTGACGGACGCCGCGTCACCATCAAGGACGGCTGGCGCGGCATGCCGGAAGAGCAGGGATTCCTGCGCGATGTGCAGTCGGGTGCGTGCGCGCATTTCAGCACCGTGCTGGCGCCGGGCTCGAACGTCTACCACTACGATCACATCCACGTCGATCTGATGCGCCGCGCCAGCCGCCGCCTGATCTGCCAGCCCGCCGCCGTGTCGGGCGAAGAGGTCGCCTCGCGCGCCCAGTCGCGCAGACCCTATGCGAGTGCACGCGAGCCGTCGGTGACCGGTTCACTCGGTGCGCGCAAGAGCACGATGCACAAGCGGGAAGAGGACGAGTACGCCGACGATTAGGCATTACCTTTGCGAAAATCGACCTCCACCGTCATTGCGAGCGGAGCGAAGCAATCCAGACTGTCACCGTGGCGGCAGTCCGGATTGCTTCGTCGCATCAGCGCAAAATTGCATCGCAATTTTGTCGCGAGCTCCTCGCAATGACGAGGAGAGACTGAGATTCATTATGACCGCCGACATCGTCCGCTATCTCACCCACCCGCAGGTGCAAATCGATCCCGATGTGCCGGTGCCGCAATGGGGCCTGAGCCCGCTCGGCCGCGCGCGCACCGAGGCCTTGGCGAATGCAGGCTGGCTCGCAAGCACCACGCAGATCGTCTCCAGCGGCGAGCGGAAGGCGATCGAGACCGCCGAGATCATTGCCGCTCGGCTCGGACTCATGATCGAGATCCGCGAGGCCATGCACGAAAACGACCGTTCGGCGACCGGTTTCCTGAAGCCGGCCGAGTTCGAAGCTGTCGCCGACCAGTTCTTCGCCGCGCCTCATCTCAGCGTGCGCGGCTGGGAGCGCGCTGCGGATGCACAGGCGCGGATCGTGCGCGAGGCTGAGGCAGTGCTGACGCGAAACCGACCCGGCGACGTCCTGTTCGTCGGCCACGGCGCAGTCGGCACGCTGCTGTTCTGTCACTATTCCGGCCATTCCATCGATCGCGTCCACGATCAGCCGGCAGGCGGCGGCAACTACTTTGCGTTCGCGCCGGAAGGGCGTCGCATCCTGCATGGATGGCGCAGGATGGAAGACCTGGGGTCAGCGGCCGGCTGAGGCCCGGCTGTTCAGTGGACGCTGCGTCTTCGGCAAAGCCCAGTTGAGGCGCAAAAATTTGCGCCGTCCCGATTCGCCGCCAACTCATTGAATCAAAATCGCTAATCGCGCCAGGACGGGCTTTTCCCGCGATTGGCACGGTCGCTGCAATGATGGTGCTGAAACGAAGCAGCGCAACCGGCGCTGTGAGCCAGCGGAACCCATCATGCAGATGCCCGTCGCCCCGCCCTACTCCGATCTCGAGCAGCGCGTGCTGTCGCGCATCACGGAGCAGCGATGGCTCGACCTTGCCTCCGAGCTGATCCGAACCGGTCAGCCGCGCTCCGGCAATCCGCTCGATCCCGATCTGCCGCCGGCCGAGGAGGAGGCGATCTCGATGCTGGTCGCGGGCAAGCTCGAGGCCCTCGGCATGGTGGTCACCAAGCACAGTGCGCAGCCGCACCGGCCGAACGTGCTCGGCGTGCTGAAAGGGCGGGTGGGCGCACCGTCGCTGATCCTGAACGATCATCTCGACACCTATCCGGTGGTCGAGCCCGAGAAATGGCACATGACGGATTTCGATCCGTTCAAGGCGACGCGCCATGGCGATCTGCTCTACGCGCGCGGCACGTCGGACACGCGCGGCAACCTTGCCGCATCGCTGCTCGCGGTGCAGGCCTTGATCGAGGAGGGCGTGACGTTCGATGGCACCTTGATGTGCTGCTACACCGTCGACGAGGAGCGTAACGGCACCGAAGGCTCGATCTACATGCTCGAGAAGGTGGGTCTCACTGCCGACTACGAGATCACGGCCGAGCCGACTGCCTGGGGAGATGTCGGCAAAGACTGGGGCATCAACCTCTCGGTGGCCAATTCCGGCCACTGCCTGATCGAGGTCACGGTCGAGGGAATCAAGTCGCACATTTGGCGGCCCGATATCAGCGTCAACGCCATCATGGAGGCGGGCAAGCTGCTGCCCAAGCTGAAGGAGATGGCGTTCACCCACGTGCCGAGCAAGTTCATGGGGCATACGTCGCCCTGCTGCTCGGTGGTGCGCATCCGTGGCGGCCTGCCCGGCGAGATGCAGTTCTCGCCGGATGCCTGCACCATCACGCTCGCGGTGGTCGGCATCGTGCCGGGCATGACGCTCGCCAGCGTGATCTCCGACATCGAGCGGCTCGGGCTGGAAACATTTGCCGGAATCAACGACGTCAAGGTCGGAGTGCGCCAGGTGCCCGGCTCGCTGTTCGTCAACGCGACCGAGCCGGTGCCGGTCGAGGAGGAGCCCTGCCGTTCGCTTCGTGCGGTGTATCGGCGGCTGATGGGCCGTGAGCCCGGCGTCAATCGCAAGAATGCCTTCAACGACACCATCCGCTTCCGCGAAGCAGGCATCAATGCGGTCACCTTCGGTCCGGGCGAGGACGGCTGGGCCGTCGACAACGAGAACATCTCGATCACCAAGTCGGTGATGGCAACGCGGATCTATGCACTGACCATCATGCAGATCTTGGGAGTGCGCACATGAGCGTCGAGGCAAGTCCCATGGCCATTCCGATCTCGGCCGACCGTACACGGCGGGGCAGCTTGCGGCTGCCAACAGTGTCGCGGTCGGTGCTGCTATCGACCCTCACCGTCGCCCTGCTGCTGGCCGCGTGGGTCATCGTTACGGAGATGGGCTGGGCCAACGAACTGTTCCTGCCGAAGCCGCAGGCGGTGTGGGCGGCATTCGTCAAGACCATGACGAAGGGCTACCAGGGCGCCACGCTGCTTCAGCATCTCGGCGCCAGCCTCTACCGCATCCTCGTGGCCTTCGCGTTGGCCTGTCTCGTCGGCATTCCGCTCGGCGTGCTCATGGGCGTCTCGAAAAATGCCCGTGCGCTGCTCAATCCGCTGATCGAGTTCTATCGTCCGCTACCGCCACTCGGGCTCTATACGTTGCTGGTGATGTGGCTCGGCATCGGCGAGAGCTCCAAACTGTCGTTGTTGTTCCTTGCAGGCCTGCCCGGCATCGTGATTTCGACGATCCAGGCCGTCACCAGCGTCGATCCCGTCTACGTGCGTGCCGCGCAATCCCTTGGCGCAACCCGGCGCCACCTGCTCTTTCACGTCTACCTGCCCGCAGCGGGACCACTGATCCTCGCCGGGATGCGCATCTCGCTCGGCTTCACCTACACCGTCCTCGTCGCCGCCGAGATCGTCGCGGCCTCCGCCGGCATCGGCTGGATGATCTGGGATGCCGCGAAATTCCTGCTGTCCGACGTCGTGATCATGGGCCTGATCGTGCTTGGCCTGACCGGCGTCGTGCTCGACCTGATGATGCGCGGAATTGCGAAATTACTGATGCCGTGGGCCCGAACCTGATCCTGATCGAGGAGAGATGAGATGATGAAGAGACTGGTTGCGACGCTTGCATTCGCTGCGCTGACGCTCTCGGCCCCCGCTCGTGCCGAGGACAAGCCGGCCAAGGTGACCGTCGGCTATCTGAATTTGGTGAACGCGCAGCTCGTCACCAAGCATCTCGGCCTGCTGGCCAAGGAGATGCCTGGTGTCGACATCAAATACGTCAAGATCGGTGGCGGCGGCGACATGCTGCGCGCGATCGCCGGAAACGACGTCGATTTCGGCGGCCTCGGCAATCCTCCGACCGCGATCGGCGCGACCCGGGCCCTGCCGATCAAGGGCATCCTGGTGATCAATCTGCTCGACTATGTCGAGTCGATGGTGGTGCGCACCGACCAGAACATCAATTCGCTTAAAGATCTTAAAGGCAAGACGGTCGCCGCGCCGTTCGGATCCACCACACATTACCTGCTGTTGCAGGCATTGAAGGACGACGGCGTCGATCCTGCCTCGCTGAAGATTATCGATCTCGCACCCTCGGACATCGCCTCCGCCTGGCTTCGCGGCGATATCGATGCCGCCTGGTTCTGGGAGCCGAACCTCGACAAGGCCGTCAAGAACGGCGGCAAGATCCTGATCACCTCGGGTGAGATGACCAAGCGCGGCTATCCGACCTGGGACATCGGCGTCGTGATGAATGCTTTTGCGGAAAAATATCCGTCCTACGTCGAGAAGTTCATCAAGGCCGAATGCGAGGGGATCGATTTCTGGCTGAAGAACCCGGAGAAGACGGCCGAGATCATCGCCGAGGAGCTTTCGCTGCCGCTGCCCGATGCGATGCGGATGATGAAGGGCACGGGCATGGTCCCTTGCAACCAGCAGCTCACCGAGGAATATCTCGGCACAACGACAAAGAAGGGCAAGTTCGTCGACACGCTGGTCTCCACGGCCGACTTCCTGGTCAAGCAGGAGCGTCTCCCGAAGCTGCTGCCGCGCGCCGGCTTCGAAGCCTTCATCCAGCCGGCCTATATCGAGAAGGTGATCGGCCGTTGACGCCTGCTGCCGGCGGGCTTGTCTCGCCGGCGCGCCCTGTTCCCATAAGCATGTGACGCCATGGATATCTCGCCTAGCCATCTTCGCGCTGCCTATCGCAACGGCACGCTGAAGCCGTCAGACGTCGCCGCGCACGTGCTGTCGCGCCTGACTGATGCCGACCAGAGCGGTGTCTGGATATCGACGGGAAGGCCCGAGAGCGTCATGGCCGCGGCGCGCGCGATCGATGCCCGCGTCGGCGAGATCGATGAGCTACCGCTCTATGGGCTCGTATTCTCGGTCAAGGACTGCATCGATGTCGCAGGCGAGCAGACGACGTCGGCCTGTCCGGAATTCGCCTATGTGGCGGAGGATACGAGCCCCGTGGTGGCTGACGCGATTGCAGCCGGTGCGATTTATGTCGGCAAGACCAACATGGACCAGTTCGCGACCGGGCTCGTCGGCGTCCGCTCGCCCTACGGCATCGCCCGGAATCCATACAACGCAGACTACATTCCCGGCGGCTCCAGCTCGGGCGCGGCGGTGTCGGTCGCGACCGGCACGTCGTCCTTCGCGTTCGGCACCGACACCGGCGGGTCGGGCAGGGTGCCTGCGTCCTATTGCGGCGTGACCGGCTTCAAGCCGGCGCCGGGCGCGTTCAGTCAGCGCGGGATGGTGTATGCGTGCCGAAGCTTTGACACGATCTCGCTCTACACCCGCGATCCCGCCGACGGCTATGATGTCTATCGCGTGCTGGCGCGGCGCGATCCCGCGGACGGCTTTTCGCCGCTGGAGTTCGCCGGCTGGACAGAGCAGGCGTCCCCGGCGCGGCCGCTGAAGATCGCAACGCCGCGCCTCGATCAGCTCAAGTTCTTCGGCAATCCAGAGACGGAGAGGCTGTTCGGCGACGCGCTGCACCGGCTGCGCCGACTCGACCTGCCGGTCGTGCCGGTGGATTTCTCGCCATTCACCTCGATCAACGATCTGATGTTCTTCGGGCCGTTTCTAGCGGAGCGTGATGTTTCTGTCGGCGCCTTTCTCGACGCCCATCCCGGTGCAGGGGTCAAGATCGTGCGCGATCTCGTTCTCGGCAGCCGGAAGTTCTCGGCCGCCGATGCCTACCGCGCGTTCTACGAAGTCAAGGACGTCCAGCGTCAGCTTCGCGGCTTCTGGGAAGCTCACGATGCGCTGGTGGTGCCGACGGTCGGCACCGTCCTCAGCATTGATGAAGTTGCGCGCGATCCGCTGACGGCCAATTTCAACAACGGTTATTACACCAACTACGCCAATCCGCTCGGGCTCGCCGCGATTGCGGTGCCGAATGCGATGACCGGGGCCGGCGTGCCCTATGGAGTCACGTTCCTGGCGCCGGCGGGGCGGGAGCGCTTGCTCGCTGACCTCGCTTGTGCGTTCACGGCTGCGGCGGCCGTGCGTTGAGCGGTCGCAACGCGTTGCAATCGGATGCGATACCTCCTAGCCTTCGAGCCGTCACTCGAAGGGAGACTGGTCGTGGGGCGGGGCCATGCACATGAAGTCGCCGATCCGGGTGAGCCCTGTGCGGAAGTGCAAGGCGCCGGAACGGGTCGCTATGTGCTGAAGGCGCTGGACAAGTCTGATCTGGACCTGGTGATGCGGACCGGCAGGTTGGCGACTTACCAGAACCGCGAACATCTGCTACGCGAAGGCGAGCCGGCGAACGGCATCCACGTCATTTTGAGCGGGATCGTCGAAAGCACCCATGCCGGCACGCAAGGTCGCGAGCTGATGCTGGGGACATGGGAAGCCGGCGACTTCGTCGGCGCCCCCTACATTCTCGGCAATCACCGCCATAGCTGGTCGGCGCGCGCGCTCGGCCGGGTCGAAGCTTTGCATCTCGACCAGGATGCCATCCGCCGCCTGATCGCACAGTCGCCCTCGTTCGCAGTCGCGCTGATCGAATGTCTCGGCTTCAAGGGCGAGACCTATTCGATGCTGGCGCAGACGCTGGCTGGGCAGAAGGCTGCGGAACGATTGGTGCTGCTGCTGGTGAAGCTGTGCGAGAACGCGGCGCAGGACGAGAACGGTCCGATCTCGCTCGGCCGCCTCACGCAGGCCAATCTCGCGCGCATGATCGGCGCGACGCGGCAGTCGATCAGCCTTATTCTCAACCGTCTCCAGGACGAGGGCATCATCACGACCGGCCCGACCAAGATGGTCGTGAATGATCTCTCGGCGCTGAGGAAGCAGGTCACTGACTAAAGCGCGATGATGTCGTCATCGCGCTTTAGGCTTCGATGGTGTCAGTCCCATGCAGCGCTGCACCTCACCCGGAACGTTGTAGGTGCGCATGATGTGGCGGCTGTCGCGCAAGCCGGTCGCCTCGCGTTGCACCACGAACATCCAAAGCGCCTGGCCGGCTTCCAGCACCAGCTTGCGCCTCGCCGGTTGCATCGCGTCCGGCACTTCGGTCGCGGCGTGGGCGGCGTCGAACTCGCGCAAACGCGAAAGGCTCTGTTCGAGGGCGCGGCCCATCCGCCCAAGCGCCGAGGCCTGTTCCTGGACGATCTCGTAGTGGAGGATGTCGACTGGCGGGCGAAGATCACGAGACATGGCCGCAATATAGTGTCGCCCGGCCCGCAGGCGCAACGCGCGGCTACCTCGCCTTGTACGCCGCCAGGAACATCCGCGTTGCGCTCTCGACCACCGCGCTCATGCGCTGTTCCGACGGCGCGGGCTCCGCCTGAAACACGAAGGGCAGGAACAGCGAGGCCTTGCACAGTTCCATGAACTGCGAGGCGGCAAGATCGCAATCATCGATCGAAAGATCGCCCGATGCGACACGTGCCTTGAGATAAGCGGAGAGGCGGTTGATGCTCTTGTCCAGCACGCGCGCATAGTAACGCCGGCCGACATCCGGCATGCGCTCGGCGATCGCCATCACGGTGCGGATCGCCGATCCGCCACCGGGCCGGCAGACCAGGTGAAGATAGGCGAGGCCGAACTCCTTCAGCGTGCTCTCGGCCTCGCGCTCCGGATCGAAATTGAACACGACCTGGCCATGCTGGAGCGCCTCCTGTTCGACCATGGCTTCGAACAGCGCGCATTTGTCGGCGAAGTAGACGTAGAGTGTGCCCTTGGAGACCTGCGCGGCGCGCGCGATCTCACCCATGCTGGCGCCGTCGAAGCCCAGATCCATGAACACCTTGCGGGCGCCGTCCAGGATCTGGCGGCGCTTGGAATTGTCCTCGTCCTGGACGATACGCAATTGTTCGCTGGCAGCTACAACCATTGGTTTAGGGTCTCGGAAGGTTTTTGGGTCGGGATTAAGCCATGAAACGCCCATAAAGGATTCGCGGCTGTAAGGTCTGTCGGGAATAATGTGTATATTGACCGAACCGTTCGGTCAATGCTATTTGAGATCCACGCGAGGAAACCGCCGCAACAGCGGCCGCCCTCGGGTTGCGCTTTTTTGGGGAGGCCGTGATGGCCATATCGAGAGATCAGACGGCTCGCGTCCTTCGCCAGGAAACGGCGGAGGACGAGACGGGCGCTGATGCTGCCTCCGAGACACCCGCCCCCCCTGCCGAGCAGCTGCGCGCTCACGTGGCCGAGGAAACCAAGCGTCCGACCCGCGAGGCGCCGGAGCAGCCCGTGATCGACAAGCCGGCCGCACCTGCGCCGGACGCGCCCGCCGCCGCTGCGTCCGGTGCGCCAAAGTCCGGCAAGCGCAAATTCGTCCTGATGGGCGTCGGCCTCGTCCTCGCGCTGGCTGTTGCGGGGTATGCCGGCTATTACACTTTGGTCGGTCGCTTCTACATCTCGACCGACGACGCCTATGTGCGCGCCAACAACACCATGCTCGGCGCGCGCGTTGCCGGCCACATCTCCTCGATCCTTGCCGGCGACAACACACAGGTCCAAGCCGGCGACATCGTCCTCCGCATCGACGACGGCGACTACAGGATCGCGGTCGAGGCCGCCGCGACCAAGATCGCGACCCAGCAAGCCACCATCGATCGCATCGGCCGCCAGGTCGCAGCTCTCGACAGCCAGGTCGCCCAGGCCAAGGCGCAGCTCGTCTCCGCCGAAGCGGGCCTCAAGCGCGCCGACCTCGATTATGAGCGCCAGCAGGCGCTGAGCAGCAAGGGCTTTGCCTCGCGCGCCACCTTCGAAAGCTCGGAAGCCGGACGCGACCAGGGCGCCGCCGCGGTCAAGGCCGCGCGAGCCGCCTACGAGGTTGCCGTCAGCAATGTCGACGTCGCCAAGGCGCAGCAGGCCGAAGCGCAAGCCCAGCTCGCCGAGCTCAAGACCACGCTCGCCAAAGCCGAGCGCGACCTCGGCTTCACGGCGGTGCGCGCGCCGGTGAACGGCACGTTCTCGAACCGCCTTGTCAACACCGGCGACTTCGTCGCGGTCGGCCAGCGCCTCGGCAACATCGTGCCGCTGGACGACGTCTATATCGACGCCAACTTCAAGGAGACGCAGCTCAAGCGCATCCGCCCAGGCCAGCCGGTGACGATCAAGGTCGATGCCTACGGCATGCGCAAGTTCTCCGGCGTCGTCGACAGCATCGCGGCGGGCGCGGGCTCGGTGTTCACGCTGCTGCCGCCCGACAACGCCACCGGCAACTTCACCAAGATCGTGCAGCGCGTGCCGGTCCGCATCCGCGTGCCCAAATCGGTGGCGAAGCAGAACCTGCTCCGCGCCGGCATGTCGGTCTACGCCACCGTCGACACCAACAAGGGCGCCGCCGACGCCGACAGCGCGGTCGACCTCGACGATCCCACCGCGGTCCATCCGCAGTAGGGATGCTATGATGTTCGAGACGAGCGCCGCTTCGCCTTTCACCTCTCCCGGAGGGAGAGGTCGGATCGCATCGGAAGATGCGATCCGGGTGAGGGGTTACGCTCTCTCGTGGAAGCTGCGGCCCCTCACCCGATTTGCTGCGCAAATCGACCTCTCCCCGATGGGAAGAGGTGGAGCGTGCCCTCTCGCGCGAGCTGAGTGAGAAAATGGCCAACGCCACCACCGCTTCACCTGCCATGATGGCGGATCCCGCTTCGGAGCGCATTGCGCCGAAGCGGCTGTTTGCGTTCATCATCATGGTGTTCGGGATGTTCATGTCGATCCTGGACATCCAGATCGTCTCGGCCTCATTGAGCGAAATCCAGGCCGGGCTGTCGGCGAGCTCCAGCGAGGTCTCCTGGGTTCAGACCGCCTATCTGATCGCCGAGGTGATCGCGATCCCGCTGTCGGGATTCCTGTCGCGCGCCTTCGGCACGCGGCTGTTGTTCGCGATCTCGGCGGCCGGCTTCACCTTCGCGAGCCTGCTCTGCGGCTTCGCCACGACGATCGAGGAGATGATCCTCTGGCGCGCGCTGCAGGGCTTTCTCGGCGCCGGCATGATCCCGACCGTGTTCGCTTCGGCCTACACCGTCTTCCCGCGCACGAAATTCCACATCGTCGGTCCCATCATCGGCCTCGTCGCAACCTTGGCTCCGACCATCGGACCGACGGTCGGCGGCTACATCACCGACGCGATGTCGTGGAACTGGCTGTTCTTCATCAACGTCGTGCCCGGCATCGGCATCACAGTGGGCGTGCTGGCGCTGGTCGATTTCGACGAGCCGCATTTCGAGCTGCTCGATCGCTTCGACTGGTGGGGCTTGTTGTTCATGGCCAGCTTCCTCGGCACGCTGGAATATGTGCTGGAAGAGGGCCCGCAATATCAATGGATGCAGGACACGTCGGTCGCGATCTGCGCCTGGATCTGCGCGATCTCGGCCATCGCCTTCTTCTGGCGCGTGTTCACGGCGGCCGAGCCGATCGTCAATCTGCGCACCTTCTCCGACCGCAATTTCGCCGTCGGATGCACGCTGCAATTCTGCATCGGCATCGGTCTCTACGGCCTGACCTACATCTATCCGCGCTATCTCGCCGAAGTGCGCGGCTACAGCGCGCTGATGATCGGCGACACCATGTTCGTCTCCGGCATCACCATGTTCCTGGTCGCACCGCTGGTCGGCCGGCTCATGGCCAAGCTCGACATGCGCTACATGATCGCGTTCGGCCTCGTCGTGTTCGCGATCGGCTCCTACCAGATGACCTGGATCACCCGCGAATACGATTTCTACGAGCTGCTGGTGCCGCAGATCCTGCGCGGCATCGGCATGATGTTCGCGATGGTCCCGACCAACAACGTCGCGCTCGGCACGCTGCCACCTGACAAGGTGAAGAACGCGAGCGGCCTGTTCAACCTGATGCGCAATCTCGGCGGCGCGCTCGGCCTCGCCGTCATCAACACCGTGCTCAACGATCGCACCGACCTGCATATCACCCGTCTGCAGGAGCGCGTGACCTGGGGCAACACGACCGCGACCGAAACCCTGAGCATGTTCATGCAGAAATTTCAGGGACTTGGCGATTCCACGCTGATGGCCATGAAGCAGCTTTCCCAGCTGGTTCATCGCCAGGCCGTGGTGATGAGCTTTGGCGATGCCTTCTTCATCCTGTCGCTGTTCTATGTCGCCCTCAGTTTCCTGGTGGTGCTGCTGAAGAGGCCGCCGTCGCCGTTCGGCGCCGGCGGCGACGCGCACTAATTTGCAACACTCGTGCGTGATCTCGCGCGAGCCCCGTTGCAATCGGCTGGCGACACATCTATAAAGCGCGCCTCATTCATTCGAACCGGGGAGAGATTTGCATGATTTCGTCGCAATCGCAGATCGTACGCCCGCGCTCGATGATCACCTCGATGACGTTCTGGTTCGGTATGTACGCGGCCTGTTAGAGGCCTCTTCCGCCAGCTTCGATTGGGCCAAGGTTTTGGCCGAGCGTCCCGATCGCTTCGTTTCCCAAGCCAAAATCAGTCTTACGTGACGCCGTTGCGGCCTTCCGGCCGACTTGCGTCCATCGATGGAGCCGGCCCGCGCGAAGCGGCCGGATGATGCCATGACCGCTCTGTCCAAGAAGCCTGCGGCGATTCGCGTCGTGCTTCCCTTCGTGTTCAAGCATTGGCTGAAGCAGCCGGGGCGCGGCCTCGTCGTGGCCGGCGGCCTGCTCGGCGCAACCGCCGCCGATTTGTTCATGCCGGTCTTCTCCGGACACCTGATCGATGCGCTGACCCGCGGTCCGTCCGACCCCGATGCGCGGCACGCGGCGCTGGTCGCGTTCGGCGCCATCGTGGCGCTGGGCGCGGCCTCGATGGTGCTGCGGCTCGCGGGATTGCAGGCGATCGTGCCGTTCACGCTGCAGATCATGTCCGAGGTCGCGCAGGAGGCGTTCACGCGCGTGCAGCGCCTCTCGACCGACTGGCACGCGAACTCCTTCGCCGGCTCCACGGTCCGGAAGATCACCCGCGGCATGTGGGCGCTCGACCTGCTCAACGACACGCTGCTGCTCGCGCTATTGCCCTCGTTCGTCGTTCTGATCGGCTCGATGATCCTGCTCGGCCTGCACTGGGCCTCGCTCGGCGCGGTGATCGCGCTCGGCGCGCTGGTCTATGTCACCATGACGGTGCTGTTCTCGACCCGCTTCATCGCGCCCGCGGCGCGCGTCTCCAATGCCTGGGACACCAAGGTGGGCGGCACGCTGGCGGATGCGCTGACCTGCAACGCCGTGGTGAAATCCTTCGGCGCGGAACTGCGCGAGGACGCGCGGCTCGCCCGCGTCATCAACCGCTGGGGCGTGCGCGTGCGGCGGACCTGGTTTCGCTACAACTACACCGCCATGGCGCAGCTCACGCTGCTGCTGGGCTTGCGCGCCTCGGTGATCGGCGGCTCCGTTTTGCTGTGGGTCTCCGGCTACGCCTCGCCCGGCGACGTCACCTATGTGCTGACGAGCTACTATGTGATCCACGCCTATTTGCGCGACGTCGGCATGCACATCAACAACCTCCAGCGCTCGGTCAACGACATGGAGGAGCTGGTGGCGATCCACGACGAGCCGATCGGCATCGCCGATGCGGCCAATGCGCAGCCGATCGCGATCGAAGGCGGCGAGATCGTGTTCGACGACGTCACGTTCCATTATGGCGGCCATCGTGCGCCGCTCTATGACGGGCTGTCGCTGACGATCCGCGCCGGCGAGCGGGTCGGCCTCGTCGGCCGCTCCGGCTCCGGCAAGACCACCTTCGTCAAGCTGGTGCAGCGGCTCTATGACGTCACCGGCGGCCGCGTGCTGATCGACGGGCAGGACATCGCGCTGGCCACGCAGCAATCGCTGCGCAGCCAGATCGCGATCGTGCAGCAGGAGCCGATCCTGTTTCACCGTACGCTCGCCGAGAACATCGCCTATGGCCGGCCCGGCGCCAGCCTCGAGGCGATCGAGCAGGCGGCGCGGCTTGCCAATGCGCACGACTTCATCCTGCGCCTGCCGAAGGGTTACGGCACCCTGGTCGGTGAGCGGGGCGTGAAATTGTCGGGCGGCGAGCGGCAGCGCGTGGCGCTGGCGCGCGCCTTCCTGGCGGATGCTCCGGTGCTGATCCTGGACGAGGCGACCTCGAGTCTCGATTCGGAATCGGAGGCGCTGATCCAGGAGGCGATGGAGCGGCTGATGAAGGGACGCACCTCCATCGTGATCGCGCACCGGCTGTCGACGGTGAAGAGCCTCGATCGCATCCTGGTGTTCGACCGCGGCGAGATCGTCGAGCAGGGCACGCACGCTCTGCTCGCGGCCAAGCCCGGCGGCATCTATCGCAGCCTGTTCGAGCGCCAGGTGGTGGAGCTCGGAGAGATCGCAGCAGCGGAATGACGCGCGTGGCCGGTGGACGAATGCCGGCCACGTCGCGTGGGGATGGAACGACATGAAAGACCTGACACACGGCTCTATCGTGAGACACATCCTGGCCATGGCGCCGCCGATCATGGTCGGCATGATCTCGATCATGATCTGCCAGCTGGTCGATCTGTATTTCGTATCTAGCCTCGGCGATGCGGCGGTTGCCGGCGTCGCCGCGGCCGGCAATGCCGGCTTTCTCGTCAATGCCTTGATGCAGGTGCTCGGCGTCGGCACGGTGGCGCTGATCGCGCATGCCGTGGGACGCAAGGACCGGGCGGATGCGAACCTGATCTTCAACCAGGCGGTCGTGCTGTCGGTGCTGGCCGGCCTCTTGACCCTCGTGATCGGCGCAGCGCTGTCGCGCCCTTACATGCGTTCGGTCGCGGCCGACCAGGCCACGGTCGAGGCGGGGACCACCTACCTGTTGTGGTTCATGCCGGCGCTCGCGCTGGAATTCGCCATGCAGGTGCTGGCTTCGGCGCTGCGCGCGACCGGGATCGTGCGTCCCGCGATGGTCGTGCGCGCGCTCGCGGTCGCGATCAATATCGCATTGGCGCCGGTGCTGATCTCGGGCTGGGGCACGGGCTGCGCACTCGGTGTCGCCGGCGCGGGGCTGGCGAGCTCGATCGCAGTCGCCGTCGGCGTGCTGATGCTGCTGGCCTATTTCCGCAAGGTCGAGCGCTACGTCGCCTTGAGCGCGGCGCAGTGGCGTCCGCAGCCGCGGCACCTGATGCGCATCCTGAATGTCGGCCTGCCGGCCGGCGGCGAGTTCGCGATGATGTTCATCTTCATGGCGGTGGTCTATTACGTGCTGCGCGATTTCGGCGCGGCGGCGCAGGCGGGCTTCGGCATCGGGCAGCGCGTGCTCGGCCTGATTCAGATGCCGGCGCTCGCGATTGCGCTGGCGGCCGCGCCCATCGCCGGCCAGAACGTCGGTGCCGGCAACGGCGCGCGGGTGCGGGAAACCTTTGTCAAGACGGCGCTGATCACCACCGTCGTGGCGGTCGGCTTCATGATCCTCGCGCAGCTGAAGCCGGAGCTGCTGCTGGCCGGGTTTTCCAACGACCGGGAGACGATGGCGATCGCCTTCCTGTTCCTGCGGATCATCTCGCTCAACATGGTGGCGCAGGGCCTCATCTTCACCTGCTCCAGCATGTTCCAGGGCCTCGGCAACACCAGGCCTGTGCTGGTGAGCTCGGTGACGCGCGTGTTCACCTATTCGCTGCCGGTGCTCTGGCTGTCGACGCGGCCGGGTTTCCGCATCGAGCATGTCTGGTATCTCTCGATCGCGGCGACGACGCTGCAGGCCGCAATGAGCCTGTGGCTCATGCGCCGCGAGTTCGGCATGCGCTTCGCGTCGCAGGACGAGGCCGCGAAGGCAGTGGAAGCCGAGCCGGTCGCGCCTCCGGCCCGTGCTCCCGCGTAGCGAAAGTGACATCCCTCCCACGGCTCCCGCCAGCTTGCGGCGCCGTGGGGCTAATGCGCGCCAAGGCTGTTCCAGACGAGCGTGAGGCCCGACAGAAACAAGAGGCCGAGCACGACATCGCCGAAATGCTTGTCGTTCAGCGCGTGATAGACGCGCGCGCCCGCCCATGCGCCGATCAAGGTGCCCGGAAAGGCGACCAGCGCGAGCCAGACCACTTTGAGCTCGACGAGACCCGATGCGGTCTGCAGCAGCAGTGCGGTGGCGAGCACCGTGAAGTTAAAGAGCTGGAAGATGCCGCGCCGCTCGTGCTTGTTCCAGCCGCGGATATTGGCCCACAGGATCGGCAGCGGTCCCGAGAGCCCAGCGAGGCCACCAAGAATGCCGCCGGCAAAGCCGACCGCGCCGTCGGCAATCCGGCCGCCGGATTTGATCGCGAGCGACCTCTTGTTCAGATAGAGCGCCGTAGAGAAAATCAGGATCAGCACACCGACGCTCAGCTTGAACACTTTTGGATCGGCCGAGGCCACCATCATGGTGCCGAGCGGGACGCCGAGCAGGCCGCCGATCAGGAACGGCCAGACCAGCGAGAGGTTGAAGCTCTTCCACATCGAGGGCAGCGTCGAGGTCTGCGCGATCACCGAGCAGATCAGCACCAAGGGGACCGCGAGCGAGGGCGGCAGCACATAGAGCCAGATGCCGAGCGCCATCAGCGCCGTGCCGAAACCGGCCAGTCCCGAGACGAAGCCGCCGGCGAGCGCGCCGAGCAGCAGCAGGACGTAGGTGAGCGTTTCCAACAGACTGTCCTTGTCGCCAGGGGCGATCCCGAGCCGATCGCCACGGCTCGCATAACATGCCTGCCGGCATGGAGGTCAATCCATGCCGCACGCAGGCGTGATCTGTCCGGCCATCGCCGCCGCTCTAGACGATCTGCCTGGTGTCGGCAGGCTTCTGCAGCGCGCCGACCAGGATGCGCAGCGCCTCCGTCAATTCCGATCTGTTTCGTGCTGCGCCCAGCGAGACGCGCGCCGCATGCGGCGGTGCCCCGTCGACGGTGAAGGCATCGCCGGCGACGACGGCAAGCCCATTCCGCAGGAGATGTGCAGCAAGATCGGGCCGCTCTTCCGGCAGTCGCAGCCAGAGATGATGCGCCGCGGGCCTGGCCAGGAACTGAAAACCTTTCAGCGCGCGTTGCGCGAGCTGCTGGCGGCCGACGGCTTCGTTGCGGATAGCGCTGATGATGCGATCGGCAATGCCGTTTTCGATCCAATGCGTCACCAGCGCGACCATCAGGGGCGCCGGCATCTGCACGGTCGCCTGCAGGGAGGTGCGCATGTCCCGCTGCGCGCCACTGTCGGGCGTCACCAGATAGGCAACGCGCAGCGCCGGCGCGATGCATTTTGACAGCGTGGTCGCAAGATATGTTCGCTCCGGAATGAGGTTCGCGATCGGCGAGGCCGCGCGGTCGAGCAGCCCGTAGGCGTCGTCCTCGATCAGGATGGTGCCGGCATCGCGGATGATCTTCGCGATCGCGCCGCGCCGCTCGGCGGAAAGCGTCGCCGTGGTCGGATTGTGCAACGTCGGAATGAGATAGACGGCTTTCGGCTTATGCACGCGGGACGCCTTTGCCAGCGCATCCGGCAGGATGCCGTCCTCATCCATGGGGACACCGACGAGCTTGACGCCGAGCCGGGCCGCGGCGGCCTTGATGCCGGGGAAGGTGAGGGCTTCGGTCAGCACGGTGTCGCCGGGCCGCGCCAGATGGGCGAGCAGGTTGAAGAGGATCGTCTGTGCGCCGGGAAAGATCACCAGCCTGTCGGCCTGCGCATGCGCGACGCGGGCGCGCATCCAGCGCGCCGCGACCTCGCGCTCATGCGCGCTACCGCCGGGCGGCTGGTAGTTGAGATACGCCGTCAGGCCCGATTGCGCGTGGAGGGCTTCCAGCCCGGCGATGATGCGCTCGTCGAGCTGCGCCTCCAGCGGGTGCGGCGGCACGTTCATCGACAGGTCGATCGCGACCGGGTGCGGCAAGTCCACCGCGCGCCGCGCGCTGGTCTCCGACACGAACGAGCCCTGTCCGACGCGAGCTTCCATGATGCCGCGGCGCCGCGCCTCGGTGTAGGCGCGCGTCACCGTCGTGAGGTCGATGCCGAGTGCCTTTGCCAGCGCGCGCTGCGTCGGCAGCTGTTGACCGCGCACCAGCCTGCCGGCGGCAATGTCGGCCTCCATGGCCTCGACGATCCGCTGATAGCGCGGGCCCGAAAGCTCCGAGATTGTAGGGATCCATTCCATGCAATTTGGGCCCATAACCTTTGAATGTATGGATGCAAGATATTATTGTATGGATCGTCGAAAAGGAAGAGGTGTGGGCATGTCTGTCTCTCTGGCGACGGTCTCTCTGGCCAAGGCGATGTGGCGCGGTTTCAGCGGCAAATGTCCGCATTGCGGGGAAGGGCACATGTTCGGCCGCTTCCTGAAGGTGGCGGAGGCTTGCGACCATTGCGGCGAGGAGCTGTTCCACCAGCGCGCCGACGACTTTCCCGCCTATCTCGTGATGGTCGTGGTCGGCCATCTCGTGGTGCCGGCGATCCTCGCGGTCGAGACCGCCTACGCGCCGCCGGAATGGCTGCAGCTCGCGGTATGGCTGCCGGTGACGCTGTTGGCCTCGCTCGCGCTGCTGCAACCCACCAAGGGTGCCATCGTCGGCCTGCAATGGCAGCTCGGCATGCACGGTTTCGAGGCGGGCAAGCTGCGGCGCGAAGCCGGCGAGCTTGCGCCGGTGCTGGTGAAGGACACGCGCGCCGCGTAAGCAGCGTTTACATCGCGCGGCCGGCCGCTACACTCCGTCGTATCAAACAAGAACGATGGAAACGCCGATGGCCGCACGCGCGAAGACCTTCCTGCTCTGTCATGGCGCATGGTCCGGCGGATGGGCCTGGAAGAAGATGCACCCGCTGTTGGCGCAGGCCGGCCACCGCCTGGTGGCGCCGACCTACACAGGGCTCGGCGAGCGCGCGCATCTGGCCAATCCTTCGGTCGATCTCGACACGCATATCCAGGATATCCTCAACGTCATCGCTTTCGAGGATCTCAACGACATCGTGCTGCTCGGCCACAGCTACGGCGGCATGGTCGCGACCGGCGTCGCCGACCGCGCGCGCGAGCGCGTGACGCAGCTGATCTATCTCGATGCCTTCGTGCCGCGTGACGGCCAGTCGCTGTTCGACCTCAACGAGGGCGGGCGCGAGCCGATGCGCAACGCAGTCCACTCGGGCGACGGCTATCGCATCCCGCCGAACCCGCCGCCGCCGGATACCGCGCAGGCCGATCTCGACTGGCTCAATGCGCGGCGCGTCCCGATGCCGATCAAGTGCTTCGAGACGCGCTTGAGGCTCGAGCACGGCGAGCCGGCGATGCCGCGCAGCTACATCTATTGCACGCGCCTTCCGCCCGGCGATGTGTTCGGGCAGTTCGCCCAGCGCACGAAGAGCGAGGAGGGCTGGCGCTATGTCGAGCTCGACGCCAGTCACGCGCCGAATGTGACGGCGCCGGAGGCGTTGATGAAGGTGTTGAACGAGATCGTCGCGTAGCTCACAGCCGTCATTCCGGCTCGCGAAGCGAGAGCCCGGAATCCATCAGGCAGCGGAGTCGGTGGATGAATGGATTCCGGGTTCGTGCTGCGCACGCCCCAGAATGACAGCAGCCCAAATTGGTGAGGGGTCCGATGCGTTAGCATCGAACCCCTCGTTGCTTCCTTAGCAAGACGCGTTTTCTTCACGCGAACCGGAAACCCACTTCGCTCGAAAACGCTTTAGAGCATCAGCCGGCCTGTAAGCCGGGTTCTGTAGGGCACCGTCCACTTGCGCGAACGATACGTGACGGCCATTCCTCTGGGACCATGTTTGCACACGGCCTCGAGCAACCTACCCGGACGGCGGGCCTGACATCGCCCCGCGGTGTTATCGCTTTCGCGAACAGCCCGCTTAAGCCGTCCCTATTCGGTTTTGCTCCCGGTGGGGTTTGCCCTGCCGGCTCCGTTGCCGGAACCGCGGTGCGCTCTTACCGCACCTTTTCACCCTTACTTCCTCCGAGGAGGGAGCGGTTCGTTCTCTGTGGCACTTTCCCTGGGGTCACCCCCGCCGGACGTTATCCGGCACCGCATGTCAAGGGAGCCCGGACTTTCCTCCCCGGCGGCCTTTCGGCACCTGCCGGAGCGGCCGTCCGGCCGACTGACGGCTTAGGCATGGGCATTTGTGACGGTTTCGTCAAGCCGATATCGCGAGGCACGCTCGGCCAGAAATAATTTATCGTGAAGATGTCGTTTGGCGCGCAACCCGTTCGACTGGATGCCGGCAACACAGCCGAACAACAGGAGTGAAGCGATGCAATACCTGCTGATGATCTACCAGAACGAGGTCGAGTACGCGAAGAACGACGCGGCGACCAGCCAGAAGATGCTGGCCGAATACCAGACCTTCACGCAAGCCATCATCCAGAGCGGCAATTTCAAGGCCGGCGACCGCCTGCAGCCGACCATGACCGCAACGACCGTGCGTGTGCGCGAGGGCAAGACGCTGACGACCGATGGTCCGTTCGCGGAAACCCGCGAGCAGCTCGGTGGCTATTACCTGATCGAAGCCAAGGATCTCAACGCCGCCATCGAGATCGCGGCGCGGATTCCCAGCGCACGCATCGGCTCGATCGAGGTGCGGCCGATCTGGGTGTACGAGAAGTGACGGCTCTCACCTTCGTCATTCCGGGATGCGCCGCAAGGCGCAGGCCCGGAATCCATATCCCCGAATCGTGGTTATGGATTCCGGGCTCGCGGCTTTGCCGCGCCCCGGAATGACGAGAGGGGAGTGATCGCGTGACATGACCCCTGGCGAGATCGACAAAATCTTCCGCGACGAGGCGGGGCGGACGCTGGCCACGCTGATCCGTCTCGTCGGGGATTTCGATCTCGCCGAGGACGCGCTTCAGGATGCGTTTGCGGTCGCGCTGGAACGCTGGGCGTGTGAGGTCCCTGACAATCGGCGCGCCTGGCTCGTCAACGTCGCCAAGCACAAGGCGATCGATCGCATCCGCCGTCAGGCTGTGTTCCGCGGCAAGCAGCAGGCGCTGGTGCATGAGCTCGAGCTCAACGCGCTCGGCCCCGATGAGCCGACCGCAACGCTCGACGACGACATGCTGCGGCTGATCTTCACCTGCTGCCATCCTGCGTTCGCGGCCGAGGTGCAGGTCGCGCTGACGCTGCGCACCGTATGCGGGCTGTCGACGGCGCAGGTGGCGCGCGCTTTTCTCGTCGGCGAGGAGGCGATGGCGCAGCGGCTCGTCCGCGCCAAGCAGAAGATCAGGCTTGCCGGCATCCCCTATGAGGTGCCGGAGCGCGAGATGCTTGCGCCGCGGCTCGATGGCGTGCTCGCCGTGATCTATCTCGTCTTCACCGAAGGCTATGTCGCGACCGAGGGCGCGGACCTGATGCGGCCTGATCTGGCGACCGAGGCCATCCGGCTTGGCCGCCTGCTGAACCGGCTGATGCCCGATCGCGCCGGCATCAAGGGCCTGCTGGCCCTGATGCTGCTGCACGACGCGCGCCGCGCCGGGCGACAGACGCCCGCCGGCGACATCGTCCTGCTCGAAGAGCAGGACCGCTCGCTGTGGGACCGCGCGCAGATCGAGGAGGGCCTACGTCTGGTGGAGGATGCGTTGCGCGTGCCGGGCCGCCCGCAGCCCTATGCGGTGCAAGCGGCGATCGCAGCGCTGCATGCGCGTGCGCCGAGCTTCGAAGCCACCGACTGGCCGCAGATCGCAGGTTTGTACGAGGTGCTGCTGCGCATCAATCCGTCACCGGTGATCGAACTCAACCACGCCGCGGCGCTGTCGATGGTCGATGGGCCGGCGCGTGCGCTCGATCTCGTCGATGCGATCGCCGCGCGCGGCGGGCTTCGCGGCTATGAGCTGCTGCCCGCCGTGCGCGCGGATTTGTTGCGGCGGCTCGGCAGGACGAAGGAGGCACGCGAGGCCTATCGTGCGGCGACCGAAGCGACGCAGCTCGAGCCGTTGCGGAGGCTCTATGCGCGACGGATGAGGGAGATGGAATAGGGGCCTCACATGCCGTCATTGCGAGCGCAGCGAAGCAATCCAGGCTATCACCGCGGAGACAGTCTGGGTTGCTTCGTCGCAAGAGCTCCTCGCAATGACGGCGTGTGCGGCTACGCCGTCACTTCGATGCGACCGGCGTTGCTTCCGCCGGCAGGCTCGCCAGCAGCGCCTGCAAGGTCGACAGCGTCGAGTGATCGGCGACGCCGTCCAGCCGTGCTGGGCGGAAATGGCGTTGGAAGGCGGTGACGACTTCCATCGTGGCAGCGTCGTACTTGCCGTTCAGGGGCACGCCATAGCCGTACCTTGCGAGCGCCTGCTGCATGCTCAGCACCGCGTCGCTGATGGTGCCGAGCATCAGGCTGTCGCCGCGGACGATCGGGGCGGGCGTCACCCAATGGCCGACGCCGGAATTGGCCAGCGAATGCCACGGAAATTTCTCGCCGGGATCCTTCTTGCGGGCGGGCGCGACGTCGGAATGGCCGAGCACCCGGTGCGCCGGCACCTTGCGGCGGAGCATGATGCCGCGGCACAGCGCGATCACGGCGGCGATCTGGCGCAGCGGAAACTCCGGATAGCCCCAGTCATGGCCGCGATTGATGATCTCGATGCCGATCGAGCAGGAGTTGATGTCGTCCTCGCCGGCCCAGGAGGAGACGCCGGCGTGCCAGGCCCGCTTGGCCTCGGGCACGCATTGCACGATGCGGCCGTCCTCCAGCACGACATAATGCGCCGACACTTCGGTGCCGGCCGTGCAGAGGCGTGCCAGCGCGCCCTCGACATCGGGCATGCCGGTGTAGTGCAGCAGGATCATGTCCGGCTGCCGTCCCTTGTTGCGCTCGCCATGGTTCGGCGAGGGGATGATGTCCGAGACGATCGAGGAATCGGGCTCGAACGTCCGCAGGCCCGCCACGGTCTTGGGAACCGGGAGAACGCGGTGACGCTTCGAATCAGATCCAGACGGCGTGGACGAACCGGAGGGCATGAGCAGCTCGGACGGACGGAGAGTGGGGCAAGCCCTTCTCTTTACTATTCCTTTACCCTCCATCGCGCGCAATCGCGCGGCGCGGTTAACGGATTCATTTTGGCGATGTGTGTGGATGAAGCATCACTGCCCTCGTTACCTTTTCCACTTGTCATGAACCGAGCAACGCTTTCTTAACGCTAAGGGCCGTTACTGAGGGATGAAGAGCCGACCCGCGTCCGGAGGCGGCCAAAGCGTATTTTGGCTCGAAATCCCATGGCTGCCCGACAAATTCCACTGGGAACACCGGGTTTGTGGCCCGGGACGGCCGGGCTCGGTAACCATGCTGGACAGGGGCTTTGTCGTGGAACCGCCGCGACGCGTAATGATTCGAGGCGTTATGGGCTTGTTCGGCCCCGATCTCGCTTGGGTATCGGGCCGGGCGGTCGGCAGGCGTTGCGCATGAGCTCGGCTCCGCACATCCCCGTTCTTGGCCGTGAGGCCATCGCCCATCTCGCCCCGCGCGAGGGCGGCGTCTATGTCGACGCCACTTTTGGTGCCGGCGGCTATAGCCGCGCGATCCTGGAAGTGCCGGGAACCCGACTCATTGCCATCGATCGCGACCGCACCGCGATTGCCGGGGGTGCCGAACTGGTCGAACGCTCCGCGGGCCGGCTGACGCTGGTCGAGGACCGCTTCTCCAACCTCGCCGAGGTCTGCGCCGCGCAAGGCGTCGACGGCGTTGACGGCGTCGTGATGGATGTCGGCGTGTCCTCGATGCAGCTCGACCAGGCCGGCCGCGGCTTCTCCTTCCGCCTCGACGGTCCGCTCGACATGCGGATGGGGCAGACAGGCCCGACCGCGGCCGACGTCGTCGCCCGCGCCTCCGAAGGCGATCTCGCCGACATCATCTATCTCTTCGGCGAGGAGCGGCATTCGCGCCGCATCGCCCGCGCCATCGTCGCCGACCGGCAGGACACTCCGTTCACGACCACGCGCGCGCTCGCCGATCTCGTCGGCAGGGTGGTGCGATCGAAGCCCGGCGACATTCATCCGGCGACGCGGACGTTCCAGGCGCTGCGCATCTTCGTCAACGAAGAACTCGAGGAACTCCAGACGGCGCTCGCTGCCGCCGAGCGCGTGCTGAGGCCCGGCGGCCGCCTCGTCGTCGTCTCGTTCCATTCGCTGGAAGACCGCATCGTCAAGAATTTCCTCTCCGGGCGTTCCAAGACCGGCGGCGGTTCGCGGCATCTGCCGGAAGTCGCGCAGATTGCGCCGAGCTTCCAGCTGCTGACGCGGCGGCCGGTCGTCGCCGGCGAGGACGAAGTTGCGCACAATCCGCGCGCGCGCTCGGCAAAGCTGCGCGCCGCCGAGCGCACCTCTGCGCCGGCGCATGAGATCGATGAGGCATCGTCCTGGCCCAAGCTCGCCGACGTGATGAGGGGCGGCTAGCGCATGCGCATCATCCACCTCCTCGTCATCGGTGCGCTGATCTTCGCAGCCGCCCATGTCTACCGCATCAAGATGGACTCCACGGCGCGCACCGAGAAGGTGCTGCGGCTGCGTGCGGAGATCCGCGAGCAGCGCGATGCGATCGCGGGGCTGCGGGCCGAGTGGGCCAAGCTCGATGCGCCTCACCGCCTGCAAGGGCTGTCCGACCGGCATCTGCACCTCAAGCCGGTCAACGGCACGCAATATGATTCGCTGAAGAACCTGCCGGAACGTCCGCCGCGGATGTTCAGGCCGGGCGAGCCCGATCCGATCGGGGCCATGCTCAAGACCATCGAAGCCGCGAGCGATCCCGACACGGTCACGGGCTCCGTGCCTCAGCGCGAGGACAAGCAATGAGCCCGGCAACGCCTGCAAGACCAACCGAAAAAACGGCCGAGCGGTCAGTTGAGCCTTGGCGGCGGCGGCTGATCCGAAGCCTGCTCTACGGGCGCAACGTCGATCGCGCCGCGAAGGCGCGCGCGCGCGTCGGCCTTGCGATGCTTGCCTTCGCTTCGGTCTACGCCCTGATCGGCGGGCGGCTCGTGATGTTCGCGATCGGCGCCGACGCCCACAGCGCGCGCCGCGCCGCGGCGCAGGAGGTGGTTGCGACCGCGCGACCCGACATCGTCGACCGCAACGGCGCCATCCTTGCCACCGACGTCAAGGCGGCGAGCCTGTTCGGCGAACCGCGCCGCATCATCGACAAGGACGAGGCGATCGAGCTCTTGACCGCGACCATACCCGACCTCGACGAGGCCGAAGTGCGCGAGCGCCTGAAGACGCGCAAGGGCTTCGTCTGGCTCAAGCGCGAGGTCACGGCGGCGCAGCAGCAGGCCGTCCACAAGCTCGGCATTCCCGGCATCGGCTTCCTGCGCGAGAACAAGCGGGTCTATCCGACCGGCAACGAGGTCGCCCACCTCATCGGTCTCGTCAACATCGACAACCAGGGGATCGCCGGCCTCGAGAAGTGGCTCGACAATCAGGGGCTCGCCGATCTCCACCGCGCCGGCTTCGCCACCGACCGCTTGCAGAAGCCGATCGAGCTCGCGGTCGATCTGCGCGTCGAGCATGCGCTGCGCGACGAGCTGTTGAAGGCCAAGGACAAGTTCCACGCCAAGGCCGCCTCCGGCATCGTCTCCAACGTCAAGACCGGCGAGATCGTGGCGATGGTCTCGCTGCCCGACTTCGATCCCAACAATCCGAAGGAAGCGCACGATCCCGACCGCATCAACCGCCTGACCACCGGCGTCTACGAGATGGGCTCGACCTTCAAGGCGTTCACGCTGGCGATGGCGCTCGATTCCGGCAAGATCAATCTGAACTCGATGTGGGACGCGCGCGGAAACCTGCACTACGGCAAGTTCACCATCCACGACAGCCATCCGCTCGGGCGTTTCATCAACACCAAGGAAGTGTTCACCTACTCGTCCAACATCGGCGCGGCGCGCATCGCGCTCGGCCAGGGCGTGGAGGCGCACAAGGCGTTCCTCGCCAAGATGGGCCAGATGACGCGGCTGCGCACCGAATTGCCGGAGAGCGCGGCGCCGCTGCTGCCGCGGCGCTGGAGCGAGCTGAACACGGTCACCGCCGCGTTCGGCCAGGGCCTGTCGGTGGCGCCGCTGCAGGCGGTGATGGGCATCAACGCGCTCGTGAACGGCGGCTATCTGATTCCGCCGACATTCATGAAGCGCAGCGAATCCGAAGCCATGGCGATGGCCAAGCGCGTCATCAAGCCGGAGACCAGCGACAAGATGCGGTTCCTGATGCGGCTCAACGCCGAAGTCGGTTCGGCGAGAAAGGCGGACGTCAGGGGCTATTACGTCGGCGGCAAGACCGGCACGTCGGAGAAGGTCATCAATGGCCGCTACGCCAAGAAGCGCGTGCTCAATTCCTTCACGGCGGTGATGCCGTGCGATGATCCGAAGTACCAGGTGCTCGTCATGCTGGACGAGCCGCAAGCGCTGCCGGAAACCCATGGTTTCATCACCTCAGGCTGGAACGCGGTGCCGACCGGCGGCAAGGTGATCGAGCGGATCGCGCCGCTTCTCGGCGTCGAGCCGCGGTTCGACCTGCCGCCGTCCGAGCGCCTTATTCTTGCAGCATCCAGGACAACCCAGTAATCAACCGGGTGGGCCATCGCCGGTGCTGAGTCGGGATTGTCCTTTGGAATCGGCTTTCCGGCTGGGCATATCGACTGGAAGACCATGAAGCTGCGCGACCTCTTGGGTCAGGATGTTCCGGGCAATGATGCCGCGATCGAGCCCGCTGCCGCGGCGCTCGAGGTGAGCGGCGTTGCGCTCGACAGCCGCGCGGTGAAACCGGGCGATCTCTTCTTCGCGCTGGCAGGCAGCAAGACCGACGGCGCCCGCTTCGTCGATGCTGCGGTCGCCGCCGGCGCGGTGGCCGTCGTCGGTGACCACGCACCGGCCGCTTGCAAGGTGCCGTTCATCGCGGTCGCCAATCCGCGCCGCGCGCTGGCACTGGCCGCGGCAAGATTTTTCCCGGCGCAGCCTGCGACGATTGCCGCGGTGACCGGAACCAGCGGCAAGACCTCGGTCGCCGCGTTCACGCGCCAGATCTGGGAGCGGCTCGGGCACGCCTCCGCCAGTATCGGTACCATCGGTCTCGTGTCGCAAAAGCGCACCGTCTATGGCTCGCTGACCACGCCGGATCCGATCGCGCTGCACCGGCAGCTGGACGAGATCGCGCGCGAGGGTGTCACGCATCTCGCGTTCGAGGCGTCCTCGCACGGGCTCGATCAATATCGCCTCGACGGCGTGCGCATCTCGGCCGGCGGCTTCACCAATCTCTCGCGCGACCACATGGATTACCATCCGACCGTTGCGCATTACCTCGCGGCCAAGCTCCGCTTGTTCCGCGAGCTGGTGCCGCCTGATGGCGCCGCGGTGATCTCGGCCGATCATGATTGCTCGGCGGAAGCGATCGAGGCGGCGACATCGCGCGGCCTGCGCGTCATGGCGGTCGGCCGCAACGGCGATGGCGCAGGCGAGGGCATCCGCCTCACGGAGGCCGTGGTCGACGGTTTCTCGCAAAAGCTCACGGTCGAGCATCGCGGCAGGGCTTACGCGATCCGGCTGCCGCTGGTCGGCGAATTCCAGATCGAGAATGCGCTGGTGTCGGCCGGGCTTGCCATCGGCACCGGCAGCGATGCTGAAAACGTGTTTGCGAGCCTCGAACATCTCGAAGGCGCCAAGGGCCGGCTCGAGCGCGTCGGCGCGCGCAACGGCGCGCCGATCTTCGTCGACTACGCGCACAAGCCCGACGCGCTGGCGAAGGCGCTGCAGGCGCTGCGGCCTTATGCCAAGCGCAGGCTGGTCGTCGTGTTCGGCGCCGGTGGCGACCGCGATGCCGGCAAGCGTCCGATCATGGGCGAGATCGCGGCGGAGAATGCCGATGCCGTCATCATCACCGATGACAATCCGCGCAGCGAGAAGCCGGAAGCCATCCGCGCCGCCATCCTCGCCACCGCGAAGGGCGCCCGCGAGATCGGCGACCGGGCCGAGGCGATCCGCGCCGCGATCGATGACTTGCAGGAGGGCGATGCGCTGCTCATCGCCGGCAAGGGCCACGAGACCGGGCAGATCGTCGGCGGCCAGACGCTGCCCTTCAGTGATCACGAGGCGGTCGCCGCCGCACTAGCGTCGAGGGTTGCATGAGCGGGCCAATATGGACGGTTGCCGAGGTCGCGCGTGCGCTGGGCGTGGCCGGATCGTTCCCGGAGACGGGAATCGATTTCGTCACCCAGGACAGCCGCCTGGTGAAGCCGGGCAGCCTGTTCGTCGCGCTGAGCGGCACGCCAAGCGGCGGCTTCGTCTCGGCTTTCGCCAGCGCGCGCGACGGCTGGGAATTCGCCGACAAGGCGGAAGCTTCAGGCGCGGTCGCGATCATCGTGCCGCACGAGATCGCGGGCATCCGCATTCCCCAGATCGTCGTCAAGGACACGCTGATCGACGGCCTCTGGGGCCTCGCCCGCGCCGCACGCGCGCGCTTCAATGGCCCGGTGATCGGGCTCACCGGCAGCGCCGGCAAGACCAGCACCAAGGAATTTCTCGCCGCCTATCCGAACGCCTATGCCAGCCCGTCGAGCTTCAACAATTTCTGGGGCGTGCCGCTGACGCTGTGCAATGCCAGGCGGGACGCCAGCCTCTGGGTCGTCGAGATGGGCATGAACCAGCAAGGCGAGATCGCCCGGCTCAGCGAGCTCACGCAGCCGACCGTCGCGCTCGTCGTCAACGTCCAGCCGGTGCATCTGGAAAAGCTCGGCTCGCTCGAGGCCATCAGGCGCGAGAAGGTGTCGATCGCGCTCGGCCTGCCCGAGGACGGCGTGCTGGTGCTGCCCGCCGGAATCAGGGCGCCGGAGTGGAAGGGCAAGGTCGTGCGCTTCGGCGGCGAGCATGCCGAGGTGCACGAGGTCGCGCACGCGCCGCACGGCGAGAGCTGGCAGGTCGTGGCCGCGATCGGCAAGAAGGAGATCGCCTTCAGCCTCACCCCTGGCGCGCCGCACCGGGTGCACAATGCGCTGGCTGCGCTCGCCTCGGTTCATGCCGCGCATCTCGATGTCGCGACGCTCGCGGTCAAGCTCGATCGCGTCGGCATCATGACCGGCCGCGGCGTCGAGCAGGCAGTCGGCGATATCACGGTGATCGACGACAGCTTCAACGGCAATCCGGCCAGCGTGGCGGCGGCGCTGCAAAGCCTGCAGGCGCGCAACATGAGCGGTGGCCGCCGCATCGCGATTCTCGGCGACATGCTCGAGCTCGGCGAGGACGCACCGAGCTATCACACCGGCCTCGCCAGGCATCTCGACGGCATTGACGGCGTCTATTGTGTCGGACCTCTAATGCGGTACCTGTTCGACGCTTTGCCATCGGGCAAGGGCCTCGGCTGGCATGATGATCCTGCCACGCTGCAGCCGGGCGAGGTCGCAAAGCTGCTGAAGGCAGGCGACGTCGTGGTTGTCAAGGGCAGCAAGAAGATGTTCTGGGTCAACAAGTTTGTGCCGGGGCTGGTGGCCGCCTTGCAGGCAAAGGCGTAAACTGCTTGGAAGGCGCCGTTCCCGAATCCCACCCTTGCGGCGGAAGCCGTCCGTTTCCCGAAACGCGCGGCCCATGACGAAGACCAGCGAATGCGCGTGAAGCACCTGGATGTGCAAAGGCGCCATAGGACCGTCTGAATGTTTTACTGGCTGATCGAGCTCTCCAACACATTTCCGGGCTTCGGTGCCTTCCGCACCGTCCTGAACGTCTTTCGCTACATCACCTTCCGCACCGGCGGCGCCATCGTGACCGGCGCGCTGTTCGTGTTCCTGTTCGGCCCCTGGATCATCGATCATTTGCGCATCCGTCAGGGCAAGGGCCAGCCGATCCGCACCGACGGTCCGCAATCACATCTCGCCAAGAAGGGCACGCCCACCATGGGCGGACTGATGATCCTGTCCGGGCTCACGGTCGGCACCGTGCTGTGGGCCAATCCGCTCAACCCCTATGTCTGGATCGTGCTGGCGGTGACGCTCGGCTTCGGCTTCGTCGGCTTCTATGACGATTACCTCAAGGTGACCAAGCAGACCACGACGGGGTTCGGCAGCAAGCTGCGCCTCTTGATCGAAGCCGTCATAGCGCTGGTCGCCTGCTACGCGCTGGTGCGGCTGAACCGCGACCCCGCCTCGACCGCGCTGACGATTCCCTTCCTGAAGGATACCGTGCTGCATTTCGGCTGGTTCTTCGTCGTCTTCGGCGCCTTCGTCATCGTCGGCTCCGGCAACGCGGTGAACCTCACCGACGGTCTCGACGGCCTCGCCATCGTGCCCGTGATGATTGCGACCGCGAGCTTTGCGATGATCGCCTATCTCACCGGCAACTTGGTGTTCGCCGACTACCTCCAGATCAAATATGTCGCCGGCACCGGCGAACTCGCGGTGCTCTGCGGCGCGTTGCTCGGCGCCGGTCTCGGCTTCCTCTGGTTCAACGCCCCGCCTGCCTCGATCTTCATGGGCGACACCGGCTCGCTTGCGCTCGGCGGCATGCTCGGCGCGATCGCGGTCGCGGTGAAGCACGAGATCGTCCTCGCCGTGATCGGCGGATTGTTCGTGCTCGAGGCGGTTTCGGTCATCGTGCAGGTGGTGTCCTTTAAGCTCACGGGCAAGCGTGTGTTCCGCATGGCGCCGATCCATCACCACTTCGAGCAGAAGGGCTGGACCGAGCCGCAGATCGTGATCCGCTTCTGGATCATCTCGGTGATGCTGGCGCTCGCCGGCCTTTCGACGCTGAAGCTGCGGTGACCGATCGATGATCCCCGTCACGTCCTTCGCCGGCAAGACGGTCGCGGTGTTCGGCCTCGGCGGCTCCGGGCTCGCCTCCTGCCATGCGTTGAAAGCCGGCGGTGCGGAGGTGGTCGCCGCCGACGACAACGCCGAGAACGTCGCCAAGGCTGCGCAGGCCGGCTTCATCACCGCGGACTTGCGCAACGTCTCCTGGGCCAAGTTCGCAAGCCTCGTGCTGGCGCCCGGCGTGCCGCTCACCCATCCGGTGCCGCACTGGAGCGTCTTGAAGGCGCGCGAGGCCGGCGTCGAGGTGATCGGCGACATCGAGCTGTTCTGCCGCGAGCGACGCCGCCACGCACCCGATGCGCCGTTCGTGGCCATCACCGGCACCAACGGCAAGTCGACCACGACGGCGCTGATTGCGCATCTGACCAAGGTCGCCGGCTACGACACCCAGATGGGCGGCAATATCGGCACCGCGATCCTGTCGCTGGAGCCGCCGCGCATGGGCCGCGTCCACGTCATCGAGATGTCGTCCTACCAGATCGACCTCACGCCCTCGCTCGATCCCTCCGTCGGCATCCTGCTCAATGTCAGCGAGGACCATATCGACCGGCACGGCACGATCGAGCATTACGCCGCGGTGAAGGAACGCCTCGTTGCCGGCGTGCAAGGCGGCGGCACCTCGATCGTCGGCGTCGATGACGGCTTTTCCCGCGATATCGCCGACCGGCTCGATCGCGCGGGCAAGAACGTGGTGCGCATCTCCGTCAAGAACCCGCTCGCGTCAGGCATTTACGTCGAGCACGGCACCATCGTGCGCGCCTCGGGCGGCGCCCGCAGCGAAGTCGCCGCGCTCGGCGGCATCGGCTCGCTGCGCGGCCAGCACAACGCGCAGAACGCGGCCTGCGCGGCCGCCGCCGCGCTCGCCATGGGCATCAGCCAGGACGTGCTACAGAACGGCCTGCGCAGTTTTCCGGGCCTCGCGCATCGCATGGAGCAGGTCGGCCGCCGCGGCAACGTGCTGTTCGTCAACGATTCCAAGGGCACCAATGCGGATGCCACGGCGCATGCGCTGTCGTCGTTTGCCGACATCTTCTGGATCGCCGGCGGCAAGCCAAAGGCGGGCGGCATTACTAGCCTGACCGGTTTCTTCCCGCGGATTCGAAAAGCCTATCTGATCGGCGAAGCCGCGCAGGAATTTTCCGGAACGCTCGGCTCGGTCGCGCACGAGATCAGCCAGACCCTCGATGTCGCCGTCGAGCACGCCGCGCGCGATGCGGAAGGCTCGGGCCTCGCCGATGCCGTCGTGCTGCTGTCACCGGCCTGCGCCTCGTTCGACCAGTACCGCAACTTCGAGATCCGCGGCACCAAGTTCCGCGAGCTGGTGCAGGCGCTGCCGGGTGTGAAGCCGGTGGTGTAGGGCGCGCACTCGTCCGGCCAACTGCGCTGTCGTCGCCCGGCTTGACCGGGCGACCCAGTATTCCAGAGACGGTTGCGATTGAACCGAGGAGCCGCGGCGTACTGGATGCCCCGGTCAAGCCGGGGCATGACAGTGCGTCTTGTGGCCAGAGATCATCGTCAAACATCCGCACTTCCTTAACCCCCCGGTAACCAACGTCGGCGACCAATGGACGGACCTCTGTCCGAAAGCGGCCGCCCATGCTCTCCCGTGAAGAACGCACCCCCTTTTCCGAGTGGTGGTGGACCGTCGACAAGCCGCTGATGGGCGCCATCCTGGGGCTGATGCTGACCGGGGTCATCCTGTCGCTGGCGGCGAGCCCGCCGGTTGCGACCCGCATCGGGCTCGATGCCTTCCACTTCTTCAGCCGCCATGTGCTGTTCCTCGTGCCCTCCTGCATCGTGCTGCTCGGGGTGTCGTTCCTGTCGCCGCGCGCGATCCGCCGCTCGGCCCTGATCATCTTCGCGGCGAGCATCATCCTGATCGTGCTCACGCTCGCCATCGGCCCCGAGGTGAAGGGTTCGCGCCGCTGGATCACGCTGCTCGGCGTCAACATCCAGGCCTCCGAGATCGCAAAACCATCTTTCGTCGTGATCGCGGCCTGGCTGTTCGCGGAATCGACCAGACGGCCGGAGATGCCGGCGACCTCGATGGCGCTGGTGCTGCTGTTGATGCTGGTCGCGCTATTGGTGATGGAGCCGGATTTCGGCCAGACCATGCTGATCCTGATGGTGTGGGGCTCGCTGTTCTTCATCGCGGGCATGCGCATGATCTGGGTGTTCGGGCTCGCAGGTCTCGGCGCGGCCGGCCTGTTCAGCGCCTATCTTTTCGTTCCGCACGTCGCGGGCCGCATCAAGCGCTTCATGAACCCGGCCTCCGGCGACACTTTCCAGGTCGATACCGCCATGGAGGCCTTCTATAACGGCGGCTGGTTCGGGCTCGGACCCGGCGAGGGCATCGCCAAACGCAGCCTGCCGGACAGCCACACCGACTTCGTCTTCGCGGTCGCGGCCGAAGAGTTCGGCATCATCCTGTGCCTTGCGATGCTGGCGCTGTTCGCCTTCGTCGTCATCCGCACGCTGTCGCGCGCCTATGCCAATGAGGACATGTTCTCGCGCTTTGCCGCTTCGGGCCTTGCGATCCTGTTCGGCGTGCAGGCGGCGATCAACATGTCTGTGAACCTGCAGCTCATCCCCGCCAAGGGCATGACGCTGCCGTTCATCTCCTATGGCGGCTCCTCGATCATCTCGCTCGCCTATGGCGTCGGCATGATGCTGGCGCTGACGCGGCTGCGCCCGCGCACCGAGGTCGAGGCGAGCGGCCACGCCGAGGCGATGCGCAGTTACGCGTAAGTCGTCATTGCGAGCGCAGCGAAGCAATCCAGACTGTCCCCGCGGAGGGATTCTGGATGGCTTCGCTTCGCTCGCAATGACGGGACAGACCTTGTAAAAAGGCCTACCATGGACATGTCCCCCCTGATTCTTCTCGCCGCGGGCGGCACCGGCGGCCATCTGTTCCCGGCCGAGGCGCTCGGCGTCGAATTGATCCGGCGCGGCTATCGCGTCCGCCTCGTCACCGACGAGCGCGCGCTGCGCTACAGCGGGCTGTTCAGCAAGGACATGATCGACGTCGTCAGAAGCGAGACCGCGCGCGGCCGCAATCCGCTTCAGCTCGCCTATGCCGGCCTCACGCTCGCCGCCGGCACGCTGTCGGCCTACGCCCTGATCAAGCGGTTGAAGCCCGTCGCCGTCGTCGGCTTCGGCGGCTATCCGACCTTGCCGCCGCTGGTCGCGGCGAAGTTCGCGGGCGTACCCGGCATCATCCACGACGCCAACGCCGTGCTCGGCCGCGCCAACCGGTTCCTGTCGAGCCGCGTGCGCGCCATCGCGACGTCCTTGCCCGGCGTGCTCGATCGCGATCCGGCGCTGGCAGGCAAGACGACTACCGTCGGCACGCCGATGCGTCCGGCGATCCTCGCGGCCGCCGCGGTGAAATATGCCGCGCCCGAGCCGAACGGGCCGCTGCGCCTGCTCGTCGTCGGCGGCAGCCAGGGCGCGCGCATCATGGCCGACATCGTGCCTGATACGATCGAGCGACTCGAGCCTGCGCTGTGGAGCCGTCTCATTCTCACCCAGCAGGTGCGCGAAGAGGACATGAGCCGCGTGCGCGCCGTCTACGACAAGCTCAAGATCAAGGCCGAGCTCGCGCCGTTCTTCACGGATCTGCCGGCGCGCCTCGCCTCCAATCATCTCGTGGTATCGCGCTCCGGTGCGGGCACCGTGGCCGAGCTCGCCGCGATCGGCCGGCCCTCCATCCTGGTGCCGCTGCCCGGCTCGATCGACCAGGACCAGTTCGCCAATGCCGGCGTCCTGGTCAAGGTCGAGGGCGCAATCCGGATCCCGCAGACCGAGTTCACCTCCGACCGGCTGGCGTCCGAAATCTCCGCCTTCGCCGCCGAGCCGGCGCGACTTGCCGCGATGGCTGAAGCCGCCCGTGGCGCTGGCCGGCTCGACGCGGCCGAGCGGCTGGCGGATCTCGTGGTCAAGGTTGCGGGAATCTGACGCCTGTTCCGGCCCGGATGGCCAAAAAAGGCCCTTGTCATGCCCCGCGAAAGCGGGGCATCCAGTATCCGACGCAGTTGATTTGAATCTCTGGCGTCGCGGAGTACTGGATCGTCCGCCTTCGCGGACGATGACCCCAAGGAAACCACATGAGACTGCCGCGCGAGATCGGACCCATCCACTTCGTCGGGATCGGCGGGATCGGCATGAGCGGCATCGCCGAGGTGCTGGTCAATCTCGGCTATGCCGTGCAAGGCTCGGACGCCGCCGACAATTACAATCTCGACCGTCTGCGCAAGAAGGGCGCGAAGGTCTCGGTCGGCCACAAGGCCGAGAATATCGACGGCGCCGAGGTCGTGGTCGTGTCCTCCGCGATCAAACGCGACAATCCGGAACTGATGGCGGCGCGCGAGAAGCGCATTCCCGTGGTACGCCGCGCCGAGATGCTGGCCGAGCTGATGCGGCTGAAGAGCTGTGTCGCCATCGCCGGTACCCACGGCAAGACCACGACGACGACGATGGTCGCAACGCTGCTCGATGCCGGCGGGCTCGACCCGACCGTGATCAACGGCGGCATCATCAACGCCTACGGCTCCAACGCACGGTTAGGTGCCGGCGACTGGATGGTGGTGGAGGCCGACGAGAGCGACGGCACGTTCCTGAAGCTGCCGACCGATGTCGCGATCGTCACCAATGTCGACCCCGAGCATCTCGACCACTTCAAGACCTTCGAGGCCGTGCAGGACGCGTTCCGTCATTTCGTCGAGAACCTTCCGTTCTACGGCTTTGCCGTGATGTGCATCGATCATCCCGTGGTGCAGAGCCTCGTCGGCAAGATCGAGGACCGCCGCATCATCACTTACGGTGAGAACCCGCAGGCCGATGCGCGCCTGGTCGATCTCACCGCAGGCGGCGGCGGCTCGAAGTTCAAGGTCGTGATCCGCGACCGCAAGACCGGCACCACGCATGAGCTCGCCGACCTCGCGCTGCCGATGCCGGGCCGGCACAACGCCTCGAATGCGACGGCTGCAATTGCGGTCGCGCACGCGCTCGGCGTGTCGGACGAGGCGATCCGAAAGGCGCTGGCCGGCTTCGGCGGCGTCAAGCGCCGCTTCACCAAGACAGGCGAGTGGAACGGCGTCACCGTGATCGACGATTATGGCCATCACCCCGTGGAGATCGCGGCCGTGCTGAAGGCAGCGCGCGATTCCTACACCGGCAAGGTGATCGCCGTGGTGCAGCCGCATCGCTACACCCGTCTGCAATCGCTGTTCGAGGAATTCTGCACCTGCTTCAACGACGCCGATGCGGTCGTCGTCGCCGACGTCTATGCCGCGGGCGAAGCGCCGATCGACGGCATCGACCGCGATCACTTCGTCGCGGGCCTGCGCGCGCATGGTCACCGCGAGGTGGTCCCGCTGCCGGCAGCGACGGAGCTCGCCGGCATCGTCAAGGGATTGGCGAAACCAGGCGATCTCGTCGTGTGCCTCGGGGCAGGCAACATCACGCAATGGGCGTATGCATTGCCCGGCGAATTGAAGACGCTGGGGTAACGCGGTGGGATTTCCCGACATCACGCCCGACCTCAAAGCCGCGATGCCCGAGCTGCGCGGCCGGCTGCTGGCGAACCAGTCACTGGCCGAGCTCACCTGGTTTCGCGTCGGCGGTCCCGCGCAGGTGCTGTTCACGCCGGCGGACGAGGACGATCTCGCTTACTTCCTCGCGCATCTGGCGTCCGACGTTCCCGTCTACGTCATCGGCGTCGGTTCCAACCTCATCGTGCGCGACGGCGGCATTGCCGGCGTCGTCATTCGTCTCGCGCCGCGCGCCTTCGGCGAGGCGACCGCGAGCGACGACGTCGTCACCGCAGGTACTGCCGCGCTCGACAAGCGCGTGGCGGAGGTTGCGGCGTCCGCCAATATCGGCGGGCTCGAATTCTTTTTCGGCATTCCGGGTACGATCGGCGGCGCGCTGCGCATGAATGCCGGCGCCAATGGCGGCGAGACCAAGGACGTGCTGATCGAGGCGAGGGGCGTCGGGCGCGACGGCACGAAGCACGTCTTCTCCAACACCGAGATGAAATTCGTTTACCGCAACAGCGGCGTCGATCCCTCCATCATCTTCACCTCCGCGCGCTTTCGCGGCGAGATCAAAGAGCCAGAGGCCATCCGCGCGCGCATGGCGGAGGTGCAAAGCCATCGCGAGACCGCGCAGCCGATCCGCGAAAAGACCGGCGGCTCGACCTTCAAGAATCCGCCCGGCCATTCCGCCTGGAAGCTGGTGGATGCCGCCGGCTGCCGCGGCTTGCGCGTCGGTGGCGCGCAGGTCTCGGAGATGCATTGCAACTTCCTGATCAACACGGGTGACGCCACCGCGCATGACATCGAGACGCTCGGCGAGACCGTACGCGAACGCGTGAAGGCGAATTCCGGAATTGAGCTACACTGGGAAATCAAGCGGATCGGGGTTTTATGACCACCGTCATTCCGGGGCGATGCGCTAGCATCGAACCCGGAATCCATCTCGCCTCTGTATCTGCGGCTAGATGGATTCCGGGTTCTCGCTTCGCGAGCCCCGGAATGACGAACTGGAGAGATTGCGGACTATGACCATGCGCATCACCATCCTCTTCGGCGGCTCCAACCGCGAACGTCTGGTCTCGGTTGCCACCGCCCAGGCGCTGCATCAGGCGCTGCCCGAGGCCGACCTCTGGTGGTGGGACGTCGAGGACAAGGTGCACGTCGTGCAGTCGAAGCAGCTGCTCGAGCATGCCCGCCCGTTCGAGGACGAGTTCAAGCCGGGCACGTCAGGCGTTCCGCTCGCGCAGGCGCTCGACCGGGCCAAGGCGGAAGATCGCGTGCTGGTGCTCGGCCTGCATGGCGGGCGTGCCGAGAACGGCGAATTGCAGGTGATGTGCGAGGCGCGCGGCGTGCCGTTCACCGGCTCGGGCTCGGCGTCCTCGCATCTCGCCTTCGACAAGATCGCAGCCAAGCATTTCGCTGCGCTCGGCGGCGTGACGCCGCCGGAAAATCTTGCGCTCGATGATATCGACGAGGCCTTCGCCGAATACGGCCGCTTGATCGCAAAGCCCGCGCGCGACGGGTCGAGCTACGGCCTGATCTTCGTCAACGCCAAGCAGGACCTCGTCGCCGTCCGCAACGCGGCCAAGCATGAAGAGTATGTCATCGAGCCCTATATCGCCGGCGTGGAGGCGACCTGCGGCGTGCTGGAGCGCACCGACGGCTCGATCATCTCGCTGCCGCCGATCGAGATCATTCCGGGTGAGGGCAATTTCGACTACGCGGCGAAATATCTTCTGAAGTCGACCCAGGAGATCTGCCCCGGCCGCTTCGCACCCGAGATCACCGCCGCGCTCAAGGAGCAGGCGATGCTGGCCCATCGCGCAATGTCCTGCACCGGCTATTCCCGCTCGGACTTCATCGTCTCGGACAAGGGCCTCGTCTATCTCGAGACCAACACGCTGCCCGGGCTGACCAAGTCCTCGCTCTACCCCAAGGCGCTGAAAGCCGAAGGCATCGAGTTCGTCGACTTCCTGCGCGGCCTAGTCGAGCTCGCCTGCCAGCGTGTGCGGAAATAGTCAGGACTGGTTAACGGCCGAATCGGCGAAACCGGCCGGTTTGGCGACCAAAACCGGTAAAATGCCGGACATCGCGGCGCAAACGCCTCACATTGCGGGGCAAAATGCGCAAGTCGTTAACGAATTTTACCTTTTGTTTACCAGGACGTCCGAAGGTTAACGCTGGCGGCGCATATGGCGCTTTGGCTGCCGGCGCGAGAGCTGTCGCGGGGTGATGTCACCCTCCAGCGAACGCTTTGAAGGGGAGAGGTTTTCTTCTGCTGAAGACCAGCACCCGGCCCGGCAGGTCCGAGACGTCATGTTCGCCAGGATCCGCGCGATGTCGCGGGCAAACTGTTGACGAGCTCGTGCAATGGATGGAGCAGGAAGCCTCACCCGGTCGCTTTTCAGATCGCTGAGGCCCCAAGCTGACCTGAAGGCGGCCGCTATCGGAGCGGGCGTGCTTCTGCGCGAGTGGATGCAGGACAAGCACGAAGAGGCGCGCGCTGCCGCCAACGACAAGGCCAAAGCCAAGGCCAAGGTCAGGGCCGTCGTCGAGCGCGAGCCGCCGCCGCGCGTGGTCGCGCTGGTCGAGCGCTATCTGCCGCGCCGGGTCGGCCTCAGCATGACCGTGCTGCTCTTGATCGGCAGCTGCGGCTTCGGCATCGTCAAGGGCGGCCACCTCCAGGATTTCGTCACCGCGGTCAGCGATGCCCGCAATGCGCTGGCCAATTCCGCCGGTTTCCGCATCACCTCCGTCGTGATCAACGGCCGCAAGCAGCTGACGCAGGACGAGATCCTCGCGATCGGCGGCGTCAGCGGCCGTTCCTCGCTGCTGTTCCTCGATGCGGACGCGGTGCGCGACAAGCTCAAGGCCAATCCCTGGATTGCGGATGCGACCGTGCTGAAGCTCTATCCGGGCCAGCTCATGATCGAGCTCACCGAGCGCAAGGCGTTCGCGCTGTGGCAGGAGGCCGGCCGGCTCTCCGTCATCGCCGACGATGGCGCCGTGCTCGAGCCCTATGTTTCGCGCCGCTTCCTGTCGCTGCCGCTCGTGGTCGGCAAGGGCGCCGACACCCAGGCGCGTGATTTCCTGGCGCTGCTGTCGCGCTACCCGCAGGTCAATTCGGTGACCAAGGCCGCGATCTACGTGGGCGAGCGGCGCTGGAACCTGCGGCTCAAGGACGGTCTCGACATCCGCCTGCCCGAGCAGGACGTCGGCAACGCGCTTGCGACGCTGTCCAAGCTCGACAAGGAAGACCGGCTGTTCTCCCGCGATATCGTCGCCGTCGACATGCGCCTGCCGGACCGGCTGGTGGTGCAGCTCTCCGAGGACGCCGCCAAGGCGCGCGAGGAGCTGTTCAAGGACAAGAAGAAAAAGAAGGCCGGGGATTCCGCATGACCGGTCTCGATCGCAGCCAGACGCCGAAGACGCGCCCGATGCCGCACAAGCGCGGCGGCATCGTCGCCTGCCTCGACATCGGAACCAGCAAGATCGCCTGCATGATCGCGCGGCTGAAGCCGTCGCCGCCGAGCGATGCGCTGCGCGGCCGCACCCATGCGGTGGAATTGATCGGCTACAGCCAGATCCAGTCGCGCGGCATGAAGGCCGGGGCGGTGATCGATCTCGGCGAATGCGAGCAGGCGGTGCGCCAGGCCGTCGGACTCGCGGAGAAGATGGCCAAGGTGCGGGTCGAGTCGGTGCTGCTGTCGGTCTCCGGCGGCCGGCTCGCCGGCCAGCTGGTCGAAGCCGCCGCCGACATTCGTGGCGGCGCCGTGACGCCGGCCGATGTCAGCCGCGTCACCTCCACCGGCATGCGCCACGCCACCGGCGAAGGCCGCACCGTGCTGCATGCGCTGCCGGTCGGCTACACGCTCGACGGCGTCAAGGGCATCCGCGATCCCCGCGGCATGGTTGCGCACCAGTTCGGCGTCGACATGAACGTCGTCACCTGTGAGGCCACTGTGGCGCGCAACCTGATGCTGGCGGTGGAGCGCTGCCACATCAATGTCGAAGCGATGGCAGCGAGCTCCTATGTGGCCGGCCTGTCGGTGCTGACCGACGACGAGGCCGATCTCGGCGCCGCCGTCGTCGAGATGGGCGCCGGCACCACCACGATTGCCGTTTATTCGGGCGGCCGCTTCGTGCATGCGGCGGGTTTTGCGGTCGGCGGGCAACACATCACGATGGATCTTGCGCGCGGACTCTCGGCGACCATTGCCGATGCCGAGCGAATCAAGACCTTATACGGCACCGTCATCACCGGCGGATCGGACTCGCGTGAGCTGATGTCTGTGCCGACAGCCGGTGACGAGCAGGATCTGCCGCAGATCGTCTCCCGCGCCACCATCGCGAACATCGTCAAGCACCGTGCCGAGGAAGTCTTCGAAATGGTTCGGGACAAGCTGAAGGATTCGCCCTTCGCCGCAGAGCCCAACGGCCGCGTCGTGCTCTCGGGCGGCGCCTCGCAGCTGACCGGTCTCGTCGATCTCGGTACCCGGATTCTCGGCCGCCCCGTGCGGGTCGGCCGTCCGCTCGGTTTTGGCCGGCTGCCCAACGAGGCGAAGAACGCCGCGTTCGCGGTGCCGACCGGACTTCTCGTCTACCCGCAATATGTTCACCTCGAACATGTCGAACCGCGGCATACGCGGCAGCAGGTCAAGACAGGGACCGGCGGATATTTCGGAAAGGTCGGACGATGGCTACGCGAGGGCTTCTGATGACCGCATTCTGCAATCTTCGATTTTCACCAACTCCCGCGGCCACCGGCCGGGGCGAACCCACGCGCGCGTGATCGAGAGGCAACCATGACCATCAGCATCAATGTTCCTGATATTCACGAACTGAAGCCCCGGATCACCGTATTCGGCGTCGGCGGCGCCGGCGGCAACGCCGTCAACAACATGATCACGGCGGGCCTGCAGGGCGTCGACTTCGTGGTCGCCAACACCGACGCGCAGGCGCTGACGATGTCGAAGGCGCAGCGCATCGTGCAGATGGGCACGGCCGTCACCCAAGGCCTCGGCGCCGGCTCGCAGCCGAACGTCGGCGCCGCGGCGGCGGAAGAGGTGATCGACGAGCTGCGCGACCATCTCTCGGGCGCCAACATGGTGTTCGTCACCGCCGGCATGGGCGGCGGCACCGGCACGGGCGCTGCTCCCGTGATCGCCAAGACCGCGCGCGACATGGGCATCCTCACCGTCGGCGTCGTGACCAAGCCGTTCCACTTCGAAGGCGGCCGCCGCATGCGCACCGCTGAAGCCGGCATCAACGAGCTGCACAAGGTCGTGGATACGCTCCTGATCATCCCGAACCAGAACCTGTTCCGGGTCGCCAACGAGAAGACCACCTTCGCCGACGCCTTCGCGATGGCCGACCAGGTGCTCTATTCGGGCGTTGCCTGCATCACCGACCTGATGGTCAAGGAAGGCCTGATCAACCTCGACTTCGCCGACGTGAGAGCGGTGATGAGGGAAATGGGCAAGGCGATGATGGGCACCGGCGAAGCCTCCGGCGACAAGCGCGCGCTGACCGCCGCGGAAGCCGCGATCGCTAATCCGCTGATCGACGACAGCTCGATGAAGGGCGCCAAGGGCCTCCTCATCTCCATCACCGGCGGCAAGGACCTCACCCTGTTCGAGGTCGACGAGGCCGCGACCCGCATCCGCGAGGAAGTCGACCAGGATGCCAACATCATCGTCGGCGCCACCTTCGACGAAGCGCTCGACGGCCTGATCCGCGTCTCGGTCGTCGCCACCGGCATCGAGCAGGCCGCGATCGCCCGCAACAGCCAGGCCACCTCCGCGCCTGTCGCGAACCCGGCGCCGCAGGTGCAGCAGGCTGCCGCCCCGGCCGCCGCTGCCGAGAGCCGTCTCGCCGACCTGACCGCCCGGCTCCGGGCCGACAACCAGCGTCTGGCCGAGCGTGCCCAGAAGCTCGAAGCCCAGACCCCGGTCGCCGCGCCGGCTCCCGCTGCCGCGCCCCGTCAGAACGTCGAGCGCGCTGCGCTCGCCGCCATCGCCGCTGCCGTTGCCGAGGTGCCGCAGGCGCCCGCGCCGCAGACCTATGGCGACGTCACCGTGCGCCCGATCGCGCAGAAGCCGACCCTGTTCCCGGAGCCCGACATGGCCCCGGTCGCGGTGCAGGAGCCGATGACGCCGGATACCTTCATCCCGCCGCAGGCCGAGCGTCCGGCCCGCGCGCCACGCATGCCGCGAATCGAGGAGCTGCCGATGCCGGCCCAGGCCGAGATTCGGCAGGCCCGCGGCGAGGCTGAGGAAGAAACCCCGCAGAAAACCCGCCTGTCGCTGTTGCAGCGCCTCGCCAATGTCGGCCTTGGCCGTCGCGACGAGGAAAGCGAGCCGCCGGTCGCGGCCCGCACCGCCGGTCCCGCCATGCCGCCGCTGCCCGAGCGCCGGCCGCAGAAGACCGTGGCGCAGCAGATCGCATCCAGCGAGCCGGTATCAGAGTATGCCCGCCGTCCTGCGCCGCAGGGCCTGGACGTCCATGGGCGCCCCGCACCTGTTGCGCCGGCGCCACAGGGTGACGACCATCTTGATATCCCGGCCTTCCTGCGGCGGCAGGCGACCTGAGGATTGTTACAATAAGGCAGACGAAAAAAGGTCCCGGCGAGAAGCTTGCCGGGACCTTTCCTTTGGTCCCGGGCATGTCCGGATTGCGCAGCCAAGCAACTGATTTTAAATCATTAATTACGCATTCGGTGGTTCAGTAAAACTGCCGACAGGGACCCCGAACACCGGCGCAATTTGGTTAAGCCTTGGCGCGAATACGGCAGGTTTGGGGTAACAATCGGTAAAAAAGCGTGAGTTGGCGCTGTTTGAGGCAGCAACTATGGTTTGCCGTGACTTGGGGATACGGGGATTCGGTAGTGTCGGCTCTGGCCGGCCAAGCGGGTCTCGTATAAGTCGCAGTGGGTCGTAGTGGGGCGGGTTCCTGATGAAATTTAGCCGGCAAACAACGCTTCGTGCGCAAGCCTCCGTGGCAGGCGTGGGCGTTCATTCCGGTCTTCCCGTTACTGTCACGCTTGGGCCTGCGCCTGTCGACGCAGGTTTTATTTTTGTCCGGACCGGACTTGAGGGAAGTGACCGCGAAGTCCAGGCGACCGCCGACCAGGTGATCGCGACCGACTTTGCCACCGTCCTCGGCGACCGCACCGGTCCGCTGGTGTCCACCGCCGAGCATGTGCTTGCTGCGCTGCGGGGAATGGGCGTCGACAACGCCACCATCGAGATCGACGGTCCCGAAGTCCCGATCATGGACGGCAGCGCGGCGGCCTTCATCGCGGCGATCGACCAGGCCGGCATCGTCACCCAGCCGGCGCAGCGTCGCTTCATTCAGGTTCTGAAGCCGATCTCGGTCAAGATCGGCGACTCCTTCGGCGAGATCAGGCCCCACGCCAATGGGTTCCGCGTAGAGGTCGAGATCGATTTCACCAATCCCGTCATCGGTCAGCAGGCTTACGCCTTCGACGTCAATCCGGAAGGTTTCCGCCGCGAAGTCGGCCGGGCCCGGACCTTCGGCCTGATGAGCGATGTCGCGCGGCTCTGGAGCGCGGGCTATGCCCTCGGCGCCTCCTTTGACAACACCGTCGTGTTCGACGACGAGCGGCTGCTCAACACCGAAGGCCTGCGCTACGCCGATGAATGCGCCCGCCACAAGGTGCTGGACGTGATCGGCGATCTCTCGCTGGCCGGGCTGCCGCTGCTTGGCGCCTACCGCTCGGTGCGTGGTGGCCACAAGGTCAACCACGCCGTCCTGACCGCGCTGCTCGCCGACCGGACCGCCTGGCGGGTGGTCGAGGGCGAGGCTGCCCGCCGCACCACGCGTCCCGTGGGTGAGGTCGGTCGCGGCATCGTCGGCGGCCGGATCGCTGCGGCCTTCGGACCGGATGTGTCCTGACGCGGCCTGCCGCCTTGGGAACGTGGTTGGCGGCCCCGGGAAACTCCTGGTAACCATGATCGGCTAGCATTGCGGCAGGTTCGCCTTAATCCGGGCGAAATGCCTCCCTATCCGGTTCGTTAACGGTCGTTTTTCGGATACATCAGCGTGGTCGCACGGCAGGCACCACGGTTACATTTCGCGCCCATGAGGGGTTCGTGGGCTGGCGGACACCGCATCACAGGGCGTCAGGGCTTAAACTCATGTCGGCACAGCGTATGACGCGCGGATATTTCTCGGTCTCGTCGCGAGCCCGCGGGCTGCTTCAGGCCGTCACCTTCATCATGCTCGCGCTGCCGCTCGCCGGATGTGGCACGGGCGCGCTCTGGGACAAGTTCACCGCCAAGGACGACACCTTCGTCGAGGAGCCCGCCGACAAGATCTACAATGAGGGCCTGTACCTCATGAACGAGAAGAAGGACATGAAGGCGGCGAACAAGAAGTTCGAAGAGGTCGACCGCCAGCATCCTTATTCCGAATGGGCCCGCAAATCGCTGCTGATGTCGGCCTATGCGTCCTATCAGGGCGGCGATTATGACGGCTGCATCGGCGCCGCCACCCGCTACGTCACGCTGCATCCCGGCAGCCCGGACGCGGCCTATGCGCAATATCTGATCGCCGCCTCCCATTACGACCAGATCCCGGACATCAGCCGCGACCAGACCCGCACCGAAAAGGCGATCGCGGCGCTGGAAGAGGTGGTGCGCAAATATCCGAACTCGGAATATGCGACCTCGGCCAAGGCCAAGATCGAGGGCGCCCGCGACCAGCTCGCGGGCAAGGAAATGAACGTCGGCCGCTACTACGCCCAGAAGCGCGACTACACGGCCGCCATCAATCGTTACAAGACCGTCGTCACGCAGTACCAGACCACCCGCCATGTCGAGGAGGCGCTGTTCCGCCTGACCGAGGCCTATATGGCGATCGGCATCGTCGGCGAAGCGCAGACCGCGGCGGCCGTGCTTGGGCACAATTTTCCTGACAGCCGCTGGTACAAGGACGCCTATAATCTTGTAAAATCCGGCGGTCTCGAACCGAGCGAGAATCAGGGGTCCTGGATCAGCCGGACCTTCAAGAAGATGGGTCTCGGCTAGGAAATTTGGTTCCATGCTGGCGCGTCTGTCGATCCGTGACATCGTCCTGATCGAACGGCTCGATATCGAATTCGCCTCCGGCCTCGCGGTTTTGACCGGCGAGACCGGTGCAGGCAAATCCATCCTGCTCGATGCTTTTGCGCTGGCGCTCGGCGGCCGCGGCGATGCCGGCCTCGTGCGTCACGGCGTGGAGCAGGGGCAGGTCACGGCGGTGTTCGATGTCCCGAAGAATCACCCTGCGACGAAGATCCTGGCCGAGAACGGCCTGGACGACACCGGCGAGATGATTCTCCGCCGCGTGCAGCTCGCCGACGGCCGCACCCGCGCCTTCATCAACGACCAATCGATCAGCGTGCAGACGCTGAAGGCGGTCGGCACCGCCCTGGTCGAGATCCACGGCCAGCACGACGAGCGCGCGCTGGTCGATGCCGCCACCCACCGCCGCCTGCTCGACGCTTTTGCCGGCCTCGAAAAGGACGTCGCGGCGGTCGAAGCGCTCTGGGACGCGCGCCGCACCGCCAGCACCGCGCTGGAGGAGCATCGCGCCGCCATGGAGAGCGCGGCGCGCGAGGCCGATTATCTGCGCCACGCCTCCGACGAGCTGAAGCAGCTCGCGCCCAAGGACGGCGAGGAGACTGCGCTGGCCTCCCGCCGCACCACCATGATGCAGGGCGAGAAGATCGCCTCCGACCTGCGCGAGGCGCAGGAAGCGGTCGGCGGCAATCATTCGCCGGTCGCAGCCCTCTCGGCAGCGGTGCGCCGGCTGGAGCGCCGCGGCGTCAACTCGCCGGCGCTGGTCGAGCCCGCGGTGAAGGCGATCGACGCCGCGATCAACGCGCTGGAGGAAGCCGACCAGCATCTCCAGGCAGCGCTGGCCGAAACCGATTTCGATCCGACCGAGCTCGAGCGTATCGAGGAGCGGCTGTTCGCATTGCGCGCCGCCTCGCGCAAATATTCGACGCCGGTCGACGGGCTCGCCGCCCTGGCCGCCAAATATGCCGCCGACGTCGTCATGATCGATGCCGGCGCCTCGCGCTTGAAGAAGCTGGAGCAGGCCGCGATCGAGGCAGACGGCCGCTATGCTGCGGCCGCCAAGAAGCTGTCGCTGGCGCGGCAGAAATCAGCGGAGAAGCTCAACAAGGCAGTCAATGCCGAGCTCGCCCCGCTCAAGCTCGAACGCGCCAGGTTCATGACCCAGGTCGAGACCGACGAGGCTGCGCCCGGGCCGCAAGGTTTCGACCGCGTCGAGTTCTGGGTGCAGACCAATCCGGGCACCAAGCCGGGTCCCTTGATGAAGGTCGCCTCCGGCGGCGAGCTGTCGCGCTTCCTGCTCGCGCTCAAGGTCGTGCTGTCCGACTGCGGCTCGGCGCCGACGCTCGTGTTCGACGAGATCGACACCGGCGTCGGTGGTGCGGTGGCCGACGCCATCGGCGGGCGCCTGGCGCGGCTTGCCGGCAAGGTCCAGGTCATGGCCGTGACCCACGCCCCGCAGGTCGCCGCCCGCGCCGACCAGCACCTGCTCATCTCCAAGGACGCCCTCGACAAGGGCAAGCGCGTCGCCACCCGCGTCAACGCACTCGCCGCCGACCACCGCCGCGAGGAGATCGCCCGCATGCTCGCAGGTGCCGAGATCACGGCCGAGGCGAGGGCGGCGGCGGAGAGATTGCTGAAGGCGGCGACGGCTTAGGTTTGTGTCCCGGACGCGCGAAGCGCGAGCCGGGACCCAGAGCTCTCGTCGCATGGGCCCCGGCTCTGCAGCGCACCGCCGAAGAGGCGCTGCGCTGCGTCCGGGGCACGAGATTTCCACAAGCCTTTACCCTCCCGCCCGCTACGTCGTATCCAAGCATCATGGCCAGAGCAGCAAAATCCAAAGCAGCACCGCTACGCGACGTCGCCGACCTCACCAAGGCGCAGGCCAAGGTCGAGCATATGCGGCTCGCGCTCGAGATCGAGGGGCACAACGAGCGCTACTATCAGGAGGATGCGCCGACCGTCACCGATGCCGAATACGACGCGCTGCGCCAGCGCCTCAACGCGATCGAGACGCGCTTTCCCGAGTTCGTCACCGCGGAATCGCCCTCGCAGAAGGTCGGCGCCGCACCGTCGGGGCGGTTCAAGAAAGTCCCGCATGCCGTGCCCATGCTGTCGCTCGACAACGCCTTTGCGGAGGAGGACGTGCGCGACTTCGTTGGTCGCATCGTGCGCTACCTGAAGCTCGACGACGACAAGATCGACTTCTCCGCCGAGCCCAAGATCGACGGCCTCTCGATGTCGCTGCGCTACGAGGGCGGCGAGCTCGTCACCGCCGCGACGCGCGGCGACGGCGCGGTCGGCGAGGACGTCACCGCCAACATCCGCACGCTCGAAGACGTGCCGCAGAAGCTGAAGGGCCGCAACATCCCCGACATCTGCGAGGTGCGCGGCGAAGTCTACATGACCAAGAAGGCGTTCCTGGCGCTCAACGAGCGGCAGAAGGCGGCAGGCGACACCATCTTCGCCAATCCGCGCAATTCGGCCGCCGGCTCGCTCCGCCAGAAGGACCCGACCATCACCGCCTCGCGCCCGCTCGGGTTCTTCGCCTATGCCTGGGGGCAGATGAGCGCGATGCCGGAAGACACGCAGAGCGGCATGATCGGCTGGTTCGAGCGCTGCGGCTTCAAGACCAATCCGCTGACCAAGCTCTGTCGCTCGGTCGAGGAGCTGCTCGCGTTTCATCACGCGATCGAGGAGCAGCGCGCAAAACTCGACTACGACATCGACGGCGTCGTCTACAAGGTCGACCGCATCGACTGGCAGGAGCGGCTCGGCTTCGTCTCGCGCACGCCGCGCTGGGGCATCGCGCACAAATTCCCGGCCGAGCGCGCCATGACGGTGCTGCGCGACATCGAGATCCAGGTCGGCCGCACCGGCTCGTTCACGCCGGTCGGCAAGCTCGAGCCGGTCGGCGTCGGCGGCGTGATCGTGCAGAACGTCACGCTCCACAACGAGGACTACATCAAGGGCATCGGCAACAAGGGCGAGGTGCTTCGCGAGGGGCGCGACATCAGGATCGGCGACACCGTGGTGATCCAGCGCGCCGGCGACGTCATCCCGCAGGTGGTCGACGTCGTCCTGGACAAGCGGCCGAAGACCGCCAGGGAATTCCACTTCCCGAAGAAGTGCCCGTGTCCGCTGCACACCGACGTCGTGCGCGAGGAGACGGCGACGGGCGAGGAGGGCTCGCGTGCCCGCTGCACCGGCGAGTTCGCCTGTCCCTACCAGAAGATCGAGCATCTGAAGCTGTTCGTGTCGCGGCGGGCCTTCGACATCGACGGCCTTGGCGAGAAGCAGCTCCAGTACTTCTTCGACGAGGGCTGGGTGAAGGAGCCCGCCGATATCTTCACGCTGGAGAAGCGCAACGCCAAGCTGAAGCTCGAGGAGGTCGAGGGCTACGGCGCGACCTCGGTGCGCAACCTGTTCGGGGCCATCGAGAGCCGGCGGAAGATCGCGCTGGAGCGCTTCATCTACGCGCTCGGCATGCGCCATGTTGGCGAGACCACGGCGCTGGCGCTGGCGCGCGGCTACGGCTCGTGGGATGCGTTCCACGATGCCTGCCTGAAAGTTGCTGAGGGTGACGAGGAGGCGATGGCCGAGATGGATGCGCTCGACCAGATCGGCGACACCGTGATCAAGAGCATCGCCGATTATTTCGGCGAGAGCCACAATCGCGGCATCGTCGAACGCCTGACCAGGGAGGTCGAGATCGTCGACGCCGAGAAGCCGAAGAGCAATTCGGCCGTCGCCGGCAAGACCGTTGTGTTCACGGGATCGCTGGAGAGGATGACGCGGGATGAAGCCAAGGCGACGGCCGAGCGGTTAGGGGCCAAGGTATCGGGCTCCGTGTCGAAAAAGACCGATCTCGTCGTCGCGGGCCCCGGCGCCGGCTCGAAGCTCGCGGATGCGAACAAGCACGGCGTCAAGGTGCTGACCGAAGACGAGTGGCTGAAGCTGATCGCGGAGTGAGGGGCACGTCGGCTCCTCACGTTCCGTCGCCATCGCCGAGGCTCCTGTAACAAACGTCCCGTAATGATACGCGGCGGCAAGAGTTCCTTCACCTTTCGCGTTGACCCGATCTTTACCGCTTCACGTCAGGCCGCATTTACCAATGCGCGACGTCGCCCCGTGAAAACACCTGCATTCGCTTGAGTGTGCCGCATGCGCAACGCCGATTAACGCCCCGGCAACCTAAATTAGATACTCACGATAAAGATCGAATTGCACGGATGTACTGAGTTCGATCGGACGAGCGTAAGCGTAGCGTGAGTGTATCGATGTCTGTGTTGCGTAACCATCCGAAGGGCGCGCGGTTCGCGTCCTTCGGCATCGGTCTCTGCATCTTCGCATTGATGCCGAGAGAGACCGGTTATCAGGACATTGCCTCGCTGCTGGCGCGCCAACCCGGCGTCGCCGAGCGGTGGCAGAAGCAGGTGTTCTCTGCTGCGTCCTCGATCCAGCTCGCCACCTACAGTTTTTCCCGTCCCATCGGCACGTCGGTTCCGCAGAGCGCGATGGTTCGGCTCGCCAGCCTCGACGGCCGCGACGTCACCGGCGCGATCAGCCGCAATCCGGCGCTGCAGGCCCCGGCGCGCTACCAGGCTTCCGACTTTCCCAAGGTTGATCGCGCCTTGAAGGGTGATCGCCTCGCAATCGTCACGCCGACACAGTCTCCCGAGACGGTCGCGCCGGCTGCAGCCCCGGCCAAGGAAGATCCCGCGACCTCGAACAGCTCGGTGTTCGGCGCCAAGACCGCCGCATTGCCGCCGGCGATGTCGCCGGAATCCGCGGCCGCGCTCGATCCGGAGCTGCAGGAGGCGCTGCGCGCGCCGCCGCTGCCGCAATATTCCAATCCGCCGCAGGCGAGCGAAGCCGCGCGCGCGTTGGCGGTGCAGCCGCTGGAAGCGCTGAAGCGGGCCGCGGCGCCGGCTGCGCCCGCGCGCGATCCCTTCAGCGTCAAGACATCAAACCTGTTTTTCGGCAGCTCCTCGCTCGGCGGCAATCTCGAGACCATCGAGAGCTGGCAGCCCGGCGCCGAGCCGCTGATCGTGATGCCCGACCCCGACATGAAGGTGACGGCCTCGCTCACCCCGCCGACGGCGGAGATCGCCAAGGACATCGAGAGCGGCGAGAGCGTCGCGCCGAAGGGCGAGGTCAACGCCGACAACCAGCGCGCCAAGTCGCCGGCGGAACGGCTCGCGCTCGACGAGAAGGCGCGCGCGAAATCTGAAAAGTGCCTCGCGGAAGCCGTCTACTTCGAATCCCGCGGCGAGGCCGTGCGCGGCCAGATCGCGGTGGCGCAGGTGGTGATGAACCGCGTGTTCTCCGGCAAATATCCCGACACGGTGTGCGGCGTGGTCTATCAGAACAAGTACCGCCATTTCGCCTGCCAGTTCACCTTCGCCTGCGACAACAATCCCGACGTGATCCGCGAGCCCGAAATGTGGGAGCGCGCCAAGAAGATTTCCAAGGCGATGCTCGACGGCCAGATCTGGCTGCCCGAGGTCGGCAAATCGACGCACTACCATGCCTATTGGGTGCGCCCGTCCTGGGTCGCCGAGATGAAAAAGCTGTACAAGACCGGCGTGCACACCTTCTATCGGCCGCGCAACTGGGGTGACGGCAGCGAGGTGCCGAGCTGGGGCTCGCCGGCGCAGACCGCCGCGCTCTCGGCTGAACTCGCGCAGGAAGCCAAGAGCTCCGCCGAGATGGGCGAGCGGCGGTAGTTTCCTTACCTCTCCTTGCTTGCGCAAATGCGCTCCCTCGCCCCGCTTGCGGGGAGAGGGTTGGGGTGAGGGGGACTCTCCGCGAGGACGGTGAGAGTTGGACTCGCGGAGACTCCCCTCACCCGGAATCCGCGCTACGCGCGCATTCCGGCCTCTCCCCGCAAGCGGGGAGAGGCGAAGACGTCACGCCTCGATGTCCAGCGCGCAATCGAAATTCGGAGCTGAATGCGTCAGGGCGCCGGCCGATGCATAGTCGACGCCGGTTGCCGCGATGGCGGCGATCGAGTCCAGCGTGACGCCGCCGGACGCCTCCAGCTCGAGGCGGCCCTCGTTGAGCCTCACCGCCTCGCGCAGCGTCGCAATGTCCATGTTGTCGAGCAGTACCGCGTCAGCCGTTCCGCTGTCGAGCACCTCGCGCAGCTGCGCCAGCGTATCGACCTCGATCTCGATCTTGACGAGGTGGCCGGCATGGGCGCGGGCGCGCTCCAGCACCGGGCGGATGCCGCCGGCCACCGCGATGTGGTTGTCCTTGATCAGGATGGCATCGTCGAGCCCGAAGCGATGGTTGAAGCCGCCGCCGCAACGCACCGCGTATTTCTCCAGCGCGCGCAGTCCCGGCGTGGTTTTGCGCGTGCAGCAGATGCGCATCCTGGTGCCTTCGGTGCGCGCGACATAGTCCGCCGTGAGCGTGGCGATGCCTGACAGCCGGCCGACGAAGTTCAGCGCAGTCCGCTCTGCCGTGAGGATGGCGCGCGCAGGGCCGGAGATCGTCAGCACGTGCTGGCCGCGCGCAACCCGCGCGGCATCGCGGACATGTGCGCGTACCTCGATGTCGGGCGACAGCTTCTGCAAGGTCGCGAGCGCCAGCGGCAATCCGGCGATCACGCCGGACTGGCGCGCGACAAGGATGGCCTGCGCGCGCGTCGCTTCCGGGATCGTCGCGAGCGAGGTGATGTCGCCGGCGCGGCCGAGGTCCTCGTCGAGCGCGCGCTCAACGGCCGCCTCGATCGCGAGCGGCGAGAGGAAGGCATCGGGATAGAGCAGTGAGGTCGGGGTGATCATGGGGCCTCCTTCAGGCGATCATGGATTGCGCAATGCGTGGCCGCGGGCGTTCCTCGAGGCTCTCCGCGACCTCGTGCGCTGCGGCGAGCGTGGTCATCCTTCTCTGCGCCTGCGCCGGGTTTTCGGCCGGGTGATCGGAGCGGCAATGCGCACCGCGGCTCTCGCGCCGCGTCCAGGCCGCTGCCGCAACGAGCAGGGCCGAGATCGCCATGTTGCCGAGGGCACCGTGTCCGGCTTTGCGCTCGAGCCTGGCGAAATAGCGCACCGCTTGCGCAAGCCCGTCACCGTCGCGGATCACGCCGACATGTGCGCTCATCGCCGCGCGCAACCGCTTCACCTCTGCAGCATCCACCGTGCCAGCGCGCGGCGTCACCAAACCGTCGGGAAGCTGGGCGGGCGGGGGCACGGAGCGGCCGGCGATGTCGTCGGCAATGCGGGCGGCATAGACGACGGCTTCGAGCAGGGAATTCGAGGCGAGCCGATTGGCGCCATGCGCGCCGGTGGAGGAGACTTCGCCGGCGGCCCAGAGGCCGTCGATCGAGCTGCGGCCGTGCGCGTCCACCGCGATGCCGCCCATGTGGTAATGCGCGGCCGGCGCGATCGGAATCGGCTGCGCCGCGGGATCGATGCCGGCGGCGATGCAGCTCGCATGCACGGTCGGAAACCTCGTCGCGAAGCGCGCGCCCAGCGCCTGGCGCGCATCGAGGAAGGCGCCGCGCCCGGCCGCGATTTCGGCGAACACGCCGCGGGCCACGATGTCGCGGGGCGCGAGCTCCGCGAGCGGGTGGCGGGCGCTCATGAAGCGCTCGCCGTTGCCATTGATCAGCGTTGCTCCTTCGCCGCGCAGCGCTTCGGTGGCGAGCGGTGCCGGGTCGCGGCCGACCATGATGGCGGTGGGGTGGAACTGCACGAATTCAGGATCGGCGATCACGGCGCCGGCGCGGGCTGCGATCGCAAGGCCCGAGCCGCTCGCTTCCGGCGGGTTGGTGGTGACGGCGTAGAGATGGCCGAGCCCGCCGGTCGCCAGCACGACTGCGCGTGAGGCGAGCACGAGCGGCCGTGCCGCGGGATTGCCGGCCTCGCGCAATTGCAGCCCGGTGACCGCGCCGTCCTCGGTCAGCAATGCTTCGGCGACGCAGCCTTCCATCAGGCGGATCGAGGGCGTGCGACGCACGGCCTCGCTCAAGGCGGCGATGATCGCGGCGCCAGCGCCATCACCGCGCACATGCACGATGCGGCGCGCGGAATGCGCAGCCTCACGTCCGACGGCAAGCCTGCCGTCGAGATCGCGATCGAACGGAACGCCATAGGCGAGAAGATCGTGAATGCGCGGCGCCGCCTCGCGCGCGATCCCGAGCGCGACGGCTGCATCGACGAGGCCGCCGCCGACCGCGACGGTGTCGGCGGCGTGTGCCTCCGGCGTGTCGCCTTCAGCCACGGCCGCAGCGATGCCGCCTTGCGCCCATGCGGTGGATGCGCCGTGCCCGAGCGGTGCTGCCGAGATCAAGGTCACCGGCCGCGGCGCGAGCTTCAGCGCGCAGAACAGTCCGGCAAGGCCGCCGCCGACGATGAGGACGTCGTCGGTGCGGGCGAGATGGTGGATGTCGTGTTGCATGTTGCTCGCCCTCAATTCTTCAGATTGATCATGCGCTCGACCGAGCGCCGCGCGCGTTCCGCGAGCGCGGGATCGATCGTCACCTCCTCGCCAAGCGTCAGCAGGCTCTCCAGGATGTTGGCGAGCGTGATGCGCTTCATGTGCGGGCAGAGATTGCAGGGGCGGAGCATCTCCACGTCGGGCAGCTCGGCCCGGACATTGTCGGCCATCGAGCATTCCGTGATCATGACCAGCCGCCGCGGCCGCTTTGCGCGCACCCAGTTGATCATGTGCGCGGTCGAACCGGTGAAGTCGGCTTCCGCCAGCACGTCCGGCGGGCATTCCGGGTGCGCGATGATCTGCACGGACGGATCGGCTTCTCGAAAGCTCCGCAGCTCCTCGCCGGTGAAGCGCTCATGCACCTCGCAGGCGCCTTTCCAGGCGATGATCTTCACGTCGGTCTTCGACGCCACGTAAGTGGCAAGGTATCGGTCGGGCAGGAAGATCACGGTCGGGGCGTTCAGGCTCTCGACCACCTGCACCGCGTTCGAGGACGTGCAGCAGATGTCGACCTCGGCCTTCACCTCCGCCGAGGTGTTGACATAGGCGACAACAGGCACGCCGGGGAATTTCTCCCGCAGCAGCCGCACGTCCGCACCGGTGATGCTGGCGGCAAGCGAGCAGCCCGCGCGCGAGTCCGGGATCAAGACGGTCTTGTCCGGATTGAGCAGCTTGGAGGTCTCCGCCATGAAGTGCACGCCGCATTGGACGATGATGTCCGCCTGCACCTTGGTGGCTTCGACCGCGAGCTGGAGCGAGTCGCCGCCGATATCGGCGACGCAATGGAAGATCTCCGGGGCCTGGTAGTTGTGGGCGAGGATGACCGCGCCCCGCGCGCGCTTCAGCTCGTTGATCGCGTGAATCGTCGGCGCCATCAGCGGCCATTCGATCGACGGGATTACGTGCTTGACACGGTCATAGAGCGGCGCGGTCGCGCGTTCGACCGCCGGGGTCCATTCCAGTGACGGCGTCGGCCATGTCGGTCCGGGGGGCACCGGCGCGGCGCGGGAGGAGGCGATGGGCTGGCCTTGCGGCCGGTTGGCAAAGTCGTCGGGACCGTAAATTCCAGTGATCGGCATTGAAGCCTCCCAGGTGTGGCCAATCGAGCGGCTATTATGCTCAATTTGAGAATATATGGAGCCCGAGAAATCCGGCCGAGAAGGCCGGGCGAACGTCGCTGCTACCAAATATGCTCAATCTGAGTAAATCAAACATAGCACGCACCCGCGCGTGCCGCCAGAGCCTGTCGCACACATTCCCGTCACTGCGCACCTGCCAGACGAGGCCAGATTGAAACGCAATGCTCCCGCGTCAGCTCTTCGTGGAATGCAACCGTTTTTGGCTTGGGATTTTCATGCATATGCATTAAACGAGCTGTCCCGCGGCTGCTGATTTGCGGATCCGCCAACGACAGACGAGGAAAACCATGTCGACACAGATCGGCGAACTCGCACCGGCCTTGCGTTCCTCCAACTGGCGTACCCCGGCCGTCATCATCCTCTGCGGTTGTGCCATCGGCATGCTCGGCTTCGGCCCGCGCTCGGCGCTCGGCTTCTTCGTGCAGCCGATGAGTCACGAATTCAGCTGGGGCCGTGACGTGTTCGGCCTCGCCATCGCCGTGCAGAATCTGTTGTGGGGACTGGGCCAGCCGTTCGCCGGTGCGGTTGCGGATCGCTTCGGCCTGTTCCGGGTGATGTGCGTCGGCGCGCTGCTCTATGCCGGTGGCCTGCTCTTGATGCGCTATTCCTCGACGCCGCTGTCGCTGAATGTCGGTGCGGGCGTGATGGTCGGCTTTGGTCTCGCGGGCTGCTCGTTCAACCTGGTGCTGTCGGCCTTCAGCAAGCTCCTCCCGGCAGAGAAGCGCGGGCTTGCGCTCGGCGCCGGCACCGCGGCGGGCTCGTTCGGTCAGTTCCTGTTCGCGCCCATTGGCGTCGCCTTGATCGACAATTTCGGCTGGCAGCAGGCGCTCTCCGTGTTCGGTTTCCTGATGCTGCTGATCATCCCGCTGTCGCTGGCGCTCTCGACGCCGCCGGTGACAACCGCGAGCAGCGCAACGCCCGCGGATGACCAGACCATCACCAAGGCGCTTGCCGAAGCCTTCGGTCATCGCTCCTACGTGCTCCTGGTGCTCGGCTTCTTCACCTGCGGCTTCCAGCTCGCCTTCATCACCGTGCATCTGCCGGCCTTCCTCGTCGATCGCGGCATCTCCGCGCAGACCGGCGGCTGGGTGATCGCGGCGATCGGCCTGTTCAACATCATCGGCTCGCTCAGCGTCGGCTATCTCCAGAACTCACTGCCCAAGCGATACATCCTCTCGACCATCTATTTCACGCGTGCGCTTGCGACGCTCGCCTTCATCTCGTTCCCGATCACGCCGTTCTCGGCGATCGCGTTCGGCGCGATCTCCGGCCTGACCTGGCTGTCGACGGTGCCGCCGACCTCGGCGCTGGTGGCGCTGATGTTTGGAACGCGCTGGCTCGCCACGCTCTATGGCTTCGCTTTCGTCAGCCACCAGGTCGGTGGCTTCCTCGGCGTCTGGCTGGGCGGCATCGTGTTCGAAAAGTTCGGTTCCTACACGCCGATCTGGTGGCTCTCGATCCTGTTCGGCGTGCTCTCGGCGCTGATCAATCTTCCGATCGTGGAGAAACCTGTGGCACGGGCGGTTGCGCAGCCGGCCTGATCGGCTAAACATCCCCGACAAACAAAGTCAGGGAGTTCAGTCGTGGCCACATTCAAGGCTGTCAGGATCGACAAGGCGGACAAGGGCACCACCACGCAGCTCACGCAGTTCGACGAAGCCGAGCTGATGGAGGGCGACGTCACCGTCCGGGTGGAATGGTCGACGCTGAACTACAAGGACGGTCTTGCGCTCACCGGCAAGGCGCCGGTGGTGCGCCGCTTCCCGATGATCGCCGGCATCGATTTCGCCGGCACGGTCGAAGCCTCCTCGCATCCGCAGTGGAAGGCGGGCGACAAGGTCGTCTGCACCGGCTGGGGCATGGGCGAGACCCATCTCGGCGCCTATGCCGAGAAGGCGCGGGTGAAGGGCGACTGGCTGGTCGCGCTTCCGCAGGGCCTGTCGGCGCGCGACGCCATGGCGATCGGCACCGCCGGCTTCACGGCGATGCTCTCGGTGCTGGCGCTGGAGAAGCACGGCATCTCGCCGAAGAGCGGCCCGGTCGTGGTGACGGGCGCTGCCGGCGGCGTCGGCTCGGTTGCGATCGCCGTCCTGTCCAAGCTCGGCTACCACGTCATCGCTTCGACCGGCCGCGTCTCCGAGGCCGACTACCTGAAGCAGCTGGGAGCTGCCGAGATCATCGACCGCAACGAATTGTCGGCGCCGGCAAAGCCCCTCGCCAAGGAGCGCTGGGCCGGCGGCGTCGACAGCGTCGGCTCGACCACCCTCGCCAACCTGCTCTCGATGACGAAATATGGTGGCGCGATCGCGGCCTGCGGCCTGGCGGCCGGCATGGACCTGCCGTCCTCGGTGGCGCCGTTTATTTTGCGCGGAGTGTGCCTTCTCGGCATCGATTCCGTGATGTGCCCGATCGAGCCCCGGAAAGCCGCCTGGCAGCGTTTGGCCTCTGACCTGGATCGGACAAAACTATCTGAAATTACTCAGGAAATTTCGCTCGACGAGGTTCCGGCGTGGGGCGCGAAAATCCTGGCCGGCCAGGTTCGCGGCCGCGTCGTGGTAAAAATTGTCTAACGGCGTTCAGACTTTACCAACCAAGCTGCTTCAATGTCGCCATGGTTGGTATGGTAAGCAGCGGGTAAAGAGATAAGGCATCGCCCGCTGCGGGGGTTGGGTTCGGAGTTGAGCATGCTTGCGCGTATTGTGTTGGGGGCTGTCACGGCGGCAGCGACGTTTGCGCCGGCCATCGCTGGAAGCATGAACGCCGACGAGGCGCGCCGCTTCGTGGCCGGCAAGGTGTTCGCCTTCACCTGTTTCGACGGCACCCGCGGTGCAGGCCGCATCCTCGACGATCTCGGCGCCGCCGGCGCCGTGCAGTTCTCGGGCTCAGGCCCGGTGAAACACCTTCGCCTGCCCGGCAACACCCTCCAGATCCGCGGCCAGAACGTGTGCGCCTCGATCAAGGGCATCCCGTTCGAGCCCTGCTTCAACCTGGAAAAGACCGACGATCGCAGCTTCCGCGGCTCGGTGTCGGGCATGGGCTTCGCCTATTGCGACTTCCATCACCAGGGCGGCAATCAGATGCTGATGGCGCGCGCCGCAGCGCGGCCGCGCTCGCTGCACAGGCCGGAGCACACCGGTTCGGTTGCCGCCTCGACCACCGAGGTCGCCGCGCGCGTCGAGACGCCGCGTGTCGAAGGCAGCCGGCTCGAGCCGGTGAAGTCCGAGCCGGCGAAGAACGAGGGCCCGCTGGAACTGCGCCGCTCGACGCAGTGAGCTCGCCTGCGCGGGACAACCCGCGCCATTGATCGTCGAAGACATCATCGAACACCAAGCCGGCGCGCCGTAGTCATACGGACCGCGGCCTTCACGCCTTGGTAGCTGTTCGCGCCCCAGTTTGCGCGCGGCCGGGGGGCGGTCCCACGCAAGGGTTCAACGATGTCGCTCTATTTCTTCCGCATCAGCACCGGTCGCTATTCCGGCGCCGCCGACCTGCCGTACGAGTTCGAGGATCGCGCAGCCGCCTGGACCGAGATGACAGAGGTGTGCGCCAATCTGCTCAGCGGCATCGCGCGCAGCCTGAAGCCGAACGCCGAGTGGTGCATGGAGCTGCTCGACGAGAACAAGCAGCCGGTCTTTCGCATCAGCCTCGTCGGCGAGACCATCGGATGCAAGGCGTCGTAGATCCGACTTGAAGCTGCAATTTACAACTATGACGAGATCATATCCCTTCGCGCTCAATCATTTAGCGTGCAAAGTCAGTATTTCTGCGAGGGATCGCGTTAACCAAATCGGAATGTGAAAAGCTCACTTTTTGGGCAGCAGCGCAGTCAATGGCAGGGGGAAGCCGACAACGCCTCGGCCGCGCGTTCCTTCGGGGGAAACATGCCCATGCTGAGCCTTGTTCAGAATCTGAGGATCGGGACCAAGCTGGCGATTGCATCGGCGCTCGGTGTGCTCCTGGTGGGCGCCATGATCGTGAGCCAGATGCGTGGCAATGCGAGCATTCGCGAGACCAGCCACAGCGCACTTGAACAGCAGGAGATCGTGCGCGACGCCGTCCGGGCCGAGGTTGCCGTTCGCGGCATGCAACTCGCGGTGCGAGATCTTCGTCTCGCCAATAGCGCGGCCGACCTTCAGAAGGCCACCCAGAGATTGGAGGATCAGCAGAAAGCGATGGGCTCGCTGGTCAATGAGATGCTGAAGCTTTCTCACTCGGCCGAAAATCGGGCGCGCATGGAGAAGCTGAGATCGCTCGCCGCAGACTACACCAAGGCTGCACAGCAGATCGCCGCGGTGCGCGCCGAAGCCCTCGCCGCGAGCGGCGCTGATGGCGCTTCGCGCGCCGCGAAGCTCAATGAAGAAGCCATTCGCATCGCGCGAGAGGTTACCCTGCCCATCGCAGCTCAACTCGACGTGCTGATCGAGCAGATCGCCGACTATGCGAAGCACAAATCCGAAGAGAACAACGCCGCGGCCACCGCTCAGATGAGATCGAGCGAGCAGGTCGGGATGGTGGTCGGCGCGCTCGCCATGTTCGTCCTCGTCTGCTCCTGGTTGATGTCGTTCCTGACCATCGCGCGGCCGATCCGCGCGCTCACGGTTGCCATGGACAAGCTCGCCGGTGGCGATTTCTCCGTGGTTCTGCCCGGTCTCGGCCGCAAGGATGAGGTCGGCGGCGTCGCGGCGGCCGTCGAAAAGTTCAAGATCGTGTCTGAGCAGAAGGCGCGCGAGGAAGCTGAAGCCAAGATCAGGCTGGACCAGCTTGCGGCCGCGCAGCGCAAGGCCGAGATGCACAAGCTGGCCGACAGCTTCGAAGCCGCGATCGGTGAAATCGTCGACACCGTGTCCTCGGCCGCGACCGAGCTGGAAGCTTCCGCCTCGACGCTGACCGCGACCGCGGCGCGCGGGCAGGAGGTCACCACCATGGTTGCTGCCGCTTCCGAGGAAGCATCCACCAACGTGCAGTCGGTGGCGTCGGCGACCGAGGAGCTGTCATCGTCGATCACCGAGATCAGCCGGCAGGTGCAAGAATCCGCCCGCGTCGCCGGCGATGCGGTGAACCAGGCCCGCAGCACGACCGATCGTGTCGGCGAGCTTTCCGCGGCGGCGGCGCGGATCGGCGACGTGGTCGAGCTGATCAACACCATCGCCGGCCAGACCAATCTTCTGGCGCTCAATGCAACCATCGAAGCGGCGCGGGCCGGCGAGGCGGGCCGCGGCTTTGCCGTCGTCGCCTCCGAGGTCAAGGCGCTTGCCGAGCAGACCGCGAAGGCGACCGGCGAGATCGGCCAGCAGATCGCCAGCATCCAGACCGCGACCGAGCATTCGGTCGGCGCGATCAAGGACATCAGCCACACGATCGAGAGGCTGTCGGAGATCTCCTCGACCATCGCAGCCGCGGTGGAAGAGCAGGGCGCGGCAACGCAGGAGATTTCCCGCAACGTGCAGCAGGCGGCCACGGGCACCCACCAGGTGTCCTCCAACATCACCGACGTGCAGCGCGGCGCGAGCGAGACCGGCTCGGCATCCACGCAGGTGTTGGCAGCAGCGCAATCGCTGTCCAGCGACAGCAGCCGGCTCAAGCTCGAGGTCGGCAAATTCCTCGGCACCGTGCGCGCCGCCTGAAGGCGGCGTCGGCCTTCAGGCAGGCTTGATCTGCGACCGCCACGCGTGGAGGCGCGGTGGTTGCGCGCGTTTGCAGCTCGATGCCGCGACCAATGCGCGCAGGGTTAACCTTCCGGAAAAGCGATGCAGGCATGATCTCCGCAATTTCCCGGGCGCTGAGTCGCCCTTCGTGTATTGCGTCTCGGTTCTTGGAGCACATTGATGAGCGGCCCTTCCATTCGCCTCACTCACAAGATTATGGCGATCGGACTGCTCGGCCTCATCGGGCTTGTCGCATTCGGCTCGATCTACCAGATTGGCAGCCTCTCCCAGGACACCTCGCGCGATATTGCCGAAGACGCGCGCAGGATGTCCGATTTGAACCAACGGGTCTCCAAGCAGATGCTCGAAGCGCGACGGGCCGAGAAGGATTTCCAGCTCCGTCGCGATCAGGCCTATACGAAACGCCACGTCGAACTTGCATCCGGCATCGTCCGCGATCTCGACGGCCTCGGCAGCGCAACGCGTGCGGCGGGATTCGCGGGAATTGGCGAGAAGGTGATGCAGGTCCGCGCCGGGTTCGAGGGATACGCGAAGGAATTTGCTGCCGTCGAGCAGGCCGAAATCAAGCTCGGACTGAACGAAACACTGGGGTTGTCAGGCTCGCTACGCACGGCGGTCCATGACATCGAGACCAAGCTCAAGGAGATCGACGACCCCCGGCTGACCAGCGGCATGCTGATGATGCGTCGTCACGAGAAAGATTTCATGCTGCGTCGCGACCAGAAATACGTGGAGGCGCTTAAGAAGACCGCGGCGGAATTCTCTAAGCAAGTCGAAGCATCGACAATTCTGCCGGCAATCAAGGCCGATATCGGCAAGAAGCTCGCCAAGTACGAGGCTGACTTCGCGGCCTGGGCGGCCGGCGCGCAAGACCTCGCCGCGCATGGCTCGGCCATGTCCAAGGAATTCAGAGCGATCGAACCGATCCTCGAGGAAATCGAAAAGGACGTTGCTCAACGCTACGTCACGGCGCAGGCCGCCGAAGCGTCGACGCGAGCCTCGATCAAGCTATGGATGTGGGTCGCGCTTGGTTGCTCCGTCCTGCTAGTGGGGAGCGCGTCCTATTTTATCGGCCGGTCGATCTCGACGGCGCTGATGGCCATGGTCCGGGCGATGAGCGTCTTGCGGGCGGCGATACGTCCGTCGCAATCCCCGGCGTCGGCCGCAAGGACGAGATCGGCGAGATGGCCGGCGCGGTGGTCGTATTCAAGACCAACATGGCGGAAGCCGAGCGGCTGCGCACCGAGCAGGCCGAGGCGGACGCGCGCGGGCGGGCGCGGCGCAAAGCCGACATGCTGCGGCTTGCGGATGGATTCGAAGGCGCGGTGGGCGAGGCCATAGAAACCGTATCCTCGGCGGCAACCGAGCTCGAAGCGTCCTCCAATACGCTGACGCGGGCCGCCGAGCGCGGCAACGGTCTCGCCACTGCAGTGGCGGCAGCCTCGGAGGAAGCGTCTGCGAACGTGCAATCGGTGTCGTCGGCGAGCGAGGAATTGACCTCCTCGGTCTCGGAGATCGGCCGCCAAGTGCAGGAATCCGCGCGTGTCGCCGAGGTCGCAGTGGAACAGGCGCAGCGCACCAACACGCGCGTTGCCGAACTGACGAAGGCGGCGGGCCGGATCGGCGACGTGGTCGAGCTGATCAACAGCATCGCCGCGCAGACCAACCTGCTCGCGCTCAACGCCACCATCGAGGCGGCGCGGGCGGGCGAGGCCGGCAAGGGCTTTGCCGTGGTCGCGGCCGAGGTGAAGGCGCTGGCCGAGCAGACCGCGAAGGCCACGGGCGAGATCAGTCAGCACATCGATGCGATCCAGAGCGCGACGGAGGATTCGGTCGGCGCGATCAAGGAGATCGGCGGCACCATCGGACGTATGTCCGAGATCTCGTCGGCGATTGCGTCCGCCGTCGAGGAGCAGGGAGCCGCCACGCAGGAAATTTCGCGCAACATCCAGCATGCAGCGCAGGGGACCTCGCAGGTATCCGCCAATATCGCCGAGGTCCAGCGCGGCGCCGGCGAGACTGGCGCGGCGTCGTCGCAGGTGCATTCGGCCGCGCAGTCGCTGTCGCGGGAGAGCAATCGCCTGAAGAGCGAGGTCGCGCGCTTTTTGGAATCGGTGCGGGCGGCGTGACGGCAGCCGGCGCGAATGCTGCGCTGCACCGAGTTGCGCCCGCATCGCAACGCGAGAAGCCGATGCAGCTGCAAGAAAGAGTTGCAGAGACAACACGATCGCTGCGCGCGAGCCGTATTCTTACGTAGGCTCCTGTTAACGCCTGTTTGCGAGTATGGGCGCAATCCTTCGGGAAAAAGAACCAGCCAGCATTGTTGAACTGACCTCCGCCCGGTCGTCCGTCGTGACGCTGCGGCGCAGGTGATGTGCGCGTTGCCGGGTAATCATCGGGATTGTTGTGATGTCGAAGTTGTCGATCGTCTTCAAGCTGCTGACCGTACTGTCGATCCTGGTGCTCTCGCTTGCCGGCGTCGGCGTGATGGCGATCGGCACGATGCAGAACATCAACGCCCACACCGTCGAGATTGCGGAGAGCTGGCTGCCGAGCGTGCGTGCGCTCGGCTCGATGCGTGCCGACATCAACGAGCTTCGCGTCGCACTGCGTCTGCACCTGATGCAGGACACCGCCGAAGGCAAGGAGGCCGCGGAGAAGCGGCTGGCAGGCTTGCGTGAGCGCATCGAGAAGACGCGCAAGGTTTACGAGCCGCTGATCACGGTCGCCGAGGAGCGCTCGCTGTACGAGCAATGGACCAAGGCCTGGGCCGAGTATCTGAATGGCGTGCAGGACGTGATGGCGCTGTCGCGCAAGAGCGTCGGCCGCTTCCCGACCGATGCCAACGAGCTGCTGCAGACCAAGGTCGCGAAGATGGCGCAGGCCGCCGATCCCCTGCTGCAGAAGGGCATCGAGCTCAACAACAGGGGCGCCGAGCTGGAGACCAAGCAGGCGGCCGACAGCTACGCCACCGTGTTCCGCGTGCTGGTCGGCATCATCGTCGCTGCCGTCGTGATCGCGATCGGCGCCGCCTACTATCTCGTGCGCGACGTCTCGCGCGGCATCGCCTCGATCATTCGCCCGATGCAGTCGCTCGGCGAGGGCGACCTTTCGGCCGAAGTGCCGCATCGCGGCGAGAAGACCGAGATCGGCTCGATGGCGGATGCGCTCCAGATCTTCAAGGAGGCGTTGATCGCCAAGAAGGCCGCCGACGAGGCGGCGGCGCGCGACGCCGAGGCCAAGATCGAGCGCGGTCGCCGCGTCGACGCCATCACCCGCAATTTCGAGGTCATGATCGGCGAGGTCGTCGAGACCGTGTCGTCGGCCTCGACCGAGCTCGAGGCCTCCGCGGCCACGCTGAGCGGCACCGCGCAGCGCGGCCAGGAGCTCGCAACCGTCGTTGCGGCAGCGTCCGAGGAAGCTTCCACCAACGTCCAGGCGGTGGCCTCAGCCTCCGAGGAGCTGTCGTCCTCCATCACCGAGATCAGCCGCCGCGTGCAGGATTCGGCGCGGATGGCGGCGGAGGCGGTCGAGCAGGCGGCGCGGACCAACGAGCGCGTCAACGCGCTGTCGCAGGCCGCCGCCCGCATCGGCGACGTCGTCGAGCTCATCAACACCATCGCGGGCCAGACCAACCTGCTCGCGCTGAACGCGACCATCGAGGCGGCGCGCGCAGGCGAAGCCGGCCGCGGCTTTGCCGTCGTCGCCTCCGAGGTCAAGGCATTGGCCGAGCAGACGGCGAAAGCGACCGGCGAAATCGGGGCGCAGGTCTCGGGCATCCAGGCGGCGACGCAAGAATCCGTCAGCGCCATCCAGGAGATCGGCGGCACCATCGAGCGGCTGTCCGAGGTGTCCGCCGCGATCGCCGCCGCCGTCGAGGAGCAGGGCGCGGCCACGCAGGAGATCTCGCGCAACGTTCAGCAGGCCTCGCTCGGCACGCAGGAAGTGTCGTCCAACATCACCAACGTGCAGCGCGGTGCGATCGAGACCGGCTCGGCCTCGAGCGAAGTGCTGTCGGCGGCGAAGTCGCTGGCGACCGACAGCACCCGTCTGAAGGTCGAGGTCGCGCAGTTCCTCGAATCGGTCCGCGCGGCCTGACGCTTCAGCTGCCGGTCTGCGGCGCAGCCGGCGGCGGTGCGATCTGCCGCCGGAACAGGATGCGCTGGTAGAGCCAGCCGATCGCGACCAGCACGACGCCGAGGCACATGAACGAGAGCGCGCGATAGACGCCGGTCAGCGTCGACATGTCGATCACGAAGGCCTTCAGGATCGTCAGGGCGATCACGGCGGCGGACGCCAGGCGCGCACGCTCGGAGTTGACCAGGATGCCGACCCCGAGCAGCACCACGCCGAAGGCGAGCCAGCCGATCGAATAGGTGTATTGCTCGGCACTCGTGGTGCCGCCGTAGAGCAGGACCGGGCCGTGATAGAAGCGGCGGATCTCGAGCGTCACGTAGGTGAGCGCGAACACCAGGGCGCCACCCGCAATCGTGTTTGCATATGCGACACGGCGGTGTCCCGCCACCGCGTAGGAGAGCAGCAGCATCAGCACGGCCGGCAGCGCATAGCCGAGCAGCAGCAGATTGAACACGAGGCCGCCGACATTGACGCTGGAGAACAGCAGCGGGTTCTCCAGGATCAGGAGGCCGAACACGCTGATGAGGCCGGCGATTGCCGTCAGCACGACCGCGCCGACATCGTGCACGATGCTGTGGCTGCGCAGCCGCAGGCGCTCCAGCCCGATTGCCATGGCGAGCGTGATGCAGACCTGCAGTGCGAATTCGAGCAGCGAGGGCGGCGAGATCATGTCGCCACCGGTCGCAAAATGCCGGATCTCCGTGAAGGCGAGCAGCGCGGTGAACAGGATCGCGGCGGTCTCGACCACGCGCAGCGGCGCATCGTCGGCGCGACGGCGCAGGAAGATGCTCGCGCCCCAGAACGAGGCGGCCGGCAGGCCATAGCCCCACAACAGCCAGTTGAAGATCGGCGTCGTGCCGACGGCATCGCCGACGATACGCGGATCATAGGCGATGCGCGCGGTGACGATCGCGGCGAAGATGGCAGCCAACCGGCGCAGCACCGGAATCGGCCGCTGCAACGAGATCCAGGCGGTGCCGAGCGACATCAGCGCGAGCGCGATGGTGAGCCAGCCCTTCTCCAGGGCGAAGGTCAGCGCCAGCGCCAGCGCGCCGAGCGTGCCGGTCGCGAACAGCGCGACCGAGGTGGCAACGCCCGGGCGTTCTTCGCGGCGCATCAGCGCCTCGGTCGCCGCGCCAAAGGCCGCGGCGAGCAGCACGGCGAGGATCGCGAACGGGATCGAGCGGTCGAGATGGGCGATGCGCGCATAGAGCGCGACCAGGATGGCGATCGGCGTCGCGACGCCCGCCGCCGACCACACCACGGGAATGATCGCCGAATTCGAGCGGCCCTGCGCGAAAAAGCCCGCGACGCCGAAGCCGGCGGCGAAGATCGCGGCCGTCACCAGATGCAGGGTCACTGAACTGTCGGTCGCAACAGGGCCGACGCCGGGCATCGGGCCGCCCGGCAGCACCAGCATGTCAGGATTGGCGCGCACCGCCCATTCGGCGAACACGATGAACACGGCCGCCGCGGCTGCGCCCAGCGCGCCGGTCGCCGCCGGTGCACGCCAGGCGACGAACAGCGTGCCGCCGACCAGGAGCGTGAATGCGATCAGCGCGAGATCCGCATGCGCGCTCGACAGTACGACCAGCATCGCCCCGAACAGGTAGGCGCCGAGCGCGCCCGACGAGACCGGCTCGATCTCGCCGTCCTCGAAGGTGGGTCCGAACATGAAGCCGCAGACGACGAGCAGTGCGGCGAGCACGAAGCCGACGATGGCGTGGAAGGCGTGCGGCGCGACCTGCACCTGTTCGGTATCGAGACCCGGGAAGATCCAGAGCACCGCGAAGGCAATGGTCGTGACCGCAAGCCAGCGCCACAGCCTGATGCGGGCGAGACCGAAACTCGCGGCCGTCACGACCGCAAGATAGATGTAGAGCGCCCAATAATCCGGCTTGCCCGAGGAGACGAGGATCGGCGTCACGAAGGCGCCGACGACGCCGAGCCCCGCGAGCGCGGGGCCGTGCAGGAGCGCTGCGGCCAGCGTGCCCATCGCAACGATGCCGAGCAGCACGAAGGCCGTCGCAGGCACGAGGAAGCCGTAGAGCGCGTAAGCCGCGTAGATGGTCGCGAAAGCCACCGCCGTTCCGGCCGCGGTGAGGATCGCGGGGATGTTGGCGATCGGCAGCGCCGCGATGCTCGAGATGCTCTCCTTGCGCCGCGTCCATTCGCCGGCGCCCAGCAGTGCAGCGGCGAACAGGCCGCCGAGGAACACGCGCACGCCCGGGCCGAGCAGGCCGGCCTCGATCGAATAACGCACCATGAAGAAGCCGCCGAGCGCGAGCGCAAGCCCGCCGATCCACACCACCCAGCGGGTGCCGAGTCGTTCTTCGAACCCGGGTGCTGCCTCCGGGACCGGAGGGGGCGCATCGGCGCCAGTGCTCGGCTCGAGCGGTGGCGGCGAAATCTCTTCGGTGACGAGCGGAGGCGGCGTCGTTTCAGCTTCCGGCGCCAGCGGCGGCGGCTCGGCGGCTGCAGTCGTCGCGGTTGCTTCGGCCTGCGCCTGCGCCGGCATCAGTGGCGGCGGCTGCACCGGCCGCTGCGCATAAAGCATCTCTTCGAGCGAGTTGAGCCGGCGGCGCAACTCGGTCGCCTGGCTGGATGCCTTGATCGCGATCAGGAAGGCGATGATCGCAATGATCAGCGCAAAGGCGTCAAACGGGCCGTCGAACATGAAGCCTCCAGGCAACCGGCGGGCAGGGGCCGGTACCAAAATATCAGGATCTAGCGCCGGGAGCGCACGCGCAAGCCCGGCGCGGGCCGCTCCTGGAGCACCTCGCGGCGGAAGCGGTAGAGCGCCGCCGGCCGTCCGCCCGTCTGTGTCGACATCACCCCGGTCGGTTCGACCAGGGCTTCCATTTCGACCAGGCGGCGGAAGTTCTGCTTGTGCAGGTGCCGGCCGGAGATCGCCTCCACCGTATGCTGCAGTTCAGTAAGTGTGAATTCAGCCGGCAAAAGTTCAAACACGACAGGACGATACTTCAGCTTTGCGCGCAGCCGCGCGATTGCCGTGGCGAGAATCCGGCGGTGGTCGAACCGCATCGAGGTCCCGAGCGGGGGAAGCGTCTTGCGCGCTAATGCCGCAGGACGGCCGTCGCGGCGCGCCTCCTCGATCAGCCCGGCCTCGTAGAGCAGCTCGTAGCGGTCGAGCACGCGCTCCTCGTCCCAGGGCGCGCCGTCGAGACCGAAATAGAATCGCACCCGATCCTTCCGCGGCAGCGCGCGCGTCGTCTCCGGCGTCTCCTCCTCGGCCCATTTGGTCAGGGCGGGAATGATGTCGCGGGCGATGATCGCCGGCGGCTGCTCGCGCCAGTCTTCCCAGGGGAAGAAACGATACCAGGGTTCGAAGCTCGCCCCGGTCGCGGCGAGTTCGCCGTCCACAGGGCGCGTCAGTGCGAGATAGCCGATCGACACCATATGGGCGCCGGTGTCGCCGGCCTGGGCATGACGGCCGCGATCGCCGAAAGTGTAGAGCTGCTCGACATAGCCGAGCCGCAGCCCCGCCTGCTCCTCGACCCAGGCGCGCAGGCCGATCTCGAACGTGCGATGGCTCACCGCGTCGAACGGGCCGAACGGCAGGCCGGCCAGCCCGTCGCTGCCGCGCGCGGTCAGGATCAGCGGCTCATGGTCCTCGATCGCGACGATCGCGGCGGTCAGGCCGATCTCGATCGGCGTCAGCAGCGTCTCGCTCATGCGGCTGAGATCGCTTGTGTCATTCGAGCTCGATCACGAAGGGGCGGCCTTCGACCATCATCGCGCCGGGGCCCATCTCGTCGAGCGCGCGCAGCATGCGGCCGTTGCGTCCGAGTGCACGATCGGCGAGGCTGACGATGCGCCGGTTGGGCGAGGCGATCGGCGAGGCCGCACGGATCTTCCGGGCGATCTCGATCTCGTCACGGTTGGGATTGAGCGCGCAGACGGCCGCGAAGGCGCTGGCGGTGGAGCGGCTGATGCCGGCATAGCAATGCACCACCAGCGGGGCGCTGCGGTCCCAGCCGCGCACGAAGTTCAGCACCTGCTCGATATGCGTCTCCGACGGCGCGACGAAGCCGTCCATCTCCTCGGTGATGTCGTCCATCGACACCTTGAGATGGTTGGCCGGCAACACCGACACCGGCCGCGCCACCTGTTCGACATTGGCCATCACGGTCAGCACATGGCTGGCGCCGGTGATGCGGACGGTTTCGGGAAGCGCGGCGAGGGAACAGACGTGGATCATGGCGGGCCTTTTTGCGCCCGATTATAGCGAGCGCTCGTAGGGTGGGCAAAGGCGCATCGCGCCGTGCCCACCATTTCGCAACTGCGCGCATCGCGCTTAATTTGGTGGGCACGGCGCAAGAGCGCCTTTGCCCACCCTACAGGACCTACGCAAACACGGCGCCAAACCGCTCCAGAAACTGCTTCTCGGCCCGCGCCGCGGTCCAGGGCGTCAGATAGTCGCGCCGGACGCTGTCGGAGAGACCCGGATCCTTCCCGAACAGGCGCCGCGCTTCACTCGCGCTGAAGCCCGCGAGCTCGGTTGCCTCGAGATAAGCCGCACCGCGATCGGCGGCCTTGATGGCCTGCGTGATGTCGTCAGGCAAGACCGGCGGCAAGCCGAAGCGGATGTGGATGGCACCGAGCAGCCGCTTCTCGACCGCCTTGTAATGACCGTCGAGCACGGCCTTGAACGGCGAGATCATGTCGCCGATCACGTATTCCGGCGCATCATGGAGCAGGGCCGCGAGCCGCACGCGCTGGTCGACGCGGGGCATCTCGAGCCGCAGCACGGTCTCTACCAGCAGCGTATGCTGTGCGACCGAAAAGATGTGCGCGCCGAGGGTCTGCCCGTTCCAGCGCGCCACCCGCGCCAGCCCGTGCGCGATGTCGCCGATCTCGATGTCGAGCGGGGAGGGATCGAGCAAATCGAGCCGCCGGCCCGACAGCATGCGCTGCCAGGCGCGGACCTCCTCGTTGCGCGTCGCCTTCTTCGCCGTCATTTGGCCTTGAGGCGCGGCTTGCGCCGGGTTTTGCCGCAGGTCGCATGGCAATGGCAATCGACCAGGTGGTCGTTGACCATGCCGGTCGCCTGCATGAAGGCGTAGACGATCGTCGGGCCGACGAATTTGAAGCCGCGCGAGGACAGCTCCTTGGAGATCTGCACCGACAGCGGCGTCGAGGCCGGCACGCTTCCCGTGGTCTTGAACTGGTTGACCTTTGGCCGCCCGTCCATGAAGTCCCACAGCAGCTTCGAGAAGCCCGGGCCCTTCTCCATGATATCGAGATACGACTTCGCGCTCAGAATCGTGCCTTCGATCTTGGCCTTGTTGCGCACGATGCCGGCATCGTTCATCAGCGCGTGAACCCTCTTGGGCGTGTAGCGCGCGATCTTCTCCGGCTGAAAGTCGTCGAAGGCTTTGCGGAAATTATCGCGCTTGCGCAGGATCGTGATCCAGGACAGGCCGGCCTGGAAACCGTCGAGGATCAGCTTCTCGTACAGCGCGCGGTCATCGTATTCCGGCACGCCCCATTCGGTGTCGTGATAGGCGACATAAAGCGGATCTTCGCCCGGCCAGGGGCAGCGGGTCAGGCCATCGGGATGCAAGCGGGCAGCGCGGCTCATGCGATGGGCTGCTTGGCTGGAATTCGAACGACGTCGGGTTCAGCGAGCGTCAAAGCCAGCCCCCCGGCGGTGAGCGGCTGGCCCGCATCGAGCGCGTCGGCGACGCGATCGATGCGCACCAGCGCGATGCCCTTGCCGCCGGCGCTCGAGCCCATCGTGCCGACCGGCTTGTCGCCGGCGAGAATGGTCGTGCCCGGCTCGGGCGAGGCGTCCTCGAGCAGCACTTTCACGCTGCGCGTGCGCGCGGTGCCGCGATGCTGCATGCGCGAGACGACCTCCTGGCCGACATAGCAGCCCTTGTCGAAATCGACACCGGCGAGGCGATCCATGTTGGTCTCGTGCGGGAACGCATCGCCGTACATGAAATCGAGCCCGCCGCGCGGCACGCCGAGCGCGATGCGGTGCGCCTCGTAGCCGGCCGCATCGACCAGCTCGGCGCCGATGAGGTCCGACAGTTTCTGCTTGAGGTCTTCCGGGATCAGGATGCGGGTGCCGAGCCCATCGGCCCGCGGATCGGCGAAGGCAAGGTCGGGCTGGGCCGCCGGCTCGCCGTCCCATGCCGCGAGCACGCCGAGGTCGAGGTTGTCCACCGTGACCTTGGCGCGCAGCTTGTAGAATTTCAGCTTGGTGGCGAGGGTGTCCGCCAGCGCCTTCGGGCAGTCGATCAGGAACCCGCCGCCGTGACCCGCGGGCGCTTCCGTGATCAGGAAATCCACGATGAGCTTGCCCTGCGGCGTCAGCAGCGCGCCGAATCGCCCCAGGCCAGGTTTCAGCCGGTCCAGGTCGGTGGTGACGAGGCCATTGAGGAAGTTGCGCGCATCCTCACCCGCGACCTTGATCACGCCCCGATCGGGAAGAAACGCTGATTTCATGCGAAAATCTCTTGCGACATGTTGCTCCGGAACGTAAGCCCGCAACGCACAAACGACAAGACCTCGAGCCCTGTGCCCTGAGGATGAGAGAGGCCCCATGACCCAGCGTTTCGATGTGATCCTCAAGGGCGGCACCGTGGTCAACCAGGACGGTGAGGGTGTTCGCGATATCGGCATCACGGGCGGCCGCGTCGCCGAGCTGGGCCCGCTGCCGCAAGGCTCGGCCGCCGAGGTGATCGACTGCAAGGGCCTGCACATCCTGCCCGGCGTGATGGACACGCAGGTGCATTTCCGCGAGCCCGGGCTGGAGCAGAAGGAAGACCTCGAGACCGGTTCGCGCAGCGCCGTGATGGGCGGCGTCACCGCGGTGTTCGAGATGCCCAACACCTCGCCGCTGACCGTGACGGAGGCCACCTTCACCGACAAGGTGAAGCGCGCCCATCACCGCATGCATTGCGATTTCGCCTTCTTCATCGGCGGCACCCGCGAGAACGTGCAGGACCTGCCCGTGCTGGAGCGCGCACCCGGCTGCGCCGGCGTCAAGGTGTTCATCGGCTCGTCCACCGGCGCGCTGCTGGTCGAGGACGACGAGAGCCTGCGCCGCATCTTCCAGGTGATCCGCCGCCGTGCCGCCTTCCATGCCGAGGACGAATACCGCCTCAACGAGCGCAAACCGCTGCGCATCGAGGGCGATTCGCGCTCGCATCCGGTCTGGCGCGACGAGACCGCGGCGCTGATGGCGACGCAGCGCCTGATCAAGCTCGCGCACGAGACCGGCAAGCGTATCCACGTGCTGCACATCTCGACCAAGGAGGAGATCGAGTTCCTGCGCGACCACAAGGATGTCGCCTCCTGCGAGGCGACACCGCACCATCTGACGCTGGTCGCGCCCGAATGCTACGAGCGGCTCGGCACGCTGGCGCAGATGAACCCGCCGGTGCGCGGCGCCGATCATCGCGCCGGCATCTGGCGCGGCATCGAGCAGGGCATCATCGACGTGCTCGGCTCCGACCACGCCCCGCATACGCTGGAGGAGAAGCAGAAGACCTATCCGGCCTCGCCCTCCGGCATGACCGGCGTGCAGACGCTGGTGCCGCTGATGCTCGATCACGTCAACGCGGGTCGGCTCTCGCTGGCGCGCTTCGTCGACCTCACCAGCGCCGGCCCGGCACGTCTCTACAACATGGCCTGCAAGGGCCGCATCGCCGCCGGCTACGATGCCGACTTCACCATCGTCGATTTGAAGCGCAGCGAGACCATCACCAACAAATGGGTGGCGTCCAAGGCCGGCTGGACGCCCTATGACGGCGTTCGCGTCACCGGCTGGCCCGTCGGCACCTTCATCCGCGGCCGCCGCGTGATGTGGCAGGGCGAGCTGGTGACGGCCGCGCAGGGCGAGCCGGTGCGGTTTCTGGAGACGCTGAAGCAGTAGGCGGGCAGGGTCCCGCTCCTCGTTCCCCTGTCATGCCCCGCGAAGGCGGGGCATCCAGTACGCCGCGGCTTCTCGGTTCAATTGCCGCCGTCTCTGGAATACTGGATTGCCCGCCTTCGCGGGCAATGACAGAGTGCCCGGCAGCGCGAGCGCAATTTGGAGTGCAGTCAATGCCCCAACCCACGCCCCTCATCACCACCGAGCAACTCGCCGCCATGCTCGGCGATCCCAATCTCCGGCTTTATGACTGCACGACCTACAACGAGCCGGTGCCGCCCGGTAGCGACGTGCCCTATCGCGCGGTGCCAGGCGACAAGACGTTCGCGGCCGGCCACATTCCCGGAGCCGATTTCCTCGACCTGCAAGGCGAATTCTCCGACACCTCCGCGCGCCCACTCTTCATGATGCCTGACGTAGCCCAGCTCGAGGCCGCCTTCGGTCGCCACGGCCTCGATGCGAGCAAGACGATCGTGCTCTACAGCATCGGCACCATGATGTGGTCGACGCGGTTCTGGTGGATGCTGCGCTCGCTCGGCGTTGATGCCCGCGTGCTCGACGGCGGCCTCGACAAGTGGAAGGAAGAGGGGCGGCCGATTGAGACCGGTGCACCGAAGGGTTATCCGGCCACGACCTTCGTGGCCGCATCGCGCGCGGGCTTCTTCGTCGATAAGGACACAGTGAAGGCGCGCATCGGCGATGCCTCGACGGTCATCGTCAACGCGCTCTTGCCGCAATTTCACCAGGGCCTCGAGCCGAGCCGCTATGGTCGGCCCGGCCGCGTGCCGGGCAGCGTCAATGTTCCCGCCCCAACACTCGTTAATGCCGACAAGACGCTGACGAATCTTGCGGACGCGGAAGAGAAGTTCGTTGCCCAGGGCGTCACGCGCGACAAGACCGTGATCTGCTATTGCGGGGGAGGCATCTCGGCGACGATCAACCTCTTGTTGCTGACGCAGCTCGGCTACGAGAAGCTGACGCTGTACGATGGATCGATGGGCGAATGGGCGCGGGATCCCTCGCTGCCGATCGAGACAGACTAGGAGGCGGTCCTTACCTTCCAGGAAGGTAAGATCCCGGGGAAGAAAATCGGGAACCTTTCCTCTGCGGCTGCATCCAATGTCCGGAACCAATTGGAGACAGGACACCCGCCATGCCAGGGACCGCAGCCGGCCTGACCGCCGGCGCCCGGACTTCGGAGGCCGCGCTGGTGGCCCGCGCGCGGCGCCGCGACGAGGCCGCGTTGCGCGAGATTATGCAAGCCAATAACCGCCGGCTCTTCAGGCTCGCCCGCGGCATCCTGCGCAGCGACAGCGAAGCGGAGGACGTTGTGCAGGAGACCTATGTCCGCGCCTTCACGCATCTCGACGGATTCCTTGGCGAGTCGGCGCTGTCGACGTGGCTGTCGCGCATTGCCATCAACGAAGCCCTCGGACGCGCACGCGGTCGGAAGCCGCAGGTCGAGCTGGGATCGGTGCCGGAGGCAACGCTCGAAGCGCAAATCATCCAGTTTCCGCTTTCGTCCGCCGCAACTGATCCGGAAAAGTCCATGGCCCAACGCGAGATCCAGCGTGTCGTCGAACGCGCGGTCGATGAACTGCCCGAGACCTTCCGCATGGTCTTCATCGCGCGGGTGATGGAGGGGATGAGCGTGGAGGGGACCGCCGAGCTGCTCGGCATCAAGCCCGAGACGGTGAAGACTCGGTTGCACCGTGCGCGCGCGATGCTGCGCGAGAACGTCGAGAAGAAGATCGGTCCGGTCGTGATGGATGCGTTTCCGTTCGCCGGTGAGCGTTGCGAGCGCCTGACGGAGGCCGTGCTCAGGCGGCTTGGCATCGGGGCCTAATTTTTCGGGAACGTTCGCGCGGAATTGGCATCCAACCTGTGCAAGCAACAGTCCGGAACGTTTCCGGCCCACAGGAGTGCCAAGCCATGCTGATCCGATGGAGCGCGGCGGCCGCCGCAGCGATGATGTTGTCGAGTCCCGTTTTGCTGCACGGCGCCAGCGCAGCCGACAAGCCCACCGATCCCCAGATCGCGCATATCGCCTACATCGCGGGCGTGATCGACATCAACGCTGCCAAGCAGGCGCAGAAGAAGGCCAAGAACAAGGATGTCAAGGCGTTCGCCGAAGACATGCTGCGCGACCACGAGGCGGTCAACAAGCAGGCCCTCGCGCTCGTCAAGAAGCTGAACGTCACGCCGGAGGACAACGACACCAGCAAGGCGCTATCGAAGCAGGCGGCCGACAAGCTGGCCGAGCTCGACAAGCTGGATGGCGCGGCGTTCGACAAGGCTTACGTCGCCAACGAGGTCGCCTACCACAAGGCAGTCAATGGCGCCCTGGAGACGCAACTCATTCCGTCTGCGAGCAATGCCGAGCTGAAGAGCCTGCTGCAGACCGGGCTGAAGATCTTCCAGGGCCATCAGCAGCACGCCGAGCATGTTGCGGCCGAGCTGAAATAGGAGCCTCGCATGATGCCGGGACGCCTCGCCTCGATCGCGCTTGCGGTCGTCCTCCTGTCGACGATCGTCCCGGCACGCGCTGCGTCGATCGAGATCACGATGGACAATCTCGTGATTGCTCCGGCTGAGGTATCGGCGAAGATCGGCGATACCATCACCTGGGTCAACAAGGACGTCTTCGCCCACACCGCCACCGCCAGGAACGGCGATTTCGACGTGCCGCTGCCGCCGAAGAAATCAGCGACATCAGTTCTGAACAAGGCCGGAACGGTCGAGTATTACTGCCGCTATCATCCCAACATGAAAGCGACGCTCAAGATCGAGCCGTGACGAGGGAGCGAATTCCCGCGCGCTGCGGGAACTTCTCCCGACGGCCGCGAGACTAATGCTTGTCCGCTGAAAGCGGCTTCCGTGCGATAAGAGCGGCAGACTTCGCGAAGCCTTTCGCCAAGTCATTCATCCGCAACTGGCCCCGCCCGCGTGGCGGGGTCATTTTTCGGAGCGGCCTACTGCCTGGAGATGCCGACCGAGAATTCGCCGTTGCGGATGCGGCCGGGAAAGCCCTCGACGAACTTCGCCACCGCGTCCTCGCCATAGGTGCCGACGAGCTCGGCGAGCGCCGCGAACAGGCTCGCCTGCGCCAGGCAGTCGCCGTCGACGCCGTCATGGCGCGCCTCGGCCCAGGCCTCGTTGAGATAGCTCAGCGCAGCCTGTTTCTGCTCGTGATCGGGCAGCGGCGCGCGGGCGGGGGCGTAGGAAATCGGCTGGCTCATGAAACTCGGTCAGGGCTGGGGCGCGATCCACGGCGATGCGCTGTGCGAGAAGGTGTAGCACGGGCGTTAACGACCGCTAGGCCACATCTTTAAGAACGGTTAACGGCTGTGAACAAAGTCGATGACAGGGTTCCAGCACTCGTCATTCCGGGGCGCGCGCAGCGCGAGCCCGGAATCCGTCAGGCCACCAACTCTGCGGCTCGATGGATTCCGGGCTCTCGACTTCGTCGAGCCCCGGAATGACGAGAAATCAGTTCGCGTAGCGCGCCGTGAGATCCCGCGAGATCTTCGAGCCTTCCTCGATATAGCGGCGGATCGCCACCGTCGCGGCCGGCGTGCAGCTGCGATAGGTCTGCTGAAAACCGTTATAGCCGCGGTTGAAGGCGGCGATCATGCGGGTGCGGCGCTCCCCGGAGGGGGTCTCGGCATCGATCAGCGCCTGCATCTCGTTGCGCCATTTGTTGCCCTCGTTCGCCCCGCAGATGCCGCGCAGATAGTGCAGGCCGCCCAGGATCTCGGCCAGCCGCTGCAGTCCGCCGTCAAACGGCGCCGCCACGTCCTGGGCTCTCGCAGGCCCGGAGGCGCAGGCGAGAATCACGACAAAAATGGCCAGAAATCGCATCGACATCGGCGGCTGTATGCCCCCTCGGGACGGCTGGCGCAAGGCGGGCCGTCAGGCCCCAAGCAGCCGGTGAGCCGACAGGATGACCTCCTCCAGCCCCCCGGTCAGCTTGAGGTCACCGAGGCTCGCCATGGCGTCCGGGGCGATCCAGCGGTAATCGTCGAGCTCGTCGTTGAGAGCCGGCTCCCGGGCCGTCCAGCGGGCGGCAAAGGACATGATCAGGTAATGGCCGGCGCCGGCGGTGGCCGGCAGCACCTCGCGCCAGCCGGCAAGGCCAACGATCTCGATACGAAGACCGGTTTCCTCGTCGACCTCACGGCTCAAGGCCTGATGCAGCGATTCGCCGAACTCGACACGGCCGCCCGGCAGCGAATAGAAGCCCTTGGCGGGCGAGCGGGCGCGGCGGACCAGCAGCACCTTGCCGTCGCGGAAGATCGCCGCGCTGACCGCGAGCTGGGGATGGGCAGGATGGACAATTGCAGTCAATCGCGCCACCTATCGGGCCGAGTTCGCCATGATGGTGTCGACGTCGGCTTCCGCCCCGCCATTGATGATGCCGCCGCAGGCCGCGATCAGCGGCTTGACCCAGAGGGTGGCCTGCTCGGCGAGGCGCACGCGGGTCGAGTCCTTCTCGACCTCGCGCATGGCCGAGCCGACCGCGGTCAGGATCGAGGTCATGGTATCCGTCATGTGGTCGAACTGGGCACGCACGTTGGGATCGGCTTTCTCATAGGCTTCGATCGCCAAATCCCGCGCCTTGAAATTCGACGCCGTGAAATGCTCGGCGTAGGACAGCGGCGTCCAGGTCAGGAAGTCATCCGCGCATTCCGGCATATCCGGCACCATCTCGAGCAGCATCACGGCTTCATTGAAATGGTTGAGATAGTCGGTGGCAAGCCCGGTCCGCGGGTTGATGTTGGCCACGCGCAGCCGTTCGGCCCAGGCGGCCGCCTCGGGGCCCGTCTGTACATGCGTCCGCGCGGGTTGGGTGGCCGTTGAGCTCATCTGCCGCAGTGTTAACGTTCGGGGTTAAAAGGACCTGAACGGACCCTATATAGGCCCCCAAGGATGTGTGGACGCTTCGTCATAACTTCGGCCCCCGCGGCTTTGCGGCAACTGTTCGGCTATGTCGAGCAGCCGAATTTCCCGCCCCGGTACAATGTCGCCCCGACGCAACCGATTCCGGTGGTGCTGGTCGAGAACGGCGCGCGCCGCTTCCGCCTGATGCGCTGGGGTCTGCTGCCGAGCTGGGTCAAGGACCCCCGCGGGTTCACGCTCCTGATCAACGCCCGCTCCGAGACTGTGCTGGAGAAACCCGCCTTCAAGAACGCGATTCGCCGCCGGCGCGGCCTGATCCCGGCTGATGGTTATTACGAGTGGAAGACGGAAGCCGGCCGCAAACAGCCCTTTTTCATCCACCGCGCCGACGGTGAGCCGCTCGGCTTTGCCGCCTTGTTCGAGACCTGGGTCGGGCCGAACGGCGAGGAGCTCGACACGGTCGCGATCGTCACCGCGGCGGCGGGCGAGGATCTCGCCGCTCTGCATGACCGCGTGCCCGTCACCATCAGTCCGCGCGACTTCGAGCGCTGGCTCGACATCAAAGGCGACGAGGTCGATGCGATCCTGCCGCTGATGAGGCCCCCGCACGTCGGCGAATTCGCCTGGCACCCGGTCTCTACCCGCGTTAACCGCGTCGCCAATGATGACGAGCAGCTCGTGCTGCCGATCAGTGCGGAGGAGATCGAGGCGGAGGCCGAGGCGACGAAGCCGAAGAAGGGGGTGCGGAAGACTGCGGCTGCGTCGTCGGATGACGGGCAGGGATCGTTGTTCTAGGCGCGGTGCCGTAGGGTGGGCAAAGGCGCAACGCGCCGTGCCCACGATCTCTCTCTTCAATACGCGGTGGTGGGCACGCTTCGCTTTGCCCACGCTACGGCACGGAGCTTCAGACAATCTCCCTCGCCCGTAAGCCCGCGATCTCCGCCGCGTCGAATCCCAGCTCGCCCAGCACGGCATCCGTATCCGCGCCCAGCTCCGGCGCCATGCGATCCAGCCTGCCGCCGCCATGCGCGAGCTTGAAGCCGCTGCCGGCAAAGCGCAGGCGGCCGTATTGGGTGTCCAGCTCCTGGATCGCACCGCGCGCCTTGATTTGCGGATGGTCGATGACCTCCTCGACCTTCCAGATGCTGGCGCAGGGCGCGCCGGCGTCTTCCAGGATCGTTTCCCATTCGCGCGCCGGCCGTGCGGCGAGCGCTTCCTCGATGATGGCGCGGAGCGCCGGCTCGTTCTCGTTGCGGGAGAACCAGTCGGCAAAGCGCGGATCTGACAGCGTGTCCTCGCGACCGAGCGCAGCCATCAACGCGCGGTATTGCTTCTCGTTGTTGACGGCGAGCAGGATATGGCCGTCGCCGCACTTGAATAAATTTGCCGTGGTCCGGCGGCTCACCGCCTGATTGCCCGACAGTGTTTGCCGATGACCGGCGACCGACCAGTCCGCGATCTGGCCCGAGAGAAACGCCAGCGTCGCCTCCAGCATGGAGACGTCGATCAGCTGCCCCTTGCCGGTGCGGTCGCGCTGGTAGAGCGCGCTCGACACGCCGAACGCGGCCGTGGCGCCCGAAAGCACGTCGCACACCGCAAAGCCGGCGCGCGTCGGTCCGGTCTCGGGGTGGCCGGTGATCGCCATGATGCCCGACAGCGCCTGCATCTTGCCGTCATAGCCGGGGCGCAGGCGATCCGGGCCGGTCTGGCCGAAGCCTGACACCGCGCAATAGATCAGCTTCGGATTGATCGCGGACAGCGCCTCATAGCCGATGCCGAGCTTGTCCATCACGCCCGGACGGAAATTCTCCATGACGACGTCGACGCGGCTTGCGAGCTTCTTCACGATCGCGATCGCCTCCGGCTTCTGCAGATCGAGCGTCAGGCTGCGCTTGTTGCCGTTGATGGCCTGGAATGCCGGCGCCAGGCCACGCTCGGCCCATTCGCGGGACAGCGGCGTGCGGCGCATGTCCTCGCCCTCGCGCCGCTCGACCTTGATGACGTCGGCGCCGAGCAGCGCGAGCTGATAGCTCGCATAGGGGCCGGCCAGCACTTGCGTGAAATCCAGGATCTTCACGCCCTCGAACGGTCGCGTCACGTCGCTCTCCCTTGATTGTTCTTATCGGAGGACGTCAGGCGGCGCGGTTGCCGCGCGCGATCTCCTTCTGCTTGTCGAATTCGGCGCGGCGGCGCGCCAGCTCTTCAGGGCTCAGCTGCGCGACGTTGTTGTAGTCGAGCTTCCAGGAGGCATCCTCGCTCCAGCGCAGCGGCGACTGCATCGTGGTCTGCGGACCGCTCGCGGTCTCCAGCAGCCGGAGCGCGAGCTCGAGCGTCTGCGCCTGCGAGGCGATGTCGTGCGGCTTGCCGGCAGAATTGCCGAGCGGGAAATCAGAGAACAGGAAGCGCGGTACGGCGGCGTGCTCGACGATGTCCTTGGCGCAGCCCATGATCACGGTCGGAATACCGTTGCGCTCCAGATGCCGCGCCACCAGTGCGGTGGTCTGGTGGCAGACCGGGCAGTTCGGCACCAGCACCGCGACGTCGACCTTGTCCGCGAGGCAGCGCGCCAGGATCTCCGGCGCGTCGGTGTCGAGCGTGACGCGATGGCTGCGGTTGGTCGGCGCGCCGAAGAAGCGCGGGGCGATCTCGCCGATCCGCCCCGCAGCGGACGCTTTCAACAGCTGTGGCAGCGGAAACCAGGTGCCGCTGTCGGTGGCCGAGGTGTGCTTGCGGTCGTAGCCGATGTGCGAGATGCGCAGGTCGTGCTCTTTCGACGTGTCGCCGTCATAGACCTGATAGAACTTCGCGCTGCCATTATACGCCGCGCCCGGCCCCTGGTCGCCCTTGGCCGGATCGTAGGGCGCAGCGGTGGTGATGATGGTGACGCGCGATTGGGCCAGCGGTTTCTTCAGCGGCTGGAACGGCGCCTCGGTGTAATGCGCCCAGCGGTACGGCGTGGTGTAGCCGATCGCCGCGTAATAATCGCGGGTGCGCTGCATGTAGGGAACGGGGGAGTCGTAGTCGGGCGCAAAGCCGAATTCGTCGTCGCGCGGAGCAGACATGGCGCGTCTCCTGGTTCTTGGTTGGGGCCAGACTAGAGATAGTTGCGGGGTTGCTCAACGGGGGGAGCGGCGGCGCAGGTCAGAATTGCAACAGGCGATGAAGCCACGCGCACGCTACCACTTACCCTCCCCTGGAGGGGGAGGGTCGGCTCACATCTGAGCGCAGCGAAGATGTGAGACGGGGTGGGGTGACAGTCTCTCCACCTCGAACAGTGCCTGCGAGGAGAGATCACCCCACCCCGCTCGGGCTGCGCCCGATCGACCCTCCCCCTCCAGGGGAGGGTAAGCGCGTCACCTGAACACGTGCAGTGCCACATACTGCAGCAGCATGATCGCCTTGGCGTCGATGATGCGGCCGTCGGCGATCATCGCCAGCGCCTCGTCAATTCCGAGCTCCAGCACCTCGATGTCCTCGCCCTCGTGCTCGAGGCCGCCGCCGTCGCTCACCCGCATCTCGGGCTCGTATTCGGCGACGAAGAAATGCAGCTTTTCGGTGATGGCGCCGGGGCTCATGAAGGCCTCGAACACCTTGTGGACGTGGTGCAGGCGATAGCCGGTCTCTTCCTCCGCCTCGGCGCGGATGCGCTCCTCGGGCTCGGCGTTGTCGAGCACGCCGGCAGCGGCCTCGATCAAGAGGTCGTCGTAGCCGCGGATGAAGGCCGGCAGGCGGAACTGCTTCACCAGGATCACGGTCCGCCGCGCGAGATTGTAGGGCAGCACGGCGGCGGCGTTGTCGCGCTCATAGGTCTCGCGATGCTGCGTCTGCCACTCGCCACTGGCGCGCCGGTACTCGAACGTCGTGGTCTTCAGCGTGGTCCAGCCGTCCGAGAGCACGCGGACGTCCTTGATGCGGACGCGGTCGGAAATGGTCATGAGGTCTCTCTCTTCTTCACCTCTCCCCGCTTGCGGGGAGAGGTCGCATCCCATCGGAGATGGGATGCGGGTGAGGGGGTACAGGTCCATCGACGATCTCGCGTGCGGAGAGAAGCCCCTCACCCCAACCCTCTCCCCGTAAGAACGGGGCGAGGGGGCGCAGTTGCGTTCGCGGCCGCATCTCGATCTCAATTGCTTGGCGTGGTCGCGCGGCCGTCGAGCCACTTCTGGAACATCACGGAGGTCGATAGCTCGAAGCCCAGCGAGCCATAGAACGCATTGGCCTGCGCGTTCTCGCGGCGGACCAGGAGCTGCAGCTTCGAAATCCCGGCGCTTCGCAGCCAGTCCTCGGCCGCGGCCATGATGATGCGGCCATGGCCGCGCTTCTGACAGGTGGGATCGACGGCGACGTAATAGACCCAGCCGCGATGGCCATCATGGCCGACCATCGCGGTGGCAACGATCGCGCCGTTCTCGCGGCCGACCAGCACGGTGGAATTGGCCCGCCGCCGCGCCAGCGCGATGTCGGCATGCGGATCGTTCCAGGGCCGCGTCAGGCCGCAGCGCTGCCATAGCGCGACGACCGGCTCGACATCGGCGTCGGAGATGGGCTCGATCGCAAGGGCGCTCACAGCACCTTCCCCGGATTCATGATGCCGAGCGGATCGAGCATCGCCTTGACCTGTCGCATCAGCTCGAACGCGGTCTTGTCCTTCACCTCGGGCAGCTCGTCGCGCTTGAGCACGCCGATGCCGTGCTCGGCCGAGATCGAGCCGCCCATGCGCAGCACGATCTCGAACACCACCGCGTTCACATCATGCCAGCGCGCGAGGAAATCGGCGGTGTTGGCGCCGATCGGCTGACTGACATTGTAATGCAGATTGCCGTCGCCGAGATGGCCGAACGGCACCGGCCGGGCGCCGGGGATCAGCTTCACCACGGCCGCATCGGCTTCCGCGATGAATTCGGGCACGGCCGCAACCGGGACGGAGATGTCGTGCTTGATCGAGCCGCCTTCCGGCTTCTGCGCCGCCGACATCTCGTCACGCAGCTTCCAGAACGCCGCGCGCTGGGCGAGGCTCGCCGCGATCACGGCATCGTCGACGATCTCCTCCTCCATGGCGCGGGCGAGGATCGTCTCCAGCGGCGTGCGGGCATCCTCGCTTGGCGATGACAATTCCATCAGCACGTACCAGGGATGCTTCTCGGCGAGCGGATCGCGCACGTCGATGCCGTGGCGCACGGAGAAATCCACCGCCAGCTGCGACAGCAGCTCGAAGCTCGTCAGCGCATTGGCGGCCTCGCCTTGCGCGATGGTGAGCAGCTTCAGCGCCGCCGCCGGCGATTTCAGCCCGACGAAGGCGGTCTCGATCGCCCGCGGCTTCGGAAACAGTTTCAGCGTCGCCGCGGTGATGATGCCGAGCGTGCCTTCAGCGCCGATGAAGAGGTTGTGCAGATTGTAGCCGGTGTTGTCCTTCTTCAGCTTCGACAGCGCGTTCAGCACGCGCCCGTCGGCGAGCACCACTTCCAGCCCCAGCGCCATCTCGCGCGCGACGCCATAGGCGAGCGCCGCGGTACCGCCGGCATTGGTGGAGAGATTGCCGCCGATGGTGCAGCTGCCTTCGGCCCCTAACGACAGCGGAAACAGCCGGTCGACCTCGGACGCCTTGGCTTGCGCGATCTGCAGCACCACGCCGGCTTCGATCGTCATGGTGTTAGAGGCGGTGTCGACCTCGCGGATCTTGTCAAGCCGGCGCAGCGACACCACCACCTCGCCATTATGCGGCGTCTGGCCGCCGACGAGCCCGGTGTTGCCGCCCTGCGGCACCAGCGCGATGTTGTGCGCGGAGGCGAGCTTGCAGATGGCAGAGACCTCCGCCGTCGAGCCCGGGCGCAGCACCAGCGGCGAGCGGCCGTGGAACAAATTGCGCTCCTCGGTGACGTAAGGCTCGATATCGGTCGGATCGGTGATCGCGTGGCGGTCGCCGACGATCTTGCGGAATTGCGCGATCAATTCGGGGGCAAGCGGCGGGGTGGCAGGCTTGTTGATGTTCATGTCCTCGTCTCTTGCTTCACCGCGCCACCGCGGCGCGGCGCAGCCGGTCGTTGATCGCCTCGCCCAGACCATCTTCGGGTATCGGCATCACCGCAATCGCCCGCGGCGCTCTCGCATCGAGGTTGCGAAGATAGCCGAACAGATTGGCGGCGGCTTCATCGACATCACCGGTGGGCGACAAATTCATGACGGCCGACGCGGCGTCAAGGCCGGGCAGGCGCGCGGGGCCGAACGCCAGCAGCGCCTCGCCCGGCGCGATCTCACGCGCATCGAGCCGCACATGGGCGCGCGGTGCGTAATGCGAGGCCAGCATGCCCGGCGCCAGCGGCTGGCCGTCGTCGCTCTCGGCCTCCGCCGGCGGCCGCGCCAGCGGCGCGCCCAGCACCGCCTCGATCCGCTCGCGTGACAGCCCGCCGGGACGGAGCAGCATCGGCGCGTCGAGGCAGCCGACGATCGTCGATTCCACGCCGACCGTAACAGGCCCGCCATCGACGATCAGGTCGATCCGCCCGGACAGGTCGCTCTCGACATGGGCGGCCAGCGTCGGCGAGACGTGGCCGGAGATGTTGGCCGACGGCGCCACCACGGCGCCGCCGAAGGCGCGCAGGATCGCCTGCGCGACGGGATGGGCGGGGATGCGGATCGCGACCGTGTCGAGGCCGGCGGTGGCAAGATCCGCCACCGGGCAGTCCTCGGTCTTCGGCACCACCAGCGTCAGCGGCCCCGGCCAGAACGCTTCCGCCAGTGCCAGCGCGCGCGCATCGAATCGCCCGATCCGCCGCGCGGCCTCGAGGTCGGCGACATGCGCGATCAGCGGATTGAACGCCGGCCGCCCCTTGGCGGCGTAGAGATGGGCGATCGCGGTGGCATTGGCTGCATCCGCCCCGAGCCCGTAGACCGTCTCGGTCGGGAACGCGACCAGCCCGCCGGCCGCAAGTCGCCGGGCGGCGGCTTCCGCGCCGGCCGCGCCGGCCGGCAAAATCAGCGTTTCAATACCCGTTTTCACGAGGGCAAAATTCCTCAGCTCGGCCGCTTGCAGTGCGTCAAACCCGACGCTATAAGCCGCCTTCTTGTCGGAGTGTGGCTCAGCCCGGTAGAGCACTGCGTTCGGGACGCAGGGGTCGCAGGTTCGAATCCTGCCACTCCGACCATCATTTCAAGTACTTATACTTTCTACGTTTTTCCCACGCAATGAAATGCGCAATGATTTGAGGCACGGCAGCCATCCCTGTCGATCCCAAGGCTTATGCCAGGGGCGTCGAGGAGCAGATCAGGCTGATGCGGGACGACCTAAACGAACCCTGGCGGGATGTCACGTAGGACATGATCGAGCATCACAAATGCTCCCTCCGGACTTACGGGCCTATTTTGGCTGACCTCCGGGCGCGAATGGCGCGCGGGGATAGAGTTCAACTCAGCGCCTTCCTCCAAACGCCTACGCAGCCTCTTCATCCGGATGAAGGTCCTTGTCAGCAAGCCTCGCGCCATTGGCGGAGATCGGCAATTGTCCGGAAACAAAGACAAAAGCACCGGCTCTCACCGCATGACTGTCGTACCCACCTGGGGCCGCCACTCCGTGAGGTTCTAGGCAGGCAATGTCACCAGCCATTAAACCTCCGCCATCTTTCAATGCCGTTTTCCGTGGCGGCATGATATTCGGAGAATTGTGCTCCGGTAGCACAGGCGTGATTCGGGAGTATTCGAAGTCGTGTGCCAATCGGAAAGCAATTTTCAAGAGAGATGACAGGACCGTTTCTTACGGCAAGGATTCCGTGTTCCTGATTTGCTGCGATCATCACCAAGTCTTCCTTGAGCGGGCGCCCCTCTAAATCGCATGCGATCCCGTATCCGTAATCACGGCGCTGACGAGCAGTGCCGCGGTCTCGGCTCATCGCCATCCATCCGGCGTCGACGATAATCCAGCCTTTCTCCGACTGATGGCCGACCACGCTCGTCAGCACGGACAGGGCGATATCGTCGAACGCGCAGACGCCGACATTCGTCATGAATAGATCGAAGAACACGTACACGCCGCAGCGCACTTCCGTAACGCCGTCCAAGGCGCGGGCGGACAGCGCTGTCGGGGTCGATCCGACGCTCACGACCGGGCATGGAAGGCCGGCAGCGCGAAGCCGTTCGGCCGCGCGAACGCTCAAGGCACGCTCCTGCTCCGCCAACCGCTCCAGGGCCCCGGGCTCGTCGAGCTCATAGGAGTTTCCGGCATGAGTCAGCACGCCGCGAAGTGTGGCGCCGCCGGTGTGAAGAATGCGGCCGATCTCGATGAGACGCTCATCCTCGGGGCCTACACCCGAGCGGTGTCCGTCAGTGTCGACCTCGATCAGGACGTGGAAAGGATCGCGATGGGACTGCGCCTCGACGACGGCTTGCGCAGCCTCGACCGAGTCGACCAGAATTTTGAGGCGGCAGCCTCGATCACGCAGTCGCTGGGCCCGGCGGAGCCGGTGCGGCGCGATGCAGACCGCGTAGAGGATGTCGTCGTAGCCCGCAGCAAAAAACTCCTCGGCTTCGCGCAGGGTCGAGACGGTGATGCCGTTCGAGCCCGCGGCGCGCTGCCTGTCCGCAACGGCGAAGCATTTGGTCGTCTTGACGTGGGGACGGAAGCTGACGTCCAAGGCGTTCATCCGGTCCTGCATGCGGGCGATATTACGCTGCATGCGCACGACGTCGACGATGGCAGCGGGCGTTTCGATGTCGGAAAAAGATGTCATGCTTAGTCCAGATATTCGCCCTTGGCGCGCAGCACTGGCACGTCGTGCTCCAGCCCTTGGGCGATCAGCGCGCTGACGGCACCGGGCTCGAGATCCGCTCCCCTTGGCAGTTCGACACCCACCGCTGTCATTTGCCGCATGACATCCGGGTCGACGAGTGCTGCGCGCAAGGCGTCGTTTAATTTCTGACGCACCGGAACGGGCGTTCCCCTTCGCACGAAGATCGCGTTCCAGGAGCGGAGTTTCACGCCCGGATAGCCGGCCTCTGCCGTAGTGGATATTTGAGGCGCCTGCGGCAGGGGCTGATCACTCAGCGCTGCGATGGCCTTGATCGTTCCGCCGAGCACTTGAGGTAGCGCTGTGGTGGTCTGGTCACACATGAAGTCCACGTGACCACCCATGAGGTCGTTCATCGCTGGGGCAATGCCGCGATATGGAACATGGGTGATGCTCAGTTTCAGGTTTGACAGCAGCAGAACGCAGGCATAGTGCGAAATCGATCCGACGCCAGCGCTGCCATAGGTGAGTTTCTCGCCGTTGGCACGGGCATAGGTGACGAACTCATGTAGATTGGATGCCGGCAGGTCCATCTTCGCGACAAGAAGTGTGGAAGCCATCCCAGCGAGGCCCACAGGCTCGAAGTCCGCGATTGGGTCGTATGGAAGGCGTTTGTAGAACGCGACATTCGCGACATGTGTGCCGATGGTGCCAAATCCGAGCGAGTATCCATCCGCAGGCGCCTTTAGCAATTTGGTTAGGCCGATGGTGCCGCTAGCGCCGCCAATATTTTCTACGATGATAGACTGCTTCAAGTGGGTGGCCATGGCTTGAGCCACCGCCCGGCCAAGTGCATCGCTCGGGCCACCGGCTGGAAACGGAACGATCAGCGTCAATTGCCTCTCGGGAAACTCCTGAGCCGTTGCCGCAGAGATGCTCAATCCGACCGCGAACATGGCAGCCAACGTGCGAGATATCATCATGAAAAGTCCTCCAGCCACGGAACGAGGTCATCGAGGTTCGGAGATTCTCTCTCGGCTGCCGGGGCGCCCTCCGGACGAGCCAAGCCCACGCGATTGTGCCAGTAGGTGCGCAGCCCGACGGCTGAGGTGCCGATGAGGTCGTAGCCGGAGCCTGCGACAAACGCTGCGTCCGCAGCCGACACGCCCAGCATGTCCAACGCAAGACGATAGGGGCGGGTGTCGGGCTTATAGAATCCGGCCTCTTCCGCGGTGATCACGACATCCCATTGTGTGCGGAGGCGGGCGGCGGCCATTCGTCCAAGGCGCGTCGAGCAATTGGTGACGACTGCCAGGCGCGCGCGTCCGGCCAACTGGTCTAGCGCAACCTGCGCGCCGCTCCAGACCGGGAGGGACATCCAATTTGCTTCGAGGGCGTCTGCCGCCGACGGAGCGAGACCAGTTGCGCGCGCAGCCTGGCGGACCAGATCCTCATACGGAACATAACTACCGCAACCATAGGTCATGCGGAGATACTCGGCCCTCCAGGCTCGGCCCGACGCTTCGGATCCGGCGGAGGCATTCCAGACGCTCCAGGAATCGAGGAGCGCCGTGAGAAGATCGAAAAGAACGGCGCGGGGCATGGTCATTGTCAAACTTCTATCACTTCGGTGATCAGTTGTGTTTAAGTATGATTATCTCATCCTTTCAGGAAAATTGAATGATTGCGCTTGAGGATTTTCGATTTGTGGTAGCCCTGAGCCGAACCGGCTCGCTTAGCGGGGCGGCGAGGGCGCTCGATGTCACGCCGCCGGCGCTTTCCATGCGATTGAAAAAGCTGGAGGCCGTTCTCGGAATCAATCTTGTCGTCCGCAACTCCCGAGGCCTGCGCTTCACGCCGGAAGGCGAACGGCTCGTTCATGAAGCCCAGTCCCTGTTGGCGCGTATCGATGATCTAGGGAACAGTCTCAGCGGTGGCGCATTTGCCGGCCCCCTACGGGTTGTCGCGCCCTTTGGCTTTGGCAGGATTCATGTCGCGCCCGTCATGGCGGCATTCATTCGCGACTACCCACAGGTGCGTGCGACGCTGGATCTTTCCGAAACCCCCTGGAACAGCAATGTCGAAGCTGACGTCGTCATCCATATCGGGACAGTCCGGGATTCCTCGTGGATTGCTCACCTTCTTGCCCGCAACGCGCGCTGGGTGTGCGCCAGTCCCGGCTATCTTCGACGACGCGGAACGCCGTCACATCCCCGCGACCTGGCGCAGCATGCATGTCTCTCCGTTCGCGAAAACGAAGAGGACGTGACGCTTTGGCGCTACAGGAATAGCCACGCATCATCCCGGCGATCAGAAGCGCTTCGAATAACTCCGGCACTCACCAGCAACAATGGTGAGGTTGTTCGCGAGTGGGCTATTGCAGGGTTGGGCATCGCACTCAGGTCCGAATGGGACGTGGCGCCATCGGTTAAGAAGGGCGAACTGCGTCGGCTGTTTCGTGAATATGAATTCGAAGGCGCCGATATTCTGGCTTTGGTGCCAACGCGTCGCGGGGTCTCAGCCCGTGTCTCGCATTTTGTTGAAAGCCTGAAAACCCGCTTTCAACCGAGGCCGCCTTGGCGAAGTATTTGACGTGCAGCGCTCGAAGCCTTGCTGACGGTTCGGCCGAGCGATTTGGCCCTTGCCGTGGGGACACGTCCAGCAATGTCCGCTATCAGCGCGAGAGAGCGGGTCATGACCCGGAGCCGGGCCGTGGCGGGACAGCGGCGCGGCCGTGATTGGCCGCGCCGCTGTGATCTTGCGATGGAAGGGCCCCTAGTCTTCGTAGGGTGCGTAGGCTGATGTGCCCCAGCGGGGCTCGTCATATCCGTAGCCCGGGCCCTGATAGCCGTAGGTGTTGGTGGGGTGCCAACCGCCGATGCGCTGGCATTGGCCGACGCCGGCCATCAACTGGCCGCCGCTCATCGCCGGGCCGGCGGCGCCGACAGCTTCTCCACTAGGTGTCGTGCACCAGCCGGGACCGCGTCCCGCAGCGAGGCTGGGGCTTGCAGTTGCGAGCGGCAAAATCGCGGCAAGAGTTGCGGCGACGCTCACGAGTTTCGTACGTGTCATGGTTGTCTCCATGTTCGGGTTCAACGGGGGACCAATCCCTCCTGCCGCGAGACGTTCCGCGCGGAACGGTCGCGATGTCGCGAGCAAAAGGGTTTCCTCGGGTTTCCCGGAACGCGGTGATTCCATTCATGTGAGCGCGTCATCGCGAGCGTGCATCATCATCTGCGCGCGACCAGCACACCCACCAGGAAGGCCACCAGCAGCGACGGCAGCGGGGCGTCACGCACCATGCCGCGGACCACGTCTTGCCAGTGCTGCTCCGGCACCAGTTTCGGCGATCGCACGTTTGGCGCGGGCTCGATGGCCCAGCTGGATGCGAGTTCGGCGATTTCGCTCTGCGCGAGGCGCACGCCGTCGCGGACGCGAAAGATTGCGGCCTCGGATCGCTCGCGCGGCGCGAGCAGCATCAAGGTCTCGACGGCCGTGCGCAGCGTCATCTCGCCGTAGCCTTGCAGCCTGACCTGCTCCTCGGGATCGGACGTCATGCGAAATCCCTCACAAGCCAAATTCTTCATAACGCGAAAGGGCGCGCGATGGTGAAGACGCCGCCGCGCACAGGACCAGCATGGATACCGCGCCGGCCACGCCGCGCGCGAGATAGGCGCGCGTCGGGTGCCTGCTCATGATCTCGCTCCATGCTTTGCATGGAAATGGCCGCCGCCGCGCTTGGTTCCCCCTGGCGCGGCGCGAATCGGTAGGCCTGGTTATTTCCGCAGCAGCTCGCTCAAGGCCGCCGTCGCCTCGGCGCAGCGGATGTCGTCGATCTCGCGCGACAGGCTGAGCGCGCTCGATCTCAGCTCCTCAAGCTTCCAATTCTCCGGATTCTGGTTTTCGAGTTGGCTGAGACGCTTGTTCAGATCGTCCAGCCTGGATTGGAGCTGCCCGATGCTGGCGGCCCCATTCACTTTCCAAACGCGTTGTGCACGCATCGTCTTCCCCTGATAGTCTCACGGCCTTGTGAGAGCGGTTCGTGGCCGGAATGGGAGTTTGTTTTGTCCAGCTTCAGACGGTGGGGAACCGTTGCAGATCGGCAACGAAATTCCCGTCCAGGGTGCTCACCCAGCGCCGCAAGATGATACCCGCAGGCACGGAATTTGATTGTGCCCTCGGCACGGAGGGCCGAGGCGGCCTGTGCGCGCGGTGCGCCGCCCGATAGGCTCGGGCCCGGTGCACTCGAAAAAGATGGGGAATGACGCGTGGCGAGAATTATGACCATCGCAGCCGGCCAGCTCGGACCGATCGCGAAGAGCGAGACCAGGACCGCGGTGGTGGCGCGGCTGATGGCGTTGATGCGCGAGGCACGGGCTTCCGGCTGCGATCTGATCGTCTATCCCGAGCTGGCGCTGACCACGTTTTTCCCGCGCTGGTACTTCGAGGACCAGGCCGAGATCGACAGCTTCTTCGAGCGCGAGATGCCGGGCTCCGAGACGCAGGCGCTGTTCGATCTCGCGCGCGAGCTCGGCATCGGCTTTTGCCTCGGCTACGCCGAGCTGACCGTCGAGGCCGGGATCCTCAGGCGCTACAACACGTCCATCCTTGTCGACAAGAGCGGCGCGATCGTCCTGAAATATCGCAAGGTGCATCTGCCCGGCCATGCCGAGCACGAGCCCTGGCGCGAATTCCAGCACCTGGAGAAGCGCTATTTCGAGCCCGGCAGCGGCTTCGGCGTGGTCGATGCCTTCGGCGGCGTGATGGGCATGGCGATCTGCAACGATCGCCGCTGGAGCGAGACCTATCGCGTCATGGGGCTGCAGGGCGTCGAGATGGTGCTGATCGGCTACAACACGCCGGTGCACAATCCGCCCGCGCCGGAGCATGACGATCTCTCGCTGTTCCACAATCACCTGGTGATGCAGGCCGGCGCCTATCAGAACGGCACCTTCGTGGTCGGCGTCGCCAAGGCCGGCAACGAGGAAGGCGTCGATCACATCGGCGGCAGCTGCGTCATTGCGCCCTCGGGCGAGATCATCGCGGCCTGCACCACCAAGGGCGACGAGATCGCGCTGGCGCGCTGCGATCTCGATCTCTGCAACTCCTACAAGCGCACCACCTTCAATTTCGACGTCCACCGCCAGCCGCGGGCCTACCGCATGATCGTCGAACGGAAGGGCGTGACGACGATGGCGGATGGCACGCCGGTGAAGGGGTGATGCTGCCGTGGCCCGGATGGAGCGACAGCGTAATCCGGGGCCGCTCGCCGGTTCATGGACGCGTAGGATGGTAGAGCCCTTGCGAAACCCATCATGCTTCGGCGAGGAGGATGCGTGACGGGTTTCGCTTCGCTCTACCCATCCTACGAGAGCCGTTCAGAGAACTGCGGTGCTGCCACACTCCGTCATTGCGAGCGCAGCGAAGCAATCCAGAGTCTCTCCGCGGCGGTAGTCTGGATTGCTTCGCTGCGCTCGCAATGACGAGGAGGAGAGTGTGCGCACCATACTTCGCTCTTGCGAAGCATCGTCCGGTGCGGTGCGCTGCAGAGCCGGGCCCATCTATCCGCACCGCGCCGTGACGTCACCATCATGTCCCCCTTCACAACCACGTGTCTTTATTCGGAAACGTTCATTCCCTATTATCCCGCAATGCAAAACACCGCCCGCCGCTCCCGGCCTGCCGCACGTCCGCCCGGCCGCCCCCGGGAATTCGACATGGACACCGCGCTCGACCGCGCCGTGCGCGTGTTTCGCGAGCGCGGCTATCATGCCACCTCGATCGGCGAGCTCACCGCGGCGATGCGGCTCGCCACGGGAAGCATCTACAAGGCGTTTCGCGACAAGCATGCGGTGTTCCTCGCCGCCTTCGAGCGCTACGCGGCGCTGCGCCAGGAGCAGACCCGCAGCGCGGCGGCGCGCGGCGCGAACGGCCGCGAGCGCATCCGTCACCTGCTGCTGTCCTATGTCGAGCATTCCCGGGGTAGCGAGGGGCGGCGCGGCTGCCTGGTCGTCGGCAGTGCCGTCGAGCTCTCCGCGGTCGATTCGGTCGTCGGCGCCCGCGTCAATGCGCAGCTCGAGCGCAACGAAAGCTTCATCGCCGGCCTCATTCGCGAGGGCCAGGCCGACGGCTCGATTCCCCGCCACGTCGCGGCCGATGACACCGCACGGCTGATGATCTGCATCACGCAAGGCCTGCGCGTCGTCGGCAAGGCCCGCGTGCCGCTCGAAGGCGAGCGCCTGGTCGGCGTCGCCATGAAGCTGCTCGCCTGAATTTATCGTCATAATAGGGAATGATCATTCCCTATTAATATCTGGAGTCGATGCGAATGACCATGAATGCCACGATCGAGACCGCGCCCGGGCCGGATGCGGTGTCGCAGCGCCTGACCTTCGTGCTCGCCGCGGCCTGTGGCATGGTCGCCGCCAACATCTATTATGCGCAGCCGCTGATCGCCCCGATCAGCGCCGCGCTCGGCCTGTCGCATGCAGCTAGCGGGCTGATCGTGACCATGACGCAGATCGGCTACGGCACCGGGCTGCTGCTGATCGTGCCGCTCGGCGATCTCGTCGAAAACCGCGCGTTGATCTGTTCGGTGATCATGCTCGGCGCCGCGGCGCTCGTCGCCGCCGCGTTCGCAACCCATGCGCTGCCGTTCCTGCTCGCGGCGCTGTTCATCGGCCTCGGCTCGGTCGCGGTGCAGATCATCATCCCCTATGCGGCGCATCTGGCGCCCGAAGCCATCCGCGGCCGCGTCGTCGGCAACGTCTCGACCGGCCTGATGCTCGGCATCATGCTGGCGCGTCCGGTGTCGAGCTTCGTCACCGCCTTGCTGTCGTGGCACGCGGTGTTCTTCGCCTCCGCCGCGCTGATGATCGTGCTCGCGGCCGTGCTCTGGATGACGCTGCCGAAGCGCAAGCCGGTCACGCGGATGCATTACGGCCAATTGCTGCTGTCGATGCCGCATCTGGTGCGGGCCACGCCGCTGCTGCGGCGGCGCGCGCTCTACCAGGCGAGCCTGTTCGGCGCCTTCACCCTGTTCTGGACGGTGGCGCCGCTCCAGCTCGCCGGCGAGTTCGGCTTCTCCCAGCGCGGCATCGCGCTGTTCGCGCTGGCCGGCGTCGCCGGTGTGTTCGCCGCGCCGATCGCCGGGCGCCTCGCCGACCGCGGCCATAGCCGCATCGCGACGCTGATTGCGATGCTGCTCACGGCCGCCGGCTTCCTCGTGACCGCCATCGGCGCGCCCGGCTCGATGCTGAACCTCGCCTGTCTGGTGGTCGCCGCGATTGCGATCGATATCGGTGTCCAGGGCAACGTGGTGCTGGGTTTCCGCGCCATCTTCGCGCTCGGCCATGAGCACCGCAGTCGCCTCAATGGTCTCTACATGGCGACGTTCTTCGCCGCCGGCGCGGCCGGCTCCGCAGTCGGAGCCTGGGCGTTCGCACAGGGCGGCTGGATGCTCGCATCGGCCATTGGCCTTGCTTTGCCAGTCGCGGGGTTGCTCTACGCGGTGACCGAGTAGCGGCCGGTCGCCGGGATGGCGCTATGCGAGCCGTTCACCAACCGCGCGATGAGGCAATTTCCATCTCGCGGATGGGTTGCGGTTGTAGTACTTTCGTCGCAAACGCACCTGGTTAACGGGCGGCAGGGGGAGGCTGATGAAGCGTGCGGGGCTGTTTGGCGTACCGCGGGTACGGCCATGGTCGTGGCAGGCGTTTCTGCTCGGATTGGCCGTCGTCGCGATGTCGGCCGTGCTTCAGGGTATCTGCGTCGTGCTCGGCGCAAAGTTCTATTTCGCAGCATTCCTGCCCGGCCTGTTCGTGCTTGCGCTCATGACGGGCGCACCGGCGGCGGCGTTGGCCGCGCTGCTCACGGTGCCGCTGGTGTGGTGGGCGTTCATCCCGCCCTTTTTCGAGTTCAACGCACTGACCAGCGCGAATGCCGATTCCATCAACCTGTTCTGTCTTCTCGCAGTCCTCCTGATCGGCCTTGCCGATCTCTGCCGCGCCACGATGACGATCGTCAGAAGCGGTGGGCTGAAGCCCTCGGGCGAGAGCGCGGCAACGAATCCGTAATAGATCGCGCCGCGCGCGTTGCGGCTGCGCAACAGTCCGGCAACCATCCGCGGACTTGCCGCGCGCCGCTAACTTTTCGAAAAAGATTTGGCCGCAGTTTCTCCCGCGGGAATGACGAGGGAGTTTTCGGACATGAACGGTCACGCCATCTTGGAGAACGTGCGCCGCTACCGCGGCATCGCATCGCTCTATCGCCAGACCGCAGCATTCCGCCCAGGCCAGAGCTGGTCGCTGCTGGAGCAGGCGAGGGAGTGGGAAGCGCGGGCGCTGTCGGAGCTTGAAGCCTATTTCGCCTCGCGCTCGGACCATGCCGTCCCGCTCGCGGCGTGATCGTTAACAACCTGCGCGGCCGTGAACCGGCGCGCCGCAGGCAAGATCCCTCACGGGGCGATTACGGAGTTGTCTCCGCGCCCTTCTGTGCTAGCAACGGGCCGATCGAAATCTACTTCACGACGGCCGGGGCAAAAGATGACCACGTTCAACCGCATCTTCACGACGGAGCGCCTGCTCCAGATCATCGTGGTGCTGGCGGCGACCCTTGCCATGAAGCTGTTGAGCTGAGCGCCGGCCGGCTACCGCCCGCCGAGTTCGGGCACGTCGGGCAGATAATTCGAGCCTTCCGAGCCGAGAAAATCGAACATCGCCTGCGCCGGCGGCAGCAGCACCTTGTCGCTGCGGCGGATCACGTACCATTGCCGGACGATCGGCAGGCCTGCGACGTCGAGCACGACCAGCCGGCCCTCGGCGAGCTCATGCGCCACGGTGTGGGCCGAGATGAAGGCGATGCCGAGCCCGGCGATCACCGCCTGCTTGATGGTCTCGTTGCTGCTCATCTCCATGCCGATGATCGGCTCGAGATCGGACTTCTGGAACATGCCCTCCATCAGCGTCCGCGTGCCCGAGCCGGGCTCGCGGGTGAGGAAGGTCTCGTGCACGAGGTCGGTCAGGCTGAGGCCGGAATCCTTCTCCAGCCAATGCCCCTTGCGCGCGACGATGACGTGCGGGTTGCGCCCGAGCTGGCGGACGTCGACGGTGACGTCGGCCGGCGGCCGACCCATCACCGCGAAGTCGAGGTCGTAGCCGTGCATGGCCTCGCGGATCTCCTCGCGATTGCCGATGGTGAGCTTGATCTCGATCTTGGGGTAGCGCTTGGAGAACGCCGCGATCGCATGCGGCACGAAATACTTGGCCGTCGAGACCGCACCGAGATGCACCGTGCCGCCGGTCCGCCCCGCGAGCAGGTCGAGCGCGCCCTGGCAATCCGTGATCGCGGCCTCGACTCGTTCGGCCAGCGCCAGCACTTCCTTGCCCGCCTCGGTCAGCAGCATGCCGTCGCCGGTCCGCTGCACCAGCGGCAGGCCGGCGAGGTCCTGAAGCTGCCGCAGCTGCTGGGTCACGGCCGGCTGGGTCAGCCCGAGATGGCCGGACGCCGCCGTCACGCTGCCCTTGGCCGACAACGCCGCGAGCGAGCGCAGCTGCCGGATCGTCAAATGCCGGAGCTGGGCCGCCGCATGGCCGGGACCATTATAAGAAAATTCTTTGAGGCTCATTATGAATAGAAATTTTCCTTATTAAGCCGCCGCTGTCAATCTCCTGATGCCGGGACTGACCGCACCGACTCCAGAGTGGAGGGAACGGATGCGGCACCGGCCCAGGGGATGGACGCAGATGACCGGGCAATTCAGGCTGGACGACCACCTTCAACGGTATTCCGAGACCGCACCTCACGCGCTCGCGGTGGCCGGCGCCGTCGACGCCATCGCGGCGGCGGCGATCGAGATTGCCGGTCTCATCGCCAGCGGCGATCTCGCCGACGCCTCGGGCCTCACCACCGGGCGCAACAGCGACGGCGATCTCCAACGCGACCTCGACGTCCAGGCGGACGCGATCCTGCGCCGCTGCCTCGGCCGGCTGCCGATCGCCGCGCTGGCGTCGGAGGAGATGCGCGAGGCCCAGATCGTCGATCGTCAGGGGTGCATCTGCATCGCGATCGATCCGCTCGATGGCTCCTCCAACATCGACATCAACATGACCGTCGGCACGATCTTCTCGATCCTGCCGGCCCCCGATGATCTCTCACTGGCCTTCCATCAGCGCGGCTCGGCGCAGCTTGCGGCGGGCTTCGTCACCTACGGCCCGCAGACCTCGCTGGTGCTGACGCTCGGCGAAGGCGTCGACATCTTCACGCTCGATCGCAAGGCGGGCTGCTTCCGCCTCGCGCGCAGCGCCGTGCAGATCGTCGAAGCCTGCGAGGAGTTCGCGATCAACGCCTCGAACCGCCGGCACTGGGATCCGCCGGTGCGCGCCTTCATCGACGAATGCCTCGCCGGCGTCGACGGGCCCGCGAACCACGATTTCAACATGCGCTGGATCGGCTCGCTGGTCGCGGAGGCCTATCGCATCCTCACCCGCGGCGGCGTGTTCCTGTATCCCTCCGATGCGCGTCCCGGCTACGGCGACGGCCGTCTGCGCCTGACCTACGAGGCGCATCCGGTGGCCATGATCATCGAGCAGGCCGGCGGCTCGGCCTCGACCGGGCGCGAACGCATCCTCGATCTATCGGCTCAGAGCCTGCACCAGCGCGTCCCGCTGATCATGGGCTCGAGCAACGAGGTGCGGCGCGTCGAGGAGCTGCATTGCGATCCGCTGCTGGTCGCCAGCGTCTCGGCGCCGCTGTTCGCGCGGCGCGGATTCTTCCGGCTCTGAGCGAGGTCACGCCATGTCCAGGAAACATCCGATCATCTCGATCACCGGCTCCTCCGGCGCCGGCACCACCTCGGTCAAGAAGACCTTCGAGCAGATCTTCTTCCGCGAGAAGGTCAATGCCGCCTACATCGAGGGCGACGCCTTCCATCGCTACGACCGCGCCGAGATGCGTGCGCAGATGGCGAAGGAGGCCGAGCGCGGCAACAAGCACTTCAGCCATTTCAGCCCCGAGACCAATTTGTTCGAGGAGCTTGAGCGCGCCTTCCGCGACTATGGCGAGACCGGCACCGCGGTGACGCGCCACTACGTCCACGACGCCGAGGAATCGGCGCTGCATGGCGCGGCACCCGGCACCTTCACCGACTGGAAGCAGCTGCCGGAGAACTCCGACCTGTTGTTCTACGAAGGCCTGCACGGCGCGGTGGTCACCGACAAGGTCAACGTCGCGCGCTATGCCGACCTCAAGATCGGCGTCGTGCCCGTCATCAATCTCGAATGGATCCAGAAGCTGCACCGCGACCGCAGCGCGCGGGGCTATTCGACCGAGGCCGTCACCGACACGATTTTGCGGCGGATGCCTGACTACATCCACTACATCTGTCCGCAATTCACCGAGACCGACATCAACTTCCAGCGGGTGCCGACGGTCGATACCTCCAATCCGTTCATCGCGCGCTGGATCCCGACGCCTGATGAATCGATGGTGGTGATCCGCTTCAAGAACCCGCGCGGTATCGACTTCCCCTATCTGCTCTCGATGCTGCCGCAGAGCTGGATGTCCCGCGCCAATTCAATCGTGTGCCCCGGCGCCAAGCTCGACCTCGCGATGCAGCTGATCCTGACGCCGCTGATCATGCAGCTGATCGAGCGCAAGCGCAGCCTGAAGTGAACAGGGAGAGACTCCGATGAACATCTCCGTCCACGCCGAAGCCGACCTCAATGCGGTCACGCACAACGATCTCGCCAATGCCGTCCGCTTCCTTGCGGTCGACGCCATCGAGGCAGCGCAGTCTGGCCATCCCGGGCTGCCCATGGGCATGGCCGACGTCGCAACCGTGCTGTTCTCGCGTTTCCTGAAATTCGACTCCGCGCACCCCAACTGGCCGGACCGCGACCGCTTCGTGCTGTCGGCGGGGCACGGCTCGATGCTGCTCTATGCGCTGCTGCATCTCACCGGCGGCGATGTCAGCCTCGACGACATCAAGGCCTTCCGCCAATGGGGCTCGAAGACGCCGGGCCATCCCGAGTATGGCCACACGCCTGGTGTCGAGACCACGACCGGACCGCTGGGCCAGGGCATTGCGACCGCGGTCGGCATGGCGCTTGCCGAGCGCATGGCGAATGCGCGGCATGGCGATGGCCTCGTCGATCACTTCACCTATGTCATCGCGGGCGACGGCTGCCTGATGGAGGGCATCAGCCAGGAGGCGATCTCGCTTGCCGGCCATCTCGGGCTCGGTCGGCTGATCGTGCTGTTCGACGACAACGGCATCTCTATTGACGGGCCGACCTCGCTGGCGACGTCGGACGACCAGCTCGCGCGCTTCGCCGCCTCCGGCTGGTCGGTGCGCCGCGTCGACGGGCATGATCCCGAAGCGGTGGCGCAGGCGATTGCGGAGGAGCGGGGGACCGCAAAACCGTCGCTGATCGCCTGCCGCACCATCATCGGCTATGGCGCGCCTGATCGGCAGGGCACCGAGAAGGCGCACGGCGCGCCGCTCGGCACCGAGCAGACGGCAGCGGCGCGCCGGACTCTGGGTTGGGACTATCAGCCCTTCGTGGTGCCAATCCCGGTGCTCAAGGCGTGGCGGATGATCGGGCAGCGCGGGCAGGTCGACCGTCTCGCCTGGCTTGATCGTTACGAAAACGCCACGCCTGAGCAACGCGATCTGTTCGTAGAAGGCAAGGCCGTGGCGCTGCCGGCTTCGTATGCGCTGGCCGCGGCGAAATTGCGCGAGCGCTTCGCCAGCGAGCGGCCGAAGCTCGCAACGCGGCAGGCCTCGCAACAGGTGCTCGACGGCATTGCTGGAACGATAGCCGGCCTGATCGGCGGCTCCGCGGACCTCACTCATTCGAACCTGACGCACGCCAAGGCGCAAGCTCCGGTCAGGAGCGGTGCATTCACCGGCGACTACATCCACTATGGCATCCGCGAGCACGGCATGGCCGCCGCGATGAACGGCCTCGCGCTGCATGGCGGCTTCATCCCCTATGGCGGCACGTTCCTCGCGTTCTCCGACTACAGCCGGCCGGCGATCCGACTTGCCGCCCTGATGCGGCTGCGCGTCATCCATGTGATGACGCACGACTCCATCGGGCTCGGCGAGGATGGCCCGACGCATCAGCCGGTCGAACACCTTGCCGCGCTGCGGGTGATCCCGAACCTCCTGGTGTTCCGTCCTGCCGACGCGGTGGAGACGCTGGAAGCCTGGGACTGCGCACTCAGCTCCGAAAACCGTCCGTCCGTGCTGTGCCTGTCGCGGCAAGCGTTGCCGACCTTCCGCAGCGATGCGCGCGGCAGAAACCGCGTCGCGAACGGTGCCTATCTCGTCGTCTCGCCGGATGGCGGCCGCGACGTGACGTTGATCGCAACCGGCTCGGAAGTTTCCATCGCGCTGGAAGCTGCGCGTCTGCTCGCGACCGAGCACGTTCGCGCCGCCGTCGTCTCGGCACCGTGCTTCGCACTGTTCGAGGAACAGCCGGAGGACTACCGCGCCGCCGTGCTCGGCACCGCGCCGCGTGTCGGTATCGAGGCCGCTGTCGCCGGCGACTGGCATCGCTGGATCGGCGCTGACGGCGAATTCGTCGGCATGCGGGGCTTCGGCGCCTCGGCGCCGGCGCCGGTCCTGTACCGCGAATTCGGCATCACGCCGCAAAGCATTGCGGAAGCGGCCCGCCGGGCGATCGCCCGCAAGAGCCAATAAGGAGGACGACCCGTGGCCCGTATCACCCTTCGCCAATTGCTCGATCACGCTGCCAGCCACGGCTACGCCGTGCCGGCGTTCAACATCAACAACATGGAGCAGGGCATCGCGATCATGCAGGCGGCGGCTGCGGTCGATGCGCCCGTCATCATCCAGGCCTCGCGCGGCGCGCGCAGCTATGCCGGCGATCTCATGCTCTCGCACATGATCGACGCGCTGGAGCGGACCTATCCGGACATCCCGCTCTGCATGCACCAGGACCACGGCAATGACGAAGCGACCTGCGCCTCGGCCATCGCGCATGGCTTCACCTCGGTCATGATGGACGGCTCACTCAAGGCCGACGCCAAGACGGCGGCTGACTATGACTACAACGTCGCGATCACGCGCCGCGTCGTCGATCTCGCCCATTGGGTTGGCGCTTCCGTCGAAGGCGAGCTCGGCGTGCTCGGCTCGCTCGAGCACGGCGGCGGCGAGCAGGAGGATGGCCACGGCATCGAGGGCAAGGTCAGCCACGACCAGCTCTTGACCGATCCGGACCAGGCCGTCGACTTCGTCCGCGCGACGAAGGTCGATGCGCTGGCGATTGCGATGGGCACCTCGCACGGCGCCTACAAGTTCAGCCGCAAGCCCGATGGTGACATCCTGGCGATGCGGGTGGTCGAGGAGATTCACCGCCGGCTGCCGAATACGCATCTGGTCATGCACGGCTCCTCCTCGGTGCCGCAGCCGCTGCAGGACATGTTCAACCAGTTCGGTGGCGAGATGCCGCAGACCTGGGGCGTGCCGGTGGAGGAGATCGTTCGCGGCATCCGAAGCGGCGTGCGCAAGGTCAATATCGACACCGACTGCCGTCTCGCGATGACCGCCGTGTTCCGGAAAGTGGCCGCGGAAACGCGCTCCGAGTTCGATCCGCGCAAGTTCCTGAAGCCGGCGATGGACGCGATGCGCGAGCTTTGCCGCGAGCGGTTCGAGCAGTTCGGCACCGCGGGCCATGCCAGCAGGATCAAGGTGGTCCCGATGAGCGAGATGGCGCGGCGCTATCGGGCGGGCGAATTGGACCCGCGCATCACCCGCGAGCCTGTTGCCGCTTAACCAATCAGCAAGAAGAGTGAAAAGAGCAGGAGAGAGACATGAACGCACATGCAGGCACGGTCCGCGGCAAAGAGCGCTATCGCTCCGGCGTGATGGAGTACAAGCGCATGGGCTATTGGGAGCCCGACTACACGCCAAAGGACACCGACGTCATCGCGCTGTTCCGCGTCACGCCGCAAGAGGGCGTCGACCCGATCGAGGCCTCAGCTGCTGTGGCAGGCGAATCCTCGACCGCGACCTGGACAGTGGTGTGGACCGATCGCCTGACCGCGGCCGAGAAATATCGCGCGAAATGCTACCGAGTCGATCCGGTGCCGGGCACGCCGGGCTCGTATTTCGCCTATATCGCCTACGATCTCGACCTGTTCGAGCCGGGCTCGATCGCGAACCTGTCGGCCTCCATCATCGGCAACGTGTTCGGCTTCAAGCCGCTGAAGGCGCTGCGCCTCGAGGACATGCGCTTTCCGGTCGCCTATGTGAAGACGTTCCAGGGACCGGCGACCGGCATCGTGGTCGAGCGCGAGCGGCTCGACAAGTTCGGCCGGCCGCTGCTGGGCGCAACTGTGAAACCGAAGCTCGGGCTCTCTGGCCGCAACTACGGCCGCGTGGTCTATGAGGCGCTGAAGGGCGGGCTCGACTTCACCAAGGACGACGAGAACATCAACTCACAACCCTTCATGCACTGGCGCGATCGCTTCCTTTACTGCATGGAGGCGGTGAACCGCGCGCAGGCAGCTTCCGGCGAGGTGAAGGGGACGTATCTCAACGTCACCGCGGGCACGATGGAGGACATGTACGAGCGCGCGGAATTCGCCAAGGAGCTCGGCTCGGTCATCGTCATGATCGACCTCGTGATCGGCTACACCGCGATCCAGTCGATGGCGAAGTGGGCGCGCCGCAACGACATGATCCTGCATCTGCATCGCGCCGGTCATTCGACCTATACGCGGCAGAAGAGCCATGGCGTGTCGTTCCGCGTCATCGCCAAATGGATGCGGCTCGCCGGTGTCGACCACATTCACGCCGGCACCGTGGTCGGCAAGCTCGAAGGCGATCCCAACACCACGCGCGGCTATTACGATGTCTGCCGCGAGGATTTCAATCCGACCAAGCTCGAGCACGGCCTGTTCTTCGACCAGCACTGGGCGAGCCTCAACAAGATGATGCCGGTCGCTTCCGGCGGCATCCATGCCGGGCAGATGCACCAGCTGCTCGACCTGCTCGGCGAGGACGTGGTGCTGCAGTTCGGCGGCGGCACGATCGGCCATCCCATGGGCATTGCGGCCGGCGCGACCGCCAATCGCGTGGCGCTGGAAGCGATGATCCTCGCCCGCAATGAGGGCCGCGACTATGTCCACGAAGGCCCGGAGATCCTGGCCAAGGCAGCCCAGACCTGCACGCCGCTGAAGGCCGCGCTCGAGGTCTGGAAGGACGTCACTTTCAACTATCAATCCACCGACACGCCGGACTTCGTGCCGACGGCGCTGGAAACCGTCTGAGGAGATTTGAGATGAAGATCACCCAGGGCTGCTTCTCGTACCTGCCGGATCTGACCGACGAGCAGATCACCAGCCAGGTGCAGTACTGTCTCGCCAATGGCTGGGCGGTGAACATCGAGTTCACCGACGATCCGCATCCCCGCAACACCTATTGGGAAATGTGGGGCCTGCCGATGTTCGATCTCCAGGACGCCGCCGGCGTGATGATGGAGCTCGCCGAGTGCCGCAGGGTCTATAGCGACCGCTACATCCGCATCAGCGGCTTCGATTCCAGCCACGGCTGGGAATCGGTGCGGATCTCCTTCCTCGTCAACCGGCCGAAGCAAGAGACGGAGTTCGAGCTGGTGCGCCAGGAGGTCGGCGGTCGCGCGATCCGCTACACCACGGCTCGAAAGCCGGCGCCCGCACCAGCTTAGGTCATCCGCTTCCGCGCGAAGCTCTCCCTGCTTCGTATCCTGGCGGACCACTGCTTCGCCGCCTCCCGCGGCGAAGCTCTTTTCTTCGAGGGTAGCCATGCTCGATGTCCCCTACGCAACCACGACCGAACACAGCGAGTCTCATTTTGATCTCCGCAAGGAGGCTGAAGCGGCCGGAATCACCGAGACGCTGCAGCAGCTCGATCAGGAGCTGATCGGGCTCAAGCCGGTCAAGAACCGCGTGCGCCAGATCGCCTCGCTGCTGCTGATCGAGCGCATCCGGCAGCGTGCGGGGCTGGCATCGGCGCCGCCGACGCTGCACATGTCGTTCACGGGCAATCCCGGCACCGGCAAGACCACCGTGGCGCTGCGCATGGCCAAGATCCTGCACGGGCTCGGCTTCGTGCGGCGCGGGCAAGTGATCTCTGTGACGCGCGACGATCTCGTCGGCCAGTATATCGGCCACACCGCGCCGAAGACCAAGGAGATCCTGAAGAAGGCGATGGGCGGCGTGCTGTTTATCGACGAGGCCTATTACCTGCATCGTCCCGACAACGAGCGCGACTATGGCCAGGAATCGATCGAGATCCTGCTCCAGGTCATGGAGAACCAGCGCGAGGACCTGGTCGTGATCCTCGCCGGCTATGGCGAGCGGATGACGAGCTTCTTCGCCTCCAATCCCGGCTTCCGCTCGCGCATCGCCCACCACATCGAATTCCCTGACTATGCGGAGGCCGAGCTGCTCGTCATTGCCGAGCTGATGCTGAAGGAGCGCGGCTATCGCTTCTCGGCCGCGGCGCGCGAGGCGTTCGAGACATACATCGCGCTGCGCCGGACGCAGCCGTTCTTCTCCAATGCGCGCTCGATCCGCAACGCCGTCGACCGCATCCGCCTGCGGCAGGCCGATCGGCTGGTGTCCGATCTCGATCGCATGCTCGATGTCGCCGACCTCGAAACCATCGACCCGGCGGATGTCCTTGCAAGCCGCGTCTTCAGCGGCGGTCCGGTCGCGGAAAGGAGCGTGAAGGCATGACCAGCGAGATCCTTATTGCTCCCTCGATCCTGGCCGCAGACTTCGCGCGTCTCGGTGAGGAGATCGCGGCGATCGACGCGGCCGGCGCCGACTGGATCCATTGCGATGTCATGGACGGCCATTTCGTCCCCAACATCAGCTTTGGTGCTGACGTCATCAAGGCGATTCGGCCGCTGACGAAGAAGGTCTTCGACGTGCACCTCATGATCGCACCGGTCGATCCCTATCTCGAAGCGTTCGCAAAGGCGGGCGCTGACGTCATCACTGTTCACGCCGAAGCGGGTCCGCATCTCGACCGTTCGCTCCAGGCGATCCGGGCGCTCGGCAAGAAAGCCGGCGTCAGCCTGTGTCCTTCGACACCGGAGAGCACGATCGAATATGTGCTCGATCGTCTCGACCTCGTGCTGGTGATGACGGTCAATCCGGGCTTCGGCGGCCAGGCTTTCCTTGAATCCCAGCTCGACAAGATCCGGCGCATTCGCAGCATGATCGGCGATCGGCAGATCCGGATCGAAGTCGACGGCGGCATTACGCGCGACAATGCTGCTGCGGTTGCCGCCGCCGGTGTCGATACGCTGGTGGCGGGGTCCGCCGTGTTCCGCGGCAAGGGCAGCGCGGACTATGCCGCCAACATCGCCGCCATTCGGATCGCTGCGGAGGCGGGACGGGTTCCGAAACTGCAACATAGTTCCGTACAGCCGAAGCGCGTAAGCGATGGAGGCCGTATCCGGTAGACTACGGGAGGTTCACGCATCGGAAGATCCGGCGTGCCGGTTGTCCCAAGCCGTGGCACTTTCGACGAAGTTAGCGGGCAAGTCTTTCAGGCCGGGGTAACCAACCGGGTTTGACGCGAAGCGTCGATTAACGCCCGGGCAATGCTGTGCGTCGCAGTCTGCGGTCCAGGAACGCGAGAGAGCGCGGGGATGCGGATCCAGCAAATTGGCAGGCATGAGGCCTGTACGCGGCGCGAGGCGATGCCATGAGCATGCATCGCCTGTTCGCCGAGCAGCTTCGCTGCGCCACAGACGCCAGCGGAGGAGTCGACGTGGTCAAGCTGGGCGAACTCGTCAGCGCGGCCTATGTGGCTAGCGAGCGCGACCGCCAGCGAATGATCGAGGCACGCGCGCACACGCACGATGAGGTCGAGCAAGATCTGCTGCGGACGCAGGAGTTCCTCGACACTATCGTCGAAAACATCCCGATCGCCGTGTTCGCGAAATGCGCGAAGGATTCGCGCTACATCCTGCTCAACCGCGCCGGCGAGAGCTATTATGGCATGCCCCGCGAACAGATGCTGGGCCGGACACCCGACGAGATCTTTCCGGCCGACGTCGCCCGTATCGTCAACGAGCAGGATCGTCGAGTCGTTGCCAGCGGCATGCCGATGTTCCTCGAGGAGCACCTGCTCGAAATAGGCGTCAAGGGTCACGACCGCGTCGTCAATTCACGCAAAATGCTGATCACGGATGACGCCGGCGATCCGCAATATCTGGTCGGCGTGATCGAGGACGTCACCGAGCGCGTCACCACCCGGGAACGCATCAGCCACCTGGCATATCATGATGCGCTGACGGACCTGCCTAACCGCAGCGCCTTCGCCGCGGCGCTCGACGAACGGCTGGAGCGGGCGCAGGAGGCGTCGACCAGTTTCGCCGTGCTGAGCCTCGATCTCGACCGCTTCAAGGAGGTCAACGACGTGTTCGGTCACCCTGTCGGCGACATGCTGATGCGGGCAACGGCCGACCGGCTTGCCGCGGAAGCCGAAGGCGCCTTCGTCGCCCGCATCGGCGGCGACGAGTTCATGATCCTGATGCCCGACGATGCCAACCGTGAGGATGTTCTGGCGCTGGCCGAACGTCTGGTCGAGACGATCGGCAAGGAGCTCGAGGTCGACGATTATCTCTCCCATGTGGGCCTCAGCGTCGGCATCGCGTTCTATCCGGACGATGGCGTGAACGCGGCGACGCTGCTTGCCAACGCCGACTCGGCTCTCTACCGCGCCAAGCGCGAGGGCAGGGGCCGGGTCCGCTGCTTCGAATCCGAGATGGACCAGGAGCTGCGCGACCGCAGGCTGTTGCAGCACGATCTGCGGCAGGCGCTGGAGCAGAACCAGCTCCTCGTCTATTTCCAGCCGCAGGCGCGGGTGGATGGCGAGGTCATCGGCTTCGAGGCGCTGCTGCGCTGGAATCACCCGACGCGGGGCTTCGTGCCGCCGGACCAGTTCATTCCGCTCGCCGAGGAGAACGGGCTGATCGTCGAGATCGGCGAATGGGTTCTGCGCGAGGCGTGCCGCGAGGCGGCATCCTGGCCCAGGCCGTTGCAGGTCGCGGTCAATCTGTCGCCGGTCCAGTTCCAGGCGGGCGATCTCGAGCGCTCGATCCACCAGATCCTGTTGGAGACGGGACTGACGCCGACGCGGCTCGAGGTCGAGATCACCGAGGGCGTGCTGATCGGCGATTTCACCCGCGCGCTCGATCTGCTGCGGCGGCTGAAGGCGCTCGGCATCCGCATCGCCATGGACGATTTCGGCACCGGCTATTCCTCGCTGTCCTATCTGCAGTCGTTCCCGTTCGACAAGATCAAGATCGACCGCAGTTTCATCTCCAACCTGGAGGCGACGCCGCAATCGGCCGAAATTGTCCGCGCCGTCCTGAGCCTGGCGCACGCGCTGAAGATCCCGGTCGTTGCCGAGGGGGTGGAGACGGAAGCCCAGCGTGCTTTTCTGGCGCGCGAGGCCTGCGAGGAGATGCAGGGCTATCTCGTCGGCCGTCCCGACCTGATCGAACGCTATCTCGACCTGGTCGGCGTCGCCGTGGAGCGCCGCCTCTACGCCTAGGGTCGGGCACACAGTTCCAAGCGGACGTTTGGAACAAAAATCCTTACCGGCGCTTCTCGAAAATTAACTTGGCTTAGGCGCGTTGAGCGCGCAGCAAATGTTTTGCATAAGCGCCATCGGCCTGACGCAAATCAGGAGAATAAGCCTGTGAACGCGAGGGAGGGTCTCATGGAGAACGTACGTCGCTACCGGGCGCTGGCGTCCCTCTGCCGTCAGCAGGCGGCATACCGGCCGCTCCAGACCTGGGAACTCCTCGGCCAGGCCGAACATTTCGAATATCTCGCTGAAATCGAGCTCCAGGCGCATTTCGACGCGTGCAATGTGCACCGCGACAAAGACGCCGCCGCGCCGGAGACATGGAAAGCTCCCGTCGCGGCGTGACGGCGCCAAGCCGGGCTCGCCTCAATGGGACATCAGCGTCGGGACCGTCATGGCTTCCAGCATGGCGCGGGTGACGCCCCCGAGAACGCGCTCCTGCAATCGCGAATGGCCGTAGCCGCCCATCACCAGGAGATCCAGGCTCTCGTCGGCCGCCAGCGACAGGATGATCGGCTGAATGTCGGCGCGGGTTGCCGTCCGGCCGACGATGCGGGTCGACAGTCCGCGCCGGCCGAGATGTCTGGCCAGGCCGCGTGCTGAAGCTTCACCGGCGACGGCGTCGGTCTCGTTGACGCTGATGATCACGATCTCTTCGGCGCGGGCCAGGAACGGGGCTGCGTCGCGCATGGCGCGGGCGGCAAGGCGACTGCCGTCCCAGCAGATGCCGATCCGGTTCGCCTTGAAGGCTCCTCGAAACGTGTAGGGCAGGAACAGCACCGGGCCGCCCGCCTGGAATAGGATCTCGCCGGGCACGTCGTTGTCGAACGCGCCTTGCGCCGGATCGGGCTGGAGCACGATGCTGAGGTCGTGCAAACGCGCGATCTCGCCGAGCGAGCCGGCTGCATCCACCGGGATCGCGCCGAGCGCGTGGCAGGTATAGGAGATGCCGGCGTTCGCCGCCTCGCTCTTGAATACCGCGAGCGCAGCCTCGGCCCGCTCCACGGCGCGCTCGCGCTCCAGCTCGAACACGGCCGCCACGGCCGCGCCACCTTCCATGACGTAGGCTGCACTGGTGGCGACATAGCCGACCGCGACCGCGTCGAGATGCGCGTTGAACTTCGCCGCGAGCGAGATCGAGCCCTCGATCGCAGGACGCATGGGACGTTCGGTGGGAATGTGGACGAGAATGTCTTTGTACATGGCGCGCCTCCGCTGAGCATCATCGGATGGTCGCAGTTTTTCACTGCGCGAAGGCGGCGCGTTGAGCTGCATCAAACCTCGGGATAGCCTGCTGCGCCCGCTCATCCATTCTTTGCCGAGATTTAATCGGACGGACGGGACGCCGTAAGGTGGCAGCGACCATGTTGAGGGCAAGGCGACACCTGCTCAACATGGATATTTCGACATGAACGATCGCGTCAATTCCGACATCACCACGTCTCGCAACATCTTGCGGCCGCGCCGGCTCGCGCTGCTCGGCACCGTGGCCGCGCTGGGCGTGGCCGCCCTGGCCATTGCGCCGGGCGCTTCGCCGTACGGCATCACCTCCTTGATTGCGCCGGCTCAGGCGGCCGAAGCCGTCGCGACGCCGCCCGGCTTCGGCGATCTCGTCAGCAAGGTCAAACCCGCAGTGATCTCGGTCCGGGTCAAAATCGACCAGGACAACGACAAGAGCGCGATGCTGCAGCAGAACCGGATGGATTCGGACGAGGACACGCCGTTCGACCAGTTCTCGCGGCAGTTCGGCTTCCGCTTCCCGGGCGGTGCGAACGGCATGCCGCGCCAGCGCCACCAGATGATCACGGGCGAAGGCTCCGGCTTCTTCATTTCCGCGGACGGCTATGCCGTGACCAACAATCACGTCGTCGATCGCGCCCAGTCCGTGCAGGTGACGATGGACGACGGCACGACCTACACCGCGAGGGTCGTCGGCACCGACCCGAAGACCGATCTCGCGCTGATCAAGGTCGAGGGCAAGAAGGACTTTCCGTTCGTCAATTTCTCCGACCAGAAGCCGCGCATCGGCGACTGGGTGGTCGCCGTCGGCAATCCCTTCGGTCTTGGCGGCACCGTGACCGCGGGCATCGTCTCGGCCAGCGGGAGGGATATCGGCAATGGTCCTTATGACGACTTCATCCAGATCGATGCGCCGATCAACAAGGGCAATTCCGGCGGCCCGGCCTTCGACATGAGCGGCAACGTGATCGGCGTGAACACTGCGATCTTCTCGCCCTCGGGCGGCTCGGTCGGCATCGGCTTCGATATCCCGGCTTCGACCGCCAAGCTCGTCGTCGCGCAGCTGAAGGACAAGGGCGCGGTGACCCGCGGCTGGCTCGGCGTGCAGGTGCAGCCGGTGACCTCGGATATGGCCGACAGCCTCGGCCTGAAGGAGACACGCGGCGCGATCGTCGACAATCCGCAAGATGGCAGCCCGGCGGCGAAGGCCGGCATCGAGGCGGGGGACGTCATCACCGCCGTCAATGGCACCGCGATCAAGGATTCCCGCGATCTCGCCCGCACCATCGCCGGCTTGGCGCCGGGCACGTCCGTGAAGCTCGATGTCTTCCGCAAGGGTGGCAGCAAGACCGTGACCCTGGCGCTCGGCGAGTTGCCGAACGAGCGGCAGGCCAAGGGCAACGAGGGCATGGGGCAGCCGGGTGCCGGCATGCCGCGCCTCGGCCTCAGCCTGGCGCCGGCAGGTGACGTTCAGGGCGCAGGCCAGAACGGCGTGGTCGTCACCGAGGTTGATCCGCAAGGCCCGGCCGCGCAACGCGGCATCCGGACCGGCGACGTCATCGTCAATGTCGGCGGCAAGGCTGTCAGCAGTGTCGGCGAGGTGCGCTCCGAGCTGGCGCAGGCCAAATCGTCGGGCAAGCGCAGCGTGCTGCTGCAGATCAGAAGCGCGGAGGCCACCCGCTTCGTCGCGGTGCCACTCGCCTGACGCGAACCTCGACCGCTACAAATCCAGAAAGGCGGCCTCGGGCCGCCTTTCGCACACGAGCTCGCCAGGTCCGATAACATTCTCGTTAACGGCAGGTAGGGTGACCGGGTGCGTCCGAAAAAGCCGTGTTCGCTGATCACACTCGCCAGGTGCCTCGGTGCTCTGCGGCAACGTCGCCGCTGAGAGGGGTTGCAAGCGTGGAACTTCGAACCTCGCGGCGATTTTTGGAACTCGCCGGTGGTTCACATGAGATCGGTGCCGACATGGATCGATTGAAGGTCTCGCTGAGGAGTGCGCTGCTGGTGGCGCCATTGGTGCTCTCAGGCGGAAACGCCCTCGGGCGCGACGACGGCCGCTACGCGGATTCCCCTCTGAAGCCATGGTTCGACAGTTTGCGCAGCCATCTCGGTCCGTGCTGCTCTGATGCGGACGGTTTCGCCGTCGCCGATCCCGACTGGGAGTCGCACAACGGGCGTTACCGTGTGCGCCTCGACGGGCAGTGGATCGATGTGCCGGATGAAGCCGTCATCACCGAGCCGAACCGGGCTGGCCGCACCATGGTGTGGCCGGTCAAGACTGCGTTCGGGATTTCGATCCGCTGCTTCATGCCTGGGAGCATGATCTGAGACCGGTCAGCGCGACCGTTTGGATGATTTGCGCTTCGATGATTTCTTGCTCGATGATTTCCTGGACGACGTCCTCGACGATTTCTTGGACGTCTTCTTGGCGCTCTTGCGCGTCGAAGCCTTCTTCGGGACCTTCTTTCCCTTCTTGCGTGCCTTCGACAATCCGATCGCGATCGCCTGCTTGCGGCTCTTGACGCGGCCGCCGCGCCCGCCACGGCCGCTCTTCGCGGTGCCCTTCTTGTAGCGCCGCATCTCGCTGGCGACATCGCTGCCCGAGCTGCTTGAGTAGCGGCGTTTCTTTGCCTTGCGTGCCATGTATGTTCTCCCTCGGCGAGGAGAACCATTCGGCACAACCATGGTTCCGGGAGCGCGGGCGGCGCAGCTAAAGGGCGATGCGATTAGGATGAATCGTCATCGCGCTTTAGGCTATTGTTCGAGCATGATCTCTTCGGAAAACCGCTGCACACTTTTCCCGATCATGCTCTAGAAGGAATTTGCCAGCTCGATCTCCGCTTCCAGCGCCTGGATGCGTCGTGCGGCCTCGCCGAAGGACAGATCCCGCGAATATTGGCCGGGCTGATAGGCCTCATCGCTCAGCCGCTTCAGCTTCAGGCCCTGCGCCCGCGTCATCTGCTCGCCAAGTACAAATCTGGCGTCGTATTTACCTTGAACCTGCATCTGGCGTCTCCGTCCTGAAATCGTGACTTGACTATATGTTCTTATTTTGTTCTAACAAGCCATGGACAACAGAATTAATGAAATTCGACGTAAAATCAGAGCCTTGAGGCTTGAGATGGCCGACGTCGAGGCGTCGGTGCGCGACCTCGTCGAGCGCGATCGCGACTGCACGGAAAGGGCCCTGGCGCAGATGGACCTGCGCCGGAAAATCAACCTCCTGATTGCCGAATGGAAGGCGGCCGGCGGCAGCGACGTTCTGCCTGACGTCCGCGACCGGGTGCGCCTTCGTCCCGTGAAGACAGGCGGCAATCCCGCGCGCGCAGCCGAGCGCCGCTGAGATCGTTGGCGCCGGATACCGCCAAGTGCCGACCCCAAGATGAGATGGAAGACAGAGGGCCCCGCAATGGCGGGGCCCTCCATGATTTGGGAGCGCCTATTTGGTGTTGGTCATGCTGCCCTTGTTCGTCATGGTGCCGCTCTGATCGGAGCCCGGGCCGGCGCCGCCTTGGCCCGTGGGGTCAGCGCCCTTGGAAGACTTGGTGTTGGCGCCGGTGGTCTGCGACGATGACGTCGAGGATCCATGCTTGGCCTTGTGCGACTTGGCCTGGGCGGCGAACGGCGTGGCGGCAAGGCCGGTTGCTAGCATGACGGCGAGAGCGAGCTTGGTCGTGTTCATGCGGGGGAACTCCCTGTGTTAAATTGACGCAGGCAGCAAACCGCGCCTCGCGGCAGGAGTTCCCGGCAAGGCATCTTCCGTACGTCACGCACGCTTCAAGTTTGCTTGTCCTCGGTCAGGATGAACACGGCGCCGGTGAGCGTCGCGCCGATCGCGAAGGTCGTCACCAAGGTGAGGGCGAAGACCGTCGCGGCCTGGCCCCCGCCGTTGTTCAGCAGGTTGGCCACGGCTGGATTGGACAGGACGAGCGTGAGGCTGAAGGTGAGGCCGAGCGCTGCGCCCATCATTGCATGCGTCATCAGCCTGATAAGGCCGCTGGCAGAGATCAGCTCGGACGACTTCTTGTTGTTGGTGCGCATGCCACGGCATCCCGAACTGCCACGCCAACGCGCTCGTGATTCCCTGGTTCCGTTCCGCTGAAGGAATTGTCATCGCCCGCTTCATCCGGCGTTCATGCCGGGCTTGCCAAGATGAGCGCCGGCAAAACGGGAACATCGACGGGGAACATCGACATGGGTAAGGTCGCCTTTCTTTACCGCTCGCTGGCCTATCGCAACGCAGCCGCGGACATCCTGCGCAAGGCGCGCAAGCTCCCGCGTGGCGCGGAGCGGAGCGCGGCTCGCCGCTACGCGAGGGCGCTGCGCGATCTCGCGCGAACGGAAGCCTGGCTCGAAGGGCGTATCGCGCGCGAACCGCGCACGGCTCAGCGCATGACGAGCGCAGCGTCCGGCTAGCCGGATGCGCGCTGCAATTCGGCAGCGCCTGCGGTGTCGAACTTGCCGGTTGCGGTCGTCGCGCTCTTGCGTGTCAACGGCACCTCCAGACGGCACAACAGGCCCTCGGCGCGCCAATCGAACTGCGCCTGTCCGCCAAGCTGGGACTCGATGCTCGCAAGCAGGCTTCGCGTGCCGAAGCCGCGCGATTTCGGGGTCTTGACCAGGGGACCGCCGGATTCCTCCCAGCTCAGCGTGAGCCGCTCGGCGTCGACCTGCCAGTCGATCGCGAGCCGCCCCGATCGGGTCGAGAGCGCGCCGTACTTGGCCGAGTTGGTGAAGAGCTCGTGCAATGCGAGCGCCAGCGTCTGGGCCGTCGCCGGCACCAGCTGAACTTCGGGCCCTGCCAATTTGATCTGGCCGCCGAGCGAATAGGGCGCAAGCTCCTCGTCGATCAGCCTGGAGAGCTCGGCGCCCTGCCAGCTCGACAGCGACAGGATGGTGTGCACGCGCGCCAGTGCATTGATGCGCCCCTCGACGGCATTGACATAGGCCTTGACCTCGTCGGCCCGGGTGAGGCGCACGATCGACTGCGCCAGCGCCAGCGCGTTCTTGGCGCGGTGATCGACTTCCCGCGCCAGCAGGTTCTGCCGCTCCTCGGCCCGCTTGCGCTCGGTGATGTCGACGGTTACGCCGCTGACCCGCACCACGCGCCCGCTCTCGTCGGTCGTCGCAGCCGCCGTGCCGACGCACCAGCGCACCTCGCCGTCGGGCCGCACGATGCGAAACTCCGTCTCGTAGGCGCGCGTGCCCTTGTTGAATTCGGCGATCGCCTTGCGCAACTGATCGACGTCGTCGGGGTGCAACAGGGCCTGAACGCTGCCCGGAGTGACCTCGAAATCCTCGGGGCTGACGCCGAAGATGCGGTATTGCCCCTCGTCCCACATCCAATCGCCGCTGATCCAGTCCCAGTCCCAGGACCCCATCTTGCCGGCCGCGATCGCCATGCTGCGCCGTTGCTCGCTCTCGCGCAGCTTCGCGGTGGAAGCCTCCAGTTCCGCGGTGCGGGCGCGGACGCGGTCCTCTAGCTCGTGGTTCAGCCGTTCGAGCTCGCGCGTCTTGCGGTAGAGCTCGGCAAACACCTTGATCTTGGCGCGAAGCACCTCCGGCACGACCGGCACCGGCACGTAATCGACCGCGCCCATCTCGTAGCCGCGCAGCCGGTCGATGTCGCTGACCTGGATGGCTGAGATGAAGATCATCGCGGTCTTCTGAAAGCGCGGATGCTCGCGGATCATCGCGGCGAGCTCGAAGCCGTCGAGCTCGGGCATGCAGACGTCGACCAGGATCACCGCGATCTCGGTCTTGAGCAGCACCTCCAGCGCCTCGCGGCCCGAGGAGGCGATCACGAGGTTCTCGCCGAGATCCTTCAGGATCACCTCATAGGCGAGCAGCTTGGCCGGCTGATCGTCGACGAGCAGGATGTTGACCTTTTCCTGGTCCATACGCGGGTCCAACTCAGCGATGCAGCCACATGCGGATCGCAAGCAGCAATTGGTCGGTGTTGACCGGCTTGGCGAGGTAATCGGACGCGCCGGCTTCGAGGCACTTCTCGCGGTCGCCCTTCATCGCCTTGGCGGTCAACGCGATGATCGGCAGACGGGAGAAGGCCGGGTTCTCGCGGATCACGCCGATGGTCTGGTAGCCATCCATCTGCGGCATCATGATGTCCATCAGCACGATCGCGATCTCCGGATTGGATTCGACCAGTGTCACCGCCTCGCTGCCCGTCGTCGCCGTCAGCACTTTCATGCCGCGTCGTTCCAGCACGCTGGACAGGGCGAAGATGTTGCGGGCGTCGTCGTCGACGAGCAGGGCGGTCTTGCCGATCAGGTCCTCGTCGGAACTGTTCAGCTTCTCCAGCATGCGCTGCTTCTCGACCGGCAGCTCCGTGATCACGCGATGCAGGAACAACGCGGTCTCGTCGAGCAGGCGCTCGGGCGATTCCACGCCCTTGACCACGATGCTGCGTGCCATGGTGTGAAGCTCGGCATCCTCCTCGGCGGAAAGCTCGCGGCCGGTGAACACCACGACGGGGATGTTCGACAGCGCCTCGTCGTTGCGGATCTGATCGAGCACCTCGAAGCCGCTCATGTCGGGCAGCCTGAGGTCGAGCACGACGCAATCGCAGGGCTGCTCGCGCAGCGTCGAGAGCGCGCCGGCCCCGGTATCCGTGGCCAGGATCTCGATGTCGTCGTGGTGCAGCAGCTCGCGGATCGAGAGCTGCTCGGCCTCGTTGTCCTCGACGATCAAGAGCCGCTTGCGCCGCGGCCGCGCATATTCCTTGATCTGCGTCAGCGCGGCCGAGACGCCCTCGGTCGTCGTCGGCTTGTTGACGAAGGAGAACGCGCCGCGCGCCAGCGCATGCTGGCGGTCCTCGTCGAGCGTGATGATCTGGACCGGGATGTGGCGGGTGAGCGGATTGTGCTTGAGCTGGCTCAGCACGGTCCAGCCGAGCATGTCGGGCAGGAAGACGTCGAGGGAGACGGCCGTCGGCTGGTACTGCTTGGCGAGCTCGAGGGCCTCGGCGCCGCGCGCGGCGACCAGGACCTTGAACCCCTTGTCGCGGGCCAGATCGACGAGTACGCGGGCATAGTGGGGGTCGTCCTCGACGATCAGGAGGATGGTGTCGCCGGGCTCGAGGTTGAGGCGGTCGTCGGGCAGCTGCTCAATGACGCGCTGCTGGTCAGGCGCGGCCGGCTGCAGCGCCGGTGGCTGGCTGTATTGCTGCGGCGCTGGCGCCCGCGGCGCGAGGGTCGGGCCGGAATATTTCAAGGGCAGATAGAGCGTGAAGGTCGAGCCCTTGCCCGGCGCGCTGCGCAGGTGGATCTCGCCGCCGAGCAGGCTGGCCAGCTCGCGGCTGATCGCAAGGCCGAGGCCGGTGCCGCCATATTTGCGGCTGGTGCCGGCGTCGGCCTGCTGGAACGCCTCGAAGATCAGCTTCTGCTTCTCCAGGGGAATGCCGATGCCGGTGTCGGACACTTCGAAGGCGATCACGGCCGGCGCGGAGTTCAGCACCGGATGATCCGTCCCCCAGCCGCCGATGGCGCCGGTGACCTGCAGGCGCACTTCGCCGTCGGCGGTGAACTTGAAGGCGTTGGAGAGCAGGTTCTTCAGAACCTGTTGCAGCCGCTTGGAGTCGGTCACGATGCTGCGCGGCAGGTTCGGATCGACGTCGATCTTGAACGACAGGTTGCGGTTGTCCGCCTCGTGCCGGAACGGCCGGCCGACGGTCTCGAGCAGGTTCGCGGTCAGGATTTCCTCGGCGTCGACCGTCACGGTGCCGGACTCGATCTTGGAGAGATCGAGAATGTCGCTGATGAGGTTCAAGAGGTCGGTACCGGCGCCGTGGATGGTGCGGGCGAATTCGACCTGCTTGGCCGAGAGGTTGCCATCGGGGTTGTCGCTGAGCTGCTGCCCGAGGATCAGGATCGAGTTCAGCGGCGTGCGCAGCTCGTGGCTCATATTGGCGAGGAATTCGGACTTGTACTTCGACGTCAGCGCGAGCTCGGTCGCCTTCTCCTCGAGCGCGCGGCGGGCCTGCTCGATCTCCTGGTTCTTGCGCTCGACTTCGACGTTGCGCTCGGCGAGCTGCTGCGCCTTCTGCTCGAGCTGGTCGTTGGTCTGCTGCAATTCGCGCTGCTGGGTCTGCAGCTCGCCGGCGAGCTGCTGCGACTGCTTGAGCAGACCTTCCGTCTGCATCGTCGCCTCGATCGAGTTGAGCACGATGCCGATGGAGTCGGTGAGCTGCTCCAGGAACGTCATCTGCGAGGTCGTGAAGGAGACGAGCGAGGCGAGCTCGATCACGGCCTTGACCTGGCCTTCGAACAGGACCGGCAGCACGACGAGGTTCTTCGGTGCGACGCGGAACAGCGCCGAGTTGATCGGGACCACGTCGGACGGAATGTCGGAGACGACGCGCGGCCGCTTGTCGAAGGCGCACTGGCCGATCAGGCCTTCGCCGAACTGCAGCACCGGCTGATAGGGGTAGACGCCGTCGCTGGCGTAGGAGGCGAGCAGCAGGAGCTGGGGATCGTTCTCGTTCTCGACCTGGTAGATCACGCCGGTGTGGGCGTTCACCAGCGGCGACAATTCGGTGAGCAGCAGCCGGCCGACGGTGGTGAGGTCGCGCTGGCCCTGGAGCATGTTAGTGAACTTGGCGAGGTTGGTCTTCAGCCAGTCCTGTTCCGTGTTCACGTCCGTCGTGAGACGGAGGTTGGTGATCATCGTGTTGATGTTGTCTTTCAGCTCCGCCACTTCGCCGCGGGCGTCGACCTGAATCGACCGCGTCAGGTCGCCCTTGGTCACCGCGGTTGCGACTTCCGCGATCGCGCGCACCTGCGAGGTCAGATTGGCCGCGAGCAGGTTGACGTTGCCGGTGAGGTCCTTCCAGGTTCCGGCGGCGCCGGGCACGTTGGCCTGGCCGCCGAGCCGGCCTTCGACGCCGACCTCGCGCGCCACCGAAGTCACCTGGTCGGCGAAGGTCGCGAGCGTCTCGGTCATGTTGTTGATGGTGTCGGCGAGCGCCGCGACTTCGCCCTTCGATTTCACGGTGAGGTTCTGCTTCAGATCGCCATTGGCGACCGCGGTCACCACCTTGACGATGCCGCGGACCTGCTCGGTCAGGTTCGCCGCCATGAAGTTGACGGTGTCGGTGAGATCCTTCCACGTGCCGGCGACGCCGGGCACCTGGGCCTGGCCGCCGAGCTTGCCCTCGGTGCCGACCTCGCGCGCGACACGCGTCACTTCGCCGGCGAAGGCGTTGAGCTGGTCCACCATGGTGTTGATGGTGTTCTTCAGCTCGAGGATTTCGCCCTTCACGTCCACTGTGATCTTGCGCGAGAGGTCGCCGCGCGCGACCGCCGTGGTGACTTCGGCGATGTTGCGGACCTGGGTGGTGAGGTTCGCAGCCAAGAGGTTGACGTTATCGGTGAGGTCCTTCCAGGTGCCGCCGACGCCGGGCACGACGGCCTGACCGCCGAGCCGGCCTTCGGTGCCGACCTCGCGCGCCACGCGCGTGACTTCGGCGGCAAAGGAGCGGAGCTGCTCGACCATGGTGTTCAGGGTGTCCTTGAGCAGCAGGATCTCGCCGCGCACGTCCACCGTGATCTTCTTCGACAGGTCGCCGCCGGCAATGGCGGTCGCGACCTCGGCGATGTTGCGGACCTGCGCCGTCAGGTTGGAGGCCATGAAGTTGACGTTGTCGGTGAGGTCCTTCCAGGTGCCGGCGACGCCGGGCACTTCGGCCTGGCCGCCGAGCTTGCCCTCGGTGCCGACCTCGCGCGCGACGCGCGTCACTTCGCCGGCAAAGCCGTTGAGCTGGTCCACCATGGTGTTGATGGTGTTTTTCAGCTCGAGGATTTCGCCCTTCACGTCGACGGTGATCTTGCGCGACAAGTCGCCACGCGCGACCGCGGTCGTCACCTCGGCGATGTTGCGGACCTGGGCCGTGAGGTTGCCCGCCATCGAGTTGACGCTGTCGGTGAGATCTTTCCAGGTGCCGGCGACGCCGGGCACGTTGGCCTGACCGCCGAGCCGGCCTTCGGTGCCGACCTCGCGCGCCACGCGCGTCACCTCGCCCGCGAAGCGGTTGAGCTGGTCGACCATCGTATTCAGCGTGTCCTTGAGCTGAAGGATCTCGCCGCGCACGTCCACGGTGATCTTGCGCGACAGGTCGCCGCCGGCGATCGCGGTCGCGACCTCGGCGATGTTGCGGACCTGGGCGGTGAGGTTGCCCGCCATCGAGTTCACGGAGTCGGTCAGGTCTTTCCAGGTGCCGGCGACGCCGGGCACGTCGGCCTGGCCGCCGAGCTTGCCGTCGGTGCCGACCTCGCGGGCGACGCGCGTGACTTCGCCGGCGAAGGCGTTGAGCTGGTCGACCATGGTGTTGAGCGTTTCCTTCAGCTGAAGGATTTCGCCCGACACGTTCACCGTGATCTTCTTGGACAAGTCGCCCTTCGCCACCGCGGTTGCGACCTCGGCGATGTTGCGGACCTGGCCGGTGAGGTTCGAGGCCATCGAGTTGACGCTGTCGGTGAGGTCCTTCCACGTGCCGCCGACGCCGCGCACCACGGCCTGGCCGCCGAGCTTGCCTTCGGTGCCGACCTCGCGCGCCACGCGCGTGACCTCTCCGGCGAAGGCGTTGAGCTGGTCCACCATGGTGTTGATGGTGTCTTTCAGCTCCAGAATTTCGCCGCGCACGTCCACGGTGATCTTCTTCGAGAGGTCGCCGCCGGCGACTGCGGTGGTCACCTCCGCGATGTTGCGGACCTGCGCGGTCAGGTTCGAGGCCATCGAGTTGACGCTCTCGGTCAGGTCCTTCCAGGTGCCGGCGACGCCGAGCACGTTGGCCTGGCCGCCGAGCCGGCCCTCGGTGCCGACCTCGCGCGCGACGCGCGTCACTTCGCCGGCGAAGGCGTTGAGCTGGTCGACCATCGTGTTGAGCGTTTCCTTCAGCTGAAGGATTTCGCCCGAGACGTTCACCGTGATCTTCTTCGAGAGATCCCCGCTCGCGATGGCGGTCGCGACGTCGGCGATGTTGCGGACCTGCGCGGTCAGGTTCGAGGCCATGAAGTTGACGTTGTCGGTGAGGTCTTTCCAGGTGCCGGCCACGCCGGGCACCTGGGCCTGACCGCCGAGCTTTCCTTCCGTGCCCACCTCGCGCGCGACGCGCGTGACTTCCGAGGCGAACGAGTTGAGCTGGTCCACCATGGTGTTGATGGTGTCCTTCAGCTCCAGGATTTCGCCGCGCACGTCGACCGTGATCTTGCGCGAGAGGTCGCCGCGCGCCACGGCGGTGGTGACGTTGGCGATGTTGCGCACCTGTGCGGTGAGGTTACCGCACATCGCGTTGACCGAGTCCGTCAAGTCCTTCCAGGTGCCGGCGACGCCCGGCACGATGGCCTGGCCGCCGAGCTTGCCGTCGGTGCCGACCTCGCGCGCAACGCGCGTCACTTCGGAGGCGAACGAGCGCAGCTGGTCAACCATCGTGTTGATGGCTTCCTTGAGCTGGAGGATCTCGCCGCGGACGTCGACCGTGATCTTCTTGGAGAGGTCGCCGTTGGCCACCGCGATCGTCACCTCGGCGATGTTGCGAACCTGGTTGGTCAGGTTGTTCGCCATCGAGTTGACGCTCTCGGTGAGGTCCTTCCAGACGCCGGTCACCTCGGGCACCTGGGCCTGGCCGCCGAGCTTGCCCTCGGTGCCGACCTCGCGCGCGACGCGCGTCACCTCGGAGGTGAACACGCCGAGCTGCTTGATCATGGTGTTGACGATGGTCGCCGACTGCAAGAACTCGCCGCCGAGCGGACGGCCGTCGACGTCGAGCTTGACGGTCTGCAGCAGGTCGCCTTGTGCCACGGCGGCGACGGCGCGCGTCACCTCGCGCGTCGGCCACAACAGGTCGTCGATCAGCGTATTGACCGAACCTTCCATGTCGGCCCAGGAGCCCGAGGCGAGGCCGAACTTCACGCGCTGGCGGGTCTTGCCTTCGCGCCCCACCACCTGGCCGACCAGCTCGAGCTGCTGTGCCATGCGCTGGTTGGCTGCGATGATTTCGTTAAGAGTGTCGGCAATTTTACCGTCAATGCCGAGATAGTCGCCGCTCATGCGGACCGAAAAGTCACCGCTGCGCATCGCCTGCAAGGCGAGTAGCAGTTCGCCCCGCGAATCCGACTCGGACGTACCGTTGATTTTTGGCTTTGGGACGCGACGACCGGAGCGTGATGCAGTTCCGGGATCGAGGTCGCTCATACTGATTCCCCCGCAGGCGTCGGCCGAATCCGAGGCAAGACGCGTTGGTCGAATAGAGCGTCAGCCAAATTCGAAATCAAGCGCCAACGTATGGCGCCGGGAAATGGAACCCGCTTTGCTCAGCCCGACCGAGCTAACGACGATGCCCCGATTTGGTTCCACACCGCTCGGAAAGAAAATGCCTCCCGGGTCCGGTCGCCCCCTGCGTCCGTCGGCGTCCATCCTTCGGAACGGAGCGCCGAGCCCGACGGTTAGCCAGCGCAGACAGGGAGAACGGATATGAAAGCAGGACTTGCCGCCATCGCCATTATCGTGCTTGCCGCGGGATCGGCCCTGGCGCAGGGCGGTGCGCCGAGCGGGCGCGGGTCCGTGACGGGCGACCCCGCCGCAAGCTCCGCCAACCCGCGGGCGGACACGCCGACCACCGGAGCGGCCACCCGCTCGAATCCAAGCGGAAGCGGCACGTCGTCGTCCGGCGGCAAGGACGACAACGGCGATGCAGGCCGCGACAAGATGCCGGAGAGTGACCGCACCGTGCGGCCGCAAAGCCAGCAACGTCCGAGCGACAAGTAGAGGCTATTTGTCCGCCATGGTGCGCTCGGCGTCCCTGACCTGCGCGCGCAGCAGCGGCAGCTGTTCGCGCGCGAACGCTGCGAGCGCCGCGTTGTCGGGCGCCACCAGGTAGCGCTCGAGCAGGCCGATGATGGAGTCATATTCGGGAATCTGCGCCGCATAGAAGCTTCTGACGTAGGCCGGGCCGTCCGACATTTCGGGCTCGACGAGGCTCGCGCTTGGAGAGGCGAGTGCTGCCTTTCCGATTTGCAGTTCCGCGCCGATGGCCTCCTGGACCTCTTTCAGCTTCTTGTCGCGCTTGACCGCTTCCTCGGCGCGCAAGGCGGCGAGATTCTTGACCTCCGCGTTGCCCTTGAGGTCGGTGTTCTCGAGAAGCCCCTGTTGAAACCGGCTGAAATTGTAGACGGCGCTGATCACCTCGATCGCGGAGGGTGGCCGTTCGCCGGGCTTTCGTTCGGCAACGCTGTCGGCAAGCGCCGAGGTGCTGATGAATGCCAGGATGATTGCGGCGACAACTCGCATCGATCTTCAATGACCAACCCCGTGCGAAAGTTCCCTGAACCATTACGATCCGGTAAGCGGGTTGCGACGCAGGAGTTCCGTCCCCACGTCTTTTATATGAAACAGTCTGACATCTTCAGAGACAATGCCGACAATTGTCTTCAGCTTGCCGAGCGTGCCGACGGACAGCCCGCCCATAAGCGCTATTCGCGCATGGCCGACGCCTGGACGGCGCTGGCCAACGAGCAGGATTGGCTCGATGGCGAAATTTCGCCCGTCCCGGCTCATGCAGCCCCAAAGCGGAACGGGTGAGCTCGGCCTCACGAACCTGCATGTGAGACCGCTCACGGAAGGCACGCAACTGATTTGGGATCATCCGGGGAACGTCGATCGCGGCGATTTCCAGTTGCAGAAGGAGGTTTGGCGATGGCTCCACGTCTGGCTCTTCTTTCCCTCATTCTCGCCTTTGGCGTCTCTGTCGCCTTCGCGACGGTGACGACGGTGCGACAGGTGCATCTCGAGAACGCATCTGCCGTTCACGCCGCGCGCAGCTGATTGCAGCAGCGGAACATTCGCGGCCGTAATGCGTAAGCGCTCCGACATATCAGGAGAAGCGAGAACGCATCATGGCCCATTCCGACCAAGGCATCGTCAAGGACAAGCGTGGGGAGGTGCAGCCACGCGACAAGGAACGTGCGCAATCCGTGCACAAGACGGATCCGCAAGGCTCGCCCTCGCGTGAAGCGACGCGCGATCCCAAGCTGAACGACAACAGCAAGACGCCAGGTTCCGGCGCCATGCCGGACGGCTCGAGCGACGCCACAGGCTAGCTCTCACCAGGAACGAATTCGCGCGGGAAGAGTCGACGGATGGCTTCCGGCAGTCTGCCCCCGGTGCGCCGGAAGCATCTCCAAGGACGGCCCTGGCACCCACCGTGCCGGGGTCGTTTGCTTGTGGAAGAGGGTAATGTGCGTCAGCCGCCGCCGCTCTCCGGATCCCCCTGAGTATGTCCGTCAGGCCCGCGGCCGAACACGCCGAAGCTGCTTGACTTCACGCCGGCAGCGGCATCGACGCCCACAGCGGCCAGTCCGAACTTGAGGAGTTCGCGGACGGCTGCCGCCCGCGTCGGCATGCGGTGTTTGAACCGGAAATCGTCGACGGCGGCCAACTCTTCCGGCGAGAGCATGACCTGAAGGCGCTCGGCGCGAAGGTCGTTCATGGCGATCACGCAAATTGAGTAGGTTGAGTAGTTTACTCAACGAACCAACTTGATGAGAGTTCCGCGAAAGCCGATAAAGCCTCCAAATGAGTAGGAAAACAAAATAAAATCAATGATTTAGAAACGCGCCACGCCGTGAGGCATTGTTCCCGGAAGGAGAGAGACCATGGCGGACGAAGTCAGGTTGCCTCGCAAGCTGTCCGAAGAGCCCGCGGCGCCCGGGCCGGTGCGGCCAAGCCAGCAGAAGATCATCGATGAGGTCGAGCGCTGGGCCAACAGCCCGGGCCTCCAGCCGCCGCAATCGCAGCCCTCGACGGGGGCGAAAGCGAACTAGGGCTTCGCGTAGCGAGAGCCCGTTGCCGACGGCGAATGGCCTGATCGGCGCGATGTGTGGGAGACAATGCGAAGCTTGCGCCTGAGCCCCCACGCCGACACGGAAACGATGGCCCAGACCGCCAGCGCGGCGATGAAAGCGAATGCGGCGCTTGCCTCGATGATGGCATAGAAGATGGCGGCGAACGCGGCGAGGCCGATGCTGCCGAGTGCGGCGCCTGCGGCGTCGAGCGCCGCGGCCTTCTGCCCGCGACGGCGCCCGCTCAGGCCGGCCTTCTCCTTGGCGTGACGCTCGTGGCTTTCGATCAGTGTCGCGCTGGCGCAGAAGACCGCCGGAAGAGCAAGAAAGAGCCCGCCGACGGCCGTGCCGAACTTCGAGCCGATAACGCCCGCGAGCACCGTGGCACCGCCGCCAAGCAGGAAGCGAATGGCGTACTCGTACCACCGCGTCTGTTTCAGCGCCGATGTCGATAGCTTCACCAGCATCAGGCCGCACCTCCCAGGCCGGCGAGCAGGCCGAAGGCGACCACGAGCCATGCGGCAAAGGCGAGGATCGTTGCTGGAAGCGCCCCGAGACGGAGCCTCATCAGGAGGTGGCAGACGACGACGCTGTAGCAGGCGAGCGCGATGGCGCCATAGATCATCGTCCAGCTCTCGGCCGCAGCATATTGCGGGCCGTGCTGGACCACTGCGATGCTGAGCGTAGCCAGCGCCACCGACGGCGCTGCACCAAGCAGCCCGGCAAAGCTCTTCGGCCGCAGCATGTCACCGAAGATCGCGAAGACGGATACGATCAGACCGCCGGCGACGAAGCGCACGAGATACTCGGTCATGGTTGTCCCTCCGAGCCCTCGCGCCGCTGCCGTGACGCCGCCAGCGTGAACGGCCTGAGCAATCGCTCGACGATGATGCCGAGCGTGAAGCCTGCCACGACGTCGCTGGCCCAGTGCGCGAGCAGCGCGAGGCGCGTCAGGGACAGCGCTACGGCAAAGGAGCGCGCCAGGCTGCGGCGAGCCGGCGGCAACAGGCCGGCGGCCGAGGCAAGGGCGCCCATATGCACGGCGTGACCTGAGGGAAATGCGTCGCGGGCCCGCCCCGAAAAGGGAACACCGCGCCAGTGGCCGCTCACCGTCAGCCGGTCGGGCCTCGTTTGATCGAACACGGATTTCAAGACATGCGGCAACACGGCCGTCACCAGCGACACGATCAGGACGTGATCGGCCAAGGGGCGCTGCTGCGGATGCCGGAGGCGGGTGTAGAGCCATCCCGCCGCCGCGAGTGCGACCAGGATATGCTCGTCGGCACCCCAGGTCATGGCCTGGGCGGCATGCTCGAGCCCCGAGTTGGTATTGTGCGCGATCTCGTTGGCGATCGCCGTATCGATCCGGGTGGGTTTGACTGTTACTAAGGCCATCGGTCCGTCGGCGAGATATCCTCCATGACGGTTTTGTAAAGCCCGGACATAAGGAAGGTTCCTAGGCGCAACCGACAGGCATCGCGCAGCGGCAGCGCGATGACGTTTCTCATCGCGCTGCCGGGAAGCACGCCGGGACGGCCGGCGTCCTGCAGCAATGCGTTACTTGGTTTGGCCGACGCTCGGCGCCCTGCCGAGGGTCTTGGCCATGTCGAGGTGGTGCTTCAACGCCGGGAGTGTCTTGCCGGCCCAATCTTTGAGCTCGGCATTGTCGCCACCCTTGGCGTAACGTTCGAACAGCGACACGGCATCTTCATGCGCGCTGACCTGATAGGAATTGTAGTCCGAGCTGAAATCCTTGCCGCTCGCATTCTTGAGCTTGTCGATCTTGCTCTGATGCGAGCTGTCGAGCGCCGTCGGCAGCGTGGCCTGCACCTTGCCATTGCCGACCAGTCCCTTGAGCTCGCTGCTCGTCTTGGTGTGATCGGTGATCATCTGCTGCGCGAAGGTCTTCTCCTCCGCGTTGCCCTTCTGCTGAGCAAGCTTGCTTGATTCGATCTCGAACATGTCGCTGATCGCGACCTGGGTCACGAAGTCGGCGGTCGCAGGCGCAACGCCGAGCACCGAATTCACGCCGGTCTTTTCGCCGAGCGACTGGGCGAGGGCCGGGCCTGCGAGAACCATGCAGGCAAGCGCGATGATTGTGCGTTTCATGGTCAAATCCTTCCGATAGGTCGCGCGGCCGCTTGCCGGCGATGTGCGCCGACCAACACGCCGCCGGGGCCGAGGTTCCTAACGGCTAATCCGCGGGATTGCGTCCGGTGCGCGGATTGATCGGATCTGTCGGCTTGCGTCGAAGCCGCTCGGGCAGGAACGGTTCGGCCGGCGCAGCGGTTGCGTCGGCCCGGACGTCAGCATGGCGCTGCGCCCGCTCGTGCGGCGTCCGATTGTCGTTGATGTGGTACTTCACGTCGACGCCATCGACGGGGTCGTTGACGCCGTGCCTGATATCGCGGAAGTCACTCATGGCTCACCTCATTGCTTTCCGGGCAGAATCGATTCCAGCACCTGCCGCGCTGCTCCCTTGATCATCCCGCTTTCGTTCGGGTCGCCCTTCATCAGGGCGAGCGAAAAGTTCTTCGCCTGCTGCAAGGTGATGTGCGGCGGCAGCGGCGGCACCTCGGGATCGGTTTTCACCTCCAGCACGACGGGCATCTCGCTCGCAAGCGCCTGCTCCCAGGCCGAGCCGAGCAGCTGTGGGCTGTCGACGAAGATGCCGCGCAGGCCGATCAGCTCGGCGAAGCGCGAATAGGAGACATCGGGAATGCGCTGCGAAGCCTCGAACTTGGGATCACCGTTGATGATGCGCTGCTCCCAGGTGACCTGATTGAGATCCTCGTTGTTGAAGACGCACACGATGAAACGCGGGTCCTTCCAGTCGCGCCAATACTTCGCCGCGGTGATCAGCTCGGCCATGTTGTTCATCTGCATGGCACCGTCGCCGACGAGTGCAATCACGGGGCGGTCGGGATGGGCGTATTTGGCCGCGAGCGCGTAAGGCACCGCAGCGCCCATCGAGGCGAGGCCGCCGGACAGCGAGGCCGTCATGCCGCGTCGCATCTTGAGGTCCCGCGCGAACCAATTGGCGCATGAGCCGGAATCGCTGGTGATGATGGCGCGGTCGGGCAGGCGCGGAGACAATTCCCAGGCGACGAGCTGCGGATTGACTGGCGCGGCGGGCTGATGCGCGCGGTCATCCAAGGTCTTCCACCATTTCGCGACGTCCTCCTGGATGCTCTGGCGCCAGGCGCCGTCGCTCCTGGTTTTCAGCCGTGGCAACAAGGCGCGCAGCGTCTCGGCGGCATCGCCGACGAGGCCGACCTCCATGGGAAAACGGATCGACATCATGCTGGCGTCGATGTCGATCTGCACGCCGCGCGCGCTGCCTTCCTTCGGCAGGAATTCGGCGTAGGGAAAGGCTGAGCCCACCATCAGCAGCGTGTCGCATTCCATCATCATGTTGTAGCTGGGCTCGGTGCCGAGCAGGCCGATCGAGCCGGTGACCCATGGCAGGTCGTCGGGCAGCGCGGCCTTGCCGAGCAATGCCTTGGCGCAGCCGGCCGACAGCCGGTCGGCGACCGCAATGACGTCGTCGGTGGCGCCAAGTGCGCCGGCGCCGACGAGCATCGCGACCTTCTTGCCGGCATTGAGGATCTCCGCGGTGCGGTCGAGATCGGCATCACGAGGGATGACTTTAGGCGCGCTGTAACCGACGCCGGAGTGCAGCGTGCCGTGCGCGCGCGGCGGGTCCTCGTAAGGCTCCTCCTGCAAGTCGTTGGGCAAGATGATGACGGTCGGAGTCCGCCGCGCCAGTGCGATCCGCACCGATCGATCAATCAGATGTCGCACTTGTGCAGGCGAGGAGGCCTGCACGACATAGGCGCCTGCGACGTCCTTGAACATCGAGAGAAGATCGAGCTCCTGCTGATAATGACCGCCAAGCGCATTGCGAGCCTGCTGGCCGACGATCGCCAGCACCGGCTGGTGATCGAGCAGCGCGTCGTACAGCCCGGTGACGAGATGCGAGGCGCCGGGGCCGGAGGTCGCAATGCAGACGCCGAGCTCGCCCGAGAATTTCGCGTAGGCGGTCGCCATGAATGCCGCCATCTCCTCGTGCCGCGCCTGCACGAAGCCGATCTTGCCGTCGGCCCGGTTCATCGCACCGAACACGCCGTTGATGCCGTCGCCGGGATAGCCAAAGATGTGGCGCACGCCCCATTGGTGCAGGCGCTGAATGATGAAGTCGGAGACGGTCTGGGACATTGCGGGCGGCTCTCTTTCTTGCGGCCTCGGTCGTCTCAGAGAACCGGTTCTTTGTGGCGATGTTCCCAAGCATTTGCGGAACACGCGCCGGAACGATCGCTCACCCCTTTCGGTTGATTCCCAAATGGCTGAGTGGAGAATGACGATGCTGAATCAGGGTGAACTGGACCGCAACGAGATGGGCCGGCTGATCGGAAGCGACAAGGTCGAGGGAACCGCCGTCTACGGCGCCGATCGTAACAAGATCGGATCGATCGAACGGGTCATGATCGACAAGATCAGCGGCAAGGTCTCTTATGCAGTGCTTGGTTTCGGCGGCTTTCTCGGCCTCGGCAATGATCACTATCCGTTGCCCTGGCAGTCGCTGAAGTACGACACCGAGCTCGGCGGTTACGTAACCGCGATTACCGCCAAGGATCTGGAAGGCGCGCCGAAATATAGTGAGAAGACCGACTGGAACTGGGGCGATGACGCCGCCGTGCGCGGCATCAACTCCTATTACGGCGTTCCCTTCGCTTGAGCTTTGTGAGGTGCGCCTCACTCATCCCAGCGCTTCCCTCCGCCCCGGGCCCGCATGCACATGCACCTGCCTGGCATGCAGCACTTCGCCGCATTCCGAACACACCATGACGGGGTCGAACAGCTTGCCGCAGCTCTTGTGCTCATGCAGCAGCGGGCGGCCGCGCTCGTCACCCATATGGGTGTCGCCCCAGTGCACCATCGCCATGATGATCGGGTAGAGGTCGAGCCCCTTTTGGGTGAGGATGTATTCGTAGCGCTTCGGCGCCTCGGAATAGGGGACGCGGCGCAGGATGCCGAAGCGGACCAGCTTCTTCAGCCGTTCCGAGAGCAGATGGCGCGTGATCTGGAGCGAGGATTGAAAGCCCTCGAAACGCCGTACGCGCAAGAAGCACTCGCGCAGGATCAGCAACGTCCAGCGGTCGCCGATCACGGCGACGGTGCGGGCGAGCGAGCAGGGCTCTTCCTCAAGCGTGTCCCATTTCATGATGCGGTTTCCTGCAGGTCGTCAGTCTGAAAAAGGAACTAAGTTGATCAGTCAGAGAGATTTATGCCGAAAGCTAGCATTCGACTGCTCAGTTTGACAGTTCTATTTTTGAACTATAGCCTCCGGCACATCAAACGCCGCACGCCCACAGTGCGGCTCACCGGAGGAGGCGATCTTGTCCAAGCGAAACGCCACTGCGGCCGTCATCGGAGCCGGCGATTTCATCGGCGCCGAGATCGCCAAGAAGTTTGCCGCCGAAGGGTTCTCGATTTTCGCCGGCCGCCGCAATGGAGATAAGCTCGCGCCGTTGGTGCAAGAGATCGAAGCCGCCGGTGGCGAGATCCACGCCCGCTCGCTCGACGCGCGGAAGGAGGATGAGGTCATCGCCTTCCTGAACGACGCCGACCAGCATGCACCGCTCGAAGTCTGCATCTTCAACGTCGGTGCCAACGTCAATTTCCCGATCCTCGACACCACCGAGCGCGTGTTTCGCAAGGTGTGGGAGATGGCCTGCTATTCCGGCTTCCTCGCGGGGCGCGAGGCGGCGCGGCTGATGCTGCCGCGCGGCGGCGGCAACATCTTCTTCACGGGTGCGACCGCAAGCTTGCGCGGCGGCAGCGGCTTTGCCGCCTTTGCCAGCGCCAAGTTCGGCCTGCGCGCGGTGGCGCAGGCGATGGCGCGCGAGCTCGGGCCGAAGAACATCCACGTCGCCCATCTCATCATCGATTCCGGCGTCGACACCGAATGGGTGCGCCAGCGCCGGCTCGAGGCGCTCGGCCCGAATGCGCTTGACGATCCCGACCTTCTGATGCCGCCGTCGTCGGTCGCGAACGCCTATTGGCAGCTTTATCAGCAGCCGAAGAGCGCCTGGACCTTCGAGATGGAGATCCGCCCCTTCGGAGAGAAATGGTGACCGCGGCGGGAAAGTCCGGCTAGACTGACTTCAACATCGAGCAAATTCCGGGAGGACCTTCAGTGAAGACCGCGATCACCGAACTGTTCGGCATCGAGCACCCGATCATCCAGGGCGGCATGCATTTCGTCGGCTTCGCCGAGCTGGCGGCGGCCGTCTCCAATGCCGGCGGGCTCGGCATCATCACCGGTCTCACGCAGAAGACGCCGGAGCTGCTCGCCAAGGAGATCGCGCGCTGCCGCGACATGACGGACAAGCCGTTCGGCGTCAATCTCACTTTCCTGCCAGCCTTCTCGGCGCCGCCTTATCCGGAATACATCGCGGCGATCGTCGAGGGCGGCATCAAGGCGGTGGAGACCGCAGGCCGCAGCCCGGAAGCCTACATGCCGGCGCTGAAGGCCGCCGGCATCAAGGTCATCCACAAATGCACCTCGGTGCGCCACTCGCTGAAGGCCGAGCGCATCGGCTGCGATGCCGTCAGTGTCGACGGCTTCGAGTGTGGCGGCCATCCCGGCGAGGACGACATCCCCAACATGATTCTGCTGCCGCGTGCGGCGGAGGAGTTGAAGATCCCGTTCGTCGCCTCCGGCGGCATGGCCGACGGTCGCAGCCTGGTCGCGGCGCTCTCGCTGGGCGCGGCGGGCATGAACATGGGCACGCGCTTCATCGCCACCAAGGAAGCGCCGGTGCACCAGAACGTCAAGGACGCGCTGGTCGCGGCCACCGAGCTCGACACCCGCCTGATCATGCGGGCGTTGCGCAATACCGAGCGCGTCCTGAAGAACGCCAATGTCGACCGCCTGCTCGAGATCGAGCGCGAGAAGGGCGCCAAGCTCACCATCGACGACATTCACGACCAGGTCGCGGGCGTCTATCCCAAGATCATGCTGGACGGCCAGATGGACGCCGGCGCCTGGAGCTGCGGCATGGTCGCAGGCCTGATCCACGACATCCCGTCTTGCAAGGAGCTGATCGATCGCATCATGGACGAAGCGGAAACCATCATCCGCAGCCGCCTGCTGGGGTTCCTGGACGGGACGGGGGCGACGCGAAAGGTCGCCTGACACCCGTCAAACTTCTTAACCACGGCGGCATTTGACCGCTGGAATTGCGCGCGGCGCCTCCTAGATAAGGGTAAATTGCCCCTTTCATAAATCGATTTCAGGAGGCATCCGTGGTCCTGAAAAGTGTTCACTTCGCAATTGCCTTTGCCCTCGTGGTCGCAGGGGCCGGTGTCGCGCGCGCCGACGACTACAAGCCCGACGAATATCTCGGCCTCGATCTCTCAAAGGCCCTGCTGTCGCCGAAACGTCTCGGGCCGGAGACGCACTTCGCCCCGGTCGCGCTCGAAGCGCGTGGCGGCAACGAGGCACAGGCGCGCGCTGAGCCCGTCGAGGTGCCGAAGAAGGTTGCCGCCGAACGCGTTCGTGTGGCCGAGCCGAAGGCCGCGCATGCGGCGAGCACACCGCCGCGCGGCGCGGCCCGTGCCAAGCTTGCGCACCGCCGGGGCAATCCGCTCGATGCGCAGGCGATGGACACCCGCATCCAGACCTGGCCATGCCGCTCCGGCGGCATCTGCAACTGGAAGCGGTAGGCGCGAGAGCCGTCGCTGTGTCTTTACCTCTCCCCGTAAGAACGGGGCGAGGGAGCAGACCGCGCTCCGCGGTTGCAACAGGCGTCATCCCCGCGTCGCAAAACCGTAGGCGCGGAGTCAAGAAACCGTAAGCTGGGAGTCAAGGAGCGCAGGCACCTTCCGTCGCGATTCGACGAAGGTCTCCTGAATGGCAACGCTCCGCGCCTCGCGCGCATGGACCCGGCGGCAGTTCCTGGTCCGCTCCGCCTCCAGTCTCGCCATCGCCTCGCTCGCGACGCCTCATTTGAGCCGCGCCGCCGACCGGCCGCAGATCGCAGGTGGCATCCAGTCCGGCGATGTCTCGGATGGCTCTGCCGTAGTCTGGGCCCGCGCCGACCGTCCCGCGCGGATGCAGGTGGAGTGCTCGACCGTTGAGAGCTTCAAGACCATCATCGCCTCGGCTTCCGGCGATGCGCTGCCCGATGCCGATCTCACGTCGAAGCTTCTGCTGGCGGATCTGCCGCCCGGACAGGACATCTTCTACCGCGTCCGCTTCGCCGACATCGCCAGCGGTCTCCTCAGTGAAGGCCGCATCGGCCATTTCCGCACCGCGCCGGCAGTGCGCCAGTCGATCTCGTTCCTGTGGTCCGGCGACACCGCAGGGCAGGGCTGGGGCATCGACGTCTCCCGCGGCGGCTATCGCAGCTATCGCACCATGCTCGACAACAATCCGGATTTCTTCATCCACTGCGGCGACCACATCTACGCGGACTGCACGATTCCTTCCGAACAGAAGCTGCCGAACGGAGAGACCTGGCGCAACCTCGTCACCGAAGAGAAATCCGAAGTTGCGCACACCCTGGCGCAGTTCCGCGGCAACTACAAATACAACCACCTCGACGAACATTTCCGCGCCTTTCATGCAGAGGTGCCGATGTTCGCGCAATGGGACGATCACGAGGTGACCAACGACTGGTCGCCGATCGGGACCCATGACGAGACCGGTTACGAGGACGACGGCACCCCGCGCCTGGTCGCGCGGGCCCGCCGGGCCTTCTTCGACTTCATGCCGATCCGCAACATCAGCGCGCAGCACGGCCGCGTCTATCGCAAGATCGCCTATGGCCCGCTGCTGGACGTCTTCATGATCGACATGCGCAGCTACCGCGACGAGAGCTGGAACAAGGGTGATGATCGCCGCGGCTGGATCCTGGGCGCCGAGCAGCTCGCCTGGCTGAAGCGCGAGCTTGCCGCCTCACGCGCGACTTGGAAGGTGATCGCGGCCGATTTGCCGATCGGCCTGGTCAGCCTGGATGCGGTCGCGCTCGGCGATGGGCCGCCCGACCGGCGCGAGCACGAGATCGCCGATCTGCTCGCCTCCATCAAGCGCGCCGGCATCCGCAACATCGTCTGGCTCACGGCCGACATGCACTACACCGCCGCGCACTATTACGATCCGAACAAGGCGCAGTTCCAGGATTTCGAGCCGTTCTGGGAGTTCGTCTCCGGCCCGCTGCATGCCGGCAGCTGGAGCCCGGGCGAGCTCGACGACACCTTCGGGCCGGTCGCGATGTACCAGCATGGCTGCAGCGCCGCGCAGGGCGACAATCTGGCGCCCTGTTTCGGCTTGCAGTTCTTCGGGCGGGTCGACATCGACGGCCGCAGCGGTGTGATGACCGTGACCCTGAAGGACGTCGACAATCGCGACCTCTGGTCGGTCGACATCGTCCCGCGGCCGCAGATGCATCCGTCGCTGGTGGCGCAGCATTCGTAGGCTGCTAACCCGATCTTGATTGGCCGCCATGCTCCTCCCGCGCTAGGGTAAGGGCTCCCACCACTTCTTTTCCGTCACCAAAGGTCTGCTCACGCGGCATCGCCGCGCGCATCCGGTGGGCTGAATATCTCGGGAGCCTGTTTCATGGACCATCTGAAAACACAGGGCATCAGCATGCCCAAGCTCGGCCTCGGCACCTTCCGCATGCAGGGCGATGCCTGCCGTGCCGCGGTCGAGAGCGCGCTGTCCATCGGCTATCGCCACATCGACACCGCCGAGATGTACGCCAACGAGGAGGCGATCGGCACGGCCATCGCCGCGTCCGGCGTGCCGCGCGGTGAGCTGCACGTCACCACGAAAGTCTGGCACGAGAACCTCAGCCCCGATGCGATCCGCCGCGCTTTCGACGCCAGCCTCAGGAAGCTCGGGCTCGACCATGTCGATCTCTATCTCGTGCACTGGCCGTCGAAGGCCGCGAACTGGGGCGCGGTGTTCGAGACCCTGATGAAGTTCAAGGAGGAGGGGCGCACGCGCGCCATCGGCGTTGCCAATTTCACCACCGCGCTGCTCAAGGTCGCGGTCGAGGAGATCAAGGCGCCGATCGCCTGCAACCAGGTCGAGTATCACGCCATGCTCGATCAATCGAAGGTGCTCGCCTATCTCCAGGCGAGGTCGATCCCGCTGGCTGCCTATTGCCCGCTCGCGCAGGGACGTTTCGCGACCGACCCGGTGCTGGCCGACATCGGCGCCAGGCACAATGCCACCGCCGCGCAGGTCGCGTTGAAATGGCTGCTCGACCAGGACGGCGTCGCCGCGATCCCGAAGGCCTCGCGTCGCGAGAGCCAGCAGGCCAATCTCGACGCGCTGAAGATCACGCTCGACGATGCCGACCGCAAGAAGATCGCCGCGCTGGCGAAGGACAGACGCTGCGTCAATCCAGGCTTCGCGCCGGCGTGGGATTAATCGATCTTCACCCTCTCCCCTTGTGGGAGAGGGTGGCTCGCCGCGAAGCGGCGAGACGGGTGAGGGGTCTCTCTCCGCGCATGAGTCTTTCACTTTCGGACTCGCTGACGCAACCCCTCATCCGGCGCTTCGCGCCACCTTCTCCCACAAGGGGAGAAGGAAAAAAGAACGCAAGAAAATGGCCCCGTCAGGGGCCATTCCTTGTCGCGTTGCGCATTAGTCCCAGTGATGGTGGCGATGGCTGCGCTTGATCACGACGACCTTGTCGCCGCGATGGCGCCAGCCATGATGCCAGCCACGGTCATGGTGCATGCGGTATTCGGCGCGAGCGCCGTACGGGCCGTGATGATGATGACCGCGCTTGATCACCACCGTCTCTGCGCTGGCCAGCGTCGGCGCCGCAATCACGATCGCGCCGAGAGCCGCAACCACATAACCAAGCTTCTTCATGCTGTCCTCCTCCAAACGAATGCACATCTAAACCGCAGATTTGCGCGAACGTTCCGGAGAAACGGCGAGAGAATTCTGAACGGATGTTCAGACGAAGGCGTGCTAGTCGCAGCGCTGCTGCGCGGGCGTCGGTGCACCTGTTGCGACGTACTTGCCGTCCCTGATCGTGTACTCGCCGCGCTCGCTGCGATTATAGATCGCGCGCAGGCGGCCGTCCTTCTGCAACAGCAGCCCGAACTCGCGCGCCTGACGCAGCAAGGGGAAGTAGACCATCACATTGAGCAGGCCCTCGGCATTGACCGTGGCGGACACGATCTCGTTCTCGTCCATGGCCTCGCCGAAATTGCGCCGGTACATCACCCGGCCGTCTTTCCGGATTTCGTAAGTCAAGAGCGCACCCTTGTCGCGGTCTGGCCGGGCAGAGCAATCGACCGCCCAGGAGCCGAGCAGGCCCCATTGCTCCACGGTCACGGCCAGCGTCTCGGCACCGGCCGTGGAGGTGAACGCGACCCACAGCACCGCAGCCGCGATCCAGCGACCCGAACACCGCATCATGTCCTGAGAAACCCCGCCTCGACGAATTCCAAAGTCTAGCATTCCGCGCGCGGTCGTCCACGGCAGTCGTCGATCGCGCGCGAATTTGATCCGCGTCAATGAGGCAGGGCGTTTCGAAGGTAAGATGGCATTTCCCGAAGGCGAACGTGGATAGAGCAATGCTGAATCAAGTCATGGATTTTGCGGGCGAAGTGCTGCCGGGGAGCTGCGCCGTGCCGCCCTATTCGGAGACCGCGTTTCTGGCCGAGCTGGGTGACCGCCTGAGGTCCTCGCGCACCCGGTGCGACCTGTCGCGCCGGGAGCTTGCCCGCCGCTCCGGGATTTCCGAGCGCTATATCGCCCAGATCGAGGCCGGCAAGGGCAACGTCTCCATCGTCCTGTTGCTGCGGCTCGCTTCCGCGATCCACGGCAGTCAGCCACAGGCGGCATGAGGAGACGCTCGACTAGGCCTCAGGCCCGCTTCTCCACATTGGCGCTACGCGCCGGCACGCCGAACTCCTTGCGGCACACTTCGGCCAGCACGGCGACGCCGTCGCGGATCTGCTGGTGCGAGGGGCTGGCAAAGCACAGCCGCAGCCGCGATGCGGAATGGCCCTTGTTGGTCGACCATTCCGGCCCCGGATTGATCGAGACGCCGGCGGCGAGCGCGGCCTGATACAGCTTCAGCGTATCGACCTGGTCGGGGAGCTTGACCCACAGGAAGATGCCGCCCTTGGGCGCCTCGAATTCGGCGGCGGTCCCGAACTGCTCGTTCAGGGCTTCCATCAGCGTGTCGAGCTTGCTGCGCAGTGCCTTGGTCAGGGCCGGCACGTGGGTGGAAAAATGCGGCTTGCAATAGCTGGCGAGCACCATCTGCTCCAGCGCACCGGAGCCCGCATCGGTCTTCAGCGCCAGCATCCGCGACATCACCTCCCAGGGAGCCACGACGAAGCCGACGCGCAGCGCCGGCGCGATCGATTTCGAGAACGAGCCGATATGAATCACGCCGCCGTTCGGGCTCATCGCGTAGATGCCCGGCGGCCGCTGCCCCGACCAGACGAGGTCGGCATAGCAATCGTCCTCGAAGATGGGCACGCCATATTCGGTCGCGAGCCGCACCAGCTCGGTGCGGCGGCTCTCGGGCATGATGCTGCCGGTCGGGTTCTGCACCGTCGGAATGGTGTAGATGTATTTCGGCCGGATGCCGCGACGCTTCAGGTCGGCCAGCGCGGAGGCCAGCAGGTCCATGCGCATGCCGTCCTTATCGAGGGGAATGCCGACGACGTTGACGCCGAGCCGCGCCAGTCGTGTCAGGGAGCCCTGATAGCTCTCCTGCTCGAAAATCACGGTGTCGCCGCGCGTCAGCAGGGTGGCGTTGACGAGGTCGAGGGCCTGGAGCGAGCCGGAGACGATCAGGAGATCGTCGACCGTGCAGCTGATTCCAGCATCGCGCCTGAGTTTCGCCACCAGGAATTCGCGCAAGGGGAGGTAGCCCTGCGGCCCATGCGCCAGCCCGTAGGTGGCGAGCGAGCGGCCCTCGTGCCGCAGCACCGTGGTGGCCGCTTCGATCAGCTCGTCGAGCGGCACCTGTTCGGAATCGTTGTTACCGCCGACGAAGCTGTATTTGGCAAGGCCCGTCCAGCGCGCAGAAGGGGCCGGCAGCCCTGCTGGAAACAGGGGCGCGAAATCGAAGCTGGACGTCATGGGAGCGTTCCTCGTTTTGTTCTTGTTGAGCGTCGGCTTTGCGCCGGCCGCCTTACTTCTTGCCGGCCGTCCTGGTCGGACGGCCTCACTTCTTTGTGGCCGTCCTGGTCGGACGGCCTTGGCTGATGAAAGCGTAATGCGCGTTGGCGATGCCGCCAACCATCAAGGCTTCGACCACCGGCTCGGCGATCTCGCCCGTGGCGGCCCAGTCAACCAGGAAATTGGCACCGGTCCCGCCACGCACGTCGTCGGTCGGAATGAAGATCGAGACGGTGGCGAGCGGCCTCAACGCCACCGGCGTCTTCAGATAGCTCTCGACCTGCTTGCCTGCGGTGTCGAAATAGGCGATGCGTTTGATGACCAGCGGCTGGGTCTCGGAGGCGTTGTGAACGCTCAGCGTCACCGAGAAGTCGACACGCAGCTTGCCCTGGCTCATCGCGACGCTGGAATAGGCGGGCACGTAGAAACCGCCGGAAACGGCGAGGTCTTCCTTCGGCAGTGGGGTGAGCGATTCGGCAAAGTTTTGTTCGATATTGACCTTGGATTGCGCGGCGGCGGGCACGGCAAAGGCGAGGGGACTGAGCAGCATGGCTGCGATGAGCCCATTCCGCATGTGACGAATTGCTCGCTTGCCGCACCGCAACCCGTCTCTAGGGTGCGGCAAAACGGACCAATTTGGCATGCACGAGCTCATTCGCGACATCACTCTCTCTATCCTGTTTGCCTGGATGCTGGGCCTGCTCGCCCATTTCGCCCGGCAACCGCTGATCCTGGCCTACCTTATCGCCGGCTTCTGCATAGGTCCATTCGGCGCCGGCTGGGTCCATTCGCAGGAATCGATCAGCGTCATCTCCGAGCTTGGCCTGATCTTCATGCTGTTCATGATCGGGCTCGAGATCGACCTGAAGAAGATCGTGCGGGCAGGGCGGGTGATTCTGTTCGCGGCGGGCAGCCAGCTGCTCGGCGGCTGCCTGCTCGGGGTTCTATTCTTCGTCGGCATCGGCCTGTCGCTGGGCGGCGGGCATTTCGATGCGGTCTATCTCTGCGTCGCCTGCGCGCTCTCCAGCACCGTCATCATCGTCAAGGTGCTCTACGAGAAGCGCGAGCTCGACACGCTGCCGGGCCGCATCACCCTCGGCGTGCTGGTGCTCCAGGACATCTTCGCCATCCTGTTCCTGGCGGTGCAGCCGAGTCTCGCCAATCTGCAGGTCAGCGTCATCCTGCTCTCGATCGGCCGCGTCGCGGTGCTGGTCGCCGCCGCGCTGCTGGTCAGCCGTTACGTGCTGCCGCGCCTGTTCCACCAGATCGCCAGGCGGCCCGAGCTGATCCTGCTCGGCGCGCTGGCCTGGTGCTTTCTCGTCGCCGAGACCGCCGAGCGACTGTCGCTGTCGCGCGAGATGGGCGCGCTGATCGCCGGCGTCTCGCTCTCGACCTTCCCTTACGCGCTCGACGTCACCGCCAAGGTCACCACGCTGCGGGACTTCTTCATCACACTGTTCTTCGTCGCGCTCGGCATGACCATTCCCGTGCCGGGCCTCTCGGTGATCGGTCTTGCCTTGATGATCGCGGCGTTCACGGTGGCAAGCCGCCTCGTCACGACGTTCACGCCGCTCTACCTGATGAAGCAGGGCCTGCGCGCCAGCCTGCTGCCGGCGCTCAACCTCGCGCAGATCTCCGAATTCTCGCTGGTGGTGATCCAGACCGGCGTCACCGACCGCCACATCGCGGCCGAGACGGCGAATGCCGCCTCCTTCGCCTTCGTGGTGCTGGCGGTGCTCTCGACCTTCGTCATGACCCGCAGCGACCAGATCACCCGCTGGGCGATCGGCCCGTTGAAGCGGATCGGCCTGCGCGATCTCGACCATGGCAACGGCCATGCCGAGGAGGGCCACGAGGGCGGCCATGGCGAAGCCCGCCGCATCGTGATCCTCGGCTTTTTCCGTGCGGCGAGCGCGCTTCTCGCCGAGATCGAGCGGCAGGCACCGGTGCTGCTCGACCAGATCACCGTCATCGACTTCAACCCCAATGTGTACAAGACCCTGCTTTCGCGCGGCCTGCATGTGATCTACGGCGACATCAGTAGCGCTGACACGTTGCTCCATGCCGGCGTCGGCAAGTCCGAGATGATCATCCTCAGCGTGCCGGATTCGCTATTGAAGGGCGCCACCAACGAGAAGCTGGTCCGCCACGTCCGCGCGCTCAATCCGACCGCCCTGATCGTCGCGACGGCCGACCTGTTGGCCGACGTCGACGCGCTCTACGAGGCCGGCGCCAGCTACGTCACCGTGACCCGGCTCAGCGATGCCCATGAGCTGTTTACCGTGATCGAAGCCGCCCAGGCCGGCCTGCTCGCGGACAAGCGCGCCGAGCTCGATCTGCGCCTCGGCGAGCGCCGCGAGGTGCTGCCCTGACGGCGTCGGGTCGTCTTCCTTGCCGCCTTCCTTGCGGGCAATCCGCGCCTATATCGCTGATATGCCCGGTGCAAGCCTGAAACCGATCGGCAGGCCCGCCCTCAGGCATATGTGGTTGCGCTGGGGAGACTAGCGCCCCGACCCAAGTCCGGCTAAGCCTCCCGGCCATAACCGATAGAGATTGGGAAATGCCCGATAGCGTTCAGGAAGTCTTGCAGGCCTTTGCCCGGGGTGAGCTCGTGGTCGTTACCGACGACGAGGACCGCGAGGGCGAGGGCGATCTGATCGTCGCCGCCTCGCTCTGCACCGCCGAGAAGATGGCCTTCATCATCCGCCATACCTCCGGCATCGTCTGCGCGCCGGTGACGACCGAGGACGCGCGCCGGCTGCGGCTCGACCCGATGGTCGCCCACAACGATTCCGCGCACACCACCGCGTTCACGGTCTCGATCGACTACAAGGCCGACGGCGGCACCGGCATCTCCGCCGATGAGCGCGCCTCGTGCTGCCGTGCGCTCGCCAATCCTAATGTCGGCGCCAGCGATTTCGCCCGGCCCGGCCACATCTTCCCGCTGATCGCCAAGGACGGCGGCGTGCTGCTTCGATCCGGCCATACCGAGGCCGCCGTCGACCTCTGCAAGCTTTCCGGCCTGCCGCCGGTCGGCGTCATCAGCGAGCTCATGAACGACGACGGCAGCGTGATGAAGGGGGAGCAGGTCGCGCAGTTCGCGGTCAGGCACAAGCTCAAGCACGTCACCATCGCGGACATGATCGCCTACCGCCAGGCGCGCGAGAAGCTGATCGAGCGGGTCTCGACCTTCGTCACCGACAGCCCGATCGGCCCCTTGCAGGGCTACGCCTACCGCTCGCCGTTCGATTCCATCGCCCACGTCGCCTTCGTCTACAACGGCGTCGGCGACGGCAAGAACGTGCTGACGCGCTTCCACAAGCCGAACATCGTCAAGGACACCTTCACCGGCCACAAGCGCATGGCCGCCGTGCTCGAGCATTTCAAGAAGACCGGCCGTGGCGTGCTGGTCTACTTGCGCGACGGCGCGGCCGGCGTGCCCGTTTCGCCGCTGCCGGACGAGACGTCGACGGAGGCCGACCGCAACCGCCAGTGGCGCGAGGTCGGCGTCGGCGCGCAGATATTGCGCGACCTCGGCGTCACCTCGATCCGGCATCTCACCTCGTCGGTGCACGACTACAAGGGTCTGTCGGGCTTCGGCATCGAGATCGTCGCCAACGAGCAGCTCGAAATCTGACCGCATCGTTTCCGGTTTGCGCCGTTGCGCGACCCGGAATGACCGAAACCAGGATGCAATTGCACTTGTTGCCGCGGCGCTTTAATTTGTCGGGCAATATTTAGACGGAACCAGACGCGAAAGGACGTTTCATGAGCGTGCGCCCTCAGGCCAAGGACAAGCCGGCTGCGGCTTCTTTCCAGTGGGACGATCCGTTCCTGCTCGACGAGCAGCTCACCGAAGACGAGCGCATGGTGCGCGACACCGCCCGTGCCTATGCCCAGGACAAGCTGTTGCCGCGCGTCTCCAAGGCCTATCTCGAGGAGAAGACCGACCGCGAGATCTTCAACGAGATGGGCGAGCTCGGCCTGATCGGCATCACGCTGCCTGAGGAATATGGCTGCGCCAATGCGAGCTACGTCGCCTATGGCCTCGTCGCTCGCGAGATCGAGCGGGTCGATTCCGGCTATCGCTCGATGAACTCGGTGCAGTCCTCGCTGGTGATGTACCCGATCTACGCCTATGGCGACGAGAACCAGCGCAAGAAGTACCTGCCCAAGCTCGCCAGCGGCGAGTGGGTCGGCTGCTTCGGCCTGACCGAGCCCGATGCCGGCTCCGATCCGGCCGGCATGAAGACCCGCGCCGAGAAGGTGTCGGACGGCTATCGCCTCACCGGCAGCAAGATGTGGATCTCGAACGCGCCGATCGCCGACGTCTTCGTGGTCTGGGCCAAGTCGGCCGCGCACGACAACCAGATCCGCGGCTTCGTGCTGGAGAAGGGCATGAAGGGCCTGTCCGCGCCGAAGATCGGCGGCAAGCTCTCGCTTCGCGCCTCCATCACCGGCGAGGTGGTGATGGACGGCGTCGTGGTTCCCGAAGACGCGCTGCTGCCCAACGTCTCCGGACTCAAGGGCCCGTTCGGCTGCCTCAACCGCGCCCGCTACGGCATCTCCTGGGGTGCGCTGGGCGCCGCCGAGGACTGCATGCATCGCGCCCGTCAATACACGCTCGACCGCAAGCAGTTCGGCAAGCCGCTCGCCGCGACCCAGCTGGTGCAGAAGAAGCTCGCGGACATGGAGACCGAGATCGCGCTCGGCCTTCAGGGCTCGCTTCGCGTCGGCCGCCTGATGGACGAGGGCAAGTTCGCGCCCGAGATGATCTCGATCATGAAGCGCAATAATTGCGGCAAGGCCCTCGACATCGCCCGCACCGCCCGCGACATGCACGGCGGCAACGGCATCTCGATCGAATATCACGTGATGCGCCACGTCCATAACCTCGAGACGGTCAACACCTACGAGGGCACCCACGACGTCCACGCCCTGATCCTGGGCCGCGCGATCACGGGCATTCAGGCGTTTTTCTAGTCATTGTGTTTTCCGCCGCGGCTAGTTGCTCCACTGTCATCGCCCGCCTTGTGCGCAGTTGCGCACTGGGGCGGGCGATCCAGTATCCCAGAGACTTCGCTTTTGTCACTGGCGCCGCGGCGTACTGGATACCCCGCCTTCGCGGGGTATGACGGCAGAGAGTGTGGCGACAGGAAGTCCCATGTCCGACAATGACGACGTCCCGTTCAACCGCAACTTTCCGCTGAAGCCCGGCATCGTCGAGGAGGTCCGCCCCGGCGTGCGGCGCGTGCTCTGCAACAATCCGAGCCCGTTCACCTTCACGGGGACGGTCAGCTACATCGTCGGCAAGGGCAATGTCGCGATCATCGATCCCGGTCCTCACGATGCGGCGCATGCGGCGGCGCTGCTCGATGCGGTGCGCGGCGAGACGGTGACGCACATCTTCGTCACCCACACCCATCGCGATCATTCGCCGAACACCGCGCGCATCAAGCAGGCGACAGCTGCGCCGGTCTATGCCGAAGGCCCGCATCGCGCCTCGCGGCCGCGTTTCGAGAGCGAGAAGCACAATCCGGAATCCGGTGCCGACCGCGATTTTGTCCCGGACGTCAGCCTCGCGCACGGCGACATCGTGGAAGGTGACGGCTGGCGGCTCGAGGCCGTCGCGACGCCAGGCCACACGGCCAATCATCTGGCATTCGCCTGGCCCGAGCGAAAATTCAATTTCGTGGGCGACCACGTCATGGGCTGGTCGACCTCGATCGTGGCGCCGCCGGACGGCTCGATGATCGACTACATGGACTCGCTCGACCGGCTCGCGGCCCGCGAGGAGGATCTCTATTTCTCGGGCCACGGCCCCGAGATTCCCGACGGCCAGCGCTTCGTGCGCTTCCTGATCCGTCACCGCAAGGCGCGCGAGGCCTCGATCCTGCACCGCCTCGCCAAGGGCGAGACCGACATCCCGACCATGGTCCGCGCGATCTATATCGGTATCGATCCGCGCCTGACGACGGCGGCGGGCTATTCCGTTCTGGCGCACCTCGAAGACCTGGTCGCGCGCGGCGTGGTGGCAACGGATGGCGATCCCGTGATCGGCGGGACCTATCGGATGGCCTGAGGGCGAATAGCGAATGGGGAGTAGCGGTTGGGCGGCTCCATTCGCTATTCGCTACTCCCCATTCGCCAATTTCACTTCTTCACCGTCTTCGCCGGCGCCTTGGGCGGTGCGACCGGGGTTTTCTTCACCGGCTTGAGCGCGTCGGCATCGGCGGCGGTGTTGAGGTCGTCGATGAATTTCTTGACGCGCGCGGCGTTGCTGCCGAGGTCGCTGTCGAAATTGCGCGACGCAGAGCGGATGTCGACGCGGGAATCATCGCCATCCGGCACGACCCTGATCGAAACGTCCTCGCGGAAACCCATGATCGGCGTGCGCGCGACCGCCTCGATGCGGCCGATGCGGCGTGGCGGCTGCGGTGCGCGCTCGTCGATCACGATCCATTTGCGCTTGTGAACGAGCTGGAGCGCGATCGCATAGGCGCGGTCGACCGGGATCTCGAGCTCGACGGGCTCGATGTCGGGATAGAAATGGCGCTGCTGCTCCGCCGAATAGAGACCGGCATAGACCGCGGTGTTGGTGCCCTCGCCGGTGCGCAGGCGCGCCAGCGCGTCGAAGCGCGGCGGATCGATCGGGTCGGTGGTGATGTCGTAGATCGACGGCAGCTTGCGATATTGAAAGGCCAAATAGGCGGGGTAGGCCAGGATCGCCCCGTCGATCAGGAAGGCGAGCAGGATGCGGGCCATGCCGCGGGAGCCGTTCTGCCAGATCGCGGCAAAGCCGGCGAGCCCGAACAGGATCGAGAGGCCGGCGATCGCGATGCCGCCGATGAACGTCGCAAGCGCCGGCTTCGGCTCCAGGAAATCGAAGCGGACGACGATGATCGACACCACCACCGCCACCACCGCGAACACGGCCAGATTGCGCGCCCAGCTCGCGAGGCTGGACACGGGCTCCGACTGGTAGGGAGCGGAAAACCTGCGGGCCATCGGGTGAAGCTCTGCCGGATGTTGGGCGCGATGCCGGCCGATCTGGCGCGACGATAGGACCGTTGAGACCACGGCGCGGGGGCAAATTCAAGGGTCGATCACCCTCCCCTGGAGGGGGAGGGTCGATCGCGCGCAGCGCGAGCGGGGTGGGGTGATCTCTCCGCACGGGCACCGCTATTGGGGAGAGACTGTCACCCCACCCCGGCTCACATCGCTGACGCGCTGCGAGCCGACCCTCCCCCTCCAGGGGAGGGTGGCACCAACGATTACGCCGCCGCGTTCGGGAAGCGATAATCCTTGAACTGGTCTCGCAGCGCCGTCTTGAGGATCTTGCCGGTGGCGGTGTGCGGAATGCCGTCGACGAAAGCGACGTCGTCGGGCATCCACCACTTGGCGATCTTGCCGTCCATGAACTTGAGGATGTCCTCGCGCGTGGCCTGCTGGCCCTGCTTGAGCTGCACGATCAGGAGCGGCCGCTCGTCCCACTTCGGGTGGAACACGCCGATCACGGCGGCTTCCGCCACGGCAGGGTGGCCGACCGCGAGGTTTTCGAGGTCGATCGAGGAGATCCACTCGCCGCCGGACTTGATCACGTCCTTGGAGCGGTCGGTGATCCGCATATAGCCGTCCTCGTCGATGGTCGAGACGTCGCCGGTGTCGAAGAAGCCGTCCTCATCGAGGATGTTGCTGTCGACGCGGTAATAGGCCTTGGCGACGGCAGGCCCGGAGACCTTGAGGCGGCCGAACGTCTTGCCGTCCCAGGGCAGCTCCTTGCCGGCATCGTCGGTGATCTTCATCTGCACGGCGAAGGGCGCATAGCCCTGCATCTGCAGCACGTCGAGCCTGGCATCGCCGGTGGCATTCTGGAACGGCGGCTTCAGCGCCGCGACGCTGCCGATCGGGCTCATCTCGGTCATGCCCCAGGCGTGACGGACGTTCGAGCCCATGTCGAGGAAGGCCTTGATCATCGAACGCGGCATCGCCGAGCCGCCGCAGATCACCATCTTCAGATCCGGCAGCTTGAGATTGTTGGCGGTCATGTGCTGGAGCAGCATCAGCCACACCGTCGGCACGCCGGCGGTGTGCGTCACCTTCTCGGTCGAGAGCAGTTCATAGACCGAGGCGCCGTCGAGCTTGGCGCCCGGCATCACCAGCTTGGTGCCCTGCGAGGGGGCGGAGAAGGCGATGCCCCAGCTGTTGGCATGGAACAGCGGAACGACCGGCAGCATTGTCTCGGACGCACTGGTGCCGAGCGCGTCGACGTTGTTGGCCATCAGCGCGTGCAACACGTTGGAGCGATGCGAATACAGCACACCCTTGGGATCGCCGGTCGTGCCGGAGGTGTAGCACATCGCCGCCGCCGTGTTCTCGTCAAAGTCCTTCCATTTGAATTTGCCGTCGGCCTGCGCAATCCAGTCCTCGTAGGCCACCGCGTTCTTCAGCGTGGTCTCCGGCATGTGCGCCTTGTCGGTGAGCACGATGTAGCGCTCCACGCTTGGCAGCTTGTCCGCGATCTTCTCCAGGATCGGAACGAAGGTGAGATCGGTCATCACGATGCGATCCTGCGCATGATTGATGATCCAGGCGATCTGTTCGGGGAAAAGGCGGGGATTGACGGTATGGCAGATGGCGCCGATCCCCATGATGCCGTACCAGACCTCGAGATGGCGCCAGGTGTTCCAGGCGATCGTTGCGACACGGTCGCCGAGCTTGATGTCGTCGCGCTCCAGCATCTGCGAGACCTTGAGCGCGCGCTGGTGGATCTCGGCGTAGGTGGTGCGATGGATCGGACCCTCGACCGAGCGTGTGACCACCTCCTGCTTGCCATGAATCCTGGCGGCGTGTTCGATGATTCGGTGGCAGAGCAGGGGCCAATCTTGCATCAAACCAAGCATTCCGACGTTCCTCCGAGAAGTCGCTGGGCGCATTGTCGCTCTCAGCGTTGGGCCAAAGAATTGACATGAGTTTTAGCCTGCCGGACTTTCGCCGCAAATGGTCTTGTCGCGGCTATATGTCCGCTGGCGCGGCAATGGTTACCGCTGCGGCGGGGCTATTGCTGCTCGCCGAAAGGGCAGAGGCGCGGAAATATCCTGCGCCGCTCGATATCTTCAACCTTGGAGCACCAAAGCCCCGCGCAACCGTTCGCCCCGCCAGGATTCCGCTGCCGAAGCCGCGTCCCGAGGATGCCCCCAAAGCGTCGGATGAGGGGGCGCCGCAGGCAGACGGCAAGCCGTCCCCCGACAAGCCAGGCGCGGACAAGCCCGCCGAGGCCGCGCCGCCGCCCGAGAAGCAGGCCTCGGCCTGCCGGCTGGCGCTGACCGAGGAGATCGCGATCGCGCCGTCCATTCCGGATATCCGCGGCCCCGGCGCCTGCGGCGGCGAGGATCTGGTGCGGCTGGAGGCTATCGTGCTGCCGGACAAGCGCAAGGTGACGGTCAAGCCGGCGGCGATCCTCCGCTGCACCATGGCGTCCGCACTCGCGGATTGGCTGCGGAAGGACATCGTGCCCCTGGCCGCCAGCCTCGGCTCGCCCATCAGCGACCTCGATAATTTCGATTCCTTCGAGTGCCGCGGCCGCAACCGCGTCGCTGGGGCGATGCTGTCCGAGCACGGCAAAGCCAATGCCATCGACATCCGCGCCATCAAGCTCGCCAATGGGCAGTCGATCGGCCTCACCGACCGCGCCACGGCGCGCGAAGTGCGCGAGCGCGTGCTGCATTCGGTCTGCGCGCGCTTTTCCACCGTGCTCGGTCCGGGCTCGGACTGGTACCACGAGGACCACATCCATCTCGATCTCGCCCAGCGGCGCAACGACTACCGGATCTGCCAGTGGAACGTCTGGGATCCGCTGCCTCAGGTCGCTCCGCTGCTGCCGGCGGAACGTCCGGAGGAAGCACCGCCGCGCGAGGTCGCGGCCAAACCCGAGGCAAAGGAGGGCGCCCACGACGGAGGGGCGGAGACACCTCCTGCGCCGGCAGACAAGCCGGCGGCGGGTGGCAACAAAGGCCGGTCGCACCAATCGGCAACAAAAAAGCGCCGGTGAAACCGGCGCTTTTGAAAAGCCTCAGGCAAGGCCTGCTTAGTAGGATGAACTGGAGCCGCCGCCCTGGAGCGCGAGGCGCGAATTGTAGGGCGAATCGCCGTGCTTCGGCTCGAGCACCACGACGAGGGTGCCGACCTTGACGCGATCATAGAGATCGATCGCGTCCTCGTTGGTCAGGCGGATACAGCCGGACGAGATCGAGGCGCCGATATATTCCGGCTGGTTTGTGCCGTGGATGCGGAACAGCGTGTCCTTGCCTCCGGAATACAGGTACAGCGCACGGGAGCCCATCGGATTGTCCGGACCCGGCGCGACATAGGTCGGCACACCCAGGCGCGAAATTTCGCTGGGGGTGGGGTGCCAGGCCGGCCACTCGGTCTTGCTTCCCACCTTGGCGATGCCCGACCAGGCCATCGCCTCTTCACCGACGGTGATGCCGTAGCGGATCGCCTTGCCGCCATCCAGCACGTAATAGAGGTAATGGTTGTCGGAATCGACCACGATCGAGCCGGGCGTTTCCTTGCGGTGGTACTGGACGATGGCGCGGCGGAACGGCTCGGCGACCGGGGTGTTTTCGTACCGGACCTTGGCGAGGAGTTCCTTGTCCTTCGGCTTGAAGGCTTTGGTGTCGGCCGCCTCATAATGAGTGGCCTGCATGCAGCCCGACAGCATCAGGCCAGCGGCCAAAATCCCAAACATAACTTTCAGCGACGACATGGTTTGGTTCCAATCAAAACAATACCGTGCGGAAGGGGCCTGAGCTTAGCGCCCAAGTTCCTCGACTCCGTTAATCCCATTATCGTTGAAATCTGCCACAATTCCAGCGCTGAAGCCGTTTTCCCGCGCTGCAAGACCCCAGCTGTGGCTTTTCTGCCGCAAATTTGGGGTTACTGCGAAGGTTTTTTGGCCAGACGCGCCAAACTGTTCCTTCCGCGCCACAGTTGAGCCCCGGCGGTGCCGCAAATGCAAACGCTCCGTTAATGTTGTTGTCATCGTGAACCTGCCAGAATCGCGCTAAGGGCTGTCGTTCTGTCGCAGGATCTCTGGAGCTTTTGATGTTTTGGGCGTTCGTTCCCTCCGAGGCCTCCCTCAAGAAGGCGGTTATCGAAGATCTCACGGCGTTGCCGGACAACGCGGTCTGGATCGACCTCGTCAACCCCACGGCCGCCGAGGACAAGGCCGTGGAGCGGCTGGCGGGCATCGCCATCCCGACCCGGGAAGACATGCAGGAGATCGAGATCTCCAGCCGGCTCTATATGGAGAACGGCGCGCGCTACATGACCGCGACGCTGATGTGCCACTCCGATACCGACATGCCCCGGACCACGGCGGTGACCTTCATCCTCGGCGACCATCGCCTGGTGACGGTGCGCTACGACCTGCCCAAGCCCTTTGCGCTGGTCGAAGCCAAGCTCGCCCGCTCCTGTACCCCGTCGATCACCGGCGAGATGGTGCTGATGGAGCTCCTGGACGCCGTGATCGACCGCTGCGCCGATATTCTGGAGCGCTGCGGTGCCGAGATCGACCAGGTCTCCCACGACATCTTCGAGCCGGAGAGCGAGCGCCACGGCCATGCCAAGCAATATTCCCAGATCCTGATCTCGATCGGCCGCAAGGGCGATTTGACCTCGAAGGTTCGCGAGAGCCTGGTGTCGATCGGCCGCGTCGTGACGTTCCTGTCGGCGGTGGTCGAGGGCGTGAAATGGTCGAAGGACATGCGCGAGCAGCTCAAGACCATGCAGCGCGACGTGGCCTCGCTGACCGACCACGCCTCCTATCTCTCCAGCAAGATCACTTTCGTGCTCGACGCCATGCTCGGCGTCGTCAATCTCGAGCAGAACAACATCATCAAGCTGTTTTCGGTCATGGCTGTTGTCCTGATGCCGCCGACGCTGATCGCATCGGTCTACGGCATGAACTTCAAGGTGATGCCGGAACTCGAATGGGTGCACGGCTACCCGATGGCGCTGGTGATGATGCTGATCGCTGCCATCGTTCCGTACTGGATCTTCAAGTTCAAGAAGTGGCTGTAGGAATCACGCTCCAGCAAAGATACCTACCGAGACCTTACGCTGCTCGCATAGACACGGTGGATCGTGTCGCAGAATAGATCGGCATTGCGGCGACGCGGTGATGTGTGTGTCATGCCGCAATTCCTCCGGTAAAATTTGAGCGGTGGGCTGAACGTTTGCGCGAAACTTGTCTGCGATAAGCATGGCGTAGCCGCGAGGAACAGCCATGGTTGAAAAACACATAACGACGCCCCGCAACGTCATCGAGCTGGCGCACTATCGTCAGGCGGTGACGAGCGGCAAGGCGCCGTCGATGTCGGCACGCCTGTGCCGGCACTGTGGTGCTCCGCTGCTCGATGGTGAGAACGACGACGACTGCTCGACTGCATTCAGCACGGCCGCTCCGCGTCCGCGCGAGAGGTCTCGTCGGATTCGACTCGATTGAGGAACGGAAGGTAAGGGCGATCCAGGTCTTGCGGCGGCGTTGTCTGGATCGCCTTGCTTCCCTAAGCGCTGAATTTCGTCATTGCGAGGAGCCACCCGGTCCCGCCTCCGGCGGGCCGGATGACAGGCTCCGCGACGAAGCAATCCAGACTGTCTCCGCGGAGGCAGTCTGGATTGCTTCGCTGCGCTCGCAATGACAGTAGGATGGCGGATTGCCTACACGTGCTGGCCGCCGTTGATATGGATCTCGGCGCCGTTGACGTAAGAAGAGGTGTCCGTGCACAGCACGTAGATGATCTTGGCCACTTCGTCGGGCGTGCCGAGGCGGTGCATCGGGATCTGCTGCTCGACGATCTTCTCGGTGCCGGGCGACAGGATCGAGGTGTCGATCTCGCCCGGGGCGATCGCGTTGACGCGCACGCCGATGCGGCCGAAGTCGGAAGCCATCTCGCGCGTCAGCGCGGCGAGCGCCGCTTTCGAGGTGGCATAGGCGGCGCCGGCGAAGGGGTGCACGCGCGAGCCCGCGATCGAGGTGACGTTCACGACCGAGCCCTTGGCCGCCTTCAATTCCTCGATCAGCCCGCGCGCCATCATGATCGGCGCGAAGAAGTTGACATGGAAGACGTGCGTCCAGGTGTCGAGGTCGGTGTCGACCGAGCCCAGGCGGGAGCCGCCGGGGCCCTTCGGCGAGATCGCGGCGTTGTTGACCAGCGCATGCAGCGTGCCGCCTTCGAGCCGGCTGCGGATCTCGGAGATCGCGCGCGCGGTGTCCTCGGGGTTGCCGAGGTCGACCTGGATGTGGTCCTCAGGGCCGGCATCCCAGGGGCAGTCCTCCGGGAAAGGATGCCGCGAGCAGGTGATGACGCGCCAGCCCGCCGAAGAAAAACGGATCACGGTGGCGTGGCCGATGCCGCGGCTGGCTCCGGTCAGGAGCAGCGTACGGCGCGGCGCATTGGACGAATGCGGCATGGACATCTTTCAGGTCGGCCCGAAGCTTACGGGTACATCCGCGTCTTGGACCATGGTTGGCCGGCGGCGTCACGGCGAAATTCGATGCGGTCGTGCAGGCGGAACGGGCGGTCGTGCCAGAACTCGATCCGGAGCGGCGTGATGCGCCAGCCGCTCCAGCCCGGCGGCCGCGGCACTTCGCCGATGACGTATTTGGCCGCGACCTTGGCGATGGCCTGCTCGAACGCGAAGCGGCTCTCCAGCTCTTGCGATTGCTTGCTCGCCCAGGCGCCGATCTGGGCCTGCTTCGGTCGCGTCGCGAAATAGGCGTCGGCCTCCGCGTCGGTCACCGGCGTCACGTTGCCGCGGATGCGGACCTGACGGCGCAGCGACTTCCAGTGAAAAAGTAAGGCTGCCTTAGGATTTGCGGCGAGTTCGCGGCCCTTTTGGCTCGCGATGTGGCTGTAGAAGACGAAACCCTCGGTATCGAAGCCCTTCATCAGCACCATGCGCACGTCAGGCAAGCCGTCGGAATCGACGGTTGCGAGCGCCATGGCGTTGGGATCGTTCGGCTCGCTCTTGATTGCCTCGTTCAGCCAGGCCTCGAACAACGCAAATGGCTCGTCGGCGGCGGTGAAATCACCGGATGTTAAGGGTGTCTGGTGTTTCATCGAGGTCGTGTCGGTCATGTCCGGAGTCCGAGTTGCGTCCCGCGGCCCAAAACGCGTTGTTGTCCGCTACCGCCCTATATAGGGCATGGGGACGCGTTGGCCTATCGGCGATCCGGCCGTCCGGCTTCGTCATGACGATGATTCTGATCGGGCTCGGCGCCGGCGGCTGCAGCTTTTCCCGCAACGACAGCACCGCCTATGCCAAGGGCGACGACAGCGACCTCACCGGCTCGATCGCGCGGCCGGCAAAGGACGCTCCCCCGACCGAGACCGATCTCGCCTTCACCCGCAACGCCGCCTCCGACGTGCTCAGCAAGGGCGACAAGGATTCCAGCCAGCATTGGGAGAATCCGGAGACCGGGGCGCGCGGCTCGGTGACGCCCATCGCCCAGTCCTACGCCGCCGAGGACGGGCGCAAATGCCGCGACTTCCTGGCGAGCTACGTCAACGGCAACACCGAAAGCTGGCTCCAGGGCGCCGGCTGCCAAAGCAGCCGTGGCCGTTGGGAGATTCATACGCTAAAGCCGTGGCGGAGCTGAGCACGATCCGGAAAAAGCGGGAACCGGTTTTCCGATAAGGCCATGCTCCAAACATAGAGCTTCAGCTCGCGTTCCTAGTTGCAAAAATGCCACTCTCTTCCCACATGACCGGCAGGTGGGGCGGGGAGCCCTTTGAACAATTCGATTTCTTGAAGGAGACGTGACGAATGCGCGACCCCTATGAGGTCTTGGGGGTGCCGCGGAGCGCCAGCGCTGCCGCGATCAAGAGCGCCTATCGCAAGCTGGCCAAGAAGCACCATCCGGACAGCAACAAGGGTGATCCGAAGGCGGCCGAACGCTTCGCCGAGCTCAACTCGGCCAACGAGATCCTCGGCGACGAGGACAAGCGCAAGCAGTTTGACCGCGGCGAGATCGACGCCGATGGCAAGCCGCGCTTCCAGGGTTTTCCGGGCGGTGGCGGCCCTCGTGGCCGCGCCGGCCCTGGCGGGTTCGAAAGCTATACGTTCCGAAGCGGCGGTGCGGGCGGCCCGGGCGGCGGCGCGTTCGAGGACATCCTCAACAGCATGTTCGGCGGCGGAATGCGCGGCGCGCGGCCCGGAGCCGGCGGCGGTGCCCAGTTCGAGTTCGACACCGGCGGTGTCGGGCTCGATCTCGACGTCAACGTCGCCATGAGCGTCTCGCTGGAAGAGGCGGTCAAGGGCGGCGAGAAGCGGGTCCGGCTGCCGACGGGCAAGGAGCTCAACGTCAAGATTCCGGCCGGAGTCACCGAGGGCCAACAGATCCGGCTCCGGGGGCAGGGCGAAAGCGCGCAGGGCCATCCGCCCGGCGATCTCCTGATCACCATCAACATCGCGCCGCACCCGTTCTTCAAGGTCGAGGGCGCCGACCTCAGGATCGACCTGCCTGTCACGCTTTACGAGGCGGTGCTCGGCGGCAAGGTCCGCGTGCCCACCCTCGGCAATGCCGTGGAGCTCTCGGTCCCCAAAAACACCTCCAGCGGCCGGACTTTCCGCCTCAAGGGCAAGGGCCTGCCGAAATCTGGCGGGACCGGGGATCTCTTCGTCACCATCAGGATTATGCTACCGGACGGGAACGACGCCGAGCTTGAAGCATTGATGGAGAAGTGGCGGGACCAACACCCCTACAATCCACGTAGCGGGATTGGCTAAGCATGATCCAGACCCGGAGGGCCGCGTTAGCGCAAAGTGCGTCGCGGTTTTCCGCAAAGATCATGCGCAAACAAAGAGCAAAAGCGCGAGTCATCGCGCTTTAGGGCGCGATCGAACTGAAGGGGTTCTCCTAAAGGACCACGGCGTCATCCGGAGATGATGCTCATCATATGCCTGAGGCGTGGGTCACGCTTCATGGTTTCGACGTGTCGGCTGTCCGGCGGGGCAGCCGATGAAAAGGTGCGGCCTCGAGAGGGGGACCAGCGCGGTACCAAAAACCCCAATCGAGGCCGCCCGCGTCGATCGGCGGATCGAACGCCACTCATAATCGCGTGAACACCCGGTGCGATAATGAGACGCGTCGATGTCCTGATTCCAAATTTTCGATGACGGAATCTGGGCACCGCGCCTGTGCAGTTGTCTAGGTGCCGTTTTTCTCTGCTTGGTCGTAGACGGCCTGCGCCACCCTGGTCAGCCGCTCGCGATCACTGCTGCCGCTGACGACGTAGCCGACGCCGCGCTCGGACCAGAACAACGCGCCGTCCTTGTCCGTCTTGGCGTAGCGCATTTGCGTTGCACCATTCTCGGTCTTGGCAGAGTAGATCGTGTACCGCTCGCCCGAGGCGCCCTCGTACATCAGGAACGACGCCGGGCCGTTCGGTCCCGGCAGAAGTCGGCCGCCCACCAGCTTCAGCCCGCTCGCCTCCAGGTTCGGCGCGAACACGGTCCAGCCGCAGCGCCGGGTCAGCCAGGCCTGCAAGTGATCGCGCTCGTTGCCGCCGACCTCCACGGGATGGCGGACCTCCACGACATAGAGGCGGTGCGCACCGAGCGCGTCCGCCGTAAAGCTCTGGAAGGTCGAGGGTGCGTTGGCGGCGCCATGCGCCACCCAGCCGACGGTGCCGCCGGCGACGAAGGCAACCAGCACGGCCGCGGCGGCGCCATAGAGCCATTGCCGCGGGCGGCGCTCCAGCCGCTCGAGCTCGAGCCGCGCGGGCACCGGCTCATGGACGACCGAATCGTAACGGGCGTGCAGCATCTCGGCCATGGTCCGCCAGGACTGCACCCGCTCGGCGTCGTCGGGGTGGGCGGCAAGAAAGGCCTCGACGTCGGCGCGTCGCTCAGCCGGCAGCTCGCCGTCGACATAGGCGTGCAGTTCGTCCTCGGTCACTGGGATGTTGCGGTCGTTCATATCGGTCTCTGCGGCCCAAAATATCTTCTGCAAGTCAGTTTCGCGCAGCTCATCATTTCACCCGCCTGAGCGCCGTCCGCTCACCCTCGAGCGAGGCTTTGACGTGGGCCCTGGCGCGTGCCAGGCGCGACATCACGGTGCCGATCGGCACGCCCTGGATGTCGGCAACCTCGCGGTAGCTCATGCCTTCCAGCATCACCAGGAGCAGCACCGAACGCTGCTCCTCGACGAGAGTAGTCAGCGCCTTCTCGATGTCGCGTCCCTCGGCCTCGGTCCCGCTGGCATCCGGGTTGTTATCCGTCAGCGGCATGAATTGCGGCCGCCTTGCCAGGGAACGCCGCCGATTTTTGTTGAGGTTGGTCAGGATCGTATAGAGCCAGCTCCTGACGTCGCCTCCGAGAAACAGCCGCTCCGAACGCAGCGCGCGGACCAACGTATCCTGGACCAGATCGTCGGCCGCATCCGCATCGCGCGTGAGCGCGCGGGCATAGCGGCGCAACGCCGGGATCATGGCTTCCACACTCTGGCGAAACGCATTCATTGCAGTCTTGACGTCCCTGGCGTTAGGCGCGCGCCTATAGCGATCATAACACCCGAGCGGAACGGCTATTCCGGTCCTCGAAACAGCGTTAACGCCGCGGATTTGGGCTGTACCGCGGGGGAGGGCTGGTGTACCTCCAGACCTCAACGAGAGTTCGACGGGACGTGCAAAAATGGCGCAGAATTCGGGTCTGATGCAAGGAAAGCGCGGGGTCATCCTCGGCGTCGCCAACAACCGCTCGATCGCCTGGGGCATCGCCAAGGCATGCCACGCCGCGGGTGCCGAGCTCGCCTTCACCTATCAGGGCGATGCGCTGAAGAAGCGCGTCGAGCCGCTCGCCGCCGAGATCGGCGGCCTCGTGCTCGGCCATTGCGACGTCACGGATGCCGCGACCATCGATGCCGCGTTCGCGGTGCTGAAGGAGAAGTGGGGCAAGATCGACTTCCTGGTGCATGCGATCGCCTATGGCGAGCAGCTCGACGGCCGCTACGTCGACACCACGCAGGAGAATTTTTCGAAATCGATGCTGATCTCCTGCTATTCGTTCACGGCGGTGGCGCAGCGCGCCGAGAAGCTGATGACGGATGGCGGTTCGCTGATCACGCTCTCCTATTACGGCGCCGAGAAGTGGATGCCGCATTACAACGTGATGGGCGTGGCCAAGGCGGCGCTGGAAGCCAGCGTGCGCTATCTCGCCGCCGATCTCGGCGAGAAGAACATCCGCGTCAACGCGATCTCGGCAGGCCCCATCAAGACGCTGGCGGCGTCCGGCATCGGCGACTTCCGCTATATCCTGAAGTGGAACGAGACCAATGCGCCGATGCGGCGCAACGTCTCCACCGAAGACGTCGGCGGCAGCGCGCTGTATTTCCTCTCCGACCTCTCGCGCGGCGTTACCGGCGAGGTGCACCACGTCGATTCCGGCTATCACGTGCTCGGCATGAAGCGGCCGGATGCGCCTGATATCTCGCTTGGCGGGAAGGACTAGCCACTAGCTCAAATGCCCGGGCCTACGATCTACTATCTTCGCCACGGCGAGACCGAGTGGAATGCGCTCGGCAGGCTTCAGGGCACCAGGGACGTTCCGCTGAACGCACGCGGCCGCAGCCAGGCCGTGCACGCCGGCGCCGTTCTGGCCGAACTGTTCAAACGCGACGGACGCGACAAGGCCGCGCTGCCCTACGTGTCGAGCCCGCTTGGCCGTGCGCGCCAGACCATGGAGCTCGCGCGCGGCAAGCTCGAATTGCCGCCTGCCGATTACGCGCTCGACGATCGTCTGCGCGAGATCGGCTACGGCACCTGGGAGGGGCTGACGCTGGCTGAGAGCGAGGCGAAGGATCCGGACATTTACGCAAGGCGCCTCGCCGACAAATGGACCGTGGGACCTGCGGGCGGGGAGACCTACGCCGACGTGCAGGTCCGCGTGCGCGCCTGGTACGACCAGCTCCGGACCGACACCGTCGCGGTGGCCCATGGCGGGACCTGCCGGGCTCTGATGGTGTCCCTGGGGCTCGAGACACCCGCCAGCGCCGCCGAGCTCTATATAGAGCAGGGCGCCGTCTACGTGTTCCGCGACGGGCGGCTGGAGAAGTTTAGTTAAGCCGCTCCCCCGTCATTCCGGGGCGGCGCAACGCGCCGAGCCCGGAATCCCGAGATTCCGGGTCTGGTCCTTCGGACCATCCCGGAATGACGGAGTAACTGGTTTGACCCTCGGCCCACCGGGCGCTACCACAAGTGAGAACTGACTTACGAGCCAGAGACGAATGTCCTTCAACACCTTCGGCCACATGTTCCGCGTCACCACCTTCGGCGAGAGCCATGGGGTGGCGATCGGCTGCGTGGTCGACGGCTGCCCGCCGATGATCCCGCTCACCGAGGCCGACATCCAGCGGGATCTCGACCGCCGGCGTCCCGGCCAGTCGCGCTTCACCACCCAGCGCCAGGAGCCGGACCAGGTCAAAATTCTCTCCGGCGTGATGGCGCATCCGGAGACCGGCGTGCAGGTGACGACGGGCACGCCGATCGGCCTTCTGATCGAGAACACGGACCAGCGCTCGAAGGACTATTCCGAGATCAAGGACAAGTTTCGTCCCGGTCACGCCGACTTCACCTATGAGGCGAAGTACGGCCTGCGCGATTATCGCGGCGGCGGGCGCTCCTCGGCGCGTGAGACCGCGATGCGCGTTGCCGCCGGCGCCATCGCGCGGAAAGTGCTGCCCGACGTGAAGGTGCGGGGCGCCTTGGTGCAGATCGGTCCGCACAAGATCGATCGCGACAAGTGGGATTGGGACGAGATCGCGAAAAATCCGTTCTTCTGTCCCGACAAGGACAAGGCCGCGTTCTTCGAGACCTATCTCGACGGCATCCGCAAGAGCGGCTCCTCGATCGGCGCGGTGATCGAGGTCGTCGCCGAAGGCGTGCCGGCAGGTCTTGGTGCTCCGATCTACGCCAAGCTCGATTCCGATCTGGCGGGTGCGATGATGACCATCAACGCGGTGAAGGGCGTCGAGATTGGCGCCGGTTTTGGCGCGGCAGAACTGACCGGTGAGGAGAACGCCGACGAGATGCGCTCCGGCAATGACGGCACGCGCTTCCTGTCCAACCACGCCGGCGGCGTGCTGGGCGGCATCTCCACCGGACAGCCCGTGGTGGTGCGTTTCGCGGTGAAGCCGACCTCGTCGATCCTGCAGCCGCGTCTCACCGTCGATAGGCAAGGCACCGAGACCGAGATCTTCACCAAGGGCCGCCATGACCCCTGCGTCGGCATCCGTGCCGTCCCCGTCGGCGAGGCCATGATGGCCTGCGTGCTGGCCGATCACTTCCTGCGCGATCGCGGGCAGGTAGGACGTTGACGCCCTTCCACCTCTTTCCCGCTTGGGAGAGGTGAAGACACCTCGGTGACAATGTCGCGGTACTAGCCCACCGTGCAGCTTGACGACCCCGCAACTTCGTCCGCAAATGCAGCCATGAACAGCTCCGAGCTTCAGCGCGTCTGCAACTGGCTGATCGACGGCGTCTGGTCGGCTCAGGAGCCGGCCGAGATGATCGCCGATTTCTGCGAACGTCTGGTCGCCGCCGGCTTGCCGCTGTCGCGTTTCGGCATCTTCATTCGCACGCTGCATCCCGAAGTCTTCGGCCGCAACTTCATCTGGCGGCACGGCCAGGATGTCGAAATCGGCAGCGTCGATTTCGAGGTCCTGGACACACCGCAATTCGCCCGCAGCCCGCTTCGCGTCGTGTTCGAGCAGGGCATCGAGGTCAGGGGCCGCGCAAGCGATCCCGACAGCAGGCGATTTCCGTTCCTCGAAGAGATGCATGCCGAAGGCGCGACCGACTATATCGCGGTGCCGTTGCGCTTTCTCGACGGCTCCGTCCACGCAACGAGCTGGATCACGCAGCATCCCGATGGCTTCAGCGACGACGACATCGCGGCCATTCGAGCCGTCATAGCCCCGCTCGCGCGCGTCAGCGAGATCATCAGCCTGCGCCGCACCGCCGAGATGCTGCTCGACACCTATGTCGGCAATCGCGCCGGCGCGCGCATCCTCGGCGGCCAGATCCGACGCGGTCACAACGACACCATGCAGGCGGCGATCTGGCTGTCGGACCTGCGCGGCTTCACCGCGCTGTCGGACCGGCTGCCGGCCGAGACGGTGGTCGAGATCCTCAACCAATATTTCGACTGCCAGGTCGCCGCGATCCGCGGCCATGGCGGCGAGGTGTTGAAATTCATGGGCGATGGCCTGCTCGCCGTGTTTCCGATCGACGAATATGTCGGCGATGCCGCCCATGTCTGCGCGCGCGTATTGGAGGCCGCGCGCGAGTCCCGCGCCAGCGTCGAGGCGCTCGCCGTTCCGGTCGGCGACGTCGTCGAGCGCTTCCGCTTCGGCGTCGCGCTGCATGTCGGCAACATCCTTTACGGCAATATCGGCGGCGGCAACCGCCTCGACTTCACCTGCATCGGCCCGGCGGTCAATCTCGCCGCAAGGCTGGAGAAGATCACGGGACGCCTGGGGCGGACCGTCGTGGCCTCGGAAGGTTTTGCCAATGTCTGCCGCCATGATTGGCACCAGCTCGGCGAGTTTCCGATCGCGGGATTTTCCAAGGCGCAGCGCGTGTACGGGCTGGCGGAGGAGACGCCGGTGGTGATGGCCTAGCGGCGCCGACGACGGCCTCAGCCGCCACGAACATGAGACTGTTTCAGGCCGAAGGTCAGCACCCTCAAGGTGATCCACAGCCGCAGCATGGCGAAGCTGAAGATGAAGACGAAATAGATCAGGTTCTTGGTGAACTGCGTTGCCGACGAGGTTTGCCAGAAGTTCCAGATCGCGGTCCGCACCGCTTCCTGTCCATAGGCGAGGGCGACGTTGATGAGGCCGAGGATGATGACGGCGGCGCCGAGCCACAGCCCACGCCGTGCGAATTCGCCGATCGCGGCAAACAGGGCGACCTTGCCGTCATCGCGCTCGGCACGGATGATCATGAGCAGGACGATGGCCGCGATCCATGCGCTCCAGAATCGCCCGGGATGGGTGAACTGGTCGAACGCCATGCCGTCCAGGCCCGCCAAGAGATGGTACGAAGCCTCAAAGCCGGTCGCTTTGGCACTCAGCGCCGCCGCGATCATCACGAGCATGATCCGCCACAGGATCGAGAAGGAGAGCTTGAACTGCTCGCCCAGTGTCAGCGTACCCAGCGAGGATTGACCGCCCGCCGCCTCGATCGATTGTTGTGCCGTCGCAAAGAAGGCCAGCAGCACCGAAATGTTGGAAATGATGATTGCGGGCAGCGCCACGGCGCCGCCGCCGAACGCGATCACGCGCATCGCAGCCGCCAGGATCAACCAGGGCAGGGCATGCAGGAGCTTGAAAGGACCGAACGAGGTCTCCTGGCGGGCCGGCTTGAGTTCGAGCTGTTTGCGCAGTGCGACTGTCATCGCATTGTGCTGGCACAGGAGATTAAATCTGCGGTAGCACGGATCGCTAAAATTGACCCGAAGCAGGCACGCGGCGCCTATTCCTCCGGCTCTGTGGTGAACAATAGCGGATAGCCCTTGGCGCGGCCGGCGTCGGTGGCGCGCGTTGCCTTGGTTTCGGCGACGTCCTTGGTGAAGACGGCGACTACGCAGGCGCCCAGCTTGTGCGCGGTGATCATCACCTTGTAGGCCTGATCCTCGGTCATGCGGAATTCGGCCTTCAGCACCATGGTGACGAATTCACGCGGCGTGTAGTCGTCGTTGATCAGGATGACCTTGTGCAGCTTCGGCCGCTCGACCTTGGTCTTCGTCCTGGTTTTCGGCTTGGTGACGGTGTCGTTCATTCCGCCTCCTGGACACGGCGGGCTCGGGTTCCGGCCGGAAGCGATTAGCTCGCGGCCTTCGCACCATATTGCAGGACCTGCACCTTCTCCAAGGTGATCAGACCGCTCGACATCATGCCGTCCAGGATGGGCAGGAATGCGTTGATGTTGTCCTCGCTGTCGACGATCTCGATCAGCAGCGGCAGGTCTTCCGACAGCCGCAGGATCTTCGACGTGTGCAGCCGGCTGGACTTGCCGAAGCCCATCGGACCGCGCAGCACGGTGGCGCCGGCCAGATGTCGCTCGCGCGCAGTCATCACGATCGCCTCATAGAGCGGCTTGCCGTCATAATGGTCGCTCTCCCCGATGAAGATCCGGAGCGAAACTGCCTGATCGGGGATTTGCATGGTCAGCTCCTTGCCAGGCGATTGTAGCGGCTCGCCATCATATGCCCTGCCCACACCGACACCAGCCAGCAGATCACGGACGCTGCGACATAGGCGAGCGCGGTGTACTTCATGCCGCCGTGGAGCAGGCGGAAGGTCTCCAGGCTGAAGGCCGAGAAGGTGGTGTAGCCGCCGCAAAACCCGGTCATGACGAATTGTCGGTGCTCGGGCCGCGCCAGCACGCGGCCGTCCGGGCCGGTCAGCGTCGCGTAGAAGCCGATGATCAGGGAGCCTGTCGCGTTGATGAACAACGTCGCGACAGGAAAGCCCGATCCGGTGTCGAGCACAAGCCCGACCAGGTAGCGCGTCAGCCCGCCGACGATGCTGCCGGCGGCAACCCAGGCGTAGAGCACAAAGCTGCGCCAGCGTTCGGCAAAAGGTGAGCTCATCAGCCTCTAGCCTCCCAGACGATCCGCAAGCAGGAAGCCGCAGCTGACGGCGGCGAGGCACAGCCCGACCGAGCAGGCGACATTGCCGAGCGCCGAGAGCGGCTCGCCGCCACGCGCGAGCGTCAGCGTTTGCAGGCTGAACGAGGACACCGTGGTGTAGCAGCCGAGAAACCCGGTCACCGCGAACAGCCATGGTGTGGGTGAGGCGAAGACCGAGCCCGGATGCGTCGCCAGCGCGCCGAAAATGCCGATGAGGAAGGCGCCGGTGACGTTGATGGTCATGGTGCCCCACGGAAACGTTTCGCCCAGTCGCCGCGCGATCGCACCGGAGACGAAATAGCGCGCGCAACCGCCCAGCGCGCTGCCGATCACGATCGCAATTGCCCCGCTCAGCAAGACGAACAGTCCCCCGTCATCACTTGCTCCCTACCGCAAGACCCTTGCCGACGGCGAGCAGCCCCACCAGCGAAACCAGCGCGAAGCCGAGCCCGGCAAGAAACGTTCCCGCCGGGCCATAGGCGTCCCACAGCGCACCCGCGATCACGCTCGCGGCCAGCAAGGCAAGCCCGGTGAACAGGTTGAAATAGCCGAAGGCGGTGCCGCGCAAGGCGGGCGGCGCGGCGTCGGCGACGAGGGCGGAGAGCAGCCCTTGCGTCAGTCCCATATGCAGTCCCCACAGCACGACGCCGAGCGCAAGGCCAGCCAGGTTCGGCAGCAGCGCCAGCGCGAGGTCGGCGCCGGCGAGGAAGACGAGGCCGAGTGCGAGCAGGCCGGTCCGGTTGATCCGGTCCGACAGCACGCCGGCCGGATAGGCCGAGAGCGCGTAGACGACATTCATCAGCACCAGCACGGCCGGCACCCACATCGCACTGAGCCCGATGTTCTGCGCGCGCAGGATCAGGAAGGCCTCGCTGAAGCGCGCGAGCGTGAACACGACGCCCACGGCGACGACGCGCCAATAGACCGCTCCGAGCTGGCGCATCGCGGCGAGATTGAGCGGATTTTCTGCAGGTTTGCGGCTCGGATCGGGCTCCGGCTCCTTTACCGCGAACGCGATCAACCCAAAGGACAGGAACGCCGGCAGCACCGCCACCCAGAACACGAGCGCAAAATTGTCAGCGGTCCACCACATCAGGCCGATCGCCACGAGCGGTCCGACGAAAGCGCCGATCGTGTCGAGCGATTGCCGCAGGCCAAAGCTCGCGCCGCGCAGGCCGACGGGGGCGATGTCGGCGATCAGCGCATCGCGCGGCGCGCCGCGGATGCCCTTGCCGACGCGATCGATGAAGCGCGCGGCGACCAGCCATCCGACGCTGGGCGCGAGCGGGAACAGCGGTTTTGTCAGCGCGGCCAGTCCGTAGCCCAGGGCAGCGAGCAGCTTGCGGCGGCCGAGCCAGTCCGACAGCGCACCGGAGAAGATCTTGGTGATCGAGGCGGTCGCCTCGGCAATGCCCTCGATGAAGCCGACGGTGAGCGTGGAGGCGCCGAGCACGCTGACGAGATAGACCGGCAGCAGTGCGTGGATCATCTCCGAGGAGATGTCCATCAGCATCGAAACGAAGCCGAGTACCCAGATCCCTCTGGGCAGCGTCGCGCGCACGGCCTTCGGTGTCGTCATCGTCACGTCTTCATCGTCCTCCGGCCCGCCGGCCTTCGTCATCAGGCAACAAAAAACCCGCCATCGGCGGGTATGTCCATGCTCCCGCCAAAGGCCGAGGCTCAAGATTGCCTCTCCTCAAGCAGGAGTCATCAGCCCACGAGGTCATCGACCGCCGGGCGGTTGTCGGGGGACTCCATCCCCATCTGTGCGACCAACCCTAGCATGGAAATCGTGCCGGACAAGTGGGCGGGGTCGCGCCTCCACTGGCTCTTCGAGCCGCCCCGGAATGACTGTGCGAGTGATCGCACCTGTTCCCCGCTTGTCAGCCCTATGGCCGCAACACGCAGCAGCGATGCACTTGAATGTGAAGCACAAGCGATCTTCGCGCTTTGCGGCAAGCCGATTGCATGTCACCATCGCGTCATACGACGGGAGACTGCGATGCGTTTGCTGTTCTCGATCGGGGCTGTGCTGGTGGCCGGCATGTTTGCCGGGGGGGACGTCGCGGGCATCGCGGCACCAGGACCCAAATTCGAATCGTCCAGAAGTCAACCGCAGCGGCTTGCGGCCGACAAGGACGCGCAGACCGTCGATGTCGAGCTGGTCCTCGCGGTCGACGTATCCTACTCCATGGACATGGATGAGCTCGCGATCCAGCGCGAGGGCTACGCACAGGCGATCCAGTCGAAGGAGTTCCTGCAGGCGCTGAAGCTCGGCCCGAACGGCCGCATCGCGGTGACCTATTTCGAGTGGGCCGCCTCCAGCGACCAGAAGATCATCATTCCCTGGCGGCTGGTCGATGGTCCGGAGACGGCGGATGCGGTTGCCGCCGAGATCATGAAGACGCCGATCCGGCGCGCTTCGCGCACCTCGATCTCCGGCGCGATCAACTTCGCGATGCCATTGTTCGACGAGGATCCCTATCGCGGCCTGCGCCGTGTCATCGACATTTCCGGCGACGGTCCGAACAACAATGGCGGCCCGGTCACGGTGGCGCGCGATGCCGCCCTGGAGAAGGGCATCGTCATCAACGGCCTGCCGATCATGGTCAAGGAGCCGTCCTATTCGACCATGGATATCGACAATCTCGATTTCTACTACGAGGACTGCGTCATCGGAGGGCCGGGCTCCTTCGTCATCACGATCAAGGACCGCGACAAGTTCAAGGAAGCGATCCGCACCAAGCTGCTGATGGAAGTCGCCGGCCGCACGCCGGAGCGCCCGGTGATGCGCGTCGCCGACAAGGAGCCGCGCGTCAATTGCCTGATCGGCGAGAAGATCTGGTCCGATCGCTGGGGACGGTGAGGGTGACGGGGTATCCCGGCGGGATCATGCCCGGCTGAGACCTTTTGCCCGCCCGGCCGATGCTCGCGCTTAACGGCTCGTTAACAGGTGCGTGGCCCTAATCGCATGGTTTCTGTTCGTTCCCGCCGGCATCCTGACATGCCCCAGCGAGCGAAAACGGGTTTGTCAGGCCCGTCCGAGCAATCCAATGGCCACCGTCACATCGAGCACCAGCCAGATTTCCCCCGCCAACGAGCGGCTGTATCGCCAGAGCGCTCTGATCGGCGACTGGAAGGGCAATTGGGTGGGCAACAACCAGCCGGTCGGCTTCAAGGTCGTCAACATCCGCGGTGCCCGGGCGCAGGTCGAGTATACCCATAACGGTCACACCGAGCGCGGCTTTGCCGAAGTTCAGGGCACGCTCATCACCTTTGGCGGCGTCACGGTCGGGACCAAGGACGGCAAGAACATGGTGATGCTGTTCTCCTTCGGCGGCGCCGGCAAGCAGACCGCCAATCTCGAGAAGCAGGCTCCCCCGGCCTCCGACAGCCGCCTCATGGGAAGCTGGGGTGGCTATTCCAGCGAGAACGGCAAGAGCGCGAGCTTCAAGGTGATTGCCGTCAATGGCAAGGAAGCCCAGGTCAGCGTCACCACCGACGGCGTCACCCGCCAGGGCACCGGCTACGTCTACAAGAACGTCATCATGTTCGGCCAGGCGCAGATCGCGAGCGATGACGGGCAGAACGGCAAGATCACCTACCAGGTCGGCACCAAATCCTTCGTGGTGCCGGTGACGAAATATCCGCCGGCGGATTCGTCGTCGTCCGTCGACAGGACGGCATAGCGTTCACGGCGCGCTGCCGCCGGGTCGCGTCAGCATCTTCAATTGCTGGTCCACCTGCCGCAGCATTGCGCAGGCCTGCGCGAACCCACCATCAGCGACGAGTTGCCAGATCCGGTCGGACTGCTCCACGAGGTGCGGGATCGTCAGCGGCAAGCCGGCTGCCTCCTGCACCGCCCCCTTCTCGTTGATCAGATAGCGCTCGTTCAGTGCGAACAGCACCTGCGCGACGCAGGCGAATGATCTGTAGAGACACCCGGCGATATGGGTCCGCTCGTTGCGTGCGGCGGCGAGCTCGGCATTTTCGATGCTGAACAGGACCTCCCATTGGAAGCGCCGGATCAGGGTGCTGCGCAGAGGCTCCGGATAGGGAAGTGCGATCGACTTGAGCCGGGCGATCACGCCATTCGGATCGTGCAGCGGCTGACAATATGCGATCTCGCCCATCCAGATCGCCGAGCAGAAGCCATGCGGATGGCCGGGTTGGTAGGTCATGAGGACCGTACCGTACCGGCAGGCCGACATGACGCGCTCGACATCATCGACGTTACGGTACAGCAGATCGACCTTTCGTCCCTCGATCGAAAGCCACGCTCCGCCGACGATCCACGATCCCCATTCGTTAATTCTCGTCACGATCGCGGCGTCGGGATCGTCGGCGATGTTCTTCACCACTGTCAGCAGTCGATCCGTGTCGAACCGAGCGGCGTTGGAGCGGTACAGCCCGATGTCATAGTCGGAGGAGGAATGCGCAGTGCCGCGCGCGCGCGAGCCGCCGAGCACCACGGCCTGGACGCCGGGTACCGCGGCAAGAACGGGTGTGAGGCGGGTGAGCAACGGATCGTGCGGCATCAGACGCGGTTCCCCGAAAGACTTGCGGCCGCGAGGGCCGGCGCGGTCACTCCGCTGGCATTGATGATGGTCGGGGAGTATAGTTTGCGGCGTTTTAGACGGTAGCCAGAATGTTCGACCTTGCACGTTCATACGCTCTTGCAGCTCTCGCATTGCTCTGCCTCGGCGGAGGGACGGTTCATGCGCAAGTCGCGCCGCTGCGATATTGGATTCCCGGCGGGCCTTTCGGCCTTGGCGGTGCTGCCGGCTTGAGCTCAGACACCTATGGCAACTTTGCAAGCTTCAACGCCGGAGAGGCCGATTGGCGTGCGAGCTCTGCGAACGGCTTCTTCATCGGCCGCGAACGCGCCGATTTCGGATTGAGCGGCTTCAACCAGGCGGGCTCGTTCGGCAATTCCGGCGCGCTCTCCTATGACAGCACGCGGTTCGGCTACAACATGAAGACGGCTGGCGGCATGCCCGTCACCTTCTTTGCCGGATTCGACACGCTGAAATACGGCAACGGTATCGGCAGCTCGCTGGCGCCGCTCACCTCCAGCGCCGCGCCCGGTTATGGCGGGTTTGCTGGTGTCGAATTCAAGCCGACCTCAAATCTCAGCCTGTCGTTCGGCGTCGGCTACACCCAGCAGGATTCGGGCCGCATGGACAGCGATATCAGATCGAACATGCTGCCCGGCGAATCGCCGGCGCTGAGCGGCCTTCGGCGCTAGAGCGTGATGAAATGAGGCTTGATCGCGCAACGACGGAGGTGCGCTCCCTCTCCCGCTTGCGGGAGAGGGTTGGGAGAGGGTGCTTCCGCAATGGGACAATCCCTAGAGGAGAAAGCCCTCACCCGCGCCTTCGGCGCGACCTCTCCCGCAAGCGGGAGAGGTTGCACCGAGCCCGTGGCAATCGAATCAACCTAAAGCCATTCGGCGTTAGCGACTAAATTTCGCCACCAGCTCGACATGCGGCGTGTGGCGGAACTGGTCGACGGGCGCCACGGCCTCCAGCCGGTAGCCGCCGTCGATCAGCAGCCGTGCGTCGCGGGCAAAGGTTGCGGCGTTGCAGGACACGGCGATCACGACCGGCACCTTGCTTGCGGCAAGCTTCAGCGCCTGCGCCTGCGCGCCCTGGCGCGGCGGGTCGAACACCACGGCGTCGAAGTCGCGCAGCTCCTGCGGCACCAGCGGGCGGCGGAACAGGTCGCGCGGCTCGCATTTGATCGGCTTCAGGCCCGGCGTCCGCGCGGCTTTCGCCAGCGCCGCGATGGCACCCGCGTCGCTGTCATAGGCGGCGACGCGCGCCTTCTCCGCGAGCCTTAGCGCGAACGGGCCGACGCCGCAGAAGAGGTCGAGAACCTCCCTGGCCTTGCCGATGCGCTCGGCGACGAGTGCCGCAAGCGTCTCCTCGCCCGCCACTGTCGCCTGCAGGAACGAGCCCGGCGGCAGCGTCACCTCGGCGCGGCCCATCCGCACCGTCGGCGGCAGCCGTTGCAGCACCAGCTCACCATGCCGCGTCAGCCGCGCCAGGCGGTGCTGTTCGGCGACGCGCGACAGCGCCGTAACGAGCGCGGTCGGCAGCGGGCCGGAGCCGCGCACGTCGACATCGAGGCCGCCTGCGGTCGCGGTGACCTGGATGTCCAATGGCTTGGTCACCGGCATCTTGGACGTCAGCGGCTCCGCCAGCGCCCAGGCGGCATCGAGCGCGCCGTCGAGCGCGGGATCGAGGATCGGGCAACGATGGATCGGGATGACGTCGTGCGAGCTCGCAGCCGAGAAGCCGACCTTGAGGATGTCGTGCGTGCCGAACCGGCCGTGCAGCGTGATGCGCCGGCGCCCGGCGCCGTGGGCGTCGACCAGCGGCGCCACATCGCAATCGATGCCGGCCTGCGCCAGCGTCTCCACCACGATGCTGCGCTTCCAGGCGCGATACGGCTCCGCCGCCCAATGCTGGATGGCGCAGCCGCCACACACGCCGAAATGCGGACAGAATGGCTCGACGCGTTCCGGGCTTGCGAGCTTCACCGCCAGCAGCTTGCGGCGGTCGGGATGATGGCCCACGACGTGATCGACCTCGACGGTTTCGCCGCCAAGCGTGTAGGGCACATAGATTGCTTCGCCGGCGTCGCGGCAGACGCCGTCGCCGCGATGGCCGACATGATCGATCTTGATGCGCTCAACCACGGCGCGCGCCCAGGAAGAATTCGATATTGCCGTCGCCGCCGGTGATCGGCGAGGGGAATATTTCGATCTCGGTGCAGCCGAGCGACGCCGCGAAGGCCGCGATGTCGTCGCAGATCTCCCGGTGCACGGCGGCATCGCGGATGATGCCCTTCTTGTTGTGCTTCCTGTCAGCCTCGAATTGCGGCTTGATCAACGCCAGCAGGCTCATCGGCGCGGCCGCCAGCGACAGCGCCACCGGCAGCACCGATTTCAGCGAGATGAAGCTGACGTCGATGACGACGACATCGGGGCGCGCCGGCAGGCGTTTGCCGTCATAGCTGCGGATGTCGGTCTCCTCCATCGATACGATCTTGGGGTGATCGCGCAGCGAGGGATGCAGCTGGCTGGTGCCGACATCGACCGCGAACACCAGGCTCGCGCCGTTCGCCAGCAGCACCTCGGTGAAGCCGCCGGTGGATGCGCCGACGTCGAGGCAGACATGGTCCTCGATGTCGACCGGGTACCGTTCCAGCGCACCGGCGAGCTTGACGCCGCCGCGGGAGACGTAGGGGTGCGCGGGCTCGGCCTGGATCACCGCATCCTCGGCGATCGTCTCCGACGGTTTCAAGACCTGCTTGTCGTCGGCCGTGACGAGGCCGGCCTCGATGGCCGCGCGGGCCCGCGCCCGGCTCTCGAACAGGCCGCGCTCGACCAGCAATACATCCGCGCGCTTGCGGGCAGGGGACATCGGTTCACTCGAGAAGGACTGGCGCTTATGTAGCGATCAATCGCGCGGCCGCCATCCGGACGCAAGTCTCGAACGCGACAAGATCGTGCCAGACGTCGATCGGCATCGCGGCCGGTGTCACCAGCGGGCAGCCGTGCAGCTCCAGCGCATGGATCATCATGAGATTGTCGACGAGCCCGAAATCCTCGACCGTCAGCCCCTGGGCATCGACCAGCCGCCCGTCCTCGGAGGTGACCTCCATGAAGCGCGAGACGCGGTCGGCATAGGCGGCGCCGTCGTTGGAATAGGCGAGACAAAACTTGCCGCGTCCGGCCATGTAGCCAAGCTCGTAGACGGTGCCGGGATCGGCGCCGGCACCGCGGAACGGCGTCAGGTTGGCGATGATGGCATCGGCCGCGTCCATCATCGCCTCGTTGCCGCAAAAGATCTGCCGCGAGGCGTCGGGCGCAGTGAGGTCGACGGCGTTGTCGAGGGGATAGAGGCCGGTCAGCCCGTGCGTCGTGCAGATATCGACCTTGCGCCGGCCGATCTCGATGGCATCCGGCAGGAACACGTCGGGACCTGCCAGATAGATTTTCATGGGACTACCGACCAAGAAGGCATCGAGTTGCCGCGGCGTCGGCGGTGCAAAACCTCTCCCGGAGGGAGAGGTCGCGCCGAAGGCGCGGGTGAGGGGTTACGCTCTCACGTTGGACCTGAATCCCTCACCCGGATTGCTTGCGCAATCCGACCTCTCCCGATGGGAGAGGTGGGGTTCAGCGTCTGTCGCGAGCCTCAAGCCAGCTTGACCGTCTCGGTCTTCACATCCTTGCCGAGCGCTTCGAACACCTTGGCGACGATGCCCTTGGCGTCGAGGCCGGCGCGGGCGTACATCGCGGCCGGGGTGTCGTGATCCTGGAACACGTCGGGCAGCACCATCGAGCGGAACTTGACCATGCCGCTGTCGAGCACGCCCTGGTCGGTCAGGTACTGCGCGACATGCGAGCCGAAGCCGCCGACCGAGCCTTCCTCGATCGTGATCAGGATCTCATGGTCGCGCGCGAGCTTGAGCACCAGCTCGGTGTCGAGCGGCTTCATGAAGCGCGCATCGGCGATCGTCGTGGACAGGCCGTGGGCGGCGAGCTCGTCGGCCGCCTTCTCGCATTCGGCGAGGCGCGTGCCGAAGGAGAGCAGTGCGATCTTGCTGCCCTGGCGGATCATGCGGCCCTTGCCGATCTCGAGCGGGATGCCGACCTCGGGCATCTCGATGCCGCGGCCTTCGCCGCGCGGATAGCGCAGCGAGCTCGGGCGGTCGTTGATCGCAACCTGGGTCGCCACCATGTGCACCAGCTCGGCTTCATCGCTAGCTGCCATGATCACCATGTTGGGCAGGCAGCCGAGATAGGCGTTGTCGAACGAGCCGGCGTGGGTCGCGCCGTCGGCGCCGACGAGGCCGGCGCGGTCGATGGCGAAGCGGACGGGCAGGTTCTGGATCGCGACGTCGTGCACGATCTGGTCGTAGCCGCGTTGCAGGAAGGTCGAGTAGATCGCGCAGAACGGCTTGTAGCCTTCGGTCGCAAGACCCGCGGCAAAGGTCACCGCGTGCTGCTCGGCGATGCCGACGTCGAAGGTGCGGTCGGGGAAGGCCTTGTTGAAGATGTCGACGCCGGTGCCCGACGGCATCGCCGCGGTGATGGCGACGATCTTGTCGTCCTTCTGCGCTTCCTTGACGAGGCTCTGGCCGAACACGTTCTGATAGGCCGGCGCATTCGGCTTGGCCTTGGCCTGCGTGCCGGTCGCGACGTCGAACTTGACGACGGCGTGATACTTGTCGGCGGAAGCTTCCGCCGGGCCGTAGCCCTTGCCCTTCTGCGTCACGACGTGGACCAGGATCGGGCCGGTCTCCATGTCGCGGACGTTCTTCAGCACGGGCAGGAGATGGTCGAGGTTGTGGCCGTCGATCGGGCCGACATAGTAGAAGCCGAGCTCCTCGAACAGCGTGCCGCCGTCCATCATGAAGCCGCGGGAATATTCCTCGACGCGGTTGGCGCGGTTGGCGAGGATCTTGGGCAGGCGCTTGTTGATCTGCTTGGCCGCATCGCGCAGCGTGCGATAGGTCTTGCCGGAGTAGAGGCGCGACAGATAGGCGCTCATGGCGCCGACCGGCGGCGCGATCGACATGTCGTTGTCGTTGAGGATGACGATCAGGCGCGAGTTCATCGCACCCGCGTTGTTCATGGCCTCATAGGCCATGCCGGCCGACATCGCGCCGTCACCGATCACCGCGATAACGTTGTTCTTGCCGCCGGAGAGGTCGCGCGCCACGGCCATGCCGAGGCCGGCGGAGATCGAGGTCGAGGAATGCGCCGCGCCGAACGGATCGTAATCGCTCTCGCTGCGCTTGGTGAAGCCGGACAGGCCGCCGCCGGTGCGCAGCGTGCGGATGCGGTCGCGCCGGCCGGTGAGGATCTTGTGCGGATAGGCCTGGTGGCCGACGTCCCAGATCAGCCGGTCGCGCGGCGTATCGAAGACGTAATGGATCGCGGTGGTGAGCTCGACCACGCCGAGGCCCGCGCCGAAGTGACCGCCGGTCACCGAGACGGCATCGATGGTCTCCTGCCGCAGCTCGTCGGCAACCTGGCGTACCTGCTCGACCTTGAGCTTGCGCAGGTCTTCCGGTGTCCGGATGGTGTCGAGAAGCGGCGTCTTACTGTATGCGTTCACGGCGATTTCCAATTTGTCAGCACCGGAAGGTCATTCCGGTGCGCGATGGGTTTGCACAATATCGGCGCAGCGCGAGTCCTATAACCGTCGGAGCCACCTGCACGGGGCAAGGCCCCGCCTTCAAGCTTAGGTAAGCTTAAGTGCGCTCCGGTTCAGTCTCTGTGATCCCTGTCACTTAGATCGGCTTCGTCCGTCCAAGCCAATTTCAACAGCAGTTTGAAGCACTTGTCGTCGGTAATCAGTGCCCACGCAAGGCTCGCAAAAAGCCACACTCCGCGCAGCTTTACACCAAAGCTTGGGCCAAAGCCAACCCGCTGGGCCGATTAGGGGTATGCAAGTGCAACTCGCGGGCCAGAGTGGTTAACCTTGGCCGGGGGTAAGGGGTTCCGGCCTTGCTCGGTTCCTGGCAGGCTTTTTTGCCCGGAATCGGAGCTTTTCTCGCCGCAAGACCCGATTTTGGGGCGGGGACGTTATCGATCCACCCCCGGAACCGCTGCCGGCCGGGAACTGCGCCGTGCGATCCCAGGATGCAGCGGCCACGCTCCCCGCGAAGACATTTTGCGCGGACCTGCCGTCGCGTCTCGCGCGGCCCTGGGTCGTCAGGAGACTGAGCGGGAAAGCAATCTTTATTGGACGTCGAGCGGCGCAGTGCCGGTGGCCTGGCCGCTGGCATCGGTGGTGATCTTGTCGACGCGCGCCTCGGCCTGGCGCAGCAACTCCTCGCAGCGGCGCTTCAGCGCCTCGCCGCGCTCGTAGATCGTCACGGATTCCTCGAGCGGCACCTTGCCGTCCTCGAGCCGCTTCACGATCGTTTCGAGTTCCTCGATCGCGCGCTCGAAGGTGAGCCTGGAGACGTCGACTTGCGTATTTTCGGCCATATCCGTTTCCGATTGCCCGCTTCGCTTCACCTTGGAGAAAGCAGAGTTTTGCGGGCGTAATGTGGCGGGTGCGTCAAGCGCCCATCAGGGCGCCGACATGCGCCGTAACAGATTCTTTCAGTCCCTGCAGGTCATAGCCGCCCTCGAGCACCGAAACAATGCGGCTACCAGCGGTCTTGTCGGCGAGATCCATCAGCTTGCGCGTCACCCAGGCATAGTCCTCCGCGCGCAGGTTCAGCGAAGCCAGGGGATCGCGATAATGCGCATCGAAGCCGGCCGAGATGATCAGCAGCTCGGGGCTGAATTTCTCGAGCTGCGGCAGGATCAGATTCTCGAACGCGGAGCGGAATTCCGGGCCGCCATCCTCGGAGGCGAGCGGCGCATTGACGATGGTGTCGTGATCGCCGCGCTCGCCCTTGGCGCCGGTGCCCGGAAACAGCGGCATCTGGTGCGTCGAGCAGTACATCACGGTCGGGTCCGACCAGAAGATGTCCTGCGTGCCGTTGCCGTGATGCACGTCGAAATCGACGATGGCCGCGCGCTTGATGCCGTATTTGCGCTGGGCGTGGCGCGCGGCGATCGCGACGTTGTCGAAGAAGCAGAAGCCCATCGGCTTGCCGATCTCGGCGTGATGCCCGGGCGGGCGCACCGCGACGAAGGCGTTGCGATGCTCGCCCGCCATCACCGCTTCGGTCGCCGCCACCGCGCCGCCGACGCCGCGCATCACCGCCTCCCACGTGCCGGGGGACATCGAGGTGTCGCCGTCGATATAGACCTGCCCGCTGGTCGGAGCGATGTGGCGCAGCTCGGTGACGTAATGCTCGTTATGGCAGAGCGTGACGAGATCGAGATCGCCCTCCGGCGCCTCATCGCGCGCCAGGAACTGGAAGCGCTCATGCGACAAAGCTTCTTCCACCGCGCGCAGACGATCCGGCCGCTCAGGGTGTCCCGGCGGCGTGACATGGTCGAGGCAGGCCTTGTGGGAAAGGAGAAGCGTGCTCATCAGGTCGGCCTCATGGGATGCGGGCTTTTGCCGTCGTTGGCGCATCCGGCGCCAAAACGCAATGCAAAACCCAATCTAGGCGCTTGGCCGGGAATGGCAAAGGCCTGCCCGCTCGATCCGGATCAATTCACCCGCAGGATGCGGGTGGGCGGCAGCGGACCGACCGGCCCGTGCGCCTGGAAGAAGGCGAACAGCGCGTCCGCATCGTAGCCGCCATATTGCGGCGCCGTGCCCTGCTTGGCGACGGTAAACCCATCTCCGCCGACGGCGAGGTAATCGTTCAGCGTGACACGGTAGCCGCTTCCAGCCTCGATCGGCCTGCCGTTGAGCGTCATCCTCTCGAGGCTGATGCGCTCGCCGAACGGCTTTGAAGCATCCCAAGTATAGCTGAAGCCGTTCGACACCTGGAGAATCCGCGGCCGCTTCGCGTCCAGCCATTGCTGCTCGAGCATGTCCTTGAGCTGGCTGCCCGTCAGCGTCATGGTGACGAGGCGGTTGCGGAACGGCTGGCTGGCGAAGACGTCGCCGAACGTGATGGCGCCGTTCTCCTTCGGAACGATGTCGGTGCGGATGCCGCCGGGATTGGTGAGCGCGATGACAGCGCTGCCATCCTTCGCATCGCGGGTTGCGAGCAATTGCGCGTCGGCGATGATATCGCCGAGCGCGCTTTCGCCGGCCTCGTTCGGCACGCGCGACAATGTCTGCGTCACCGAGCCCGCGGGCCGGTTGGCGATCGGCGCGGAGAGCTTGTCGTAGGCGTCGATCAATGCGGTCTGCTCGGGATCCCTGGCCAGCGAAGCATTGGCGACGATGACGTTCTCGGCCTTGGCGCCGACGATGTCGCGCGTTGCGGGATCGAGCTTGAGGTCGATCGCGGTGACGAGCGTGCCGTATTTGTCGCCGCTGGTGACGAGCCGCCCGTCGATATCGCAGACATAGGCGCGATGGGTGTGGCCGCTGACGACGACGTCGACGGCACGGTCGAACTTCCTGACGATGTCGACGATCGGTCCCGTGATCGCAGGGCATTCATTGTAGTCGCCGGCGGGATCGCCGCCCTGGTGGATCAGCACCACGATCGCTTCGACGCCGCGCGCCTTCAGCTGCGGCACCAGCGCATTCACCGTCTCGGCCTCGTCGCGGAATTCGAGCCCGGCGATGCCCGCTGGCGAGACGATGCCGGCGGTCTCCTTCAAGGTCAGGCCGATGAAGGCGACGGGGATGCCGTCGAACTCCCGGATCTCGTAGGGCGGCAGCACGCTCTTGCCGGTCGCGGTCTCGACGGTGGAGGCCGCGAGATAATGGAATTTGGCCCCCGCGAAGGGATGCGGCCCCTGGCAGCCGTCGACGGGATGGCAGCCGCCGTTCTGCATGCGCAGAAGCTCGGTCTTGCCCTCGTCGAATTCGTGATTGCCGACCGAGCTGATCGCAAGGCCCATCATCGAGAGCGCTTCGATCGATGGCTCGTCGTGAAACATCGCCGACAGAAACGGGCTCGCGCCGATCAGGTCGCCCGCGGCGACGAAGATGGTGTTCTTGTGCCCTTCGCGCAGCTGCTTCACCAGCGTCGCCATGTACTCGGCGCCGCCGGCCGCCACCGTCACCTTCCTGGACTTGTCCTCGGGGTCATTGATGCGGATGCCGCCCGGCGGCGGCCGCAGATTGCCGTGGAAATCGTTGATCGCGAGAACGCGCAGCTCGACGGGGGCTGCGCTCTGGGCCGAAGCGGGCAGGGTGACGAGGGCGAGTGCGGCAAGGATGGATGGGACTACGTATCGCATGGAACCAGACTAGTCGTAGCGCGCGAAGATTTCACGAAAGTTCTCGCGACGCGCAGCACCTCACCGCTTCTTCCTGTTCGCGAACGCATTGAACGCGGCGATCGCCTCCTCCGACTTGAGCCGGTCGCCGAACAGATGGCCTTCCTGGTCGATGCGGCGGGTCAGCTCCTCGGGTGGGGCGCGCAGCAGCTTGCGCGAGGTCGCGACAGCCTCGGCCGGCAGCCGGCAGAGCTCGCGCGCCACCTTGCGCGCCTCGACCTCGGTGTGTCCCGGCGAGACCACGGTGTTGACGAAGCCTGCGGCATGGGCCTCCGCGGCCGTGAAGCTGCGCCCCATCACCAGCATCGCGAAGGCGCGCTGATAGCCCATCGTGTTCGGCATCAACAGGCTGGCCGCGCCGACCGGCACCAGCCCGAGATGGATGTAGGGCGCGGAGAAGGTCGCCGCGTTCGAGGCCAGCACATAATCGCAGTGGAACAGCATCACGGTGCCCATCCCGATCGAGGCGCCGTCGACGGCTGCGATGATCGGCTTGGCATTGAGGGCGAGCGAGTAGAGGAATTTCACGCCGTTCGACAGCATCTCGGGCCGTGAGGCGTCGGCGTGGAGAAAATCGTCAATGTCGTCCCCGGCGGTGAAGACGCCCGAGCCGCCGGTGATGATCATGCAGCGGATGTCCGGATTGTTCTGGGCGGTGTCGATGGCGTGGCTCATCTCCCGGTACATGTCCTGGGTGATCGCGTTCTTCTTGCCCGGGCGGCGCAGGGTGATCACGCGCGTTCCGCGCTCTTCGGTGACGACGATATTGCCATTCGCCATGAGAGCCCCCTTGCGCTCGCCGCTTCGCGAGTCTCGCCAGGCAATAGCCTACATCATCCCGCAGGCGTGCCAATGCGCTGGCTCAATCTTTCGGCGTATTCCCACATGGCACCGTAGCCCGCATCGCAACAATTGCGACAAAACGCTTAGAAGAATCGGTGGTCGCCCACGAGAGACGCCGCCCCGGATTAAGCTACCGCTCCATCCGGCTACAGCTTTCTTACCCCAGCAACGCCGCATCCGCCGCTGCGACCGATTCCGCGCTCTCGGTCACGGTGCGCTCGAGCGCGCCCGCCTGCACCGTGATGTTCTCGGCGAAGAAGCGCGCCAGCGCGACGTAGCGTGGCGCATCGCCGAGGCCTTCGGCCTTGGCGGCGAGCGCCTCGGAGGCGAGCAGGCAGCCGCCGAGCGTCGCGCCGAATTGCTGCAAATAGGGCGTCGCGCCCGCAAGCGCGTCGTTCGGCGCGGAGGCAACGCGCTCCAACAGCCATTTGCTGCTGCGCGTGAGCGCCTCCAGCGCCTCGCGCAGCTTGGCGCCGGTGGTGCCGAAGGCGGGATCGTTGGAGGCCTCCACCTTCTTGACGGTTGCCGAGAGCTCGTCGAGCAGCGCCCACACCGAAGCGCCGCCATTGGCAGCTAACTTGCGCGTGACGAGATCGATCGCCTGGATGCCGTTGGTGCCCTCGTAGATCGCGGTGATGCGGGCATCGCGGTAATGCTGGGCCGCGCCGGTCTCCTCGATGAAGCCCATGCCGCCATGCACCTGCACGCCGAGATAGGCGACCTCGTTGCCGATATCGGTGGAATAGGCCTTGGCCATCGGCGTCAGCAGCGCCGCGCGCGCAGCTGCTTCAGTGCGTACCTTCGGATCCTTGGCGCGGATCGAGACGTCGATCGCGACGGCGGTCGCATAGCAGATGGTGCGCGCGGCCGCGGTCTGCGCCCGCATCCGCATCAGCATGCGCTTGACGTCGGGATGCACGAAGATCGCATCCGAGCCGTCGCCTGTCTTGCCGACCGCGCGGCCTTGGCGGCGCTCCTGCGCGTACGATAGGGCCTGCTGGTAGGCGCGGTCGGCGACGCCGACGCCCTCCAGGCCGACGCCGAGGCGGGCCTGGTTCATCATCGTGAACATGCAGCGCATGCCCTGGTTCTCTTCGCCGATCAGAAAGCCGATCGCGCCGCCATGATCGCCCATGGTCATGGTGCAGGTCGGCGAGGCATGCATGCCGAGCTTGTGCTCGACGCCGCTGGCATAGATGTCGTTGCGCTGCCCCAGCGAGCCGTCGGCGTTGACCATGAACTTGGGAACAAGAAAGAGAGAAATCCCCTTGGTGCCGGCGGGCGCATCGGGCAGACGCGCCAGCACGAAATGCACGATGTTGTCGGTCATGTCGTGCTCGCCATAGGTGATGAAGATCTTCGTCCCCTTGATGCGATAGGTGCCGTCCGCCTGCTTTTCGGCGCGGGTGCGCAGCGCGCCGACGTCGGAGCCGGCCTGCGGCTCGGTCAGCTGCATCGTGCCGGTCCATTCGCCGGAGACGAGCTTTTCGAGATAGATTGTCTTCAGCTCGTCGCTGCCATGGGCATCCAGCGCCTCGATCGCCGACGCCGTCAGCAGCGGGCAGAGGCCGAAGGCGACGTTGGCCGCGCTCCAGATCTCGGAGCAGGCGGCGTTGATCGCGAGCGGCAGGCCCTGGCCGCCGAAATCTTCGGGGCCGGACACCGCGTTCCAGCCGCCCTCGATCCAGCGCTTGTAGGCGTCAGGCCAGCCCGGCGCGGTCGTGACCTTGCCGCCCTCGAGCTTGATGCCGTGCTCGTCGCCGACCTTGTTGAGCGGCGCCAGCACGTCGGTTGCGAATTTGCCGGCTTCCTCCAGCACGGCCGCGGCAATGTCGGCGTCGAAATCGCCGTAATGGCCGGCCTCCAAGGCGGCCTTGAGGCCCGCGCCATGGTTGAGCGACAGCAGCATGTCAGAAATCGGCGCGCGGTAGGTCATGGCTCACTCCCCGAGAACAATTGTTGGCGCCGTATTCCCATGAAATGGAGGCGGTCTCAACTGCCGGGACGCAGGATCATCTGGCCGGAACGGGGAGGCCATTCGGGCCCAGAATAGAGTGTTGGCCGCCAGCCGCCTGGCCCTTTTTGCCCCTCCAGGCGGTTGAAATGCCCCGCCGCTCCCTATAGACCGGCAGCGACCGACGGGAATCTGCGGGTGCTGGTTCGACCCGTTCCGTTCGTCGTCTGTTGGGGCGTAGCCAAGCGGTAAGGCAGCGGATTTTGATTCCGCCATTCGGAGGTTCGATCCCTCCCGCCCCAGCCAGATTCCCCGTTCAGCAAGATCGCAAGGCGGTCGACTGGTTCGGGCAAAGCGCCCAAGGATGCGCGCAAGCGCGATCAGTTCAGCCTTCCAAGCAGTCTCCGGATGATCTTCCGCAGGTTTTCGGCGTACTCGTCGACGACCTGACGCCTCTCGGTCGATGGTGGCGGCGGACGGTCGTCGTCCCCGTCCGGCGACGGACTATCCGTCTTGGATCTGCCCCGGATGATGGCGGCGATCGGCTTTGTCACTTTCACGGGACGGCTGACCTCTGGTGCACGACGCGCGTCGTTCAGGCTAAGGGTCAATTGCATCTGCGGCCTTCACACAAGTTAAGCCGCCGGGGCGGCGACGATCTGCGCTGGCACGTCGTCGGCGCGTTGCGTCAACGCAGAATCCTGCAAAGGAACCAATCGCGGCGCGCTAGGTGCACGAGGCGGTCGGATCGCACTTCGGGCAGCGCCCGTCTGCGGCTGCGCCGAGCTGACGGCCAAGCTCGGCCCTGAGGGCCTCCTTGTCCCATTCCGCGCCGTCGCATCTGACGATTCGCTTGGCACGTTCGAAGGCGTGGCTCTCGGCGGCGTCATCGCCGATGCGGACGATCACGTCGCAATGGAAGGGGCAGGCCGTCGTCGCGCGGGTCGTCTCCAGGGCATAGCGCACGACCTCGGTGAGATCGTCGGTGTCAATGTCGGCAAGCATGTCCGTTCTCCTGATCGGGCGTCGTCCGTTGCCGAGAAAGCGGCGCCGGCAATGCCTCGGATTCCGAACGTCGCTCGCTCCGGCAAGGGGCCTCGAAAAAGCGTTCCCGACGCCGACACAAGGCTATAGTCCGTGTCACAAACCTGTCTTGATCCAGCTCAAGGCCGCGGATGCTCTCGATTGGCAACTTGCCCACAAGCGCTGCGCGAGATCTTGGCCGCTTCCCGCGTGACTCCGTTCAGGACATTTGCCTAAGTATTGGCCCGCAATTTCAAGGCCGCCGCGCCGCGCGCATATTTACGGCATGGAGCGCAACGTCATCTTCAAGTGCCCCCGCACGGGCATGAACGTGCAGCACTGGCTTCCCGGCACAGCCTCCGACGCCGCGGACACGCACGTCCCCGTCCGCTGTCCAGCTTGCGCTTCGCTGCACTTCGTCAATGTCGCCAGCGGCAAGACCTTGAGCGAGGGCATCGGTCGCCCTCGCGCGACATCTCAGACCCAGCCGCCATCGACGATGTAATGCTGGGCGGTGCAGGCGGAGGCCTCGTCGGAGGCGAGGAAGACGGTGAACTTCGCAACTTCGTCCGGCATGAGCCTGCGCTTCAGGCATTGTCGCTGCTGCAGCTCGATCTCGCCGGCCGGCGTCATCCATTTCTCCAGCTGCCGCTCGGTCATGATCCAGCCCGGCGCGATCGCATTGACGCGGATGTTGTGGGGGCCGTAGTCGCGCGCCAGCGAGCGCGTCAGCCCGATCACGCCAGACTTGCTGGCGGTGTAGGCGGCCATGCCGCCTTGTCCTGCGATCCACGACACCGAGCCGAAATTGATGATGGCGCCGGCATTGGCGGCCTTCATGTCCGGCAAAACGGCCTGCGATGCAAAGAACTGGTGCTTCAGATTCACCGCGATCCGATCGTCCCAATAGTCCGGCGTCATCTCCTCGGTGTTGTGCCGCTCGTCATGCGCGGCATTGTTGATCAGGATGTTGATCGGGCCATGAGCCTTGCGTGCCTCGACGACGCCCGCACGGAGCGCGCCGATGTCGGTGAGATCGACATGCTGGAAATGTGCAGCCAGTCCCTGGTCGGACAGCTCACGCGCCAGGCGCTGTCCCTCGTCGATCTTGATGTCGAAGAACACCACCTTGGATTTCTGGTCGGCAAAACGGCGCACGATCGCAGCGCCGATTCCGGCTGCGCCACCGGTGACGAGCACGACCTTGCCGGCGAGGTCGGAATAGATGGCAGCCATGGGCACCTCGGTTTGTTGCGGCCGGCGCGGCGGGCCGCGACCGACTCTTTTTTGAACCTTAGCCATTCCGCTGGTGAGGTGCATAGATCAGATTTTGTGTTGCGTACCTCAAAAATTGAGGGCAGGATTGCGTCAAAGAATAACAGTCGGTTGGGAGGATGTGATGAGATCGCTCGGGAAACTGGGACTCGCTGCTGTCGCATGCCTGCTTTGGGCCAGTTCCGCGTCAGCCGACACCACGGTCAAATGGCTGCACATCGAGGTCAACCCGGCCCAGGTGAAGATCTGGGAGGAGGTCGCGCGCAGCTATGAGGCGTCGCACCCCGGTGTGAAGGTCGAGATGCAGTTCCTCGAGAACGAGGCCTACAAGGCCAAGCTGCCGACCATCCTGCAATCGAAGGACCGGCCGCACATCATCTATAGCTGGGCCGGCGGAGTGCTGAAGACCCAGATCGAGGCCGGCGTCCTGGAAGACATCACCGATACTGTGAAGAGCGGCGGCTACAGCGACACGATCGCACCGGCAGCGCTCGCCGCCTTCACCAGCAACGGCAAGGTCTATGGCCTGCCGACCGCGCTCTCGCAGGTCGGCTTCCTCTACAACAAGGATTTGATGGCCAAGGGTAATGTCGATGCAAGCAAGATCAAGACATGGGACGATCTGCTCGGCGCGGTGAAAACGCTGAAGGCCGCGGGTGTTACGCCGATCGTGGTTGGCGGTGCCGATAAATGGCCGCTGCATTTCTACTGGACGCATCTCGCAGTGCGAGTCGGCGGCAAGCCGGCCTTCGATGCTGCGCTGAAGGGTGAGAATGGTGGCTTCGCCGGGGAGACCTTCCAGAAATCCGGCGAGTTGTTCAAGCAGCTGGTCGATCTGCAGCCGTACCAGAACGGCTTCCTCGGCTTCAAGAACCCGCAGGCCGTCGGCTATTTCGGTGATGGAAAGGCCGCGATGATCCTGGCCATCTCGTCCTTCTATCACACCCAGCGCGCACTCGCCGCCGACAAGGTCGGTCTCAGCGACGACAAGCTTGGCTGGTTCGATTTTCCGGTCGTACCCGGCGGCAAGGGTGAGCCGTCAGACACGCTCGGCGGCATCACCGGCTGGTTGATCACCAAGGGGGCGCCCAAGGAAGCCACCGACTTCCTGAAATTCTTCATCTCCAAGGACGTGCAGGCGCGGCTCGCCGCCGGCAACTTCATCGTTCCCGTCGTCAAGGGCGGCGAGGCCGGCCTCAACAGCGCCTTCATGAAGCAGATCGCGGCCAATCTGGCGAAGTCCAACTATCACCAGAACTTCTATGACCAGAGCCTCGGCCCGTCGGTCGGCCGCGTCGTCAACGACGTCACGGCGGAGATCGCCGGCGGCAGCATGAGCCCGCAGGACGCGGCGAAAGCCATCGAAGCGGCGTACAAGCAAGGTAACTAACGGTGGCGCGACGAATCGCGATGTCGTCGCCGATCGGCGTTGCCGGCGAGGCGGCTCCTCAGGTCGCGGTTCGCGGCCCAGGCTGGGACGGCCGCTTCACGGTCCTGATCCTGTTCCTGCCGCCCGCGCTGCTGCTGTTCACGCTGTTCGTGGTGCTGCCGATCGGAGAGGCCGCCTGGTACTCGGCCTTCAACTGGAACGGCTTCGGCAGGCCGACGAACTGGATCGGCTTCGACAATTACCGCTTCGTGCTGGAGACGCGGGCCTTCTGGCTCGCGCTGCGCAACAACGGGCTGATCATCGCCGTTTCGCTTGCCGTCCAGCTGCCGCTTGCGCTCACGCTGGCCCTCATGCTGGCGGAGCGCTTTCGCTGCGCCGTGGCGCTGCGCATGCTGTTCTTCATGCCCTATATCCTCGCCGAGATCGCGACCGGGCTGATCTTCAGCTTCGTCTATGACGGCGACTACGGCCTCGTCGCTTCGATCTGGCGCGCCTTCGGCGCCGAGCCTCCGCATCTCCTGGCCTCGACCGACACGGCGATGCTGGCGGTGCTGATCGTGGTGGTCTGGAAGTATTTCGGCTTCCACATGATGCTGTTCATCGCCGCGCTGCAAAGCCTCGACAAGAGCCTGGTCGAGGCCGCCCGTATCGACGGCGCGACGCGGACGCAGACGCTGCGCCACGTCGTGATCCCCTTGCTCTATCCCACGATCCGCCTGTCGGTGTTCTTCGCCATCATCGGATCGCTGCAGCTTTTCGATCTCGTCATGCCGCTGACGCGCGGAGGACCGGCCGACTCCTCGAACACGATGGTGAGCTTTCTCTACAACAACGGCATCTCGCGCATGCGGGTCGGCTACGGCAGCGCCATCGGCGTCATCCTGTTCGCGATCTGCGTGACCTTCGCCTTCACCTACAAGCGATGGTTCATGCGCGATGAGTAATGCCGGGGCCAGAAGCGCGTTCGATCCCGCCGTGCTGTTCAAGGCGCTGTTCCTCGGCCTGATCGCGATCTTCGTCCTGGTGCCGCTGCTCGCGACCCTGCTCGGCGGCTTCAAGTCGCTCGGCGAGCTTCGCGTCAATCCGTTCGGCCTGCCCCGGCATTGGGAGTGGCAGAACTACGCCGACATCCTGTTCTCGGCGCGCTACTGGCAGCTCCTGCGCAATTCGCTTGTTATCTCGACGCTGGCGGTGACGCTGACCCTGATCACGGCTTCGATGGCCGCGTTCACCTTCGCTCATGTCAGGTTCTTCGGCTCATCGATGCTGCTCAGCTATCTGACGCTGGGCCTGCTGTTTCCCGCTGCGACCGCCGTGCTGCCTCTGTTCATCAAGGTGCGGGATCTCGGCCTGCTCGACACTTATTTCGGCGTCGCGCTGCCGCAGGTGGCGTTCAGCCTCGCCATGAGCGTGCTGCTGCTGCGCCGCTTCTTCAAGGACATTCCATACGAGCTGCTCGAGGCCGCGCTGGTCGACGGCTGCAGCTACATCAAGTTCTTCCGCTATGTCACCTTGCCCTTGTCGCGTCCGATCCTGGCGACCGTCGGCACCATCACCTTCGTCAACAGCTGGAACGCCTATCTGCTGCCGCTCGTGATGCTGAACACCGATGCGCTGTATCCCTGGCCGCTCGGCATCATGGTCTACCAGGGCGAATACTCGTCCGAATGGCACCTGATCCTGGCCTTCATCACGCTCACCATCCTGCCCACGATCATTCTGTTCCTGCTGGCGCAGAAGCACATCGTGGCCGGCCTCACCGCAGGCGCGGTCAAGGGATGAGCCATCTGAGGAGATCATAATGAGAAAAGTCGGCGTCGGAATCATAGGCTGCGGGGTGATCAGCACCGCCTACCTCAAGGCGGCCCAGCGCTTTCCGGTCATGGAGTTCAGGGCGCTCGCCGACATGCGCAGCGAGGTTGCCGAGCGCCAGGGCGCGGCATTCGGCTTGCCGGGAATGCGGGTCGACCAATTGTTGAAGCGCGACGATATCGAAATCGTCGTCAATCTCACGGTGCCGCTCGCCCACACCGACGTCAGCCTGGCGGTGCTGAACGCCGGCAAGCACGTTCATTCGGAGAAGCCGCTCGGCATCAATGTCGCGGAAGCGCGCAAGGTCATGGAGCTCGCCGCACAGAAGAACCTGCGCGTCGGCTGCGCGCCCGATACGTTCCTTGGCGGCGGCCATCAGACCGCGCGCAAGCTGATCGACGACGGCGCGATCGGCACGCCCGTCGCGGGCAGTGCCTTCTTCGGCTGTCCCGGCCACGAGCGCTGGCATCCGGCGCCCGGCTTCTACTACCTGCGCGGCGGCGGATCGATGCTCGACATGGGGCCGTATTACATCACCGATCTCGTGCAATTGCTCGGTCCGGTCGCCAGCGTGATGGGCTCGACCGCGCGTCCGAAGACCGAGCGCCTCGTCACCAGCCAGCCGATGAACGGCGCGCTGATTCCGGTCGAGGTCGCGACCCATGTCGCCGGGACGCTGGAATTCGAGAGCGGCGCAGTGGTGTCGATCACGATGAGCTTCGACGTGCCGAAACATCGGCATGCGCCGATCGAGATCTACGGCGACAAAGGCAGCATGCTGGTGCCCGATCCAAATCGCTTCGGCGGCGAGGTGCAGGTGGCAAAGACCGGCGGCGAATGGGAGGTGATGCCGCTGACGCACGGTCACGTCGAGGGCGAGTTCCGCTCGATCGGCGTCGCCGACATGGCTGGCGCGATCCTGAACGACAGGCCGCATCGCGCAAGCGGCGCGCTGGCCTTCCACGTGCTGGAGGTGATGGAGGCGTTCCAGACATCCGCCGACGAGGGCCGCCGCGTCAAGATCGAGAGCCGCGTCGAGCGGCCGGCGATGCTGCCGGCCGGACGTGAAACCGGACAGATCGATTGAGGGAATGACCATGCGCAAGGCAATGATTGTATGGGGTGGCTGGCCGGGACACGATCCCGATCTCTGCGCTTCGATGATCCGCGGCTGGCTGAAGGCGGAAGGTTTCGAGGTGCGGATCGAAACCGCGACCGAGGCATTCGGCGATCCCAAAATCCATGATCTCTCGTTGATCATCCCGATCTACACCATGTCCAAGATCGAAAAGGCGGATGCGCTGAATCTTTGCGCTGCGGTGCGCAGCGGGGTCGGGCTCGCCGGCCATCATGGCGGCATGTGCGATGCCTTCCGCGATTCTGTGGACTACCAGTTCCTGTGTGGCGGGCAATGGGTTGCGCATCCCGGCAACATCATCGATTACAAGGTCGACGTGACCAAGCCCGACGATCCCATCATGAACGGCCTGAAGAGTTTCGAGCATCGTTCCGAGCAGTATTACATGCATGTCGATCCCGCCAACGAGGTGTTGGCAACGACGACTTTCACCGGTGAGCACGCGCCCTGGATCGAGGGCGTGGTGATGCCGGTGGTGTGGAAGAAGCGTTATGGCGCGGGGAGGGTGTTCTACTCCTCGCTGGGCCACCGCGCCTACGAGCTCGACGTGCCGGAGATCCGGACGTTGATGACCCGCGGCATGCTGTGGGCCGCGCGCGAATGACTGAAGGCGCGACCCAGCCGGTGCTTCGAGCCACGCTCGAGGACGTCGCGCGCGCGGCGGGCGTTTCGCTCGCCACCGTCGATCGCGTCGTCAACCGGCGCGAGGGTGTTCGTGCCAAGACCGTCGCGCGTGTCGAGGCCGCGGTGGCAAAGCTCGGCTATCGCGCCGATGTTGCCGCGGCGCGGCTCGCCCGCGGGCAGACCTTCCGCTTTGCTTTCGTGCTGCCGACCGGTAGCAACAGCTTCATGACCAATCTCAGCGAGCAGGTCGCGCGCACCGCGGGCTGGCTCGCCGGCCATCGCGGCTTCATCGACATCCACCATGTCGACGTGTTCGACCCCGATGTCCTTGCCGGTGCGCTGGAGAACCTCTCGCCGGCCTATCAGGGTGTCGCCGTCATCGCGCTCGATCATCCCAGGGTTCGCGCCGCGATCGACGAGCTCGTCGCGCGCGGGGTCGCCGTGGTGACCTTGGTGTCGGACGCGCCGAGTTCGTCGCGGGTGCACTATGTCGGGATCGACAATCCGGCCGCGGGCCGCACCGCCGCCACGCTGATGGGGCGCTTCCTTGCCGGGCGCGAGGGCACCGTCGCCGTGATTGCGGGATCGTTGTCGCTGCGCGATCACACCGAACGGCAGTTCGGCTTCCACCAGATCCTGTCGAGTGAGTATGCGAACCTGTCCGCACTCCCCGTCATCGAGGGGCGCGACGACAGCGACCGCACGCGGGACCTCACAGCCGCGCTGCTCGCCCGCCATGCCGATCTCCGCGGCATCTATTGCTGCGGCGCCGGCAACCGCGGCATCGCCGATGCGCTCGAGGCTTCGGGCCGCGCGCGCGAGGTGGTCTGGATCACACATGAGCTGACCGAGCACACCAGACGGTTCCTGGTGCGCGGCACGCTCGACGCCGTCATCAACCAGGATGCCGGCCATGAGGCGCGGTCTGCGGCGCGAGTCCTGCTCGCGCATTGTTCGGGCGAACCGATCAGCCCCGACCAGGAGCGTATCCGCATCGACATCTTCCTGCGGGACAATCTGCCGTAGCGTGACGCGCGCAAGCGCGCCGTCAGCATTACGCCTCGTACTGGTCCGGCCCCATCGCCCAGGACAATTCGTCGTGGCCGAAGGCGTAATTGCGGTTGTTGAGCGCCGGATTGCGATTGACCATCGGCCGCATGAACATCGGATGGGTCGCTGAGCGCACCTCGTGCTCGACCGTGAACAGCGGCTTGCCGCTGTCGAGGTCGACGATGTCGCAGAACCGGTACTGGTATTGATTGTCCTCGCGGGAGATCAGCTTGCGCGCAAGCAGCTTGCGGTAGGGACCGGAGAAGTCGGTGATGTACATCTGCACATGGTGGCCGTCATAGTCGCCCAGCGGCCGGTCGGTCTCGCGGAACAGCAGATGCTGGTTGCGGCCCGTCGTCACGGCGGCAACAGCGGCCTCGCCGTTCCGCAGGCTCGCGGGCATGCCCATGATCTCGGGATAGAAGGCGCAGATGCCGGCCGCCGTTCCCTTGGGCACGTCGAACTCGACATAGGGAATGCCGAGCGCGATCCGGCCGAACCGCGCGGCGTCGGGCTCGTAGCAGCGCACGCGGTTACCCCAGGGGCAAACTGCCTCGACATGGTCGTTGTGCTCCCTGAATGCGAACCCCGTGCCCTCGAGCTTCTTCGCGACCGATGCAAGCCGCGCCAGCAGCGCCTCGCGGCCTTCGATGACGAGGCCAACGTGTCCGCGCAGCACCTGCGGCCGGCCGCTCGGCAGATGAAACTGGCTCCGCCCGGCGTTGATCCACATGTTGGTGTCGGACACCATCAGATAGGGATCGCGGGTGAGCCCGAGCCCGGCGACATAGAACAGCGTGGCGAGGCGCTGGTCCGGGACCTGGATGTTGACGTGCTCGAAATGGATGGCGTTGCCGAGATCTTCTGCGGATCGGTCGAATTGTTGCGGCATGGGTGTGCACTTCTCGCTGGGGGACGAACGCGTGCATCCTAAAGCATGCTACGCCCGGCCGGAATAGAGATCGGCAAAGCGTTCGCGCAGGACGTTCTTCTGGACCTTTCCCATCGCGTTGCGCGGCAGGCCGTCGACGAACACGACCCGCTTCGGCTGCTTGAATTTCGCCAAGCGTCCCGACAGCGCGGCGAGAATGGCGCGCTCGTCGACCGACGAGCCCGGCGCGCGAACCACCGCCGCGGTGACCCCCTCGCCAAAATCGGCGTGCGGCACGCCGACGACCGCGCTCTCGGAGACGCCCGGAATCGCGTCGATCTCGGTCTCGATCTCCTTGGGATACACGTTGAACCCGCCGGTGATGATGAGGTCCTTGCCGCGCCCGACGATGTGCAGGTAGCCGTCCGCGTCGAGCTTGCCGAGATCTCCCGTGATGAAGAAGCCGTCGGCGCGGAATTCGGCCGCGGTCTTGTCCGGCATGTTCCAGTAGCCCGCGAACACGTTGGGCCCCTTCACCTCGATCATGCCGACGTCGCCGACCGGGAGCATTGCGCCGGTCTCCGGATCGGTGACGCGAACCTCGACGGCGGGAAGCGGCCGGCCGACCGAGCCGGCAATGCGGGGCCCCTCATAGGGATTGGAGGCGATCATCCCGGTCTCGGTCATGCCGTAGCGTTCCAGGATCGCATGCCCGGTCCGCGCCTTCCAGGCCCGATGTGTCTCGGCCAGAAGCGGCGCCGAGCCGGCGACGAACAGCCTCATGTTGGCGGTGCTTCGCTCGTTCAGGTCAGGGCTCTCGAGCAGGCGGACATAGAAGGTCGGCACGCCCATCAGAACCGTGCTGCGCGTCATCGTCGCCAGGATGCGTTCGGCGTCGAACTTCTGCATGAACAGGATGCGCGCGCGGGCGGCGAAGGAGACGTTGCAGGCCACGAAGAGCCCGTGAACGTGATAGATCGGCAGGGCATGGATCAGCACGTCCTTGCTCGAATAGCGCCACTCCTTTACGAGCGTCAGCGCGTTCGAAGACAGGTTGCCGTGCGTCAGCATGGCTCCCTTCGAGCGGCCGGTCGTGCCCGACGTGTAGAGGATGGCGGCGAGATCGTCGTTCGTCCTGGCGAGGGTGTCAAATCGCGCCGGGAAGTCCGCCGCGGCCTGGACGAGCGAACCCTTGCCGCGCTGATCGAGCGTCTCGACCCGGCCGCCTGCCTTGGCGGCGATGACGCGCAAATCGGCCTCTTCCCTGGGATCGCACACGATCAATGTCGGCTGCGCGTCGCGGATGAAGTACTCGGTCTCGGCCGGCGTATAGGCGGTGTTGAGCGGCAGATAGACCGCGCCTGCGCGCAGCGTTGCAAGATAGAGCGCGACGGCCTCGACGGATTTCTCCACCTTGGCCGCGACGCGGTGGTTCGGGCCGATGCCGATGCTGGCGAGGAAGTTCGCGAACCTGCCGCTGAGGGCGGCGAGTTCGGCATAGCTCAACGCCGTGCCGTCGTCCTTCTCGATGCAGATGGATTGGTCGGACTCCGCGCCGGCGAGCAGGCGGTCGTACAGGTTCGAGCTCATGACGAGATCTTCCGTTGCGAGTTGGTGTGAGGACTGGGAACGAGGTCGCGCGACGACAGTTTCGCGCGAAGCGCCTTCTTCACGTTGTCGGAAGCGACGACGGTCCCGGCTTCCGCAAAGGCCTCGTGGTTCGCCTCGATGTGCTCGAGCGCGTAGAGATAGTTCACCATCAGCCCGTAGGACTGCTTCATGCCCTTGGCGGAGGCGTCGCCGAGGAAATTCAGCCGTTCCAGGCGTGCGCCGTTGCCGAGGTGGAAGCGGGCGACCGGGTCCACCGGCTTGCCCGACGGCAGCTTCGCCTTCAGGAAGTAATAGGCGGCAAGCGCGGTGATGGCCTCTTTCGCCTGCGCAATATCGCCGCCGTCCTCGATCGCGGCCATCGCTCGGCGCGTGTCGTCGTCGATCGCAGCCGATGCCTCGCTCTTGAGCTCGCGCCTCGCCCAGCCGGCAAGGCCGGGCACGGGCGACAGGGTGACGAAGGTCTTCAGGTTCGGCAGCTCGCGGGCGAGATCCTGCACCACCTGCTTGATCAGGAAGTTGCCGAACGAGACGCCGGCGAGGCCCTTTTGCGTGTTCGAGATCGAGTAGAACACGGCGGTGGTCGCCTCGTGCGCGGCAATCGCCTGGCGCGACTTGTCCAACAGCGGTCCGATCGCGCCGGGAATCTCGCGTGTGAGCGCGACCTCGACGAAGATCAGCGGCTCGTCCACCAGCTGCGGATGGAAGAACGCGTAACAGCGGCGGTCCGGCGGCTCGAGCCGGTTGCGCAAATCGTCCCAGTCCTGGATGGCGTGGACGGCCTCATACCTGATGATCTTCTCCAGGATGTTGGCCGAGGTGGTCCAGTCGATCGGTCGCAGCACGAGGAACCCCCGGTTGAACCAGGACGAGAACAGATGGACGAAGTCGTCGTCGACGGCCTGCAGCTCGGGATGCTCGCGCAGCAGCGCGAGCAGCACCTCGCGCATCCGCACCAGCGAGGCCGTTCCGCCCGGCGCGAGGTTGAGGCGCCGGATCAGCTCCTGCCGGCGTGGCTCCGCGGCGGCATGGAGCGCCTCGAGCTTGCTGCCGTCGCCACCCTCCTTGCGCTGGTAGGCGGCGATCGCGAGCTCGATGGCGCGGCGGTCGGGCCCGAACCGGTCGGCGAGGGAGGATAGAAATTTGAGCCGCTGCGGCTCGGCCGCGGCTTCGAACGCGGCAAGCAGCGATTGCGCGATCGCAACGCCGGAGGCTTCGCCCCGACGCGACAGCAGCGCCTCGCCCAGAAGCGCGAGGTCGCGATCCTCGCTCGCCTCGCGATCCGGCTTGATGCCGAGAACCGCGCGGCCGCGTTGCGTCAACGTGTCGATCAGCCCTTGCAGGAATTCGGGTGCCGCGATGCGTCCGGATCGGATGTCGCTCAGCATGGTTCATGCCTCCTCGGTTAACGCGTCGGGGCGCCCATCACCAGATTGGGCAGGAAGGTGGAGATCGACGGGACCAGGCAGAGCAGGACCACCGCGAACGCCATCAGCACGACGAAAGGCAGCGTGCCCCAGATCACGTCGCGCAGCGGGATGTCGGGCGCGATATTCCTGATGACGAAGATGTTGAGCCCGACCGGCGGGTGGATCAGGCCCATCTCCATCACGATCGTCATCACCACGCCGAACCAGATCAGGTCGAAGCCGGCGTCCTTGAGCGGCGGCAGGATGATCGGCGCGGTCATCAGGATGATCGAGACCGGCGGCAGGAAGAAGCCGAGCACGACCACCAGCACCAGGATCGCGCCCAGCAGCACCCATGGTGACAGATGCATCGCCACGATCGCCTGCGCCGCGCCCTGGCTGATGTGGAGATAACTCATGACGTAGGAGTAGAGCAGCGACATGCCGATGATCAGCATCAGCATGGTCGATTCCTTCAGCGTCGATTCCAGGATCGGGCCGAGATCCCGCGGCCGCCACACGCCGTAGATCGAGGCGATCAGGACCAGCGCCAGGATGCCGCCGAGGCCGGCGGTTTCCGACGGCGTCGCATAGCCGCCATAGAGCGCGATCATGACGCCGCTGAGCAGCACGACGAAGGGCAGCACGCGCGGCAGCGCGCCGAAGCGCATCGCCATGGTGAAGCGCTCGTTCGACAGGATCGGATGCTGTGCCGGATCGGCGGCATAGGCGCGCTGCGCCGCCTTGTACTCGGCCTTGAACCTCAGCACGGCATAGGTCGCAAACAGCAGCACCAGCAGAAGGCCCGGCCCGATGCCGGCGAGGAAGAGACGTCCGAGCGACTGCTCGGCGGCGACCGCGTACAGGATCATGGTGATCGAGGGCGGCAGCAGGATGCCGAGCGTGCCGCCGGCGGCGATCACGCCCGCGGCGAAGCCGCCGGAATAGCCGCGCTTGCGCATCTCGGGAATGCCGGCGGAGCCGATCGCCGAGCAGGTGGCCGGAGACGATCCGGCCATCGCGGCGAACAGCGCGCAGGCGAACACGTTGGCAATGCCGAGACCGCCGGGGATGCGGCCCATCCAGACATGGAGCGCGCTGTAGAGGTCCTGTCCCGCCTTCGACTTGCCGATCGCGGCGCCTTTCAGGATGAAGAGCGGGATCGCCAGCAGCGTGATCGAAGCCATCTCCTCGTAGACGTTCTGCGTCACCGTATCGAGCGATGCGGCGGGCATGAAGTAGTACATGAAGATGACGGCGACCGCGCCGAGCGCCAGCGCGATCGGCATGCCCGAAGCCATGACGGCGAGGGTCGCACCACCATACATCAATCCGACGGCAAGCGTGCTCATTTGCTCCTCCATGTCTCGAGGCTCGCGGCCAGCTGAAGCGCGATCTGCAGCGTCATCAGCGTCATGCCGAGCGACATCATGCTGTAGGGAATCCACAGCGGCGGGGCCCAGGTCGATCCGGACACCTGTCCGTCGACCCAGGCTTCGTGGAACAGCGTCCAGGATTTCCAGGCGAAGAAGGCGCAGAACGATAGGCTCGCGGCGTCGACCGCGAGCATGCGGATCGCATTGCCGCGCTTCGAGAGGTAGCCGGTGAGCGCCTCGATGCCGATATGGCCGCGCCCGGCCTGTACGAACGCGGTGGACAGGAACGTGGCGCCGACCAGCAGGAACACCGCGGCCTCGTCCTGCCAATAGGTTGCCGCGTTGAAGAAGTAGCGCGCGGCCACGCTGTAGCTCAGGATCGTGCTCGCGAGGATGAGCGCGATCGAGCAGAGCACGACGATCACCCTGTTGAGCAGGGTCATCGCGCGCGCGATCCGTCCGACCGGGGAGCCGGGGCGCGCCGCGGTCACGGCGGTGGAATGACCGAGATCGATGCCGTGCGCGCTCATGAGCCCGCCTCCATGGCGAGCTTGATCAGGCGGGCGCAGTTCTCGTTCTTGCCCGCGTAATCCTTCCAGGCCGTCTCGCGCGAAAGATCCCGCCAGGCCTGAACCGTCTTGTCGTCGAGATCGTGCACCGTCGCGCCGGCGGCCTGGTAGACCTTGGCGACACGAACGTCGTCTTCCACCGCAGCATTGCGGCCGAACGCTTCGAGCTCGGCGCCGACCGAGACGATGATGTCGCGCTCCTCGTTCGACAGCCGGTCGAACACCGCCTTCGACATCACGAGCGGCTCGAGCATGAACCAGTAGCTCTTGGCCCGCCCCGTCGTCAGATGCTTGGCGAGTTCCTCCAGGCGGAAGGAGGTCAGGCTGGTGGAGGAGGTGAGGGCGGCATCGCACGCGCCGGTCTGCATCGCCGCATAGAGCTCGTTGGAGGGCAGCGACAGCACCGAGGCGCCGGCAGCCTGCAGCACCAGATCCATCTCGCGCGAGCCGCCGCGGACCTTCATGCCCTTGGCATCGCCGACCGCGACCAGCGGGCGCGAACGGCTGGCGACGCCGCCGGCCTGCCAGATCCAGGTGACGATGACGAGGCCCTTGGCGGCGAGGAATTTGGTGAACTCCTGGCCGATCGGCTTGTTCTTCCAGCCGAGGCCTTCGTCGTAGCCGGTGACGAGGCCCGGCATCAGGCCGATGTTCAGCTCGGGAAGATCGCCGCCGGCGTAGGAGATCGGAATGAGGCTCATGTCGAGCGCGCCTTTGCGCATCGCCGAAACCTGCGCGTTGGTCTTCATCAGCGACGAGCCCGGATAGATCTCGGCGGTCATCGCGCCCTTGCTGCGCTCCTGGATCAGCGTCGCGAAGCGCCGGCAGAGCCGGTCGCGGAAATCGCCCTCGGTCGCGGTGCCTCCCGGAAACTGGTGCGAGATCTTCAGGGCCGTGGCCGCGCGCGCCGCTCCGAACCGGAGCAGCGCCGGGGCCGCGATCCCCAGGGCCAGAGTTTGGGCCAAGGCTTGGCGTCTTGAAATCCTCATTCCATACCTCCCGCGCTAGATTGCATTTTTTATTTCTAATCTTGCATACAATTCATATATGAACTGCATGCTGTATGTTTTGTCAAGCGTATGGTATGGAATTGCAGGATCGGGTGTATACAATGAGCCAGGCCTTCAGACTGAAGCAGTCCATCGAAGACGCTGTGATTGCAGGGGAATTTCAACCCGGCGATCGCTTGGACGAAGCCTCGCTGGCGGAGCGATTCGGCGTGTCGCGGACGCCCATCCGCGAGGCGCTGCTGCAACTCGGCGCCGAAGGCTTCATCGATGTCCGCCCGCGACGCGGCGCCATTGTCAGCGTCCCGTCACCGACCCGGCTGTTCGAGATGTTCGAGACCATGGCGGAGATCGAAAGCGCCTGCGGACGGCTGGCCGCGCGGCGGCTGACGCCGGACAATGATGCGGCGATGGAAGCTGCGCACCGGGCCTGCGAGACGGCCGCGCGAAACGGCGACAGCGAGCAGTATTACGCCGACAACCGCAACTTCCACGAAGCGATCTACCGCGCCAGCCGCAACAGCTTCCTGGCCGATCAGGCCTTCGCCTTGCACAAGCGCTTGAGCGCCTATCGCCGCATCCAGCTGCGGGCGCGCAACCGGCTGCTGCAATCGCTGCAGGAGCATGCCGGCATCCTGGAAGCGATCCGCGCCGGCGACGAGCAATTGGCCGCGACGCGCCTCCACGACCACGTCCTGGTGCAGGGCGAACGGTTCTCGGACATGGTCCTCGGCCTTTCACCCGCCGGCCAGTCTCCTGCCGAAGGCAGGAGGGAGACTGCGAAATAGACGTGGGTTGTTCGCCTCTGCTCTCCGAGAGCGAAGCGGACATGCCGCAGCGTTCACCGTTGAAACAGCACGGCCCTCATCCAGATATTTCTCAGTTGCGGAGCGTGGCTTCACAGCCTCTCGTTTGCACGTGAAAGGAGGATGATGGGAGATGCTCCACGCGGCGAGGTGCGGAGTTCGGTCGAACCTGCCCGGCAGCTCGCGACCAGTTCCGTTGGGGAATCTCGGAGCAATGATGAGAAGTCCCGCCGGACTGAGCGTAGAAGCCGGGAGCTTTCGCCCGAACGTCTCATTCCCGATCTGCAGAGGATGCTGCTCGGCCTTGGATGCTGATCTTCCTTGGCCGAGCAGCATCCTCTCTCGCGTTCGTCTCATGTGACTCCGGTGCAACCGTCTCGGGCGATGCGGTGGCGATCAGCCTGCATTTCAACAGCCGGATCGATCGCGCCCGTTCCAAGCTGACGCTGCCGCGAGGCCTGAGCGCTGGCCCATCTTGCCGCGGCAACCATTCCCTGTAATCTGGGTAAAACACTGGGGAAGAAGCCGATGGGAGGAGTTTTGGAGGGCGTGCGCGTGCTCGATTTCGGGCGCTATATCGCCGGGCCCTATTGCGCCACATTGCTGGCCGAGTTCGGGGCCGAGGTCATCCGCATCGAGAAGCGCGACGGCAGCGAGGATCGTTTCGTCGCGCCGGTGGGCGAAGGCGGCGAGGGCGCGCTGTTCCTCCAGGTCAATCGCAACAAGAAGTGCATCACGCTCGATCCGATGAAGGCGCAAGGCCAGGAGGTGATGCGCCGCCTGATCGCGACCGCGGATGTCGTGGTCGCCAACCTGCCGCCGCAGACCTTGCGCGCGATGAAGCTCGACTACGACTCGCTGAAGGCGATCAAGCCGGACATCATCCTGACCACGGCCACCGCGTTCGGCGGGCCGGGCCCGTGGTCCGACCGGGTCGGCTTCGACGGCGTCGGCCAGGTGATGTCGGGCTCGGTGTACATGACGGGCGCGGGCGATCCGCCGTATCGGGCCGCGGTGAACTGGGTCGATTTCGGCACCGCGCTGCACTGCGCCTTCGGCACGCTCGCCGCGCTGATCGAGCGCGGCAAATCCGGGCGCGGCCAGATCGTCGAGGGCGCGCTGCTCGCAACCGCGCTGTCCTTCACCAATGCCACGCTGATCGAGCAGGCCGTCATCAACGTCAACCGCGTGCCGACCGGCAATCTCGGCCAGACCGCGGCTCCTGCCGACATCTACCGCACCAGGGACGGCTGGGTGCTGTGCCAGGTCACCGGTCATCCGCTGTTCAAGCGCTGGGCGCGGCTGATGGGCGAGGAGGAGGTGTGGCTGAACGACCCGCGCTTTGCCGACGACATCAGCCGCGGCAACAACGGCCGCATCATCAGCGAGCGGATGGCGCGCTGGTGCGCCGAGCGCACCACGCAGGAGGCGGTCGATACGCTGGGCCAGGCGATGATCCCGACCGGCCCCGTGCTCTCACCGCAGCAGGCGCTGGATCATCCGCATATCCGCGCCGCCGGCTTCATGCAGCATGTCGACTATCCCGGCCTGCCGAAGCAGGCGCCGGTCGCCCGCGCCGCGGTGCGGCTGTCGGAAACGCCCGGCGAGATCGCAAGCCGCCCGCCGACGCTCGGCGAGCACACCGATGTCGTCCTTACCGAGCTCGGCTATGATGCGGACCAGATCGCAGCGCTTCGGCAAGGCGGCATCATCTAGCATCACAGCAGCAGCTTCAGCGCCTTGGCATCGGCCGGTGCTGCGCTCTTCTGGTCGTTGTCGAAATAGACGTAGACGTCGCAGCCCTGCCGCTTCCACGACGTGATGCGCTTGGCCCATTGCGCCAGCGTGGCCTTCGTATAGTGCCCGTGATAACGCCCGCTTGGCCCGTGTCCGCGCACATAGACGAAATCCGCCGTGCGCTTCCACGGCGCCGGCGCATCGTGATGGTCGGACAGGCACAGCGAGATGTTTTCCTCAGTCAGCATCCGCAGGATGCGCGGCTGATACCAGCTCGGATGACGGAATTCGAAACTGTAACGCCGCTTTCGTGACAGCAGCTTGAAGAACGACGCGAGCCGGTCCGCATTCGCCTCGAACTGCGGCGGCAGCTGGAATAGGATCGGGCCGGCCTTGCCGCCGAGCCGCGTGATGCGGTCCTCGAGCAGCTCGAGGCTGTTGACGGAGCGGTCCGACAGGCGCTTCCAGTGCGTGATGAATTTCGACGCCTTCCAGGCGAACACGAAATCGCGGCCGGTCTGCTCGCGCCATCCCGTCACTGCCTCCGGCGTCGGCGTGCGGTAAAACACCCCGTTCAGCTCCGTGGTGTCGAACTGCCCGGCATAGTAGCGAAGTTGCTGCTTCAGCGTCACGCCCTCGGGGAAGAACGGGCCGCGCCAGGAGGCGTAGTGCCAGCCCGAAGTTCCGATCAGAACGCGCGCCATGTTTCACGTGCCATCCGTTGCTATTTGCCGGAGGGAACGTCCGTACGGCCGATACGTTTCTCGTGCGCATCAACGTAAGGACCGGAACCGATGTACGCGCTGTTCGAAGGCAACAAGCAGATCGGCAATCCCTTTCCGACCGAGAAGGAGGTGTGGGAAGCCGCCTTGATCGAGGGCCTGGTCACCGATGTCCCGGTCGCCGACGAGGAGGGCGGTCACCTCTTGCCCGACGGCTATCACGTCGAGCGCGTCGACGAGACATTCGCGCCGCGCCCGGACTGGAAGCTGCCGCGCGAGATCTCCTGAGCTAGTTCGACGCCAGCGCCGCCTTGGCGACCTCGGCCATCCAGCGCGAGGCCACCGGCAGGATCGCGTCGTTGAAATCGTAGCGAGGGCCGTGCAGCTCCGCGCCGTCGCGCAAGGGCCCGTTGCCGATCCAGACGAAGGCGCCGGGCCGCTGCTGCAGATAATGGGCAAAATCCTCGCCGGCCATGCTGGGGGCGAGATCGCGCCGCACCGGCGCCTGCACCTTCTCCGCGGCGATGCGCGCGAGGTCGGCCTCATCAGGCGTGTTGATCACGACGCCGACACCCCAGACGATCTCGGGCGTGACTTTGACGCCGAAGCTGGTCGCGATCCCGGCGCAGGTGCGCTCGATGCCGTCGAGGATGGTGTCCTTGACCGCCTCGCGGTGGTAGCGCAGCGTGCCGCGGATGGTGACGCGTCCGGCGATCTGGTTCGCCGCGGTGCCGCCTTCGATGGTGCACAGCGACAGCACGGCGGTGTCGAGCGGATCGACGCCGCGCGAGGTAATCGATTGCAGCGCGACGATGAGGTGCCCGGCCGCCACCACGGGATCGCGCGTCAGATGCGGCATGCCGGCGTGCCCGGCGTGGCCCTCGATCGTGATGCTGATGCGCCCGCCGGAGGCCATGACGACGCCGTCGTGCACGGCGATGGTCCCGGCGGCAAGGCCCGGCCAGTTGTGGAAGCCGAAGATCCGCTCCATCGGAAAACGGTCGAACAGCCCGGCCGCGACCATCGCGCGCGAGCCGCCAAAGCCTTCCTCGGCCGGCTGGAAGACGAAATCGACCGTGCCGCTCCAATCGCTGTCGGCGGCGAGCAGCGCCGCGGCGCCCAGCAGCGAGGCGGTATGGCCGTCATGGCCGCACGCATGCATCACGCCCGATGTCTTTGAAGCATAGGGCAGGGCGGTGTCCTCGGTGATCGGCAGCGCATCCATGTCGGCGCGCAGGCCGACCCGCCTTTGCGCGTGGCCGCGCGTCAGGGTCGCGACGATGCCGTGGCCGCCGATGCCGGCCTCGAAGGGAATGCCGAGCTCGGTGAGCTTGTCCCGCACGAAGGCGGCGGTGGCCTCTTCCTGGAGCGACAGTTCGGGATGCGCATGCAGGTGCCGGCGCCACGCGGTCAGTTTCTGGTGGAGTTCGGGGGACAAGGCAGGTGTCTCTTGAGTGATGTCGGTTGCCGTCACCATAATGGATTATCACCGCCATGCACCCCGCGCCTTGGAATGCCTCGCGTGCAGCAATGTGCTTTTCCGTCATTCCGGGGCGCGCCTCTTGGCGCGAACCCGGAAATCCATGGTGCAGCTCGCTCCGAGGCCCAGTGGATTCTCAGGTGCGCAATTGCGCACCATAGCTCGCGACTTCGTCGCGCCCCGGAATGACGAGCATGGGTGTTACGCCAGCTTCGCCAGCCCCTTCCAATCGAACCCGATCCCATGCCCCGGCCGGTCAGGCGCCAGCGCCAGCCCGTCTTTCAGCACCAGCGGATGCTCGATGTACTTGTCGAGCCCGAATCCGTGCGCCTCCAGATAGGATCGGTTCGGGCAGGCCGCGAGCAGGTGCACGGTGACGTCGTGCGCGCCATGACTGGTGACCGGCAGGTTGAACGCCTCCGCCAGCCGCGCGATCTTCATGAACGCGCTGACGCCGCCGCAATTGGTGACGTCGGGCTCCGGATAGGACACCGCGCCGGATGCGATGTAGTTCTTGAACTCCCACAGCGAGCGCAGATTCTCGCCCGCTGCGATCGGCACGCCGCCGGCCTGCATGATGCGCACATGCCCGGCGACGTCGTCGGGAATGATCGGCTCCTCCAGCCAGGTCAGGTCATAGGGCACGAACGCGCGCGCGGCGCGGATGGCTTCCTCGACCGTCCATTTCATGTTGGCGTCCGCCATCAGCGGAAAGCCGTCGCCGAGATGCTGTCGCATCGCCGAGACGCGCGCGACGTCGGACTTGAGCTCGGGCCGGCCGACCTTCATCTTGATGGCGCGAAAGCCCTTGGCGAGATTGCCGTCGGTCTGCTTGAGCAGCGCATCGACGGAGAGATCGAGGTCGATGCCGCCGGCATAGCACGGCACGTGCGCATCGAAGGTGCCGAGCAGGCGGTACAGCGGCAGCTTGGCGCGCCGCGCCTTCAAATCCCACAGCGCGATGTCGAGCGCCGACAGCGCCAGCACCGCCGGCCCGCCGCGCCCGCCATAATGCAGCCCCCACCAGACATGATGCCAGATCGCTTCGGTGCCGTCGGCCTCGTGCCCTTCAACCAACGGCGGGATCTCGCGCTTGAGAATGTCGGCCACAGCCCCGCCATTGCGCCCGACCGTGTAGGTGTAGCCGACGCCCTCGGCGCCATCGGCATCGCGGACGCGGCAGGTGATCAGCTCGAACGCCGTCATGTCGCCATGCGTGGAGTCCGACAGCGCGACGGGGAGGGGGATCCGGTAGAACCCGGTCTCGATGTTTGCGATGCGCGGCATGTAGCCTCCCTGTTTTTTCTTTTGCTTCGTAGGGTGGGTTAGCTAGCGGTTGCGCGAAGCGCAAACGCTGGCGTAACCCACCACTTCTGTTGCCGTGGATGCACACGACTTGGGTTACGCTGACGCTAACCCACCCTACAAACCAAACTCACCGCATCGTCGCGAGTTGCACCGCCAGCGCGCAGGCGCGGTCGTATTCGTCGAGATTGATCCATTCGTCGACCGTGTGCGCCTCGTTCTGGCCGGCGCCGAAGGTCACGGTCGGAACGCCGTGGCGGACCATCCAGTTGGCGTCCAGGCCGCCATTGGCCGCGCGCACGTTCGGGGTGCCGCCGACCGCAGACACCGCCTCGATCGCGCGCTTCACCACAGGCAGGTTCTCCTTCATGCGGAACGGATAATAGTCGGTCTCGGCCTTGAACTTGACCTTGCCGGACTTGCCTTGCGCGTTCGTCACCTTCTTGGCCGCCTTCTCGAACGCGGCCTTGTAGGCCTTGGTGATCTCCTTGAAGAACTTTCCGTCATGGCTGCGGCTCTCGCCGCGCACATGGACGTAGTCGGTGACGACGTTCGTGGCATCGCCCGCGGGGCGGCCTTCGCCGCCGGTGACGGGACCGACATTGCTGGTGCCCTGCTGCTTGCCCTTCACCACCTTGCCGAACCAGCCGCCGGCCTTCACCTCGGCAAGCGCGAGGGCCATGATCATGGTCGAGGAGATGCCGCGCTCCGGCGCGACGCCCGCATGCGAGGCGCGGCCGAAGATCTCGACGGTCCAGCGGTCGGCGCCGACGGCCCCGATCACGACGTTGGAGGCCGAGCCGCCGTCATAGTTGAACGCCATCACCGGCGAGCCGAGCTCGTCGAGCTTGACGTGACGCGCGCCATAGAGCCCGCTCTCCTCGCGCACGCAGAACAGAAGCGTGATCGGCGGATGATCGAGCTTCTGCTTGGCGAGCTCGGCGGCCAGCGTCACCAGCACGCCGCAGCCGCAGCGATTGTCGCCGCCGAGCGCGGTCCTGGCCTCGTTGACGATCTTGCGCCCGGACTTCTTCGGCTTGGCGCCGGCGCACAGCGGCACCGTGTCCATGTGGGTCATGAACATGATCCGCGGCTGGTTGTGCAGCGCGCCGCGGCCGGGCAGGTCGACGATGAGGTTGCCGGTCTCGGTCGGCACAGGAATGCGCGTGTTGGCGTCGTCGAGCCGGATCGCCTTCGCCGGCACGCCGGCCTCCTTCAGCGCGGCCGTGAGCTCCCGCCCGATCGCCGCCTCCTGTCCGGTGACGCCCTCTACAGTGAGGAAGCGCATGAGACGATCGGTGGCGGCTTTGGTGTCGACAGGCATGGACTCGAATTCCCCTTGATGCGGATGGCGGCGCAGCATCCCCTGCGCTTTCGCATTTCGCAAGGGGCTCAGACGCGCTGCGTGTAGATCAAAAAGATCAGCACGCCGAGCGCCAGCGCCGCCGCCATGAACAGCAGCACCGCCGGCAGCCCCGCGAGCGCGGCCACCGCGCCGGTGACGGACTGCATCAGCGCGGTGCCGAGAAAGAAGGCGAGATTGACGGCCGCAAGTGCTTTCCCTGCGACCTGCGCGTCGACGAGCTGCCTCGACATGCCGAAAAGCAGCGGCTGCGCCGAGGTGAAGAGCCCGATCAGCACGAACAATGCCAGATCGTAGGACGGCGGCATGACGTTCACGCCGAACAGCCATGCAACGGCAAAGTGCGGGGCTCCCAGCGCCATCAGCGCGAGCAGCAGCGCCGCGATCGCATGCGTGCCGGCGATCAGCTCGCGGCGGCGGCCGAGCCTGCGGTCGATCATGCCGACCAGCAGCGGGCCTGCGATCATCGCCAGCGTGAAGGCGCCGAGCTGGTTGCCGGCCTCGACCCGCGTCAGTCCCTTGATCTCCATCAGCCAGGGCCCGCCCCACAGGCCGCGCAGCACCAGCGAGCTCGCCAGCGACACCATCGCCAGCGCGATCACGCCGCGCAGCGGCCGCGACAGGCCGAGCCTGACCACATCGATCATCTGCGACAACGGCGAGGACGAGTCCTTGTGCTCGGCCGGCTGGTGCGGCACCAGCACGAAGACCGCGAGCGCGACGAGGATGCCGCCGATCGCGGAGAGCCAGAAACCGGCGCGCCAGCCGTAACTGTCGATCACGAAAGCGAGCGGGCTCGCTGACAGCAGCATGCCGATATTGCCGATCGAGAGGATGGCGCCGGACCACAATCCGAACCGCGCCGCCGACAATTGCTTGGCGGCGAGCGTCATCGGGCACATCAGCATGCCCGAGGTGGCGACGCCGAGCAGCAGCTGCCCGACGGCGAAGCTCTCAGGCCCCGTCGCAAATCCCGAGGCCACCGCGCCGAACACGGTTCCCGCCAGCAGGCCGAGCGAGACCGGCCGCACGCCAAATCGGTCCATCGCCGCGCCGACCGGGATCTGCGAAGCCGCAAAGGCGAAGTGATAGACCGACGTGAGGCTCGCCAGCGCCTGCGGCTCGATGTGGAAATCCGCCGCCATCAGGTCGAGGCTCACCGCCGGAATGGTGCGCAGCAGGGTCGACAGCATGTGGCCGCAGGCGAGCGCGACCAGCGCGAAGATCAGCGCGCGGGTGGCTGTGCCCGCGTCGTTGGCGGCCGTGGTCATGAGCGTCCCGTCCCGAGAAGGTTTTGGGTGGGGTTACATGATCGCGGGGGCGGGCGCCAATGGCGGCAGTGCGACCCCCTCATGCCGGAATGTGGCTTCTCCAGTCGCGACCAGTCGCTTGGCAGGCTCATCCATGTCGCGGCGGTCGTGAACCTGAACGAGCGCCAAGACGTTATGCCGGCAAAACGTGGTATCCTGCAGACCAGGAAGCGCCATGACATGCGGTGGCAGCGGCAATGTCCTCGTCCGAGAGTACAAGTCAGACGACCAGTGACGCGGCCCGCCGGGAGCGGCGAAGGAGCAATTTTCTACTGTTGCTTCTCGCCGTTGGATTTCTCGTCTTCGGCGTCGCAGCGGGTGCACTCAATTACGCGTTGCGGCCGGAGATTCTCCGGATCGCCGTCGGGCCGCCTGGCAGCGACGATTACAAGGTCATTCAGGCGATGGCCGATGCGTTCGGCAGCGAAAGCCGAACTGTCAGGCTGCGTCCGATCAAGGCCGACGGAGCGATGGAAGCTCTCGCCCTGCTTGGGTCTGGCAAGGCCGATCTTGCCGTCGGCCGCGGCGACCTGGACATGCCGGCCGAGGCGCAGACCGTCGCTGTCGTACGCAAGAACTTCGTCGTGCTCTGGGCACCTTCCGGGCTTGCGGGCAAGAGTTCGAAAAGAAAGCCGTCGCCGAAGATCAAGGAGGTCGCCGATCTTTCAGGGCGCCGTGTCGGGGTGATCGGGCGGACGCCGGTGAATCCCGCGCTGCTGCGCGTCATCCTGAGCGCCGCCGGAGTGCAGCCCGACAAGGTCGCCGTGGCGCAGTTCGGCACTGACCAGATCGATGAGCTCGCGCGCGATCTCACCCTCGATGCCTTCATGGCGGTCGGGCCCCTCGACAGCAAGATCACCTCCGATGCCGTTGCCGCAACGGCGCGGGCGCGCGGCGAGCCGAAGTTTCTCGCCATCGAGGCATCGGAAGCGATCGCCATCAAGCATCCCCGGTATGAATCGGAGGAGATTCCACCCAGCATCTTCAATGCGGATCCGGCTTGGCCAGGTGACAAGGTTGAAACTCTCAGCGTCAGCCATCTGATCGTGGCGAGAAAGAGCCTGCCCGAAGCGACGGTCGCCGCGTTTTTCCGTCAGCTCTTTGCCGTTCGCCAGGCGATCGCGAGGCAGGTCCCTGGCGCTGCACACATCACCAAGCCCGACCTCGAGAAGGAGGCTGAGCTGCAGGTCCACCGGGGCGCGGCGGCCGTCATCGACGGCAACGAACGCACGTTTCTCGACCGGTATGGCGACTTTTTCTGGTTCGGGCTCCTGCTTCTCTCTGGAATCGGCTCCGCTGCCGCTTGGTTGCGGCGCTATTTGAACCGCGACGAAAGGGACGACAATACCAGCCATCGCAACCGAATCCTGGCCATGGTTTCCAGCGCGAGGACCGCGGAATCCAATCAGGAGCTTGTGGCATTGCAGCGCGAGGCCGATATTATCATCGCCGAGACGCTCGAATGCTATGATGACGGCGCGATCGAGCAAGAGGAGCTCGCGGCATTCGGACTGGTGCTCGACCTCTTGAGCAATGCCATTGCCGAGAGGCGAACCGCACTGCAACGTACCACCCTCGAAACGGTTCGGGGCGCGGTAGGGAGCCACGGCGTTACGCCGCGGGGATAAAGCGTCGTGGCGCCTCCGTACTGCGCGCGACGGTTGCAGTAATTGCCTCGGCATACTCGTCTTCGTCATCGAGCGCTTCCGTCGGCGGATATAGGAACAAAAAAGACATCGTCTCTCTTACCTCGGTAAGGAGACCTGATCATGCTGTCCTCGAGACCACCGCGGCCCATTCGCACAACGCTCGATCTTGCGAACGCCGGTCAGGTCAAGTCGGTACGCAGGCGCCTTCGCATCACCAATGCCGATCTGGTCAGGATCGTCGACAAGATCGGCAATTCTCTGACGGCCATCGAGAAGGAAGTGGAGCTCGAGAAACTGGCCGCTCAGCAGTGTAATGCCAGGGACGCGACGACGACCCTCGAATGAATCCGAGCCATCACGTCGAAAAGGAGACTTGCGATGAACGGTCTGATCTACCTCATAGGGCTCGTCGTTGTGATCGCGGCCATTCTTTCGTTCTTTGGCTTGCGATGAGCGCTGTGGTCCTGCAGCCCGACGCACCACCGATCCGGTGAAGCAATCTCGCGTGCACCAAAATGGTTGATCCGCACCAGGTCAATACCATCATAGCGACGACGGTCTGCGCGGTCTTCAAGGACCTTCCCGACGCTCAAATCGGAACTGAAGAAGCCAAGCTGCTGGCCAAGCAGATCACGGAAGCGCTGAACGCAGCTGGGCTGCAGATCGTCCCTGTGGATCCGGCGATCAAACGGCCTTAGAGCGTGATGAGATCAGGTTTGATTGCTACAACGTAAGTGCACTCCCTCTCCCGCTCTTGTCCGCCGAAGCCTTGGCGAAGGCGGATGCGGAGAGGGCTCGGGAGAGGGTGTTTTCGCAGTGGGATAGCCCCCGAGAGGAGAAAGCCCTCACCCGCGCCTTCGGCGCGACCTTTCCCGCAAGCGCAAGCGAGAGAGGTTGCACCGAGCCCGCGGCAATCGATTTGACCTAAAGCCATTCCGCTCTAGCTCCATGGCTGCGGCACCGGGCTTTCTGGCTTGAAGCTCCATCAGGCGGGGGCGGCGCTAGATCCGTTCGAAACTATCGACGTTGGTCGTCACGGCGCGCCACCAGTTCAACGGCTCGAGCCTGGCAGGCTCGCCCTCCCTGGCGGCACTCAGCGCCTGGTCGGCGACGACGAACCAGGCGGTCTCCATCTTTCCATGCCGCAACAGCCCCGTGTAGGAAACGACGCGGTCGCCTGTCGCAGACGAGCCCACGGCGACAAAGCCGATGCAATTGCCCCTGTGAAACCCGGTGACCTGCACCGTTTGTCCATAGAAGCCGCTATCTTCGAGCGCCGTCTCGAAAGTGCCTTCGATGCGCCCCTCCGTCTCGCTGATGATGCGTAGGATGGAGCCGAACTGATTTCGCCAGCTGCCGACCCACGACATTCCGGTTCTCCCACGCTCACTTGCCCGGCGCGACGCGCAGCCGGTGCAATCGATGCAGCTCCCCGGCGGCGTCCTTCATCAGGCTGCGCGCCGCCTCTCGCTCCTGGCCGACGATGAACCCAGATGCGAAAGCCTGGGCGCGCCGGTTCGCCGGCGGCGCCGACAACGCCGTCTCCGTCGCCAGCTCGCGATGCGTCATGAAGTCGTTGAGCGATCCCAACGCGGATTGAATCGCCTTCAGCCGGCCGGAGAGGCTTGCGAGCTGCCCCTGGTCGCGATCGCTGTAGAGGCTCACGAAGAAGTCGACGGCATAACGGATCTTCTTGATCCTGATCCGCAACTTGTGGCGTTGCATCGGATCGAGATCGTCCAGATGCTTGCCCTGCTTGCGCGCCTTCCTGATCCGGCGGTCCAGTACCGAGGCGGCGTAAGCAGCAATCGACCGATCGTCATCGGCGCGGGACTGTCCGGTCTCGATCCACTCGAGCACGTCGATCAGCAGGCGGCGATAGCGGGGTGATTCGACCGCCTCGCGGGCGCGCGCGAAGGCGGCCCTCCGCTCCGCGAAAAACTTCTTGGCGATCGCGCGAGCGCCGCGTTTCGGCACGCCCTGATCGGCGATCGGCCGAATGCTTTCATTGAGAAAGACGTCGATCTCGCGTGCCGGCGCCAGCTCGCCCGTGAGCCATTTGAGCTCGGTCTTGATCCGCTCCGTGCTGGCGCGCGGCAGGATGTCGGAGAACAGCGAGATCGCGGCCCGTAAGCGTCGCAGGCCGACGCGCATCTGGTGGACGCCTTCCGAATCCATGTCCCGCACCGGATCGGCATTCGCCGTGATCTGACGCAGCGTCGAATGCGCGATCACGCCGAAGGCTTTGCGCGGCGACAGCTCGTGTGTCAGCTCGATCGGCTCGGCATGCTGCGCGCCCGCGCCGTTTCCCGTCACGAGTTCAAAGCCTCGCTCGGCTTTCGAGCGCAGATCGAGCTCCGCGCCCGTTCTGCGTTCGAGATTGCGCGCCAGCCGGAACAGGTCGGCGGCCTGTCCGGACTTCAATTCCAGTTCGAGCTCAGCCACCGGCCGGGAACGCCGTCCGGCGCCGATGCGGCCGCGGTCGACGGCGAGCTCGATCTGGCTCCGTCGCACCCGCCTTGCTTCAGTCGTGCGGTGGACCTCGGTCCGAAACACCGCCCGCAGCTTGCGCGGAAGTTTCTTGGACGCGAGATCCGCAAGAGGCGTGTTCTTGATCTGCTTGAAGTCGGGCCTTGCGCCTGCGACCTCATGCTCCCATTCGCCGCGCGTCACGGTTCCGGAGCCGCCGGCCTTCACGGTCTGCACATAGCGGTCGCCGACCTTGCGGATGCGGAGCGTGAGACCATGTCGCCTGAGCTTCTGCTTGCTGGTGTCGTAATAGGTCGACACCAGATCCTGCTCCGACCGGTCGCCGCGCTGTCCGTTTAACGCGCCATCGCGCAGGACGGATGACAGCTTTCGTGGCGCAAGGCGGAATTTGAGTTCCGTTTCGGCATTCATCGGGCACGCTTCCGTTGCCCATTCAAAGTGGCGCCACCGCGAGAAGTTCCGTGTGCAACGCGCATTTCGGATGGCGATGCGCGTCGGCCAATTGCCGCGTCCGCCGGTTATGGAAATTCACGGAACTTGCCGCGAGACCGGTCGATTGAGGCGCAGGCTAGAATGAATCCGGTCAGTTCATTGCGGCGGCGGGGGCGGTGGCGAAGGCGGCGATGCTTTCAGCTTCTCGACAATCGAGAGGAATGTCGGGGGCGCCCCGGTCTTCGCGTCGACCGAAAGACCTTCGCCGCACTCGAATGCACGTTCTGCGATCTCGTAGCCGAGTGCTCGATAGCTCTCGAATTGCGATTCCGAGAAGAACTGGTTCAACGTGGTCTCGTGCGGAAAGGTCGCGTGGGCTATCGCATAGCTCAACACACCCATGGGCTCCGTGCCGTGCAGGCCCGACTTGAAATACAGGAGCAGTCCGTTCTGCGAGTCGCCGCCATCGGCCTCACGATAGAGAATGTCGCCGATCGCCCAGTAGGGCGCTTGCTCGGCGGGGGTTGGACGTTCCTTGAAGCGCTTCTTCAGGAGGTCAAGCCCGTCCAGGTCGATGCGTACTCCGAGATCGATCCAGATCTTGCGCAGCGCATTGCCGAGGTCCTCGAAGGAATAATCGGGGTCGCAGCCGGCGTCGCTGACCACGATCACGCGGCAGCGCCGGCGGACCATCTCGTAGAGGCCTAGATTTTCGAAGTGCCCGCCGTCGGTCAGGTAGACCCAGCGCTCGGTCTCGCTGGTCAGTCCGAACATCTCCATGAAGAACGGTCGGAGCGCGTTCGTTGGCTTGACCTCCGAATAGTACGGATTGTCGCCGCGCGGATTGGCGAGCCACCAGCCGAGCCGCACATTGAACAGCGCCATCAGGAAGGCGACGCCCGGCGAGGAGTTGTAGCCCATGCTCGGACTCACGGCCGCGCCGGAAATCGCCATCGCGGTCCCGAGCGTCAGCTTTCCACCGTAAGGCTGCGGCTGGTGGACCGTGGCGTAGGTCGTTCGGTATGCACCGTCCGAAAAGACCGCGCTGCCGCTGCCGCAATGGAGTGGCGAGAACGTGAAGGGCGCGGCCATCCGTTCCTGCCATGCCAGGTTCTTGGATGACACCAGGTTGAGCGCCCCGCTGATGACGTGGAACGGCTTCCATTTGGCCCCTGTCGGCGCGACGCCATGCTCCCAAAGCTCGTGCAGGAGCGGGCTGTCCCGGCCATCGAAATCCGTAAAAGCGTTCTTCGTCTTGTCACGCTCCTTCTCGTTGCGCGACGCGCCCAGAAAGGCGCGAACCAGCCGATTCCGGTAGAGGCCGTGGAGTGAGTATCGGTTGATGCTGAGGACATGTGCGGCCGCGTAGATCAGCGCGCCGAGCAAGATGCCCGCCAGGAACACCATGGTCCAGGGCATGTGACCGTCTGCGCCGGAGGCAAGCGATCTGAAAGCTGCGTCCCAGCCGATGGACAGCAGAGCGACCAGGACGGCCGCGAAGATCGCCGCGGCGACGGCCGCGATCGTGTTGAGTCCGAGATATTGGCGCAAGCCTGAAATCTGCTCGGCGGCGGTCTTGGTCTTCGAACTCGCTCCGAGGAGGATGGAGAGCAAGCCGGAAAGACCTCCTCCGGCTGCGAGCGAGGGCACGGTTGCACTGCCAATCTGGGTCTCGATCCATCTTGCAGCCGGTGGCGCGCCGAGCACGAGCCCGAACCACACGAGCCAGCCGAGATAGGCCAGCGTGAAGAGCCCGCTCGACCGCGCCTGAAATTCCAGCCCAACATCCACTTCGGACAGGAACTCGGCAAACGAAATATAGGTCACGTCGGCGACGATGCGCGCCAGCACGATCCAGGGTAGCCCGAATACGCAGGCAAAACCCGCCGCCGTGGCGGCGGAGTCGGAGGGGTTGATGCTCCAGAGCAAAATCAGTCCCACGGCGCTCAGCAGACCGAAAGCCGCGCCGGCGACAGCCCAGGCGATCAGCTCCATCCACGGATGCTTGGGGCGCGACTCGGGCGGCGGCCGGGACGATCTCCCGAAGATGATCGTCCACAGGGGCGCCAGCGCCCAGGACGCCAGGAAAAAGATCATGCCAAGGATCGTTCCGCGGATCAGCACCGCCGCGGCCGGATGCTGGTCGTTGAATTTCTCGACAAATTCGAAGCCGCTGACGCGAAGCACATCCGTGAGAGTCTTCAGACCATACGGGCTCTGCAGCACGAGCACCAGCAGTGCGGCTCCGACAAGGAAGGGAGCGAGATCGCACAGGAGAAAGCGGGGCTGCGAGACGTTGATCCAGCCGCGCGCCGGGCGGTTTGCGACGGAGAAGGACAGGGAAACCAACAAGCACAGCGTTGGTATGGCCATCACGACCAGAAACCATATCGACCTTTCCGTGATGCTGTGGGCGTCGATAAGCGCAAAGTAGAGCGCCTTGGTGACGAGCACCGCAAGGATCATCGGAGGGACGAGCAGGATCCAGTTCAGGAACAGATTGCGCAGGACGCTGGCGACATCGCTCCACAGGTCGGGAGAAAGCGACGAGAAGCTTGGAGAGAGGAAGTGCGAGTTGCGCCGAAGGTTGGAAATCGGCTCGGCTTCCTCGTGGTCTCCGAGCGGACCGCGGCTCTCGCGCATGGTGAGTGCTGGAACCACCTTATCCGGCGGGACGCTTGGACCGGCGGTTCCGCAGAGTGGGGGGACAATCAGAGCCTGTCGCCCCTTCTCGCGCTGGCGCTCCTGATACAGCCAGGCCGACAGCCAACTGCCGATATAACCGCCTCCCGATACTGTCGACAGATACTCGAACTGCTTCAGGGCCGAGCCGGCCTTCTCGTTCTTGCGTTTCGACGTGACCTCCAGCGCGGCAATCCTTTGCAGGATACCGAGCGCAAACGCCGCGCTGCGGATTCCGCCACCGGACAGGCACAGCGCCCATCGCTCGTCTGCGTTGAAGGTCCGATAGATTTCTAGGAGCTGATCGGGGACCTGCTCGGTCTGCGGCGGCAATGGCCCTGGCGGGATTTCGGAGGAGGCGAGCCGATTTGTAATCGTTAGGTCGAAGGGTAGTATTGAAGAGGGCTCAGACGCTGGCGGTGCCGGGACTGGCGGGGCGCTGGCCGCCGCATCGTTCTCGGTCTTTGGCGGGAATTCCAGAGGATCTCCGCGGAGCGCCCGTCGTTCCTCCCAGAGGACCTGCGCAAGATTCAATGCGCCCATGACACCCTCCCGCTGTTTTTCCGATATCGGTCCAAGCTAGCGATAACGGGAATAACGGGCGTGTGAAGTAATTCACAAACACGCGTAAATTGTTAAAGGGTGAGGCCGTCAGCACGCGCGTCAGGACCGGAGGACGGCAGCCGGCCCCGCTCGTGACAGCGGCATCACTTCAGCTCCTCCAGCAGTCTTTGCGCCTCTTTGAGCAGCAGTCGCTGCTGTCCCGACTCGGCTTTGGCCGCTCGCGTGAACAGGCCGTGCTTCTGTGCGTTCCGGTTTCCTCTCGGCGCCCCTGATCGCCTTGCTCCACCGTGCATGCGACATCGCTGCTTCCCCCGCCTGGCCGGGGCGCGGCACGGGCCGCCGTCGCGAGTCCTCGCGCAGCAGCGAGGGCTCGACTGCATCGGTGCCGTGTTGCGGGCGTGGGCGCCGGTCATCGGCTCGGCCCCTGCCTTGCGTCGCTTTGGCCTGTCTCCGCAACGAGCACGCCCGCATGCTGCGTGACGTTGCCCACGATCGCCCGTCCGCCGTCCTGCACCGACAGGTTCTGCACCGTGATTGCGCGCTCGTCGCTGTTGCGATGGCGATTCAGCGCTTCGACCTGAGCGGCGAAGGTGCGGGAGAGCCGGGTCAACGCGCGGGCGATGCCCTCCTGCTGCGCGAGATCGTCGGTGCAGGCCAGCCGGCAGGCACAGCGCATCGCCGCCATGTGCACCGACACCATCTGCGACACCAGCATGGCCTCGACGGAATCCTTCGGCGCGATGCTCCTGATCGTCGAGATCATGAAGGCGAGGTTGGCTTCGTCGGGCTTCTGCCCGACCGCGCTGGCTTTGACCAATTGCCTCAATATGCCGTGCATCGCGTCGCGGTCGGCGGCGCCGAGCGCCTCGACCAGCAGCTGCTCGCCGGCTTGCGGGTCGGGATGGCTGATCGCAATGCGCCGCTTGTAGAGTTTGACGCGCGGGTTCGCGGCGGGGGCGCTGCGATCGGATGCCGCGAGCGGCGAAGTGATGGGACGTGAGAGAGCTGTCGTCATGTGCTGTGTCCTTCTGGCGGCGCAGGCGCGAACGGCCGTTCGCTGCTGCGCGCGAATGCGAATTTTGAAATGTCGATGAAGGGTTTAGGCGCAACCGCGTCGGACGGCTCGGCCTGGCGGGCCATGACGCTCGCGACTGTTGCGATGATGCCAGTATGCCACTGTTTTGCCCGACGCCTCAGAATTTATTTCGTGAAACCGAAAAATTCGTCCACCGCCCGCAAGTCCTTGTTCTGACAGGGGCGGTCTACTGTGCATGGGGTTGTTTTCGCATTTTTGTTTTGGAAGCGGCGCGCATGTGCCGTGCCACGGAATGCCGGCAGCCAAACGCGATTGCGAAATCCCGCACGGCCGCTATTCATGACTCCAAGGCGTCGCACCAAGAAGCATGCACAAGCGGCGCCAAGAGGTCTGGGAGAGAACGAATGCAACGAACGGCCCGCCTGCTGGCAGTCATCGCAGGACTTTGCGCCTTGGCGCTGGCGACAGAGGCTCTCGCGCAGAAATATCCGTCGCGGCCGGTCAAGATCATGGTCGGCTTCAGCGCGGGCGGGCCTGTCGACGTCGTCGCGCGCATCATCGGCGATCGGCTCAGCAACAAGCTCGGCCAGCCCTTCGTGGTCGAGAACCGCGCCGGCGCCAACGGCATGATCGCCGCCGAGGGCGTCGCGCGCGCGGATGCGGACGGCTACACCATGCTCGCCTGCAACTCGTCGACGATCACGCTGAACAAGACGCTGTTCAAGGATATCCGCTACGATCCGCAAGTGGACTTTGCGCCGCTCACCACGGTGGTGTCGGCGCCGCTCGTCCTCGTCGTCAACCCCGAGAATCCCAAGACGGCGAACGTCAAGTCGGTCGCCGATCTCGTCGCTGCGGCCAAGGCCGCGCCCGGCGCGCTCGCCTATGGCTCCGGCGGTAACGGCAACCTCGCCCATCTCGCCATGGAGCTGCTCAGCCAAAAGGCCGGCATCAAGCTGATCCACGTGCCCTATCGCGGCGGCTCGGCCGCCGAGGTCGGCATCCTCGCGCAGGAGGTGCTGGCCGTGTTCGATCCGCTCTCCGCCGTGCCGCTGGTCAAGGCCGGCAAGCTGCGCGCGCTGGCGGTGTCCTCGGCCGAGCGGCTGCCGGCGCTGCCCGATGTGCCGACCGTGGCGGAAGCCGGTTATCCCGGCTTCGACATCTCGTTCTGGGTCGGCTTCTTCATGCCCAAGGCGACGCCGGCGCCAATCCTGGAAACCCTGCACCGGGAGATCGTCGCCGCCGCCAAGGATCCGGCGGCCGAGGAGAAGCTCGGCTCGCAAGGCGTCGTCAGCGTGCTCAGCCCGGCTGACTACGCTGCGAAGATCGCCAAGGAGACCAAGGAGCTCGCCGAGGTGGTCGCGGCCGCAAACATCAAGGCGGAGTGAGGCGGCGCGCTATCCGCCGATCAGCAGCGTAAGCCGGTCGAGCAGCGGACGTTGTCCTGCGTTGATCTTCTCCTGCGCCGCGCCGAGCGTGAACCATTCGGCGCGGTCGACTTCCGGAAAGGCCTGCCGCTTGCCGCTGCGCGGCGGCCATTCCATCTCGAACGTGTTGCTGCGAATGCTGCGCACGTCGAGATCGAGCGCGGCCGCGAAGGCGGTGACGCGCTTGCCCCCGCGCTGCCTGACCTCGCCAAGCGGGGTCAGCGGCACGGACAGCTCGAGTCCCAGCTCTTCCGCGAACTCCCGTCGCGCGGCGATCTCTGCGTCGTCTCCGTCCGCGTACTCGCCCTTCGGGATCGACCATGCGCCGAGATCCTTGTTGCGCCAGAACGGCCCGCCGGGATGGACGAGGAGCACCTCGATGTTCCCACGTTTGCGATAGGCGATGATCCCGGCACTCTTCGCTGGCATTGCAGGTTCCGCAGAAAAGAGCGCGGCCTTCCTTCGGGAAAAACTGGAACTGCTCGTTTTAACGCAGGTTAGTAGCCCAGTTTCATTAGTTGAAAGGGAGTGAACCATGATCCGCCTGTTGGCAACCACCGCCTTGGGGGTGGTGCTGGCGAGCGCCGCGTTTGCGCAATCGCCCAGCACGAATCCGCCGTCTCAGCAGACGCCGCAGTCCCAGTCGAATACCACCGCGCCATCCGCGACCTCGCCTTCGAGCGCGGCCGACAAGCAGCAGACCACGTCGCAACCGCAGCAATCAACGACGTCGGGAACGCCAGCCCAGACCACGCAGGCCAACCCACAATCGTCCGGCTCCGGCACCGCCAATACGGGCTCGACCGCGCAGTCACAGAGCGGGACGGCAAATTCCAATGCAGCCGGCAACCAGCCTGCAACGCAGCAGAGCGCCAACCCGCCTCCTGCGAACACCAACCAGGCGCAGGACCGGTCCAATCCGCCGCCGGCCAACAATCAGGCCCAGCAGGCACCTGCCGCATCTGGAACCAACCAGGCCCAGCAGGCACCGACCGCGCCGACGAGCAATCAGGCTGCCGCCCAGACCGACGTCAATATCAGCAAGCAGCAGGAGACCAGGATCAGCGCGTCGATCTCGCACCTGAACGTGCGGCCGCTGACCAGCGTCAATTTCTCGCTGAATGTCGGCACGGTGGTTCCGCGCGACGTGCACCTCTCGACACTGCCGCCCGACGTCGTCGAGATCGTGCCGCAATATCGCGGCTACAGCTTTGCGCTGGTGAAAGATCAGATCGTCGTGGTCGATCCGGCGACCTACAAGATCGTAACGGTGCTGCCGTATTCGGGCCAGTCCACGGCGACAACGACGACGACCACGCGCGAGCGCAGCGCCAGCAAGTTCTCGGATCGCGATCGCGAGGTGATCCGCAAGCATGCGAAGACCCGCACCGAAGGACGCAGCGAGGCGCGGACCACCGGCAGCACCGCACGCACGGAGATGCGCATCGGTGATCGGGTCCCGGAGACCGTCGAGGTCGAGGAATTCCCGACCACGGTCTACCGCGATGCGCCGGGCTTGCGCGAATATCGCTATATCCATCGCGACAGCCGGACCTACGTCATTGAGCCGCGCGAACGTCGGGTGATCGAGGAGATCGATTAGCTCAATGGAGATCGGAGCCGCGCAAGCGAGCGGCTCCGATCGCTAGCCTGACGTCCGTTCGCGCGATGCGATGCGAACGGCGCGCGCCTTCGCGCTCTTTCCGGCCGCGCGTGCCGCAATCATGCTGCGTGCCTTGCCGGGACCCGCGGCATTCTTCCGCAGCAGGGTTGCGAATTGCTTGCGCGCGCGGTTCGTCGTCAGGCGCGCCGCGAGTTGCTCGGCCTTGCGAATGATGCCCGCAACCGAAGGCGTCAGGTTCACCGGAACCCAGGCGACGTCCTTGGCCTTCGAAAGGCTGCCGATGCCCTCGCACGGCGCTTCGCGCGGCAGGTCGATCCTGATCGCGAGCGCCTCCGAGCGTTCGATCCAGTCTTCGGCTTTGGTGCCGGTGATGATCCGGACATAGTCGCGCGTTTCGCGCGGCAGCTCGCTCTCCCTGGCAAGCCATTTCTGGATGCGGCCGGGACCGGCATTGTAGGCGGCGGCAGCAAGGCCGAGATTGCCGAAATCGTCGCGCAGCTTGCGCAGGAATTTCGCCGACGCCGGCAGCGCCTTCATCGGATCGAAGGGATCGTCGAGCCCGACCTCGGCCGCCGTCCCCGGCATGAACTGAGCGACGCCCTGCGCGCCGGCGTGGCTGACCTCGTTGGACTTGAAGCGGCTCTCCTGCCAGATCAGGCGTGCGAAGAACGGCACCGGAATGCCGCTGGATTCGGCGGCCGCGCGCAGCGCGTGACAAAATCGTTCGGTTGGCGAGGGCTCGGCCTGCACCGCCGGCTCGACCGCGCGTGGTGGCTCGATCACCTGCTCATAGGCCGCGTGCGCGTTGGCAAGCTCGATCGCCTGCACGCTGGCGACGAAGAGTTCGACCACCGGAACAAGTGACGAGGCATGATTGTTCTGGAGAACAGTAGTGTCGAAACGTGATGCTTGCCGGGACGCCGACGGATCGAGGTCGCACATCAGAAGCAGAAATGCGGCGCAAGCCGCGACGACAAATCGCATTTGCGGGGACAACCTCGAACTGTGGGATGAACGGCCAGCGCTGCGCCGGCGATAGGAAGTTCTTAACCGTCCGATTGCGGCAAAGCTGCGGTCTCCTCGGTTCCTTCGGTGTTAGTACGGTGTTCCCGAAGAGAAACCTTCCGCGGGTTTGCGGGCCGCTTGCGAGTGGGATGTGCGATGACGATGCGATGGATGCTTGGCGCGGTGATTTCGCTGTGGCTCGTCGGCCCGGCGCTCGCAGGCAATCTCGATCCGGCTACGGTGAACGAAGCTGCGCGTCCTGCGAAGCCGCCGGCCACCGACAAGCTGAATGCAGCCGTGGTGAAACTTCAGGTGCTGCTCGATCGCGCGCAATTCTCGCCCGGCGAGATTGACGGCAAGTTCGGCGAGAACGCGCAGAAGGCGCTCAAGGCGTTCGCGGAGCAGAACGGCATCGCATCCGACAAGGGAGTCGCGCCGGAGCTCTGGGACAAGCTGACCGCAGCGAGCGAGGGCCCCATTCTCGTCGACTACAAGATCACGGACGCCGATGTGAAAGGGCCATTCCTGGAGAAATTGCCTAGTAAGCTCGACGACATGAAATCGCTGAAGGCGCTGAGTTACACCAGCCCTCTCGAAGGACTTGCCGAGAAATTTCACATGAGTGCGGATCTGCTCAGGGCGCTCAATCCGGGCAAGGCGTTCGACAAGGCAGGAGCGACGATCGTCGTTGCCAACGTTCCGGCACGGCGCGAGCTGCCGCGCATCGCCCGGCTCGAAGTCGACAAGACGCACGGGACCTTGAAAGCGTTCGATGCCAGCGGCGCTCTGCTGGCGTTCTATCCGGCGTCAGTCGGCAGTCCGGATCGCCCGACGCCGACCGGAACGCTGAAGGTCACCGGCACCAACGCGCAGCCGACCTACCATTACAATCCCGAGTACAAGTTCAAGAGCGTCAAGTCCAACAGGCCGTTCGACATCCAGCCGGGGCCCAACAATCCCGTGGGAGCATACTGGATCGGCCTGTCGGCGCAGGGCTACGGCATCCACGGAACGGCGGAGCCGGACAAGGTCAGCAAGTCGGCGTCGCACGGCTGCGTCCGCCTGACCAATTGGGACGCGCGTGTGCTCGGCGAGAACGTGAAGCGCGGTACACAAGTCGTCTTCCTCGATGCGCCGACGGAATCCTCATCGAGGCGGCAGGGCACGCCAGCTGCGAAGCGTGCCGCGAATTAGTCCTTGGGAAAATCCTTGCGCATCGCGATCTCCGCCGCGTCGCCGGGCGACAACACGGTCTGGTCGAAGGCGGCCTGCGGCGTCGTCATGATGTCGTAGAGCGAGATGCCCTTGATCGGCTTGCCCATGAGCTCGCGGACGCATTCGGCGAGCGTGCCGTTGTAGACGAGATAGGGCGGACCGCGATCCTTCTGCCTCTCGCCTTTCAGCGACGGCCATTTCTTCAGTTCGGCCGGCGCGTCATAGGCGATCGGCGACCCGTCTTTGAACATGCGTTTGGCCCCGGTGGCTTGGATGGCCGCGAAGCCTACAGCCGCCGGGTAAACACCCGTTAAAGAATTGGTTCAAATCAGCCGGCAACGAAGGCGAGCAGGGTGCCGTTGGCCTTGGCCGGCGGCACGCAGATCGCAGCTCCGCTCCGCACGGCGGCCGACCCCAGCGCCATCTCGGTCGCCGCGAGATCGCCGCTCACCAGCACCAGCGCGGCGCCGCCGCGCTCGGAGAGGCCGGTCAGCGGCACGCCGGGATAGCGCTTGGCGAGCTGGTCCAGCGTCAGATAGACGAAGTCGGCGCGATCGCCGCCGGAGGGCACGCTGACCGCGCCGTCCGCGTCGGTCTTGGCTTCGCGGTCGATCAGGCGGGCGAGATGCGCGGCCTCCTTGGCGGGCTCTGGCGTTGCGATCAGCGTCTGCTTGATCCGCTTGGCCGCATTGGCGTGGGTCATCAGCTCGGGAATCCACACGGTCTCGCGGGTCTTGTGCTGGCAGGCGAAGATGCGCACACCGCCCGGCGCTTCCGCCGTCGGCCACATGAAGGTGCGGAATTTCGCTGCCGAGATCGTACCATCAGGCAGCGTGACAGGGCGTTCGAAATCGGTCGGGCCGATCGGCTCCAGTCCCCGTGCGCGGATCTCCTCGGCGCCGGCCGCGCTATCGACCGCGGTGAAAGCGATGCGCTCGATCCCTTCGCCGCGCTTGTCCAGGAAGGCGCGCGCGGGAACATTGAGCTCGGTCGGGGCGAGCACTCCGAGCAGCTCCATATAGTCGGGGTCGAACATGATGGTGTAGTTGCCGGTGCCCATATGAACGCTGTGGGTGCCGCGCGGGGACACGGTGAAGCCCAGTTGCCGATAATTCTCGGCGGCCTTGTCGAGGTCCTTCACCATGACGACGGCGTGGTCGATACCGATGACGTTCTTGAGGGCCACTGTTCTCATCCCCGATTGCAAGCTGACTTTGCGCCGCGCCGGCGGCTGCCGGCCATGTCTACGCCGGATGAACGGCCAAGTCATTTTCAATTCGGCGGGGAGAAGCGGAATTTCATTCCGCGCAAGGCATCCTCGTTGGACGCGCCTCAGCGCGCCTGCTCGATATAGGCCGCGAGGACGGCGCGCTCCTCGCCGGTCATTTCCGTGATGTTGCCAGGCGGCATCGCATTCGACCAGGCCGCGACCCGCCCGATCAGGCGGATGTTGCGATGGATGTGCTCGGGCGTGTCGAGCAAAATGCCCTTCGGCGCGGTGACGATGCCGGCCCAGACCGGTTCGGCTGCATGGCACATGCTGCAGCGGGACATCACGATCTCCTCGACATTGGCGACCGTGACCGGCGCCGACAATGCGCCCGTCTTCACCTCGCGCGGGCCGGCGGCGGAGAGGAGGAGGATCGCAATCACGCCGGCAGCGGCTACGCCCCACACCCACCACGGCGATTGGCGGCCGGCATGGCGCTCGTTGAAGAAGTGGCGGATCACCGGCCCGAGCGCCAGGATGATCGCGACGATGATCCAGTTGAAGCGCGTGGCGTAGAGCAGGGGATAGTGGTTGCTGATCATCAGCACGACAACGGGGAGCGTCAGGTAATTGTTGTGGACCGAGCGCTCCTTGCTGGCCTTGCCGAGCGTCGGGTCGGGCGCCTGTCCGGCGATCAGGCTGGCCACGATCTTCTTCTGGTTCGGGATGATCAGCGTGAAGACATTGGCCACCATGATGGTGCCGATGATCGCGCCGATCTGGTTGAAGGCGCCGCGGCCGCTCAGCACATGGGTGAAGGCGTAGGTGAGCGCGACCAGGAACAGATAGCCGCCGATGGCGAAGGGCAGCTCGCGCTGCGCGAGCCCGGTGCGGCAGGCGGCCTCATAGAGCAGCCACGCCAGCGCGAGGCTGCAGAAGCTGAACAGCCCGGCCTGGAATGGCGTGAGATCGAGGATCGACTTGTCGACCAGGAACAGGTCGGCCTCCAGATAATAGACCACCACCATCAGCGCGAAGCCGGATAGCCAGGTTGTGTAGGCTTCCCATTTGAACCAGGTCAGCTCGTTCGGCATCTGGCTGGGCGCGACCAGGTATTTCATGATCCGGTAGAACCCGCCGCCATGGACCTGCCAGGCCTCGCCCTGCACGCCGTCAGGCAGGTCCGTCTTCGGCTTCAGGCTGAGGTCGAGGGCGATGAAATAGAAGGAACTGCCGATCCAGGCGATCGCGGCCACCACGTGCAGCCAGCGCAGCAGCAGGCTCGCCCATTCCGATATGATGGATCCCCACATGATCTCCCCATCCGACGCGACCTGGATGCCGCAGCCTCCATGACCGTAACCGGCGCTCGCCGCCCCCACAATGTGTCGCACCGTTCAACCGCGTTTTCCAGTATGATGGGCTGCGGCTGATGCACATCGTGCGGGCATGAACTGACGTGGGATTCGGCAGGCGCCAAACTCGCCGCAGACCTTTTTCGGTTGATCGGCGTTGACGCACGACACGGGCAAGGCGGAGGACGACGTGAGCGACAGAATAACGTTCGTGGCGATGCTCGCAGCGCTGCTGGTTGCGGCCGGCGCGCAGGCCGAGCCGGTGTTGCAAGGCAAGGACGCCTATGGCGATTGGCGCGCCGACAAGCCCGGCACGGTCAGGCTGATCCGGCCGCAGGATCTGGTCAGGCCTGGCGCCACGCGATCGGTTGCGAGCTCGTCGCGCGTGGTGCCGCGTCCGCCGGAAGCCGAGCTCCAGGTTCCGGCCGGCTTCAAGATCGAGCTGTTCGCCGAAGGCCTGCGCGCGCCGCGTATCATCCGCGTGGCACCGAATGGCGATGTGTTCGTCGCCGAAACACGAGCCGGGACCATCCGCGTGCTGCGCGCGGGCGAGGGCGGCAAGGTCGCGACCAACGAGGTGTTCGCCAGCGGCCTGCGGCAGCCATTCGGCATCGCGTTCTTTCCCAATGGCGACAATCCGCAATGGGTCTACATCGCCAACACCGACAGCGTCGTCCGCTTTCCCTACCAGGCCGGCGATCTCAAGGCGCGCGGCAAGGCGGAGACGATTGTCGCGAGCCTGCCGCATGACGGCGGGCATTCCACGCGCGATATCGTCTTCACGCCCGACAACAAGCGTATGCTGGTGTCGGTGGGCTCTCTCAGCAATGTCGCCGAGGGCATGGGCACACCGCCGGGCGGGATGGACGCGTGGTCGAAGACGCAGCCGCTCGGCGCAACATGGGCCAGCGAGCTCGAACGTGCCGCGGTGCTGGGCTTCAATCCCGACGGCAAGGAGCGAAAGATCTATGCCACCGGTATCCGCAACTGCGTGGGCCTCGCGATCCAGCCGCAGACCGGGCTGCCCTGGTGCTCGACCAACGAGCGCGACGGCCTCGGCGACGATCTCGTGCCCGATTACGTCACCAGCGTGAAGGAGGGCGCGTTCTACGGTTGGCCGTGGTTCTATATCGGCAACAATGAAGACCCGCGCCACGCCGGCGCGCGGCCTGATCTCAAAGACAAGGTGACGGTGCCTGATGTGCTGATCCAGCCGCACTCGGCCTCGCTCGGCATGACGTTCTACCACAGCACGCAGTTTCCGCCCGAATACCAGGGCGACGGCTTCGCCGCCGAGCACGGCTCCTGGAACAGGTCGAAACGCACCGGCTACAAGGTGATCCGCATCCGCATGAAGGACGGCAAGCCGACCGGCGAGTACGAGGATTTCGTCACGGGGTTCGTCGTGAACGACAGCGAGGTGTGGGGTAGGCCGGTGGGAGTGGCGGTGGCGAAGGATGGATCGCTGCTGGTTTCGGAAGATGGCAACGGCACGATCTGGCGGGTGACATATTCGCGATGAGCGCCTTACTCTTTGCCTCTCCCCGCAAGCGAGGAGAGGGAGAAGAACGACCTACCCCCGCCTCACGCTGGCACCCCCATCCACCGGCAGCGTCACACCCGTAATGAAATTCGCCTCATCGCTCGCCAGGAACAGCGCGGCGTTGGCGACGTCCCAGCCCGTGCCCATCTTCCTGCGCAGCGGCACCTTGCTGTCGCGTTCGGCTTCGACTTCGGCGCGGGTCTTGTGCCATTCGCGGGCGCGGGTATCGACGGCCATCGGCGTGTTCATCAGGCCGGGCAGGATGACGTTGGCGCGGATGCCGTATTCGGCGTTCTGGTAGGCGAGCTGTTCGGTGAAGGCGATCATCGCCGACTTCGTCGCCTTGTAGGCGACGTAAGGATAGGTCGTGATTGCTGCCATCGACGAGATGTTGATGATGGCGCCGCTCCTCTGCGCGCGCATGATCGGGATCACTTCCTTCGCCGCCAGGATGCAGCTCTTCAGATTGATGGCAACGACGCGATCGAACGCCTCCTCGGTCAGTTGCAGCAGCTCGGCATCGCCGCCGGCGAGGCTGACGCCGACATTGTTGTGCAGCACGTCGATACGCCCCCAGCGCGATTGCGCATCCGCTACCATCGCCCTGATGTCCTCAGCTTTGGTCACGTCCGCCTTGAAGGCCGCCGCCGTGCCGCCTTTCGCGGCGATCATCGCCACTGTTTCCTGCGCCGATTCCAGATTGTGGTCGACGCACAAAACCTTGGCGTCCTCGCGCGCGAAGGTGAGCGCAGTCGCCCGGCCGTTGCCCATGCCTTCGCCGGGGCTTTGGCCGGCCCCGACGACGATCGCGACCTTGTCCTTTAAGCGCATCTCGGTTCACTCCCGTCCTCGTCATTATTTTCGTGCAGACTAGCAATCGCCCTGATGGGAGAGAAGAGCGCGCTTTCCGCCTTCATGTCATTGACATCACACGGAATTGCCTGTGGCGGCCGGCCCATCGCGCATGGCTGGCCGTTGCAGTCCCGGAACCGTTCCGACCTCGCAGCGTTTGTTGCGGAGCCTTTCCCGCGCTAGGCTCAGCCCCGGGGCTTCCCAACCACCAGTGGCTTGCCGATGAATCTGCTCGACCCACAAGGGCCCGTGGCTGCCGCCAACAGCACCATCCTGGTCGATTCCGTCTTCATCATGCTCGTGATCGTGGTGCCGACCATTTTCGCGATTCTGGCCTTTGCGTTCTGGTTTCGCGCCTCGAATCCAAGGGCGCGCTATCAGCCGGAGTTCGTCTATTCCGGCCGCGTCGAGATGGTGGTGTGGGCGATCCCGGCGCTCACCGTGATCCTGCTCGGCGGCGTCGCCTGGATCGGCTCGCACCAGCTCGATCCCGCAGCGCCCGTGCCCGGTACCGGCAGCCCGGTGCGGATCCAGGCCGTCTCGCTCGATTGGAAATGGCTCTTCATCTATCCGGACCAGCGCATCGCCACCGTCAACACGCTGACGGTGCCGACCGGCGCCGAGCTGAATTTCCAGCTGACATCGTCGAGCGTGATGAACACGTTCTTCATCCCGCAGCTCGGCAGCATGATCTACACCATGAACGGCATGGTGACGAAGCTGAACCTGCGCGCCGACAACGAAGGCAAGCTTCAGGGCCTGTCGGCACATTTCTCCGGCGACGGCTTCCCGGACATGATGTTCGACGTCCACGTGATCTCGCCGCTCGCCTTTCCGGACTGGGTGGCGAATACGGCGAAGACGGATGCGGTGCTGAACGAGGACAGCTACAAGAAGCTGATGCAGCAGGGTGTCGAGCGGGGCCGGCCGACCTACCGCCTCGAAGACCCGCGCCTGTTCGATCTGATCGCGACCCAGCACATTCCGCCCGGGCCCGGGCCGGAGCTCGCGTCCGAAGCAGGCCGGTCGCACAGTGGAGGCCATGATGCTCGGTAAGCTCGATTGGTCGGCCATCCCGTTCGACCAGCCGATTCCGCTCGTCGCCGGCGCGGTGGTGCTGGTCGCCATCCTCGGCGTGCTGGCCTGGGTCGCCGTCAAGGGACATCTGCCCTATCTCTGGCACGAATGGATCACCAGCGTCGATCACAAGCGCATCGGCGTCATGTACATCCTGCTGGCATCGGTGATGCTGCTGCGCGGCGGCAGCGACGCCATCATGATGCGGATCCAGCAAGCGGTGGCCTATCAGTCGCAGGGCTATCTGCCGCCGGAGCACTACAACCAGATCTTCTCGGCGCACGGCACCATCATGATCTTCTTCGTGGCGATGCCGTTCGTGATCGGGCTGATGAACCTCGTCGTGCCGCTCCAGCTCGGCGTGCGCGACGTCGCCTTCCCGACGCTCAATTCGGTCGGGTTCTGGCTGACGGCGACCGGCGCGCTATTGGTCAATGTCTCGCTCGTGGTGGGCGAGTTCGCGCGCACCGGCTGGCTCGCCTTTCCGCCGCTATCGGAATTGTCCTACTCGCCCGGCGTCGGCGTCGATTATTACGCCTGGTCGCTGCAGATCTCCGGCGTCGGCACGCTGGTGGCCGGCATCAATCTCGTCACCACCGTGCTGAAGCTGCGTACCAGGGGCATGAACTACCTGCGCATGCCGATGTTCTGCTGGACCACGCTGGCCTCGAACCTCCTCATCGTCGCGGCGTTCCCGATCCTCACCGCGACGCTCGCGATGCTGCTGCTCGACCGCTATCTCGGCTTCCACTTCTTCACCAACGAGGCCGGCGGCAACGTCATGATGTTCATGAACCTGATCTGGGCCTGGGGCCATCCCGAGGTCTATATTTTGGTGCTGCCGGCCTTCGGCATCTTCTCCGAGGTGGTCTCGACCTTCTCCGGCAAGGCGCTGTTCGGCTACCGCTCCATGGTGCTTGCGACCATGGCGATCTGCGTCATCTCCTTCATGGTCTGGCTGCACCATTTCTTCACGATGGGGGCAGGGCCGAACGTCAACGCCATCTTCGGCATCGCCAGCATGATCATCGCGGTGCCGACCGGCGTGAAGATCTATAACTGGCTGTTCACGATGTATGGCGGCCGCATCCGCTTTGCGACACCGATGTTGTGGTCGGTCGGCTTCATGGTCACCTTCATCATCGGCGGATTGACGGGCGTCCTGGTCGCGGTGCCGCCGGCGGACTTCATGCTCCACAACAGCATGTTCCTGGTCGCGCATTTCCACAACGTCATCATCGGCGGCGTGCTGTTCGGCGCCTTCGCCGGCTTCGAATACTGGTTTCCGAAGGCGTTCGGTTTCCGCCTCGACGAGCGCTGGGGCAAGGCGGCGTTCTGGTTCACCTTCACGGGCTTCTACGTCACCTTCATGCCGCTCTACATCGTCGGCATGCTCGGCATGACCCGGCGCATGCAGCACTATGACGTCGCGGCCTGGCGGCCCTGGATGATCATCGCTGCACTCGGCATGGCCGTGCTGACGATGGGTGTGATCTGCCAGATCGTGCAGCTCGTGGTCAGCATCCGCAATCGCGAGGCGCTGCGCGACCGCACCGGCGATCCCTGGGACGGTCGCTCGCTGGAATGGGCGACCTCGTCGCCGCCGCCGGTGTTCAACTTCGCCTTCCATCCCGATGTTCGCGGTGAAGACGCCTATTGGGACATGAAGGTGCACGCCCGGCAGCAATCGTTCGAGCATGACGTGCCCGAATATCAGGACATCGAGATGCCGCGCAATTCTCCTACCGGCTTCGTCTGCGCGTTCTTCGCCACCATCATGGGCTTCGCCCTGATCTGGCACATCTGGTGGATGGTGATCCTGGGGGGGATCGGCGCGTTCGCGACCTTCGTCGTGTTCGCCTGGCGCGACCATGACGAGTACGTCATTCCGGCCGCGGAGGTCGCCGCGATCGACCGCGTCAATATCGAGGAACGGCGCAGCCTCGTCAGCATGGCGGGAGCGGTGTGATGGCGATGACAGCAACCGTCGGCCATGCGCACGCCGATCCCCATCACATCGGCGTCGTCATCGAGCATCCCGGGCCCGCGCCGAAGCGGATCGTGACCGCCTACGGCTTCTGGGTCTTCCTGCTCTCCGACATCGTGATGTTCTCCTGCTTCTTTGCGGCCTATGCGGTGCTGTCAGGCCAGACCGCCGGCGGCCCCAAGGGCGCGGAGATCTTCGAGCAGAGGAACGTCGCGATCGAGACGGTCTGCCTGCTGCTGTCGAGCTTCACCTGCGGCATGGCCAGCATCGCCGCCGACGTGCGCAACCGGTTCTGGTTCTATTTCGGCATGAGCGTGACCTGCGTGCTCGGCCTCATCTTCCTGGTGATCGAGTTCCGCGAATTCGCCGACCTTGTCGGCCGTGGCTACGGCCCGTCACGCAGTGCGTTCCTGACCGCGTTCTTCTCGCTGGTTGGATGCCACGGCCTGCACGTCTCCGCCGGCGTGCTCTGGCTGCTCACCATGATGGCCCAGGTGTTTGCGAAAGGCTTTCGCGCCGACGTGCTGCGGCGGATGATGTGCTTTGCGCTGTTCTGGCACGCACTCGACATCATCTGGGTCGGGGTGTTCTCCGTCGTCTACCTGCTTGGGGGTGCTCCATGAGCGATCAGACGCATATTCCGGCCGGGCGCGACCTCGCACCGGGCGAGGAAGAGCAGCATAGCGTCGGTGAGCGGATCCTGGGTTATGTCGTCGGTCTTGTTCTGGCGCTGTTGCTCACGGCGACGTCGTTCTTCATCGCCGGCACCGACCTGGTCTGGCAGCCTTCGATTCCCGTCGCGCTGATCGTGCTTGCGATCGCGCAGATGGGCGTGCACCTCGTATTCTTCCTGCACATCACCACCGGCCCCGACAACACCAACAACGTGCTGGCGCTCGCCTTCGGGCTGCTGGTGGTGTTCCTGGTGGTGGGCGGGACGGTCTGGATCATGGCGCATCTCAACGCCAATATGCCGCCGATGGACCAGATCATGCGGACGCAGTGACAGACCCCGCACGAATGCCGCACAAAAAAGAAGAGCCGCTTGTGGTGACAAGCGGCCCAAGTCTAGGGAGGAAACGCCCGAGCAAAGACAATCCGATGAGGATCGTCTGCCAAGGAAACGCTCGCGCAAAGCGCGTGCGCACTTTGATAAGTGCCGCAACTCCCGATGAAGTTCAATTCCGGATCAATACGGTCTCGGACTACCACTCACGCGTGCGTGAAGGAAATGTTCACTTCGGCCGACGGCAATTGTAGGCCTTCCGAAAGCCGGCGGCCTGGGCGTCGTCCTCGGAGCAGAACCAGCGGTCCGGCTTGGTGGTCGCCGGGTAGCTCGGGCAGCCGCGCAGATGATAGATGCCGATATTGCCGGTGACGCGGGCGCGCACCGCGAGCTTGCCCTTGATGCTGCAGCTGGGCGGCATGGTCAGCTCCTCCGGAAACAGCACGGCGCGGATCTCCTTGTCGCGGTCGGGCCGGCAGGCGGCGCCCAGCAGTGCGCCGTCCTTCTTGCCGCTGCGGAAATCTTGCGGCGCAACAAAGCAGCCCTTCCAGATCCCGGCCGCCGCCGTCTTGGCCTCGTTGGCCGCCGGCTTCACGTTGGCCTTGATCGGCTCGCGGGCGAGGGCAAAGCCGAGCTTGATCAGCTGCTCGTTCAAGCTGGCCTTGTCGCCCTCGGCCGTGCAGATGGCGCGGTGGCGCTTGCCAAAACTCTTCTCGGGTCCGACATCGTCGCAGCGCACCGTCCGCTTGTTGACCAGCTTGGCCAGCTGATCGCGGGCCTCGATGCCGCAGGTCCAGGTATCGGCGTGATCGTCGATGCAGACCTGGTCCAGCTCCGGCGCGTCGACGCCGTCGAGCCGGTAGGTGACGTCTCCGACCTGGATGGAGTTGCCGTCCCGGACCGTCGCGGCGCCGGTCAGCGCGGAAACCGGTCCGGACGAGGCCAGAAATCCGGACAAGGCGAGAAACGAAACGAGCGCAAAAGCGCGGGGGGCGGCAAAGAATTTCTGGAAGGACATACGGTCTCGCTATCGATGGCTCGTGCGCCCTGTTCCTAGCATCCGGATGTGGCGAGACCAATGGTCTGCGCCGCGCGAAGTGCGACATTCCCGCCCCGCAGCTTTACTCCGCCGTCGCTCTGCCCCTATCGTTTACCGGCCCTCGCGACGCGCGAAAGGCCGAATCGCCCGGTAAGCGGCGAGGGGGGAGGACAAGGTTGCGATGAAAGACCCCGTGGACGTCCTGATCATCGGCGCCGGCGCTTCGGGCGCGGCGGTGGCGTGGTCGCTGGCCGAGACCAAGATGCACATCCTCTGCCTGGAGCAGGGCGGCTGGATGAACCCGGCGGAATATCCCAGCACGGGCCGCGACTGGGAGGCCAAGTTCTACGGCGAATGGTCGTCGAGCCCGAATGTCCGTGGCCGGCCCGAGGACTACCCGATCAACGACGACAACTCTCCGATCAAGGTGGTGAACTACAACGCGGTCGGCGGCTCGACCGTGATGTACACCGCGCACTGGCCGCGGCTGCATCCCTCCGATTTCAAGGTGAAGACGCTGGACGGCGTCGCCGACGACTGGCCGATCGACTACGACGCGCTGACCCCGTTCTTCGAGGAGAACGACCGCATGATGGGCACGTCGGGGCTATCAGGCGATCCGCTTTCGCCGCTGACGCATCCGCCCATGCCGCAGCAGCCGATGGGCTTGTCCGGGGCCATCATCGCCAAGGCCATGAACAAGCTCGGCTGGCATTGGTGGCCGTCGGACACCACGGTCGCGACGATGGACTATGAGGGGCGGGCGCGCTGCATCAATCTCGGCCATTGCACGCCGGCCTGCGCCCAAGGCGCAAAATCCTCGACCGACATCACCTATTGGCCGCACGCCATTCGCGCCGGTGTCGAGCTGCGCACCCATTGCCGGGTGCGCGAGATCACCACCGACGAGAACGGCATGGCCTCGGGCGTGGTCTATTATGACAAGGACGGCGTCGAGCAGTTTCAGCCTGCGCATGTCGTCATCATCGCCTGCAACGGCGTCGGCACGCCGCGGCTGCTGCTGAACTCGGCTTCCAGCCGCTTTCCGAACGGGCTTGCCAATTCTTCCGGCCTCGTCGGCAAGAACCTGATGTTCCATCCCTATGCGCAGATCTATGGCTATGTGAAGGAGACGACCGACTCTAACCGCGCGCCGCCGACCTGCCTGTGGAGCAAGCAATGGTATGACACCGACCTGTCGCGCGGCTTCGTGCGCGGCTACGGCGTCCAGTTCGTGCGCGGAGCCGGGCCGGTGTTCGAGGCCGTCGTCAGCGAGCAGAAGGGCATTTTGCCCTGGGGCGAGGATCATCACCGCGTGTTCCGCAAGCTCAACGGCCACCGGCTTGGTTTCTCCGCAATCTGCGAGGACCTGCCCGAGGAGCACAATCGCGTCACGCTCGATCCGGTGCTGAAGGACAGTCACGGCATACCCGCGCCGAAGATCGACTACACGATCAGCGAGAACAGCCGGAAGATGATGGAGCATGCGCTGGAGCGCGGCTGCGAGTTTCTCGAAACGGCCGGCGCGACCGACATCTGCGTCAACTCGCCGATCCCCTGGGGCGGCTGGCATCTGCTCGGCACGGCGCGGATGGGCACCGACCCCGAGCGCTCCGTCGTCAACGAATGGGGCCGCTCGCACGACGTGAAGAACCTCTTCATCGTCGACGGCAGCATCTTCGTCACCTCCGGCGGCGTGAACCCGACCTCCACCATCCAGGCCCTCGCGCTCTACATCGCCGACCAGATGAAGCAGCGCCTCGCCAATTTGTTTGATTGACCATGATGCGGATCCAAGCAAGCGGCGACCTCGGTGCACCTCTCCCGCTTGCGGGAGAGGTCGGCGCGGAGCGCCGGGTGAGGGCTGCCTCCTCTCGGGGAATCCCTCCGCGGAGACACCCTCTCCCCAACCCTCCCCCGCAAGCGGGGGAGGGAGCGCACTGTCATCGCCGCACGAGCTTTGAAAGAGCACGCCATGTCTGATCAACCCACCCTCACGCCGCGGCAGCGCGACGATCTCCGCGCCATCGCCGCGATGATCATTCCTGCCAGCGAGGAGTACAAGGTGCCGGGCGCCGACGATCCAGCGATCCAGGCCGACATGCTGGCAACGCTCGGCCGCGACACCAAGTTGGTGGCGGCGGCACTGGATCATCTGGCGCGGCTCGCCGGAGCGCCGCTCGCCGAGCTTGATGCCGCCAGGCGCGGTGCGGTGGCGCAGGAGTTTCGCAATAACGGCGTTGCCGCCGCAACCCTCGTCCGTGTCGTGCTGCAATGCTACTACCGCGACGACCGCGTGCTGGGCTCGCTTGGGATCGAGCTGCGCGCGCCATTCCCCAAGGGCCATGTGCTTCCGGACGGCGACTGGTCGCTGCTCGATCCGGTCAAGGCGAGGGGCGGCGCGCTGAGGCGGGCGCCCTAGCCATCTGGGCAGTCCGGCCCTGCGCTCCAGGCGGGCCACTTGCGCCGGCGGGAACAGGCCACCATTTGTGTGAGCCTCAAGGACTCTTGCCATGTTGGATTTCACCTCAGATATCGCCGATGACGTACCGTCATCGCGAAAGACGGCGGCCGCCCCGGTCGATGACCGGGCGCTGCTGGACGCCTATTCCAATGCCGTGATCGACGTCACCGACCGGGTCGGCCCTGCGGTCGTGCGGGTCGAGACCGGGCCGAAAGTGCCTGATAGACGCGAGCGCGGCGGGCTCGGCTCGGGCATCGTGATCTCGCCGGACGGACTCGTGCTCACCAACAGCCATGTCGTCGGCACGTCGAAGGAGATCCGGCTGCGCGACGTCGAGGGCCGTGTCGGCGACGCCCAGGTGCTCGGCGTTGATCCCGACACTGATCTTGCGCTGCTGCGCGCCAACGGCGTGCGCGATCTGCCCTATGCCGCGCTCGGCAATTCCAAGACGTTGCGGCGTGGCCAGCTCGTGATCGCGATCGGCAATCCGCTCGGCTTCGAATCCACCGTGACGGCCGGCGTGGTCTCGGCGCTCGGGCGCTCGATCCGCTCGGTGAGCGGGCGCACCATCGAGGACGTGATCCAGACCGATGCCGCGCTCAATCCCGGCAATTCCGGCGGGCCGCTGGTGTCGTCGCATGCCGAGGTGATCGGCATCAACACGGCGATCATCAACGGCGCGCAGGGCATCTGCTTCGCGGTCGCCAGCAACACCGCGCAATTCGTGCTGTCGGAGATCATCCGCCACGGCTATGTCCGTCGCGCCTATATCGGTGTCGCCGGGCAGACCGCACCGGTGCCGCGGCGGCACGCGGTGCTGGCCGGCGTCGAGAACAAGATGGGCGCGCTGTTGATGCAGATCGAGCCGGACGGCCCGGCAGCCAAGGCAGGCCTGTTGCCCGGCGACGTCGTGATCAGGCTCGACGGCGTCGAGATCAACGGGGTCGACGACCTGATCCGCGTGCTCGACCGCGATCGGATCGGTCGCCGGCTCGCCATGGACGTGCTGCGGCTCGGCCGCCTGCGGACGATCGATATCGATCCCGTAGAGCGCAAGCCGGCGCGCTGAACTGTACTGAATCGCCCGGTCCAGCGATGATGCAGAAGGTGTGGCGAGCACGTGTCCACGATCTCGTCACTGCGAGCGAAGCGAAGCAATCCAGACTGTCTCCGCGGAAAGACTCTGGATTGCTTCGTCGCGAGGGCTCCTCGCAATGACGGTGGCGAGAGCTGTGCGCCTTTAACCGCTACTCCGCCGCCGCCGCAAAGCGGCTGTTCTCGAACTCCGCCTCGAGCCGCGCCGTCTCGGCGGCCGCCAGCCTGATACTGGCTTCCTTGACATGCCCGAAGCCGCGGATGGTCTCCGGCACGCGCGCGAGCCGCGCCAGCAGCGGGATCTGCTCCGCCCTCAGCCCGGCGATCCAACGATCTATCATGGCAAAATAGTCCTCGATCAGCTTCTGCTCCGTCCGTCTCTCCTCGGTGCGGCCGAACGGGTCGAACGCGCCGCCGCGCAGGAATTTGAGTTTTGCCAGCACGCGGAAGGCGTGGATCATCCAGCTGCCGAACTCCTGCTTCTGCAGATGTCCGGTCACCTTGTCGCGCTTGGCGAAGATCGGCGGTGCCAAATGATACTTCAGCGTGAAATCGCCGTCGAATTTCTCCGACACTTTCTTGGCGAAGCTGCCGTCGGTGTAGAGCCGGGCGACCTCGTATTCGTCCTTGTAGGACATCAGCTTGAACAGGTTCTTGGCAACCGCTTCGGTGAGCTCGGTTGACGCGGGCGAAACCGCGCTCTCCGCCTTGCGCACCTTGGCGAGGGCTGCAAGGTAGCGGTCGGCATAGGCCTTGTCCTGATAGGAGGTCAGGAATTCCGCGCGCGTCGCGATGATGTCGTCGAGCGATTTGGTCGGCGCGGACGCGCGAGCCTTGAACTGGAGCACGCTGCGCACGCGCGACATGTCATGGGCGGCGAGGCGGCCCCAGGTGAAGGCGAGCTTGTTCATCTCGATCGCGGCGCCGTTGATCTCGATGGCGCGGAGCAGGGCCTCCAGCGACAGCGGGATCGCGCCCTTCTGGAACGCGAAGCCGAGCATGAAGGGATTGGTCGCGATGGAATCGCCCATCAGCGCCGCGGCAATGCCTGTGGCGTCGATAATGTCGAGGTTGTTGTCGCCGATGGCGTCGCGCAGCACGGTCTGCATCGCGCCCATCTCGAAGTCGAGATCGGGGTTTTGCACGAAGCTCGCGGTCGGCTGCAGATCGGCGTTGATGTAGGCCTTGGTCACGCCGCGCTCGGCCCGGCTCAGCGCCGTCCGGCCGGCCGAGACGATCATGTCGCAGCCGAGGATGACGTCGGCGCCGCCCGTGGTGATGCGGACCGCGGAAATATCTTCCGGCCTCCGTGCGATGCGCACATGGCTCATCACCGCGCCGTTCTTCTGCGACAGGCCGGTGAAGTCGAGCGCCGAGCAGCCGCGGCCGTCGACATGGGCGGCCATGCCGAGGAGGGCACCGATGGTGATGACGCCGGTGCCGCCGATGCCGGTGACCAGGATGTTGTAGGGGCCGTCCAGCTCACGCGCCGGCGGCAGCGGCAGATCGGCGAACAGCTGGCCTGAATCCACAGCCGACGTCTTCATCCGCTTCAACGAACCGCCATGGACGGTGACGAAGCTCGGGCAAAAGCCCTCGACGCAGGAAAAGTCCTTGTTGCAGTTCGACTGGTCGATCTGGCGCTTGCGGCCGAATTCGGTTTCCAGCGGCTGCACCGAGACGCAGTTGGAGGCCTGCGAGCAATCGCCGCAGCCTTCGCAGACCAGCTCGTTGATGAAGGCACGCTTGGCGGGATCGGGATAGAGCCCGCGCTTGCGGCGGCGGCGCTTCTCGGCGGCGCAGGTCTGGTCGTAGATGATGACCGTGAGGCCCTTGATATCGCGCAGCTCGCGCTGCACGGCGTCGAGCTCGCGGCGGTGGTGGATGGTCGCGCCTTGCGGGAAGTAATTGCCTTGCGGATACTTGCTCGGATCGTCCGAGACGATCGCGAGCCGCTTGACGCCTTCGGCCCAGACCTGATGGGCGATCTGCGCGACGTTGAAGGCGCCTTCGGCCGGCTGGCCGCCGGTCATGGCGACGGCGTCGTTGTAGAGGATCTTATACGTAATGTTGATGCCGGCCGCGGAGGCGGCGCGCAGCGCCAGCAAGCCGGAATGCGTATAGGTGCCGTCGCCGAGATTCTGGAAGATGTGATTCTCGGTTGTGAAGGGCGACTGGCCGATCCAGTTCACGCCCTCGGCGCCCATATGCGAGATCAAATCCGTGCGGCGGGTCGGCATGCTCAGGGCCATGCCGTGGCAGCCGATGCCGGCCATGGCGCGGCTGCCCTCGGGCACGCGCGTCGAGGTGTTGTGCGGGCAGCCCGAGCAGAAGAACGGCGTGCGCGCGAGCTTGATCGGCGTGCTCGTCGTGACCGGATTGTCGAAGGCCTCGAGCCGGGCCAGGCGCTGCTCCAGCACCGGGCTGTGATGGCCGAGCTTGCGCAAGCGCGCCACCAGCGCGCCAGCGACGATGGTCGGCGTCAGCTCGCCCTCGCTCGGCAACAGCGGTGCGCCGCGCTCTTCGCGCTTGCCCGTCACGGTCGGGCGCTTCGACGCATCGACGTTGTAGAGGATGCGCATCAGCTGGTCTTCGATGAAGCCGCGCTTCTCCTCGACCACCAGCACGTCCTGCAGGCCCTCGGCGAAGCGCTTCGCGCCGCTTTCCTCCAGCGGCCAGGTCAGTGCGACCTTGTAGATGCGCAAGCCCAGGTCCTGCGCGTCCTTGTCGGTGATGCCCAGATCGGCGAGCGCCTGGCGCAGATCGAGATAGGCCTTGCCGGTCGCGACGATGCCGAGCCGTGCGGGCTTGGAATCGAGCACGATGCGGTCGAGCTGGTTGGCGCGGGCGAAGGCCTGCACCGCCGCCATCTTCGGCCCGAACAGTCGCTTCTCCGCCTCCAGCGGCGGATCGGGCCAGCGGATGTTGAGGCCGCCGGGCGGCATCTCGAAATCGTCGGGAAGCGCGATCCTGATGCGTTCCGGGTCGCTGTCGATCGAGGCCGAGCTCTCGACGGTCTCGCTGATCGCCTTGAAGCCGACCCAGCAGCCGGAGAAGCGTGACAGCGCAAAGCCGTAGAGGCCGAGGTCGAGATAGTCCTGGAGCGTTGCCGGGTTGATGACGGGGATCAGCGCCGCCGCGAACACCTGCTCGCTCTGATGCGCCAGCGTCGAGGACTGGCAGCCATGGTCGTCGCCGGCGAGCGCGAGCACGCCGCCATTGCGCGAGGTGCCGGCGGCATTGGCATGCTTGAGCGCATCCACCGAGCGGTCCACGCCCGGGCCCTTGCCGTACCAGATGCCGAACACGCCATCGACCTTGGCGCCGGGAAACAGGCCGACCTGCTGGCTGCCCCAGACGGCGGTGGCGGCGAGATCCTCGTTGAGGCCGGGCACGAAGGCGATGTCGTGCTGCTGGAGATGCGATTTCGCGCGCCACAGGGCGTGGTCGTACATGCCGAGCGGGGAACCGCGATAGCCCGAGATGAAGCCGCCGGTGTTGAGGCCCTGAAGCCGGTCGCGTTCGCGCTGCAACATGGGCAGGCGGACCAGGGCCTGCGTGCCGGACAGGAAGATCCGCTTCGATGCGAGCCGGTATTTGTCGTCCAGCTCGACCTGCAACAGCGTCATTTCGGAAGTCCTCGTCTCTTGGCTCGGCGTGGGGTTTGCGCTGCGGGAGGGAGTGCGGCTGCGCGATGCGAATTGTGACAGTCAAAAGGATGGGCCCGCGAAGTCAATATCGCTGGCCGCATCCGTGGCGCTCCTGCTAGTCATGGCTTGCACGCGGAGAAAACATGATGGCGTTCGACACCGAGATCACTCAGACCGGCGGCGCCTTGGTCGGGCCGTGGCGCCGGCCGCGACAGATGCTGCAGGCGCAAACCTACGATGCGCATGCCTCGATCCATGACGACGCCACCGCGCAGAAGCTCGGCTTCAAGGGCGGGACGATCGAGGGCCCGACGCATTTCAGCCAGTTTGCCCCGCTTTGCGAGCGGCAATGGGGGCAGGTCTGGTTCGAAAGAGGTTGCCTTTCTGCCCACTATCGCAGCGTCTGCTATGAGGGTGAAGAGGTGCAGGCGATCCTGATGGCTTCTTCGGCTGAGCAACCGGAGTGTCAAATTCAAATGGTCAAGCGGGACGGCACCGAGGTGCTGCGCGGCACGGCTTCCATCGTCGACAGTCCAACGGCTCTTGGTCTGCGTCTGCGCGAGCTTAAGCCGCTCGGCGACCCGGTGATCCTTCGCGACGTGCAAGTCGGTGTGACCGGCAAGCGGCAAACGGTGCGCATGGCGTTCGACCAGAACATGGGCGACCTCTATCCGTTCTCGCTTCGGCAGAAGCTCGCCGTCATCACCGAGCGCTCGCCGTATTATTCGGGCGCGGACAATCCGTGGGGCAAGCCGATCATCCCGATGGAGATGCTGAGCGTGCTGTTCCAGTACCGCTCCAAGGACGATCCGCTGCCGGCCAAGGGCCCGGCCGTCGGTCTGTTCGCCGACCAGGAGATCCGCCTGCTGAAGGGCCCACTCTTCGTCGACGAAGAATACGAAGTCGAGCGCGAGGTGGTCGCGCTCTCGGCCAGCCGCCGCACCGAAAGCGCCTGGGTCAAGACGCGCGTGTTCGACAAAGCGGGCACGATGGTCGCAACCATGCTGCTCAACGCGGCCACGCTGAAGGACTCTTATGCGCCGTATGAGGAGGAGTATCGGCGGCTGTATGGGGCAGGGCGGTAGCCTCTGCTCGTCATTCCGGGGCGCGCGTAGCGCGAACCCGGAATCCATTTCACCTCGCGTACCGCGGCCCGATGGATTCCGGGCTCGACGCTGACGCGTCGCCCCGGAATGACGGCGGAACGAGAGTCGTGGCCCGCTTATCCTTTAAGCAAATGCACGTCGCAAAGCCGTCGCACAGCGAATGAGCAGGCGCGGGCTCTTCCGATAACATTCTGATAGCGCAGAAAATTTCCTCGCGCGGTGCTCCGGACCGCAATTGTACACAATGGCACGGCGCTTGCAGAACTCCCGGCCAGGAGAGTTCTCGCGGGGCCGTCATGTTGAACTCAGCCAAGCCGACAAAGGGCGTCGTCAGCGCCGAGCCCGAGCCGATCACGCTCGACTGGCCCGCCACCGCGCTTCTCATCATCGACATGCAGCGGGATTTCATGGAGCCCGGCGGCTTCGGCGAGACGCTGGGCAACGACGTCAGCCAGCTCGCGCGCGCGGTGAAGCCGATCGGCGCAGTGCTGACGGCGGCGCGCGACAGCGGCATGTTGGTCATCCACACGCGCGAGGGCCATCTGCCCGATCTCTCCGACGCGCCGCCGGCGAAGGTCGAGCGCGGCGCGCCGAGCCTTCGCATCGGCGATCCCGGTCCGATGGGGCGCATCCTCATTCGCGGCGAGGCCGGCCACGACATCATTCCCGAGCTCTATCCGCTCGACAGCGAAATCGTGATCGACAAGCCCGGCAAGGGCGCCTTCTACGCGACCGAGCTCGGCGAGGTCCTGGAGAAATACGGCATCGAGAATTTGCTCGTGTGCGGCGTCACCACGGAAGTGTGCGTCAATACCACGGTGCGCGAGGCCAATGACCGCGGCTATCGCTGCGTCGTCATCGCCGATGGCTGTGCGTCCTACTTCCCCGAGTTTCACGAGATGGGCCTGAAGATGATCAAGGCCCAGGGCGGCATCTTCGGCTGGGTCGCGGATTCAGCCGCAGTTTTGGAGGCGATGAAGATTTCGACCACATAGGGGGTACTATCATGAGCACATTGACGGGGACGGCCGGCAAGTCTGGATTCAAGCCGGCGCTATGGACATCGGGCGACTGGAACGCGTTTTTCGGCTTCGGCACCAACATCCTCGTCAACATGCTGGTGCTCACGGGCCTGTTGCGCTTCGTGCTGAAGATGCCCGATAGCCTCGTGTTCGGCCGCATCCTGCCCGCGCTGGGGCTGATGATGTGCCTGTCCACCTTCTATTACGCCTATCTCGCCTATCGCCTCGCCCAGAAGACCGGCCGCAACGACGTCTGCGCGCTGCCGTCGGGCGTCAGCGTGCCGCACATGTTCATTGTCACCTTCGTGATCATGCTGCCGATCACGCTCAAGACCGGCGATCCGCTCAAGGGCTGGTCGGCGGGTCTCGTCTGGGTGTTCTTCCAGAGCTTTATCCTGATGATCGGCGGCTTTATCGCGCCGTTCATCCGCAAGATCACGCCGCGCGCGGCGCTGCTCGGCACGCTCGCCGGCGTTTCCGTCACCTTCATCTCGATGCGGCCGGCGCTCGAGATGTACATGACGCCGCAGATCGGCCTCGTCTGCTTCGCCATCATCCTGCTGAGCTGGTTCGGCGGCGTGAAATACTGGCGCGGCATTCCCGCGGGCCTCGTCGCCATCGCGGCCGGCATGATCATCGCCTGGGGCTCGAACCTGTTCGGGCTCGGTCTCGGCGGCCTGAGCATCGCGGGTGTCGGCGCGGCCTTTGCCAATTTCGGCTTCTCGGTGCCGATCCCGGCCGTGGCCTACGTCTTCTCCGGCTTCGAGTTCCTCGGCATCATCCTGGTCACCGCCATTCCGTTCGGCATCTACGACCTCGTCGAGGCCATGGACAATGTCGAGAGCGCGGAAGCGGCCGGCGACGACTATCCGACCACGCGCGTGCTCACCGCCGACGGCGTCGTCAGCCTGATCGGCTGCCTGATGGGCAATCCCTTCATCAACGCCGTCTATATCGGCCATCCCGGATGGAAGGCGATGGGCGGCCGCATCGGCTATTCGGCGGCGACCGGCATCATGGTGGTGGTGCTGTCCTGGTTCGGCATCATCTCGGTGCTGCTGGCGCTGGTGCCCGTCGTCGCGATCTCGCCGATCCTGCTCTACATCGGCATGCTGATCGGCGCGCAGGCGTTCCAGACCACGCCGGTCAAGCATGCGCCCGCGATCGTGCTGGCGCTGACGCCGCATTTGGCCGCTTGGGCCAAGCTCCAGATCGACACCATGCTCGGCTCCACCATGAATGCGGCAGCCAGCGTCGGCGGCTTGGCGGCCGACAAGGCCGATGCGGTCAAGGCGGCCGCGATTGCCGCGCTGCCGCAGCAGGGCGTGTTCTATCACGGCCTAGAGGTGATGGGCGGCGGCTCCATTCTCGGCGGCCTCATCCTGGGTGCGATCGGCGTCTTCATCATCGAGCGCGATTTCGAGAAGGCCTCGGCGTTCGCGCTCGTCGGTGCGGTGCTGACTTACTTCGGCTTCATGCACGGCGAGGCCGTCGGTATTGGCGGCGGCTTTGGCGTGACGCCGGCGGTCGCGCTGGCCTACGCCGTGGTGGCCGCCGGCCTGTTCGCCGCCAGCAAGCTCGGCGCCAGCGAGCACTACGCCGCGCATCCTGAGATGTCGGCAGCGCCGGCGGAATAAGGCGAAATCGCAACGGCCGGGCGACGAGGAGGCGTCCGGCCGCTTCATTTTTCATCCGCCCTTCACGGCTCCCGCAGTCAGCCCGGCCACGATCTGCCGCTGCGCCAGCACGGTGAGCAGCAGCACCGGGAAGGTCACGATCAGCGCGGCGGCGGCCAGCGGTCCCCAGCTCAGCTGGTCGAACGAGATCATGTTATAGACCGCAACTGGCAGGGTGCGGGTCTCGCGCCCGGCCAGCACGATGCCGAACACAAAGTTGTTCCAGGAGAAGATCACGGCGAGAATGAAAGCGACCGCGATGCCGGGCTTGGCAATCGGCAGCGCAACGTGGCGGAAGACCTGCCAGCGGCCGGCGCCATCGATCAGGGCGGCTTCCTCCAGCTCCATCGGCGTCGTCTCGAAATAGCCGATCATGATCCAGATCACGATCGGCACGGTGACGACGAGATGGATGATGATCTGCGGCACCAGCGTGCCGAGCAGGCCGAGCCACTGGAACAGCAGGAACAGCGGGATCAAATAGGATAGGCCGGGCGTGATGCGGGCGATCAGGATCACGATCGCGGATTTATGCGCGGCCATGCGCGCGATGCCGTAGCCGGCGGGGACGCCGACCAGCAGCGCCAGCGCGGTCGAGCTGCCGGTGACGATCAGACTGTTGATGAAATAGGTCAGGAAGCGGTTGGAGGCGAGCACGTCGGCATAGTTCTTCCAGGCGATGCGATCCGGAAAGAACACCGGCGGGTAGGCCGCATTATCGACCTCGAACTTGAGCGACAGCGAGAGCATCCAGAGAAAGAACAGGATCGCCGGCGAGACGATGACGAGCACGGACAGCCACAGACCGATTTTGCCGATGATCTGACGGGGTGTCATGATCTGACGGGGTGTCATGCGCCGCTCGCGATCTCGGTCCACAGCATGCGCTGGCGGGCGTAGAGCATCACCGCCGCGAGCAGGACGATCAGCAGGAAGAACACGACCGCGATGGCCGAGCCGTAGCCGAGGTCGTAATAGGTGAAGGCGACGCTGTAGAGATAGATGTTGATCGTCTCCGATGCCGAGCCCGGGCCACCTTGCGTGATCGCGAAGATGATGTCGAAGCTCTTCACCGCGTCGATCATGCGGATCATGCCGGCGATGAACAGGAACGGCATGATCAGCGGCAGGGTGATGAAGCGGAACACCTGCCAGAAGCTGGCGCCGTCGATCTGCGCGCTCTCGTAAGGCTCGGTCGGGATCGCGGCGAGGCCGCCGAGCACGATCAGCATCACCAGCGGCGTCCACTGCCAGGTCTCGACCAGCACCAGCGAGGGAATGACGGTCGCGGGATGAAACACCCAGAGCTGCGCGGGAATCCCGACCAGCGACAGCAGGTAATTGAGCACACCGAGCTGCGGGTGGAACATCATGGTCCAGACCAGTGCGATCGCCACGGGCGTCGCCATCATCGGCATGATGAAGATGCCGCGCAGAAATCCGCGGCCGGCGAAGTTCTGGTGAAACACCACGGCAGAGAGTGTGCCGAGGATCAGCGGCAGCACCACCGACAGCACGGTGTAGACCAGCGTGTGGCCGACCGCCTCTAGAAAGCGCGGATCGCTCGTGAGCCGCAGATAGTTGGAGAATCCGACGAAGGTGGTGGGCGAGCCGACCTTCCATTCGTTCAGGCTCATCCAGATCGTGAAGACCCACGGGAAGATGATGATGGCGAGCACGACGACCAGCGCCGGCACCACGAACGGCCAGTAGGATGGCGGCCGCAATTCCTTCTCCGGCGCGGCCTCGGTCGAAGCCGCGGCCGGAGTCGATTGTGTCAACGCACTCACGCCTTTTCGCTACGCTCCAGGATCGGCCGATATTGTTCGTGCGCCTTCTTCAGCTCGGTTGCGGGATCGGCGCCTGACAATGTCGAGGTGAGCGCCGCGCCGACGAGATCGCGGAACTCGGCGACCGGAATCACGACGGGCAGGCCGAGCTTGCTGATCTTGGCAGAATCGATCACCGATTGCAGCCACTCCTTGGGCATCTTCACGCCGCTCTGGATCTCGGGATCGTTCAGGATCGAGTTGCGGAACGGCACGCCGCCGCCGGCCTGCAGCAGCCGCGCACCCTGCTTCTTCGAGACCACCCATTGGCAGAGCAAATAGGCGGCTTCCTTGTTCTTGCTGGCCGCGGCAATGCCGATGCCGTCGCCGTAAGTGGCCGAATACTGCCCCTTCGGTCCGGCCGGCACGACGGTGTAGCCGACCTTGCCGACGACGCGCGAGGCGGCGGGATCCTCCAGCGGCGGCGCCCAGCCGACGCCGTCGATCCACATCGCCGAACGTCCTTGCGTGAAGGAAGCCATCGACTCCATCCAGTTGAAGCCGGCGACGCCGGGCGGGGCGACCTTGGTCAGCAGCGTCTGATAGAGCTTTGTGGCCGCGACCGCTTCCGGGCCGTCGGTCTGGATATTGCCCTTGGCGTCCAAGAATTCGCCGCCATAGTTGAGGAAGAAATTGGTCCACAACGTCATGTTGGCATTGCGCAGGCCGCGCCCGACGAAGCCATAGGTGCCATCCTTGGCGTCGGTGAGCTTTTCGGCGGCCGCGACCATCTCGTCGAAGGTCTTGGGGACCGCGACGCCCTTCTTCTCGAACAGCTCCTTGTTGTAGTAGAGGATGAAATAGTCGACCGACCAGGGCAGCGACAGCATCTGGCCCTTGTCGTTCTTGGCGTATTGCAGGCCCGCGGCCGAGAAATCGCTTTCGACCAGATCCGGTGCGGTCAGCGTCGGGTCCTTCATGAACGGCGTCATGTCGGCGAGCCAGCCGGCTTTCTCGAACTGCCGCTTCTGCACGTGATAGCTGAGATGCACCACGTCGAAGCTCGGCCGTCCCGAGGTGAGCTCGATCACGACCTTCTGGCGCTGCTGTTGCTCGGGGATCTGCTCGGACTCGACCTGGATGCCGGTGAGCTCGGTGAACTCCTTGATGTTCTTTTGCAGGTTGTCGCCGCGCGGACCCTTGGCGAGGATCACCTCCAGCTTGGTCCCGGCGTATTTCTTCCAGTTGACCTCGGCGCGGGCGGGCAGGCCGGTCAGGCTGAGCGCGCCGGCCGCGGCGGTGCCCTTGAGCAGGCTACGGCGCGAGATGTCGTAATTGGCCAATGTAGATCCTCCCTTTGATTCATATTCTTTGGGACGGATACTAGCGGCCGTACCACGCCTGCCTAGTCCTAATCTGCCATCAGGGACGTACGGCCGGCGTTTCCATCGGCAGGCCGCGCGCCCGCGACATCAGGTAGAGTTCGAGCGCGACCAGCTCGGGCGAGCCGTAATCATAGGCCTGGGCGCGGACCCCGCTCATGCAGCTGCGCAACCGACGCTCTACTGAGCCCAACGTCTGCCACTCCAGGCGGTAGAGCGGGTATCCGGTCGGCTGCGCTTGCGTGATGGGTGCGCCGGCGAGACGCTTGTCGAAATTGTCGTCATGGCAGTTGCTGCAGGCAAGGTTGAGCTGGCCTTCGCGCTGCATGAAGAGGTCGCGTCCCTGCTCGGCGAATGGCTTTGCTTGCGGATCATCGCCCGCCGTGATCGGAATGCCGCGTGACTGGTGGCCGACGAAGGCGGACAATGCGAGCAGGTCGCGGCTCTCGTAGGGCAGCGGCGTCGCCTGCTGGTGATTGGCGCGGCAGAGATTGATCCGCTGATCGAGCGTGATTGGGCGCCCCAGCGCCTTGTCGAAGGCGGGGTAGCGCGCCGCGACGCCCTTCATGCTGCTGCGCGCATCGCCATGACAGTCCGCGCAGGCCTTGTCGGCGGTGCCGATCGTCTTCTTCCACAGCTGCTCGCCGTCGAGCACGAACAGCATGCCGGGATTGGCGGTGTCGTCATCCTGCATCGCGCGCGTGTCCGGACCCATGAACGAATAGCCGGAGCGGCGCGCATCCGACGGGATCTCTCCGGCGAGCAGGGTGGGGCCCGTGACGAGCAATATCGCCACCGCTATCGCGCGCCAGGAGCTCATTCGACCGTGATCGATGCCGATGCGGTGGACGAATAGCCGTTGTCGCCGATCCACTCGAACTCGAACTTGCCGCTCTCCTTGGCGACCGTAAAGAACGACAAATATGGGTTCGCCGCGATCGCCGGAAATAGGTCGGCGCGAAAGATCTCGGCGCCGTTGTAGCGGCAGACGAAGCTCGTGATGATGTCGCGCGGCACGAGCTTGCCGTCCGCGGTATGGCGGAAGCCTGTTTCCATGATGTGCGAGGTCAGCGTGCGAATCTCGATGATCTCGCCGCGTTTGGCTTTCGAGGGAACGTTGATGAGAGCGGACATCAGTTCAGCTCCTCGGTGCATGCCGCCAGCGTCACGACAATTTCGGCGGCAACCTGCCAGAACGTGTCATCTGACAGGCGCGCGATCGCGACGACCTTCTGGGTGTCGGCGAGCCGGATCCGGGTCGAGACCTGGGCTCGGCCGGAAGATGGGCCAAAATAGAAATTGCCAATGTTCGGCTGCGGGTTCTTTTCGTTGAAGACGTGGATGCTCTTGACGTAGTCGTCCGCCGTCATCGGGCTCGTCACGCTGACCGTCATCGGCACCGTGTTGCCGTTCTCGACCAGCGGCGGAATGTCGAGCTTGACCCGGCCGCTGCGAAGCTGTGCTTCGCCGACGACGTTGCGGATCGCGGTGTTGAGCATCGCCGGCGTCGCTTGAATCGGGCGCAGCGTTACGATTGGAATCGTCCCGGCGATTGTCACGCCTCCGGCGAGGTTCAAGAATTGTCGTCGCGTGGTTGGCATGAAGCTAGTCCCGAAGCATTGCAAGAAATGAGACGATGTCTTCGATCTCCGCAGCCGACAAGATTGGCTTCCCGGCAAAATTGCGTCCGACCCGAACGAGGCCGTCGTTACGATAATAGGACGGCATGATGGTCTCCGGATTGAAGCGCGAGGCATCGACCAGTCGAAGCCGCAACTGGCTCACGGACCACCGGTTCCCGGCACCGCCGAGATCAGGCGCGAGGTCGCCCTGGAACCGCGTTTCCGGGAATGGGCCGGAATGGCAGAGGATGCAGGTCGTCGTGCGTGCGAGCACCAGCGCGCGCCCGCGCGCAGCATCGCCGGGTGAGCCTGTGAGCGAGTCGGGAATGCCGTCGCCGACGATTGTGTAGGGCACGAGCTCTTCGGCTTGGGTCGGCAAGGCGAGGGCGAGGCTTGCCACGATGAGCGCCGCGATCGCAGCTACCGGATAGGATGGCTGAGGTCGCCGCGAGCTCCACTTACCTCTCCCGCTTGCGGGAGAGGTCGGCGCGCAGCGCCGGGTGAGGGCTCCTTCCATCATGGCCCTAGCCAAAGGTGTCCGCCGTGATGGTCTCAAACCAGCGCTCCGCTTCCGTGGCCTCGCGGGCGCGCAATTCGCGCGGTGCATCGACCGGGCTGGTGCCGCCCTCGACCTCGGCAAAGATGTCGCCGCGCGGCTGGTAGTGGCCGGCGAGCGAGAAGCCGTAGCCGGGCGCGACGACGTTGTAACAGACGCCGGTCAGGCGTGGCGTGTCCGGCGCGCGGCCGGCGAGGAGATTCACGATCGCGCTAGCGCAAGCCTTGCCTTGCGCGCTCGCAGCGGACGCCGATTTGGGAATGCCGCCGCCGAGGCAGGCATCGCCAACGACGTGGACGTTCGGAACGAGTTTTGACTCGAACGTGACGGGATCGATCGGGCACCAGCCGGTCGCGTCCGCAACGCCTGCGACGCCGGCGATGCGCCCCGCGCGCTGCGGCGGGATGACGTTGGCGACATCAGGGGTGTAGTTGCCGAATTCGGTGACGATGGTTCGCGTCGTCGGATCGACCGAGGTGACGCGGCCGCCTTGCGACAGTGCGACCCGCTCGATCATGTCGCCATAGAGCTCCTTCCACGCCTTCTCGAACAGCCGCTGCTGCGAGAACGTGTCCTTGGCGTCGAGGATCAGAACTTTCGAGCGCGGCTTTCTCGACGTCAGGTAATGCGCGATCAGGCTCGCGCGCTCGTAAGGCGCTGGCGGGCACCGGGAAGGATTGGCCGGGATTGCAATGGCGACCGTGCCGCCGTCCCCCATCGCTTCCAATTGCCGGCGCAGCAAAAGAGTCTGAGCGCCCGCTTTCCAGGCGTGCGGCATCGTCTCTGACGCGGCGTCGTCGTAGCCGGGCAGGGCTTCGAGATGGAAGTCGATGCCGGGCGAGAGCACGAGGCGGTCATAGCCAAACGTGGTGCCATCGCCCGTCGTCACACCACGCGTTTGCGTGTCGATGCCCGCCACAGCCTGGGTGACGATGCTGATGCCCCCGGCGGCAAGCTTGTCATAACCGAACTGCTGCGCCTCGATCTCGCGCAGGCCCGCGATCACCTCGTTGCTGAAGGGGCAGGAGATGTAAGTCTTGTTCGGCTCGATCAGGGTGACCTGCAATTTGGCATCGGCGCGCTTGAGCGCGCGGGCGCAAGCCGCGCCGCCAAAGCCGCCGCCGACCACGACGACGCGCCCCGCCGATTGCGCGCGCAGGATCGAAGGTGCGGCGAGCGATGTGGCCGCGACGGCGATGCCGAGAATGGCATTCCGCCGCGTCACCGGCGCATTCATGAGACCTGTCCGGAAAATGCTGCGGCGGCCGGTATGGCCGCCGCGATTTGTCGTTTGAGCATGACCTTTTCGGAAAACCGCTCCACACTTTTCCTGATCATGCTTTACGCGAAGGTGATGTTCTGGTCGCGCAGCGGCACCTGGCGGATGCGCTTGCCGGTCGCGGCAAAGTACGCATTCAGCACCGCCGGGGCCGCGACGCCGATGGTCGGCTCGCCGACGCCGCCCCAGAATCCGCCGCTCGGCACCATCACCGTCTCCACCTTCGGCATCTCGTTGATGCGCATCGAATTGTAGGTGTCGAAGTTGGTCTGCTCGATCTTGCCGTCCTTCACCGTGCAGCCGCCGTAGAACAGCGCGGAGAGGCCATAGACGAAGGAGCCGGCGACCTGTCGCTCCACCTGCGCCGGATTGACGACGTAGCCGGGGTCGGTGGAGGCGACGATGCGATGCACCTTGATCTTGCTGCCATCGGTCACCGAGATCTCTGCGGCGCCGGCGACATAGCTGCCGTAGCCCATCACCTGCGCGATGCCGCGATAGACGCCTTGCGGCGCCGGCGTGGTCCAGCCGATCTTCTCGGCAACCGCGTTGAGCACCGCAAGGTGCTTGGGGTGGTTGCCCATCAGCTTGCGGCGGAATTCGAGCGGGTCCTGGCCTGCGGCCTGGGCGAGCTCGTCCATGAAGCATTCCATGTAGATCGCGTTGTGATTGACGTTGACGCCGCGCCAGAAGCCGGGCGGGACGTGCGGGTTGCGCATCGCATGCTCGACCAGAAGGTTCGGCACCGAATAGCCGAACGCGGCTTCGCCGGATTGGGCGACGCCCTGGAATGCCGCGGGGTCCATCCCGTTCTGCAACGCTTCGGGGCGGAGCGAGAACAGGATCGATTGCCCAGACAGGCGGTAGTGCAGGGCGATCAAATTGTTGTTGGCATCGAACGCGCCGGTCATCTTGCACTGGGTGATGGGGTGATACCTGCCGTGCGCCATGTCCTCTTCGCGCGACCACAACAGCTTGATCGGCGTGCCCGGCATTTGCTTGGCGATCATGACGGCTTGGCGGACATAGTCGGTCTGGCCGCGCCGGCCGAAGCCGCCGCCTGGCATCACCTTGTGCACGTCACACTTTTCGGCCGGCAGGCCGGACGCTTCCAGCACCGCTGCAAACGCCGCCTCGCCGTTCTGCGTGCCGCACCAGACCTCGCATTTGTCCGCGGTGTAGAGCGCGGTGGCGTTCATCGGCTCCATGGTGGCGTGGTTCTGGTAGGGATAGGCGTAGACAGCCTCGACCTTCTTGGCGGCACCGGCAATCGCAGCCTTGGCGTCGCCGTTCTTGTTGCCGACATAGGCCGGCTGCGAATTGTCGAGCCCCTCCGCCAGCCATTTCGCGATCGACTCGCTGGAAACCTTTGCGTTGTCGCCTTCGTCCCAGACGATCGGCAGCGCCTCGAGCGCGGTCTTGGCGTGCCACCAGGTGTCGGCGACGACGGCGACCGCGGTGTCGCCGACCTTGACGACCTTCTTGACGCCTTTCATGCCGGCGATCTTGGCTTCGTCGAAGCTCTTCAGCTTGCCGCCGAACACGGGGCAATCCTTGATCGCGGCGTTCAGCATGCCCGGCAGCTTGACATCGATGCCGTAGACCATCGCGCCGGTGGTCTTGTCGGCGGTGTCGAGCCGATTGACGCCCTTGCCGATCAGCTTCCAGTCTTTCGGATCCTTCAGCTTGACGTCCGCCGGCGGCGTCAGTTTCGCCGCAGCCTCGGCGACCTTGCCGTAGGTCGTGGTACGGCCCGACGGCGTATGGGTGATGACACTGTTCTCGGCCTTGCATTCGGAGGCCGGCACTTTCCAGGCGTCGGCTGCGGCCTGGATCAGCATCACGCGCGCGGTGGCGCCGCCCTTGCGGACATAGTCTTGCGAGGAGCGGATGCCGCGGCTGCCGCCGGTGGAGAAATCACCCCACACGCGCTTGCGGGCGACGCTCTGGCCCGGCGTCGGATATTCGGTGGTGACCTTGGTCCAGTCGCATTCGAGCTCCTCGGCCACCAGCTGGGCGAGGCCGGTCAGCGAGCCCTGGCCCATCTCCGAGCGGGCGATGCGAATCACCACGGTGTCGTCCGGCCTGACCACGACCCAGGCGCCGATCTCGGGCGAGCCGTCGGCCGCGCGGACCACGGCGGGGCCGCCGAAGGGGAGGTCGAGGCCGATGGCGAGGCCCGCACCGACCGCGGCCGTGCCAATGACGAAGGCGCGGCGATTGAGCCGCGGCGAGATATGCTTGTTCATGTGAGGATTTCCTTACGCGCTCGCGATCGTGTGGATCGCCTCGCGGACCTGCTGGAAGGTGCCGCAGCGGCAGATATTGGTGATGGCCTCGTCGATGTCGGCGTCGGTCGGCTTCGGCTTCTCGTTCAAGAGCGCGGCCACCGCCATGATCATGCCGCTCTGGCAATAGCCGCATTGCGGCACGTCCTGGGCGATCCAGGCCTCCTGCACCTTGTGCAGCGCATTGCCAGAGGCGAGCCCCTCGATAGTGGTGATCTTCTTGCCCTCGGCCTCGCTGACCGAGATCCCGCAGGAGCGCATCGCGACGCCGTCGAGGTGAACCGTGCAGGCGCCGCATTGTGCAATGCCGCAACCATACTTGGTGCCGGTCAGGCCGGCATTCTCGCGGATCGCCCAGAGCAGCGGCGTATCCGGCTCGACGTCGAGCGTGAAGGTTTTTCCGTTGATTGTTAGGTTTGCCATCGCAAGTCCCCTGATTGGCCCAATCCACCGATTGAACTCAGGGGCGCAATCTGTCCGGCAAACTGGAACGGTTCAAATCAACAGTCCGAGGGGTGGCGGGGACGCATGGCCGTGTCGCTCTGGAGTATGGACCGGGACGCCGTTTTGGCTCATCCCTTCGCAATCGATTCGGGTTGACGCCTTATTCCGAGGGCGTCAATCCGTGGCTTGAGGCGACGTCCGGCTGCGAAGGCCGGTTCCAGGGCCCTGCGCGGCTTGCGCAGCGGCGACAGTTTGTCTCTTTTGCCGGGGTGCAAGTCGCGGGCGCTTTGGTACACTGCGCCGACGCAAAAGGAGTTCCATGAACGTGCCGAGTCCCTGCAACGTACTGATGCTCTACCCGCTGTTCTCGGCAGAGTCCTTCTGGACCTTCGGCGAATCCTGCAAAGTGCTGGGTGTCAAGCGCCCGGCCGCCCCCCTCGGCCTGATCACCGTTGCCGCGATGCTGCCCGAGAGCTGGACGGTCCGGCTGATCGATTGCAACACGGCGCCCTTCGGCGAGGAGGATCTCGCCTGGGCCGACGTTGTGTTCACCGGCGGAATGTTGCCCCAGCAGGCCGACACATTGCGCCTGATCGAGCTCTGCCGCGCCGCGGGCAAGCCGGTCGTGGTCGGCGGACCAGATCCGACCTCGAGCCCCCACATCTACGAGCGGGCCGATTTCCGGGTGCTCGGCGAGGCCGAGAGCGTCATCGACGATTTCATCGCGGCCTGGGAGAGTGGCGCGCGGTCCGGCGTCTTCACTGCACCGAAGTTCCAGGCCGACGTCACCAAGACGCCGGTGCCGCGTTTCGACCTGCTCAAGTTCGAGGACTATCTCTATCTCGGGGTGCAATATTCGCGCGGCTGTCCCTTCACCTGCGAGTTCTGCGACATCATCGAGCTCTACGGGCGCGTGCCGCGGACCAAGACGATCGAGCAGATGTTCGTCGAGCTCGAGACGATCTACAAGATGGGCTATCGCGGCCATCTGGATTTCGTCGACGACAATTTCATCGGCAACAAGAAGTCGCTGCGGCAATTCCTGCCGAAGCTCGCCGAATGGCAGCGCACGCACGGCTATCCGTTCGAATTCTCCACGGAAGCCTCCGTCAACCTCGCCGACGATCCGGAGCTCCTGGAGCTGATGGGTGCGGCCAATTTCTTCGGCATCTTCGTCGGCATCGAAAGTCCGGACCCCGAGACGCTGGTCGCGATGCGCAAGAAGCAGAACACGCGGCGCAACATCGCCGAGAGCATCCACAAGATCTACGCCGCTGGCATGCTCGTCACCGCGGGCTTCATCGTCGGCTTCGACAACGAGAAGGTCTCGATGGCGGAGTCGATGATCGAGTTCATCGAGGAGGCGGCTATCCCCGTGGCCATGGTCGGCCTGCTCTATGCCTTGCCGAACACGCAGCTCACGCGCCGGCTGGAGCGCGAAGGCCGGCTGCATTCGGGCCACGACGTGGCGCCGACCATCGGTGCCGATCAGTGCACGGCCGGCATCAACTTCGATCCGGTCCGCCCGTTGCGCGACATCCTGACGGACTACAAGCGGGTGCTGGAGCACGTCTACAGCCCGGCCGCCTACGCAGCACGCGTCGATCGCCTGATGACGCTGCTCGACCGGTCCAGGCAGCGTTCCGAGCTTGCCGAAGGCGATATCCGCTCCAAGCTCGGCGCCATGGAGACCGTGCACAAGGTGGTGTCCGCCCTTCCCGAGGCGCGGGCGCCGCTCTGGCAGACCTTCATGAACTGCGCCAAGCGCGACACGTCGTCGGCGCGCATCGCCGTGCAGATGATCGCGGCCTATGCACATCTCGGACCGTACTCGCGCAAGGTCATCGCGGCCATCGACGAGCGCCTGGCCGCGCTGGACAACGAGACCGTCGCTCCGGTGGCCGTCGGCGTGACGGCGGCCTGACGGCTTACTTCACCGCGAGCCGCAGCAAGCTCATCACGCTGCCGAGCGCGGCAAAGCCCGCGCCGAGCGCCAGCGCCAGTGTCGCGCCGTCATGACCTGCGAGCGCGAAGCAGGCGGCGGCGAGCGCCGCGCCGGTCGTCTGCCCCGTCAGGCGCGCGGTCGCGACGATGCCGGAGGCGCTGCCGCTGCGGTGAGCCGGCGCGCTTGCCATCACCGCCTTCATGTTCGGCGCCTGGAAGAAGCCGAACCCCATGCCGCAGATCACCATTCGCCAGATGATGTCAGGGATCGCGGGATTGGCCGGCAGTGCCGCCAGCAGCGCCATGCCGAGACCGAGCAGCACGAGACCGATGCCGCCGAGCAGGCCGACGGCATGGCGGTCGGAGAGACGGCCTGCGATCGGCGCCATGATGCCGACCACCAGCGGCCACGGCGTCATGAAGAAGCCGGTCTCGACCTGCGAGCGGCCGAGCACGTCCTCGAAATAGAACGGCAGCGAGACGAAGGCGAGCCCCTGGACTGCGAAGGAGCACACGGCCGTTGCCGCCGACAGGGCGAACATCGGCCTGGCGAACAGGTCGATCGGCAGCATCGGCGCGGGATGATCGGCATGGCGGCGGGTCAGGATCACGCCAAGCACGAGGGCGATGACCAACTCGATGCCGACAACGATTGGCGACAGATTGTGCGCGGCGCTGCCGATGCCGGTGATGAACAGGCCGAGGCAGGCGGTGGCCAGGATCGCGCCGAGCAAGTCGAAGCCGTGATCGGCGCGCGGGGTCTTCGGCAGCATCGCAAAGCCGATGCCAATGGCGATGAGGCCGAACGGGATGTTGACGGCGAACAGCCACGGCCACGGTCCGAGCGCCAGGATGGCGGAGGCGATCGAGGGCCCGAAGGTGAAGGCGGTCGCGACCACGAGCGCGTTGTGACCGAAACCCCGGCCGAGCATGCGGCCGGGATAGACGAAGCGCACCAGCGCCGTGTTGACGCTCATGATGCCGCTCGCCCCCAGGCCTTGCAGGGTGCGCGCCACCAGGAGGCTGTCGAGCGACCATGCCACCGCGCAGAACAGCGAGGCGATGGTGAACAGGATCAGGCCGCCGAGATAGATGCGCTGGTGCCCGACGATCTCGCCGAGCGCCCCCAGCGGCAGCAGCGTCGCCACCAGCGCGATCTGGTAGACGTTGACCACCCACACCGACTGCTCCGGCGTGACGTGCAGGTCGGCGGCGATGGAGGGCAGGGCGATGTTTGCGATCGCGGTGTCGAGCGAGGCCATTGCGAGCGCAGTGAAGATCGCCGCGACCGCCCAGCGCCGCTGCGTCGCCGGAAGGCCGTCGGCGGTGGGATGGTCGGGATCGCGCGCGGCGGCAGGTAACGTGATCGTCATTTTCGTGGCGCGCTGCTCCGGCGGCGTAGCCATGGTCGGATGTTCGGCATGTACTACGGAGGCGCCGGCTTCCACAGGCGCAAGCTTGCATGCTGAGTATGCGCGAAGGTCAGGCGATGCGGCTCGCGCTGCGTGCGCAGGGCGAGGCCACAACAAAAAAGTCGAAAAACAACCCCATGCACAGTAGGAGGCCCTTTGATCGACAAGGCATTTTCCCGCCGTGTCGCAAACGGCGGTAGCAGCCGCGATCAAGTTGACCCGTCGGGCAAAACACTGGCAGGATGCTATCGTGACGGAGCGCCTGGACAGCAGCCTTCACCGCAAAAGCGTCACGAGCACATAGAGCACCACGGCAGCGCCGAGGCAGCGTCGCCAAGGGTTCACGCCGCGGAGGATCTCATCGGCGCCCCACATGATGAGTCCGCCTTTCACGACGACCGTCAAGCCGATGCTGGCCTTGCCGGCAGACGGCCAGAGCCAAAGCAGAACGGCCGCAACGATCACGATCCATAGAACGAGATTGGGCCACTGAGCGATGGTGATGGCGCCTGTTTCGCGGCTCCGGAAGAACCACTCAAGAATCCGCCTCACGATCCTTTCCGATCAGAGCTCGACCTCACCCTCTTCACGACCCTTCCAATAGGTCACGCGGTTGGCCTTGACCTTGATCAGGACGATGCCCGGCGTATCGACCCCGTCGTCGAACCATCTGTCGAGATCGCTCGTCCAGTGCTGCTGGAAGGCCGCCTTGTCCCGGATCAGTTCGGCAGTCCCTTCGACGGCCACGTAGGTCCCCTTCGAGAAAAGGCCCGCTTCCGACGAAAATCCGAGCGCCACTTTCGGATTGCGTTGGATATCCGACACCGTCCGCGCCTGTTCGTAGGTGAAGTAGTACGAGGTGCCGTCATAGGCGACGTCGCCATTGTTGCTCATGGGACGGTTGGCGATCTCGCCGTTCTCGGTGTGGGTCGACAAAATGGCAATGTCGATGCCGGCCATGTCCTTGGCGATCTCGGCGAGCGATGTCTTGGGCATGAATTTTTCTCCAGTGAGCTGGAGCAACTGCGGAATCAGGCCCGTGTTCCCAGAAGGATGGAATGGGGTACGTGCCTACATATCAGCTGGTGAATCGCGAGCCGGTCTCACGAACATGCGTCGGCGATACCGCTATTGGCCATCTTCGGTCTCATCGTGGGCATTCTGCAATTCGCGCGAGCGGTGCCCGACCGCGCCAGGGCACGGCAAATCCTGGAAGACGGTGTCCAATCCGCGCTGCAGTTGGCGCGAGCCCTGCCATCCTGATGCCCGATGACCTGGGGACGGATCCTCGTCGTGCCTCGGGCCTGAGCATCGCCTCTGGCCATGCGGTGGCGCCTCTAATCCCTTCTCGTTGAGCCAGATCAAGACTCGTGCGGCGAACGCGCCGGACTCTCCTATCAGCGCATCGATGGAAGGGCGGCCCACATGCAGACCCTGCTCAGGGAAATCCGGAATACCCCTTTGCTCTGGATGCTGGCCTTCGTGCCCATCGTGCTGGTGGCCGAGGCGGTGGCGCCGCATTCTCACACGCTGCTGTTCGTGCTGTCGGTGCTGGCCATCGTGCCGCTGGCGGCGCTGCTCAGCCACGCCACCGAGGCGGTCGCCGCGAAGACAGGCGATGCCGTGGGCGGATTGCTCAATGCAACCCTCGGCAATTTGACCGAGCTGATCATCGCCATCGCGGCGCTGCGCGCAGGCCAGTACATGCTGGTGAAGGCCTCGATCGCGGGTGCGATCGTCACCAACGCGGTGTTCATGCTGGGCGCCTGCCTGCTGCTCGGCGGCCTGCGCTATCACGTGCAGGAGTATAACCGCGCCGGCGCGCGGCTTTCGTCCGGCCTGTTGCTGATGGCGACCGTTGCCCTGCTTGCGCCGTCGGCGGTTGCCGAACTCGACCACCTGCCGCAGGGCGGGGGCATCCTCAACAAGCTCAGCCTCGGCATTTCGATCCTGCTCATCCTCGCTTACGGGCTCGGCCTGTTGTTCTCGCTTCGAACCCACAAGGAATTGTTCGCCAGCGCCGATCACGGCGAGGACGACAAGGAGGCGCACTGGCCGATCGGAACAGCCGTCGGCACGCTGCTGGTTGTCACCGTGCTGGTGGCGCTGGTCAGCGAGATCTTCGTGGAATCGGTGCAGAAGGCGGCGGAAACCTTCGGAATGAGCCCAGCCTTCGTCGGCTTCATCGTCGTCTCGCTGGTCGGCGCCGCCGCCGAATTTGCGGTGGCCTTCGCCGCGGCGCGCAAGAACCGGCTGGACATGGCCGTCAGCATCGCGCTCGGCAGCGCTTCCCAGATCGCGCTGTTCGTCGCACCCGCTTTGGTGCTGCTCAGCTATGTGGTGGGGCCGAAGCCGATGGACCTGCAGTTCTGGCCGGGGGCCGTCACCATGGTGATGATCGCGACGGTGACGTCGGCCTTCATCACGGCCAGCGGGCGCTCGGCCTGGTTCGTCGGCGCCCTGATGATCTTCATCTATGCGGTGTTCGCGCTGACGCTGTACGTGGTCCCGCCGGCGGGCCAGGGATGAAGGTGGCTTTCGCGTCACCGGTTGAATTGGTTGGCTGGAGAATGGCGGCTCTCGGCGAGCCATTCTCCGAAGAAGCGAAAGCGCTTCTCAATCCTCGCGCGATCGCGCCGCCGCCGACGGCGCCGGCCAAGCCATAACCGAGGCCGCGATAGCCATAGCCGCGATAGCCCCACTGCGCGGCCATCCGGCCTATTCCGGTGTGGCGCTGCCGTGACGGGCTTGATCTGGATCAAGCATTTGAGGCGTGGCGAGGCACGCGTCCGCCTGACAGGGGCAAGTGGGATTCAGAGGCGAAGCGCCGCTTCTTCGGCACGGCAATCGTGTTGGGCACCGGGCCCGAAGCGGGCTTTCCCCGGCCCGATTGCACTTCCATGGCGTCGCCCTTTGTCTGTACGATGTTTCGTGCTTTGGCCGAGGGCCCCATGAAACGGCGCCAGTTCATCACTGTCATCGGGGGTGTGGCTGCCACGTGGCCGTTCGCAGCTCATGCTCAGCAATTGACCAGGCTTCGCCAGATTGGCGTCCTTTCGCTCGGCCGTGGCGACAAATCCGACGCAAGTCTGAAGACGCTCGATGCGTTTGTCCCGGCCTTGCGTGAGCTCGGCTATGCCGAAGGAAAGGATGTCGCATTTCACCGCAGATTCGCCGACGGCGATGCCGACAAGCTCAGCGAGCTCGCACAGGAATTCGTGGCGCAACGGGTCGACGCAATCGTTGCGTTGGCCACCCCGGCTGTCCGCGCCGCCAGGAAAGCGACTTCCACCGTTCCCATTGTCGGCATCGGCATGGCCGATCCCGTCGAGGACGAGCTCGCTTCCAGCCTGGCGCGGCCGGGCGGCAATGTTACCGGGACGACATTTCTTGGCCCGGAGCTGGTGTCCAAACGGCTTCAATTGCTCAAGGTGATCGTTCCAGGTCTTTCGCGCGTCGTCGTGCTGTGGCACCCCCGGGCATACGGTGAGCGCACGATGAAGGGGATGCTGAACGAAATCGAGAGTGCCGCTCAATCTCTCGGAGCCAAGCTTCAGCTTGTGTCGGCGGACGGTCCTGCCGATCTCGAAGGCGCGTTCGCGGACTTGGCCAAGGCGCGCGCCGATGGCCTCGTCCTGTTTCCCAGCCCGATGCTGTACAGCCAGTACGCGCGGATTGTGCCATTTGCCGAGAAGAACCGCCTGCCGGCGATCTACGCCGCCAGAGAGGCAGTGGATCTGGGGGGCCTGGTTTCCTACGGCGTCAACCTGCCTGACTTGTCGCGTGCCACCGCCAGCTACCTGGCCAGAATTCTCGAAGGCGCAAAGCCGGCCGAATTGCCGATACAGCAGCCGACCAAGTTCGAGCTGGTCATAAATCTTGCAACGGCCAGGACGCTTGGCTTGTCGATTGGTCGAGACTTTCTCCTGGTCGCCGACGAGGTGATCGAATGAGCAGCCCACCAGCCTTCCTGCACCGAAGCGGGTTCGCGTGCGAGCGCGGCTTCGATGTCGCGCCGGTGGGGTGCACCGTGCCGTCGTGTCAGACGGCGCGCTGGCTTCGTCGCGAGGAGAGATCCGGGCAAAGCACGAGCTTGCCTTCGAGACCGCCAGCCTCGAGGCGACGGTGAGCATCGGCGACCTCCTCGAAGGAGATCCGCTCGGCGATGCGCGGCCGAATGGCACCACTTGCCAGCAGCCCGAACAGTTGCTCCAGGTCCTCCTTGAACCAGCTGGGATGTCGCGCCCGCATGGCATTGACCGAGTAGAAGCGGGCTCGCTTGCCACCGGGCAACAATCTCCACAGGTACAGTCGCGCGATCTCCATCATGACAGGGAGCATCCGACGCTGTGCCTGCACGCTCGCCGAAAAGCCGATGGCACAGAGCAGGCCGCCGGGCTTGAGCGCCGCGTATGAGCGGCGATAGCCGTCTTCGCCGACGCCGTCGACGATGACATCGAATCCACCCGGCAGAATCCGCGTGAAGTCCTCATGCTGGTAGTCGATCGGCGCTGCCCCCAGGTTTCGGACGAGCGCCATGTGCTCGCCGCGTACGGTGCCCCACAGCTCGAGGCCGGCCAGTCTCCCAAGCACGAGCAGAGCCTGGCCGACCGCGCCGGCGGCCCCATGGACGAGCACACGTTGGCCTCGCCGCACCTTGGCCGCGCGGTGCAGAAGCTGGTAGGCGGTGGTCCAGCTCAAGATCAGAGCGGCCGCTTCAGCGGCGTCCACGCCCAAGGGCACGCGGGTCAGGTCGTTGGCCCGAAGCGTGCGATACTCGGCGTTTGATCCTACCACCGTCATGTCGGCCACGCGGTCGCCGATCTGAAAGTCGCGCACGCTTTCGCCGAGCTGATCGATTGCTCCCACGACGTCGTAGCCCATCACGAACGGCGGCCGGAGGCGCATCGTTTGCGGGTATAAGTGGCGCCTGATCAGCACCTCGGTGTAGTTGAGGCTCGATGCGAGCACGCGAACGCGCACCTCGCCCCGGCCAGCGTTCGGCAGGGGACCGTCGACAACCTCCAGCGTCTCGGGATCACCGAAGCTGCCGACCTGAACAACTCGATTGCGCTGCTCCATCATGGCAATCTCCATGCAATGCCGCAATTCAGCGCAAGGGAGGCAGACTGCAGTCGAGCTTGAACAGTGGATTGATCCAGATCAAGCTTGAGCGTGCACCGCTTGGAATTCTCCTCGGGCCAAATGACCAAACCAGGTTGTCTGGCGCCATCATTCATCATTGGAGGGGAATATGCCTGCAGTCATTATGCAGTTCGTTTCGCATCCAAGGCCCGGTAGCGATCTTGCGACGGTCCTACAGCTGGCAAAAGAGGGCGCGACACTCTGGAGGAAACACGGGGCCGATGTCAGCTATTGGTCGGTGATCGGTGGCGAGATCGGGAACTACGCCTTCGTGGCCCGCTTTGATAGCGTCGAAGCCTATGGTCGCACCTTGGCGTCACTGGGCGCCGATCCGGCTTTCGTTGAATTTCAAGCCAAGCGGCTGAAGGCAGGGCAATCGGACTGGGTGCGCTCCAATGTTGCCGTCCAGGTTGATCTTTGAAGGAGCGCCTTCGCTCGCGCCTACGAGACCGCCTTCGGGCGGTCTCTTGCTGCACGACCGATGTCACCTGCTGGCCCGGCACCGAAGTCGGACCCCTTGTTGAAGTTCGGTCAGCGCGTTGGATAGGTAGAGTCCTTGCGAAGCCGATCAGGCTTGGCGGCGAACGTTGTCGATGGGTGCGCTTCGCTCTCGCCGGCCTGATCGCCGCCGCCCGCGGGCTTGGGCTGTCGAGGCGCCCCTACTGCCAAGATCGGCGTCGCCTCGCCGAGGTAGCTGTGACCTTTGAACGTCTGCGGATTCGTCTTTCCTGAGCTTTTTCCAGGCGGATACGAAGGTTCTGAAGCTCTGCCAGTTGAGAGCTGAGAGACGAAACACGTTGACGCAGAATCGCAATACGGTCGCACTGACCATGAGTACTCATGACGCGCCCCAAACTGTGACCTTTAAGAAAATGACCGACTTGGGCGACAAAACAGACAAAACAGAATGGCTCAAACCTATAGTCTTAATGACTATAACACAGGTTCATTCACAAGGTGTGAATTGGGTCGACAACGCGCGGGAGGAGACGTGGCCGACGCGGTCGGACAAGCCAAAGGTCAAACCGCCGTTGGAGCGGTGATTTCGGGGGACCGTCCCAAGTCGATTCCGAACTCGTTTGCGGTAAACCGCTGCTAGAGCACAAGCCCAAGCGCCAACCAGGTAGCAACAGACAAACAGACGCCAATTCCCAAATACGGCAATGCAATGCGCATGGTCACTCCTCGATGCCGAGACGCGACGAGAACATGGTCAGATACGCAGATTCGGGGCGCCAGCCCTATATTCCATGCGATGTATTGAGCCGTATAACGGCATCGACGAGCATATTTAATTTGACTCTTGAATACCGTCGAAATTATATGTATTTCAGTTAATTATTATATTTAATTTGGACGTCTCGCCGCGCCGCAAGAGAGGCGTAATGCATGCGCCGATCAATCGATACTGCACCCAGGGATCGAGAAAACACCCGGATAGAAGACGCGGCGGGGGAGCTCGGTCACGGGTCGCTCGAGACGGGCAGATGGGTAGCCAAGGACGGCTCGCCGATCGGCTTTTCACCGACCCCATTGGATCCTGAGACCCAGGATGTCGATCCGGAGGAGGCAACATCGGGCAGTTCGCTCGTTGCGGCTGTCGTTCTGGTCCCCCTCATCTTCATTGGGGTGACCCTGCTCGGTGCTTTCGACCCGTTCAAGGCACAAACGACTCTCGAAATGACACGCATTGACGGCGGGAGCGCCGCCGGCCTCGACCAGCGGCCGGACATCGGGACCGGATCGCTAGCATTCCTTCAGAGCGAAACGTCCGAGGTCCTGGTGCAGGCGGTCTCGGCAAGCACGGCGGGACCTCGACAACGGCTCGACGCCGACGCTCCGCGCAGTGACGCGCTCTCCGGTGAGCTGGCCGGCGCGCGCAGCGAGCTTGACGAGGCGGTCCAGCGCACGCACGCGGCGGAAATTGCCGCGGAGGAGCTGCGGCAGTCTCTTCAACAGGAGCAGGCCCGCGGCGCCGCCTTCGCGGACGAACTTGCCGGAACCCGCCGCGAAATCGAGGCCCGTATCGCGCAGGCGCGCGACGCGGACGAGGTGGCCACGCAGCAGAGAGATGCGGCGGCGTGGGAGATCGCTGAACTTCGGCAGTCCCTGCAGCAGGAGCGGGAGAAGAGCGCCGTCCAGGCGAAGCGAGTGAGCGCCGCGCAGGCGCTAGCGGCAAGCGCCGAGCAAGAACGCTACGATGCGCAGTCACGCGCCGCGGCGCTCGCGAGCGAGCTGGCCGGCATGGCTCGCGGATCGGCTACGGCCGACAATGCGGCGGCGGAGCAAAGCGAGGCGGCGGGACGGGAGATCGCGGAATTGCGGCAGTCCCTGCAGCGGGAGCGCGACAAGAACGCAGCCCTCGCACAACAGGAGGACGCTGCGCGGTCGGCAACGGCAAACGCCGAGCACCAACGCCGTGCGCTCGAAGAGGCCCAGGCTCACGCTGCCGCGCTGGAGGGCAAACTTGCGCAAATGCGCGGAGACATCGAAACCCTGAACGAGCATCTGCGCGAGGCGAACGATGCAGCCTCGCAGCAGAGACAGGCGGCGAACCGGGAGATCGCCGAATTGCGGCAGTCGCTGCACCAGGAGCGGAGCAGGACTGAAGCCAGGGAGAGAAGCCTCGCCTCGGTATCGCGCCTCACCGATGAGCCCGCCCCGGTTGCGCAAAGAAACGACGGTCCGATTCCATCGACGGCGCAGAACGTGACCGCAGCGGAGCCGCCGACGAGTCCAGGCCAGGACGAAGTGGAGGCCCGATTGATCCCGCGTGCCAGAGCGTTGCTCGATCAGGGCAATATCGGTGCAGCGCGGATTGTCCTCGAGCTCGCTGCCGAGAAGAACATCGCGCAGGCGACCTTCATGCTCGCGGAGACATATGATCCCGCGGTTCTGTCCGCTTGGGGGGCCTATGGAACGCGCGGCGAGGCGGCCAAGGCGCGAGAGCTCTACGCGAAGGCACAGAGGAGCGGCATCCGCGGAGCCAAGGAACGACTGGATGCATTGCATCACTGAGCGTGGGCTTTGCATTCATGCTGGGACGAGTGGTTGCAGTGGGTCATCCGGAAAGGAACGACATGAACAAGGTGCCAAGGTCGCTCTCGTCGCTCCTGCTCGTCGCGCTGGTGCCGATTGCCGTGCTGCTTCAACCGGCTTGCCTGGAAGCACAGACCGCAAGACCCGCCAAGGCGGATGCACGAGGGCCGCTCCCTCAGGAGAGAGAAAAGGACCGGATGAACGCCTGGACCGTCGGGCTCGCCGGCGGTCTGCTCGAGGGCGCGCCGATTCGTCTCGCCGCAGAAATGGCCCGTGTCGTCGACGACGGAGCAGAGCTGCATCTGCTGCCGATCGTCACCCGGGGCGCCACCGACAATCTGAACGCGCTGCTCTATCTGCGTGGTGTCGATACCGCGATCATCAATTCCGATGCGCTCGACGAGTACAAGCTTCAGGTTCCGCAGATCCAAAGCCGCATTACCTACCTGCTCAATCTGTTCCCGTCCGAGCTGCACATCTTCGTACGGCCGGAGATCACGAGCCTGCAGGACCTTGCCGGCAAGAAAGTGAACTTCAATACCCAGGGCACCGCAGCCGCCTATTCCGGACCGCTGATCTTCAGCCGCCTCGGCATCGACGTCGACAAGACGTTCATTCCGCATCAGCTTGCCCTGGAACAGATGCGCAAGGGTGAGATGTCGGCCGTCGTGTTCATCACGTCGAAGCCCGTCGATGCCTTCGTACGCGGTCGTTGGGAGGCCGGATTCAAGTTTCTCCCGGTCCACTACGACAGGAGATTCGAGGATTATTATCTGCCCGCGACCTTGGACGCGATCGAGTATCCCAATCTGATCAAGCAGGGCGACCGGGTCTCGACCATCGCGGTGCCGACAGCGCTCGTTGCGTTCAACTGGCGGCCGGGCTCGAATCGCTATCAACGCGTGGCGCGCCTCGTCGACTACCTGTTCTCGCGGATCGACCGCCTGCAGGCACCAGGCTTTGATCCGAAATGGCGGTCGATCAATCTTGCCGCAACCATCCCGGGGCTGACCCGCTTCCAGGCAGCGCAGGAATGGCTGGATCGCCAGGCGCGCAGCGCCCAGGCGAAGCCATGAACACTGCCGTTGCCCCGCTCGCCGTCGTCTTCAACGTTGCCTGCGGAATTGCCTACGCGCAAAGCGCGAGCGATTCCATGGAAGCACTTCGGGCTTGTTCGGGAATGGACGGATCGGCCCGGCTGGAATGTCTTCAAGAGTCATCACGCAAGCTGTCACCGCTTGCCCGGCGGGTGTCGGACGATAACTGGCTGGTCAGCGAGACCACCTCGCCGGTCGACTATTCGCCGATCGTCACCGCCACCACATCCTCTGTCGGCGGCTCCGATGGAGCCGCCATGCAGCTCGCAATCCACTGCCGCAAAGGCCGCACCGAAGTCACGGTCGCCGGACCGGCGCTGTCACGGAGCGCCAACGAATACGTCATCTCCTTTCGGCTGAATGCGGACACGCCAACGCAACTCGCGGCAGCGTCGCCGTCATTCGGCTCCGGCGTCGCTTTCGGGGGCGACGTCGTAAAGTTGCTGAACGCGCTACCCGACGACGGTCACGTCGTTGTGCGCCTGTTCGCCCGCACTGGTCAGGTGCAAGACGGACAATTCCTGCTCAGCGGATTTGGGAGCGTGCGCAAGAGAATGGCGGCTGCATGCAAATGGCCACATAGCGTCGCCAGACCAGGAAGGTGATGGTCAGGGAACGGGAGACACGAGATGATCAATCCGAAGTTGGCGATGGCAGCGATCGGCGGCCTGGCGATGGTGCTTCTGGTCGTACCAAGCGTGCAGGCGCAGCAGGACAACCAGTTGAATCCGCACTCGAGCGCGACGAATCAAGTAAGCGATCCGAAACAACCGAGTAGACAGGCGCAGGCGAGCAAGCCGGGACAGACTCGCACGGGCAAGCAAACCGCTGCGACCAGGGCGGCGATGGCTCAGGCGACAAAGGCCGAGATCGCCAAAAAGCCGCATCAGCTGATATTGCAGGTCAATTCCAACGACCCCGCGATGATGAACCTCACGCTCAACAATGCGAGCAATGTCGCTCAATATTACCGCGATCTCGGTGAACCAGTGTCGATCGAGATCGTAACCTTTGGTCCGGGTCTTCATATGCTGCGCGATGATACCTCGCCGGTAAAGCCACGCATCGAGGTGCTCGCGATGAGCAATCCCGAAATCTCCTTCAAAGCCTGCGGCAATACCCAGGACAATATGCGGAAGGCGGAGAGCAAGGACATCAATCTGATTCCTCAGGCGACGGTGGTCAAATCGGGTGTCGTCCGCGTCATGGAGCTGCAGGAACAGGGCTGGAGCTACGTCAAGCCCTGAGGTCCGGCGGTATGGGGCCATCGGATGCGCGGCTGGAGCATGATGGCGTGAGGCTTGATCGCTGCGCCGACGGAGGTGCACTCCCTCTCCCGCAAGCGGGGGAGGCCGCGGCAGCCGTTTCGACGCAAAGCCATTCCGCTTTGGCAGGACATCTCGGCTCCGACGATCGGTTTCGCTTTCGCTCTACAATCCGACGGGCTGCGAACCGACCTTGACCTGATCTTCCCAGTCCTCCCATTCGACGTTGTTGATGTCCAGATAGCTCGAGACCGCCGAGCCGATGGTCGGAAAGAACTGGGCTTCGCCGACCTGCGCATACAACCCGAATCGCTTCAGCTTGTCCTTCACGGGATCCTTGAGCTCGGCAAAGCATAGTTCGATGCCCCTGGCGTGCAGCGCCTTGTCCAGTTCGGCAACGGTATCGCAGGCGGTGACGTCGACGCTCGTGACCGGTTCGGCGGCGACGACCAGCCAGCGCACGGGCGTCGGCGATTTTTCGACCGCGGCCAAAATACGCTCCTTGAAGAACTCGGCATTGGCGAAGAACAGCGGCGCGTCCCAGCGGAACAGGACCAGTCCGGGTATCAGGCGGGCATCGGGATATCTCGTGATGTCGTGATAGCCCTTGACGCCGTGCGCCCGCCCCAGAATCGCGGAGTGTGGACGCCAGCCGTCCCACAGAAACTCGGCGATGGCCACCGCGATGGCGAGGCCGATTCCCGGAATCGCGCCCAGCACGGCCACGCCGACGAAGCAGAGCACGGTCAACCAGAATTCCCAGCGCTGGATCCGGTAGATCCGTTTGAGGTCGCCGATCTCGATCAGACCGATCGCGGCTGCGATCACCACCGCCGCCAAGGCGGCATTCGGCAGGTGCTGCAACAGGTTTGGCGCAGCCAACAGAAGGAACGCGATCGCAAGCGCGCCGACGACGCATGTGAGTTGGGTGCGGGCGCCGGCCGCTTCGGCAACGGGCGTGCGCGAGGAGCTGCTGCTGATCGGAAAGCCCTGAAAAAACCCGGTTGCCAGGTTGGCGGCGCCGAGACCCACCATCTCCTGGTTCGGATCGACCTTGTCGCCCAAGCGAGCAGCATAGGTTCGCGACAACACGCTGGTATCGGCGAACGAGACCAGAGCGATGGCGCAGCCGCCGGCCAGCACGGGGATCAGATCGCTATAGCCGATCCTGGGGATGGAGAAGGCCGGCAGCCCCTGGGGGAGTGGCCCCAGGACTTTCACACCGTAACCGGTTCCCAGGTCGAGGAGTGAGACGACAAGCGTCGCTCCGACGACGGCGATCAGGATTCCCGGCAGTCGTTTGTTGTCCTTGAGCAGCAGGATGACCATCAACGTGCCAAGTCCGACTGCGAATGCGGCCCAATTGATCTTGCCATCGCCGATCCCAACGGCGATCGCCCACAGGTCTCTCAGCGGTCCTTCGCTTTCGATCGAGAAGCCGAGCAGCTTTGGCAGCTGGCTGATCAAAACGGTCAGCGCGATCCCGTTCATGTAGCCGTACCGTATCGGCTTGGACAGCAGCTCGGTCACGAACCCCAACCGTGCGATGCCCGCGACAACGAGCACCGCTCCGGAAACGAGCGCCATCATCGCGGCAAGCATGGCCGCGCGGACCGGATCGCCGCCGGACAAGGGGACAATGACACCGAGGATGACGGCGGCCAGCGCCGAGTCCGGTCCGAGCACGATGATGCGGCTCGGACCGAACATCGCGTAGGCCAGAAGCGGGACGATGGTCGCGTAGAGGCCATGGATGCCCGGCAGTCCAGACGCGACGGCATAGGCGATCCCGACCGGGACCAGCATGGTCGCCAGCACGAGACCTGCGAATACATCATGCCGAAGCCAATCAGCTTCGTAGTGGCGAAGCGTGTTGATCCCGGGCACCCAACGCGTCCAACCGTTCACCGCGCGCACTCTCGTGTCGGTTCGCCGATAGCGCGCGAGGATCTCGCAACCGCTCGACCGCTCGCTTGACGCAAATCAACGTTGTCGATGCCTCGACCCTTCCGCGGCGCAGCAATGCTTGGGACGTGCATGAAGAGCGTGCGGTCCTAGAACTGATACCGCCGCAGTCCTCCATCCACCGGGATCACCGTGCCCGTGATGTACCGCGCCACCGGCGAGGCCAGGAACACCGCGAGTGCGGCCAGATCTTCCGGCTCGCCCCAATAGCCGACCGGGATCTCCTCCTCGGCAAAGCGCTCGCGGTAATCCGGCGGGTAGTTGCGGCGGATCTGCTCGCTCATGATGCGGCCGGGCGGGATGCAGTTGATGGTGATGCCGTGCTTGCCGATCTCGCGCGAGAGCCCCTTGGCCCAGGCGTGCACGGCGGCTTTGGCGGCGAAAGCGGCATTGAGGCCCTCCGGCTCCGACTTGCCGGTGATGTTGACGATGCGGCCCCATTTGCGCTCGATCATCTGCGGCAGCAGTGCATGCGCGATGCGGCGGTAGCTGGTGAAGTTGAGCGCGATCGCCTCGTCCCATTTGCTGTCGGGCGCATCGACGGGCAGGGGACGGCTGCCGCCGGCATTGTTGACGAGGATGTCGACATGGCCGAGCTCCTTCACGGCAAAGGCCGCGATGGTCTCGGCGGCGTCCTTGGCCATCACGTCCTGCGCCAACGGGATGATCAACCCGCCGCCGACCTCTTTCACCAGCTCGGCGAGGAGATCGGTGCGGCGCGCCACGCCGATGACACGCACGCCTTCGGCGGCGAGGCCCTTGGCGATGGCGCGGCCGATGCCGATGCTCGCGCCGGTGACGACAGCGGTTTTCGATGTGAGCCCGAGATCCATGGTCGCACGCTCTCTTGGTCGTTGCCTGCTTTTTGCTGTTTGTTTCCTGCCCTGTCCGGCGGGCTTGCGAATTGCCCGACCGGGATGAGCAGTGGTAACCAAGAGGCTTGCCGAAGGACAAGAGTCTTTTTTTAAGGAAAAAAGCCTTGGCGAAGGAAATACGAAAAACAAGGGCGTCGAAGGATGGTCTGGGATCCGCAGCAATATCTGAAGTTCTCCGGCCATCGGCTCCGGCCCGCCGTCGACCTGTTGCTGCGGATACCGGATTTTGCCCCGCGCGCGATCGCCGATCTCGGCGCCGGCGCCGGCAACGTCACCAAATTGATCGGGGAGCGCTGGCCTGAGGCGCGCGTGACCGGTGTCGAGGGCTCGGCCGAGATGGTTGCGGCGGGACGCAAGGCCGCCCCTGACGTGGAATGGTCACATGAAGATCTCGGCCATTGGAGTCCCGCCGGACAGTACGACTTGATCTATTCCAATGCCGCACTGCACTGGCTGCCCAATCACGCAGCACTGTTTCCGTCGCTGATGGAGAAGGTGACGCCAGGAGGCATGCTCGCGGTGCAGATGCCGCGCAATTTCCTCGCGCCTTCGCATGTGCTGATCGGCGAGACCGCGCTCGACGGCCCATGGCGGTCCAAGGTGGAGCATCTCGTCATACCGCCCCCGGTGGAAGGGCCGGCCTTCTATCACGACCTGCTCGCGCCGATGTCGGCGAACATCGACATCTGGGAGACTGAATATCTGCAGGTGCTCGAAGGCGACAACCCCGTGAAGGAATGGACCAAGGGCACTTGGCTGACGCGCTATCTCGACGTTCTGCAAGGCGAGGAGAAAGCCGCGTTCGAAGCCGCCTACGGGATGCGCGTCGCAAAGGCCTATCCGAAGAATGCGGCGGGGCAGACGCTGTTCCCGTTCCGCCGCCTCTTCATGGTCGCGCAGCGCAAGGGCTGATGGCACTCCCGCAATGCGGCATAAGCGATCGTCCCCTTGGACTCGCGCGGGCAGCGGCTTGCGCATCTGGCGGTCGCCACGTTAGCTTGGCTGCGGCAAATTGGGCTTAGGTCTAGTTGTTCGGCTGGCGGATTGCTGCCACTACTGGCCTGAAAAACAAGAAGAACCCGGTTAGAGGTTGTTGGGAGGTACGTTCATGCGCAAGCTGCTTGCCGCGGTCGGCGCCGCGGCTGTTCTCTTCGCTGCTCTCTCGGCTCCTCTCTTGGCTCCCGCCATCGCCCAAGCCCAGGGCCCGATCGTCATCAAGTTCAGCCACGTCGTCGCCAACGACACGCCGAAAGGGAAGGGCACGCTGAAGTTCAAGGAGCTCGCCGAAAAATACACCGACGGCAAGGTCAAGGTCGAAGTCTATCCGAACTCCACGCTCTACAAGGACAAGGAGGAGATCGAGGCGCTCCAGCTCGGCTCGGTGCATATGCTCGCGCCCTCGACCGCGAAATTCGCGCCGCTCGGCATCAAGGAATTCGAGGCGCTCGACCTGCCCTGGCTGTTCAAGGACGACGTGACCTATTCCAACGCGATGAAGGGCACGGTCGGCAAGTGGCTGTTTCAGAAGCTGGAGGCCAAGGGCATCACCGGCCTCGCTTACTGGGACAACGGCTTTCACATGCTCTCCGCCAACCGCCCCTTGCTGAAGCCGACTGATTTCCAGGGGCTTAAATTCCGCATCTCCGGATCGAAGGTCGCAGACCAATATCTCCGTATCATGGGCTCGATCCCGCAGATCATGGCGTTCTCGGAAGTCTACCAGGCGCTGCAGACCGGGGTGGTCGACGGCTGCGAGAACACGGCGTCGAACTATCTGACGCAGAAGTTCTATGAGGTGCAGAAGGACATCACCGTGTCCTATCACGCGCATCTGCAATATGCCGTCATCGTCAACTCGAAATTCTGGTCCGGCCTGCCGCCCGATATCCGAGCGCAGCTGGACAAGGCGATGGCAGAGGCGACCGACTACACCAACTCGATCGCGCGCCAGGAAAACGAGGACGCGCTGGCCGAGATCAAGAAGACCGGCAAGACCAATCTGCATTATCTCACCGAGGCCGACCGCAAGTCCTGGCAGGAGGCGATGCAACCGACTTATAAATGGGCCAAGGGGCGGGTCGGGCAGGAGGTGCTCGATCTCCTCGCCAAGGAACTCGACGTCAAGATGAACTGACGGGCTGCGCCCCAACAACAACACGATCAACGGTCGGGGGTGATCGCGCTCCCGGCCGTTGCGCTTGAAGGATCCAATCCAGGGGGACCAAGTTGCTGCGTGTGCTGAATCGTTTTCTCGATCATCTCGAGGAATGGCTGATCGCGACCATGATCGCGGCTGCTACGTCGCTCATCTTCGTTGCGGTGCTGCACCGTTACGGCGCCGGGCTGTCGATCGACATCGCCAAATGGGCGGAAGCCCGCAACCTCGCCTTCCTCGCAGTGCCCGCGCGCGCGACGTTCGCCTGGCTCGCCGCGCTCGACCTGTCCTGGGCGCAGGAGCTCTGCATCTACATGTTCATCTGGATGGCGAAGTTCGGCGCCGCCTATGGCGTGCGGACCGGCATCCATGTCGGCGTCGACGTGCTGGTCAACATCCTGCCCGGCGGCTCGCGCCGCCGCGTCATCACCTTCGGCCTGCTCTGCGGCGCGCTCTTCACCGCCATCGTCGGCTATTTCGGCGCCGCCTTCGTCAGCCAGATGTGGCAGACCGGCCAGCAATCCAACGATTTGGAAGCGCCGATGTGGATGGTGTATCTCACCATTCCGCTCGGCTCCGGCCTGATGTGCTTCCGCTTCCTGCAGGTCGCCTGGTCGTTCCACCGCACCGGCGAGCTGCCGCATCACGACATGGCGGGCGTCGAGGGTGTCGAGGCGGATCCGGTGCATCCGGCGCCGGTCACGCCCACCCAGGTCGTCCGGGACGAGCGCAGCCCGCTCGGCTGGATCCTGATGCTGCTGCCGGTGCTGATCGTCGCCGTGTGCTTCGCGCATGCGGGCCACATCATCACACTGCCGCAAGGCTTGCGCGTCCTCATCGTGTTCGCGCTGCTGCTCTCCCTGATGCTCACGGGCATGCCGATTTCGATCGCGCTCGGTCTCACCGTGCTCAGCTTCATGTTCACGCTGACCGATGTGCGAACGGAATCGGTTGCGCTGAAGCTGTTCACCGGCATCGAGAATTTCGAGATCATGGCGATCCCGTTTTTCATCCTCGCCGGCAACTTCCTGACCCATGGCGGCGTGGCGCGGCGGATGATCAGCTTCGCGACCTCGCTGGTCGGCCATTGGTACGGCGGCCTCGCGCTCTCGGGCGTGGTCGCCTGCGCGCTGTTTGCCGCGATCTCCGGCTCCTCGCCGGCGACCGTCGTTGCGATCGGATCGGTGATCCTGCCCGCCATGGTCGCGCAAGGCTTTCCGAAGCGGTTCGGCGCGGGCGTGATCACGACTTCGGGGTCGCTCGGCATTCTGATTCCGCCATCAATCCCGATGGTGCTCTACGCCGTCTCCACCAACAGCTCGGTCGGCAAGCTGTTCATCGCCGGCATCGTGCCGGGGCTTGCGCTCGCCACGCTACTCGGCATGACGACGTTCTATCGCGCCTGGCGCAACGACTATCCGCGGATGCCGAAGGCGACGCTGTACGAGCGCTTCGATGCGTTCCGCAAGTCGATCTGGGGCATCCTCCTGATCGTGATCGTGATCGGCGGCATCTACAGCGGCCTGTTCACGCCGACGGAAGCTGCCGCCGTCAGCGCGGTCTACGCCTTCATCGTGGCGGTGTTCATCTACAAGGATCTGAAGCTGCGCGACGTGCCGCGCGTGCTGCTGTCATCGGCCAACCTCTCGGCGATGCTGCTCTACATCATCACCAACGCCGTGCTGTTCTCGTTCCTGATGACGTATGAGAACGTGCCGCAGGCGCTGGCGCAATGGATGATCGACCAGGGCCTGGGCTGGATCGGCTTCCTATTGCTCGTCAACCTGCTGCTGCTGCTGGCAGGCAACGTGATGGAGCCGTCCTCGATCATCCTGATCATGGCGCCGATCCTGTTTCCGGTCGCGGTCAAGCTCGGCATCGACCCGATTCATTTCGGCATCCTGATGACGGTCAACATGGAGGTCGGCCTCTGCCATCCGCCCGTCGGCCTCAATCTCTACGTCGCCTCGGGCATCGCCAAGATGGGGATCACCGAGCTCACGGTCGCAGTGTGGCCGTGGCTGCTGACGATGCTGGGCTTCCTCGTGGTGGTGACCTATTGGCCCGGCCTGTCGCTGTGGCTGCCGCGGCTATTGGGGATGTAGCGAGGCGAGCGATAGGGCGCTCGTGCCCCGTTCTTTCTCTCATCTCTCTCCGCACACTCGCTGTCATCGCCCGGCGAAGACCGGGCGATCCAGTATCCCAGAGACGGTCGCGATGGAGCCGAGACGCCGCGGCGTACTGGATGCCCCGGTCGAGCCGGGGCATGACACTGTGCCTTGAGGTGAGAGCAGCCCCTACTCCGCGCTGCTCACCAGCTTGATCCGCGGCGCCTTGGCCTCGGTCAGGCTGCGATAGGCGGCGAGATAGTCGAGGGCCATGCGCCGCGCGGTGAAGCGCGTCTCGAACTGCTTGCGGATCGCGGTGCGGTCGAGCTGCGAAAGCCGGTTCACCACGCCTGCGGCGCTGATGACATCCTCGACGATGAAGCCGGTGAGGCCCTCGTCGATGATCTCCGGCACCGAGCCGCGGTTGAAGGCGACGACGGGTGTTCCGCACGCCATGGCTTCGATCATGACGAGGCCGAACGGCTCCGGCCAGTCGATTGGCAGCAAGAGGCCGAGCGCGCCGCTCAGGAAATCCGATTTCTCGTGATCGCTGATCTCGCCGATGAACTCCACCAGCGGATTGTTCTCGATCATCGGCCGGATCAGCTCGTCGTAATAATCCTGGTCGGCACGATCGACCTTGGCCGCGATCTTGAGCGGAATGCCGCAATGGGTCGCGATCTTGATGGCGCGGTCGACGCCCTTCTCGGGTGCGATGCGGCCGAGCACGGCGAGATATTCCTGTTTCGCCGGCTTCGGCGTCAGCAGCTTCTCCGGCAGGCCGTGGTGAATCGTCGTCACCCAGTTCGCCTGCGGCACCGGCCGCCGCTGCGCGTTGGAGATCGATATGACCGGCATCTTGGAGAAGGTGTTGAAGACCGGCTGATGCTCGGGAAGATCGAGCCGGCCGTGCAGCGTGGTCACGAACGGGGTCGGCTGGCGGTGGAACAACGACCAGGGATAATAGTCGAGGTGAAAGTGGAGGAAGTCGAACTCCTCGTCGTCACATTTCTGCCGCACCCGCTCCAGCAGCACCATGTGCAGCGCATTGGGATCGCGCACGGAACCGTCGAGCCGTAGCGCCCGCGGCCATAATGCATCGAGCTTGGCAGATGTTTGCGAGTCGCCACTGGCGAAAAGCGTCACGTCATGTCCCAGGGCCACCAGCTCTTCCGTCAACCAATGCACCACCCGCTCGGTGCCGCCATACAGCTTGGGTGGAACAGCCTCCGTCAACGGAGCTACCTGCGCGATGCGCATCTCACCATCTCCTCTGCGATCATGAATGTTGAAACCCCCACCTTTTACGGCACCGGCAATGCCAGACGAGGGAACGTTCCCGCACCTGCGAAGTTCCTTCTCCCAAACGTTACATATTCGACACGTCGGGGGACCGTCGCGATGCTGCCACCACATCTTCGCAGATCGTCCGCATCCGCATGTCGTGATGGCGTTGCCCGGGAACCGGGGCGAAGCGGTCGATGTTCACTCGACCAGTAACGAAACGAAAATCAGCATAACGGGGCGATAGCCATATGGATCAGCTTTCTGGATACGCGCGCAGGCCATTTGCCTTTGTCTTGCGCTATCTCCGGCGTCGTCTCGCGTCGCATTTGGTGATCCTGGCCGCGGTCGTGGGGGCCGTTGCCTGCTCCGTAGGCACTCAATATGGCGTCAAGGCTTTGGTCGATGCCTTGTCCGCCGGGCCCTCGCATGGCGGCGGCGTATGGCTGGCATTCATTCTGCTCATGTCACTGATCGCCGCCGACAACTTCCTGTGGCGGATCGCGAGCTGGACGGCGAGCTTCACCTTTGTCCGGGTCACGGGCGATTTACGGCGCGACATCTTTCGTCATCTGACCGGGCACGCGCCGAGCTATTTCTCGGATCGCATGCCCGGCATGCTGACGAGCCGCATCACGGCGACGTCGAACGCGGTGTTCACCGTCGAGAACATGTTCGTCTGGAATGTGTTGCCGCCGTGCATTGCCACAATTGCGGCAATCTTGCTGATTGGAACCGTCAGTCCCTATATGGCGCTCGGCTTGATCCTGATCGCCGGCGGCATGGTGGCTGCGATGTTTCGTCTGGCCGCGGCCGGCAAGCCCCTGCATGACGATTTCGCCGACAAGGCCGCGGTGGTCGACGGCGAGATGATCGACGTCATCAGCAACATGCCGCTGGTGCGCGCCTTCTGCGGCATCAGCCACGAGCATGAGCGGTTCGACGCGACGGTGAACCAGGAGCTGACCGCGCGAAGCCGCAGCCTGCGCTATCTGGAGAAGCTGCGGCTGCTGCATGCCGCCATCACCGTGCTATTGACCATTGCGCTGATGGCCTGGGCCATCTCGCTCTGGCAGAAGGGCGAAGCGACGACCGGCGACGTCGTGCTGGTCTGTACGCTTGGCATCTCCATCCTGAGCGCCACGCGCGATCTCGCGGTGGCGCTGGTCGACGTCACCCAGCACGTCGCGCGTCTGACCGAGGCGATCGCCACGCTGCTGGTGCCGCACGGGCTCCGCGACCATCCCGAGGCCGAGCCCCTGGTGAAGAGCGGCGCGGCCATCGCGTACAACAACGTCACCTTCGGCTATCCCGGCGGCGACAAGATCTTCGAGCGCTTCAGCCTGCGCCTGCAGCCCGGCCAGCGCGTCGGACTGGTCGGCCAGTCCGGTGGCGGCAAGTCGACGCTGTTCACACTGCTGCAGCGCTTCTACGACGTCGATGAGGGCAACATCACCATCGACGGCCAGGACATCGCGAAGGTGACGCAGCTGAGCCTGCGCGAGGCGATTTCCGTCGTGCCGCAGGACATTTCCCTGTTTCATCGGTCGATCCGCGAGAACATCCGCTACGGCCGGCCGAACGCGACCGACGACGAGGTGCTGCGCGCGGCGATCGCGGCGCGCTGCGACTTCGTCGAGAGCCTGCCCGAGGGTCTCGACACCATGGTGGGCGACCGCGGCGTCAAGATGTCGGGCGGCCAGCGCCAGCGCATCGCCATCGCGCGCGCCTTCCTGAAGGATGCGCCGATCCTGCTGCTGGACGAGGCGACCGCCGCGCTCGACAGCGAATCCGAGGAGGCGATCCGCGAGGCGCTGTCGCGCCTGATGCGCGGCCGCACCGTGATCGCGATCGCCCATCGACTCGCGACGCTGCGCAATTTCGACCGTGTGGTGGTGCTGAGGAATGGTAAGATCATCGAGGACGGCTCGCCCGAGCGTCTGATGCAGGGTCACGGGCCGTATCGTGAGCTGGTCACGCAGGAAATGAGCCGGCTCGCGCAAGCTGCCGCGTAACCAACAGTCGCGTTCTCGAGTCGGTCGCGTTTCGAAACAAGCGCAGGGGAGCAGCTCATGTCGGCCGAAGCCGTAACCAAGTTCGTCTCCGTGACGCGGACCCCGGAACAGGTCGCGGAACAGCCCTTCTACATTCCGATGACCGGGCCCTCGGCCCGGCCGCGGCGTTCGCTCAAGCACGACGACACGTTCATCGTGCTCGACAGCCACGGCGACATCGGCGCGTCCGCCGGCGGGCCAGACGGGCTGTTCCATCACGACACGCGCTACCTCGCGCGGCTCGAGCTGGTGCTCGACGATCTCCAGCCATTGCTGCTCGGCTCCAATCTGCGCGACGACAATTCGGCGTTGACCGTCGACCTCACCAATCCGGACATCTATCGGCAGGGCAACCTCGTTCTGCAAAAGGACCTCTTGCACGTCGTGCGCACGATCTTCCTGTGGCGCGGCACCGCCTACCAACGCATCGGGGTGCAGAACCACGGCGACCGGCGCACCAGCTTCAACCTGACGCTGCTGTTCGGCAACGACTTCGCCGATCTGTTCGAAGTCCGTGGCGAGCGGCGACCGCGCCGCGGGATCGGAACGAGCCGGCTGCTCGGGCCGACCGACGTGCTGTTCGAATATCGCGGTCTCGACGACACCGAGCGGACCACCGGGCTGCATTTCGATCCGCGTCCGACGCGGCTCTCGGTCGATGCCGCAACCTGGGAGCTCGACCTGGAGCCGCACCAGGCCAAATCGCTGTTCGTCGCCGTATCCTGCAACCGGCCGGTGACGGAAAAGCCGGTGCGGTTCTTCCCGGGTCTGCTGGCGCACCGCCGCGAGATGCGGCTTCAGACGGCCGGGGCCGCCAGCATCGAGACCTCCAACAACATCTTCAACGAGGTGCTGTGCCAGGCCATGGCCGACCTCAACATGCTGATGACCGAGACGCCGCAGGGCCGTTATCCCTATGCCGGCATTCCCTGGTACTCGACCACGTTCGGGCGCGACGGCCTCATCACCGCGCTGCAGATGCTCTGGGTCGATCCGCGCATTGCCAAGGGCGTCCTGCGCCGACTCGCGCATTTCCAGGCCACGGCCGTCGATCCGCTCGCCGACGCCGCGCCCGGCAAGATCCTGCACGAGATGCGCGGCGGCGAGATGGCCGCGCTCGGAGAGGTGCCGTTCGCGCATTATTACGGCAGCGTCGATTCGACCGCGCTGTTCGTGCTGCTCGCAGGCAGCTATTTCGAGCGCACCGGCGACGAGGCCACGTTGATCGAACTGTGGCCCGCGATCGAGGCGGGGCTGGCCTGGATCGACGGTCCGGGCGATCCCGACCAGGACGGCTTCGTCGAATACCAGCGCGCGACCGAGAAGGGGCTGGCGAACCAGGGCTGGAAGGATTCTTACGATGCGATCTTCCATGCCGACGGCCAGCTTGCCGAGGGCAATATCGCGCTTGCGGAGGTGCAGGGCTACGTCTTTGCCGCCAAGCAGCTCGCCGCGCGTTGCGCGCTGCGGCTCGGCAAGCCGGACCGCGTGCGCAAGCTCGAGGCCGAAGCCAAGGCACTCGCCGAGCGCTTCGAGCAGGCGTTCTGGTGCGAGGAGCTCGGCACTTATGCGCTCGCGCTCGACGGCAAGAAGCGGCCCTGCACGGTCAGGACCTCGAATGCCGGGCAGGTCCTGTTCAGCGGCATGGTTCGCGAGGACCGCGCGCGTCTCGTCGCCGCCGATCTGATGCGGCCGCATTTCTTCTCGGGCTGGGGCATCCGCACCGTCGCGCAAGGCGAGGTGCGCTACAATCCGATGTCCTATCATGACGGATCGATCTGGCCGCACGACAATGCGTTGATCGCGCTGGGGCTGGCGCGCTACGGCCTCAAGCATACGGTGGCGCATGTCTTCAAGGGTCTGTTCGACGCCGCGACCTACATGGACCTGCGGCGGTTGCCCGAATTGTTCTGCGGCTTCCGGCGCGAGAAACGGCGCGGGCCGACGCTCTATCCGGTCGCCTGCGCGCCGCAGGCCTGGGCCAGCGCGACGCCGTTCACGCTGCTGGAGGCGGCGCTGGGCCTCGAGTTCGACGTCGCGCGCGGCGAGATTCGTCTGCGCAACCCGCATCTGCCGGCGTTCCTCAACGAGGTGATCCTGCACGATCTGCGCCTCGGCGACTCCAGCGTGGACTTACGCGTTAGTCGTCACGGCGACGACGTGGCGCTGGAAGTGTTGCGCACGCGCGGTCAGATTCAGGTCTCGATCGTGCTGGCGCGCTAGCTGCGCAAGGAGGAGGTCATGCGCGCGACCGGATGGTTGGTTCTAAGCGTGGCGATCGTCGCGGGCTTGACGGTCGCCGTATCGCGCGCGGCGGAAGAGCCGGCCGCAGCGCCATCTTCACCTCCGACCGAAGCAAACGCACCGGCAACGGTACAACCGCCGGCTTCCGTCGTGCCCGTCACGCCCAAGGACGCCGCGCCGCCGCCATCGGTGACCATCATCGGCGCGAGCGAGGCCCACGGTGTGCTCGGCCGCGACGTTCGCAGCGCCGCCGGCGAGGACATGGGCCGCATCGTCGACGTCATCGTCGACCGCACCGGTCATGTCCGCGCTGCGGCGATCGATTTCGGCGGCTTCCTCGGCGTCGGCAGCCGCAAGATCGTCGTGGACTGGAACGCGCTGCGCTTCGGCAAGATCGCCAACAAGAAGGACAGCATCATCCTGGAATTGACCAAGGCGCAGGTCGCGGCCGCACCGGAATACAAGGAGGACACGCCGATCGTCGTGCTCGGCGCGTCCGGCAGCCTTCAGCCGCTGCAAGCGATTCAGTGAGGTGCAGGGAGGGCTGACCGCCCGTGCTGTTGTCGAGGAAGCCGAACCATGCAGATCGCGGCGGCGGCGTCGAGCAGGACAACGTCGCGGTGCACACGGCTGCGGGCATTCCGGCGCCGTCGCGCCAGAGCCTGCGTGGCCTCGACTGGTTCATCTTCTTCCTCGCCGACGTGCAGACCGGATTCGGCCCCTTCATCGCGGTCTACCTGACGACGCAGAAATGGACCCAGGTCGAGATCGGGCTCGTGCTGTCGATCGGTGGCATCGTCGCCCTGATCGGCCAGATGCCGGGCGGTGCGATCATCGATGCCGCGAAGTCGGAGCGCCTCGTCGCCGCCCTCGCGATCGCGGCCATCGGCGCCTGCGCGCTGGCCTATGCGGCGATGCCGATTTTCCCCGTCGTGGTCACCGCCGCCACGTTGCATGCGATGGCGAGCTGCGTGCTCGGGCCCGCGATCGCGGCGATCAGCCTCGGCCTCGTCGGCCCGCTCGCGATCGGCGAGCGGCTCGGCCGCAACGCGCGCTTCGCCTCGCTCGGCAACGGCGTCGCGGCGGCGGTGATGGGCACCGCGGGCTATCTGTTGTCGAGCCGCTCGGTGTTCCTGGTCACCTTCCTGCTCGCGATCCCGACCCTGATCGCACTGTCGCGCATCCGCGAGAACGAGGTCGACATCAGGCGCTGTCACGGCGAGATGCCGCCTGAAGCCGCCGATCGCGGCGACCCCAATATCTGGCACCTGATCCGGCAGCGCCCGCTGATCGTGTTCGCGCTCAGCGTGCTGCTGCTGCAGCTGGCGAATGCCGCGATGATGCCGCTGATGGCGAGCGCGGTGACGGCGCGGTCGAGCCAATGGGCGACCGTGCTCGTCGCCTTTTGCATCGTCGTTCCGCAAGCGATCGTGGCGCTGGTGTCGCCGACGGTCGGGCGCAAGGCGCAAGCATGGGGCCGCCGGCCCCTGCTGCTGATCGGATTCGGCGCACTGGCGATCCGCGGCCTGTTGTTTGCGACCGTGCGCGATCCGTATCTGTTGGTGCTGGTGCAGGTGTTCGACGGCATTACCGCCGCGGTATTCGCGGTGATGATCCCGCTGATCGTCGCCGACGTCGCGTTCGGCAGCGGGCATTTCAATCTGGCGCAGGGGATCGTCGGTACCGCGATGGGCATCGGCGCGTCGCTGAGCACGGTGCTTGGCGGCTACGTCAGCGACAAGTTCGGCAATGCCACCGCGTTCATCGGGCTGTCCGGCGTCGCCGCAGCGGGACTGCTGCTGATCCTCTTTGTGATGCCGGAGACGCGGCGCACGGGTCTGGTCGCCGCGAAAGAAATGGCCGGCTGAACGAGTTCAGCCGGCCAAAGTGGTTGGGGAGGTAGATTAAGGATCAGGCGTCGAGATTGTGCAGGCGCTGGCGGTTGCGCAGCACGATCTGGCGGGCGCCGGAGAAACCGAGGATGCCCTGAGCGTGAAGCTGCGACAGCGCGCGCGACACGGTCTCCAGCGTGAGGCCGAGATAGTCGCCGATGTCGCGGCGGCACATCGGCAGCGCCATCATGCCGGCAACGGCGAGGCGGCGATCCATTTCGAGCAGGAAGGTCGCAACGCGCTCCATGGCGGTCTTGCGGCCCAGCAGCAGCATGTGGTCCTCGGCATGGCGAAGCTCGCCGGCGGTCATGGCCCAGAGCTTGCGGGCGACCTGCACGTCGGTGCCGGCGGCCTTTTCGAGGCTCGCGCGCTTCACGAGGCGAACGGTGGTGTCGATGATGGCTTCTGCGGCGAGGCGGTGCGTGGGACCGGATTCGAGGCCGAACACGTCGCCGGGAAGATGGAAGGCGCCGATCTGGCGGCGGCCGTCGGAGAGAAGCTTGTAGCTGCGCACCGCGCCGGTGACGACCTGGTAGACATATTCGGCCGCCTCGTCCTCGCCATAGATCTCCTCGTCCTTGCCGTAGGAGAACTCGGTGGCGACCAGGCCGACATGGCCGGCGATGGCGCCGAACTGGTCGGTAACGGGGTGGGCAGGAGCAATCTTGCCACCGACTTGGGTGTTGATCGCCTGGGTGTTGAGCGTCTGGGTCAGCATCTGCGCCATCTCCGTTGTGATGACGCTTTCCTACGCGGTATCGGGTGCTTCGAAAATTTCGCGAGATATCTTAAGGGGGGTGCCTTACGTAGAATCCCGTAGGTCAGGCGTGGGGGCGGTCCTTGATCGCGTGGCGGATGCATTTGACGAGATTTTCGTCGAGAAGCGGCTTCAAAACCACGTCCTTGATGCCCGCCGTCGCAGCCCGGGCCGAGATGTTCTCGTCGGGATAGCCGGTGATCAGGATCACGGGCGCGTCGCGGTCGGATTTGCGCAGCCGGCCGGTCAGGTCGATGCCGTTGATGTCGGGCATCTTGTAGTCGATGACGTAGCAGTCCGGCCCTGGCGCGGCGCCGAGATTGAGCAGCGCCGTGCCGCTCCTGAAGGTTCGCACGGCGAAGCCGTCGGTCTCCAGCAGAAACCGCAGGGATCCCAGGACTGCGGCATCATCGTCGACCACAAAGACGGTGGGCTGTGGGGAGGACGACGGCCGCGCACGATATGGGCTGACCTCAACCATGCTCTCTGGTTAGCACGGCGCCGTGAAGCCGCCTTGACCTGCCTCAATCCTTGAGCATGCCGGCGCGCATCGCCAGGCGAACCAGTTCCGAAAGGCTGCTCGCCTGCATCTTGGTCATGACGTTGGCCCGGTAGACCTCGATCGTCCGCGGGCTGATGTCGTATTCGCGGGCGATCAGCTTGTTGGAGAGGCCCGCGACCAGCCCCTCCATGACCTGGCGCTCGCGCGGGCTCAAGGACGCGACGCGGGCAGCGATGTCCTGCGCGACGGCCTCGTTCTTGGCGGCGGGCTCGGCCTGGCGGATCGCCGATTCGATCATGGCGGTGAGACGGTCGTCATCGAACGGCTTTTCCAGGAAGTCGACGGCCCCGAGCTTCATCGCCTCGACCGCCAGCGGCACGTCGCCATGACCGGTCATGATCACGATCGGGAACGGGCTTTGCTGCGCCTTCATCCGCTTCAAGAGCTCGATGCCGTCGAGGCCGGGCATGCGCACGTCGGAGACGATGCAGCCGAAATCGAGGCCGGGCAGGGCTTCGAGAAAGGCGAGCGCGTCGTCGAACAGGGTGACGGCGAAGCCGGCGGAATCCAGCAGGAAGTTCAGCGAGTCCCGCATCGCCGCGTCGTCGTCGATGACGTAGACATGTCCCTTGGTCGTCATGAATCAGCTCTCGTCGGTTGCCGGCAGGGTGAAGCGGAATGTCGCTCCGCCCGCTGCGTTGCTCTCGGCCCACATGCGGCCGCCATGGGCCTCGATGATCGAGCGGCTGATCGAGAGTCCCACGCCCATGCCGGTGTCTTTGGTGGTGAAGAAGGTCTGGAACAGGTTTGGAATGATGTCTTCCCGGAACCCGATGCCGGTGTCGGAGACTTCCACCTCGATCATGCCGTCGGCGACGCGGGTGTTGGCGACGACGAGCTCGCGCCGCTGCGACTGCGCCATGGCCTCGAGCGCGTTGCGGAACAGGTTGACCAGCACCTGCTGAATCTGCACCCGGTCGGCGAGAACGAGGTCGGCGTCGGGATCGAGGCTGAAGCGGAGCTGCACGTTTTGCTCGCGCGCGCCGGCGAGCCCGAGCGCGCCGGCTTCCTCGATCAGCTTGGACAGGCTCTCGACCCGCTTCTCCGATTCTCCGCGGGAGACGAAGTCGCGCAGGCGGCGGATGATCTGGCCGGCGCGCAAGGCCTGCTCCGCGGCGCGGTCCAGCGCGCTTTCGACCTTCGGCATGTTGGGATCGGTGCTGCCGGCGAGGAGGCGCCGCGATCCCTTCATGTAATTGCTGATCGCCGCCAGCGGCTGGTTGAGCTCGTGGGCGAGGGCGGAAGCCATCTCGCCCATCGCGGTGAGCCGCGACACGTGCACGAGCTCGGATTGCAGCTCCTGGAGCCGCGCCTGGGTCTGCTGGTGCTCGGTGAGGTCGCGCACGAAGCCGGTGAAATAGGGCTCGCCCGCGCGTTGCGTCTTCCCGACGGACAGGTGCATCGGGAACGTCGTGCCGTCGCGGCGTTTGCCCGTCACGATCCGGCCGATGCCGATGATGTGCGGATCATTGGTCCTGAGATAGCGCGCGAGATAGCTGTCGTGACGCGACTGATCGGGCTCCGGCATGAGAATGCTCACGTTCCGCCCGATCGCTTCCTGCCTGCTGTAGCCGAACAGCCGCTCCGCGGCGCTGCTGAAGAGCTGCATGATGCCGCGTGAATCGATGACGATCATGGCGTCGGGCACCGTTTCGAGAATCGAGCGAAGATGATTCTCCTGGGAGCGCAGCGCCTCCTCGAGCTGCTTCTCCTCGTTGATGTCGAGGAATATCCCGCTGAGGTGACGCGGCGTGCCCGCATCGTCCCGGATCACGCCGGCCCTGGCCCGGATCCATTGGCCGTTACCGGACGCGCCGCCGATCTTGAAGGACAGGTCGAGACCCCCGCCGCCTTCCGAGGCGCGCCCGATCGCTTTCAGGAGATGGTCCCGATCGGCGGGCTGCAAGAGCGAAAGAAAGAGATCGTAGCTGACGGCCTGGTCCGGCTGCAGGCCAAACAGCCGCCTGGCCATGTCCGACCATTCGAGTTCGCGGGTCTGCAGGTCGAGGTCCCAGGTGCCGACGCCGAATCCCTCGATGCGGACCCGGAAATGCTCGCCCCGACCATCGTCTGCCGGATGGGTCACGCGGGTCGGCGCCAAGCTCTGCTCCTATTCTCGGCGGGCCGGCAGGATGCCTTTACCGCTTCTACAATGTCGCCCAAGGCTTGCCAGGAGGCAAGCGCGGACGTTGAATCCACTGGCGGATTCCCATCGCACGGAGAGCGGGCCACCAGCAGCGTCGGATTTGATCTATCTCAGCCTGTTGCGCGGCAGCAGGTCTAGGATTCGAAAAAATTCTGTAATGCTGGAGATATCCGATGACATACGCGACCGTCATGGTCAGCCTGGCGCTCGATCAGCCCAACGAAGCGCGTCTTCAGGTCGCAGGCGAGCTCGCCGAACGATTCGAGGCGGCCATCATCGGGGTCGCAGCAGCGCAGTTCGCCCCGCCGCTCTATTTCACCGACGGCGCCGAGGCGCAAGCGCTGATCGACGACGGCGAAGCTTCGATCAGGCGGCGGCTCGCCGGCCTCGAAGCGCAATTCCGCGCGGCCGTAAAAAATCGCGGCGGGCATGCGGAGTGGCGCAGCGCCATGGACTATCCGGCGCGCTTCGTCGCGGCGCAGGCGCGTTGCGCCGACATCGTCGTCAGCGGTGGGCAGAGCCCGGCCTTCTCCGATGCTTTCTCGCTGGCGAGCCCCAAGGACCTGGTGATGCAGGCCGGCCGCCCGCTGCTCGTCGTTCCCGACAGGGCCAACTGGCTCGATCTGCGCAACGTGCTGGTGGCGTGGAAGGACACGCCGGAAGCGCGGCGGGCGGTGGCGGGCGCGCTGCCGATGCTGCACAAGGCGAAGGACGTCACCATCGTCGAAATCCCAGAGCGGGGCGACGACCGTTCGGCCGTGATGGCCGGGATCAGCGACGTTGCCGCCTGGCTCGGCCGTCACGGCGTCACCGCGACGGCGCGGGTCCTGGAGGCCGCAGGAAACGAAACCGCTGCTGCGCGGTTGGAGAAAGTCGCCGGTGACATCGGCGCCGGCCTGATCGTCGCGGGCGCCTATGGTCATTCGAGATTTCGCGAACTGATCCTCGGAGGCGTCACCCAATATCTGGTGACGCAAACCGCCCGCAGCGTGCTGCTGTCGCACTGACCATCCGGCCGGCCAATTGAGGAATCGAGGAGGACGCGCCGTGTATCAATTTCTTGAACAGACCGTCGACGGCTACATGACGCGCAACGTCAAGACGGTGCAGCGCGGCCTCGACTTGTTCCAGCTCAGCGAGATGTTCGAGACCGACGATTTCAACTCCTACCCCGTCGAAGACGACGGGCAGGTGGTCGGCATCGTCACCAAGTTCGACATCCTGAAGTGCTTCGCCTTCACGCCGAGCCAGATGTTGCCGCGCTACGACGACCTGATGAGCCGCAAGATCGGCGACGTCATGACGCCCGAGTTCATCTATGTGAGCCCCGACACGCGGCTGACACGCGTGCTCCAGATCATGGTCGAGCACCGCATCAGGAGCATCATCGTGCTCGACGGCATAGAGAAGCTGGTCGGCATCATCGCGCGCGAGGACGTCATCGCGGCGCTCAAGGCGACGGCGCGGGAGTGACGTCTGGATACTTCGGTTCCAACCTCCGTGATTTCACGGAGGTGTCTCCAAGCATGCCTACAGAACCAAGCTCTCGCGTGTGATGGCGCTGCGCGCGGGGCGAAAAGGCACTCAGCTGGCGGCACATCGGCTCACATTAACAGAAATCCATCCATCTTGATTTCAATCAATTCCCCGCGAGGGTGGATGTGGTTTCTGGCAGCGTGTTCTTTCAGAGAGAATCCGCATGAGCCAGCCCTCCATCTCAAAATCCATGACCATCGGTGAAAGCGGCTTGGCTGTCGTATTCGCAGTCACCGCTTTCCTCTGCGTGATCGCCTCGGCCAAGGCGCTCGATGCGCCCTTCGCATTCCACGCCGCGCTCAGCGCGGCGGCGAGCGTGGCTGCGGTGTTCTTCATCGTCAACCGCTACTTCGAACGGCCGGCGGCTTTGCCGCCGCAGGAAATCAACGGCCGACCCAACTACAACATGGGGCCGATCAAGTTCTCCGCCTTCATGGCGATGTTCTGGGGCATTGCCGGATTCCTCGTCGGTCTCATCATCGCCTCGCAGCTGGCCTGGCCCGCGCTGAACTTCGATCTGCCGTGGACCAGCTTCGGCCGCCTGCGGCCGCTGCACACCTCCGCCGTGATCTTTGCCTTCGGCGGCAACGTACTGATCGCGACCTCCTTCTACGTGGTGCAGAAGTCCTGCCGTGCGCGCCTTGCCGGCGACCTCGCGCCGTGGTTCGTCGTGGTGGGCTACAACTTCTTCATTCTGATCGCTGGCACCGGCTATCTGCTCGGCGTCACCCAGTCGAAGGAATATGCCGAGCCGGAATGGTACGCCGACCTGTGGCTGACCATCGTCTGGGTGGTTTATCTGCTGGTCTTCCTCGTCACCGTCATCAAGCGCAAGGAACCGCACATCTTCGTCGCGAACTGGTTCTATCTCGCTTTCATCGTGACGATCGCGGTGCTGCATCTCGGCAACAATCCCGCGCTGCCCGTGTCCGTGTTCGGCTCCAAGTCCTACATCGCCTGGGGCGGCATTCAGGACGCCATGTTCCAGTGGTGGTACGGCCACAACGCTGTCGGCTTCTTCCTGACCGCCGGCTTCCTCGCCATCATGTACTACTTCATCCCGAAGCGCGCCGAACGGCCGATCTATTCCTATCGGCTGTCGATCATCCACTTCTGGGCGCTGATCTTCCTCTATATCTGGGCCGGCCCGCACCATCTGCACTACACGGCGCTGCCTGACTGGACGCAGACGCTCGGCATGACCTTCTCGATCATGCTGTGGATGCCCTCCTGGGGCGGCATGATCAACGGCCTGATGACGCTGTCGGGCGCCTGGGACAAGCTGCGTACCGATCCCGTGCTGCGCATGCTCGTCGTCTCCGTCGCCTTCTACGGCATGTCGACCTTCGAAGGCCCGATGATGTCGATCAAGGTGGTCAACTCGCTCAGCCACTACACCGACTGGACCATCGGCCACGTGCATTCCGGCGCGCTCGGCTGGGTCGGCTTCGTCTCCTTCGGCGCGCTGTACTGCCTGGTGCCGTGGGCCTGGAATCGCAAGGGTCTCTACAGCCTCAAGCTCGTCAACTGGCACTTCTGGATCGCCACCCTTGGCATCGTTCTCTACATCTCGGCGATGTGGGTGTCCGGCATCCTGCAGGGCCTGATGTGGCGCGCCTACACCTCGCTCGGCTTCCTCGAATATTCCTTCATCGAGACCGTCGAGGCGATGCATCCCTTCTACATCATCCGCGCCGCAGGCGGCGGCCTGTTCCTGATCGGCTCGCTGATCATGGCCTACAATCTCTGGATGACGGTTCGCGTCGGCGAACAGGAAGTCCAGATGCCCGTCGCTCTTCAGCCGGCGGAATGAGGAGCTCAAGCAATGTCGTTCTGGACACGCCACCAAATCTTCGAAAAGAACTCGATCATCCTGATCGTCGGCATCCTGCTGGTGATTGCGGTCGGTGGTCTCGTCGAGATCACCCCGCTGTTCTACCTCAAGAGCACGATCGAGAAGGTCGACGGGGTCAGGCCCTACACGCCGCTCGAGCTCGCCGGACGTAACGTCTACGTCCGCGAGGGCTGCTATCTCTGCCACTCGCAGATGGTCCGGCCCCTGCGCGACGAGGTCGAGCGCTACGGCCACTTCTCGCTCGCCGCCGAGAGCATGTACGACCACCCGTTCCAGTGGGGCTCCAAGCGCACCGGTCCGGATCTCGCCCGCGTCGGCGCCAAGTATTCCGACGAATGGCACGTCACCCATCTGACCAACCCGCGCGCGATCGTGCCGCAGTCGGTGATGCCCGGCTATCCGTTCCTGAGCAAGGCCGAGGTCGACCCGGATGCGATCGCCGGCGACATGCGCGCGCTCAAGACCGTCGGGGTCCCCTATAGCGACGAACAGGTCGCCAATGCCGCCGCCGACCTGAAGGCCCAGGCAGATCCGGACAATGCCGGCACCGACGGCTTCACTAAGCGCTACGCCAAGGCCGTCGTACGCAATTTCGACGGCAAGACCGGCACGCCGACCGAGATGGACGCGCTCGTCGCGTACCTGCAGATGCTCGGCACGCTGGTCGACTTCAAGATCTACAACGAGAAAGCCAATCTTCGCTGAGAAGGCATGAACGATGAAAGCCATCCTGACCGTCCATAATCTTGCGTCCGATCTCGTGACGACGATCTGGACCCCGGCGTTCGTCGCGATCTTTCTCGCGATCATCGCCTACGCTTTTTGGCCCCGTAACAAGGCTGCGTTCGACAAGGCAGCGCACCTGCCCTTGCGGGAGGAGTGAGACATCATGACCGATCATTCTAGCGACATCGATTCCGTCTCGGGCAAGTCCACGACCGGGCACGAGTGGGACGGCATCAAGGAGCTCAACACGCCGCTGCCGCGGTGGTGGGTGATCTGCTTCTACCTCACCATCGTCTGGGCGATCGGCTATTGGATCGTCTATCCGGCCTGGCCGCTGATCCAAAGCAACACCACCGGCCTGTTCGGCTACTCCTCGCGCGCCGACGTCGCCGTCGAGCTCGCCAACCTCGAGAAGATCCGGGGTGACAAGATGGCGGCGCTGGGCACGGCCTCGCTCGTCGATATCGAGAAGGACCCGGCTCTGCTGGCGCTCGCCCGCGCCAAGGGCAAGACCGTGTTCGGCGACAATTGCGCGCCGTGCCACGGTTCCGGCGGTGCCGGCGCCAAGGGTTACCCGAACCTCAACGACGACGACTGGCTGTGGGGCGGCACGCTCGACCAGATCATGCAGACCATCCAGTTCGGCGCGCGTTCCGGCCACACCAAGACCCATGAGGGCCAGATGCTCGCCTTCGGCAAGGACGGCGTGCTGAAGGGCGACGAGATCGTCACGGTCGCCAATTACGTGCGGTCGCTCTCGGGCCTGTCCACCCGCAACGGCTATGACGCCGCCAAGGGCCAGAAGATCTTCGCGGAGAATTGCGCCGCCTGCCACGGCGACGCCGCCAAGGGCAACCAGGAGATGGGCGCACCTGATCTGACCGACAAGATCTGGCTCTACGGCTCCGACGAGGCGAGCCTGATCGAGACCATCAGCCAGGGGCGCGCCGGCGTGATGCCGGCCTGGGAAGGCCGGCTCGATCCCGCCACCATCAAGGCGATGGCGGTCTACGTCCACTCGTTGGGCGGCGGTAAATAGGCCGTTCCGCGACCGACGACTTCCGGCGGGGGCGAAGAAAAGCGCCCCCGTTTGAGCTGGATCAACTGATGCGGCGGTGTCGGGTCTAGGTTTAATCGCACCTCTTGAAAAGTTTTGGCGATGAACAAGACCGTGAACCCGAAAGACCTCACAACGGACGATGACTACGGGCCACTCTACGCAGCCCGCAAGAAGGTCTATCCCCAGAGCGTGTCCGGTACATTCCGCCGGATCAAATGGGGCCTGATGGCGTTCTGCCTCGGCGTCTACTATTTCCTGCCCTTCGTGCGCTGGAATCGCGGTCTCGGCGCGCCGAGCCAGGCGGTGCTGATCGATCTTCCCAACAGCCGCTTCTATTTCTTCTTCATCGAGCTGTGGCCGCAGGAGGTCTATTACTTCACCGGCCTGTTAATCGTCGCCGCGGTGGCACTGTTCCTGATGAACTCCATCGGCGGCCGGATCTGGTGCGGCTATCTCTGTCCGCAGACGGTGTGGACCGACCTGTTCTATGCGGTCGAACGCCTGATCGAGGGCGACCGGCGCGAGCGCATGAAGAAGGATGCCTCGAGCGATCCGATGAAGCTCGAGCGCATCTCCGAAATCGTGCTCAAGCATTCGATCTGGCTCTTGATCGCCTGGTGGACCGGCGGCGCCTGGGTGCTCTACTTCAACGACGCGCCGACCCTGGTGAAGGAGCTCGTCACCTTCCAGGCGCCGATGATCGCCTATACCTGGATCGGCATCCTCACCGCGACGACCTACATCCTCGCCGGCTACATGCGCGAGCAGGTCTGCACCTATATGTGCCCCTGGCCGCGTATCCAGGCCGCGCTCACCGACGAATGGGCGCTCAACGTCACCTATCGCTATGACCGTGGCGAGAAGCGCACCTCGGTGAAGAAGGCCGCCGAGCTGCGCGCGCTCGGCCAGCAGGTCGGCGATTGCGTCGACTGCTACCAGTGCGTGGCGGTCTGCCCGACTGGCATCGACATCCGCAACGGACCGCAGATGGAATGCATCCAGTGCGGGCTCTGCATCGATGCCTGCGACAACGTGATGACCAAGATCGGCCGGCCGAAGCGGCTGATCGGTTACGACAACGACATCAACATCCACCGGCGCCAGGAGGGCAAGGCGCCGATCTACCGGATCGTCCGCGCCCGCACCGTCGTCTACAGCGCGATCATCGCGGCGGTCGGCGGCATCATGATCTATACGCTGGCGACCCGCAGCCTGCTCGACGTCAACGTGCTGCACGACCGCAACCCGGTCGCGGTCAAGCTCAGCGACGGCTCGATCCGCAACGCCTATACGGTGCGGCTCCTGAACAAGAGCGGCTATGACCGCGTCATCGCGATCGACGCCAATGGGCCGGTCAACTCGACCGTTCACGTCGTCGGAGTCGATTCGGTGACGCCGGACCGGCCGATGATCGTGATCCCGCGCGATGCCACGAGCGAGCTGCGGCTCCTCGTCACCGCGCCGGCCGACAACAATCCGGAGAAGTCGATTCCGGTCCACTTCCACGTCACCGACATCGGGCTCGGCGTTGTCGCTTCCGCCACCGACAATTTCGTCTCGCCTTGAGAATCAGGAGACTGCCATGGCTTCCAAGCCGCTGACCGGAACCAAAGTCTTCCTGATGCTGGTCGCTTTCTTCGGCCTCGTGATCGGCGTCAACGTCACGATGATGAAGCTCGCGATCGCGACGCTGCCCGGCACCGACGTCGACAGCCCCTACGCCGCGGGCCTGACCTATGAGCACGAGATCTCGGCGGCGCAGGACCAGGCCGCGCGCAAATGGAAGGTCAACGCCCATATCGAGCGCCGCAACGACGGCGGCGCTTCGGTCCAGGTCGAAGCCCGCGATGCCGGCGGCCAGCCGATCTCCGGGCTGAAGTTCGGCGGCCGGCTGGAGCGGCCGACCGACAAGCGCGCCGACCTTGCGGTCGAGCTCAGCGAAGCCGGCAGCGGTCTCTATCGCGGCAATGCGGCGTCGGTCGCGCCGGGCCAATGGGACCTGGTGATCGAGGGCGAGGCGCGGGGGACGCGCGTGTTCATGTCGCGCAACCGCGTGATCCTGAACTGAAGGATTCCGTCATGCAGGTCACGCGCGATTTCTCTCACTATGTCCGCGACGCGGGTGAGGGCCTCCGGCACATCGATCTCGCCGTCGAGGGCGTTCACTGCGCCGGCTGCATGGCCAAGATCGAACGCGGGCTCTCGGCCATCCCCGACGTTACGCTGGCGCGCGTCAACCTCACCGACCGCCGGGTCGCGCTGGAATGGAAGGCGGGCACGCTCGAGCCCGACCGCTTCATCGATCGGCTCGAAGAGCTCGGCTACAAGGCCTATCCGTTCGAGACCGAGAGCGCCGAGGTCACCGAGGTCGCCGAATCCCGCTTCCTGCTGCGCTGCCTCGGGGTTGCGGCCTTTGCCACCATGAACGTGATGATGCTGTCGATCCCGGTGTGGTCGGGCAACGTCTCGGACATGCTGCCGGAGCAGCGCGACTTCTTCCACTGGCTGTCGGCGCTGATCGCGCTGCCGGCGGCGGCCTATGCCGGCCAGCCGTTCTTCCGCTCGGCTTGGCGCGCGCTGTCGGCGAAGACCACCAACATGGACGTGCCGATCTCGATCGGCGTGATCCTGGCGCTCGGCATGTCCGTGGTCGAGACGATCCATCACGCCGAGCATGCCTATTTCGATGCGGCGATCATGCTGTTGACCTTCCTGCTGGTCGGCCGCTTCCTCGACCAGAACATGCGACGGCGGACCCGCGCGGTCGCCGGCAATCTCGCGGCGCTGAAGGCGGAGACGGCGGCGAAGTTCGTCGGGCCCAGCGAGATCTCGCAGGTGCCGGTCGCGGCGATCCATCCCGGCGACATCGTGCTGCTCCGGCCCGGAGAGCGCTGCGCGGTCGACGGCACCGTGATCGAAGGGCGTTCGGAGATCGACCAGAGCCTGATCACCGGCGAGACACTCTATGTCACGGCCGAGCAGGGCACGCCGGTCTATGCGGGATCGATGAACATCTCCGGCAGCTTGCGGGTGCGGGTCTCGGCCGCCTCCGAGGCGACGCTGCTCGCCGAGATCACGCGGCTGCTCGACAACGCGCTCCAGGCGCGCTCGCGCTACATGCGCCTCGCCGATCGAGCCTCGCGGCTCTACGCGCCCGTGGTGCATGCGACCGCGCTTTTGACCATCCTCGGCTGGGTCATCGCGGGTGCCTCCTGGCATGATGCGATCGTGACCGGCGTTGCCGTGCTGATCATCACATGTCCCTGCGCGCTCGGGCTCGCGATCCCGACCGTGCAGACGGTGGCCTCGGGGGCGATGTTTAGGGCAGGTGTGCTGCTCAATGCGGGCGATGCGATCGAGCGACTGGCCGAAGCCGATCATGTGATCTTCGACAAGACCGGCACGCTGACGCTGCCCGAGCTCGAAGTCATGAACGCGGCCGATATCCCCGCCGATATTTTCGAGCTCGCCGGCCGGCTCGCGCTCTCGAGCCATCATCCGGTGGCGGCTGCGGTTGCGCAGGCTGCCAGTGCGAAGTCTCCGATCGTCGGCGCTGTGGAGGAGGCCGGGCAGGGCGTCCGTGCGACCGTCGACGGCGTCGCGCTTCGCCTTGGTCGCCCCTCCTTCTGCGGCGCCGAGGCGCTGGTCGGCGTCGCCGCCCTTGATCCCGAGGCCTCCATCGTGGCGTTCAGCAAGGGCAGCAAGAAGTTCATCCTCTCGGTTCGCCAGGGCCTGCGCCCCGATGCGCAGGCCGTGATCGCAGCGCTGAAGGAGCGCAACGTCGGCATCGAGATCTTGTCCGGCGACCGCGAGCCCACGGTGAAGGCGGCGGCGCATGCCCTCGGCATTCCCGAATGGCGTGCCGGCGTCACCCCGGCCGACAAGATCGCGCGCATCGAAGAATTGAAGCGGCGCGGCGCAAAGGTGCTGATGGTCGGCGACGGCATGAACGACGCGCCCTCGCTGGCGGCGGCCCATGTCTCGATGTCCCCGATCTCGGCCGCGCATCTCAGCCAGGCCACCGCCGATCTCGTCTTCCTCGGCCGGCCGCTGGCCCCCGTCGTCGCCGCCATCGACGCTTCGCGCAAGGCGCTGCACCTGATGCGGCAGAACCTCTGGCTTGCGATCGGTTACAATGTGCTCGCGGTGCCGGTTGCGATCAGCGGCGTCGTGACGCCCCTGATCGCGGCCGCGGCCATGAGCGGATCGTCGATCCTGGTGATGCTGAACTCGCTGCGCGCCCGCAGCGCCTCGCGGGAGTTCGTGTGATGGAGATCCTGGTCATCCTGGTCCCGCTGGCCTTGATGCTCGGAGGTGCCGGCCTCGTCGCTTTCCTGTGGTCGCTCAGGAGCGGCCAGTACGACGATCTCGACGGCGCCGCCTGGCGTGCGATTGCCGACGACGAGCCGCCGCAGGAAGCGCCGGCGAAACGCTAGCGTTTGAGGGCGAAAGTAAGCAAGGCCGCTAGCGCGAGGACGGCCCCGACACCCCAGATGCAGGCTTGCCAGCCGAAGCTGTCGAACAGCCGGCCGAGCACGGCCGTACCGACCAGCCCGCCGCAGAAATAGCACGCGAGATAAGCCCCGCTGGCGATGCCGCGGTTGTCGGCTGCGGCCTGTCCGACGAAACCCGTCGCGGCGGCCTGCGCGAAGAACGTGCCGACGCCGACCAGGACCATGCCGGCGAGCACCTCGCCGAGATGCGGCGCCAGCATCAAGGGCAAGCCGAGCCCAGCGACGGCGAGCGCACTCCAGATCGTGGGCCGCGTTCCCAGCCGCGCGGCAACCTTGCCGGCCAGAAGCGTCGTGACGATCGAGGGCAGGAAGACGAAATAGACGAGGCCGAGATCCATCATGCCGAGCGACAGCGGCGGCCGCACCAGCACGAAATTGACGTAGGTGAAGGTGCCGATGAAGGCGAACAAGATGCAGAAGCCGATGCCGAAAGCGGCGCGCAGCTGCGGATTGCGCCAATGCTCGATGGTGGCGGCAAGCGGCGAAGCCGCCGGCATCATCGCATGCATCGGCCGCACGCGGTTGACGGTGAGATAGACCAGCGCCGCGCCGGCAAGATTGAGCGCCGCGAAGAAATAGAAGTTCCAGGCGAGGCCGAGGCCATCGGCCAATGCGGCCGAGATCAGCCGGCCGACGAAATTGCTGGCGACATTGCCGGTGATGTAGGCGGCAAACGCGCCGCCGGCGTCCATGGCGCTGCATTGCTCGCCAAGATAGGTGAGGGTGAGCGCGAAGGCCGACGCCATGCACAGGCCCTGCGCGACCCGCAAGGTGGTGAAGACGGCAAGATTGGGCGCGACGGCCAGCAGGCTGGTGGGGATCGCAAGCAGGGCCAGGCTCAGCAGGATGCCGGTTCGCCGGTCGATATGCGGGCTGAAGAAGCCCACCACGAGACTTGCTGTGGCCATGCCGAAGGTGCTGGCGTTGACGGCAAAGCCCATTGCCGCGGGCGTGACGTCGTAGTGCCGCGTCAGCGAGGGCAGGATCGCCTGCGTCGCGAAGAGATCGACGACCGTCAGGAAGGCGGTGAGGCCGATCACGAGCGAGCGAAACGCGAGGCCAGGGGAATGCGCATCCGCCGTCATCGCGGTCGGTTTCACGGACGCAGAGAGAATAGTCATGACGGGGCTCTCTTTTGAGTGGCCATTCCGGGTTCGATGCTGCGCATCGCCCCGGAATGACGGGACACCTAAGGCTGTCACATGTGATGGTCGTTGGGATCCTTGCGGACGTCGCCGACGTAGAGAATGACGGTCTCCTTGCCGAGATTCTTCCACCAATGCGAGGTGCCGTAGACTTCGGGGCGGATGTCGCCGGCCTTGTGCACGATCGGGTCGACGCAGTTGGAGGCGTATTCGACGATCTCGCCCTGCTGCACGAAGATCAGGGCGGGGCGGTCGTCATGGCTGTGCCAGGGCACGATGCCGCCGGGCTCGATGGTCAGCTTGCGGAAGCGCAGCTCGCGGCCCTCGATATGGGCGGGCTGCTTGCCGAGATCGATCGCGCCGAGCGTCACGTCGGTGACGCCGACGGGCTTGTAGTCGACCATCTGCTGCGCGTTCGGCTTGGTCTTGCCGGCCGGACATTCGCCGGCGAAAACCGGCGTCGCAAATGTCAGCGCGCCGAGAGCGGCAACGCCGGTCCAAACCACGCGCGACATTGTGAGATGGCTAGACATGGAAAGTCTCCTCTGTTGGCCGCGAGCCCTGATGGCCGCGGGCTATGGCAGGAGCTTCGCCCGAGACCCTCTCCATCTTGAAATGCCGGCTTGCTCTCGATGCGATAGCCCGGCGCTATGCCGATAGGCGGCAGCTATCGAACCGATTGGGCAACGGCATTTCCGCTTTCGCGGCATTCAGCGTCCGATGCCAGCACGCCCGATTGGATTGCGGTCGCCTCTTGCGGGCGGGCGAACCGGGAAACTAATATTCGCCCTCAGAGAAAGCCGGAGCAGGAAGATGACGTCTCTCTCGCCAGCCGACGCCGAACAGCTCAGGCTCGCGTTCCAGCGCTGCCGCGACATGGACGGCACGCTGAACGAACAGCTCCGCGCCTATGCCGATGCCAGCCGCAAGGTCTTTCCGGCCTATGGCGAGGCGGTCGATCGTCTGGTCGCGCGCTTGAACGGCAACGGCGGTGGCGAGACCGCACCGCGGCCGGGCGATCCGATGCCGCCGTTCATGCTGCCGGACGAGGGTGGGCGTCTCGTGTCGCTGCCCGCGCTGCAGGCGCGCGGGCCCGTCGCGGTGATGTTCTTCCGCGGCCATTGGTGCCCCTATTGCCGGCTCAATGTCCGTGCCGTGGTCCAGTCGGTGGACCGCATCAAGGCGATGGGGGCGCAGGTCGTCGCGATCATGCCGGAGACGCAGGAATATACCGGGCAGCTCAAGGCCGAATCCGGCGCGCCGTTTCCGATCCTGACGGATCTCGACAACGGCTATGCGCTGTCGCTCAACCTCGCAATCTGGCTCGGCGCCGAGATCCAGCAATTGCTGTCCTATCAGGACATGGCGAAATTCCACGGCAATGAGGGGTGGATGCTGCCGATCCCGGCCGTGTTCGTGGTCGGGCGCGACGGCATCGTGAGGGCTCGTTTCGTCGATCCGGATTTCCGCAAGCGCATGGAGATCGACGATCTGATCGAAGCGCTGGAGCGCGCGAGCCGGGAGAATTGAGCGTCGGCGCTATCCCGCGATCTCGCGCCAGTCGGCGCCGCGCAGCATGCGCATCACGGCGTTGCCCACGGCGGTGCGTTGCCGGCCGGCGACCCCATAGAGGTTGACGGTGCGGCGGGTGTCCAGCCCCGTGACTGCGGCGCGGGTCAGCCGCTCCGGCACGGGTGAGGTGTGCGGCACCATGGCGATGCCCATGTCGGCCTCGACCAGCTCGATCAAATCGCGTTCGTTCGAGACCTCATGACCCTGTTCGATGTCGATGCCGTGCTCGCGCAGGCTCGCGGAGATGCGGCGCGCGTGCTCGCAGAAGGTTCGGCTCAGCAGCAGCTCCGATCGCAGATCGTCCAGCTCGACCGAGCTGCGGCCGGCCAGGCGGTGCCCGTCGCCGACGACGAGCTCGAAGCTCTCGGTGAACAGCGGCCAGACGTCCAGCCGGTCCCAGGCCTCGTCGATCTCGGCCGCAATGCCGAGCTCGGCTTCGCCCTTCTTCAGGAAGTCGCCGACCTCGCGGCCCGAGCCGCGCAAGAAGCGGAATTCGAGCCGGTTGAACTGCCGCTTGATCTCGTTGAGATGGGGAATCAGCAAAGCGAGGTCGATCGAATGCGTCAGCGCAATGCGGAGCGCGCCGATCTCTCCGCTCCTGAACGAGGAGGCGAGCGAGCGCGCGCCGATGGCCGCGTCATAGCACTGCTTCAGAAGCGGATGCATGCGCTGGCCGAGCTCGGTCAATTGCGCGGCGGGGCGCTCGCGGCGGAACAGGTCGCCGCCAAGCTCGGCCTCGAGCTGCTTGATCGCGCGCGTCAGCGACGGCTGCGTCACGTTGCACTCTTCGGCCGCGCGCGTGAAATTCAAGAGCTGCGCCACCGCGAGGAAATAGCGGACCTGGTGCATTTCCATGGATCGGCTCCCAGCAGAAATCGACCGGAAATCTAGCCGATCAGGGCAGGAAATGACATCCCGCCTGCGATAGCGCGGGCGTATGGACTCGGAAGCCAACCGGCATTTCCGCAAATCCCGGAGATCCCGCACCTTTCGCTCCAGCCATGGCGCAGGTCGCGCTCAGAAGAGGTCCGGATCATGAATATCCCCATCAAGACGCAGACGTCAGCTTCGTCACGCGTGCTGGCCGGCAAGGTGGCGCTGGTCACGGGGTCGACCAGCGGCATCGGTCTCGGCATCGCATGGGCCCTCGCCGCCTCTGGCGCCGACATCGTGCTCAATGGCCTTGGTGTCGCCAGCGAGATCGGCCGGACGCGCGAGCAGATCGCCGCCGAGTTCGGCGTCAAGGCCAGCTATTCGCCGGCGGACATGACGAGGCCGAATTCGATCGCCGAGATGATCGCGGCGACGGTGGCTCAATCCGGCCGGCTCGACATCCTGGTCAACAACGCCGGCATCCAGCATGTCGCGCCGCTCGACCGGTTTCCGGTCGAGAAATGGGACCAGGTCCTCGCCATCAACCTGTCCTCGGCGTTCCACACCACGCGGCTCGCATTGCCGGCGATGCGGCAGAACGGCTTTGGCAGGATCATCAACATTGCTTCCGCGCATGGCCTGGTCGGCTCGCCGTTCAAGGCGGCCTATGTGGCGGCCAAGCACGGTATCGTCGGCCTGACCAAGGTGACAGCGCTTGAAACTGCGGAGGAAGGCATCACGTGCAACGCGGTCTGCCCCGGCTATGTCTATACCCCACTTGTCGAGGCACAGATCGACGGGCAGGCGAAGGCGCACGGCATCTCGCGCGATCAGGTGATCCGCGACGTTCTGCTGGCGCAGCAGCCCAACAAGCGGTTTGCCACGGTCGAGGAACTCGGGGCGCTGGCGGTGTTCCTGTCGACGGACGCGGCGGCCTCGATCACCGGCGTTGCGCTGCCGGTCGACGGCGGTTGGACCGCGCATTGACATGAGCCGGCGCAGCAAGTCGAATATTCGAACGGTGCAAGCTCACCAGGAGCGAGACATGGGCACGCAGGACAATTCGCAGCACAAGAAGTTCGACCTGCCGGGTCAGATCGTGCTCGTGCTTCAGGGCGGCGGCGCGCTCGGCTCGTACCAGGCCGGGGTCTACCAGGCCTTGCACGAAGCCGGCATCGAGCCGGATTGGATCATCGGCACCTCGATCGGTGCGATCAATGCGAGCCTCATCGCCGGCAACGCGCCCGAGCACCGGCTCGCGCGCTTGCGGGAGTTCTGGAAGCGGATGGAGCAGCAGCCGGTCTGGGACTGGCGCGCCGCGTTTCCCGGCTTCAACGAGAAGCTGGCCTATTGGTCGACCGTGACCCACGGCATTGCCGGTTTCTTCCGGCCCAATCCGCTGGCCCATGCCGGCGATTCCTATCCGCTGGGCGCCGATCACGCCGGCTATTATTCGACCGCGCCGCTGGAGAAGACGCTGAGCGAGCTCGTCGATTTCGATCTCGCCAACCGCTGCGCGCCGCGCCTCACGGTCGGTGCGGCTCACGTCGGCACCAGCGAAATGCGCTATTTCGACAGTCGCGACGGCGAGCTGACGGTGAAGCATGTGATGGCTTCGGGCGCGCTGCCGCCGGCCTTCCCCGCCGTGCGCATCGACGGCGAGCTCTATTGGGACGGCGGCATCCTGTCGAACACGCCGACCGAAGCGGTGTTCGACGACAATCCGCGCAGGGACTCGCTGATCTTCTCCGTGCATCTGTGGAATCCGGTCGGGCCGGAGCCGACCACGATGGCGGAGGTGCTGAACCGGCACAAGGACGTGCAATATTCCAGCCGCATCGCGAGCCAGATCGTGCGCCAGCAGCAGGCCCATCGCCTGCGCCACGTCATCAACCAGCTTGCGGCGCGGCTGCCCGAGAGCGAGCGCAACGATCCCGCGGTGAGGGAGCTGACGAGCTACGGCTGCCCGACCCGCATGCATGTGGTGCGGCTGCTGGCGCCGCAGCTCGAGCACGAGACCCATACCAAGGATATCGACTTCAGTCCGTCCGGGATCACGCGGCGCTGGCACGCCGGCTATGCGCACACGAAGTCGGTGCTGGCGCGCAAGCCCTGGATCGGCGAATTCGACCCGCTCGCCGGCGTTGTGCTGCACGAGCATCTGGACGAGATGCCGATGGCGGCGGAGTGAGGGCTCTGTCCGTCATAGCTTCGCACGACGACGATTTCGCAGGCGCGCGGTCCGGAGTATGGTCGCCGTATCTTCGTCGCGAGGCCTGCAATTGGTCGCTGAGAAAGATCTGGAGGAGTCGCTCGATACGCTGCGTGCCAACGCGGCGGGACCGGTCGCGGGCGTGTTCGGTCCGGCCTCGCTGACCTGGCAGATCGACCGGGAGGCCGTGATCTTTCTCGGCGCCGGCCGTGCGCTGCTGCTGCAACTGGCCCATCCATGGGTGGCGGCGGCGATCGCCGAGCATTCGCGCACCCTTGCCGATCCGATCGGCCGCTTCCATCGCACCTTCGACATCGTCTTCACGATGGTGTTCGGCTCGCTGGACCGGGCGCTGCTGTCGTCCCGGCAGCTGCATCGGCGTCACAGCATGATCGTCGGCGAAATGCCCGAGACCGTGGGTCCGTTCGTGGCCGGCTCGCGCTACTGCGCCAACGACATCCCCGCGCTGCGCTGGGTCCATGCGACGCTGGTCGAGACCGCGCTCATGGCACATGATCTGGTGCTGCCGCCACTCTCGGCGGAGGAGCGCGATCGCTATTGGTGCGAGGCCAGGCTGTACGGCGCCCTGTTCGGATTGACGGGGGATGATTTGCCGGCGAATTGGTCCGGCTTCGCCGCCTATACCGCGGCGATGGCGCAGTCGGAGACGCTGACCGTCAGCAGCGCAGCACGCGAGATCGCGACGCAGATCTTCACGGGCGCACGCCCGTGGTTGCGGCCGCCGCGCTGGTATCGCGCGCTCACCGCGAGCATGCTGCCCGAGCGCTTGCGTGTAGGCTTCGGCTTTGAGCTCGACGCGCGCGGAATCCGATCCGCCGACAACGCACTGCGGTGGATCAGGCGCACCTATCCGAAATTGCCTGACCGGCTGCGCTATGTCGGCCCCTACCAGGAAGCGCAGGCGCGGCTGCGGGGCGAGCTGCAGCCCGACTGGATGACACGGTGTCTCAACCGCGCATGGATCGGCCGGTCGCAGATGGACGTGCGTCGCTGAGCGCTCCCGGCGTGTCCCGGACAAGCTGCAACGCGTGGAGCGTTGCAGCGCAGAGCCGGGACCCAGGGGCCACGAGCTCAGTCGAGACATGGGCCCCGGCTCAGCAGCGCACCACGTCGCAAGGGCGACGCGCTGCGCTGCGTCCGGGGCACGAGAGGGCAGTTGGACACGCAACCTTCTCCGCGTCGTCATTGCGAGCGCAGCGAAGCAATCCAGACTGTCACCGCCGAGGGATTCTGGATTGCTTCGTCGCTTCGCTCCTCGCAATGACGGAGTATGCGGAAACGCCTCAGCGTCACACCGACGCCAGCTTGCGGTACAGCGCGCTGTAGCTGCCGGCCGAGATGCTCCAGGAGAACGAGCGTCCCATGGCGCTACGGCGCATCGTATCGAGCTGGTCGTGGGCCATGAAGGCCGAGAAGGCGCGCCGCACGCCGCCGAGGAAGGACTCGCGCGAGGGCCTCGAGAACAGGAATCCGGTCTCGCCGTCGCTGATGGTCTCGGCGAGGCCGCCGGTCTGGTGACCGATCGGCAGCGAGCCGAAGCGCTGGGCGTACATTTGGCTGAGCCCGCACGGCTCGAACCGCGACGGCATCAAGGTGAAGTCGCTGCCGGCGAAGATGCGTCGCGCCTGGGCGTCGTTGAAGCCGATCGCGACCCCGATTGCGTCGGGGCGACGGCGGTGCGCGTCGATCAGGGCCTGCTCGAGCGCCGGCTCGCCGGAGCCGGTGACCACGATCTGCCCGCCGGCGTCGACGATCTCGTCCGCCGCCGACAGAACGAGGTCGATGCCCTTCTGATGCACGAGTCGCGCGACGATGCCGAACATCGGCCCGCGCGAGACCGCCAGCCCGAACTGCTTGCGGACGTAGTCCGCGTTTGCCTTCTTGCCGACCCAGTCGCCGGCGCCGAATTGCTGGGCGAGCTGGGCGCAGGAGCGTGGGTCCCAGCTCTCGTCGATACCGTTGAGGATGCCGGTGAGCTCGGCGGCGTCCGAACGCAGGCGGAGCAGGCCCTCCAGGCCACAGCCGAACTCGGCCGTGGTGATCTCCCGCGCATAGGTCCCGCTGACCGTGGTGAGGTGCGAAGCGTAGACGAGGCCTGCCTTGAGAAAGGAGACCTGATCGTAGAACTCGACGCCGTCGATGTGGAAGGAGCTCTCCGGTGCGCCGATCCGCCGCAGCGAGTCCTTAGGGAAGAGACCCTGATAGGCGAGGTTATGAATGGTCAGGATCGACGGCAGCTTGGCGCCGCGCCAGGCAAGGTAAGCCGGCACGAGCGAGGCCTGCCAGTCATTGGCATGGATCAGGTCTGCTGCCCAATTCTTGTCCAGCTTGCCCATGGCGAGCTCAGCCGCCGCCGAGGCGAAGCGCGCGAAGCGGATGTCGTTGTCGGGCCAGTCGCGCCCGAATTCATCGCCATAGGGGTTGCCGGGCCGGTCGTAGAGCTGCGAGCACAACAGCACATAGACCGGCAGGCCGTCCTTGGTCGCGGCACGGCCGAGCGAGCAGGCCGGCATCTCCGCGAATGCAGGACAACGGCCAACGACCTGAATATGCGTGAGTTGCTCGATGATGTCGCGATAGCCGGGCAGCATGATCCGGATATCGGCGAAGGAGCGAAGTGCGCGGGGGAGGGCGGCGGAAACGGCTCCCAGTCCGCCAACGCGGACGAAGTCGTCCATCTCTGTGGTGACGAACAAGACCCTCAAGAACAGCCGCCCTCTTCAGACCCCGCTTGCTGCTATGCAAGAACGGGTCCAGTTGTGCTGGAATTCCAAAGCCCGCCCACGCGGCACGTCTGTTCGGTAAACACTTTCCTACTCAGCCGCCGCCCTCTAGGGTCGCCGCATCAACAACAAAGAACTTCGACGGTTCCAAAGAGTTCCGAGGACGCAGGCAGGCATGCAGCTAGCAGATAAGCATGAGGGGACGACGACAAAGGCCTTCGCAGGCCTGCGGGTGCTGGATTTTTCGACCACGATCGCGGGGCCCCATTGCACGCGGATGCTCGCCGACATGGGCGCCGAGATCATCAAGATCGAGACCGACGGCGGGGAGACGATGCGGACCCGGCCTCCCTTGCGCAACGGCTGCAGCACCGCGTTCGGCCAGCTCAATGTCGGCAAGAAGAGCGTGGTCCTCGACCTCAAGTCCGAGGATGGCAAGGAGGCGGTGCGCCGGTTGGCCGCGACATCGGACATTCTGGTCGAGAACTTCCGTCCCGGCGTGATGCGTCGCCTTCGGCTCGACTACGACAGCCTGCGTCAGGTCAACCCGAGGCTGATCTACTGCTCGATCTCCGGCTACGGCCAGACCGGCCCTTCGGCCGAACTGCCGGCCTACGCCCCGGTGATCCACGCGGCCTCAGGCTACGACATGGCGCATCTCGCCTACCAGCCGGGTCGCAACCGTCCGGACTATTGCGGCATCTACCACGCCGACGTCGTCACCGGGACCTACGGTTTCGGCGCGATCGCGTCCGCGCTCTATCAGCGCACCGTGACCGGTGTTGGCCAGCACATCGACGTCTCCATGCTGGAAACGATGCTGTCGCTGACGCTGACCGAGTTGCAGAGCTCGCAATTCACGGTGGCGCCGCCGCCACGCTCGATGTTCGGACCGACCGAGACGGCAAGCGGCTACGTCATGATCACGATCGCCAGCGAGAAGACATTCCAGGCCCTGATGGGGGTGATCGGCCGCCCCGACTGGGTCTCCGATCCACGCTTCGCCACCTATGCCGCGCGCCGCGAGAACTGGGCCGAGCTGATGGATGGCGTCGAAGTCTGGTCGCGGCAGCTTTCGACCGATGCATGCCTGCGCGTTCTTGGTGCTGCCGGCGTGCCGGCCTCGGCCTATCGCAGCGTGTCCGAGGCCTTGGCCGATCCGCAGCTTGCACATCGCCGGGCGCTCTCGGAGGTGCGGGACGAGGGCGGCTCGTTCCAGGTGCTCAACCTGCCGTTTCGGATGTCCGCGGCTGACACGACGCCGGCCAAGACCGTGTCCGTGCTCGGCGAGCACACAAGCGCGTTGCGCGAGGAGATCGGCCTTGCGAGCGGCGTATCAATTCCGCCAGGCAAAACAGCCGCGACATCCTGAGTCGCATCGCCGCCACATGCGGCGTTTGAACTCTCGTTGGTTCCTCTTGCCGAGGCGAGCATTTGTCGCCAAGCTCGCGTCCGAGTCATTCAACGATCCGAAACATCGGACGCGGGATCCCGGGAGGAACCATGACGAACGCGGCGGCCGTGGCACGCAAGCGCGTGCCTATTTTCCTCGTTGCGGTATTTGCACTGGCAACGCCGGTGCAGGCGCAGAAATCGGGCGGCAGCATCACCGTCGGTCAGGAGCTGGAGATCGCAGGCTTCGATCCGCTCAAGGTCGGCGTCTATGACACCTCGACCTTCACCGCCGCCGCCGCGATCTTCGACACGCTCACAACGCTGAATGACAAGGGCGAGGCGGCGCCGAAGCTCGCGCTGTCCTGGACCCATTCCGACGATTACAAGAGCTGGACCTTCAAGCTCCGCGAAGGCGTGAAATTCCACGACGGCACGCCATTCAATGCGCAGGCCTTCAAGGAGAATTTCGACCGGCAGAAGGACCCCGCCAACAAGTGCCGCTGCGCCTTCTACATCACCAACGTCAAGGAGGTGCTGGCGCCGGACGAACATACGGTGATCTTCAATCTGACCGATCCTTCGGTGAATTGGCCGGCAGTGATCACCATCCAGAGCTCGAACAACGTCATTCATTCGCCGACGGCCTGGAAGACCAAGGGCGATGATTACAACCGCAATCCCGTCGGCACCGGTCCCTACATCCTGAAATCCTGGACCGCCGGCGACCGCATGGTGCTGGAGAAGAACCCCAACTACTGGGACAAGGGCCGTCCCTATCTCGACCGCATCATCCTGAAGCCGCTGCCGGATGCGCAGTCGCGCTTCGCCTCGCTGCAATCGGGCGAGGCCGACATCATCTGGGACGACGAGAACGACGCCGACAACATCATGAAGGCGCAGAAGGACTCCAAGCTCACGGTGCACACCTACAAGGGCTCGGGCGCGCAGGTCTACGCCTTCAACACCAAGGTGGCGCCGTTCGACGACGTGCGGGTGCGGCAGGCGCTGGTGATGGCGATCGACCGTCCGAAGATGTCGCAGGCGATCAGCAATGGCCTCAGTCGGCCTGCGAGCAATCCCTACGGCGACGGCTCCTGGGTCAAGTGCAAGGACGACGGTGCGCTGCCGTTCGACGTCGAGAAGGCCAAGGCGCTGATCAAGGAGTACGGCAAGCCGGTCGAGTTCAAGATGCTGGTGACCGCAACGCCCCGCGGCCGCATGATCGGCCAGGTGCTGCAGCAGTTCTGGAAACGCGCCGGCGCCAACATGGAGATCGAGCAGGTCGATCAGGCCACGATTCCGACGCGCGCCTTCACCCGCCAGTTTCAGCTGACGCCTTGGCGCATCGTCGATCTCGCCGATCCCGATCCGCAGATGTACGCGAATTTCCGCAGCGGCAGCCCGCTGGCGCTCGCCGGCTTCTCCGATCCCGAGCTCGACAGGCTTCTGGACCACGCACGCGTCACCGCCGACATCACCCAGCGCACCGAAGATTACTGCGCCATCAGCCGCCTGATCAACAAGGAGGCGATCTGGTTCTGGACCTTCCAGAATACTTACTACGCGCTGTCGAGCGCCAGGCTGAAGGGCTTTCCCAAGATCTACAACGGGGTGATCGACGTCTCGACCACCTGGCTGGAATGACCTCGCGATGCTGAACTTCGTCGTTCGGCGGCTCCTTGCGATGCTGCCGGTGCTGCTCGCGGTCTCGCTGCTCACCTTCCTGATCGCCTCGCTCTTGCCGGGCGATCTCGCGCTCGTCATCCTCGGCGACCAGGCAACGCCGGAAAATGTCGCGGCGCTGCGCCGTGACATGGGGCTCGACCAGCCGTTGTGGTGGCGCTACCTGAGCTGGCTTGGCCATGTGTTGCAGGGCGATCTCGGCCGCTCGTTCCGCACCGGGCAGACGGTGCTGCAGGCGGTGGCCGAGCGCATTCCGGTTTCGCTGCAGCTGATGCTGATGGCCGAGTTCATCGGGCTCCTGATCGGCGTTCCCGTTGCGATCGCCTGTGCCGCGCGCGCCGGCGGCGCGTTCGACCGCTTCATGACCGGCAGCGCGTTCGCGATGCTGTCGATGCCGTCGTTCCTGACCGCGATCCTGCTGATCTATCTTTTCGCGGTCGAGCTGCGCTGGCTGCCGGCGACCGGCTATGTGCCGTTCACCGAGGCACCGCTGGCCAATTTGCGCTTCTTCGTGCTGCCGGCGCTGACATTGGCGCTGGCGGAATGGCCGGGCATCATGCGCGTGCTGCGCTCCGACATGATCGCGACCTTGCAGGAGGATTACATTGCGCTGGCCAAAGCAAAGGGCCTCAAGCCATCGCGCATCCTGTTCGTGCATGCGCTCAAGCCTTCGTCGCTGACCCTGGTGACGGTGACCGGCATCAATATCGGCCGCCTGCTCGGCGGCACGCTGATCGTGGAATCGATCTTCGCGCTGCCCGGCATCGGCCGGCTGCTGGTCGGGGCGATCTACACCCGCGACCTCGTCATCCTCCAGGGCGTGGTGCTGCTGGTCGCCTGCGGCTTCGTCATCGTCAATTTCATCGTCGACATGCTCTACGCCGTGCTCGATCCGAGGATCCGCCATGGCCACGCTTGAGCTGTCGATCCAGGACGAGGAGGCGGTTGCGCCGGTCGGCCGCAAGCGCAAGCTCGGCCTGTTGTTCTGGATCGCAAGCGCCTGGCTTGCGATCATCCTTTCGCTCGCGATCCTGGCGCCGGTGCTGCCGCTGCAGAACCCCGTCGACATGGACATGCTGGAACGGCGCGCCGCCTTCTCCTGGGAGCATTGGCTCGGCACCGACGGGCTCGGCCGCGACGAGCTCGCCCGGCTGATCTTTGGCGCGCGTGTCTCTCTGGCAGTCGGGCTGATCGCGCCCATGATCGGCCTCGTCGTCGGCGGCGCGCTCGGCCTGCTGGCCGGTTATTTCCGTGGCCGGTTCGAGACGCTGGTGGTCGGCAGCATGGACGTCCTGCTCGCCTTTCCGCCGCTGATCTTCGCGCTCGCGGTGGTCGCCTATCTCGGGCAGTCGGTCCCTAACCTCACAATGGTCCTTGGCGTGCTCGGCATTCCCGCCTTCATGCGCGTGGCGCGCGCGGCGACGCTGACGCTGGCGCGGCGCGAGTTCGTGATCGCGGCCGAGGCGCTCGGCGCCAGCCATGCGCGCATCCTCCTGCGCGAGCTGCTGCCGAACGTCATCCTGCCGCTGCTCGCCTTCTTCCTGCTCGGCGTCGCCGTCACCATCGTGGTCGAGGGCGCGCTGTCCTTTCTCGGCCTCGGCGTGCCGCCGCCGATGGCGAGCTGGGGCAGCATGATCGGGGAGGGACGCGACAGCCTCGACGTCGCGCCGCGCCTCGCCTTCATGCCGGCGGCCGGACTGTTTCTCACCGTGCTGGCCTTCAACCTCGTCGGCGACACCTTGCGGGCCCTCACCGACCCACGTCAGGGGGCACTGTGAGCGCGCCGCTCTTGACCATCGAGGATGTCGCGGTCGAGCTCCCGACCCCGCGCGGAAACCTGCGCGCCGTCGATCATGTCGACCTTTCGCTGGAGGCCGGCCGCACGCTCGGGATCGTCGGTGAATCCGGCTGCGGCAAGACCATGCTCTCGCGCGCCGTGCTGCAGCTGCTGCCGAAGAAGGCGAAGCTGACGGGCCGGGTGATGTTCGACGGACAGGATCTGGTGCGGCTCGAGCCTGAAAGCCTGCGGCGCTTGCGCGGACGCGATCTCGCGGTCGTGTTCCAGGACCCCATGACCTCGCTCAACCCGGTGCTCACCATCGGCACGCAGCTGATGGAGACGATCCAGGAGCACCTCGAGCTCGACGCCCCCGCCGCGAAGGCGCGCAGCATCGAGCTGCTCGCCGCCGTCGGCATTCCCGCGCCGGAGCAGCGGCTCGCGCAATATCCGCATCAATGCTCCGGCGGCATGCGCCAGCGCATCGCGATTGCGATCGCACTGTCCTGCGAACCGAAGCTCCTGATCGCGGACGAGCCGACCACCGCGCTCGACGTCACCATCCAGGCGCAGATCCTCGATCTGCTCGCGCGCGAGCAGCGCCGCCGCCACATGGCGATGATCATTATCACCCACGATCTCGGCGTCGTCGCCGGCCGCGCCGACGAGGTCGCGGTGATGTATGCCGGCAGGGTGGTGGAGCGCGCGCCGACGCAGGCCTTGTTCAAGCGCATGCACATGCCCTACACCGAGGCGCTGCTGGCTGCGATCCCGAAGCTCGAGACCGCGCCGCATACGCCGCTGCCGGCGATCTCGGGCCGTCCACCCGATCCGACGCGGCCGCTGAAGGGCTGCTCCTTCGCGCCGCGCTGCAATTATGCCACCGCGCGCTGTCATGAGGCCAAACCGGTCCTGACGAGTGCCGAGATGCCGGGGCATGTCTATGCCTGCTTCCACCCGATCCGGATGACGGAGGGGATCGAGGCATGATGCAGCTTGCTGTGCGCCCCGCGCCGCTTCTGAGCGTCGACAATCTCGTCGTCGAATATGGCCTCGGCAACAAGATTGTTCATGCCGTCTCCGGTGTCAGCCTCCAGGTTGCGCGCGGCGAGACGCTCGGACTGGTCGGCGAATCCGGCTGCGGCAAGTCGACGCTCGGCCGCGCCGTGCTGCAACTGCGCCGCGCCAAGTCCGGCCGCGTGATGTTTGACGGCGCGGACCTCACCGCGATGGAGGGCGAGGCGCTGCGCAGGATGCGCCGCCGCGTGCAGCTGATCTTTCAGGACCCGATCGCCTCGCTCAACCCGCGCCGGCGCATCGGCGACATCGTCGCCGAGCCGCTGATCATCGCTGGCGTCAAGGATGCCGCCGAACGCAAACGGCGCGTTCACGAGGTGCTCTCTGCGGTCGGGCTCGACCCCGATCTCGTGGCCAACCGCCTGCCGCACGAATTCTCCGGCGGCCAGTGCCAGCGCATCTGTATCGCGCGGTCGCTGGTGCTCAACCCCGAATTCATCGTCTGCGACGAACCGGTCTCGGCGCTCGACGTCTCCATTTGCGCGCAGATCCTCAACCTGCTGGAGGAGATGAAGGCGCGCTTCGGCCTGACGCTGCTGTTCATCGCCCATGACCTCGCGGTGGTCAAAGCGGTCAGCGATCGCGTCGCGGTGATGTATCTCGGCCGGCTCTGCGAGGTCGGCCCTTCCGAGCAATTGTTCGCGCGGCCTGCGCATCCCTACACCGCGCTGCTGTTGCGGGCGATCCCGGCGCCCGATCCAGACGTGCGTCCCGCCGAAAGTGTGGCGGCCGGCGAGCCGCCATCGCCGATTGCGCCGCCATCCGGCTGCCGCTTCCGCACCCGCTGCCCGCGGGCCGATCAGCGATGCAGCGCGGAGATACCGGAGTTGCGCGAGGTCGCTCCCGGCCAGTTCGCGGCTTGCCACCATCCGCTGGCTTGAACTAAGACCGGTTTGTCTCGCCCCGCCGACCGTGGCATGGTGGCGCGACAACAAGAAGCATGCGGGAGGACGCCGATGAAGAGTTCAAGGTTGCCGATTTCAAGGCGCCGCTGCAGGAGTTCGACGAGGCTACGCCGCAGCCCGCGGGCACGCAGGTGCTGATCAAGGTGAAGGCCGCCGGTGTCTGCCACAGCGACCTTCACATCTGGGAAGGCGGCTACGATCTCGGCCATGGCCGCAAGCCGCTCTCGTTGAAGGACCGCGGCATCAACCTGCCGCTGACCATGGGCCACGAGACCGTCGGCGAGGTCCTCGCCTTCGGCCCGGACGTGAAGCCGACCGACCAGGGCGACCTGAAGGTCGGCGATGTCGGCCTGGTCTATCCCTGGATCGGCTGCGGCAAATGTGCCACGTGCCTCGCCGGTGACGAGAACATGTGCCTGACGCCGCGCTCGCTCGGGGTCTATTGCGACGGCGGCTATTCCGATCACATGCTGGTGCCGCATCCGCGCTACCTGCTCAATCTGAAGGGCCTCGATCCCGCGACGACCGCGCCCTATGCCTGCTCCGGCGTCACCACCTACAGCGCGCTGAAGAAGGTCGAGCAGCATTTCGACACGCCGATCGTGATGTTCGGCGCCGGCGGTCTCGGCCTGATGGCGCTGTCGCTGCTGAAAGCGATGGGCGGCAAGGGCGCGATCATGGTCGATATCGACGCCAGGAAGCGCGAGGCCGCGGAGAAGGCCTGCGCGCTCGCGACCGTCGATCCCAAGGCGCCGGATGCACTGGAGCAGCTTGCCAAGAAGGCCGGCGGGCCGATCCGCGCCGTGATCGACCTCGTCGGCAACTCTGCTACGACGCAGCTCGGCTTCGATTGCCTGACCAAAGGCGGCAAGCTCGTCATCGTCGGCCTGTTCGGCGGCGGTGCGACCTGGGCGCTGCCGCTGATTCCGATCAAGGCAGTGACGATCCAGGGCAGCTATGTCGGAAACCTGCGCGAAACGCAGGAGCTGCTCGACCTCGTGCGGTCGAAGAAGGTGCCGCCGATCCCGGTGACGCAGCAACCGCTCGCCAAGGCCAACGACGCGCTGCTGCAATTGCAGCAGGGCGCGGTGGTCGGGCGTACGGTGCTGACGCCGTAACGAACGCTCTCTCCGTCGTCATTGCGAGGAGCGAAGCGATGAAGCAATCCAGGCTGCCTCCGCGGAAAGATTCTGGATTGCTTCGCTTCGCTCGCAATGACGACTTGGCTAACTCCTTCCTCGAGGCTTCCATGTCCGCAAACAACGCCTTCCACATTGCCGTGCTCGCCGGTGACGGCATTGGTCCGGAGGTCATGGCGCCGGCGCTCGAGGTGCTGCGCAAGGTCGGCGAAAAATCCGGCCTCGGCTTCCGCTTCACCGAGGCTCCGGCCGGCGCCAACCACTATCTCGCGGCCGGCAAGTCGATGCCGGATAGCACCATCAAGCTCTGCGAGGAGGCGGACGCGATCCTGCTGGGCGCCTGCGGCCTGCCATCGGTGCGCTACCCCGACAATACCGAGATCGCGCCGCAGATCGAGCTGCGTTTCATCTTCGATCTCTACGCCGGCGTGCGTCCGGCGCGGCTCATTCCGGGCGTGCCGAGCCCGATCGTCGGCGCGGACCAGCGCGGCATCGATCTCGTCGTGATCCGGGAGTCCACCGAAGGACTGTTCGCCTCGATGGGCAAGGGCGTCGTCACCCACGAGGATGCGCGCGAGACCATGGTGATCACGCGGCGGACGTCCGAGCGCCTGTTCGAGTTCTCGTTCCGCCTCGCCGAGCGGCGCAAGGCGCGCGGCAAGCCGGGCGCACTCACCTGTGTCGACAAGGCGAACGTGTTCAAGGCCTTTGCATTCTTCCGCGGCATCTTCGACGAGATCGAGAAGAAGCATTCTGATGTGAAGACCGACCGGCTCTATGTCGACGCCTGCTCGGCGATGCTGGTCAAGCGTCCCTGGGATTTCGACGTGATGGTGATGGAGAACATGTTCGGCGACATCGTCTCCGACATCACCGCGAGCCTGATCGGCGGCCTCGGCATGGCGCCGTCGGCCGACATCGGCGACAAGTACGCGGTGTTCCAGCCGTGCCACGGCACGGCGCCCGATATCATGGGGCAGGGCAAGGCCAATCCCACCGGCATGATCCTGTCCGCCGCGATGATGCTGGATTGGCTCGCCGACAAGCACGGCGTCGAGAGCGCCGCGGAGGCCGGCGAGACGATCGAGCGTGCGGTGGACCAGGTCTATGCCGGCGGCATCAAGCCGATGGAATTCGGCGGCAGCAACGGCACGGCTGACATCACGAAGGCGGTGCTTGCGGCGCTGTAGTCGAAGCGCGCGCGAAAGCGGTCCTCGGGGCCCTACGTCATTTACCAGCGACGCCAGTGGCGGTGGCCGTAATAGCCATATGGCCGTGGCCCGTAGAAACGGCGTGGACCGTAATAGCCATAGGCACCGTAATAGTTCGGTCGCCACCAGCAGCGGCCCCAAGCGTTGCAGACCATGCGGACCTGATCGATATTCGCAGCCGGACCGCTTGCGATCTTGTCGGCCTGCGGGATGCCGTTCGGCATTGCCGCAAGCGCCGGTCCCGACGCGAGCGACACACCACCCACCGCAGCCAGCGCAAGAACAGCAATTCTGAGTTTCATCGCAATCTCCCTCGTTGGTGGCGGGAGAACTTGCGGGAGATCAACTGGTTGCTATGGCGACTGGGCCGCGCGCGGAATTTAATCTTCCTGAATGTCGGTTCAGCTTCAGCGGCCCTGAAACTGCGGCTTGCGCTTTGCCATGAAGGCCTGGCGGCCTTCCCGGAAATCATCCGAGTCCATGCAGGCATTGCCGATCGCCTTGATCGCGTCCATGTCGCGTGCGCTCTCGTCTTTCAAGACCTGCGCAATGGTGATCTTGGCGGCCTTGATCGCGAGCGGAGCATTCTGCGCGATCGTCTCGGCAATCGCCATGGTCTCGCCCCAGAGCTCGCCTTGCGGGAACACGCGCTCGACGAGGCCGATGCGCAGCGCCTCGGCGGCATCGATGCGCATGCCCGTGTACATCAGGAGCCGCGCCCAGGACGGGCCGACCAGCGACACCAGATGCTTCAAGCCGTCATAGCCATAGGCGATGCCAAGCCGGGCCGCGGGAATGCCGAACTGGCTGTCCTGCGAGGCGAGGCGGATGTCGGCGAGCATCGCGACCTGCATGCCGCCGCCGAGGCAATAACCGTCGATGCAGGCGATGGTCGGCTTGGGATAGTCGGCGAGGAGGGCGCGCTGGGCGGCGCTGCGCCTGGCGTATTGCTCGGACGCCGCCGCGTTGTGCCTGACCTTCTCGAACTGGCTGATGTCGGCGCCCGAGACGAACGCCTTGCCGCCGGCGCCGCGCAGGATCACGACGCGCACCTTGTCGTCGTCGCGCAAGGCGGTCAGCGCCTCGCCAAATCCCTCCCACATCTCCAGCGACATCGCGTTGCGCTTGTCGGGATTGTTGAAAGTGATCACGCCGACGCCGTCGGCCGTGCGCGTGAGGATCTTGCCGTCGGCGTAGGGTTTTTCGGTCATGCTGAAAGTGTCTGGCATCGCGCGCTCGCTGCTCGGTGGCGAGGCGCAATGTGCGGCGCAGGCGCCGCCGCGGTCAACCGGCGCTGGAGAGCAGAGCCTGCATCCGGCCGTGCTGCGATTGCATGGCGCACGACGCTCGACGGGGCCGAGACCCCGAAGGAAGACTGCCAGGAAAAAGGGGCGGTCAGGCCGCTCCGAAAATCAAGGCCACGCGCGAATCGCGCGCGGGCCAAGTCAAGTTCAGATCGGATCCAGCCGATCTCGTACAATCCGGCCGCGTCCCCGTGACGCGGCGGATTGAACGTCGGCCGTGAAGGCCGGACCGTCGATCGGCCTCAGCTCTCGTTCGCCGCGATCGATTCCATCAGCGAGACGAGCTGACGCTGCACCGTCTGATCCTTGATCTTGCTGTAGGCGCGCAGCAGGCGGAGGCTGAAGGCCGAGTCGAGGAAGAGCAGGCTCTCGACTTCGCGGGCCTTGTTGTCACCGTCGTAGAAGAAGGTCACGGGCACATCGAGGGCGGAGGCGATCTGCTGAAGCCGGGCCGCACCGACGCGATTGACGCCCTTCTCGTATTTCTGCACCTGCTGGAAGCTGACGCCGAGCTTCTCGCCGAGCTCGGCCTGCGAGATCTTCATCTCGACGCGCCGCAGACGAATCCGCTTGCCAAGCTCGATGTCCGGCTTGCCCGCGCTGCGCTGCTTCATTCTTTTCGCCGCTGCTTTCATCTCTGTTTTCACCTTTGTTCTTCGGTTGAAAATCCCCCGAAGAGCTGGGTCAGGGGTTCGCCCATATACGAGTGCTTGAATTCGTGCGGGTGCACGAACTCTTCCTTAAACCACGGGAAACGAGCCGGATTGAAAGCCTCGATCAGCCAGTCAATCATGTGCCTCACGCGCGGAATACGGCCGCTACCGGGATGGTAGGACAGCCAGATATCCAGCGGCCGGTTCAGCTCGACCTCCAGTGGAATCAACTTCCCGCCAAGCGCAATGGCGTAGCTCGGGAAGACGCCGATGCCGGCGCCATTCGCGACCGCCCAATAATTGGCGCTCGAGACGTTGGTCTTCATGACCAGAAGGTCACGTTCGGACACGCCCGGGAAGAAGCTCTCGAAAGATTCCTTGGCGGCGAGCTGGTCGGCGAATTGCAGCACCAGACGATGCTTGATCAATTCCGCCGCCGAGCGCGGCGCGCCATGCTTCTCGATGTATTTCTCGGAGGCCCAGAACATCAGATGCATGCGGCCGAGCCGCACCAGCTTGATGTCGAGCGCCGAGGGACGGGACAGATGGATGGCGACGTCGGCCTCGTGGCGCGAGACGTCGGCCGAGCGCATCGCGCAATGCAGGTCGACCAGGATCTTCGGATAGGCCTGCTGGAATTCGACGAGGCGCGGGGCCAGCCAGAATGTGCCGAGCCCCTCGGTGACGGCGACGCGGACCTCGCCGGACAGGGCGTTGGCCATCGAATCGCTGGCGCGCAGCACGTCGAAGGTGGCCGCCTCCATGCGCTCGACGGCGGACACCACCAGCGCGCCCTCATCGGTCAGATGGGTGCCGTGGACGTCGCGGGTGAATAACGTGGTGCCGGTCTGGCGTTCGAAATCGTCGATCCGGCGCCGCACGGCGTTGATCGACAGCGACAGGCGCTCGGCCGCCGAGCGAAAGCTTCCGCTTCGCACGACTTCCAAAAATATGCGGGCGGTGTCCCAATCCGAGAGGCCGCTGACATTTGTCTTTGGGCGTTCCGCCAGCGGAACGCCCCTTTCCGCCAAGGAGTGCATACAATTTCCTTTGGAAAGCTAAACTGGCAGAATCTGGAGCAAACCACAACCACGACGGGTTGGGGAACGACGAGTTTTGAACGTCATCCTTACTACCTGAGGGCGGTATTTGGATGCTGCCATGAGCTGGAAATTCGGGCGAGACTATCGGCTCGACTGAGGGGTATGGCGTGAGTTCCGTTGCGAGCCGCAAAATGGCTGCGGGATTGCCGGCGCTGTCCGCAATGAATGATCTTGCGCGCAAGTCCATGCTGTCGCCGCTGATGGATCGACACACCGCATCAGGCGTTTGCTCCCAAAGCATTTCGGGCGATCGCCGATGGTGCCGCATGGCGATGGCGGCCGGAAATTCGGTTCCACAGCAGAAACACACTGAAATCCGGTTCGAAGGCGCAGTCGCCTCGTGCTATCTTTTGTTTTCCATGGGGGGCCGAAGGGGCGTGAGCGATACGTCTCGCAGGCCGAATTAACGGAAAGAACGCCGGTGTCGCATTCAGACGAACAGTTGCAGTCGGTGCTGGAAACGCTCGAGGAGTGCCGCAGGGTTCTCAATGCGTGCAACAGCCGTGAGTCGGCCGAGATGCTGTCCATCGTCATCCTCGACGTCAGGATGAAACTGAAAGGAATTGACAGTGCCGATCTCAAGGCGCTGTGCGACGAAATGCTGCGGAGCGCTGCGAGCGAGCCGCCGCCCCCTTCCAAGCAGACGCAGGACCAGCCCCGGCGTCCGCTGCTCCGCGTGGTGAAGTAGCCGCGCCGCCGAATCCCGCTTTTTGGCGAGGTTTGTGCGCGTCCCGATGCCGCATCTGTGATCACGGAGGGCATCGGGAGGAGCCTTGGTTTTGTGCGCCTCTGTTGCGCATTCTCCGGCATCGGCTACACCAGAGCCGGTTCGGCTCCGGGCCGGGCGCGTTCCCTGCGCCGTACCGGGGCCTGAGATGGCTCCGACTGCATCATGCAAAATGTTTCGATCCCGGCGGCGCTGATTGCCGGCCTCGTCAGCTTCCTCTCGCCTTGCGTCCTGCCTCTGGTTCCGCCCTATCTGATCTACCTCACGGGCGCCACGATCGAGCATGTCGAGAGCGACGAGCCGGCCGCGGCCTCCAAGCGCGCGATCATGATGTCGGCGCTCCTGTTCGTGCTCGGCTTCTCCACCATCTTCGTGGCGCTCGGCGCCAGCGCTTCGCTGATCGGGGGGCTGATCCGGGCCTGGTCGGCGGAGCTGTCGATCCTCGCCGGTATCGTCATCATCATCATGGGCCTGCACTTCCTCGGCCTGACGCGCATTGGCCTTCTGATGCGCGAGGGGCGGCTGCCGATCCCCAAACCGGTCGGCCTGTGGGGCGCCTATATCATGGGTCTTGCCTTCGCATTCGGCTGGACGCCTTGCATAGGCCCGATCCTCGCCGCGATCCTCTCGATCGCCGCGGCGGAAGCCACGGTGACGAGGGGCGCCGGCCTGCTCGCGGTCTATTCCGCAGGCCTCGGCATTCCGTTCCTGATCGCCGCGCTGATGATCGAGCAGTTCTCCGCGCTGTTCGCGCGCATGAAGGGCCACCTCGTCAATGTCGAGCGCGCCATGGGCGCCTTGATGGTGATCACCGGCATCGGTTTTCTCACCGGCGCGGTCTCGAACGTGAGCATCTGGCTGCTGGAGACGTTTCCGGCGCTGCAGACGATCGGTTAGGGCGCGAGGGGACCGGGTTTTCACGGACGAAAAAGTAGAGGAACCGTTGGAACCCGTCAGGCATGCTGTCAGGGAACGACGATTCCAAACCTTTCCGGTCCCGAGACGTTTGCATCGGGACAAACTCGCATGGTGGAGATCACGTGACCAAGACATTGCGCTTAGAACCCTTGCCGGACAACGCGGCTTTGGTTGCTTGGCAATTTTTGGGGCAGCCGTTGCAGGAGTGGCCGAACTGGGTTCAGTCGAATTGCTCGCTGCAGAAGGATGCCGACGGAAAATTCGAGCTTCGGCACGAGCGGCGCAGCGGCACTCAGATCGTCTATCTCGGCGAATGGCTGGTGAGAGATCTCGATGGCGGCGTCGACTTCTACACCGACGCTGAGATCTGGTCGCGGTTCGCTGCCAAACGCTGAAGCCCGATTGGGCCGGCGGTCGATCGCGCCTTAGTCTTTCCTGCTCGAGCTGCGGGCGATCAAAAGCCTGTGTCGTCGGTGGGGCAAAAAGCCTCGCGGTAGGACACATCCATAGAATGCAATCTGTGGTAATGTTTCGTCGTACTACACCCTGAGGGGCAATTCTTCTGAACGTATACTGAAACGAGAATTTTAGATCACGACATCTTCGGCGCCCCTCTCCCCTACAGCATTTTGAGCAGGAGCAAGCGATGGGAACCGACGTGAATGTTCATCCCGGTCATGGCAAGGCCGGACGTCAACCGACGCGACAATTTCTGGATACGCTTTCCGGACACGACGATCCGGGCATGTTTGGCCGGATGTTTCCGACCCTGGAGCCGCTGGCTGTCGACGACGGTCCGCTGCATGAGCTCGCCGACGCGATGAAGGATCCCGCCCCCGGCGACGCCGCCGGAAACAATCCCAATGTCCCAGCGGGTTTCACTTATCTCGGGCAATTCGTCGATCATGATATCACGCTCGATCTGACCTCCTTCGGCGAGAAGGAAGCCGATCCGACCGCGGTCACGAATTTTCGCACGCCCGCGCTCGATCTCGACAGCATCTATGGTCTCGGTCCCGACGGAAGCCGTCATCTGTACGCGCGCAATTCGGCGACCGACAACGGCAAGACACCGGGGCCCAAGCTGCTGATTGGCAAGACCGTCAACGTCGATGCCATCACGGGCGATCATCGCAACGACCTGCCGCGCAATCCCGAGGGGTTTGCCCTGATCGGCGATCACCGCAACGACGAGAACCTGCTCGTCGCGCAAACCCATCTTGCGATGCTGAAGTTTCACAACAAGGTCTGCGATCAGCTCGCAGCGTCCGGCAAGCCGGCGGGCGAGATCTTCGAGGAAGCGCGCCGGATCGTGACCTGGCACTACCAATGGATGGTCCTGCACGATTTCGTGGAGCGGATCACCGAGAAGGGGATCGTCGCGAAGATTCTCGAGCAGGGGCGGCGTTTCTACCGCTTCAAGAAGACACCCTACATGCCCGTCGAATTTTCAGCCGCCGTCTACCGTCTCGGCCACAGCATGGTGCGCCAGGTCTATAGCCACAACCGGATCTTCACGCCCGGCGGCCTCACTCCGGCAACCCTGGATCTGCTGTTCAGGTTCACTGGGCTGTCGGGCGGCATCATCGGCGATCTGGCGCCAAACCCGATTCAGCCGCCGCTCCCGCTTCCGGTGCTTTCGAGCAACTGGATCATCGACTGGCGGCGCTTCTATCAGGTGCTGCCGAACAATCCTGCCGGCGTGACGCTCAATCCGTCGCGCAAGATCGATCCGTTCGTCGTGCCGCAACTCCACACCTTGCCCGGCGACGGCGGCAGCCTGCCGTTCCGCAATCTCAAGCGCGGCGTGCTGTTGGGCCTGCCCTCCGGGCAGGACGTCGCCAAGGCCATGAAGATCAAGAACCCGCTGACGCCGGCCGAAATCTCCAAGGGGACCGACGGCGCGGTGGCGAAGAAGCACGGCCTGCACGAGCACACCCCGCTCTGGTACTACATCCTCAAGGAGGCGGAGCAGCGGGGCGGCGGCGAAAGGCTCGGGCCGGTCGGCGCGACCCTGCTCGCCGAGGTCTTCGTCGGCCTCGTCCATGGCGACCACCAGTCGTATCTCTGGCTCAAGGGCAAGAACTGGAAGCCGACGCTGCCCTCGCAGGTGCCGGGCGAGTTCACGATGGCCGATCTGCTGCGTTTCGTCGGGGACATCAGCCCGATCGACGGCATCTCGACGGTCTAGACCATGATCCGGAAAACCGCGCGACGCGGTTTTCCGGACAGATCGACGTCATGCGATCAACTCGGGGAGGGAGGCGGCCGCCGAGACGGCCGCTCTCCGTCCTGATCAGTCGATTTCCTGCACGACGGTGCGTGAGCCGGGATCGACCAGCATCACGCGCTCTCCCGAATAGACGTAGCGATACTTCGTCAGCGACGGGCCCCAATCGGACGGAACCGCCTCGAGCTCGACGTCGCTCGGCACCGTCGCGCCGACGATGATCTTCTCCTTCGTCGTGACCGGGCGGATGCGATGTTCGGTGACGTAGGATTTGATCTTGGTCCTGTATTGCGGCTCGATCTGAACCGCGGCCGCATGGCCGGTTCCCGTCGTGGTCACCACGGTGGATTGCGCAAAAGCGCCGGTCGAGATCAACGCTGCCGCGGCGGACAGCAGGAACAGCTTCTTCATCCTGGTTCTCCTCTGAGGTGAATAGCGCCGCACCAACATCTCATCGCGGGTGGCGTTCCCGGCGATTAGGAACAAATTGCCAGTTTTTCCCGTTGGGATCAGCAGGCAACGAGCCCTGCAATCTGGAGGAGGAGAACATGAAGTTGAGAATAGCGTCCGCAGCGCTGATGGTTGCTGCGTTGTCCCTGCCGGCGTTCGCGGCCGACGAGTTTTACGTCGTCCAGGACGTCAAGACCAAGAAGTGCACCATCGTCGACAAGAAGCCGACGGACACGTCCATGACCGTCGTCAGTCCCTCGGGCACGATCTACAAGACGCGCACTGAGGCTGAAAGCGGCATGAAGACGGTCAAGGTCTGCACGTCCAACTAAGGAGGAGCGTGATGCCAGTGTTGATTCTGTGGGCCGTGCCGGCGATCATCGTGATCGGCGGCGGCATCTATCTGATCGGTCATTTGCATTAGGGCTTCGAGGAGCCGCGCGGTCCTCTTGCGTGCAGCGCACAGGTCCGCACGGCTGCCTCCTGAGCGCGCCGGCCGGAGCGCCCGTTGCAGTGCAGCAGGTCGTGCCGGAGCAGCGCCGCGACGATGAGGGCCGGCAACGCACGCGAAATCACTTCCGTCCCGTCGAGGTTTTTCATACGCTTGCCTCTCACAAGCCGCATAACGGCTGCGCTCACGGCCCGGCGACAGGGCTGGAGCATCAAAGGGAGGGGAGACGATGAAGCGAAGGTCATTTCTCGCTGGGATCGGCGCAACCACTGCGGCAGCTGCCATTGGCATGCCGTCGATCCTGAGGGCGCAAGCTCCGATCACGCTGAACGGTGCCGTGCAGTTCAATGACGATCATGCCTTCAACCGGGCCCTGCTGCGGTTCGAGGAGCTGGTGAAGAAATACTACGGCAAGCCCGTCAACTTCACCTTGCACAGGAACTCCTCGCTCGGCCTCGAGAAGCAGTATTTCGAATACATGTCGCAGGGCAAGGCGGTCGACTACGGCATCGTCTCGCCGGCCCACATGTCGACCTTCGCCAAGGCGGCCCCGTTCATCGATGCGCCCTTCGTGTTCAAGGGCATCGAGCACATGAACAAGGTGGTCGAAGCCAACATCCTGGCGCCGATCGCCGATGAGGTCGCGGCCAAGGCCGAAGTCGTTCTGATCGGCTATGCCGGCGGCGGCATCCGCAACATCTTCGCCAACAAGCCGCTCAAGAACCTCGCCGATCTCAAAGGCCTCAAGGTCCGTGTGCAGGGCGCGCCGATCTGGTCGAAGACCTTCGCGGCCGTCGGCATGAGCCCGACCGTGATCGCCTATAACGAGATCTACAACGCGATCCAGAACGGGGTCATATCGGCCGGCGAGAACGAGGCGGCCGGCGTCGAGGCGATGAAGTTCTACGAAGTGGCCCCGCATCTCAACCTGACACAGCACGCCGTGTCGATCCGGCCGATCTGCTTCTCGGTGAAGACGCTCAAGACCCTGCCCAAGGATCTGCAGGACGCGATCATGAAGGCGGGCAAGGAGGCCGGCGATTACGGCCGCCAGCTCGAGTCCAGCGAAGAGGTCGTCAAGCTCGACACGCTGGAGAAGGCCGGCAAGCTCAAGCGCGTTCCGTTCGAGGAGCGCGATGCCATGAAGAAGCTCGCCGACCCCGTGATGGCCACCTACGCCAAGGAGATCGGCGCGGAAGGCATTTTCGAGAAGATCAACGTCGTCTGAGGCCGCCCCGTCCGCCGACAGCATTCCGGGCAGGCCCCGCTTCCTGCCCGGACGTGGCGGATGAGCGCCGTACGGAGCTCCAATGTCCGAAATGCACCTCCCGTCCACGCCGTCGCTGTGGCGTCGCGTCACCGCGGCCTATGCGAAATTGCTGGAATTCCTGCTGGCCGCCTGCGTCGGCATCCTGGTCATTCCGGTCACCTTGCAAATCGTCTCGCGCTACACGCCGTTCATTCCCTCCTACATCTGGACGGAGGAGATGGCGCGCTTCCTGTTCGTCTGGACGATCATGATTGGCGCCATGGTGGGCATCCGCGAGGCGCAGCATTTCGAGGTCGACGTATGGCCCGATCTGTCGCGGCGCTCGGAGGCCGCGGTGCGGATCATCGCGCGGCTCGGCGTGCTGGCGCTGGCCCTCGTGTTCGTGTTGGCCGGAATCGAATTCACACGCTTCGCCTGGAACAGAACGTCGGAGCTGGCCGATTTGCCGCTCTGGCTGATCCACGTCGCCTGGCCGGTGGCCGGCGTGACGTGGATCGTGTTTGCGGGCGAACAGATCATTGATGAAATGCGCATTCTGGTCGGGGCACAGAAATGAGCGGCACTGTACTTTCTGCCGGACAGGCCGCGATGGTGCTGTTCGGGGTCTTCATCGGCCTGCTCATCGTGCGCGTGCCGGTCGCCTTCGCGCTCGGCCTGGCCTGTGTGCCGATCCTTCTGATCGAGCCGCGCCTGTCGCTGATGATGCTCGCGCAGGAAACCTTCAACGCCTACAATTCGTTCATCCTGCTCGCGGTGCCGTTCTTCCTCCTGACGGCGAACCTGATGAGCATCGGCGGCATCACCGACCGCCTGGTGGAGCTGTCGCGCTCGATGGTCGGGCATTGGCCGGGATCGCTGGCGCAGATCAACGTCGTGCTGTCGGTGTTCTTTGCGGGCATCTCGGGCTCGTCCACCGCGGATGCGGCGAGCCAGTCCAAGATCTTCATCGATGCGCAGAGCAAGGAGGGCTACGACCTTTCGTTCTCCATCGCCATCACGGCGGTGTCGGCGGTGCTTGCCGTCATCATCCCGCCGTCGATCCTGATGATCGTCTGGGGCGGGCTGATCTCGACCTCGATCGCGGCGATGTATCTGGCCGGCATCGTGCCGGGCCTTTTGATCGCGGGCGCGCAGATGGCGACTGTGCACGTCTACGCGGTGCGCCGCGGCTATCCGACATATCCGAAGTCGACCTGGGTCGAGATGCGATGCGCCATCTGGCGGTCGATACCGGCGCTGATGACGCCGTTCATCATCGTCGGCGGCATTCTGCTCGGCTGGTTCACCGCGACCGAGTCCGCCTGCGTCGCGGTGCTCTATTCCGTAGCGCTCTCCGCATTCTTCTATCGCGAGACAGGCTTGCGCGAATTGTACAAGGCCTTGCTCGACACCGGCCGCCTTGCCGGCGTGGCGCTGTTCTGCGTGGGCACCGCGAGCGCGTTCGGCTGGTTGCTGGCCTATTACAAGATCCCGCAGGAACTGTTGGCCAACGTCTCGACCTGGGGCATGGGCACGGTCACGGCGGGCTTCTTCATCGCCTTCTGCTTTCTGGTGGTGGGCTGCTTCCTCGACGCCATCCCGGCGATCATCATCGTCGGCACCGTGCTGGAGCCGCTCGCCAAGTCCGTCGATCTCCATCCGGTCCAGTTCGCGATCATCTCCATCGTGTCGCTGGCCTTCGGACTGGTGACGCCGCCCTATGGCCTCTGTCTGATGATCGCCTGCTCGATCGCCGGCGTGCGGCTGCGCTATGCCCTGAAGGACACGATGATCATGCTGATCCCGATGCTGCTCGTGCTGGCGGCGCTCATCGTCTGGCCCAGCGTGTCGCTGTTCCTGCCGCGCCTGATCGTGCCGGAGATGCTCAAATGAGCGCGTGATCATGCGATCCCGCGGCCGGCGGCCGCGGGGATCGGCCGCGATTGGTTACAGGTTGCTCTCGGTGATTGCGGCGTAGACCATGCTGCGCAGCTCGCGGCGGAGCGGGTAAGCACTCGACGGCAGCACCTGGGTCATCAAGATCGTGATCAGCTCCTCGGCGGGATCGATCCAGAACGAGGTCGTGGCGGCGCCGCCCCAATTGTATTCGCCGGGGCTGCCGGCGATCAGCGTCTCGGCCGGGCGCATGGTGACGGCGAAGCCGAGACCGAAGCCGATGCCGTTATAGGTCGCTTCCGAGAACAGCGAGCGCGAGACCTCCGGCAGCGCACGCCCACCCGGAATGTGGTTGGTCGTCATCAGCGCCAGCGTCTTCGGCCCGATCAGCCTGACGCCGCCGAGCTCGCCGCCATTGAGCAGCGCGCGGCAGAAGGTGAGATAGTCGGCGACCGTCGAGCACAGGCCGCCGCCGCCGGAGATGAACGAGGGCGGCGACAGGAACGAGCTCGTTGTCGGATCGTCCTGAAGTGTCAGCCCCTCGCGGCGCTGGCCGGCATGGAAGGCCGTGCCGCCGCCCGGGTCCGCCGAATAGCAGGCCGCGAAGCGATGCGCCTTCGAGGCGGGCACGTGGAAGTCGGTGTCGGTCATGCCGAGCGGATCGAGGATGCGTGACTTGAGGAACTGCTCGAACGGCATGCCCGAGATCTTGCCGATGAGATAGCCGATCACGTCGGTTGCTACGGAATAGTTCCAGGACTCGCCCGGCGAGAACTCCAGCGGGATCTTTGCCAGGCCCTCGATCATGCTCTGCAGCGTGCCTGATTTCTCGACCTCGCCGATCTTCTCGGTGCGATAGGCGGCATCGACGTTGGAGCGTTGCTGGAAGCCGTAGGTCAGTCCAGACGTATGGCGCAAGAGGTCGACGATCAGCATCGGCCGGGAGGGCGGCCGGGTCAGGAACGCCGGATAGGTGCCGGCGACGAACACGCCGAGATCCTTCCACTCCGGAATGTATTTGGCGACGGGCTCGTCGATCGCGACGAGCCCTTCCTCGACCAGCATCATGAAGGCGACGCTGGTGAGCGGCTTGGTCATGGAATAGATGCGGTAGATCGTATCGTCCTTCACCGCCACCTTGCGCTCGACGTCGGCAAAGCCCTGCACCGAGCTGTGCGCGACCTTGCCGCGGCGGTAGACCAGAAGATGCGTGCCCGGGAAGCGTCCGGCATCGATGTACCGGCGCTTGAGATGCGCATCGACGCGGTCGAGCGCAGCCTTGGACATGCCGACGGATTCGGGCGAGGCAGGGGTGGGGGCGAGCATCAGTTCCTCCGGGGCGTTTTGTCGGAAAGTTGATACCGAAATGGCGGCCGCATTCCAAGTCGGTTGCGCTTAACGAGGCCGGGCCGCGTGGTGTAGACTCGGCCTCGGAACGCAAGGAGCCCGCCCGGGCCAACGATAAAAACGCGAGGGCAAACGCACCATGACGCAATTCAATGAGACCGACCTCACCGAAGCCGTCGTCAAAAGCTTCGATCAGACGCCCGATACGCGTGCGAAATTCCTGCTGCAGGAATTGGTGAAGTCGCTGCACGATTACGTGAGCAAGACCGGTCTCACCTTCGAGGAATGGGAATACGCCATCGATTTCCTGACCCGCACCGGGCAGAAATGCACCGACACCCGCCAGGAATTCATCCTCTTGTCCGACGTGCTCGGCGTCTCCATGTTGGTCGACGCCGTCAATCACAGGGATCGCGACGGTGCCACTCAGACTACGGTGCTTGGTCCGTTCTATGTCGGCGAGCACAAGGTGACTGCGCACGGCACCGACATCTCGCCGAACAACCAGACGGGCGAGCGGATGTTCGTGCAGAGCCGTGTCACCGATCTCAAGGGCAAGCCGCTCGCCGGCGTTCCCGTCGACGTCTGGCACGCCGATGACGACGGCTTCTACGACTCCCAGAAGCCGAACTATGACGAGGTCGGCGCCTCGGCGCGGGCGCGTTTCATCACCGACAGCGACGGCCGCTTCTTCTTCCGCACCATCCTGCCGTGTAGCTATCCGATTCCGACCGATGGTCCCGTCGGCGAGATGATCGTGCAGACGGGCCGCCACCCGATGCGCCCGGCGCATGTGCACTTCCTGGTCAATGCCAAGGGCTATGAGCCGCTGATCACCCACGTCTTCATGGACGGCGACAAATATCTCGATTCCGACGGGGTGTTCGGCGTGAAGGACGATCTCGTCGCCAAGGTCGAGCACGCAACGATCCCACAATGCCCGACGGCACCAAGGCGAACGGGCGGTGGCACCTGATGACTTACGAATTCCACCTCAAGCCCGGCGGCGGCGTGGCGCCGACACCGCTGGGGGTGAAGACGGCGGAGCCGGCGTGAGGATCAGGAAATCGGCGCGCGCAGCGACTATCTTTCGAGATAGGCGGCAAGCTCCTCGGGCGTGCCCTTCGGAAAGGCTTCCTTCAGGAAGTCGAGGAAGGCGGAAACACGTGCGCTCAGCAATCGCCGCGACGGGTAGAGCGCCCACAGCTGGATCTCGGGAGCGTCGATGTCACCCCAATGGCTCAACGTGCCAACGGATAGATCGGGACTGACGAGGGACAGGGGAAGGCATCCAGCACCGACGCCGGCTCTGACCGCGTCACGGACCATGATCAGGGATGCCAGGCTGAGCACTGGATCGACTGCAAAACGCAATCGACCAGTCGCCCCCGTCACGTTCCAGGCGGCACTCCGGTCACCCGTCCCGCGGACGACGGCGGGTACTGCGAGCTTGTCCTTTGGTCGTTTCAGGTGGGGGTTCGCCACGACCACCAGCCGGTCGCGCAGGAAGATGCGACCGACGAGGCTCTCATCCGGGTCGGGACCGACCCGAATGACGAGGTCATAGCCTTCCTCGACCATATCGACGGCCCGGTCTTCCGTCGTTATTTCCAGGCGGACCTCCGGATATTTCAGGGCGAAGGCGGCGGCCAGCTTCCCCATGGCGATCTGAGAGAACAGCAAGGGTGCGCTGATGCGCAACTTGCCGCGCGGCCTGTCGCCTCCGGAAGCGATCGCTGCGGCGGTCTCGTCGAGCTCGGTCAGCAACGTCCCGGTCCGCTCGTAAAGCGCGCGTCCTTCCTGGGTGAGTTTCAAGGTGCGCGCGCCGCGTTCGAACAGGCGCAGGTTGAGCGCCGCCTCGAGCTCCGCGACCCGGCGGGACAAGGTAGCCTTCGGACGACCCGCAGCACGCGCGGCGCGTCCGAACCCGCCATGCCGGGCGACCAGATTGAAATCGGCGAGGGCTAGGAGATCCATGTGTTCCACCAGTGAGACGGTCTGTCCAAATATACCGTCTATCAGTCAGATTGTGGATCACTAGTTTCGGGGTGTCTTCAAACCCAACCCGGAGTGACCCCCATGACCATTCTCGTTACCGGCGCCACCGGCACCGTTGGCCGCCACGTCGTCGAACAACTCGTCAAGCGCGGCGCCGACCTGCGCGCGCTCGTCCGCGATCCCGCGAAGGCGAACCTGCCTGCAGAGGTCACGCTCGTGCAGGGCGACCTCCTCGACGTCGACGCGCTGCGCGGCGCCTTCACGGGAGTCTCGACCCTGTTTCTGCTCAACGGAGTCGTCGCGGATGAATTCACCCAGGCGCTGGTCGCGCTCAACGTCGCGCGGGAGGCCGGCGTCGAGCGGGTCGTCTACCTGTCGGTGATCCACAGCGATCGCTACGTCAACGTGCCGCACTTTGCCGGCAAGTTCGGTGTCGAGCGCATGATCGAGCAGATGGGCTTCAACGCCACCATCCTGCGCCCGGCCTACTTCATGAACAACGATCTCACGATCAAGGACGTCGTGCTCGGTTATGGCATCTATCCGATGCCCATCGGCAACAAGGGCCTCGCGATGATCGACGCACGCGACATCGGCGAGATCGCCGCGATCGAGCTCATTCGGCGCGAGCGAGCTGCAACGCCGCTTCCGCTCGCACGCTTCAATCTCGTCGGTCGCGATCAGTTGACCGGCGCGAAGGCTGCCGCCATCTGGTCCGAGGCGCTGGGCCGCACGATCGTCTACCCGGGCGACGACACTGCTGGCTTCGAAAAGAATCTGAGGCAGTTCATGCCGAGCTGGATGGCCTTCGACATGCGCCTGATGAGCGAGCGCTTTCTCACGGAGGGGATGATACCCGATGCCGGCGACGTCGAGCGTCTGACCGAGATGCTGGGTCGCCCACTGCGCTCCTACCAGGACTTTGTCTCCGAGATCACGGCCTCCGCCTGAGGCGGCGGCATTCCCCGATCACGTCAAGGAATTCCATCATGATCTATTCGATTACGACGCAGCTCGCACGTTCGCGGATCTCTCCACGCCTCAGCGCGCGTGCAGCAGCGCCAGCAGCACGACGACAGCGCAGGCGAGCGCGGCCGAGGTCAGCTTCCAGAACATCAGCGGATTGCGCTCGAGGAGGGGCGTGATGCGCGTGTTCAGATAGGCCGGATTGGGATTTCTGAGCTCGAAGACGAACTCGGACATGTCCTCGTGGCGCTTGTAGGGATCGGGATGCAGCGCTTTCCTGAGTGCGCCGTCGATCCAGCCCGGGATGCCGCGCTCGGCATCGATCGCGGGGCGATATCGCAATTTCCACGCGTCCGATCGTCCGCGGATTTTCGCAAGCTGGGCGCCGTAGGGCAGATGCCCGGTCAGCATCTGGTAGCAGATGGCGGCCAGCGAGAACATGTCGGACCGGGGCGAGCCGCCCTGCCCAAGGAAATATTCCGGCGCCGTATATTGAACCGTGCCGAGAATTTCTGCGTCGGCCGCTCTCGGCGCGGCTTCGGCGACGCCCGCGACCCTCACTGATCCGAAGTCGATGATCTTGGCGGTACCGGTCTTGTCGATCAGGACGTTGTCGGGCCGGAGGTCCTGGTGCAGCATCTCCATGCGGTGGAAGGCGCGAAGCCCGGTGGCGATCTGCTCGATGATCCTGCGCACCGTCTCCAGATCGGGCCGCGGATTGTCGAGCATCCATTGTCGCAGCGTCTGCCCCTCGACGAACTCGGTCGCGACGTAGAGATAATTGCGCCGCGTCGATCGCGATCGCGGCTTGAGCACGTACGGACTGTCGATCCGCCGCGCGATCCACTCTTCCATCAGGAAACGTTTCAGATAGGCCTGGTTGTCGCGCAGGTCGATCGACGGAATCTTGAGCGCGACCGTTTCCTCGGTTTCCGCATCGACGGCGAGATAGATGTGGCTGCGGCTGCTGCCATGGATCTCCCGGATGATCCGGTAGCCGTCGAACATCGCGCGCGGCTCCAATAGAGGCGGGAGTGGCAGCGTCGAGGTCCGATCGAAAACGCCGGTTTCCTCCGGCACCGCGTCGATCCGCAGAATCTGGACCGTGATGTTGTCGTCGCTGCCGCGCCGATAGGCTTCCTCCACGATCGCCTTCGCCGCGCCGTCGAGCTCGGCTGCGTGCTCGTTGATGGCACTCGTGACGAAACGCGCATCGACAAACTCATAGGCACCGTCCGTCGCCAGCAGGAAGGTGTCGCCGGCCTGGATCTCGACCGTCTGGTAGTCGATCTCGAGTTGCGGGTTGATACCGAGCGCGCGGCCGAGATAGGTCTGCTCCGACGACACGATGATGCGGTGATCGTCGGTCAGCTGCTCGAGCGCCTTGCCGGCGAGGCGGTAGATGCGGCAGTCGCCGACATGGAAGATGTGCGCGGTCGCCGCCTTGATGACCATGGCGCTGAGCGTGCAGACATAGCCCTTGTCGCGGTCATAGGCATATTGGCTCTTGCGCGTCTGCGCATGCAGCCAGGAATTGGTCGCCTCCAGCACGCGGCGGGCGGAGGTCTTCACCGTCCATGATTCCGACGTGCAGTAATAGTCCATCAGGAAGCTCTTGACCGCCGACTCGCTGGCGATCTGGCTCACCGTGCTCGAGGAGATGCCGTCGGCGAGGACGGCCGCGATGCCCTTCAGGCTGAGCAGCGGCTCCTCCGGAATGAGGACCCCGTGAAAGTCCTGGTTGACGGGCTTGCGGCCCTTGTCGGAGTGCTGGCCGACCGAAATCAGGAGTCCGCGGGTCATCGTCGTCACCAAGGCAAAGAGAGCCTCACCCTATACGGGCGAGGCTCTCGTGTTGAGGTGCGTGTGATCAGGCCGCGACGCGGGGCTTTGCAGCCTTCTCCGCCTGGCGCTTCGGCAGGGTCATGACGTGGGTGGCATAGAGGGTCATGCCGGTGAAGGCGAGGCCGCCGACGAGGTTGCCGAGCACGGTCGGGATCTCGTTCCAGATCAGATAGTCCATGATCGAGAACTTCGCGCCGAGCAGCAGGCCCGACGGGAACAGGAACATGTTCACGACGGAATGCTCGAACACCATGTAGAAGAACACCAGGATCGGCATCCACATCGCGATGACCTTGCCGGGGACAGAGGTCGAGATCATGGCGCCGACGACGCCGGTCGAGACCATCCAGTTGCAGAGCATGCCGCGCAGGAACAGCGTCGCCATGCCGGCCGCGCCGTGCGCGGCATAACCCAGCGTTCGGCCTTCGCCGATATTGCCGATGGCCGCGCCGACCTTGTCGGGGGCTTGCGTGAAGCCGAACGTCGTGACGAAGGCCATCATGAAGGCCACGGTGAAGGCGCCGGCGAAATTGCCGACGAAGACGAGGCCCCAATTGCGTAGCACGCCACTGAGCGTGACGCCCGGGCGCTTGTCGATCAGCGCGAGCGGCGAGAGCACGAACACGCCCGTCAGCAGGTCGAAGCCGAGGAGATAGAGCATGACGAAGCCGACGGGGAACAACAGCGCGCCGACCAGCGGCTGGCCGGTGTTGACGTTGATCGTGACGGCGAACCAAGCCGCGAGGGCCAGGATGGCTCCGGCCATGTAGGCGCGGATGATGGTATCCCGGGTGGACATGAAGATCTTGGACTCGCCCGCATCCACCATCTTGGTGACGAATTCCGAAGGCGCGAGATACGACATCAATGGTTCCTTTTGCTTCGTAAGTGAGATCGACACGCCCCCAGGCGAGAGCGCGGCTGAACATCATCGGTCGTGCGGGCTGCCTGCCGCGCACGAGGGGCTATGGAAAGTCTGGAAGCCTTGGGAATCGCGTCACGAGGACTCTGAAGCCGGGAGACCGCGAAGCAGGTGAGCTTCCGGGACGCAGCCGCCAGAGGCTGCATCAATGCGGCCAAGCCGCAGTCGTCGTTGACGGCAATTGCGAAGCAAGTTGCGTGCCGCTACAGCGCGCCAGAAATAGAGAGCAATTTCAATGCAATCCCGCTCTGGCTGATCTCGTTCTGCCGCCCTCGCGGCCTCTTGATTGAGCTGATGCACAAGCTTTGTGCGTCGCACAAGGAATGTGCAAATCGCAAATTTCGCATGCGGAACCGGTCTGCGACAGTTTGGCGCGATCGTTGTAATGCTTTGAACAATCATCACTTTTTGCGACGGCAAGCTTGGCATGAAGCTTGAATACGACCAGCCCGACGCCATTGAAGCCGTCCCGCGAGACATCTCATCCGATTTTGCTGACGCCACCAGACGGGGGTCCCCCGTCATGCGTTCGCACGCGCCAAGGACGGCGCAACCGGACGGACGGGCAGCTCGCGCGCACAGCCGCAAATCATTCCGCAACGACGCCAAAGGACGACACTGCCTATGACCAAGCGCATCCGCCGGCCCTCGGAAACGACCGGCCTCAGCCGCCGGCAATTGTTGAAGGCCACCGGCTCGACCGCCGCTCTTCTTGCCGCCGCCAAACTGAATTTTCCCGCCGGCGCCTTCGCGCAGGACGCAGGCCCCGAGGTCAAGGGCGCCAAGCTCGGCTTCATCGCGCTCTCCGATGCCGGCCCGCTGTTCGTCGCCAAGGACAAGGGCCTATTCGCCAAGCACGGCGTGCCCGACACCGACGTGCAGAAGCAGGCGTCCTGGGGCACCACGCGCGACAACCTCGTGCTCGGCTCCGAAGGCAACGGCATCGACGGGGCGCATATCCTCACCCCGATGCCGTATCTGATCTCGGCCGGCAAGGTGACGCAGAACAACCAGCCGACGCCGATGTACATCCTGGCGCGGCTCAATCTCGATGCCCAGTGCATCTCGGTCGCCAAGGAATATGCCGGCCTCAAGGTCGGCGCGGATGCCTCGGTGCTCAAGGCCGCGTTCGAGAAGAAGAAGGCCGAAGGCAAGTCGGCCAAGGTCGCGATGACCTTCCCGGGCGGCACGCATGACCTCTGGATCCGCTACTGGCTTGCAGCCGGCGGCATCGACCCCGACAAGGACGTCGAGACCATCACGGTGCCGCCGCCCCAGATGGTGGCGAACATGAAGGTCGGCACCATGGACGCCTTCTGCGTCGGCGAGCCCTGGCCCGGTCAGCTCGTCCACCAGGGCATCGGCTATACCGCCGTCAACACCGGCGAGATCTGGAGCAAGCATCCCGAAAAGTCGTTCGGCATGCGCGCGGCCTGGGTCGACAAGAACCCGAAGGCCGCAAAGGCGATCCTGATGGCCGTCATGGAGGCCCAGCAATGGGCCGACAAGATGGAGAACAAGGAAGAGCTCGCCACCATCATGGCGAAGCGCCAGTGGATCAACTGCCCGGTCGAGGACATCGCCGACCGCGCCAAGGGCAAGTTCGACTACGGCATCCCCGGCAAGGTGGTCGAGAACTCGCCGCACATCATGAAGTACTGGCGCGACCATGCCTCCTATCCGTTCCAGAGCCACGATCTCTGGTTCATGACCGAGGACATCCGCTGGGGCAAATACGAGGCTGGTTTCGACAGCAAGGCGCTGATCGCCAAGGTCAACCGCGAGGACCTCTGGAAGGACGCGGCCAAGACCCTTGGCGTCGCCGCCGCCGACATTCCGGCCTCCACCTCGCGCGGCAAGGAGACCTTCTTCGACGGCAAGGTGTTCGATCCGGAAAATCCGGCCGCCTATCTGAAGTCGCTCGCGATCAAGCGCGTCGAAGTCTGATGGAGCCCTGCGGCCGCCTTCAGGGGCGGCCGCATCGTCCTTGCCACGCCGGAGAGAGATAGCGATGAACATGACTGCCACGAAGATCGAGGTTGAGACCGCGACGCCTGCCGCAACGATTGCGCCCGTCGTCGCGCTGACGCCGAAGCGTCCCCCGCGCGCCGAAGTTTACGCTCGCATCGCACGTGAGACGGCCGTGCGCGTGATCCCGCCGCTGGTCGTGATCGCGCTGCTGACGCTGGTGTGGGAGCTGGTCTGCCGGAGGGCCGGCTCGGCATTGCCGCCGCCGTCGAGAGTCTTCAAGGACACCAAGGAGCTGATCTTCGATCCGTTCTTCGACCATGGCGGCATCGACAAGGGGCTGTTCTGGCATCTCTCCGCCAGCCTCCAGCGCGTCGCCTTCGGCTACTCGCTCTCGGCGATCGCCGGCATCGGGCTCGGCGTGCTGGTCGGGCAGTCGGTCTGGGCCATGCGCGGGCTCGATCCGCTGTTCCAGGTGCTGCGCACCATTCCGCCGCTGGCTTGGCTGCCGCTCTCGCTCGCGGCCTTCCGCGACGGCCAGCCTAGCGCGATCTTCGTCATCTTCATCACCTCGATCTGGCCGATCATCATCAACACCGCGGTCGGCATCCGCAACATCCCGCAGGACTATCGCAACGTCGCCGCGGTGGTGCAGCTCAATCCGCTCGAGTTCTTCTCCAAGATCATGATCCCGGCGGCGGCGCCCTATATCTTCACGGGCCTGCGCATCGGCATCGGCCTGTCCTGGCTCGCGATCGTCGCCGCCGAAATGCTGATCGGCGGCGTCGGCATCGGCTTCTTCATCTGGGACGCCTGGAACTCCTCGCATATCAGCGAGATCGTCCTGGCGCTGTTCTATGTCGGCATCGTCGGCTTCGTGCTGGACCGCCTGATCGCGGGCCTCGGCAAGGTCGTCACCCGCGGCACTGCGCAGAACTGAGGAGAGGGGACATGACCGCCTATCTGAAGCTCGACCACATCGACAAGGTCTTCACCCGCGGCGCCGCCGCCACGGAGGTGCTGAAGGACATCAACCTGACGATCGAGAAGGGCGAATACGTCTCGATCATCGGCCATTCCGGCTGCGGCAAGTCGACCCTGCTCAACATCATCGCGGGGCTGACCGGCGCCACTACGGGTGGCGTGCTGCTGGAAAACCGCGAGGTGAACTCGCCGGGGCCCGATCGCGCCGTGGTGTTCCAGAACCACAGCCTGCTGCCGTGGCTGACCGTTTACGAGAACGTCAGGCTCGGCGTCGACAAGGTCTTCGCCAAGACCAAGTCCCGTGCCGAGCGCGACGCCTGGGTGATGCACAATCTCAACCTCGTGCAGATGGCCCATGCCAGGGACAAGCGTCCTTCGGAAATCTCGGGCGGCATGAAGCAGCGCGTCGGCATCGCGCGGGCGCTGGCCATGGAGCCGAAGGTGCTGCTGCTGGACGAGCCATTCGGCGCGCTCGACGCGCTGACCCGTGCTCACCTGCAGGACTCGGTGATGGCGCTGCATCAGAAGCTCGGCAACACCATCCTGATGATCACCCACGACGTCGACGAAGCCGTGCTCCTGTCCGACCGCATCGTGATGATGACCAACGGACCGAGCGCGCGCATCGGCGAGGTGCTGGAGGTGCCGCTGGCGCGGCCGCGCAAGCGGCTCGACCTCGCGACCAACGCCACCTATCTGAAGTGCCGCCAGCGCGTGCTCGAATTCCTCTACGAGCGTCATCGCTTCGTCGAGGCCGCGTAAATCACGGGTTCACGCGAGATATGCCCGCGCCCAATTAATCGACATCAAGCTCAATCCCTGTGCGTCGCACAGGGATTGAGCGAATCGCAAATTTAGCGTGCGGAAACGCCCTGCAAACAATTCGGGCAATACGAATAACGTCCTGAAATCCCTGTGTTTCCTGCGTGCGCGCAACTGGCACGGAAATTGAAGCGTCTTTGCGCGACGCCAACGACGACGTCCCTCAACATCATCAATCAGCATCGTGAACTCGCCACCGGGGGTGAAGCCTCGGAGCGCGCCTCCGTGACCGGAGGCAGAGCCTGCAACGACGCAGCGGTGAGCCTGGAAGGGATACTCAATGACGAAGAATCCGACCCTGAACTCCAGCTGGATTTCAGATTGGCGCCCCGAGGACGAGGCGTTCTGGAACGCGACCGGCAAGTCGATCGCGCGGCGCAACCTGATCTGGTCCATCGTGGCCGAACATATCGGCTTCTCGGTCTGGCTGATCTGGAGCATCGTCACCACCAAGCTGCCGCAGGCCGGCTTCCACTACACGACCGACCAGCTGTTCCAGCTTGTTGCCGTGCCGGGCCTGATCGGCGCCTTCATGCGCTTTCCCTACACTTTCGCGGTGACGACGTTCGGCGGCCGCAACTGGACCATCTTCAGCGCGGCGATCCTGTTCATCCCGACCTTGTCGCTTGCCTACTTCGTCAGCCAGCCCGATACGCCGTTCTGGCTCATGCTGCTGGTCGCATCGACCGCGGGTCTCGGCGGCGGCAATTTCGCCTCCAGCATGACCAACATCTCCTTCTTCTTTCCTGACCGGATGAAGGGATGGGCGCTCGGCCTCAACGCGGCCGGCGGCAATATCGGCGTCTCCAGCGTGCAGCTCCTGACCCCGATCCTGATGACGCTCGCCGTCTTCAACCTGTTCCAGGCAACGCCCGTTGACGGCATCTTCCTGCAGAATGCCGGCCTGATGTGGGTGCTGCCGATCGGCATCGCGGTGTTCGGCGCAGTGTTCTTCATGAACAACCTGACCACGGCGAAATCATCGGTGAAGAACCAGCTCGCGATCGTCAAGCGCAAGCACACCTGGATCATGGCGTATCTCTATATGGGCACGTTCGGGTCCTTCATCGGCTATTCGGCGGCGTTTCCGCTGCTGCTCAAGACGCAATTCCCCACCGTGACGATCTCGATCGCCTTCCTCGGCCCGCTGGTCGGCTCGCTGTCGCGTCCGCTCGGCGGCTGGCTCGCGGACCGGGTCGGCGGCTCCATCATCACGTTCTGGAATTTCATCCTGATGGCGGGCGCCACGGTCGGCGCGCTCTACTTCGTCGGGCACAAGGACTTCGCCGGCTTCCTGTCGATGTTCCTGATCCTGTTCGTGACGACGGGCATCGGCAACGGCTCGACCTACCGCATGATCCCCTCGATCTTCCGCGAGGAGAACCTGTTCAAGGTGCGCGGTAAGGGCGATGCGGCACGCAGCGCTGCCCTGAAGACCGCGAGCATCGAGAGCGGCGCGGCCGTCGGCTTCATCGGTGCGGTCGGCGCCGTCGGCGGCTATCTGATCCCGAGTGGCTTCGGCAAGTCGATCGCCATGACCGGCGGGCCGCAGCTCGCGCTCGCGATCTATCTCGGCTTCTACGGCTCCTGCCTCGCTCTGACCTGGTGGTTCTACCTGCGTCGCAGCCCGCAGGGTGAAGGCGCCCCAAGCCTCGCCGAGGCGCGTGTGTGAGCACAACAAACTGGCACGAATGTCGCTTCTCCCCGTACGCGGGGAGAAGTCTCTCTGATGACGTTTGATCCATGAACTTTTTCCGCAATGGCGCGGACGAAGGCAGACCGAAACAGACAGGAGAACATTATGACGCCCGAGCAGATTACCCTCATTCAGCAGAGCTTCGCCAAGGTCGCCTCGATTTCGGAAGCCGCCGCGGTGCTGTTCTACGACCGCCTGTTCGAGGTGGCGCCGTCCGTGCGCGCGATGTTTCCCGAGGACATGACCGAACAGCGCAAGAAGCTGATGGGCATGCTCGCCGCCGTGGTCGGCGGCCTGTCGAACCTGGAGTCGATTCTTCCCGCGGCTTCCGCGCTCGCCAAGCGTCACGTCGATTATGGCGCCAAGGCCGAGCACTACCCCGTGGTCGGCGCGACCTTGCTGTGGACCCTCGAGAAGGGCCTTGGCGAGGCCTGGACGCCCGAGCTCGCCGCAGCCTGGACCGACGCCTACGGCGTGCTGTCCGGCTACATGATTTCCGAGGCCTACGGCGCGCAGGCGCAGGCCGCCGAATAGGAGATGCGTTGTGAGTGAACCGCTGGTCATCGTCGGTAACGGTATGGCGGCCGCGCGTCTGGTCGACGAGCTCGCCAAGACCGCGCTCGGCCGCTATGCGGTCGCCGTGATCGGCGAAGAGCCGCGGCTCGCTTACAATCGCGTGCTGCTGTCCTCCGTGCTGGCCGGCGAGACCGGCTCGCACGAGATCGAGCTGCGGCCGGCCGATTGGTGGCGAAACCGCGGCGTCACGGTGCGCTACGGCTATCGCGTCACCGAGATCGATGTCGGCCGCCGCGAGCTCAAGATCGCGGGCGAAGAGAGCATGGAATATTCCAAGCTCGTGCTCGCCACGGGATCGACGCCGCTGCGGCTCAATGTGCCGGGCGCCGATCTTGCCGGCGTGCACACGTTTCGCGACACCCGCGACGTCGACCTGCTGCTGACGCTGGCCGCGGCGAAGAAGCGCGTCGTCGTTGTCGGCGGCGGCTTGCTCGGGCTCGAAGCGGCGTACGGTCTTGCCAAGGCCGGCGCGCCCGTGACGCTGCTGCACCTGATGGACCGGCTGATGGAGCGTCAGCTCGACGGGCCCGCGGCCGACCTGCTCAAGACGCTGGTCGAGCGCAAGGGCATCCGCGTCATGCTCAATGCCGCGACGACCTGCATCCACGGCGACGGTCATGTCGAGGCCGTCGAGCTCGCCGACGGCAGCCGCATCGAGGCCGATGCGGTGATCTTCGCCGCCGGCATCAAGCCGAACGTCTCGCTGGCGAAAGAGGCGGGGATTGCGGTCAACCGCGGCGTGGCCGTCAACGACGTGATGCAGACCTCCTCGTCCGACATCTTTGCGCTCGGCGAATGCGCCGAGCATCGCGGCATCTGCTATGGCCTGGTCGAGCCGGCCTATGAGCAGGCGCGCGTGCTGGCGCGCCACCTGGCCGGCCGGCCCGCCGCCTATCAGGGCAGCGTGGTCTCGACCAATCTGAAGGTCTCCGGCGTCAGCGTGTTCTCCGCCGGCGACTTCATGGGCGGGGAGGGCAGCGAGAGCCTCGTTCTGTCGGACCGCAGGCGCGGCACCTACAAGAAGCTCGTGATCGCCGACGGCCGGCTGACCGGGGCGGTGCTGATCGGCGATACAATTGATGCGCTGTGGTACCTCGAGCTGATCCGCAACCGCGACAAGGTCGCGGCGATCCGCACCGACATGATGTTCGGCCGCGCACTGGCGCAGCCTTCGAAAGCGGCGTGATATGACGGCGATCGATCCGAACCTCCGCACCACCAAGACGACCTGTCCTTATTGCGGCGTCGGTTGCGGCGTGCTGGCAACGCCCGACGGGAGGGGTGGCGCGGCGATCGCGGGCGATCCTGATCATCCCGCCAATTTCGGCCGGCTGTGCTCGAAGGGCTCCGCGCTCGGCGAGACCGTCGGGCTGGAAGGGCGGCTGCTCTATCCCATGATCCGCTGCAAGGGCGTGCTGGAGCGCGTTGCCTGGAGCGATGCGCTCGATCATGTCGCCCATCGCATGCAGCATATCGTGGCGCGCGACGGCGCGGACGCGGTCGCGTTCTATCTCTCCGGCCAGCTGCTGACCGAAGACTATTACGTCGCCAACAAGCTGATGAAGGGGTTTGTCGGCACCGCCAACGTCGACACCAATTCGCGGCTCTGCATGTCGTCCTCGGTCGCAGGCCATCGCCGTGCCTTCGGCGCCGACACCGTGCCCGGCTGCTACGAGGATCTCGACCAGGCCGATCTGCTCGTCTTCGTCGGCTCGAACGCAGCCTGGTGCCACCCGGTGCTGTTCCAGCGCATGCTGAAGAACAGGCAGGAGCGCGGCGCCCGCATGATCGTGATCGATCCGCGCCGCACCGACACCGCCAGTGACGTCGATCTGTTCCTCGGCCTCAGGCCCGGCACCGACACCGCGCTGTTCTCCGGCCTGTTCGTGCATCTCGCCGACAATGGCGTGCTGGACCAGGATTATATCGCGCAGAACACGTCTGGCTTCGACGATGCGCTGTCGCGCGCGCGCAACATCGCCGGCAGCGTCACCGCGACCGCGCTCGCCACGGGGCTTTCAGAGCCGGACGTCGCCGCCTTCTTCAAGATGTTCCGCGACACCGAGAAGGTCGTCACGCTCTATTCGCAAGGCGTCAACCAGTCGGCGCAGGGCACCGACAAGGTCAACGCCATCCTGAACTGCCATCTTGCCACGGGCCGCATCGGCAAGCCGGGCGCCTCGCCGTTCTCGCTGACCGGCCAGCCCAACGCGATGGGCGGCCGCGAGGTCGGCGGCCTCGCCAACATGCTCGCCGCCCATATGGGCTTCACGCCGCCCGACATCGACCGCGTCAGGCGGTTCTGGAAGGCGCCGCGCATCGCGACCCATGAAGGCCTGAAGGCGGTGCAGCTGTTCGAGGCCATCAACCGCGGCGAGGTCAAGGCGCTCTGGGTGATGGGCACCAACCCCGCGGTATCGTTGCCCGATGCCGACATGGTGCGCGATGCCCTGAAGAAGCTCGAGCTGTTCGTCGTCTCCGAGAACGTGCTCTCCAACGACACGGTCGAGGCCGGCCCGCACGTGCTGCTGCCGGCGCTGGCCTGGGGCGAGAAGTCGGGCACGGTGACCAATTCCGAGCGGCGCATCTCGCGCCAGCGCGCGTTCCTGCCGGCGCCGGGCGAAGCGCGTCCCGATTGGTGGATCCTGAGCGAGACCGCAAAGCGCCTCGGCTTCGGCGACAGCTTCAATTACAAATCGGCCGCCGACATCTTCCGCGAGCACGCCGCGCTCTCGGCCTTCGAGAACAATGGCAGCCGCGATTTCGACATCGGCGCGCTGACCACGCTGTCGGACGAAGCCTTCGATGGTTTGAAGCCGGTGCAATGGCCGGTGCGCGAAGGCGGGATGCCCGGCGAGCGCTTCTTCGCGCAAGGCGGCTTCTTCACCAATGACGGCAAGGGCCGCTTCATTGCGCCGGAGGTGCCGGTGCTGCGCGGCGAGACCGGCCCGTCGCGTCCCTTAAGGCTCAACACCGGGCGCATCCGCGACCAGTGGCACACCATGACGCGCACCGGCCTGAGCCAGCGGCTGGGCGCGCATCTGCCCGAGCCGTTCGTCGAGATCCATCCCGACGACGCCGGCAAATATGGCATCGCCCATGACGGCTATGCCCGCATCACCACCGATTACGGCCAGTGCATCCTGAAGGTCGTCGTCAGTGAGCGGCAGCAGCGCGGCACCCTGTTCGTGCCGATCCACTGGAGCGCGATGAACGCCTCGCACGGCCGCGTCGGGGCGATGGTAGCACCGTTCACCGATCCGTTCTCGGGACAGCCGGAAGCCAAGGCGACGCCGGCCGCGATCGCGCCTTACGAATTCGTCTTCCGCGGTTTCGCATTGTCGCGCAAGCCGCTCGATCTGCCGCAAAACCTGTTGTGGACGCGCGTCACCGTCAGCGGCGGCTTCGGCTATCTTTTCGCCGACAATGCGGATCTTGCTCGCTGGCCGGCCTGGCTCGAGAGCGTCGCCGGCGAGGACGTTGCCGAATATCGCGATTTCGGCGGCGGGGTTTTTCGCGCGGCTTCGTTCGCTGGCGATCGCATCGAGACCTGCCTGTTCGTCGGCCCGGCGCACGATGCCGGCGACTGGGAGGTGGTGAAGAGCCTGTTCGTGGCCGATCAGGTCACTGACGAGCAGCGCCGCATGCTGCTGTCGGGCAAGTCCGGCGAAGGCGCGGCCTCGACCGGTCCCATCGTCTGCGCCTGCTTCGGCGTCGGCCGCGGCACCATCTGCGACAGCATCGCGAGCGGCGCGCGCACCGCCGCCGAAATCGGTGCCAAGCTCAAGGCCGGCACCAATTGCGGCTCCTGCATCCCCGAGCTGAAACGATTGATCGCGACGACGGAGGTGCCTGCACAGCAGGCGAAGGTCGCAAGCGCGGCGGGATAGGCTGGCTCTCTCCGTCGTCATTGCGAGCGCAGCGAAGCAATCCAGAGTCTTTCCGCGAAGATAGTCTGGATTGCTTCGCTGCGCTCGCAATGACGGCTTGGACACAGGTGTGTGCTAACGCTGCGATCTCGTGCCCCGGACGCAGCGCAGCGTCTCCCCGGCGATGCGAAGCATCGTCCGGTGCGACGGTGCGCTGCAGAGCCGGGGTCCATCCAACAGCGGAGTGTTTGGCTTTTCTGGGTCCCGGCTCTGCGCAGCAGCGTTTCACGCTGCAGCTCGTCCGGGACACGAGAGCGACGTGGACGCAGCCATGCCGCCCGCGCCAATCGACGCGCCCTCGATTGTGCCCTATGCTGCCGCGGCTTCTTCCCCAGCACCCATAACAACAATGATGTACCTGGAAACGCCGCCGCGCCTGATCGAGACCAGGCTGTTCTCGGCAATGCCCGACAAATTTCGCCGCAAGGGCGTGCGAACCGATTGGGCCGATGCCAACCGGCCGAATATCCCGACCGACAGTTTCATCGAGGGGCCATCCTTCGACAGGGACGGCCATCTCTACATCGTCGACATTCCGTTCGGCCGCATCTTCCGGATTGCGCCCGACGGTGACTGGTCGCTCGTGATCGAATATGAGGGATGGCCGAACGGGCTGAAGATCGCATCCGACGGACGCATCCTGGTCGCCGACTATAAGCATGGCATCATGGAGCTCGATGTCGAAGCCGGCCGCGTCAAGCCGGTGCTGACCGGGCGCAATTCGGAATCGTTTCGCGGCTGCAACGACCTGCATCTCGCCTCCAACGGCGATATCTATTTCACCGACCAGGGCCAGACCGGCCTGCACGATCCGAGTGGCCGGGTTTATCGGCTGGCATCGAACGGCCGCCTCGATTGCCTGCTCGACACCGGCATCAGTCCGAACGGCCTCGTGCTCGACCCAACCGAAACCGTGCTGTTCGTCGCAATGACGCGCGACAACGCGGTGTGGCGGCTGCCGTTCATGAGGGACGGTAGCGTGTCCAAGGTCGGCCGCTTCTGCTCGCTGTTCGGCACCAGCGGCCCTGACGGTTTGACCATGGATGCGAAGGGCCGCCTGTTCGTGGGCCACGCCTCGCTCGGCCACGTCTTCGTGTTCGCGCCGAACGGCGAATTGATCGCGCGGATCAAGTCCTGCGCGGGACCAAACTGCACCAATGTCGCGATCGGTGGCGAAAACAAAGATCGGCTCTATATCACGGAGTCCGCGACCGCCAGTGTGCTGGTGGCCGATACCGGCGGGCTCTAGAGCATCTGAAGGAACAAACATGAAATCAAAGCCCTTCGGCAGGACAGGCGCCAACGTTTCCGTCATCGGGCAGGGCACCTGGTATCTCGACCACGGCGACCGCAAGCGCGCGATCGCGGCGCTGCAGCGCGGGCTCGATCTCGGCATGACCCACATCGACACCGCCGAGATGTACGGCGATGCCGAGCTCGTCATTGCGGATGCGATCGCAGGCCGGCGCGATGAGGTGTTCCTCGTCTCGAAAGTGCTGCCGAGCAATGCCTCGCGCCGCGGCACCATCACCGCCTGCGAGCGCTCGCTGAAGCGGCTGAAGACCGATCGGCTCGACTGTTATCTCTTGCACTGGCGCGGCTCCTATCCTTTGGAGGACACCGTCGCTGCGTTCGAAGAGCTGGTGCAATCAGGCAAGATCAAATCCTGGGGCGTCTCCAATTTCGATGCCGACGATCTCGACGAGATTCTCGACGTCTCCGGCGAGGGCCGGATCGCCTGTAACCAGGTGCTCTATCATCTGAAAGAACGTGCGATCGAGCATGCGGTGATCCCGTGGTGCGAACGGCACAATGTCGCCGTCGTCGCCTACTCGCCGTTCGGCCACGACGATTTCCCGTTGAGCAGCAGCAAGGGCGGCGCCGTGCTGGCGCGCATCGCGGAGGCGCATCGTGCGACGCCGCGTCAGGTCGCGCTGAGCTTCCTGACCCGTGCGACTACGGTGTTCGCGATTCCGAAGGCCTCGTCCGCGGAACATGCCGGCGAAAATGCGGCGGCAGGCGATCTCGTGCTGACGAAAGACGAGGTTGCCGCGCTCGATGCAGCGTTTCCGCGCGGACCGAAGCCGCGCGGCTTGCCCATGCTGTAGTGCACAACGGGCAATATTAACGGAGCATTGACGCGCGCGGCGGCCTGCGCATATCGGCATCCTGTTTTCGGAAGTTGTGAACGCGGGGCATTTGTCGTTTTTTACGGCTGTTCTCGATTCGCATTTTGCCCGGGTTCCAGCCGTGACACCGCCGCCCGCCGCAGCCGCAAGGCTCGACGTTATTCCCATGCCTGTGCCGGAGAAGAAGCAGCAGGCTCGCCGCGCGCCTGCGCGCGTCGATCATCCCTTCAAGGGCATCGCGCTGATCCTGCTCTCGACGGTGTTTCTCGGCTGCTCCGACGTCACTGCGAAATATCTCTCGACCAGCCTGCCCTCGATCGAGATCACCTGGATCCGGTTCCTCACCTTCACGCTCCTGTTCACGCCGGTAATGCTGCCCGCCTCGCCGTTCTATGCGATGCGCACCAAGCGTCCCGGCCTGCACGTGATGCGCGGGGCGGCACTGCTTGGCTCCTCGCTGTTCTTCATCACGGGCCTCGGCTTCCTGCCGATCGCGGAGGCCTCCGCCACCGGCTTCGTCGCGCCGCTGTTCGTCACGGCGCTCTCGATCGTGTTCCTCGGCGAGAAGGTCGGCATGCGCCGCTGGCTCGCCACCGCGCTCGGCCTCATCGGCGTGCTGATCATCCTGCGCCCGGGCACCAGCGCGTTTCACCCCGCCGCTGTCTTTCCGTTGGTCTCGGCGGCGTGCTGGGCCGGCACGCTGATCTTGACGCGCATGATGAGCGGACGGGAAGCCGTCATCACCACCATGGCGTATTCCTCGCTCACCGGCCTTGCCATCCTCACCGCAATCGTGCCGTTCGTCTGGGTGACGCCGTCCTGGACCGCGATCGCGCTCGGCATCTTCATCGGCGTCGCTTCGACCGCGGGCCAGTGGATCGTCGTGCTGGCCTATCGCTATGGCGACGCCTCGGTGCTGGCGCCGTTCTCCTACTCGCAATTGCTGTGGGTCAGCATTCTCGGCTTCTTCATCTTTGGCGAGGTCCCGAGCATCTGGACCATCGTCGGTGCGGCCTTCATCGTCGCCAGCGGCCTCTACATCGCCCATCGCGAGCGCGTCCGCCGCGCTCAGCTCTTGGTGCTGGAAGAGCGCTCTCCGAACGCCTGACGCAAGTTCGCGGGTTCCGCGTCGTGCTATCAATGGCTTCAACGATCAGGGAGGAGCCGGATGCGCGCCGCGATTTTCAGGAACGGTGAGATTGTCGTAGGCCGGATGGCCGAGCCCAAGCCGGGTCCCGGCCAGGTTCTGGTCAAGACGCTCGCCTGCGGCATCTGCGGCTCCGACCTGCATGCGCGCCAGCACGCCCACCGCATGGTGGAGATGGCGACGAAGACCGGGCGAAAGCCCATGGACCTCGGCCGCGACGTCGTGTTCGGCCACGAGTTCTGCTGCGAGATCGTCGATTATGGCCCGGACACATCGCGCAAACTCAAGCCGGGCACGCACGTTTGTTCGCTGCCCGCGCTGGTGACGCCGCAGGGCATCGAAGGCATCGGCTATTCCAACGACAATGTCGGCGGCTATGCCGAGGCGATGCTGCTGAGCGAAGCGCTGCTGCTCGAAGTCCCCAATGGTCTCGCGCCGGAGCATGCCGCGCTCACCGAGCCGCTGGCGGTCGGCGTTCACTCCGTCGCCAAAGCCAATATCCGTGGCGGCGAGGTGCCGCTGGTGATCGGCTGCGGTCCGGTCGGGCTCGCGGTGATCGCCGCCCTGAAGCTCAAGCGGCTGCATCCGATCGTCGCGGCCGACTATTCGCCGGCGCGGCGCGCGCTCGCCGCCAAGCTCGGCGCCGACATCGTCGTCGACCCCCGGGTGTCGCAGCCTTACGCGACCTGGGCCGAGCACGCGCAGATGTCGGAGGCCGAGAAGGCGGCGCGGCCGCCGTTCCAGGCCATGCTGCCCGCGCTGAAGCCCGCGGTCATCTTCGAATGCGTCGGCGTGCCCGGCCTGTTGCAGCAGGTGTTCGAGGGTGCTCCGCGCGATGCGCGCATCGTCGTGGTCGGTGTCTGCATGGAGAGCGACAGAAGCGAGCCCATGCTCGGCATCATGAAGGAGCTCAACGTCCAATACGTGCTCGGCTACACGCCGGAGGAGTTTGCAGGCTCGCTGCGCCTGATCGCGGAAGGGCAGGTGGATGCGGCTGCGATGGTCACCGCCGAAGTCGGCCTCGACGGCGTCGCAAAGGCCTTCGCCGATCTCGCCAATCCCGAAGCCCACACCAAAATCATCGTGCAGCCGTGGCGATGACGCTCGTCATTGCGAGGAGCGAAGCGACGAAGCAATCCAGACCTTCTGCCGCAGATGAAGTCTGGATTGCTTCGCTACGCTCGCAATGACGACGGCAGGATCACACCGGCAGCGCGATCGAGTACTTCACCTGGCTGAGCGCGAAGCTCGACTCGATCGAGGCGATGCCATCGAGGCGGGTCAGCTTGGTCTTCAGGAACGTTTCGTAGGAGGCGAGGTCGGCGGCGACGACGCGGAGCAGATAATCGCGGTTGCCGGTCATCAGATAGCATTCCAGCACCTCGTCCCATTTCGAGATGGCGCGCGCGAAGCGGTTGAGGTCCTCCTCCTTCTGCCGTGCCAGCTTGATCGAGATGAACACGCTGACATGCAGTCCCAGCGCCTTCTGGTCGACGGTTGCGACATAGCGCGAGATGACGCCGCGCTCCTCCAGGAGCTTGACCCGGCGGTGGCAGGGCGACACCGAGAGTCCGACCTTGTCGGCGAGCTCCTGCATGGTCAGGCGGCTGTCGTTCTGAAGGTGGCTGAGGATCTTGCGGTCGATGGCGTCGAGCTCGGGCATTGGGATGGAACCTGCTTCTGGTCGGCTATGTTGGTAAAATATCCCAATATCGGCGGGTATGGCGCGAAAAATTGAGAACTTTGACGCGGCCCGCAGGCGTATGATCGGTGCATATTTCCCGGAGCATCGCCATGCCCGTTGACCCCGCCCGTCTCGACACCCTGACCGCTCTCAGCCGCAAGGCGCTGTGGCTGTCGTCCTGGACCATCCACCACGCCAACCACATCCGCCCCAACGCGGACGGCCTCAAGGTCGGCGGCCACCAGGCCTCGTCCGCCTCGCTCGCCACCATCATGTCGGCGCTGTACTTCCACGTGCTGCGCCCCGAGGACCGCGTCGCGGTGAAGCCGCATGCGAGCCCGGTGTTCCACGCCATCCAGTACCTGTTCGGCCGGCAGAGCCGCGAGAAGCTGGAGAACTTTCGCGGCTTCAAGGGCGCGCAGTCCTATCCCTCGCGCACCAAGGATGTCGACGACGTCGATTTCTCCACCGGCTCGGTCGGCCTCGGCGTCGCACAGACGCTGTTCTCTTCGCTGGTGCAGGATTACGTCAAGGCGCATGGCTGGATGAAGGATCGCCGCGAGGGGCGGATGATCGCGCTCGTCGGCGATGCCGAGATGGACGAGGGCAACATCTTCGAGGCGCTCGCGGAGGGCTGGAAGCACGGCCTGCGCAACACCTGGTGGGTGGTCGACTACAACAGGCAGTCGCTCGATGCCGTCGTGCGCGAAGGTCTCTGGGAAAAGTTCGAGACCATGTTCCGCAATTTCGGCTGGGACGTCGTCATCGTGAAATACGGCCGGCTGATGCGCGAGGCCTTCGCCGAGCCCGGCGGCGAGGCCTTGAAGCGTTGGATCGACAATTGCCCGAACGCGCTCTATGCGGCGCTGTGCTTCCAGGGCGGCGCGGCCTTCCGCAAACATCTGCATGACGAGATCGGCGACCAGGGCCCGATCACGAAACTGATCGACAAGCGCAGCGACGAGGAGCTGCTGGCGCTGATGTCGAACCTCGGCGGCCACGACATGGCGAGCATGCTGGAGGCGTTCGATGCCATCGATCACGACCGCCCCGTCTGCTTCATCGCCTACACCATCAAGGGCGTCGGCCTGCCCTTCCAGGGTCACAAGGACAACCACGCCGGCCTGATGACGGTCGCGCAGATGGAGAAATACCGCGACAGCCAGAACATCCGTCCCGGCCATGAATGGGACAAGTTCGAAGGCCTGTCGCAGGATGCCGCCGAGTTCGAGGCCTTCCTCGCGCGGGTGCCGTTCAACCAGGATGGTCGCCGGCTCACGGCGCCCGTCGTCGAGGTGCCGCAACAGCTCGCGTTCAAGCCGTCGCCGCAGATGTCGACCCAGCAGGGCTTTGGCCTCGTGCTGAACGAGATCGCGCGCAGCGACAGCGAACTCGCAAAACGCATCGTCACGACCTCGCCCGACGTCACCGTCTCGACCAATCTCGGCCCCTGGGTCAACCGCCGCGGCTTGTTCGCGCGCGCCGAGAAGGCGGATTTATTCCGCAGCGAGAAAATTCCCTCGACCTACAATTGGGACGCTTCGCCCAAGGGTCAGCACCTCGAGCTCGGCATTGCCGAGATGAACCTGTTCATCATGCTCTCGGCGCTCGGCCTGTCGCACCAGATCAACGGCGAGCGGCTCTTGCCGGTCGGCACGCTCTACGATCCCTTCATCGAGCGCGGGCTCGATGCGCTGAACTATGCCTGCTACCAGGACGCGCGCTTCATGGTGGCGGCGACGCCGTCCGGCCTCACGCTCGCGCCCGAGGGCGGGGCGCATCAGTCGATCGCAACGCCCTTGATCGGCATGGCGCAGGATGGGCTCGCCTCGTTCGAGCCGGCCTTCGTCGACGAGCTCGCCGTGATCATGGCTTACGGTTTCGAGCACATGCAGCGCGATCCGGGCGAGGGCGGCTCGGTCTATTTGCGGCTCTCGACGCGCGCCATCGAGCAGGCGCAGCGGATCATGACGAGCGAGCTGCGACAGGGCATCACCGATGGCGCCTATTGGCTGCGCAAGCCGGGGCCGAACGCCGAGGTCGTGATCGCCTATACCGGCGCGGTCGCGCCCGAAGCGATCGAGGCGACCGGCTTCATCGGCGAGAGCCGCCGCGACGTCGGCCTGCTCGCGATTACCTCGGCCGACCGCCTCCATGCGGGGTGGACCGCCGCGCGTAAATTGCGGCGCGACCGCCGCGGCGTGCAGCATCTCAGCCACATCGAGAAGCTGCTGGCGCCGCTGCCGCGCGACTGCGGCATCGTGACCGTGATCGATGGCCATCCCGCCGCGCTCGGCTGGCTCGGCAGCGTCCGCGGCCACCGTGTCGAGGCGCTCGGCGTCGAGCAGTTCGGCCAGACCGGGAGCATCGCGGACCTTTATCGGCACTACGGCATCGACGCCAACGCCATCATCGATGCGGCCGAAAGCCTCACCACCGGCGCGCCGGTGCTGCATCGGAAGATGGCGGTGTAGCGGAGGTAACTGCCTCGTCATTCCGGGGCGACGCGCAGCGTCGAGCCCGGAATCCATAACCACGATCGGGAGTATGGATTCTCAGGTGCGCAATTGCGCACCGTAGCCCGCGCCAAAAGGCGCGTCCCGGAATGACATCCGAGGGAGCCTTGCCACGTTCCCGCCATCGGCTCATATAACCTCCATCCGCCGCAACGCTGGTCCCGCATATGGCGGGTTCAATTGCCGGCGCTTTCGTGCAAGGATGCCTGCCGAAACGCCCCCTCCAAGCCCCAAGAAGAGGTTAACGATGGTCAATCGCATGCAATTCTACATCGACGGCGCCTGGGTCGATCCCGCCGTCAAGAAGTCCACCGCCGTGATCAATCCGGCGACGGAAGAGGCGATGTACGAGGTTGCGCTGGGCTCCAAGGCCGACGTGGACAAGGCGGTTGCCGCCGCCAAGCGCGCCTTCGCGACGTTCTCCCAGACCGGCCGCGAGGAGCGCGTCGCGCTGCTCAGCAAAGTGATCGAGGTCTATAAGGGCCGCCTCAAGGAGATCGGCGCTGCCGTCTCCGACGAGATGGGCGCGCCGCTGCCGATGGCGGAGAAGCTGCAGGCCGGCGCCGGCCTCGGCCATCTCATGACCACGCTCGACGTGCTCAAGAACTATCATTTCGAGGAGCCGGTCGGCACCGCCATGGTGCTGCGCGAGCCGATCGGCGTGGTCGGCATGATCACACCCTGGAACTGGCCGCTGAACCAGATCGCCTGCAAGGTCGCGCCCGCGCTCGCCGCCGGCTGCACCATGATCCTGAAGCCCAGCGAGTTCACGCCGACCTCGGCGCTGATCTTCGCGGAGATCCTCCATGACGCCGGCGTGCCCAAGGGCGTGTTCAACCTCGTCAACGGCCTCGGCCCCGAGGTCGGCGCCGCCATGAGCGAGCACCCTGATATCGACATGATCTCCTTCACCGGCTCGACCCGCGCCGGCATCGACGTTGCGAAGCGCGCGGCCCCCACCGTGAAGCGCGTCAGCCAGGAGCTCGGCGGCAAGTCGCCGAACGTCATCCTCGAAGGCGCCGACCTCACCAAAGCGGTGACCGGCGGCGTGATGCACATGTTCAACAATTCCGGCCAGTCCTGCAACGCGCCCTCGCGCATGATCGTGCCGCTGTCCAAGATGAAGGAAGTCGCCGCGATCGCGAAGGCCGTCGCCGACAAGACCAAGGCGGGCGATCCGCGCGGCGAAGGCACCACCATCGGCCCGGTGGTCAATCGCGGCCAGTGGGACAAGATCCAGGGCCTGATCAAGAAGGGTATCGACGAGGGCGCAACGCTGGTCGCTGGCGGCCCGGGCCTGCCCGAAGGCGTCAACAAGGGCTTCTATGTCCGTCCGACCATCTTCGCCGACGTCACCCCTGACATGACGATCGCGCGCGAGGAGATCTTCGGGCCGGTGCTGACCATCATCGGGGCCAAGGACGAAGCCGACGCGGTCAAGATCGCCAACGATACGCCGTATGGCCTCGCCGGCTACGTTACGGGCCCGACGGTCGAGGACGCCAAGCGCGTCGGCCGCCAGATCCGTGCCGGCAACGTCAACCTGCAGGGCGTGCCCAACGACCGCACCGCGCCGTTCGGCGGCTACAAGCAGTCCGGCAACGGCCGCGAATGGGGCAAGTTCGGCCTCGAGGACTTCCTCGAAGTGAAGGCTGTCGCCGGCTTCAACGCGGCGTAAGCTTTAGAGCGAGCAAGCCAAACGCCGGAGCGGGAAACCGCCCGGCGTTTTTTCGTTTCGTCATTGCGAGCGAAGCGAAGCAATCCAGAATCCTTCCGCGGAGACAGTCTGGATTGCTTCGCTTCGCTCGCAATGACGCAGGAGAGATCTCGTAGGGTGGGCAAAGGCGCGTAAGCGACGTGCCCACGATCGCGCGACGAGCAAGAAATGGTGGGCACGCTTTCGCTTTGCCCACCCTACGAGGCCATTCCTTGCGGCGACATTATCCCCCCACCGCCCCCTGCGTGTTCACATACAGCGCATAGATCGACTGGCTCGCGGCCATGAACAGACGGTTGCGCTTGACGCCGCCGAAGCAGACGTTGGCGCAGCGCTCGGGCAGGACGATGCGGCCGATCATGACGCCGTCGGGTGCGAACACCACCACGCCGTCGAGCTCGGGATCGCCCATGCCCCAGCCGCACCAGAGATTGCCGTCGATGTCGCAGCGCATGCCGTCCGGCGTGCCCGGCCCGGCATCGATATGGACGCGCTTGTTCGAGATCGTGGTGCCCTCGGGCGAAACGTCATAGGCGAGGATTTTTCGGTTCGGAACGCCGCGCGATTCCACGACATAGAGGATCTTCTCGTCCGGCGAGAAGCACAGCCCGTTCGGCCCGAGCACACCCTCGGCGACGATAGCCGCCTTGCCGGTCTCGGGATCGAGTCGATAGACGTTGGGCTCGATCTCGGGCTCGGCCTTGTAGCCCTCGTAATTGCCGAGCAGGCCGAAGGTCGGATCGGTGAACCAGATCGAGCCGTCCGATTTAACAACGACATCGTTCGGCGAGTTCAACCGCTTGCCGTTGAATTGATCCATCAGCACGGTGACGCTGCCGTCATATTCGGTGCGCACCACGCGCCGGCCGCCGTGCTCGCAGGTGACGAGCCGGCCCTGCCGGTCGCGCGTGTTGCCGTTGGCAAAATTCGAGGGCTTGCGGAACACGCTGACCGCGCCGGTCTCTTCCTCCCATTTGAGGATGCGCTGGTTCGGGATGTCGCTGCACAGGAGATAGCGCCCGTCACCGAACCAGACCGGCCCCTCGGCCCAACGCAGGCCGGTCGCCAGCCGCTCCACCGCCGACAGCTTCAGCCAGTATTTTTCGAAGCGGGGATCGAGTGCACGGATCGCCGGATCGGGATAATAGCTCGCCGGCCGCCAACCTGGCCGCTCCTCGGTGTGGGACGATGCCTCATTCATGCCGGTTCTCTCGTTTCGTTCCCTCTGGACAATCCTGCTATCATTAGAGACACGTGACCGCAAATTCGGTCACTAACGGTGAGGGACAACATGCCGCGTATTTTGATGACGGGAGCTTCGGGCGGAATCGGCACGAGCCTGCGGAAACTGCTGCCGCCGATTTATCCGGATCTCCTGCTCTCCGACATCAAGCCACCGGCCGATCTCGGCGCGAACGAGCAGTTCAAGGCCGCGGACCTCGCCGACCTCGCGCAATGCGAGGCGATCTGCGAGGGCGTCGACGGCATCCTGCATTTCGGCGGCTATTCGGTCGAAGGCACCTGGGATCAGATCCTCCAGGCCAACATCATCGGCGGCTACAATCTGTTCGAGGCGGCGTACCGCAAGGGCGTCAAGCGCGTGGTGTTCGCCTCGTCGAACCACGCCGTCGGCTTCTATCCGCGCCACCACAAGATCGGCACCGACGTCACCCCGCGTCCCGACGGCCGCTACGGCGTCAGCAAGGTGTTCGGCGAGGCCGTCGGTGCGCTCTATGCCGACAAGCACGGATTGAAGGTCACGTGCCTGCGCATCGGCAATTTCGGCGACATGCCGCTCGACCAGCGCCGGCTCTCGATCTGGCTCAAGCCCGACGACCTCGTGCAGCTCTGCCGCATCGGGCTCGAGCATCCCGACATCCATTTCGAGATCTTCTACGGCGCCTCCTTCAACGAGCGCGCCTGGTGGGACAACCACCGCGCCTACGAATTCGGCTATCACCCCACGGGCCGCGCCGAAGATTTCCGCGAGCACGCCATGGCCGAGCAGGCCAAGCTGAAGCCGGATCCGGTCGGCGATTATTTCCAGGGCGGCACGTTCTGCAGCATGGAGTTCGACGCCGATCCGAGCCGGGTCATCGATTGGAATAAGCGCTAGGGAGCGTGCGACATGGCGAGAGCGGCCGAAGCTCTGCCTGGCCGCTCAAACCGTACGTTCGCGCCGGATCAGAACAGGCCCGGGATCAACATCGCCACCTTCTCCCTGTAGTGCCGGTACTGATCTCCGAACAGAGTGACCAGGTCGCGCTCCTCCAACCAGATGCCGACGAAGATGTAGGCCGTCGTCACCATCGCGAACAGCAGGTGCCCGAGCGTCATGGTCGGCGTCGACCAGAACGCGATGATGAAGCCGAGATAGATCGGATGCCGGATCAGGCGGTAGAGTCCCGGCGTCCTGAACTTCATCGGCTCGGCGAGCCTACCTGCAAAGTGGCTGACGACTTGCGTCAGTCCGAACAACTCGAAATGGCTGATCAGGAACGTGCTGTACAGCACGATGAGCCAGCCGGCGAAGCTGCCGGCGACCGCGGCGTAGGCTGCCATAGGTGTCTCCATCTCCCAAACGATGGCGGTGATGGGACGCCATTGCCAGAACAGCAGGATCAGGCTCAGGCTTGCCAGCAGCACATAGGTGCTGCGCTCGAGTGCGGGCGAGGCGAAGGCGGCGAACAGCTTCTTGAAGCCCTGGCGAGCCATGCCGCTGTGCTGGACGGCAAAAAGTGACATCAGCGCCAGGTCGATCATCAGCGCCTGTCCGATCGAGCCCGCCGCGCCGCCGTCGATCGTCTTGGGCACAACGAACTGCGTCATGAAGCCGACGGCGTAGAGAAAGGTCCCGAAGAAGATCAGATACGCGAGCACGCCATAGCCGAGCACGAAGCTTCGTGCCCCGAACGAGCTTGCCGTCTGAGTAGGTCCGCTTTGCATGGTGATGGACATGATAGATCTTCCAGTTCAGGGGTGAGGGATTGAAGCGGCTGTTTCAACGGGCGGTGTTCACCGCCGCCTTCGTCACGTTGCAAAGGCTGTTGGAACCGTTGCGGCCTTGCATTTGCCTGGGCTTTTCTGGACCGTTGCGCCGCCGCTCACGCCATCGGCGCGATGGTCGCCGAGCGTCGTTGCAGCCGAAGCCAGAACGAGCGACATCATGACGGCACCGACCGTCCCGATCGCCAGCGCGGCGGTTCTGGACTTGAAATTTCCGAGCCTGAAAGTCTCGGAATCGGAGGTCTTGGCTTCGGAAACGTCGGATGGGAAGAAGAAGTTCATGACTATTTCCTCGAGTTGAAATTGTCGCGGGGAATGCAAATCTTCCGACGTTGACTCGGGTCTCGAGCCGTGTCGTCACCGTTGGTCATGGTCGCCGCTACCCTTCGCGAACTGCATTGCGGCCTTCTCGCGGTTCGCCAGCATGCTGGCGACAGACCGATTGATGAGCCGGCGAAGCCGCAGCAGGATGCCGGCGAGATATCGCTGCGAGGGGCTCAGTGCGGGCGGCGCCTGAGACTGAATGGACATTTCTCATCCTTTCAGGGAAGCACGAGTTGAGGACGCCGCCCGCGCTGATCTGCTATTCGGCGGCGGCCGTCTGCGGGGTGGGATCGCCGCGAACGACGACGGTCGTGGCGACCTTGTAGAATTCCTCGCCCGGCATGCCGACGCGCCGTGCATGCTCGCGGATCGACTCCCCGTCGCGGGCTTCATAGATGCAGAAGGTGCCGATGCGGCCGTCGGCCTCATGGACCACATAGCTGCGGATCCAGCGAACGCGATCGGACATCTGCTCGTTGCCGATCCGCGCGGACTTCGCGCCTGCGGCTTCCAGTTCGCTCAGGTTTGCCCAGGCGCTTGGACGGCGGATGACATAGAGTTCCATAAGGTATCTCCTCGGGGTTGATGCTGCTGCCAGTCGGTCGTCGTGACCGAAGGCCATGAGGAGCTATAGGCGTCGCCGGCGCTGATCGTCCTGACCAGGGCCTGATCATTGCCTGATCCTTGTCTGAACCTTTTCCGTCTCTCCCGGACATAACGATATGACCCTCAGGTTTGGACCCTTCGAACTCGACGAAGCGGGCCGCGCGCTTATTCATGCGCAGCGGGAAGTCGCGTTGCAGCCGCGCGTGTTCGATCTGCTGGTCTACCTGACGCGTAACCGGGACCGGGTCGTCACCAAGGAAGAGCTGCTCGATACCCTCTGGCCTGACGTAACCGTCACCGACAACTCCTTGCAGCGGGCGGTGAGCATGCTGCGTGGCGTGCTGCGCAAGGGTGGCATGGATGGCGCCATCCGGAACATGCCGGGCAGGGGATATCGTTTCTGCATCGACGGCGGATCGGAGCCGCGGGTTGCCGTTCCCGAGACGACGGACGGGCAAGCCCCGGACGTGTGGGTGCAAGCGCAGCGCGCCGCTGCTGCGCAAGCCTGGGACGAAGCCGCAGCGCTGTTCGAGGCGGCCGATACGATCCGACCGCTCGATGGCGCTGATTTGCACCAATGGGCGCTGGCCTTGCAGTGCACCGGCAAGGCCGATGCGGCGCTGCCTATCCTGGCTCGCGCGGTCTCCGCCCACACCAAGGCCGGCAACGTGTCGCTGGCCGTCATCGATGCAGTCACACTCTCCTGCTTGCACTTCGAGCGCGGCCAGGCGGCGATTGCCAAGGGGTGGCTGGCGCGGGCGGAGGATTGGGCCTCCGAGATCGAGGATCCCGCCACGACTGCGCTGACTCTCTGGATGAAATCGAAGGTCGCCGCGTTCGACGGCGAGCCTGAACAGGCGCTTTCGCTTGCCGATGCCGCGTACAGCACGGTCCGGCACAGGGACGCTGTTGGCATCGAGGCGCTGAGTCTGGCTTATCGCGGGTTCTACCGGCTGTGTCTCGGCGATACGCGCGCAGGACTGGCGGATCAGGACCTCGCCGCTACGATGGCGCTCTCCAGCGGCGATATCGATCCGATCGTCGGAGGCATCCTCTACTGCAACATCCTGTGGGCGGCGCGGATGTTCGGAGATTGGGCGAGGGCCGACCAGTGGACGCTCGGCTATCAGAAATATTGCACCGAGAGCGGGATGGAATTGACCGGCTCCTGTCAGCTTCATCGGTCAGAAGTCCTTGGCGTCAGGGGCTCGCTTGGCGAGGCCTTGTCGCGCATTCAGGATTCGCTGGCACGGCTGACCAGCGACGCGCCATGGGCGATCGGCGATGCGAATCGCGTGCTGGCAGACGTCCAGGCTGCGATCGGCAATGACGACGCCGCGCTCGAAGCTTACGAAAAGGCCTATGCTCTCGGCTGGTGCCCGGAGCCCGGCCACGCCATGCTTTTGCTGGAACGTGGCGAGGCTGAAGCCGCCTACACCAGTCTCGAACGCAGCTTGATCGGAAAGACCTGGTGGACCCTGCAGCGCCGAGGAATATTGTTCGCGCATCTGGCGCTCGCCGCCGCGCATACAGGCCGCCATCAGCAGGCCCTGGAGCTGATCGAAGAGCTTTCCGGAAGCCCGGACCGATGGCCGATGCCCTCGATCCGGGCATTGACGAACGAAGCGCAGTCGGTTCTCGCCGATGCGCGTGACGAGTACGACTCTGCGCTGCGGCATCTGCACCTGGCCCGGCAGCTATGGTCGAGCATCGACGGGCGAGTGCAGGCGGTCAGGCTGAGACTCCGGATCGCGAAGCTGCAATTGGCGCATGATGACGTTCGAGGCGCTTCAGCGGAAATTCACGCAGCCCAGCTGGCGGCCGGCGAACTGGGCTCGCGGAAGTTCGAGGCTGCATGTGCCGCTTTGCGACGCGAGGTCGATACGCGAACGCGAGGACGTGCTGCCTAAGGACGGTCCGTGCTCCGTACCTCGCCTGTCATCGCAGAGGTGTTGCACGTCAATTTGCAACGCGCGCTTCCTGTTTCCTGGTCACATGCCAGAGCACCACGTGATAGTGCGGCACGTCGACTCCGGGGTGACCCGCGTTGAAGTAGAGACTGACGTGGTCAACTGGTGCTGCGGATCCCGCTCCCTCCCATGATTTGTGATCGTCGATGTCCTTGTTCGGGACCATGTACACGGTCGCCACCAGACGATCCCTGCGATCGAAGCACAGGAACGGCCCCAGCGGCAACGTGTCGGGCTTCACGAAAATGATGCCGAGGCCCGGAAAGAACTTTGGGAAATTCACGAGGTCGCTGACCCGCTTGTATCCGTTTTTCTCGGCGACCTTCCGCTGATTGGGCGGCGAACGAACGATGTCGCGCTTCCTGTGCGCCTTGGTGCTTCGGTGAGGGGCTGTCCTGATGCGCTCGGTCGTGCCGGCCGGCGGCGCGTTGGGCGGGGCGAGTGTCTGCGGCGTCGGTGGAAAGAAGGGCGCGAATTGGGCTGCAGAGTGCCGCACGTCGGCGATCAAGGCGAGCAACGCAGCCAAGGCTGCGCTCACAAGCGCGTTGCGCATCGACACCTCCCGACATTTGACTGCCAAATCTTGCTCACTTATCCGGATTGCGTTCTCGCCAGCGCAGGAACTCCCGGAATAAATCTTCCCGGTCGGGCGGATTGGCGGTCGGCTTTCCTTCGAGGAATCTGCCGAACGCCTTGCGAAGAGCGGCCTCGCCGCCGGATTGCTGCTGGAGCCAGCGCTCTGCCGGCCGAAATCGTCGCCATCCGGGGAGCTGCGCGGCCAGGTTCACCTCGCGCCATTTGGGGTGATGTGCGCCAGCTAGGAATTCAGGAAAGCGCGTGAACAATGTCTGGACGAAGAATTCCAGCAACCGAAACCGCTCGCTGCCACTCGGCCAGTTGTAGGCGAAGAGAGCGGATTTGATCGCGATCGTGTCGACGCTTGCTTCGGCGGCGATCACATTTGGGTAGTCCTTATGGCGGAGCGTCGATGGCAGATAATCTTGTTGCAGCAGCTCCTTGAGGTAGGGGATTGGCAGGAGGTGAATATTGTCGAGTTGCGACACCTGCGCCAGGAAGCTGACCGGTTTTCCTGAGACCAGCAGAGCGGCGGAGAGATCTCCCTTCCTCAGACCATCCAGCGCGGCCTCCGGTCCCAAGTTCGACTCGCTGATCTTGATGCCCAGACGGTTCAACACTTCGCGGCCGAGGATGGCGCCGGCACTGCCGTCCTCTCCGAGATTGACCCTCTTTCCCGAAAGTTCCGCCAGGCTTCCGATCTCCGGCCGCGCAAGGAGGTGGAACTCTTCGATATGGAGCGGTGCAATGTAGGTCAGTCTGTCTGAAATGTCCCCGAAGGTCCTTGTCTCCCGGAGCCGGTCGACCAGAACGACGGGCGCGATCGCCACGTCGGCACCTGCGAGGGTGAGCACATCGAGAACGTTACGGATACCGCCGTTTCCCACTATCGGCAGGACCCGTAATGCGACTTGGCCCCGAGGGCCGGTCTCTTGGCCGCCGGCGAGCGTGGTCGCAATGTCCTGAGCGAGCGCGAATTCAGTGCATTGCGGCGTACCGGTCACGAAGCCCACCGTATACGGGTCCGCAGATCGCCCGGTCTCCTTCCTGGGGGTGCCTTCCTTTCTTGGAGACACTTTTGTGGCTTCGCTCGGAGAAGCCGACAGTCGCTGTTGCGCGAAACAAACCTGGACCTGCCCGCCAAAGTAGGCCGCTGCAATCAATGCGATGAACAAACCGGCCCGCATCGCTCCGCAGACCCTCATTGTTCAACCTGCTCGGTCAGCTCTCGCGTGGGACGTGACATGCCCCGAGAGGCTGCCACCGCGCGAAGCAAGGCCGAAGCAAATGCTTGGCGTTCCAACGCGGCCAGGACAGTGCCGTTCCGTGATGCCTGAAGCTGAAGTTTGTCGAGGCGCCCGGCCTCGCCTGCAATCCATTGGTGTGCCAAGCGGTGATCTAAGCCGGAAAGTGCGACGCTATCGCCCGGGCTTATTGACAATCGAGGAGCGCGCTGTACCACGATGGTAAGCCAAAAGGAGCGGCATGATGACGAGTGGCTTGCGCAAGGGTCTGACGAGCTATGGCGATGCCGGCTTCTCGCTGTTCCTGCGCAAGGCATTCATCAAGGCCATGGGCTATTCCGACGACGCGCTGGAGCGCCCGATCGTCGGCATCACCAATACCTATAGCGACTACAATCCCTGCCACGGCAACGTCCCGCAGATCATCGAAGCCGCCAAGCGCGGCGTGATGCTGTCGGGCGCAATGCCGTTCGTGTTCCCGACCATCTCGATCGCGGAGAGCTTTGCCCATCCGACCTCGATGTACCTGCGCAATCTGATGGCGATGGACACCGAGGAGATGATCCGCGCTCAGCCGATGGATGCGGTGATCGTGATCGGCGGCTGCGACAAGACGCTGCCGGCGCAGGTGATGGCGGCGATCAGCGCAGATTTGCCGACCGTGGTCATTCCTGTTGGCCCGATGGTGGTCGGTCATCACAAGGGCGAGGTGCTGGGGGCCTGCACCGACTGCCGCCGGCTCTGGGCCAAATATCGCGCCGGCGACATGGACGATGCCGAGATCGAGGCGGTGAATGGCCGCCTCGCGCCGTCGGTCGGCACCTGCATGGTGATGGGGACGGCCTCGACCATGGCCTGCATGATCGAGGCCATGGGCCTGTCGCTGCCGATGAGCGCGACGATTCCCGCGCCGCATGCCGAGCGCTTCCGTCTGGCCGAGGCCAGCGGCAAGGTCGCCGCAGAAATGGCCAAGGCCAAGGGACCGAAGCCGAGCGAAGTGTTGACGCCGGCCTCGTTCAAGAACGCGCAGGTCGTGCTGCAGGCGATCGGCGGCTCGACCAATGGCCTGATCCATCTGACCGCGATGGCGCATCGCTCGCCGCACCGGCTCGATCTCGCGGCGTTCGACCAGATCGGCCGTGAGGTGCCGGTGCTGGTCGACCTCAAGCCATCCGGCGAGCACTATATGGAGCACTTCCACCACGCCGGCGGTGTGCCCAAGCTGCTGGCGCAACTTGGCGATCTCATTGACCTCGATGCCAGGACGATCAGCGGCCAGACGCTGCGCGAGATCGCGGCGAATGCGGAGGACGTGCCCGGCCAGGATGCCATCCGCCCGCGCAATAATCCGATCAAGAAGGAGGGCGGCCTCGCCATCCTGCACGGCAATCTCGCCCCGCGCGGTGCGGTCATCAAGCAATCGGCCGCGAGCCCGAAGCTGCTGCAGCACACCGGGCGCGCCGTCGTGTTCGAATCCGTCGAGGACATGACCTTGCGGGTCGACGATCCCGATCTCGACGTCACTGCCGACGACGTGCTGGTGCTGCGCAATGCCGGCCCGAAGGGCGCACCCGGCATGCCGGAAGCCGGCTATCTGCCGATCCCGAAGAAGCTCGCGCGCGGCGGCACCAAGGACATGGTGCGCATCTCCGATGCGCGCATGAGCGGGACCGCGTTCGGCACCATCGTGCTGCACATCACCCCGGAATCCGCCGTCGGCGGGCCGCTGGCGCTGGTTGCGAACGGCGACATGATCTGCCTCGACGTGGCCAAGCGCAGCATCGAGCTGCTGGTCGATCCGGCCGAGCTCGAGCGGCGCCGTGCTGCGTTGAAGCCGGCCGCAGCGCCGGAGCAAGCACGGCGCGGCTACGCCTGGCTGTTCAACGAGACCATTCTGCAGGCCGACGAGGGCTGCGATTTCGATTTCATGCAGAGGACGGGCCCCGCGAAGGGCTGAGCCGCCGCCGCGCTACTTGCCCTTGCTCGTGAACTTCTTCACGGCGGTGCGGAAGTCTTCCGTGTTCATCGCCATGATGATCTTGTGCTCCTCGGCATCGAGCTGCTGCTTCACCGGCGTGGTCGCAGCCTGATAGACCAGCTGCTTGGTGCCGGCGATCGAGGCCGGCGGGTTCTGGGCGAGACGCTCGGCAAGCTGTCGCGTTGCCGCCTTCAGCTCGGTTGCGGGAACGGTCTTGGCGACCAGGCCCCATTCATAGGCCTGCTGCGCGGTAAAATTGTCTTCGGCGAGAAAGATCTGCAGCGCGCGGCGCGATCCGACCGTGCCGACGATGCCGACCGTCGAGCCGCCGTCGGGCGACACGCCGATCTTGGCATAGGCCGGCGTGAATTTGGCATCGTCCGCGGCGATGCAGAGATCGGTGACGAAGGCGAGGCCCATGCCGGCGCCGGCGGCCGAGCCGTGCACGCTCGACAGCGAGATCTTCGGCATCCGCCTGACGACCTCGATGAAGGCGTGATAGTGCTTCAGGAGCTCGCCGACGACGGGCGTCACTGTGCCGGCTTCGGCGGCGGCGCCGATCGTCTGCAGATCGCCGCCGGCGCAGAACGCGCGGCCTTCGCCTTCGAGCACGACGACGCGGATGTCGTCGGCGCCCTCGAGATAGGCCGCGAGCTGCTCGAGCTTCTGCGCTATCGCAAGGTTGATCGCGTTGAACGCGGCAGGGCGGTTCAGCGTGATGGTCGCGATCGGGCCGTCGATCCGCAGCAGGGCGGGATCGTCGGGCTTTGAGACGGGAGCGGTCATCTGGAATTCTCCGGCAGGAGGTCGAGGCCCGAACTAAATCGCAGAAGGGAAGGGGTGACAATCCCCGGCTGCCGCTCTTGCGCCGGGCGGAACGATAGGCTCAAATGGGCCGCTTTCGCCAAGGGACGGACACGAGCGCCGGCTCCTCGCAAGGCCAGCAACCAAAATCAGCGAGAGAGGAGGCGGCATGGGTCACGCTCGTGTCTTCCGGAAATGGGCTGTCCGATGACTGGCCCGGTGATCATCGTCGGTGCCGGCCATGGCGGCTACCAGGTCGCGGCATCGCTGCGCCAGGCCGGCTTTTCCGAGCGCATCTGCCTGATCAACGACGAAGCGCATCTGCCCTATCAGCGGCCGCCGCTGTCCAAGGCCTACATCAAGGGCTCCGCGGGTCCGGAGAGCCTGATGTTCCGGCCTGAGAAGTTTTACCAGGACCAGACCATCGAGCTGATCGCCGGCCGCGCCACCTCGATCGACCGTGCCGCGCGCAAGGTGCATCTTGCCTCGGGCGGGATGCTGGATTACGGCCACCTCGTGCTGGCGACCGGCGCGCGCAATCGGCTGCTCGATCTGCCCAACGCCAACCTGCCCGACGTGAAATACTTACGCATCCTCGACGACAGCGAGGCGCTGCGCGCGATCATGCCGTCGAAGACGCGCGCCGTGATCATCGGCGCCGGCTTCATCGGCCTTGAGTTTGCCGCGACCGCCCGCATCAAGGGCCTCGAGGTCGACGTGCTCGAGCTCGCCCCGCGCGTGATGGCGCGGGCGGTGACGGCGGAGGTCTCGGAATATTTTCAGGACCGCCACCGCGAGGCCGGCATCCGCATCCATCTCGGCGTGCAGGCGACCTCCATCGAAGCGGAGGGCGGCAAGGTCACCGGCGTCTCCTTGAGCGACGGGCGGCATCTGCCGGCCGACCTCATCGTGGTCGGCGTCGGCGTGCTGCCGAACATCGAGCTCGCGGCCGAGGCGGGGCTGCCGGTCGCGGCCGGCATCGTCGTCGACGAATATCTCTCGACGGCTGATCCCAACATCTCCGCGATCGGCGATTGCGCGCTGTTCGCAAGCCCGCGCTTCGGCGGCTCGCTGCGGCTGGAATCGGTGCAGAACGCCACCGATCACGCCCGCTGCCTCGCAGCAAAGCTGACCGGCGACAAGAAACCGTACGACAGCCATCCCTGGTTCTGGAGCGACCAGGGCGATGACAAGCTCCAGATCGCGGGGCTGACCACCGGCTACGACCGCGTCGTGCTGCGCGGCGATCCCGCCAAGAAGGCCTTTTCGGCCTTCTGCTATCACGGCGACAAGCTGCTCGGCATCGAATCGATCAACCGCGCCGGCGATCACATGTTTGGCCGGAGATTGCAGGCCATGAACCGCTCCATCACGCCGGAGCAGGCCGCTGACGAAAGCTTCGACCTGAAGAGCGCGCTGGCGTGATCTTTCTTCTCCCTCTCCCCGTTCTTACGGGGAGAGGGTCGGGGTGAGGGGCTCTATCCGCAGATGAGATGATCGCGAGACCTTACCCCCTCACCCGGATTGCATCTGCGATGCATTCCGACCTCTCCCCGCAAGCGGGGCGAGGTGAAGAAAGCGCAGCGCCTATAAAACCGCCGCCACTTCCCCGGCCGTCGGCATCGACGGCCCGGCGCCCATCCGCTGCACGCTGATCGAGGCGGCAGCGTTGGCGAACGTCAGCGCCTCGCGCAAGGCTGCGCCGTCAGCCAGTTGCGCGGCGAGCGCGCCGACAAAGCAGTCGCCGGCGCCTGTGGTATCAAGCGCCTTCACCACACGGCCGGCCACCGCAATCTCGTCGCGCCCGGCGAGCGCCAGCACGCCGCGCTTGCCGAGCGTGACGCAGATGGTCTGGTCCTGCCGCGCCTGAAGCTGTCGCGCGACTTCGGTGATGCGGTCGGCCGCGTCGATCTCGGAGAGCTCGCTGCCGGCGAGGAAGCCGAGCTCGGTCTCGTTCAGCACGAGGATGTCGACCAGCGCCAGCAGCTCGCCCGGCATCTTCTGCGCCGGCGCCGGGTTCAGCACGGTGACTGCCCCCGCCGCGCGGGCGCGGTGGAAGAATGCGGCGATGGTCGGCAGCGGGATCTCGAACTGGCTGACCGCGACGTCGCCCTTAAGCAGCGGCACGACGCTGACGTCATCAGCGCCGACCAGCCCGTTCGCCCCGGGAACGACGACGATGGTGTTGTCGGCCTCGGCCACCGTGATGATGGCCGTCCCGGTGTGCGTCTCCGCCGTCTCGACGACGTAGCCGAGATCGATGCCCTGCTCGCCGAGAAAGGCCTTCAGCTCGGCGCCGAACGAATCCCTGCCCAGCCGTCCGATCAGCGTGGTCCGCGCCCCGAGCCGCGACGCCGCCACCGCCTGGTTCGCGCCCTTGCCGCCCGGAAAATACAGGACCTGGCGGCCGGCGACGGTCTCACCGATTCGTGGATGGCGATCGGCGGTCGCCACCACATCCATGTTGATGCTGCCGGCGACGAAGACGCGCCCCATTTTGTTCTAGACCCTGACCTCGAACTCGTGCCGAACCTTCGCGATGTCCACCAGAGTCGGCAAGCCGGCCTCGTTGCCGAGGCGCTGGATCTTGAAGGTCGAGGCGGCGCGGGCAAAATCGAAATGCTCGCGCCAGCTTTTGCCGGGATGGGCGAGGTAGGAATAGACATAGGCGCCGTGGAAGACGTCGCCGGCGCCGTTGGTGTCGATCACGCGCTCGCGCGGGATCGGCATCGCCGGCATTACCTGCACCGTCCCGGTTTCGTCGTACCAGAACAGGCCCTTCTCGCCCATGGTGACGCCGCCGATCTTGCAGCCGCGGCTCTTGAGATAGTCGAGCATCTTCTCCGGCGTCAAATCCATCTGCTCGCACAGGCGCTCGGCGACAATGGCGACGTCGATGAATTCCAGCAGCTCATGGGTGTTGGTGCGCAGGCCGCCGCCGTCGAGCGAGGTCAGGATGCCGGCCTCGCGGCACACCTTGGCATAGTGGATCGCCGCGTCCGGCTGGTGGCCGTCGACATGCAGCGCGCGACAGCCGCCGAGATTGAGCATCGGAAAGGGATGGATGTGCTCGTCGTCGCGGCAGCGGACGATGGCGCGCTTGCCGTCCTTGGGCATGATGAAGGAGAGCGAGGACTGGTTGACCTTGCGCCCATGCAGCGAGATGCCGTACTTCGCGCACATGTCCTGGAACATGCGCCCGAGCCAGTCATTGGCTGCGGTCGCGATCAGGTCCGGCACGATGCCGAGCTTGGCACAGCAGAACGCCGCGGTCACCGCGTTGCCGCCGAAGGAGACCGCGTAGTCACGCGCCACGTGCTTCTCGTCGCCGGTCGGCATGTGGTCGGTGATGAAGACGACGTCGATATAGGTCTGTCCGATGAAGAGAGCCTGCATTGCTTGTCCGTGATGCGCTTGTGGTCCCGGCGGGCGGGATGACTGTAGCACCGGTTCCGCTCCGGAGGGACGCTGAAATTATTCGCAAAACTGCCGCCCGAAGCGCTTGAGGTCAGCATGGTCCGGGAATACGACCATCACTGGCCAATGCCAAGCCCGGACAAACGCCGTCTTTCGCTGCCGGGGTTCCAGGTCCATCAAAAGGGTGCAGAATGATCACCGGCCTCGATCACATCGTCGTTCTGGCGGCCGATATCGGTGCGGCCAGGGCGGCCTATCAGACGCTGCTCGCCCGCGCGCCGGCCTGGCAGAACTCGGGCGAGGGCGCCGACCGGGTGCTGTTCACCCTGGACAACATGACCATCGAGCTGATGGCCCCTCACGGCTTCAGCGTCACCGCCGACCGCATGCGCGCACTGCTCGGCGACCAGGAGGGCGTGCTCGCCAGCCTGTGCTTTCGTGTCGCAGACATCGGCAAGATGCACCGCCGGCTGGAGCGGGTGGCCCTGAGGCCGGACCCGGTCGCCGAGGTCGAAAGCAGCGACGCCGTTACGGACGCCGTGCTGCGCTGGAAGCGCACGCGGGCCGCGACTGAGCTGACGCGCGGCGTCCGTATGTTCTTCCTGGAGCTGGCCGACGAGCGGCCGAAGTCGGTCGCGACCGACATCGCGCCGATCGAGGGGCTCGACCACGTCGTCGTCACCACGGAGGATTCCGAGCGCGCCGCCGCGCTCTACGGCGCCCGGCTTGGCCTTGATCTCGCGCTCGACCGCTCGCACCAGGACTGGGGCCAGCTGATGTTCTTCCGCTGCGGCGACCTCATCGTCGAGGTGGTGCGCCGCCCGGTCGCGGGTGGCGATGCCACGCATGACCGGCTCTGGGGCCTGAGCTGGCGCGTCGCCGACATCGACGCCACCCGCGCCCGCCTGATCGCTGCCGGCCTCGACGTCTCCGAGGTGCGCACCGGCCGCAAGCCGGGCACGCGCATCATGACGGTGCGCAACGGCACGTGCGGGATTCAGACCGTGCTTCTGGAGCGCTCGCCGAAGCCGGTGGATTGAGGGACTCCGGTAGGGTGGGCAAAGCGAAGCGTGCCCACGTCTTGGCTGCTCGATGAGAAGACGTGGGCACGGCGCAAGTGCGCCTTTGCCCACCCTACGAAACTGGTTTTCTTGGCTTCCGCCGTCGCTCTTCACTCGCAATGACGAAACTATGCGGCTGCCCACCCGCATGGTACATGGCATACCGAGAGCACCCAGCGAGCACCCGGTTTGGCGAAGGCAAAGCGACCTCTGAAATGGCAGCGCGACCCCGAGGGGATGCGGCTGCGCATTCTCGAAGCCGCCAAGCAGGAGTTTTCCGCCCATGGCCTTGCCGGCGCGCGCGTCGACCGCATCGCGGCCAAGGCCGGCGCCAACAAGCGCATGCTCTACTACCACGTCGGCAACAAGGACGAGCTCTATCTCGCCGTGCTCGAAGGCGCCTACGACAAGATCCGCAGCGAGGAGCGGGGGCTCGATCTCGAACATCTCGATCCGCCCGAGGCCATCCGCCGCCTGATCGAGTTCACCTGGAACTACTTCCTCCGCAATCCCGAATTCCTGTCGCTGCTGCAGACCGAGAATCTGGCGCGCGCCAAGCACCTGAAGAAATCGACCAAGGTCAAGTCGATGCACTCGCCCTTCGTCGAGATGATCCGCACCGTGGTGCGCCGCGGCGTCGACAGCGGCGATTTCCAGGTCGCGGTTGACCCGGTGCAGCTCTACATCTCCATTGCGGCGCTCAGCTTCTTCTATCTCTCGAACTCGGCAACGCTCGGCGTGATCTTCGGCCGTGATCTCCTGGACAAGAAGGCCAAGGACGAGCGGCTGGCGCACATGTCCGGCCTCGTGCTGGCGGCATTGACGGGCAAGTCCGCCGAGCTGTTCGAGATCGCGAAGGCCCCGAAGTCGCGGACTGCGGTGGTGCAGGCGGTGTAGCCTGTAGCCCAGATGAGCGACTTGCTCCGTCATTGCGAGCTCAGCGAAGCAATCCAGAATCTTTCCGCGGAGACAGTCTGGATTGCTTCGCTGCGCTCGCAATGACGACGTGGAGGCGGGCGCACCTCGCTCCGCTCTCGTGCCCCGGACGCAGCGCAGCACGTGCCGCTTCCTGGGTCCCGGCTCAGCGCAGCAACGCTTCGCGTTGCAGCGCGTCCGGGACACGAGAGGAGGCCGGAACCCCGGCGCAAAACGTCACAGGGAAAGCTCTGGACAGTATTTATCCAACGGGTTAATTTCTCGCCATAACGAAGAAGACTGCCGGGAGTGAAAATTGGCCGAGCCGAAGCCGCAAAACGCTGTTTCCAAGCTGCTGAATGCGGCCTGGGTTCGGCCGTTCTTGTTCCTGGTCTTCATCGTCGTCGCCTGGGATCTTGCGATCCGGATCTTCAAGATTCCCGCCTACCAGATCCCGTCGCCGCTCGACGTCGTCGCCGTGCTGCGCACCGAATGGCCGGAGCTGCTGCGCCAGTCCTGGCCGACCACCTATGCAACCGTCTGCGGCTTCCTGCTGTCGGCGCTGTTCGGCATTCCCGTCGCGATGCTGATCGCGGGGTCGAAGACGGTGGAGAGCTACGTCTATCCGCTGCTGGTGTTCTCGCAATCCGTGCCGAAGATCGCGATTGCGCCGCTGTTCGTGGTCTGGTTCGGCTTCGGCATCATTCCCAAGGTCATTTCCGCCTTCCTGCTCGGCTTCTTTCCAGTGGTGGTCTCCGCGGTGCAGGGCTTCAAGTCGGTCGACCCCGACATGGTCGATCTCGCCCGTGCCATGCAGGGTAGCCGCCTGCAGGTGTTCCGCGCGGTCAACCTGCCGCATGCGCTGCCCGCGATCTTCTCCGGTCTCAAAGTCTCGGTGACGCTCGCCGTCGTCGGCGCGGTCGTCGGCGAATTCGTCGGCTCCAATTCCGGCATCGGCTACGTGATGCAGCGCTCGATCGGCACGTTCGACCTGCCGACGATGTTTGCGGCGCTGGTGATCCTCGCGCTGCTCGGCGTGATCCTGTTCTGGATCGTCGACCGGATCGAGAAACTGGTCATTCCCTGGCATGTCAGCCAGCGCGAAGACGTGATCTTTGCATCCTGACCAAAGCAACGAGCGGCCACCAACGGCCGACGCAACAAACGGCAAGGGAGAGAAACGATGAGGAAGTGGATTGGGGCTGCGTCCGTGGCACTGCTGGCGTTCGCAGCCATGCCGGCGCAGGCAGCCGACAAGGTCGTGCTGATGCTGAACTGGTACGTCTATGGCGAGCACGCGCCGTTCTATTACGGCAAGGCCAAGGGTATCTACGCGGCCGAAGGCATCGAGCTCGAGATCCAGGAAGGCCGCGGCTCGGCTGCGACCACACAGGCCGTTGCCGCCAAGACCGCCGATTTCGGCTATGTCGACGTCCCCACCATGATGCGCGCCGCGATCAAGGGCGCGCCGGTGGTCGCGACCGGCGTGCTGCTGCAGACCTCGCCGATGTCCGCCATGGGCTTCGCCGACAAGAACATCAGGAAGCCCGAGGACATCAAGGGCAAGACGGTGGCGATCACGCCGGCGGATTCCATGACGCAGATCTGGCCGTTGTTCCTGAAGAAGACGGGCCTGAAGGAGGGCGACTTCCAGACGGTGGCCGGCGACGGCCAGACCAAGCTCAACGCCGTCATCAACGGCCAGGCCGATCTGTTGCTCGGCTACGTCATGGACCAGTCGATGAAGATCAAGGACGCGACGGGCAAGGACGTCTACCCGATCAAGTTCGCCGACTACGGCATCAACATGGTCTCCTCGGGCATCATCGCCAACGGCGACTATGTGAAGGCCAATGCCGATCTCGTCCGCCGCTTCATGTCGGCAACGACGAAAGCGGTCGAGGCCGCCGAGAAGGAGCCGAAGGCCGCGGCGCAGTCGATCCTCGATGCCAACCCGAAGGGCGGCAAGATCGACACGCTGACGCAGGGTTTTGAGCTGACCATTCCGCTGTACCGGACCGCGGAGACCAAGGGCAAGCGGCCGTTCCAGGTCACCGACCAGAACATGGCCGAGACCGTCAATCTGCTGGTCGAATATGGCGGGCTCGATGCCAAGGCCAAGGAGAACCCGAAGGCCTTCTATACCAACGATTACCTGCCGAAGAGCGGCTCGTGACTGCCTTCGTCATTGCGAGCGAAGCGAAGCAATCCAGACTGTCTCTGCGGAAAGACTCTGGATTGCTTCGTCGCTTCGCTCCTCGCAATGACGAGGCTGATCAGCGGCGTTCGATGGGATATGATTGAATGATACCGAAAAAGGCCGATCAAGCGGACCAGCCGGCCGCTCACCTCCGATTGGTGTCAGACCGGGCCGGGGACGGGTCGGGCATCAAGCTGTCGGGCGTGTCGAAGACCTATCGGACGCGCGACGGCGACGTGCCGTCGCTGCGGCCGCTCGACTTCCACATCAATGACGGCGAGTTCTTCGTCGTGGTCGGCCCATCCGGCTGCGGCAAGTCCACGCTGCTCAAGCTGATCTCGGGTCTGCTGGCGCCGACCACGGGCGAGATCCTGGTCGAGGGCGAGAAGGTGACGACGCCGCACGGCAATGTCGGCATCGTGTTCCAGAACGCGCTGCTTTTGCCCTGGCGCAACATCCTGGGCAACGTGATGCTGCCGATCGACATGAAGCGCCTGCCGCGGCAGGAATATCTCGATCGTGCCAAGCAGCTGTTGAAGCTGGTCGGCCTCGAAGGCTTCGAGAAGAAGCTGCCCTGGCAGCTTTCCGGCGGCATGCAGCAGCGCGCCTCGATCTGCCGCGCGCTGGTGCATGATCCCAGGATCATGCTGATGGACGAGCCGTTCGGCGCGCTCGATGCGCTGACGCGCGAGCGCATGAATGTCGAATTGATGCGGATCCAGCGCGAGACGAAGAAGACGGTTCTGCTGATCACGCATTCGATCCCGGAAGCCGTGTTCCTCGCCGACCGCGTGCTGGTCATGACCGAGCGCCCCGGTGCGATCGCGGCAATCTACGACGTGCCGCTGCCGCGTCCGCGCTCGCTGGACGCGATGGCTGACCCTGTCTTCACGGAGCTCGTGCAACGCATCCGCAAGCACTTCTTCTCGCAGGGTGCATTGGATTAGGTTATGGGATCTGCCGTTAGCCACCACGACGCCGGTGCGCTCCCTCCCCCGCCTGCGGGGGAGGGCTGGGGAGAGGGTGTCTCCGCTGGCAAGACTCCCCAAGAGGATAGAACCCTCACCCGGCACTTCGTGCCGACCTCTCCCGCAAGCGGGAGAGGTGCACCGCGCCAGTGGCCGGACCTCGCTCACCAACTTCGTCAAGCTGCAACACCATGTCCCCGCGCCTGAAGCTGCGAGACATCGCCTTCTTCGAACGTCCCGTGCAATTCGCGCGACCGTTCCGCTTCGGCGCGATCACGATCAACGCGACGCCGCAGCTGTTCGTGCGGGCCGAGATCGAGGTCGAGGGCAGGGGAAGCGCGGTCGGCGCCAGTGCCGAGCTGCTGGTGCCAAAGTGGTTCGACAAGCGGCCGGAGCTGTCGCCGGCGCAGACGGTCGACGGCCTGCGACGCTCGCTTCAGATCGCACGCGGGCTCTATCTGGCGCAGACCGGATTCCAGACGGCATTTCATCTGCATGCATCTTGTATCGGCGACCAAGTCGCTGCTTGTGCAAAAGAGAACATTCCACCGCTCGCCGCCGCTTATGGTCCGGCGGAAATCGACAAGGCGATCATCGATGCACTGCTCCGCGCGGTCGGCGCCAGCTTTTTCGATGGAATGACCGACAACATCGCGGGCATCGATGGGCGGATGTCGCTCGATCTGACCGGTGCCGAGATCACAGGGTTTCTGAAGACGCGAACGCCCCTGCCACGGGTTGCCATCCGGCATACGGTCGGCCTTGACGACAAGATCGAGGGCGAGGGCGGTGTCGCGGATGCACGCGAGAACGGCGGCGCTCACTATTTCAAGCTCAAGCTGTCGGGCGATCCCGAGGCAGACGCGGCCCGGCTGGCGCGCATCGGCAAGGAACTCGGCAAGCTGGATCGCGACTACAAGGTCTCGCTCGACGCCAACGAGCAATACGCCGACCTGGTCGCGCTGCGCGCATTGGTAGGTCGCCTCGATCGCGATCAAGCGCTGCAGCCGATCGCCGGCAGGCTGCTCTACATCGAGCAGCCGATGCCGCGCGACGGGACCCGGGAGACCGCTCTCGGCCCGCTCGCCGCGCGTGACTTCATCATTGACGAGGCTGATGACGCCTATGATGCGTTCCCGGCGATGAGGCCGCTCGGCTATCGCGGCATCTCGTCGAAGTCCTGCAAGGGTCTCTACAAGTCGATCATCAATGCGACGCGCGCCGCGAAATGGACGTCCGGCGCCGAAACGTTCTTCATCACCGGCGAGGACCTGACCTGCCAGGCCGGTCTTGCCGTGCAGCAGGACCTCGCGCTCGGCGCCTTCATCGGCGTCACCCATGCCGAGCGCAACGGCCATCATTATGTCGACGGCTTCGGCGAGACGCCGGCCGCCGAAGCTGCGGCCTTCGCGGCCGCGCATCCCGATCTCTACGCCGATGCCGGGCAGGGCATCCGCCTCTCGATTCACAACGGCGATCTCCTGACGGGATCGCTTCACACAGCAGGCTTTGCCACGTCGGTCCATCCGGACTGGTCGGCGCTCCGCCCGCTCGAACAGCCAGGATCATTTCAGGAGCAATTGGCATGACCACCCAACGCCTCGGCCTCATCATGAACGGCGTCACCGGCCGCATGGGGCTCAATCAGCATCTGATCCGCTCGATCGTCGCGATCCGCGACCAGGGCGGCGTCCGCCTGAAGAATGGCGACCGCGTCATGCCGGATCCGATCCTGGTCGGCCGCAACGCCGAGAAAGTCGAGGCGCTGGCCAGGCGCTACAACATCACGCGCTGGACTACCGATCTCGACGCCGCGCTCGCCGACAAGAACGACACCATGTTCTTCGATGCCGCGACCACGCAAGCGCGCCCCAGCCTGCTGACCCAGGCCATCAACGCCGGCAAGCATGTCTATTGCGAGAAGCCGATCGCGACCAATTTCGAGGAAGCGGTCGAGGTCGTGAAGCTCGCGAATGCCAAGGGCGTCAAGCACGGCACCGTGCAGGACAAGCTGTTCTTGCCGGGGTTGAAGAAGATCGCCTTCCTGCGCGATTCCGGGTTCTTCGGCCGCATCCTCTCCGTGCGCGGCGAGTTCGGCTATTGGGTGTTCGAGGGTGGCTGGCAGGAGGCGCAGCGGCCGTCCTGGAACTATCGCGACGAGGACGGCGGCGGCATCATCCTCGACATGGTCTGCCACTGGCGCTACGTGCTCGACAACCTGTTCGGCAACGTCCAGAGCGTGAGCTGCATCGGCAACACCGATATCCCCGAGCGCTTTGACGAGCAGGGCAAGAAGTACAAGGCGACGGCCGATGATTCCGCTTACGCCACGTTCCAGCTCGACGGCGGCATCATCGCCCATATCAACATGTCCTGGGTGACGCGCGTTTATCGCGACGATCTCGTCACCTTCCAGGTCGACGGCACGCTCGGCTCGGCGGTCGCGGGCCTCTCCGACTGCATGATCCAGGCGCGGCAGGCAACGCCCCGGCCAGTGTGGAATCCCGACGAGAAGCGGCTGCACGATTTCTACGGCGACTGGCAGAAGCTGCCGGACAACGTCACCTACGACAATGGCTTCAAGGAGCAGTGGGAAATGTACATCCGCCACGTCTACGAGGACGCGCCCTACAAGTTCACGCTGCTCGAAGGTGCCAAGGGCGTGCAGCTCGCCGAATGCGCGCTGAAGAGCTGGAAGGAGCGGCGCTGGATCGACGTCGCCCCGATCAAGGTCTGAGGTTGATTGGATAAGCCGCGATGTCTACCAAGCCGTCATTGCGAGGAGCGAAGCGACGAAGCAATCCAGGCTGCCGCCGCGGAGGCATTCTGGATTGCTTCGCTTCGCTCGCAATGACGGGGAGAGGTTCGAAATCATGAACAAGCCAGTCCAACCAATGTCGTCATTGTCGCTCAAGCTGCCGAAGACCGATCGCTCGATCGAGACCTATCGTCTTGCGGCCTCGCGCCCGTTTCCCGCAAAGCTCGAAGGGCCGCTGAACCGCATCGCCTTCTCGGCCGTGCACACCGTGGCCGATCCCTTCGCGGACAACGATCCCTGGCTGTCGGTTGCCGTCGACTGGGACAAGACCATCGCCTTTCGCGAGCACGTCTGGGACCTCGGTCTCGGCGTTGCCGAAGCCATGGACACCGCGCAGCGCGGCATGGGGTTGGACTGGCCGACCTCGCTGGAGCTGATCACGCGCTCGGTCGCCGCCGCCAAGCGCCGCAACGCGCTGGTGTTCTCCGGTGCAGGTACGGACCATCTCGCAGTGGAGGACGCCAGGAGCCTCGACGACGTCATCCGTGCCTATGAGGAACAGATCTCGGCGGTCGAGAAGGTCGGCGGCCGCATCATCCTGATGGCCTCGCGCGCGCTGGCCAAGCTGGGCCGCAACGCCGACGATTACGCGAAAGTCTACGATCGGGTGCTCTCGCAGGTCCGTGAGCCCGTCATCATCCACTGGCTCGGCAACATGTTCGATCCGGCCCTGACCGGATATTGGGGCACCGGGGATCTCGACAAGGCCATGGACATTGCCGTCGCCATCATCAACGGCAACGCCGCCAAGGTCGACGGCGTGAAAGTCTCGCTGCTCGACAAGCAGCGCGAGATCGACATGCGCCGGCGTCTCGACAAGCGCATCAAGATGTACACCGGCGACGATTTCAACTACGCGGAGCTGATCGCCGGCGACAGCCAAGGCTTTTCCCACGCGCTGCTCGGCATCTTCGATGCCATTGCGCCGGCGGCGTCCTATGCGCTGTCGCGGCTGGCGGCAGGAGACGAGGCCGGCTTCCACGACGTGCTGGGGCCGACGGTGCCGCTGTCGCGTCACATCTTCAAGGCCCCGACGCGGTTCTACAAGACCGGCGTCGTGTTCATGGCCTATCTCAACGGACACCAGGATCACTTCACCATGGTCGGTGGACAGGAGAGTACGCGCTCGACGCTTCATCTCGCCGAGCTGTTCCGTCTCGCCGACAAGGCCGGCCTGCTCGCCAACCCCGAACTCGCGACGCAACGGATGAAGACCGTGCTCGCCACCCACGGTATCGAACCCTGATGCGCGATTTTTCGTCCGACCACCGCTGGCTGTCGCTGAACACGGCGACCGTCCGCAAGCAGGGTGACCTCATCGAAATCATCGATGCCTGTGCAAGACAAGGTATCCGTGCCATCGATCCCTGGCGCGACCAGGTCGCCGCCGTCGGTCTCGACCGCGCCGCACGCGCGGTGCGCGAGGCCGGCCTCGATCTCTCGGGCTATTGCCGCGGCGGCATGTTCACCTCGGATGCCTCGCGCCGGGGCGAGGTGCGCGACGACAACCGCCGCTGTGTCGACGAGGCCAAGGCGCTGGGCGCGCCCTGCATCGTCCTCGTCGTCGGCGGCCTGCCGCAATATTCGCGGCCGGGCAGCGAGGCTTCGAAGGATCTCGTGGCGGCGCGCGGGCAGGTCGAGGACGCGCTGGCCGACATGCTCGACTACGCGAGGCAAGCCAAACTGCCGCTGGCGATCGAGCCGTTGCATCCGGCCTATGCCGCTGACCGTGCCTGCGTGAACACGACAAAGCAGGCGCTCGACATCTGCGACCGGCTCGATCCCAAGCGTACCGGCATGCTCGGCGTCGCGCTCGACGTCTATCACATCTGGTGGGATCCCGAGCTGATGGACCAGATCGCCCGCGCCGGCCGGGATCGTCTGCTCGCCTTCCACGTCTGCGACTGGCTGGTGCCGACAAAGGACATCCTCAACGACCGCGGCATGATGGGCGACGGCGTCATCGACATCAAATCGGTACGTGCGGCCGTCGAAGCGCAGGGCTTCGCCGGCTATTCCGAGATCGAGATTTTCTCCAACGACTGGTGGGGCAAGCCGATGGACGAGGTGCTGCGCACCTGCATCGCGCGGCACAGGACGGTGGTATAGTTAACACAAGCGCCACAGCGTTCCCTCGTTCCTCGAAGCGAGAGAACGCTCCGACAAGCACTTTGGAGGCGCCCGAACCGTGCAGCCGGTGTGATCGTCTACGAGTGCAGCGGTCGGATGTTCTGGTTCATGTGGAAGAAGTTCATCGGATCGTACTTGGCCTTCAAGGCGGCGAGGCGGTCGTAGTTGTCGCCGTAAGTGGCCTTAAGTCTGCTGTCGTCTCCATCCTCCATCATGAAATTCACATAGCCGCCGTCAGCCGAGTAGGGGTGCACGGCCTCCCAATAGTCCTTGGTCCAGCGCGTGATTTCGCCTGCTTTTTGCGGATTGGGATCGATACCGGCGATGACCATCGACCAGGTCGCGTCGCGCGTGTTCCAGGCGGTCTCGCTCTTGCCGACGCGATGGACGGCGCCATCGATCGGATAGAGATGCATGAGCGATAGCGCGCTCGGTGCTTTTCGGGCCTGCTCGATATGCGCGTCGATTGCTTCGTCGGTCAGTTCCTTCACGAAATCGCCGCGCCAGTACCACTGCAGACCTTTCGGGAAGAACGGATCGAACATGGACTGGAGGGCCGGATAGGGCATTTCGCCCATCCAATTGAAGAGCGGCGGGGGCAGCTCACTGAGCAACCCCGCTATGACCGCCTTGCCGTCTTCTGTCGGACCATTGTAGCAGGCAATGATGGCGCAGGCGCGCTTGCCCTGATGATCCGGCGGGAACGGGTCCATCGGCGGAACGGTCTTCAAGCCGACAAAGGCCCCGAGCTCCTCGGGAGCGCTGCGGAGGAAATCCCTGTACTTCTGCATCACGGTCCGGGCATTTTCGAGATCCCAGAAGATCGGACCGGCATATACCATCGTCACAGGATGAGCCTGGAACAGGAAGCTCGTGACGATGCCGAAATTGCCGCCGCCCCCGCGCAGTCCCCAGTAAAGGTCGGCGTTCTCCGACTTGTTGGCGGTGACGATGCGTCCATCCGCGAGCACGACATCCGCCTCGAGGAGATTGTCGATGGTGAGGCCATGCTTGCGGGTCAGGTATCCCGTGCCGCCGCCGAGCGTAAGGCCGGCGATCCCAGTGGTCGATACAATGCCGGCCGGCACGGCAAGCCCGTAGATGTGCGTGGCGTGGTCGACATCGCCTTGCGAGCAGCCGGGACCGACGCGGACGGTACGAGCGCCGGGATCGACCCGCACGCCTTTCATCATCGACATGTCGATCATCAGTCCGTCTTCGACACTGCTGAGGCCCGGCCCATTGTGGCCGCCTCCGCGGATCGCGACCTGGAGATCATTGTCCCTTGCAAAATTGACCGCTGCGACGACGTCAGCGACGTCGGCGCATCGCGCGATCATCATTGGACTCTTGTCGATCATACCGTTGTAGAGGCTCCGCACGGCGTCATAGTCGGCATCCATTCGCCTGATAACCGGGCCGCGCATATTGCCGATGAAGGTTTCGGTGGCCATGCTCTGCATGATGTCCTCCTATTCCACCCATGATCGGTCATTGGGTCGGAGGTTGCTCGCAGGGCTCCTCGAGCGTTCTCCGCCCGTTATGAAAAGGTAGATCAAGCGCAGCGCGATAGCCATCGCAAATCGACTACGCGTATGGGCAAGCCGATGAACGAGGTGCTGCGCACCTGCATCGATCGGTACGGGAAGGTGGTGTGCCTCCGCTTTCGGCGGTCGAACGGACATTGGTTGGACTTGCTGTCCGAACGACCCAGTTGCGAATGCGAAGCCGCGAGCTGCTGGGAGTACCACCAATGATGTAGTGACTGCCATCAGCTTTCAGGCAGAATATCATCCCGATGCCGCTGCCCCGCCACAGTCTGTGCAAGATCGGAGGTGGTAATCAGCGGCCTCAACGGTCAGCAGGCGCGGCGGATGCACCCATGCCTGTTGATCTTGCATGGCCCCGACGTGCAACCGTCGGGGCCATTGTTGTGATCGCGTGACGAGGCTGGCGAGCTTTGCCGAACGGCGCACTTTATTGCGGGGAAAGACCGCCAAGGACGATCTTGCAATTTAATGCGCCGGGCCAAACTGGTTTCAGATCAAATTTTGCCGGGGCGCGCTTTGTTCGGTGAAAAGTCAGACGATTGCGCTGTCATCGATTCACCGCCAAACACCGGGCTATCACTCGTCAATTCGATCTGCGAAGCTGTGACAACACAAATGCGCTTGTAAGCAAGCAAGCGCGAGGGGAGGTTCGCAGTGGATCAAGTGCGACGCATGCGTGCGATGGGCTCATTGTGCCGCCAACAGGCAGCCTACAACAGCATGAACAAGTGGAAGCTGCTCGCAGAAGCAGAGTACTGGGATCATCTGGCCGATCTTGCGGTGTCGTCTCACTTCCAGCAATGCAACGCCATTGCCTCGAATGAGGCCGAGCAGTCTCAATCGATCACAAACGCGAGTGATGCTGGGTCGACGACGATTTCCGTCGCGTGAGGTCAGAAAGGCCGTGCACCCATGAAAGGAAGGTCGGCTCTGAGTGCTGATCGTCCAGAGCATGACTGCTTGTGACCCCACAGCGGAGTTGACTCGTGTTCAGTTCCAATAACGCAAGTAGAGGGTTGCCGTGTCACCCGTGTGCTTGCTGTGGCAACGTCTGAAGTTTGGAAAAGCGCGATCATGGTCGGGTAAGCTCCTCCATGAGCGCCTTGGCGGAACGAAGGTCCGGCGTTTCGAAGCCTTCCGTAAACCAGCCGTAAACCGGGCCAAGAAGGCACCGCGCGTCGGCCGTCCTGCCCTGGTCGCGCCAAAGCCGAGCCAAACTCATTGCAGCACGTAATTCAAAGGACTTTGCGCTCTGTCTTTGCGCGACCTTGAGTGCAGTTTGCAAATACCCCTCGACCTCGTCAGCTGGAGCACCACGAAAGCGGTGCAGTTCACCGTCGATGCATGCAAGTTCTGCCTCCCACATATGCTCGCCGCTGCGCGCGGCAAGGGCCTTTGCTTCGGCAAGGGTAGCGACGCCGTTGTCGTAGTCACTCAAGTGGAGGTAGGTGGCCGCGAGCATCCACAAGTACCGAACCTGGTACCAACTGGCTCCGAGCCTGTTCCGCTCGTTCAGACTGAGGCGCATGAGCGCCAGGCCGGCCTCCACGTTGCCCTCTTGCGCCATTGCCCAGCCCCGCAGGATGAGGCCGCTCACGCGCCAATAGTTCAAGCTGTTCTGATCGGCGAGATGGATGATGGCGTCGGCGTGCGCATGTACGGCCGCCACGTTTCCCATTAGCTCCGCAAGAGCCGCCTCGCCATAGACCTGCACATGCGCGGTAAGGTTCGTCTGATTCAACTCCATGGCGTATTGAGATGCGGCACGGCTAGTCCGCTGAGCCTGTTCGGGGTAACCAAGAACCCAAAGCACAATCGCCAAGTAGGGTAGCGCCGAGGCCTTCGGGTCATGTACGTAGTGCACGGGCGGCGGCCGATGCTCCTCTGGCTGATAACGACTCAAGATCGTTTCGAGCTCCGAGCGTGCGGTCAGAAAATCACCGGAATGCATTGCGGTGAGCGCGGCCAGACGATGCGCAGCCAATTCCAGTGCTGTGTGCCCGGTGCGCTCGGCGGCGCGCTGCGCTTCGGCAACGAGGCTCTGCATGGCAGCAAGGTCGCCGCGCACGAAGTGGAAGATGAATTTGCCGCTAAGGGTGGAAAACAAGGCACCCGTGTCGTCGAGCTCATAGCAGAGCGCATGAGCCCTGCTGAAGGCTGTGCCAAGCTGCGGAGCCGTGTATCCGTGAATGGCAATCAGTGGACCTCCGATTGCTGTTTGCAGAGCGAGTTCCCGGCGATCACGCTCCGGCCCTTGTGGATTGGACTTGAGTGCCTCCAGTCCCCTTGTGAGATGGGTGATCGCTTCGAGATTGGCGGAACGCGCAGCCGCAATACGGCCGGCCCGCAGCCAGTAGTCCACCGCCTTTCCTGCCAGTCCACCCTCGGTGAGATGCAGAGCGATCGTCTCCGGCTCCGCCTCCGCACGGGCAGGATAATGTTGTTCGAGAGCTGCAGCTATGCGGGCATGGATCTGCTGCCGCTTGCTCTTTAGGAGGCTCTCGTGCGCGATGTCCTGCACCAGCGCATGTTTGAAGCTGTAGCCAACATTCGGAGGTGCGCCACGACGGAATATCAGTTCCGCCGCCAATAGATCATTGAGAGCATGCTGGAGCGCGTGCTCGTCGAGCACCGTCACAAGGCGCAGAAGATCGTGTCCGAATTCGCGTCCGATGCAAGCTGCAATCTGGGCAACTTCCTTTACCGGCGCCAATCGATCAAGGCGGGCCATCAAGGAGTCCTGCAGCGTCGTCGGGATCGCCAGCGGCGGCAATGGGCCGATCAACTCATAGCGGCTGCCCTGATCTTTGAGCAGCCCGGATTCGACGACGGCCTTGGTGAGCTCCTCGACGAACAACGGCACGCCGTCGGTCTTGGCCAAAATCTGCTCGAGCACCTCCTGAGGGAGCATTTTGCCGCCCGTGATCCGGTCAACGACTGCCGCCCCTTGCCTACGTCCCAGTCGGCTTAGAAAGAGCGCTGTCACGTGTCCATGACCCGTCCAGCGCGGAATGAACTCGGGCCGGAAGGTAACGATCATCAAGATCGGAAGTCGCTGCGCCTCGTCGACAAGCCGATCGAGAAGTTCGAGCATAGAAGGGTCTGCCCAATGGACGTCCTCGTAAACGGCAAGCACTGGCTGTCTTGCCGCTAAGCCTTGTATCTGTTCCAGAAGGGCCTGGAAGGTTCGCTCCTTCTTCTGGTGCGGACTAAGTGCAAGGGGTGGGTATCTCTCTCCGGTCGGGATTGCCAAGAGATCCGCGAGAACCGGCGCGCTCTCATGCACATCGTCCGCACCAAGAGCAAGCATGGCCTCGAGTTTATCGAGCTGTTCGTCGGAAGCGTCCTCCCGCCGTATTGCCGCTGCCCGTTCAAGGAGGCCAACGACGGGATACAAGGCGGTGTTGGTATGAAATGGTGAACAGAAATGGCTCAGCGGCGTGTGCGGCACACGTGCGACCTGGTCGCGTAAGGCTCGCACGAGCCGCGACTTGCCAATGCCGGCCTCGCCGCCGAGCAGGACGATCTGTCCTTCCCGCTCTTTCGCCCGCTCCCAGCGATCCAGGAGCAATGCGAGTTCTTCATTCCGTCCGACCAGTGCGGTCGTTGCCATACCATGCTGGGCCTCGAACCTGCTCTCTGCTGCGCCTTCACCAATGACAAGCCACGCCTGCACCAGTTCTGGGAAACCCTTGAGAGGCACCGTGCCGAGGTCGTGGTACGTGAAAGCTTCGCCGAGTAGGCGGCGGGTCGACTCGGCAATCACCACATCACTCGGCTTGGCCAGACCTTGCAGTCGGGCGGCTAGGTTTGGTGTTTCGCCGATGACTGCGCGCTCGCGAGCCTCTCCCTCGCCAATCAGTTCGCCGACCACGACCAGACCGGTTGCGATGCCGACGCGGGCGGCGAGCGCTGCACCACCCGGTTCGGTAAGGGATGCGACCGCCTTGGTCACTCGAAGCCCAGCGCGAACGGCGCGCTCCGCCTCATCTTCGTGCGCCCGCGGCCAGCCGAAATAAGCGAGAACGCCATCGCCCAGGAATTTGGCTATGTGGCCTTCGAATCGGTCGATCTCGCCCACCACGGTGTTATGGTAGGCCTGCAAGAGGTCACGCAGCTCCTCGGGATCGCGCCCTGAAGCAAGTGCCGTCGAGCCGACCAGGTCGACGAACATGACTGTGAGCTGCCGACGCTCCGCGTCCGAAGGGATCGATGGCTTCGCGTAGTCGGCAGGTCCATTGGCCTCGACAGCCACCCGAGCAATCGGCGGAGCGAGTGCATGGATTGCCCTTAGCAAAGCCTTGCGCGGGCCGAGTGGCAAGCCAAGCTCCCGCAGGTCGGCTTCGGTCAGTTCTGGCAAAATCTCGGACGTGATTTCAGCGTCGCGAAACGTCTTTATGTAGCGCTCCAGCCCGAGACCGCGAAGCCATTGCGCGATATCCACGATAAGCCTCCTCGTGCCGCATCAGGCAACGGTCAGCTCAATTGAACGTATGCAACTTCAGCTTCAGCGAACCATCTGCCTGACGCTCAAACACGTGGGTTGCTATCCCGCCTGCAGGTTGGCTGGCGCCATCCGCTGTCTTACCGTTGGCACTCCAATGGGCCGTGCCGTAGACGATATTCTCATCTCCACCGGCGTCGATGACGACTAACCTGTGATCGGTGAATCCGCTTGAAAACAGCCCAGCAAAGAAGCTCTCGATCGCTGTCGGACCGGATATCACTTGATGCGTCGGCGGCAACAATTTGGCGTCTGACACGTAAGTCGCCGCGATAGCCCTGGCATCTGCTTTGTTGAATGCCGAATCCCACGCGGCGTACGCCGCAGCAATGTCGTGTTTTATGGAGGAAGTTAATGCTGTCATGATCCCTCCCTCAATCGCGGGGTTGCCTTCGCAGGAGACCGATTACGTCACCTGACGTCGTTCGACCGCTGCGCAAAATGCAACGAGAGAACGCGACGTCCTCACGGGCCTGCGACCTGTTGCAGCCTGTTGAAGCGCGCCTTCTGCTCGCTGCTCAGCGTGGCATAGAATTCGTCCAGGGCCGGCTCGACCAGCTTCGCGGCCGTCAACATGGCCTCAAGCCGGTGCTGCATCGTCTCGAGCCGTCCAATAGGCGTCAGCGGCGCATCGTTCGGACAGGCCGCCTGGAGGCCCTCAACGCCCTTCGCCGTCGCTTCGCTGAGCCGATCGAGCGCCTCCTTCTGCTTACCAGCGGGGTGGAGCACGGCTTCGATCCTCTGGATCGGCAGCTGCGTCAGGCTGGACTTCGGATCGCCGCAGCCCTCGCTACTCGCCTCCTGCTGCTGCGGAGAGCGCTCGCCGACATTGGGACCGAGCGCGTTGAAGCGGGCCTGCTGCTCGTCACTGAGCGAGTTGTAGAAATTCTCCAGTGCCGGTCGAACGATCTTGACGGCTTCAAGCGTCGCGCTGATGCGGTTCATCATCGCGCGCAAGCGGCCAGGAGGAGTTAGTGCATAAGTCTCCGTGCACGAGTCCTTGAACACACCGGCAGCATTGGCCGCCGCCGTCTTGAGCTCGTCCAACAATGCGCGTTGCTCCGGCGTCGGCCGCACCGCCTGTGCGATATCGGCAAGCGGCCAGGCGGTCACGCCCTTGTCCGGTGTGGCGCACAATTGCTGAAGCATCTGCGGGCTCACGCTGGCGCGCTGGCGCGCGCGGTAGCTGCCGCCGGCTTGCGGAGTGTCATACGGGTAGGTGCTGGCATAAGCGGAGTAAGGGCCGTCACCGCCCCAGAACACGGTGTCGACGAAGTCGTCATAGGCGTACGCCCAATATCCGGGCTCGTAGGCATAGGACCAGAACGTGTAGTTGAAGATGTCGGAATAGGCGTAAGGCCAGAACACGGGCCCAAGCCAAGCCACGAACACCGCGGGATGACGGTGACGCCAGGCCTGTCGGGGAGCCCAGCCGCTTTGGCGGGCGGCGAGCGCCGCCTGGGTCTGCGGAGTGGCCTGGTCGCGGAAGCGCTCGGCAAACCGGCCGCGCTGGGTGGCCTGCGCAGCCGCAAGTGTCGCAGCGCGCTCCGCCGGGGCCTGCAATCCAAGCCGCTGCTGGCGCGCCAGGTCAATTTGCTGCGCGCGCTGCTCTCGGCCAAGCAAACGGTTCTGCGCCTGGAGCGTCCGTTGCTGCTCGCGCAACGCTCGCACGCCTTCGGGCTTTTGCGACTGCAATTGCTGCACCCGCTGCTGCAGGCGTTCGATGCGGGCCTGGCGCTCCGTCGTCTGGCGCGTCAGCAGGTCGCGCTGGCGCTGCTCGACCTGCTGCGAGCGCTGTTGGACACGTTCCTCGCGCTCAAGAAGACGGCTCTGCGACTGCAGCAACCGTTGCTGCTGCTGTCGCGCCCTTGGGTCTTCCGTCTTCTGCGATTGCAATTGCTGCACGCGCTGCTGCAAGCGGTCGATGCGGTCTTGGCGTTCCGCGGATTGGCGCGAAAGCATCTGGCGCGGCGGTCCCGGTCGCTCGCTCACGGCCGCGGGTGCACTTGGGCGCGAAGGGGTGGCGATATGCGGCGTCGGCCGCGGCGCCATGGCCGGACGTTGTGGCGCTGCCGGCGGGGGGTGGAATTCGCGCCGCGGCGCCGCCACCTGCGGGGCGGCTCGCGGGGCACTGAATTGTGGGCTCGGGCGCGGTGGCGGTGATGCGATGTGCGGCGCCGGACGTGGCGCCATTGCCGGCCGCTGCGGCGCGGAAGGGGGATGGAATGCCGGCGCGGCGGGACGCGCCATGGCTGGCGGTGCCGCCGGACGCGCCATGGCTGGCGGTGCCGCCGGACGAGCCATTGCTGGCGGTGCTGCTGGACGAGCCATAGCCGGTGGTGCTGCCGGACGGGCCATGGCCGGTGGTGCTGATGGCGGCGCTGCGGCTGGCCCTGGTGGTCCACCCCGTCCGTGTCCGAGGGGTCCCTGGGCCGACGCGCTCGTCGTCAGCATCGAGGCACCAACCAAAACAGCCGTCAGGCAAACGCCACGCGGAAGCATGATCTTCGCTCCCAGCTCGTAATCGCCCACGACTTTCAACGCACGGCCGGCGGAATCGTTCGTTGCTGGCCACTGCCGGCATTGCGATCTTCCGACGCAGGCAGCCTCAAGAGAGATCCTGCGTCAGGATGGTGGCGAGCCGCTCCAGCGCCCAGTCGATCTCGAGCGGCCGTCCAGGTTTGACCAGCTTGGCGGCCGTCAGTATGGCCGCTCTGAATTTGCGTCCGCGTTCGGCGGCAGAACGGGCATTGGTCGGACTCGCGGCTCGCTGGCCGCGGTTGACCCAACCGATACATTGGCCCGGGGCTTCTGTCCCACGTTTTGCGTTAGGACCACGGCGGCTCTTCGCTCGCCCCGGCTGCCTCGTGGTGGATCGTGAAACCCGCCGAACGCAAGCCGGTCAGCAACACAGTTCTTACAGAGGCAGGATCGAATCCAATATCCTTGGCGTTTGGCGGATGTGCCTCGCTGCCCTTCAATCGGAGCGCCAAGTGCAATTGCTCGCAAAGGTGCTGAACCACGAGATTGACCTGATCGTCAGTCATGATCTGCATTTCCTGCTACCGTTTTGCCTCCCAATTAGTAGCACACATGAAAATAGGCCGGTACGCGATAGTCGAATGATCGGCGCGAACGGGCGCCCGATGATCCGGCGCTGGCCTGTGAGTCGGCCCTGGTTGCAGCGCAGTCAACGCTGGCTGCGCTCCAGGCTTCACCGCCCGACGTCCAGCAACATATTTCCATCGATACTGCTCTGCACTATGGCGATGCCGCATACCGCAATATTGGCTCTGGCAATCGCCTCGACTTCACCGCCGTCGGGCGCGACATCAACATCCTCAGCCGGCTGGGAGGCGATGGGGCGGCTTGAAAAACGCTCTCAGCGGCGGCAATCTTGACATGACTGAGGCCTCGATCTTGAGAATCTCGGCTTATGCCGATCGATGCAAGGATCGACGATGAAGCAGCGGCTTATAATGTGGCTTGCCGTTGTTGCGAGCGTCGCCTTGGTGCTCGCCGTCGCCTGGGCCGCCATCCTCTGGACCCGTCCGGAGCCTATTCGTATCGCATTCGCCAATTCGCTCTCTGGCCCGTCCGCTCCGGCCGGGACGGAAAGCCTGGTCGCGACGCAGCTTGCAATCGACGAGGTGAACGGCAAGGGTGGCGTCAACGGGCGGCCGATTGAACTCGTTCTGTTCGACGACGCAAGCGATCCAGCCGTGGCGCGCGCGAATGCGCAGGCGATCGCCAACAGCCCATGCGTCGCTGTGCTCGGGCACTATCTCAGCTCCGCATCGCTCGCGGCGGCGCCGGTATATAAGGACGCGCGGATCCCGGCACTCACGGGAGGCGCGGCTGCCGACGAGCTGACATCCGGTCATGAATACTACTTTCGTGCGCTGTCACCGGTCTCCGCGCAGGCGCGCTCGATCGCGGAACATCTGCGCGCCGTGATGAAGGAGCCAAAAGTCCGCCTTGTTCACACGCTCGATTCCTATGGCAAGAGCTTTGCGCGCGGATTTGCGGCTACCTATCCGTCGGAGCAGTTGCGTGCATTCGGACTGGACGTCGCCCCGAGTCGGATTGGATCGATGGACGAGGCGCTGGACGCCGCCGCGCAGGAACCTGGCCCTGGCATCATCGTCGTTGGCGCGGCAGCCGATTATATCGCAGCCATCGTCAAGGGGCTGCGCCGCCGCGGCATCAAGGGCACGATCATCACAACCCAGGGGGCGGGTCGCGAAAGCTATTTGAAGAATTTCGTCGACGAGCCCGAGGAAAAAGCGCGTCCGGGTTTCTTTAGTGAGAATCTGTATGCCGCATCGTCGCTGATTTTCGATAGCGCCGGCGAGGCGGCGCAGGTTTTTGCTGCCGACTACAAAGCGAAAGCGGGAACCTCCCCAAGCTGGGTTGGCGGCGGCTCGTATGACGCCGCGCGTCTGATGATCGATGCGCTGAGACGAGCTGCCGTACATCGCCGGTTTATGAGTCAGGGGATTCAGAAACAATCCGACAGCAAGGCTGCAGATCGCGACCGCGTGCGCGTCGCACTGGCCGCAATCGACAGTCCGAAATCGGCGGTCGTCGGGCTGACCGGGCGACTCTATTTCAATCCGAACCGCGACATTCCGCGCCCGATCCGAATGGGCTTCTTCCGCTACGGTCGGTTCGTCACGGCGCCGCTGCAACTCGTGCGGATCGATCAGCCTAGTGGAATCGATCTCGCTGCAGAACAGGAGGCGGGCCATGTCATCGCGTTCGAGGATCGGCGCTACTGGATTCAGCGCGTTGTTTATACCGGCATCGACATCATTCGCGTCGGCCGGATTGACGTGAAGCAAAATTCGTTCAACGTCGACTTCTATCTCTGGATGCGGTTCGCTGGCGACGATGCGGCGGAGACGCACGTCGAATTCCCGGCCTTGCTGGATCGTGGGGCGTTCGATCCGGCTCGGCCGATGCAGGCTGGAAAGGAAGATGGCCTGAGCTATCGGCTCTATCGCGTCAGCGGCGATTTCAAGGCCCGTTTCGATCTCCATGATTATCCGTTCGACACGCAGCAGTTGCGTCTGCATTTCCAGAATACGGAACAGCGGCGGGAACTCATCACCTATGTCATCGATCGGTTCGGCTTGCGCCTCGCCGACGACGGAAGCTCGCGGGCCGAGGACGGGGCCTATTCCGGACTTCAGCTCTGGCGATTTCTCGGACTGAACTATTTCGTCGAATCCCTGTCCAGTGGCTCGACGCTCGGAAAGGCGTCCTTGTTTGGCGCCGAAGCAAGTACGGAATTTGCGGGCTTCGATGCGGTCATCATGCTGCGCCGCAGCTCCGCCATCTACATGCTGAAGAACCTGCTGCCGCTGTTTCTGCTCGTGCTCGTCGTATTCACGACGCTGTTCTTTCCCGAAACCATGTTTCGTGAACGCGTGACGATCCCAGTAACCTCGATCCTGGCGAGCGCGGTGCTGCTCGTAGCGGTGAACAGTCAGATCGGCGATGTCGGATACACGGTGGTGGTCGAAGAGATGTTCTACATCTTCTTTGTACTATGCCTCATGACGGTATTTGCGGGCTACAGGCATGAAAAACTTCGGGACGCCGGCCGAAAGCGCGTCGCAGTTGTTTTGGATCGCGCAGCGCAGGTCGTTTATGCCGGGACGGTGCTCGCTGTCATCGTCGTGCTCTACCGGCGTTATGCCGTGTGAGGCAAGCGTGGATACCTCGCCGACCCGCCACACCTTCTTGAAATTCAGGAGAAATCCTGCGTCAGGGTGGTCGCGAGCCGCTCAAGCGCCCAATCGACCTGGTCGCTGGTGATCACCAGTGGCGGAGCAATGCGGATCGTTTGCTCATGGGTATCCTTGGCGAGGATGCCCTTGCCCTGGAGCGTCTCGCAGTAGCGGCGAGCGCGGCCGGCCTCGGGATGCAGCTCGACCGCCAGCATCAAGCCGCGCCCGCGCACCTCGCGGATCGTATTGGCGCGGATGGCTTTCAGGCCTTCCAGAAAGCGCGCGCCCTGCAGGGCCGCGTTCTCGATCATGCCTTCCTCGACCAGCACGCGCAGCGCCGCGCGCGCCACGGCGCAGGCAAGCGGATTGCCGCCGAAGGTCGAGCCATGCTGCCCGGGTCGCAAGGTCCCGAGCACGTCATTGTTCGAGAGCACGGCCGAGACCGGATAGAAGCCGCCGGACAGGGCCTTGCCGAGCAGCGTCACGTCCGCCTCTATGCCCTCGTGCTGTTCGGCGAGCAGCTTGCCAGTGCGGCCGAGCCCGGTCTGGATCTCGTCGAGCACCAGCATCACGTTGTTGGCGGTGCAGAGCGCCCGGACCTCTGTGAAATAGCCGGCTGGAGGAATGACGACACCGGCTTCGCCCTGGATCGGCTCGACCAGGAAGGCGACCGTATTCGGGTTGATTGCTTCCTCAAGCGCCGTGGCGTCGCCGAACGGGATGACCTTGAAGCCCGGCGCGAACGGCCCGAAGTGTCCGCGCGTCTCGGGATCGGTTGAAAACCCGACGATGCCCAGCGTGCGTCCGTGGAAATTGTTGGCGCAGACAATGATCTCGGCCTGGCCGTCCGGCACGCCCTTCACCTCGTAGCCCCATTTGCGAACCGACTTGATCGCGCTTTCGACCGCCTCCGCGCCGCTGTTCATCGGCAGCACCTTGTGGGAACCGGTGAGCGCCGCGATCTCCTCATAGAACAAGGCGAGCTGGTCGTTGTGGAAGGCGCGCGAGGTGAGCGTCAGCCTGTGCGCCTGTTCGACCATCGCCGCCAGGATCTTGGGGTGGCAGTGGCCCTGGCTGACCGCCGAATAGGCCGAGAGGCAGTCGAGATAGCGGTTGCCTTCGGTGTCCCAGACCCAGACACCTTCGCCGCGCGACAGGACGACCCCGATCGGCTCGTAATTACGAGCCCCAAAGCGTGCTTCCGTTGCGATGAAATCAATGACCGACGAGCTCATCTGGTCACTCCATTGCTGCGGGCGGCATCAACCGACTACGTCAGCGGTCGCGCCCAAATGAATGTGGGTATCTGTTTGCCGGCTCGGAAGCCTTGGTGCGCCGATGGCGCGGCGTGGCCTGATAGTCCCGAAATGTCAGGTGGTTCTGCCGGGCCACAGGGCGCCGTTCGGCGACCTAGGCTCTACGGTGCATGGGGTTGTTTTCGCAGTTTTTGTTGTCGAGCCCGTCAGCGAAGCGCGCAAGGCACGCTCAGGAAGCCGCGGAACCGCACCCGTCCGCCGCGCACTGGCGCCCCGCTCACGGCGTAGTTCGGGAAGCGCGCCAGGAAGCGCGAGATCGCAATCGCCCCTTCCAGCCGCGCCAGCGCCATGCCGGCGCATTGATGCGCGCCGGTGGCGAAGGCGAGGTGCCGGTTCGGCGTGCGCGCGATGTCGAAACGCTCAGGGTCCGGAAACTGCGCGGGGTCGCGGTTCGCCGCGCCGATGCACAGCGTCACCGACGTGCCGGCCTCGAGCATGACGCCGCCGAGCTCGACCCTCTCGGTGGTCATGCGGTTGCCGAGCTGGTTGGAGCTCTCGTAGCGCAGTATCTCCTCGACCGCGGTCTTGATCATGTCCGGGTTCTCGATCAGGCGCTGCTTCTGGTCGGGATGCCGGTCGAGCGCCACGAGGCCGTTGCCGATCAGGTTGGTGGTGGTCTCGTGGCCGGCATTGAGCAGGAAGATGCAATTGTGCAGCAGCTCCTTCTCGGTCAGCCGCTCGCCGTTCTCCTCGCCCTGGATGAGGCGCGTCAGTACGTCGCGCTCGGGATTGCCGGGCTTGGCGCGCCGGCGCGCGACCAGCGTCTGCAGGTAAGCGAGGAAGTCCGCCACCGCCTTGTTGCCGCGCGTCGCAGCCTCCGTCGACACCACCGGTTCGAGCGCGCCCAGGATCGCCAGCGACCAGTCGCGCAGTGGTCCGCGCTCCTCGTGAGGCACGTCGAGCAGATTGCCGATCACCTCGATCGGAATCGAAGCGGCAAAGTCCTCGATCAGTTCGCAAGCGCCCTTGGCGGCAATCGCATCGAGCAGGCCGTCGACGAGCTTGATGAGGTCCCCCTCCATGCTCGCGATCGCGCGCGGCGACAGTGCGCCCATGATCAGGCGGCGCACGCGGGTGTGGGCGGGCGGGTCGTTGAAGACGAGGCTGGTGGTGTGGTGCTCGTAGAGCGGCGTGTCGCCGTATTTCGGTGCGAACTCGCGCTTCTTGTCCGAGCTGAACGATTTCGTGTTCTTGTAGGTGGTGACGAGATCGTCGTAGCGGGTCAGGAACACGGTGCCGCTGCGCAGGCGCTTGATCGGCTCGTTCTCCCGCAGTGCACGATAGGTCGGGTAGGGGTTGTCGTAGAACTCCGGCGTCAGCTTCTCGAGGTCGAAGCTTGCCGCCAGCGCCTTCGCATCTGCGTTCATCCCGTTATACTCGCCGGTTAAAGCCGATATGCCGTTTTTGTTGTTCTGGTCGACGCGTCCATGCGTCTACAGTCTTTGCACCTTGCTAGCCGACCGGACAGGAAAATGCACGCACGCGCTGACGCTGCCGACACGGTGCCGAACTGGCCCGACGATATTTTCGCGACCTTGCAGCGCTTCGACGTCCGGCAGGTGCCTTACGTGCCTGACGCCGGTCATTCCAGGCTGATCCAGCGCGTGCTGGGCTCGTCCACCATGCGCGGCATTGCGCTGACGACGGAGGAGGAGGGCGTGGCGCTGCTCGCCGGCGCCTGGGCGGGTGGACAGCGCGGCGTCTTGCTGATGCAGTCGAGCGGCGTCGGCAATTGCATCAACATGCTGTCGCTGATCCCGATCCTGCGCTTTCCGTTCCTGACGCTTGTGACCATGCGCGGCGAGTGGGGCGAGTTCAATCCATGGCAGGTGCCGATGGGCTCGACCACGCAAGGCGTGTTCGAGCTCTCCGGCGTCAAGGTGCTGCGCGCCTCGCACGCAGCCGAGGTGCCGGCCGTGTTAGAGGCCGCCGCAGCCCAGGCCTACAACGCGCTGACCCCCACCGCTGTCCTTCTGTCGCAGCGCCTGATCGGCGCCAAGGTTTTCACCAAATGAGCAAGGCAAATCTCCTCGACCGTCGCCAGGTCGTCTCCACGCTGCTGGCGAACCGCAAGGACGTCGTCGCGATCGGCGGTCTCGGGGCCTCAACCAACGACATGTGCGCCGCCGGCGACCATGCCCGCAACTTCTACCTCTGGGGCGGCATGGGCGGCGCCGCGATGATCGGGCTGGGTCTGGCGCTGGCGCAGCCGAAGCTGCCCGTGCTGGTCATCACCGGCGACGGCGAGATGCTGATGGGCATGGGCAGCCTCGCCACAATCGGCCTGCAGAAGCCGGCCAACCTCTCGATCGCAGTGCTCGACAACGAGGCCTATGGCGAGACCGGCGGCCAGACCAGCCACACCTCCGCGGCCGCCGACCTCGTCGGCATCGCCAGGGCTTGCGGCATTAACGACAGCCGGGCTGTCACGACCATGGCCGAAGTCGAAGCCTTCGCCAAAGCCGTCCACGACGTCTCTGCCGGGCCGCGATTTGCCAACGTGAAGATCGACAGCGCCAATCTGGAGCGGATTCTGCCGATCCGGGACGGGACCTACATCGTCAACCGGATCCGCGCTGACCTCGGCTTCCGGCCGATCTAGGCGGTCTGCCCATCCCTTGCCGAACTCCTGCACGCGGGCCGTGCAGGCTTGATCAATTTCCATCGATTCTACGTCGCACACAGGTTGCGATGCAACATAGTGCTTGACTCCTGCGTGGGTGAGTGCTTACTCACCCAGCATGAGCTCATTGCGTATGACCAGCGACCTGAGGCGTCAATTGATCCTCGGCGCCGCAAAGCGCTGCTTTGCCCGACACGGCTACACCGGCACCACGACGAAGAGCGTGGCGGCCGCGGCTGCCATTTCCGAGGCGCTGCTGTTCAAGCATTTCCCGTCCAAGGCGGCGCTCTATGCCGAGATCCTCAGCGACGAATGCGAGGCGGATCCCGCTCTGATGGAGCTGCTCGAACGGGAGCCCTCAACCGCCACGCTGGTCGAAGTGATCCGCGGGATGGTCGAACACTTCCTCCAGATCGCCGACGGTCCCGATCAGGAAGAGGCCCAGCGCCTGCGGCTGATGGCCACGAGCCATTTGGATGATGGCGAATTCGCCCGCTTGCTCTATGCCAAGATCGAGACGCTGATCGGCGCTGTCTTCGTCGCCTCGCTCGAGCGTGCGGTTGCGAGCGGTGACGCGCGGCCCTGCGCTGGCGATCCGCTCAACCTGTTCTGGTTTGCGCATCATGCTGTGATGACCGCGGCGCTGACCAGGCTGCCGGCCACGCCCTGTCTTGCTTACGGCAGGGCGACCGACCTGGAGCGGCAGCTCTGTGAGTTTCTCCTGAGGGGTATCGGACTTAACGACGCCGCAATTGCTTCGCATCTGGGCCGCAATCAGGCCGCGGATGCGAACCAGGCGGCGATTGCAGAAAGTGCATGACATGAACATCGTGGCCGAAAACAAGATTTCGGGGCAACCGATCGACAACAAGGCTCCCAAGCGTCCGGTCCGACCGGTACGCTGGTTCATCATCGTCGGCACGCTTCTGGCCGTGCTCGTCGGTGGGCTCGTCTGGTTCAATTCCTTCCGCGGCCAGATGATCAAGCAGTTCTTCGCCAACAACAAGCCGCCGCCGACCCCGGTCAGCGCGGCCGAGGCGAAGTCCGAGGTGGTGCCGAACCTGCTCACCGCGGTCGGCAGCCTCGTCGCCGTGCACCAGGTCGACGTCAGCGCCGACGTCAACGGCCGCGTCACCGAGATCAAGTTCGAGCCGGGTACGCGTGTCGAGGCCGGCACGCCGCTGGTGCAGCTGTTCGACGCGCCGGAGCAGGGCGATCTCGCCAATTACAAGGCGCAGGCGACCGTCGCGCAGCTGTCGCTTGATCGCGCCAAGCAGCTGGCCTCGCGCCAGTTCGGTCCGCAGGCGACCGTCGATACCGCGCAGGCTGCTTACGACCAGGCGCAGGCGGGCATCGCCAAGACCGAAGCGTTGATCTCGCAGAAGCTGGTGCGCGCGCCGTTCGCCGGCGATCTCGGTATGCGTAAGGTCGAGGTCGGTCAGTATCTCACCGCCGGCACCGCGATCGTGTCGCTGACCGATCTGTCGGAGCTGTGGGCCAACTTCACGGTGACGGAAAAGGATTCCGGCAGCCTCAAGGTCGGCCAGACCGTCCGCCTGAAGGTCGACGCCTATCCCGGCCGCACCTTCCAGGGCAAGATCACCACGATCGAGCCGCAGATCGCCACAGATACCCGCAACATCCGGGTGCAGGCGACGATCGCCAATCCGGAGAAGATCCTGAAGCCCGGCATGTTCGTGACCACGACGGTGGTTTTGCCGGAAAAGCCGGCCGTGATCACGGTGCCTGAAACGGCGGTCGATTACACGCTGTACGGCGACTCGGTGTTCGTGATCACCGAAAAGAAGGAAGAGGACGGCAAGACCGGCCTGTCGGCGGTGCGCACCTTCGTGCAGACCGGCAACCGGGTCGAGGGTCGGACCGAAATCGTCAAGGGCCTGAAGGCAGGCGACAAGGTCGTCGCCGTCGGCCAGCTCAAGCTGCAATCGGGCGCGCCGGTGTCGATCTCGACTGATCCGGCCCCCCCGATCCCGGCGCAGCCGCCGCGCTACTGACAACATCCTCGCGTGATCCGGCCCGGCCGGATCACGCATCTTGAAAAAAGAAATCGAGATCGCCCGCGATGGCCTTTACCGATATTTTCATCAAACGACCGGTTCTGTCGGTTGTCGTCAGCCTGCTGATCCTGCTGATCGGCCTGCGCGCGGCGATGGTGCTGCCGATCCGGCAATATCCGAAGCTGTCGAACACGGTCATCAACATCACGACCGTCTATCCCGGCGCGTCCGCAGATCTGATCCAGGGCTTCATCACGACGCCGATCGAGCAGGCGGTCGCCTCCGCCGAGGGCGTCGACTACATCACCTCGTCCTCGGTGCTCGGCACCTCTACGATCCAGGTCTACATCAAGCTGAATTTCGATCCGAACCAGGCGCTCACCGAGGTGCTGGCGAAGACCAATTCGGTGAAGTACCTGATCCCGAAGGAATCCAACGACCCGATCGTCACCAAGACCACGGGCCAGACCACGGCCGTGATGTATCTCGGCTTCTCGTCCGAGGAACTGTCGGGTTCGGCGATATCGGACTACCTCACGCGCGTGGTGCAGCCGGTGCTTTCCACCGTCGACGGCGTCGCGTCGGCTGACATTCTCGGCGGCCAGACCTTCGCCATGCGGCTCTGGCTCGATCCTGTGAAGATGGCCGGCCGCAATGTGTCGGCTTCCGACGTTGCGACGGCGATCGCCGCCAACAACTTCCAATCCGCGGCGGGCCAGACCAAGGGCTATCTGATCGTCTCGAATATCTCGACGAACACGGACCTGACCAACGTCGATCAATTCAAGAGAATGATCGTCAAGGCGAAGGACGGCGGCTTCGTGCGGATGGAGGACATCGCCACCGTCGAGCTTGCCGCCCAGAGCACGAACGCCAGCGTCGCCTTCAACGGAGAGCACGCGATCTTCATCGGCGTTCAGGCGACGCCGCAAGGCAATCCGCTGACGCTGGTCAAGGGTGTCCGCGCGCTGTTCCCCGAGCTCGAACGCAACCTGCCGCCGTCGATGAAGATGAAGGTCGCCTACGACTCGACAAAGTTCATTCAGTCCTCGATCGAGGAGGTGGAGAAGACGCTGGGCGAAGCCGTGATCATCGTGATCGTGGTGATCTTCCTGTTCCTGGCCTCGCTGCGTTCGGTCATCATTCCCGTCGTCACCATCCCTCTGTCGATGATCGGCGTCTGCACCTTGATGCTGGCGCTGGGGTTCAGCTTCAATCTCCTGACCCTGCTCGCAATGGTGCTGGCGATCGGCCTCGTCGTCGACGACGCCATCGTGGTAGTGGAGAACATCCACCGCCACCTGGAGGAGGGCAAGACGCCGGTCCAGGCCTCGCTGCAAGGTGCGCGCGAGATCGTCGGGCCCGTCATCTCGATGACTATCACGCTCGCGGCCGTGTATGCGCCGATCGGTTTCCTTGGCGGCCTCACCGGTTCACTGTTCCGGGAATTCGCCTTCACGCTGGCGGGCTCGGTGATCGTGTCGGGCGTGATCGCGCTGACGTTGTCGCCCATGATGTGCTCGGTGCTGCTGAAGAACACCGAAGAGGGCCGCTTCGCCAAGCTCGTCAACAACGTGTTCGGCGCGATGACGCGCTGGTATGGGCGGAAGCTCGACCGCTCGCTGGACTACAAGGCCATCACTGGCCTGTTCGCGATCACGATCCTCGGGCTCGTCGGCTTCCTCTACATGCACACCTCGAAGGAGCTGGCTCCGGAGGAGGATCAGGGCATCGTCTTCGCGGTGACCAAGGCGCCGAAATACGCCAACATCGATTATCTCGATTTCTACGGCGACAAGCTCGACAAGGAATTCGAAAAATTTCCGGAGACCGATCTGCGCTTCGTCCTGAACGGCATCAACGGCCCGCAAGGCGGCATCGCCGGCATGTTGCTCAAACCCTGGGACGAGCGAAAACGCTCGTCAATCAAGTTGAAGCCGCTGGTGCAGGCCGAACTCTCCAAGATCGAGGGCGTGCAGGCATTCGCATTCAACCTGCCGCCGCTGCCGGGCGGACCTGGCGGCCTGCCGGTGCAGATGGTGATCAACTCCACCGCTGGATTCCAGGCGGTCTATGAGCAGATGGAAAAACTGAAGGACGCCGCGCGCAAGAGCGGCATGTTCATCGTCTCCGACAGCGACCTGGCCTATAACCAGCCGAACGTTGAGGTCACGATCGACCGCACCAAGGCGCAGGACCTCGGCGTCAACATGCAGAACCTCGGCTCTACGCTCGCGGTCCTGCTGGGCGGCAACTACATCAACCGCTTCAATCTCGAGGGTCGCTCATATCAGGTCATTCCGCAGGTGCCGCGCGTCAATCGGCTCTCGCCGGAAGCCCTCGGCGGCTATTACGTGACCACGAACACCGGCCAGCAGCTTCCGCTGTCGACCGTGGTCTCGATCAGGACCAAGACCGACCCGAATTCACTGACGCACTACAATCAGCTCAATTCGGCGACGTTCTCGGCCGTGCCGATGCCCGGCGTGACCATCGGCGCTGCGGTCGACTTCCTCGAAGGCGAGGCCAAGAAGCTGCCGCAGGGCTTCAGCCACGACTATCTTGCCGATAGCAGGCAATATGTTCAGGAGGGCAATCAGCTCGCGATCACTTTCTGCTTCGCGCTGATCATCATCTTCCTGGTGCTGGCAGCGCAGTTCGAGAGCTTGCGCGACCCGCTGGTCATCATGATCTCGGTGCCGATGGCGATCGTCGGTGCTCTGATCCCGCTGTTCTTCGGCGCGGCGACCATGAACATCTACACCCAGGTCGGTCTGCTCACCCTGGTCGGACTGATCACCAAGCACGGCATCCTGATGGTGGAGTTCGCCAACGAGCTCCAGGTCAACGAGCGGCTCGACCGCCGCTCGGCCATCGAGATGTCGGCCCGCATCCGCCTGCGGCCGATCCTGATGACCACGGCGGCGATGGTGACCGGCCTGATCCCGCTGCTGACCGCGACGGGCGCGGGCGCGGCCAGCCGCTTCTCGATCGGCCTCGTGGTCGTCGCCGGCATGTCGATCGGCACGCTGTTCACGCTGTTCGTGCTGCCGGCGGTCTATGTGGTGCTGGCGACCGACCATCGCGCGGCGGCCGATTCCGAGCGGAACAAGCAGGTCAACGAGCTCGACCTCGATGCAAAGGTGCTGCGGCCGACCTGAGGCCGCTGGCAAGGCAAGTCCCGAGGGGCGGCAGCGGTCATCCGCTGCCGCCCTTTTCGTTGCGCCCCGGGTGAGCCCTTTTCCCGCGCTTGCGAGAGACAAGGTCCGGGCTTCTTGCTAGGTTCCGCGGGATGAGCCTGTCCCTTCACCCCGACACCCGCCAAGCCGGGACACTGCCGAGCGCGGCCCGCGGCGAGGCCGGCTCCGGTGAGACGGCGGGCCGCGGAATCCGGACCCGGCTCTTTGCCAAATACGTCGCGCTGTTCGTGGCCGTCGTCGCCATCGCGCTGCTCGCCAATGGCTTGTTCGAGGTCTACTTCTATTATCGCGAGCACAAGGCCTCGCTGATCCGGGTCCAGCACGAGCAGGCGGAGGCGGCTGCGGCCAAGATCGGCCAGTTCGTCAAGGAGATCGAGAGTCAGCTCGGCTGGACCACGCAGCTGCCCTGGTCGAGCGGTTCGATCGAGCAGCGCCGGTTCGACGCGCTGCGCCTGTTGCGCCAGGTGCCTGCGGTCACCGAACTGGCCCAGGTGGATTCGACCGGCAAGGAGCGGCTGCGGGTCTCGCGGCTGGCGATGGACGCGCTCGATAGCGGGATCGACCTGTCGAGCGACCCGAAGTTCACCGAGGCGGTCGCGCGCAAGGTCTATTACGGACCTGTCTATTTCCGCCGGGAGTCCGAGCCTTACATGACACTGGCGCTGGCGGGCGCGCGCAAGGACGCCGGCGTCAGCATCGCCGAGGTCAACCTCAAGCTGATCTGGGACGTCGTGTCCCAGATCAAGGTCGGCGAGCACGGCCATGCCTACGTGGTCGGCCCGGAGGGCCGCCTGATCGCGCATCCCGACATCAGTCTCGTGCTGCGCAACACCGACATGTCCGGCCTTGCCCAGGTGAGGGGTGCCCGAGCTGGTGGCGGCACCATGCCGGACTCGTTGCAAGAGGCGAACAACATCCAGGGACAGACGGTCCTGACAGCCTCAGCCCCGATCCCGCCGCTGGGCTGGACCATGTTCGTGGAGCTTCCGGTCGAGGAGGCCTATGCTTCGCTCTACGCCTCGTTGCAGCGGCTCGCCATCGTGCTGCTCGCGGCCTCGATTTTCGCGGTGCTCGCCGGGGTATTCCTGGCGCGCCGCATGGTCGGGCCGATCCAGGCGCTGCGCAGCGGCGCCGAGCGGATCGGCGGCGGCGACTTCTCCCAACGCATCTCGATCAAGTCCGGCGACGAGCTCGAAGGCCTCGCCGATCAGTTCAACGAGATGGGCGCGCGGCTGCAGGAATCCTATGCCGACTTGGAAAGGAAGGTCGAGCAGCGCACGGCGGAATTGAGCGAATCGCTGCAACAGCAGACCGCAACTTCCGAGGTGCTCCAGGTTATCTCCATTTCCCCCGGACAATTGGGGCCGGTATTTCGCATCATGTTGGAGAACGCCACTCGCATCTGCCAGGCTGAGTTCGGGTCTCTTTATCTGCGGGAGGGAGACACGTTCCGCGCCATCGCGATGCACGGTGTTCCGGCCGAGCTGAAGGACGAGATCTACCAGAAGCCGACACGGCCCGCTCCGAACACCGTCATCGGCCGCATCGTTCGGACCAGGGAAACCGTGCATGTTGTCGATACGAGGACGGAGCCGGACTTCTTCGAAACACCTCAAGGATATGACGGACCAATTCTGGCGCTACGCGCCGGGGCGCGGACACTGGTTGGTGTTCCCATGCTCAAGGACGGCGACCTGATCGGCGCGCTTCTGATCTACCGTCAGCGGCCTGTTGCCTTCTCCAGCAAGCAAATCGAGTTGGTGACGAATTTTGCGGCGCAGGCTGTGATCGCGATGGAAAATGCGCGCCTGCTCAACGAATTGCGGGACCGCACGGATGAGCTGTCGCGCTCACTCGAGGACCTGCGCGCCGCTCAGGACCGTCTGATTCAGACCGAGAAGCTCGCCTCGCTCGGCCAGCTCACCGCCGGCATAGCCCATGAGATCAAGAACCCGCTTAATTTCGTCAATAATTTCTCCGCGGTCTCGACCGAGCTGATCGACGAGCTCAACGAGACCCTGCAATCCGCCGCGCTCGACGGCAAGACGAAGCAGGAGGTTGACGAGCTGACCGGCATGCTCAGGGCAAACCTCGAGAAGGTGGTGCAGCACGGCAAGCGCGCCGATTCCATCGTCAGGAACATGCTGCTGCATTCGCGTCAGGGTTCCGGCGAACATCGCGCCGTCGACATCAATGCGGTGGTGGAGGAGAGTCTCAATCTCGCCTATCACGGTGCGCGCGCCGAAAGGCCTGCCTTCAACGTTACGCTCCAGCGCGATTTCGACTCGGCTGCCGGCATGATCGACATCTATCCCCAGGAGATCACGCGCGTCTTTCTCAACCTGATCTCGAACGGCTTCTATGCCGCGAACAAGCGCAAGGAGAGCGACGGCGAGGCATTCGAGCCCACCTTGCGCGCGGCAACGAAGAATCTCGGCGACAGGGTCGAGATCCGGATCCGCGACAACGGCATGGGGATTCCGCCTGAGGTGAAGGAGAAGATGTTCAATCCTTTCTTCACCACCAAGCCGGCCGGCGAAGGCACGGGCCTAGGCCTTTCAATGAGCCACGACATCGTGGTGAAACAACACGGCGGCACGATCGACGTGAACACCACACAAGGTGTATTCACCGAATTCATCATCACGCTGCCGCGGACGATGGCAGCGGCCGACACTTCCGGAGGAAAGTCTTGAACGTTTACATCCTGGTCGTCGATGACGAGCCCGACGTCGAGGCATTGTTTCGGCAGCAGTTCCGGCGCGACCTGCGCGCCGGCCGCTTCCAGATGGAGTTTGCGCTCTCGGCCCCCGAGGCGCTCGAGCGCGCTGCCGAAGTTCGTGATCCCTCGCTGATCCTGATCCTGTCCGACATCAACATGCCCGGCATGAGCGGGCTCGACATGCTGCCGAAAGTGCGTGCCGCGCATCCGGACGTTCCCGTCATCATGATCACGGCCTATGGCGATGCCGAGACGCGCCGCAAGGCGATCGAGCGTGGCGCCGTCGGGCTCCTCACCAAGCCGATCGACTTTGCGCTGCTGCGCCAGGAGATCGATACGAGGCTCGAGCAAGCCGCATGACTGCGACCATCCTCTTCGTCGACGACGAGCCGGACCTCGAGGCGTTGATCCTGCAGAAATTCCGCAGGCAAATCCGCGATGGGCAGCTCGCGCTCATCTTCGCGCGCGACGGCCTGGAGGCGCTGGAATCGCTGGAGCAGAATCCGCATGTCGACATGGTGGTTTCCGACATCAACATGCCACGGATGGACGGTCTGTCGCTGCTGGCAAAGCTCCAGGAGGCCGAGGAGAAGAAGTCGACCATCATCGTCTCGGCCTACGGCGACATGAGCAACATCCGCACCGCCATGAACCGCGGTGCGTTCGACTTCCTGACCAAGCCGATCGACTTCGCCGACCTCGAAGCTACGATCGAGAAGACCATCCGCCATGTGGAGATGCTGCGCGAGGTGCGGCGGCGCCAGATGGAAGCCGAGCGCGCCCATGCCTCGCTGTCGCGCTTCTTCTCGCCGGAGATCGCAAGGCGGCTGGCCGGCGACGTCGATGGCGACGGCATGGAGGTGCAGTGGCGCGATGTCGCCACCCTCTTCACCGATATCACCGGCTTCACCTCGCTGGTCGAGACCGCGCCTCCGCAGACGCTGGGCGAGCTCCTCAACGAATATGTCGGCGGCATGACCGAGATCGTGTTTGCCCATGAGGGGACGGTCGCCAAGATCATCGGCGATGCGATCCAGGTGCTGTTCAACGCCCCCGGCGACCAGCCGGACTATGCAACGCGTGCGGTCGCCTGTGCCCATGCTCTCGACGCCTGGGCAGAGGACTTCTCGGCGAGCTGGAAGGCAAGAGGTGTGAATTTCGGAGCCACCCGCATCGGTGCCCATGCCGGCCCGGCGCTGGTCGGCAATTTCGGCGGCAACCGCTTCTTCGACTACACGGCCTATGGCGACACCGTCAATACGGCGGCCCGGCTGGAGACAGCGAACAAGCATCTGGGAACGCGCATTTGCGTCAGTGCCAGCGTGGCAAAGGGGGCCGAAAATTTTCGTGGCCGTCCCGTGGGCGACCTGATGCTGCGCGGACGCAGCGAGCCGCTGCGCGCCTTCGAACCGCTGCTGCAGGCGAAATTCGAAGCGCCGGCGACGGCGCAATATGCCGAAGCCTTTGCCAAGATGGAGGCCGGCGATGCCGCCGCCATGCCGGCCTTTGCCGCGCTGGTCGGCATGCACGCCGACGATCCCTTGGCCGGGTTTCACCTCAAGCGCCTGCTCAACGGCGCCAAGGGCACCCGCATGCAACTGGAATAGGAGTCCGTCATGACGCGCGAATTCTCGGCCGGCAACTACCGTTTCATTCCATCCGTATTCCAATATTCCGCAGGTGCCGCCGCGGATGCGGGCTATGAGATCGAGCGGGCCCGGTTCGACCGCCTGGTGCCGCTCGCGGAAGGATTTGCGCTGGCTGCAAAATTCATCCAGCAGGCGGGGCGTCCGCTGACGGCTTTCTGTGCCTGCGAGCTGCGCTCGCCGGCGGCCTTCAGCGAGGAAGGTTTTCGCGCGTTCAACCTGCACTATGTGAAGACGCTGTCGGAATGGGGCATCTTCGACGGCACCACCAACCCGGTGGCGCGCAGCAATGTCTGTCCGGAGATCGATCCGCCGTCCGAGCCGTCGTTCTATGCGTTCTCCTTCACGCGTCCGACGCGGTCAAACTTGCCGAGCTTCGTCATCGCCGGCGGCGCCGAGGCGCGCGAGGGCAGCGGCACCTATGTCGAGCGCACGGTGCGCTACCGCGACCTCAGCCCGGAGGGGTTGCGCGAGAAGGTGCGCTTCACCACCACATCGCAGATGGAAAACCGGATGGCGGCCTTCGGCTTCGGCTGGAAGGATACGACCGGCGTGCAGGCCTATTCCGTGCACGATTTTCACCACGCGCTGGTGGACGAGCTGGTCCGCCGCGGCGCGCTCCGCTCCGGCCTGACCTGGCATTTCGCCCGTCCGCCGGTGGTCGATCTGGAATTCGAGATGGATTGCCGCCGCGTGCTGCGGGAGGTGGTGATCTGAGGTCCTCATGCTGAGGAGCGGCCGTGAGGCCGCGTCTCGAAGGATGGCCGCGGGTTGCAGCGGGGCCATCATGGTTCGAGACGCACGTAATAACGCGCTCGTCACCATGAGAAATAATCAACGCTGCCTTGGGTCCAGCGCGTCGCGCAGGCCGTCGCCGAGCAGGTTCAGCGACAGCACGACGAGGAAGATCGCAAGACCCGGCCAGATCGCCATCCAGGGCGCCTGGGTCAGGAAGCGCTGCGCGGCGTTGAGCATGCTGCCCCAGGACGGCGCCGGCGGCTGCTGGCCAAGACCGAGGAAGGAGAGGGCGGCCTCGGCGATGATGGCCGCTGCGATCGAGAGCGTCGCCTGCACCAGCAGCGCCGGCAGGATGTTCGGCAGGATGTGCGAGAACGCGATCCGCCACGGCGGATTGCCGAGCGCGCGCGCGGCCTCGACATAGTCTTCGGCCTTGACGACGAGCACCTGGCCGCGGGTCAGGCGGATGAAGATCGGCGTCGCCGAGATGCCGATCGCGATCATGGCGTTGCCGAGGCTCGGGCCAAGGAACGCGGCGAGCGCGATCGCCAGGATCAGGAACGGGCAGGCCAGCATCGCATCGGTGATGCGGCTGATCAGTGCGTCGGTGAAGCCGCCGCGATAGCCGGCGAGCAGGCCGAGCGGCACGCCGATGCCGAGCGCGATCGCGACCGAGATCAGACCCGCGAGCAGGGAGGCGCGCGCGCCGTAGACGATGCGGCTCAGGATGTCGCGGCCGAGCTCGTCGGTGCCGAACCAGTGTGCCAAGGTCGGCGGTTTGCGCACCAGGCTCCAGCTCGTCGCGATGGGATCATAGGGCACGATGAGCGGGGCGAGCACGGCAAGGATGATGAACATCGTGAGCACGACGAGCCCAAACACCGCCGCCTTGCGCTTGAACAGCCGCCGACGCGCGCGGCGGGCCGGGCTATCCAGCTCGTCGGCTCGCGTGACAGGGCTCGGCAGCGCGGCGTCGGTCATGAATCAGCCCCGAAGCCGCGGATTGACGAGGATATAGGCGATGTCGGCCACGAGATTCAGCGTGATGTAGACCGTGGCCGTCACCAGGACCACGCCTTGCACCACGGCATAGTCGCGGTTGAATACGGCATCCACGATCAGCTTGCCGAAGCCGGGAATGGAGAAGATCTGCTCAGTCAGGACCGCGCCGGAGAGCAGCGTGCCGAGTTCGAGTGCGCCGAGCGTGATGACGGGGGTCAGCGCATTGCGCATGGCGTGCTTGAGGATCACCGTGCGCTCCAACAGTCCTTTGGCGCGCGCGGTGCGCACGTAGTCGCTTTCCAGCACCTGAAGCATGGCGCTGCGGGTATGCCGCATGAGGATCGCGGCGATCGCATTGCCGAGCACGAAGGCTGGCATGATGGTGACGGCGAGGCTCGCGCGCCAGTTCTCGCTGAGCGGCACGTAGCCGGAAGCCGGCAGCCATCCAAGCTGGATAGAGAACAGGAAGATCAGCATGATCCCGAGCCAGAAGTTCGGCGTCGAGATGCCCCACAGCGCAAATAGGTTGGCGCCGTAGTCCCAGGCCGAACCTTTCTTGACGGCGGCGACGATGCCGGCGGGAATACCGATCAGGAACGCGATCAGGATTGCCATCGAGCCGAGCTGCAGCGTCACCGGCAGCTTCTGCGCGATCAGCTCGCGCACCGGCATCTTGTTGCGCAGCGACTCGCCGAAATCGCCCGCGAGCACGCCCTTGATCCAGTAGGCGTATTGCACCGGGACGGGCTGATCGAGCCGGTACTGGCGACGGATCTGCTCGATCACGGCCGGGTCGCGCTCTTCCCCCGCCATCACCAGCGCGGGATCGCCCGGCAGCAATTGCTGCAGCGAGAAGATTAGCACCGAGACGAAGAACAGCGTCGGCACGATCTGCACAAGTCGACGGGCGAGGAAGTTCAGCATGGTCCCACTCGTGTCCCGGGCGAAGCGCAACATGCAATGTTGCGCTGCTGAACCGGGACCCAGCTGCCACGGTTCGTTGTTGCCATGGGTCCCGGCTCTGCGGAGCAGCGCTTCCGCGCTGCGCCGCATCCGGGACACGGACTAAATGTCAGGCCGATCACTTCAGCTTGAGTCCGATGACCCGGACGAGGCCGTCGGGCATCTGCCTGTAGCCTTCCAGCTTGGTCGTATGCGCGATGATGATGCGGCGGTGATAGAGGTACAGCAGCGGCTCTTCGTCCTGGACCAGCTTGGCCAGGATTTCATAGCTCGCCTTGCGCTTGGTGGGATCGGTGACGAGCCGCGCCTCCTCCAGCGCCTTGTCGGCTTGCGGATTGTTCCACCCGCCATAGTTCTGCGGCGCGCCATTGTGCAGGAACACGAAGGTGTTGCCGTCAGGGTCGACGCGGCCGCTCCAGGCGAGCATGTAGGCCTGGTAGTCACCGGCCTCCGCTTGCTTGAGTCCGGTCGCGAACTCGGTGACTCGGATCTTCATGTCGAACCCGGCTTCCGCCGCCATCGATTGGATCACCTGCGCGGGCGTCTCGGTTTCCGCGCCCTTGGGCACCAGGAAGTCGACGCTGACCGGCGGCGTCACGCCGGCCTCCTTCAGCAGCGCTTTGGCCTTGTCGACGTTGCGGGGACGGACCGGAAGCGATTTCTGATAATAGGGATGATCGGGATTGACCCATTGGTTGCCGACCTGGAACTCGCCGTTGAACACGACCTGATTGATCGCATCGCGGTCGATGGCGAGGTCGAGCGCCTGCCGCACCTTGGCGGATTGGCTGAGCGGGCCCTTGGCCTTGTCTTTGCCGATGTTGAGGGTGATGCCCTGATAGCCGAGCTCGATGGCGGTCGCGACCTTCAGCCGCGAGTCGGCGCGCACCTCCTTCAGATCGGTGGCGAGCACGCGCTCGATCAGGTCGAGGCCGCCGGATTTCAGGTTTGCGAGCCGCACCGTGGCATCGACGATCGGCTGGAACACGATCTTGTCGATGAAGACATTGTCCTTGTTCCAGTAGTCGGCGAACTTCTCGAATACCATGCGGTCCTGCTGCACGCGCTCGACGAACTTGTAGGGGCCGGCGCAGACCGGGCGCAGGCCGAACTTGTCGCCGGCCTCCTTCGCCGCCTTCGGCGACATCATCATCCCTGCGCGGTCGGTGAGCTGAGCGAGCAGCGGCGAGAACGGCGACTTCAGCACCAGCTTGATCGTGAGGGGATCGACGACCTCGACGTGATCGACCGAGGCGAGCTCCGGTTTCCGGAACGAGCCGGGGAACGTCAGATGCCGTTCCAGCGAGAACTTTGCGGCCTCGGCATCGAGCGGCTCGCCGTCGTGGAATTTCACGCCGGGCCGCAGCTTGATGACCAGCGCCTTGCCGTCGTCGGCGGTTTCGCTCGACAGGGCGAGCTGCGGCACGATGTTGAGCTTCTCGTCGATGTCGAACAGCTTGTCGCAGAAGGCGGAGAACACGATGCGGCCGACATAGGTGCGCGCCATCGTGGGATCGAGGATATCGGGATCTTCGGCAAGGCCGATGCGCAGCGTGGTCTGGGCCTGCACGGCTCCGAGCGACATCAGGACGGCGGCGGCCGTTGCGGCCAGGCGAGACATCTTCATCGGACAATCCCCATTGCTTCGGCTATTTCGTTGCGGACGCGGCGCCCTGTATACCAACCCCGGTGGGACTTCTGCCTTCCGTCTTTTGGCTGAAGGCCGCGACCAATTTTGCAAGCGCCGGCGAAAATCCGCCGGCGGTGGGCAGAATGGCGTCCGCGAACGGCAGCTCCGCGGTGCGATGACAGGCGGTGGCGTGGCCCGTGCCGTCGGCTAGAAGCGCAGGCGCCTCGTTGCGGCAGCGCTCGATCACGAACGGGCAGCGGGTGTGAAACCGGCAGCCGGCGGGCGGATTGAGCGCGCTCGGGATCTCGCCCTCCAGCAGCACCGTCGTTCGTTTCGCCTTCGGCTGTGGCAGCGGGATCGCCGACAGCAGCGCGCGGCTGTAAGGATGGCGCGGTGCGGCGAATAGCGCGTCGGCTTCCGCCGTCTCGACGATCTGGCCGAGATTCATCACCGCGACGTGGTCGGCGATGTGCTTGACGACGGCGAGGTCGTGCGAAACGAAGATGTAGGCGAGGCCGAGCCGGTCCTGCAGCTCGCGCAGCAGATTCAGGATCTGCGAGCGGATCGAGACGTCGAGCGCCGAGACCGGCTCGTCGCAGATGATGAGCTTCGGCTCGACCGCGAGCGCGCGGGCGATGGCGATGCGCTGGCGCTGACCGCCGGAGAATTCGTGCGGATAGCGCCGGGCGAGGCGCGGCTCCAGCCCGACCAGCCGCAGCAGCTCGGCGACGCGCTCTGCCCGCCGGGCCGGCGGCACCAGATCGTGCAGGGCCAGCGGCTCGGTCAGGATCTGGCCGACTGTCATGCGCGGATTGAGCGAGGCGTAGGGATCCTGGAAGATGATCTGCGCCTCGCGGCGGAAGGCGCGCAAGCCGCTGGCATCGAGCGCGAGCAGGTCGCGGCCGTCAAAGCGTACGGTGCCGGCATCCGGCTCGATCAGCCGTAGCACCAGTCGGCTGACGGTGGACTTGCCGCAGCCGGATTCGCCGACCAGGGCCAGCGTCTTGCCGGCCTCCAGCGAGAAGGACACGCCATCGACCGCCTTGACGTGCGCCAGCGGGCGGCCGAGCAGCGAGCGCTGGGCGACGAAATGCTTGACCAGGCCGTTGACTTCGAGCAGCGCCATCACGACACCAGCACTTCGAGCGGCGCGCGGATGCAGCGCGAGACATGGCCGACGCTGACTTCGACCAGCGGCGGCGGCACCTTGGTGCAGGCGTCGAGCACGAAGGGACAACGCGCGGCGAAGCGGCAACCGGCGGGCGGCTGCGCCATATTCGGCACCATGCCTTCGATCGTCGCAAGCTGCTCGGCGCGGTGGTCGAGCCGCGGGATCGAGCCGAGCAGGCCGACCGTGTAGGGATGCTGTGGCGCGGAGAACAATTCATCCACCGGCGCGCGCTCGACGATCTCGCCGGCATACATCACCGCGACCTCGTCGCAGACCTCGGCGACGACGCCGAGATCGTGGGTGATCAGGATGATCGCGGCGCCGCTTGCGGCCTTCAGCTCGCGCATCAGCTCCAGGATCTGGGCCTGCAGGGTGACGTCGAGTGCGGTGGTCGGCTCGTCCGCGATCAGCAGCCGCGGGTCGCAGGCAAGTGCCATCGCGATCATGACGCGCTGGCGCATGCCGCCGGAGAGCTTGTGCGGGTAGTCGTCGATGCGCCGCTCGGGCGAGGGGATATGGACGCGGCGCAACAGCTCGATCGCGCGCTCGCGGGCGCTCTTCCGCGAGCCGCCCCGGTGACGCAGGATCGTCTCGATGATCTGGTCGCCGATCGTAAAGCTCGGATTGAGCGAGGTCATCGGCTCCTGGAAGATCATCGCCAGCCGGTTGCCGCGCAGATCGCGCAACGTCTGGTCCGGCGTCGTCAGCAGGTCGAAACCGTCGAAGCGGATCGCGCCACTTATCTCCGCGCTCTGCTTCGGCAGCAGGCCCATGATCGCCAGCGACGTCACGCTCTTGCCGCAGCCGGATTCGCCGACGAGACCGAGCGTAGCGCCATTGGCGACGCTGAGATCGACGCTGTCGACCGCGTGGGTGATGCGGCCGTCGTCGCCGTGAAAGCGGATACGCAGATCCTTGATCTCGATGAGGGGGCTGGCACTCATGATCGTCTCGCGCGCGCCGCAGCGATGCTGGCGTCGATGACGCTGCGATCGGTGTTGCCGGCCGGGTTCTGCCGCGTCGGCATGGACGGCCGGAAGTGGACCCACAGCTCGTGGCTGACGCGCTCGAGGCGCTCGAGCTCTCCGAGCGGATCGGGATGGTCGTCGGCGCGAATGTCGAGGGCCGGCCATTCCTCTTGGCCGTGGATCACGAGGGCCGCCGACTGCTTGCCGCGCTTGTCGCCGCCGGCGGCTTCGCCGGCGCGCATTGCCGCGAGCAGGCGGCGCGGGAACGGCAGGCTGTCATTGGCGATGTAGGTCTTGGCGGTCTCGTCGAGCACGTCGGCCCCGGTGAGCATGTTGCCGGCGATCGAGAAGCCGCTGCCCGCGACGTGGCCGCACCAATCGACGCAGTCGCGCCCGGTATGCGCGGCGATTGCGCCGCTCGCATCCATGATGTGGATCTGGCGGCTCTCGCGGCCCTCGTCGGTCGCCAGCAGCGCGGCGAGCACGTCGTGCGCGTTGAGGCCCTCTCGCAACAGCTTGAGGCCGTCGATGCCGTAATAGGGATTGACGAAGGCCTGCGTTGCGATGGCGCCGAGGCCGGCCGCGATATAGGGCACGCGCGCGCCGACGGCGAAGAAGCGGGTTGCGACCGCGATGCCGAACTGGCCGGTGGCAGGATCGCGCGCGATGATCGACCAGGTCATGTGCTGCCTTCAGCGCCCCGCCGCGTAGCCCTGCATGCCGCGCGGATTGGCGGCGGCGCGGCGGCGGCGACCGACGCGTGAGGCCGCGGTGAGGCGGCCTTCCGACCAGTCGGGACCGACCTCGACGATATGCCCGCGCTCGCGCAGGTTCCCGATCGTCGCCTTCGGCACGCGGTTCTCGACCACGAGCACGCCGGGACGCGCGGTGCGCGGCCAGAACGAGATCGGGAAATGCTCGGAATGCCAGGCCGGCGCGTCGATCGCTTCCTGGAGATTGAGGTTGCAATGGACGTGACGCAGGAAGAATTGCGTGATCCACTGGTCCTGCTGGTCGCCGCCGGGCGAGCCCCAGGCGAGATAAGGCTCGCCGTCGCGCAGCGCCATGGTCGGAGAGAGCGTCGTGCGCGGCCGCTTGCCCGGCGCGAGCGAGCCCGGTTGGTTCTCCTCCAAATCGAACATTTGTGCGCGGCTGCCGAGGCAGAAGCCCAGTTCGGGAATGACCGGCGAGGATTGCAGCCAGCCCCCCGAAGGCGTCGAGGACACCATGTTGCCAGCCTTATCGATGATGTCGAAATGCACGGTGTCGCCGCGCACCTCGCCGAAGCGCCCCACGGTCGGCTCGCCGGCGCCGAGCGCGCCAACAGCCTCGCGTTGGCCCTCAGCGCGGCGCAGCTTGACTACGCCGCCGAAGCCCTCGACCGCGCCGGGCCGGAGATCGAGCGAAGCCTTGTCGGTGACCAGCTTGCGGCGCTCGTCGTTGTAGGCATCCGACAGCAGCGTCGCGATCGGGATCTCGCTGAACTTGGGATCGCCGTAGAATTTTTCACGGTCGGCGAAGGCGAGCTTGGCGCATTCGATCTGGAGATGGATGAACTCCGGCCCGGTCGGGTCGAGGCCGTCGAGCGCAAAGCCCTTCAGCAGCGCGAGCTGCTGCAGCGTCACCGGCCCCTGGCTCCAGACGCCGGCCTTGCAGACGGTGTAGCGGCCGTAGTCGTAGGTGAGTGGCGCCTCGACCGTCGGCTGCCAGCGCGCCATGTCGTCGGCGGAGAGCACGCCGCGATGCGGCGAGCCGCTGACGTCCATCACCTCCTGGGTCCGGCAGAACTTGTCGATGGCTTCCGCGACGAAGCCTTGCGACCAGGCTTTGCGCGCGCGCTCGATTTCGGCGTCGCGGCCGCCGCCGCCGCTCTCGGCCTCGCTGAGAATACGGGCGTAGGTCGCAGCCAGCGTCTTGTTGGTGAACAGCGTGCCCGGCTTGGGCACTTCGCCGTTCGGCAGGTAGACGGCGGCCGAGGTTGGCCAGTGCTTGCGGAACAATTGCTCGACGGTCTGGATCGTGGCGCAGGCGCGCTCCACCAACGGATAACCGTCGCGGGCATAGGAGATCGCGGGCTCCAGCACGTCGCGCACGCGCATCGTGCCGTAGTCGCGCAGCAGCATCATCCAGGATTCGAAGGTGCCGGGAACGCAGGCGGCAAGCAGGCCCGTGCCCGGCACCATGTCGAGGCCTTCGTTTCTGTAATGCGCGATGGTGGCGCGCGCCGGCGCCGGGCCCTGGCCGCAGATCACCTCGGTGCGGGCGCGCTTGACGTCATGGACGATGACAGGCACGTCGCCGCCGGGACCGTTCAGATGCGGCTCGACCACCTGAAGGGTGAAGGCGGTGGCGACGCCGGCATCGAAGGCATTGCCGCCCTTTTCCAGGATTCCCATGCCCGCGGCCGTCGCGATCCAGTGCGTCGAGGCGACGACCCCGAACGTGCCCTCGATCTCGGGCCTCGTCGTGAACGGATCGGGATTGATATTGCCCATGGGACTTCACCACCTTATTTTCGGCGCGCGCAATTGATCACAGGGCCACGCCGCCGCCAAATGCGCAGGCTGCATGGCACGGGCGCGTCACGCCGGGACCGGCGCGGTGTTGACGGCGTGGCAGGCGACGCCGTCAATCAGTTCCGGCGTCTCCCTGCGGCAGAGATCGAACGCCAGCGGGCAGCGCGGATTGAAGGCGCAGCCGGGAGGCGGATTGATCGGATTCGGGATCTCGCCCTTGACCGGAATGCGCTGGCGGCCGCTCATGGCGAGATCAGGCACGGCGCCCAGCAGCATCTTGGTGTAGGGCATGCGCGGATTGGCGAATAGCTCGCGTCCCTCCGCGATCTCGACGATACGGCCGAGATACATCACGCCGACGCGGCTCGCCATGTGGCGCACCACGGCGAGGTTGTGGCTGATGAACATGTAGGTCAGGCCGAACTTGTCCTGGAGGTCGCGCATCAGGTTGAGGATCTGCGCCTGCACGGAGACGTCGAGGGCCGAGGTCGGCTCGTCGCAGACGATGAATTCGGCGTCCGATGCGAGCGCCCGCGCGATCGCGATGCGCTGGCGCTGGCCGCCGGAGAATTCGTGCGGGTATTTCAACCGGTCGTCCGGATGCAGGCCGACGAGGCTGAGCAGCTCGCCGACGCGGGCCTGGATGTCGCGCTCGCCCTGGATCAGGTCGAAGGCGCGGATCGGCTCGGAGATGATGGCATCGACCCGGAAGCGCGGATTCAGGCTCGCATAGGGGTCCTGGAAGATCATCTGGATCCGGCGGCGCAGCTTTCGCCGCGCAGGCGCCTGCCGCGGGTCGGTCATGGAGACGCCGTCGATCAGCACGTCGCCGGCGCTTGGCGGCAGCAGGCCGACGACCATGCGTGCCACCGTGGTCTTGCCGGAGCCGGACTCGCCAACGAGAGCAAACGTCTCGCCCTTCCTGATGTCGAAGGTGACGTGATCGACCGCCTTGAGATATTCGAGGTGTCCGCCTTCGAGCACGCGGTTGAGCCAGGGTTTCGAGACGTCGAAGACGCGGCGCAGGTTTGTGGCCTGGACGAAGGGAGCGCTCATGCCACGCTCTCCGCAGGCACATCGTCATAGAGGTGGCAGGCGACGGATTGCGCGCCGCGCGGAAGCGGCTCCGGCCGATCGACCCGGCAGCGATCGAAGGCGAAGGCGCAGCGCGGATTGAACGAGCAGCCGCGCGGGATTGCCGACAGGCGCGGCATCGAGCCCGGGATCTGCACCAGGCGCTTGTCCTCGCCGGCAAGCGTCGGGATCGCGCCCATCAGGCCCTTGGCGTAAGGGTGCAGCGGATTCTTCACGACGTCTTGCACCGGACCGATCTCGGCGACACGGCCGGCATACATCACCGCCACGCGGTCCGACGTCTCCGCGATCACGCCCATGTCGTGGGTCACCAGCATCACCGCGGTGCCGTGGTCGCGGCCGAGCCGTTTGATCAGCGAGATGATCTGCGCCTGCACGGAGACGTCGAGCGCGGTGGTCGGCTCGTCCGCGATGATCAGCTCCGGCTCGGCGCAGATCGCGAGCGCAATCACGACGCGCTGGCGCATGCCGCCGGAAAACTCGTGGGGATAGCCGTCGATACGCTTTTCCGGCGCGGGAATGCCGACCTCGGCGAGCAGATCGATGGCGCGGCGGCGGGCGGCCGACTCCGACAGACTGAGATGGGTGCGGATCGTCTCCACGATCTGGTCGCCGACCTTGTACAGCGGGTTCAGCGATGTCAGGGGATCCTGGAAGATCATCCCGATGCGCTTGCCGCGCACGCGGCGCATCTCCTCCGGCGGCAGATTATCGATGCGCAGGCCCGCGAGATGAATCTCGCCGCCGGCGATGCGGCCGGGCGGATCGATCAGGCCGATTACCGCGAGGCCGGTGACGGACTTGCCGGCTCCGGACTCGCCGACGACCCCGAGCACCTCGCCCTTGGCGATGTCGAAGGAGACGCCGTCGATGGCGCGCAGCGTGCCGCGGCGGGAGGCGAACTCCACGTGAAGATCGCGTACGGAAAGGACGGGTTCGGTCATGGACGAGGCGTATTCATCGAAGCTTCGGATTGAGCGCATCGCGCAGCCAGTCGCCGAGCAGATTGATCGACAGGATCAGCGCCGCGAGCGCGAGCCCCGGGAAGGCGACGATCCACCATTCGCCGGCGAACAGATAATTGTTGCCGATGCGGATCAGCGTGCCGAGCGAGGGCATGGTGTCGGGCAGGCCGACGCCGAGGAAGGACAGCGTCGCCTCGGTGATGATGGCGAGCGCGAGATTGATGGTGGCGATGACCAGGATCGGGCCCATCGTGTTCGGCAGCACGTGCCGCAGCATGATCTTCGGGGCGGGCAGGCCGATCAGCTGCGCGGCGGCCACGTAGTCCTTGTTCTTCTCCACCATCACGGAGCTGCGCACGGTCCGGGCATAGCCCACCCAGAAGCTCAGGCCGATCGAGATCACCAGCACCGCCAGCATGCTGGTGGCGTCCAGCCGGTTGCCGAGGATCGACTTCGCGATGCCGTTGACCAGGAGCGCGATCAGGATGGCGGGGAAGGTGAGCTGCACGTCGGCGATCCGCATGATGACGCCGTCGACTGCGCCGCCGAAATAGCCGGCGATCAGGCCGAGCGCGATGCCGAGCGCGCCGGCGAAGATCACGCCGGCGACGCCCACGGCGAGCGAGATGCGCATGCCATAGAGAATGGCGGAGAACACGTCGCGGCCCTGCTCGTCGGTGCCGAGCAAAAACGGGCTCTGACCGTCCGCGGTCCACAGCGGTGAAATCCGCGAATTCATCAATTGCAATTGTGCCGGATCGAACGGGTTCTGCACCGCGAGCACGGAGGCAAAGATCGCAAGCAGGAAGAACAGGACCGTGATGGCCGCGGCCACCATGGTGAGCTTGGAGCGGCGGAACGAATAGAACAGGTCGCTGTCGAGCGTGCGGCTGAACCAGCCATGCGCGGCCTGCACCGGCTGTGCGCTTTGCTTGTCGGAATTGGAGACGACTGCGTCGGACATGCAGGCTGCCTTATGCGGCGCGACCGACGGTCGAGCGCAGGCGCGGATCGACCACCGTGTAGAGAATATCGACCACCAGATTGATGGTGACGAAGATCAGTGAAACCATCAGCAGGTAGGCGGCCATGATCGGAATATCGACGTTTTGCACGGCCTGGACGAACAGAAGCCCCATGCCGGGCCATTGGAACACGGTTTCGGTGATGATCGAAAATGCAATAACCGAGCCAAATTGAAGCCCGGCCACGGTGATCACCGGAATCAGCGTGTTCTTCAGCGCGTGGCCGAAATGGATCGCACGCGTGGTCAGTCCCCTCGCGCGGGCGAAACGGATATAGTCGGTCCGCAACACTTCCAGCATTTCCGCGCGCACCAGGCGCATGATCAGGGTCATCTGGAACAGGCCGAGCGTGATCGAAGGCATGATCAGCGCCTTCAGTCCCGACACCGTGAGCAGGCCCGTGGTCCACCAGCCGAGCTTGACCACCTCGCCGCGGCCGAACGAGGGCAACCAGCCCAATGTCACCGCGAACAGATAGATCAGGAGAATGCCGATCAGGAAGGTCGGCAGCGAGATGCCGATTAGCGAGACCGCCTGGAATAATTTGGCCAGCACGGTATCGCGCTTGAGCGCCGAATAGACGCCCATCAGGATGCCGCAAACCATTGCAAACACGGTCGCACAGATCGCAAGTTCCAGCGTCGCGGGCATGCGCTCCATCAACAGGGCCGCGACCGGCTGACGGAACTGGTAGGAGACGCCGAACTTGAACTGCGCCGCATCGGCGAAATAGCGCACGAACTGCACCGGCACGGGGTCGTCGAGGCCGAGCGACTTGCGCACGATCGCGCGTTCGGCTGCCGAGGTGTCGATCGAAACGATCTGATTGACGGGGTCGCCGGCGAAACGGAACATCGAGAACGCGATGATGCCGACGGCGAACATGACGCCGATGGCCTGAACGGCGCGGCGAAGCGTGAAAGCGAGCATGCCTTCCACTTTCCTTGAGTGAGCGTACGGCCGACGTCCTTGACGGCCGGAAAAGAAGAGGTCCCGGAAGGCAGATGCCGCCGGGACCTCGTGTTCAACCGATGCTATTCCTTCTTGGTCGACCAGTGGAACATGACGAGATTGTCGGCGCGCTGCGGCAGGTTGACCTTCTTCGAGACTCCCCAGGCCAGCGCCTGCTGGTGCAGCGGGATGTAGGACCAGTCCTTCATGCCGATCTCGTAGGCCTCCTTGATCAGCTGGTTGCGCTTCTCGGCGTCGGTTTCGACCAGCACCTTGTCGGTGATGGCGTCGAACGCCTTGTTGCAATAGCCGCCGAGATTGGCCTCGCCGCGGGAGGATTTCGCATCGTCGCGGCAGCCCATGATGTCGTAGAGCACGTTGTGGGAGTCCATCGTGCTCGGGGTCCAGCCCAGCAGGTAGAACGAGGTCTGGTAGCCGCCCTGCTTGAGCACCTTGGCGAAGTACTGCGCCTTCGGCTGGGCCAGGAGATTGATCTTGACGCCAATGCGGGCAAGCATGCCGACCACTGCCTGGCAGATCGCGGCGTCGTTGACGTAGCGGTCGTTCGGGCAGTCCATGGTGACCTCGAAGCCGTCGGGGTAGCCGGCTTCGGTCAGCAGCTTCTTGGCGCCGTCGGGATCGAATTTCGGCCGCGTGAAGCTCTTGGACAGTGCGAACAGCTCCGGCGCGATCATCAGCGCGGACGGCGTCGACAGGCCACGCATCACGCGCGTCTTGATCAGCTCGATGTCGATCGCCTTGTAGAAGGCCTCGCGGACGCGGGCGTCCTTGAACGGGTTCTTGCCCTTGATGTTGGAGTAGAGCAGCTCATCGCGCATCTGATCGAAGCCGATGAAGATGGTGCGCAGCTCCGGCCCCTTCAGCACCTGGGCATTCGGGCTGGAATCGACGCGGGAGATGTCCTGGATCGGAACCGGCTCGATGACGTCAACCTCGCCCGAGAGCAGCGCCGCGACGCGGGTGGCGTCGGAGGAGATCGGCGTGAAGATGATCTCCTTCAAATTGCCTTCGACCTTGCCCCAGTAATTGGGATTGGCCTTGAACACGGTCTTCACGCCGGGCTGGTGGCTTTCGATGATGAAGGGGCCGGTGCCGTTCTCATGGAGCGAGGCGTAGCTCGGCGTGGTCGCCGCTACCGGCGTCGGGTCGACGACGTTGTTCTCCTCGGCCCATTTCTTGTCCATGATGTACCAGACATCCCACGAATTATGCAGGATGGGATTGGGCGAGGGCAGGACGAAATCGACGGTGTAGTCGTCGACCTTGACGACCTTGACGTCGGGCGCAAGACGGGTCTGCATGTTGGACCCCTTCTTGCGGACGCGATCGGCCGAGAACACCACGTCGTCGGCGGTGAAGGGATCGCCGTTGTGGAATTTCACGCCCTTGCGCAGATGAAAGCGCCAGCGGGTCGGCTCCGGAGTTTCCCAGCTTTCCGCCAGTGCCGGAATGATCTTGAGGTCCTTGTCGCGCGCGGTGAGGCCCTGATAGACGTGGCCGAGATGGGCGTGGGTGGTGCTCTCGTTCAGGGTATAGGGATCGAGCGACTTCAGGTCACCCTGATTGGCATAACGTAGCGTCTGGCTGGCTGCTGGCGAGATCGCCAACGCAAGCGTACCGGCGAGCGTCGCCGCAAACAGACTTTGACCGACTGACATTCTTGACCCTCTCCACACTGCCGCGCCGGTGATTTTTGATTGTTCGGCGGGGCTTACTGATCCATGTTGCCCAGAGTTCTCGACCCGTGCAAGCGTCATTCCAGCAAGGAACGCGCCAAGTTGCACCGCTGTGCAGCAATGCTGCCCGGCAATCCCGGGCAGGCCGGCGAGCTTCTGCGCGGGGGCGCGGGCCGGACAATTTGATTGACCATATCGGTCGATCGGGGGAGCCGGTCCTAACGGCTTCCCCTCAGGTCGCTTGCGTTGCAGACCTTCTCGCGGTGATACTCCGACAGGCCGCTCGAATCTCATCTGGAGGGGACATGAAGGTTAACATCGAAATCGACTGCACCCCCCTCGAGGCCCGCCAGTTCTTCGGTCTGCCTGACGTGGGGCCGATGCAGACGGCGGTGATGGACAAGCTGCAGCAGCAGGTGCTCAGTAACATCGAGAAGGTCTCGCCGGAATCGCTGATCCAGAGCTGGTTCACCTTCGATCCCAAGATCGCCGAGCGGTTTCAGGACATGTTCGTCGCGATGGCCGGCCTCGGCGGCCCGCGCAGCGGCGACAAGAAAAAATAGTGTCGCCGGGGCCGGACGGGGCGCTGCAAGAAGGCCGGCTTCGTCCGCCGGGTCTCGGCCTGCTGCTCGCCGAGGCCCGTGGCCTATTCGAGTTGAATGCGAGCCTATTGCTGTCGCCGCTCCTGATGCGGGCGCCGCGCGGCGATGGCCATCCGGTGCTGGCGCTGCCGGGCTTTCTCGCCAGCGACCTCTCGATGGTGCCGCTGCGGCGCTATCTCAGCGAGCTCGGTTATGAGGCGCATGCCTGGCGGATGGGCCGCAATCTCGGCGGGCTCGGGCGCATGCGGGATTCGCTGCGCATGCGCCTGGCCGAAATCCATGCCGCCACGGGACGCAAGGTCAGCCTGGTCGGGTGGAGCCTCGGCGGCGTCTATGCCCGCGATCTCGCGCTTTGGGCACCGGACAAGGTCCGCTACGTCGTCACGCTCGGCAGCCCTTTTGCCAACGACGTACGGGCGACCAACGCGACGCGGCTCTACGAGACGCTGTCCGGCGAGCGGGTCGATGATTTTGTGGAAGCGCGCGAGGCTATCGCCGGCGATCTGCCGGTGCCGGCGACGTCGATCTATTCGCGCGCCGACGGTGTTGTGAACTGGCGGACCTGTCTGCTCCGCCCCTCCGAGCGTGCCGAGAACATCGAGGTGCTGCTGGCGAGCCATATCGGGCTCGGCGTGAACCCGGCGGTGCTGTGGGCCGTGGCGGACCGCCTGGCGCAACCGGAGGGAGACTTCTGGCCATTTGACCGGGCGGGGCCCTTTGCCATTGCATATGCCCCGCCGGAGCGGGCAGTATCGGCCTGACGAGAAGCGCCGCCAAGGCGCCCGTCGAATATACGGGAGGGAACCATGGCTGACGGTAAGAAGCTGTCGTCGCTTGACGCGTCGTTTCTCTATCTGGAAACACCGGAGATGCCGATGCATGTCGGCAGCATGGCGATCTTCCGCCTGCCTGACGACTACAAGGGCGACTTCTTCGAAGACTTCAAGGCGATGATCGTCTCGCGCTTGCACATCGCGCCGATTCTCAAGGCGCGGCTGGAGAAGGCGCCGCTCGACATCGATCATCCCTCCTGGGTCGAGGACGACCAGTTCGACATCGACCGCCACATCTTCCGCGCCAGCCTGCCGCAGCCGCGCGATCGCGCCACGCTCGAGCGCATCGTCGGCTGGATGCATGCCAAGCTGTTGAACCGCGCCCGCCCGCTCTGGGAGTTCTACGTATTCGAGGGCATGAAGGACAACGAGGTCGGGCTCTATTCCAAGATGCACCATGCTGCGATCGACGGCGGCGCCGGTGCGGCGCTGACCAACATGATCTACGACATCTCGCCGATCCCGCGGAAGGTCGATCCGCCGACCGCGGGCAGCAGGCCCGGACAGGAGCCGCGCGACATCGCGGCGAACCTGCTCGATTCCTATCAGCAGCTGTTCAGCCAGCCGCTGGAGGCTTCGCAAGCGGCGAAGAACCTGCAGCTGCCGCGCACCGGCAAGAGCGATATCGGCTCGATCCTGTTCGACAACGCGATGTACCAGATCGAGAGCGCGGTGCGCTTCGCCGGCAACATCCCGACCGTGCTCAAGAGCGTCTCCGACGTGCTCGGCAAGGTCGCCGATCCCAAATCGCGCGAGAGCCTCGCCAGCATGGTGTCGCCGCCGACCATGCTCAACAAGACGATCTCCTCGGAGCGGAGCTTTGCCGGCGTGTCGATCCCGCTGTCGCGGGCCAAGGCGCTGGCCAAGCAGGCCGGCGGCAAGCTCAACGACGTCGTGCTGGCGCTCGCCTCCGGCGTGGTTCGCCGCTATCTCCTGCAATATGGCACGCTGCCGGCGAAATCCCTGACCGCCGCCGTGCCGATCTCGCTGCGTGAGGAGGGCAACACCGAGGCCAACAACCAGGTGTTCGGCATGATCTGCTCGATCGCCACCAACATCGAGGATCCCAAGGCGCGCCTCGAGGCCATCATCGCGCAATCGACCAAGTCCAAGGAGATGTCGCATCCCTTGCGCGCCTTGATGCCGCAGGTCTCCAACATCTCGATGCTGGGCGCGCCGATCATGGTGCAGATCCTGGCGTTGCTCTACAGCCGCTCGAATCTTTCCGACGTGCTGCCGCCCGCGGCCAACATCACCGTGTCCAACGTGCCCGGGCCGCGCCAGACGCTCTATGCCGCCGGCGCCGAGCTCTTGCACATCTTCCCGGTGTCGATCTCGACCCACGGGCAGGCGCTCAACATCACCGTGCAGAGCTATCGCGACCAGCTCGATTTCGGCTTCATCGTCGGCGCCAACATCATTCCGCACGTCCAGGTGATGTGCGACATGCTGCCCGAGGAGTTCGCCGCGCTGGAGGCGGCCTACACGCCGCCGGCCACCGATATCAAGGGCGCTGCGGAGTAAGGAATTTGCAATGATTGAAATGCCCCCGCTCAAGTTCGCGACGACGAACGGAATCCGCATGGGCTATTACGAGGCAGGCCCCGCCGACGACAAGCCGCCGGTCGTGCTGTGCCACGGCTGGCCCGAGCTCGCCTTCTCCTGGCGCCATCAGATCAAGACGCTGAGCGAGGCCGGCATCCGCGTGATCGCGCCCGACCAGCGCGGCTACGGCGCGACCGACCGGCCAGAGCCGGTCGAAGCCTATGACATGGAGCACTTGACCGGCGATCTCGTCGGTTTGCTCGATCATCTCGGAATCGACAAGGCGATCTTTGTCGGTCACGACTGGGGCGGCTTCGTCGTCTGGCAGATGCCGCTGCGGCATCCCACGCGCGTCGCCGGCGTCGTTGGGGTCAACACCCCGCACTGGGACCGCGCGCCGATCGACCCGATCGCGCTGTTCCGCCAGCGCTTTGGCGACCAGATGTACATCGTCCAGTTCCAGGACCCCGCGCGCGGACCGGACAAGATCTTCAGCAGCCGTGTCGAGCAGACTTTTGACGCCTTCATGCGCAAACCGGCCGCGCGCCCTCCGGGTGCGCCCGAGGAACAGCCGATTGCCGGCATTGGTGCTTCGCCCCGCATCAACCTGGCGTTCCCGCAGATGATCGCGAATTACGACGCCAGACATGATCCGCGCACGCCGATCCTGTCGGCTGACGAGAAGAAAGTGTTCGTCGATACATTCACGAAGACCGGTTTTACCGGCGGCATCAACTGGTACCGCAATTTCACCCGTAACTGGGAGCGCGCGAATGGGCTGGACCATCACGTCCACGTGCCGTCGCTGATGATCATGGCCGAGAACGATGCGGTGCTGCCGCCATCGGCGGCCGACGGCATGGAGAAGCTGATCGATGACCTCGAGAAGTATCTGGTGAAGGACAGCGGCCATTGGACGCAGCAGGAGAAGCCGGAAGAGGTCAGCGCCAAGCTGATCGAATGGCGTAGAAGGCGGTTTGGCTAGCGCCCGTCATTGCGAACGCGTCATTGCGAGGAGCGGAGCGACGAAGCAATCCAGACTGCCTCCGCGGATATATTTCTGGATTGCTTCGCTTCGCTCGCAATGACGACATTGAGGCAGGGGGACTACATTTCGATGTCATCCAAGAACCGTCTGGACCCGATTCCGCAGCCGCCGACCAAACCGGTGGTCGGCAACATGCTGTCGCTGGACGCGGCCGCTCCCGTGCAGCACCTGACGCGGCTGGCCAAGGAGCTCGGTCCGATCTTCTGGCTCGACATGATGGGCTCGCCGATCGTCGTCGTCTCCGGCCACGATCTCGTCGACGAGCTCTCGGACGAGAAGCGGTTCGACAAGACGGTGCGCGGCGCGCTGCGGCGTGTGCGTGCGGTCGGCGGCGACGGCCTGTTCACCGCCGACACCCGCGAGCCGAACTGGAGCAAGGCGCACAACATCCTGCTGCAGCCCTTCGGCAACCGCGCCATGCAGTCCTATCACCCGAGCATGGTCGACATCGCCGAGCAGCTCGTCCAGAAATGGGAGCGGCTCAACGCCGACGACGAGATCGACGTCGTCCATGACATGACAGCGCTGACGCTGGATACGATCGGCCTGTGCGGCTTCGAGTACCGCTTCAATTCGTTCTACCGGCGCGACTACCATCCTTTCGTCGAGTCGCTGGTGCGCTCGCTCGAAACCATCATGATGACGCGCGGCCTGCCGTTCGAGCAGCTCTGGATGCAGAAGCGCCGCAAGACGCTGGCCGAAGACGTCGCCTTCATGAACAAGATGGTCGACGAGATCATCGCCGAGCGGCGCAAGAGCGCGGAGGCCATCGACGACAAGAAGGACATGCTCGCCGCGATGATGACCGGCGTCGACCGTTCCACCGGCGAGCAGCTCGACGACGTCAACATCCGCTACCAGATCAACACGTTTCTGATCGCAGGGCACGAGACCACCAGCGGCCTGTTGTCCTATACGCTCTATGCGCTGCTCAAGCATCCGGACATTCTCAAGAAGGCCTATGACGAGGTCGACCGCGTCTTCGGTCCCGACGTCAACGCCAAGCCGACCTATCAGCAGGTCACGCAGCTCACCTATATCACGCAGATCCTGAAAGAGTCGCTGCGGCTGTGGCCGCCGGCGCCGGCCTACGGCATCTCGCCGCTGAACGACGAAACCATCGGCGGCGGCAAGTACAAGCTCAGGAAGGGAACGTTCGTCACCATCCTGGTGACGGCGCTGCATCGTGATCCCAGCGTGTGGGGTCCCAACCCCGACGCGTTCGATCCCGAGAATTTCAGCCGCGAGGCGGAGGCGAAACGGCCGATCAATGCCTGGAAGCCGTTCGGCAACGGCCAGCGCGCCTGCATCGGCCGTGGCTTCGCCATGCACGAGGCCGCGCTCGCGCTCGGCATGATCCTGCAGCGCTTCAAGCTGATCGACCATCAGCGCTACCAGATGCATCTGAAGGAGACGCTGACGATCAAACCGGAAGGCTTCAAGATCAAGGTGCGGCCGCGTGCCGATCGCGAGCGCGGCGCCTATGGCGGGCCCATTGCAGCTGCGTCCGCGGCGCCAAAGGCGCAGCGCCAGCCCACCACGCGGCCCGGCCACAACACGCCGATGCTGGTGCTCTACGGCTCCAATCTCGGCACCGCCGAGGAGCTCGCAACGCGCATGGCCGATCTTGCCGAGATCAACGGCTTTGCCGTGCATCTCGGCGCGCTCGACGATTATGTCGGCAAGCTGCCGCGGGAGGGCGGCGTGCTGATCATCTGCGCCTCCTACAACGGCGCGCCGCCCGACAATGCCACGCAATTCGTCAAATGGCTCGGCAGCGATTTGCCGAAGGATGTCTTCGCCGGCGTGCGCTACGCCGTGTTCGGCTGCGGCAACAGCGACTGGGCTGCGACCTATCAATCGGTGCCGCGCTTCATCGACGAGCAATTGTCGAAGCACGGCGCGCGCGCGGTCTATCCGCGCGGCGAGGGCGATGCGCGCAGCGATCTCGACGGCCAGTTCCAGAAATGGTTCCCCGCAGCCGCGCAAGTCGCGACCAAGGAATTCGGCATCGACTGGAACTTCACCCGGACCGCCGAGGACGATCCGCTTTACGCGATCGAGCCTGTCGCGGTGACCGCGGTCAACACCATCGTCGCCCAGGGTGGCGCGGTGGCGATGAAGGTGCTGGTCAACGACGAGCTCCAGAACAAGGCCGGACCTTATCCATCGGAGCGCTCGACGCGCCACATCGAGGTGGAGCTGCCGGCCAACGTCGCCTATCGCGTCGGCGACCATTTGAGCGTCGTCCCGCGCAACGATCCGACGCTGGTGGATTCAGTTGCCCGCCGCTTCGGCTTCCTGCCGGCCGATCAGATCAGGCTCCAGGTGGCTGAAGGCCGGCGCGCGCAATTGCCGGTCGGCGCGGCCGTGTCGGTCGGCCGCCTGCTCAGCGAGTTCGTCGAGCTGCAGCAGGTGGCGAGCCGCAAGCAGATCCAGATCATGGCCGAGCACACCCGCTGCCCCGTCACCAAGCCGAAGCTGGTGGCCTTCGTCGGCGAGGAGGCGGAGCCGCTCGAGCGTTATCGCACCGAGATCCTCGCCAAGCGCAAATCGGTGTTCGACATGCTGCTCGAGTATCCGGCCTGCGAATTGCCGTTCCACGTCTATCTCGAAATGCTCTCGCTGCTGGCGCCGCGCTATTACTCGATCTCGTCCTCGCCGTCGGTCGACCCGGCGCGTTGCAGCGTCACGGTCGGCGTGGTCGAGGGGCCGGCGGCCTCCGGCCGCGGTACCTACAAGGGCATTTGCTCGAACTATCTCGCCAACCGGCGGCCGGGCGATACGATCTATGCCACCGTGCGCGAGACCAAGGCAGGCTTCCGCCTGCCGGATGATCCATCCGTGCCGATCATCATGATCGGTCCGGGCACGGGACTTGCGCCGTTCCGCGGCTTTATCCAGGAGCGCGCCGCGCGCAAGGCGAAAGGGACCACGCTCGGCCCGGCCGTGCTGTTCTTCGGCTGTCGCCATCCCGATCAGGATTTTCTCTATGCGGACGAGCTGAAAGCGCTGGCGGCTGCTGGCATCACCGAGCTGTTCACCGCATTCTCGCGCGCGGACGGGCCGAAGACCTATGTGCAGCACGTGCTCGCCGCGCAGAAGGACAAGGTCTGGCCGCTGATCGAGCAGGGCGCCATTATCTATGTTTGCGGCGATGGTGGAAAAATGGAGCCCGACGTGAAGGCGGCGCTCATCGCGATCCAGCGCGAGAAGAGCGGCAGCGATGCTGCCGCCGGCGCCCGGTGGATCGAGGAGATGGGCGCGAACAACCGCTATGTGCTGGACGTCTGGGCGGGCGGGTGATTGCTCGCGCTTTCGTGCTAAAGCACTCCCATGATTCCCTGGGAAAAGCTCGACACCGCCAAAATCCCCGGTTCCGACGAGGAGCTCCGCCTGATGCGGCGGGGCAAGGAGTTCTCCATCAAGCTCGGCACCAACGAGCTGATGAACAGCCGCCTGTCGGGGTCGGAAGCGGCGCTCGCCACGCTTGCCGCGAAGCAGATCGAGAAAGTCGCAAAACCCGTCGTTCTCATCGGCGGTCTCGGCATGGGTTTCACGCTACGTGCGGCGCTGGCCGTGCTCGGAGCCCAGGCGAAGATCGTCGTCTCCGAGTTGGTCCCGTCGGTCGTCGCCTGGGCGCGGGGTCCGATGGCGGAGGTGTTCGGCGACAGCCTCGATGATGCCAGGGTGAGCATTCGCGAGATCGACGTCGGCGAAGTCATCCGGGCGAAGCGTTCGGCTTTCGACGCCATCCTGCTCGACGTCGACAACGGGCCCGAGGGACTGACCCGGAAGGGCAATGACGCGCTCTACGATGCGAGCGGGCTGCAGGTCGCGAAGACGGCGCTGCGGCCGGGAGGCGTGCTGGCCGTCTGGTCGTCGGGACCCAATCCGGAGTTCACAGGGCGTCTCAAGCGCGCCGGCTTCGACGTCAACGAAGTCAACGTTCGCGCCACCGGCAGAGGCGGCGGCGCGCGCCACATGATCTGGATCGCGCGGAAGGGCTAGGCAACGACCCAAGGCTAGAACATCGTGTTGCCGTTCGCGGGGTTTTCAGGAATCTCCTGAACGACGTCCCAGTGCTCGACGATCTTGCCGTTCTCCAGCTTGAAGATGTCCACGATTGCGCGGCCCCTGGTGCCGGGCTCGCGAACGGAATGAACGTGCAAGATGACGAAGTCACCCTCCGCAAAACTGCGCTTGATCTCGCTGCGCGAGTTCGGAAACTTCTCGCGCAGGAAGCCGATGAACTTCCGGAAGCCGTCGGGCCCGTCGGGAGCGGTTGGATTGTGCTGGACGTAGCGGTTGCCGACATAGGCGAGGGCGGCGTCGGCGTCCTTCTGATTGAGGCCTTTCTCATAGAAGGCCAGCACGGTTTGGCGGTTGGCTTCTTCCTGCGCGCTGGCGGCCATCGCGTCGCCGCCGGCAAGAGACAATATGAGAATGGAAGCGGCCATCATTGCCGCGGATCGGATGATGAAATTCATGTGAGCTCCGAGAGGCCGCAGCCTCTGTTTGGCGTCTGAGACGGCCTGTATAGCCTTCATCGGAACCCACGTTAAGACAGGCACCGGCAGCTCACATGGTCACCGAGAGGAGACTGGCCGGCCTAGGCCGCCTGCGCCGCCGAGCCGTGCGCGTGCTTGTCGATAGCATCGATGATCTCCGGCCAGAAGCGCATGGGCAGCGCGTGGCCCATGCCCTCGATCATCAGCAGCTTTGCGTTCGAGATCGACGCGGCCGTGTCCTTGCCGCCTTCGGGGCGGACCAACGGATCGACGGTGCCGTGAATCACGAGCGTCGGAACCTTCACGGCGTGCAGCCGCTCCTTGCGGCTGCCGGAGGCAAGCACGGCGCGGAGCTGACGGCCGACGCCGGCCGGGTTGAGCCCGCGTGCGAACACGCGCTCGGCGCGGCCAGGGTCGAGCGCTTCCTCTTCCGGGAAGTGCCCGGCGCGCAACACGTTCCAGGTCTGGCCGTAGCGGACGATGAACTCCTCCTTGCTGCGCGGCGGCGGCGCCATCAGCATCGCGGCGGCCTCGCGGGTCGGGGGCGGCACGCGCGGATTGCCCGTCGTCGACATGATCGAGGTCAGCGAGCGCACGCGGTGCGGAAACGACAGCGTCACCTCCTGCGCGATCATGCCGCCCATGGACGCCCCGACGAGATGCGCCGACTTGATGCCGAGCGCATCCATCAGGCCGACCGTGTCCTTGGCCATGTCGATCAGCTTGTAGGTGGCGGCCACGGGGATCCGCAAGAAGCGCAGCTTCAGCAGCTCGAACGGCGTCAGGCGCTTGCCGCCGCTGAGATGGCTCGACTTGCCGATATCGCGGTTATCGAAACGGATCACGCGGAAGCCGCGGGCGGCGAGCTGCTCGCAGAACGCATCGTCCCAATGGATCATCTGTGCGCCAAGGCCCATGATCAGCAGCAACGGCTCGGCATTGTCGTTGCCGAAGATCTCGTAGCAGATGTCGATGCCGTTGGCGCGGACGGTCTGGGGCGGCTGATGGGCGGTCACGGGTCCCTCCTGCTGACCGATGCTGTATCGCACGGTTTCGTTCCGCGAAGAAGCGGCGTGTCCGACCCCGCGCCTGCTGCTTGCCGGTTGACCGGCACCGCGCAACGGTGTGGTATGGCGGGACAAGAAGGGTGCAAAGCCCTCCGCATTGGGAGGACGCTGATGACCGACAAGATCACCGATCCGGTCGCCTTGTGGCAGAAGATGGTTGGCGAAATGGAGAAGGGTTTCAACTCCTTCGCGACCAAGGCGATGGAGACGCCCGAATTCTCGCAGGCCATGAACCGCGCCGGCGGCGTTGCTGCAGGTGCTCAGAAGCAATTCGGCGATCTCATGGAGAAATACCTGCTCTCGATGAACCTTCCGAGCCGCGAGCAGATGACCGGCATCGCGGAACGGCTCCAGTCGATCGAAGGCCAGCTCGGCGAGATCAAGTCGATGCTGAGCCAGATGTCGGCCAATTCGGGCGCGCAGCAACCCGGCGCGGCGCCGCGGCCGCCGCGCACCAAGCGTCCGCCGTCCGAAGACGGAGACCAAAAATGAACGCGCCGGCGGGACTTGATCTTGCCTCGATCCCGGAGCGCATCCAGTCCGAGGTGCAGCGCGCGATTCAGCGCAGCATCAAGGGCGTCGAATATTTCTCGACCTCGGGCCCCACGCTCGGCTCGACGCCAAAGGATGTGCTGCATTCGCGCGGCACGATGAGCCTCTATCACTATCGGCCGATGTCGGATGAGATCTACCGCGTGCCGGTGCTGATCGTGATGGCCACGACCAACCGCGGCTACATCCTCGATCTCGTGCCCGGCCAGAGCTTCATCGAGTTCCTGCTGAGGCGCGGCTACGACGTCTACATGCTGGACTGGAGCGCGCCGCGGCCGGAGGAGAAGAGCCTGCGCATGGAGGACTATGTCCTCGACTTCATCCCCGATTGCGTCCGCCGCGTGCAGGCCGATTCCGGCGAGCAGGACGTCTCCGTCATCGGCTATTGCTTCGGCGGCGTGCTGTCGCTGCTCTACGGCTCGATCCACCAGGACGGGCCGATGAAGAACCTGATCTGCTTCACCACGCCGATCGATTTCCGCGAGATGAAGCTGTTCTCGAATTTCTCCGACCGCCGCTATTTCGACGTCGACCACCTCGTCGACAGCGTCGGCAACGTGCCGCCGGAGATGATCCTGTCCTCATTCGAGATGCTGCGCCCGGCCTCGCGCACGGTGAGCCAGATCCAGCTCTGGGAAAACATCTGGAACGACGAGTTCGTGAAGTCGTACCGCATGTTCGACCGCTGGGCGACCGACACGCTGCCGCTGGCCGGCGAATATTTCCGCACCATCACCAAGGACCTGATGTGGGACAACAAGCTGTTCAACGACACCATGTCGGTCGGAGGTCGCGCGGCGAAGCTCGAGAACATCACAGTGCCGATCCTGCATGCGGTCGCCGAGCACGACCACATCGTGCCCTATGACGCCGCCAAGCACCTGATCGCCAAGATCGGCTCGACTGACAAGGAAGAGGTGATGCTGAAGGGCGGTCACGTCTCGCTCGTTGCCGGCGCCAATGCGGTGAAGCGGCTGTGGCCGAAACTGGATTCCTGGCTGGGAAAGAGATCGACATGAGCGAGCAGCGTTCCTATCCGCGCCACGTCAAGACCGACGCCGGCGATATCGAGATCCGCCTGATGTCGCCCGCGGACGAGGCCGCCGTGCTGGCCTTCGGCAAGGGCCTGCCGACCCATGATCTGCTGTTCCTCCCCCGCAACATCAGCGAGCCGAAGGTGCTCTCCGCCTGGGTCAAGGAGATCGAGCGGGGTGCGATCACGAGCCTGCTCGCGGTCAGGGATGACAAGGTCGTCGGCTGCGGCACGCTGGTGCGTGATCCCCATTCCTGGTCGCCTCATGTCGGCGAGATCCGCATGGTGGTTTCGCCCGAGGTCCGCGGCAAGGGCGTGGGCAAGGCGTTGTCGCAGGAGACCTTTGCCCTCGCGCTCGGGGCAGGCCTGGAAAAGCTCTCGGTCCAGATGACGGTGGATCAGCAGGCAGCGATCGCCTTGTTCGAGAGCCTCGGCTTCAAGGCCGAGGCCCTGCTGCGGGACCATGTGCGGGACGTCGACGGCAAGACCCATGACATCGTCGTGCTCGGCCATAACATTGCGCAGGTCCAGGCTCAGATGGAGGCCTATGGGCTGCCAGGCGCCGTCCAGCACTAGCAGCGCCGTCCGGCATTAGGGCCGGATCGGGCCGATTCTGAGCCCAATGGCTAGGGAGGCACCACGATGCCTCCGGCTAAGGCTCTTCACGATTTCGTGATATCGCAGTGCAATACGAATATTGCATCGCACAATTAACCGTGCCATATAAGCCGTGCCCCGGGCCAATGCGGACGGGGTGAGCCCATAGCTCAGACCTTTGAGGATGGAGAGAACCCCATGACCACTGAAACCAACACCGCTTTCGAGGGCTTCAAGGACGCTTTCAAGAACATCCAGAACCTGGAAGTTCCCGAGGCCGCCCGCGAATTCGTCAAGAAGACCGCCAACACCGCCAAGGACCGTGCTGCCGAGGTGTTCGCTGGCTCCGAGCGCGTGACCGCCGCCGTCGAGAACGCGGTGACCGAGTCCGTCACCGAGGCCGGCAAGATCAGCCGCAACATCCAGCAGGCGATCTATGAGGACGCCGAGGCGTTCTTCTCGGGCATCGACAAGCTCGCGTCCGCCAAGTCGGTCAGCGAAGCCGTCGAGATCCAGTCGAGCATGCTCCGCGCCCGCGGTGAAGTGTTCGTCTCGCGCGCCAAGGCGACCGCCGACTATCTCGGCAAGCTCGCCGCCAACGGTGCGAAGTCCGCTCAGGACAACTTTGCCAAGGTCTACAACAAGACCGCCTGATCTGGTGCCTGAGCACAAACTGAATTTGAGGCCCGCTTCGGCGGGCCTTTTGTTTGGCGCCGCCGTCATTGCGAGCGAAGCTAAGCAATCCAGAGTCTTTCCGCGGAGGCAGACTGGATTGCTTCGCTTCGCTCGCAATGACGAGTACTGTGATGCAGTCATGGACTCATCTGCCACCTTCTCCTTCGACACTCCGGGCGATGCCGAACGAGCGGCCGAGCTGCGCCGCGTGAAAGCGCTGGCGACGTTGGTGCTGGCCTCGACGCTGGCACTGTTCGTCTTCGCAAAGTGGCTGCTGCCCGTGCATCCCGTGTTCGGCTTCATTGCCGCCTTCGCCGAAGCTGCGACCATCGGCGGGCTCGCCGATTGGTATGCGGTGGTAGCGCTGTTCAAGCGGCCGCTCGGCCTGCCGATCCCGCACACCGCGATCATCCAGAGCAACCAGGCCCGCATCGCCGACAAGCTCGGCGAATTCATCCAGGTGCATTTCCTGGAGGCGGGTCCCGTCGAGGCCAAGCTGAAAGAGATCGATTTCGGCTCCTTCGTTGCCGACTGGCTGCGCGACCGCAAACGCAGTGACGACCTTGCGCGCTTCGCACTGCGTCTGTTGCCGGAGGCGGTGTCGGCAACCGAAAGCTCCGGCCTGATGACCTTCATCATCCGCCGCATGTCCTCACAGCTCCAGGCGATCGACCTCGCGCCGCTCGCGGCCGGCACGCTGCGGGGCTTCGTCGCGGAGGGACGGCACCAGATCCTGTTCGACGATCTCCTGCGCGTGATGCACGAGACCTTGAACCAGACAGAGACGATGGCGATGATCCGCGAGAAGGTGCGCGCGGAATTGCCGACCCTGCTCAAGCTCTATCGCGCCGACAAGTTTCTGGTGAACAAGATCGTGGCCTCCGCGACGGCCTTCTTCAACGAAGTGCGCAGCGATCCCAAGCATCCGTTCCGCGGCGAGTTCGACCGCATGGTGCTGGGCTTCGTCGACCGGCTCGGCACCGACCAGGCCTATATCGACCGCATTGACGGCTTGAAGCGCGATCTTCTGGCGCGGCCGGAGCTTGCCGACCTCGCCCGCACCGTCTGGGCCAATACGCGCTCCTTCATCGAGCGCAGCGCGAGCGGCGAGACGCAGGTGCTGCAACATCATCTCGCCGGGATGTTCGTCTCCGCCGGCGAGGCGCTCGCCAGCGACGCCGAGCTGCGCGGCGAGATCAACAAGGGTCTCGTGACCGTGCTGCGCAGCTTCGTCGCGGACCAGAAGAGCGGCGTCTCGACCTTCATCTCCGATCAGGTCAAGGCGTGGAATATGACGCAGCTGATTTCGCTGATCGAAATCAACATCGGCCGCGACCTGCAATACATCCGCTTCAACGGCTCGTTGATCGGTGGGCTCGCCGGGCTCGTGCTCTACACCGTAGAATCCCTGCTCCGATTGTTGTGACTTTTGCGTCACGGCCGTTAGCATTAACGCGCGGGCCTATTGTCGCCTCGCGTCTGTCCCGCTTGAATATCGGGAACCGGCCGCCTAGCTGATTCCTGTTGCGCTGCGGAACGATCAAGAAGCCGGTGCATTGGAATTCACGCCGATTTGCCGGTCTCGCTGCCGGCGGCCTTTCCAGGATTCTTCCCAGGGGAAACATTGATGACCGCAACTGCCCAGATGCTGCGCCCGCCGTCCCGCACCTTGATGTTTCTGGAGGGGCGCGCGATCCACGAATTCGGCGCATTCCTTGGCGCGCTGCCGCTGTTGAGCCTTGCGCCGCGCGGCGATGGGCATCCGGTGCTGGTGCTTCCGGGCCTCGTGGCGTCCGATGTCTCGACACGCGCGCTGCGCGCGTTTCTGGCCAGCAAGGGCTATGCGGTCAGCGGCTGGCGCCAGGGGCGCAACTATGGCCTGCGCGAGGGCGTTCAGGACGCCATGGTCGATCTGGTCCATGAGCTCAGCGACACGCACAGCCGCAAGATCAGCCTGGTCGGCTGGAGCCTCGGCGGCCTCTATGCGCGCCAGCTCGCCAAGATGATGCCCGAGCGCGTGCGCCAGGTGATCACGCTCGGCAGCCCCTTTGCCGGCGATCCGCGCTCGACCAATGCCTGGCGCGTCTATGAATGGGCGAGCGGACGCAAGGCCGACGAGGTCGATCCGCGTTTTGGCGGCGAGCTCGCCGTGCCGCCGCCGGTGCCGACCACCGCCATCTTCAGCCGCTCCGACGGCGTCTGCGCCTGGCAGGGCTGCATGGAGAAGTCGGGCGCGCAGACCGAGAGCATCGAGGTCGAAAGCAGCCATTGCGGCATGGGCCATCATCCCGCCGCCGTCTATGCCGTGGCCGATCGCCTCGCGCAGAAGGAAGGCCAGTGGCGCCCGTTCGATCGCAGCGGCTGGCGCAGCCTGGCCTATCCCGACCCGCATCGGTGATGTCTTGCCTCTCCCCGCCTGCGGGGAGAGGCCGGATTGCATCGGAGATGCAATCCGGGTGAGGGGGACTCTCCGCGAGTCTGTCTGTCACTGAGTTTGCGGATGCTGCCCCTCACCCCAGCCCTCTCCCCGTAAGAACGGGGAGAGGGAGAAGATCGAAAGCTCTCGGGAAAGCATCGCTCCCCCTCCATTGTCGCAGCCGCACCAAACGCGCTATGGCTCGTGCATGGCGCATCCGCTCTCCCGCATCATCGACCAGCTCAAGCGCGAGCCCTCGCGCACCGGCTCCATCGTCATCACCGTATTCGGCGACGCCATCGTGCCGCGCGGTGGTTCGGTGTGGCTCGGCACGCTGCTGGAATTCTTCGAAAGCCTGGATATCGACAGCGGCGTGGTGCGCACCGCGATGTCGCGGCTTGCGGCCGACGGCTGGCTGGCGCGCGAGAAGGTCGGCCGCAACAGTTTCTATCGCCTGGCGGACAAGGGCCGCCAGACGTTCGAGGCCGCGACGCGCCACATCTACGATCCGCCGCCGTCCGACTGGAGCGGGCGCTTCGAGCTGCTACTGATCGGCAATGGCGAGGACCGCGACGCCTCGCGCGAAGCGCTGCGCAATGCTGGCTTCGGCAGCCCGCTGCCGGGCGTGTGGGTGGCGCCGTCAGGTGTGCCGATGCCGGAGGAGGCAGCGGGCGCGATCCGCCTCGAGGTCTCCGCGGAGGATGACAGCGGCCGCCGTCTGCTCAGCGCGAGCTGGCCGCTCGATCGCACCGCCGATGCCTACCTGAAATTCATGAAGACCTTCGAGCCGCTGCGCGCCGCGATCGCGCGCGGCACCGATTTGTCCGACGCCGACGCCTTCACCGCGCGGATCCTCTTGATCCACTATTACCGCCGCGTCGTGCTGCGCGATCCGCTGCTGCCCGACAGCCTGCTGCCGCCGGATTGGCCGGGCAGGGCTGCCCGCGAACTCTGCGGCGCGATCTACCGTGCGCTGCTTGCTCCGTCCGAACAATGGCTCGACGGCCATGGAACCAATGAAAAAGGGGCGTTGCCGGCGGCGCGAAAGCTGCTGGAACGGAGGTTCGGCGCCTGAGCGTTATGTTACAGAAATATCTTGCATGACGTAAATCTTGTTATATATTATCTCCCAATAAAACGGGAGGATGCGCATGTACACCCAGGCGCTGAACACGGCCGAGACCGCTGACCGCGATCTGGAGGACGCCGGCAAGGCTGCGCAATTCCAGGCCCGCATCGATGCCGAGGAGCGCATCGAGCCGAACGACTGGATGCCGGCGGCTTATCGCAAGACGCTCACCCGCCAGATCTCCCAGCACGCCCATTCCGAAATCGTCGGCATGCTGCCCGAAGGCAACTGGATCACGCGCGCGCCGACCTTGCGCCGCAAGGCCGCGCTGCTCGCCAAGGTGCAGGATGAATGCGGCCACGGCCTCTATCTCTACGCCGCCGCCGAGACGCTCGGCTCCTCGCGTGAGGAGCTGGTCGACGCCATGCTCGCGGGGAAAGCAAAGTACTCCTCGATCTTCAACTATCCGACGCTGACTTGGGCGGACATCGGCACGATCGGCTGGCTGGTCGACGGCGCCGCGATCATGAACCAGATCCCGCTGTGCCGCTGCTCCTACGGACCCTATGCGCGTGCGATGATCCGCGTCTGCAAGGAGGAGTCGTTCCACCAGCGCCAGGGCTATGAGATCATGGTGACGCTGTGCCGCGGCTCGGAGGAGCAGAAGGCGATGGCGCAGGATGCACTGAACCGCTGGTGGTGGCCGGTGCTGATGATGTTCGGTCCCCCGGATGCGACGAGCCAGCACAGCGACACCTCGACGAAGTGGAAGATCAAGCGCTTCTCCAATGACGAACTGCGCCAGAAGTTCGTCGACGCCACCGTGCCCCAGGCGCAATATCTCGGCCTCACCATTCCCGATCCCGGCATGATTCAGGATGCCGACGGGCACTGGCGCTACAGCGAGATCGACTGGAGCGAGTTCAAGCAGGTGCTCGCCGGCAACGGCCCCTGCAACCGCGAGCGCATCGCCGCGCGCCGCAAGGCGCATGAGGAGGGCGCCTGGGTGCGCGAGGCGGCCGCCGTCTATGTCGCCAAGCGCGCCCAGCGTCAGACCGCCCAAGCTGCAGAATAGGAGATCGAAATGGCCACGCCGAACACGCCGCTGTGGGAAGTCTTCATTCGCGGCCGCAACGGGCTCGCGCACAAGCATGTGGGATCGCTGCATGCGAACGACGCGACGATGGCGCTGCAGGCCGCCCGCGATATCTACACCCGCCGCGGCGAGGGCCTGTCGATCTGGGTCGTGCCGTCCAGCGCGATCACCGCGAGCGATCCCGCCGAGAAGGGCATGATGTTCGAGCCGGCGGAATCCAAGATCTACCGGCACCCGACGTTCTACGAAGTGCCGGAAGAAGTGGGGCACATGTGATGGCGGTCGCCAACATCCAGGTCTCGGAAACGCCGCTGGTGCTCTACGCGCTGCGCCGCGCCGACGATGCGCTGATCCTTGGTCATCGGCTGTCGGAATGGTGCGGGCATGCGCCGATGCTGGAAGAGGACATGGCGCTCTCCAACATCGCGCTCGACCTCATCGGCCAGGCGCGGGAGCTCTACAGCTTTGCCGCCAAGGCCGAAGGCAGGGATAACGACGAGGACAAGCTGGCCTATTTGCGCGACGTACGGCAGTACCGCAATCTGCTCCTGGTCGAGCAGCCCAACGGCGATTTTGCCCAGACCCTGGTGCGGCAGTTCTTCTATTCCGCCTTCGCCGATCTCTATTGGCGCACGATGATGAGCTCGCGCGATGCGACGCTGGCGGCGATCGCTGCGAAATCGGAGAAGGAGAGCGCCTACCATCTGCGCCATGCCTCGGAATGGATCATCCGGCTCGGCGACGGCACTGAGGAGAGTCACCGGCGCGCGCAGGCTGCGATCGAAAATCTCTGGGCTTTTACCGGCGAGATGTTTGCCGTCGATGACGGCGAGCGCGCCCTGATCGATGCCGGCATTGCTGTCGATCCCGGGAGCTTGCGCGGGCGCTGGTTGACGACGCTCACCGATGTCGCCCGCGAGGCAACGCTCGCGCTGCCGCAGAACGATTGGATGCAGCAGGGCGGCCGCTCCGGCCGCCACAGCGAGCATCTCGGCCATCTGCTGTCGGAGCTGCAATCGATGCAGCGAACGTTTCCGGGGCTGACATGGTGACGGTGCTGGAGCGTGATGGCGAGCTGCGCCAGCGTGCCTGGAACGCTGCGGCTAGCGTGGTCGATCCCGAAATCCCGGTGTTGACCATCGCCGATCTCGGCGTTCTCCGCGACGTCGTTCTCGACGGCGATCATGTCGAGGTCGCGATCACGCCGACATATTCAGGCTGCCCGGCCATGAACATGATCGCGCTCGAAATCGAGGTCGCGCTGGAGAGCGCCGGCTTCCATCAGCCCAAGGTCCGCACCGTGCTGTCGCCGGCCTGGACCACGGACTGGATGAGCGAGGAGGGGCGCGAGAAGCTGCGCGCCTACGGCATCGCGCCGCCGCAAGCCTCGAGCTCGCGCCGCGCGCTGTTCGGCGCGCAGACGGTGGCGTGCCCGCAATGCGGCTCGGACAAGACCGAGCTGCTGTCCGAGTTCGGCTCGACCTCCTGCAAGGCGCTCTGGCGCTGTAAGGCCTGCCGCGAACCCTTCGACTATTTCAAATGTCATTGAGGCGCACGATGCCAGCCCCGCCGTCATTGCGAGGAGCGCTTGCGACGAAGCAATCCAGACTGCTTCCGCGGAAAGACTCTGGATTGCTTCGCTTCGCTCGCAATGACGACTTAGAGACCGAACGAGGGTGCCCGTGATGTCCGCAGCCGCACCGCGCTTCCATCGCCTCGCCGTCAGCGACCTCCGCCGCGAGGCCACGGACGCCGTGTCGATGACCTTCGCAATCCCCAACGAACTCGCCGGCGATTACGCCTTCACGCCCGGCCAGTACCTGACGCTGCGCACCATGCTCGACGGCGAAGAGGTGCGCCGCTCCTATTCGATCTGTTCCGGTCCCGATGACGGCGAGATCCGTATCGCCGTGAAGAAGGTCGATGGCGGCGCGTTTTCGAGCTGGGCAGCCGACGATCTCAAATGCGGCGACGAGCTCGACGTGATGACGCCAACCGGCCGCTTTGGCGTGGTCCCGCCGGCAGATGGGGCGTGCATTCACGTCGGTTTCGCTGCCGGCTCCGGCATCACGCCGATCCTGTCGATCGTGAAAGGCGTGCTGGCGCGCGAGCCGGACAGCCGCTTCTTCCTGTTCTACGGCAACCGCACCACCGACAACATCATGTTCCTCGAAGCGCTCGAGGAACTCAAGGACCGGTTCATCGATCGTCTCTCGATCTTTCACGTCATCTCCGGCGAGGAGCAGGACATCCCGATCCTGCATGGCCGGCTCGACGGCGAGAAGGTGAGGGTGCTGCTCCGCTCGCTGGTGCCGGCGGAAAGCGTCGATCATGTCTTCATCTGCGGTCCCCTTGGCATGAGCGAGGACATCGAGGCGACCTGCCGCGATCTCGGCATCGCGGACGAACGCATCCATGTCGAGCGCTTCGTGTCCGAATTCGGCGGCAAGCCGCGGCCGAGAAGGGCGGTTGCGCCCGACGCGCCGCCGAAGGCGATCGCCTCGTTGATCATCGATGGCAAGCGCCGCGACGTGCCCGTCGCCGAGGACGAGGCGATCCTCGATGCCGCCCTGCGCGCCGGCGTCGATCTGCCCTTCGCCTGCAAGGGCGGCATGTGCTCGACCTGCCGCGCCAAGCTGGTCGAGGGTGATGCGCCGATGGACATCAACTATTCGCTGGAACCGTGGGAGCTGAAGGCCGGTTTTGTTCTCACCTGCCAGGCCAAGCCTTCTACGGAGCGGGTCGTCGTCGATTACGACCATGTTTGACAGTGTTGTCCAACAAGCAGAACATTGCGTGCAAACAGCCGGGAGAAGCGCGTGAACGTCAAAGCCGCCCTGTCGCCTGAGGATATCGCCCGCGCCTGCGCCGATGCGATGTGGGCCGAGGACGATGCCTCCAAGGGTCTCGGCATGGAGATCGTCGAGATCGGCCCGGGCTTTGCGACGCTCGCAATGATGGTGCGGCCGGACATGGTCAACGGCCAGCGCATTGCCCATGGCGGCTTCATCTTCACGCTCGCCGATTCCGCCTTCGCGTTCGCGTGCAATTCGCACAATGAGCGCGTCGTGGCGGCGCAGGGCCAGATCACCTTCATCAAGCCCGGCAAGCTTGGCGATCGTCTCATCGCCAAGGGACGGGAAATCACCCGCGGCGGCCGTTCCGGCATCTACGACGTGCGTGTCACGGCGGGCGAGGTCGTCATCGCGGAATTCCGCGGACATTCGCGCGTCATTCCCGGCGCGTGGCTGCCGCCGCAAGATCAATAAGACCAACGAAGAAAAGAACAGACAATGTGGGGAAACGAGGATGGCTCTGACGAGGCTCAAGGAAGGTGGCAGCGCCTATAATGCGGAGATGGATGCGCATGAGCGCGCCTCGCGCGACGAGATCATGGCGCTGCAGAAGCAGCGGCTGGCCTGGTCGCTAAAGCACGCCTACGACAACGTCGCGCATTACCGCAAGGCGTTCGATAAAGCGGGCGTGCATCCGTCCGACTTTCGCGAGCTCTCCGATCTCGCCAAATTTCCGTTCACGGTGAAGACGGACCTGCGCGACAATTATCCCTTCAACATGTTCGCCGTGCCGCGCGAGAAGCTGGTCCGGGTGCATGCCTCATCCGGAACGACCGGCAAGCCGATCGTGGTGGGCTATACGCAGCGCGACATCGACACCTGGTCCGAGGTCATGGCGCGCTCGATCCGCGCCGCCGGCGGACGCACCGGCATGATCATCCACAATGCCTACGGCTATGGCCTGTTCACCGGCGGTCTCGGCGTGCACTACGGCGCCGAAAAGCTCGGCTGCACCGTGGTCCCGATCTCTGGCGGCATGACCGAGCGGCAGGTGCAGCTCATCAACGATTTCCGGCCCGACATCATCACGGTAACGCCGAGCTACATGCTCGCGATCCTCGACGAGTTCAAGCGCCAGAAGCTCGATCCGCGCCAGTGCTCGCTCAAGATCGGCATCTTCGGCGCCGAGCCCTGGACCAACGCGATGCGCGCCGAGATCGAGGACGCCTTCGACATGGACGCGACCGACATCTACGGCCTGTCCGAGGTGATCGGCCCCGGCGTCGCGCAGGAGTGCATCGAGACCAAGGATGGCCTGCACATCTGGGAGGATCATTTCTACCCGGAAGTGATCGACCCCGAGACCGGCGCTGTGCTGCCGGACGGCGAGAAGGGCGAGCTGGTCTTCACCTCGCTCACCAAGGAAGCCTTTCCGGTTATCCGCTATCGCACCCGCGACCTGACGCGGCTGCTGCCGGGCACGGCGCGGCCGGGCATGCGGCGCATGGAGAAGGTGACGGGCCGCTCCGACGACATGATCATCCTGCGGGGCGTCAACCTGTTCCCGACCCAGATCGAGGAGGTGCTGCTCGCGACCGACTGGTGCGGCGGCCACTTCATCCTGGAACTCACCCGCGAGGGCCGCATGGACGAGCTGACCATCATCGCCGAGGCACGGCCCGAGAGCTGGGACGGCCGCGGGCTCGTCGATCATGCGGACCGGATTTCGACCCACATCAAGAACACGATCGGCGTCAGCTCCAGGGTGCAGGTGGTTGCGCCCGCGACGCTGGAGCGCTCGCTCGGCAAGGCCAAGCGGCTCTACGACAAGCGGCCCAAGGACTGACGGGACGGATTGACTCGACTGGCTCCAGAGGCGACAAGGCCCGCGAGAAATCGCGGGTCTTTTCATGTCAGCCGATGCCAAAACCGTCGAAGCGCGCTGCGTGCGCCTCAACGCCAAAGCTGAAAATGCCGCTGCGCTTGCACCGATCGTTGAGCGCCGGATGCTCGCGCGCGGGCCGAACGATCTGCTGATCGAAGTGAAGGCGGCCGCCGTCAATCCGTCCGACGTCAAGGCTGCGACCGGGCTGATGCCCTATGCCGTGTTCCCCCGGACCCCCGGCCGCGATTACGCCGGCGTGGTGATCGATGGGCCCACCGGCACAATCGGGCGCGAAGTGTTCGGCTCCTCCGGCGATCTCGGCATCCGTCGTGACGGCACCCATGCGAGCCATCTCGTGGTCGAAGCCGATGCGGTCGTGGAGAAGCCGAAGACGGTGTCCTGGGAGGAGGCCGCCGGCATCGGCGTGCCCTTCGTCACCGCGATGGAAGGCTTTCGCCGCGCCGGCGTGCCGAAGAGCGGCGAGACTGTCCTGGTGTTCGGCGTCAACGGCAAGGTCGGCCAGGCCGCGGTGCAGATCGCGACCTGGCAGGGCGCGCGCGTCATCGGCGTGGTGCGCAAGGCGGAAGCCTATGAAGGCCACGCCAACGCGCCCATCGAGGTGATCGACGCCTCCGTCGCCGACGTTGCCACGCGCGTGCGCGAACTGACCGGCGGCAAGGGCGCCGACATCGTCTTCAACACGGTCGGCGACCCCTATTTCCAGGCCGCGCACAAGTCGCTCGCACTTCGCGGCCGCCAGATCCTGATCGCCGCGATCGATCGCATCGTGCAGTTCAACATCCTCGAGTTCTACCGCGGCCAGCACACCTATGTCGGCATCGACACGCTGGGTCTATCCTCGGCCGCAACGGGCGCGGTGCTGCGCGACCTTGGGCCGGGTTTTGCGAGCGGCCATCTGAAGCCGTTTCCGATCAAGGCGAACGCGATCTATCCGCTGGAGCGCGCGAAGGAGGCGTACGTCGCCGTCGCCGGTTCGTCGCGCGACAGGGTGATACTGAAGCCGTAATCCACCATCATTGCGAGCGCAGCGAAGCAACCCAGAAAATGCATCCGCGAAGACAGACTGGATTGCTTCGCTGCGCTCGCAATGACGGAGAAGGGCGAGAGGTCTGAGAACAACCGATGGAATCCACGCAACTCGTCATCCTCGCTGGTCTCGTCATCGGCCTCGTCTACGGCGCGGTCGGCCTGCTCAGCGGCTTCTGCCTGATGAGCAGCATGCGCGGGTGGCTGGCGGAGGGTGATGGGCGACTGGTGCGGAGCTATGCGCTGGCGATTGCGGTTGCGATCGCCGCCAGCCAGCTCCTTGCCGGCAGCGGCACGGTCGATCTCGGCAAGTCGATCTATCTGCAGCCGTCGTTTTCGCCGGCGGTGCTGTTCCTCGGCGGCCTGCTGTTCGGTTACGGCATGGTGCTGTCGAACGGCTGCGGCTCGCGGGCGCTGGTGCTGCTCGGCCGCGGCAATCTCCGCTCTTTCGTGGTCGTAATCGTGCTGGCGATCGCCGCGCAGATGACGCTGAAGGGCTTGATCGCGCCGGGGCGTCTCGCGCTGGTCCAGGCTTCGCAAACTACGGTCAACGCGAATTCGCTGCCGTCCTTGCTCGCGACGCTCGGACTCACCGAGGCGGCTGCGCGCGCACTGGCAGCCGCGACGATCGTCGTCGCGCTGATCCTGTTTGCTTTCGCGCATCCGGCGTTCCGCCGCTCGCCCGGTCAGATCGTGGCGGGCATCATCGTGGGCCTTCTCGTCGCCGGTGGCTGGTTGGTCACCGGCCATCTCGGTGCCGACGACTTCAATCCGGTCCCCGTGACCTCCCTTACGTTCGTCGCGCCAATCGCCGATGCCCTGCAATACGCCATGCTCTCGACCGGGCTGACGCTCAACTTCGGCATCGCGACGGTCGTCGGCGTCTTCACTGGCAGTCTGGTGACGGCAGTCGCAACTCGCCGATTCAAGCTCGAGGGCTATTCGTCGCCACGCCACATGCTGCGCTCAGGGGCCGGCGCTGCGCTGATGGGGGTCGGCGGCGTGATGGCATTCGGCTGCTCGATCGGGCAGGGGCTCACGGGCGTGTCTACGCTCGCGCTTGGCTCGTTCGTCGCGGTTGCTGGCATCCTGCTCGGCACCGCGGCAGGGCTGCGCGGTGCGCTGCGGGTTCAACCGCTCCAGGCCGCCGAAGCCGACTCGCGGGCCGCTTGAGCTACTCCACCGCCTTGGTCACGATGCGGATCTCCGATGTCAGGGTGCGGTGCACCGGGCACTTGTCGGCGATCTCCATCAGCTTCTTGCGCTGCTCGGCATCGAGGGCGCCGTCGATCGCGATGTCGCGCTCGATCTGGTCGAGCATGCCCTCGCGGGTCTCGCATTCCGCACAATCCTTGGCGTAGATCTTGGAATGCTTCAGCGTGACCGTGACGCGGTCGAGCGGCAGCGACTTGCGGTCGGCATAAAGGCGCATGGTCATGGAGGTGCAGGCACCCAAGCCGGCGAGCAGGAAATCGTACGGGCCGGGTCCGGCATCGGCGCCGCCGGCCGCGAGCGGCTCGTCCGCCACCAGATGATGTGGGCCGACCGTGATGGCCTGGTTGAATTTGCTCTTGCGGGTCTCCTGCACCACGACCTTCCGCGGCTCCTCCGGTAGATCCATCGCCTTCGCGGGCTTCGCTGCATCGACATAACGGCTCGCCCAGGCCACAATCACGTCGGCCGCATAGAGCGCGTCGGCAGGCTTGGTCAGAAGATGATCGGCATAGTCGAGCGAGACGAAGCTCTTGGGGTGTCTTGCCGCAACGAAGATCTTCGTCGCGTTGTCGATGCCGACGGTGTCGTCGACGGGCGAATGCATCACCAGCAGCGCCTTGTGCAGGCCGGTGGCGTCCTTCATCAGCGCTTGCTCGGCGATGTCGTCGAGGAATTCGCGCTTGATCCGGAACGGCCGTCCCGCGAGCGAGACTTCGACCTCGCCCTGCGCGCGGATGTCGTCGAGATGCTCCCTGAACAGGCCGGTGACGTGGGCGGGATCCGAGGGCGCCGCGATGGTGGCCACCGCTCTCGCCTCCGGAATCTGTCCCGCGGCGGCGAGGATCGCGGCGCCACCGAGGCTATGGCCGATCAGGATCGAGGGTGCCTTGCGGATGTCACGCAGATGATCGGCTGCGCGCACGAGGTCGGCAACGTTGGAGGAGAACGTCGAATTGGCGAAATCGCCTTCGCTCGAGCCGAGCCCGGTAAAGTCGAAGCGCAGCACAGCGATGCCCCTGGCCGCCAGTGCCACGGAAATCCGCTTTGCTGCCAGCGTGTCCTTGCCGCAGGTGAAGCAGTGCGCGAACAGCGCGAAAGCCGCGGGCTCGCCGTCGGGCAGCTCCAGCGCGGCCGCGAGCTGATGGCCGCCTTCGCCGGTGAATTGAAAGCGTTCCGTCGGCATGGGCTTCCCCCGTTCTTGCTCGAATTTAATCGCCCGAATAGCGCTGCTCGGCCCAGGGATCGCCGCGGTTATGGTAGCCGCGGACTTCCCAGAAGCCCGGCGCGTCCTCGGTCAGGAATTCGATGGCCTGGAGCCATTTCGAGCTCTTCCAGAAATAGAGGTGCGGCACCACCAGCCGCACCGGGCCACCATGCTCCTCCGTCAGCGGCTGGCCGGACCAGCTGTGGGCGAGCAGCGCGTCCTCGGCGGCAAAATCCTCCAGCGCGAGGTTGGTGGTGTAACCGTCGTAGGAATGCAGCACGACGAAGCGGGCATCCTCGCGCGGCTGGCAGGCCGCCAGCAGCTCACGCGTGGCGAGCCCTTCCCACTCGTTGTCATAGCGCGACCAGGTCGTGACGCAATGGATGTCCGAGGTGAACCGGGACTGCTTCTGCGCGGCGAACTCGGCAAATGTCCAGAACACGGGCACCTCGACCGCGCCATAGACGTCGAGCCGCCAGCGCTCGCGCGAGACCGGCGGGGTGACCCCGAGATCGAGCACCGGCCAGTCCTTGGTGAGGTGCTGCCCGGGTGGAAGCCGTTGATCCTCCGGCCGTGTGATCTTGCCGGTGAGAAAGCGGCCCTCGCGCGCCCATTTCTCCTTGGTGCGCGTCAGCTTGCTGTCGGATGGCGTCTGGTCGGTCATGGCCTGCTCGTGGCGATGCATGGCGGAGGCGTGCTTGGTGTCGCGCATGCCATGACAGGCCTGTCCGCTTCCTTCGCTTCGGGAAGGCTTACATCGCCTTTCCGAGCAAAAATGGCAACTGGCGTGGGCCTCGCACCGTTCCCTGTGACCAGGTCACGGTGCCTGCCGGATCGAGCCGGAAGTCCGGAATCCGCTTCAGCCATTCCTCCAGCGCCACCTGCATTTCCATGCGCGCGAGGTTGGAACCGACACAGCGGTGGATGCCGAGACCGAAGGCGGCGTGGCGATTCTCACGCCGGTCGATCACGACTTTGTCAGCGTCCGGAAACATCTTGGGGTCGCGGTTGGCGGCCGGGAAGGACAGCAGCACCATGTTGCCCGGCTTGACCGGACAGCCGGACACCGTGGTCTCCTTGACCACCTCGCGCGCCATCGTCACCGGTGAATAGGCGCGCAGCAGCTCCTCCACGGCGGTCGGGATCAGCCCGGGCTCGACGATCAGCCGCTCGCGGTCGGCCGGCGTCTTCGCAAGATGCCAGAGCGAGGAGCCGATCGCGCTCCAGGTGGTGTCGATGCCGGCGATCAGCAGCAGGCGCAGCGAGCCCATCACATGGCTGTCCTCGAGCGGATTGCCGTTCTTGTCCTTGGCGTTCATCAGGTAGGAGATCAGGTCGTCGGTGGGCTTGTTCTTGCGCGCTTCGATGTGGCCGCCGAAATAGGCCGTCATCTCCTGCACGGCCTGGAGCAGCTTGCTCTCGTCCCTGATGCCGAGCTCGAGGATCATGTGGATCCAATTGATGAAAAGGTCGCTGTCGCTCTCGGGAATGCCGAGCATGTGCGCGATCGCCCGAACCGGAATGTGCTTGGTGTAGCGCGCCGCAGCGTCCACTCGCCGCTCGGCGATGAAGTCGTCGATCAGCTCGTTGCAGATGGCGCGGACCCGCGGCTCGAGCTTCTTCATCGCGTCCGGCGTGAAGGGCGGCAGCAACAATTGCTTGGCCGGCTTGTGCTCGGGCGGATCGGAGGTGATCGGCGGGGCCGCGTTCCGGCTGGTGATTTCCGGCCGCACGTCACGGACGATGATGCGGCGTGAGGAGAAGTGCTCGGAGTCGTTGGCGATCTCGCGCACGGCCTCATAGGTCGTCGGAAGGTAGCAGCCGAGGAAGCGTTTCGTGTGCACCACGGGGCTTGCGGCTCGCAGCTCGTCCCAGATCGGGAAGGGGTCCTCCGTCCATTGCGGATCGGTGTGGTCGAAATCATGGACCCAGTCGGTCACGGGCGGATGGGCGGCGGGCTGGTCGACATCGGACATGGCAGGGAATCCCTTGGCTCGTGTTCGCTGAAAGCACGCGGGGCGGCCGCGGCCGCGTTATTCCTCGATCACATCGATTGCGATTTCCGGACAGTTGGACTTCGCAAGCCAGGCCTTGTCCTCGAGCCCCGGCGGGACGGTGCCGTCGCCGGCTTCGTGCGCGTTGCCGTATTCGTCGAGCTCGAAAAGCTCCGGCGCGAGCGCCTTGCAGCGGGCATGGCCCTGGCATTTGTCCGGATCGACGTGAACCTTCAGTCGCTCTGCCATTTTCGGCTTCCTTGGTCGTGTGCGCGCGAGGGCCCGAAGGGCGGCGCGTTTCCTCATCCCGGTTTTGTTTAAGTTATATGCTATTACATTCGCGGCGGGCTTCCCCTGTCAAGCGCAAACTTATAGGCTTCGCCCCGACATGCGTTCACGACCAGCCCGCAAGCCCGAGAAGACCTACCACCATGGCGATCTCCGCGATGCGCTGATCGAGGCCGCGCTGCACGAGGCGGAGCAGGGCGGCGCCGAGGCGATCAGCATCAAGGCGCTTGCCAAGAAGCTCGGCGTCTCGCAGCCGGCGCCGTACCGGCATTTTGCCGACCGCGAGGCGCTGCTCGCCGCCGTCACCGCGGAAGCATTCCGGCAGCTCTCAGCGCTGTTGCGCGAAGCGATGGCAAAGCAATCGAAGCAATCGAAGCTCTCGCGGCTCGCACAGGCGACGCTCGATTTCGGTCTGCGCCGGAATGGCATCTACCGCTTGATGTTCGCCTCGCGCACGGTGTCCTGCGCGGCCAAGGGCAGCGAGTTGCACGCAGCGACGCGGGAGACCTTTGCGCTCGTCATCGAAGCTTTGGAAGCGCCCGCCGTGGGTTATTTGCGCGAGCGGCAGGCGCTCAAGATCTGGGCGGCGCTGCACGGGGTGGTCATGCTGGCCGAGCAGGGCCTGTTCACCGGCGAGGCGGCGCACGCCACGCGCGAGGAGCTGGTCGAGGATTTCGTCAACGAGACCAAGGCTGCGCTTGCGGTCGCGATCAAGGATGCGCGGCGTCGGACCAAGGCCGGCGCTTAAGCCTTCACCTTCAACAGCCTCATCAGCTTCTCGACCGCGCTGTCCGGCGTGGTCACGACGGGGCGGCCCGTGGCCTCCGCGACCAGCGGCGCGGTCGCGGCGATGCTGAATTGCGCCAGAGCGATGACGTCGCAATCGCGCAAGCTCCTTGAGGCGTCTGCGATCAGCCGGTCATGCGTGGCGCGGTCGCCGCGGTCGAGCGCGGCCAGTGCGCCTTCGGCAAGTTTCGGCACGACCTCGACCGAAGCGGGAAACTCGGGCGGCATCGATGCCAGCGTCGGCGGAAAGGTCGAGAGCAGGCCGATGCGCTGGCCCATGGTCACCGCCCTCTCGATCATGGCCTCGTTCGGCTTGAGCACCGGCATCGGCGCATGCGCGCGCGCGACGGCCTCGATGCAGGGGCCGAAGGCGGAGCAGGTGAACAGGATGCCATCCGCTCCCGTCGCCGCCGCGTAGTCGCCGAGCGCCAGGAAGCGTTCGGTCATTTCATCAGTGAGTGTGCCGTCGCGGGCCAGGTCTGCAGACAGGCTGTCGTCGAGCAGGTTCATCAGCCGCGCCTCGGGCCACGCCTGCGCAAACGCCGCCTCGATCGGGGCGATGGAATGCTTGAGGGCGTGGATCAGGGCGATGCGAGGGGGCGTCGTCATTGAAGTTGACTACCTCGGAGGTCTCGTGCCCCGGACGCAGCGCAATGCGCAGTATTGCGCTGCAGAGCCGGGGCCCATTGTCGTTGCTGGGTCGCGGCTCTGCGCAGCAGCGTTGCACGCTGCAGCGCGTCCGGGACACGGAGCACCTTTACTTGAACGGAATGGCGTACATCAAGCCGCCCTTGCTCCAGAGGCCGTTGAGGCCGCGATCGAGCTTGAGCGGGCTCGCCTTGCCGACATTGCGCTCGAAAATCTCGCCGTAATTGCCGCCGGCCTTGATCGCCGTGACCAGCCATTTGTTGTCGAGCCCGAGTCGCGAGCCGAGATCGCCGCTGGCGCCCAGCAGCCGCTGGATCGCGGGCGTCTGCGACTTCGTCATCTCATCGACATTGGCCTGCGTGACGCCGAGCTCCTCGGCCTCGATCAGGCCGTAATGCAGCCAGGTGATGATGTCGCTCCAGACCTCGTCGCCGTTGCGGGTGAAGGGGCCGAGCGGCTCCTTGCTGATGGTCTGCGGCAGCACGATGTAGTCGGCCGCGTTCGGCGCCGCGGTGGTCACCGCGCCGGCGAGGGCGGAAGCGTCCTGGGTCATGGCATCACAGCGGCCGCCGAAGAAGGTCTGGTACATGGTGTCGATGCGGTCGAACACCAGCGGCTTCCAGTCGATGCCGTTGGCGCGGCCGTAATCGCCGAGCGTGACCTCGTGCGTGGTGCCCTGCGCGACGCAGACGGTGGCACCCTTGAGGTCCTTCAGCTCCTTCACGCCGAGGTCCTTCTTCACGACAAAACCCTGGCCGTCGTAGAAGTTGATCGGGCCCTGCCGCAGGCCGAGCGTTACGCCGCGCAAATAGGTCTGCGTCGAGTTGCGGTAGAGCACGTCGATCTCGCCCGATTGCAAGGCGGTGAAGCGGTTCTGTGCCGTCAACGAGACGTAGCGCACCTTGGTGGGGTCGCCGAGCACGCTGGCCGCCAGCGCGCGGCAATAATCGACGTCGAGACCCTTGTAATTGCCCTGCGAGTCCGGTGCCGAGAAGCCGGCAAAGCCGGCGCTGACGCCGCACACCAGGGTGCCGCGGCTCTTCACCGTATCGAGCGTCGCCGCCGGCGCCATCACCGTCGATGCCGCGAGCAGGCCCGCTGCGATAACCACTTTCCTCATACTACTCTCCCCTCAGTGATTGACACTACGCAACACGTTGTCGACGGCCGTGCCGAGCTTGTCGACGATCAGGTCGATTTCGTCCGCCGAGGCGATATAGGGCGGCGCCAGCAGCACGTGGTCGCCGCGCACACCATCGAGGGTGCCGCCGCCCGGATAGCAGCCGAGCCCGTTCGCGAAGGCTTCGGCCTTGATCTTCTGGTGCAGCTTGAGCGCCGGATCGAACGCGGCGCGGCTAGCGCGATCGGCGACGAGCTCGATTGCCCAGAACAGGCCGCGGCCCCTGATGTCGCCGACATGGCGGTGATTGCCGAAACGCTCCGTCAGGCGCTGCTCGAGCTGCTTGCCGCGCTCCTTCACGCGGTCGAGCAGGCCGTCCTCGCGGATCACGTCCTGCACCGCGAGCGCGGCGGCGCAGGCGAGGGGGTGTGCCAGATAAGTGTGGCCGTGCTGGAAGGCGCCCGTGCCCGAACGGATGGTGTCGATGATCTTGCCGCTTGCGAGCATGGCCCCGATCGGCTGGTAGCCGCCGCCAAGCCCCTTTGCGATCGCCTGGATGTCGGGTGCGACACCTTCCTGCTCCCAGGCATGCGTCGTGCCGGTGCGGCCCATGCCGCACATGACCTCGTCGAGAATGAGCAGCGCACCGTGCCGGTCGCAGATCTCGCGCACCGCTTTGAAGTAGCCGTCCGGGGCGGTCACGGCGCCGGCGGTGGCGCCGACGACGGGCTCGGCGAGGAAGGCCGCCACGGTGTCGGAGCCGAGCCGCTGGAACTCGGCGTCGAGCTCGGCGGCGAGGCGCGCGACGAACTGCGCATCCGACTCGCCCTCGCGCTTCTCGTGATAGGCGAACGCCGGCGTGACGTGGCTGAAAGCGCTCGACAGCAGCGGCGCATAGGGCGCGCGACGCCAGGCATTGCCGCCGGCGGCGAGCGCGCCGAGCGTGTTGCCGTGATAGCTCTGCCGCCGCGCGATGAAATGCTGCCGCTGCGGCTGGCCGCGCTCGATGAAATATTGCCGTGCCAGCTTGATGCTGGCTTCGATCGCCTCCGATCCGCCGCTGACGAAATAGGCGTAGGCGAGACCGCCGGGCTCATGCCCGACCAGCCGCTCGGCCAGCGCTTCGGCCGGCTCGGAAGAGAAGAAGGCGGTGTGGGCATAGGCCAGGGTCGAGGCCTGCCTGGCCATCGCCGCGATCACGCGCGGGTGCTGGTGGCCGAGGCAGGAGACCGCCGCGCCGCCGGAGGCATCGATGATGCGACGCCCATCCTCGGCGAAGAGATAGACGCCTTCGCCGCCGATCGCCTTGGGCGGCGTTTCGCGCAGCGAGCGATGCAGCACGCGGCTGGTGCGGGTGCTCATGGATCAACCTTTCTCCGAGACGTAGGTGGAGGCAGCACTGAGCCGCACCTCGGTATTTTCCAGACGCTTCTTCGCGGCGGCGCCGCCGAGCGAGAACGTGACCGCCGCGAGCGACTGCGCGATCGCGATCGCGCCGGTGAGGCTGGGGAAAAAGCCGGGCGAGGACGCTGCCTCGAACAGCAGCACGTGATCGGCGCCCTCGGCCATCGGTGCCGCGAGGCTGTCCGCGATCGCGACCAGCGTTGCGCCGCTGCGATGAGCGGCCTGCGCGACGCGGACGCTGGCATGGGTGTAGGGCAGGAAGCCGATGACGATGACGGCTTCGTCGGGCCGGAACGCGCCGAGATCGAGATCATCAGGCCCGGACGTGCCGACGAGCTGCACCTGTTCGGGCCGGAACAGGCGCAGCTCGTAATTCAGGAGCTCCGCGACGCTGCGGCAGCTGCGGTAGCCCGCGATCCAGATCCGCTTGGCCTCGTGCAGCGCGCGCGCCGCTTCCGCGATCGGCTGGGCCGGGATGCGTGGAAGGCCCGCGGCCTCGGCCTCGAGCTTGTCGATGACGAGCGTAACATCGGCGTTCGGCCCGTGACGGCGGCCTCTTGTGCGGCCGGAGAAGGGCGCGGTCTGCGATGGCCGGCGCGCCTCGGTCAGCGCCGCGCGCAGCTCGTCCCATCCGGAATAGCCAATCGCCTTCGCAAGTCGCGTGAACGCGGCGGGATCGGCGCCGGCTTCCGCCGCGAGATCGCGCATCGAACGTGTGGTGGCGTCGTAATCATTGGCGGCGACGAAACGGCCGACCTCCTGCAAGCGCAGGGGGAGCGATGGCAATGCGATGCGCAGTTCGCTCAGGGGCGAGGATTTCGCGGGCTCGGCCATGAAACATTTGTTGCATGAATTTCAGTTCGGTGCAACACTTGACGTGCGTCGCCGGAAATCGCTGCATTTGAAGAAGGATTTTTGTGCTGTGACCGCCGATCATCCCAGAGCACCGCCGCGTCGTCGCTTCGTGCTCGGGCGCAACGAATTGAAGGGGCTGTTCTGGCAGGCCTTGGTGGTCGGCATCGCGGTCGGGGTGATCGCCTTCCTCTGGTCCAACACCGTCACCAATCTCTCGGCCCGGCGCATCACCACCGGCTTCGCCTTTCTCGGTCGCGAGGCCGGCATGCCGATTGCCGACAGCCTGCTCGCCTACAATCCGAGGGATAGTTATCTCTGGGCCTTCGTCGTCGGCGTCGCCAACACCTTGCGCGTCGCCGTGATCGGCATCGTGCTCGCGACGATCCTGGGCACGCTGATCGGGATCTCGCGGCTGTCGGCCAACTGGCTGTTGTCGCGGCTTGCGGCGGTCTATGTCGAAACGCTCCGCGACATCCCGCTGCTGCTGCAGCTGCTGTTCTGGTACGTGATGATGCAGGCGCTGCCGGCTGCACGCGCCGCCTGGCGGCCCGTCGAGGGCGTGTTCCTGTCCAATCGCGGCCTGATCCTGCCGGCGATGCCGTTCGGGCCGCCGCAGCTCACGGTGCTCGGCACCGCGCTGCTGGGCTGCGCGGTGTTCTTCCTCTTCCGTCGGTGGCTGGTCGCGCAGCAGATGCGCGACGGCAAGCCGCGGCCCGTCTGGCCGTCTGCGCTCGGCCTCATCGTCGCGGTGCCGGCCGCGGTCTCGCTGGTGCTCGGCGTGTCCTGGACGATCGAGTGGCCGCAGCTGCGCGGCTTCAATTTCGTCGGCGGGCTGACGCTCGCGCCGGAATATTTCGCGCTGCTGATCGCACTGGTGACCTACACCTCGGCCTTCATCGCAGAGATCGTGCGCAGCGGCATCCAGTCCGTGCCGCGCGGCCAGTGGGATGCCGCCAACGCGCTCGGCCTGCGCCGCAGCTTCATGCTGCGGCAGATCATCTTGCCGCAGGCGCTGCGCGTCATCGTGCCGCCGATGACGAGCCAGTATCTCAACCTGACCAAGAACTCCTCGCTCGCGGTCGCGATCGGCTACCAGGACGTCGTCTCGATCGCCAACACCACGCTGAACCAGACCGGGCAGGCGATCGAAGCAATCGCGCTGATCATGGCGGTGTTCCTGACCATCAGCCTGTCCATCAGCTTCTTCATGAACTGGTACAATTCGCGTATCGCGCTGGTGGAGCGCTGATCATGACGGCCATCACCGACATGCCGGAGGCGCCCCGAGCTGCCCGCCGTCCGCAGCCTGGCAATCCGGTGCTGCACTGGCTGCGCAAGAACCTGTTCTCCTCGATCCCGAATGGGATCCTCACCGTCCTGCTGCTGGCGCTGCTCGCCAAGGGTATTTTCAGCTTCGTGCAATGGGGTATCGCCAACGCGGTCTGGCTGACGCCCACAAACGATTCCAGCGCCTGTCGCGCCGCGCGCGGCCTCGGCGCCTGCTGGGCCATCATCCCCGAAAAGTACCGCTTCATCCTGTTCGGCACCTATCCGTTCGACGAGCAGTGGCGGCCGGCGCTATCGGTCGTGCTGTTCATTGCGCTGTACACCCTCTCGACCCGCCGCGCGCTGTGGCGGCGCGAGCTGGTCTATCTCTGGATCGGTGCACTGGCGCTGATCAGCCTGCTGATGTGGGGCGGCGTGTTCGGCCTGTCCTTCGTCTCGCAGGATCGCTGGGGCGGCTTGCCGGTGACGCTGATCCTGGCGACGTTCGGCCTCGCCTTCGGCTTTCCGCTCGGCATCCTGGTCGCGCTCGGACGGCGCTCGAAACTGCCGGCGATACGTTCGCTCAGCGTGCTCTATGTCGAGCTGATCCGTGGCGTGCCGCTGGTGAGCCTGCTGTTCATGGCCAGCGTGATGTTTCCGCTGTTCATGCCGGCCGGATTCAACATCGACAAGCTGCTGCGCGCACAGATCGCGATCATCCTGTTCGCCGGCGCCTACCTCGCCGAAGTGATCCGCGGCGGGCTTCAGGCGGTGCCGCGCGGGCAATATGAAGCCGCCGATGCGCTCGGCGTGTCCTACTGGCGCAAGCACCGGCTGATCATCCTGCCGCAGGCGATCCGCCACGTCATCCCGCCGCTGGTCAACACCTTCATCGCCTTCTTCAAGGACACCAGCCTGGTGCTGATCATCGGCATTTTCGACCTGCTGACGACGGCCAAGACCGCGATCATCGATCCCGCCTGGCAGCAGTTTTCCGTCGAAGTCTATATCTTCGTTGCCGCGATCTACTTTGTCTTTTGCTTTGCGATGTCGCGCTACAGCCGGGGCCTGGAGGCGACGGGAGGGAGGTGAGGCCTCGTGTCCCGGACAAGGTGCAGCGCTTCAGCGCTGCGCCGCAGAGCCGGGACCCAGGGCTGCAGGGGAGGTCGCGGAGAGATGGGCCCGCTCTGCAGCGCAACGCTGAAGAAGCGCTGCGCTGCGTCCGGGGCACGAGAGCGCGGCTAGTTCTTCACCTTCGGATCGATCGGCGTCGTCGCGCGCAGGCCCAGAATATCCTCCAGCACCTTCGCCCCGGCAATCACCTGCGCATCGGCACGCGGCGCGCCGACCACCTGGACGCCGACTGGCAGGCCCGACGCCGTGAAGCCGCAGGGCAGCGAGAGGGACGGGCAGCAGGCCAGCGTGATGGCATAGACGATGCCGAGCCATTCAATGTAGTTCTCGAACCTCTTGCCGGCACATTCGGCGACATAGCGATGCTCGATCGGGAAGGGCGGAACGATCGTGGTCGGCGTCAGCAACAGATCGTAGCTCTTGAAGAACTCGACCGCCCGCGCCGTCATACCGACGCGCTGCGCCTCGGCACGCGCGAGCTGCTCGACCGTGAGCTTGAGGCCTTCCTCGATGTTCCAGATCACTTCGGGCTTGAGCAGGTCGCGCTTGGTGCGCAGCAGATTGGCCTTGGTGATTGCAAAATCGAAGGCGCGCAGCACGTGGAAGCATTCATGCGCCTCGCGCCAGTCCGGATGCGCCTCCTCGACGATGGCGCCCGCCTCCGCGAAACGTTCGGCGGCCCTGCGCGTGATCGCCTTCACTTCGGGGTCGACCGGGGTAATGCCGAGATCGGGCGAATAGGCGATGCGCTTCGGCCTCTTGCCCGCCTGGGCCGCCGACAGGAACGAGGTTGCCGGAGCCGGCAGCGACAGCGGATCGTCGGCATAGTCGCCGCTCATGGCATCCAACAGCAGCGCGAGGTCCTCGACGTTGCGCGCCATCGGGCCGACCACGCCGAGATTGCGATCGATGCCGGACTTCGGAGTATGTGCGACGCGGCCGATGCTCGGCCGCATGCCGACGACGCCGCAGAAGGCCGCCGGGCTGCGCAAGGACCCGCCCATGTCGGAACCCTGGGCGAGCCAGGCCATGCCGGTCGCCAGTGCCACCGCCGCGCCGCCGGAGGAGCCTGCGGCCGATTTCGTCGTATCCCAGGGATTGAGCGTCGCGCCGAACACCTCGTTGAACGTGTTGGCGCCGGCGCCGAATTCCGGCGTGTTCGACTTGGCGTAGACGACCGCGCCGTTGGCCTCGAGGTTTTCGACCATGAGGTCGGACTTCGCGGGGATGTTGTCCTTGAAGATCGGCGAGCCCTGCGTGTTCAACACGCCCGCAACATCGGTTAAATCCTTGATCGGCACCGGCAGCCCGGCGAGCAGTCCGCGCGCACCGGCCGGCTTCTGCATCAGTGTCTTCGCGCTCTCCCGCGCGCGGTCGAAGCACAGCGTCGGTAGCGCGTTGACCTTGCCGTCGACCTGCTTGATGCGCTTCTCCAGCACGTCCAAGAGCTCGAGCGGCGAGACGTCGCCGGAGCGCAGCTTGTCGACGACGGTGCAGGCGGTTTCGCGGATCAGATCTTGGGACAATTAGCTTACTCCTGTGCTTATTCGAAGCTCGTCATTGCGAGGAGCGAAGCGACGAAGCAATCCAGACTGGTTGCTACAGAGGCATTCCTGGATTGCTTCGCTGCGCTCGCAATGACGAGGATAGAGTTAACCCCACCCCGCGCTGATGCCGCCGTCGACCGTGTAGATCACGCCCGAGGTATAGCCGGCGCGATCCGAGGCGAGGAACGCCATGAGGTCGCCGATCTCGCGCGCGTGCGCGGGCCTGCCGAGCGGCAGGCTCTTCTGGAATTCCTTGTAGCGGCTCTCGTCGCCGAACTGGTGCCTGGCCCGCGTCTTCAGCAGGGTGACGTGTCGGTCGGTGCCGACGGGGCCGGGATTGATGCCGACGACGCGGATGTTGTCGGCGAGGCTCTTGCCGCCGAGCGCCCGCGTGAACGCCATCAGCGCCGCATTGCCGGCGCTGCCGCAGATGTAGTTGGCATCGAACTTTTCGCCGGCCGCGCCGATGTCGTTGACGATGACGCCGCCGCCCCTGGCTTTCATCTGCGCGTAGATGTGGCGCGTCAGGTTGATATAGCCGAACACCTTCAATTCCCAGGCGTGCCGCCAGGCCGCCTCGTCGATCTTGTCGATCGAGCCGCCGGGGATGTCGCCGGCATTGTTGACGAGCACGTCGATGTCGGCGGCTTCTTTCGCCAGCCGGGCCACGTCGTCCTCCTTGCGCAGATCGACGATGCTCGTTGCGGTGTCGATCTGGTGCGCGGCGCGCAAGCGGTCGGCCAGCGCCTTGAGCTGATCGCCGCTGCGCGCCGCGAGGAGGAGATGCGCGCCTTCCTCGGCGAAGGCCTCGGCAGCGGCTGCGCCAATGCCCTTGGACGCGCCGGTGATCAGGACGCGCTTGCCGCGCAGATGCAGATCCATGGGTGTACTCGTTCGTGGGAACAGGATCAAATCAGTAGGCGCTCGCCCGCGCCATGGTCAACATTGCAGTGCAGCGTTGCACTGCCGCCGCGTTTGGTCCATTGCAGTGCAGTCAGAAGGCGGCGACTGCCGGACCAACCAAGGACGTTCTCGATGAGCAAGAAACAATACCGGATCGCGGTCATTCCCGGCGACGGCATCGGCAAGGAGGTGATGCCGGAGGGCCTGCGCGTTTTGGAGGCGGCGGCGAAGAAGCACAACGTCTCGCTGCATTTCGACCATTTCGACTTCTCGTCCTGGGACTATTACGAAAAGCACGGCCAGATGATGCCGGATGACTGGAAGGAGAAGATCGGCAAGCACGATGCGATCTATTTCGGCGCGGTCGGTTGGCCGGCCAAGATCCCGGACCACGTCTCGCTGTGGGGCTCGCTGATCAAGTTCCGCCGCGAGTTCGACCAGTACGTCAACCTCCGCCCGGTGCGGCTGATGCCCGGCGTGCCGTCGCCGCTGGCGGGGCGCAAGCCCGGCGACATCGATTTCTGGGTGGTGCGCGAGAACACCGAGGGCGAATATTCCTCGGTCGGCGGCCGCATGTTCCCGGACACCGACCGCGAGTTCGTGACTCAGCAGACGGTGATGACCCGCACCGGCGTCGACCGCATCCTGAAATTCGCCTTCGAACTCGCGCAGTCGCGGCCCAAGAAGCACCTGACCTCGGCGACCAAGTCCAACGGCATCTCCATCACCATGCCCTATTGGGACGAGCGTGTGGAGGCGATGGCCAAGAAGTTTCCGGGCGTGAAGTGGGACAAGTACCACATCGACATCTTGACGGCGAACTTCGTGCTGCATCCGGACTGGTTCGACGTCGTGGTCGGCTCGAATTTGTTCGGTGACATCCTCTCCGATCTCGGCCCGGCCTGCACCGGCACGATCGGCATCGCGCCGTCCGGCAACATCAATCCCGAAGGCGATTTTCCCTCGGTGTTCGAGCCGGTGCACGGCTCGGCACCCGACATCGCAGGTCAGGGCATCGCCAACCCGATCGGCGCGATCTGGTCCGGCGCGATGATGTTCGAGCATCTCGGCGAGAAGGAAGCCGGCAAGTCGATCGTCGAGGCGATCGAGCGGACGCTCGCCGAACGCACGCTGCGCACCAAGGATCTCGGCGGCAATGCCGACACGACGGCGTGCGGCAAGGCGGTCGCCGAGATGGTGGACTGAGGCGGTCGATCTTTCCCTCTCCCCTTGTGGGAGAGGTTGGCTCGCCGCGCAGCGGCGAGACGGGTGAGGGGTCTGTCTCCGCGGAGACAGATCTATCATTCGCAGAATTGCTCGCCGAGAGAACCCCTCATCCGGCGCTTCGCGCCACCTTCTCCCGCAAGGGGGGAAGGGAAGGGCAGCAGTGCTTTTGGCTTAGGCCTCAAACATACGATTTCCGCGCCGGATCGAAGATCGGCGGGTAGTCGTTGTCATCGAGCAGGTCGAGAAACGGATCGAGTCCCCTGGCCTTGATCAGCGCGAGCTCCTGCTGCGAGATCAGGTTCACGGTCAAGATCTCCACGGGATCGCCCGCGATCTCCAGCGCCTCGGCGATCTCCTTGTCGGGGCCGATGATCGGTGTGAGAAGCAGGAACGTCTGGAAGTCTGTTCCTGCAACCGGCGGCCACGGAAGCGCGACGCGATGGCCGAAGCCGAACCAGGTCGTGTCGATGAACGGCAGATTGGCCAGCCAGCGCAGATTGGCCCAGACCTCCTCGGTCGGCTCGCGGACGTACCACATCAGCTCGGCTCGTGGCTTCGCGTCCCCTGGGACACCGTGCATCCGTTGCTCGCTCATGCCGTTGGTGAGAAGGACATAGCCTTCGTCGGAGCCCTCCCGGCAGACCGGGACGAAATCGCGGCCGAAGGCGTGGATGTCGATCCGGCGCTCTGCGCTGTCCGCGAACGTGTGCTCGGGCTCGCCAAGCTCGCTCTCATAGATGGCGAGCCGTTGCCGGTAGAGATAGGATCCGGGCGACGGCCGGTTTGAGCCGGACACGAATTTTGCGAGACGGGAGAGCATGTGAACCTCGAAAGCGGATATGAGCCGGGATATCCGCGTTGTCGCGAGGCAACGCGGGCCGGTTCAAATTCGCCCCGCGGGCGAGCCGATGCTTCGCCGTCGTCCACACTCCCGTGCGCAATCATCCATGAGGTCGTAACGACGCCGAGGATGCGCTGCGGTCGCAACTAGCCTGCGATCTTCTCGATCGCAGCCTGATCCAGCCCGAACTTCTTCCCGGCCTCCAGAATCTCCTGCCACGTCGTTGGATCGACCGGAATGCCTTCGGCAAGGCGCTTCTTCCTGGTCTCGCGTTCCGGGTCGCCGGCGATCAGCACCTTGTCGACCCCGGGCGCGGGCGGTGAGCCGGTGTGCCAGGCGACGAAACTTTCGACCTCGCGCGCGAGGTTTTCGCCGGTGCCGAGCTTGTCCGGGTCGATGACGATCGACAGCATGCCGTTGAGGACGTTGTACTTGCCGTCGGACGGGCCCTTGACAACCTGTCCGCCGGAGAGCGCACCGCCGAGGATCTCGCACACGAGCGCGAGTCCCGAACCCTTGTGCTCGCCGAAGGGGAGGATGGCGCCGTACGGCGGAATCACGGTGTAGCGCGGGTTGGTCGTCTGCTTGCCTTCATTGTCGATGATGGTGCCGGGCTCCAGCGCGACGCCCTTGTTGTGGGCGACGCGGGTCTTGCCCTGCGCGATCCTGCTGGTGGCGAAGTCGAGCACGATGGGATCCTTGCCGGCGCGCGGGATTCCGACGCAGAACGGATTGGTACCGTGACGCGCATCGCTGCCGCCCCAGGGCGCCACGATCGGCCGCGAGATCACGTTGACGAAGTGGATCGAGACCAGCCCGTGGTCGATGCACTGCTCGGCCCAGTGGCCGATGCGGCCGATATGGTGCGAGTTGGAGAGGCCGACGAGACACACGCCGTTGCGCTTGGCGCGCTCAGCCGCCAACTCCATCGCCTCATGACCGATCACCTGGCCATAGCCGGTGAGGCCGTCGAGCGTGAGGAGCGGACCGGTGTCGAGCACGATCTTGACGTGCTGGTTCACGGCAAGGCCGCCATTGGTGACGCTCTGGACATAGCGCGGGATCATGCCGACGCCGTGGGAGTCATGTCCCCTCAGATTGGCCTCGACCAGATTGGTCGATACGAGCTCGGCCTCGCGCTCCGAGGAGCCGCCGGCCTTGACGATGGCGCGGACCACATTGGTGAGCGGCTCAGCCTTGATGATGCGATAGTCGGCCATTGTTGTTGCTCTTATCCCTTCACGATTCGGCGGCAGTGAACCAGCGCCGCCTCAATCAGGTTCTCGCTCGCCTCCGGCGTGCGGAAGGCCGAATGCGCCGACAGCGTCACGTTCGGCAGCTTCGTCAGCGGATGATCGCCGGGCAGGGGCTCGATGTTGAAGACGTCGAGGCCGGCGTGGCGGATATGGCCCGACTTCAGCGCGTCGATCATGGCGGCCTCGTCGACCACGGCGGCGCGGGCGGTGTTGATGAGGATGACGCCGCGTTTCATGGCGAAGATCTTCTCGCGCGTGATCATGCCGCGCGTCTCGTCGTTGAGCAGCAGGTGCAACGACACGACGTCGCTTCTGGCCAGCACGCTGTCGAGGTCGGTGAATTCGACGCTCGCGTGGCTCTTCGGCGAGCGGTTCCAGGCGATCACCTTCATGCCGCTACCGGACGCAATGCGCGCGACCTCCGCGGCGATGCCGCCGAAGCCGATCAGGCCGAGCGTCTTGCCGGTGAGCTGCATGCCGTCCTCGCGCAGCCAGTTCCCGGCGCGCATCTCGCGGTCCATCATCGCGATGACGCGGGCCGACGCCCACATCAGCGCGATCGCGGATTCCGCAACCGCCGTGTCGCCGTAGCCCTTGATCAGATGCACGGAGATGCCGAGCTCGGCGAGCTCTTCCGGATTCATGTAGCTGCGCGCGCCGGTGCCGAGGAACACGACGTGCTTCAGCCCGGGACATTTCTTCGCGACCTCCGTCGGCAGTGCGGTGTGGTCGACGATCGCGATCTCGGCGCCGTCGAGAACTTCCGGATATTGCTCGGGTGTGATGTCGGGGTTCCTGTTGATCCGCACCTTGGGATCACCGGGCTTCTCCAGCCGCTCCATGATCACCGCCAGCGATTCATTGGCGTCGACGAAAACTCCGCGCATAATTCTCTCCGGTCAGGACGCGACGCCGGCGATCGCCAGCACGGTATGCATGAGGACGTTGGTGCCCGCGGCGCAGTCGCCTTGCGTCGCATCCTCCAGCTCGTTGTGGCTGATGCCGTCCTTGCAGGGCACGAACACCATCGCGGCCGGCATGACCGTGTTGAGGTTGCAGGCGTCGTGGCCGGCGCCGGAGGTGATGCGGCGCGAGGAATAGCCGAGCGTCGTCGCGGCATTCTCGACGGCAGCAATCAGCTTCGGATCGAAATGCGTCGGCGGCTTGCGCCAGACGAGATCGATCTTGACCTCGACCTTGCGGCGCGCGCCGATCTCGGCGATTGCCGCACGCAGATCGCGATCGAGCGCATCCATGATGGCGCCGTCGGCACTGCGGCAATCCATGGTGAAGGCGATCTCCCCCGGAATGACGTTGCGCGAGGGATTGGCGATCACGGCCTCGCCGATGGTGCCGACCGCGTTCGGTCCGTGCTTCTTCGCAATCGACTCCATCGCCAGCACGATTTCGGACAAGGTCGCCAGCGCATCGCGCCGCAGCGGCATCGGCGTCGAGCCCGCATGACTCTCGAAGCCGGAGATCTTGCCGTCGTACCAGAGCACGCCCTGGCCGGAATCGACCACGCCGATGGTCTTGCCTTCCGCCTCCAGAATTGGACCCTGCTCGATGTGCAGCTCGACGAAGCAGCCGAGCTTCTGAAAGCCGACCGGCTTGTCGCCGCGATAGCCGATGCTGTCGAGCGCCTGGCCGACGGTCGTGCCATCGATATCCTTGCGCGACAAAATGTCGTCGGTGGTGAAGTCGCCGACATAGGCGGCGGAGGCCATCATCGCAGGTGCGAAGCGCGAGCCTTCCTCGTTGGTCCAGTTGACGACGCAGATCGGCGCCTCGGTCTCGATGCCGGCATCGTTCAGCGTGCGGATCACCTCCAGCGCGCCGAGCGTTCCCAGGATGCCGTCATACTTGCCGCCGGTCGGCTGGGTGTCGAGGTGCGAGCCGATGCCGACGGGCAGCTTCGACATGTCGCGGCCCTTGCGCAGGCCGAACTGTGATCCGAGCGCATCGACGTGGACTTCCAGTCCGGCATCCTCGCAGGCCTTGCGGAACCAATCGCGCACCTGCTTGTCTTCGCTGCTCAGCGTCAGCCGCCGCACGCCGCCTTTGGCCGTCGCGCCGAATTGCGCGGTCTCGTGGATGGAGCCCCACAGGCGGGCGGAATCGATTTGCAGGTTGGTGGCGGCTCGGCTCATGCGGTCGTTCTCTCTTTTTGTCCGGCGCCTTTTTCAATGACGCGCCTGTGCGGGCGCGTCAACCGCGAGGCTGCTCTGCGCAATTTGCCGTGCAAGCTCGGCGACGCGCTCCACGGCGACGACGTCGGGAGAGGCGAGCCAGCTCGCGGTGAACGTCAGCGGTGCGATGGCGAGGTCGGTGTCGAGCAGCTGCAGGCGCCCGTCGGCGAGCTCGTTCTCGACGATGGCGTCGGGAATCACGGCGATGCCGAGTCCCTCGACCGCCATGTGGATGACGGTCGCCAGCGAGGCGGACGCGTGCAGGCGGATCGGCGGCAGCTCGGGCCGGTCGAACACCTCCCGCACGACCTCGTAAGGCTTGGTCTTGCGCGGGAAGGTGATGATCGGAAACCGCGCGAGCTCCGCCGGCGTCAGCGGGCCCTTGCCGAGCCCGAGCGAGGGACTTGCGAGAAAGCCGATCGGATAATCGGCGAGCACGCGGTTGTGCACGCCGGAGGCGGACAGCGGTCCGACGACGAAAGCGAGCTCGATCTCCTGCGCGAGCAGGCGCGCGGTGAGATTCGGCGTGATGTCGACCTCGATCTCCAGCGACAGGTTCGGATAGATTTCGTTCACGCTCTTGACCAGCCGCGGCAGCCAGGTGTGCACGATGGTTTCGGCGACGCCGAGCCGCATCACGCCGCGCATCGCCGAGCGGTCGCCGATCTCCGCCATCATCGCAGCGCGCAGGCCGATCAGCTTCTCCGCGTAGACCATCATCTGCCGGCCGCTCGGTGTCGGTGACGCCACGCGATGATCGCGGTTCAGCAGCTTCACGCCCATCTCGCGCTCGAGCTGGGCGATGCGCTGGGAGATCGCCGGCTGGGTGGTGTTGAGTCGTTGCGCGGCGCCGCGGAAGCTGCCGAGCTTCACAACCCACAGGAACGTCTCGATCGACCTGAAGTCCAGCATTGGAAGGATTTTCCCGATCGATAAATCATATTTATCGAGATTGATTAGAAACGACGATTAGACTTTATAGCACGCTTGGTGTTGGTTTGTCTTTGTCGAGTTTATAGGCAGGTCGATCACATGACTGTTTTGGTGGCAGCGCAGCAAACTGAAACACCCGACACCCTCCCGAGCCGCAAGGCCCGGCTCGCCTACCGCGAGGGGCTGGTTGCCTCCACCGCCGGCGTCGCCCCCGGATGTGTCCAGGGCAACCTGGCGATCCTGCCGGCGGAATATGCCGGCGCCTTTCACCGCTTCTGCCAGCTCAATCCCAAGCCGTGCCCGATCATCGGCATGTCCGACGTCGGCAGCCCTTACATCCCTTCGCTCGGCACCGACCTCGACATCCGCACCGACGTGCCACGCTACCGTGTCTGGCGCGACGGCGAGGTCCTGGACGAGCCGACCGACGTGAAGAGCTACTGGCGCGACGACCTCGTTACCTTCGTGCTCGGCTGCTCGTTCTCATTCGAGGAGGCGCTGCTCGAGGAGGGCATGCCGATCCGCCACATCGAGAAGAACGTGCGCGTGCCGATGTACCGCACCAACATCGCCTGCGGCGTATCAGGTCCGTTCGCCGGCCCCATGGTGGTGTCGATGCGCCCGTTCAAGCCGGCCGATGCGATCCGCGCGGTGCAGATCACCTCGCGCTATCCCGCCGTGCACGGTGCGCCCGTGCATCTCGGCCATCCGCATCTGATCGGCATCAAGGATATTGCCAAGCCCGACTACGGCGATCCCGTACCTGTTGCCGAAGACGAGATTCCGGTATTCTGGGCCTGCGGCGTGACGCCGCAATCGGTTATCAACGCCGCGAAGCTGCCGTTCGCGATCACGCATTCGCCCGGCCTGATGCTGGTGACGGATCTGAAGAACAAGACCATGGCCGTGATTTAGTAGGCAGCGTTTGCTGTTTCTTCGGGCTTTACGCTCTTTGCCAATCGCTTCATTCGATACGCGCAAAAATTCGGATAACAGGGGACTTTAGCCAATGACGATGACTCGCCGCGATGTACTGCTCGGAGCCACCGCCGCCGCTGCGCTGCTGCCATTAGCTGCGCGCGCGCAAACGTCTGAAGTGGTGATTGGCGCAACCTATCCCCTGTCGGGCTCCGGCGCGCAGGTGGGTGTCGATGCGCAGCGTGCTTTCGAGACCGCGATCGACATCATCAATAACGACCAGGATTTCGATCTTCCGCTGGCAAAGGGCGTAGGTTTGCCCGGTCTCGGCGGTGCCAAGATCCGTATTGTCTATGCCGACACCCAGGGCGATCCGCAGAAGGGGCGCGCCGAAGCCGAGCGGCTGATCACGCAGGAAAAGGTCTGCGCCATCCTCGGTTCCTATCAAAGCGCGGTTGCGGTGACGATCAGCCAGATCTGCGAACGCTACCAGACCCCGTTCATCTCAGCGGACAACTCCTCGCCTAGCCTGCATCGCCGTGGCCTGAAGTATTATTTCCGCGCCTCGCCGCATGACGAGATGTTCTCGGCCGGGATGTTCGACTTCCTCGATGCGATGAAGAAGAAGGGCGCCAAGGCCAACACGCTGGCGCTGTTCCACGAAGATACCATCTTCGGCACCGACTCCGCCAACGCGCAGACCAAGCTCGCGACCGAGCGCGGCTACAAGATCGTCGCCGACATCAAGTACCGCGCCAACTCGCCGTCGCTGTCGGCCGAGGTGCAGCAGCTCAAGGCCGCCAATGCCGACGTGCTGATGCCTTCCAGCTACACCACCGACGGCATCCTCTTGGTCAAGACCATGGCCGAACTCGGCTACAAGCCGAACGCCATCGTGGCGCAGGCCGCCGGCTTCTCCGAGAAGGCGCTGTACGACGCAGTCGGCGACAAGCTCGAGGGTGCGATCACCCGCGGCAGCTTCTCGCTCGATCTCGCCGCCAAGCGGCCGATGGTCGGCAAGATCAACGATCTGTTCAAGGCGAAGTCGGGCAAGGATCTCAACGACAATACGTCGCGCCAGTTCATGGCCATGATCATCATGGCTGACGCCATCAACCGCGCCAAATCCACCGAGGGCGAGAAGATCCGTGACGCGCTGGCCGCGACCGAGATGCCGGGCGAGCAGACCATCATGCCCTGGAAGCGCGTCAAGTTCGACGAATCGGGCCAGAACAACGATGCCGATCCGGTCCTGCTGCAATATGTCGGCGGCAAGTTCGTCACCATCTTCCCGTCGCAGGCGGCGGTGGCCGATGCAGTCTGGCCGATGAAGTAAGCGATCAGGTTGCGGGCGGGGGACGAAGCGACGTGACAGCAGAAACGATTATCCAGAGTCTTGCGAGCGGCCTGCTGATGGGGCTGCTTTACGGACTGATCGCCGTCGGCCTGGCGTTGATCTTTGGCCTGATGGACGTCGTCAACTTCGCCCATGGCGAATTCCTGATGCTGGCGATGTACGTGACATTCTTCCTGTTCACGTTCTTCGCGATCGATCCACTGCTGTCGGCGCCGCTGGCCGCCGCCGCCCTGTTTGTCCTGGGGGCGGCGGTCTATCTCCTGATCGTGCGGTTTGCGATGCGTGCCAAGGCCAATGTCGGCATGGTGCAGATCTTCGCCACCTTCGGCCTCGCCATCGTGATGCGGGGCCTCGCGCAGCTGTTCTTCACTGCCGACTACCGCAGCGTTCCCAACTCATGGCTCGGCGGCAAGACGGTATCGGTCGCCGGGATCTACCTGCCGCAGCCGCAGCTGTTCGGCGCGCTGGTCGCGATCGCCGCGTTCGGCGGGCTCTATCTGTTCATCAACCGCACCGATTTCGGCCGCGCGCTGGAAGCGACCCGTGAAGATCCCGGCGCGGTGGCCCTCGTCGGTATCGACAAGAACCGCGTGTTCGCGCTCGGCTGGGGCCTCGGCGGTGCGCTGGTCGGGCTTGCCGGCGCCATCATGGCAACCTTCTTCTACATCTATCCCGACGTCGGCGCGTCCTTTGCGCTGATCGCCTATGTCACAGTCGCGCTCGGCGGCTTTGGCAGCGTGTTCGGCGCCTTCGCCGGCGGCATCGTCGTCGGCCTGGTCGAAGCCACCACCGCGTTGATCCTGCCGCCATCGCTGAAGTCGGTCGGCATTTACGCGGTCTATCTGCTCGTCGTGTTCATTCGGCCGCGTGGCCTGTTCGGGTCGATGTGATGGACAAGCAATTCGTCGCGCGGCGCCGCCGCGACCTCATTACCGCCGCCGGACTTGCGGCCGTCGCCGCGATCGTGCCGCTGTTCGTCAAGGACGTCTACGTCCAGAACATCATGGTGCTGACGCTGATGTACGCGGCGTTATCGCAGAGCTGGAACATCCTGTCCGGCTATTGCGGGCAGATATCGCTCGGACACGCGCTGTATTTCGGGCTCGGTGCCTACACCACCGCGCTGCTGTTCACCAAGTTCGGCGTGCTGCCCTGGTTCGGCATGATCGCCGGCGGGTTGATCTCCGCCGCAATCGCGATGGCGCTGGGCTATCCTTGCTTCCGCCTCGGCGGCCACTACTTTGCGATCGCCACCATCGTGATCGCCGAGATCGGATTGCTGCTGATCCAGAACTGGGACTGGGCCGGTGCGGCCCTCGGCATCGACATTCCTGTGCGCGGCGACAGCTGGCTGAAATTCCAGTTCACGCGCTCGAAACTGCCATACTTCTACTTCGCGCTGGTGCTCGCCTGCGTCGCCTGGTTCGTCACCTGGTGGCTGGAAGATTCCAAATGGGGCTATTGGTGGCGCGCGGTGAAAGACAACCCGCAGGCGGCCGAGAGCCTCGGCGTCGTCGTGTTCAATTCGAAGATGGGCGCGGCGGCGGTCTCCGCCTTCCTGGTCGCGGTCGGCGGCAGCTTCTATGCGCAGTTCGTTTCCTACATCGATCCCGGAAGCGTCATGGGCTTCCAGTTCTCGCTCTTGATGGCGCTGCCGGCAGTGCTTGGCGGCATCGGCACGCTGTGGGGGCCGCTGCTTGGCGCCGTCATCCTGATCCCGATCACCGAGTTGACGCGCTCCTATATCGGCGGCTCCGGCCGCGGCGTCGACCTCATCGTCTACGGCGCGCTGATCATCCTGATCGCGCTCGCGCGGCCGGAAGGGCTGGTCGGCCTGTTCTCGCGCCGGCGCAAGGAGGCCACGCGATGACCGCGCTGCTCGAAACCCGCGGCGTCTGGCAGCGCTTCGGCGGTCTGATCGCCAACAGCGACGTCTCGATCTCGGTCGGCCGCGGCGAGATCGTCGGCCTGATCGGCCCGAACGGCGCCGGCAAGTCGACGTTGTTCAATCTGATCGCCGGCGTGTTGCCGCCAACCCAGGGCTCGATCATCTTCGACGGCGAGGACGTCACGACTCTGCCGGCGGCCGCGCGCTGCCAGCGCGGGATCGGGCGCACCTTTCAGGTGGTCAAAAGCTTCGAGACGATGACGGTCATCGACAACGTCATCGTCGGCGCTCTCGTGCGCAACACCGTGATGCGCGAGGCGCGCCGTAAGGCGCATGAGGTGCTGGAATTCACCGGGCTCGCCGCGCGCGCCGACGTGCTCGCGAGCGACCTGGTGCCGGCCGAAAAGCGCCGCCTCGAAGTCGCACGGGCGCTTGCGACCGAACCGAAGCTGCTGCTGCTCGACGAGTGCCTCACTGGCCTCACGCCGACCGAGGCGCAGACCGGCGTTGCCCTGGTGCGCAAGGTGCGCGATGCCGGTATCACCGTGCTGATGGTCGAGCACGTCATGGAGATCGTGATGCCGCTGGTCGACCGCGCCATTGTGCTCGACCTCGGCAAGGTGCTGGTCGAGGGCAAGCCCGCCGACGTCGTGCGCGATCCCAAGGTGATCAAGGCATATCTGGGAGATCGTCATGCTGTCGGTGCGTGAAGTCACCACCGCCTATCAGGGCCTGGTCGCGATCTCCGCGGTCTCGATCGAGGTGGAGAAGGGCGAGATCGTCTGCGTCGCCGGCGCCAACGGCGCGGGCAAGTCGACGTTGCTCAAATCCATCGCCGGTGCCGAACGCCCGCGTTCGGGCACCGTGACGTTCGACGGCAAACGCCTCGACGGCATGGCGCAGCATCACATCACGGCCACCGGCATCGCCTATGTGCCGGAAAACCGCCGCCTGTTTCCGCGCCTGTCGGTCCGCGACAATCTGCGTCTCGGCAGCTATCTCTACCGCGGCGAGGCGGACCGCGAAGGGCCGCTCGATCTCGTCTTCAACCTGTTTCCGCGCCTTCAGGAGCGTTTGGAGCAGCGCGCCGAGACGCTCTCTGGCGGCGAGCAGCAGATGCTCGCCATCGGCCGCGCCCTGATGACGCGACCGCGGCTGTTGATGCTGGACGAGCCCTCGCAAGGAATCATGCCGAAACTGGTGGACGAGATCTTCCAGGCGGTGAAGCGCATCCGCGACGCCGGAATGACGGTGCTGATCGTCGAGCAGCGCATGGCCGAGTGCCTGGAGATCGCCGACCGCGCCTACATCCTGCAGACCGGCCGCGTGCTGATGCAGGGCCGGTCCGCGGAGATCAAGGGCAATCCCGACGTGAGGAAGGCGTATCTCGGATTGTAGCCGCTCGCTACGATCCCTATCCCGATTGCTTCTTGTTCCGATTCTTGCTTGCGCCGCGCAGCGTTGACGCGGGTGCCGAGGGTTGCCCGAAGCCATACATCTGAATGCAGGAGAGCAGATCGACATAGCTTTCGATGCCACCGGCGGAGGCCTCGGTGGTGCATTGGGTGCGAATTGTCTCCGGCGTTGTCGGCCAGATGGGCCCGAGCTGTTGCTGTGCGGTTTGCTCGTCGCTCATGCAGGCCTCGTAGGACTGCGGTTCGGTCAGCGACTTGTCGATCTCCTGAGTTGCCTTGCAGTTGGCCTCGACCTTGAGATCGGGGACGCCGCGCGTAGACGTCTGCGCGCTTGCGGAAAGTGGCAGGGCAATAAAGCAGGCGGCAGAGAGGAGGGTGCAGGATACTTTGAAATCCATGACAATTCTCCTGGCGATCGATGAAACAACTCCTTCAGTCAATTACAGGGGGATCATGTGCTCGAGATCCCGGTTATGCAAATCAATTCCGGCAGTGTCAGACGGTGTCGTAGCCGATGAGCAAAGCGATATCCGGGGCCGCTGGTCCCGCATATCGCTCCGCTCATGCGGGCTTCTCCGTCGCCACATCCTACGAGACTGTGAATCTTTTGTACCGCGCGTCAGACGAATGTGATTCTCTGGGCAGACTGATCTGCTGGAGAGGATGATGGCTGACGACGGACTTTTTGGTGAATTGCCGGAGCAGTCGGCACGAACCGAAGCGGTGCCGCAAGGCGCACCTCGGCTGCGCGAGCCTGTGCGCAATCAGGTCGAATTGCGAGCGGTCGATATCGACAGCCTGATCGGGCAGGATCATCCAGCGCGGGTGATCTGGGCTTATGTCGAAGGGCTGGACCTGAGCGAGCTGGAAGATCGCGTCAAGGCACGGGAAAACAGGCCGGGCCATCCGGCGCCATCGCCACGGTTGTTGCTGGCGCTTTGGCTGTACGCCGCGAGCGATGCCGTTGGCAGCGCGCGGGCGCTGGACCGGCTCTGCGACAGCCACGACGTCTACCGCTGGCTCTGCGGTGGCGTGTCGTTGAACCATCACGGGCTGTCGGACTTCCGGGTCGGCTGTGCCGACTTGCTCGACCGTTTGCTGGTTGAACATCTGGTGGCCCTGAACGAGGCAGGGCTGGTCGATCTGGAGAAGCTGACCCAGGACGGGGTGCGGATACGAGCGAATGCCGGGACCGGATCTTTCCGGCGGGAGGCGACGCTGGATCGGCAGATGGCGCAGGCCGAGGCCATTGTGGAAGAGCTCAAGCGCGAGGTCGATGCGGACCCGGAAGCCAGCAATCGGCGGATCCGGGCCGCCAAAGAGCGGGCGGCGCGCGAACGCAGCGAGCGGGTGCAAGCCGCGCAGGCCGCGCTGGCCGAGATCAAGCGCAAGCGAAAACAGCTCGACGACAAGGGCGGCAATGGCAAGAAGCCGAAGGAGCCTCGGGCCTCCACCACCGACCCGCAGGCCAGGGTGATGAAGATGGCCGATGCCGGCTTCCGTCCGGCCTATAATGTGCAGGTGGCTAGCGCGGCTGGCGAACTGATCGTGGTCGCGATCGATGTCGACAACAGCGGCTCAGATCGTGGCTTGATGCGCCCGATGCTGGAGCGAACGCGCGCTCGGCTGAAGCGCTTGCCACGCCGCTACCTCGCCGATGGCGGGTTCTGCACTGGCGACGACATCGAATGGGCGCATGGCGAGGGCATCGAGGTTTACTGTCCACCGCCCCAATCCAGGAGCGGTGTCGATCCCTTCTTACCCCGGAGCAGCGACGGTCCTGGCATAGCGGCCTGGCGTGCTCGCATGGCCAGCGAAGCCGGCAAGGCACAGTACCAGGCCCGTACCATCTGCGAATGCATCCATGCCCGCTGGCGCAACTGGGACCTCAGGCAACTGACCGTGCGCGGCATCGAGAAGGTCCGTGCCGTCGTGCTCTGGTACGCCCTCACCAACAACATCCTGCAAGGGCATCGTCTCGCAAAAGCATAGATAACCAACAGCCTGACGCCGCCGGCTTCCCCCATCAAGGGGCGATACCACCCCTTGATGCCGAAGCCGAAACAAAACGAATTGGCTCACAGGCTCTACGTCATTGCGAGCGTAGCGAAGCAATCCAGAGTCTTTCCGCGGAGGGATTCTGGATTGCTTCGCTGCGCTCGCAGTGACGAGGTTGGAGCGAGGCTCAATCGTCGTGCCCATGCTCCGGCAGCGTCACCCCGAACACCTTCACCAGATCCTTCACCTGGTCCGGCGACAGATACCGCGGGTTCATCCCGCGCAGCAGCAGATACAGCTTCGCCGTCTCCTCCAGCTCCTCCGTGGCGAACACGGCGGCTTCCAGCGTGTCGCCGGCAACGACCGGACCGTGATTGGCGAGCAGCACGGATGAATATTTCCCCGCCAGCCCCTTGATCGCATCCGCGACCGCGGGATCGCCGGGGCGGTAATAGGGCACGAGTGCGGTGGCGCCGCATTTCATCAGGTAATAGGCCGTCATCGGCGGCAGCGCGGCGCGCGGGTCGATCTCGGGGAGCATCGACAGCGCGACCGAATGCGTGGAGTGCAGATGCACGATGGCCCGCGCGCTTCCGCGCGTATCGTAGAGGGCCGTGTGCAGCGGAACTTCCTTGGTCGGCGCATCGCCCGAGACCAGCCGGCTCCCGCTATCCAGCCGTGACAGTTTTGCGGGATCGAGGAAACCGAGCGAGGCGTTGGTCGGCGTCACCAGCCAGCCTCCGTCGTCCAGCTTGACGCTGATATTGCCGGAGGAGCCTGGCGTCAGCCCGCGCTCGAACAGGGATCGTCCGAAGCGGCAAATCTCCTCGCGCAGCCTTGTTTCGTTGCTCGTTTCGGTTCTCATGGCCGTCATGCCTGCTTGTCTCACGCTTTGGCAGCGCGGCCAAGCCGTGTTATTCGGTTGCCAAGCTGCCGCAAAAGGGCGGCCATCCGGGAAACGTTCGCAAGGGTCAGTTGCATATGTCCGCCTCCACGTCACAAAGTCAGCGTATCGCCGTCGTCGGGCTCGGTTCGATGGGATTTGGCATGGCGACCTCGCTCAAGCGCGTCGGCCACGCCGTGACCGGCTGCGACGTCTCGGCGGATGCCGTCGCGCGCTTCGTGAAGGACGGCGGCGCGGGAGCCAAGACGCCGGCCGAAGCGGCCAAGGACGCCGATATCGTCGTCAGCGTCGTCGTCAATGCCGCGCAGACCGAGGCGATCCTGTTCGGCAAGGATGGCGCCGCCGAGACCATGCCGAAGGACAGCGTGTTCGTCTCCTCGGCGACCATGGACCCGGATGTGGCGCGGCGCCTGGCTAAGCAGCTGGAGGCGACCGGCCGGCATTATCTGGATGCGCCGATCTCCGGCGGAGCACAGCGCGCCGCGCAAGGCGAATTGACGATTCTTGCCTCCGGCAGCCCGGCCGCCTTTGCCAAAGCGCGGCCGGCGCTCGATGCCATGGCTGCCAAGCTCTACGAGCTCGGCGATGCCGCCGGGCAGGGCGCTGCGTTCAAGATGATCAATCAGCTGCTCGCCGGCGTTCACATCGCCGCCGCCAGCGAAGCGATTGCGTTCGCGGCCAAGCAGGGCCTCGACATCCGCAAGGTCTACGAGGTGATCACGGCCTCGGCCGGCAATTCCTGGATGTTCGAGAACCGCATGCCGCACGTGCTCGACGGCGACTACACGCCGCGCAGCGCGGTGGAGATCTTCGTCAAGGATCTCGGCATCATCCAGGACATGGCGCGCAGCGCCCGATTCCCGGTGCCGGTCTCCGCCGCCGCGCTCCAGATGTTCCTGATGACGTCGGCCGCCGGCATGGGCCGCGACGATGACGCATCGGTGGCGCGGATGTATGCGCAGGTCACCGGCGTCAAGCTGCCCGGCGACAAGTAAGAGGATCTCCAATGCCCCGTTTCGCCGCCAATCTCTCGATGATGTTCACCGAGGTGCCGTTCCTCGACCGCTTCGACGCCGCTGCGCAAGCGGGCTTCACCGCGGTCGAGTTCCTGTTTCCCTACGAGCATCCCGCCGAGGCCGTCGGCGAGCGGCTCAAGCGCAACGGCCTGACCCAGGCGCTGTTCAACATGCCGCCGGGCGACTGGAACGCCGGCGAGAAGGGCTTTGCCGCGCTGCCATCACGCTTCTCCGATCTCAAGGCGAGCCTGGAGACGGCACTGCCTTATGCCAAGGCGACCGGCGTCAAGCGCTTGCACCTGATGGCCGGCATCGCCAACCGCAGCGAGCGCGCCGCGATCGAGGCCTTCTACAAATCGGTGGCCTGGGCTGCGGAATTCTTCGCGCCGCACGGCATCGACGTCGTTATCGAACCGATCAATGCGCGCAACGTGCCCGGCTACTTCCTCAACGATTTCGGCTTCGCGCGGGATCTGATCCAGGAACTGAGGCTTCCGAACCTGAAACTCCAGTTCGACATCTATCACTGCCAGATCATCCACGGCGACGTCACCATGCGGCTGCGCGAGATGATGCCGATCATCGGCCACATCCAGATCGCCAGCATTCCCTCGCGCAACGAGCCCGACGGCGAGGAGCTGAACTATCCGTTCCTGTTCGATGAGCTCGACCGGCTCGGCTATGCCGGCTTCGTCGGCTGCGAATACAATCCACGCGGCAAGACCACCGATGGCCTCGCCTGGTTCAAGCCCTATGCGGGAGTGAAGCCGTGACACTTGCATTGGGTTGCATCGCCGACGATTACACCGGCGCCTCCGACCTCGCCAACACGCTGACGCGCGCGGGCCTGCGCACCGTCCAGACCATCGGCATACCTGCCGACGATCTGGCGCTGCCCGAGGTCGATGCCGTCGTGGTGTCCTTGAAGAGCCGCTCGATCGAGGCCGGCCTTGCCGTGTCGCGCTCGCGCGCGGCGGACAAATGGCTGCGCGGCCGCGGCGCGGGCCACGTGCTGTTCAAGATCTGCTCGACCTTCGATTCCACCGACGCCGGCAATATCGGCCCCGTCATGGACGCGCTGCGTGCCGATTGCGGAGAGGGAGCCGTGCTGGTGACGCCGGCTTTTCCGGAGACCGGGCGCACCGTCTATCAGGGCAATTTGTTCGTCGGCGCCGTGCCGCTCAACGAGAGCCCGCTCAAGGACCATCCCCTCAACCCCATGCATGATTCCAACCTGGTGCGCGTGCTGGCGCGCCAGAGCAGGACGCAGATCGGCCTCGTCGATCTCGCCACCGTCACGCGCGGCGCGGAGGCCGTGCGGGCACGTTTGGCCGAGCTCGCCGCCAAGGGCATCGGTGCCGCGATTATCGACGCCGTGTTCGACCGCGACCTCGAGACCATCGGTCTCGTCGCCGCCGAACACCTTCTGTCGGTTGGCGCGTCCGGCATGGGCCTCGGGCTTGCGCGCGCGCTGGTGTCGACGGGCAAGGTGAAGTCGGCGCCGCCGAGCAGCGAAACCGGCGCTGCGGTCGGCGGACCGGCCGCATGTCTTGCCGGCAGCTGCTCGCAGGCGACGCTTCAGCAGATTGCCGTCGCCGAACGCATCATGCCGGTGCTCCATCTCGATCCCGAGCAGATCGTCGCGGGCGCCGGCGAAGCGCAGCGCGCGCTGGACTGGGCAAGGCCGCGGCTTGCGGAAGGTCCGGTGCTGATCGCTTCGAGCGCGACGCCGGAAGCCGTTGCCGCCGTACAGGCACGCCACGGCCGGGATGCCGCCGGCCACGCCATCGAGCAGGCCATGGCCGATATCGCCGAGGGCTTGGTTCAGGCCGGCGTCCGGCGCCTGGTCGTCGCCGGTGGCGAGACATCCGGCGCCGTGGTCGATCGGTTGAGGATTCCCGGATTTCTCGTAGGAGTGGAAATCGCTGCGGGAGTTCCGGTGCTGCGCGCGGTCGGCTCGGAAGCTGGCGACATGTTGCTAGCCCTGAAGTCCGGAAATTTCGGCGGCGCGGAGTTCTTCACGGATGCGCTTAGGCTCATGCGCTGAGCGCAGGGCGTTCTTAGCCGCCTGTTCACTTGTTTCGGGCTCCGTAACTCGCACGGAGTCGTCGCTGACACCTGCACGGGTGCTCTGCTGTCGGATGTCGGTGCTGCTCCCTTTGGTTGATTCGTAGAACTTCCGGGCGCGGCACCGCCGCCAGCACAATGAGACTCCTATTATGCTCGCCACCATTTCCATCCGCGCCAAGATCATCAGTGTCGTGGCGTTCCTGCTGGTCGCGATGGCCGGCATGGGCCTGCTCGCCGTCATGAAGATGCGGTCGATGAACGCCAACACGGTCGACATCACGACGAGCTGGATGCCGAGCGTGCGGGTGCTGGGCGAGATCCGGGCCGCCGTCATCACCTACCGCAACGTGGTCCGCGAGCACATGCTGTCCGAGACGCTGGATGACAAGCTGGCGGCAGAGCAGACTGCGGCGACCGTCACGGAGATGCTGGCCAAGGCTCGAAAGAACTACGAGCCGATGATCACCTCGCCGGAAGAGCGGGCGCTCTATGGCGAATGGTCGAAGTTGTGGGCTGAGTACCAGAAGGGCGCCCAGGACGTCATGGAACTGTCGCGCATGGAGGCGGGCAAAGTTCCGCATGCGTCCCATGAGCTCAATACCAAGACCGTCAACAAGATCGGCCTGAAGTCCGACGAGGTCCTGCAGAAGGACATTGATCTCAACACCAAGGGCGGCAATCAGGCCGCCAGCGACGCCGCCGAGAGCTACTATCATGCGTTCATGCTGGTTTCGATCATTCTCGGCGCTGCCGTCGTCAGCGGCGTCGGCGTCGGCTTCTATCTCGTCCGTGACGTCTCCAGCGGCATCAACTCGATCACCCTGCCAATGCAGGCGCTGGGCCGGGGCGACCTCTCCGCCGAAGTCCCGCATCGCGGCGAGAGGACCGAGATCGGCGCTATGGCCGACGTGCTCCAGATCTTCAAGGAGGCGTTGATCGCCAAGAAGGCGGCCGACGAGGCCGCCGCAGCCGATGCCGAAGCCAAGATCGAGCGCGGCCGCCGCGTCGACAACATCACCCGCGAATTCGAAACGATGATCGGCGAGATCGTGCAGACGGTGTCGTCGGCCTCGAGCCAGTTAGAGGCCTCCGCCTCGACCCTGACCGCGACCGCCGACCGCTCGCAGCGGCTGGCGACCACGGTGGCCGGCGCTTCGGAGGAAGCCTCGACAAACGTGCAATCGGTGGCCTCAGCCACGGAGGAGATGGCCTCGTCGGTCGGCGAGATCAGCCGCCAGGTGCAGGAATCGGCGCGGATGGCGGGCGATGCCGTCGGTCAGGCCCGTGCCACCACCGAGCGCGTCAGCGAATTGTCCAAAGCCGCCGCGCGCATCGGCGACGTCGTCGAGCTGATCAACACCATCGCCGGTCAGACCAACCTGCTGGCATTGAATGCCACCATCGAGGCGGCGCGCGCGGGCGAAGCCGGCCGCGGCTTTGCCGTCGTCGCCTCCGAGGTGAAGGCGCTCGCCGAGCAGACCGCGAAGGCGACCGGCGAGATCGGCCAGCAGATTTCCGGCATCCAGGCGGCGACCAATGATTCGGTCGGCGCCATCAAGGAGATCTCCTCGACCATCGAGCGCCTGTCGGAGATCTCGTCCGCCATCGCCGCTGCGGTGGAAGAGCAGGGCGCCGCGACGCAGGAGATTGCGCGCAACGTGCAGCAGGCGGCGCAGGGAACCCAGCAGGTTTCGTCCAACATCACCGACGTGCAGCGCGGCGCGACCGAGACCGGCACGGCCTCATCGCAGGTGCTGTCCGCGGCGCAGATGCTGTCGAACGATTCGAGCCGGCTTAAGACCGAGGTCGGCAGGTTCCTGAGCTCGGTCCGCGCTGCCTGAGTCTCGACCGTGTCGGAAAAACAGGCGGATCTCGTAGGGTGGGCAAAGGCGCTCTTGCGCCGTGCCCACCATTCTTTCCGGATCACACGAAGGTCGTGGGCACGCTTCGCTTTGCCCACCCTACGAGATCACGCCGCCCGCCACTCCGGCACGCCATCGGCTGCCATAGCGATCTCGCCGAGCGAGCCGACCGGGGTGCGGTCCATGTCGAGCAGATGCGCCAGCGTCGCGCCATCGCTCGGCGGAATCCGCGCCAGCGTGCGGCGATCGTCCTCTGTCCGCAGCATCACGACGCCGTGCTCGACGTCGCCGCCGCGGCCGTAGAGCACGGTAAAGCTCTCGACCTTGCCCTTGCCCGAAGCCTCGTTAACGAACTCCGGCACCGCGCGCTTGTTGCGGTCGGCCTCGTCCTGCACGCTCGTCTCCTGCGCCAGCGTCTCGCGCGGCGGCGTCTTCGACACCACCAGCGCGTGGTGCTTGGTGACGAAGCCGCCCTGGCCGTAGAGCAAGCCGAGCCTGGCGCCGTCGCGCACACGCCGCACCATCGAGCAGGCCGCATGCGTCATGTAGGTGTTGAGCGGCGCGCCGAAGAACGTGAGGCCGCCGGTCACGGTCGGCTGCACGTCGGGTCCCAAGCCCAGCGTCCGCCGCGCCATCTTGGGCACGCAGGGGAAGCAGCTGTAGAGCTCGATCGCGTCGAACTTGTTGCCGTCGCCGCCCGCGAGGTCCATCACGCTCTTGAGCACGGCGTTCTGCGGGTGGCTCTCGTAAAACTGGTCGCGCAGCAGATAGTCGCGCGGCTCTTCCGCCGAAGCACCGCCGAGCGGGTAGACCAGTTTGTCCTCGGCGACCCCGGCCGCCTGCGCCTTGGCAAGACTGGTGAGCAGCAGCGCGCCGCCCATGTTGACGCTGGGGTTGGCCACCATCAGCTTGTTGTAGGGCCAGGCGATCAGGCGGTTGTCCGCGGTCGGTGTCGTGATCTCCTCAGGCGCGTAACGCCGCTTCAGCCAGGCATTGGGGTTTTGCACGGCGGCTTCCGAATAGCGCGACCACAGCGTGCCTGATTCCGCCATCGCCTCGCGCGGCGTCTGGCCCCAATGCGCCGAGGAGGCCGCTTCGTAGAATGGATACACCGTGACGGGCCGAAACACGCCGAGCTTCACTGCCAAGGGCTTCTGGAAGGCCGCGCCGCGCTTGGGCTCCTCGACGTCATGGGCGAACGGCGTCCACGGCAGCTTGATGCCGGCGCGCTCCGCCTTGGTCGCGGTCGATTGCGCCTCCGCGCCGCACACCGCCGCAACGCTGCACTCGCCGCGCGCGATGCGCTTGGCCGCCTCGTGGATGTAGCGGATCGGGCTCTCGCCGCCGACCGGGCCGTAATAGCAATGCGCAGGCGAGATGCCGAGGCGCTGCGCCAAGAGCTGCTCCGGATCGCGATAGCGCCAGCTCAGGAAATTGACGACGTCGAGCGATTGCACCTCGCCGAGCAGTTTTGCACCGGCGTCCGCCTCCGCGCGCCGCAGCGCCTGTTCGAGCAGGTCGAGCGGCTCGAGGCCTTCCGTGATCTCCTTGGGGCGATCGACGATTTCGCCGATGCCGACGATGACGGGGATGCGGTCTTCGGGATTCTTGTTCTTATCTGTCATGCTTCAATTCACGATGTCATTTGTTTCGTCATTGCGAGCGCAGCGAAGCAATCCAGGATCTTTCCGCGGAGGCAGTCCGGATTGCTTCGCTGCGCTCGCAATGACGAGGTCGTGACTAGTCCGCCACCAGCGCATTCATGTGCTCGACGGCTTCGGCGAAATCTTGCTTGAACTCCTGTACCACGGCACCCGCCGATTTCACGCTGTCGATCAGGCCGACGCCCTGGCCGACGAAATAGCTGACGAGATCGCGCGCCCTCGCGTTGCCGCTTGCGGCGGCCCGGTCGATCGAATGGAAGGCGTCGCGGCTGATGATGCTTTGCAGCGGCATCGGCAGCGCGCCCGGGCTGTCCGGCGCGCGGTCCCAGGCATCGGTCCAGACCGAGCGGAGCTGCCGCGCCGGCTTGCCGGTGCGGCCCTTCGAGCGCACCGCATCGCGCGAGGAGGCCGCGATCATCTTCTCGCGAAAGATCTCCGTGGTCTCGGCCTCCACGGTCGCAAGCCACACCGAGCCGGTCCAGGCGCCGGCCGCGCCCATCGCCATGCAGGCCGCCATCTGCCGTCCCGTCATGATGCCGCCGGCCGCCAGCACCGGCACGTCGCGGATGGGCTTGATCGCCTTGATCACCTCCGGCACCAGCACCATGGTCGAGACCTCGCCGCAATGGCCGCCAGCCTCGGTGCCCTGCACCACGAGGATGTCGACCCCGGCGGCGACCTGGCGCAGCGCGTGCTCCTTGGCGCCGACGAGCGCTGCGACCGGCACGCCATGCTTCTTGCCCATCTCGATCATCGCCTTCGGCGGCACGCCCAGCGCGTTGGCGATCAGGCGGATCGGATGATCGAAGGAGACCTCGAGCAGCTGAAGCGCGGTCTTGCCGTCGAACGGCTGCGGCTGGTTGTCCGCGACCTCGCTGCTGGTCAGCTCGATGTCGTACTTCTTCAGCAGATCGCGCGTGTAGTTGCGGTGCTCCTGCGGCACCCGCGCTTCCAGGCTCTTCCAGGTGACGTCCTTCTCGCCCGCGGTCGAGATGTTTTCCGGGATCAGCACGTCGATGCCGTAGGGCTTGCCGTCGACGTGATCGTCGATCCACTTCAGCTCACGCTCGAGCGTATCCGGCGTATGCACCGTCGCCCCCAATACACCAAACCCGCCGGCGCGGCTGACGGCGGCAACGACGTCGCGGCAATGGCTGAAGGCGAGCAGCGGGAAATCGATCCCCAGCATGTCGCAGATCGGCGATTTCATGGCTCTCTCCCGGCGGCAGGCTTCGCATTCTCGTTGCTTTCGCTGGCAAAGCAAAGTGACGCGAGCCGATCGATGACATGCCGGATTCGACGAGGCATCTTGTGTGTAGACGTCGCGCTCGATCCGGGGGCCGCAGGCCGCGGCGTCCTGAGTGGCGTCGTCATTCCGGGGCTCGGCAAGCGAGAACCCGGCCCCGGAATGACGGCGGGGAGGGGCTGCCATGACAAAACGCAGAGTTGTCCCGTCCGGCAATGCATTTCGGCGCCCTTGTCATCGGCCGTTTGCGGGCTAATTAATGCAGGCGCATCTTTTTGCCGGAGCCCCCGCATGACCGACGCCCCCTACGTGCCGCCTAAAGTCTGGACCTGGAACAAGGAGAACGGCGGTCAGTTCGCCAACATCAACCGGCCCATTGCCGGCCCCACTCACGACAAGGAGCTGCCGGTCGGCACGCATCCGCTTCAGCTCTACTCGCTGGCGACGCCGAACGGGGTGAAGGTCACCGTGATGCTGGAGGAGCTCCTCGCGCTCGGCCACAAGGGCGCCGAATACGACGCCTGGCTGATCAGGATCGGCAACGGTGACCAGTTCGGCAGCGGCTTCGTCGACATCAATCCGAATTCCAAGATCCCGGCGTTGATGGACCGCTCCGGCCCGGAGCCGATCCGGGTGTTCGAGTCAGGCTCGATCCTGTTCTACCTCGCCGAGAAGTTCGGCGCCTTCCTGCCGAAGGACATCAAGACCCGCACCGAGGCGATGTCCTGGCTGTTCTGGCAAATGGGCAGCGCGCCCTATCTCGGCGGCGGCTTCGGCCATTTCTACGCCTATGCCCCGACCAAGATCGAATACGCCATCGACCGTTTCGCGATGGAGACCAAGCGCCAGCTCGATGTGCTCGACCGGCGCCTTGCCGACAACGAATATCTCGCGGGCAAGGACTACACGATTGCCGACATCGCGGTGTGGCCCTGGTACGGCGCGCTCGCCAGGGGGCTGGTCTATGGCGCCGGCGAATTCTTGTCGGTGCAGGACTACAAGAACGTGCAGCGCTGGACCGACCAGATCGCCAAGCGTCCGGCCGTGAAGCGCGGCCGCATGGTCAACCGCGTCTCCGGCGATCCCGCCAGCCAGCTCCACGAGCGCCACGACGCGTCCGATTTCGAGACCAAGACGCAGGACAAGCTCGTGCCCGCGACGTAGGCGCTTTCTTCTTCACCTCTCCCCGCTTGCGGTGAGAGGTCGAATTCGATCGAAGATCGAATTCGGGTGAGGGGGTACAGGTCCCTCGATCACCTCGCGTGTGGAGAGAGGCCCCGCACCCCGACCCTCTCCCCGTAAGAACGGGGAGAGGGGGAGGAGAGAGTCTTCACGCCATGCTCAGCTCGTGGCGGCCCACCACCATCCAGTGCACCTCATCCGGACCGTCGGCGAAGCGCAGGTGCCGCACATCCTGGTACATCTCGGCGAGCGGGGTCCAGTGCGAGATGCCGGTCGCGCCGTGCATCTGGATGGCCTGGTCGATGATCCTGCAGGCGCGCTCGGGTACCATGGCCTTGACCATGGAGACCCAGACGCGGGCCTCCTTGTTGCCGAGCACGTCCATCGCCTTGGCTGCCTTCAGCACCATCAGCCGCATCGCCTCGATCTCGCAGCGCGCCTGCGCGATGATCTGCATGTTGCCGCCGAGATGGGCGATCTTCTTGCCGAAGGCCTCGCGGGTCAGGCCCCGCTGCACCATCAGGTCGAGCGCCTTCTCGGCCTTGCCGATGGTGCGCATGCAGTGATGGATGCGCCCCGGTCCGAGCCGCAGCTGCGAGATCTCGAAGCCGCGGCCTTCGCCGAGCAGGATGTTCTCCTTCGGCACCCGCACATTGTTGAAGCGCATATGCATGTGGCCGCGAGGGGCGTGGTCCTGGCCGAACACGTACATGGGACCGAGGACCTCGACACCGGGCGTGTCGCGCGGCACCAGGATCTGCGACTGCTGCTTGCTCGGTGCCGCGTCCGGATTGGTCTTCACCATCACGATGAGGATCTTGCAGCGGGGATCGCCGAGGCCGGAGATGTAATACTTCTCGCCGTTGATCACCCATTCGTCGCCGACGAGCTTTGCGGTGGTCGAGATGTTCTTGGCGTCGGAGGAGGCGACGTTCGGCTCGGTCATGACATAGGCGGAGCGGATCTCGCCGTTGAGCAGCGGCTTCAGCCACGTCTCCTTCTGCTCCTTGGTGCCGACGCGCTCCAGCACCTCCATGTTGCCGGTGTCGGGCGCCGAGCAGTTCATGGTCTCGGAGGCCAGCGGGCTCTTGCCGAGCTCGGCGGCGATGTAGGCGTAGTCGAGATTCTTCAGGCCCTGGCCGGTCTCGTCATCGGGCAGGAAGAAGTTCCAGAGGCCTTCCTGCTTGGCCTTGTTCTTGGCCTTCTCCAGCACTTCGAGCTGCTTCGGCGTAAAACTCCAGCGATCTTCCTTGCTTTCGCCCGCCTTGGCGAACTCGATCGACATCGGCTCGACGGTGTCGCGGATGAACTTCTTGACGTGATCGTAGAGCGGCCGGACCTGGTCCGACATCCGCAGATCGTTGAGCTCGTCGCCGGGATTGAGCGTGTAGTTGGTGGTGCGGGGAATGTAGGTGTGTTTTGTCATTGGTCCTCCCGGGATCGCTAGAATTGTGTTGAGCGCAAGAATAGTCGCAGCGCCGGCAAAGTGCGAGCGCGCATTTTCACGCGCGAGGCCATGCCATGCGATGGAATATCGCGAGGTCGTTTGAAATGTTGTTTGAATGGGGTGTGGAAGGCGGCAGGCTCGCGCCTCACTCTCCGCTGTCATCGCCCGACTTGATCGGGCGATCCAGTATTCCGAGACGTCGGTCGTTTATCGAGAGGCCGCGGCGTACTGGATTCCCCGCTTTCGCGGGGAATGACAGCTGTGGGTGGGTCTACGTCAATTAGGCACCCGATGCATCGCGCAGATCTTGTTGCCGTCGAGGTCGCGCAGATAAGCGAGATAGAGCTTAACCCCGGAGCCCTCGCGGATGCCCGGCGGATCCTCGATCGGCTTGCCGCCGGCCGCGACGCCCGCCGCGTGCCACGCATCGACCTGTTCCGGCGAATTGGCGGCAAAGCCGATCGTGCCGCCATTCGCGCATGTCGCCGGCTCGCCGTTGATCGGCTTCGACACCGAGAACACGCCGGTCTTGGTGATGTAGAAGATGCGATGGCCGTCGACCCTGGCCGGCCGCACCTCGAGCGTGCCGAGCAGCTTGTCGTAGAACGTCTTGGCTTTGTCGAGATCGTTGGTGCCGATCATCACGTGCGAGAACATTTGCCCATTCCCTTCTGCGCTGACAAAACGAGAAGCCGTAGGGTGGGCAAAGCGCAGCGTGCCCACCACGACATTCGAAAAATGCTTACGGTGGGCACGGCGCAAGAGCGCCTTTGCCCACCCTACGAAATCTCAAAACGCGGTATAGCCGCCGTCGATCACGAACGTGTCCGCGGTGTGATACGACGACGCCTTGCTCATCAGATACACCGCGATGCCGCCGAAATCTGACGCCTCGCCGAATCGCCGCATCGGAATCCGCGGCATCACGTTGGCGACGAACTTGTCGTTGGCCATGAGCCCTGCGGTCATGTCGCTCTTGATCCAGCCGGGCAGGATCGCATTCGCGGTGACACCGTAACGCGCCAGTTCGACGCCGAGGGCGCGCACCAGCGCGTTGATGGCGGCCTTGGTCGCGGCATAATGCTCGTTGCGCGCGGTGCCGAAGATCGAGGCGAGGCTCGAGGTCGCAACCAACCGGCCGAAGGGATCGCCGGCATTCGCGCGATCCGTCATGTGCTTCGCCGCGGCCTGGAAGGCGTGGAACACGCCGTCGAGATTGGTCGCGAACATCGTGCGCCATTCCTCCTCGGTGCGCTCGATGAAGGCGCGCCGGCCGCCGCCGCCGATGCCGGCATTGGCGAAGCAGCCATCGACCCGGCCGAAGGTGTCGAGCGTGGCCTTCATCGCTGAAGCGACCGAGGCCGGGTCGCTGACGTCGCAGACGCGGCTGTCGACCTTGCCGGAGAGGCCCGCCATGCTCGCGGCAGCGGCCTTGTTCTTGTCAGCATTGCGGCCCCAGATCGAGACGTTGCAGCCCTGGCCCGCGAGCGCCTGCGCGATGCCGAGGCCGATGCCGCCATTGCCACCGGTGATCACGGCCACGCGGCCGGAGAGGTCGAAGAGGTTCATGGCGCGTTTCCTGTTTTTTGTCTGCGGCCCATCAGCCGCTGCGCACAAGATTGCTTGCTATGCTCCGATCACCATGGACAAGACCGCGCCAAAAATCAAATATGCGCCCCGGCAAAACCAAATTCCGGTCTGCGAAACTGACGCGGGCCGCAAGTGACGAGGAAACCATGCAGTTCAAACACGTCACGCTCGACTTCGATGGCTCGGTCGCGATCCTCAAGCTCGACCATCAGGAGGTGATGAACGCGGTCTCCGTGGACATGCTGGGGGGCCTTGCCGAAGCGCTCGACACGATCGAGGAGAAGAAGGGCGAGGTGCGCTGCGTCGTGCTGACCGGCGCGGGGCGCGCGTTCTGCACCGGCGCTAATCTGCAGGGCCGCAACAACCAGTCGAAGAAGACCAAGGCCGGCCTGACGCTGGAGACCGGCTTTCATCCCTTCCTGCGCCGCATCCGCAACCTGCATTGCCCGATCATCACCGCAGTCAACGGTCCCGCCGCCGGCGCCGGCATGAGCTTCGCGCTGCTCGGCGACATGATTTTGTGCGCGCGCTCGTCCTATTTCCTGCAGGCCTTCCGCCGCATCGGGCTCGTGCCGGATTGCGGCTCGACCTGGCTCTTGCCGCGGCTCGTCGGGCGCGCGCGCTCGATCGAATTGTCGCTGATGGGCGAGCGGCTGCCGGCCGAGAAGGCGCTGGAATGGGGCCTCGTCAACCGCGTCTACGATGACGGCGTGCTGATGGAGGAGGCGATGAAGCTGGCGCGCGATCTCGCCAGCGGCCCGACCGTCGCACTGTCCCTGATCCGCAAGCTCTATTGGGATAGCCCGGAAAACTCCTTCGAAGATCAGCTCAATCTGGAATTCCAGTGCCAGCTCCGCGCCGGCGACACCGAGGATTTCCGCGAGGGCGTCGGTGCGTTCCTCGAGAAGCGGCCCGCGCAGTTCAAGGGCAAATGATCGAGGCGGCGCTTTCACGCAGCGTCCAGCGCTGGTGCGAAGGGGCGACCGGCGTCACCTCTGCGGCAAAACTGTCCGGCGGCGCCAGCCAGGAAACTTGGCGCTTCAACATCAGGCATCCCAACGGGCCGATCGGCGCCATCCTGCGCCGCTCGCCAAAAGGCTATGGCGCGGCGCCGACGCGCGCTGCGGGCCTCGCGGCTGAAGCGCAGCTGATGCAGCTTGCTTATGAAGCCGGCGTGCCGTCGCCGCGCGTGATGCATGTGCTCACGCCCGAGGACGATCTCGGCACCGGCTTCATCATGCAAAGGGTCGAGGGCGAGACCATCGCGCGCAAGATTCTTCGCGATGAGGAGTACGCGGCGGCGCGCCCCATTCTGGCGCGGCAGATCGGCGGAATTCTCGCAGGTCTCCATCGGCTGCCGCACGACAAATTGCCTCAGCTGCGCAGCAGGGGCGCGACCCAGGAGATCGCCGAGTTCGAGCGCGACTATCGCAGCCTGAACTGGCCAAAACCCGTGTTCGAGCTGGCGCTGCGCTGGCTGCGCGACCACGATCCCGGTCGGTCGGTGGAGACCACGCTGGTGCACGGCGATTTCCGCAACGGCAATCTCATCATCGGCGCGGATGGCGTTCGCGCGGTGCTGGACTGGGAGCTCGCCCATCTCGGCGACCCCATGGAGGATCTCGGCTGGGTCTGCGTCAACTCCTGGCGCTTCGGCGAGATCGACAAGCCCGTCGGCGGTTTTGGCACACGCGAGGAACTGTTCGCCGGTTACGAGGAGGCGGGCCGCAAGGTCGACCCCGAACGAGTGAAATTCTGGGAAGTGATGGGCACGCTGCGCTGGGGCATCATGTGCGGCGGCATGATGCAGCGTTTTCGCGAGGGGCCCGACCATTCCATGGAGCGCGCCATGATCGGCCGCCGCGCCAGCGAGACCGAGATCGATCTGTTGCGCCTCTTGGCGCCGCGCGGGAGCTGACACATGCAGGACGAGCCGACCCCGATCGAGCTGACCAAGTCAGTCGCCGATTTCCTCCGCAACGACATCACGCCGCTGATCTCCGGCCACCAGGCCTTCAAGCTGCGCGTCGCCATCAACATCCTCGACCTCGTGACGCGGCAACTGACGCGGGAGGCGGGGAGCGACGCGAAGGAGGTTGCGCGCCTGCGCGCACTGCTCGGCATCGACGGCTCGGTCACCGAACTCAACCGCGTGCTCGCCGAGCGCATCGCCAAGGGCGAGGTCGATCTGGCAACGCCCGGTCTCGCCGAGCACCTCTGGGCGACCACGATGGACAAGCTCGCAGTCGATCAGCCGAACTATGCGTCCTACAAGCGGGAGTTGGGACGGGGCGGGTAAGGAGGTCTTGCTCCAAATTCGGTGTCATCGCCCGCGAAGGCGGGCGATCCAGTACTCCGAGACGGTTGTGGTTAATCGATAGGCTGCGGCGTACTGGATGCCCCGCCTTCGCGGGGCATGACAGCGATGATGTTGATGTGGGCGCGCGCCGGAATGACACCCGGACCCTACTTCCCCACCCATTTCGGCGGTCGCTTCTCGGAAAACGCCTTCGGACCCTCGATGTAATCCTGCGAGGCGACCATCGCCTGCACCGCCGGGTAGTCGCGCTGCTCCGCGATGGCCTGCTCCAGCGACACGCCGAGCCCCTTCTGGATCGCCTGCTTCGAGGCCTGGATCGACATCGGCGAATTCTTGGCGATCGTCTCCGCCCAGCGCAGCGCAGCCGTCAGCGCCTCGCCCTGCGGCACCACCTCGTTGACGAAGCCGAGCTCGAGACCTTCCTTGGCGCTGACATGGCGCGCGGTGAGGATCATGCCCATGGCGCGCTTCAGCCCGATCTGGCGCGGCAGCCGATGCAGGCCGCCGGCGAGCGCGGCAAGGCCAACGCGCGGCTCGGGCAGCGCGAAGGTTGCGTTCTCCGCGGCAATGATGAGGTCGCAGGCGAGCGCAATCTCGAAGCCGCCGCCCATGGCGACGCCGTTCACTGCGGCGATGATCGGCTTGTCGCAGTCGAAGCGTGAGGTGAGGCCGGCAAAGCCGCCCTTGTCCCAGCCGCGCTTTCCTCCCGCCGCCTGCCACTTCAAATCATTGCCGGCGCAGAACGCCTTGTCGCCGGCGCCGGTGACGACCGCGATCCACTGTTCGGGATCTCCGGAGAAATCGTCGAATACTTTTTGCAATTCGAAATGCGCGTCGGTGTGCAGCGCGTTGTAGACCTCGGGGCGCGACAGCGTCACGATCGTGATCGGCCCCTTGCGTTCCACCTTTGAGAATTTCAGCTCCATCGCGCGCTCCCGGATTTTCTTTCGAAGGAATATTGGCGCCATACTACCGTGCGGGTGCGTCTGAGCACCATCGAATTGCGCTGGTGCGCCTTGCGCCATCGTCACGTCTCGGCTTGCTTGACTTGCACGCGCTCTTCTCACCTTAATCGTGCCAAGCAAGAATGCGCCTAGCGCCTTAACGCAAAACGATAAAATCAATCCGGGAGAGAACCTGTGGATTTCTCATTGCCTGCCGATCTCGTCGCTTATCTCGGAGAGCTCGACCGTTTCATCGAGCGCGAGATCAAGCCGCTCGAACAAGCCGACGACAACATCCGCTTCTTCGACCACCGCCGCGAATGGGCGCGCACCGATTTCGAGAATGGCGGTCTGCCGCGCCACGAATGGGAGGCGATCCTGCGCAAGGCCAAGGATCTCGCCGACGCTGCCGGGCATCTGCGCTTTCCGGTGCCGAAGCAATATGGCGGCAAGGACGGCTCCAATCTCTGGATGGCCGTGATCCGCGAGCACTTCGCCGCAAAGGGTCTCGGCCTGCACAACGACCTGCAGAACGAGCATTCCATCGTCGGCAACTTTCCCGTCGTCACCATGCTCGACCGCTACGGCCGCGACGACCAGAAGGCGATGATCGACGGCTCGATCAGGGGCAAGTACCGCATCACCTTCGGCCTGACCGAGCCGCATCACGGCTCGGACGCAACCCACATGGAGACGCGCGCGGTGCCCGCGACGCGCGACAACGTCAAGGGCTGGATCATCAACGGCGAGAAGATGTGGACCACGGGCATGCATGTCGCCACGCACTGCGCGCTGTTCGCGCGCACCAGTGGCAATGACGGCGACGCCCGCGGCATCACTTGCTTTCTGGTGCCGGCCAAAAGTCCCGGCGTCAAGGTCGAGGAGTACATGTGGACCTTCAACATGCCGACCGACCATCCCCGCGTCAGCTTCACCGACGTCTTCGTGCCGGAGGATGCCTTGTTCGGCGAGGTCGGCCGCGGACTCTCATTGGCGCAATGCTTCGTGCACCAGAACCGCATCCGTCAGGCCGCGAGCTCGCTCGGCGCCGCGGTCTACTGCATCAACGAGAGCGTGAAGTATGCACGCGAGCGAAAGCCGTTCGGTAAGGCGCTCGCCGAGAACCAGGCGATTCAATTCCCGCTGGTCGAGCTCGCCACGCAAGCCGAGATGCTGCGCCTCTTGATCCGCAAGACCGCCTGGGAGATGGACCAGCTCAATGAGGAGCAGATCGAGCGCACGCTGTCCGACCGCGTCTCCATGTGCAATTACTGGGCAAACCGCCTCTGCTGCGAAGCCGCCGACCGTGCCATGCAGGTCCATGGCGGCATGGGATATTCACGCCACAAGCCGTTCGAGCACATCTATCGCCACCACCGCCGTTATCGGATCACCGAAGGCAGCGAGGAGATCCAGATGCGGAAAGTGGCGGGGTTCCTGTTCGGCTATATGGGGCCGGGGAAGCGTTGACTGTTATTTGCGAGCGCAGCGAAGCAATCCAGAGTCTTTCCGTGGAGACAGCCTGGATTGCTTCGTCGCAAGGGCTCCTCGCAATGACGGAGGAGAGAGATGCGCTCCTGTCTCCACACCGTCATTGCGAGCGCAGCGAAGCAATCCAGAGATGTCTCCGCGGAGAGATTATGGATTAATTAGTTCACCCGCCGATCCTTCCCCGCCCAATACGGCTCGCGCAGCTGCCGCCGCAGGATCTTGCCTGACGGATTCCGCGGCAGCGCGGGCAGGAACTCCACGCTCTTCGGCGTCTTGTAGCCGGCGATGCGCGTCCGGGTGAAGTTGATGATGTCGGTGGCGGTCGCCTGCTTGCCGGGCTTCATCACCACGACCGCCTTCACGGCTTCGCCCCATTGCTCGTCGGGCACGCCGATCACGGCGGCTTCCGCGACGTCGGGATGGTCGCATAGCGCGCTCTCGACCTCGGCCGGATAGATGTTCTCGCCGCCCGAGATGATCATGTCCTTGATGCGGTCGTGGATGTAGAGATAGCCGTCCTCGTCCATGTAGCCGGCATCGCCGGTGCGCAGCCAGCCGTCGCCGCGCAGCGTCGCGGCGGTGGCTTCCGGCAGATTCCAATAGCCCGCCATGTTGGAGCCCGAGCGCGTCGCGATCTCGCCGACCTGGCGCGGCGGCAGCGGCTTGCCGTCGGCGTCGAGAATTGCGATTTCGACCCCCGGCAGCGCCTTGCCGGCCGAGCGCATCCGCTCCAGCCCCTCGATATGGTCCTCCGGCGGCAGCGCGACGATGGTGCCTGTCGTCTCGGTCATGCCATACATCTGGACGAAGCCGCACTTGAAGACCTCGATGCATTCCTTCAGCAGTGCCGCAGGAATCGGCGAGGCGCCGTACAGCATGTATTTCAGTCGCGAGAAGTCGACCGTCCTGGCGCGGGGCTGTCGCACCACGAATTGCATCGCCGCCGGTACCATGAACAGCTTTGTGATGCCCGACTGCTCGAAGAAATCCAAAACCTTGGTCGGATCGAACTCGCGTGCGATCACGCCGCGGGCGCCGTGATAGAGACCCATCACGCCCCATCCGGAGCCGCCGATGTGGAAGATCGGCATCGCCACCAGCGAGACGTCGTCGGTCGACCACCGGTTCCATTCCGGCTTGTCCTCGGCGTTGCCGGTCTGCACCAGGTTGAGGAAGTTCGCGTGGCTCAGCATTGCGCCCTTCGGCTTGCCCGTGGTGCCCGAGGTGTAGAGCTGGATCGCGATGTCGCGGGTGTCGATCGGCACCTTGGGATCGTCGCCGCGCTGCGCATCGCGCCACGCCGTGAAATCTGGCCATTCCGGCACGCCGCCCTCGGAGGTGATGATGGTGCGCACGCCCGGTATCTGGTCCCTGATCTGGCGCACCTGTGTGATGAATTCGGGCCCGACGAACAAAACCGGCGCCTTGCAATCCGACACGATGAAGGCGACCTCGGGCCCCGCGAGCCGCCAGTTCACCGGCGCCATCACCACGCGAGCCTTCATCGCACCCATCAAGAGCTCGAAATAGATGTCGCTGTTCTTGCCGAGATAGGCGATGCGGTCGCCGTTCGTCACGCCCATTGCGAGGAGCGCGTTCGCGACCTTGTTGGTCTTGATGTCGAACTCGGCAAAGCTGGTGGTGCGGCCTTCGAACTGGTAGGCGATGGCGCTGCCGCGGCTCTTCGCACGCTCGCGCACCATGTCGGCGAGGTTCGCCAATGGCTGTGTGGACATGTTTCTCCCGTAGCTCTTGTTTTTATGCGGGGGAGTGTGGCGTCATCGGCGGATGAAGACAAGATGGCAGGAGAATGCCGCCGTCTCGTGTCCCGGACGCTGCGCAGCACGAAGTGATGCGCTGCTGAGCCGGGACCCAGCATGCTGCGACATGGGCCCCGGCTCTGCAGCGCACCACGCCGAAGGCGGCGCGCTGCGCCGCGTCCGGGGCACGAGAGAACATCACCCCCGCTTCGCGCGGTCCTTCTCGTTCTGCGCCATGATGCTCTCGCGCGCCGTTTTCCAGTCGTCGTCGCTCCAGTCACGGAGCTGGTAGAAGTTGCCGCCCATCGCGAGCGCCTGGGCGCCATCCATGGCGATGGTCTCGCCGTTGATCCAGTCGCAGCCGCCGGAGATCAGGAACACGGCGACGTTCTGCAGTTCCTCCATGGTGCCGACGCGGCCCATCGGGTTCATCGCCTTGGTGCGCGCGCCGGCCTCGTCGCCCGGCTTGATGCGCTTGCTCATGCCCTCGGTCGGGATCTCGCCCGGGGCGATGGTGTTGAGGCGGATGCCGTGTCGTCCCCATTCGGTGGCAAGCGACATCGTCATGGCGTGGATCGCCGACTTGCTCATTGCCGACGGCACCACGTAGGGCGAGCCGTTGCGCACCCAGGTCGTGGTGATCGAGACGACGTTGCCGGGCTGCTTCAAGGCGATCCAGCGCTTGCCGACCGCATGCGTCACGTAGAACGTGCCGTGCATGACGATGTTGGCGACCGCATCGAAGCCGCGCGGCGAGAGCTCCTCGGTGCGCGAGATGAAATTGCCGGCCGCATTGTTGATGAGATCGGTGAGGGGACCATCGCGGAAGATGGTCTCGATCATCTCCTCGACCGCAAGCGCGTTTCGGATGTCGACGCCGTGGCTGTTGACGCGGCCGCCGTAGCGATCCATCAGCTCGGTCGCGGTCTCGTCGCAGACGATCTTGCGCCGGCCGCAAATGTGCACCTCGGCGCCGAGCTGGAGGAATCGCGCCGCCATCGATTTGCCGAGGCCGGTGCCGCCGCCGGTCACGAGGATGCGCCGGCCGGCCAGAAGATTTTCCTTGAACATGGCTGTTTCCCCCGTAGGGATTGTCAGTTAATTGGTCGATTGACTAAATCCGGCCGCCGTCGTCCTGTAAAGCGGCACCGAACAAGAACAGGGGAGAATTGATCCATGGAAGATCGCGTCTCGATCTCGATCTCGGAAGGCGTCGCCGATGTGCGCCTGGTGCGCGCCGACAAGATGAACGCGCTGGATCAGCCCATGTTCGAGGCCCTCGTCGCCGCAACCGACCGGCTTTCGAAGGAAAAGGGCGTGCGCGCCGTCGTGCTCTCGGGCGAAGGCCGCGCCTTCTGCGCCGGGCTGGACATGGGGCGTTTTGCCGCCATGAAGGAGAAGGGCGGCAACGGAATTCCGGGTGGCGAAAATCGCGATCTCACGGTGCGCACCTATGGCAAGGCCAACTTCGCGCAACAGGCGGTGTGGGGCTGGCGCCAGCTTCCGATGCCCGTGATCGCCGCCGTGCACGGCGTCGCCTTCGGCGGCGGTTTCCAGCTCTCGCTCGGCGCCGACATGCGCTTTCTCAGCGCGGATGCGCGAATGTCGATTATGGAGATCAAATGGGGCCTGGTGCCCGACATGGCGGGCACGCCGATCCTGGCCTCGCTGGTGCGCGACGACATCCTGCGCGATCTCACCTACACGGGCCGCATCTTCTCCGCGCAGGAGGCGATGGCCTACGGCCTCGCCACGCGCATCTGCGACGATCCGCGCGCGTCGGCGCTGGAGGTCGCGCGCGAGATCGCAGGGAAAAGCCCCGATGCGATCCGCGCGGCCAAGCGGATGCTGAACAATCTTTCGGTCGATCCGGGCCCGGCACTGCTCGCCGAATCCGTCGAGCAGCAGAAGCTGATCGGCAGCCCGAACCAGACCGAGGCGGTCCGCTCGAATCTGGAAAAGCGTGCGCCGAATTTTGCAGACTAGCGGTCTGCCGTCATTCCGGGGCGATGCGAAGCATCGAGCCCGGAATCCATAACCCCGACTCGTGATTATGGATTCTCAGATGCGCCATTGCGCATCGTAGCCTGCGCCTTCGCCGCATCCCGGAATGACGAGGGTGCTCGTGGCTAAAAATCTTCAACCCGACGAAAGATCGGAACTCGACAAATGAACGAAACGTCTCACTTCCTCGGCATCGTCTCCGGCGACCGCCGCCGCACCCACACCGAAGTCGCGACCCGCGCCGACCGCATCGCCGCCGGCCTCGCCAAAATCGGCGTCCGCCAGGGCGATTGCGTCTGCATGCTGATGCGCAACGACATCGCCTTCCTCGAAGCCGCCTACGCCGCGATGCGGCTGGGCGCCTATGGCGTGCCGATCAACTGGCACTTCAAGCCTGAGGAGATCACCTACATCCTCGAAGATTCCCGCACCGCCGTCCTGATCGCTCATGCCGACATGCTGCATGGTTTGCGCGATGCGATTCCTGAGGGAGTTACCGTGCTCAGCGTGCCGACGCCGCCCGAAATCCGCTCCAACTACAAGATCGATCCGGATCATCTGACGACGCCGAGTTTTGCGACCGATTTCGAAGCCTGGCTCACGCAACATGCGCCCTATGACGGTCCGATCGTGCCGCAGCCCATGAACATGATCTATACCTCGGGCACGACTGGCCATCCCAAGGGCGTCCGCCGCAACGCGCCGACGCCGGAGCAGCAGGCCGCGGGTGAGCGCATGCGCGAGATGATCTATGGGCTCAAGCCCGGCGCCCGCGCGCTGCTGCCGGGCCCGCTCTATCATTCCGCGCCGAACTCGTTCGGTATCCGCGCCGGCAAGCTCGGCGGGGTGCTGGTGCTGATGCCACGCTTCGAGGCGGAGGAATTTCTGCAGGCGATCGAGCGCTTTGAAATCGACACCATCTTCATGGTGCCGACCATGTTCATCCGCCTGATGAAGCTGCCCGAGGAGGTGCGCAGGAGGTACGACGTCTCCTCGCTCCGCCACGTCATCCATGCCGCCGCGCCATGCCCGGCCGACGTCAAGCGCGCCATGATCGATTGGTGGGGGCCGGTGATCTACGAATTCTACGGCTCGACCGAATCCAGCGCCGTGACCTTCGCGACCTCCGAGGATGCGCTGAAGAAGCCCGGCACCGTCGGCAAGATCTCGCCCGGCGCCGAGCTGCGCTTCATCGGCGAGGACGGCCGCGTGCTCGGCGTCGGCGAAATCGGCGAGATCTATTCCCGCATGGCCGAGATGGCCGACTTCACCTATCACAACAAGCCGGAGAAGCGCGCCGAGATCGACCGCGACGGCTTCATCACCTCCGGCGACGTCGGCTATATCGACGAAGACGGCTACGTCTTCATCTGCGACCGCAAGCGCGACATGGTGATCTCGGGCGGCGTCAACATCTATCCGGCCGAGATCGAATCCGTGCTGCACGCCGTATCAGGCGTGCATGACTGCGCCGTGTTCGGCATCCCCGATGCCGAGTTCGGCGAAGCGCTGATGGCGGTGGTGGAGCCGCAACCCGGGATCACGCTCGCTGCCTCCGATGTCCGCGCCGCGCTGAAGGCGCATCTGGCCGATTACAAGGTGCCCAAGCACATCGAGATCCGCAGCGGCCTGCCGCGCGAAGATTCCGGAAAGATCTTCAAGCGCCGCCTGCGCGATCCCTATTGGGAGCAGGCTGGGCGCAAAATCTGACGATATCGTAGGGTGGGCAAAGCGGAAGCGTGCCCACCAAATTCGCTTGCGGAGACAAGATCGTGGGCACGGCGCAAGGGCGCCTTTGCCCACCCTACGGGACCACGCTCATCCGGCTACGCCTTGCGGGCCTTGAAGCGTCTTAGCAGGGACAGATTCCGAGCCTATATAGCTGGGATCATCCACCTCCGGATCATCCCATGGCGCCCGTATCCATTCTCCTCAACATCCTCTGGATCCTCATCGGCGGCGCCTGGATGGCGTTCGGCTGGTTGATCGCCGCGATCGTCATGGCGATCACCATCATCGGCCTGCCCTGGGCGCGGGCGGCGTTCAACATCGCCGTCTACACGCTGCTGCCGTTCGGCTCGAAAGCGGTCAGCCGCTACGACGTGACCGGTGTCGAGGACATCGGCACCGGCCCGCTCGGGGTGATCGGCAACATCGTCTGGTTCGTGCTCGCCGGCTGGTGGCTGGCGCTCGGCCACCTCGTGACCGCGCTCGTTCTCGCCGTCACCATCATCGGCATCCCCTTCGCCTGGGCGCATCTCAAGCTCGCCGGCATCGCGCTCTGGCCGATCGGCAAGGTGATCGTGCCGGCGTAAGGTGAACGTGTAGGATGGGTAGAGCGAAGCGAAACCCATCATCTGCTCTCGGATGATGAAACATGATCGGTTTCGCTTCGCCGGGATGTCCCGAGCACTGCGAGACCGCGAAGGCATGTTTGTTGACAAGGCCGGCCATTCTCGTGCCCCGGACGCAGCGCAGCGCTCCCCCGGCGATGCGAAGCATCGTCCGGTTCAGCGATGCGCTGCAGAGCCGGGGCCCATGTCGCGGCACATGTGCTCTGTCGCTCCTCGGTCCCGGACGCGCTGCAACGCTAAGGGGCGTGTAGCGCGTCCGGGACAAGAAATCTTCGCGCTGCCGCGCCGCCACCAACTTCATCTTGCACTGCGGCAGAAAAATATCGCACACTCCGCCGGACCGGGCCGCCAAGGGCGCGAGCAGGGGAGCGAGCCATGTCCCTCCAGACCGTACCATCCGACGCCACTGAGCTTCGCCCCAACCGCCCTGAGGATGTTCAGGCGATGGAGGCCGATGCCCGGCTGCGGGACGACATCCGCCTGCTCGGGCGCATTCTCGGCGACACCGTGCGCGACCAGGAGGGCGCCGAATTGTTCGACCTGGTCGAGCGCATCCGCCAGACCTCGATCCGGTTCCACCGCGACGAGGACCGGCTCGCCCGCCGCGAGCTCGAGCAGATCCTCGACAGCATGTCGACTTCCGAGACAGTGCGGATCGTCCGCGCCTTCAGCTATTTCTCCCACCTTGCCAACATCGCCGAGGACCAGAACAACATCCGCCAGATGCGCGCGCGCAGCGCGGCCAAGAATGGCGGCTCCGGCGTGCTGGCGGAGACACTGGCGCACGCCAAGGCGGCGGGCATTGGTCCCGACCAGCTCCGCAGCTTCTTCAAGACCGCGCTGGTCAGCCCGGTGCTGACCGCGCACCCGACCGAGGTCCGCCGCAAGAGCACCATGGACCGCGAGATGGAGATCGCAGCCCTGCTCGACCGCCGCGAGCGTGTCGCCATGACCGCGGAGGAGGCCGATGCCGGCGACGAGCAGCTGCGCCGCGAGGTGCTGACGCTGTGGCAGACCAATCTCTTGCGCCGGACCAAGCTCACCGTGTTGGACGAGGTCGCCAACGGCCTGTCGTTCTACGACTACACCTTCCTGCGCGAGGTGCCGCGGCTCGTCAACGCGCTGGAGGACCGGCTTGAGGAGGGCGGCGAGGCGGCCGCGAGCGAGCTTGCCTCGTTCCTGCGGATGGGCAGCTGGATCGGCGGCGATCGCGACGGCAACCCCTTCGTCACCGCCGACGTGATGCGCGGCACGCTGCGGCTGCAGTCGAGCCGGGTGATGCAGTTCTATCTGAACGAGCTGCACGTGCTCGGCGCCGAGCTGTCGATCGCAGCCCATCTCGCCGACGTCTCGGAGGAGCTGCGCAATTTGGCGGAGCGCTCGCCGGACACCTCGCCGCATCGGAGCGGGGAGCCCTATCGCCTCGCGGTCTCAGGCATCTATGCCCGGCTCACCGCGACGGCTGAAAAGCTCGAAGTCGAGATCACGCGCCGGCCGGTCGGCAAGGCGGCGCCTTACGAGAGCGTCAGGGAGCTGCAGGCCGATCTCGACGTGCTGCATCGCTCGCTGATCTCCAACAATGCCCGCGTCATCGCCCGCGGCCGGCTGCGGCTGCTCCGCCGCGCGGTGGACTGCTTCGGCTTTCACCTCGCCCGGCTCGACATCCGCCAGAATTCGGCGGTGCACGAGCGCACCATCGCCGAGCTGATCGACGCCGCCAACCCCGGCATGTCCTATCTCGCGCTCGGCGAGGAAGCCCGCATCTCGCTGCTGACGAACGAGCTGCGCTCGACGCGCGCGCTGGTCTCTCCCTTCGTCAAATACAGCGACGAGACCATGGGGGAGCTCAACGTGTTCCATGCTGCCGCGGAAGCGCATGCGAAGTTCGGTTCGGACGCCATTCCCCAATGCATCATCTCGATGTGCAAGGGCATGTCCGACATGCTCGAGGTCGCCGTGCTCTTGAAGGAGGTCGGCCTCGTCCATCCCTCCGGCCGCAGCGCCATCAACATCGTGCCGCTGTTCGAGACCATCGAGGATCTGCAGGCCTCGAGCAGCATCATGGATCGCATGCTGTCGCTGCACGATTACCGTCGCCTCGTCGACAGCCGCGGCAGCGTGCAGGAGGTCATGCTCGGCTATTCCGACTCGAACAAGGACGGCGGCTTCGTCACCTCGGGCTGGGAGCTCTACAAGGCCGAGATCGGCCTCGTCGAAGTCTTCGAGCGCCATCACGTGCGGTTGCGCCTGTTCCACGGCCGCGGCGGCTCTGTCGGACGCGGCGGCGGGCCGAGCTATGACGCCATCGTCGCGCAGCCCGGCGGCGCCGTGAACGGCCAGATCCGCATCACCGAGCAGGGCGAGATCATCTCGTCGAAATATTCCAACGCCGAGGTCGGCCGCAACAATCTGGAAATTCTCGCCGCCGCGACGCTGGAGGCAAGTCTCCTGCATCCGCGCCAGAGCGCGCCGCGCCGCGAATATCTGACCGCGATGGACGAACTCTCGAACCTCGCCTTCAAGGCCTATCGCGGTCTCGTCTACGAGACCGAAGGCTTCGTCGATTACTTCTGGTCGTCCACCGTCATCAACGAGATCGCCACGCTCAACATCGGCAGCCGTCCGGCCTCGCGCAAGAAGACCCGCGCGATCGAGGACCTCCGCGCCATTCCCTGGGTGTTCTCCTGGGCGCAATGCCGCCTGATGCTGCCGGGATGGTACGGCTTCGGCAGCGCGGTCGAGCAGTGGATCGCGGAGCATCCGGAGCAGGGCATGCCGTTCCTGAAAGAGCTCTACAAGGAATGGCCGTTCTTCCGCATGCTGCTGTCGAACATGGACATGGTGCTGGCCAAGAGCTCGATCGCGATCGCCTCGCGCTATGCCGAGCTCGTGCCGGACGAGGCCTTGCGCGAAAAGATTTTTGGCCGCATCCGCCGCGAATGGCATTCCTGCATCGAAACGCTGCTCGATATCATGGGCCAGGACCGATTGCTTCAGGGCAACCCGCTCTTGGAGCGCTCCGTGCGCCACCGCTTCCCCTATCTCGATCCGCTCAACCACGTGCAGGTCGAGCTCTTGAGAGAGCACCGCGCGCAGAACCCTGACGAGCAGGTGCTGCGCGGGATCCAGCTGACGATCAACGGCATCTCGGCGGGGTTGAGGAATACCGGGTAGCTGCGACGTCGTTCCGGGGCGCCCGAAGGGCGAACCCGGAAACTCGACGTCACCAACTCACGGCTTCATCGCGCCCTGCACGCTGGTGTAGACGGCATAAAGCGAGGTCGATCCGCAAATATAGAGTCTGTTGCGCTGCTGGCCGCCGAAGCACAGGTTTGCCACGGTTTCGGGAATGTGGATCTTGCCGAGCAATTCGCCCGAGGACGTATAGCAGCGCACGCCGTCTTCGTTCGGATCGCCCCAGCCAACCGAGCACCAGACCCGCCCCTCGGTGTCACAGCGAACGCCGTCGGTGATGCCGGGCTTCGGCATGTCGGCAAAGACCTTGCTGTTCGAGACCTTGCCTGCCGCGACGTCGAGGTCGAACACGCGGATATGCGAAGGATTGTCCGGCCCGTCGGTGAACCCGGTGTCGCAGACGTAGAGCTTCTTCTCGTCGGGTGAGATGGCAAGCCCGTTGGGCTCGACAAAATCGTCGACCACGACCTTGACCTCTCCGGACTTCGGATCGACGCGGTAGACGTTCTTCTTGTCCTGCTCGGGGTCGGCCTTGATCCCCTCATAGAAACCGCCGATGCCGTAAGCGGGATCGGTGAACCAGATCGCGCCATCGGCAGTCACCACCGCATCGTTCGGGGAGTTCAGCCGCTTGCCGTTGTACTTGTCGGCAATGATCGTGATCGAGCCGTCGAGCTCGGTCCGCGTCACACGCCGGCCGCTGTGCTCGCAGGTGATCAGGCGTCCCTCGCGATCGATCGTGTTGCCGTTCGAGTTCATCGACGGCTGGCGATAGACGCTGAGGTGACCGTCGTCCTCGCAGAAACGCATGATGCGGTTGTTCGGAATGTCGCTGAACAGCACGTATCGCCCGGCTGCGAAATAGACGGGCCCCTCGGCCCAGCGGAAGCCGGTTGCGACACGCTCGACCGCCATGGTGCCGGCGAAGGCCGGAAAGCCGGAAGGACCGAAAGTCGGCGGTCCCTTCTTGGCCGATTCCAGATGAGAGTCGGGGTAGCGGCTGCCCGGCAATGGTCCGAGCGGCAGCGGCGCCGTCGATCTCGTCGGTGCGCCGGTCTGGCCGAGGGGCGCGACGGAAGCCGCCAAGGCTCCGTTCAAGGCTCCGTTCATGGTGACGCCCGTCGCCGCGACTGCGGCGGCAGCGCCCTTCAACAGCGTGCGGCGCGCGAGAGAGGGCTCGCTGCTATTTGCGGGAATGGTCAGTGGTTTTGTCATGGTTGCCTCCCGATTTTTTTTTATTGGGAGCAAACCATCCGCCCGCAATCGGGCGTAAAGCGGGCGACCTCCGGCTCGACAACCGGAGATCGCGATGCAGCAAAGTGCTGGGAATCGGTTACACCGGATCCCAGGTGAAGATGTCGGCGGAGCGGTCGAGCTTGTAGAACGAGCCCTTCAGCGCCGGCATGCCGTGTTCCGCGATCGACTGCGGCGTCCAGCCTTCGCTCCGCTGCACCGAGCGGATCGGGCGGTTCTGGCTGAACAGGAAGATCTCGTTCATGCGCACGCCGAAGATCTGGCCGGTGACGTCCTTGGCGGAATCGCCGAGCAGATAGCCGCAGAGGGGGGCGATCTTCTCCGGGCCCATCTGCTTGATTTTCTCGACGCGCGCCTTCTCGGCGTCGGTCTCGGTCGGGATGGTGCCGATCATGCGCGTCCAGGCGAACGGCGAGACGCAATTGGAGCGGACGTTGAAGCGGCCCATGTCGAGCGCGATCGACTTCGACAGCCCGACGATGCCGAGCTTGGCCGCCGCGTAGTTGGCTTGGCCGAAATTGCCGATCAGGCCCGAGGTCGAGGTGAAGTGCACGAACGAGCCCGACTCCTGCTCGCGGAAGATGCGCGCCGCGGCGTGGCTGACGTAGAACGAGCCCATCAGATGCACCTTGATGACGGCCTCGAAGGCTTCCACGCTCATCTTGTGGAAGATCATGTCGCGCAAGATGCCGGCATTGTTGACGACGCCGTCGAGCCGGCCGAAATGATCGGTCGCGGTCTTCACGATCTTGCTGGCGGGAATAGCTTCCGCGACGCTTTCGAAATTGGCGACCGCCGTGCCGCCGCGCTTCTTGATCTCCTCGACCACCTCCTCGGCGGGCGCCGCGTTCGCGCCCGCGCCGTCGGCAGCTCCGCCGGGATCGTTGACGACGACCTTGGCGCCCTCGGCCGCGCACAAGAGCGCAATCTCGCGCCCGATGCCCCGCCCTGCGCCGGTGACGATGATGACCTTGTCTTGCAGTGATTTGCTCATGTGGGTTCTCCTGTTTTCTTACCTCGCCCCGCTTGCGGGGAGAGGTCGAATTCGAGCAAAGCTCGAATTCGGGTGAGGGGGACTCTCCGCGAGTCTGGTGTATGTGGATGCCCCTCACCCCAACCCTCTCCCCGTAAGAACGGGGAGAGGGAGAGGCGAGCAGCCATTACCTCTCGTTCGTGAACACGATCGTGCCACTCGCCGCGAACATGCCGCCGACGCCGTGGCACACCGAAATCTTCGCGTTCGGCACCTGCGCCGGCGCGATCCCGCGCATCTGGCGCACGCTCTCCTGCAGCGCGTACATGCCGTACATGCCCGAATGCATGTAGCTCAATCCGCCGCCGTTGGTGTTGAGCGGCAGCTTGGCTCCAGGCCGCGTGTTGCCGTCGGCGATGAATTGGCCGGTTTCTTCGTACGGCATGAAGCCGAGATCGCCGAGGCCGAACAGCGGCAGATGCGCGAATGCGTCGTAGATCATGAGATGATCGACGTCCCCGTGCGCGATGCCGGCCTCCTTGAAGGCCAGCGGCCCCGCCGTCTTGAACGCACGCGAGGAGTTGAACGTCTCCATCTGGCTGACCATCGGCGTCTCGACGCTCTCGCCGGTGCCCATGATGTAGACCGGCTTCCGCGGAAAATCCCTGGCGCGGTCGGCCGAGGTCAGGATCAGCGCGCCGCCGCCGTCGGTGACGAGGCAGCACTGCAGCAGCCGGAACGGATAGGCGATCATGCGCGAGTTGAGGACATCGGCAACCGTGATCGGATCCTTCATCATCGCCCGCGGATTCTTCGCCGCCCATTCCCGCTGCACCACCGCCACCGAAGCCAATTGCTCGTGGGTGATGCCGTAGGTCTTCATGAAGCGCAGCACGGGAATCGGGAACATGCTGGGCGGGCCATAGACGCCGAAAGGAGCCTCGAACTGGCCGTTGAGGCTGTCGGCCGGCGTCGAGCGCGGCAATTTGCCGATCATCGACTTGCCGCTCTCGGCGTGGGTGATCAGCACCGTCTTGCAGAGACCCGCCTCGATCGCCGCCGCCGCGTGCCGGACATGCAGCATGAAGGAGCAGCCGCCGACCGAGGTGCCGTCCACCCAGGTCGGCTTGATGCCGAGATAATGGCAGACTTGCTGCGGCGTTTCGACCGCGGTGGCAAAGCCGTCGATGTCGGAGAGCTTCAGCCCGGCGTCGGCGATGGCGTTGAGCGCGGCATCCGCGTGCAGCTGGAGCTGCGAAGCGTTCGGGATGACACCGAGCTCGGTGGTCTCGGCCGCGCCGACGACGGCAACCTGGTTCTTGCGCATGGTCTACCCCTTCGCCGGACGGAAGACGGGGAGGGTGATCTTGTCGTCGAGCTCCTGGAACGCGACCTCGAGCTTCATGTCGAGCTCGAGTGCCTCGGGGGTCTGCGGGCAGTCGATGATGTTGCTCATCATCCGCGGGCCTTCGTCGAGCTCGACCACCGCGATGGCGTAAGGCGGCGTGAAGCCCGGTGCCGCGGGCCGGTGGTTGATCACGTAGCTGTAGAGAAAGCCCTTGCCGCTCGCCTTGAAGATGCTGACCTTGCGCGAGGCGCAGGAGGGGCAGAACGGGCGCGGCGGGAAGTAGACATGGGCGCAGGCATCGCAGCGCTGCAGGCGCAATTCGCCGGCCTTGGTGCCGTCCCAGAAATGCTGGGTCTCCGGCGTCGGTTTCGGTCGCGCGCGCTGCGGTTCGGCCATGTTGGCGGCTCCTCCCAAGAGTCTCCCGAGCGACAGGCCTCGCGCCCGCCGGTTTCGAACTTGATGCGACAATCGACCATGGCGCGTCAACGGTCCAGCAATGCGCATGCATGCCATCATGCGCACAATGCTTGTGTCGAGCTGAGCCAGCGCTATAGATTGCGCGCGAATATTCCGTGAGACAGACATGCCCGATTTTCCGACACTGGCGCAGCTCGCCGAAGACCTCGAAAGCGGCCGCACCACCTCCCGCAAGTTGGTCGAGGCCTGCCTCGCCAGGATCGCCGACCCCGCCGGCGAGGGCCAGCGCGCCTTCATCCACGTCGACAAGGACGCCGCGCTCGCGGTGGCCGACGCGATGGATGCCTTGCGCAAGGCCAAGGCGGCGCCGTCGCGCTATGCCGGCATCCCGATCTCGATCAAGGATCTGTTCGACATCAAGGGCCAGGTGACGCGCGCCGGCTCGCGCGCGCTCGATGACTCAGCCCCGGCCGAGCACGATGCCGCGACGGTGGCGCGGCTGCGCGGCGCCGGCTTCGTCGTCATCGGCCGCACCAACATGACCGAGTTCGCCTATTCCGGCATCGGCATCAATCCGCATTATGGCACGCCGAAGGGGGTCTGGAACCGGTCCGAAGGCCACGTGCCCGGCGGCTCGTCGGCCGGCGCGGCGGTGTCCGTGCTCGACGGCATGGCGCATGGCGCGCTCGGCACCGACACCGGCGGCTCCTGCCGGATTCCGGCCGCCTTCAACGGCATCGTCGGCTACAAGCCGACGCAGCGGCGCGTGCCGCTCGACGGCTCGGTGCCGCTGTCGTTCTCGCTCGACAGCATCGGGCCGCTGGCACGATCGGTCAGTTGCTGTGCCATACTCGATGCAGTGCTCGCGGGCGAGCCGATCGTCCCGTTGAGGCCGCGGCCGATCCAGGGCATGCGTCTCGCGGTGCCCACCACGATCGCGCTCGACGATCTCGACGCAGAGGTGGCCAAGACCTTCGAGCGCGCGCTGAAGACGCTGTCCGATCACGGCGCCATCATCGAGCGGATCGAGATGGCGGAGTTCCACGACGTCGGCCCGATGAATGCCAAGGGCGGCTTCGCGGCGTCCGAGAGCTATGCCTGGCACCGCTATCTCATCACGGCCAAGGGCGACGTCTACGATCCCAGGGTCGCCGTGCGCATCATGCGCGGCGAGGCGCAGAGCGCGGCCGACTACATCGACCTGCTCAACGAACGCCGCTCGCTGATCGCGCGCGTCAACGCGCGCATCGCGCCCTATGATGCCCTGGTGCTGCCGACGACGCCCAACACACCGCCGAAGATCGCCGACCTCGCCGACGATCAGGCCTTCACCCGCGAGAACATCCGCGCCTTGCGCAATTGCAGCCTGATCAACCTGATCGACGGTTGCGCCATCTCGCTGCCCTGTCATCGCGACGGCGACGTTCCCGTCGGCCTGATGCTGGCGGGCGCAGGCGGCTCGGACCATCGCATTTTCGAACTTGCTGCCGGCATGGAGGCCGTCATTCGTGTTTGACCTGACTTTCACCATCGACGCCAAGGACGCCACCACGCCGCTGACGCTGGCGATCGATCAGCTGGTCATCGCCGGCTGGACCGGCCGCGACACGGTCGCGCGCGACAAGCACATCGCCGAGCTGGAGGAGATGGGCATCGCCCGCCCGGCCTCGACGCCGATCTACTACCGCGCCTCGGCGCGGCGACTGACCCAGGAGGACAGCATCGAATGTACCGGTGGCGATTCCTCCGGCGAGGTCGAGTTCGTGCTGATCGGCTGGCAGGGCCGCATCTTCGTCGGCTGCGGCTCCGATCACACCGACCGCAAGGTCGAGGCCTACAGCGTCACGGTCTCCAAGCAGATGTGCGACAAGCCGGTTGCCTCGACGCTCTGGGAGCTCGAGGACGTCATCGGCCATTGGGACAAGATGATCCTGCGTTCCTACGCCACCATCAAGGGCGAGCGTGTGCTCTACCAGGAGGGCACGCTGGATGCGATGTTGCCGGTCGCCGACCTCATCGCGCGCGGCTTTGACGGCGGCAAGTTCCCCGACGGCAGCGCCATGTTCGGCGGCACCTTCGCCGCCAAGGGCGGCATCCGCCCGGCGGATCGCTTCGACTTCGAGCTGGAGGATCCCGTGCTGAAGCGGACGATCCGGCACGGGTATGACGTGGTGACGCTGCCGGTGAGGGGCTGAGTCCTCTCCTCACCGTCATTGCGAGCGAAGCGAAGCAATCCAGGGTCTCTCCGCGGAACCAGTCTGGATTGCTTCGTCGCAAGGGCTCCTCGCAAGGACGGGGAGAGAGTCATCGGAAATCGGGTGGCTTGTACAGCCGATATCTGCCACACCCACATCCGTCATTCCGGGGCGCGACGTAGTCGCGAGCCCGGAATCCATAACCACGATCGGGAGTATGAATTCCGGGCTCGCGCCCAAGAGGTCGCGCCCCGGAATGACGATGTGGATAGGACATCGCCTATGGCCATTGCATCACGTGTTGCCGCACCAGACTCTGGAACCGACCTCGCCGCCCACGTCGATGCCTTCGACTGGCCCCAAATCACCGCCGAGCTCGACACCCAGGGCTGCGCCGTCCTGAAGAACCTGCTGACGCCGGACCAATGCCGCGCCATCGCCGCGCTCTACCCGGACGATGCGCACTTCCGCAGCCGCATCGTCATGAGCCGCCATGGCTTTGGTCGCGGCGAGTACAAGTACTTTTCCTATCCGCTGCCCGACCTGATCGCACAGCTCCGTCCGGCGCTCTATGCGCACCTGCAAGCCGTCGCCAATCGCTGGAACGAGGCGATGGGGATCGACATCCGCTATCCCGCCACACACGAGACGTTCCTGAAACGCTGCCACGACGCCGGGCAGGCGCGGCCGACGCCGCTGCTGCTGCAATATGAGGCCGGCGACTACAACTGCCTGCACCAGGACCTCTATGGCGAGCACGTATTCCCGCTCCAGGTTGCGATCCTGCTCTCCGAACCCGGACGCGATTTCACCGGCGGCGAGTTCGTGCTGACCGAGCAGCGCCCGCGCATGCAGTCGCGGGCCGAGGTGGTGCCGCTGATGCAGGGCGATGCGGTCGCCTTCGCTGTGCATCATCGCCCGGTGCAGGGGACACGCGGCACCTACCGCGTTAATCTCCGCCACGGCGTCAGCCGGATCAGGTCCGGCCAGCGCCACACGCTGGGTGTGATTTTCCACGATGCCAAATGAGCGCTGCGATTGACGGGTGATTTGTTCGACAGCGTCGCCGAGGCGCAGCCGCAGCGCGAGGCGATCGCCGACGGCGCCGTGCTGCTACGCGGCTTCGTCAAGCCGATCGAGAGCGGGCTGATCGACACCGTGCGCGCCATCGTGGCGCAATCGCCGTTCCGGCGGATGACGACGCCCGGCGGCCATCAGATGTCGGTGGCGATGACCAATTGCGGCGAGCGCGGCTGGATCACCGATCACACCGGTTACCGCTACGACCCCATCGATCCGCGCACCGCTGCGCCATGGCCGGCGATGCCGCCGCTGTTTTGCGATCTCGCCCGCCGCGCCGCGGAGCAGGGCGGCTTTGAAGGCTTTGCCCCCGATGCCTGCCTCGTCAATTGCTACGAGCCGGGCACGCGGCTGTCGCTGCATCAGGACAAGGACGAGCTGGACTATTCCGCGCCGATCGTCTCGGTCTCGCTCGGCCTGCCCGCGATCTTCCTGTTCGGCGGCCTCGCGCGCAGCGACAAGCCGCGCCGCTTCCGCCTCGTCCATGGCGACGTGGTGGTCTGGGGCGGGGCCAGCAGGCTCGCCTATCACGGCGTCGCGCCGCTCGCCGACGGCGAGCATCCGCTGCTCGGCCGGAAGCGGATCAATCTGACCTTCCGCAGGACGCGGTGACGCGTTTCCTTCTCCCCTTGTGGGAGAAGGTGCCTTCCCGAAGGGAAGGCGGATGAGGGGTCTCGATCCGCGGAGACAGACCCCTCATCCGTCTCGCTGCCGCTTCGCGTCAGCGATCCACCTTCTCCCACAAGGGGAGAAGGAAAGAGTCCCGGAACGACGACGCTTCGTTTAAGGCTTCGGCGGGTGAATGAAAGCCCACGGGCTGACTTCGGAATCCCTGGGCACCTCGACGGAAATCAGCACCGGCCCGCCGTGGCCGAGCGCCTTCTCCATTGCCGCCCTGAACTGCTCCGGCGCGGTGACGCGCGCAGCAGTCACGCCAAAGGACTCCGCGAGCTTGACGAAATCCGGATTGACGAGATCGGAGGCCACGACGCGGCCGTCGAACCGTTCGCGCTGGTCGCGGCGGACATTGCCGTAGGCGTTGTTGTTGAACACCAGCGTCACCACGCCGATGTTGAACTGCACGGCGGTGGCAAGCTCCTGCACGCCGAACATGAAGCCGCCGTCGCCGGTGATGGCCACCACCGGCTTGTCGGGATTGGCGACCTTGGCGCCGAGCGCAGTCGGAAAGCCCGAGCCGAGCGTGCCCTGATAGCCCGAGGTGATGAAGGTGCGCGGCTGGTAGATCGGAAAGCCGTACCAGGAGGCGAAGCCGACTTGCGACAGTTCGTCGGTGACGATCGCGTCCGCCGGCAGCACCTCGCGCAGGATGTTGAGATAGGCCATCTGCGGCTGGATGCGCTGGATCTCGGCTTGCGCTGCTGCGGTGGCCTCGCGAATGTCTTCGCGTCGGCTGCGGCTCTTGGCGTAGCCGGCCTTCTTCACGGCCGCGACGAGATCGGCCGTACCGGCCTTGGCATCGGCGACAATTGCAACATCGGCGGCGAGCCGGCGCATCTCGGCCGGATCGATGTCGATGCGAATGGATTTCAGGCCGCTCGGTTGATAGGGCCAGCGGAAGCCGGAGGCCGGCAGCTCAGCGCGCGTGCCGATCGCGATCATCAGATCGGTCTTCGGCCACAGCCTGTACGCCGCGGCCATGGTGAGCCCGAGCTCGTGCGCATTGGAGACGATGCCGCGGCCACTGCGGAAGGCGACCACGGGCGCATCGATCATCTCGGCGAGCTCGAGGATCTCCTCACCCGCTTCGATCGCGCCGCTGCCGACGAAGATCATCGGCGCCTTGCTCGCCTTGATCAGCGCTGCCGCCTGCTTGATCATATCGGGATCTGGCTGCGGCGCCGACAGCGGCTCCAGCACCTGCGCAGGCACTGTTGCCGCGCGCTGCGTGAAGACGTCCCAGGGCATCTCGACCGAGGCGGGACCGCGCCGCCCCGACATCATCTCCTGGAACGCGCGCGACACGATTGTCGGCGCGTTGCTGGGATGTTCGATCCGCTCGGCCCATTTCACATAGGTGCGCAAGGTCGCGAGCTGGTCCGGCATCTCGTGCAGATGGCCGCGGCCCTTGCCGAGAAATTGCGTCGGCACCTGGCCAGTCACGCAGAGCACCGGCTCGTTGCAGCCGAAGGCGGTGAGCAGCGCCGCGCTGGCGTTGAGCACGCCCGGGCCGGGCACCACGCTGAACACGCCGGGCCTGCCGCTGGCGCGCGCATAGCCGAACGCCATGTAGCCGCAGGCCTGCTCGTGTCGTGCGCCGATCACCTTGAGCTGCGCCTGGTGGAAGGCGTCGAACAGGCCGTAGACCTGCGCGCCGGGCAGGCCGAACACGGTGTCGACGCCGTGGGCGACAAGCCCGCTTACGATCGCTTCGCCGCCGGTGAGGGTGGTCATTCTGGCACTTCCATTTCGGTTGTTGGTCAGGCCTCGTCGACGACGCCGTTGCGCAAAGAGCCGATGCCCTCGGCCGCAACTTCGATCACGTCGCCCGGCTTCAGATAGCGCGGCGGATCGAACCGCGCGCCGGCGCCGGTCGGCGTCCCCGTGACGATCACGTCGCCGGGAACGAGCGTTGCGAAGGTCGAGATATAGCTGATGAGGTAGCGGAACGAAAACATCAGCCGGCTGGTGCGATCGTCCTGCCTGAGCTCACCGTTGACATGCGTGGTGAGGCGGATGTCGGCGATCTCCGATTCCTTCGTGTAGGGCACCAGCCACGGACCGAGGCTGCCGCTGGAATCGAAGTTCTTGCCCTGCGTCACGTTGAACTTGGCGTGGCGCAGCCAGTCGCGCACCGAGCCTTCGTTGCAGAGCGTGAGCGCCGCGATATGGTCGAGCGCGCTGCTCTCCGGAATGTGCCTGCCTTGCTTGCCGATCACCAGCACGATCTCGCCCTCATAGTCGAGCTGCGCGGAGGCACGCGGGCGCACCAGCGGCGTGTCGTGGCCGACGAAGGAGCGGGGCGAGCGCATGAACATGCTCGGATATTTCGGCGCCTCCTGCCCGTCCTTGTACTCGGCATTGCGATCGGGATAGTTGACGCCGATGCAGATGATCTTTTCCGGCGCGGGGATCGGCGGCAGCCAGCTGATCTCGGTGAGCGCGTGGTCCGGCGTGCGGCTGGCGGCCTCTTCGGCAAAGCTGATGAGCTTGCCCGCAGCGATCACCTCGCGCAGCGTCGGATAGGTCTTGGCATAGCGGGCGGAGAGATCGACGATGCCGCCCTCCAGGACGGCGCCATAGCCGACATCACCCTTGACGGAATAGGTGGCGAGACGAGGCAGCTTCATCAGTCCGCCACCAGCACATCGGCCACGAATTTCGGCTCGCGCACGGCCTGGCCCGTGAACGGCGAGCCCTGCTCGAACCAGGAACGCGGGGCAGGGGCGCCCCACAGCGTCTGACGGCGCGGATCGCGCAGCGACCAGCGCAGCGGCTCGTGGTCATGATCGCCCGTGAAATAGTCGCTGGTATAGAGCTCGAGGCGGTGCCCGTCGGGATCGCGCACATAGAGGAAGAACGCGTTCGAGATGCCGTGGCGCCCCGGGCCGCGCTCGATGTTCTTCACAAAGCCTTGCGAGGCCATGACGTCGCAGAGATGGATGATGTTCATCGCCGTCGGCGTCCAGTAGGCGAAATGGTGCAGCCGCGGGCCCTTGCCGTTGGTGATCGCAAAATCGTGGACGTTGCCCTTGCGGTGCATCCAGGCCGCGGCAATGCGCCCGTTCGGCCCGTCCTCCTCGGCATATTCGGTGAGGCGGAAGCCGAGCCGGGCGTAGAATTCCATCGTGTCCTGCACTTCGGCGGCGAAGACGTTGAAATGATCCAGCCGCTGCGGGTGGCAGCCCCGGTAGAGGTCGTAGCGGCGCAGGAGATGCGGCCGCCGCTCCATCGCCGCATAGAGCTCGATCTGGAAGCCGAAGGGATCGGTGAACTGCAGGGTACGGCCTTGGAAGGCCTGGTCGGCGAAGGCGTAGGCGAGGCCGTTCTCGGAGAGGAACGCGGCAGCCTTGTCGAGGTCTTTGTCGTTGCCGACCTTGAAGCCGAGCCGGGCGCAAGCCGGCACGGCTGCCTTGCGCAGCACCAGCGAGTGATGCTGGTGCTCCTCGGCCGCGCGCAGGTACACGGCGTTATCGTCGACGTCCTCGACGTGGAGGCCGACAATGGTTTCGTAGAACTCGCGGCTCAGCTTCAAATCGGTGACGTCGAGCACGACGTGGCTGGAGCGGATGATGTTGAACGGCGGCTCGAAGATGTGTTGCGGTACCGGCATGTGCGTTTCCCCTCGGTTCTGTCATTCCGGGGCGGCTCGCAGAGCCGAGCCCGGAATCCATCGCGCAGCAGAGTTGGTGGATGAATGGATTCCGGGCTCGCGCTCCGCGCGCCCCGGAATGACAATCAAATCCCCAGCTTCTGAATCTTGTGCGTGCCCCGCGCCAGCGAGACGTGCTTGGTTTCCATGTAGAAGTCGAACGAGTAATCGCCGCCGTCGCGGCCGATGCCTGAGGCCTTCATGCCGCCGAACGGCGTCGGCAGGTGGCGGACATTCTCCGAGTTCAGCCAGATCATGCCGGCCTCCAGCGCATCGGCAACGCGCAGTGCGCGGCCAACGTCGTTGGTCCAGACATAGCCTGTCAGGCCATAGCGGATGTCGTTGGCGATCTCCACGGCGTCCTTCTCGTCCTTGAACGGCAGCACGGTGAGGAACGGGCCGAACACCTCCTCCTGCGCCACGCGCATCTTGCCGTGCGCGCCGGTGACCAAGGTGGGCTCGACATAATGTCCGCCGCCCGGCCCGTCATAGGCCTTGCCGCCGACCGCGATCGTGGCGCCGTCCTGGCGCGCGACGTCGAAATAGGAACACACCTTGGCCAGATGCCGCTCGTGGATCAGCGGCCCGATCTCGGTGGCGGGATCGAGGGGATGGCCGACCCTCAGCGCCTTCACCCGTGCGGTCAGCTTCTCCACGAACTTGTCCGCGATGCTCTGCTGGATCAGCAGCCGGCTCGATGAGGTGCAGCGCTCGCCGTTGAGCGAGTAGATCATGAACACGACGGCGTCGAGCGCGCGGTCGAGATCGGCGTCGTCGAACACGATCACCGGGTTCTTGCCGCCGAGCTCGAAATGCACGCGCTTCAGCGTCGGCGCGCCCTGCATCATGATGGCCGAGCCCGTCGCGCTCTCGCCGACGAAGCCGATCGCCTTGATGGCGGGATGCTCGGTCAGCGCCTTGCCCGCTTCCTCGCCAAAGCCGTGCACGGTGTTGAGCACGCCGTCGGGAACGCCGGCGTCCTTGACGAGCTTCGCCAGGATAGAGGCCGTCACCGGCGACCATTCGGCCGGCTTGTGCACGACGGTGCAGCCGGCGGCCAGCGCCGGGGCGATCTTCCAGGTCGAGAGCATGAACGGCGTGTTCCACGGCGTGATCACGCCGACGGGACCGATCGGCACGCGCGTTGAGACGTTCCAGTGCTCGTCGCTCGGCGTGTTGAGGCCGTCGCGTGCCTCCGCGCATTTGTCGGCGAAGAAGCGGAAATTCTCCGCGGCGCGGATCGCGGCCTTGGCCATGAAGCGATAGGCCTGGCCGGTGTCGATGCATTCGAGCACCGCGATGTCGTCGGCATTGTCCTCGATCGCGTCGGCCACCCGATGCAGCAGCTTCTTCCGCATCGCCGGCCCGATGTCGCGCCAGGACTTGAACGCGAGCGCCGCCGCGGTCGCCGCCGCGTCGATATCCTCCGCATTGCCCCGCGCCACGCTGGCGAGCACGGCACCATCGACCGGCGATCTGGTCTCGAAGGTCTCGCCTGAGATCGAGGCGACGGTCTTGCCGTCGATCATGTGGCCGATGCCGTCCGCGCGCAGAGTCTTCAGCAGCGGCGCGACGCGGTCGCGGTTGGCCTGGAATAGATCGGCTTTCGGCGTGGGCTTATCCATGAGCGGCCTCCGCTTTCAGGGCGTCGTGAATATTGTTGCGCTTCCAGCTGGTGTCCTTGTCGTTGATCTGCATGTCGAACGACAGAGCGAACTTGCTGGCGGCGAAGACGGGGTCGAGATGTTTCGAGAGCGCCTGAAAAACATGCTCGCCGGCTTTCTGGCGGGTGGGAAGGTCGCGGCCCTCGCCGATGCGCAGCACCATGTCCAGGAACCCGTAGTCCTGCCGCGCATCCGCGATCGCATAATGCTCGCACCTGACAGCCCGAACGCGGATGCCGCCGAGCGGGAAGATGCCGGTCTCGCTGGCTGCCTTGCGCACGACCTCGCACACCCCAGCGATGTCGAGGCGGCCGTCGAGATTGGCCGAATATTCGATGGTGAAATGCGGCATCGCGGTTTCACTCCCTGTCGTCTTTCGTTTACGCGAAGTAGCAGCTCACCGAGCCGTAGGCGCCATAATCGGCCTGGATTGTGTCGCCCTTGCGGGTCTCGATCGGGCGGATGAACGAGCCGGCGAGCACGACCTGGCCCGGCTCCAGCGCCAGCCCAAGCGGGGCGATCTTGTTGGCGAGCCAGGCGACTGCGGTCGCGGGATGGTTGAGCACGCCGGCGGCAAGGCCGGTCTCTTCCAGCTGGCCGTTCTTGAAGCACAGCGCACCGATCCAGCGCAGGTCAGCATCGAGCGGGCGGATCGGCCGCCCGCCGAGCACGATGCCGGCATTCGCCGCATTGTCGGCGATGGTGTCGAAGATCTTGCGCGTCGCCTTGGTCTTGGGATCGACGCGCTCGATCCGCGTATCCAGGATCTCCAGCGCCGGCACCACGAAGTCGGTGGCGTTGAGCACGTCGAATAGCGTGCATTCGGGCCCCGAAAGGCGCTTGCTCATGACGAAGGCGAGCTCGGCTTCGACGCGCGTCGCGATGAAGCGCTCGGTCGGCACCAATCCGCCATCGGCGAAGAACATGTCGTCGAGCAGCACGCCGGAATCCGGCTCGTCAATGCCAAGCGCGCTCTGCATCGCCTTCGAGGTCAGGCCGATCTTGTGGCCTTTGACCACCCGACCCTCGGCGATCTTGACGTCGACCCAGGCCTTCTGAATCGCGTAGGCGTCCGCGATGGTGATGTCGGGGAAGTCTTGCGAGAGCTGCCGGATCTGCGTGCGGGTTTTCTCCGCCTGGTGCAGACGCCTCGCGCAAGCCTGGATATCGTCGTTGGAAAGCGCCATCCGTGATCTTACAAATCGTGGTGCCGCGAGATACTTAACATGTTAAGTGAATGCGTCAAACACAAATTCGACTTGCTGCACTGCAAACGTTTTGCGGCTTAAAGGGCGTCATGACCAAGAAATCCGCCGATCCCGCCAACGGTCACCCGCCGGCCGCGCGCCAGGTGCCGATGCGCGATTTTTCGCGCTCGCTGCCGATGTCGTTGCTGCGGGCCCGGGAAGCGGTGATGCGGCAGTTTCGTCCCTCGCTGCGCGAGCACGGCCTGACCGAGCAGCAATGGCGCATCCTGCGGGCGCTGGCGGCGATCGAGGCGGTCGAGGTCACGGAACTCGCGCGCACCGCGTTCCTGCTCGGGCCGAGCCTGTCGCGCATCCTGCGCGATCTCGAGGCCCGCAACCTGATCGAGCGCAAGACCGCGAAAGCCGATCAGCGCCGCAGCATGGTCTCGATCTCGAAGGAAGGGCTGAAGCTGATGGCTTCGGTCGCGCCGACGTCGGAGGCGATCTATGCCGAGATCACGCGGCGCTTTGGCGCCCGCAAGCTCGCCGAATTGCAGGAGATGCTCGGCGAGCTCGAACGGAGCCTTGCGGGGCTCGGAGGCGCGGACGAGACAATAGCCGAGGAGTGAAACCAGATATGCGTGCGTGCGCGGCGAGAGCCATGGACATTCACGCTTTTTTTCGCTCAAAGTGCGGCCCAACCCGATCCGCGGCGAGTGAGAGCAACAGGGAAGGAAAGGCAACGTGGCGAATAAAGTCAAAGAGATCTGGAAGTCGGGCAAGGCCGTCGTCAACGCGTGGCTTGCCATACCCTCCGGCTTCTCGGCCGAGATGATCGCGCAATGCGGCTTCGACAGCGTCACGGTCGACATGCAGCACGGCGTGCAGGACTATCTCTCGATGGTGCAGTGCTTCCAGGCCATGGACAAGCATCCGATCACCCCGATGGTCCGCGTGCCCTGGAACGAGCCCGGCATCATCGGCAAGGTGCTCGACGGCGGCGCCTATGGCGTGATCTGCCCGATGGTCAACACGCCGCAGGAAGCCCGGAACCTGGTCTCCTATTCGAAATATCCGCCCAAGGGCGTGCGCTCCAACGGTCCGATCCGCGCCGGCATGTACGGCACCGCGGGTTCGTACCAGAAGACGGCCAACGACGAGATCGTGCTGCTGCCGATGATGGAGACGCGGACTGCCGTCGAGAACATGGAAGCGATCCTCGACGTCGAAGGCATCGACGGCGTCTATATCGGCCCGTCCGATCTCGGCTTCTCCTACGGCCTCGAGCCCAAGCTCGACCGCAGCGAGCCCGAGATCCTCGCGATCTACGAGAAGATTATCAAGGAATGCAGCAAGCGCGGCCTCAACCCGGGCATTCATTGCAGCGGCGCCGAAGGCGCGGCGCGCGCCATCAACATGGGCTTCAAGCTGGTGACGCTGTCCAATGAAGTCGGCCTGATGACGACCTACGCCAAGATGCAGGTGAACGCGACCCGCAAGGATTCAGGCGGTAAGGCTTGAGCTCTTTCCCTCTCCCCGTTCTTACGGGGAGAGGGTCAGGGTGAGGGGCCTCTCTCAACACGACTAATCTAACGATCGAACGCGCGGCTTGTCCCTCACCCGGATCGCTGCGCGATCCGACCTCTCCCCGTAAGAACGGGGAGAGGTGAAGTAAGAGACCCAAGGAGACTTCCCATGACCATCAGCCCCGTCATCCGCCTGCATCCCGATGATGGCGTGGTGATCGCGCGCGCGAGCCTGCCGCCGGGAACATTGGTCGCCGACGGCGTGAGCACGGTCGATCGCATCCCCTCCGGCCACAAGGTCGCGATCAAGCCGATCGCGGTAGGAGAGCCGATCAGGCGCTACGGTCAGATCATCGGCTTTGCCACGCAAGCGATCGCGCCGGGCCAGCACGTGCACGTGCAGAACTGCGGCATGGGTGATTTCTCGAAGGACTATGCCTATTGCGTCGACGTCAAGCCGACGCCGAACTTCGACCTGCCGGCGACCTTCGAAGGCATCCGCCGTCCGGACGGCCGCGTCGCCACGCGCAACTATATCGGCATCCTCACCTCGGTGAATTGCAGCGCGCATGTCGCAAGCCTCGTTGCCGACGTCTTCAAGAAGAATCCGTTCACCGGCGACAATCCGCTGGCCGATTTCCCCAACGTCGACGGCGTGGTCGCGCTGACCCACAAAACGGGCTGCGGCATGACGCAGAACGAGCCGCTGGCATTGCTCCGCCGCACGCTCGGCGGCTATGCGCGGCACGTCAATTTCTCCCACGTCATCGTGCTCGGCCTCGGCTGCGAGGTGAACCAGATCGGCGGTCTGATGGAAGAGCAGAAGCTCGCCGGACGCCTGCGCGCGATGGACATCCAGGAGGTCGGCGGCACCCGCAAGACGGTCGAAGCCGGCATCGCTTTCGTGCGCGAGGCGCTGACTGACGCCAACAAGGTCAAGCGCGAGACGGTGCCGGCGAGCGAGCTCACCGTGGCGCTGCAATGCGGCGGCTCGGACGGCTATTCCGGCGTGTCGGCCAATCCCGCGCTCGGCGCGGCCAGCGACCTCATCGTGCGCCACGGCGGCACCGTGATCCTGTCGGAGACGCCGGAGACCTACGGCGCCGAGCATCTCTTGACGCGCCGCGCCGTCAGCCGCGAGGTCGGCGAGAAGCTGGTCGACCTCATGCGCTGGTGGGACGAGTACACGACGCGCGAAGGCGCCGAGATGAACGCCAATCCCAGCCCCGGCAACAAGGCCGGCGGCCTCACCACCATCCTGGAGAAGTCGCTCGGCGCGATGGCGAAGGCCGGCACCACCAACCTCGTCGAGGTGCTGCGCTATGCCGAGCCCGTCACCAAGAAGGGCTTCGTGTTCATGGACACGCCCGGCTACGATCCGGTCGCCGCGACCGGACAGGTCGCCGGCGGCGCCAATCTCGTCTGCTTCACCACGGGCCGCGGCAGCGTGTTCGGCTGCAAGCCGGCGCCCTCGATCAAGCTCGCCACCAACACGCCCATGTACAAGCGCATGGAAGAGGACATGGACGTCAATTGCGGCACCATCCTCGAAGGCGAGGAGAGCGTCGAACAATGCGGCCAGCGCATCTTCGAGCTCATCCTCAAGACTGCCTCGGGCCAGCCGACCAAGAGCGAGAGCTTTGATTTCGGCGGCGCCGAGTTCGCGCCCTGGGTGCTGGGCGCGACGATGTGATGGTGCTGATGCACCTCGCTGCAGGATGCCGACACCTACGTACTCATACGTAGGTGTCATATGACCGCAGGAGTTTCCGCGGTCACTCGGGATTAACATTTCGCACCGTATTCGTGAGGTGATGCGGGCTACCCTTCGAGGGCGCTGCCCTTCGACAGGATTCGTCAACGATGACGCATGCGATACGGCCGACTGGCGTGGAAAATCTCCTCGGCGAGGAGGAGCTGATCGTGTCCAAGACCGATCTCAAGGGCCGCATCACCTACGCCAACGACGTCTTCATCCGGATGGCGAAATATTCTTACGCCGAGCTGATGGGCGCGCCCCACAGCCTGATCCGCCATCCCGACATGCCGCGCGCCGTCTTCAAGCTGCTCTGGGACACGCTGCAGTCCAGGCAGGAGATCTTCGCCTACGTCGTCAACCTGGCGAAGGACGGCAGTCATTACTGGGTGTTCGCCCACGTCACGCCGACGTTCGACGAGCGCGGCAACATCGTCGGCTATCACTCCAACCGTCGCAAGCCGGATCCCGCGCAGATCGAGCGCATCAAGCCGATCTACAAGACGCTGTGCGCCGAAGAGGCGCGGCATGCCAATGCCAAGGAGGGCATGCAGGCAAGCTTCGAGGCGATGATCGGGCTGCTCAAGCAACAGGGTGTCGGTTACGATGAATTTGTGCTCTCTCTCTAAGGCGCAGGGAGCGACCGCGCTCGCGTGTGGTCTTGCCGTCGTCGCGTTCGTTCTCTCTCTTCTCGGCATGACCGGGATCACGAGTGCCGCTCTGCTTGGCGCGACGATCGCGCTCTCCGGCTATGCCGTCTGGTGTCAGCACCGCACCGCGGTTGCCGTCGACGAGGTCGCTGATGTGTGCCGGAAGGCGGCGGGCGGCGATCTCGAGGCGCGCATCCTCAGCGAGCGGCAGGCCGGGCGGATCGGGGCGATCCAGAAATCCGTCAACGACATGCTCGACATAACCGATGCGTTCCAGCGCGAAGCCTCGGCCTCGATGGAGTATGCCAGCCACGGCAAGCATTTCCGCAAGATCCTGGCGCGCGGATTGCCTGGCTCGTTCCGCCGCTCGGCAACCGTCATCAATGCCGGCACCGACAGCCTCGGCCGCAGGGTCGTCGAGATCGCGGATCTCGCCAGGCAGTTCGGCACGCATCTCGACCAGGTTGCGGGCACGCTGATGGGCGCCGCGACCGATCTCGAATCCGACGCCGGCCAGATGGCGGCGGCGGCGGAGAAGACCAGCCTGCAGACCTCCGGCGTGCTCTCTGCCTCCGACCAGGCCTCGCGCAACGTTGCCACCGTCGCCAGCGCCGCCGAGCAGCTCGCATCGTCGATCGCCGAAATCAACCGCCAGGTGGCCGGCTCGACCGCGAGCACGGGGCGGGCGGTGAACGAAGCCAATCGCGCCGGCAGCGAGATCCGGAGCCTTGCGGACGCCGCGATGCAGATCGGCGACGTCGTCAAGCTGATCAGCGAGATCGCCTCGCAGACCAACCTGCTCGCGCTCAACGCCACCATCGAGGCGGCCCGCGCAGGGGAGGCCGGCCGCGGCTTCGCAGTGGTGGCCTCCGAGGTCAAGAGCCTCGCCAACCAGACCGCCAAGGCGACCGAGGAGATCAGCGCCAAGGTCGGCGAGATGCAACAATCGACCACCAATTCGGTCGCGGCCGTCGAGGCGATCGCGCAGACCATCACCGAGATCAACGGCATCACCGCCTCGATCGCGGCCTCGATCGAGCAGCAGGGGGCGGCGACGCGCGAGATCGCCCGCAACGTTCACGAAGCCTCCGCCGGCACCTCGCAGGTGTCCTCCAACGTCACAGGCATCAGCGAAGCCGCCGCCGACACCGGCCGCGTCGCTACCCGCGTCAACCACGCCTCCGAACGCGTCCACGGCGAAGTCGAGATACTCCGCCGCGAGGTGACCCAGTTCTTGCAGCGGTTAACGTCCGCGGCGTAACGCGCTCTCTCTTTCCCTCTCCCCTTGCGGGAGAGGGTGGCTCGCCGCGAAGCGGCGAGACGGGTGAGGGGTCTCTTTCCTCACGACCGATCTTGCGACTGGAGAGATACCCCTCATCCGGCGCTTCGCGCCACCTTCTCCCGCAAGGGGAGAAGGAAGAAAGGCGCCCACAATCACCCGCCCCGCATCTTACCTAGGCACACTCTGCCCGTTGTTAGTGCTTGATCGCGTTGACCTCAGGTGTTCTGCTCAAAAAAGCTGCTGGAGCACCGCACCCCGTGTCGATCTACGTCGCGCTACACCACGTCACGCACTACAAATATGACCGCCCGATCGACCTTGGACCGCAGACTATCCGGCTGCGGCCGGCGCCGCATACCCGCACGCCGATCCTGAGCTATTCGCTCAAGGTCACGCCTTCAAATCATTTCGTGAACTGGCAGCAGGACCCGCAGGGCAACTGGCTGGCGCGCTACGTCTTTCCGGAGAAGACCACCGAGCTGAAATTCGAGGTCGACTTCACGGCGCAGATGACCGTGGTCAACCCGTTCGACTTCTTCGTCGAGCCCTATGCCGACAGCTTTCCGTTCGACTATCCCAAGGATTTGAAGACGGAGCTCGCGCCGTACCTCGAGACCATCAAGCCCGATCGCCTGTTCGCCAAGTTCCTCGATACGATCCCGCACGAGGCCCCGAACACCGTCAATTTCCTGGTCGACCTCAACCGCGAGATCCAGAAGAAGGTCCGCTACATAATCCGCATGGAGCCGGGCGTGCAGACGCCGGAGGAGACGCTTGTCTCCGGCGCAGGCTCATGCCGCGATTCCGCGTGGCTGCTGATCCAGACCGTGCGCCATCTCGGGCTCGCCGCCCGCTTCGTCTCCGGCTATCTGGTCCAGATCCGTCCCGACATCGATCCGATCGAGGGACCGCCGGAAGTCGAGAACGATTTTACCGATCTGCACGCCTGGGCCGAGGTCTATCTGCCGGGTGCAGGCTGGATCGGATTCGACGCGACCTCGGGCATGCTCGCAGGCGAAGGGCACATCCCGGTCGCAGCCACGCCGCACTACCGTTCGGCGGCGCCGATCTCGGGAGGGGCCGGCTTTGCCGAGGTCGAGTTCTCCTTCGACATGAGCGTGAAGCGCATCCGCGAGGCGCCGCGCATCACAAAACCGTTCTCCGACGAATCCTGGGCGCGGCTGAACGATCTCGGCGAGCAGGTCGATGGCGATCTCGCCGCCCAGGACGTGCGCCTGACTATGGGCGGCGAGCCGACCTTCGCCTCGGTCGACGATCTCGAGGCGGGCGAGTGGAATACCGAGGCCGTCGGCCCGACCAAACGCGCGCTCGGCGACGATCTGATCCGCCGTCTGCGCACGCGCTTCGCGCCGGGCGGACTGCTGCATTACGGCCAGGGCAAATGGTATCCGGGCGAGAGCCTGCCGCGCTGGGCGTTTGGCCTGTATTGGCGTAAGGACGGCGTGCCGATCTGGAAGAATTCCGACCTCATCGCCAAGATCGAGAATCCGCGCCGTGCCGAGGTGAAGGACGCCGAGGCCTTCATGGAAGGCACGGCGGCCCGGCTCGGCCTCGATGCCGGCTACATCATGCCGGCTTATGAGGACACCGCGTACTGGCTCCAGAAGGAGGCCGAGCTTCCCGTCAACGTCGATCCCTCCGATTCCAAATTATCCGATCCGGAAGCCCGCGCGCGGATGGCACGCGTGTTCAACGAGGGTCTCAACGCACCGCGTGGCTTCGTGCTGCCGGTGCAGCGCTGGAACGCGCCGCCGCGCTGGCGCAGCGAGCGTTGGCAACTCCGGCGCAACCATCTGTTCCTGATGCCCGGCGATTCGCCTCTCGGTTTGCGCCTGCCGATTGGGTCGCTCGGTTACGTCCCGCCCAACCAATATCCCTACATCGTCGAGCAGGACCCGATGGAGGCGCGGGACAAGCTGCCGGTGTTCACGCTCGCCGCGCGTCCGGAATCCCCGCCGCGGGCCGCGCCTGAGCATCTCAACACCTCCGTCCCGGTGCGCACCGCGATGTCGGTCGAAGTCCGCGACGGCGTGCTCTGCGCCTTCATGCCGCCGGTCGAGCGCATCGAGGACTATCTCGAACTCGTTGCCGCGCTCGAAGCCACCGCCGAGGAGATGCAGGTACAGGTCCATGTCGAGGGCTACCCGCCGCCGTTCGATCCGCGCATCGAGGTGATCAAGGTGACGCCCGACCCTGGTGTCATCGAGATCAACATCCAGCCGGCGAAGAGCTGGCGCGATGCGGTCGAGATCACCACCGGCCTCTACGAGGATGCGGCCAAGGTGCGGCTCGGCGCCAACCGCTTCCTGGTCGACGGCCGCCACACCGGCACCGGTGGCGGCAATCACGTCGTGGTCGGCGGCTCCTCTCCGCAGGACTCGCCGTTCCTGCGCCGGCCCGACCTCCTGAAGAGCCTGGTGCTGTATTGGCAGCGCCATCCCGCGCTGTCCTATTTCTTCTCCGGTCTGTTCATCGGCCCGACCAGCCAGGCGCCGCGCATCGACGAGGCGCGCCACGACAGCATCTACGAGCTCGAGATCGCGCTCTCGCACGTGCCGCCGCCGGGCTATCAGACGCCGCTGTGGTTGGTGGACCGGCTGTTCCGGCATCTGCTCGTCGACATCACCGGTAACACCCACCGCGCCGAGATCTGCATCGACAAGCTCTATTCGCCGGAAGGGACGACGGGGCGGCTCGGCCTCGTCGAATTCCGCGCGCTCGAAATGCCGCCGGATCCGCGCATGTCGCTGGCGCAGCAGCTCCTGATCCGCGCGCTGATCGCAAAGTTCTGGCGCGAGCCGCTGAGCGGCAAGTTCGTGCGCTGGGGCACTGCGCTGCACGACCGCTTCATGCTGCCGCATTTCATCTGGGAAGATTTTCTCGACGTGCTCGGCGAGCTCAAGCAATCGGGTTATCCGTTCGAGCCGGAATGGTATCTGGCCCAGCTCGAATTCCGCTTCCCCGCTTTCGGCCGCATCCATCATGGCGGCGTGACGCTGGAACTGCGCCAGGCGCTGGAGCCCTGGCACGTGCTCGGCGAGGAGGGCTCGGCCGGCGGCACCGTGCGCTATGTCGACAGCTCGGTCGAGCGGCTCCAGGTCAAGGCCGAAGGCTTCGTCGAGGGCCGCCACGTCGTCACCTGCAACGGCCGCCGCCTGCCGATGACCCCGACCGGCCGCTCCGGCGAGGCCGTGGCCGCCGTCCGCTTCAAGGCCTGGCAGCCGGCATCCGGCCTGCACCCGACCATCCCCGTCCACGCGCCGCTGACCTTCGACCTGATCGACACCTGGAACGGCCGCTCGCTCGGCGGCTGCGTTTATCACGTCGCCCATCCCGGTGGGCGCAATTACGACACCAAGCCGGTCAACACCTACGAGGCCGAGGCCCGGCGGCTGGCGCGCTTCCAGGACCACGGCCACACCCCGGGGCCGATGCAGCCGCCGCCCGAGGAACGCACAAATGAGTTTCCGCTGACCCTCGACTTGCGGACCCCGCTCCTGCAATGAGTATGATGGTGGGGCAGGGAGAGGCGCATGGCCGAGGGCGCAGCCGAGCAGGACGACAAGGCGGGAAAGGCGCAAGGCCAGCGTGACGGCCAGCGCCGCCTCGCGCAATGGGTCCGCGACTATAGCCGGCTGCCGGGTATCCCCGACGAGTTCTTGAGCCCGGACGGCAGCCCGCGCGCGGTCTGGAGCCGCTTCTTCGACGCCTTCGGCGCGCTGGCGCCCGACGAGATCGAGCGGCGCTTCGGCATGGCCGACCGTCACTTGCGCGAGGCCGGCGTCACCTACCGCGCGCCCGGCGACAGCGCCGACCGGCCCTGGTCGCTCAGCCACCTGCCGCTTCTGATCGATGAAGCCGACTGGCAGCAGCTCTGCGCCGGCATCACCCAGCGCGCCGAGCTGCTCGAGCGCGTGCTGCGCGACATCTATGGCGAGGGGCGCCTCGTGGCGGAAGGCGCGCTCCCGGCTGCGGCGATCGCCGGCAGTCCCGAATATCTCCGTCCCGTCTGCGGCGTGCCGCCGCCGGGCGGACGCTATCTGTCGATCTATGCCGCCGATGTCGGCCGCGGGCCCGACGGGCGCTGGTGGGTGCTCGGCGACCGCACCCAGGCGCCATCAGGCGCGGGCTACGCGCTGGAAAATCGCCTGGTGCTGTCGCGCGCCTTCTCCGATCTCTACAAGTCGATGAACGTGCCGCGTGTCGCGCCGTTCTTCGAGGCGTTCCGCGACAGTCTTCGCGCGCGCGCCGATCGCGACGAGCCGCGCATCGGCGTGCTCACTCCCGGCAGCTTCAGCGAGACCTATTTCGAGCATGCGACGCTGGCGCGCTATCTCGGCTTCCTGCTGGTCGAGGGCGACGATCTCGCGGTCAGCGACAACCGCGTCCACATCCGTACCGTCGCCGGTCTGAAGCGGCTGGATGTGCTCTTGCGCCGGGTCGATTCCAACTCGCTCGACCCGCTCGAGCTCGATGCCTCCTCGCATCTCGGGGTGCCCGGCCTGATCGACGTGTTGCGCAAGGACGGCGTCGTCGTCGCCAACATGCCGGGCTCGGGCGTCTTGGAGGCGCGGGCGCTGCTCGGCTTCCTGCCGGCGCTGAGCCGCCGCCTGCTCGGCGAAGACCTCAAGATGCCGCACATCGCGACCTGGTGGTGCGGCCAGCGCAACGCGCGCGACGAGGTGCTGGCCCGGCTCGACGAAGTTGCGATCGAAGGCGCCTATCGCCGCGGCGTTCCCGGCTTCGGCTCCAGCGGTCCGGTGCTCGCGAGCGAGCTCGACGCCGGCGACCGGCAGCGCCTGATCGATGCGATCAGCGCGCGCGGCATGGACTATGTCGGCCAGGAGGTGGTGCGGCTCTCCACCATGCCGGTGTGGGAGCAGGGCCAGATCACCCCGCGCCCCTTCGTGCTGCGCGTGTTTGCCGCCGCCACACCGGACGGCTGGGCCATCATGCCCGGCGGCTTCTGCCGGATCGCCGAGCAGCCGGACGCGCGCGCGGTGTCGATGGGCGACGGCGCGCGCGCCGCCGACGTCTGGGTCGTCTCCAACAAGCAGGTCGCGACCGCGACGCTTCTGCCCGCGACGGACAAGGTGCGCATCCGCCGCATCGCCGGCGTGCTGCCGAGCCGCGCCGCCGACAATCTGTTCTGGCTCGGCCGCTACCTCGAGCGCGCCGAGGCGACGCTGCGCCTGGTGCGTGCGCTTGGTTCGCCGAGCGGGCCCAACAAGGGCACGGCGGCCTCGGCGCAATCGGCCGAACGCATCCAGCGCCTGCTGGTGGCCTGGGGCGCGGTCTCGCAATCCTCGCGCACGGCCGCGGGGCGCATCGTCGCCGAAGCGCTGCAGAGCGCGGAGCGTTTCGGCTCGGCCCTGTCGCTGGTGCGCGCGGCGCAGCGCACCGCGACCTCCTTGCGCGAGCGGCTGTCGCCCGATGCCTGGCAGGTGATCACGGAAATGGCCGAGCGTCTCGCCTACGAGGTCGAGGACGACGACAGCGTGCTGAGCGCCGCCGAGCTGACCTTGCAGGAGCTGGCGAGCTTCGCAGGCCTTGCGCAGGAGAACATGAACCGCGCCGCCGGCTGGCGGTTCCTCGACATCGGCCGCCGCGTCGAGCGCGCCATCAACACCACGCGCTTCACGCGCCAGTTCGCCTATGACGAGGCTGGCGATGAGGATCTCGACATCCTGCTGACGCTGGTGGACTGCCAGATCACCTACCGCTCGCGTTATCTGCTGGCGCCGATCCTGGCCCCGGTGCGCGACCTCGCGGTGCTCGACGGCTACAATCCGCGTTCGGTGGCGTTTCAGGTGACGACGCTGAACGAGCACATTGCCGCGCTGCCGAGCCTGAAGGAGCACGGCCTGATCGAGAAGCCGCAGCGTCTCGCCGTGGCGATGCAGGCGATGCTCGCGACCGCGGAGGCCGAGAAGCTCGAGGTCAAGACGCTGTTCGCGCTGGAGCAGGATCTGCTCAGCCTCGCCGAAGCGATCGGGCAGCACTACTTCCCGCACGGCCCCAATGCCGCCCGGCCGGAAAAGCTGACGGGGCTGGCGTGATCTACGACATCCGTCACGTCACCACCTACGAGTACGAGAATCCCGTCAGCTTCGCCCGCTGCACGCTGCGGCTGGAGCCCAGAAGCGGCGGCGGCCAGGAGCTGATCTCGCACGAGGTCGAGATCCATCCCCGCCCGTCCGAGCGCAACGTGCGGCGCGACTTCTTCGGCACGCTGACCGAGAGCGTGACGATCGAAGCCGCGCATCGCAATCTGCGCATCGACTCGCGTTCGCGGGTTTCGATCTCGCGCCGGCCGCTGGCGCGCGATGCGGTCAGCCCGCCCTGGGAGAGCATTCGCGACATCGCGTTCGAAGCAACCAGCCTCGGGCCGTCCTCGCCGGTCGGCTATGTCTTTGCCAGCCCCCTGGTGCCGGTGCTGCGCCCGGTCAGCGCCTATGCCGGGATGAGCTTTCCGCCCGGCGCGGGCATCCTCACCGGCGCCGTCGACCTGATGCGGCGCATCCGCAGCGAATTCCGTTACGATCCCAAGGCGACCGTGATCTCGACGCCGCTCGACGAGGTCTTCGACAAGCGTCACGGCGTCTGCCAGGACTTTGCCCATGTCATGATTGCCGGGCTGCGCGGGCTCGGCCTGCCCGCGGCCTATGTCAGCGGCTATTTGCGCACCATTCCGCCGCCGGGCCAGCCGCGGCTGCAAGGTGCCGACGCCACCCACGCCTGGGTGTCGCTGTGGTGCGGGGCCGAGCTCGGCTGGATCGATCTCGATCCGACCAACGATCTCCTCATCGGCAACGATCACATCGTGCTCGCAATGGGGCGCGATTTTTCCGACGTCTCGCCGGTCGACGGCATCATCGTCGGCTCGCCCAAGCAGAAGCTCGCCGTCGCCGTCGACGTGCTGCAGGTGGAGTAGCCGGCCCGCGCGTCCAATTCCCTGCGGTGCCGCGCCCCGAGCGGCGGCAGCGGCTTTCCGGCTGCTTTGGGTTGTGTTAAACTTTGGCCGCAACCGTGATGTTGCGCAGCGAAACGGCGCGGTATTTTCGTATTTTCGTCCCCGACGTTTGGTTACCCGGCCCAAGATGGGCTATGCTCCCCGCTGCGTCGAGGACAAGAATGAGACGTCGGGAGACGGCATGGGACACCAGCGGCGGACGGGGCTGCATCCATGATAACCTTACCGAGACTGGCGGCCGAATCCCTGGAGGAATTCCTCGGCAAGTTCCTGCGTCGCCGGTTCGATGAAACTGCCGCGAGCATCGTGGAGAGTGCGACCCGCACCGCGATGGAGTGTATCGGCAACAGCGATGCGCTCTATCACAATATCGAGCATACGATGCTGGTGACGCTGGCAGCCCAGGCGATCCTCCGCGGCCGAAGTCTTCATACCCATCTGTCGGCCGAGGATTACGTCCACGTCCTGATCGCCTGCCTCGCTCACGACATCGGCTATGTGCGAGGCCTGTTCGAGGAGGACGATGAGGACGGCTTTCTGGTCGACGCGGCCGGCACCAAGGTTTCCCTGCCGCGGGGTGCATCCGATGCCAGCCTGATGATGTATCACGTCGATCGATCGAAATTGTACGTGACGCGGCGACTGCGGCATATTCCGGGACTCGATCCGGAACGCGTCGCCCGTGCCATCGAAGGCACAAGGTTCCCCGCTCAGCAGGGCCAGGACTATGACGACGAAGCTTCGATCCTGCGTGCGGCCGACTTCATCGGCCAGCTCGGCGATCCCAATTATCTGCGCAAGGCCAATGCGCTCTATTACGAGTTCGAGGAGGTCGGCATCAACCGCCAGCTCGGCTACGACTCGCCCGCCGACATCGTGAACCGCTACCCGCAATTCTATTGGAACAGCGTCGCACCGCACATCCAGACCGAGATCGGCTATCTCAACAAGACCGAGATTGGCCGGCAATGGATCGCCAATCTCTACAGCAACGTGTTCCGCGCCGAACGCGACATCTCGCTGTCCGGTCCGCAGAAGTAGATCGGGCTCTCGTAGCCCGGATAAAGCGAAATCCGGGATTCGCGGATGCTCGCGGCGCGGCTTGCGCTGCGCTCCATCCACGTGGCCCCAACGCCGTGAGCAAATCATGCAACAAAAAACCGTCACCACGGATATCCTCGAGATCGCCTATCGCGAATACGGTGCGCCGGACGGCTGGTCCTGCATCATGGGGCACGGCTTTCCCTATGACGTGAACGCCTATGCCGAGACCGCGCCGATCCTCGCCGCAGCTGGCGCACGCGTGCTGGTGCCCTGGCTGCGCGGTTACGGCCCGACGCGGTTTCGCTTCGCCGGGACGCTGCGCTCCGGCGAGCAGGCGGCGCTCGGCGCCGATCTCTTGGCCTTCATGGATGCGCTTCGTATCGAGCGCGCAATCGTCGGTGGTTATGATTGGGGAGGGCGCGCCGCCTGCGTGGTCTCGGCGCTCTATCCGGAGCGCGTGATCGGTCTCGTCTCCGGCAATTCCTACAACATCCAGAACATCGCCCGATCCATGGAGCCGGCTTCGCCGCCGGAGGAGGCGGCGCTCTGGTATCAATATCTCTTCCACAACGAGCGCGGCCGCCGCGCGCTGGAGCGCAACCGCCGCGGCTTTGCGCGTCAGCTCTGGACGATGTGGTCGCCGAAATGGACATTCGACGACGCGACGTTCGAGACGAGCGCTGCATCGTTCGACAATCCTGACTTCGTCGACGTCGTGATCCACTCCTACCGCCACCGCTATGCGCTGGTGGCGGGCGATCCCGCCTATGCGGGAATGGAGGCAAAGCTCTCCGCGCAGCCGCCGATCCGTGTGCCGACGATTGCGATCGACGGCGACAGCGACGGCGTCAATCCCGGCACCGCCCACCACGCGGGCAAGTTCGAGGGATTTTTCGAGCGCCGCGTCTTCACCGATGCCGGTCACAACCTGCCGCAGGAGCGGCCCGCCGAATGGGCGCAGGCCGTGATCGACGTCCGGAAAGCGGCTGCGTCATAGGCAGCGCCGACGCGCCTTCGGCGCTCCTCACCTGAGGCCATGGCGCGCTGGCGCCGGGCCAACGACCCCGTTCGCCAAATTTCCCTGATCTGCGGGAACCTTTTCCGATTGCAGCCGTCCAAGCTGTGGGCCGGCTTCCATAGGCGGGCTCGTTGCAGGGAGGATCTTGATGAAGTCATCAGTGCGCAAGCTGGAACGTGTCGCGGTGGCGCAGGCGCCGTCCGATCGGCCGGACAAAGCGGAGGTCGAGCAGGCGATCCGGACCATGATCCGCTGGGCCGGCGATGATCCCGAGCGCGACGGTTTGCGGGAGACACCTGATCGCGTCGCACGCGCTTTCGAGGAGTATTTTTCCGGATACGCGCAGGACCCGACGGAGATCCTGCAGAAGACCTTCGAGGAGATCGAAGGCTATGACGAGATGATCGTGCTGCGCGGCGTTCGCTTCGAGAGCCATTGCGAGCACCACATGGCGCCGATCGTCGGTCGCGCCTGGGTCGCCTATATTCCGCAGGGGCGCGTCGTCGGCATCAGCAAGCTTGCGCGCGTGGTGGACGTCTACGCGAAACGGCTTCAGATCCAGGAGAAGATGACCGCGCAGATCGCCAACACCATCAACGACGTGCTCAAGCCCGAAGGCGTCGGCGTCATCATCAAGGCGACGCATCATTGCATGACCACGCGCGGTGCGCACAAGCCCGGGACCGATCTCGTCACCAGCCGCATGCTGGGTGTGTTCCGCGACAATGCGCTGACGCGCCAGGAACTGCTGGGGCTCGCCAATTCGGACGATTGACCCCGCGCGCGCAAGGAGGCGTTTGCCATGGCCGAAGACAACAAGCCGAGCGGACCCGACCTGAGCAAAGGCGTGTCGCTGACCGCGTTCAAGGATGGCAAATTGCTCGGTCACGTCGGCGAGGACGACGTTCTGCTGGTGCAAGCCGGCGGCGAGATCTTTGCGATCGAGCCGGCCTGCAGCCATTATCATGGCCCGCTTGCCGACGGCTTGGTGGTGGGCGACAGCATCCGCTGTCCCTGGCATCATGCCTGCTTCTCCTTGCGCACGGGCGAAGCCAGTCGTCCGCCGGCATTGAATGCGCTGGCGGTGTGGGAGGTCGAGCGCGATCGGGACAACATCATCGTTCGGCGCAAGCGCGAGGCACCGAAGCCGCCGGCTGCACATCGCAGCGCGGCAACGCCCGACAAATTCGTCATTGTCGGCGGCGGTGCTGCCGGCTTCGCTGCCGCCGAGACGCTCCGGCGTGAGGGTTTTGCCGGCGCCGTCACCATGCTCAGCAATGACGGCGCGATGCCGGTCGACCGGCCGAACCTCTCGAAGGATTACCTCGCTGGCAATGCGCCGGAGGACTGGTTGCCGTTGCGCGGCGAGGATTATTACCGGGACGCCGGTATCGATCTCAGGCTCAACACCGACGTCGCTGCCATCGGTCTCAAGACGCGCAGTGTGACGCTGGGCAATGGCGACAAGCTCCCATTCGACCGGCTGCTGCTCGCGACCGGCGCCGAGCCGGTCAAGCTGCAGATTCCGGGCGCGGACCAGCCGCATGTTCACACCCTGCGGACCGTCGCCGACAGCCGCGCCATCATCAAGGCCGCAGGGAGTGCGAGGCGCGCGCTGGTGATCGGCGCCAGCTTCATCGGCCTCGAAGTCGCCGCCTCCTTGCGGGCGCGCAAGATCGAGGTGCACGTGGTCGCGCCGGAGGAACGGCCGATGCAGAAGGTGCTCGGCGCCGAGATGGGCGACTTCGTCCGGTCGCTGCACGAAGAAAACGGCGTGATCTTCCACCTGAAGGACACCGTCGACCATCTCGATGGCCTGCGCGCGACGCTGAAAAGCGGCGCCGTCATCGAGGCCGACCTCGTCGTCGTCGGCATCGGCGTCAAGCCGCGCCTTGCGCTCGCCGAGCAGGCGGGACTGGCGGCTGATCGTGGCGTCAGCGTGAGTGAATATCTGGAGACCAGTGTATCCGGCATCTTCGCGGCCGGCGACATTGCCCGCTGGCCTGACTCGCACTCGCGGCAGACCATCCGCGTCGAGCATTGGGTGGTGGCGGAGCGGCAGGGGCAGACCGCGGCGCGCAACATGCTCGGCAGGCGCGAGCGCTTCGATGCGGTGCCGTTCTTCTGGAGCCAGCACTACGACGTGCCGATCAACTATGTCGGCCACGCCGAAAACTTCGACGACATCGCGATCGACGGCAGTATTTCGGGAAGGGACTGCCTGCTGAAGTACCGCAAGGGCGGTCGCGTGCTTGCCGTCGCTTCAATTTATCGCGATCTCGACAATCTCAAGGCCGAGCTCGAAATGGAGCGGCCACGCGGCTGACGCGCCGAATTCGATCTTGATTTGTGTCAACGTTGCCGCAGGTGGGGGCTGCTCTACTGACTGTCGTCCCGGCATGGGGCGTGCTATCCTGGCGCGTGCCCGCGGGCTTCGCATGCAGGAGTGGCCCATGACAAGTGCTTCGGATGCGTCCCGTCATCCCGGTCTCGGCTCGGGTATCTCTGCGCTACACGGCAAATGGGGCTGGATCGTTGCGCTCGGCGTCGTCTATCTCATCGCCGGCTTCGTTGCGCTCGGCAGCATGGTCATGGCGACGGTGGCGAGCGTGATCGTGGTCGGCGCCATGATGATCGTCGCCGGCGTGACGGAGATCATCGGCGCATTCCAGATGAAGAGCTGGGGCAAGTTTCTGATCTGGGCCTTGCTCGGCGTGCTCTATGTCGTCGCCGGCTTCCTGACCTTCGCGAACCCGCTATTCGCGGCAGTCCTGCTGACGTTGTTCCTGGGCGCGTCGCTGATCGCCTCGGGCGTGGTCCGGCTGTTTCTCGCCTTCAGCATGAAGCGCGAGAGCCCGTGGGTCTGGGTCGCGCTCTCGGGCGCCATCACGCTGCTGCTCGGCCTCCTGATCGTGGCGCGCTGGCCGGTGAACAGCGTCTATATCCTCGGCCTGTTTCTCGGTATCGATCTGATGATGGCCGGCGCCGGCTGGATCAGCCTGGGCTTTGCCTTGAAGCGGCGCGGCTAGCGCAACGCCATCAGCAACTCGACGCAAGACCCTCTTGCGGAACTCCGCTGAGCTGAACGTGCTGACAACAAGCAGCACGCCGCGCGACCGTCTCGCGCGGCGATGTTCACCCGGGGAGAAACCATGAAAGCCGCTTTGGCCCTGGCCGCAGCGCTGGCTGCCGCCTGCTTGTCCGACCCTGTCTCGGCGCAGAAATCCTACGGCCCCGGGGTCAGCGACACCGAGATCAAGATCGGCAACACCATGCCCTATAGCGGCCCGGCCTCGCCGCTCAGCATCACGGGACGGGTGATCTCCGCCTATTTCGACGAGATCAACGAGAAGGGCGGCGTTGGCGGCCGCAAGCTCAACCTGATCTCGCTCGACGATGCGTTCTCGCCGCCCAAGACCATGGAAGCCGCGCGGCGCCTCGTGGAAGGCGACGGCGTCGCCTTCATCTTCGCCACCATGGGCACCGCGCCGAGCTCGGCGATCGCAAAATATCTCAACAGCAACAAGGTGCCGCAGATCTTCCTGATCAGCTCGGCCTCGAAATGGAATGATCCCGCCAACATGCCGTGGTCGATCGCGCTGCCCTGGGCGCCGAACTACACCAGCGAGGCCGCGATCGACGTCGCCTATGCCCGCGCCAAGAACCCGAATGCGCGCTTTGCGGTGCTCTACCAGAACGACGACGCCGGCAAGGAATATCTTCGCGGCGTCAAGGAGGCGCTCGGTGCCGACGCCGACAAGGCGATCGCGATGGCGTCGAGCTTCGAGGTCGCCGACCCCACCGTCGATTCCCAGGTGCTGACGCTCGCCAACACCAAGGCCGACGTCTTCATGATCTATTCGGTGACGCCGCGCGCCTGCGCGCAGGCGATCCGCAAGGCGCACGAGGTCGGCTGGCAGCCGACGCGCTTCCTGGCCAGCGGGTGCGCCAACAAGGCCACCGTGATGGTGCCGGCCGGGCTCGAGGCCGGCAAGGGGGTGCTGTCGCTCGGCGCGCTGAAGCCGTTCGTCGAGACGCCGAAGGACGATCCGGCGATGGCGGCCTATATCGACTTCATGAAGAAGCGCCTGCCCAATGCCGACATCAACAACGTCGCCGGCCTCTATGGCTACACCGTCGCGGAGGCACTGGTGGTGCTGCTGAAGCAGTGCAAGGACAATCTGACGCGCGAGAACATCATGGCGCAGGCGGCGAACCTGAAGAATGTGCCGCTGTCGCTCCTGATGCCCGGCATCACCCTCAACACCACGCCGCAGGATTTCCGCCCGATCAAGGACGGCTACATGCTCCAGTTCGACGGCAATGACTGGGTGGTGGCGAGCGAGCTGTTGCGGGGGACGTGAGGCGGAGGCCACAACGACGGTCCACCCTCTCCCCTTGTGGGAGAGGGTGGATGCGCGAAGCGCAGCCGGGTGAGGGGTCTCTCTCCGCGAGTCGTCTCCATCTTGGACTCGCGGAGAGAACCCCTCATCCGGCGCTTCGCGCCACCTTCTCCCACAAGGGGAGAAGGGAAGGGAATCGTAGGGTGGGCAAAGGCGCCCTTGCGCCGTGCCCACCATCTATCAATGATGATCGAAAGAATGCGTGGGCACGCTTCGCTTTGCCCACCCTACAGGACTGAAGGGGACGTGAGGGGCGGCCGAGGAGGCGGTGCACCCTCTCCCCTTGCGGGAGAGGGTGGATGCGCGAAGCGCAGCCGGGTGAGGGGTCTCTCTCCTCACGAACGTTGTCGCCGACGGAGAGAACCCCTCATCCGGCGCTTCGCGCCACCTTCTCCCGCAAGGGGAGAAGGAAGAAGGAGACCCATCATGGACTTTCAACACTCCGCCCGTTCTTTGGAGCTGCAGGAGCGCGTTCGCCAGTTCATGCGCACCCATGTCGAGCCGGTCGAAGAGCTTTATTACGAGCAGGTGAAGCCCGAGGCCGCGCGTTACAAAACACCTGCCGTCTTGCAGGACTTGAAACGGCTGGCGCGGGAGCAGGGGCTGTGGAATCTGTTCCTGTCCGGCGAGCACGGCCCGGGTCTGACCAACCTCGAATACGCGCCGGTGAAGGAGATCATGGGCCGCATCCTCTGGGCGCCCGAAATCTTCAACTGCTCGGCGCCCGATGTCGGCAACATGGAGGTGCTCGCAAACTACGGCACCAAGACGCAGCAGGAGCGTTGGCTGAAGCCGCTTCTGGAGGGGCGGATCCGCTCCGGCTTCTCGATGACGGAGCCGCAGGTCGCCTCCAGCGACGCCACCAACATCCAGTGCGAGATCAAGCGCGACGGCGACGACTACGTCATCAACGGCCGCAAATGGTTCACCTCGGGCGCGATGAACGAGGATTGCGAGATCCTGATCGTGATGGGCAAGACTGCGCCGGACCATCCCGACCGCCATCGCCAGCAATCCATGATCCTGGTGCCGAAGAATACGCGTGGGGTGCGCATCGTACGCGACATGCTCACCTACGGCTATGACGATGCCCCTAGCGGCCATCCCGAGATCGTCTATGACGACGTCCGCGTGCCCGCCGAGAACATTTTGCTCGGCGAGGGCCGTGGCTTCGAGATCGCGCAAGGTCGGCTCGGCCCCGGCCGCATTCATCACTGCATGCGCCTGATCGGCTGCGCCCAGCGTGCGCTGGAATTGATGTGCCAGCGCGCGGTCTCGCGCGTCGCCTTCGGCAAGCCGCTCGCAGAGCAGGGCTCGGTGCGCGAGGACATCGCGCATTCCTTCTGCGAGATCGCACAGGCGCGGCTGCTCACCTTGCAGGCCGCCGACAGGATGGACCGCGAGGGCAACAAGGCCGCGCGCGATCTGATCGCCGCGGCCAAGATCGTGGTCCCCAGCATGGCCGCCCGCGTCATCGATCGTGCCATCCAGATCCATGGCGCCGCCGGCGTGTCGCAGGACACGTTCCTCGCGCGCGCTTACGTCTACGCCCGCTTCATCCGCATCGGCGACGGCCCGGACCAGGTGCACCTCGCCGCGGTGGGCAAGGAGCTGATCAGGCGCGGCGGGGTGATGGCGGGGTAGAGGTGACGTCCTGCGCCAGGATCTGCGCATAGAGGAATGCATTGGACCCGGGCAAGGATTGCGCTTTTCGCTTGTGGCCCATCTCGGACATAGGGACGCGGCTTCGGACATCGGATTGGTTGTCCATTCTCACTAGCTGTGTCGCCGCAAAGTGCTAGGCTTCGGACATGGATGGGCCTTTCCTCCGCGGTGCTCAATGAGACGACGCGAGTTCATGGGGCTGATCGGCGGCGCGGCGGCGACGTGGCCGCTTGGAGCGCGTGCGCAGCAACCGGCAAGGTGGCGCTACAGGGTAGGCTATCTCGCGAGCGCGTCGCGGGAGCAAACACTTCGTAATGTTGGAGCCTTCGAAGCGGGCCTGCGGAGCCTTGGCTACCGCGCTGGCGAGAATGTCGTCATCGAGTACCGCTTTGCCGACGGAGACATGGGGCGGCTGGCGGCGCTTGCCACAGAGGTGGTCGGGCTCGGCGTGGACGTCATCGTGTCCGGGACCAATGCGACCACGGTCGCAGCCATGAAGGCGACCCGGACGATCCCGATCGTGATGGCCAACAGTGCTGAGCCTGTCAGTGCCGGACTTGTCGCCAGTCTGGCGCGCCCGGGTGGCAATGTCACTGGGTTCAGCTCGGAGCCCGGCGATGAGATCAACGGCAAGCGGCTCGAATTTCTGAAGGACACTCTGCCGAACCTCTCGCGTGTGGGCGTTCTGTGGAATCCGGACTTTGCGCCCAATCAGGAGCGGCTGGCATCGCTGCGGGAAGCTGCCCAAGCGCTGGGGTTGACGCTTGTCCCGGCCGAGGCGCGCGGCCCGGATATGCTTGAACAAGCGTTCGCGACAATGGTGAGGGAACGCGCTCAGGTGCTCGTCGTGTTCAGCGATGGAGTACTGTTCAACCACCGCGGTCTGGTTGGCGTCATGGCCGTCAGAAATCGGCTGCCTGCAATCTCTGCCGTGAGAGAATACGCGGAAGCGGGCTTCCTCTTGAGCTACGGGACTGATTTGCCAGATCAGTTTCGCCGGTCTGCAATCCTTGTCGACAAGATTCTCAAGGGTACGAAACCTGGCGATCTGCCGGTTGAACGGCCGATCAAGTACGAACTTGTTATAAACCTCCAGACCGCCAAGGCACTCGACATCAACATGCCACCGACCCTGCTGACGCGGGCCGATGTAGTGATCGAGTAGGCACTCTGATGTCGCTTATTGGCCCTTTGCGTCAGTTGGTGCGGAGCTGCAACATGCCCGTAGCCGTGGGCGAGCCGGAATTGTCGGGATCAGGTACACCCGGCGCGATCAACTCCTGGCGAACGTCCCCGCAGCGGTGCCCATATGCAAGAGGAAGCCCCCGCTTTAGCCTTAATGCAGCGCTTCAAATCGCCGTAGTACAATAGTAACTACTGCTGGCCGAGAGTGACCCTGCACGCCATGGCAGGTTCACCCAGGTGAAAGAGCATAGATCGCTTGCGCGCGAGATAACGTCTGCGGCCGACGTCACGGGAAGCGCTCGCGCCCCCGATATGCCGGCAAGCCGTTTCCGCATGAGCCTGCGTTGGCTGATCGTCGCGGCGCTCCTCCTGGCCGCCTTGCTCGTCCAGATCCCCGTCGTTCTGAACCCCGATCTGGCCTGTCTGCTGACGGAAGGCGAGCAGGTTCTGGATGGGCGCAAGCCCGGCGTCGACCTCCTGGAGCTGAATCCGCCGCTGTCGGTCTATCTTTACATGCCGGCATCGATGCTGGCGCGAACGACCGGCATTGCGCCTGAGCTCATCGTGATCATCCTGATCCTGGTCGAAATCGTCGTCGCGCTTCTGATGATCGATCGTGCCGCTGCGGCAGCAAGGCTGGGGACTGAAGAGCGGGTCGTCGCAACCTGCCTGTTCGCGTTCTTGTTCGCGATTCTTCCGAGCGGCGTCTTCGGACAGCGTGAGCACATCGCCGTGATTGCGCTGACCCCTTTCGTCGCCGTCACGGCGATCCGCTGGCGCGGCCTCAGCCCCGGACCGGTGGCGATCCTGGCAGGACTTGGCGCCGGGCTGGCCTTGAGCATCAAGCCCCACCTCGCCCTGGTAATAGGACTTCCGGTCATCCTTGCGGTCTTCCGCCAGCGCTCTCTCAGGCCGTTGTTCTCTCCGGAAGCGATGACGGCGGCTGCTGTCGTCATCGGCTACGGAGCGATGCTCGTCATCGTCTTCCCCGCTTATCTGTTCGACTATGCGCCGATGGTCTCTGCCGCTTATCTGCCGCTGCGGATGAATCTGGGCGATCTGCTGTCCTTCCCGGCCACGGTGATGGCCGGATCCATCGTGTTTCTCGGCCTGCTGGCCCCGCACGAGTTCAAGATCGGGGGCAACGCGACCCCGTGGCTGGCCGCAGCCGTCGGCGGAGCTGCGAGTTTCGTTCTCCAGGGCAAGCATTGGACCTACACGGCGTTTGCGCTCTGCGTCTTTGCGATTGCCGCGCCGCTGCTCCATGCGCGCGTGAGGACGATGCGGATGCCGGTCATGATCGCGGGCCTTGCGGCCGTCGCGCTCATCGCCTACTGCCTGTCCTTGCAGGTCCGGCCGTTTCCGCCGCTCAAGGAGCGCATCCAGGCTCTCGCAACGCATCCGCGGCTGATCACGATCGGCGATCACATCGCGCTGGGGCATCCGCTCGTCCGTGAGGTCAACGGGACCTGGGTGGGCAGCTCCTGCGTGCAGCTATTGGCGGCCGGCGCGATGATGCTCCAGAAGACGACGCAGCCAACCCAAGGCGAGCGCGCAAGACTGGACAGCATCATCGATTTCGAGCGACGGCACTTGCTCGCGGACCTGCGCGCCGGTCGACCGGATGTGATCCTCGTGGATACCCAGCTGCTGAGCGCGGTCCCGTTCGACTGGCTGGCCTGGGCGAGGTCCGATCCCGAGATCGAGGCGGAGCTAAGTCGCTACCGCGAGGTCGAAGATGCCGGCGGCCGCGTCCGGATCCTGGTCGCTCGATCGGGTTCGGAGCGGTAACAACCCGTTCGGTCGTGCGCCGGCCGCGGCACCGGCGCCACGCTCGCCATGCTGACATCATGCCAGTGTTTTGCCCGACGAGTCAAAATCGATTCGTAAAAACAGCAGGCTTTCACGTCGGCCGCCAAGCCATTGAAAAGCTTGGCCCCGTCTACTGTGCATGGGGTTGTTTTTCAGTTTTTGTTGGGGCGACCGCTTTCGCCGCGGTGGTCCAGCCGCTACCCCGCCCTGGCGATGCGGCCGTCCGCCGACCCCGCGCGCAGGTTCTGGAAGAACGTCTCCACCTCCCGCGACAGCGTCTGCGCCGTCTCGGTCAGGCTGCTCGCCGCGGTCAGCACCGAAGCCGCCGCCGTATCGGTCTCGCCGATGGCATCGCGCAGCGAGGTGATGTTCGCCACCAGCGTCTCGTTGCCTTGGGCGGCGCTTTGTGCGTTGGAGGAGATCTCGCGTGTGGCCTGGTCCTGCTGACTGACGGCGCCGGCAATCGCCGACGTGACCTCGTTGATCTCGCGCACCGCGCCGCCGATCTCGCGCACGGCGTCGACCGCGTTGCGGGTCGAGGCCTGGATCATCGCGACGTTCTCGCTGATCTCGGCGGTGGCCTTGGCGGTCTGACCCGCGAGCGCCTTCACCTCGTGGGCGACGACGGCAAAGCCGCGGCCGGCATCGCCGGCGCGCGCCGCCTCGATGGTGGCGTTCAGCGCGAGCAAATTGGTCTGCTCGGCGATCGCCTGGATCAAATTGAGCACGCCGTCGATGCGTTGGGTGGCCGCAGCGAGGCTCTCGATCTCGGAGATCGACTTCTCGGTGCGCTGGCCGGTCTGCTCGACCGCGCCGGCGCTCTGCCGCACCTGGCGGCCGATTTCCACCACCGAGGCCGAAAGCTCCTCGGCCGCGCCCGCGACCGCCGTGACGTTGTGCGAGGCCTGCTCGGTGGCGTTCGCCGCGCTGCCGGCGCGGCTGCTCGCATCCGCAGTGACCCGCGTGATGGTCTGCGCGGTCTCGCGCATGACCGAGGCGTTGTCGCTGAGGCCGCGCATGATCGCGCCGATCGCCTCGCGAAATTGCTCGACGGACCGCTCGACGTGGCGGGCGCGCTCCTCGCGCGCGGCGGCGTCTTGCGATACTTGCGAGGCGAGGTTGCGGTTGCGCCCCATCGCGTCCTGGAACACCTGGATGGCGCGGGCCAGCGCGCCGATCTCGTCGGCGCGGTTGGAGTGCGGCACCACGACATTTTCGGCGCCGTCGGCGACCTGCTTGATGGTGGCCGTGATCGCGGCGAGCGGCCGGGCGATCGAGCGGGCGATGATGACGATGCCGACGACGACGAGGGCGAGCGCGACGCCGCCGAGGCAGGTGAGGATGAACGAAAATGTGCGGTTGGTCTCGGTCTGCTGCGCGATCTGCCTGGCGCGCTCGGCATAGACCTTCGACAGCGCCTCGAGGTCCTTGTTCAGCGCCGAGCGCACGCTGCGATTGGCGTCGTTGTCGCCCCATTCGCGGCCCGCGGCCGCGTTGATCTCGACGCCGCGGCGCACCAGCTCCTTGCGGAACTCGACGAACTGCTCGATGCGCTTCTTGAACGTCGCGAACTGCTCGGCATCGTCGGCCTTGACGATGGTCTCCCAGCGCTTCACGACGTCGAGGATCTGGGCGTTGAACTTGAGCAGGCCGTCACCGTATTTCTTCACCACGGCCGGCTCGGTCGACATGTAGACGCCGCGCGATTCCATCACCACCGCATAGACCAACGAGTTGACCCGCTCGACGTTCAGCGCGGCGGCATTGGCGGTCTCGATCGCGCCTGCGAGGTCGGCGCTGCGGCGGCTGTTGTAGTCCGACAATATCGCGATCGCCGCCGTGAGCAGCGCGAACAGCGCGAAGATCGCATAGAGCTTGCCGGCAAGCGTGAAGCGGCCTGCCGGCTTGGCGGCATTCCCAGATCGGTCGGATGTCATGATGTTCAGGGGCCCGGATTGGCCTGGAGCGGCCGGTGAGCGGGGTTGGGTAAAATTGATGCAAAACTATGCGGAACGAAGATGGATACGGCGTTAACGCAGCTCCTGGCCGCCTCCGTCCTTGGTCGAAGGAAAGGCAAGCCATTTCAGCGTCTTGATCCCTGGGTTTAGTTTCAGGATAGTCTTTCGGGATAAGTCCTGGAGTCGGCCGTTGGCCGAGCAACCCCGGAGAGACCCTTGGTCTACCGCCACAGCATCGACGCCACGACCTACAGCTTCCCTGATCTGCGCGACCTGCTCGCCAAGGCGACACCCCCGCGCTCCGGCGATCGGCTGGCCGGAATTGCCGCTGCCAGCTCCGAGCAGATGATCGCGGCGCGGATGGCGCTCGCCGATGTGCCGCTCGGCCAGTTCCTGCAGGAAGCCGTCATTCCCTACGAGGACGACGAGGTCACCCGCCTCGTCATCGACAGCCATGACGCCAAGGCGTTTGCGCCGGTGGCATCGCTGACGGTCGGCGCCTTCCGCGACTGGCTGCTGTCGGACGCCGCAACGCCTGACATGTTGAAGCGGCTGGCGCCCGGCATCACCCCCGAGATGGCGGCCGCGGCGTCGAAGCTGATGCGCAACCAGGATCTGATCCTGGTGGCGCGGAAATGCGAGGTCACCACCGCCTTTCGCAACACCATCGGCCTGAAGGGGCGGATGAGCACACGCCTGCAGCCGAACCATCCGTTCGACGACGCCAGGGGCATCACCGCCTCGATCCTCGACGGCATCCTGCTGGGGGCGGGCGATGCCTGCATCGGCATCAATCCGGCGAGCGACGATCCCGCAATCATCGGGCAATTGCTGCGGCTGCTCGATGAGATCATCGCGCGGCTGCAAATCCCGACGCAGGGCTGCGTCCTGACCCATGTCACGACGACGCTGTCACTGATCGGGCAGGGCGTGCCGGTCGACCTCGTCTTCCAGTCGGTCGCAGGCACCGAGGCTGCCAACCGCAGCTTCGGCATCGACCTTGCGCTTCTGAAGGAGGCGCACGAGGCGGGGCGATCGCTGCGGCGCGGCACCGAAGGGCAGAACGTGATGTATTTCGAGACCGGCCAGGGCTCGGCGCTGTCGGCGGGCGCCCATCACGGCGTCGACCAGCAGACCTGCGAGGCGCGCGCCTATGCGGTCGCCCGCGCCTTCGCCCCGCTGCTGGTCAACAGCGTGGTCGGCTTCATCGGCCCGGAATATCTCTATGACGGCAAGGAAATCATCCGCGCCGGGCTGGAGGATCATTTCTGCGGCAAGCTGCTCGGCCTGCCGCTCGGGGTGGACATCTGCTACACCAACCACGCCGAGGCAGATCAGGACGACATGGACAATCTGCTGACGCTGCTCGCCGCCGCCGGCGTCACCTTCATCATGGGCGTTCCGGGTGCCGACGACGTCATGCTGAACTACCAGTCGACGTCTTTTCACGACGCGCTCTATGTCCGGGACGTCTTTGGTTTGCGCCGCGCGCCGGAATTCGACGACTGGCTGGCGCGGTCGGGCATCACGGGCGGCGATTTCCGGATTGCGGCCGATGCAGGCCTGCTGCCCGATTTTGCCTCGCGTCTGATCGCGTAAGGCGGCACTAAGCGTCAAACTTTCTCCTTTGGGGAAACCGTCGGCGCTGCCCGGAATTGTGCTTGTGCCACAATGTTGAGAAATTCCGGCGGCAGCATTACGCTATGTGTCTGGCTGGCAATTTCCGCAACCAGGTCGTGGCGGGGGAGCTTTGATGCGAGCTGAAAGTAACGGAACGTCCCGGCGGATTCTCTGCGTGTTTCCGCGCTACACCTCGTCCTTCGGCACGTTCGAGCATTCCTATCCCCTGACCGATGGCGTCCGCGCCTTCATGCCGCCGCAGGGGCTGTTGCTGATCTCCGCCTATCTGCCGCATGACTGGCAGGTCAAATTCGTCGACGAGAACCTCCGCCGCACCACGAGGGAGGAGTTCGAATGGGCGGAAGCCGTCTTCGTCAGCGGCATGCACATCCAGCGCCAGCAGATGAACGACATCTGCCGCCGCGCCCATGAGTTCGATCTGCCGGTCGCGCTCGGCGGGCCCTCCGTCAGCGCCTGCCCCGACTATTATCCGTCCTTCGATTATCTGCATGTCGGCGAGCTCGGCGACGCCACCAACCAGCTGATCGAGATCCTGTCGCGCGACACCTCGCGGCCCGAACAGCAGGTCGTGCTCACGACCAAGGACCGCGTGCCGATGACGGAGTTTCCGATCCCGGCCTATGAGCTCGCCGAGGTCAAGAAATACTTCCTCGGCAGCATCCAGTATTCCAGCGGCTGTCCCTATCAGTGCGAGTTCTGCGACATCCCCGGCCTTTACGGCCGCAATCCACGCATCAAGACGCCGCAGCAGATCATCGCCGAGCTCGACCGCCTGCGCGAATGCGGCATGACCGACACGGTCTATTTCGTCGACGACAATTTCATCGGCAACCGCAAGGCGGCCCTGGACCTGCTGCCGCACCTGATCGAGTGGCAGAAGCGGACCGGCTATGTCGTCCGGCTCGCTTGCGAAGCCACGCTCAACATCGCCAAGCGCCCCGAGATCCTCGAGAAGATGCGCGAGGCCTATTTCATCACCATCTTCTGCGGCATCGAGACGCCCGATCCCGACGCGCTGAAGGCGATGCAGAAGGACCACAACATGATGGTCCCGATCCTGGAGGGCGTGCGCACCATCAACTCCTACGGCATGGAGGTGGTCTCGGGCATCATCATGGGGCTCGACACCGACAAGCCGAACACCTCGGAGGCTTTGCTCGCCTTCGTCGAGGAGTCCCGGATTCCGCTGCTCACCATCAACCTGCTGCAGGCGCTGCCGAAGACGCCGCTATGGGACCGGCTGGAGCGCGAGGGGCGCCTGGTCGATGACGACAGCCGCGATTCAAACGTCGACTTCCTGTTGCCCTATGACGAGGTCGTCGCGTCCTGGAAGCACGCCATGGCGGTCGCTTACGCGCCCGAGAAGGTTTACGCGCGCTTTCAGCATCAATGCGACAACGTCTATGTGCACCGCCTGAAGATGCCGGTGCCGGACGAGATGAAAACCTGGCGTAACATCCGGCGCGGCCTCGTCATGCTGCGTAACATCTTCTGGAAGGTCGGCGTGCTCGGCGACTACAAGCGCGTATTCTGGAAGTTCGCGCTGGGGCGCATCAAGCGAGGCGATCTCGAAGGCCTGATCGGCTGCACGCTGATCGCGCACCACCTCATCACCTTTGCGCGCGCGGCCTCCAGCGGCAAGCAGAACGCTTCGAACTATTCGATCCGGCTGCGCGAGGCCGCCGTTCCCGCCGAATGATGCCGCATGTCTGATCCGGCCCCGCCGCGCCGCCCCGTCCTCGATCTGCGGGCGTTCACGCCCGCGCGCGTCGCGCTCGGGCGCAGCGGCGCGAGCCTGCCGACGAAGGCGCTGCTCGATTTCACGCTGGACCATGCCCGTGCGCGCGATGCCGTGCATGCGGCCTTCGATACGCCGCGTCTGATCGCCGATCTCGACGCGCTCGGTCTTGCGGTGACCGAGGTGAGGAGCCGGGCGGTCGATCGCAGCGACTATCTGCGGCGGCCGGATCTGGGACGACAGCTCGAGCCCGACTCGGCGCAGCGTCTGGCACGAAGCGTCTCGGCGCCGTGCCAGCTCGCTGTCGTGATCGGAGACGGCCTGTCCGCGGCGGCGGTCCACAGCCATGCGGCGATCGTGGTAGGGCGCCTGTTGCAATTGCTTGCCGAGGGCGATGCTGTCGCGGTCGGCCATGTCGTCGTCGCCTCGGGCGCGCGCGTTGCGCTCGGCGACGAGATCGGCGCCATTCTCGGCGCGCGCATGGTTCTGATGCTGATCGGCGAGCGGCCCGGCCTGTCCGCGCCCGACAGCCTCGGCGCTTATCTGACCTTCGCGCCGCAGCCCGGCCGCACCGATGCCGAGCGCAATTGCGTCTCGAACATCCACCACGCCGGGTTGAGCCATGACGAGGCGGCGTTCAAGATCGCCTGGCTGGTTCGCGAGGGGCTGGCCCGGGAGGTCACCGGCGTCGCGTTGAAGGACGAGAGCGCAGATCGCGCGCCGCGCCAAATTGGCACATTCTCGCCGGGATAACCGGGGACCGGGCCCGAAATCGCCGCATCTTGATCGATTTGCCCACACTTCGCCTGCTTGCGAGAGGGGTGACTGACCTGCTAAACCCCCTCGCGGCGATTTTCCGCGCATTTTCAAGGGGCAAGCCTCCCATTGGTATGGCGTTTTCAAGCCGTTCGCGGGGCGCAATAAGCTCACAGGCCGAGCCGATTTAGGAACTGGACAAGGCATGCTCGAAAAGCACAGCGAGAGTGAGGTTCATGTCGACAAGGTCGAGCAGGGACCTGCGTCCTCCATCGCCTTCGGGCTGGAGCGTCTCGGGCTGATCGCCGTCCGGGCCCCGATCGTCTCCTGCATCGTCCTGCTCGCGCTGATTGTCGGCGCGGTGTTCGGCATCTACCGGATCAAGATCGACGATTCGCTGTCGCAGCTGTTCCGCTCCGACAGCCGGGAATTCCGCCAGTATGAAGAGGTGACCAAGAAGTTCCCGGCGGAGGAGTTCGACGTCCTCGTCGTGGTCGAGGGCAAAGCCCTGCTGGAGCGGAACAACCTGGAGAAGCTGCGCGACTTCGTCACCGACTTGCAGCTGGTCGAAGGCACGCGCGGCCTCGTTTCGCTGTTCTCGGCGCGCCAGGCGCCGGCCCCGGGCAAGCTGCCCGCGGCGCTGTTCCCGGCCGAGCTGCCCGAGGGCGCGGCCTATGACAAGTTCATCGAGACCGTCAAGAACAACGAGATCATCCGCGGCAAGCTGCTGTCGGAGGACGGCACGCTGGCGCTGATCGTGCTGTCGCTCGATCCCGAAGTGGTCGGCTCCAACAAGCTGACCAAGACCGTCGGCGACATCCGCGCGCTGATGAAGGAAGATCTCGGCGACACCGGGCTCAACGTCCAGCTCTCCGGCGTGCCGGTGATGCAACTCGAGATCCGCAATGCGGTCGAGCGTGACGGGTTGACCTACAACATCCTCGGCATTCTCGCCGGCTGCATCATCGCCATCATCTTCTTCCGCAAGATCTCGTTCATGATCGCGGCGGCATTCCCGCCGATGATCGCGATTCTGCTGGCGCTCGGGGCGCTCGGCTGGGCCAATTTCAACCTCAACATGTTCCTGAACGTGATGACGCCGCTCATCATGGTCATCAGCTTCTCGGACTCGATGCAGCTGACCTTCGCCGCGCGCGACCGGCTGATCGCTGGCCAGGACAAGTTCACCGCGTTCAAGAACGCTGTGCTGGTGGTGGGGCCGGCCTGCGTGCTGACGCACGGCACCGCCGGCATCTCCTTCATCGCGCTGCAATTCTCCGACTCCGATTTGATCCGCAAGTTCGGCGAGGCTGGGCTTGCCGCCACCATCATCGCGCTGGTCGCGGTGCTGTCGCTGGTGCCCGTTTTCGGCGTGCTGTTCGTGCGCAACGAGAAGGTCTTCGCGGTCAAGTTCCAGGGGGCCGATGCCGGCGTCCAGGCGCTGCGCAATTTCTGCTACTGGATCGCGGTCCGCATGGTCGGCCGGCCCGGCCTGTTCAGCCTGATCGCGGTGCTGTTCGTCGGCGGCCTCGGCGTCATCTATGCCAATCTGGAGCCGCGCTACCGGCTCGCCGACCAGGTGCCGGACAAGCGCCAGGCGGTTGCCGCCAGCGACCGGCTCGATGCCAAGCTCACCGGCGCCAATCCGGTCAACGTGCTGATCGTGTTCCCCAAGGGTGAATCGCTCTATTCACCGCAGACGCTCCAGACCATCGCCGAGGTGCATGCGACGGTCGAGAAGGCCGCGGGCGTCGGCAACGTCTGGTCGCTGGAGACGCTGCGCCGCTGGCTGGCGGAAAAGGCCGGCAGTGCCGACGTCGCGACGCTGAAGGAATATGTCAGCGTCATTCCCGAGCATCTGGTGCGTCGCTTCATCGACGCCGAGCAGGACGCCGTCGTCGTCGCCGGCCGCGTGCCGGACAAGGATTCCAGCCAGCTCCTGCCGATCGTCGACAAGCTCGATACCGAGCTCGATGCTGTCCGCAAGAAGCATCCGGGATACGAGGTCGCGGTGACGGGTCTCGCTGCGATTGCGGCGCGCAACTCGGCCAACATGATCGAGAAGCTGAACCGCGGCCTCACGGTCGAATTCGCGCTGGTCGCGATCTTCATCGGCCTCGCCTTCCGCTCCTGGGTCGTGATGTTCGCCTGCATCCTGCCGGGCATCTTCCCGGTGGTGATGTCGGGCACGGTGCTGTGGGCGATGGGCGAGGGACTGCAATTCGCCAGCGTCGTCGCGCTCACCGTCTCGTTCGGCCTTGGCCTCTCCGCCACCATCCACTTCCTCAACCGTCTCCGCCTGGAGAGCAAGCCGGGCGTCGGCTCCGCGCTCGCGGTGGAGCGGGCGACCGTGCTGGTGGGACCTGCGCTGATCCTGACCACGGTGGTCTTGGCCTGCGGCCTCGTCGTCACCGTGTTCTCCGACCTGCCGTCGCTGCGGCTGTTCGGCTGGCTCAGCGCCTTCTCGATGGTGATGGCGCTGGTCGCCGACCTCTTCATCCTCCGGCCGACGGCGATGTGGCTGATCAACCTGCACGACAAGCTGCAGGGCACGGATAAGCCGGCGATCTGAGTCTGGGGCGGCAGACGCCGCCTCGCGCTCACGCCTCGACGCGGACGATCCCGTAGGGATTGAACTTGAAGTCGTCCTCGGCGTAGTCCTGCTCCCGCGAGAGCGTGAGCTTGCGGTCGCGCAGCGTTGCATCGATGCCGTGCTCGGCCATTGCGTTGGCGATCTCTTCCATCAGCATCACCGCGGACCATTCGTTGCCGCGCGATTTCGCGACATAGACCTCCGGCAGGCCGACGAGGTGATAGCCGACGGTCTCGTAATAGCGGTCGCCGGCGAGCGGGCGCTTGGCGAACGCCAGCCGGCACGCCTTGGTGACGGCGGGGGTCATGCGCAGGCCCTGGCTGGTGATGGAGCCCTTGCGCGCCTGGTCCATGAGACTTCGCCACCGCGCGAGGCCGTGGGCGACGCCGGCGCTTTCGCCTTTTGCGGCAACGGCGCCCGCGTCGAACATCTCGTCCACGATCTGCAGCGCGGCGGCCGAGTAGGCGGCCGTCTTCTGCTGAGCCATCGGCGGGCTCCGCAGGTAGAGGACCGATTTGTGGTTGGCCACGGCCGCTTCGTCGGACGCGGACCATGCCTTCGGGAAGACGCGGTCCCAGCACACGCCGAACGACCGCTCCATGCGCGGATCGGGCTTTCCTTGCGAATAGGTGCGGTCGATCTCGAAGCCGAAATCGGCAATCGTTTTGGCCACCGCCTTCGGCGGATGCAGCAGGCTTTCATTCTTGCCGAGGAAGCAGAGCACGTGACGCGGCTTCACGGACGAAGACTGCATGTTCGCTTCCTGCTGATCACCGGCGAAGGCGCGGCTGGCCACGAACAGGCCGGCGGCTTTCAGCAGATGTCTGCGGATCGGGTCCATCTCAGCAAATCCAGCCGCGCAAGTTCATGTCAGCAAAAAGCCCCCGGCTCGCAGAACCGGGGGCATGTTCCTCGTTGCGGGCAAGAGCCTTCAGCCCTTCGTCATGGTGATGTTGACGCCGCGGATCTCGCCCTTGGACGAGATCTGCACGGTCTGCTTGGTGCCGTTGGTGCGCAGCGACAGATTGGCGGCAAAGCCGTTGGCCTCGACGAAGACCTCGATCTGGCCGCCACCGGCGGTGCCCTGGAGGTTGCCGAAGATGTTGCGGCTGGACTCGCTCCAATTGCCGGAGATGCGGTCGCCCTGGCTCGTCACGTCGCTGGTGAGGTCGAACTTGTAGCTGTCGGAGGCGCAGTGCAGCGCCTGCTTCAGACTGAGGCCGCTGCCGGCGACCTTGTAATCCGCCTTGCAGCGGATACGCTCGGTGGAGCCGTCGGACAACGACACCGTGCCGGTGCCGCTCCACGCGCCGTCGAAACCGGCGAACGGTCCGGACGACTGAGCATGGCTTGCCGTAACCGAAAAGAGCAGCGCCGCCCCGATGCCGGCCGCCGTGATTGCCAGTCCAGATCGCCCAAAGAATTTCATCGCAAATATCCCGTTTTGGAACGACGTTCGCTCATCATTGAGAACGTCTCGCCACATCGAAAGTTTAGTGCTCCGAGCAAGTCGCAGGTTCAACGCCCGGCGGCCAGAGACGGCGGTTCACGCAGCCCCGCCGTGCTCCAGGGCCGCGATTTGCCGTGTTTCGGCATGTTTGCGGCGACCAAGGGCGGGCGAAGAGATGCAGCGCGGCAACAGGTCTGCATTAAAACGCAACGCTTCCGAATTATGATGTAGTATCAAGCCCTTACATCTGCGATTGAAAATGCGGGGAAGACCTGTTCGGCGGGTGCGGCGCCAATTTGGCCGCATTTGCCAGTGCTTGTGCCTTCTCTGAGGCCGCTACAAGCGGCGACTTGCCATCAGAACAATCCGTTCCGGTCATCCGCCCTGTGCAGTCCGGGATCGGTGCGATTCTGCCGTCAGAATGAAGGAATACAATGCGTAATCTTCTCGTCGCTCTCACCCTGCTGTCGGCCTCCCTTTCGACAGCGGCGTTCGCCCAGCAAGGGCGAGGCACGGACGCCGAGCAGAAGGCCTGCACCCGCGATGTGCAGAAGTTCTGCCGTCCGGTCATCGACCAGGGCGATTTCACGATCCTGGCTTGCCTCAAGGAGAACCGGGCCAAGATCTCGCAGGCCTGCGACCAGGTCCTGAAGAACCACAATCAATAAACTCGGCCATTGGCCCCCAAGGCGGCCCTCGGCCGCTTTTTCCGGGCGCGATCCGCGAAGGGGCGGCCGTCGACGGACAGGATTGGTTTTGCGGCCGTATTCCCCTATATGGGGGCCGCGGCGGCATCGCCGGCATGAGCCCGCGCGAGCGAAGAAGCCCTTCCTGTCCAACCGATTGTAAACCAGCCCCTCGATGACCTCTGCGAGCGAATTGCGATCCGGCAAGGGTGACCGCGACGAGAATTTTCCCGTCGCGTCCTGGATCATTCATCCGCGTCATCGCGCCCTGATCCTGGCCTATTACAATTTCGTCCGCACCGCCGACGACATCGCCGACCACGCCACGCTGCCCGCCGACCAGAAGCTCGCTTTTCTCGACCTGCTCGAGGCGGAACTGCTCGGCAAGGGCGACACCCAGCCTGAGGCCGTCAGCCTGCGCCGCGCGCTGGCCGAGCGCGGCATGCCGCCGCGCCACGCGCTCGACGTGCTGATCGCGTTCCGCATGGACGTGACCAAGCTGCGCTACGAGACCTGGGACGAGGTCATCCATTATTGCCGCTATTCGGCGATGCCGGTCGGCCGCTTCATGCTCGACGTCCATGGCGAGAGCACCTCGACCTGGGCCGCCTCGGACGCGCTCTGCGCAGGCTTGCAGATCAACAATCATTTGCAGGATTGCGGCAAGGATTTCCGCGAGCTCAACCGCGTCTATCTGCCGCGCGATGCGCTGGCAGCACACGGCGCCTCGGCCGAGCAGCTCGGCCTTGCGCAATCGCCGCCGGCGATGCTGGCCTGCCTGCAATCGCTCGCCGCGCGCAACGAGGCGCTGCTCGAGGAGGGCAGGTCGCTCGCTGCGGAAATCCGCGATTTCCGTCTCGGCGTCGACGTCTCCGTCATCCAGGCCTATGCCGACCGCATCGTGCGCCTGCTCAAGGTCCGCGACCCCCTGCGCGAGCGCGTGCATCTGAACAAGTTCGAGCTGCTCGCCTTCAGCCTCGCCGGGATGATCGGCGAAGTCGGCCGCCGTGCGGTCGGCCGCAAGGCCATTTCCAGACCGGGGACTGCCCATGACGCTTGAGGCGACCACGCCCGGCGCCAATTACGGCTCGACCGCATCCGGCAGCTCGTTCTATGCCGCGATGCGCATCCTGCCGCGTGACCAGCGCGACGCGATGTTCCAGATCTACAGCTTCTGCCGCCAGGTCGACGACATCGCCGATTCCGACGGCCCGCGCGAGGAGCGACTCGCAGCACTTCAGGAATGGCGCAACGACATCGACGCGCTCTATCAGGGCCATCCGCCGCCGCGGCTGAAGGACTACGTCGCCTCGGTGAAGACGTTCGGGCTCAAGCGAGAGGATTTCCTCGCCATCGTCGACGGCATGGAGATGGACGTGCCGCAGGATATCCGCGCGCCCGACATGGCGACGCTGGATCTGTATTGCGACCGCGTCGCCAGCGCAGTGGGGCGGCTGTCGGTGCGGGTGTTCGGCATGCCCGAGGAAGACGGCATTCTGCTCGCGCACCATCTCGGCCGCGCGCTTCAGCTCACCAACATCCTGCGCGACATCGACGAGGACGCCGGCCTCGGCCGGCTCTATCTGCCGCGCGAGGCGCTGCTGCATGCCGGCATCACCTCCAACGATCCGAACCGCGTGATCGCCGAGCGCGCGCTGCCGAAAGTCTGCCTGCCGCTGGCGCAGCGCGCCAAGGTGCATTTCGAGAAGTCGGACGAGATCATGAACCGCAACAGGCGCCGCGCCGTGCGCGCGCCGCGGATCATGTCGAAATACTATCATTCCATTCTGGACCTCCTGATCGAGCGTGGCTTCTCCGCGCCACGCGCGCCGGTACGTGTGTCGAAGATCACACGGATCCTGATCCTGCTCCGTTACGCTTTCATCTGATGCAAAACACAGCTCACATCATCGGTGCTGGAATTTCCGGCCTCTCCGCCGCCGTGCGGCTCGCCAATGCCGGCTTCAAGGTCGCCGTGCACGAGGCGACGCACCAGGCCGGCGGCCGCTGCCGGTCCTATTTCGACGGTGCGACCAATCTCACCATCGACAACGGCAATCATCTGCTGCTGTCGGGCAACAGCCATGCGCGTGCCTATGCGCGCGCGATCGGCACCGAGGCGGGCCTCGTCGGCCCGGAGCGCGCGCAATTTCCCTTCGTCGACATCAAGACCGGGCAGCGCTGGCAGATCGATCTCGGCGACGGCCGCTGGCCGACCTGGGTGCTCGACGAAGGCCGCCGCGTGCCTGACACCGGCCTTTCCGATTATCTCAAGCTGGCGCCGCTGATCTGGGCGTCGGAGGAGACGCTGGTCGGCAAGTCGATTCCGACCGAGGGCATCCTTTATCAGCGCCTGGTGCAGCCGCTGCTGCTCGCCGCGCTCAACGTCGATCCGCCTGAAGGCTCGGCCGGGCTTGCCGGCGCGATCGTGCGCGAGACGCTGCTGGCGGGCGGTCAGGCCTGTCGTCCCCTGATCGCGCGCGATGGCCTCAGCGCCGTGCTGATCGAGCCCGCCGTGACGTTTCTGCAGGAACGTGGCCACACCGTTCAGCTCGGCCATGAGCTGCGCTCGTTCGTCAGCACTGACGGCAAGGTGACCGCGCTGAATTTCGGCGGCGAGGATTTGATCCAGCTCGGCGCGGGCGATGTCGTCGTGATGGCGGTGCCGCCGCGCGCGGCCGCCGGCCTGTTGCCGGGGCTGAAGACGCCGACCGAATTCCGCGCCATCGTCAACGCGCATTTCCGCTTTGAGCCGCCGCCCGGCTCGGCGCCGATCCTCGGTGTGATCGGCGGCATTGTGGAATGGCTGTTCGCGTTCCCGAATCGGCTCTCGGTGACCATCAGCAACGGCGACCGGCTCGTCGACATGCCGCGCGAGGAACTCGCGCAGGCGATCTGGAACGACGTCTGCGAGGCGGGCGGTGTCTCCGGCGAGCTGCCTCCTTGGCAGATCGTGCGCGAGCGCCGCGCCACATTTGCGGCGACGCCGGCCCAGAATGCCCTGCGTCCGGGGCCGGTCACTGCGCTGAAAAACCTGTTCCTCGCCGGCGACTGGACTGCTACGGGATTGCCAGCAACCATCGAGGGATCGGTCCGGTCGGGTGACCGCGCCGCCGATCTGGTTCTGGCCGCCAAAGGATCCTGAAAGGCGGCCTGACGGGCAAATGTCCCGGTCAACTTTCAATCGACTATCGGAGCAATCGAGCGACATGGATTCCGTGACCGCGACCAGCCGCGAAGCTTTGGAATCGAGCATTGCGTCGGCGACCCAGGGCGTCCTCGGCTTCCAGCAATCCGACGGCCATTGGGTGTTCGAGCTCGAGGCCGACTGCACGATTCCGGCCGAGTACATCCTGCTGCGCCACTATCTCGCCGAGCCGGTCGACACCGTGCTCGAGGCCAAGATCGGCAACTACCTACGCCGCGTTCAAGGCGCTCATGGCGGCTGGCCGCTCGTGCATGACGGCGAGTTCGACATGAGCGCCAGCGTGAAGGCGTACTTCGCCCTGAAGATGATCGGCGACTCCATCGACGCGCCGCACATGATGCGCGCGCGCGAGGCGATCCACGCCCGCGGCGGCGCGATCAACAGCAACGTCTTCACCCGCTTCCTGCTCGCAACCTTCGGCGTCGTGACCTGGCGCGCGGTGCCGGTGCTGCCGATCGAGATCGTGCTGCTGCCGTTCTGGTCGCCGTTCCACCTCAACAAGATCTCCTACTGGGCGCGCACCACCATGGTGCCGCTGATGGTGATCGCCGCGCTGAAGCCGCGCGCGAGGAATCCGAAGGGCGTCGGCATCGACGAATTGTTCCTGCAGGACCCGCGCTCGATCGGCATGACCGCCAAGGCGCCGCATCAGAGCATGGCCTGGTTCCTGCTGTTCCGCTCGCTGGATGCGATCCTGCGCGTGATCGAGCCGCTGTTTCCCAAGAGCCTGCGCAAGCGCGCGATCGACGCCGCGCTCGCCTTCACCGAGGAGCGGCTCAACGGCGAGGACGGCATGGGCGCGATCTATCCGCCCATGGCCAACATCGTCATGATGTACGACGCGCTCGGCAAGGACGAGAACTTCCCGCCGCGCGCGATCACGCGCCGGGGCATCGACAAGCTGCTCGTGATCAAGGGCGACGAGGCCTATTGCCAGCCCTGCGTCTCGCCGGTGTGGGACACGACGCTGACCGCGCATGCGCTGCTGGAAGCCGGCGGCGACAAGGCGGTGCCCGCCGCCAAGCAGGGCCTCGACTGGCTGATCCCGAGGCAGGAGCTCGCGGTAAAGGGCGACTGGGCGGTGAAGCGGCCCGACGTCCGCCCGGGCGGCTGGGCCTTCCAGTACAACAATGCCCACTACCCCGATCTCGACGACACGGCCGTGGTCGTGATGTCGATGGACCGCATGCGCCGGGAGCACGGTGCGGCCGGCTATGACGAGGCGATCGCCCGCGGCCGGGAGTGGATCGAGGGCATGCAGAGCGACGACGGCGGCTGGGCCGCCTTCGACGTCAACAACCTCGAATATTACCTGAACAACATCCCGTTCTCGGATCACGGCGCGCTGCTCGATCCGCCGACCGAGGACGTCACCGCGCGCTGCATCTCGATGCTGGCCCAACTCGGCGAGACCGAGAAGACCAGCAAACACGTCGCCGATGGCGTCGCCTACCTGCGCAAGACCCAGCACCCCGAGGGGTCCTGGTACGGCCGCTGGGGCATGAACTTCATCTATGGAACCTGGTCGGTGCTGTGCGCCCTCAACATGGCCGGCGTCGACCACAAGGACCCCATGATCCGCAAGGCCGCCGACTGGCTGGCCTCGATCCAGAACGACGACGGCGGCTGGGGCGAGGACGCCGTCAGCTACCGGCTCGACTACAAGGGCTGGGAGGCCGCCCCCTCGACCGCCTCGCAAACGGCATGGGCCTTGCTTGCCCTGATGGCGGCTGGCGAGGTTGATCACCCGGCCGTCGCCCGCGGGGTGGAGTACCTGATTGCAACACAGAACGAAAAAGGGCTGTGGGACGAGCAGCGGTACACCGCCACAGGCTTCCCCCGCGTGTTCTATCTACGTTATCATGGTTACCCAAAGTTCTTTCCGCTGTGGGCATTGGCGCGGTATCGGAACTTGCGGAACACCAACAGCAGGGTGGTAGGGGTCGGAATGTGACTTTGGGGACGGGGGACTTTGTTACCGCGGGTAATGCCATCGACCCGCGGCCGATACTGATCGTGACTGGACTGGTGCAGGAGGCCCGCATTGCGGCCGGGCCTGGCATGGCGGTCATTTGTTCATCCAGCAGCCCGACCCAGTTGCGGGCGCTTCTGACGGTGGTGGACCCAGAGACGATTCGCGGCGTGATCTCGTTCGGCGTGGCCGGCGGGCTCGATCCGAGCTTGCGCTCCGGCGACGTCGTGCTGGCGACAGAAGTGCTCTCCGGCGACGCCCGCTGGGCTGCCGGCCTGTCGCTCGGTGACGACCTGATCGAGCGCCTGACCTCCGGCCGCCGCCGCGTCGTGCGCGGCAGCCTCGCCGGGGCCGAGGAAGTGGTCACGAAGCGGTCCTGCAAGGCAGCGCTGCACTCCGAGACCGGGGCCGCCGCCGTCGACATGGAAAGCCACATCGCCGCCGCCTACGCCGCCGAGGCCGGGCTGCCTTTCGCCGCGGTCCGCGTCATCAGCGACCCCGCCCACCGCGCGCTGCCGGCGCTCGCCCGCGCCGCGATCAAGCCGAACGGCCAGATCGACCTCGCCGCCGTGCTGCGCGGCATCGTGCGCAATCCGGCGACGCTGCATGCCCTGGTCTCGACCGGCATCGACTTCAACCGCGCGCTACGGTCTTTGCGTGGCTGCCGCGATTATCTGATCGGGACGGAGCTGATCGAGAGCGAGGAGTTGGTGTCGAAGGCGGCGTGAGCGGGTTCTTCGAGTTGGCAAGACAAAACAGCCCGGTCGTCTGACCGGGCCTTTTGTTTTGAGCTGCCCGATCCCCGTCACGGGCGAGTGGCGTCCTTCCACTCAGCACGCAACGACAGCGATAGGCTCGCAGGAGCTCAACGCGGCTGGTCAAAATGCCCGTCGGGCAAAACAGCGCGGACCTCGTCAATCCCTTCCTGCAAAAATATTCCACTTTTCCGAATTTCGGATTTGTGGCATAGGACGCTCATCCCGGTCCTGCCAGAGGGGCGCTTCGCGATCGTCACGAGATGCGGGTCGGGGTGCGGTGGACGCGGCAGCGCCGGCGCGAAAGGCGATGACAGGGCGGGCATCCGTGAGTCATGCGCGACGCGTACGACACGGCGCCGTCAAAGCGGCCAGGCTGGATCTCTGGGGCGAGCACACGCGAGCCCCCGATGCTTCTGGCAGGGCCGTCCGCGGACGGAGAAGTCGTGTGGTCCCGACGCCCGGGGTTCTGGCGTCAAGTCTTGCGGTGATGCGGCGGCCCGACCGGGTGTGCACATCGATCAGCCGCGACGACGACGGGGGCAATAGTGCAACGCTCCCCGAGGAGAGCACGAAGGACACCGTTAAAACCAACCGCGCAGGGAAGGCCGGGCGATCGGCAACACCTGTGATCCACCCCGTGTGCATTTTTGTTGCGCACGGATTGCGGGTGCCGCCGGCGCCCGGTCTTCCCTGCGCCCTCTGGTCTTCAAAGGGACGCGAACGAGACGCATAGCCCGGGCGAACGCACCGCGGGAATGCGAAGGTGTGTCTGCGATGGACAGCGCGAATGGCAAGAGCAAGCTGCTGCCGCGCACTCCGTCATTGCGAGCGCAGCAAAGCAATCCAGACTGTCTCCGCGGAAAGATTCTGGATTGCTTCGCTTCGCTCGCAATGACGCTGGGACTGATGGCGTGCTCCCACGCTGCACGGATCCTGCGCAAAAGAAAAAAGCCCGGTCGCGGTCGCGACCGGGCTTCGTTCGTTCGTGCCAGCTCGTGTGCGTTTTACGCCGCCGTCGAAGCCTTCTGCGCGGCCTTCGCCTGCGCGGCGGCGGCTTCGTCCTTGCGGATCTCGGAGAGCTTCTTCTGGACCTGCTCGGAGAAGATGTACTGCGCCGGGCGCTGCTTGGAGAGGTCGATCTCCGGCGCCATCGGGCCACTGGTCCGCACGCCGCGCAGCGCCACCCACATCGCCTTCAGCGGGTTGTTGAGCGCTGCGGTCGCCGCGGTCGGCTCGTAGCCGCAATGGGCCATGCAGTCGGCACACTTCTCGTACTTGCCGGTGCCGTAGGAATCCCAGTCGGTGGTCTCCATCAGCTCCTTGAAGGTCTTCGCGTAGCCTTCACCGAGCAAATAGCAGGGCTTCTGCCAGCCGAAGATGTTGCGCGCGGGCATGCCCCACGGCGTGCACTCGTATTCCTGGTTGCCGGCGAGGAAGTCCAGGAACAGGCCGGAATGCATGAAATTCCACTTCTTGCCCTTGCCCATCGCAAAGACGTCGCGGAACAGCTTCTTGGTCTTGGTGCGGTTGAGGAAGTGCTCCTGGTCCGGCGCGCGCTCATAGGCGTAGCCCGGGGACATCGAGACGCCGACACCGAGCTCGGTGGTGAGGTCGAGGAATTTGGCGATCTCCTCGGCCGGGTGGCCGTCGAAGATGGTGGCGTTGACGTTGACGGTGAAGCCGCGCGCCTTGGCCGCCTTGATCGCCGAGACGGCGCGGTCGAACACGCCCTTCTGCGAGACCGCCTTGTCGTGGTGGTCACGCAGGCCGTCGAGATGTACCGAGAAGAACAGATAGGGCGAGGGCTCGAACAGATCGAGCTTCTTCTCCAGCAGCAGCGCGTTGGTGCAGAGCGAGACGAACTTCTTGCGCGCCACGAGGCCGCGCACGATCTCGCCGATCTCCTTGTGGATCAGCGGCTCGCCGCCGGGAATGGCGACCATCGGCGCGCCGCATTCATCGGCCGCGTCCCAGCACTCCTGCGCGGTCATGCGGCGGTTGAGGATCGCATCGGGATAATCGATCTTGCCGCAGCCGACGCAGGCGAGGTTGCAGCGGAACAGCGGCTCCAGCATCAGCACGAGCGGATAGCGCTTGCGGCCAAGCAGTTTCTGCTTGAGCAAATAGCCGCCGATACGCATTTCCTTGAAGAACGGGATAGCCATTACAGGTTTCTTTCTGGGCTTTTCAATTCGGGTGGGTCAGCTCGCGGCCAGTTGGGCCGGAAGCCGGAATTCGATGTTTTCCTCGCGGCCCGGCAACACCGAGACCTTCACCGGTCCGATCCGCCGCATCGCTTCAATCACGTCATCCACGAGTACCTCGGGCGCCGAAGCGCCGGCCGTGACGCCGACGGTCCTGGCATCCTTCAACCACTCCGGATTGAGCTCGCTGCCGTCGGCAATCAAATAACTCGCGACGCCGGCCTCAGTGCCGATTTCGCGGAGCCGGTTCGAGTTCGAGCTGTTGGCAGCGCCCACCACCAAGATCACGTCGACCAGCTTGCTCAAGTCCCTTACCGCAGATTGGCGGTTCTGTGTCGCATAGCAGATATCCCGGATATCCGGACCTTGAATGTCTGTAAAGCGGGCTTGAAGGGCCGCGATGATGTCCTTGGTGTCGTCGACCGACAGGGTGGTCTGGGTGATGTAGGCCACTGGCGTATCTGCCGGCAGGGTCAGTGCCTTAACCTCTTCAACGCTTTGAACAAGCTGCACCGGCCCCGGGACCTGGCCCATCGTGCCCTCGACCTCGGGGTGGCCGGCATGGCCGATCAGGATCAGGGTGCGGCCCTTGCCGATGTAGCGCTTCCCCTGATTGTGAACTTTCGTGACCAGCGGGCAGGTGGCATTGAGCACCGGAAGGTCGCGTGCGGCGGCCTCTTCCTCGACGCTGCGGGCGACGCCATGGGCGCTGAACACGGTCACCGCCTTCGGCGGCACCTCGGAGAGTTCCTCGACGAAGATGGCGCCTTTGTTCTTCAGGCTCTCGACGACGTATTTGTTGTGCACGATCTCATGGCGCACGTAGACGGGCGGGCCGTACTTCTCCAGCGCCCGTTCCACGATCTCGATTGCACGCACCACGCCCGCGCAGAAGCCGCGCGGTTGCGCCAGATAAAGTTCCATGGGACGCCCATCACGCAAGTTGCACCCATCCGCTCTCGTAAGTCCCCAAGCGGCACTCCGATACTGACCAATGAGTTGCAATATCCGCACCATTGGTTCGCGCCTGCGGTAACTACCCACCCCTGTGGGGGCTCCGCCGCATGGAGGCGCAGTACTTTGTGTCAAAAAATCGGCAGAATGGAAAGCTGGAACCGCGGGCGGAGGCTTCTGAGGTATTTTGGTAGGGTATGCGATGTGCCCGCTTGCGCGACATTCCTGCGTAGTCCTTCGTCACTTTCCCGCCTCAACTCCCCGGCTATACCGGCGGCCCGCATGATTTTGCCACGGTCTCCCGCCGTTTACCCTCGAACCTTCTGGCGGCGAGAACCACCCAAAACAGCAATAGGTTTCGCCCGGGAACTCCGATAAACAGCGGGCGTTTCCGGCAAGCTGTTAACCGCAGAAAGAAAAGAAGTGCTGCAAAGCGTCGTCGTTGCCATCGTCAGGGCCTGCACCCGGTTTGCCTCCCTCGTCGTCGTTCTCGGGCTCCTGCTGTCGGTGGGGGCGGGCTATTACGCTGCGCGCCACTTCGCCATCAACACCGACATCAACTCGCTGATTGCCCAGAATCTGGACTGGCGCCAGCGTGATCAGCAATTCGATCGCGCCTTCGACCGCGACGCGACGATCACGGCGGTGGTCGAGGCCAAGACCCCGGAAATGGCGAGCGCCGCGGCCGATGCGCTCTACGCCAAGCTGAAGGACGACAAGACCAACTTCCAGTCCATGCAGCAGCTCGGCAGCGGCGAATTCTTCGAGAAGAACGGCCTGTTGTTCCTGCCGACCGAGGAGGTCGGCAAGATCACCGGCCAGTTCGAATCCGCAGCGCCCCTGATCGAGATCATGGCCGGCGACCCCTCGATCCGCGGCCTCACCGGGGCGCTGGAGACGGGCCTTGCCGGCGTCAAGCGCGGCCAGGTCAAGCTCGACAACACCGAGCGGCCCTTCAATCTGATCGCGCAGACGGTCGAGACCGTGCTCAACAAGGGCAATGCCAGCTTCTCCTGGCGCGAGCTCGTCAGCGACGAGCCGCTCAAGGATTCGGACAAGCGTACCTTCATCGAGTTCAAGCCGATTCTCGACTACAACGCGCTGGAGCCGGGCAAGGATGCCACCGACGCGATCCGCAAGGCCGCTGCGGATCTGGATTTCACTGGCAAATACCAGGCGCGGGTGCGGCTGACCGGCCCCGTGCCGATCGCCAACGAGGAATACGCCACCGTTCAGGAGGGCGCGGTCGTCAACGGCGTCGGCACGATTCTCGTCGTGCTGGTCATCCTGTGGCTGGCGCTGCATTCGTCGAAGATCATCTTCGCGGTGTTCGTCAATCTGTTCGTCGGCCTTGCGATCACGACCGCGGCCGGCCTGATGATGGTCGGATCGTTCAATCTGCTGTCGATCGCCTTCGCGGTGCTGTTCGTCGGCTTGGGGGTCGATTTCGGCATCCAGTACAGCGTCCGCTACCGCTCGGAGCGCTACAAGCACGACGATCTCGCCGGTGCGCTGGTGCTGGCGGCCAAGCGCTCGGCGGTGCCGCTGTCGCTGGCGGCGATGGCGACGGCTGCCGGTTTCCTCTGCTTCATGCCGACCGACTACAAGGGCATCGCCGAGCTCGGCCAGATCGCCGGCGTCGGCATGCTGGTGGCGTTCATCTCGTCGATTACCGTTCTGCCAGCCATGCTGAAGCTGCTGAACCCGCCGGGCGAGCCGGAGCCAGTCGGCTACGCCTTCCTCGCGCCGCTCGACCATTTCCTGGAGAAGCATCGGGTGCTGATCGTCGGCGGCACGCTGCTGCTCGCGCTCGGCGGCCTGCCGCTGCTCTACTTCATGAAGTTCGACTTCAACCCGATGAACCTGCGCAATCCGCACGCCGAGTCGATCGCCACCTTCCTCGATTTGCGCAAGGATCCGAACACCGGCGCCAATGCCGTCAACGTGATGACGACGTCGGAAGAGCAGGCGAGGCAGGTCGAGGCGAAGCTGGAGAAGGTGCCCGAGGTGCTCAGGGTGATGTCGCTCGACAGCTTCGTGCCGCAGGACCAGCCGCCGAAGCTCAAGCTGCTCGCGCAGGGCGCCAAGGTGCTGAATCCCGCGCTCAACCCCGATCAGATCGACGCAGCGCCGACGGATCAAGAGAATGTCGAAGCGCTGAAATCCTCGGTCGACAATCTGCGCCGGACGGCGGGCGAGGCGAAGGGCCCGGGCGCTGTCGCCTCGCGCCGTCTTGCCAACGCGCTCGAAAAACTCGCCAATGGCGACGAGGCCACGCGCAACAAGGCGCAGGACGTGTTCGTCGCGCCATTGAAGATCGTGTTCGACCAGCTCAGGAACGCGATGCAGGCAGGTCCCGTCACCCTGAGCTCGCTGCCGCCCGATCTCGTCAGCGCCTGGAAGAGCAAGGACGGTGTCATCCGCGTCGAGGCGCTGCCCAAGGGTGATCCCAACGACAACGATACGCTGCGCAAATTCGCAGCGGCGGTGCTCCAGGCCGAGCCGACTGCGATCGGCGGGCCGGTCTCGATCCTGAAATCCGGCGACACCGTGGTGAAGGCGTTCATCCACGCCGGCATCTATGCACTGCTGGTGATCGGGCTCCTGCTGTGGATCACGCTCCGCCGCTTCGTCGACGTGCTGATGACGCTGGTGCCGCTTCTGGTTGCCGGTGCGGTGACGCTCGAGATCTGCGTGTTGATCGGCCTGCCGCTGAACTTCGCCAACATCGTCGCGTTTCCGCTGCTGCTCGGCGTCGGCGTCGCCTTCAAGATCTATTATGTCGTGGCCTGGCGCTCGGGCAGGACGAACCTGCTCCAGACCAGCCTGACGCGCGCGATCTTTTTCAGTGCGCTGACGACGGCGACCGCGTTCGGCAGCCTGTGGCTGTCGAGCCATCCCGGCACGTCCAGCATGGGCAAGCTGCTGGCCCTCTCGCTGGTGACGACGCTCGCCGCCGTGCTGCTGTTCCAGCCGGCCCTAATGGGCAAACCCCGCAATCTCAGGGAGTAGGCAGATGTCGCCGACGGGGTCGGCGGTGCCCTTCTGACCGGGCTTGGCTGCGCCGGCGGCCTTGGGAGCTGCGGGCGCAGGCGTGGTGGTGCCCGTGGCTTGGGCTGCCTGGGCCCCTTGCCCCGCTTGCGGCTTCGGCGCAGTGCCGCTGGATTTCGCCGCGCCCTTGGCCATGGCGTTGGCAGGGCTGGAAGGGATCGGCGGGCCGACCCGGGTCCAGGTTTCGCCGCCGCAGAGGAAGCCCATGACGCAGCCCTTGATCTCGAGCTGGTCGGGGCCGGCCGGCGTGATCGTCGCGCTGTAGAGCTGGCCGTCCTTGGCGTTGTAGACCTGCCCTTCCCACTGATCGACGCCGGGCTTCTTCTTCATGTCGATCAGGGTTGCCATGCCGAGCGTCGGCCTGTTCTTTTTCGAGGCATCCGGATTGTTCTCGTCGCGCCCGCCGGGCTGCTTTTCCCAGGAAACCGCGCCCCACATGCTGCCATAGCATTGGGCGACGCGAATGTTGGCAACGCCGTCGGCGACCCGCCAGTCGCCGGTCGGATCCGCGCCGAGCGCGGGCGTCAGGCCGGCGTAACCGCCAGCCAGTATTAGTCCGGTGTAAAGGGCCAAACGCATGTGTGTTCCTTGGCAGTGCAACATGGTCTAAAGCTGTGCTTGCGAAGATGGTCCGAAAAAGGGCAAAAGGCCGCACAGACCGTTTTCAGTAACGGTCCGTTTTCAGTTGACGAGACGGCCCTCAACCGAAGTATGTAGCGGATGCACAGCCCAAATCCAGACATGTCTCAGCTATTCGCGGACCGTCAGGCCCAGCGCAGCACCCTGCATAACCGGTATCTGAACGAGCAGTTCGTTCGGGTGCTCAAGACCATCGGCTACGATGTCGGCTTCCAGAAGGGGCAGGGGCAGTACCTCTACGACCGCGAAGGCGCGCGCTATCTCGACCTGTTGTCCGGCTTTGGCGTGTTTGCGATCGGGCGCAATCATCCCGTCATGCGCGAGGCGCTCAAGAGCGTGCTCGATGCCGACCTGCCCAACCTCGTCCAATTCGACGTTTCGACGCTCGCCGGTGTGCTGGCCGAGCGCCTCCTGAAATACGTTCCCTATCTCGACAAGGCGTTCTTCGCCAATTCCGGCGCGGAATGCGTCGAGGCTGCGATCAAGTTCGCGCGCGGCGCGACGGGGCGTCCCGGCATCGTCTATTGCGCGCACGGCTATCACGGGTTGACCTACGGCGCGCTGTCGCTGACCGGCGACGCCAACTTCCGCACCGGCTTCGAGCCGCTGCTGCCGGGCTGCACCCCGATCCCGTTCAACGACCTGGCCGCGCTGGAAAAGGCGCTGGCCTCGCGCGAGGTCGCCGCCTTCGTCGTCGAGCCGATCCAGGGCAAGGGCGTCAACATGCCCACCGACGAGTTCCTGCCGGGGGCGGCCGCACTCTGCAAGAAATACGGCACGCTGTTCGTCGCCGACGAGATCCAGACCGGCATGGGCCGCACCGGCCGCTTCCTCGCGGTCGAGCACTGGAACGTCGAGCCCGACATGGTGCTGCTGTCGAAGTCGCTGTCGGGCGGCCACGTGCCGGTCGGCGCCGTGCTGACGCGCAAGAGCATCTTCGACAAGATCTTCAACCAGATGGACCGCGCGGTGGTGCACGGCTCCACCTTCTCCAAGAACGACCTCGCGATGGCCGCGGGCATCGCCACGCTCGACGTCATGGAATCGGAGAAGCTGATCGATGCGGCCGCCAAGCGCGGCGCCGAGCTGCGCCTCGCGCTGACGCGCATGGTGCCCGGCTACGAGCTGCTCAAGGAAGTCCGCGGCAAGGGCCTGATGATCGGCATCGAGTTCGGCCCGCCGAAATCGCTGCGCCTGCGGGCCTCCTGGAACGTGCTCGAGACCGCCAACAAGGGCCTGTTCTGCCAGCTCATCACCGTGCCGCTGTTCAAGGATCACAAGATCCTGACGCAAGTCGCCGGCCACGGCAGCCACACCATCAAGCTGCTGCCGCCGCTCACCATCACCGAGGAAGACTGCACCTGGATCGAGCGCGCCTTCGACGACGTCATCGCCGGCAGCCACAAGGTCCCCGGCGCGATCTGGTCGCTCGGCAAGACGCTGGTGGACAACGCGGTGCGAAGGTCGGCCTGATCTCTTTGCCGAGCCATCTCGGCATTCGTCTTTGCGAGCGAAGCGAAGCAATCCAGGCTGTCTTCCGCGGAGGCAGCCTGTATTGCTTCGTCGCTTCGCTCCTCGCAATGATGCTGGCCCAATCTACCCCTCCACGTTCGCCTTCATTGCCGCCTCGAACTTGTCGACGAATTCGGCAAGTTCGTCGGCGCCGAGATCGCTGACGGCCCAGAAGTTCAGGCCGCGGCCGCCCCAGCGGCGGCAGTTGAAGCCCTGCATGGTCTGGGTCTTCGGCGGCCGATGCTCGGTGCTTGAAGTTTGCGACACGAACAGATTGATCACGTGTTGCCGGCGCCGGTAGACCACGGCGCCGATGGCGCGGGCGTCGATATAGTCGAGCCGGCCGCCGACGAGCGTAAAACCTTGCGCGGTGAGGTCGATCACCGGTGGTGCGACGTCGAGCTTGCCGTTGAACCAGGGCTTGACGGTGTGCTGGTCGGTCGAGACCACGTCGGTGAGATGGCCGGCCTGGAGCGAGCGCAGATGCGCGGAGACGACCTCAGACAGAATGCGCTGCTGGTCATCCTGGCGCAGCACCACCGCGACGATTCCGGTGGCGGCGAGCGCGGAGACGGCCGAGCCCATCGCAAATCCGCGCAGCACGGCGCGGCGGCTCGGCTGCTGGCGCTGCGGCTCAGGCAACGAGGCTTCGATGCGAGCGCGCAGGCTTGCCGGCGCGGTGTAGCGCAAATTGGTACCTGCGAGCACGCGCTGCATCTCGCGCTGCGCCGCGAACTCCGCGGCGCAGGCCGGGCAGCTCGCGATATGGGCTTCGACCTCGCGCGCGTGGCCGGCATCGAGCTCGCCATCGAGCAGCGCGTGAAGCAGGATCCTTGCTTCGTCGCAGGTCATTTCGCTTGCTCCTCTTCCGTCCAGGCCGCGCGCAGCATGGCGCGGGCGCGGGCGAGGCGGGACATCACGGTGCCGACGGGGACGCCGACGGCCTCGGCGATTTCACGATAGGACAGGTTGTTGATCTCACGCAGGACGAAGGTTTCCTTGAACGGCTCGGCGAGCGCGTCGATCAGCTTGCGGATTGCGCCGGCATCGCGGCTGCGCAGCACTTCAGTCTCGGGGCTCGCCTCGGTCTCCCGCCAGAGCGGCGTCTGCTCGGCGGCACCTAGCGTATCCTCGATCGCGCTGGGCCGGTTCGCGCGACGCACATATTCGGCGTTGCAGACGTTGCGCAGGATCGCGAACAGCCAGGGCTTCATCGCAGGCCCCCGGTAGCTGTCGAAATGCTTCAGCGCGCGCAGATAGCACTCCTGCACCGCGTCCTCGGCGTCAGAGGCATCGCGCAGCAGGTAGCGTGCGAGCGTGTAGACGTCGTCGAGATAGGGCAGCGCTGCCTCGCGGAAGCGCTGTGCCTTCTGCACATCGTCGGTGGCGGGCATCGCTCCTCGCTTTGCCTCTGGTTCTTCTTTTGCCTTGACCGCGGGCGCATGCGCCCGGCCGGCGTGGGACCACCGGCCGGGCAGGACGTTGATGCCTTGGTTGAAGACGTTACTCAACCTTGATCATCCCCGTCATGTGCGGGTGCAGCGAACAAAAATACTTGTAGTCGCCCGCATTGGTGAAGGTGAAGGAGAACTTGTCGTCGGTATCAAGGGTCTTGGACCTGAACTTGCCGGCAGAGACGATGGTGTGCGGGATATCGTCCCGGTTGGTCCAGGTCACGGTGGTGCCGACCTTGATCTTGAGCTCGGCCGGCTGGAACACGAAATTGTCGATATGCACGTCCGTGTCGTCGGCGTGCGCCTTTGCCGCGGGCAACAGGATAGCCGCGGCCAGAGCGAGACCGAGGTCGAAACCGAAGTCGCGGCGATTGAAAGTCTTCATTGTCAGCTTCCGTTCAACCTTAGCCCTGGAGCGGCGTGTCGATGATCGCGAGCCGCTGCTCGTTCTGCTTGAAGTTGATGCTGGCGACCCCAAGCATGGAGCGCAGCCTTGCGTCCTCGACCTTCATCGGACCGGGCGAGGGCGCGGCCCCCGGCGCCGGCTGCGGGAAGGCGGTCGAGCGCGCGGTGTGGAAGGTGACGTTGCCCTCGACCTTCTGCATCACCTGATGGATGTGCCCGTTCAGCACGGTGACCGAGCCAAAGCCCTTGACGTATTCCAGCGCGCGCCCGCCGTCCTCGGTGCCCCAACCCCATTGCGGATAGACGGTCCAGAGCGGGATGTGCGCGAACAGCACGATCGGCGTCGATTTTGACTTGCCGCGCAGATCGTCCTCGAGCCAGGCGAGCTGCTCGGCGCCGAGATTGCCCAGGCCCCCGGCCTTGAGGTCGACCACGTTGACGAGGCCAATGAAGTGCACGCCCCCGGCGTCGAACGAGTACCAGCCGTGACCTTTGGTGCCGCGGCCGTAGCGTTCGCGATAGAGCTTCACCTCCTCGTCGATGAAATCATGCTCGCCGGGCACGTAATGCACGTCGAGCTTGGTCTGCGAGATGATGCGCTCGGCATTGTCGAACTCGGCGGCTTTCGACAGATGCGTGATGTCGCCGGTGTGGATCATGAACGACGGCTTTGCCGGCATCGCGTTGATCTTGTTCACGGCCTCTTCCAGCGTGCCGAGCGCGTTGGGATTGGCCGGCTTGTCGAAGCCGACATGGCTGTCGCTGATCTGGAGGAAGGTCATGCCGGGCGCGGCCGCCGTTGCGGCCTCGGCCGAATCGATGATGCCGATCGAGCGTGGCACGCCGCCCGTGACGGTCCAGAGCACCCCGGTGCCGGCCCAGGTCATGCACTCCAGCACCTTGCGGCGGCTGACGCCGTCGTCCCCGTGATTGTGTCCGCTCATCGCGCCTCTCCACGTCGCCCGGAATTGGGCTTCGGGGAGATGATCGGGGGAGGGCGCGGCTTATTCCCCGACGGAATGACGATTTCGTGAGTGCAGTCTCGTGTCCCGGACAGGGCGCAGCGCCGCTTGGCGGTGCGCCGCAGAGCCGGGACTTGCCGCAAGGGTCCCGGCTCAGCGTCGCACCGCTTCGCGCTGCGCCGCGTCCGGGACACGATAGCGTCTACTTCGCATCCTCCAGGATCATCGTCGCACCCTTCTCGGCGATCATTGCGGTCGGCGTGTTGGTGTTGCCCGAGGTGATCGTCGGCATGATCGAGGCATCGACGATGCGCAAATTGCCGAGGCCATAGAAGCGCAGGCGCTCATCCACCACCGCCATCGGATCGTTCGGCGTGCCCATCTTCGCGGTGCCGACGGGATGGAAAATGGTGGTGCCGATGTCGCCGGCGGCCTTCGCCAGCGAGGCGTCGTCGTCGCCGACCGTCGGCCCCGGCAGATATTCGCTGGGGCGATATTTTGCCAGCGCCTTCTGCTGCATCAGGCGCCGCGTGGTGCGAATGGCGTCGGCGACGACCTGTCGGTCGTCGTCGGTCGACAGATAGTTCGGCGCGATGATCGGCTTCTCGTCAGGCGTTGTCGCGCGCAACCGCACCGTGCCGCGCGAGGTCGGCTGCAGATTGCAGGCGCTGACGGTAATTGCGGGAAAGCGATGCAAGGGATCGCCAAACCTGTCGAGCGACAGCGGCTGCACGTGAAACTGGATATTGGCGCGGGCGCGCGTCGCATCGGAGCGCGTGAAGATGCCGAGCTGCGACGGTGCCATGGTCAGCGGACCGCGGCGGCGGAAGGCGTAGTCGAGCCCCATCAGGCCGCGGCGGAACAGATTGTAATAGGTCTCGTTCAGCGTGCGCACGCCCTCCACCTTGTAGATCGCGCGCTGTTGCAGGTGATCCTGGAGATTGCGCCCGATGCCGGGCTTGTCCATGACGATGTCGATGCCGAGCGGCGACAGCCAGTCGGCAGGGCCGATGCCGGAGCGATGCAGCACCTGCACCGAGCCGATGGAGCCTGCCGAGAGCACCACCTCGCGCTTCGCACGCGCCTCGACGATCTCGCCGTTCCGGATGAAGCGCACGCCGACGGCGCGGCCCTGCTCGATGATGAGGCGGTCGACCAGCACGTGCTTCTCGAGTCGCAGATTGGGGCGCCTCAAGGCCGGCTTGAGGAAGCCGCGCGCCGACGACCAGCGCCGGCCGCGCTTCTGGTTGACGTGGAAATAGCTGGTGCCTTCGTTGTCGCCGGTGTTGAAATCCGGGATGCGCTTGATGCCCATCTCCTCGGCGGCATCACCGACCGCATCGAGAATGGCCCATGACAGCCGCGGCGCCTCGATGCGCCAACCGCCCCCGGCGCCGTGATGCTCGCTGGCGCCGAGGAAGTGGTCCTCGAGGCGCATGAACAGCGGTAGCACGTCGTCATAACCCCAGCCGGTCAGGCCAAGCTGGCGCCAGTGATCGTAGTCGGCAGCCTGTCCGCGCATCGAGATCATGGCGTTGATGGCCGAGCAGCCGCCGATCACCTTGCCGCGCGGATAGGCCAGCGAACGGCCGTTCAGGCCGGGCTCGGCCTCGGTCTTGAACATCCAGTCCGAACGTGGATTGCCGATGGCGAAGAGATAGCCGACCGGAATGTGGAACCAGATCCAATTGTCGTCGCCGCCGGCTTCAAGGATGAGAACGCGGTTGCCTGGGGCAGCCGACAGCCGGTTGGCGATGATGCAGCCCGCGGTGCCGGCTCCGACGACAATGTAGTCAAACTCACCTTCAAGGCGCCTCGGCATTCTGCTTCCACCCGGATAGTCTCTTTGCGTTCCGTCTAATAGGCCGACGCGGCCGATCGGGACAAGCCCGGCCATGCCGGGTGAACAGGGCTAGACCCCGATTGCCGGCGGTTGGGTGGACCGACGCTTGCATGGTAGATAGTCCTGTACTTCCAACCAGCTCGAGACCTTACATGCCCATCGTGAACCGCGTCGCCGATCTTCAGCCCGATATCCAGACTTGGCGGCGGGACATCCACCAGCACCCTGAGTTGCTGTACGACGTCCACCGCACCGCAGCATTCGTCGCGGACCGTCTGCGGGAGTTCGGCTGCGATGAGGTCGTGACCGGCCTCGGCCAGACCGGCGTCGTCGGCGTGATCAAGGGCAACAAGCCTGCCGGCGAGGGGCTCAAGGCGATCGGCATGCGTGCCGACATGGACGCGCTGCCGGTCGAGGAGCAGACCAATCTGCCTTACGCCTCCAAGACCCCCGGCAAGATGCACGCCTGCGGCCATGACGGCCACACCGCGATGCTGCTCGGGGCGGCCCGCTATCTCGCCGAGACGCGCAATTTTGCCGGCGATGCCGTGGTGATCTTCCAGCCGGCCGAGGAGGGCGGCGCCGGCGGCGCGGCCATGGTCAAGGACGGCTTGATGGAGCGCTTCGGCATCGAGCAGGTCTACGGCATGCACAACGGCCCGGGCATTCCGGTCGGCTCGTTCGCGATCCGCCCAGGCCCCATCATGGCGGCGACCGACGAGGTCGACATCATGATCGAAGGCGTCGGCGGCCACGCCGCGCGTCCGCACAAATGCGTCGATTCCGTTCTGGTCGGCGCGCAGGTGATCACGGCGCTGCAGTCGATCGTCTCGCGCAGCGTCGATCCCCTGGAATCGGCGGTGATCTCGATCTGCGAATTCCACGCCGGCAATGCCCGCAACGTCATTCCGCAGACCGCGACCCTGAGAGGCACCATCCGCACGCTGACGCCGGAGGTGCGCAAGCTGGTCGAGAAGCGCGTGCATGAAGTCGTGGCAGGCGTGGCGCAGATCACCGGCGCCAAGATCGACCTGCACTACAAGCGCAATTATCCGGTCGTGAACAACCACGCGGCTGAGACCGAGGTGGCACGGCGCATCGCCACGCAGGTCGCGGGCGAGGCCCATGTGCACGAGATGGCGCCGCTGATGGGCGGCGAGGATTTCGCCTACATGCTCGAAGCGCGGCCCGGCGCCTTCATCTTCTGCGGCAACGGCGACAGCGCCGGCCTGCATCACCCCGCCTACAATTTCAACGACGAGGCTATCGTCTACGGCACGTCCTATTGGGTGAAGCTGGTCGAGGAGCAGCTCGCGGCGTCTTAGTTCACCTCGCCCCGCTTGCGGGGAGAGGTCGGCGCGAAGCGCCGGGTGAGGGGGACTCTCCGCGAGTCCATCTGTCACCATTTTCTCGGATGGAGCCCGTCACCCCAGCCCTCTCCCCGTAACAACGGGGAGAGGGAGAGGCTCTCAGAACATCCGCGAGAAGATCACGTAGAGCGTGGCCGACAGCATGATCGCGCAAGGCAGCGTCAGCACCCAGGCCATCAGCAGGTTGCGGATCGTCGACCATTGCAGGCCCGAACCGTTCGCCGCCATGGTGCCGGCGACGCCCGACGACAGCACATGGGTGGTGGAGACCGGCAGGCCGAACACGTCGGCCGCGCCGATCGTGGCGGCGGCCACGAGCTCGGCGGACGCTCCTTGCGCATAGGTGAGATGGCTCTTGCCGATCTTCTCGCCGACCGTGATGACGATGCGTTTCCAACCGATCATGGTGCCGAGGCCGAGCGCGATCGCGACCGCGATCTTCACCCAGTTCGGGATGAACTTCGTGGCGGCGTCGAGCGATCCCTTGTAGGCGTTCAGGGTCGCAATCTCCTCCTTGTTGAGATCGTTCTCCTTGTCCTTCATCAGGAAGCGGATCGCTTCGGAGGTCATGTACATGTCGTTGCGGGTGTTGCCGACGGCTTCCGCGGGCACCTTGTTCAGCGTGCCGTATTTGGCGACCTGGTCGCCGACGTCCTTCACCAGAACCGCGAGCGAGGGATAGGTCCCCTCGTTGATGTGGCGCTGCGTGATATACTGCGTCACGGCGGGACGGGGATCGCCGATGATGCTGTGGCCGGCGCCCTTCGCCGAGATCACCCTGGCGGCGGCATCCGAGGTCTTCTGGAACTGGACGACCTGCGATTCCGGCAGCGCGCGGTTGAGCGCGTAGGCCGTCGGCACGGTGCCGATCAGGATCAGCATGATCAGGCCCATGCCCTTCTGGCCGTCGTTCGAGCCGTGCGCGAAGCTGACGCCGGTGCAGGTCGCGATCAAGAGGCCGCGGATCCACAGCGGCGGCGCCTTGTTGCCTTCAGGCGCGGAATAGAGCGCCGGGTTGCGCACGATGAACTTGAGCACGAGCAACAGCGTGGCGGCGCAGATGAAGCCGAACAGGGGCGACAGCAGCAGCGCGTAGCCGATCTCGGTCGCCTTGGTCCAGTCCACGCCCGAGGTGCCGTCGCGGCCGCGCATGACGGCGTTGGCGATACCGACGCCGATGATCGAGCCGATCAGCGTGTGCGAGGAGGAGGCGGGCAGGCCGAAGAACCAGGTGCCGAGATTCCACAGGATCGCGGCGATCAGCAGCGCGAATACCATGGCGAAGCCGGCGCTGGAGCCGACCTGGAGGATCAGCTCGACCGGCAGCAGCGAGACGATGCCGAAGGCGACCGCGCCGGAGGACAGGAGCACGCCGAGGAAGTTGAAGAAGCCCGACCACATCACCGCGACCTCGGCCGGCAGCGAATGGGTGTAGATCACGGTCGCCACCGCATTGGCGGTGTCGTGGAAGCCGTTGACGAATTCGAAGCCGAGCGCGATCAGGAGCGCGATGAACAGAAGGATGTAGGGCAGATAGGTCGTCACCCGCGTGCCGGTGGCGTTGACGTCGACATAGATGCTGTAGGCGACGAACAGCAGGCCCGCGGCGAGGATGCCGAAGAACAGGATCATCGTCAGCGGATTGAAGCCCTTGTCGAGATTTGGCCGTGAGGCCGGCTGGATCGGCGCGGGATCGGCTACCGCGCGGTCAAATGCTACATCGGTCATATCTGGACGCCCCTTAACTTTCAGGTCCAGGTATTGTCCGCGATGGATTTGAAGGCTGGATGACAACCGACGCGCGAAAGCCGTTTTCCTGCAAGTATGCCGTCGTCCTGCCAGTGCCTAGGCCGCCCGCGCGGCCTTCTTCTGCAAGCCGGCGGCGATCTTCAAGTCCTCGACAAAGCGTCGATACTCCAGCACCTTGGCTTCGGGATCGGGCAGCCGCAGCAGATAGGACGGATGCACCGTCACGAGCGCTTTGCGTCCGTCGGGAAGATCGATCAACCGGCCGCGGTTCTTGCCGATCGGAGTGATCTTGCCGAACACGCTTTGCGCGGCGGTGGCGCCCATCGCGACGATGAGATCCGGCTGGATTGCTGAAACTTCCCGCTCATACCATTGCCGGCACGCCCGGATCTCCGGGGTGTTCGGCTTCTGGTGCAGGCGGATCTTTCCGCGCGGCACGAATTTGAAGTGCTTCACCGCGTTGGTGACATAGACCTTCTTGCGGTCGACGCCGGCTTCCTCAAGCGCACGGTCGAGCATCTGGCCGGCCGGACCGACGAAGGGGTGACCGGCGAGGTCTTCCTTGTCGCCGGGCTGCTCGCCGACCAGCATGATGTTGGCATTCTCGGGGCCTTCGCCGAACACGGTCTGCGTCGCGTCCTTGTAGAGATGGCAGGCGCGGCAATGGGCGGCTTCCTCGCGGAGCCCATCGAGATCGTCGGCAGCTGGCTTGCGTTTCATCGGAGCCTCCGGCCGCTTCTGAGGCTTATGCGGATCGGTTGCGGCATTGGCGATCATGGCACCGGTCATGCGTTCGGCGTCCTCGATCAAGGGCTTAATGATCGAAGCCTCGGGCAGGTTCCTCCAATATTTCTTCGGCATCTCGGCCTGCATCGCCTTCACCTTGAGCCGGGCCGGATTGAAGATGCTGGCATAGTAGCGCCGCCAGGTTTCCTCGAGCCGGTCTTCGCCCGGCGCCTCGCTCTTGCTGACGCCCGGCGTGAACGAGAGCGCGTGGCCGTCCCAATGCGCGCAGAGGTCCGGGGTCAGGATCGACCAGGGCATGTCGGCAAAACGCTTGGCGAAGAACGGCGCGGCGAGCTCGACGATGTGATGCTCCGGCTCGAACCATGCGACGTAATGCGCCTGGCGTTCCCGGCCGATCTCGCGGAAGCGCACGAAGGCATGCATCTTGTGCTCGTCGCGATAGACCGCTTTCGCCATGGCCGTGACCTGCGCGACATCGGGGTCTGTCGCGACCTCGATGAGATCGTGGTTGTCCTTCAGCCGGAACAGCAGGCGATAGAGGATCGCAAAGCGCTCGCCGTCGCGGTGCAGGATCGCCGCCTTCGCGAGCTCGACGAATTTTGCCGAGACATTGAAGGTGCTGTCGTTCACCTCGAGGATCGGAGACGGCGCGGGCGGCGCGAACAACTCCGCTTCGCCGCCTTGCACGGTCCAGGTGACATCGCTGGGTGGCACGTGGTGAAGCACGAGGCTCCGCGCGGCTTTGCGCCAGCCGTCGAAATCGGTTTCGGTGTCGAGGGTGATGTACTGCATCAGAAGCCAAATCCCAGTTGAGTTGCTTTGGGCTTGAATCGTTCGATCAGCCCGGCAGCGTCGAGCCGGTGTGGGGCGGGGCGGTGATCGCTGAGGACGATGAACGGCAGCACCTTGCTGCGGGGCACATGCAGCCGCGCGAGATCGGCGAGGCGGATCGTGGTGGTTCGCCGCGTCGCGATGATGCGTTCGACCGTCCTGGTGCCGAACCCCGGAACGCGCAGCAGCTCCTCGCGGCTGGCGCGGTTGACGTCGAGCGGGAAGCGGTCGCGGTGGCGCAGTGCCCAGGCGAGCTTGGGATCGATGTCGAGCGGCAGCATGGCGCTGTCGTCGACGATCTCGCCGACATCGAAGCCGTAGAACCGCATCAGCCAGTCGGCCTGGTAGAGCCGGTGCTCGCGCAGCAGCGGCGGCGCCCGCAGGGGGAGCGCGCGGCTGGCATCGGGGATCGGGCTGAAGGCGGAGTAATAGACGCGCCGTAGCCGGTAGGCGCCGTAGAGATTGGCGCTGGTGTGGAGAATGGTGTGATCGGAGGCGCTATCTGCGCCGACGATCATCTGCGTACTTTGTCCGGCGGGCGCGAAGCGCTGCGGCTTGGCCTTTGTTTTCGTTGTGCGGTTCTCCTCGGCCTCGTCCAGCTTCAGCCGCAGCCGACCCATGGTGCGGCGGATCGCGCGCACGTCCTTCTCCGGCGCGAATTGCTGCAGGCTGGTCTCCTCAGGCATCTCGATGTTGATCGAGAGACGATCGGCATATTTGCCGGCCTCCGCGATCAGCGCGTCGTCGGCCTCGGGAATGGTCTTCAGATGGATGTAGCCGCGGAAGTGATGCTCCTCGCGCAGTTTTCGTGCGACGCTCACCACTTGCTCCATCGTGTAGTCAGGGCTGCGGATGATGCCGGAGGAGAGAAATAGGCCCTCGATGTAATTGCGCCGGTAGAAGTCGAGCGTGAGCTTGACCAATTCGTCGATGGTGAAGCGGGCGCGTGCTACGTTCGAGGAGGCGCGGTTGACGCAATAGAGGCAATTGTAATTGCAGGCGTTGGTCAGCAGCACCTTGAGCAGGGAAATGCAGCGTCCGTCCGGCGCGTAGGAATGGCAGATGCCCATGCCTGGCGCGGTCGAGCCCATGCCCTTGCCATCACTGGAATCCCGCTTCTCGGTGCCGCTGGAGGCGCAGGATGCGTCGTATTTGGCGGCATCCGCCAGAATCTCCAGTTTGCGTTGCACGTCCATTTAGGAATCCCTTTGATTCAGCTCATGAATCCGACAGCGCGCCAATTCGATTGACTCTTCTGGCGCCGTTAGCTTTATATTAGAACATATCATGAACAAATGAGCCAGCCGTTGGTTCTTCTTTTGAAGGCCACGGCATCAATCTCTGAAGGAGCGGCGAGCATGAGCGGCGCACGCATCAGCGCGCTTGCGATCCTGCGCGGCCAGATCGAGCGCATCGAGACGGCGGAGGTCCTGCATCAACACGATCGCGTCGGCCTCGGCCACAGCGAGGCCGACAGCGCGCTGAAGGGCGGGCTCGCGCGCGCGGCGATCCACGAGGTGTTTTGCGAGGGCCGCCAGGGCGCGGCCGCGACGGGCTTTGTCATGGGCCTTGCCGGGCGCGTGAGCGCGCGCCGGCCGCTGCTATGGGTGCGGCAGGATTTTTCGGAGCTCGAGGCCGGCGCGCTGTCGATGAGCGGGCTCGCCGAGCTCGGCCTCGATCCGCGCCGCCTGGTGATGGTGCGTGCCGCCGATGTCGAGAGCGCGCTACGCACCTCGGCCGATGCGCTTGCCTGCGATGCGCTCGGCGCCGTCGTGCTCGAGCTCTGGGGCGAGATCAGGCAGTTCGATCTCGTGGCGAGCCGCAAGTTGACGCTCGCCGCGCAAGGTTCGGGCGTTACCGGGCTCTTGCTGCGGATGGCCGCGCAGCCGCTGCCCTCGACCGCGGAGACGCGATGGATGCTGCGTGCGGCGCATTCGCCGCCGGGCTCGGTGTGGAGTGCCTGGGGCGCGCCGGTGTTCGATGCCGAGCTCTTGCGCAATCGTCATGGCCCGTGCGGCCGGTGGATCATGGAATGGAATTGTGATGAGTGCCAGTTCAGTGAACCGTCGACGTATCCTCAGCCTGTGGCTGCCGCGCCTGCCCATCGACAGGATCCAGCGCTTCTTCAACAGCGCCGGGCTGGGTAAGGCCAATCATGAGCCTGATATCGTCGTCATCAAGGATAACAATGCGCTGGTGATCCATGCGCTGGACGAGGCCGCCGAGCGCCTCGGCCTGTATATCGGCCAGCCGCTCGCCAATGCGCGGGCGATGTGTCCGGACTTGCGTGTGTTCGACGCCGACCCTGTCGCTGATTCCAAGACGCTCAACGATATCGCCGACTGGTGCGACCGTTTCACGCCGCTGGTGGCGCTCGATGTGCCGCACGGGCTGTTTCTTGACATCACCGGCTGCGCCCATCTGTTCGGCGGCGAGGCGGCGCTGTTGCGGACATTAGTCCGCGCGCTCTGCCGGCAAGGCTTTGCCGTCAGCGCGGCGATCGCCGGCACCTCGATCTGCGCCCGCACGCTGACGCGGCAGGCATCCGGCACCATCGTTGCCGATGGCGGCGAGGCGGAGGCGATCAGGTCGTTTCCAGTCTCCGCGCTCGGTGCAGGTGAAGCCATCACCACCGGCCTGCGCCGGGCCGGGCTGAAGACCATCGGCGATGTCGCATCGCGCAGCGCCTCCGAGATCACGGCGCGGTTCGGGGCGCGCTTCTCCACGCTGCTCGCCCATGCGCTGGGGCAAGGCGATGCGCCGATCAGCCCGCGAAAACCGCTGCCCGATTACATCGTGGAAAAACGCTTTGCCGAGCCGATCGCGACCGACACCATGATCGCGATGACGCTGTCGCGGCTCGCCGACACGTTGATCGCGTCCATGGAGAAGCAGGGCAAAGGCGCGCGGCGACTCGAGGCCACGTTCTTCCGCACCGACGGCGTGGTGCGCGCGATCACGGTCGAAACCGGACGCCCCGTAACGCGAAGCGCCGTGGTCGACCGCCTGTTCCGCGAGCGGCTCGATGCACTCGCCGATCCCCTCGATCCCGGCTTCGGCTTCGACATGGTGCGGTTGTCGGCGAGCCGCACCGAGATCGTGGTGCAGGAGCAGCGCGATCTCGATGCTCATGTCCACGACAATGACGAACTCGCCGCTTTGATCGACCGCATCGCCGCGCGCATCGGGGGAAAACGCGTCGTCGTGCACCTGCCGCAGGATACCCATATCCCCGAAAGCGCGGTGCTGGCCGCATCGGCGCAGCATCATCTCGCGGCTGCCATGCAGGCCGAATGGCCTGTTCGTACCGAGAGCGAGCCGCCGCTGCGTCCCTTGCGGCTGTTCGACAAGCCGGAGCCGATCAAGGTGCCGTTCGCGACCGTGCCCGATGGCCCGCCGCATCAATTCACCTGGCGCCGCGCGCTGCACGCGGTGGTGCGGGTGGAGGGGCCCGAGCGCATCGCCATGGAATGGTGGCGGCAGGACGGCAAGCAACTGACGCGGGACTATTTCCGCATCGAGGATGCCGAGGGCCTGCGCTTCTGGATCTTTCGCGACGGTCTCTATGAAGGCGAGGTGTTCGATGGTGACGGCAAGCCGGCGTCTCCCGGCTGGTATGTGCACGGTCTGTTCGCATGACTACGCTTAGCTATGCCGAGATCGGCATCACCACAAACTTCTCCTTCCTGCGCGGCGGCTCGGATCCGCGCGCCTATGTGCATCAGGCCAGCAAGCTCGGAATTCCCGCGATCGGCATTGCCGACCACAACACGCTCGCCGGCGTGGTGCGTGCCTGGAACGAGCTCGACAATGACGAGGTGCTGCACAAGCCGAAACTGTTGATCGGCGCCCGTATCGTCTTCATGGATGGCACGCCCGACATCCTGGTCTATCCACGCGATCGCGCCGCCTATGGCCGGCTGTGCCAGCTCCTCACGAGGGGCAAGCGCGGCGACGACATCACGCGGATCGAGAAAGGCGAGTGCCGTCTCACCTTCGCCGATCTCCTGGAATTCTCGCAAGGCCAGCTCCTGATCCTGACGCTGCCGCATCGTTTCGAGCCGGCGCAGGCGCTGGATGTTCTCGCAAAGCTTAGGGATAGCCGTGCCGAGGGCGTGTGGTTGGCGGCGAGCCTGCTCTATCGCGGCGACGACAGGCGGCGCCTCTCGCAGCTCGATGATCTCGCCGCAAAGGCCAAGGTGCCGTTGCTCGCGACCAACGAGGTGCTGTATCACGATCCTCGCCGCCGTCCGCTTCAGGACGTGCTGACCTGCATCCGGGAAAAGACCACGATCGAGGCGATTGGACGGAAGCTCGAAGCCAATGCCGAGCGCTTCCTGAAGACGCCGCGCGAAATGGCGCGGCTGTTCCGCGATTTTCCCGAGGCGATCGCAGAGACCATGCGCTTTGCGGACGCAATCGAGTTCTCGCTCGATCAGCTCAAGTACCAATATCCCGACGAGCCGGTACCGCCGGGCAAGACCGCGCAGGGGCATCTGGAGGACCTGACCTGGGCGGGCGTCGACAAATATTTCGGCGGCAAGATCGACGACAAGCTGCGCGCGACCTTGAACAAGGAGCTCGCGCTGATCGCCGAGCTGAAATACGCGCATTACTTCCTCACCGTGCACGACATCGTCCACTACGCGCGCAGCCAGAACATTTTGTGCCAGGGCCGCGGTTCGGCAGCGAACTCGGCCGTGTGTTACGTGCTCGGCGTCACCTCGGTCGACCCGACCAAGGTCGATCTGTTGTTCGAACGCTTCATCTCCAAGGAGCGGCTGGAGCCGCCCGACATCGACGTCGATTTCGAGCATTCGCGCCGCGAGGAGGTGATGCAATATGTCTATCGGCGCTACGGCCGCCACCGCGCCGCGATCATCGCCACCGTCATTCATTATCGCCCGCGCAGCGCCATCCGCGACGTCGGCAAGGCGCTGGGCCTGAGCGAGGACGTCACCGCCGCGCTCGCCGACACCGTCTGGGGCAGCTGGGGCAAGGGCCTCAACGACATGCAGGTCCGCCAGGCCGGGCTCGATCCGCAAAATCCCATGATCAACCTCGCGGTCGAGCTTGCGACCGAGCTGATCGAATTCCCGCGTCACCTGTCCCAGCATGTCGGCGGCTATGTACTGACCCAGGACCGGCTCGACACCTATGTGCCGATCGGCAACGCCGCGATGGACGACCGCACCTTCATCGAATGGGACAAGGACGACGTCGACGCGCTTCATATGATGAAGGTCGACGTGCTCGCTCTGGGCATGTTGACCTGCATCAGGAAATGTTTCGATCTCATCGACCAGCACAAGGGCGAGCGTTTTGTGCTTGCGAGCGTTCCCCAAGACGATCCCAACGTCTACGACATGCTGTGCCGCGGGGAATCGCTTGGCGTGTTCCAGGTCGAGAGCCGCGCGCAGATGAACATGCTGCCGCGGCTGAAGCCGCGCACCTTCTACGATCTCGTCATCGAGGTCGCGATCGTGCGCCCCGGGCCGATCCAGGGCGACATGGTGCATCCCTACTTAAGGCGGCGGAACGGGCTGGAAAAGGTGAGCTATCCGTCTCCGTCGCCGGACCATGGTGACAAGGACGAGCTTTACAAGGTGCTGCACAAAACGCTCGGTGTCCCGCTGTTCCAGGAGCAGGCGATGCGCATTGCGATCGAGGCCGCACATTTCACCTCCGAGGAAGCCAACGGCCTGCGCCGCTCGATGGCGACCTTCCGCAATGTCGGCACCATCGGCCAGTACGAGGAGAAGCTGATCGGCAACATGGTCGCCCGCGGCTACGATCCCAATTTCGCCAAAAGCTGTTTTGACCAGATCAAGGGATTTGGCTCCTACGGCTTTCCGGAGAGCCATGCCGCGAGCTTTGCACAGCTGGTCTACATTTCGTCGTGGCTGAAGCACTATCATCCCGACGCCTTCTGCTGCGGTCTGTTGAATTCGCAGCCGATGGGCTTTTATGCGCCGGCGCAGATCGTCGGCGATGCCCGCAAGAACGGCGTCGAGGTGCGCGACATCGACGTGTCCTACAGCTTTGCGCAGAACACGCTGGAGGACACTGACGGAAAATACTGCGCCGTGCGCCTGGGCTTCCGCCAGATTGATGGATTCCACTGGCTGGACGAGGACGAGGAGAGGCTGAAGCGCTCCCAGCGGTCATTCCGGGGCGACGCGTCAGCGTCGAGCCCGGAATCCATAACCACGATCGGGAGTATGGATTCTAAGGTGCGCAATTGCGCACCAGAGCTCGCGCCAAGAGGCGCGCCCCGGAATGACGACGTGGAGAGAGTGCCCGATTGGGCCGATCGCATCGTCGCCGCGCGCAACCGCCGTCCCTTCACCTCGCTGGAAGACTTTGCCCGCGACACCGGGCTGCCCAAGCGCGCGCTGATCCTCTTGGCGGATGCCGATGCGTTCCGCTCGCTCGGGCTCGATCGCCGCGAAGCGCTGTGGCAGGTGCGGCGGCTGCCCGACGACGTGCCGCTGCCGCTGTTCGAGGCGGCGACCGCGCGCGAGCAGCCGGACGAAGGCGCAAAACCGCTGCCGGTGATGCCGCGCGCCGAGCAGGTGGTCGCGGACTACCAGACCATCCGCCTGTCGCTGAAGGGCCATCCGATGGAATTCTTGCGCGAGATGTTGACGCGCGAGCGTATCGTCGCCTGCAAGGAGATCAGCCATGAGAACGAGCGGCGCCGCGTCCGCTGCGCCGGTGTGGTCCTGGTGCGCCAGCGGCCGGGCAGCGCCAGCGGCGTCGTGTTCATGACGCTGGAGGACGAAACCGGCATCGCCAATGTCGTGGTGTGGCCCAAGATCATGGAGCAGTACCGGAAAGAGGTGATGGGCGCGCGCCTCATCCTGGTCGAGGGCTACATCCAGAGCAGCCCGGAGAAGGTGACGCATCTCATCGCCCAGCGCATGGTCGACCGCTCGCAGGATCTGGTCGGATTGGCCAACGATGCGCTAAGCCGCAAACATCCGGTGCCCGCAGGCGCCACCGTCGTGGAGCCACTCAACGAAGACCCCCGCGCCCTCGCGGACATGCCCGCGCAAAAAGTCCGACACCCCCGCAACGTCCGCATCCTGCCGCCGTCGCGGGATTTTCATTGAGCGTCGTAAGGCGAGCTGCCCACCACGCCGTCATTGCGAGCGCAGCGAAGCAATCCAGACTGTCCCCGCGGAAAGATGCTGGAATGCTTCGCTACGCTCGCAATGACGAGTTTGCTGACGCGATCGCGCGCCACACTCTCAGCTGCCGTAGGGTGGGCAAAGGCGCGTAAGCGCCGTGCCCACCTTCTGGGATCTCGTCGCGAAAGCGGTGGGCACGCTTCGCTTTGCCCACCCTCCAAGTTCGTCGATGATGATGCCGCCCCTCAAAAATTCACCCGGTTCGAGATCGCGCCATCCACGACCAGATTCGACCCCGTGGTGAATCCCGACACCGGGCTTGCCAGAAACACCGCCGCGTTCGCGATCTCCTGCGGCGTCGCCATGCGGCCGGTCGGGTTGCGCTTCATCGCGTCCTGGTACCGCTCCGGCATGTTCTTCTCGATCATCTCCCAGACGCCGCCCTTGAAATAGACAGTGCCGGGCGACACGACATTCACGCGAATCTTCTTCTTCGCGTATTGCCGCGCCAGTCCCTTGGCCATGTGGATCAGCGCGGCCTTGATCGGGCCGTAGGAGCCGGCCGCGTCCGCCTGCGCTGCGGCGATCGACGAGACGATCACGAAGGCCGCATCGCCGCCGTCGGCGCCGCTTGCCTCGAGGAACGGCCGGGCGGCCTCGAAGGCGTGCACGGCGCCGAGCACGTCGAGCCGGAAATTCTGCTCCCAGGATGCGGGATCGTGCCCTTGCGCCATTGCGCCGGCATTGGAAAACAGCAAGTCGATGCCGCCGAGCGCTTTCCCAGCCGTCTCGATCCAGCTTTTCAGCGCCGCGCCGTCGGTGACGTCGACCGTGCCGCCGGTGGCGTTGATGCCGCTCGCCTTCAACTCCGCGACGGTTGCCGCAACCTGATCGGCGTTGCGCGCGCACACCGCGACATTGGCACCTTCACCGGCCAGCGTCGCCGCAATCGCCCGTCCGATGCCGCGCGTGCCGCCGAGCACGACGGCGTTCTTGCCCTTGAGACCGAGATCCATTGTTGGCTCCTTTTTGTTGGTCGCAGGGACTGTAGCTGTTTCGAGAGACGCCCAGAAGCCCCCACGTCGTCATTGCGAGCGCAGCGAAGCAATCCAGATTGCATCCGCAGAAACAGTCTGGATTGCTTCGTCGCAAGGGCTCCTCGCAATGACGCGGAGAGAGGCGGGCTCCCTCACTCCGGCGCAGCCCCCACCGGCGGGCCGCCGGGCGGGCGGTGCAGGAAGGTCAGCGAGGCATAGGCGCCGGCCCAGGAGCCGATCGCGGCGAAGGCGACATAGAAGGCGTTTTCGGTGTAGCTGATCACGGCGTAAGAGGAGAGCAGGTACCAGACCGCGCTCCAGTTCGCGGCGGGGATGCGCTTGCGCGCGATCACGGCCGAGGTGAACATGACATAGACGGCATCGGTGGCCGCTGTCGCGATGAACACGGCACCTGCGATGAGGGGATCGATGGCGGCCATTGCATTCCCTTATGTGCTGATGGATGGTCGCAAAACTACAGCATGATCCGGAAGAATGTGCAGTGGTTTTCCGACGCGACAAACGCGGAACGCGCTTGCGCAGAGATCATGCTCAACTGCAAGGGAGAGAAGTGGCCATGCAAAGCCCCGCCGATATTCTCAAGGATATCTGGACCTCCGCCGGTGGCGATCAGGCCGCGCTCGGCCGCGTGCGGCTGACCGGCGAGGAGCCGCAAATCCCGTCCTCGTTTCGCGTTGCCGTCGCCGGCCAGACCACGATCGCGGCGGCCGGCCTTGCCGCCGCCGAGATATGGAAGCTGCGCAGCGGCGAGGCGCAGGACGTCTCCGTCGACATGCGCCATGCCGTCGCCGAATGCCGTTCCGAGCGTTATCTGCGCCGCGACGACAAGCCACCGCCACCGGCCTGGGACGCCATCGCCGGCGTCTACAGAACCGGCGATGGCCGTTTCGTTCGCTGCCACACCAACTTTCCGCATCACCGCGACGCCGTCTGCAAGGTGCTCGACCGCGAGCCCGAGCGCGAGAAAGTACAGGCCGCATTGATGCAGTGGAAGGGCGAGGATTTCGAAAGCGCGGCCTATGCCGCGGGCGGCGTCGTCGCCTTGATGCGGTCCTACGACGAATGGTCCGCGCACCCGCAGGCGCGCGCGCTCGCCGAGTTGCCGCTGCTCTCGATCGAGAAGATCGGCGAGGCGCCGCCAAAGCCGTGGCCAAAAGGCGATCGTCCGCTCTCAGGTCTTCGCGTGCTCGATCTCTCCCGCGTCATCGCAGGTCCCGTCGCCGGCCGCACGCTCGCTGCGCACGGTGCGGACGTGCTGCTGGTATCAGGACCTGAGCTGCCCGCGATCGACTGGCTCACCATCGACACCGGCCGCGGCAAGCTCACCACCTTCATCGAACTGAAGAGCGAAGCCGGGCGGGTGCAGTTGCGCGAGCTGCTCAAGGACGCCGACATCTTCTCGCAAGGTTATCGTCCGCGCGCGCTCGCCGCGCTCGGCTTTGCGCCGGAGCACGCAGCGCAGATCAATCCCGGCATCGTCTATGTCACGCTGTCGGCCTATGGCCACGCCGGCCCCTGGGCCGAGCGGCGCGGCTTCGACTCCCTGGTGCAGACTACAACGGGCTTCAACCATGCCGAGGGCCAGGCCGCCGGCATCGATGGCCCCAAGGAATTGCCGGCACAGATGCTCGACCACGCCACCGGCTATCTGATGGCGTTCGGCGCGATGATGGCCAAGGCACGCCAGGTGCGCGAAGGCGGCAGCTGGCACGTGCGCGTATCGCTGGCGCAGACGGGGCGCTGGCTGTGGAATCTCGGCCGGCTCGAGGGCGGATTGAATACCCCGGATACTACGGGAGAAGCCGTACATGCTGCGTTCATAGAACGCATGCAATCTGGCTTCGGCACCTTGAAGGCGGTGCAGCATTCCGCACTGCTGTCGAAGACGCCGGCGCGATGGAGCCGTCCGGCGATGCCGCTCGGCAGTCATCCGGCGCACTGGCCGGCGCGAAGCTGACATGAAGCTGACGTGTCGCAAAATTTTAACGCAAACGGATAGGGGCGAGGCGTTTTTTAGGTTGTTTGAACTCCCAATTCGGCACTATTAGCGCGACCGATCAGGCCGTCATTTGCCGAGATCGTCGCAGACACGACCGGGCCCCATGGTAGTTGAGAATACCAAGCGATTGCAGGTGCTTACAAAACAACGGGTGATCGCATCCGTAGTTTTACTAGCTCTCGCCGGCGCCGGTGCCGGAGCGTACGGCTTCTTCTCTTCGGGGGCGAAGGAAAAGAAGCACTCCGAAATCTCCAGCCAGTCGCGCAGGAATGCGCAGACCTTCACGCCGACGCCGTCCGAATGGGCGACGCTGACGATCGAGCCGGTCGCCGCCAGGAGCTTCCGCGCCGAGTATGTCACCGAGGGCAAGGTCGCAGTCGACGAGGACCGCTCGACCCCGGTGTTCTCGCCCTATGCAGGCCGTGTCACCAAGCTGCTCGCAAAGCCGGGCGAGACGCTGAAGCAAGGTCAACCGCTGTTTACGATCGAGGCCGCCGACACCGTGCAGGCCCAGAACGATTTCATCGCGGCGATGACTTCGCAGAACAAGGCGAAGTCGGCGCTCGAGCTTTCCGACATCCAGTTCAAGCGCGCCAAGGACCTCTACGAGGGCCATGCCATTCCGCTGAAGGATTACCAGCAGGCGGAAGCGGCCCAGGTGCAGGCGCGCAACGACATGCGCTCCTCGGTGACGGCGCTGGAAGCCGCGCGCAACAAGCTGCGCATCCTCGGCTTCACCGACGAGGCGATCAGGACGTTCCAGGAAAAAGGCGTCATCGACCGGGAGATCACGATCTATTCGCCGATCTCCGGCACGGTCGTGCAGCGCAAGATCGGCCCGGGCCAATACGTCAATTCCGGCGCGAGCGATCCGGTCTTCGTGGTCGGCGACCTCTCCACGGTCTGGCTCACCGCCTTCGTGCGCGAGAGCGATGCAGCCGCGGTGTGCATCGGGCAGGACATCACCGTCAACGTGATGGCGCTGCCGGGCCGTCCGTTCAGCGCCAAGATCAATTACGTTGCCGCCGCGATCGACCCCGCCACCCGCCGCCTGTTGGTCCGCGCCACGATCGACAACAAGGACGGGCTGCTCAAGCCGGAAATGTTCGCGAACGTCACGATCTATTCGGCCGGCGACCGCGCCGCGCCGGCGGTGCCGAAGCAGGCGCTGATCTACGAGGCCGACAAGGTCCGCCTCTGGGTCGCGCGTGAGGACAAGTCGGTCGAGCTGCGCCAGATCAAGACCGGTCTCATCAACGGCAATCTCGTCGAGGTCACCAGTAATCTGAAGCCCGGCGAGCAGATCGTCACCAAAGGCAGTCTGTTCATCGACCGCGCGGCGTCCGGCAGCTGATCGACGACCCAAGAAAATTGAAGACCTGAATGGATCGTCTCGTTGCCCTTGCCGTCAACCGGCGTTTCCTGATGGTCGGCATGTTCGCCGCCGTGCTGATCGGCGGTCTGATCGCGTTCAACCGGCTCAACATCGAGGCCTATCCCGATCCGACCCCGCCGATGGTCGACATCGTGACGCAGAGCCCGGGGCTGTCGGCGGAGGAGATCGAGCGCTACATCACGATCCCGATCGAGACCCAGGTAGCGGGCCTGAAGAACATCACGACCATCCGCACCATCTCGCTCTACGGTCTGTCTGACGTCAAAATCCAGTTTTCCTTCGCCTATACCTATGACGAGGCGCTGCAGCAGGTGCTGAATCGCCTGGCGCAGCTCGCCCCGCTGCCCGGCAACGTCCAGCCGCAGATCTCGCCGCTCAGCCCGATCGGCGAGATCTTCCGCTATCGTCTCGTCGGCCCGCCGAACTACAGCGTGCTCGACCTCAAGACCATCCAGGACTGGATGCTGCAGCGCCGCTTCCGCGCGGTGCCCGGCGTGATCGACGTCACCGGCTGGGGCGGCAGGAGCAAGACCTACGAGATTCAGGTCGACTTCAACAAGCTGGTCGCCAACGGCCTGACGCTGCCGCAACTGCTCCAGGCGGTCGGCAATTCCAACGTCAATGTCGGCGGCAACACCGTCAATATCGGCCAGCAATCCGCCGTCGTGCGCGGCGTCGGCCTGATCCGCTCGATCGACGATCTCGCCAACACCATGGTGGCGCAGACAGGCGGCAATCCGGTGCTGGTCAAGGACGTCGCCACCGTCACGGTCGGCCAGAAGCCACGTCTCGGCATTGCCGGCCTCGACGATTCCGACGACATCGTGCAGGGCATCGTGCTGATGCGGCGCGGCGAGCAGAGCTCGCCGACCATCAAGCGCGTCCACGAACTCGTCCAGCAGATCAACAACTCCAGCATCCTGCCGCCCGGCGTGCGCATCGAGCGCATCTACGACCGCGGCGACCTGATCGAGCTCACCACCCACACCGTGCTGCACAACATGGTGATCGGCATCCTGCTGATCGTGCTGTTGCAGTGGATCTTCCTCGGCGATCTCCGCAGCGCGCTGATCGTCGGCGCCACCATCCCGTTCGCGCTGTTCTTCGCCGTCATCATCCTGGTGCTGCGCGGGGAATCGGCCAACCTCCTGTCGGTCGGCGCGATCGATTTCGGCCTCATCGTCGATGCCACCGTCATCATGGTTGAGGCGATCTTCCGCCGCCTGACGCAAACGACGCCGATGTCGGAATCCGAGCATATGTCGCCCGAGACGCTGTTCGGCATGAAGAGCCATGCCATCCTCAGCGCGGCCGCCGATGTCTCGCGATCGATCTTCTTCGCCGCCGCGATCATCATCGCGGCCTTCCTGCCGCTGTTCACGCTGTCAGGCGTCGAGGGCAATATCTTCGGGCCGATGGCGCGCACCTATGCCTATGCGCTGGCCGGCGGCCTCCTTGCCACCTTCACCGTCACGCCCGCGCTGTCCGCAATCATCCTGCCCGCGCATGTCGAGGAGACCGAGACGAAGGTGATGCTGATCCTGCACCGGCTGTACTCGCCGTTGCTGAATTGGGCGGTCGCCAATCGCAGCATCGTCCTCGGCGGTGCGGTCGGCCTCGTGCTGATGACGGTCGCACTCGCCCGGCTGCTCGGCCTCGAATTCCTGCCGAAGCTGGAGGAGGGCAATCTCTGGATCCGTGCCACGCTGCCGCCGACCATCTCGCTCCAGGAAGGCAACAGCTACGTCAACGAGATGCGCAAGGTGATCCGGGCCCGGCCCGAGGTCGAATCCGTCGTGTCGCAACACGGCCGTCCCGACGACGGCACCGACGCCGCCGGCTTCTTCAACGCCGAGTTCTTCGCGCCGCTCAAGCCCGTGAGCCAGTGGCCAGGTACCCGCGACAAGGAGGAGCTGACCGCGCAATTGCTCAAGCAGCTCGACGATCGCTTCCCCGGCGTCGAGTTCAATTTCTCGCAATATCTCCAGGACAACGTCTCCGAAGCCGTCTCCGGCGTGAAGGGCGAGAACTCGATCAAGCTCTTCGGCAGCGACCTCCAGGCGCTGACAGACACCGCCAACAAGATCAAGTCGGTGCTGGCCACCGTGCAGGGCGTCACCGACCTCGCGGTGTTCACCTCGCTCGGGCAGCCGACCGTTCAGATCGACATCGACCGCGCCAAGGCCGCGCGTTACGGCCTTGCGCCGGGCGACATCAACGCCACCATCAAGGTCGCGATCGGCGGCGACACCGCCGGCGACCTCTATGAGCCCGGAAGCGACCGCCACTTCCCGATCATCGTTCGCCTCGCGCCGGAATATCGCCGCAGCGCCGAGGCGATCCAGAACTTGCGGATCGGCGCGCCCGGGCCGAACGGCACCGTCACGCAGATCCCCTTGAGCGAGGTCGCGACCATCAGCCTCGTCTCCGGCGCTGCCTACATCTATCGCGAGCAGCAGGAGCGTTATCTGCCGATCAAGTTCTCGGTGCGCGAACGCGATCTCGGCAGCGCGATCCGCGAGGCGCAGGACAAGATCGCCGCGCAGGTGCAGCTGCCGCCGGGCTCGCACATGGAATGGGTCGGCGAGTTCGGCAATCTCCAGGACGCGATCCGGCGGCTCTCGATCGTGGTGCCGATCTCGCTGGCACTGATCGGCGTGCTGCTCTGGTTCAACTTCGGTTCGATGACGGACACGCTGCTCGCGATGAGCGTGATCCCGATGGCGATCTTCGGCGGCGTGCTGGGCCTTTTGATCTCGGGCACCGCATTCAGCGTCTCCGCGGCGATCGGCTTCATCGCGCTGTTCGGCATCGCCGTGATGGACGGCATCATCATCTTGTCGCAGTTCAACCAGCTGATCGAAGAGGGCATGGACCGCATGAGCGCGGTGGTGCGCACCGGCGAGCTGCAGCTCCGGCCCGTGCTGATGACCTGCGTCGTCGCAGGCGTCGGCCTTCTTCCGGCGGCGCTGTCGGAAGGCATCGGCTCGCAGGTGCAGAAGCCGCTCGCGGTCGTCGTCGTCACCGGCATGATGCTGGCGCCCGTCGTGATCCTGGTGACCTTGCCGGTCCTGATCTCCTTCTTCTCCCGCCGCGCGCGCTGATCGTCAGAACCCGTAGAGCCGCGCCGGATTGTCGACCAGGATCTTCTTGCGCACCTCGGCATCCGGCGCCCACACCGGAAGCTGGTTGAGCAGGCGGCCGTCGTCGATCTGATAGAGCGGCGCGATGTCGGTGGGCTTGCGTCCCTCGACCCGGCTCGAATCCGGATGCGGCCAGTCGGTGCCCCAGACGATGCGGTCGGCATTGGCTGCGATCAGCGCGCGGGCATAGGGCACCATGTCCTGATAGTCGGGCGCGAGCTTCGACGAGCGATAGGCACCGGAGATCTTCACATGGGCCTTGCCGGACTTCACCAGCGCGACGAGATCGGAGAAGCCCGGCTGCTCCAGCCCGAGCGAAGCCTCGAGGCCGCCGAAATGGTCGAATACGACCGGCACCGGCGCCGTCTCGACGAGGTCCTTGATCGCCGAGATCATGGCCAGCGTGGTGTAGAGCTGCACGTGCCAGCCGCGCGCCTTCATGCGCTCGACGGCGGCGGTGAAGCGCGGCCGGCCGACATTGGGATCGTTGACGCCGCCGGTCGCCAGATTGAGGCGGATGCCGCGGAAGCCGTCCTGGTGCATCGTATCGAGCGCGCTCTCCGGCGTCTTGTCGTCGATCACGGCGACGCCGCGCGCGGTCGCGCCGCGCGCCTTCATGCCGAACAGCGTGGAGGAATTGTCGGTGCCGTAGACGCTCGGCGTCACGATCACCACGCGCTCGATATGCAGCGCCTTGTGCAGTGCGGCCATTTCTTCCGGCGAAGCCGGCTCCGGCGTATAGACGCGTCCGGCGAAGAACGGAAACTTTTCGACATCGCCATGAATGTGGGTATGGCAGTCGCAGGCATGCGCCGGGACGTCGAAATTGATCGGCGTCGCGGGCTGCGCCGCGCGGGCATGGGCTTTGCTGGTCATGGCTACTCCGGCCGCAAGGGAGGCAAGCAGGACGCTGCGTCGGCTGAGCATGGTTTCTCTCCCGGTTATTTTTTTGTAGGCGGGTGGAAGAAGAATATCACATCAGCCGGGCAACCGCTCCGCTTCGCTGCATAGCTGCTCGACGAGACCAGCAAGCGGACGTGAGCCGTTCACGCGCACGACCGGGCAGGGCAGGCCCGAGAGCCACGCTTCATGCTTGGCGAGACTGCGGCCTTCGCGATCGCCGGCTTCGTAGTGGGAGGCCCATTCGACGAAGTCTTCGGTTTCGCCATGGCGCCAGCCGCCTGGCGCGACGGCATCAGCGCCGAAATGGGCGGCCTCGCGGGCGCGCAACCGCTTCATCCGGATCTCGCGCGGCGCGGTCACGAAGACGACCAGGTCGAAGTACGAAACGAGCTCCTCACCCCAGCCGGTGACGGATCCGCTCAGCACCCAGTCGAGGCGCGGCAAGAACATCTCGCGCATCAGGCGCAGGCGGTCGGCGGCGGGGCGGGTCGTCTGATAGGGCGGCACGGTCGGCAGCCAGAAATAATCGTCGCTGTCGTGATGTGGCAGCGCCAGCTGGTCCGCGAGCGCGCGACCGATCGTGGTCACGCCGGAGCCCGAGGCTCCCATCAGATGGATGCGGCGGCTTTTCATCGGCATCCACCGGAGAGATTTGAAGGCTACTGCCCCGACGGCGTGCGCAGGCCGTGCCAGGCGTCGCGGACCTGGTGGTAGTGTACCTCGGGCAGGTAATCCGGCGTGTTCAGGTTCAGCGTCTTGACGTCGAGATGGCCGATGGCGCTGAGCAGCGTGTAGGAGGCGATCACGCGGTCGCGTTGCGCGCCGATCAGGCGGGCCTTGGCCTGGATCAGATCGGCCTGCGAGTTCAGAACGTCCACCGTCGTGCGCTGGCCGCCCGCAGCCTCGCGCTGTACGCCCTGCAGCGCGACGGTGGCCGCCTTCACCTCGGATTCGGAGGCCGAGACCGTGATCTTGGCGCCTTCATTGGCGACCCAGGCGCTGACCGCCGCCGTGCGCGCCTGGTTGCGCACCTGGTCGAGCACGAGGCGGCTCTGCGCCGTGATCTCCTTGGCCTGCCGGGTCTGCGCCGCGGCCTGGCCGCCGTCGTAGATCGGCGCGGTGACGTTGGCGACGATCGAGGCCTGGTCCTCGGCGAAGGTGCCGAGCGTCGGGTCGTTGTTGCGGCTCTTGCTGGCGCTGCCCTGGATGGTCGCGCTCGGCAGCAGCGTGCCTTCGGCGATGCGGATGTTGGTGGAGGCGACATCGACGTCGAAACTGGCGGCCATCACCGCCGGATGCTGGCGGATCGCCATCGTCATGGCGTCCTCGCGCCTCTTCGGCAGATAACGGTCGACGGCCTCGGCAGGCCTGAGCTGCGAGGGCGCATTGCCGATCACTTGCGCATAGGTGGCCTGACTGACCGCAAGCGCGACCTCGGCCGCGTTGAGATCGGCAAGGCCACGATTGAGGCGGGCTTCGGCCTGCGCGGTGTCGGTCGGAGTGACGTCGCCGGCATTGAGGCGGCGCTGGGTGACGGCGAGCGTCTCGCGCAGGAAGGCGACGTTGGAGCGCTGCGCCTCGACCAGCGACTGGTTGGCGAGAACGTTGGTGTAGGCCGTGACCGCATCGAGTAGCACGCCCTGGCCGACATTGCGCAGCGCTTCGCGGCCCGACTGCACCTGGAGCTCGGCGGCCCGCACGCCGTTGGCGGTGCGGAAGCCGTTGAACAGGCTCTGCGTCACGGTGACGCCGATGATCCAGGGCTTCAGATTGCCGGTCTGGATGGTGTTGTCGGGCAACAGATTGCGGACCGATTGCAGCCCGGCGCTGAGGCTCGCCACGATCTGCGGCCGGTAGCCGGCGAGCGCCTGCGGCACGTTCTCGTCGGTGGCGCGCTGGCGCGCGCGCTCGGCATTGAGCTGCGGATTGGTCTGGTAGGCTTTTGCCAATGCTTCCGGGAGGGCTTCGGCCGATGCCGTCGCGGGCAGGGCGCAAGAGAGCGCCAGCGTGGTCCATGTCGCAAGCACAGGACCCGCGCCCGATCGACGTCGCGTCCCTCCGCGACCAGCTCTGGCGGTACGCCCAATCATGTATTCCCGCTTAACCCCGGCTGTCCGCCCCCGCCGACGATGGCCTCTTAACTGTTTAGCCAGCCGAGGTCCCGCAGGCAAACTGCCGCGGGGGAAACCCCCATGTATTCCGTGCTTGTTGCAGGCGCGTCACAGGATGCATGCGGCAAAGCGCCAGTGCCTTACACCAGCCTGACCGGTTTGTGCGCTACCGGTTCTTGTTCATCGGCTTGCGCTTCTCGATGAATGCCGCCATGCCCTCCGAGCGGTCCTCGAGCGCGAAGGTCGAATGGAACAGGTTGCGCTCGACGCTCATGCCTTCGGCAAGCGTGGTCTCGAAGGCGCGGTTCACCGCTTCCTTGGCCATCGCGGCCGCGGGGCGCGACATCGCGGCGATCTTCTCGGCGGCCGCCATGACCTCGTCCATCAGCTTGTCGGCGGGTACGATGCGGCTGACGAGGCCGGAGCGCTCGGCTTCTGCCGCGTCCATCATCCGGCCGGTGAGGCAGAGGTCCATGGCCTTGGACTTGCCGATCGCGCGTGTCAACCGCTGGGTACCGCCGATACCTGGAATGGTGCCGAGCGTGATCTCGGGCTGGCCGAACTTCGCGGTGTCGGCGGCGATGATGAAATCGCACATCATGGCGAGCTCGCAGCCGCCGCCGAGCGCGTAGCCCGCGACCGCGGCGATGGTCGGCTTGCGGCAGCGCGCGATGCGGTCGCCGCCGATCGCGGCGAAATCCTCTGAGAACATGTCGATGAAGCCCTTGGGCTGCATCTCCTTGATGTCGGCGCCGGCGGCAAAGGCCTTCTCGTTGCCGGTCACGACGATGCAGCCGATGGCGTCATCGGCCTCGAGATCGTCGACCGCCGCGGCGATCTCGCGGAAGACGCCGAACGAGAGCGCGTTGAGCATCTTTGGCCGGTTCAGCTTGACGATGCCGACCGCACCGATGCTCTCGACGATGATGTGTTCGAACGTGCTCATGCTCCACCCACGCTTTTGATTGAGTGGGCAATGTGCCCGCTGGCGCGGATGCCTTCAAGGGGGCCGGACGCGGGACGCGCGCGGCGTGCGTCCCGCGGAACAGCCAATCAGGCCATGAACATGCGCGCGGCGGAGGCCAGGGTCAGCAATGTGCCGACGCCGATGAAGATCTTGCCGATCAGGGAGCTCTGGTCCCAGGCCGAGCTCTGCTGGGCGCTGGCCATCACCGGCGCCGGCCGTGGCTGCGCCTCGGTCGCCGCGATCACCGTCTTCTGCGGCGGCGGGTTCTCCTGCAGGGCGCGATCGATGTCGTTGAGCTGATCGGGCGCGACGACCTGGTTTTCCGGGTTCTCAGCGTTGGTATTATCGGCGGCTGCCTGGACGTTGTCGTTGGCGCGGTTCGTCATCGCGGAAACGGCTGCGGCAGCCGGCGTCTCAGCGGCGAGCTGCGCATTGGCGTTGGCGACCCCCGGGGGCATCTGGCTCGCGGCCGGCACCTGACTGTCGGTCTTGTCGTTCCTGGCCTCGTCGGCCTTGGCCGCCGCGTCCTTCTTGTCGGCCTTGTCCTCGGATTTCTGCACCGTCTTCTTGCTGTCGGTGCGGCGCGAGTCATGGCGCCGGGGCTTGGGCGTATCGGCCCCTTTGTCCACGCTCTCCGATTTGTTGACGGCGGCCGAGTTCGGCGCCGCCTGTGCGACGCCTCCGGACAGCAAGACAAGCCCGGCCAAACCGATCAGGGCCGCGCGCGCGCTGGTTTTCATCATGTCGACGATCTCCCCAATTCCGCCCGTCCCGGCAGCGAACAGAGACCCCGGGGCGTGACGACAGCGCGGCAAAAAATGGGAATCTTCGGGCTACACCCGCCAAAAACGCGGCAAACCCCCTCCCGCAGCCATCCGCCCGATGCGGGACGCAGCGATCGGTGTTATGAGCCGTCGCAGATGTTTGCGGCCGCATCGGTCGCGCGGCCCGGATCTCGATCACGAATTCGTGATATGTTCGGTGCCCGCGTAACAAATTGAAAGAGCGGCCGAATTGCATGGTGAGGGGCGCGGGTGCGCGGACGTGAGGACGAATGGACCGGCCTGATGCGGTCGGCCATGGCCGGCGATGATGCCGCGTATCATCGCCTGTTGAAGGCAGTCACGCCGGTGCTGCGGGCCGCCGCGAGGCGTGGCCTGGCGCGGGCAGGTCAGCCCCCCGACCAGGCCGAGGATATCGTGCAGGAGATTCTGTTGGCGGTGCATCTGAAGCGGCATACCTGGGACAGCGAAGCGCCTTTCGCGCCCTGGCTGTTTGCGATCGGCCGCAACAAGCTGATCGATGCGCTCCGCCGGCGCGGCAGGCGCGTGTTCGTCAACATCGACGATTTCGCCGAGACGCTGCCGGGCGAAGCCCCGCAGGAGACCGCTTCGGCCGGCGAGGTCGCCGCCCAGCTCGGAACCCTGCCGCAGCGTCAGCGCGACGTGCTGCAGTCGATCGCGGTCGAGGCCGCCTCGATCAAGGATACGGCGACAAAGTTGTCGATGAGCGAGGGCGCCGTCCGGGTCGCGCTGCATCGCGGACTTGCGGCGCTGACGGCCAAACTGCGGGACCATTGATCATGGACACCGATCAACTCATTCGCTCGCTTGCGGTCGACAACGCGCACCGCGCCCCACGGGTCGGCGCCGTGCTGACCATGGCGCTGCTGGTGGCCGCGCCCTTGTCGATCCTGATCTTCGCGACGTTCCTCGGTATGCGCGCCGACGTGATGAGCGCCATGCGCAATCCGTTCTTCGACATGAAGTTCGCGGTGACCCTGTCGCTCGCAATCCCCGCCATCATCGTCAGCCTGCATTTGTCGCGTCCCGAAGCCCTGCTGCGCGGCTGGGGCTGGCTGCTGCTGCTTCCCGTCGGGCTGCTTGCGGTGGCGATCGGCAGTGAGGCGATGATGGCGCCAGCCATGCCGATGACGATGCGCCTGATGGGCAAGAACTCCAGGGTGTGCCTGGTCGCGATCCCCGCGATGTCGCTGCCGCTGCTTGCGGGAGCGCTGTTCGGCCTGCGCCACGGCGCGCCGTCCCGCCCCGCGCTCGCCGGAGCGCTCGCCGGGCTGGTGTCGGCCGGACTTGCGGCGACCCTCTATGCCTCGCACTGCACCGACGATTCCCCGCTGTTCGTCGCGACCTGGTACACGCTCGCGACCGCGCTGGTGACGGCGATCGGCGCGGCGGTGGGATCGAGGGTGTTGCGGTACTAGCCGCGCCTGCTTCAGGCCACCGTCGTCGCATTCTGCATGCGGTGGAAGCGCAGGACCTGTTGTGCGGTCGATGCGCGCAGGCTCTCGTAGGTGTCGCGCAGCTTCAGCATGTCGGTCTGCGACCCGCCGGAGAGCTTCTCGCGCATGGCGATGATCGCGCGCACGCTCGGCCATTGCATGCCCGCGACCTTGGCGAGGATCATCACGCCCTCGGTACGGCTTTCGATCATCATGGTCTCGGCGGTCTCGACCGCAACGCCCGCGAGCGCCGCGAGCCCGGCATTGGTCTCGTCGAACTTGCCTTGTTCGGCGAAAGTCGTGATCTGGAGCTCGGTGAGACGGCCGTCCTCGTGCAGCGACTTCACCAGCGCGCGAGCCATGTCTGTCTGCTTCGTCCTGGCAACGGCGCGAACCCGTTGGGCCGCTTCCTCGACGGCTCTCGACACCTCGTCCGCGAGCTCAGGATGTGCGGCCGCGAGCTTCCTGTGCACACTCGAGGATGCCTTGGCGACCAGCCTCAGATAGTGATGGCGCGGCAGGTCAGGCCGCAGGCCGATGCAGCCGGCGAGGTCGTCGTCGCGCTCGGCGCGGACGACGAGGTCGGCGAGACTCTCCTCGGATAATTGCGCGCCCGGATTGCCGACGGTCGACTGCACCACGTCCTCGTCGCCCCGCGCCACCAGCACGTCGGTCAGGGCCTCCGACAGCGTCCGCCGCAGCGAGATCGCCTTGAGATGCGCCTGGCCCCTGGTGCGCGCGATCTCGATCAGTGTCGCCTCGTCCAGTCGTTCCGACTTCGACAGCACGGGGCCGGAGACCTCGATGATCTCGTCGAGCGCGAGCGTGCGGATGATCTGCGGGGGCGCAGCCGCGATCGGTGCGAGCCGTTCGGCGAGCAGAGCCCTGGCCGATGTCTCGATCTGCTCGACCAGGCACTGGAACACGTCGTCGAACACGCGGATGTGGTCGTCGGAATAGTCGACCGCGTTGCCCACGAAGAGGTCGGTGACGCGGCGCAGCGTCTCCACCCGGCGCGCGACGGTGCCGTGCGAGAGGGCAGCCTGCAATTCCTCGATCAGGTTTTCGGATGGTCTTGCGGAATTGGATCTCATTGCCCTGTCCTGGAGCGTTCGGGCCGGCGGCGGCTTCTGTCGCACCGGAGGAAAATGGGTCGGTCAGCTCGTTGCAATGCAGTTGCGCCCTTGCGCCTTGGCGGAATAGAGCGCGCTGTCGGCGCGCGCGAGAAACGTGTCGGCAGTATCGGCGTCGCGCAGCGTCACGACGCCCGCGGAAATGGTCACCCGCATGCCCGGAGAGAATGCGCTCCAGTCCAGATCGGCGACGATGCCGCGCAGGCGCTCGAGCACGCGGCGCGCGACGTCGCCCGACGTGTCCGGCAGCAGCAGCAGAAATTCCTCGCCGCCGTAGCGGCCGAAACTGTCGGTCGGCCGGGTGTTGGCGAAAATGGTGATCGCGAAGGTGCGCAGCACCTCGTCGCCAATGGGGTGGCCGTAAGCGTCGTTGATGCGCTTGAACCAGTCGAGATCGATCAGGGCGATCGCGCAAGGCGTGGATGCCTGCCGCGAGTTTTCGATCTCGGCGTCGAGCAGCCGCATGATGCAGCGGCGGTTGTACGAGCCGGTGAGCTCGTCGAGCTCGGCCAGTTCCTCGATGCGGCGATAGGCGGCCTTCAATTCGATGCTGCGCCGGTACAGGATCTTGCGCAGCGTGGCGCCGAACAGGCCGAGGAAGGCGCACTGGCCGATCACCAGCACGAAGCAGAGCATCGAGGCGGTTCGCTGCAGCCGGGTCGCGACCGGCAGTCCGATCGGCAGATCCGATCCGAGGAAAACCAAGGTGAGCCCGCAGGTGGCAAGGCCCCAGGTGACCATTGCCTGGCTCGACGTCATGCGCAGCGTGCCGAACGCGAAGATCAGAAACAACACGGCGAGGAACGCGACCCCGACCGTCGGCACCGCGAGCAGGAACACCAGTTGCAGCGCCATATGCGCCGAGATCTGATAGACGGTGAGGTAATGATCCTCGAAGCGGTTGCCGAAACCGGCTTCCGACAGCACCGTGAACGTCCCGATGATCAGGAGGCCGCCGAGCCAGAACAGCGACGGAACGCCGATGGAGATCGTCCCGTCATAGGCGTAGAGCAGCAGGACCGAGGCGCCCAGCGAGTAGCTTGCGACCTGGCCGATATACATCTGGCGGCGCTGCCGGGCCCGGCGTGCCCTGACCTCGGGAGCTGTCGTCTCGGACGCGAGGACGAGATCCGCGACCTCTGCGGCATTCCTCTCCGGAAAGGACGTCGCGGCCGTGCTCATGGTCCCGCCAATGGTGGATGTCAGCGTAAAAACCTACGTGGCAAGCCTTTAGGTTTGGTATCCTTTGAAATCGAATCCGACCGTGCAGCGCGGAACAAGGCGATAAGCCAGTGTGAGATTTTTACCGGCGATCAGGTATCGTGTGCGCTGCGGTCGAGCCGAAGCAGGGCTTGGCGCGACAAAGGTGGTGCAGGGCTGCTATGGAACCGGTGAGGCCGGGCCGCCTGTACCCCGGACAGGGCATTCCGCAGGGAAATTCGCAGTATTATGGTACCGATTCGGACTTGCGACGCTGACCACCGCGGGTGGGACGAGAAAAAAGCCTGTATGTGGGGTAGCTCACACAGGCCCCCGTATGAGTGCGGTAGGTTGAACAATTTTGCCCCCCACGTCGAACCGTCCGCCGCATCGACTCGACCAACTTTGCGAGACGGCCATTGAGCGCGACACAGGCGGCTTCGGACGAGATCCTGATCGCCAGGATCGCTCAAGGTGACCGGCTTGCCATGCAGGTGCTGTACGGGCGGCACCATGTCAGGGTTTACAGGTTCGGACTGAGGCTCGTGCGGGACGAGCAGGCGGCGGAAGACCTCATCAGCGAGGTGTTTCTCGACGTCTGGCGTCAAGCCGGCAAGTTCGAGGGCCGATCCGCCGTTTCCACCTGGCTGCTGGCAATCACCCGATTCAAGGCCCTGTCTGCGCTCCGGCGCAGGAAGGATTTCGAGCTGGACGAAGACGCCGCCAACGCGATCGAGGATACGTCCGACGATCCGGAAACGGTGGTGCAGAAGAAGGATACCAGTGAGGCGTTGCGGGAGTGTCTGACGGGCCTTTCGCCGGATCACCGGGAAATCGTCGATCTCGTCTACTACCACGAGAAGTCCGTGGAAGAGGTGGCCGAAATCGTCGGGATACCGGAGAACACTGTGAAGACGCGCTTGTTCTATGCGCGCAAGAAACTGGCCGAACTGCTGAAGGCAGCCGGCGTTGAGCGAGGCTGGCCATGATGGCTTTGAGCAAGAAGATGCTGGAGCAAGAGCCCAGTGAAATTGAACTGCTGCTGCCCTGGCACGCTGCCGGCACGCTGAACGCGCGCGATGCGCGCCGTGTCGAGGAAGCGCTGGGGCGCGATCCCGAGCTTGCCAGGCAATATGCCGCGATCCGCGCCGAGTACGAAGAGACCATCCACCTGAACGAGAGCTTGGGGGCGCCGTCGGCGCGCGCGATGCAGAAGCTGTTCGCTGCGATCGACGCCGAGCCGGCCCGGGCGAGCGGCTCGCTGCCGCTTTCGGCGCGCATCTCGACCTTCTTCGCGAGCCTGTCGCCGCGCACGCTGGCCTGGTCGGCGAGCCTCGGCGCCGTCGCGCTCGTGCTGCAGGCCGGCATCATCGGCGCCGTGCTGATGAAGAAGCAGCCGGCGACCTTCCAGACCGCCTCGCTCTCGACCAGTGCGCCGATCACACGCGAGCTTGGCAGCGCAGCCGCACCGGCGCGTGCGCTGGTGCGCTTCACGCCCGAGGCGCGCGTCGCCGACATCACCGCGCTGCTCGACAGCTACCAGGCTTCGATCATCGGCGATGCCAAGGGCGGCATGTTCCGCCTCCAGTTCGACAAGGCGATGAGCCAGGACGAGCTCGCTTCGCTGCTCGGCAGGATGCAGCGCGAGAAGTTCGTCAACCTCGCCGTCGCGGCGCCGTAGGCGCGCCGCTGAACCGATGACGGGCAAATCCGAGAGCTGGGTGCGCACCGGGATCCGCGCTTCATCCGTCGGCGTTGCCTTTTTGGTCGCCTCCTGTCTCGGCGTCGAGGTTGCGCAGGCGCAGGCGATCATGCGCACCCCCACGATCAGTGTGCCCTCGCGCACCCCGACCATCTCTCCCAACATCACCCCGCGGGTCAGCCCGAACATCGCTGCGCGCGCGGTAAGCGTCGACCGCGGCCCGCGGACGATGGCGACCATTCCGCGTACCACGACGTCGCGCATCCGCCCGACGACGCCGGTGCTGCCCTACGCGCGTTACTCGCCGAACCTCTACCCGGCCTGCACCGCGCCCTACCGTGCTGCCGACGGCGAATGTCTGGCGCAGCCGAACGCGGGCGGCGAGGGCACTGGAAAATCTGGCAAGAAGAGCGCCGGCAAGGGGCGCGGCAACGATACGCCGGTCGCGCTGACCTCGCGCAGCTTCGCAGGCGAATTCGTCGCCGAGATCGACGGCGTGCTGTCGACCGCCGAGGCCGACGAGCTGGCGCGTCGCCACGGCCTGACCCGCCTCGCTTCCGAGAATTTCCCGCTGATCGGAGCCACGTTCGGCCTGTTCCGCATTGCCGATGGCCGGCCCTACGAAACCGTGCGGCGCGAGTTCGCGGCCGACGGCAGCGTGCGCTCGCTGCAGCCGAACTTCCGCTACGTGCTCCAGGACCAGAAATCGGCTGCCACGACCGAGGGCGATCCTGCGCAATATGCGCTGGCAAAGCTCCGCCTGCCGCAGGCGCATACGCTGGCGCACGGGGCCAACGTCACGATCGCCGTGATCGATTCCGGCGTCGACGCCCGGCATCCCGAGCTCGCCAATTCCATCGCCGACAATTTCGACGCGCTCGGCAGTGCCGAAGGACCGCACGTCCATGGTACCGGCATCGCCGGGGCGATCGCGGCCCATGCCCGTCTGATGGGCAGCGCGCCCCAGTCCCGCATCATCGCCATCCGGGCCTTCGGCGGTGCCAATGGCGGCGCCGAGAGCTCGTCCTACATCATCCTGCGTTCCCTGAATTACGCCGCCGAGCACGGCGCGCAGATCGTCAATATGAGCTTTGCCGGTCCAAAGGACGCGGTCATCGAGCGCGCGATCGCGGCGACGGCCGCGCGAGGTCTCGTGCTGATCGCGGCCGCCGGCAATGCCGGCGCGAAATCGCCGCCGCTCTATCCGGCCGCCAACCCCAACGTGATTGCAGTCAGCGCGACGGATCAGCAGGACAGGCTGTTCGCCGCCTCCAACCGCGGCAACTACATCGCCGTCGCGGCCCCCGGCGTCGACATCTTCCTGCCGGCACCCGACGGCAAGTACCAGATGACGTCGGGAACCTCGTTCTCCGCCGCCTATGTCTCCGGCGTCGCGGCGCTGCTGCTCGAGCGCAATTACGCACTCAAGCCGGAAGCGCTGCGCATGACACTGGTGAAGACCGCGCGCGACCTCGGCTCACCCGGGCGTGACGACCTCTTCGGCGACGGTCAGGCCGACGCGTTTGCCGCCGTCATGGCTATTCCCGTCGACAGCGCGACGCCGGTCGCTGCTGCCTCGGGTACAACAAAACGTGAAGATGCCGACAAGCGTCGCGACGAGCCCGGCATTCGCGCGATCGAACAGCCCTCGCTGTCGAGCACAGCCGATAAAGCCGCGATTTCTCAGGCAGATAGGCCGGCGACGCGATAGTCGCTGCGACAACTTTGCGCGCGCGCCGAAGGTCAAAAAATCAGACCCCGCATTGAACGTTGAGCCCGCTGCCACGACCAACTGATGTGGGAGCGGTCATCCCTCCCCATCAGTCATATCAGGCGCGAGCGCCCATCCACCCCAAGCGCCCATATGGCTCGACCCGTCCGGTTGTCCCCCCGGACGGGTCTTTTCTTTTCAGAGCGTTTTTGACCGAAGTGGATGCCGGTTCGCGTGAGGAAAAACGCGTCAAAACAGGAATCTGGCGTTCGATCTTTTGAAGCTTCGCTTCCGTTCAGCTTGCGGTTGAAGGTCGCCGCGGCGTCGGTCGCCGCCGCGCGCGGAGCGCGCCGCAACTCCGTTATGCTTGTGCGAAGCTTGACTCGAAAACACGGAAAATCACCGCACGACTACGGTGTTTGACGACCAATGCCGCGTCGTTGCTGGACAAGTCAAAACTTTTCCACAAAATATTCATGTCGCGTCTAAATTGATTCGTGTGCGTTGCGTCCCCCGCGTCCGTGTTTTCTCCTGACGGGCTGGTTCATGACACATCGCCAAGAGTTCGTTCGCGACGCGGCTGGCAGCCGCCAAATCGCGGCGCGTTGGTGCGCTCTCGCCGAACAGCGCCTGCAACATCTCTCCGAGATGTTCGAGACCGGCCGCTGGCGCCGCTATCATTCCGAGATCGCGTTTCTCGAAAACATCCAGGAGGCCAAGCGCGCCGTCCAGACCTGGCGCGCGCTTGCGACCGGCGGGGACGTCGCCGAGGCGGCCGCGAGCGTGACGCCGGCATTCGGTTGGTCGCCGGCGACGATGCCCCGCATGGCGCCGCGCGAGCAGGCGCAGACCGTGCAGCCCAAGACCTTGCAGCCCAAGACCTTGCAGCCCAAGGCCGTTCATATCGCTCCCGAGACCGCCACGCCGGTCAGGCTCGATCCGAAGCCCGACGTGCTCGCGGAGATCGCCGAAGCCCCGATCGCGCCGCTTGCCATGCCGGTGGCTTGGCCGTCGTTCACCGCGCCTGCCGAGATGCCGCCGCTCAAGGCTCCCGCTGCGAAGGCACCGTTCACCGCACCTGCCGTGAGATCGCCGCGCGCGGAGCCGGCCGCAACCGCGCCATTCACCGCGCCGGAAGTGAGGCCGCCGGTGCCTGCCGCGCAGCCGCCGAGGACGGCGCCTGCAGCGATGGCGGCGCTCCTGCCGCAGTTCGCTCCGCCCGCCGAGGAAATCGTCGCCGCCCCCGAGCGCGTCGTCGAATTCACCTTCAGCCTCGACGGCCTGGAAGCGAAATACCCGCTGCTGCGGAACGCGTTCTAACGCTCCGTCGCGAGGGCAAAACGGCAGGCAGCCGCACCTGTCGCTCCGTCATCCTGAGGTGCGAGGCATGGGACGCAGTGCGTCCCATGAGGAGCCTCGAAGGATGCAGGGCCCGGCCGTCAACCACGCCTACCTTCGCACCGCATTGCCGCCGACCAGCAGCTGCGCGAAGCGTTGTGCGCCGTCGGCCGACAGGTCCGACGTCACCGCACGGGCGTGATCGAGGCCGACCACGGCACCGCGCGGCGTCTCGGAGATCATGTTGTTGTTGACGAGCGCGGTGCCGGCGCCCGGCACCACGGAGACGCCGACGCCGGCCAGCGCCTTGCGGATCACGTTGCCCGTGATCGCGACATCGCGCAGATATCTGCCCCAGCCGGCGACGATGCCGTAGGACGGCGCGTTCTCGATGACGTTGCCGGTCACCGAGGAGTCCGCCTCGATGTAGATGCCGACGCCGGCATCGTCGTCAGGCGCGGTGCCGATCGGCCGCTTCGGGACCAGGTTGCGGATGATGTTGCCCTGGACCACCGCGATGCGGCCGCCCTCGTTGAAATTGCAGACGGAGACGCCGACGGCCGCGCTGTCGACAATGTTGTTGGCGATCACGGCGGCTTCGAACGCGAATTCGGAATAGAGCGCGACCTCGCGCACGTCGCTGACGCTGTTGCCCGTGATATGGATGTTCGAGGCCGAGTTGCCGCGCACAGCCGAATAGTCGCAATTCCTGATGCGGTTGCCGCGCACGATCACATTGCCGGCGCGAAAGGCGTTGATGGCATTGCCGTATTGGCCCGAGCCGCCGGGGCCGGCCTTGATGTTCTCGATGCGGTTGTCGGCGACCAGCGTGCCGTCATCGCCGATCGCATTGCGCAAGATCTCGATTCCGTTGTCGTTGGTGCCGAGAATCGTGTTGCGGGAGACACAGAGGCCCCTGGCGTCGAACGACACAACCGCTGTCACCGCGATGCCGGTGAAGATATTGCCGGAGATGTCGCCCGCGACCTGCTCGAGCCAGATGCCGCTGCCGCCCGAGCTCGTGATCTCGCAATCGGTGATGCGCACATCGCGCCCGCCGAGGACGTGGATCAGGCCGCGCCGTGTCGGCAGCGCAATGCCGCCGCCGTCGAAGGTGATGCCGGTGATGCCGATCGCATCGGAGCCGTCGCTCTGGATCGCCGCGGCCCCGCCGGTGAAGACGAGCTTGGTCGCGCCGCGCACGCCGATCAGCTGCGCGCCGTTCGGCAGCCGCAACAGGCCGGTCCGGTACACGCCGGGTGGCAAGGCGAGCGGCATTTGCGCGCGCGCGGCCTCGTCGATGGCGCGCTGCAGTGCGCGCGTCTGGTCCTCGCTGCTGCCGGGCCGCACGCCGTATTGCGTGGCATCGCGGCCGAGCATCGACGTCAGCGGCGCGGCGCGCGCGGCGTCAACAGGCATGGCGAGGGCACCGGCAATGCCGGCGGTCGAAGCCCCGATGAGATGACGGCGATTGAGGTCCATGACGCGTCCTCCGGCGGACGCGGGGGTCCGCAGCGGTTTCGTAGCTCAGCAGGGCGAGGACCGTGAGGATTGTTGGCGGTAGGGTTAAATGTTTACGCAAGAGACGGTGCCGTAGGGTGGGCAAAGCGTAGCGTGCCCACCATTGTCCGCGCCCAAGCGATGCATGGTAGGCACGGCGCTGAGCGCCTTGCCCACCCTACGAGACCGGTATGTTCCGCGCCTTCCGTGCCAACTGCACCATCTCCATCAGCATCGCTTCCCCCGCATCCACCAGCTCCTCCAGCGTGATGCGGGCTGCGCCCTTGCGGCGAACGGCGCCGCTGCGCGCAAGCAGGGGAATGTGGATGAACGCCGCGAGCTGCGGCCCGCCCGCCTTCACGTGCTCGATCGCGCGCCAGCTCAGGTAGTTGCAGAGATAGGCGCCGGCATCGCGCGAGGGGCGCGCGTCGATGCCGGTGAGGCGCGCGGCGCGCAGCAGCCTTGCCGTGTGCGGGCCAAACATCATCGCGTCCGCATGGCCGGCGATGCCGCGCTTTGCCGAGCGGGTGTTGGCGGCATCGGGCCAGAGCATGGTGACCGCGTTGCGCGCCCGCGTCTCGATGCGCAGGTAAGGCGTGCGTGCGGCGAGGCCGAACATCAGCAGCGCGTCGGGCTTTTGCGCAGCGAGCATTTCAGACAATTGGCGGTCGACCGCGGCATAGGTGACCGGGAAGATGTGGCTCGATAGCGCGACATCGTCGAGCGCGGGCCGGCGCAATTGCGCCAGCCGCGCCACCAGCCGCTGGGTCGGATTATAGGGCGCGCCGGGAAACGGACCGAAGCCGGTGAGGAGAATGCGGAGCTTGTCGCTCATTGCAGCAACTCCAGGATCTGCTCGGCGGCGAGTGCCGGCGTGAGATGGCCATCGGCGACCTCGGCCTCGATCTTGCGGACTTTCGTTCGCACCGACGCCTCGCTCCGCAGCCGCGCCAGCATGCGCTGCTCCAGCATCGACCACATCCACTTCACCTGCTGCTCGCGCCGCCGCGCGGCGAAATCGCCGGACGCGTTCATCGCCTTGCGGTGATCCAGAACCTTCTGCCAGATCCTTGCGATGCCGTCGCCGGTCAGCGCCGAATAGGTCTCGACCGGCGGATGCCAATGCTCCGATCGCGGCGCCAAGATATGCAGCGCGCCGCGATAGTCGGCAGCGGTGATCTTGGCGCGCTTGAGATTGTCGCCATCCGCCTTGTTGATCGCGATCATGTCGGCGAGCTCGACCAGGCCCTTCTTGATGCCCTGCAGCTCGTCGCCGCCGCCCGGCAGCATGAGGGCAAGGAAGAAGTCGGTCATGTCGCAGACGGCGGTCTCGGACTGGCCGATGCCGACGGTCTCGACCAGCACGACGCCGAAGCCGGCGGCCTCGCACAGCAGCATCGCCTCGCGCGTCTTCGCCGCAACGCCGCCGAGCGTGCCGGAGGAGGGCGAGGGGCGGATGAAGGCGTCGTTCGCGGCCGACAGCCGCGCCATCCGGGTCTTGTCGCCGAGGATCGAGCCGCCGCTGCGCGCCGAGGACGGATCGACCGCGAGCACCGCGACCTTGTGGCCCTGCTCGATCAGATACGTTCCGAGCGCATCGATGGTGGTGGATTTGCCGACGCCCGGCGATCCCGTGATGCCGAGGCGGAACGCCTTGCCGGTGTCGGGCAGCAGCATCTGCACCAGCTCGCGCGCCAGCGCTTGGTGGTCGCCGCGCCGGCTCTCCACCAGCGTGATCGCCCGCGCAAGCGCCGCGCGGCTGCCGGTGCGGAGGTCGCGGGCGAGGGATTTGATGTCGATGGATTTGGGAGTGGTCATCGTTGCTTTCGCGTCCAGCCGCTAGCGGCCTGACATGCGAACGTGTCTCTCAGCGCAGGATTTCAACGGTGGAAGGTGTGTTTGAATGATATCCCAAACGATCTCGGCCTTCGTCATATGATAGGCATGACGCAGAAGATTTCCAAAGTCGATCATCTTGCGCCAGTCGATTCCAGGCTCCGTTCGCTTGACCTCATCCGGGATGAATCTCGATGCCTCGCAGATGATCTCGAGAAGCCGTTCGATTGCGAGACGGGAGGTCTTTTCGGAGACAAATTGATCGAATGTGAGGCCCTTCGTGACGCTTTCGATGTCCGATATGGCTTCCAGAATGTCGAGTAGCCGGTCTTCGACGGTCGGCGGCATTCAGAAGACCTCGATCAGATCGTCCGCGATCCGCTCGGCCATGCGCGGCTTCAGCAAGTCGCGCATCGATACCTGCACTCGAACGCCGACATGATCCTCGATCAGGTGTAGGACCTCAAAATAGTCGAACCGCGGCGCTTCCTCGCGCGAGGTCGTTTCGACCAACACGTCGAGGTCACTGTCCGGCCGCGCGTCACCGCGGGCACGCGATCCGAAGATGTGTAGCCGTTTCACGCCCGCAGCCCTCAAGGCGGGAGCAAGCTCTCGGAGCTTCCCGATGAGAGTTTGGAGTGGAATGTCTGCGACATCGGTCATGGCCGGATATTAGCACAGGGCAGCCGCCCGGCCCAGCGATACGGAGACAGTTCTGCTGACCCGGCCGGGGGCAGGCGAGGCCCGCGCCCGGGCGATATCACCGGGTCGTTGCGGCGACCGTCTGCGCTGGTTTCACCTTGCGCCAGACCCACACCATCACCGGCCACAGCAGTGCGCCGATCGCCATGGCAGCGAGGATGGCCGCGACCGGACGCTCGAAGAACGGCAAAATGCTGCCGTCCGACTTGATCAGCGAGGTGACGAAGGCCTGCTCGACCATGGTGCCCATGACGATGCCGAGCACCATGGCGGCGACGGGATAGCCGTTCGCCTCCATGACATAGCCGATCACGCCGAAGGCGGCGACGGTGACGACGCCGAACATGTTGTTGCCGATCGCGAACGAGCCGACCGCGCAGCACAGCATGATGATCGGCATGATGGCCGAGCGCGGCGCCAGCAGGATATAGGCGGCGACGCGGATCATGGCGATGCCGAGTGGGATCATCAGGATGTTCGCGATGATGAACATCAGATAGATCGCGTACATGCTCGACGCCTTCTCGGTGAACAGCGTCGGCCCGGGATTGAGGCCCTTCATGTAGAGCACGCCGATCGCGATCGCAGCGATGGTGTCGCCGGGAATGCCGAACAGCAGCGAAGGCACCCAGCCCGAGGCGATGCTGGCATTGTTGCTGGCGCCGGCCTCGACCAGCCCCTCGACGTGGCCGGTGCCGAACTTTTCCGGCTCCTTGGAGAAGCGCTTCGACATCGCATAGGAGACCCAGGCGGCCATGTCGGCGCCGGCGCCGGGCAGTACGCCGATGATGATGCCGACGATGTTCCCGCGCGTCATCTGCCAGTGATAGAGCTTGGTCAGCCGCCACTGGCCGGCCATGATGCTCCCGAATTTTCGTCGCGGCAGGGGTGGTGGTTCCGGCGTCAGCATCGCGCGCATTACCTGCGCCACCGCGAACACGCCGACGAGGGCCGGGATCGGCTCGATGCCGCCGAACAGATCGGTGAGGCCGAAGGTGAAGCGCGGGATGCCGCCGGGATTCTCGATGCCGATGCAGGAGACGAGCAGGCCGATGAACATGCCGGCGATCGCCTTCACCGGCGAGGAACGCGCCACCAAGGTGGCGCACATCAGGCCGAGCAGCGCCAGCCAGAAATATTCGAAGGTCGAGAACGACAGCGCGATCTCTGCCAGCGGCGGCGCCAGGATCATCAGCGACAGCACGCCGGCGATGCCGCCGACGGCGGAGAACCAGACGCCGGCCCCTAGCGCCAGCTCGGCCTGGCCTTTGCGCGTCATGGCGTAGGCTTCGTCCGCATAGGCGGCGGAGGCGGGCGTGCCCGGGATGCGCAGCAGCGCGCCGGGAATGTCGCCGGAGAAGATCGCCATCGAGGAGGCCGCGACGATGGTCGCGATCGCCGCGATCGGCGACAGATAGAAGGTGACGGGGACGAGTAGGGCGGTCGCCATCGTCGCCGACAGGCCCGGCAGCGAGCCGATCACGAGGCCGTACACGGAGGCCGCGATCATCGCGATGATGACCTCCCAGGTGGAGATCAGCGCGAAGGCATCAATCAGGGTCTTCAGCATGGGATTACCAGGGCGTCGGCAATAGGCCGGCGGGAAGCGGCACGCGCAGCAGCTTGCCGAAGATGAGGTGAATGGCGAACGGCGACAGCATCGCGAGCGGCAGCGCCAGCTTCCACTTGGCTCCGAGCGCGGTCGAGGTCACGTAGACCATGATCGCCGCGGTGATGATGAAGCCGAGCCTGTCGGCGGCAAAGACATAGAACAGCAGCAGCGCCGGTGGCAGCAGCGCGCGCAGGCCGTAGAGCTTGCTCTGCGGCGGCGGGGCTGCCGCCTGGCCGTCCTCGAACGGCACCAGCTCTTCCTCCTCCTCGAAGGAATGGCCGATGCCGAACACGATCGCGAGCCCGCACAGCGCAAGGCCGCAGCCGATCACCAGCGGAAATACGTTGGGGCCGACCGGCTGCCCAGGCACCGGCGGCAGAATGTAGCCGCCATAGGCGGCAGCCGCGCCGAGCACGACGAGAAACGATCCCGTGACGGAGTCGGGAAGACGCATGGGAGGGCCCTGTGAGAGATGTTCTGCCTCGCGCGCGGCGGGGCTATCGAATATGCACTCCGTCATTGCGAGCGTAGCGAAGCAATCCAGAGTCGTTCTGCGGAGGGATTCTGGATTGCTTCGCTGCGCTCGCAATGACGATGTGGCAAGAGCTCAGTCCTTCACGCCTTGCTCAGGCCCGCGGCCTTCATCGCCTCGCCCATCTGGGCATCGCCCTTGTCCATGAAGCCCGCGAAGTAGGCCGCATCGCCCCACACGGTGCCGAAGCCGCGATTGCTCATGAAATCCTTGAACTCGGCCGAGTCGTAGACCTTCTTCAGCGCCGCCGTGAGCTTCGTTGCGATCTCCGGCGGCAGATTTTTCGGCCCGGCAATGCCGCGCCAGGCGCCGGTTGCGTAGTCGATGCCCATGGCCTCCTTCAGCGTCGGCACGTCCTTGAACACCGGGTTGCGCGCGGGCGCCATGATGGCGAGGCTCCTGGCCTTGCCGGCCTCGATGATCGCGCGCGCCTCCGGCACCGAGCAGGTGGTGAGGTCGAGACCGCCGGCGGCGAGATCCTGCATCGCGGGTGCTGCGCCATTCGACGGCACCCAGGCGACCTGGTTGGCAGGCAGGCCCATCGCCTGCATCCAGCCGACCAGCGCCAGATGCCAGATGCCGCCCTGGCCGGTGCCGGACGCCTTGAACTTGCCGGGAGGCGCCGCCTTGATCGCATCGGCGAGCTCCTTGACCGTCTTGTAGGGCGAGGAGGAGGAGACCTGGATGCCGGGCGGATCCTCGTTCATCAGCGCCAGCGGCGTGTAGCTCTTCGGCGTCAAGTCGGTGAGGCCCTGCCAGTGCATCATCGAGATTTCGACCGTGAGCATGCCGATGGTGTAGCCGTCGGGCTGCGCGGTCGCGATCGCGCTATGGCCGACCACGCCGGAGCCGCCGGTGCGGTTGACCACGTTGAAGGGCTGGCCGAGGTCCTTCTCCAGCAGCGCTGCGACGATGCGCGCAGTGGCATCGGTGCCGCCGCCGGCGCCCCAGGGCACGATCACGGTGACCGGCCGGGCCGGATAGGCTTGCGCAAGTGCGGACTTGAAGCCGAAAGCGGCGGAGGCCGCGACTGCAGCGGTGGAAGCCGCAAAGGTGCGGCGCGAAATCTTGGACATTGAATGCCTCCCAGCGGCGCCCGTGATGTCGGGCGCTCTTGTCAACGCCGGCATTCTAGTCGGCTTTGCGTCGCCGCCGCAAGGTAGCGCTACCAACTGGACGCGCCATGTTGTGAAGAGCAGACGGCCGATCGAATGGGTGGTCGGAAATCGGGTGGGTTTTGTCTGCGCGCGAAGCCAACTTCAGCGCGTAACGAAGAACCAAAGGCAAGCCATCGATGAACCAAGCCTATTACAGCGCCGTGCTGGACCATCCGCTGAACGACGTCTGGTCGCTGATCCGCGATTTCAACAACTACCCCGCTTACATCGACGGGGTGAGCGAGAGCGAGATCGAAGATGACAAGCGCGGCGATGAAGTCGGCGCCATCAGGCGCTTCTGCTATCTCGGAAACTGGATCCGCCAGCGCCTGGTCGATCACTCGGACCGGCAGCACACTCTCACTTATGCCGGTCTCGAGGCGATACCCTATCCGCAAGACGACGGCGGACCGAGTCCGGCGCCGGCGCGCTACCAAGGCACCATGCATCTGCGTCCGATCGTCGAAGGCGACCGCACCCTCATCGAATGGTCGGTCGCGCTCGAAACCGAAGCTTCGGACGCCGAGCGCTGGAAAGCCCTGTTTGCCGCCTGGATTCCCGATTGGACGGATTCACTGGCACGGACCCTGGCCCGGACCCGTCCGCGATCTGGTTAGAGCATGATCCGGAAAAGTGTGACGCGGTTTTCCGAACGGATCATCAAAGGATCGAAGGCGCGATGACGATTCGTCCAAATCTCATCGCGCTTTAGAAGATCTCGAGGGAGAGGCTACTCCGCCGCCTCGCTATGCCCCAGCCGGGCGTTCAGCTTGCGGATCAGCTCCTCGGCCGCGTCCGCGATCACCGTGCCGGGCGGGAAGATCGCCTCCGCACCGGCGGCGTAGAGCGCATCGTAATCCTGCGGCGGCACCACCCCGCCGACGATGATCATGATGTCGTCGCGGCCCTGCTTCTTCAGCGCGGCCTTCAGCTCCGGCACGGCGGTGAGGTGGGCGGCGGCCAGCGAGGAGACGCCGAGGATGTGCACGTCGTTCTCGACCGCCTGCCGCGCGGCTTCGTCGGCAGTGGCAAACAGCGGCCCGATGTCGACGTCGAAGCCGATATCGGCGAAGGCCGACGCAATCACCTTCTGGCCGCGGTCATGGCCGTCCTGGCCGATCTTGGCGACCAGGATGCGCGGGCGGCGGCCTTCCGCCTCCTCGAAGGCGTCGATCAGCGCCTGAACCTTCTCGACCTGGGTGCCCATGCTGGACGCCTCCCGCTTGTAGACGCCGGTGATGGACTTGATCTCGGCGCGGTGCCGGCCGAACACCTTCTCCATCGCGTCAGAGATCTCGCCGACGGTCGCCTTGGCGCGTGCCGCGTCGATGGCGAGCGCCAGCAGATTGCCGTTGCCTTCGCCGGCAGAGCGCGTCAGCGCGGCGAGGGCGGCATCGACCTCCTGCTGGTTGCGTTCGGCCTTCAGCCGCTTGAGCTTGTCGATCTGCAGCCGGCGGACATTGGTGTTGTCGACCTTCAGGATCTCGATTTTGTCCTCGTCGGTCGGCTTGTACTTGTTGACGCCGATCACCGCCTGCTTGCCGGCGTCGATCCGCGCCTGCGTCTTGGCCGAGGCCTCCTCGATACGCAGCTTCGGCACGCCGGCTTCGATCGCCTTCGCCATGCCGCCGAGTTCCTCGATCTCCTGGATATGGCCCCACGCCTTGGCGGCGAGGTCGCGCGTGAGCCGCTCGACATAATACGAGCCGCCCCAGGGATCGATGATGCGGGTGGTGCCGCTTTCCTGCTGCAGGAACAGCTGGGTGTTGCGGGCGATGCGCGCCGAGAAGTCGGTCGGCAGCGCCAGCGCTTCGTCGAGCGCGTTGGTGTGCAGCGATTGGGTATGGCCTTGCGTCGCCGCCATCGCTTCCACTGTGGTACGCATCACGTTGTTGAAGACGTCCTGCGCGGTCAGCGACCATCCCGAGGTCTGGCTATGCGTGCGCAGCGACAGCGAGCGCGGGTCCTTCGGGTTGAAGGGCTTCAGCAGCTTCGCCCAGAGCAGGCGCGCCGCGCGCAGCTTGGCGACCTCCATGAAGAAGTTCATGCCGATCGCCCAGAAGAACGACAGGCGCGGCGCGAAGCGGTCGACGTCGAGCCCCGCGGCAAGTCCGGCGCGCAGATATTCGACGCCGTCCGCGAGCGTATAAGCGAGCTCGAGATCCTGCGTCGCGCCGGCCTCCTGCATGTGATAGCCGGAGATCGAGATGGAATTGTACTTCGGCATCCTCGTGGAGGTGTAGGCGAAGATATCCGAGATGATCCGCATCGAGGGCGCCGGCGGATAGATGTAGGTGTTGCGCACCATGAACTCTTTCAGAATGTCGTTCTGAATGGTGCCCGACAGCTTCTCCGGCGGCACGCCCTGTTCCTCGGCGGCGGCGACGTAGAGCGCGAGGATCGGCAGCACCGCGCCGTTCATGGTCATGGACACGCTCATCTGATCGAGCGGAATCCCGGCAAACAGCGTGCGCATGTCGTAGATGGAATCGATGGCCACGCCGGCCATCCCGACATCGCCGCCGACGCGCGGATGGTCAGAGTCGTAGCCGCGATGGGTGGCAAGATCGAAGGCGACCGAGAGACCCTTTTGCCCGGCCGCGAGGTTGCGGCGGTAGAACGCGTTGGAATCCTCCGCCGTGGAGAAGCCGGCATATTGCCGGACGGTCCAGGGCTGGTTGACATACATCGTCGGGTAGGGACCGCGCAGATAGGGCGCGATGCCCGGATAGGTTTCGAGGAAATCGAGCCCGGCGACATCAGCCTCGCCATAAGCGGGCTTCACCAGAATGCCCTCCGGCGTCAGCCACGGCTCGGCGCTGCCCGCAGGCGCAGCGACGGTTGGCCGCTCAAAGGCAATGTCGGCGAAATTCGGAATGCGGCTCATGGCTTCAACCATATCGTAAGCTCAATCATGATCCGGATGCTGATGGCTGACGATGGTGGCCATCTTCTCCGGTCCGTAATTCTGCTGCGTGGTCTGGCTCGGCAGATTGGCGATGCCGACCACCCAGCCGAGGCGGGATTCGGTGCCATATTGCCGGGTCGGCACCACGTGGTCCGGCCGGTCGAAGGCGCCGGTCATGATCTCGATGCGCGGGCCATCGATGCGGCGGAAGCTCAGGGGCGTGCCGCAGGCGGCGCAGAAATCGCGCATCGCGATCGACGAAGATTGGAACGCCGACGGCGTGCCCTTGGTCCAGGCAAAGTCCGTCTTCTCGACATCGGCGAAGGAGGCAAACGGCGCGCCGCTGGCCTTCTGGCACATCCGGCAGTGGCAGATCGAAATCTTGTTCGGCGACGCCGTCAGCGCAAAGCGCACGGCGCCGCATTGGCAGCCACCGGTGAGAACGGGTTTGCTGGTCTCGGTCATGCCATTTCCATCCGTCGATAGGCGTCTTGCAACGTGACAACCGCATCACCCCCGGCGAAGACAAAACCCGTGACGCCGGCGGCCCGCAGCGCCGCCTCGGCCTCAGCCGGGCGGCCTGCCAGATAGATATGTCGCCCGCCGCTCGATTGCAGGGCCCTTGCCGCAGCTTCGGCGTGTTCCGCATAGACCTTGTCGCTGGAACACAGACAGGCCAGCTCGGCGCCGGAGGCCTTGAAGGCCGCGGCCAGCTTGGCCGGATCGGCAAAGCCCTCGCTGTCGACCGCCTGGATGCCGCCGGCCTCGAAGAAGCTCTTGGCGAACGTCGCGCGCGCGGTGAAATCGGCGGGCGTGCCGAGATTGGCCAGGAACACCTTTGGCCGTGCGCCCCGCGCCTTCAACATCGCGTCGGATTTGTCGCGCAGCGCCTCGAACGGTTCCGCGAGACGGATCGGCGCCAGCGCCTCGAACTTGTATGTCTGTTCGCCATAGGGCGGAAGCGCGATCGGCGTTGCCTTCAGGACAGTGGCTTCGCTCTCCTGCAGGTTCGGAAACTCGCTGGCGCCGGTCAGCACGTCGCGGCGCTTCGCGATATTGGCCTCGCGCGCCTTGCGCGTTGCCGCGACCTTGCTCTGGAACACACCCTGCTGAAGCGCGGCGAAGGCGCCACCGGATTTCTCGCTCTCCTGGAATAGCGCCCAGGCCGCGTCGCACAGCTGCGCCGTCAGCGTCTCGATGCCGCCGGCGCCGGCCGCGGGATCGCTGACCTTGGCGAGGTTGCTTTCTTCGAGCAGCAGAAGCTGGGTGTTGCGCGCCACGCGCCGCGCGAACGGATCGGGCAGGCCGAGCGCCAGCGTATGCGGCAGCACGGTGATGGCATTGGCGCCGGCGAGCCCCGCGGCGAAAGTCGCCATGGTCGCGCGCAGCATGTTCACGTAGGGATCGCGCTGCGTCAGCATGCGCCAGGCGGTGTCGGCGGCGATGAACAGCGGTTTCGGCGCGAGCCCGCAAGCGGTCTCGATGCGCGCCCACAACAGCCGCAGCGCGCGGAATTTGGCCATGGTCAGGAATTGGTCGGCATCAGCGGCGAGCCGCGCATAGACCATGCCCTGCGCGGCTTCCAGCGGAATGCCCGTGCCTTCGATCGCGCGCAGATAAGCGACGCCGCAGGCCAGCACGAAAGCGAGCTCCTGCACTTCCGAGCCGCCGGCATCATGGATCACGCGGCCGTCGGCGGAGGCGAACGGCCCCTTGAAGCCGAGCCCGGCGAGGCCCTTGATGGCGCGCGTGATCGCGGGGCTGATTTCGTCCCAAGTATAGGGGCTGTGGCCCCACACCGCGCCAGCCGCGAGCGGATCGAGCCCGAAGCGGATGTTGCAGGCGGCGGGATCGAGGCCGTTGCTCTTCACATATTCCGCGACATGGATCGCGGCCATCCGCGATTGCGGTCCAATCTCGAGCTCGATGCCGATCCCGGCGTCGAGATGAATGTCCTTCAGGACCTTTGCCACCGCGTCGGCCGAAGGTTCCAGGCCGAAACCGCGCGCGCCATTGGCGCCGGCGAACACCAGCGCAAGCCCGGTTGCACCGTTCTCCAGATCCTGCAGCGCCTGCGCATTCGCGAGCGCCGCATCGGGATGGTCGATCCGCTGGATGATCTGCCACGGCGCGGCCGGCAGCCGGCCCACCACCGGCGTAACGCCCTTCGCACGCGGATAGAGCGGTTCGATCTTGACGCCGTCATAGGTCTTGCCGACCAGCTTCTCGAACGGCGCGCCCTTCAGCACGCCGTCGACCAGCTTGCGCCAGTCCTCAGGCGTAGCCTTGGGAAAATCCGCCGCCAGCGGCAGGTCGTCAGTCACGGAGGTCATGCGGCGCGGGGCTCCCCAACGTCTTGTTATTCGCAGGCGAAATTGCCACGGCGGACCGTTCCTGCAAACGGTTGTTTTTGGTTAACCGGTATCCGGAAGCCGCTCAATGCCTTGCGTCGAGACGCTGGCGAGCCCGTCACGCACACGAATGCCCGAGATCACGCGGTCCGGTGCGATTTCGGCCAGCGGCACCAGCACGAAGGCGCGCTCGAACAGGCGCGGATGCGGCAGCGTCAGGTCGGGCTTCTGCAAGGAGACATCGTCATAGGCGATCATGTCGAGATCGAGCGTGCGCGGGCCCCAGCGCCGCGCCTTGGAGCGTGTGCGGCCGAATTTCTGCTCGACTTTCTGCAGCACGAACAATAGCGCGCGCGGATCGAGACTGGTCTCGATCTCGATACAGGCATTGATGAAGGGATCCTGGTTCTCGTCGCCCCAGGGCGGGGTCGTATAGTCGGACGAGCGCGCGATCAGCGCCGCCTGTGCCATGCCGCAGGTGTGCGCGATCGCCTTTTTGAACGTCGCGCGGACATCGCCGACATTGCCGCCGAGTGCGATCAGCACGCTCGCCATATTAGGGGTGCCGCGAGCGTGTCAGCACGATACCGACATCGTCGAAGATCGCGGCGATCGGCGCATGCGGCTTGTGCACCGTGACCTTCACGGCGCGGATGCGCGGGAAGTGCGACAGGATCGCATCAGCCACTGCGCCCGCCGCGCGCTCCAGGAGCTTGTAATTGGTATTCTTGAACGCCGCCGTCGTAGTCGCCACGACTTCAGCGTACGACACCGTGTCGGCGAGCCGGTCGCTGCGCGCAGGCTCCGACAGGTCGGTATAGAGCTCGAGATCGATGACGAAACGCTGACCGACCTCGGTTTCGTGATCCATGACGCCGTGACGGGCGTGGATCGACAGGCCGGTGACGAAGATCGTATCGGTCATTGCTCGCTCTCGATGGCATGCGCCACCCGCAGGGCCTGCAGGGTTTCGGCGACGTCATGGGTCCGGATGATCTTGGCACCGCGCTGCGCGGCGATCAGATGCGCCGCGATCGAGCCGGCGAGCCGCTCCGAGGGCTCCGACGGCGACACCGTGGCGATGAAGCGTTTTCGCGAGGCGCCGACCAGGATCGGCAGGCCGAACATGTCGAGCTCGCGCAAGCGCGCCAGCGCGGCCATGCTCTGCTCGGCGGTCTTGCCGAAGCCGATCCCGGGATCGAGCACGATCTTGTCGCGCGCGATGCCGGCTTTTGCGGCGAGATCCAGCGAGCGCAGGAAGAACGTCTTGATGTCCGCGACGATGTCGATGGCGGGATCGACGCTGTCGCGGTTGTGCATGACGATGACGGGCACGCCCCTGGCGGCGATCAGCGGCGCCATCTCGGCGTCGCGTTGCAGGCCCCAGACGTCGTTGGCGATCGCCGCGCCCTGGTCGAGCGCGAAGGCCACCACCTCCGCCTTCATGCTGTCGATCGAGACGGGCACACCGAGCGCCACGACGTCCGACAGCACCGGCTTCAGCCGCGCGAGCTCCTCCGCCGCCGTGACCGGCCGGGCGCCCTGGTAGGGCCGGGTGGATTCGGCGCCGATGTCGATGATGTCGACGCCGGCGGCGATCATCGCCCGCGCCCGCTCCAGCGCCCGCGCGGGCGCGATGAACTCGCCGCCGTCGGAGAAGGAATCCGGGGTGATGTTGAGCACGCCCATCACCGCAGGAAGCGGCCGGCCCACGAGCGTCCGCAGCGCGTCGATCCCGGCCGAGCCGGCCGGCGGGACGGAAGGGGAGGGCGAGGCATTCATGCGGCCCGCTTTGCGCGGTCGCGAAGAGGGTGTCAAGCCGGGATTGAGGGCGATTCGCGGCCATTCCGATGCGCACAGACGGCCGAGAGGACGCGATGTTCTTGCCCACACTCCGTCATTGCGAGCGCAGCGAAGCAATCCAGACTGTCACCGCGGAAAGATTCTGGATTGCTTCGCTGCGCTCGCAATGACGATCTGGGAGCAGTGATGCCCCACCTCTCCAGCTTGGCCCGCAGCCTAATACGTAATCTTCGGCGGCAGCTTCTTGGCCTTGGCGATGATGTCGCCGACCGACTTCTCGGAAGGCAGGAGGCGGACGAGCTTCTTCTTCTCGTTGGCCTCGCGCATGCTCTGCGCCAGTCTCGCCGGATTTCGATAGGCGAGCTCGCGCACGGTGGTGACGCCGGCGGCGCGGACGAGCCCGACCTTGGCCCTGCCCATGCCGGGGATGCGCATGTAGTCGGAGACGTTGGCCCATTCCAGCAATTGCTGCTCGCTGATGCCGGTCTTGGCCGAAAGCGCCTTGCGGCCCTTCACGGTGGAGGCCGCCTCGAGCAGCGCGTCCGTGGTGCGGATTCCTTGCGCCTTCAGCTTGTTGGCGGCAAAGGCCGGCAGGCCCTCAATCTCGGAGATCGGATATGTCATGATGCTCGATATGAAAAGCGTCGCTCAGGCGAACTGGCTGAGGCCCGGCGTCCCCGCAATGATCTTGCCCATCTGATCCGCTCCGATTTTGTCTCGCCCGTAGCGGAAAAGTTCACGGGAGACGTTTTGAATCTCGGACATGCCGAGCCCGAGGCTCATCAGGCGCGTGCCGACGGCCATCAAGCCGCCGCCCATCAGCCGCGACAGGGCGCCACCGCTCTTGGACGCTTCGATCGCGGCTTCCGCTCCGGGGATCTGATCGATCAGGGCCTGCACGCTGTCGGAAGGACCCTCGTTGCGAAGGAAGGCCAGGATGATGCCGACGGTCTTTTCAGCGACAGCACCATCTATGCTGGCGTTTGTCGCCAGCCGTCCGATCAGCTCGTCCATAAGACCCGCCCCTCAGCCGGTTTACATTCCGGAATATTGCTTTCGAAAACGATCTTGAGCCGGTGTGACGTGAAATACAAGCGATGAACGCATGCGCCGTCGCGAACGCGCGAAAAGTGTTGCCGCCGTGCAAGAGCCTAGAACGAATCGGCAAAAAATTGCCGCGTTGCGAACGCCGCGTTCCGACTTTCGGCTGATCTCGCCCATCGGTGTCCGACAATGTCGCATGCGCAGGAGCCGCTGAACCGATTTAATCGGCGCGCGAGATGCGTTAAACTACGGAACTGGTGCATTTGAGTTTCAATACGCGAAACTCAGCAGAGAGATCAGAGAGAATAATGACCGCACAGGACAGCAAGCTCGGCGATACCGACGCCAAGATCTTCGTCGGCAAGGGAGACGAGCAGGCCTGGCTGACGCTTGCGCTCGCCAATCGCCACGGCCTCGTCACGGGTGCAACCGGAACCGGCAAGACCGTGTCGCTGCAAGTGATGGCGGAAGGATTTGCACGCGCCGGTGTTCCGGTCTTCGCGGCCGACATCAAGGGCGACCTCGCCGGCATCTGCCAGATCGGCGAACCCAAGGACTTCATCGTCAAGCGCGCCACCGAAATGGGGCTGAGATTCCAGCCCGATCAGTTCTCGACGGTGTTCTGGGACGTATTCGGCGAGCAGGGCCACCCCGTGCGCGCGACCGTCACGGAAATGGGGCCGCTTCTGCTCGCGCGCATGCTCGATCTGAACGACGTGCAGGAAGGCGTGCTCAACGTCGCCTTCCGCGTCGCCGACGACAACGGCCTGACCTTGATGGACATGAAGGATCTGCGGGCGCTGCTCGACGCCATCGTGCCCGACAGCGGAAAGAAGGCTGCGGACGCGGAGCAGGACCCGCTCGCCGCCATCCGCAAGGCCGCTCAGGGGTTCGGCAACGTCACCAAGGCGACCGTCGGCACCATCCAGCGCCAGCTCCTGGTGCTGGAGAACCAGGGCGGCACCAAATTCTTCGGCGAGCCGGCGCTGACGCTCAAGGACTTCATGAAGACCGACAGCGACGGCCGCGGCATGGTCAACATCCTGGTCGCCGACAAGCTGCTCCAGAACCCGAGGCTATACGCGACCTTCCTGCTCTGGATGTTGTCGGAGCTGTTCGAGGAGCTGCCCGAAGCCGGCGATCTGCCTAAGCCGAAGCTGGTGTTCTTCTTCGACGAAGCGCATCTGTTGTTCAATGACGCGCCCAAGGCGCTGATGGACAAGATCGAGCAGGTGGTCCGCCTGATCCGCTCCAAGGGCGTCGGCGTCTACTTCGTGACGCAAAACCCGATCGACGTGCCCGACCGCGTGCTCGGACAATTGGGCAACCGGGTGCAGCACGCTTTGCGTGCCTTCACTCCGCGCGACCAGAAGGCGGTCGCCGCTGCGGCGCAGACCTTCCGGCCCAACCCGAGGCTCGACACCGCAAAGGTGATCACGGAGCTCGGCAAGGGCGAGGCGCTGGTGTCCTTCCTCGAGGGCAACGGCACGCCTTCGATGGTGGAGCGGGTGATGATCCGGCCGCCGTCCGCCCGCATCGGACCGATTACGCCGGACGAGCGCAAGTCGATCATGGCGGCAAGTCCGGTGAAGGGCAAATATGACACGGCCGTCGATGCCGAGTCCGCCTACGAGATGATCCAGAAGCGCATCGCCGGCACGGCTGCGACCGCCGATGGCCCCGCGGGCGGAGGCGGCGGCGGCGTTCTCGGCCAGATCGGCTCGATCGTCGGCACCATCTTCGGCACCAACGTCAAGCGAGGCCGTCTGTCGACCGGCCAGGTCATCGCCCGCGACGTGACGCGATCGGTCACCAACCAGGTGATCGGCGGGATGGCCGCCAATCTCGGCAAGTCGATCGGCGGTCAGCTCGGCGGCTCGATCGGCCGCACGCTGGTCCGCGGTGCGCTCGGCGGATTGCTGCGGCGGTAGGCAGAACGCCCCACGGCAAGGCAATCGATCGACCTCTCCCGCGATCTGGGAGGGCCGAACGTCACACATTCAGGTGAGGGGACTCTCCAAGTCCTTGCCGGTCTGCTACGTCCTGCGTCATCGCCGCTCGGGACCGCACCGTGACCACGTCCTCCCCGTTAGCCAAGCCTGACCTGCCAAGACGCCCGTCGTTGCGGGCGCCGCTGGATCTGCTTTTTCTGTTCTGCTGCATCCTCCTGGCCGCCGACGTGCTCGTTCCCGAGATTTTCGGACGCGGCAAGACCAAGGACTATTCGCTCTGGTACTGGGCTGGACAGCAGGTCTTGCAGGGTGAGCCGCTCTATCCTGCCGCGCCCGAGGACTATTTCGATTTCATCTATCCGCCGCTGCCGGCGATCCTGCTGGCGATCCCGAGCTGGTTCGGCAAGATCCCGCTCTATGTCGTCCTGTCGATCCTGAACGCCGTGGCGTGGTGGTGCACCGGGGCGCTCTCCCAGGTCATGACCGGCTCGGGCCGCGCGCCGGGTCGGTGGCTGGAGGCGCTGCCGGTCGTCGTCACCGTGTCCTTCGTGTTCGACATGTTCGACCTCGGCCAGCCGAACCTCGTGCTGCTGGCGATGATGCTCTACGGCTTCTGGAGCCTGCGGCATCAACGGTCGTGGCTCGCCGGCTTCATGTTCGCACTCGCCATCGCCATCAAGGTGTTTCCAGTCGCAGTGCTGCCTTATCTAGCGTGGCGGCGCAAATGGGCCGCCCTTGTCAGCACGATCGTCTTCACCGGCATACTTCTCTACCTCGTGCCGGCGCCGATCCGCGGCTTCGAGCGCAACGCCGCCGAGCTTGCGAAATGGTACCAGGGCATGGTCGGGACGAGCTCGGAAAAAGGCTTTGGCCAGCGTGGCGAGCAGAACTGGTCGTGGGTCAACCAATCCCTGATTGCCGTCACGCATCGCCTGGTGCGGCCGATCAACTACAATCAGGACGATCCCAAGAAGCCGCCGCGCACCATGAACGTGATCGACGTCGACTACAGGACGGCGAACTGGATCGTGCTCGCGCTGTCGGCGCTGCTCGGGCTCGGCTTCGTCGCAATCATGCCGCGGCAAGCGGCGCGAACGGCGCGCTCGGATGCCGAGGAGCTCGGCATCCTGTTCTGCCTCATGACGGTGGCCTCGCCTCTGGCCCGGCAATACTACTTCATGTGGCTGTTCTTCCCGATGACGGTGTTGATGCATCGCGCCGCCTTCGACGAGCGAGCGCATGTGCGCCTGGGAACCTGGCTCGCGCTGGGTGCCGCCGGCATCCTCATGCTGCTGTCGTTGCCGTGGTTTCCCAATGTCATCCAGGCCTGGGGCAACAACCTCGCTGCGACCGCAGTCCTCGCAGGGTGCCTCGCCTGGCACATCCGGCATCCGCCGCTTGCGGCTAGCCCCGCGGCCGCGCCGGCGTTAAAACCCGGGACCTCGTGAGACCCAACAACCAGGATAGCAATCATGGCCAACGCGCAGCTCCAATCCGTGCTCGACCACATCGACAAGGATTTCGACAACAGCCTGGAGCGCCTGTTCTCGTTGTTGCGGATCAAGTCGATCTCGGCCGATCCCGCCTTCGCCGATGATTGCAAGGCTGCCGCCGAGCATCTCGCCAAGGACATCGCCAGCCTCGGTGTGGCCACCGAGGTGAGGCCGACCGCGGGCCATCCCGCCGTCGTCGGCAGGACCGGCGCGGGCGGACGGCCGCACGTGCTGTTCTACGGCCATTACGACGTGCAGCCGGTCGACCCGCTCGATCTCTGGCACCGTCCGCCGTTCGAGCCCGTCGTCACCGATCATGCCGATGGCCGCAAGATCATCGTCGCGCGCGGCGCCGAGGACGACAAGGGCCAGGTGATGACGTTCGTCGAGGCCTGCCGTGCCTGGAAGAAGGTGACGGGCTCGCTGCCGGTCGACGTCACCTTCCTGATCGAGGGCGAGGAGGAGGTCGGCTCGAAGAACTTCGTGCCCTTCATCGAGGCCAACAAGGACGAGTTCAAGGCCGACTACGTGCTGGTGTGCGACACCGGCATGTGGGATCCGAGCACGCCGGCGATCACGACCTCGCTGCGCGGCCTGCTCTATGAAGAGCTGAAGATCACCGCCGCCAATCGCGATCTGCATTCCGGCGTGTTCGGCGGCACCGCGATGAACCCGATCCGCCTGCTCACGAAGATCCTGGGCGGCCTGTTCGACGACGACAACCGCATCACCATTCCCGGCTTCTATGACGGCGTGAAGGACACGCCGCCCGACATCCTGGCGCAGTGGAAGAAGCTCGATTTCACGCCCGAGAGCTTTCTCAAGCCGATCGGGCTGTCGCTCCCGGCTGGCGAGAAGGGCAGGCTGCTGGTCGAGCAGGCCTCGACGCGTCCGACCTGCGACGTCAACGGCATCTGGGGCGGCTATATCGGCGAGGGCTCCAAGACCGTGATTCCCTCACATGCCTCGGCCAAAGTCTCGTTCCGTCTGGTCCAGGGCCAGGACCCGCAAAAGATCCGCAAGGCCTTCCGTGATTACGTGACGGCGCGCATTCCCGGCGACTGCAAGGTCGAGTTCGGCGACCATTCCGCCGCGCCCGCGGTCGCGCTCGACTGGACCATGAAGCCGCTTGCCGCCGCCAGCAAGGCGCTGACGGAGGAATGGGGCAAGGAGACCGTGCTGATGGGCTCCGGCGCCTCGATCCCGATCGTCGCCGACTTCAAGCGCACGCTCGGCCTCGACTCGCTGCTGGTGGGGTTTGGCCTCGACGACGACAACATCCACTCGCCCAACGAAAAATACGACCTGCAGAGCTTCCAGAAAGGGATCCGCTCCTGGGCTCGCATCCTCGCCGCGCTGGCGGAGGTGAAATAGGCACGGTGCCGTAGGGTGGGCAAAGGCGCAACGCGCCGTGCCCACCATTCGTCCCGGATCGCGAGAGAAGGCGTGGGCACGCTCCGCTTTGCCCACCCTACAAGACCTCTTCCCGTCATTGCGAGCGCAGCGAAGCAATCCAGAATCTTCCGCGGCGACAGTCTGAGTGCTTCGCTGCGCTCGCAATGACGACCGGCCTCAAATAAAAACGCCGCCCGGGATTGGGCGGCGTTTCATTCCAAAAGGCGTAGAGGTTCGTTGAGTGTTACTCTACGCCAAATCCCGAAAATCTCAAGACCTGTAGCCGGGATTGACGCGGTCGAGCTTGCGCAGCAAGGGCGGCCACACGAGGTTGTTCGCGCGCAGCTCGGCGCGGTCGCGGTTGGATAACAGCTCGGTGTTCTTCTCGATCGCGATCTCCTCGACCGGATAGACCGGCGTGCCCAGTGCGCGCGTGCGCACCTGCATCGAGCAGGCGCGTTCGAGGTGGTACATGCGCTCGAAAGCGGAAGCGACCGAGCGGCCGACCGTCAGCGTGCCGTGATTGCGCAGGAGCATGTGGTTGTGGTCGCCGAGATCCTTCTGCAGCCGCGGCCGCTCCTCGTGGTCGAGCGCGATGCCTTCATAGTCGTGATAGGCGAGGTCGTGGGTGACGAGCTGGGCGGTCTGGTTCAGCGGCAGCAGCCCTTCCGCGCTGCTCGACACCGCGGTGCCGTCGAGGGTGTGGAGATGCAGCACGCAGATGGCGTCTTCGCGCACCTCGTGGATTGCCGAATGGATGGTGAAGCCGGCGGGGTTGATGCTGTACTCGCTCTCGGAGAGCTGGTTGCCGTGCAGGTCGACCTTGACGAGGCTGGAGGCCGTGATTTCCTCGAACATCAGCCCGTAGGGATTGATGAGGAAGTGATGGTCGGGGCCGGGCACGCGCGCGGAGATGTGGGTGTCGACCAGATCGTCCCAGCCGTACAGCGCGACCAGGCGATAGCAGGCGGCGAGATTGATCCGTTGCTGCCACTCCGCCTCCGTCATGTTGGAGGGCACTTCCCTCACGCGGGCTTCTGCTGGCGACATGGCTGATCTCTCCGAACGTCGTTGTTGCGGGAAGCGAGCGTAGTCGCGGGTGAGGCTGGCGGCAAGGCGCAAGGAGCGTGGCTGTCGCGCGTAGCCCGCATGGAGCGAAGCGGAATGCGGGGCAGCTCGCACGACGCCACAGGTCCCCGGATTACGCTTCGGTCCATCCCATCTACGGAAACGGAGAATAATCCTACGGCGCCGGGATCGAAAGCAGGCTGGAAATGCCGCGGCCGCGGATGTCGTAGACGCGGGCGAACACCACGTCGTCGCGCTTGATCTCGACCATGACCGGCGCCGTGAGGCCCTTGCAGTAGAACTCGCCGAGCGTCATGGCGAAATCGGCGGCATTGGAATCCCAGCCGATGGTGAAGTCCGGCCCGAGCGCGACCTGGGCCGGGCGCTGCGGTCCGCACACCGCGACCTTCCATTTGCGGTTGATCGGTGGCACTTCCTGGCGCTCGACGAGCTGCTCGCGCAATCCGTCCGAGGCCTGCTTCAAGGCGAGACCCCAATAGTCCAGCATGAAGCGGTCGTCGGCGCCGCGCACCGTGCCCGCGATGTGGTTGAAGTGCGTGTACTGGTAGGGGTGCAGCCGGATCATCTCGGCGAGCGACAGCGCGAGGCCGAAGCAGAAGGTGGCGAGCACGACCGGCTGCCAGGTGCGGTGGTTGGCGCGCAGGCGCTCCATGGTCCAGGCGAAGGCGACGCCGCCGAGCACCGCCATCGGCGGGATCACGAAGACGAAATGGCGGATGCCGTTGTAGAGCGCCGGGCGCTTCACCATCGCGATCGCGAGCGGCAGCGTCGCAGCCAGCGTCAGCATCAGGAGGATGGTCTTGCGGCGCGCCGGAACCTCGCGCCGCGGCAGCATGGCGAAGGTGCTGACGATGGCACCGCCCATCAGCACCAGCATCACCTCGGGCAGCTGCAGCGCGAACAGCGTCGGCAGATACGACCAGGGCATGTCGGGCACCGACACGATCGCGCCGTCGAACATCTCCTTCCATGGCTTCTCGAAGAAATGCGAGAAGTAGGTCAGCGCCTCGAAGGGATTGCCGGGCTCCATGATCGACCACGGCCAGATCAGGCCCATCACGAGGTAGCCGAGCACGAGGCCGGGCAGCAGCACATAGACGACATGGGCGAAGCGGCGAACCGACTCGCGCAGACCTTCGCTGCGCAATTCCTCCAGCAGCAGCGGCATGAACCCGACCGTGGCGTAGACCAAAGCGAGCCCGCCGAGAACGCGGCAGCCGAGCGAGAGGCCGGCCCCCAGGCCGACGATCAGGATCGTGCGCGGCGACGGCTGCGGATATTCCTCGGCGAGCCGCACGAGGCCGAGCATGAGGATGATCATGGCGACCGCGAAGGGCGCATCCTTCGGGTTCATGAACATGTGGCCGTAGAAGATCGGGCAGAGCGCGAGCAGGAGCAGCGCGGCGAGGCCTGCGAGCGGTCCGCCGATGCGGCGGCCGAGCCGCCACGTCACGGCAAGCCCGATCACGCCGACGATGGCACCGACCAGACGGCGCGTCTCGAACAGCTCGAGCGGAATGACCTTGTGCAGCAGGGCCGCGACCATGTCGAAGCCGCCGCCATACATGTAGAGATTGGCGAAGGAGAGCGCCGCGGTATCCTTGAAGCCGGAACCGAACATGCGCAGCAGCAGGTCGGCGTATTCGGCGTGGGTGTAGTCGTCCCAGCCGAGCCCGTAATCGCGGAAGGTCAAGCCTGCAATGACGGCGACCGCGGCCAGCACCAGCATGGCGAGATCGTCGCAAGTCCGCTCGACCGAGCGCCGTGAAGGCGTGTCGATCGCCGAAGTCGTGATGGATGTCATGGCTATCGGTGCCCCGGAATCCCCTCTTGGCCCTGCTGGTGCGCGCGGGCCTCAACCCCGGACTCCCTATAGCGCAGTTCCATTACCAAGTAATTGGGCATTATGGCTAAATTCCTGATGCGACGCAGCAATTCCGGTTGGCACCAATTCCGATGACTTGAGAGCAGCTCTAGCAGTAGCGAGCCGCAGCTGAAGGGAATGTGAATAAGTCCCTGATTTCCTTCCCTTTAGGAACACCGCCCAGAATTGGCCGTTGGCGTGGAACAGCGTATGACGGTATCGTGGCGTAGCGGTTCTCGCGTGCAGATGCGCGGCCGGGGGTGAGTTCGATGAATTTGGCATTGCTGATCGTGGGGATTTGCGCCGTCCTGGCGGGTCTCCTCGCGATCATTTTCGGCATGACGATCAGGGAATTCAGTCTCGGTGGGACTCTCATAATCTCCGGCACCATTGGCGTCTGCTCCGGAATGTTACTGGTCGGCCTGCGTCTGGTGCTGCTCGAGCTCAAGGGCCTCGCCCGCCGGCTGGCCGGTGCGGTCGTGCCATCCGAGGTTCGGGTCAGGCCCGTGCTGCCGGGTCTCGCCGCGCCTGGCGCAGTCGCCCCCGAGCCGGTGCCCGCTGCGGCGGTGAGAGCCGAGCCGGCGCCGCCGCCACCGCCCGCAAGTCCGCCGCCGTGGCAGAGCGAAGCTGCTGCGCGCGAGCGTCCGCGTGCCGAGGCACCGCAGCAGGAACCGGAAGCACCGACGCCACCTGCCGCTCCGGAAGCGCCGCGCCGGCGCAACCTGCTGTTCGCCTCGACCTCGCGCAAGGAACGCGAGCGCGCCGAGGCGAAATCCGGTGAGGCGGCGCCGCCGCCTGTGGAGCCCAGTGAGGCCCCGAACCTTCCGCCAGCGAGCTTTGACGTGGCCTGGCCGAAGCCGGACCGTACGCGCCCGCCAGAACCGCCGGCCGCCCCGCGCCGTCCGCCGCCGCCGCCGCCGCGCTCGCCGTCGACCTTCGCGGAGACCGCTCCGGCGCCGGCGCCCGAGCCGCCGCCGCCCGTGGAGTCCGCACCACCCGTGACGGTGCTCAAGTCCGGCATCGTCGATGGCATGGCCTATTCGCTCTATTCCGATGGTTCCATCGAGGCGCAGATGCCGGAGGGCATGATGCGCTTTGCCTCGATCGACGAGCTCCGCGCCCATCTCGACCAGCGCGGTTGAGGCGGCCGGCATTCAAGTAGAGCGGCGCCCTTCACCAGTAATCAGCGCATCGCCCTCAGTCGTCGTGTTTCAGCCGAATGTATTCTTGACAGGGAATACTTCGGTGTCGTCAATCCCGTGACCACAAGCGGGAGAAGGGGGGCGCATGTCGGATGCGGGGGCGAAGAATTTCATCGAGCTGACCGCGAGTATCGTGTCGGCCTATCTCAGCAACAATCCGACGCCGGCGGCCGAGATTCCGAACCTGATCAATCAGGTGCACGGCGCCTTGGTGCGGGTCTCGTCAGGCCGCACCGAAACCGCGCCGCTGGAGCCGGCCAAGCCGGCCGTGTCGCTGAAGAAGTCGATCGCGCCCGATTATCTCGTGTGCCTCGAAGACGGCAAGCGCTTCAAGTCGCTGAAGCGCCATCTGCGCACGCAGTACAACATGACGCCGGAGCAATACCGCGAGAAGTGGGGCTTGCCGGCCGACTATCCGATGGTGGCCCCGAACTATGCGGTGGCGCGCTCGCAGCTCGCCAAGCAGATGGGTCTCGGGCAGCAGCAGCGGAAGCGGAAGTAGTCGGGGGATCTTGTAGGGTGGGCAAAGCAAAGCGTGCCCACCAGCTCCAGCGCAATCGAAGAAAAATGGTGGGCACGGCGCAAGGGCGCGTTTGCCCGCCCTACGGCGCTCCTCACGCGAGGGGGCGTTCTTTACGAAACTTCGGCGAGCGCTTCTTTCGCATCGGTCTTGATGCGCTCGACCATCGAGCGCAGGCCGTTGGAGCGCTGCGGCGTCAGATGGTCGCGAAAGCCGAACTCGTTGAACACGGCGATCGCGTCGGTATCGAGGATCTCCCGCGGCGTGCGGCCCGAATACAGCGCGAGCACGATCGCGACCAGCCCGCGCACGATGTGGGCGTCGCTGTCGCCGCGATATCTCAGGACCGGCTCGCCATTGCCGCGGTCGACCAACTTCTGCAGCCAGACCTGGCTGACGCAGCCCTGCACCTTGTTCTCGGCCGAGTGTTCCGCCTCCGGCATCGGTTCCAGAGTGCGGCCGAGCTCGATGACGTACCGGTAGCGGTCGTCCCACTCGTCCAGAAGCTCGAAATTGTCCCTGATGTCGTCGATCGTCGTCATATCGGCCCACAGTTCCTGTTAAGGCCAATATAGAGATGCGAAGCCCTGAAATCGATAGGGTTTGGGCGCTAATTCGCCGGCCCTGGTCCGCGCCATTCGAGCGCAAGATCATCCTGGGTCAGGGTATCGCGCGGCGCCTCGCTCGCGGCAAGATCGCCTTCGCCGGCCAGCGCGATCGAGCCGGTATGGTCGGGCGCCTTCTTGTTGTCGTTCTTGCTGCCGTCGTTCTTGTCGTTGGTGATCTGCTCTTTCTTGTCGTTGATGATCTGATAGAGCTTCTTCGCGCCGTCCTGGGCGCGCTGGCCGATGATGGTCGCGGCCTGGCCGCCGACCTCGCAGGCCGCCGGCTGGCGCTTGCAGAACTGGGTCATGTCGGAAACGGCCGCGGTCGCGGCCTGCACCGCATCGGCGGCGCCGATCTGCGGCAGCTTGTCCGATTCGGGCGTCTTGTCCCGCGGCAGGAGCACCAGCACCAGCCCGAGCCAGAATGTGATGCGGAGCAGAAAGCGCATCTTATCGACCTGTACGTTAGATCCCGCCGCGGCGATCCCCGCAGAGCGCGTCGGACCTAGCAACCCTCGATAAATCGCAAGTGATTGCCTTGAGCTTAATTCGCGGAAAATAGACGCAAAAAACTTTGCAGAGCCCGGTCTCGTAAATTTTCCATTGATGCCGCGGCCCGTGACCTTCCGGAGAAGGTCTATCCACCATTTCGAAACCATGCGGAGGACCGTGAAACCCTGTGTTCACCATCCGCAGCGAAGACGTCGCCAAATCGTCTAAAAAGCTCCGCGATAACGCGGTGTCCGGCCGCGCGCTGTGCCGCCTTAGCACTCGTTTAAGGTCGCTCTGACACGGTGGCGCAACGACAAGGAGGCGTTCCGGCGCGTCTTCTCAAGACGATTGAGCCGAAGCGCGAGACCCGTGACAGTTTTGAGTATCATCCGCGATTGTCTCGATGCACTGCTGCATCCCTCCGCGCGCTACGATGCGCTGACGCGCGCGCGCCATCGCGCCTTCATGGCACCGCGGCTGCTCGGCAGCCTCGCCGCCTTTGCCGCATTCCCGGTCTATCTCGCCATGCGCGGCGCGCCGAGCGCGATCGAGGTCGCGGCCTTCGCCTGGCTGATCGCGCCGATCATGTTGTCCTGGTTCCTGTCACGCACTGGCCGCTACGAGGGTGCGCATGTGCTGTCGTCGCTGGCGCTCGCCGGCCTGATCATGGCCGTCGCGGTCACGACGGGCGGCATCGAATCCTTCGCCGCGGTCTGGCTGGTCGTGGTTCCGCTCGAAGCTGCGCTGTCGGCTTCGCGCCGCGTCGCGGCTTTCGCCTCGCTGCTCGCGCTGTCCTGCGCCGGAATGCTGATCCTGGTCAGCCAACTCGGCTGGCTGCCGGTGGCGGAGCCGAGCGCGGCCGAGCGCGGCGTGCTGATGGCGTTCGGCGTTGCCTCGGCTACTCTCTATGCCGCGGGCCTCGCCTTCGGCGCGGAATCGCTTGCGCGCACCAGCGTCGCGCTGCTGTCGCGCGAGGAGGAGCGCTATCGCCTGCTCGCGCGCAACATGAGCGACGTTATCTCACGGCATCAGCGCAACGGCGCGGTGCAGTTCATCTCGCCGGCCGCCGAGACCATGCTCGGCATGCAGGTGGCGCAACTGCTCGGCCACGGCCTGTTCGACCGCGTCCATGTCGCCGATCGGCCGGCTTATCTCACCGCGTTGTCGGATGCGGCGCGCGGCGAGGTGCGCAGCGTCGAGTTCCGGTTGCGGCGCGAGCCCGTCTCCGAGAGGGGTCAGGTCGATTTCATCTGGGTCGAGATGCGCTGCCGTCCGCTCGACCAGGACAGGGCGCGTGACGTCACGTGCGAAGCCGAAGTCGTCGCCGTGATGCGCGACGTCACCGACCGCAAGCTTTTCGAGCAGGCACTGGACCAGGCGCGCAGCGCCGCCGAGGCGGCCGATGCCGCCAAGACGCGCTTCCTCGCCACCATGAGCCACGAGCTGCGCACGCCGCTCAACGCCATCATCGGCTTCTCCGAGATGATCGCGCAGGAGCAGAGCCTGATGCTGGGTGCGGCCCAGCGCAAGGAATACGCCCAGCTGATCAACGATTCCGGCCAGCACCTGCTGTCGGTCGTCAACGGCATCCTGGACATGTCGAAGATGGAATCGGGCACATTCGAGATCGCGTCCGAGCCGTTCGCGCCGCGCGCCTCGCTGCTCCATTGCTGCAATCTGCTGGCGCTGAAGGCGCGGGAGAACGGCATCGACCTGATCACCGACGCGCCGCAGGACCTGCCCGTCATGACTGGCGATCCCAGGGCTTTCAAGCAGATCGTGCTCAACCTCGTCGCCAACGCCATCAAGTTCACCGAGCGCGGCGGTCAGGTCTGCGTCTCTGCCGCGGTGTCCGGCTCGCAGCTGACGCTGCGCATCAGCGACACCGGCGTCGGCATCGCGCCCGACGATCTCAAGCGCATCGGCGCGCCGTTCTTCCAGACCGGCACGACCTATCAGCGCCGTCACGAGGGCACCGGCCTTGGACTTTCGATCGTGAAGAGCCTCGTGGCGTTGCATCTCGGCGAATTGACGGTACAAAGCCGGTTGGGCGAGGGCACGGCGGTCACCGTCAAGCTGCCGCTCGTCTACACGCCGCCGCAAGTCAAGCCGGCCGAGCGCAAGATCGCGACGCTGACGCCGGCGCTGCGCCAGGATATTCAAGACCAAGCTCACGACCAGTCCCAGGACCAACCTCAGGATCAACCCGCTCTGGTGAAGAAAAGTGCCTAAGAAGTCTGCCAAGGACGAAGCCGCTCCGCGCCGCCGTGGCGCCAAGGCCGCGGTCATCGATGTCGAGACCGAGCGCAACCTCGTGATGCGCGTGCTGCTGCACAGCCCCAAGGATACGCTGGCCGGTCTCGTCGCCGTCGCCGCGATCGCCGCGATCGTCGCCAATGCGCTGTTCCTCCAGACCGGCCGGCACCCCGCGCCGATGTTCGGCACGGTGATCAATCTTCCCGCGCCGTCCTCCGTGCCGCTGTCGAACCCGTTGCCGCGTCCGCGCCCCGTCGGCGCCGATACCTCGCCGCTCGAGCCGCGCGCGACCGAGTTCCGCGTCGAGCCCAAGCCTGCTGAGCCCAAGCCTGCCGAGTCCAAGGCTGCCGAGCGTGCCGCCGAGAAGGCGACCGAAAGGCCGGTCGAGGCGACCGCCTCGACGCGCTCCAACGATCCGATGACCAATCTGGTCAAGGCGACGACCTCGACGCCGCCGGCGGCCGTGCGTCCGCCGGCGCCGATCCCGGCGCAAAGCCCGGCCGCGCGGCGCATTGCCGGCGTGCAGCGTGCGCTGTCCGAATATGGCTACGGCAATTTGAAGATCACGGGCAGCATGAGCAGCGAGACCCAGTCCGCGATCCAGAAATTCGAGCGCGAGCACAAGATGCAGGTCACCGGTCAGGTCTCCGACCGCCTGCTGCGCGAGCTCGCCGCTGCGATCGGCCACCCGGTCGAATGATTGTCACGCTTCGGAGCGAGGCTGGTGCTGATGGCGGCACTGGCCTATCGTGCGTTTCATGCGATTGAAATCCAACATTTGGGTCGCGGCCTATTTGCGCCGCTGCCAGACCGAGGGCGTGTTCGGCGCCGTGCGGCGACGTGGTGCCGAGGAGGCGGGCGCGGTGTTCGTCAAGGTGTCGCTGCTCGACGGCAATGCGATGCTGTACGCGCCGGCGCCGCAGACCGTCTATGACGACGGCCGGCCCATCGATCGCTTCTTCGTGCCGGTCGCGCCGCAGCCGCTGCCGGAGCACACGATCGAGGAGCGGCTGACCAAGGAAATCCGGTTCGATCCGGATGCCTGGATCGTCGAGACCGAGGATCGCGCCGGGCGGCATTTTCTGGAATTGGCGAAGGCTTAGCGCCAACCGTCATTGCGAGGAGCGAAGCGACGAAGCAATCCAGAAGCTCTCTGCGGAGGGACTCTGGATTGCTTCGCTACGCTCGCAATGACGCGCTTGGGGCAGGCGTCGCGCACTCTCCATCCAATGTCGCTGCGTCTGAAGGCCGGCCTTATCGCTCCGACGACCCGCCGGTACCGGTCTTCACCCCGGGCGCCGAGCCCGGCTGCACGCCGGGGCGCGTCTGGCTTGCGCCGGCACGGGCGCGCTGGCGTTCGCCGTCGTGTAGCGCGGATTGATACTTCGCGCGGGTGACGGCGAGCGTCGAGCCGCGCCAGGCCGCCAGCATCACCAGCGCCGATCGCTCGGGGAGGCGGTCGTAGAGCCGCGACAACCGGTACACCGTGTTCACGGACGTTCCGATCTCCGGCTTGAAGAACAACAGGATGCGCTGGAACACCGGGCTCGGCATGTCGAGCGCGCGCGCGGCGATCGCAAGCGCCTCGCCGCCGGCATCGTCGACGATCTGGGCTGCGACGCGCGAGGGCAGGATCAGGCTGTCGCCGAGCTCGAAGGTGAAGTTTTCGATATCGCCCGCGATCGCCGCCATCTCCAGGATCTGGATCGCGCGCTTGGCGCGCACGGTCGGAATCCGGGGGGCGGCCTTCAGCGGGGTCTGCGCCAGATTGTGCAGGATCAGCGCGCGCTCGGAGGCGCCGGCGCGGAAGAACATGTCGTGGATCTCGGCCGCCTCTTTTGGCTGCATCGCCATGTTGGCGGCCATGCGCTGCTCGGCCTCGGTCGGCACGCGTGCCGATGCGGGCGTGCGCGGCGGAGCGGGGATCTCCCGGGCCAATGGAACCCTGCGGCCTTCCTGGGTCGCGACCAGGCCGAGCTTCTGCAGGATCGGGACGGGCGTCTGCGGATAGACCGCGAGCCGCGCCTTGACGGCCGCGCGCGTCGCATCGTCGACCTGGTCGATCAGCCGCGTGGCGAGCTCGACGAACTGCCGCTGCTCGTCGTCGCTGTGGGTGCTCGTCTGGACGTAAAGGTCGGTCAGCACGCGCAGCAGCGTCGGACGGACGTCGACACCTTCGCGACGGGACAGGGTCATCAGCCCGTCGAATCCGGGAAACAGCGACTTGGTCATGGAGGCGTACGCAACTCGGGAAAGAGACTTGGGGGCGAGCCTAGCGCAGGTTCTTTTAAAGCCTCGTTAAGGAAAACGATGCGTGAAGCCGGCCCTGCAAATTCAGCAATTGTCGTGCCGCAACGGGACGGCGCGGTCCGTGCGGTTACGGTCGAAGGGGCGCGTTTACACCCCGTTAACCATGAACTGATCTTAATGAAATGCATGTTGCAGGGGCGCGTTCGGTCGCGCGGCAATTGAAGAGAGCTGACATGGGGACCATCATCGAATTTCCGGCCGGTCGCCGGGTGGGCTCGTCGGGGGATGTCGCTCCGCGCGCGGACATGGGAACGGTCGTGATCCTTCCCGTGATCCGTATCGAGCGTGAGGCGGACGAAACCAGTGGCGATCGCGGGCCGGAGCAGGGCACAGCGCCGGGGCGCCGTCGTCGCCGCCGCTGACATCCGGCTTCATGCAATGCCGGGCTCCATCCGCCAGATCCGGCCTGTCCTATCGGCCGTCCTGCTCACGCTGCTGGGCGCCTTGCTCGCGGCGTGCAGCGGCGGCGACTTCGGCCGCACCCGCGAGAGCATGCGCAGCGACGACATGCATCGCTGGCTCGGTGCGGAGGTCACCTCCAGCGTCGGCCTGAAGCCCTCGCAATTCCAGCTCACCGACGAAGAGCGCCAGCTTCGCGATCTCGCCTATCCCATGATCGAGCCGCCGCTGTCGCGCCCGGCATGGAAGAGCGTGTTCGGCGACTACAAGGCGCTGCCCTCGCCGTGGCGGCAGAAGATCGTGTTCGACCGCACCATGTACGGACGCACGCTGATCGACGAGCCGCACCGCTCGCATTCCTCGCGCTATGCGCAGCTGATCGAGGACGTGCGCAACGACATCACCCGCTTCGAGCCGTTCTTCGCCAGCGCGATCCGCGTCATCGACCTCGACAGGAAGCGCGATGCCAGCATGGCGCGCGTCTCCGCGCTCTCGCCGAGGGAGAGGGACGATGCGGTCGCGCGCATGCAGGAGAATTCGCTGATCGTGCAATGGGTGCAGCAGTGCCTGGAGCAGCGCGTCTCGTCCTACCGCTGGGCGCTGGAGCGCCTGGTGATCCAGGCCCCCGACGGCATGGCCGCCGATGCCGACCGCCTGATCGGCGAGCTCGCCGCCCAGACCGCCAACCCGCCGGTCGCAGGCCAGCCGCCTTACGGCCGCGCGGTGATCTCGAAGGGCTGAGCGCCGGTCCTCACGCCTGCCAGTTCCGCCGGGACGGTGCTGCCGCACGCGCGCCCGCCGCGGGCCTCGCGGTTCAGCATAATGGGCGAATCGCCCCGATTGGCGCTTGTTCTCCCCGGCCGTAGCGATAGGATTGCGCTGTTACACCAAGTCATTTTGCACGAAGGTCTTTTGCGATGAGCAGCAATTCCGGGATGCGGCTTGAGGTCCGTCGAAATTCCACACTTGCGCGAAAACTGCCAATTCTTGCCATTCTCTTCGGATCAGCCGGCCCGGCCGCCGCGCTGACCCAGGAGGCCGCGCTCGAGAACTGCCGGATGACGGTCGGCAAGCCGATCGTGCAAGCCTGCATGCAGGCACAAGGCGGCCGCAAGGCCGGTGCCGATATCGAGGGTTGCCGCGCCAAGGCCAAGCCGCAGGTCAAGGCCTGCGTGATGGCGGCTCTCAACGCCGCCAATGGCCGGGCCAATGTCGCCGTCGAGCTGCCGAAGGAAGCGGCGCCGAAGCTGGAGCCCGGCACCGCACTGCCGAAGGGCTTCATCGCGCCGCCCCGCACCATCGCCGACATCACGGCGATCCTCGATAGCGAGAAGCCGAACGAGAAGCTGATCGTGGAGCTGAAAGCGGACGCCGATTCCACGCCAAAGGGCAAGGAATCGCGCGAAGATCTCGCGCAGTTCTATTTCGATCGAGCCAATGCGCGTGCGCAGCTTGGTCGGCTTGCTGAATCCATTGCGGATGCCAGCAAGGCCGTCGAGGTCGGCCGCGGCGCCGTCGAGCCTCGGCTGATGGGCCGCATGCAGCAGCTCCTCTCGCTGCAATACGCCGCAGCCGGCGACCCAAAGCGGTCGATGGATGTGATTCAGAAGTTGTTGCGTGAGACCGCCACCCAGCCTGGCGCAAAAGGATACCAATTGAGCGCCAACCGGTCCGTTGTCGGCAACCTCATCCAGATGGGCGATGTCGCCCAGGCGGAAGCCTATCTGCGTCGCACACAGGCCGCAATCCAGGAGGCGCGCACCAGCGGTCTTCCGGGGTGGCGCACCTCCTATGCGCGCTTCGGGCAGAACTGGGAAGGGGAGCTCGAAGCGACCAGGGCGATGATCTTCGAAGCGCGCGGGCAGTTCGCGGAGGCCGAGGCTGCCTATCGCGTGGCCGAGCAGCGCAAGCGGGCCGGCATGAAGGGCGTGATGGAGTCGGACAATCCCCCGGCGGAAACCGTCTTCCTGCAGTCGATCGACAACCTGGTGCTCAGCCAGGCCCGCATGAAGGCGCGACAAGGCCGGCTCGCCGAAGCCGAGGTCGACGCCCGTCGCGCTCTGCTGGCGCGACTGAAGGACACCGGCAAGTACAATCCGGTGACGCCGCGCTACGTCATGGGCCTCGCGGGCATTCTGGTCGAAGAGGGCCGCTACGAAGAAGCCGAGCAGCTCGGCCGCGTGGCCCTGGAGATCAACAAGACCGTCGGTGTTCCCGACGATTCTCAATCCACCGTGCAATGGCTGTCGCAACTGGCCGGCATCCTGGCGCTCCAGCGCAAGACGCCGGAAGCCAACGCGATGTACGCGGCGATCGACAAGGCGATTGCGAGTTGGGAGCCGCAGCGCCGCCAGGTGTTCGAGCTCAATCCGTCGCGCATTCTCTCGCTCTACGCGTCCGGCCAGCTCGAGGCCGGCATCGCTGCAGCCGAGCAATTGGTGAAGAAGCAGGTCGGCCGCGTCGGCGAAAATCATTTCGATGCCGCCTCGGCGCGCGGCACGCTGGCGGTCGGTCTGATGCGGGCGCGGCGCGATGCCGAAGCGATCCGCGAGTTCAAGGCCGCCATCCCGATCATGATGGCGAGCGCGCGGGAAAATGCCGACGACGAGAACACTACCGTGGTCGCCGCGCGCAGCCAGCGCCTGCAGAGCATCGTTGAAAGCTATTTCGTACTGCTTGCACGTACCGAAGCCGCAAGCGGCGGGGTCGGCGAGGAGACCTTCAGTCTCGCGGACGCCATCCGCGGCCGCTCGGTTCAGCAGGCTCTGGCGGCATCGAGCGCGCGGGCGGCCGCCAAGGATCCGGCGCTGGCCGATCTCGTCCGCAAGGAGCAGGACCTCACCAAGCAGGTCAACGCGCAACTTGGAACGCTCAACAACGTGCTGGCGCTTCCGTCCACCGAGCGGGACGAGAAAGGCGTGCAGCAGATCCAGGCCTCGATCGCCGCCTTGCGCACCGAGCGCGACAAGGCGCGCCAGGAGATCAAGCAGAAGTTTCCGGTCTACGCCGATCTCGTCTCTCCCAAGCCGCCCAGCGTCGCCGAAATCCGCGCGACGCTCGCCGACGGGGAGGCGATGCTGTCGTTCTATTTCGGCCAGAGCGGCAGTTTCGTCTGGGCCGTGCCGAAATCGGGCCCGGTGGCGTTCGCGGCGGTCAACGCCAGGATCGGCGACATCGAGACCAAGATACGCAAGCTGCGCGAAGCGCTGGAGCCGCAGGCGGCGATGATCTCGGACATTCCGCCGTTCGATCTCAAGCTGGGCCACGAGCTCTACGAGCTGCTGCTGAAGCCGGTCGAGAGCGGATGGAAGCCGGCCAAGAACCTGATCGTCGTGACCAACGGCGCTCTCGGGCTTCTGCCGCTGTCCCTGTTGCCGACGGCACCGGCGGAGGTGGCCGCGGACGAGGACCCGCTCTTCGTCGGTTATCGCAACGTACCGTGGCTGGCGCGAAGCCATGCCGTGTCGACGGTGCCCTCGGCCGCGGCGCTGCGCACGCTGCGGCAATTGCCGCCGGGCAAGCCCGGTCGCGGCGACCTCGTGGCCTTTGGCGATCCTTATTTCAACCGCGAGCAGCAGGCCGAGGCGGAAGGCGGCGGAGAGAAGATTCAGGTCGCCGACGGCGGCGGCAACATCACGCGCGGCGGTCCGCTGAAGCGGCGCAACAGTCCCAAGCTCGAAGGCGTCGACAGCGCCGAGCTCGGTCTGTTGCCCCGTTTGCCCGACACCGCCGACGAGTTGAAATCGATCGCGCTGGCACTGCAGGCGGATCCTTCGAAGGTGTTGTTCCTCGGCAAGAACGCGACCGAGAGCGCGGTGAAGACCATGAACCTGTCCGGCTTCAGGATCCTGGCCTTTGCCACCCATGGGCTCGTCCCGGGCGAGCTGAACGGGCTGACGCAGCCGGCACTCGCTCTGTCGTCGCCGACGGTGACGGGCGAGGGCGGTGACGGCCTCCTGACCATGGAGGAGATCCTCGGCCTCAAGCTGGATGCGGACTGGGTCGTCCTGTCGGCCTGCAATACCGGGGCCGGCGCCGGCGCCGGGGCAGAGGCCGCATCCGGGCTGGGGCGCGCCTTCTTCTACGCCGGAACGCGCGCACTGCTGGTGACGAACTGGTCGGTGCATTCGCAGTCGGCGCGGCAATTGGTGACTGACCTGTTCAAGCGGCAGGCCGACGATCCCAAGCTGTCGCGCAGCGAGGCGCTGCGCCAGGCGGCAATGGCCCTCGTCGATGGTCCGGGTTATCTCAACAGCGAAGGCAAGACCGAGTTCGCCTATGCGCATCCGCTGTTTTGGGCGCCGTACACGATCATCGGCGATGGCGGCTTGCGGTGACGAGACGGGAAGGGGTGCAGAGGAAATGAAGCGGAATGTCTTGCTCGGAATTGCGGCTGCAGCCTTGCTGGTCTCGGCGCCGTCGCGTGCGACGCAGTTGATCACGGAGGAGGAAGCCAAGCTGCCGCCTCCCAAGGGAGCGGTTGAAGTCCAGCAGCGCGGCATCCTGCGTGGCCCGAAGGTCGAGTTCGTCTCGCCGGGTGACGCGGCGAGCTCGCCGCTGCGGCTGGTGTTGAAATTTCAGTCCTATGGCGGGGCAAAGGTCGACCCGAACTCGGTCAAGGTGATCTTCCTCCGCACGCCTAACGTCGACCTGACTCCCAGGGTGAAGCCCTTCGTGCAGGCTGATGGCATCAACATGCAGGATGCGGAGCTGCCGCCCGGCGAATACACGGTGCGCGTCGATATCAAGGACAGCGATGGCCGGCCAGGCACGGCCGTCTTCACTCTGAAGGTCGCGCCCAAGTGACCTTTGCCCAAGTGACCTGCCCTTACTGCCGGTCCGAAAGTGCCGAGGGCGCGCTGGTTTGCGCCTCGTGCGGGCGCGACATCGCCGTTCCCGCCACGCTGCTTGCCGAGCGCGACGATCTCTTGCGCAAGCGCGAGGATCTGCGCGATGAACTGAAACGGGCCAGAGACGAGATCGAAGCGATCATGAGACGAAGGAAGTCGCGCTAGCGATGGAGTGCCCGTTCTGCGCCGAGACGATCAAGGACGAAGCCATCGCGTGCAAGCATTGTTCGCGGGACTTGCGCGTCGTGCGGCCGACGCTTCTCGAGATCGACGAGATCGTTGCGGAGCTGGACAAGCTCAGGCGCGATCTCGATCGCGTCAACGTCCGTCTCGAGCGCTACAACAATCCGTTGCGCTATTACGGAACGCATGCGGTGCTCTATGTTGCGATTCCATCCCTGCTGCTGGTGATCGCGCATGTGCTGGTGACCATCACCTTCAACCTGTCGCCGATCCCGCTTCGGATCGCGTCGATCGCCGTACCGCTCTTGTTCGGATTCGTTGCCTATCCGCTGCACAGGGTCTACGTTCTGGCGGCATTCGTGCTCGCGTTTCTCACCGCGAGTGTCAGCATCCTGGCGATGCTGACGATCACCGGGATCCACGATCATGTCCCGATCCTTCCAACGGTATGGATCGAATGGCGGGAGGTGTTCGAATATGGCGCCAGTATCCTGCTCGCCTTCGTCTCGGGTAACATTCTCAGCGTCGTGATCTTCCAGATATTGCCGCGCGTGCTGACCCAGGGCGGCAAGCCGAACGCGTTCGCCTTCCGCATGGCGCGTCTATTGGGGCAGCATGTCGGTGACGAGCAACTGCGCCGCCGCGCCCGCCTGATCCAGGACCTGATGCAGACCGTCGGGCCACTGGTCGGCGTTGCCGCGACCGCTGTCGGCTCGATCTATGCGGGCTTGAAGGGCTTGCTGGGATAGCTGACCTTCCGACGCGCGCTTGCAGGCCTATCGCGCTTCCACCACTTCGCCGTCTTCCTTCACGAAGCGGCCGAGCGGATTGTCCAGGAGATCGATCACGGCTTCCGACGGCCGGCACAAGCGCGTGCCCTTTGGCGTCACCACGATCGGACGGTTGATGAGGATGGGATGGGCGAGCATGAGATCGAGCAGCTCGTCGTCGCTCCATTTGGGATCGTCTAGCCCGAGCTCCTTGTAGGGCGTTCCCTTCTCGCGCAGCAGCGCGCGGACCGTAATGCCCATGGTCGCGATCAGCTCCTTGAGCTCGTCGCGCGAGGGCGGCGTCTTGAGATATTCGACCACGACGGGCTCGGTGCCGCTCTGCCGGATCATCGCCAGCGTGTTGCGCGAGGTGCCGCAGGCCGGGTTGTGATAGATCGTGACGGTCATCGACTTGTCTCCGTGATTGCAACCGAGGCGGACGCGCGTGAGCGTCCGAGCAGCCAGTTCATCAGCAGCATGCCGGCGAACGCTCCGCACAGCTCGGCAATGACGAAGCCGGGCAGGTCGGCGGGACGAATGCCTGAGAACGTGTTGGTCAGGGACCTCGCAATGGCCACGGCCGGATTGGCAAACGAGGTGGAAGCCGTGAACCAATAGGCCGCGGTGATGTAGAGGCCCACCAGCCAAGGCACGGCCGTGCGCTGAAACCGGATGCCGGCCAGGATCGTCGCAATCAGCCCGAACGCGGCCACCGCTTCGGCGAACCATTGCGGCCCTCCGGTTCGGACCTTCGTCGAGAGTTCGAGCAGCGGCAGCCCGAACATCAGATGCGCCGCCACCGTTCCCGCGATCCCGCCAGCGATTTGCGCGACAATATAGAACGCAGCCTCGTGTCCCGGCAGCTCGCGCTGGCCGGTGAAGACGAGCGTCACCGCGGGATTTAAGTGTGCGCCGGAGATCGGACCGAGCACCGTGATCAGGACGACCAGGATGGCGCCGGTCGGCAAGGTGTTGCAGAGCAGCGCCAGCGCGATGTCCTTGGTCAACGTTTCCGCCATGATGCCGGAGCCGACCACGGTGGCGACGAGAATGCCCGTGCCGAGCGCTTCGGCCGCAAGGCGCCGTGAAAGATCGAAACTGTCCATCAGCCGGCCTTCGGTGCCAAATCGGTTGCACCTTCGGAGCGGCCGATTTCGCGCAGCTTGGTGCCGAGCGAAAGCTTGTCGATGCTCCTCAGCGGGAGGTTCACGAATGTAGCGATGCGGTTTCTCAGATAACGAAACGCGGTGACGAATGCCGCCTGTTTCTCCAGTTCTGAACCCTCTGCTGCGGCAGGATCCTCGATGTCCCAATGCGCCGTCATCGGCTGGCCCGGCCAGATCGGACAGGCCTCACCCGCTGCATTGTCGCAGACGGTGAAGACGAAATCCATCACCGGCGCATCCGGAGCGGCAAACTCCAGCCAGCTTTTCGAGCGCATTCCGTCGGCGGGATAGCCCATGTGTTCCAGCGTGCGCAATGCCAGCGGATGGACTGCGCCTTTCGGGGTGCTGCCGGCGGAGAAGGACTGAAAGCGGCCGCCGCCGTCCTTGCGCAGGATCGACTCAGCCAAGATCGATCGTGCCGAATTGCCGGTGCATAGGAACAAGACGTTAAACCTGTGATCAGACACGGCTTCGCTCCTTTCGTTTTGGCGAACAGCACGATTGCAAAGTCTCGACGACGGGGTCGCAAACTTCCGGCCGTCCGTCGCAGCAATCGCGCAGCAGGAAGACTGCGACGTCGCGAAACTCGCCGAGATTGGCGCGATAGACGATCGAGCGGCTGTGCCGCTCGGAAGATACGAGGCGGGCGCGGCTCAGAATCGACAGATGCGCCGACAGCGTGTTTTGCGGGACTTCCAAGAGGCGCGCGAGGTCGCCGGCCGCAAGACCTTCAGGTTCGTGCCTGACCAGCGTCCGGAACGCCTCCAGGCGGGTCGGTTGAGACAGCGCGGCGAGCGCCAGGACGGCTTGCTCTGTTTCCATACATCCAGATTTATGGAATTATCGAGGCCGCGTCAATCTGGAAACCTCCGGGTTCCAAATTTCGAATATTCTAGAAATATCGTTTGACAATCGATGTGCACGGGCGCACCGTGTCGCTCATGAAGATCGACGACGCAGCAGCACGCCTGGAAGCCCTCGGAAATCGGACCCGCCTGCAGATTTACCGGGCGCTGGTTCGGGCCGGGCATGCGGGCATGCCGGTCGGCCGCCTGCAGGACAAGCTGAAGATTCCGGCCTCGACGCTGTCGCACCACATCAAAACCTTGGTCTCGGTCGGACTGGTCAGTCAGAGCAGGGAATCGACGACCCTGATCTGCCGCGCCCATTTCGATGCCATGCGGGGGCTGGTCGACTTCCTGGCCGCGGAGTGCTGTGCAGACGAAGCGGGATGTAAGGATGCCCGGACGGCAGCCTGATTCATTTCGCTAATTATTCGATAATTCTAGAAGGATGGAGTATTGGGAATGGACAAGACCGTAGCCATCATCGGAGCGGGGCCGGTCGGCCTCGCAGCCGCCGCTCATGTGCTCGAACGCGGCATGTCCCCTGTCGTGCTCGAGGCCGCACCCGAAGCCGGGCATGCCGTGCGGCAATGGCAGCACGTCCAGCTCTTCTCGCCCTGGGAATACAACGTCGACAAGGCCGCGGCGCGCCTGCTTGCGCCGACTGGATGGAATTCGCCGGACCCGAGCTCATATCCGACCGGCGGCGAACTGATCGATCGCTATCTCGCGCCTCTGGCCACGCGAACGCCGCTGCGCGAGACGATCCGGACCTCGAGCCGCGTCACGGCGATCAGCCGCGCCGGCTTCGACAAGGCGAAGACGAAGGGGCGGGGCCAGGCGCCGTTCGAAATTCGCTACCGGAATGGCAAAGGCGACGAGGTGCTGCGCGCCGACGCCGTCATCGACGTCTCCGGCACGTGGTTCTCGCCCAATCCCGCCGGCAGCAACGGTCTGCCGGCGTTCGGCGAACGCGAATGCGCCGGCCGCATCGCCTATGGCATGCCCGCTGTGCGCGGCACCGCTCGCGCCAGATACGCCGGCAAGACCGTGGCCGTGCTCGGTGCCGGCCATTCCGCCCTCGGCACGCTGATCGATCTCGTTCGGCTCGCCGAGGAGGCGCCCGGCACCAGGCCCGTTTGGCTGCTGCGCGGCGACGATCCGGCAAAGGCCTTCGGCGGCGGCCGCAACGACAAGCTTGCCGCGCGCGGCGAGCTGGGCTCAGCCTTCGCCGCGCTCGTGACCACCGGAAAAATTGCGGTCGAGACCGGCTTCGCTGTCACCCATATTTCGGAGCGCGAAGGCCGCCTCAGGATTTCGGCAGGCGCCGGCTCTGCTGCGCGGAATGTGGTTGCCGATGAGCTGGTGGTGTCGACCGGCTTCCGGCCCGATCTCTCGTTCCTGTCCGAGCTGCGGCTGCGGCTCGATCCGGCGATCGAGGCGCCCCTCGCGCTCGCGCCGCTCATCGACCCCAACGAGCATAGCTGCGGAACGGTGCGGCCTCACGGCGCGCGCGAGCTGGCGCATGATGAGCCGGGCTTCTATCTTGCCGGCATGAAATCCTACGGCCGCGCGCCGACCTTCCTGATGATGACCGGCTACGAGCAGGTCCGCTCGATCGTCGCCGACATCGCCGGCGACAAGGAGGCGGCGGCAAGGGTCGAGCTCGTGCTGCCGGAGACCGGCGTCTGCACACGCGCCGGCGTGGAGTCCGCCAGCGCAGCGGGATGCTGCGGTGGTCCGCCCAAGGCCGAACCCTCGGCCTGCTGCGCCGCCGATGAATCCGCCAAGAAGGCGGGCGGTGTGGGATGCGGTTGCTCATGAGCCGTGGCACTGCGAGCCCGCTCACTGTCGTCGTCGCGCTCGGCACCGCGCAGACCATCGCTTGGGCGTCGAGCTACTATCTTCCTGCGATCCTAGCTGCGCCGATCGCGGGCGATCTCGGTCTTGCGCCGACTTACGTGTTCGCCGCGCTGTCGGGAGCGCTCATCATCTCCGGCCTGCTTGGTCCGAGAGTTGGGCATGCCATCGATACGTTCGGTGGGCGCAGCCTGCTTGCTGTCTCGAACCTCGTTTTGGCGGTAGGCTTGCTGCTGCTGTCCGCGGCCTATGGCGTAGCGGCGCTGATTACAGCCTGGATCCTGCTCGGGATCGGCATGGGCATGGGCCTCTATGAAGCCGCGTTCGCGACGCTTGCGCGCATTTACGGCGCCGATGCGCGACGAACGATCACCGGCATCACCCTGATCGCCGGTTTCGCCAGCACGCTCGGCTGGCCGCTCACGACCTGGCTCGCCACGGAGTACGGCTGGCGCGCGGCCTGTCAGCTGTGGGCGGTGATCCACATCGGCCTTGCCTTGCCGCTCAACCTTTCGCTGCCCCGTGCCGCTCCTTTGCATCAGGAGTCCGGACCGAGCACGGGCGCAAGCCGGCAATCCGGTCGGCAGAGCGAAACCTTCGTCATGATACTGCTGGCGTACATGTTTGCGGCCGCAAGTTTTGTCAGCTCCGGAGTCTCGGCCATTCTGCCCACCATGCTGGTCGCGTTCGGCGCCACGCCAGCACAGGCGTTGTTGGCAGGAGCATTGGTCGGACCCGCGCAAGTCGGTGCCCGCCTTCTGGAAGCAGGATGGCTTGGCCGGTTTCATCCGCTGCTGTCGGCGAGACTCGCCATGCTCATGAATCCCATCGGCGTGCTTGCGCTGATCGCAGGCGGCCCTTGGCTCGCACCGGCCTTCGCGGTGCTGTATGGCGCCGGCAACGGCATCATCACCATTGCCCGTGGTACGCTGCCGTTGGCACTGTTTGGGCCGGTCGGGTTCGGCAGGCGTGTCGGGATGATTTCGCTGCCTTCCAGGGCAACGGGCGCTTTCGCGCCCCTTGCGCTGGGACTGATGGTGGAGCATCTCGGCAGCAGCGCGCTCTGGATCAGCGCCCTGGCCTCGGTCTCTGCGTTCTTCGCCCTTCTGCTGCTTCGTGGGGATCAGACGGCATGAGTCCCTGTCCGACGGGAGGAGAACATTCGTAGCTTGCGCGGCTGGCCGCTGATTGCGGTGATGTGTATCGGCCAGCTCGGCAATCTGCTGCCGCACGTGACGTTGTCCGCAAATCTCGCCCAGCATCTGATGCCGGCGTGGGGGTTGTCGGCCGCCGAGGGCGGGATGATGGCGAGCGGCTATGCGTTTGGCTACATGCTGGCGGTGCCCGTGCTCACGACGCTGACCGATCGCATCGACGCACGGCTCGTGCTCCTCTGCGGCTCTGTCGTCAGCGGAGTAGCGACCGTTGCGTTCGGCATCTTCGCGCAAGGGTTCTGGTCGGGGACCATCATCTGGTCGCTCGCCGGCCTTGGTTTTGCCGGTGCCTACATGCCCGGGCTCAAGGCACTGACGGACCGGTTGCCCGCCGGCGACAGCTCGCGGGCGGTCACGCTCTACACGTCGAGCTTCTCGGTGGGCGTCGGCCTGTCGTTCCTGATCGCGCAAGTCCTCGCCGACGGCTGGGGATGGCGGACCGCGTTTTACGTGACCGGCATCGGTCCCATCGCGATGGTGGTCGCGTGTCTTTTGATCGAGAGCCGCAGTCCCGCTCCAAGAACAGGACGCCTTTTGAACTTTGCGCCCGTTTTCGCCAACCGCGAGGCGCTCGGCTACATCTTCGGCTATGGCGCGCATTGCTTCGAGCTCTACGGCATTCGCACCTGGCTGGTCGGCTTCTGGACCTACGTCGTGGCGCATCAGGGCGCACCCTCATGGCTGAGCCCGGTCCTGATGAGCTTCTGCTTTGCAGTGATCTCCATGCCGGCCAGCATCCTCGGCAACGAGGCCGCATTGAAGTTCGGGCGACATCGGGCGATCACGGTGGTGATGATCGCTTCGGCCAGCGTTGCGCTCGTCATCGGTCTGAATGCGACGGCTCCGGCATGGGTGCTGGCGCTGCTGCTGGTGATCTATGGCCTGACGGTGCCGGCGGATTCTGGTGCGTTGACCGCCGGCATGTCGGCTGCAGCTGTCTCGGAGCATCGCGGCGCGACTCTGGCCCTGCATTCGACCGTCGGGTTCGGCCTGTCGGCGATCGGAGCTTGGGGAACCGGGGTTGCTCTCGATGCCGCTGGCGGTCCGCAGAGTGCAGAGGGCTGGTTGCTGGCCTTCACCGTGCTCGCGGCCGGGATCGCACTCGGCCCGCTCGCGTTGCTATGGTCGCGGACGGCTCGGTCCGACGAACTGGTATCGAGGTCGCAATAGGCGATGAGGATGCGGGCGATCGGGCTGACAGGGATCCAAGCCTTGCTCACGAATGCTTGACCCGGATCAAAGAATGCTTTCGGCCGCAGACTATGTTACTCAGGCTGCATTGCGGTTCCAAAGGGTATCCAAAAGGTTAAAGCACGTCTGATGCGGATCGTTCGGACCATCCTGGCACTCGCCATCGCCATATCCCTGGCGATGCTGCCGGCTGGTGCGTCCGCTTCCAGCCTTACGATGTCGTCGGGTGATATGCAGGCGGCCATGCAGGTCGGCGGCGACGGCGATATGTCGATGGACGATTGTTGTCCCGACATGAAGGGAACGGGCTCCGACAGCAGCTACAAGTGCGGGATGGGCTTCTGCTGTGTCGGCGGTACCGTTGCACTTGCGGACATTCGTCCCCTGGCTTTCGAATTCCTTGCCGTCGCGGCAGCGGAAGCGGCTATTCCCGCCGATCAGGTCGTCGCCTCCCGCGGCGGCAGTCCTCCCTTCCGGCCTCCTCGAATCTGATCTCCGTAAAAGACGCGCGCGGGCACGCCCCGCGCGACGACGACTGATGTGCGCGTTCCTGCGTCGCGGTCGAGATCAATTCATGAGGACAGGACAATGCTTTCCAAGTTCAGCACTGCGGCTGTTGCCGCCACCCTTTCGCTTGCCGCCTCGGCCGCGTTGGCGGGCGCCGGCGACTATGCTTTCGAGCCGATCAATCCCGAGATGAAGAAGGGCGACGACGTCACGCTCGCCGTTCGTTTGACCAACAAGCAGACCGGCAAGCCGGTGCCGGACGCCGTCATCTTCAAGACGCGCGTGGACATGGCGCCGGACGGCATGGCCGAGATGGAATCGGCGGTCGCACCGCTGCCGTCCAAGGAGCCGGGCGTCTACGCCTTTAGGACGGACCTGCCGATGGCCGGCCGCTATCAGGTCACGCTCTCGGCGAAGGTGCAGGGTGAGGCCGAGACGGTCACGGGCAAGGTCATCGTCAAGGCGATCAAGTGAGCTTTCGGGCGCCGCCGGATGGCGCCCGGACTTCTCTGTCCCATTCGCATGGACGCGCTCTGAGCGCGCGAATTCAACCATGAAGACGTTGCGTCTCTTGACTGCTCTCGCTCTCGGCGGCGGCCTCGCCCTTGGCGCGTACTGGTCCTCGAACGAGGGGCGCTGGTCGGTCCATGCCGAAGTGACCCCGGCTGCGGCGCCAGCGGACCGGACTCCGCTCTACTATCGCGATCCCAGTGGCGCGCCGCTCTGGTCCGCCGGGCCCAAGAAGGATGACCGCGGGCGGGACTATCTGCCGGTCTACGATGACGACAAGGCCGCCCAGGCAGAGCCGAGACCAGCGCAGGCGGCTTCATCGCGCAAGATTCTCTACTACCGCAATCCCATGGGCTTGCCCGACACCTCGCCGGTGCCGAAGAAGGACCCGATGGGGATGAACTATATCCCCGTCTACGAAGGCGACGACGTCGATGATGGCACGGTGAAGCTGTCGCCCGGCAAGATCCAGCGCAGCGGCGTGAAGTCCGAGCCGGTCGCGCGGCGATCGGTCCGTGCCTTGGTCAAGGCACCCGGTACGATCCAATTGGACGAGCGCCGCGTCTCGGTGATCGCGATGCGCGCCGAGAGCTTCGTGCAGAAGATCGCGGACGTCACCACCGGCACCCGCGTCAAGGCGGGCCAGCCGCTGATGGAGATCTACAGCTCGGCGGTCGCCTCCGCGGCGGCCGAGTACCTCGCGACCATCACCTCCAAGACCGTCGGCGGTGTCGAGATGTACGGCCGCGGCTCGCGGCAACGGCTGGTCAATCTCGACGTCCCCGAGCGGGTGATCGCCGAGATGGAGAAAACGCATGTCGCGCCCGTCACCATCCATTGGTCGGCGCCGCGCGACGGGATCGTGCTCGAGCGCAACGCGATCGAAGGCATGCGCGCCAATCCCGGCGACGTGCTGTTCCGCATCGCCGACACCTCGCTGGTCTGGGCGCTGGTCGACGTCGCCGAGCGCGATCTCGGCAACATCGCGGTCGGGCAGTCCGTTGCGGTGCGCGCGCGCAGCTTCCCCGGCCGCAGCTTCACCGGCAAGATCGCGGTGATCTATCCGCAGGTGAACCGCGAAACCCGGACGGTACGCGTCCGCATCGAGCTCGCCAATCCCGAGGCGGTGCTGCTGCCGGACATGTATGTCGATGCCGACGTCGATACGGCAGATAGCGCGCCCGTCCTGGCGATCCAGGACAGCGCGGTGCTCGACACCGGCACGCGGCAGGCCGTCCTCGTCGACAAGGGGGACGGGCGCTTCGAGCCGCGGGAGGTGAAGCTCGGCCGTCGCGGCGGCGGTTATATCGAGGTCCGGGATGGCCTTGCCGAAGGCGAGGCGGTGGTCACATCCGCCAACTTCCTGATCGATGCCGAAAGCAATCTGAAGGCCGCGCTGAAAGGCTTTGCCGAGGCTGCGCCTCAAGCCTCCGATGCCGGCCATGCGACGGGAGAGCATAAATGATCGCCCGCATCATCGCCTGGTCTGCGCGCAACCTGCTGCTGGTGTTGTTCGGCACCGGCTTTGCGGCCGCCGCCGGCCTCTACGCGCTGCTTCATCTGCCGCTGGATGCGATCCCCGACCTCTCGGATACCCAGGTCATCGTCTACACCGAATATCCCGGCCAGGCGCCGCAGGTGATCGAGGACCAGGTCACCTATCCCCTGACGACGGCGATGCTGACCGTGCCGAAATCGAAGGTGGTGCGCGGCTTCTCCTTCTTCGGCGTGTCGTTCGTCTACGTGATCTTCGAGGACGGCACCGACATCTATTGGGCGCGCTCGCGCGTGATGGAGTTTTTGAACAGCGCCACGTCGCGGCTTCCCGCCGGCATCACACCGACCATCGGGCCCGATGCGACCGGCGTCGGCTGGGTCTACCAATACGCCGTGATGTCGAAAGAATTGAACCTCGCCGACACGCGCACGATCCAGGACTGGAATCTGAAATTCGCGCTGGCCAAGGCCGAGGGCGTTGCCGAAGTCGCCAGCATCGGCGGCTTCGTCAAGCAGTACAACGTGGTGCTCGACCCGCAGCGCATGCGCGACCGCGGCATCAGCATGCAGAAAATCCGGGAGGCGATCCGCGCCAGCAACGCCGATGTCGGCGGCCGCACGGTCGAGCTGTCGGAGTTCGAATACGTCATTCGCGGCAAGGGCTACATCAAGGGCATCAACGATCTCGGCAACATCGTCCTGAAGACCAGCAACGGCACGCCGGTGCTGCTGCGGGACGTCGCCAATGTCGAGCTCGGACCCGACGAGCGGCGCGGCATCGCCGAGCTGAACGGCGAGGGCGAGGTCGCAAGCGGCATCGTGCTGCAGCGCTTCGGCGTCAATGCGCTCGACGTCATCGAGAACGTCAGGAAGCGCTTCAAGGAGATCGCGAGCAGCCTGCCGAAGTCGGTCGAGATCGTCCCGGTCTACGACCGCTCGGGCCTGATCTATTCGGCGATCGACACGCTCAAGCACACGTTGTTCGAGGAGAGCATCGTGGTCGCGCTCGTCTGCATCGTGTTCCTGCTCCATGTCCGCAGCGCGCTGGTCGCGATCCTGATGCTGCCGGTCGGCGTGCTGATGGCGTTCGGTGCCATGAAGCTGCTGGGCCTCGGATCCAACATCATGAGCCTCGGGGGCATCGCGATCGCGATCGGCGCCATGGTGGATGCCGCGATCGTCATGATCGAGAACGCGCACAAGCACCTCGAGCGCGCCGAGCCCGGTCAGTCGCGCGTCCAGATCCTGATCGATGCGGCGTCCGAGGTCGGCCCGGCGTTGTTCTTCAGCCTGCTCATCATCACCGTCTCGTTCATGCCGATCTTCACGCTGGAATCGCAGGAGGGGCGGCTGTTCAGCCCGCTGGCGTTCACGAAGACCTTTGCGATGGCGGCCGCGGCCCTCTTGTCCGTCACTCTGGTGCCGGCACTGATGGTGATCTTCGTCCGCGGCAGGATCGTTCCCGAGAGCAAGAACGTCATCAACCGCTTCCTGATCTTTATCTACCGGCCGGTCATCAAGGGCGTGCTGCGCGCCAAGACGCTGGTGATCCTGGCCTCGCTCGTCGTGCTCGCCGTCACGATCTGGCCGGCGCGGCAGCTCGGCACCGAGTTCATGCCGACGCTGAACGAGGGCACGCTGCTCTACATGCCGACCACGCTGCCCGGCATCTCCGTGACCAAGGCGGCCGAGCTGATGCAAACGCAGGACCGCATCATCAAGTCGTTCCCGGAGGTCGAATCGGTCTACGGCAAGGCGGGACGGGCGGCGACCGCGACCGATCCGGCGCCGACCGAGATGTTCGAGACGGTGGTCAGCCTGAAGCCGAAGGAGCAATGGCGGGCAGGCGTTACCGTCGACAGCCTGATCGCGGAGATGGACAAGGCGCTGCAGTTTCCGGGCGTCTCAAACGCCTGGACCATGCCGATCAAGGCGCGCATCGACATGCTGTCCACCGGCATCCGCACTCCCGTCGGCGTCAAGGTGATGGGCACCGACCTCGTCGAGATCGATCGGCTGGCGAAGCAGGTCGAACGCGTGATCAAGGCGGTCCCGGGCACCGCATCGGCCTACGCCGAGCGCGGCATCGGCGGCTATTATCTCGAGATCGTCCCGGATCGCGAGGCGCTCGCCCGTTACGGCATCCTGATCCAGGACGTTCAGGACACCATCGCGGCCGCGCTCGGCGGTCAGACCGTCACGACGACGGTGGAAGGGCGGCAGCGCTTCACGGTGAACATGCGCTATCCGCGCGACCTGCGCGACAATCCCAAGGCGATCGCCAGCGATATCCTGGTGCCGATGCCCGCAGGCGGCGCGGTGCCGCTCGGCGAGGTCGCGAAGGTCGAGCCGGCGCGGGGCCCGACCTCGATCCGGACCGAGAACGGCCAGCTCGCGACCTACGTCTATGTCGACATTCGCGATCGCGACATCGGCAGCTACGTCGCCGATGCGCAACGCGCCGTGACTGACAGCATCCAGTTCCCGCCCGGATATTACGTGGTCTGGAGCGGCCAGTACGAATATCTGCAGCGCGCCGCGGCGCGCCTGAAGATCGTGGTGCCGGTGACGCTGACGATCATCTTCCTGCTGCTGTACCTGAATTTCAGGGCCATGACCGAAACCCTCATCGTCATGCTGTCGCTGCCCTTCGCGCTGGTCGGCGGCATCTGGATGATGTGGTGGCTCGGCTTCAACCTGTCGGTCGCCGTCGCCGTCGGCTTCATCGCGCTCGCCGGCGTCGCCGCCGAGACCGGCGTCGTGATGCTGATCTACCTCGAGCATGCCCTGGCCGAGATGAAGGCGACGTGCAGCGCCGAGGGCAGGGGCTTCACCCGGCAGGATCTCCACGAGGCCATCATGGTGGGCGCGGTCGAGCGCGTGCGTCCCAAGATGATGACGGTCGTCGCCATCATGGCGGGCCTGCTGCCGATCATGTGGAGCACCGGAACCGGGTCGGAGATCATGCAGCGCATCGCGGTGCCTATGATTGGCGGCATGATATCGTCGACGCTGCTGACGCTGATCGTGATCCCCGCGATCTTCGGATTGGTGAAGGGCGTCCGCTTGCCGCCCAAGCGCGAGGACAAGGCGCCATCGACCGAGACGCCAAAGCCGATCGGCGCCAGATTGCGCGTCGTGGAGCCGGCCGGATGACACGAGCCATGATGCACGATCATGTGTTGAAGCTCTGGAGTGACAGCGAAAGGAATCCGAAGATGAAGCAACGCGCCTGTTTGATGACCCGCCGGTCGCTTGTCGGGCTGATCGCCGCGGCCGCTCTTGCAAGGCCGGCCGCGGCGGCGCCCGACGCAGCCACACTCACGGTGCACCGTGATCCGAGCTGCGGCTGCTGCGCCGGCTGGGTGCAGCATCTGCGGGATGCCGGATTTACCGTCCAGGTGGAGGAGACGCCCGACCTCGACCCGATCCGGGCTCGTCTCGGCATCCCATCGAACCTGGTCGCCTGTCATACGGCAGAGGTCGCCGGTTATGTCGTCGAGGGGCACGTGCCGGCTGCGGCCGTGCGGCGCCTTCTCTCCGAGCGTCCCAACGCGAAGGGACTCGCCGTGCCGGGCATGCCGGTGGGCTCGCCCGGGATGGAAGGCGGCACGCCGCAGCGTTACGAGGTCGTGCTGTTCGGTGCCGATGGCCAAAAGCCGTTCATGCGCTTCATCGGCGCGCAGGCGATTGATTGACCAAGGCGCGCTACCATACCGGCATGATGCACCGGGCTGTGCGGGGGCTATCCATTGAGAGCTCTTCCCTGCGGCCATCCTTCGAGACGCCCGCTTTCAGCGGGCTCCTCAGGATGAGGGCGGAGTGCGCGGCAGCGGTTTCAACGAACACTGATGCCGATGAGCCTCATCCTGAGGAGGCGCGTAAGCGCCGTCTCGAAGGACGAGGCGTGCGCACCGGCCGTGCTACAAGTCGTATGCGATAGCCTTGGGGGCTGCCTTGGTGCTGTGCGGGGGACACATTAGACGGTGCAGCGCGATGCTAGCCTATGGCTGTGGCGGATAGCGCTCGAACGCCGGCAGTTCGTGCGCATGCGCCATCCAGCGCAGGCGCTCGGCGACCTGGATCTGCATCGTGGCAGGCACGGCCTCGGGATCGTCGTAGGTCGCGCTCTGGATGTCGATGATCCCCGGCATCATGTTGGCATTGACGTAGAACAGTCCGGTTCCGCAGTCGCCGCAAAAGTGCCGCCGCCCGTGTTCCGAGGAGCGGTAAACCTTCGGCTCGCCCTTGGCCACCTTGACGGCGCTGTCCGGGTACATCGTCCAGCCGACGACCGGAGCCCCGGCATGAAGCCGGCAATCGCGGCAGTGACAAAGCGCGTGCACGATCACCTCGCCCTCGACCTCGTAACGGATTGCTCCGCAGTGACAGCCGCCCGTGATGGTGCTCATGCGTTCCTCCGATCGAAGTCGAGTTTTCAGATCGATAGCTCTCGCGCCTGGCGGCTTCAACAACGCAGTCAATTTGCGATTGCGTCGTACTGTCGCCTGACAGCTGCTGCCATTGCGGCTCTGCCCGCGAGGCTATCCTTGCGCCCGTGTGCTCTCAGGTAGCCGCAGGCGTTGCCTCACCGTCCGCGCGATCGCCGCCGGCGCTTCCTCGGGGATCGCAAAGCACGAGCTCGCGTTGATCTCGCAGAGCACATAGGTGTCCGCGCCGGCCGCATCTGTCGGCCCGTACAGGAAGTCCGCGTCCCAGATCACCGGCAATGACGAGGGCTCATCGATGCCGAGCGTTGCCATCATCTGCGGCGTCCATTCGTCCTCCATCGACCGCCGCAGCGCCTGGAATTGCGGAGCATCAGGCCCGTGCATGATCCGCGGCCCGGGCTGCGCCTCGGGCGTATCAGGTCCCTCCGGCGGCGGCGGGATCAGCGCCTTGATCTTTTGGTGTCCGAAGCCGGCGACTTTGGCGCCGCTCATGTAGCAGCGGACCATGCCGTCGGGCAGGCGTGGCTGAAACGCCTGGTCGATGATGCAGCCGCCCCAGCCGAAATAGGGCTCGCACCGGGCGAACAGGGCGTCCATCGGCATGTCCTCCGGCATGCTGCCGCGCTGCGCATGCAGCACGCGAACCATGCCGTCCGTGCCGGGCAGCGCCTCCACCTTCCAGACGCCCTGGCCGCCATTGCCGCGGTTCTGCTTCAGCACGCGTGGGCCGCTGGCACGAAGGTTCGCCGGAAACTGGCCGCGGAAGCCTGCGGCGGTGTCGTAGCGATGCGTGTCGGCGCCCCAGCCCAGATGCCGTGTCCGGTAGAGCACTTCCTTGACGCCCATCTTCAGGATGACGTCCGGATGCGCGCTCACCCATGGTCCTTGCGCTGCGACGTCGCGCAGCAGGGCGTCGAGATCGGCGCGGGTCTTGCCTTGATGGATCGGATCGACCCAGACCAGCACGCCGTCGGCTGCGAGCAATTGGTCGCGGACCGCGCCCGCAAAGCTCTCGTCGTAGATCGCCGGGAAGGCGTCGATGCCCGCGGCGGCGAGCGCCTCGAAGACGCGGACGAAGCGGCTGTTCTGCGCCGTCGTCTCGCGCCGCGCGGCAGCGTCGCCGCGCGAGAGGATGGCTAGGGTTCGGAGGGGAGGGGAGTGACGTTCGGTGTCCATGCGCAAGCTCCACGTATTTGCGTGCTGCGCAGAGCTTGGACCTGGGTCTCACGGGGAGTCTGCATCGTCCCCACCCGGAGAATGTATGTGAAACCGCCTCGTCGTTTCAAGATGGGCTGGCGAGTTCCTTTCGCAGGGGCAACTCTTCGTGACGTGGCGCGGCCGTGCGCCGGTTGACAGCCCGGTCTTGCGGGTTTTTAGTCGGCGCGACGGGGATGTGCGATCTCCCCGCGAGGCGACATGCCCAAGCATCGCGTCCTGATCACCAAGGGCGCCGCATGTCATCACACACCGCAGCTCCATTCCACAATCCGCCCGACTTGCCGGGATCGGCCGCCGCATCGCCATGGCATGCGCCTCGGCGGCGAGTCTGCTGCGTCTGGCGCGGCGGTCGGAGCCCGCCTCACCATCCGACATCACCTGGGGCAGGGACCCAGAGCTCAAGGGAGCTGATCCATGCATAAGACTGTTTCGGCACTGATCGGCGTCGCTGCCTGCTTCATCACGAGCGCTCACGCGCAGGGCATCGACTGGCAAAAGGTCGATGAGACACTGGGGCGAAAGCCGATGGTTGCGGACGATGTCCATCGCTACGGCTTTCCGCGCACCGATCTCACCGTGACTTTGGATGGTGTCACGATCAAGCCGGCGCTGGCGCTTGGCGGCTGGCTCGCGTTCAAGCCCGCGCATGGCGGAACCATGGTCATGGGTGACCTCGTGCTGCTCGAGAGCGAGGTCAACCCTGTGATGGCGAAGATGATTGCGAGCGGTCTCGAGATCACCGCCGTGCACAACCATCTGCTGCGCGCAAGCCCGGCGACCTTCTACATGCACGTCGCCGGACATGGCGACCCGGTCAAGCTGGCGTCGGCAATCCATGATGCCCTCGCCGAAAGCAAGACGCCCCTGAGCGTCGCCGCGGCAGCGAACTCGCCCTCTATCGATCTCGACACGGCGAAGCTCGATCAGATCATTGGCGTCAAGGGGCAGGCCAATGGCGGCGTCTACCAGTTCAACGTCAAACGGCGAGACCCTGTCTCCGAAGACGGCATGCTGCTGATGCCGGTCGGCGCGATGGGCGTCGCGACCGCAATCAATTTCCAGCCGACCGGCGGCGGAAAGGCGGCCATCACGGGCGACTTCGTCCTGACCAGCGACGAGGTGAATCCGGTCATCGTGGCGCTGCGGACACATGGCATCGAGGTGACGGCGCTGCACAGCCACATGCTGAACGAACAGCCGCGACTCTTTTTCATGCACTTCTGGGCCAACGACGACGCGGTCAAGCTTGCCGAAGGCTTGCGTGCGGCGATCGAGAAGACCGCCAGCAGCAAGAGCTGAGCCAAGGCATAGAAAATGCAGCGTGAGGCGTTTCAATGATCGAATGTCAGAGGTTGGGACAGCCGACGATGCGCGCCGCTTTGGCCTTTCGGTCGCGGCCGTCTGCATGGGCCAGTCTCGTCCTGGCGCTTATGCTGGCTTTGCTGATGGGAGGGAACGCCATGGCCGAAACCCTGAATTTCGACAACGCTCCTGCTGGATCGGCGCCGGCAGGCTGGACTCTCACGATGACCGGCAAGGGTGAATCGAAATGGACCGTCGAGGCGGAGCCCACGGCGCCGAGCAAGCCCAACGTCCTCAAGCAATCCGGACGGGCGACTTTTCCCGTCGCCATCAAGAGCGATACCAACATCCGCAACGGCTTCGTAGAAGTGAAGTTCAAGGCGGTGTCCGGGTCCGAGGATCGCGCCGCGGGAATCATCTGGCGTGCCAAGGACGCCGACAATTATTACGTCGTCCGGGCAAGCTAGAGGACAACGTGGTGCTCTACAAGACGATCAAGGGCATACGAAGTTCGCTGGAGATCGTCGGACGCAAGGGGGGCTACGGCGTCAACACGCCGGTGCCATCCGGGCAATGGCACGCGCTGCGTTGCGACTTCGCGGGAAATCGGTTCAAGGTGACGTTTGACGGAAAGCCATTGTTCGAGGTTGAGGACGCCACCATCACGGACGCCGGCATGATCGGCCTGTGGACCAAGGCAGATAGCGTGACCTTGTTCGATGATCTGACATATGGTGAGACCAAATAGAAATTGTCCACCTCTGTCGGAGATGACCATGAGCTTTCGCCGTCTGTCGGTCGCGACGATGCTGCTGGCTGCGTTTGTCGGCCCAATGCGGGCGGAAGAGACCCTCGTCACCTACAAATCGCTCAGTCCGGAGCTGGCGCTCGATCTCGCGCGTGCCGCGTTGGATAGCTGCCGCAGCCGTGGATATCAGGTTGCCGTCGCCGTCGTCGATCGCTTCGGTATCACGCAAGTGATGCTGCGCGATCGCTTCGCTGGCTCTCACACGCCCTCGACCGCATCCGGCAAGGCGTGGACGGCGGCGTCGTTCAAAACCAGCACGACCGAACTGAACGCGATCAGCCAGCCCGGCATGATGCAGTCAGGCATTCGTAGTCTTCCCGGAGCGGTCATCATAGGGGGAGGGCTGATCGTCGAAGCAGGCGGCTCTGTGGTCGGAGCGGTCGGCGTTTCCGGCGCTCCGGGCGGTGACGCGGACGAAGCGTGCGCGAAAGCCGGGATCGAGGCCATTCGCGACAAGCTGGAGTTTTGAGGGGCGGAGGATTTCAGATCATCCGCTAAGTATACGTGTCCGTCTGCAACGCGATCGAGAACCCGTCGCCGATCGCGGCATTGATTGGCACGTCTCGCAATCCCGCTGGCGCCTTCTGCCGCTGCCAACGCTGTTCCTGAAATCTAAGACACCTGCGAGACCAGCGAGCGGCCTGATCGCTCCTGCCAACCGCAGACCAAGGAACAGACCATGCAAGCATCCCCACTATCCCGTCGATCCGCCATCTTCCTGCTGATGGCAACCCTGAACATCGGACTGATGCCGATGGCGCATGGCGAGGCGCCGGTCCCCGACGCGATCGTCGGGACCTGGGAGGCAGACGACGGCACCGTGAAGCTCGACATGTTCAAGGCCGGCGCAGAATTCCAGGCGCGCATGCTCTACGGCAACGAGATCGTGGAGGCGGACAAAGTCACCTTCAAGAAGGACGCCAAGAACCCTGACCCCGCGCTGCGTTCGCGGTCGCTAAAGAACATCGTCTTCATCACGGGCTTGCACTGGGAAAATGGCGAGTGGAGCGGCGGCTCGATCTATGACGCCTCATCGGGACGCACCTACAACTGCAAGGCAGCCGTCAAGGACGGCAAGATGCATCTGCGAGGCTATCTCGGCCTGCCGGCGATGGGACAGACCCGCACATTCCACCGCGTTCGCGGATAGCGGCATTCCGTCAATCCCTAGCCGTTCTGCCGAAGCGCGGTCACCCGGACCGCGCTTTTTTCCTGCGAGACCAGCAGCTTGAGCGGTCGCCAGGATTGGCGCTTTGTGCAACTCCATTGGCGCGCTTGGTCAGTCAATCCGTACCGAGGAGGCGGCAGGATAAGGATCGGAACGAAGAGAGGTTGACATGTTCGAAAGATCGAAAAGAACCGCGCTCGTCACCGGAGCCTCCTCCGGCATGGGCAAGGAAATCGCAAGGCGTCTGATCAAGGACGGCTTTCAGGTCTTCGTCGCCGCGCGGCACGTCGACAAGATGGATGACCTCGTCAAGCTCGGGGCGCGGTCTCTGCGAATGGACATCTCGAATGAGAGCGAGATCCAGGCGTCGGTCGATGCCATCCTGCGCGAGGTGGACGGGATCGATGTGCTCGTCAACAACGCCGGCTTCGGCCTCTACGGTCCCGTCGAGGAGGTCGGCATCGACGAGGCGCGTTACCAGTTCGAGGTGAACCTGTTCGGCGCCGCCCGCCTGACGCAGCTCCTGCTGCCGAAGATGCGCGAGAAGCGCGCAGGCACGATCGTCAACATCACCTCGATGGGCGGCAAGATCTACACGCTCCTGGGCGCCTGGTACCACGCAACCAAGCATGCGCTGGAAGGCTGGTCCGACTGCCTGCGGCTTGAACTGGCGCCATTCGGCATCAAGGTCGTCGTCGTCGAGCCCGGCCTGATCGAGACGGGATTCGGCGATGTGGTCGCCAATGGCCTGCTCAAACGATCGGGTGAAGGCCCTTACGCCAAACTGACCCAGGCGGTCGCGAAATCGACCCGTGAAGCCTATGGACAGGGACGCGGCACCAATCCGAGCGTCATCGCCGACATCGTGTCGAGGGCGGTGACGGAGCCGAAGCCGCGCACGCGCTACGTTGCAGGCAAATATGCGCTTCCCATGATCAAGATTCGCGAATGGTTCGGCGATCGCATGTTCGATCGCGTCATCATGAGCCAGATGCGCTAAGGTTCAGTCATGAGCGGAACGGCGGCGGACAGGTGCAAGATTCCCCGGGCCTTTTGGCAGGCCGTTGAACATATCGGCGTGCCGCCGGCCGTGCTGTTGCGGCAGGCGAAGCTGCCGGCAACCTTGCACCTGAACGATCAGGGGCAGGTCACCACGGTGCAATATTTTGCGCTCTGGCGAGCGCTGGAGGAGCTGAAGCCGGAGCCGGGGCTCGGCTTGATGCTGGTGCAGAGCGTCGAGACGGCGGTGCATCCGCCGTCGAGCCTCGCTGCTTTCTATGCAAGGGACTATCGCGATGGACTGAACCGCCTCGCGCGCTTCAAGCGGTTGTGCTCGCCCGAACAGCTGCACGTCGAGGATGGCAAGGACGAGTGCGTCGTCACGACGGAGTGGCCGTACGCAACGGATCCGGAGCCCGCGATTACGACCGACGTGACCTTCGCCTCGCTGGTCGAGCTCGGGCGCCGTGGTACGGGACAGCATCTGACGCCGAAGCGGGTCGAGCTGGTTCGTCCTCGCTCCAAGAGCGACGTCCACCAGAAATATTTCGAATGCCAGATCCGCTATGGCGCGGCGCGGAACCTGCTGGTCCTGAAATCCGCTGACCTCGATCGTCCGTTTCCCGGGCACAACAAGGAGTTGCTCGAAATCCTGACGCCGGCATTGGCGTCGGCCTTGGGCGAGCTGGAGGCGCGCAGCTCCGTCAGGGAGCAGGTGAAGGTCGTCCTCAAGCGGAGCCTTGCGAGCGGACGGCCCGAATTGTCCGACGTCGCGCGCGATCTCGGCTTAAGCGAGCGGACTCTTCAGCGCCGCATCACCGAGGAAGGAACGAGCTTCCGCGAACTCCTCGTCGAGGCGCGTCAGGAGCTCGGGCGGCAGCTTCTGTCGGATCCGACGGCTGACATCGACGAGGTCGCGTGCCTTCTGGGTTATCAGGACGCAAGCTCGTTCTATCGCGCTTTCAGGTACTGGGAAGGCGTGACGCCGAGCCGCTGGCGCGAGCTGCACGGCAACAAGATTCACTAATCATCCAAAATCCGAACGCAGCTGACATTGAAGTGACGGCGAGAGCGTCTCCTCAATGAACGCTGGATTGTTGCGATCAAGATGGAGCGATCGATGGGAAGGCAATCAAGCAAAAGTATGAGGCGCATTGCGTTGCGCGCTGGTTTCGTTCTGACGCTTGCAGTGGCGGGCGCGCTGGCGTTCGTCAAATTCGAGTATGGAGGCGGTACGCTCTATCCCGACATCGGCTCTGACAACCCGCAGGGGCTGACCAAGCTTGAGAAGCTGATTCAGCTCGACTACCCGCCTGGCAACGTGGCCGTCGCTCCCAACGGACATGTCTACTTCAACTACCATCCCATCGCTCGCGCCGGGCGATTTTCAGCCGCGACGATGTTCGAATGGGCTGACGGAAAGATCACGCCGTTTCCATCGATGGAGAGTCAACGGGATTTCCAGGGAAGCTTCGGCATGACCATCGACCACCAGAACCGTATCTGGCTGATCGAACCCGCCAGCCTCGATTTCCAGCACACGCGTCTGTGGGCCTTCGACCTGACGACGCGCGAACGCGTCGCATATTTTGAGTTTCCCGGTAAAGAGGCTCAGTTCGCGCAGGATCTGCGAGTGACCGCCGATGGCAAATACATCCTTCTGGCTCACACCGGCATCCTGCGGTTCACCGCCCCGAAGCTTATCGTCTATTCCGTGGAGGACCACAGCTTCCGGACTGCGCTGGCGGAACATCCCTGCACTTTGCCAGAGAATTGGCTGATGCAGACGCCGTTTGGCGTCTACCGCATGGGCTACGGTCTCGTGAATGTCGCCGCCGGGCTCGATGGAATCGAGATCAGCCCCGATCAGAAATGGGTCTATCTCGCCGGCATGACCAATTCGCATCTGTGCCGGGCCCCACTTTCCGCCGTCGTGGACAAGACTCTCGCACCTTCGGACGTTGCTAGGAAGGTGGAAGTTCTAGGGCCTAAGCCCATGAGTGACGGCATCACGGTGGACACGGCGGGCCATGTCATCCTGACCGATGTCGAGCACGGCGGCTTGATGGCATTCGATCCCGAGACCAAAGACATCAAGACATTGGTGCGCTCGCGCGATGTGATATGGGCCGATGGTGTGGCGGCTGGACCGAGCGGCTCTCTGTACTTCACGGACAGCGCGCTGTCGGCCTACATGGGCCAATTTGCCGGACCACCGCCTCGGGACCGATTGCTCGCCCGTCAGCCGTACTTCATCTACCGGCTCAAGCCGTAGGCCGCGGCCGCTCCTGCATCCTCTTTGGCGCTTGCTGCAGCTTCGGTGGCGCCGTCTGTCACTGCCGTGTGTCCACGCCGACGATACGAAAAGCTGGAAAGTCGGCGTTCAACCAATCGAGGATATCGCATGTCTGGCAAAGTCTGGTTCATCACCGGGGCATCCCGCGGCTTTGGCCGCGTCTGGGCGGAGGCCGCCCTCAAGCGTGGCGACAACGTGGCTGCCACCGCCCGCGTTCTGGCTGACGTGGCCGATCTTTCGGAAGTCTACGGCGATGCCGTGCTGCCGATCGCCCTGGACGTGACCGATGCCCATGCGGTGCAGAATGCCGTGACCCGGGCTCACGCGCATTTCGGACGGCTGGACGTCGTGCTCAACAACGCCGGCTACGCGCTGGTCGGGGCGATCGAAGAGGCACACGAGGCCGATGTCCGTGCTGAGTTCGACACCAATTTCTTCGGTACCCTTCGCGTCATCCAGGCCGCGCTCCCCTTGCTGCGACGGCAGGGCAGCGGCCACATCATCGGCGTGTCCAGCGTTGCGGGCATCGTCGCCGGGCCCATCACCGGGTTCTACAACGCCTCGAAATTCGCGATCGAAGCTCTCCATGAAAGCCTGGCCCAGGAGGTCAAGGGTTTCGGGTTGAAAGTCACGCTGCTCGAGCCTGGCGCCTATGCGACGGGGTTCGCCAGCACGGCCTCGCTCAGGATCGCGCCCGTCATCAACGCCTACAGCAACACGCGGGCGGAGGTGTTTGCCGCCGGCGCCAAGCTGGATTTTGGTGAGCCGGAGGCGACGGCCGATGCGATCCTGAAGATCGTCGACGCCGAGAATCCGCCATTGCGGTTCTTTGTCGGAACCGAAGGTCTGCCGCGCGCCCGGGCCGCCTATGCCGATCGCCTCGCGATGTGGGAAGCGTGGGAACCCCTTTCCAGCGCGGCTCAGGGCGAGGCCCGGCAACACAACATCGCATCGTAGTCGCACCAGCCCTTTCCGGACAGGATCGCTCCCTTCGCCAGCGGGAAACAGAGAGGATCGCAATGAACGCGACCGCAGTTGCAGACTTCTTCCAGTTCTTCCGCTCGTACCTGTCCAATCCCTGGCAGGTCTCCGCCATCGCGCCATCGGGCCAGTCACTGGCGCGCCTGATGACGCAGGAGATCACGCCGGGGACTGGGCCGGTGATCGAGCTCGGGCCGGGCACCGGGATCTTCACCAAGGCGTTGCTCCGGCACGGCGTCGCGGAGCGTGACCTGTTGCTGATCGAATACGGTTCGGATTTCGTCCGCCTGTTGCAGGAGCGCTTCCCGAGAGCGCGCGTGCTCTGGATGGATGCGCGCCAGCTAAGTCAGTACGAGCCGTTCATGGCGCCAGCCGCGGCCGTCGTCAGCGGCCTTCCGCTCCTGTCGATGTCGCCGCGCAAGGTGATCGCGATCCTGAGGGGCGCCTTCCGCCACATGCAGGAGGGCGGCACGCTCTATCAGTTCACCTACGGACCGCGCTGCCCGGTGCCCCGGCCCATCCTCGACCGTCTCGGGCTGAAGGCGAGCCTGGTCGGGCGAACCGCGCTCAATATTCCGCCGGCATCGGTTTATCGCATCCGTCGGCGACGGCAGTTGCAATCGCAGGCCGGAACGCCTTATGCCTGAGGCCGTCTCACTCGTGCCGCCAGATTTTCACTGCCGAAACGACCAGGATCACAGCCAATCCCGGCAGAAGAATCGAATTCGGGACGACGCCAAGAAGCAGACCGCCGATGAATGTGCCGATGATGGATCCAATCGCCATTGCGAGCATGAACCGCCAATTCGCGCGCAGCACCGAAAAGCTCTGATCGCGACTATAGCGCGCAAATCCCACCAGCATTGTCGGCAGGCTCACCGCCAGTGAGAGGCTTCCTGCCAGCTTCACGTCCGCGCCGAACAACAGGATCAGGGTGGGGATCAGGAATTCACCTCCGGCAACGCCGAGTAACGATGCCACGATCCCGATCATAAAGCCCGCTGCGATGCCCGCGACGATCAGGCTCGCGCCGGTCAGCGCCGGAATGGTCGCGGCCTCGTTGCCGTGTGCGAACAGAAGCATGCCCGCGATCACGAGCAGCAGGACGGCAATGATCCTGTACAGCGTCCCGGACTCGAGACGCGTCGCCCAGGACGCCCCGGCGTAGGCGCCGACAAGGCTGCCCGCCAGCAGGTTCAGGATGATCGGCCAATGGGCATGTATCTCCGCGAACGGAACGACGCCTGCGCGAAACGGCAGCGCACTCGCCACCACGATCAGGCTCGTCGCCTTGTTGAGAACCACGGCTTCAAGGCCGCGAAACCTGAATAGACTGATGAGCAGCGGCAGCCGAAATTCCGCGCCACCAAGACCAATGAGGCCGCCCAGAGTGCCGATGATTGCGCCCGAGCCGAACGCGGCGGAATTGTTTCGCATGGACACGACAGAAAAATGCGCTGGTGCGCAAATGAACGAGCCCGTAATCCGTCGTGGCGGGGAGCTTCACACCTGCTTACGGCAGGGCGTGGGGCGAGCAGGACCTTAGTCGGTTATGCCGCCCCCTGTAAATATGGCCCCTGTTCGCCCAAGTTGAGATCGACACAGCGGAAAGAAGCGGGAAAGAACGGTATCACCCTGCGGACAGGCTTACGGGTTCACGCAACTCCGGCAATGACTGTCGAAGAATCTGGAATGCAGACCAGAGGAACAATCCAGCCATGATGGCGGCCACGATGAGGTCGGGCCATTTGGACGTTGTGAGCCACACGGCTGCTGCCGCGATCATCACCGCGACGTTGCCGATGGCATCGTTGCGCGAGCATAGCCAGACTGAACGCACGTTGGCGTCTCCGTCCTTGTATCTTATCAGGAGGAGCAGGCTGGTCACGTTCGCGGCGAGGGCCAGGAAGCCGATTGCACCCATCAGCTCGGCGCGAGGAATGCCAAGCACGAGAACATGGTAGGCAGTCGAGCCAAATACCCACACGCCCATCAGAAACAGCGTGAAGCCCTTGAAGAGAGCGGCCTTCGCCCTGGTGGCCGCAGCCGCTCCGATTGCTGCGAGCGTGATCCCATAGGTCAGTGCATCGCCCAGGAAATCCAAAGCGTCGGCCTGTAGTGCATTCGATCCGGCGAGGTGTCCGCCCCCTGTCTCGACGAGGAACATGCCGGCATTGATCCCAATCACAGCCCAGAGCCGCCGCTTGTAATCGGGCGAGAGCCCCTCAAATTTGACGTCGCTGCCGCAGCAGCTACCGCAACTCGCCATGGCGATCTCCGTATGGACCATGGTCCATTAACACATTCGGGAGCGACAGGCTCCCTTTCCACCCGCCGTATGGACCGGCAGGGATCATGGCACTCTGTTCTCCGGCATGAAAAAACCCGCGGCGGATTTCTCCGCGCGGGTGTGTGACGCGCTTTTCGATGCTGGCATTCTGCCAGTGTTTTGCCCGACGAGTCAAAGCCGAGCAATGCGACGGGGAGGGACCGTCTCGGTCCGGCAAACGCCCGCCTGATGCCAACTCAAAATAGCGAATGATTTCAACACCCCCGCTACTGTGCATGGGGTTGTTTTCGCACTTTTGTTCTAGCTCGCCGAAACGGCCGCGCTCACCGCCGTCCGCGCGGCGCCTCGGCCTTGGCTGGCGGCTCGGTCTGCGGAGCGCAGGTCGCAGCTTGAAGCGAGCCTTGCGCCTGCTGCATCAGGCCGGGCTCGGGGGCGAGCGCCTTCATCAGGATCAGGCCGGTCGTGGTCGGGGAATCGATGATCAGGCGGTCGGCCGCGGTGACCTCTTCGTCCTCCGGCAGCTCGTTGTGCTGCGCCTCCGTCATCAGGTCGAGCTCGATCACCTTGCGGCCCGCGGAGCGGTCGTTGATGGCGTAATAGGCGATCTCGTTGCGGGTGTAGAACGACACCGAGGTGTAGGCCTGGCTCACCGGCACCGTCAGCTTGATCGGCCCGCCCGACAGGTCGTAGCGGCAGATCGCCAGCGCGAAGGCCGGATCCATGAACGGCATCGGCGAATTGTTGGGATCGGCGAGGGGAAGCTGGGTGACGGCGTTCACCCTGGTCATCGGCGTCAGCCGCGAATAGGCATCCTGGGTGGCGATCCGCGGCAGCGCCAGCACGCTGACGAGATGGACCACGAGGCCCAGCACCACGCCGGCAACGATGGTGAAGACGAGCCGGATCATGAGCAGCCCACCGTTGTGATGCTCGGCATCGGCGCATCGCGCTGGGTGCGCGTCGCAACGCCGACCGGCGTGTCGTAGAGACGCAGCATCAATGCGTAACGCTCGATGCCGCCGGTCGGCAGCCAGTTGCCGGCGCGCGAGCGCGAGGCGATCCGGATCTCGAACGAGCCGTCGGACGAGCGCACGATCTCCTGGCTGGTGAAGCCGTAGCGCTGCAGCGAGTTGGCGACGAGGTGGCCCTTGCGGTCGTACAGCGTCAGCGTCCAGAACCGCGCCGGCGGCGTCACGCCGGACACGATCACGTCGCAGCGGCCGTCGAGCGCCTTCTTCTTGTCGTCAGTGGTGGCGGTGAAGGCGACGCCGTCGCCGGTGCCGATCGGCAGCTCGCCGTTGCGGACGATGGTGGCGCGCGAATAGGGGTCGACGTCGGCGGTGCCGGTGCGCGGCCGCGCGGTCCAGGCGCCGATGGTCAGCGCGCCGATCTCGGTGCCGCGCGTCGTGGTCATCCACGTCGCGCCGACGCCGACGACTGTCGCAAGAAGAAGCGCCGTCAATGTGATCAGGATCAGCCGCACGGGTTTCGATCAGTTCTTGCGCGGGGCGGAGGTGTTGGCGTTCTCTTCCGCATAGTTCTGCGGGAAGGCGAGCGCGCTCGTCGACGAGGACGGCTTGCCGTCATTTGCCGTCGACTTGTTCGCAGCCTTGGCCGCATCATCCAGCAGCTTCTCGACGCGCACCAGGATGTCGGCGCCGCGCTTGGTCAGCACCGGCGGCGGACCGGGCTTGGTCTCCAGAACCTTCGGCGCCGCACTGGGGTGCGCGGCCATCGGCTGCGGCGGCAGCTTCTGGCCCATGCCGATGCCGGGGATCTCCCGGACCTCGACGCCTTGATGCGCGGCGAGCATGATGTCGTGCCAGGTCTGCGCCGGCAGCGAGCCGCCGGTCATGCGGTTGGTCGGCGAGTAATCGTCGTTGCCGTACCACACTGCGCAGGTGAAATTGCCGGTGTAGCCGACGAACCAGGCATCGCGATACGCATTGGTCGTGCCGGTCTTTCCCGCCGTCGGAATGCCGTCCAGCGCGGCGCGCCGCGCGGTGCCTTCGCTCACGACGTGGCTCATCATGCCGGCCATGTCGGCGGCGACGGAGGCGGGGATCGCCTGCCGCGGCTTCGGTCCGTCGCGGTCCCAGCGCCAGACCAGGTCGCCGGCGCCGGTGCGCACTTCGAGCACCGAATGCGGCGTCACCGCCTTGCCGCGGTTGGGGAAGGTCGCGTAGGCCACCGCATGCTCGAGCACGGTGACTTCGTCCGAGCCGATCGGCAGCGAGGGCGTGTCGGGCAGCGGCGCCTTGAGGCCGAAGCGGCGCGCGACCTCGACGATCTTGGCGCGGCCGACCTTGGCCGGGTTCGGCGCCTTCGGCTCGCTCTTCCGGCCAATCTCGATCGACAGCTTCACCGGCACGACGTTGATCGAGCGGGTGATCGCCTGCGTCAGCGTCACTGAGCCGGAATAAGAATGGCCATAGTTCTGCGGGCACCAATTGCCGATGCAGACCGGACCGTCGACCACGACCGAGTTCGGCGTGTAGCCGTTCAGCAGCGCCGTGGTGTAGACGTAAGGCTTGAACGAGGAGCCCGGCTGGCGATAGGCATCGGTGGCGCGGTTGAACTGGCTGGCGCCGTAGTCGCGGCCGCCGACCATGGCGCGGATGCCGCCGTCGAGATCGGCGACGACGGTCGCCGCCTGCGTCGCGTGATAGTCGCGGCCGAACTGGCGCAGCTGGTTCTCGACCGCGTCTTCCGCCGCCTTCTGCACGTTGGTGTCGATGGCGGTGCGGACGACGAAGACGCGCTCGGTGTAGGACTTCGGGAAGGTGTCGACCAGCTTGCGCATCTCGTCGAAGGCGTAGTCGAGATAATAGTTCGGCGAGGCCTCGTCGCGGCGGTCGACTGCGAAGGCCGGGTTGCGGCGGGCGCCGAACACCTGGCCCTCGGTCATGAAGCCGGCATCGACGAGGTTGTCGAGCACGACGTTGGCGCGGGCGCGGGCGGCGGGCAGGTTGATGTGCGGGGCATACTTCGTCGGCGCCTTGAACAGGCCGGCGAGCATCGCCGCTTCCGCCAGCGTCACGTCGCGTGCGGACTTGTTGAAGTAGAAATGCGCCGCGCCGTCGACGCCGAAAGTGCCGCCGCCCATATAGGCGCGGTCGAGATAGAGCTTGAGGATCTCGTTCTTGGTCAGGCGCCATTCCAGCCAGATCGCGAGGAAGGCCTCGTTGACCTTGCGCTCGATGGTGCGCTCGTTGCTCAGGAACAGGTTCTTGGCGAGCTGCTGGGTGATCGAGGAGCCGCCCTGGCGCACGCCGCCGGCTTGCGCGTTGGTGACGAGCGCGCGCGCGGTGCCGGCGATGTCGATGCCGAAATGCTCGTAGAAGCGGCGGTCCTCGGTCGCCAGCGTCGCCTTGATCAGGACGTCCGGAAAGTCTTCCAGCGGAATGGAGTCGTTGTGCTTGATGCCGCGGCTGCCGATCGGATTGCCGTAGCGGTCGAGGAACGTCACCGCGAGGTCGGACTTCTTCAGCCAGTCCTCGTCTGCGGTCTCGCGGAAGGCGGGAATGGCGAGGGTGAGCATCACGACGAGGCCGCCGAGCCCGAGGGTTGCGGCCTCCGACAGCGGCTCGATGAATACCCAGCGCTTCCACCGCCCGACATAGAAGCGGTCCATGAAGGTCGAGTAGCGCTCGTAGAGCTCGCGGATGCCCTTGGCCGAGGAGAACAGCGAGGAGTCGATGCGCGCATCGAGATCCAGGAAGAAATTCCGGACCCTCTGCTTCCAATGCGGTGGTATGATCTGGCGCACCTAGAACCCTTGAGGCTTGCTTCGAAAGCGTTCAAGCACCCGGCCGGGGCGGCCTCGAGACGTCTTGCGGGAATGTTGCGGCAAACCCAAGGCGCCCGGCCAGCATCCGAGGGACTTGCTGTTCCTTCTAGCCGAGCGGGCCCCATAAACCAATGGTCACGCTCGCGATTTTGAACAACAGGCCTAATTGACCCCGGTTCATTACGGGCCTCAAAGGGGCCTCGCTTGCACCCCTGCCGCCGCGCGCCCTAGATGGCGTTGCCGTAGCTCTTTCGAACCGTTGTTGAGGCGCATGACCGCAGCTCCCAAACGACCTTCCGGACAGGAAGGATTCTTCTGGAAAACCAAGACGTTGGAACAGATGTCGGGGGCCGAATGGGAAAGCCTGTGCGACGGCTGCGGCCGCTGCTGCCTGAACAAGCTCGAGGACGAGGACACCGGGCAGATCTACTTCACCCATATCGGCTGCAAGCTGCTCGATGGGATGAGCTGCGCCTGCAAGGACTATCCGAATCGCTCCGACAAGGTTCCGGACTGCGTCCGCCTGACCCCGGCCAATGTCCGCACCCTGAACTGGCTGCCGCCGAGCTGCGGCTACAAGCTCGTCGCCGAAGGGCGCGACCTCTATTGGTGGCATCCGCTGGTTTCGGGTGACCCCAACACCGTGCACGAAGCCGGCGTCTCCGTGCGCGGCCGCGTCGAGGGCAGCGAGGAGGAGGTCCCGGACGAGGAGCTCGAGGACCACATCGTGCACTGGCCGGCGACCTTGCCGAAACGGGCGCGTCTGAAGAAGCGACCTTGAACAGCTGTGCGTAGAGGTCGCACGGAGACACGCTTCACATTCAAGGGTTGAGGTGATATTCTGGTTGTAGATTTTGATCTGGATATACTTAGGTTGTTTGAATGATTGAGGTACCCTAGAATTTTTGGGGGTCCGATGAATACTGATCCGGTTGATCCGATACCGACGGACGACGAGAACAAGCCATTAGAACCAACCACTGCGCTTTGCCTTTCCGGCGGAGGATATCGCGCGATGGTGTTTCATATCGGCGTCCTGTGGCGGCTGTACGAAACGGGACTGCTGCAGAATATCAAGCGCATATCGAGCGTTTCCGGTGGGTCGATCACTGCTGGCATGTTGGCGCTGGCGTGGCCCGAGCTCAGCTTCAAACCTGGCAGCATCAACAGCGATTTCATTCCGAAATTTGTCGCGCCGTTACGCACCTTCGCAGGCGTCACGATCGATGCCGAGTCGGTGATCCTGGGGGCGCTGTTGCCAGGCAGCATCGGCGACCGTATCGCCGACGCGTACGACGATCACCTGTTTCACGGCAAGACACTGCAGGACATGCCTGACGAGCCGCGCTTCGTAATCAATGCAACGAACGTGCAATCAGGCGCGCTCTGGCGTTTCATGAAGCCTTATATGCGCGACTACCGCGTCGGCGAGGTGAAGAATCCCAAAATTCCGCTGGCGCAAGCCGTAGCGGCTTCCTCCGCTTTTCCCCCGGTCCTCTCTCCATTCGAATTGCGTCTCAAGGACAGCGATTTCGTGCCCGGTACGGGACTCGACCTGCAGCGGCCTCCATTTACCACGCGCGTCGTTCTCAGCGATGGCGGCGTCTACGACAATCTCGGCCTTGAGACGGCATGGAAGCGCCACCAGACGGTTCTGGTCAGCGATGCCGGCGGCAAGATAGAGGCTGAAGAGCAACCGGAGACGGATTGGCCCCGGCATTCCTACCGCGTCCTCAATCTGATCGACAATCAGGTGCGTTCGCTGCGCAAGCGGCAGGTCATCGACTCCTTCAAGTCGGGAACGCGCAAGGGCGCCTATTGGGGCATCCGCACCGACATCGCGGACTACGGGCTGGCCGATGCTCTGCCGTGTCCTTTCGAGCGTACGTTGCAACTTGCGGAGGTGCCGACACGTCTGAAACGGCTGGACGCGACGACGCAGGAAAGATTGATCAATTGGGGCTACGCCGTGTGTGATGCGGCCCTGCGCAAGCATGTTGTGGCGGTCAGGCCAGCGCCTGCCTTTCCCTATCCGCAGTCTGGTGTCTGAGGAAGACGACAATGGCGGACGACAAGGGGCGTAAGCGGCGCGCAAAACCGCAAAGCGGCACACCCAAAAGCCGCGGGCCGACTTGGCCGGTCTCGGCCGACGGAAGACCCAAGCAGTTCTCTATTCCGCCCGAAGTGGTCGAACATATCCTCCTGGGTCCCCGCGACGACAGGCGCGTGCTGCAGGACTCGCCGCTGCTCGGCGATGTCTGGGCGGCTTACGCGCTCGATCCGGGCATCGCCCAGGACGTTCTGATTACGCCGCACAAAAATGCGACCGCGGTGAGCGTGGCCCGTACCATCGCAGGCGCGCTGAAACTGCCGGTCGAATCTGCCCCGCCTGGCCGGCCTCCAACAAAGGCCAAGGTCGCCTATTTGCAGGGGCTCGTCGGTGCGCGGCTCTATTTCGACCAGGTGCTTCGCATCCTGGTACCGCGGACACAATGGTGGCGCGAGCCGAAGGTGGCCGAAAGGATCGAAGGCGTAGATGCCGGCGACAATCAGGGGACGATCAAAAAGCTGCTCCAGCAAGGGCCGAGGAGGTCCAACGCGCCGCGCGAACGCACATTGGACAATGCCACGTCGCTCCAAAGGTATATCGCGCTCGCCGGATTGATCTACTGGATTTGCAAGCTGGAACGTCCCGTCGGTTGGGACGAACCGCTTGAGCCACTGACCTTTGAGCAGGCATTGGAACGATACCGGGACTATGCCGACGAGATTCTCTCCGACATGTTCGCACTTTATGAGGTAGTCAAGGCGGACGAGAACGTTCGGCAGCAGAACGACATCGTCGATGCCAGGAGCGAGCCGGCGGAAGAAAGACCAGCTTGTATTTTCCAGGTATCGCTCAACCGATCGGCCGTTCCCGCGCTCGATCGGTCGGTGCCGGCGGTCAAGGCCGACGCTGCGAGGTCGCTGTTCAACGTCCAGTGCAAGAATATCGTTTGGGCAGTTCTTGATTCCGGTATTCAGAACAATCACGACGCGTTCATGACGTCCGGCGAGAAGCCGGCGTCGCGTGTCAGGAAAATCTTCGATTTCACGAATATTCGCGAGATCGTCAGCAGTGAGACGGGTGACGTCGATGCTCAAACCCGCGAGAAGCTGATCCGAGCGTCCGGGCTCCCTGAAGCCGAGGTGGACGTCAGCCTGGAGAAGATTGCCGAAGACTTCGAGAAGGAGCGCCCCATCAACTGGGCGACCGTCGAAAGGCTGATCACGGTCAAGAGGCCGGATCCAAACGACAAGTCTGAAAAGCTGCCCAGTTCGCACGGGACCCACGTTGCGGGAATCATCGGAGCGGACCAGAGGGACGGCAAATACGCTGGCGGCATGTGCCCGGACATCGGACTCTACGATTTCCGCGTGCTGGGTGCGAGCCTGGAGGAGACCGAGTTCGCCGTCATCGCTGCCATGCAATACATCCGTTACGTCAACGAGCGGCATAACTACATCACGATTCACGGCGCGAATCTCAGCCTCTCAATTCCGCACAACGTGCGCAATTTTGCATGTGGGCGGACGCCGATTTGCAACGAATGCGAACGTTTGGTCGAAAGCGGAGTGGTGGTCGTGGCCGCAGCAGGCAATCGCGGCTTTCAGAAATTCGAAACGAAGGATGGTCCGTTCGAAAATTATGCCGCCTTCAGTATCACCGATCCCGGAAATGCCGACGGCGTCATCACCGTTGGATCGACCCACGGGAATTGGCCGCATACATACGGAGTCAGCTTCTTCTCGAGCCGCGGTCCGACCGGCGATGGCCGCGCGAAGCCGGATCTCGTCGCGCCCGGTGAGCGGATTCTATCGACCGTTCCGAATGATGATTGGGCTCCGGAATCGGGCACCAGCATGGCGGCTCCCATGGTTAGCGGAGCCGCGGCGATGCTGCTCGCCCGATACGAAGAGCTGATCGGGCAACCGCGCCGAGTCAAACGCATCCTGTGCGACAGCGCGACGGATCTTGGCCGCGAGCGCAGCTTTCAGGGGCACGGCATGCTCGACGTGTTGCGGGCACTTCAATCGATCTGAGGAGGAATGCGATGCATTTTAGCCTTGACGTCTTGCGCGCCCGCAAGGGCGATTGCCTGATCCTTCATTTCGGAACAGCTGACGATCCGCACCTGATGCTGATCGATGGAGGACCTGCCAAGGTCTATAAGCCACATCTGGCGCCGAGAATCGCGCAGATTCACCGTTCGCGCGAATTGGAGCCGAATGATCCCTTGCCGATAGACGTTGTGATGGTCAGTCACATCGACGACGATCACATTAGGGGCATTCTCGAACTAACGGCGGATCAGCTGGGGAACAGTCCCGATCTCCGTCTCAAGGTCGCCAGCTTGTGGCACAACAGCTTTGACGATCTGCTCACGACTGCGCCTGAAGAACTGTTGTCCGGGTTTGGGCCGGCGTCATTCGAGGCAGGCACTGCGCGAAGGCCGGATTTTGACTCAATCGAGCCCGACGAAGAATCCGACGAGGAAGAGGTGCATCAGACAGTGGATGTTCTCGCCGGCATATCGCAGGGCCGTCAATTGCGTGATGATCGGGAAGTGTTGCAGCGACGCTCGCCGGCGCGTCGGCAGTGGAAACTGAACCACAAATTCGACGGCGAGCTGATCCTCGCGACCGAGGATACGGACGCGGTCATGTTGGATGGTGGCCTCAAGATGACCGTGGCCGGACCGATGCAGCCCGAATTGCTGGCCCTCCAGGAAGCCCATGACAAATGGCTGCGGGAGCAAAAGCAGGGGAAGAAAAGCCCGGAAGCAATGCTGGCGGCATTCGTCGACAAGTCGGTGCCCAATCTCTCCAGCATCGTCGTTTTGGCCGAAATGGGCGGCAAGTGCATGCTGCTGACCGGCGACGCGCGTGGTGACAAGGTCTTGGAGGGACTTGAGCTGGCCAGGTTGCTTGCCCCCGGAAAGACGCGCCACGTCAATCTTCTCAAGGTGCCGCATCACGGCAGCTCCAACAATCTGGAGCAGGTCTTTTTCGAGCGCCTGCCTGCCGACCACTACGTCTTCTCGGGTGATGGCGAACACGGCAATCCCGAACGTGAGACGCTGGAAATGCTGCTGGAAGCGCGGGGCGTCGACGCCGAATACACAATCCACCTGACCTATCCGATTGACGAGATAGATATCGAGCGCCAAGCCGACTGGGAAAAGGAGCAGGCCAAGGAGAAGGCGCGCAAGAAGAAGAATCCGGCGACCAAGAAGCCGGTTCGAGAAAACTGGTCGCCGGAAAAGCACAGCCTCGGCGCTCTGTTCCAGAGCAATCCCAAGTTCGGCAAGAAGGTGGTCATCGTTGATCCCGGCAAACCACATCTGATCAACTTGCTGGACCCCATCAGGCTTTAGTGGGCTCGGGGGCGCTCAGGCTCCAAGCAGTACCTCAATACGGCCCGGCTCTGTCGATCCCGGAACCGCGAGGATGCATCGGCGGGATGCACCCATGCGCCGCGGTGCCTGCCTGGGAAGAACTTTCCTCTCTACATTGCCTGCATAGAACGAATCCTTCGCGGCGTTGCGCCGCGTCACGACGTCCGATCGAGATGAACAAGTTCGACCGGCAGAGCAATTCTGCCGACATCCAGGCCTTGCCCGACGATATTGCCGAAGAGCTGTCCCGCCTGCCGAGCGAGGTCATCAGCGTCGACGACGCGCCGTCGATCGCCCCACCGGTGCCGCTGAGCTCCGACGAGGTCCGCACCATCGTCATCAGCCTGATGCTGACGATGTTCCTGGCAGCCCTCGACCAGACCATCGTGGCGACCGCGCTGCCGACCATCGGACGCCAGTTCCAGGACGTCTCCAATCTCTCCTGGGTGATCACCGCCTATCTGCTCGCCTCGACCGCGGTCGCGCCGGTGTTCGGGACGCTCAGCGACATCTACGGCCGCCGCGTCATGATCATCATCTCGCTCAGCCTGTTCGTCGCGGGCTCGGTGCTGTGCGCGATCGCGCCGAACATGCCGATGCTGATCCTGGCACGCGGGCTTCAGGGCCTCGGTGGCGGCGGCATCATGCCGGTGGTGCAGACCGTGATCTCCGACGTCGTGAGCCCGCGCGAGCGCGGGCAGTATCAGGCCTATTTCTCCAGCGTCTGGATGGTCGGCGGCATCCTCGGCCCGGTCATCGGCGGCGTGTTCGCCGAGCATCTGCACTGGTCGATGATCTTCTGGATCAACCTGCCGCTTGCGGCCGCAGCGCTCGCATTGCTGCTGCCCAAGATGAGCAAGATCCCGGTGTTCCATCGCAAGCGCAAGGTCGACTGGCTCGGCGGCGTCTTGCTGATGGCCGCCGCCGTGGTCTTCATGCTGGTGCTGACCTGGGGCGGCACGCGCTATCCCTGGCTGTCGCCGACGGTGCTGGCGATGGTGGGCGGCGCCGTCGCGCTCGCGGTGAGCTTCGTGTGGCACGCCCGGCGGGCCGACGAGCCGTTCCTGCCGCTGCCCTTGCTGACGGGATCGGTGGCGCCGTTCGCGCTGACCGCCGGCGGCTGCGGGCTCGGTGCGATCACCGGCCTCACCGTGCAGCTGCCGCTTTATTACGAGCAGGTCTACCATTTGAGCGCCAGCGAGGCGGGGCTTGCGCTGATCCCGCTCGCGGCAGTCTCGACCGTTGGCGCCGCCGTCGCCGGCCGCACCATGGCGCGGGCCAAGCACTATAAGCGCGTCGCCATCATCGGCACGTCCTGGGCCGCGCTGTGCGGCCTCGGCCTCACGGTCACCACCTTGCCGCTGTGGGGGCTGCTGCTGCTGATGGCCGCGTTCGCGCTGGGTCTCGGCACGACTTTCCCGGTCTGCGTGGTCTCGCTGCAGAACTCGGTCGCGCGTCCGCAAGTCGGCACCATCACCGGCGCGATGAACTTCTTCCGCTCGCTGATGTCCTCGTTCACGGTGGCGGCCTTCGCCGCGATCCTGCTCATCGCGCTCGGCACCGACATCCCGCTCGCCGGCGAGCACCATGCCGCAGGCAGCGTAGCGATTCCCGCCGACGACATGCGTCATGCGTTCCGCTACGTCTTCGGCGCCGCCACCGCACTGATGACGATAGCCGCGCTGTGCCTGATCGCGATGGAGGAGCGCCCGCTGGCCGGACCCTCGGCCAAGCAACCCGTCGAGATGGCCGAGTAAGGCTCAGCGGCCTGCGTCCGGGAAGCCGCTCTTCCGCGGCAGCCGGATCGTGAACTCCGTGAACGCACCGAGCTCCGTTGCGACGTCGATCGTGCCGCCGTGCTGCTTCACGACGATGTCGTGGGTCATCGACAGCCCGAGGCCGGTGCCTTCGCCGGCCGGCTTGGTCGTGAAGAACGGATTGAACATCTTCTCCTTCACGTCGTCGGCAATGCCGGTGCCGTTGTCACGAATGGAGATCTCGATCTGGTCGCCGCGGTCGCGCGTCGCGGCGGTCACCATCGGCTCGTAGCCGGCGGCGCCGTCGGCCTTGCGCCGGGTGACCGCGTGGAAGCCGTTCGAGATCAGGTTCAGGAGCACGCGGGTGATCTCCTGCGGAAACATTTCGGCGTGTCCGGCCGCGGGATCGAGCTCGCGCTTCAGCGTCACGTGGAAATTCGGCTTCTCGGCGCGTGCGCCGTGATAGGCGAGGTTGAGGCTTTCCTCGACCAGGGCGTTGATGTCGCTCAGCCCATGCTCGCCGACGCCTTCGCGCGAATGCAGCAGCATGTTCTTGACGATGGAATCGGCGCGGCGGCCGTGCTGCACGATCTTGCCGAGGTTGTCCTGCAGAAGCCCCGTCAGCTCGTCGACCTCGCTGCGGACGTTCTCGGGGAGGGGGACCGGCGCGAGCGCCTCGTTCAGCTCCTCGGTCAGCTCGGCAGACAGCGAGGCAAAATTGTTGACGAAGTTGAGCGGGTTCTTGATCTCGTGCGCGATGCCGGCCGTGAGCTGGCCCAGTGATGCCAGCTTCTCGGTCTGGATCAGCCGGTCCTGCGCGGCGCGCAGATCATCGAGCGATTGGGCGAGCTCGCTGGTGCGGGTCGCAACTTCGTTGAACAGTCGGGTATTCTCGACCGCGATCACGGCCTGATCGGCAAAGGTCTTGAGCAGGTTGATCGCCTTGTCCGGGAAATGACCGGGCTCCCGCCGTGTCACGGCGATGGTGCCGATCGCAACGCCGTCGCGCAGCATCGGCACCACCAGGATGCTGCGATAACCGCGCGTTCGCGCCAGCTCCTTCATGGCCTCGGTCAGACCAGGCTCGTTCTGCATGTCGCTGCGGAAGGCAAACTCGCCGCTCGTCGCCACGCGGCTGTGAATGCCCGACGATGACAAGGGTGTCGGAAATGAGCTCAGCAGATCCGCATTGCCGGCATCATTGTCGGTCGTGAAGGCGGCCAGATGCAGCATGCCGTCGACGACGCGGGTGACGGTGGAGGAATGCGCTCCGATCAGCGCCTTGGCGCTGTCGGAAATGGCCTGGAACACCGGCGTGACATCGGACGGTGAAGCCGCGATCACCTTGAGAATGTCGGCAGTCGCAGTCTGACGTTCAAGTGCTTCCCTGGTGGCGTTGAACAGGCTGACATTCTTGATCGCGATCACGGCCTGGTCGGCGAAAGTCTGCAGCAGGCGCACATGATGCTCGGCGAAGTTGCCGGTCGCGCGTCGCGTCGCGATGATGATGCCGATGGCCTCGCCTTCGCTCATCAGGGGCGTAAACAGCATGCTGCGATAGCCGCGGGCGCGCGCGATGTCGCGCGCGGCGGGCTCGAGCTCGGTGTCGGGCAATTGTGCCGCGGCACCATTGGCCACGAGCTGATAGGGCGGGAATTGCGCGAACCGCACCGGAAACGAGGCCTGGAGCACGCGATCGCCGGTCGGATCGGTCGGGGTGAATGCCGCGAGGTGCGCGGCGCCGTCGATATAGCGCAGCACCGCGGTGGAGAAGCCGCCGATCAGCCGGTTGGCATTGGTCGCGATCGCCTCGAACACCGGCTGCACGTCGGACGGGGAGGCCGCCATCACCTTCAGGATGTCGGCCGTCGCGGTCTGGCGTTCGAGCGCCTCTCTCGTCTCGTTGAACAGGCGTGCATTCTCGATCGCGATCACGGCCTGGTCGGCGAAGGTCTGCAGCAGCTGGACCAGGTCGGGCGCGAATGCGCCCGTTACGGCGCGCGTGACGCTGATCATGCCGACCGGCGCGCCCCGGTTCATCAGCGGCATGAACAGCACACTGCGGAAGCCGCGCAGCCGCGCCAGCTCCCGGTTCAGTTCCGGAACGTCGGCAGCCTCGCTGTCGGGAAACTGGATCGTCTCGCCCTCGCGCACGAGGGCAAAAGTCGGGAAGTCCGTGATCTTGCGCGGGAACGACGCCTTCAGCCCTGCGTCCGCCTCCGGGCTGGTCGGCGTGAACGCCACGAGGTGCAGTTCGTCGCCGATGAACTGAAGCACGGTGGCGGAGAAGCCGCCGAGCAGGCGCTTCGCGCTGGAGGCGACCGCCGCAAAGACCGGCCGCGCATCGGACGGCGATGCCGCGATGGTGCGCAGGATCTCGGCGCTGGCGCTCTGGCGATCCCGCGCAGTCGCAAGCTCAGCGCGTAGCTGCGCATTCTCGGCCGCGGCCAACTGCAATTGGCGTTCGAGTTCCTCGATGTCGTGCGAAAGCGTGGTCATTCCTCACCCAGCTTGATGCCGCGACGTGCGCGGCACCGGGCCGGATTATCACATCTTTCGCGGCCGGAGCCAGCGCTCGCAGCCATGCCCCGCACCGGCCCGCCTCACGTCCCCGGCCGCGACACCTCGGTCTCCTTGGCTGTGATGAACTCCAGCAGCACCGGGACGCCCTCCCTCGTCTTCTGGATGCCGCGCTTGATCGCGGGCACGATGTCCTCCGGCCGCGTCACCCGCTCGCCATGGCCGCCGAAGGCGCGTGCCATCGCGGCGTAGTCGCCGGAGATGTCGGTCGAGCGATATTTTTCGGTCGAGATCGGCATCACCTTCAGCTCGATCGCCATCGAGAAATTGTTGAGCAGGATCGACATGATCGGGATGCGCTCGCGCACCGCGGTCTCGAAATCCATGCCGGTGAAGCCGATCGCAGCATCGCCCCAGACGTTGATGCAGAGCTTGTCGGGCCTTGCCAGCTTGGCGCCCATCGCAAGACCGAGGCCATAGCCGAGCTGCGTCGTCTTGCCCCAGCCGAGATAGGTGAGGGGCTTTACTGCTTTCCAGAACGGCGAGAGCTGGTCGCGCGGACTGCCGGCATCGTGGGTGATGATCGTATTCTCGATATCCACGGTGTGCTGCAAGTCCCACAGCACGCGATAGGGGCTGAGCGGCGCGTCATTGCTGGTCAGCTTCGGCATCCATTTCGCCAACCATTCCTTGTGCGAGGCCGCGATCTCGGCCGCGATTGCCGATGCATCGCGATCCGCAGTGACGGTCTTGCCGATCTCCTCCAGCAGCGCGTCGAGCACGAGGCCGGCATCGCCGACCAGACCGATCTTCGCTTCCACATCCTTGTTGAGATGATTGGGATCGAGCGTCGAATGAATGATGGTCTTGCCCTTCGGCATCGCGATGCCGAAATTGGTCTCGGTGAAGGAGCAGCCGATGCCGAAGATGACGTCGGCCTCGGCCAGAAACTTCGGCACCGCGCGCGGCACTGCGAGGCCGCCGGAGCCGAGCGACAGCGGATGCGTCTCCGGAAACGATGATTTGCCCCCTAAGCTCGTGGTGACGGGGATCGCCAGCCGCTCGGCGAGCCGTTTCAGCTGCGGCCAGGCCTGCGCATAATGCACGCCCTGGCCGGCATAGATCACCGGCCGTTTTGCATTCACCAGCAGGCCGGCGGCGTCCTTGACGTGAACGGGGTCGGCGCCGTAGCGGGTGCGCAGCACCGGCGTGTAGTTCAGCGGCTCCGGCACCTCCTCGTTCCACATGTCCGAGGGGATCTCGACGATCACGGGTCCGCCGCGGCCGTTCTTCAGCTTGGTGAAGGCGCGGCGGAAGATGTTGGCGACTTCGGTCGCGAGGACGATCGGCTCGGACGATTTCGCGAACGGCTTCATCGCCTCGCTGGAATTGAAGTTCGGCTCGATATGCGCCAGCCTGCGCTGATAGCCCATCGGCAGCACCAGCACGGGGACCGATTCGCCGAAGCATTGCGCGACGCCGCCCATCGCATTCTCCGCGCCCGGCCCGTGCTGCATGCAGAAGGCGCCGATGCTGCGCCCCGACGTCACCCGCGAGATCGCGTCCGCCATGTGGATGCCGACGCGCTCCTGCCGCACCATCACGGGCCGGATCTCGGCCTTGGCCGCGTGCTCGATCAGATGGTTGACCGGATAGCCGCAGAGGATCTCGATGCCCTCGCGCCTCATGATTTCCGCAATGGCGGTGCCGAGCTTCATGGCGTCTCTCTCCCTGGCAAGGCCGGTTGATCCGGCTTGTTGCGAAGAGAGGATCAGGAATTTCCGGAAGCGTAAAGCGCGCGCGGCGAGCGTGGCGGTAGGCCAGCTATGCGTCGCGAGCGTGCACCGGCTCCATCCTGTGATGGTCGCCGTAGCCGCGCGCGGTGGGCCGCACGCGCTGCAGCAGATGCGTGGCCGCAAGCAGATCCGGCGTCTCGAAGCCCTCGGTGAACTCGCCATAGATCGGCGTGAGCAACCGGACAGCCTTGGATCTGCGGCCGGTCGCGATCCAGTGTGCCGCGAGATCGGTCGCGATCCGCAACTGGAATGTCATCGCGCCGATTGCGCGCGCTTCGGCCAGTGCTTGCTGCAGCCGCTTTTCGGCGCGCAGCGGCTCGCCCGCCTGGAGAAGGATCGCGGCGTCAACCCGCTGGAGCTCCGCGCGGCACCAGCGCTCGCCCTGGCGTTCCTGATGCTCGATCGCCCGGGTGATGGCCTGGCGCGCTTCGGCTATCTGTCCCTGCTTCAGATAGACGCGGGCGAGGACCGCAAGATAGCTGCCGATCCGCATCAAGAACCGGCATTCGATCAGCTCGTCGATCGCACCGCGAATTTCCTCCACCGCGCGTGGATCGCCCCTGAGGTCGCGAAGGCAGGCGGAGAAATAGCGCTCGACCGGAACCCAGCGTGAGATGCGCTCGCGTTCAAGGTTGCGGCGCAGTCGCTCAGTGTAGCCTGCGAGCGCGTCCAGATTGCCGGTTTCGAGCGCGACGGGAAGTGCGGCGAGCCCGAGTGCGTTCGACTGCGACACCCAATGGCCACTGCGATCAGCGGCGTCGACGGCGTCCTTGGCCAGCCTCGCCGCGTAGTCGGCTTGTCCTTGCATCCACGCCACGAAAGGCAGGTTGAAGCGGACGGTGATGAACCGGTAGACTTCGTTCGCATCCTTGCGCGAACGGCTCTCTGCCAGCGAATAAGTCGCTGCGAGGCGATCAAGAACCGGGCGGCTCTTGCTCAACTCGCCGGCAAAAGCGCGGGCCCAGGCGAGTGCCCGATCGGCTTCGGACGTTGCCGTGAGGTCGCGGTCGCGGTCGGCAAGCTCCGTTGCTTCCTCGAGATAAGTCGTGGCGCGCGGCACCTCGCCAATCTGCAACAGGTAGAAGCCGAAGCCGACCAGCGCCCGCTGCTGATATTCGATGTTGCCGGCCCGCCTTGCAAAGAGGATGGCATCGAGCCAGGCAATCTCGTTCTCGTTCGACATTTTGCGGGCGTAGAATAGGCTCCATCCAAGGGCGCAGGCGAGTTTTGTCTTCGACAGATCGTCGCACGGGACGGTCTTGGCCAATGCGAGCGCATCCGCCAACCGCGCCTGCGCTTCCGACAGGATCGACGTTTCCGACCACAAGGTGATCGCCGCAACCGTGAGCCTGATCCCGAGCACGGGATCGCCGTGCTCGCCGAATGCCCATGAAAGAGCTGCGCGCAAATCGGCGATGCGGCCAAGGTAACGCTGTGTCCAATCGGCCGGCTCGCGCCATTTCCACTCCTCCTCGGACTGCTCGAACAGCGTGAGGACACGTTGCGCATGACGGCGCAGCGCCTGGTCGCAGGCCGGATCGGCCCGGCGCCGCTCGCCCGCGTAGCGGCACGTGCTGTCGAGCAGGCGATAGCGAAGGCTCGCGCCATGTGCCTGCGCGCTCAAGAGCGACTTGGCAACGAGACTGCCAAGGCCGGTGACGACGTCGACCGGCGTGAGTCCTGCCGCCTCGGCGACGAAGACCGCGTCCTCAACCTCGAACGCATCACTGAACACCGAGAGCAGGCCGAACAGTCTGGCTTCCCGCTGCGACAACAGCCTGAAGCTCCAGTCGATCGTCGCCATCAGCGTTTCATGGCGCGGCGGCGCGCCATCGGCGGCGGGGGCACGGAAACCCAGATTCTGGTCGAGTAACTCCACCAATTGGCGAGGATTGAACCTGCCGATTTGGGCTGCCGCCAATTCGATGGCCAGCGGGAGGCCGTCGAGCGAGTGGCAGATTGCGGCGACGGCCTCGCAATCATCGTCGACGAATTGGTAGTCCGCCCATTCGGCGGCGCGGCTGACGAACAGCTGCACTGCCGGAAACCTGACGGCTTGATCGGCGGTCAGGGCGTGGCCGGGTCTTGGTGAGACCAGCGAGCCGAGCCGGACGACATGCTCGGTGGCGGTGCCGAGCGGTTCTCGGCTCGTCGCAAGCAGCCTGGACGGCGATGTGTCCGCCATGAACCTGCCGGCGAAGATCGTCGTGGCCGGCAGGACGTGCTCGCAATTGTCCAGAATGACCAGCATCTGCCGCGGTCTCAGATAGTCGATGGCCGCAGCCAGGCTGTTGTCCGGATTGCCCCTGATGCCGAGGGCCGTCACCAGAGCGGCGCCGAACAGCGTCGGGTCGGAGATCGTTGCGAGATCGACGAAGCACACGCCGTCGCGGCACTGTGGCGAAAATGCCTGGGCTACAGCCAGGGCAACCGTCGTCTTGCCGATTCCTCCTGCGCCAACCAGAGTCACATGCCTGTTGCCGGTCAACAGACCCGTGATTTCGTCGATTTCCGCTTCACGACCGACGATGCCGCGCAGCATTGGCGGACTGGACGAGGGGAGCGGTTCGGCGAGCGCAAGATCGTCCTCGACCTCGCCGATGCTGATCTGCACCTCCGCGATGAACTTGTATCCGCGGCGTGCCACGGTCGCGATGTAGACGGGCTCGATCTGGGTATCTCCCAGCGAACGCCGCAAGCTCCACATGTTGACCTTGAGATTGCTGTCGTGGAGGAAGGTGCCCGGCCAGGCGGCCGCCATCAGCTCATTCTTGCTGACCAGCTCGCCGCAGCGTTGCACCAGCAGCTGCAAAAGCTCGAATGCGCGTCCACCCAGCTTGACGGGGCGCCCTTTGAGAAGAAGCAACTGGCGGCGGGGAACGAGTCGAAAAGGGCCGAAGCAGTAGGTGAGCTCCCGCCGGTCTGTGCCCCGTTGTCGTATCTCCGTGGCAGCCCGCATTGCTCATTGCCAATCGATCGAACCGATCGACCGTAATTATCATGCACTGCAATAATTTTGAAGAGAGCGGTTCCGAATTCGTACGATTTGCCGCAGGGCAATTGCGGCAAAGCGCTCGCGCGGGACAGTTCGGCTATTTCTTGGGCTTGCCAAGCATGGCCATGCGCATGATTTCGACACCGCCGTCGGCAAGTTCCGGAAGCTTGGCGAACCAATCCTTCACATAAGGCATCGCGTTGTGCGCGTCGAAATCGGCCTGGCTGGCGAACACTTCGTAAAAGATGAAGTGGCCGGGCTTGGCGCGGTCTTCCTGAAGGAAATAGACCAGGTTCTTGGGATCGCTGCGGACCAGGTCGATCAGCGGCAAGGTGGCGGCGCGCAGCATGTCTTCTTTTCCAGGCTTGGCGCGCACCTGCGCCACCACGGAATATGCACCCTCCGGGATCTCCTGATAGTGCACGCGCGGCGTTTCCTGAGCCACGGCCGGAAGCGTCGCCGGCGCCGTAGCGGCGGCGATCAGCAGGGCGGCAAGCGAGTTGCGGACGAGAGTTTGCATGGTGAAGTCCTCGAGATGTGACTGTATCGCCGGGTGACCTGCTAAGGCACTGACCGCCGCCCCGCACGAGAGTCTAGCGCACGATGGTCTGTTGCCGTTTTGCCAAGGCCTCGCTGAAGCGCTTCTTGACGGGACCGAGCGCCTTGACGAACTCGAGCTGCTCGCCCTCCGGTCCCTTGCAGTAGATCAGCTCCCAACCGTTCGAGGGTTCGGCGGTCACCCGGTTCGTGTTGCTGCTGCGGGGAGCGGCCTTGCGATCCGCTTCCGTTATGACGCGGACCGTGCGGTTCGCTCTCACCTGCGTCATGCCGCGGCGTGCCGATTCCGCTTCGAGATCGGCAATGAACTTGTTGAAGTCGACATCGTCGCGAACATAGAAGCAGATATGCATCATGCGCGGGAAAGCAGGGCTCATGTGCTCCACCGGTTCGGCGAAGCTCTTCGCGCTGCCCATGGGCTGATCAGCCTCGCGATATTGCAGCAGCTCCAGCACCATGTTGTCGAACTGGATGAAGCGGACATCGAGCCGCTGTGCTCCGCTTCGCAAGTCGGGCACGCCGATGGTTCGCGGATTGACCCCGCGTGCGTTCGCCTCGATCTCCTGGTCGGCCAGCAGCGTGTTCTGCACCCCGTCGCCCTGGAAGTCGCCGTGCCGGAACACCTCGGTGCCGCCAAGCACCTCCGTGTAGAACTGGTAGGCCCGTTCCATGTTCTGGACCGTCAGCCCGAAATGCTGGACGCCCTGGAGCCGCGCGCCGAGCGGCGCCTCGTCGCGCTCGGCGTCCTGTGTCGCGGCCCGTGCGTCGATTGCCGTGCCGGCGACGAGGCCCGTGACGACGGCTGCGCCGGCGGTCTGGAGCAGGGCGCGGCGATCCATGGCGGTGGCGTTGTCGGCTTCATCTGTCATGTCGCTCTCCTTGGTCGTTCGGTGGATTGGTCTGCGTTGTCCTGCCGGCCGGAGCGGTGCTCGGCCGGGGTAAACCTGCCGCGCCCTCGGGCTTTCAATCGGCGACGGGAAGCGGGGCTGCGGGGCTGACCAGCCCCTCGGCGCGGAGCTCGCGCCAGAAGTCCGCCGGGATGGCCTCCTCGAGCGCAGCGCGATCCTCGGCGATGCGGCCCGGGCGGCTCGCACCGGGAATGACGGCCGCGACCACCGGATGGGCGAGCGCGAACTGCAGGCCGGCCGCCTTCATGCTGATGCCATAGCGGTCTGCGATCGCTTTGATCCGCGCCACCTTCTGGAGGATTTCGGGAGGCGCCGGCGCATATTCGAAGTTCGGGCCGCCAACGAGTGCGCCGGAACTGTAGGGTCCGCCGACGACGATCGCGAGCTCGTGCTCCGCGACCACCGGCATCACCCGCTGCAGCGCCCTTGCGTGGTCGAGCAGCGTGTATCGGCCCGCCAGCAGAAAGCCGTCGGGGCGCGGCTCGTCGAGCGCGAGCAGCAGCTCGATCGGCTCGACCCGGTTGACACCGAGTCCCCACGCCTTGATCACGCCCTCGTCGCGCAGCCGGTCGAGCGCTCTAAAGGCGCCCTTGCGGGCGCTTTCGAACACCGAGAGCCACTCGTCACCGTAGAAATCCTGCGCAACGTCGTGCACGAAGGCGACGTCGATGTGGGAGATCGCGAGCCGCTTCAGGCTGTCCTCGATGGAGCGCAACGTTCCGTCCCGGGAATAGTCGTTCACGATCCGGTTCGGGCGTCCGTGTCTGAAGACGCCACCCTTCTCGCCGAGATCGCGGGCATCGACATCCTCGATCTCGTCCAGGATCAGGCGGCCGACCTTGGTGCTGACGACATAGTCGCTGCGCGGCCGGCCGGCGAGCGCGGCGCCGATGCGGATCTCGGCAAGACCCGCGCCGTAGAACGGCGCGGTGTCGAAATAGCGGATGCCGTCGTCCCAGGCCGCATTCACCGTCGCGAGTGCTTCCTGCTCCGGGATGTCGCGGAACATGTTGCCGAGCGGCGCTGCGCCGAACCCCAGTTTTCCCGGCAGAATATCCTTCAGGGCCATGTTGCGAGTCCTTGTCTGCGGCAGGAAAGTCCGTCGGTGTGCGGCGCAGCCGATCTCAGTCGGTCGCGGACGTATCTGCGCTTCTGATGAAGGCCGCGACCTCGCGCGGATGCGACAGCATCACTGCGTGGCTGCTTTTGATCTCCGTCACCTTCGCGCCCGATCGCTTGGCCATGGTGCGCAGCAAGCTCGGAGGGATAATGTGATCCTCCATCGTCACCATGTAATAGGTCGGCTTCGTCTTCCAGGCCACGCGCTCGACCTTGGTCTGCACCGCCTGCAATCCAAACGGCAATTGCGCCGCAGCCATGAAGCGGGTCGTGGCCGGGTCGACACCGGCGGCGAAGGAGGTCGGGAATTTATCGCGCTCGACGAAGAGATAATTGCCCTCGGTGACCAAGGGACCCTTGTGCTCGCCGGGCGGCACGGGTGCTTCCGACAGCGTGGCGACCGACTCCCCGACATCGGGAGCATATGCCGCGAGATAGACCAGGCTGCGAACCTTCGGATTGTCGCCGGCTTCCGTGATGACCATTCCACCATAGGAATGCCCGACGAGAATGACCGGATGCCGCGCCCTGGCAATCACGCGCTCGGTCTCCGCGACATCGTCACGAAGCGAGATCGTCGGCTGCTGGACGACGAGCACCTCATAGCCCGCTTTCGAGAGAATGTCGTAGGTGTCCTTCCAGCCCGATCCGTCGACGAAGGCGCCGTGGACGAGGACGATGGAGACGGTCCTCTCGGCCGCGACCGCGGTGGAGGCCGTTGCAATCGGCATTGCAGCAAGCGCAAAGATAAGCGTCTTCATAACAGGCTCCGATCTCGATACGGCGACATTGCCGTTGATGCGCCTTTCACTAGCGCACGCCCGCATTGCGGTATTTCCGATTCCTGCGCGATGACGTACGCATCTTGCTGAGGTGCGCCGAGATCAGCTTTCGAAGCCGAACACGCCCGGCTCCAAGCCTTTGCCTTGCCTGGCTTTTACCTCTTTTAACCGCGCCGCCTCTGGACTTCGCTGGCGCGGCTTGTGAGTAATTCGCGATCGGCGTGGCAGTGACCGGGGCTGCAACTCACCACCGGATGGAATGATCGCTCGCGCGATACGGGGCCGGGATTCGCCGCAATGAAGCGGAGGTCGTGATGGCGCTCGTGACGCATGGAGATGAGAAATACAAGAACAGCGAGAAGCTCGCGGAGGCCAATGATTGGCCGGGGCTGAGCATCGAGCATCGCAAGTTCGAGGCGGGCCGTCAGGCAACGCCCGTTCCCATCTGCACCGAGCTCATCATGCTGCTGTCGGGCGGCGGGATGGTGTGCCGCGCCGGCAACGGCGAAGTCCAGAAAAGCCTCGCACGTCCGGGGATGAGTTATCTCGTGCCTGTAGGGACGCAGGAGAGCCATCTCGAGCTTTCCGACCGCATGGAATGTCTTCATCTCTATCTGCCGCCGGCGTTGCTCGACCACAGCGCACTTGCGGATTTCGACATCGATCCGGCGAAGGTCGAGATCGCCTACGCCCACGGCCTGCCGGACCAGGTGCTCTTCCACATCTGCTCGCCGCTTCGCGATCTGCTCCATCGACCGCGCCAGCCGACCGACGCGCTGTTCGTCGAGGGGATCCAGGTCGCCCTCGCGGCGCATCTTCTGGGCAATTACACGATCGACCGTTGGCGCGCGCCCGACAAGTCGCCGGCGCTCGACCCGCGGCGCCTCCAGCGCGTGCTGGACTATATCGAGGCTTCTCTCGGCAACGATGTCAGGCTCGAGGATCTGGCGGCTCAGGCCTGCCTCAGCCCCTATCATTTCTCCCGGCTGTTTCGCGAAGCGACCGGACTGTCACCGCACCGTTACGTCACCGATCGCCGCGTCCACGCCGCGCGACAGGAGCTCGCCCGTGACCGCCTGTCCCTGTCGAGATTGCCCTGGAGTTCGGTTTCGGCTCGCAGGCCAATTTCACGCGAGTATTCCGCAAGGCCGCAAATATCACGCCGGGGCAGTATCGCGAATTGTGCTGCGGCCAGGCCGAGGTGAAACCCGATTACGTCGAAAAGCCATTTCGCAGGGATTGCGCATGATCCAGCAGGATTCGGGAATACGGCTCAACGTGCATCGGGCAGTGCTGTTGCGGCGACCAGGCAGGCGAAGGACACATCGATATGATCGAGCTCACGGTGAACGGGATCAAGCGCCAGGTCGACGTCGTTCCCGAGATGCCCCTGTTGTGGGTGCTGCGTGACGAGCTCGGCATCACCAGTGCCAAATACGGCTGCGGGGTCGCGCAATGCGGTGCCTGCACCGTTCACATCGACGGCAGGGCGGTGCGGTCCTGCCAGTCCCATATCGGCGAGATCGCGGGCAAATCGGTCGTCACGCTCGAAGGACTGCACAACAAGGAGCAGAACCCCGTCTTGCAGGCCTGGATCGCGCACCAGGTGCCGCAATGCGGCTACTGCCAGACCGGCCAGATCATGCAGGCCATCTCGCTTCTTGCATCGATCCCCAAACCGACGGACGAGCAGATCAATCAGGTGATGTCCGGCAATCTCTGCCGCTGCGGCACCTATCCGCGGATTCGTGCGGCGATCCATGCGGCTGCGGCCAACAAGATGGCGGAGAAGTGAGATGGGCCAGATGCAGGCCTTTTCGCGTCGGGCTTTCGTTTTCGGCTCCGCTGCCGTCGCCGGCGGCATCGCGTTCGGTACCTATGGTCGGGCCGAAGCGGCCGCGCCGAGCACTGAGGGCAATCCGCTGGCCGCCGGCCTCGGCCCGAATTCGGTGACCTTCAATCCATGGGTCGAGATCAGCCCCGACAAGATCACGCTGATCGCGCAACACGCCGACATCGGCCAGGGTGTCGGCTCGGTGCAGCCGATCATGATCGCCGAAGAGATGGATCTCGACCCCGGCCAGTTCGAAATCCGGTTCGCTGAGCCAAGCCCCGCCTATTTCAACACGGGCTTCGCCGACGAGTTCGCGCCGTTCGTGGCCGCGGACCAAAGCCCTGCTGCGGAGGAGGCGCGCGCGGCCACGCTCGAATGGCTGCGCAAGTCCGGCCTGCAAATGACGGGTGGATCGAGCTCGATTCCGGACACGTATCAAAAGCTGCGCGTCGCCGGTGCGGTCGCGCGCGAGACGCTCAAGGCCGCCGCGGCCAGACGTTCGGGCGTCGCGGTGGCCGACCTTCGCACGCAATCAGGCCATGTGATCCTGCCCAACGGGACCAAGATCGCCTATGTCGCACTCGCGGCGGAGGCATCGAAAATTCCGCCGGTGCTCGATGCGCAGCCGCGCGATCCGTCCAGCTGGCGCATGCTCGGCAAGCCGATGATGCGGCTCGACGTCCGCGCGAAGGTGATGGGCGAGCTGAAGTTCGGCATCGACCTGAAAACGGACGGCATGCTGTACGCGTCCGTCAAGCTGAATCCCAATAAGGGGCAGCCGCTGAAATCGTACGACGCCAGCAAGGCGCAGTCGGTGCCGGGGGTCAGGAAGATCCTCGAAATCAAGAACGGCGTCGCGGTGATCGCCACGAACAGCTGGTACGCGATGAGGGCGGTCGACGCCATCGCTTGCGAGTGGGCGCCTTCGGCCTATCCCGCCGAGCAGGCCGACCATTGGAAGGTTCTGGAATCCTCCTTCAAGCCCGAGTTTCTCGGCAAGGAGTGGCGGAAGATCGGCGATATTGACACCGGCCTGAAGACCGGCAGGCTCGTCGAAGCCGAATATCGCGCGCCCTATGTGGCGCATCAGCCGCTCGAGCCGCTCAACGGGATCGGCCTCGTCACCGACAAGGGCATGGAGATCTGGGTCGGCCATCAGAGCCCACGCTTCGTGCAATGGGTCGCGGCGACTGCGATCGGCCTCAAGCCGGAACAGATCACCTTCCACAATCAGTGGACCGGCGGAAGCTTTGGCCACCGTCTCGAGTACGAGAACGTCCGCGTTCTCGCCGAGATCGCCAATCAGATGAAGGGCACGCCGATCAAGCTCGTGTTCTCGCGCGAAGAGGATTTCCTCCAGGACATTCCGCGGCAGATCGCGATCGCCCGGCACCGCGGCAGCATCGACAAGGGCAAGATTCTCGCTGCCGACCTGCAGCTGGCCTCGACGGCGCCGCTCAAGGGACTGCTCGAGCGTTCGGGCACGCCCTCGAAGGATCCGGATGGGCAATTGGCCGCCGGCCTGTGGAACGTCTACTACGACATTCCCAATTTCCGGGCCACCAGCTACGAGGCGCAGGGCTTGTCGCCAAGCACCACATGGCGCTCGGTCGGCGCGTCGACATCCGGTTTCTTCACCGAGAGCTTCATCGACGAATTGATCCATGTGGCGGGTCTAGATCCGATGAAGGCGCGCATCGCGATGTGCACCGTGCCGCATTATCGCAAGGTGCTGGAGACCGTCGCGCAGATGTCGGACTGGAAGGGACCGCTCGGGAACGGTCGTGGCCGCGGCGTCGCTTTCGTCGAGTCGTTCGGGACACCGGTCGCCGAGGTCGTCGAGGTGACGGCGACGGACCGCGGCATCAGGATCGACAAGGTCTGGGTCGCGGTCGACGTCGGCAAGGTCGTCGATCCCGTGAATTTCGAGAACCAGGTGCAGGGTGGCGTCGTCTGGGGACTGGGCCACGCCATCAATTGCGAGCTCACTTATTCAAAAGGCGCGGCGCAGCAGACCAACTATAACCACCATGAGGCGATGCGGATCTACCAATGCCCGGTCATCGAAGTTCGCGGGCTCGAGAACGACCCTAAGGTGAGGGGCGTCGGAGAGCCGCCGGTGCCACCCGCCGCGCCAGCGCTCGCCAACGCGATCTTCGCGGCGACCGGAAAGCGCATCCGCGAAATGCCGTTCAACAAGTTCATCGATTTCGTGTGAGACGCGCCATGCAGAGATCTCTGATCGCGTTCGTCCTGGCAGCTTCGGCCGTCGCGGCCCTGACCGGGATCGTCGCAGCCAAGGACGAGGCCGCCAGGGACGTGCTGCCGCCCGGCAGCGTCAGCCGCGCCGAGGGGCTGGAGGCGTGGAAGCGGATTGAGGCCGTCGTGACACATCCACGGTGTGCCAATTGCCATGTCGACGCCAAGGCCATCCCGATCTGGACGCCGGCCGGCGAAACCAAGCCCCGCCCGCATGGCATGAACATCCACGGCGGCGAGAGCCGCATCGGCACGGAAGCCATTCCGTGCTCGACCTGTCACATGACCTCCACCCAGGCGAACGAGCCGGCGCCGTCGCCGCCGCGCGCCGGCATCGACTGGCAGCTGGCCCCGGTGGCTTTCATCTGGTTCGGCAAGAGCGGTGCCGAGATCTGCGCGCAGTTGAAGGATCCCAAGCGCAATGGCGGTCGCGACGCCGCCGGTCTCGTCGGGCACTTGCGGCACGATGCGTCGCTGAGTGGCTTCATCCCGCGCGGCTGGGCGCCTGGGGCCGGCCGCTCGACGCCGCCGGGCACCTTCGAGGACCATGTCAAGGACATGGCCTTGTGGGGGGCGGCCGGGCAGCCCTGTCCGAACTGATGCGTTCTCCGCGTCGCGGAAGCGCGATCACACACACAGCGTCATCGAAAGGAGAAAACCGTGACCCAGCATGTCCTCTTCATTGTCACCAACGCAGCCGTGATCGGTCCGCATAGTCGCAAGACCGGCTTCTTTTTCGCCGAGGTCGCCCATCCTTTCGAGGTGCTCGACAAGGCTGGGGTCGCAGTGGAGTTCGCGTCCCCGGCCGGGGGGTGGACGCCTTACGATGCGTACGACGAGAAAGATGCCGCTCAGAAGGAGTTTCTCGCGAGCAAAGCCTTTCGCCGCTTGAATCACAGTCGCAAATTGTCCGAGGTGGACGCCGCGGACTACGACGCCATCCTGGTGCCCGGCGGTCTTGGGCCCATGGTGGACATCCAGCGCAATGCTGCGGTCCAGAGTGCCATCGTGCGTGCCTGGAGCACTGGCAAGCTCGTCGCCGCTGTCTGTCACGGACCGTGCGCGCTGCTTGGCGTTGACCTTGGCGATGGCGTCCCTTTCGTGCGCGGCAAGAAGCTCACGTCGTTCTCGAAGAAGGAAGAGTACGACTACGCCCGCGATGACGTACCTTACGAGCTTGAGGATGCGTTGAGGGCGGAGGGTGCCGAGTACTCGTCCGTAGCCAACTGGCAACCTCACGTCGTCGTCGATGGCCGGCTCATCACGGGGCAGAACCCCGCGTCGGCCGGAGCGCTGGGAAAAGAGTTGCTGGCCGCCCTCAAGGATAGGAGCAGCGCCGCGAAGATTTGAAGATTCGCAAGTGTGGAATTCGAGAGGGATGGGCTCGGCATCTGAAGCCGCGCTTACCCTCTCATGGGGAGCCATCGAATGACGCAATCGCCATCCAAGATCACCGCTATCCTGGTTGCTCGCCCGGGCAAGTCCGCTGAACTCAGCGCATTGCTTGTCGGCATGGCACCGCCTTCCAGGGCTGAGCCCGGCAACCTGCGTTGGGATGTCTGGCGCGACATATCGAACGAAGATCGCTACGTTCTCGACGAGCTGTACCGCGACGTTGCGGCCGTCGAAGCTCACCGAGCCTCGCCGCATTACCAGGCCTACCTGGCCAAAATTCCCGAGCTGGCTGATCGGACGGCCGTGGTCTTGGAAGCGCTCGAGGTTGGAGACAGGTGAACGGCGTCGGCGAACCTTCGAAGTAGCCGCATCCCTATTTGCAGTAGGGCTATCGCTTTTGGGAATTTTTCCCCGCTGCCATCCTTCGAGACGCCCGCTTTAGGCGGGCTCCTCAGGACGAGGGCGGAGTGCGCGGCAGCAGGTTCAACGAGCACTCATGCTGATTCGCCCCATCCTGAGGAGGCGCGCAAGCGCCGTCTCGAAGGACGAGGCGTGCGCGCAGACCGCCGCCACAAGTCATATGCGATTGCCCTGCTATTTGCAGTTCTGGCAGATCATCAGCTTTCGCTTCAACGCCTCATCTTCCTGATCGAGGCCATTTGCATCTGGATTGGACCCGGCGTCCCTTGCTGCGCGTGAACGCGTAGGTGGCGCCACGCGGCTCGCCGTGTTAACGTCATCGACGGTGCCGACGCTGAAGCCATCGTAGTCGGCGGCCGGATTCGGCATCGGTTGAGGCCCGCCAATCACGGAAGGCTCTCTGCTGGACGCCGCCGGCGGAGCTCTGTTCGTCGTCACCCGCGCAGGCTTGGCGGCACCCGGGCGTGGCGGCGATGCATCGGGCGGAGCAAGCGAAACCGGCGGCGCGGCCGAAGTCTGGCCTCGCGCGCTGTCCTGCGACCACGCGACGACAAACATGAGGCCGAGAGCCAGGAGCGTCACGTTTCTCATCCGCATCCTCTCGGCAGCGCTGGTTGATCGATTGACGGCACGGCTCGTCGAGCCCGCTCCGCCGAAGAATATCAGCACTCAGAGGGCCGTCAAAGCGCCGTAGTCTGGATGGAGCGAAGCGCAATCCGGGGTGTTGTCGTGAACCAGGAACAGATGCTGTTGGCCCAGATCATGGCCCGCAAGTCCGGCGGGCACGGGCCAGCCGCTGCGCAGGCCGTTGGCCGGCGGTTACTTCATCGCCGTGCTGACCGAGTTGAACTTGTTGTTGAGCAGCGCAGCGCCCGTGCTGTTGACGATGGTCACGATTGCCAGAGCGATCCCTGCGGCGATCAGACCGTACTCGATTGCGGTCGCGGCATTCTCATCGGCAAGAAAGGACCTAACCAGACGCATAGCCAACTCCTGTTCATCCGATCCGATGGAAGGTCGCGTCGTTATCGGACTTGCAAATCGATCGAATAAGTCTTCGTGCGCGCCAAATGAATCGAGCGAGGGCGATCGCACCTTATCTCCTACGACGGCATTCATTAAATTAAGGTTCCGTAGTTCCGTCCAAATGAAGTCAAATCGGCCGCCCCGCGCGGGCATTGCCCTCCGTGCTGTGGCCCTTAACCGATTGTTGAGCCTGTTCGTCAACGAACAGGCAAGGACATCTCGATCGCGCTCATCCGCGCCGGCCGTCCGCATTCAGCGCCCGCAACATCGCGATGCGCGCGAACATCACCCAGCCGCCGCCGGTCTCGGCCGCATTGATCAAGGTCTCGATCGCGGTCTGCCAATGCGCCTCGTGCTGGGCGTCCTCGGGCAGCTGCATGATGTAGTCGGCGGCCTCTTGAAGCGTGAGCAGCTTGCGCTTGTTGCTCACGCGAACGGGATCGTCGAACGCCGTCGACCAGGGCATGTCAGACCGGCCGATCGGCGAGGAGAGACATCACGGCGCGATCGCGGGGTGTGATGCTGTTAGCCGGCCTTCTTTGCCCGCGCGGGGGCGCGCACCGGCTTGTCGGCGGCCTTCTTCGGGTTGGTCGCAGCCTTGGCCGCGGCGTCCTTGCCGCCCTTGCCAGCGATCGGCAGAAGCATCTCGCGCTGGCCCTCGACGCGCTTCTTCGGCTTCTTGGCCTTGGCGCTTTCCTTGGCCGTGTCCCTGGCGACCTTCGCCGCGGGAGCAGCCTCCTTCTCGCTCGCGATGCTCTTCTTCAGCGCGTCCATCAGGCTGATGACGTTGCCGCCGGTCTTCGGTGCGGCCTTGGCGGTGATCGGCATGCCGCTGCGCTTCTTGTTGATGAGATCGATCAGAGCGGTCTCGTAATGATCCTCGAACAGCTCGGGCTCGAACGCGCCGGACTTCTTCTCGACGATGTGCTTGGCAAGGTCGAGCATGTCCCGCGTCAGCTTCACGTCCTGGATGTCGTCGAAATATTCCTTCTCGCTGCGGACCTCGTAGGGGTAGCGCAGCAGCGTGCCCATCAGCCCGTTCTCGAGCGGCTCCAGCGCGATGATGTGCTCGCGGTTGGTCAGCACCACGCGGCCGATCGCGACCTTGTCCATGCTGCGGATGGTCTCACGGATCACGGCATAGGCGTCGTGGCCGACCTTGCCGTCCGGCACGAGGTAGTAGGGGCGGATCAGATAGCGGTTGTCGATGTCGGCCTTGGGCACGAACTCGTCGATCTCGATCGTGTGGGTGGAGTCGAGCGCGATGTCGTCCAGCTCGTCCTTGCTGACCTCGATGTACGTGTCGGTGTCGACCTTGTAGCCCTTGACGATGTCCTCGGAAGTCACCTCGTCGCCGGTCTCGGCGTCGACCTTGAGGTACTTGATGCGGTGGCCGGTCTTGCGGTTGATCTGGTTGAACGAGACCTTCTCGGTATCCGAAGTGGCCGGATAGAGCGCGACCGGGCAGGTCACGAGCGACAGACGCAGAAAACCCTTCCAATTGGCGCGGGGGGCCATGGGCTACTCCAGACGCAACAGAGGACAAGCCCTGAAGATACCATCGCCCAGTTGCGAATCATAGCAAGCGCCGACGCGGAATCTTGCAACGGCGTTAATCGTCGCCTGCACCGCGTCGTCTGGCGGGCCCATGGCCCGGAACATCGCCCGAGATGACGCGTTGCCCCGGCAGTTCATCGCCGCGAGGAGGTCGCGGCCATCCGACGCGACAGCCACAGATTGAGGTCACCATGGCAACCACGCGAGAGCAGAACCGGATCGTCGAAACTCCGACCGAGGCGCGCCAGGGCGAGCCTGGGCCTTCGGTGGCGGCGCTGCTCGCCATCTCGACCGGGCTTGCGATCCTGATCCTCGCCGTCGTCTGGTTCGTGTTCTTCCGGACCTGACGGCCGGCAAGGCACGCCGGCACCTTCCGGTTCGCCGCGCGATGCGGCACCTTGCGCCCACCATGCCGCCGGCTCCTCCGGCGGCATGGTGGGCGCAGTCGCATTTACGCGCGGCAGGTCGTATATGACCAAAAAGTAACGTCGGCCGGTTCCCCGCGTTCATATTCGGTTCACGCCGGAATTGCTCATCTCTGGCGGTGTTCAACTCGCCTGTTCTGGCAGCCCATTTTTGGAGAGAAGCGTGCGCCTGCTCGTTGTTGAGGACGACCCCGATCTCAATCGCCAGCTCACCAAGGCGCTGACCGACGCCGGCTATGTCGTCGATCGGGCCTTCGACGGGGAGGAGGGGCACTATCTGGGCGACAACGAGCCGTATGACGCCGTGGTGCTCGATATCGGCCTGCCCAAGAAGGACGGCATCTCGGTGCTGGAGGCCTGGCGCCGCAACGGCCGCACCATGCCGGTCCTGATCCTCACCGCACGCGACCGCTGGAGCGACAAGGTGCAGGGCTTCGATGCCGGCGCCGACGATTACGTGGCAAAACCGTTCCATCTGGAGGAGGTGCTGGCGCGCATCCGCGCCCTGCTGCGCCGCTCCACCGGCCATGCCCAGAGCGAATTGACCTGCGGCCCGGTTACGCTCGACACCCGGACCGGCCGGGTCAGCGTGTCGGGCAATCCCGTCAAGATGACCTCGCACGAATATCGGCTTCTGGCCTACCTGATGCATCATTCCGGGCGGGTGGTCTCGCGCACCGAGCTCGTCGAGCATCTCTACGACCAGGATTTCGACCGCGACTCCAACACCATCGAAGTCTTCGTCGGCCGCATCCGCAAGAAGCTCGACGTCGACATCATCCAGACCGTCCGCGGCCTCGGTTATCTCCTGACCCCGCCGCCGGCGCCGGGCGCTTGAGGCGTTCCGGCCTTTAAGTATCTTGGCTTGACGGGAGGCCGAACAGGGCCCTTGGTCCGGTCATGACGTCCAACCACCTGCCATCCTGCGCCGACCGGGATCATTCCGATGGCCGCTAGCTCGCTTGCGAACCGACTGTTCCTGTCGGCGACCGCCTGGCTCGTGGTGATCCTGGCCATCACAGGAATCGTGCTGTCGTCGGTCTACAAGAACGCCACCGAGCGCGCCTTCGACCGCCGGCTCAATCTCTATCTGCGCACCCTCATCGCCGAGGTCGCCACCCCCGACGAGCCGCCGGACCGCCAGTTCCAGTCGCTCGGCGAGCCGCTGTTCGAGCTGCCGCTGTCCGGCTGGTACTGGCAGATCACCCGCACCGACACCGAAAAGCCGGAAGTGCGCTCCTCGCGCTCGCTCTGGGACAAGAAGCTGCCGAAGCTGGAAGAGCAGGGCGCCGAGCTCACCGCTGCCGGCATCCGCCTCGCTTACGTCGACGGGCCGGAAGGGCAAAATCTGCGCATGGTGGAACGGCCGGTCGATCTCGGCGCCGACGGCAAATTTCTGGTCAGCGTCGCCGGGGACGACACCGAGATCTTCGACGAGACGCGCAGCTTCGACTACTACCTCGGCGGCACCTTCACCGCGCTCGGCATCGTGCTGCTGCTGACGACCGTGTTCCAGGTCCGCTTCGGCCTCGCGCCGCTCAAGCGCATCTCGGAATCGATCGCCGACATCCGCTCCGGGCGGGCGGAACGGCTCGAGGGTGAATTCCCGGTCGAGATCGCGCCGCTCGCGCGCGAGACCAACGCGCTGATCGACGCCAATCGCGAGATCGTCGAGCGCGCGCGCACCCATGTCGGCAATCTCGCTCATGCGATCAAGACGCCGCTCTCGGTGATCGTCAACGAAGCCAGCGCGCATGCGGCCGATCCATTCGCGGAGAAGGTGATGGAGCAGGCGGATGTGATGCGCGACCAGGTCGCCCATCATCTGGAGCGCGCCCGCATCGCGGCACGGGTCTCGGTGGTTGCGACCGTGACGGAGGTGGCGCCCGCCATCGAGGCGCTGCGGCGGACCATGGAGAAGATCCATCGCGACCGCGGGATCGTGGTCGAAGCCAAGGCCGATCCGTCCGCCAGGTTTCGGGGGGAGCGGCAGGATCTGGAGGAGATGGTCGGCAATCTCGTCGACAACGCCTGCAAATGGGCGGCCTCGCGCGTCTTCATCGAGGTCCTCGTCGAGCCGCCCCCCAAGGCCGGCGCCGGCCCGCGTTTGCGGGTCATCGTCGATGACGACGGCCGCGGCCTGTCGGAAGCGGAGCGCGCCCAGGTCGCCCGGCGCGGGCAGCGCCTCGACGAATCCAAGCCGGGGTCGGGGCTGGGACTGTCAATCGTGACCGACCTCGCCGCCCTCTATGGCGGCAGCCTTTCGCTCGGCAGCGCGCCGACTGGGGGCCTGCGCGCCGAGCTGGTTCTTCCCGGCCTATAATCCCTTGTTTCGACGACAGTTTCCGGCATGGCCGACGCTCCTCCAGGGAAAAGCGGGGGCATTCGAGGCGGCTTCCTAAACGGCTTCTTAAGTGGGGACCTCCTATGATCGTGCCGGACCCATCCCATGTCCGCCATTTTACCGTGCATTACCCGGGCGCATGAGCCAGACATCGATCGAGCGGCTGAGGGAATATCTCGCGCAGCTCCCGCCGCAGTCGCAGGCGCTGCTGATGCGGGAGTTCGAGCGTGCGCTGGAGCGCGGCCAGGACACGGCGGTGGCCACCCTCGTGCTCGAGCAGCTGCGCAAGATCGTCCGCAAGAGCGAGGCCGAGGAGGCTTTGCCGCCGCGTACGGACGATCTGTCGCGGCTGTTGTTCCAGGTGTTGGAGCCGTTCCTGGTCGAGGCGGGCACTCCCGTCAGGGCCGGGCAGATTCGCCGCTCCTCGCTGCAGCCGATCTGGCAGTGGCTTGGCCGAGACGGCGCATCGGCCAAGGTGAACGAGTTCGAGGCGGCGCTGGCGCGCATGCCGGCGGACAGTGCAGGGCAGGTCGAGGCCCTGGCGCAGAAGCTTCAGGCCGTGGCGGCGGATGCCATCTTCGAGCTGACGGGGCCGGGCGGCGGCGACAAGTCGCGGGCGCTTGCCCGGGTCGGCCCGCCCAACGTGATCGAGGATCTCTATTCGATCGGTGCGGTGCTCCAGGTCCGGGACGCCATCGCAACGTTGAACGAGAAATTGCCGCGCACCTTGCGGGCCTTCGGGGATCCTCAGATCGCCTCGGTGACGTCGGCGCTCAACATTCCAGCGCTTCAGACGCCGCAGATGCTGCCTTTCGCCTTGTCGATCGTCGTGCAGCGCATGACCGCGCCCTGGCAGATCATCCGCCTTGCGGTCAAGATAGCGGCATCCGACGACGAGATCCGCGTCGCGGCGACGCCCTACGGTATCGCCGTCACGATGGCCTTGCATGATCTGTCCTGCGTTGCCGCGATCCTGCGCATGGACATCAAGCGCGGCCATTTCGACAATGTCGCCGGCAATCTCAAGACGCTGCACGACGGCGTGCGCGGCCTCCGCACCGAGCTCGACCTGCGCAACGATTCCGCCTGGGGCAAGCAATTGACCTCGATCCGGGCCGACATCTCCAATGCGCTGCAATCCGAGATCGACAGCGTGCCCGGCCGCGTCCGCCGCATCCTGCGCCAGCGTCCCGAAAAGGACATTCCGCCGGGCGCGCGGATCGACAGCACCGAAGTCGAGGAGACGGTGGCGCTGATCGATTTCGTCGCGACTTGCCGCAACTATGCGAGCGAGCTTGCGATCAACGAGGTGACGCTGCGCACCTATTCCGATCTCCAGCAATATGTGGAACGCTCGACCGAGCAGTTGGTGCAGTCGCTGCGCGCCGCCGATCACAAGGTCCGCACCTATCGGCAGCAGCAGGTGCAGGCCGCGATCCGCTTCTGCCAGGTGCTGTTCGGCGACGACTATGCCTCGTTGATGAGCCGGGCCGCGGAAAACGCACTCACGGGCGAGCGCAAATCGTCGCGCGCGGGTTGATCAGCGCGCATCTTTTTTTGATCACAATTTGAGGTTGACGACACATGTGGCGCGCCCTACGCTCCCGCCGCAAGTCCGGGGAATTTCTATCTGTGGGCGCATGAAACCCGTTATCAGCTCGATCGAAATTGAGAACCGCGTCATCGTGGCCAAGTATCAAAGGCTGATGGTTGGGGCCAAGGTGGTGCTGGTCGAGAAGGCCAGCGATCGGCAGCTGCCTGAGACCATCACGAGGGTTGCATCAAGGGTTCCGGTCGGAGCGCTGCGCATCAGATTGCCCGATGCGATCAAGCCGGGAACATACTTCCTGAAGGCCTTCGACGGGCACGGCGAGCACGCCGCCCAAAGTGTCGACTTCGAGATCGGCTAAGCCGTTGGATTTTCACCCTTTCGGGACGACATGCCGGTCGCGCCGAATTGACAATTGTCAATTGCCGCATCCTCCGGCCGTGGTGTAAAGGCACCTACAGGCGCGGTTCAGGCGCCGCCGGAAGCTTGCCAGATGACGCTATGGTTCGTGTTCGCGCTGATGACGGTCGCGGCGATTTTCGCCGTGCTCTGGCCGCTTGGTCGCACCAGCCGCGCGCAAGATCAGGGCAGCGAGGTCGCGGTCTACAAGGACCAGCTGGCCGAGATCGAGCGTGATCTGGCCGCAGGGTTGATCTTGGCGCCCGAAGCCGAGGCTGCGCGCGTCGAGATCAGCCGCAGGCTGCTTGCGGCGGCGGCCAGCGAGCCGGCAACGGCGCCGATGTCGAACCTCAAATGGCGCCGCGCGGCGGCCGTGCTGGCGCTTGCCGGCCTGCCGCTCGTTGCGATCGGCGTCTACATGCCGCTCGGCTCCCCCCGGCTGCAGGACTTCCCCCTCGCGCAGCGGGAGCGAGGGTCCGGCATGGCGCAGTCGCTCGAGAACCTCGTCGTGCAGGTCGAGCAGCATCTGGAAAAGAATCCGACGGACGGTCGCGGCTGGAACGTGCTCGCGCCGGTTCTGGAGCGGCTCGGCCGCTTCGACGACGCGGTGCGCGCCTATCGCAACTCGCTCACCTACAATGGCGAGAGCGCGGAGCGCCGGTCCGATCTCGGCGAAGCGATATCGGCCGCCGCCGGCGGCGTGGTGACCGCGGAGGCCAAGGCCGAATTCGAGCGCGCACGCGGCTTGAACGCCGACGACCCCAAGGCGAATTATTTCCTGGGTCTTGCCGCCGAGCAGGATGGGCGCAAGGAGGATGCGGCCAATATCTGGCGCGCGCTGCTTACGAAAGCGCCTGCGGACGCACCGTGGCGTGCCCTGGTGCAGTCCTCGCTGGCGCGAGTCGGTGGGGGCGGCACGATGCCCGCGCTGTCCGACGAGACGGTTGCTGCCTCCAAGGACATGGCCGAAGTCGATCGCAATGCCATGGTGCGCGGCATGGTCGATCGTCTGGCGACGCGGCTGAAGCAGAACGGCGACGATGTCGAAGGCTGGCTGCGTCTGGTGCGCGCCTATCTGGTGATGGGCGAGCGGGACAAGGCAATGGGGGCGTCAGTCGATGCCCGGCAGGCGGTTGCCAGCAACGCCGAGCGGCTGCGCCAGCTCAACGAAGGCCTGAGGACTCTCGGGATCGGCGGATGACGATTTCGGGACGAGAGATGCGGAGAACGGATACGCCATGACGCGCAAGCAGCGACGTATGACCATCATCGGCGGATCGCTCGCCGTGCTCGCGCTCGCGGCCGCGCTGGTGCTCAACGCCCTGCGCGACTCCATCGTGTTCTTCTCGACCCCGACCATGGTCGCCGAGAAGCATGTCGAGGCCGGCAAGCGGTTTCGCCTTGGCGGCCTGGTGCAGCCCGGCTCGCTCCGGCGCGGCGACAATCTCGCAGTGACGTTCGAGGTCGCCGACGGCAACGCCAAGCTGCCGGTCGCCTACAAGGGCATTCTGCCCGACCTGTTCCGCGAAGGGCAGGGCGTCGTCGCCGAAGGCGCGCTCGACGCCAACGGCGTGTTCAAGGCCGATACCGTGCTTGCCAAGCACGATGAGACCTACATGCCCAAGGACGTCGCCGATGCCCTGAAGAAGCAGGGGCACTGGAAGGACGATTACGGCGCCCAAGGCTCTGGTACCCAAGCCTCTGGTACCCAAGCCTCCGGTGCCAGGCCCGCGGCGACCGCGCAGGGCAATCCGCAGGGAGCGGTGCGGTGATCGCAGAGTCCGGACATTACGCGCTGGTGCTGGCACTCGCTCTGGCCCTGATCCAGTCCATCGTGCCGCTGATCGGCGCGCGCCTCGGCGACGCCGCCCTGATGAACGTGGCGCGCTCGACCGCGCTGGCGCAGCTGCTGTTCGTCGGCGCCTCGTTCACGGCGCTGGTGATGCTGCACGTGTATTCGGATTTCTCGGTCGCCAACGTTTACGAGAATTCCCACTCCATGAAGCCGCTGCTCTACAAGATCACCGGCGTGTGGGGAAACCATGAAGGCTCGATGCTGCTGTGGGTGTCGATCCTCGCGCTGTTCGGCGGATTGGTCGCAGGCTTCGGCAACAATCTGCCGCTGTCGCTGCGTGCGCACGTGCTGGCCGTACAGGCCTGGGTCGCCAGCGCCTTCTATCTGTTCATCCTGATGACGTCGAACCCGTTCCTGCGCATCGCCAGCCCGCCGATCGAGGGACGCGACCTCAATCCGGTGCTTCAGGACATCGGCCTCGCCGTGCATCCGCCGATGCTCTATCTCGGCTATGTCGGCTTCTCGATCTCGTTCTCATTCGCCATTGCGGCGCTGATGGAGGGCCGGATCGATGCGGCCTGGGCGCGCTGGGTGCGGCCCTGGACGCTGGTCGCCTGGATCTTCCTGACCCTCGGCATCGCCATGGGCTCGTACTGGGCCTATTACGAGCTCGGCTGGGGCGGCTGGTGGTTCTGGGATCCGGTCGAGAACGCTTCGCTAATGCCCTGGCTCGCCGGCACCGCGCTCTTGCATTCGGCGCTGGTGATGGAGAAGCGCAACGCGCTGAAGGTCTGGACCATCCTGCTTTCGATCCTGACCTTCTCGCTGTCGCTGCTCGGCACCTTCCTGGTGCGCTCGGGCGTCATCACCTCGGTGCACGCCTTCGCGACCGATCCGACCCGCGGCGTGTTCATCCTGCTGATCCTCTGCCTGTTCATCGGCGGCAGCCTGTCGCTGTTCGCGGGCCGCGCCACCTCGCTGAAGCAGGGCGGCCTGTTCGCGCCAATCTCGCGCGAGGGCGCGCTGGTGCTGAACAATCTGCTGCTCACCGTCGCCTGCGCCGTCGTGCTGTTCGGCACGCTCTATCCGCTGGCGATGGAGATGCTCGCCGATTTCAAGATGTCGGTCGGCGCGCCCTTCTACAATCTCACCTTCGCGCCGCTGTTCGCGCTGCTGCTGCTCGCGGTGCCATTCGGGCCGATGCTGGCGTGGAAACGCGGCGACCTGCTCGGCGTGATGCAGCGCCTGCTCGCGGCCGGCGTTGCCGGGCTGGTCGTGGTCGCCATCGTCTGGGCCTGGGTGCGGGGCGGCAGCGCGTTGGCGCCGCTCGCGATCGGGCTCGGCGTCTTCGTCATTGCCGGCGCCGTCACCGACCTCGTCGAACGGACCGGCCTGGTGCGCCTGCCGTTCGCAACGGTGCTGCACCGGGCGCGCGGCCTGCCGCGCTCGGCCTGGGGCACCGCATTCGCGCATGCCGGCCTCGGCGTCGCGCTGATCGGGATCGTCTGCGAGACCACCTGGAACAGCGAATACATCGCGACCATGAAGCCGAACGACGTCGCCCACGTCGCCGGCTACGACCTGAAGCTCGACGGGCTGTTTCAACGCCAGGGCCCGAATTACCGCGAGATGATCGCCGAGTTCAAGATCAGCCGCGATGGCGAGGTGGTCACGGTGATGACGCCGTCCAAGCGCAGCTTCACCACGCGCGGCTCCTCGACCACCGAGGCGGCGCTGCTGACGCGCGGCGCGAGCCAGCTCTACGTCTCGCTCGGCGATGCCACCGCCGAAGGCGCCATCGCCGTGCGCATCTATCACAAGCCGCTGGTCCTCTTGATCTGGTGGGGGCCGGTGCTGATGGCGTTCGGCGGCGTGCTCTCGCTCTCCGACCGCCGCCTGCGGGTCGGCGCGCCGAAGCCGGCACGGGCCAAGCAGCGCCTGCAGCCCGCGGAATGATCCGATGCGCTGGATGATGGCCGCGTTCATCGCGCTGCTGCTGGCTTTGCCGGCGGCCCACGCGGTGCAGCCCGACGAGATCATGTCGGACCCGGTGAAGGAATCGCGCGCGCGCGAATTGTCGCGCGAGCTTCGCTGCATGGTCTGCCAGAACCAGTCGATCGACGATTCCGATGCGCCGCTGGCACGCGACCTGCGCCTGCTGGTGCGCGAGCGCATCGCGGCCGGCGACAGCAATTCGCAGGTGCTCGACTTCCTGGTGGCGCGCTACGGCGAGTTCGTGCTGCTCAAGCCGCGCTTCGAGCGGCAGACCCTGCTGCTGTGGCTGCTCGGGCCGGTGCTGCTGCTTGGCGGCGGCCTGGCGTTGTGGCTGCAAATCCGCCGTCGCGCGCGAAGCGGTGTGGACGTACCGGCCCCGCCGCTCACGCCCGACGAACAGGCGCGGCTCGCGGCCTTGATGTCGGACGAACCAAGTCGTCCTGAAACCAAGTCGTCCTGAAGCCGTCGAGCTACGTGGTGCCACGTAGGCCGCGGCAGCGGCTGCGTGGTTCATGCTAAATTGACCTTTGTCTGGAAGCTTGTCGCGAGATCTGATCCCAGCTCCTGAGTCCCCCGATGTTCGCGAACAGCAATCTGACGATCCGCTTCCTGGTCGGCGCCGTCGTCGCTGCTTTATTGTTCCTGCTTGGCATCGGCGGCGGCACCGGCTTCATCGCGGTGCTCTATCTCAACAACGAGATCACCAGCCTGTCCTCGGACTTCGCCGCACTGAGCGGCCCGGCGCGCGACCATGCCATGCAGATCTACCAGCAGGCGCAGACCGCGTTCTCCTATTTCCTGGTCGCCTGCGGCGTGATCGCCGTCGTCGCTTTCGCGATCTGCTTCACCACCTGGTTCGCCGTGCGCAACGGCATCCTCAATCCCCTGGCGGCCATCGTCCATGCCATGCGCGAGGTTGCCGATCAGAAATTCGACACCTCCGTTCCGGGGCTCGGCCGCAGCAACGAGATCGGCCTGCTTGCCGGTGCGCTGGAGGTGTTCAAGACCAACGGCATCGAGCGGCGCCGCCTCTCCGAGCAGCAACTGCATGAAGCGCAGCATCAGGCCGAGCGGTCGAAATTCCTCGATAACAGGATCAAGCGCTTCAACGATCTCGTCGCCAGCGTGGTCGCCAGCGTGGCGTCATCGGCCGTGCATCTGAAGACCAACGCGGAGACGCTGTCGCGGACCGCCAACGACACCAGCACCAAGGCCAATGCGGTGGCGAGCGCTGCGGGTCAGGCCAGCGCCAGCGTGCAGACGGTCGCAGGCTCTGCCGAGGAGATGACGAATTCGATCGGCACGATCAGCCGCCGCGTCACGGACGCGACCCAGCGCGCCGAAGGCGCCGCAAGCCAGGCCGAGAAGAGCCGCGATACCATTCACACGCTGTCGGATGCCGCCGAAAAGATCGGCGAGGTCGTCCAGCTCGTGCAGGCGATCGCATCGCAGACCAATCTCCTGGCGCTCAACGCCACCATCGAGGCGGCACGGGCCGGCGAAGCGGGCAAGGGATTTGCGGTGGTCGCCTCGGAAGTGAAGAACCTGGCGCATCAGACCAGCAAGGCGACGGAGGAGATCACCTCCCATGTCGCCAGCATTCAGGGCATCACCGCGGAGACCCGCGGCGCGATCGACGGCATTTCCAAGACGCTGTCGGAGATCTCGTCCATCATGTCGGGCATCGAGATCGACACCGCCCAGCAGCGCAACGCCACGCAGGAGATCACGCGCAGCGCCCAGGACGCCGCGCGCGGAACCCTCGACGTCTCCAACCATATCGTCCAGATCACCTCCACCTCCGCCGAAACCGGCCGCATGGCGGCCGAGGCCAGGGATTCGGCGGTCGATCTGTCGCAGCAGGCCGAGACCTTGAAGCGCGAAGTCGACGAGTTCATCGTCAGTGTCAGGGCGAGCTGAGGGGGAGAAATCGCGCCCGCCGCCTAGTCAGCGGAACTCGATTAAGTTCCTGGAAGACCACGATTTTCGGCCTGTGCTAAACTGCCGCATCCGCACCATCGCTTCATTACAAAAGTTTAACCCCGCCGCCAGCGCGCGGTAAGGCGGGAGTCCCCATCTTCAGGTCCGCAAGGTGCCGACATCCGGCACCAAAAGGAATTCAGGGCCCTGGAGATTTCTGCATGAACGATCGTATCGACCTCTCGAACCTCCCGTCCTACCGGCAGCCGCGCCGGTCGGTGTTTTCCGCGCGCAAGTTCGCGCTGATGGCCTCGGTCGTCGCCGGTCTCGGCGCGGCCGTCTATGGCTTCAGCCCGTCGACGTCGCCGGCCGACCTGTTTTCCAGCCCGGCGCATGCGCAGGTCAACAACGAGGTCCGCAAGGTCGAGCGTCCCATCGGCTTTGCCGACATCGTCGAGCGCGTGAAGCCCTCGGTGATCTCGGTCAAGGTCAACATCAAGGAGAAGACCGCCAGCAACGATGACGGGGACGATTCGTCCTCGCCGTTCCAGCCGGGCTCGCCGATGGAGCGTTTCTTCCGCCGCTTCGGCGGTCCGGATGGCATCCCAGGCCTGAAGGGCGGCGGTCGTGGCCGCGTCGTGCAGGGCCAGGGTTCCGGCTTCTTCATCTCGGCTGACGGCTACGCCGTGACCAACAACCACGTGGTCGACGGCGCCGACAAGGTCGAGGTCACCACCGACGATGGCAAGACCTACACCGCCAAGGTGATCGGCACCGACCAGCGCACCGACCTCGCGCTGATCAAGGTCGAGGGCAGCACCAACTTTCCGTTCGCCAAGCTTGCGGATAGCAAGCCGCGGATCGGCGACTGGGTGCTCGCGGTCGGCAATCCCTTCGGTCTCGGCGGCACCGTGACCGCGGGCATCGTCTCCGCCAGCGGCCGCGACATCGGCAACGGTCCGTATGACGATTTCATCCAGATCGACGCGCCCGTGAACAAGGGCAATTCCGGCGGTCCTGCGTTCGACACCAACGGCGAGGTGATGGGCGTCAACACCGCGATCTACTCGCCCTCCGGCGGCAGCGTCGGCATCGCGTTCTCGATTCCGGCCAACACGGTCAAGAGCGTGGTCGCGCAGCTCAAGGACAAGGGCTCGGTCAGCCGCGGCTGGATCGGCGTGCAGATCCAGCCCGTCACGTCCGACATCGCCGACAGCCTCGGCATGAAGAAGGCCGAAGGCGCGCTGGTGGCGGAGCCGCAGGCGAACGGTCCGGCGGCCAAGGCCGGCATCGAGTCCGGCGACGTGATCACGGCGGTCAACGGCGAACCCGTCAAGGATGCCCGCGAGCTCGCCCGTACCATCGGCGGCATGGCGCCCGGCGCGTCCGTGAAGCTCAACGTGCTGCACAAGGGCCAGGACAAGGTCATCAACCTCACCCTCGGCCAGCTGCCGAACACGGTCGAGGCCAAGGCCGACACCGACAATGACAGCGGCAAGGGCGCCAGCAAGGGCACCGACGTGCCGAAGCTCGGCATGACCGTTGCGCCCGCCAATTCCGTGGCCGGCGCCGGCAAGGAAGGCGTCGTGGTCACCGAGGTCGATCCGAAGAGCGCCGCGGCCGAACGCGGCTTCAAGGAAGGCGACGTGATCCTCGAGGTCGGCGGCAAGAGCGTGGCGACCGCCGGCGAAGTCCGCGACGCCATCAACGCGGCGCGGACCGACAACAAGAACAGCGTCCTGATGCGCGTGAAGAGCGGCGGCCAGTCGCGCTTCGTCGCGGTGCCCCTCGCCAAGGGCTGAGGCCTTCAGGAGGCCCACGAGATGAAGGGTGTCGCCGGCATCAGTCGCCCCCGCCGTCGGCGCCCTTCGGGGAAGCAGCGCAAAGCTGGCTTCCCTCGTCTACCTTCCGGTGGAATTACGCCCCCCTCCGTCGGAAGGCCTAGGGCGGTGAGGTCCCCCCAGCTTCACCGCCCGCCTTTTTCCCGCTTCGAGCTTCTCCCGCTCGGCTTGCATGCGATTGCCGCCCGCGCCATGTTTAGAGAAGGTTGACCTCCTTGATCGCCGCCGAACGCACGATGCGCCTCCTCATCATCGAAGACGACCGCGAATCCGCCGACTACCTGGCCAAGGCGTTTCGCGAGGTCGGACACATCGCCGACCACGCCGCCGACGGCGAGGAAGGCCTCGCCATGGCCGAGAACGGCGAGTACGACGTGCTGGTGGTCGACCGCATGCTGCCCAAGCGCGACGGCCTGTCCCTGATCGGCGCCTTGCGCGACAAGGGCAACACCACGCCGGTGCTGATTCTCTCCGCGCTCGGGCAGGTCGATGACCGCATCAAGGGCCTGCGCGCCGGCGGCGACGATTATCTGCCAAAACCCTATTCCTTCGCCGAGCTCTTGGCCCGCGTCGAAGTGCTGTCGCGCCGCCGCGGCGGTCCCGCCGAAGAGACGCTCTATCGTGTCGGTGATCTCGAACTCGATCGGCTCTCGCATCGCGTCGCCCGGGGCAAGGACGAGCTGACGCTGCAACCGCGCGAATTCCGTCTGCTCGAATATTTGATGAAGCACGCCGGCCAGGTGGTGACGCGCACCATGCTGCTGGAGAACGTCTGGGACTATCATTTCGATCCGCAGACCAACGTCATCGACGTGCACATCTCGCGGCTGCGCTCCAAGATCGACAAGGGCTTCGAGCGGCCGCTGCTGCACACGATCCGCGGCGCGGGATATATGATCCGTGACGGCATTCGGTAAACTCTTCCGCACCACGGCGTTCCGGCTGACGCTGGTCTATCTGCTGCTGTTCGCGATGTTCGCGGCTTCGCTGCTGGCCTATTTCGCCTGGAACACGCGGCGGCTGATCACCGAGGAGATCACGCAGACGGTCAATGCCGAGACCTCGGAGATCAACGAGATCTACGGCCGCGGCGGCATGGTTCGCTTGGTGCGCACGATCGAGTACCGCGCACTGCGGCCGGGCGCCAACCTCTACCTCGTGACCACGCCGACGGGCCAGGCGATTGCCGGCAATGTCGGCTCGCTGGCGCCGGGGGTATTGGCGACGCGCGGCTGGTCGGAGACAGCCTACCGGCGGATCGAGGACAGTGATGACCGCGATCATCGCGCACTGGTTCGCGTCACCGAATTGGAGAACGGCTTCCGGCTTCTGATCGGCCGCGACCTTGCCGAGCGGCGGCGCCTGTTCGGCATCGTCGCCAAGGCGGCGCAGTTTTCGGTGCTGATCGTCGTCGTGCTCGGCCTCGGCGGCGGCATTTTCGTTGCCCGGCGGGTGCTGAGGCGCATCGATGCGATGACCGGAACGGCGCAGCGCATCATGACGGGCGATCTCAGCGAGCGCCTGCCCGTGGGGCGCAGCGGCGACGAGATCGACCGCCTCGCCGAGAACCTCAACGCCATGCTGGAGCGGATCGAGGCGCTGATGGCGGGGCTGAAGGAGGTTTCCGACAACATCGCCCACGACCTCAAGACGCCGCTGACGCGGCTGCGCAACCGCGCCGAGGAGGCGCTGGCGAAATCGGGCTGCGAGGCGGATTATCGCGCCGCGCTGGAGCGGACCATCGAGGAGTCCGACGGGCTGATCCGGACCTTCAACGCGCTTCTGATGATCGCGCGGGCGGAATCCGGACAAGCGCGGGGCAACATGGACGACTTCGACGCCGCGGAGGTCGCGGAGGGCATCCACGAGCTCTACGAGCCGCTCGCCGAGGACGACGGCATGACCTTGAAGGTCAGGTGCGAGCCGACACCGGTTCATGCCAATCGCGAGCTGATCAGCCAGGCGCTCGCCAATCTCGTCGAGAACGCGATCAAATACGGCAAGCCCGCGGCACAGGCCGCGGGAACCGTGGTCAGCATGGACGCAAGGCAAATCACGATCGAGGCGAGGCGCGATGGCGACCACGTGCTGCTCAGCGTCACCGATCGTGGTCCGGGGATCCCCGAAGCGGATCGCAAGCACGTCATCGAGCGATTCGTGCGGCTGGAGGCCAGCCGCACGCTGCCGGGCTCGGGCCTCGGCCTCAGCCTCGCCTCGGCGGTTGCGACGTTGCACGGCGGCGAATTGCGCTTGGGCGATGCCCATCCCGGCCTCGTCGCCACGCTCGTGCTGCCGGCGCGCGCGGGTGCCGGCGACAGGGTTGCTCCGCCAATACCGGATGTGCCACAGAAGGTGGCATGAACCACTCCGCGCCGGGAAACGCGGACAAGCATGGTGAGAGGCTGGCCGCACGCTTCGCGGAGGCTCCCCATATTGCCGCTTCCGCAATCGACGAACGCCGTTTCGAAAGCTGGCTGGCTGAGCTCGAGCCGGCACAATCGGCCCGTCTCGAAACGCACCTGGGCCATCCCTTCGCCCGCGACATCCTCGCCGGGATCGCGGAATTTTCACCCTATCTGTTCGATCTCGTGCGCGCCGATGCCTTGCGCCTGATCCGGCTGCTCGACTGCGATCCGGATGTGCATCTGGCGGCGCTGGTCGCGGTGGCGCGCAGCGCGGTGCTCGCGGCCTCGGATGAGGCCGAGGTGATGCGGCTGCTCCGCCGCATGAAGGCGGAAGCTGCGCTCCTGATCGCGCTGTGCGACATCGGCGGTGTCTGGCCGGTGATGCGGGTGACGGCGGCACTGACCGATGTCGCGGTGTCCTCGGTGCAGGCGGCGCTGCAATATCTGCTGCGGCAGGAAGCCGCACGCGGCAAGCTCTTACCGCCCAATCCCGAAGCACCCGAAGAGGGCTGCGGCCTGATCGTGCTCGCGATGGGCAAGATGGGCGCGGGCGAGCTGAACTATTCCAGCGACATCGATCTGATCGTGTTCTTCGATCCCGATGCGACGACCCTCGCGCCCGACATCGAGCCGCAGCCGTTCTTCGTCCGCGTGACGCAAGGCATGGCGCGCATCCTGCAGCAGCGCACCTATGACGGTTACGTCTTCCGCGTCGATCTGCGGCTGCGGCCCGACCCGTCCTCGACGCAGGTGGCGATCTCGCGGGATGCCGCGCTGAACTATTACGAGCGGGAAGGGCGCACCTGGGAGCGCGCCGCGATGATCAAGGCGCGGGCCTGTGCCGGCGATCCCAGGGCGGGCGAGGCATTGCTCGCCGAGATCGCCCCGTTCGTCTGGCGCAAGCATCTCGATTTCGCAGCACTTGCCGACGTGCACGACATGAAGCGGCAGATGCAGACCTATCGCGGCCAGAGCGAGGTCGCGGTGGAGGGCCACAACGTCAAGGTCGGGCGCGGCGGCATTCGTGAGATCGAGTTCTTCGCGCAGACCCAGCAATTGATCGCCGGCGGCCGCCATCCGGACTTGCGGGTGCGGCCGACGCTGAAGGCGCTCGACGTGCTCGCCTCCAGCAACTGGATCACTGCGGCGGCGCGCGACGAGCTGACGATCGCCTACGAATTCCTGCGCCGGGTCGAGCATCGCCTGCAGATGATCGCCGACGAGCAGACCCACACGCTGCCCGAGGACAAGCAGGCGGTCGAGCGCTTCGCATGGTTCTTCGGCTATCAGAATCGCGAGGCCTTTGCGCGCGACCTCTTGCACCAGCTCCAGATCGTCCAGGGCCACTACGAAAAACTGTTCGAGGGCGACGACCCCACCGGCACGGCCAAGCTGCCGGCGCTCGACTACGGTGCGGGCCCCGACGATCCGCGCCTGCTGCAGCACCTGGCGACGCTCGGCTTCAAGAAGCCGGCCGCGGTCGCGCAGACGGTGCGCGACTGGATCACCGGCGACTATCGCGTCTTCCGCGTTGAGGCGACGCGAAGCGCCTTCGTCGAGTTCGTGCCCGCCCTGATCGACGGCCTTGCCCATGCCGAAGAGCCGGATCGCGCCGTCGTTTCGTTCGATCATTTCCTCGGAGCACTGCAGCGGGGTGGCCGGCTGATCACGCTGCTCGGCCAGAACCGCGATCTCGTCGCGCTGGTGGCGCTGGTGCTGGGAGCAGCGCCCCGGCTCGGCGACATGCTGGCGCGTCAGCCTCAGCTCATGGACGGCCTGATCGATCCGCGCTTCTTCGGGGCCATGCCCGACAGGCAGGAATTGTCCGGGCGGCTCGCGACCACGGTGCAGGACGCCGGTTCATACGAGGAGTTCCTCGATCGTCTGCGCCTGTTCGGGCAGGAGAGCCTGTTCCTGATCGGCACGCGCATCCTCTCCGGCACCGTCTCGGCGCAGCAGGCGAGCACGGCCTTCGCCGACGTCGCGGAGGGAATCGTCCACACCGTGCACGGCCTCGTTGCCGACCGCTTTGCCGCCCAGCACGGCCGCATCAAGGGCCAGGAGACCGCGATCATCGCGATGGGCCGGCTCGGCAGCCGCGAGATGACGGCCTCGTCCGATCTCGACCTGATCCTGCTCTATGATTTCGACAGCGACAATCCTGACTCCGATGGGACGAAATCGCTGCAGGGTGCGCATTATTTTGCGCGGCTGACCCAGCGCCTGATCAGCGCTTTCACGACACGCACCAATTACGGCGTGCTCTACGAGATCGACATGCGGCTGCGGCCCTCGGGACGCGCGGGCCCGGTGGCCTCGAGCCTCACCTCGTTCGCGGACTACCAGGCCAACGAGGCCTGGACCTGGGAGCACATGGCGCTGACGCGTGCGCGGGTGGTGTCGGCGTCGCCCGAATTCCGGGAACGGATCGAGCGCGTCATCCGCGATGTCCTGACTCGCCGCCGCGACCCCGCCATCACCGCCAACGACGTCGCCGACATGCGGCGCGCGATCGCGCAGGAGAAGGGCGAGGCCGATTGCTGGGATCTCAAGCACGCCGCCGGCGGCATGGTCGATATCGATTTCATCGCGCAATACCTCCAGCTCGTGCATGCGCACGACAAGCCCGAGATCCTCGACGTCAGCACCGTGCAGGTGCTGGAGAATGCCTGCAGGATCGGCGTGCTCGCGCAATCGGAGACGGAGATCCTGCGGGCCGCGGCGCGGCTCTATCACGACCTCACCCAGATCCTGCGGCTCTGCGTCAGCGAGCGCTTCAAGCCGGAAACCGCCGGCACCGACCTGCAGCGCGTCATGGCGCGCGCCGGCGACGCGCCGGATTTCTCCTCGCTCGAGGCGCGGGTGAAGGAGACGCAGAGCGAGGTGCGGCGCGTGTTCAGGGCGCTGCTGGAAGGGTCATAGCCTGTTTCAGCGCCGTAATGGCCTCGCGCACGTTGGGCTCCAGGCCGGCACCGCCGGCATCGAGATGGGCGAAGATCGCGCGCTTCATGCGGGGATCCCAGAACTTCCTGATGTGCTCGGCAATACCAGGCACGTCCTTGTCATGGCCCTGGCTGCCGAAGAACTTGCCGATCTGGTTGGCCATGTAGATCAGGCGGTCAGGCGACATCGGCAACCTCCGTGGCATGGCGCGCGACGATCCGGTTGCCATGCGAAAACACTTCGAACCCGTCCTGGCGGGCGATGGCGATCAGCGTGATGCCGGCGGCCTCCGCCGTGCGCACAGCGAGCGCGGTCGGCGCGGATACGGCGACCATCACCGGCGCGCCGATCGCGGCGGTCTTCTGCACCATTTCCACCGAGACGCGGCTCGTCAGCAGAACCATGCCGCCGCGCGGCTCCGTGCGGCTGCGGGCGAGGGCGCCGGCGAGCTTGTCGAGCGCGTTGTGGCGGCCGACATCCTCGCGCAGCGCGACGATGCTGCCTGTGGGGGACCAGAACGCAGCGGCGTGAACGGCGCGCGTCTGCAGATTGATCGATTGCAGCGGCGCGATGGCCTGCATCGCCGCCATGACCTGCTCGGGCGTGAAGGTCTGCCCGTTCGGGACGATCGCCGCGGGCCGCACCGCTTCGGCGATGGACTCGACGCCGCAAATGCCGCAGCCGGTGGGACCTGCGATGTGGCGGCGGCGCTGGTTGATGTGCGCGGCATCTTCCGACGCGAGCCACATGCGCAGCTCGATGCCGTCGTCGAGGCGGACCATTTCGAGTGACTTGATGTCGTCGACCGACTTGACGATGCCTTCGCTCACGCTGAAGCCGATCGCAAAATCCTCCAGGTTCTGCGGCGTCCCCATCATGACGGCATAGGTGCCGCCATTATAGGTGAGCGCCAGCGGCGTCTCCTCGGGAACGAAACGCGTTCCTTCGGAGGCTGCGCCGTTGCGCCAGATGTCGCGATCGATGGCCTGGACTGCTACGTGCATGCGCCTTACTCCGCGGCTTCGGCCGGCACGATGCGGCGGGATTGGCGCGCCTGTGCATCATAGGCCTTCTGCCAGTCGGACGGGCCGTTCGAGGGCGAGACTTGCACCGCCGTGACCTTGTACTCGGGGCAGTTGGTCGCCCAGTCCGAATAATCGGTTGTGATGACGTTGGCCTGCGTGTCCGGATGGTGAAAGGTGGTGTAGACGACGCCCGGCGCGACGCGGTCGGTAATTTCCGCGCGCAGCGTGGTCTCGCCGGCGCGGCTCTTCAGCCGCACCCAGTCGCCGTCGCGCACGCCGCGCTGCTCGGCATCGTGCGGGTGGATTTCGAGGCGGTCCTCGGCGTGCCAGACCACGTTCTCGGTGCGCCTTGTCTGCGCGCCGACATTGTACTGGCTGAGGATGCGGCCCGTGGTGAGCAACAGGGGATAACGCGGGCCGGTGCGCTCGTCGGTCGCGACATATTCGGTGACGACGAACTTGCCCTTGCCGCGGACGAAGCCGTCGATATGCATCACCGGCGTGCCCTCGGGCGCCTTGTCGTTGCAGGGCCATTGCACCGAGCCGAGCTCGTCGAGCCTGGCATAGGAGACGCCGGCGAAGGTCGGCGTCAACGCCGCGATCTCGTCCATGATCTCGGAAGGGTGGCTGTAGTTCATCTCGAAGCCCATCGCCTTGGCAAGGCCGATGGTGACCTCCCAATCGGCCAGGCCGTTCTTCGGCGTCATCACCTTGCGGACGCGCTGGATGCGGCGCTCGGCGTTGGTGAAGGTGCCGTCCTTCTCGAGGAAGCTCGAGCCGGGCAGGAAGACGTGGGCGTAGTTCGCGGTCTCGTTCAGGAAGAGGTCGTGGACGATGACGCATTCCATCGCCGACAGCGCCGCGACCACGTGGCTGGTGTTGGGATCGGACTGCAGGATGTCCTCGCCCTGAACGTAGATCCCCATGAAGGTGCCTTCGACCGCGGCATCGAACATGTTGGGGATGCGCAGGCCCGGCTCGGGGTTGAGCTTGACGTTCCACAGCGCCTCGAACTGGTCGCGCACGGCATCGCCCGAGACGTGGCGATAGCCGGGCAACTCGTGCGGGAACGAGCCCATATCGCAGGAGCCCTGCACGTTGTTCTGGCCGCGCAGCGGGTTCACGCCGACGCCAGGACGGCCGATATTGCCTGTCGCCATCGCAAGGTTCGCGATCGCGATCACCGTGGTCGAGCCCTGGCTGTGCTCGGTGACGCCGAGGCCGTAATAGATCGCACCGTTGCCGCCGGTGGCGTAGATGCGGGCAGCTTCGCGCAGGTCTTTCGGATTGACGCCGGTGAGGATGGCGGTGGCTTCGGGGCTGTTGTTCGGCTGGGCGACGAAGGTGGCCCATTCCTCGAACTCGCTCCAGTCGCAGCGCTCGCGCACGAAGGCTTCGTTGACGAGCCCTTCGGTGACGATGACATGCGCCAGCGCGGTCATGACTGCGACGTTGGTGCCGGGCATCAGGGGCAGGTGCAGCGCCTTCACATGCGGCGATTCCACCATCTCGGTGCGGCGCGGATCGATCACGATCAGCTTGGCGCCCTGGCGCAGCCGCTTCTTCAGGCGCGAGGCGAACACCGGATGGGCCGAGGCCGGGTTGGCGCCGATGACGACAACGACATCGGTGTCCTCGACCGAGTCGAAATCCTGCGTGCCGGCGGAGGTGCCGAAGGTGGTGGCGAGCCCATAGCCGGTCGGCGAGTGGCAGACGCGGGCGCAGGTATCGACATTGTTGTTGCCGAAGCCGGCGCGGATCAGCTTCTGCACCAGATAGGTCTCTTCGTTGGTGCAGCGCGAGGAGGTGATGCCGCCGATGGCGTCGCGGCCGTATGTCTTCTGGATGCCGCGCATCCTGGCGGCGGCAAACGAGAACGCCGCGTCCCAGGACACTTCGCGCCAGGGATCCTCGATCCGCTCGCGGATCATGGGCTTGAGGATGCGCTCCTTGTGGTTGGTGTAACCCCAGGCGAAACGGCCCTTGACGCAGGAATGCCCGCGATTGGCCTTGCCGTCCTTGTAGGGCACCATGCGCACCACTTCCTCGCCGCGCATCTCCGCCTTGAAGGCACAGCCGACGCCGCAATAGGCGCAGGTGGTGACGACGGAGTGCTCGGGCTGGCCGATCTCGATCACCGACTTCTCGGTCAGCGTCGCAGTCGGGCAGGCCTGCACGCAGGCGCCGCAGGAGACACATTCGGAGCCCAGAAAACTTTCGCTCATGCCGGGCGAGACGCGGCTGTCGAAGCCGCGGCCGGAGATGGTCAGCGCGAAGGTGCCTTGCACCTCCTCGCAGGCGCGGACGCAGCGCGAGCAGACGATGCACTTGGAGGGATCATAGGTGAAGTACGGGTTGGACTCGTCCTTCGGCATCCAGTGGTCGTTGTCGCAGCCGTGGGACTTGCCAGCTGTCTTGGCGAAGACGTGGTTCTCGCCCTCATAGCCGTAGCGCACGTCGCGCAGGCCGACGGCGCCGGCCATGTCCTGCAATTCGCAATCGCCGTTGGCGCCGCAGGTGAGGCAGTCGAGTGGATGGTCGGAGATGTAGAGCTCCATCACGCCCTTGCGCAGCTTCTTGAGCCGCTCGGTCTGGGTGTGCACGATGAGGCCGTTCATCACAGGCGTGGTGCAGGAGGCCGGCGTGCCGGCGCGGCCCTCGATCTCGACGAGGCAGAGCCGGCAGGAGCCGAACGCGTCGACCATGTCGGTTGCGCAGAGCTTCGGGATCTGGTGGCCGGCGTCCATCGCGGCGCGCATGATCGAGGTGCCCTCAGCCACCGTGACCTCTCTGCCGTCGATGGTCAGCGTCACCATCGTCGTGGATTTGGAGCGCGGCGTGCCGTAGTCGATTTCTTCGATCAGAGACATCGTCGTTCTCCTATTCCGCGGCCTGCAGCGTGGTCGGGATGGGTGCGAAATCCTCCCGGAAGTGCTTCAATGCGCTGAGCACGGGGTAGGGCGTGAAGCCGCCGAGCGCACAGAGCGAGCCGAATTTCATGGTGTTGCAGAGGTCCTCGACCAGCGCGATGTTTTCCTGGGCGCGCTCGCCTCTCATGATCTTCTCGATGGTCTCGACGCCGCGGGTCGAGCCGATCCGGCACGGCGTGCACTTGCCGCAGGATTCGACGGCGCAGAACTCCATGGCGAAGCGCGCCTGCCTGCGCATGTCGACGCTGTCGTCGAACACGACGATGCCGCCATGGCCGATCAGGCCGTCGCGTGCGGCGAAGGCCTCGTAGTCGAAGGGGGTGTCGAACAAAGCGCGCGGGAAATAGGCGCCCAGCGGACCGCCGACCTGCACCGCGCGGACCGGGCGGCCGGTGAAGGTGCCGCCGCCGATGTCATCGACGAGCTCGCCGAGCGTCACACCGAATGCCGTCTCGAACAGGCCGCCGTAGCGGATGTTGCCGGCGAGCTGGATCGGCATCGTCCCGCGCGAGCGACCCATGCCGAAATCGGCATAGGCCCTGGCGCCCTCGGAGAGGATGAAGGGGATCGCGGCAAACGACAGCACGTTGTTGATGACGGTCGGCTTGCCGAACAGGCCGTGATGCGCCGGCAGCGGCGGTTTTGCACGCACGATGCCGCGACGGCCTTCGAGGCTCTCCAGCAGCGATGTCTCCTCGCCGCAGACGTAAGCGCCGGCGCCGACGCGGACTTCGAGATCGAAGGTTTGCTTCGAGCCGCCGATCTTGTCGCCGAGATAGCCGCCGCGCCTGGCAGCCACGATCGCGGCATTCATCGCCTCGACGGCGTGCGGATATTCGCTGCGGATGTAGATATAGCCCTTGGTCGCGCCGACAGTGAGGCCGGCGATGGTCATGCCCTCGATCACCAGGAAGGGATCGCCTTCCATGATCATGCGGTCGGCGAAAGTGCCGCTGTCGCCTTCGTCGGCGTTGCAGACGATGAACTTGCGGTCGGCCTTGGCCTGCGCGACGGTCTTCCACTTGATGCCGGTCGGAAAGCCCGCGCCGCCGCGACCGCGCAGGCCCGATGCGGTGACTTCGGTGAGGACCGCATCCGAGCCAAGCGACAGAGCCCGCGCGAGGCCCTTGTAGCCGCCATGGGCGCTGTAATCGTCGAGCGAGCGCGGATCGATCACGCCGCAACGGGCGAAGGTGAGGCGGGTCTGGCGCTTCAGCCAGGGGATCTCGTCGGTGGCCCCTAGCCGCAACAGATGCGGCGTGTTGCGGGCGAGCGCGTCGAGCAGCGAGGGCACGTCGGGCGCGGTGACGGGGCCGAAGGCGATGCGTCCCTGCGGCGTTGCGACCTCGACCAGCGGCTCCAGCCAGTACATTCCGCGCGAGCCGGTCCTGACGATCTCGACGGCAACGCCATGCTTGGCGGCGGCCTGCTCCAGCGCCAGGGCGACCTCGTCGGCACCGACGGCGACGGCGCCGGCGTCACGTGAGACGTAGACACGCATGCTCATCGCTGCGCCTCCGCAACCAGTGCATCGAGGCGCTTCTGGTCGAGCCGGCCGATCAGGCGGCCGTCGAGCATCGCGGACGGCGCGGTCGCGCAGAGGCCAAGGCAGTAGATCGGTTCCAGCGTGACGCGATCGTCGGCCGTGGTGTTGCCGAGCGACACGCCAAGCTTCGCCTCGGCCCGCGCAGCCAGCGCATCGCCGCCGGCAGCCTGGCAGGCCTCGGCGCGGCACAGCTTCAGAACGTGACGGCCGGCCGGTTTGTGTCGGAAGTCATGATAGAAGGTGAACACGCCATGCACCTCGGCGCGCGACAGGTTGAGCGCTTGCGCCACCATGGGAATCGCCGCCTCCGGCACATAGCCGAACGCCTCCTGAAGCGCGTGCAGGATGACGAGCGTCGCGCCCTCCTGGCCGGCATGTTCGGCGATGATCTCGGCGCCGCGCGTCTCGTTCCAAGGCTCAAAAACCGCTGTCATTCTTCGTTCTCAACCAGAGCGTTTCCTTCGCCGCAAACTAGTTGGAATCATTCGCAGATCAATAAAGCTGTCCCGTGCTGCGATTGCGGATTCCGATCGATTTGCAACCGCGATTGATTGATACGGATTGGTAATGAAAGTTGGATCGGCTGCCGGTTTTTACGTGTTGGTGCAGGCCCGGCGTGCTAACTTGCATGCCACGATGGAATTCGAGGGGACGACCGGTTGATTGACAAGCTTGAGCTATTGCTGGCGTTGGCCAAGGAGCGACATTTCGGACGCGCGGCCGAAGCCTGCGGCGTAACGCAACCGACGATGTCGACCGGGCTCAAGCAGCTCGAGGAAATTCTCGGCGTGATGCTGGTCCAGCGCGGCTCGCGCTTTCAGGGATTTACCCCTGAAGGCGAGCGGGCGCTCGACTGGGCGCGGCGGATCGTCGGCGATGCCCGCGCGATGCGCGACGAGATCAACGGGCTGAAGCATCAGCTCTCCGGCGAGATCCGCATCGCGGCGATCCCGACCGTGCTCGGCATGGTCGCCGCGCTGACGACGCCGTTCCGCGCCAAGCATCCCGAGGTGCGCTTCCGCATCCAGTCCACCACCTCGTCCGAGGTGCTCGGGCTGCTCGAAAATCTCGAGGTCGATGCGGGACTGACCTATATCGAGAACGAGCCGATCGGCAAGGTGCGCACCATTCCGCTCTACAACGAGAGCTACCGCCTGCTCACCGCGCCGGACGCGATGTTCGGCGACCGCGAGACGGTGACCTGGACCGAGGTCGGGCAGGTGCCGCTGTGCCTCTTGACGCCCGACATGCAGAACCGCCGCATCATCGACCGCGCGCTGCGATCGGTCGGTGCGGAGGCGACACCGACGCTGACGTCGAACTCGCTGCTGGTGCTGTTCACGCACGTCAAGACGGGACGCTGGGCGAGCGTGATGCCGGCGAAGCTCGCCGAGACGCTCGGTCTGTCCGACACCGTGCGGTCGATTCCGATCGTCGATCCCGAGGTCAATTACAGCATCGGCATGGTGGTCCCGCAGCGCGATCCCATGACGCCGCTGATCGCAGCGCTGGTCAACGTCGCGCGGGAAGTGGCGCCGACGCTGCAATTGTAGGATTCAAGCCGCAGCCGATATCCCCGACGCCGCCTTGATCGCATCGCGCGGCAGGGTCACGCGCACGACGGTGCCGACGTCGATCTTCGAGCGCAGGCGCATCGAGCCGCCATGGAGCTGCGCCAGCGAGCGGGCGATGGCAAGGCCGAGGCCCGAGCCGTGATAGGTCTTGGTGAGCTGGCTCTCGACCTGCTCGAAGGGACGCCCGAGCCGCGCCAGCGAATGCGGCGCGATGCCGATGCCGGTGTCGGCGATCATCAGCACGATCCTGTCGTCGAGCTGCCGGCTGCGCACCACGACGCGTCCGCCGTCGGGCGTGAACTTCACGGCGTTGGAGAGCAGGTTGACGATGATCTGCTTGGTGGCACGGCGGTCGGCGACGACCGAGATGGATTTTGCGATGTCGGCATCCAACTTCAGGTGCTTGTCCTGTGCGCGGCCGGTGACGACCCGCAAGGATTCGGCCAGCGTCTGCGCGAGGTCGAGCTCTTCCATGTCGAGCTTCATGCGGCCGGCCTCGATCTTGGACATGTCGAGGATGTCGTTGATGACCTCGAGCAGATAATGGCCGCTGGTCAGGATGTCCTGGCAATATTCCTGGTACTTCTCGCTACCGAGCTCGCCGAACATGCCCGAGCCCATGATCTCGGAGAAGCCGATGATGGCATTGAGCGGCGTGCGCAGCTCGTGGCTCATATTGGCGAGGAATTTCGACTTGGTCTGGTTGGCTTCCTCGGCGCGGGTCTTCTCGCGCTGATACTTCTCGGCGAGGTCGGCGAGCTCGACCGCCTGGCGCTCCAGCGCGGCCTGCGAGCGCTTGAGGTCGATGACGGTGGCGCGCAGGCGCAGATCGTTGTCGACCAGCTTCTGCTCGTGCTCCTTGATGCGAGTGATGTCGGTGCCGACCGAGACGTAGCCGCCGTCCTTGGTGCGGCGCTCGCTGATGTGCAGCCAGCTGCCGTCGTCGAGCTGCGCCTCGAAGGTACGCGCGCCCGGGCCTTGGGCCGCGGTCTCGTTGTGGCGGGTGCGTACCTCGGGCATGCGGCCGACCTCGAGCACGGTCTCGTAGGAGGTGCCGGGGATGACGGCGGTGTCCGGCAGCTTGTGCAGGCGCTGGAAGTGCGAGTTGCAGAGCACCAGGCGGTCGCTCGCATCCCACAGCACAAAGGCCTCCGGAATGGTCTCGATCGCGTCGCGCAGGCGAAGGTCGGCTTCCACGGTCTTTTCGGCGAGGCTCTTCTGCTCGGTGATGTCGACCGCGATCCCGATCAGGTGCACGCTGGAATCCGTGGCGCCGCGCGTCTTCTCGCAGCGGACGCGGAGCCAGATCCAGTGGCCGTCGACATGCTGCATGCGGAAGGTCTGGTCGATGTGGTCGATCTTCTCGGAGATGAGCTGGTCGGCAATCTCGAACAGGTCGATGTCGTCGGACTTCACCAGCGCGTTGACCTCGCCGAAGGTGAGGAGCTCGTGACGGCCGTCGAGGCCGAGCATCGAGAACATCGACTGCGACCAGAAGATCCGGCCGCGCGACAGATCCCAGTCCCACAATCCGCAGCGGCCGCGGTTGAGCGCGGTGTCGATCCGGCCGCGCACGGCGTCGTTGATGAGATCGCCTTCGCGAGCGCGGGTCGACTGCCAGTGGAAGGCGAAGCCGAGGATCAGGACGACGAAGCCCGTGGTCGCCGACAGCGTCACCGAGAGCGCGGCGTCCGAGCCCCAGATCGGCTCGTTGCGCTCCTGGATCACGGTGACGAAGCCGGGCAGCGACTTGATCTGCCGCGAGGTCGCCATCGCCGCGTTGCCGCTCGGCAGCGTCATGTCGGCGATGTTGCCGTCGCGCGGCGGCGCCGCGATCAGCTGCGCGGTCGTGATCGCATCGAGCAGGCGGTCGTTGCCTGAGGGATCGCTCTCGGCCGGGATGCGGGCGAGGATGCGGCGGTCGATGCCGGCGGAGGTGACGATGACGTGGCGGCCGGAGGCCGTGGCCCAGGACGGAATGAGATCGGGCAGCAGCGTCGGCAGGCTCTCGATGTTCCTGAGCCGCTCCTGACGAACCGAGGTGAGGCGGTCGATGCGCTCGGCGAGCAGGTCGGCGAGCGCCGAAATGTCGTGGCGGACCACCAGTCGCTTCTGGCGCGTCTGATCGACCACCTGCACGAACGCGCCGAGGCAGATCGTGATCAGGAAGGCGATGATGAGCGTCGGCACGGCGCGGCGCAGCGCCGGCTCCGCGATCAGGAGCCGGTGATAGGCAGGTTTCGCGATCGATTGCGCCAATCCCTTGATCGAATCGGATTGGACGCACGCGCTCGCGGCGTCTGCGCGCGACATGCCTTCGGCCCCCTGAAAACCAGCTTGCAACTGAAGTCCGGAAGCAGCCCCACATCGCTTCCGAATCACACCGATTTGAATCCAGTTTTCGCGGGCTGTCGAGAGTCAACGAATCGTTAACGCGAAATTATTCTTATCCAACGCGCAGTTTGTGCATCGCGCGTCCGCAAACTCACGGACGCGAGGAGTCCGAAACGGGAACGTGTGACTCGCCGCGCGTTCTTCATCACGCGCGCGGCGGCTCGGCGTGGCTGATGACGCGCTTCACGCTCGGGAACGCGCGCCGCAACGCGCGCTCGATCGCGTCGACTTGCTCGTGCACCTTGATCACGCTCATCGACGGTGCCGCGCGGCAGTGGAAGTTGACGATCTCGCCGGCGTCGGTGTTGCGGACCCGCACATTGTGGATGTCGTGGATGTCGCCTTCGCCGGCGAACTCGGCCAGCGCGGCGGCGATGGTCTGCACCCTCTCGGGCGCGGCATCGACGCCGAACGGCAGTTCCGGTTCCAACGGCTCGATGTGAACGTCGACCTCGACGTCCTCGCCGAACTCCTCCTTGATATTGCGCTCCAGCGTGTTGGCGACATCGTGGGCGGCCTCGAGTGCCATGTCGGCATCGACCTCGAGGTCGATGCTGACGATCAGCTTGGCGCCAAGATCGTGCACCGTGACGTGGTGGACGGCGAGGGCGGAATTGCGCGCGATCACCATGATGCGGTCGCGTACGGTTTCGTTGTCGCGCGCGACGGGCACTGCGGCGAAGGTGAGGTCGGCATCGCCGAAAGCCCTGGCGACGGCGGCCTGCGCGTTGCGCTTGATGTCCTCGACGCGGTCGATCGGATAGGTTCGCGGCACCTTCGCGATGGTGTCGATGAACGTGGTCGCTCCGACCATGCGCACGCGCAAGCGTTCGACGTCGATCACACCAGGCACGCCGCGGATCGCGGCTGTGGCCTTCTCCTGCGCGCCTTCGGGGGCGCGATCGACCAGCGTTTGCACGGTCGAGCCGGCCATGCGCAGGCCGAGCGCTGCGATCATCACGGCAACCGCGGCGGCGGCGGCGGCGTCGCCCCACCAGAAGCCGAGTCCGGCCAGGATCAGGCCCACGATCACGGCGCAGGAGCCCATCACGTCGGAGGCGAAATGCAGCGCGTCCGCCGCCAGCGCCTGGCTCCTCGTCTCGCGCGCAGCGCGGTGCAGGGCGCGGGCGCGCCAGAGATTGACGGCGATATCGATCACCAGCACCACGAACGGCACGGCCGAGATGGTCGGCGGCGGGGTTCCCTCGCGCAGCCGGCTATAGGCCTCGACCAGGATGCCGCCGGCGAGCACGTAGAGCAGGGCGGTGACCCCGAGCGCCGAGACGCTTTCCAGCTTGCCATGACCGTAATGGTGCTCCTCATCCGCGGGCTTGTCGGAGACCCGCACCACCGCCCAGGTGATGATGGTCGCGACCAGGTCGATCGAGGAATGCAGGGCCTCGGAGATCAGCGCCAGCGAGCCGATCGCGATCCCGACCACGAATTTGGCCGCCGCCATGCCGCCGCTGGCGAAGATCGAGATGGCCGCGACCGAGGTCTTGTTGTGCTGGGAGGTCATGGCGGGGATTTAGCAGCCCATGGCTGAACATCAAGCGCCGATCCACAGCTGTAGTCGCGAGTGAGTTGCAGGAGCGTTCTACGCCTTGCTCCGGCCAAGTAGGGTGGGCAAAGGCGCGTTAGCGCCGTGCCCACCATTCGTCCGCGATGGATACAGAGATCGTGGGCACGCTTCGCTTTGCCCACCCTACGGGACCGCTGTCCGCGCCCTCACACCGTCACCACGATCTTCCCCAGATGCTTGTTCGCCTCCATGTGCGCGAACGCCTGGTCGATGTCGCCGAACGCGAACACCTTGTCGATCGGCAGTTGCAGCTTGCGCGATTCCACCGCGCCCCAGATGTCCTTGCGGACCTCGGCAAAGATCTCGCGGACCTCCTCGATCGTGCGGGTGCGGAAGGTGACGCCGACATAGTCGATGCGGCGGGCCGCGTGCAGGTCGAAATTGAAGTCGGCGTGGGTGCCGCCGAGCCGGCCGACATTGACGATGCGACCCTTCACCTTGGTTGCGGCGAGGTTCTGATTGGCGACCTTGCCCGAGACCTGGTCGACGATGAGGTCGACGCCTTCGCCATTCGTCGCCTTCAGCACCTCGTCGACCCATTTCGGATCGGAGCTGTCGACGGCGAGGTCGGCGCCATATTCCCTCAGCCGGCCGCGGCGATAGGCGTCGGTGGACGAGCCGATCACGAGTTTTGCGCCTTTGAGCCTGGCAATCTGCATCGCCATCAGGCCGACGCCGGAGCTCGCACCTTGGATCAGCACGCTCTGTCCTGCCTGCACGCCGCCAACGGTGACGACGGCGTTGTGCATGGTCGCGAGCGCGACGGGGAGGGTGGCGGCCTCCTCGAAATTCATGTTCGACGGCGCGTGGAACAGCCGGCCGTGATCGGCCAGCGTATATTCGGCGAAGGCCGCGCCGCCCGAGCCCATGATGCGGTCGCCGATCTTCACGCCCTTCGCATCCGGCCCGAGCTCGGCAACCTCGCCGGCCCATTCCATGCCGAGCACGGTGCCGACGCCGCCGGCCGCGCCATGGGCGTGGCCCTTGCGCATGCCGGTGTCGGCGCGGTTGAGGCCACAGGCGCGGACGCGGACGAGCACCTGCGTGCCCTTCGGCTTCGGTTGAGCGACGTCGGAAATCCTCGCGCCTTCAGGGCCGTAGACGTAGGCTTTCATGCAATACTCTCACGTGTTGCAGTGATTATTCCGCTGCTTCGCGTTGTTGCTGAACGATCATCCCCTCGAGCCGGCTGCGAATGATCGCCTCCGCCTCGCGCACGATGCGGGAGACGAGTTCGGCACAGCTCGGGATGTCCTGGATCAGGCCCTGCACCTGGCCGGCTGACCAGATGCCTTCGTCGGAATTGCCGGTGGCATAGACCATCTTGCCGCGGGCGCCGGCAACCAGCTCGCGGATATCCTCGAACTTGGCGCCTTCCTTCTCCATCGCGACGACCTTGGTCGAGACGGCGTTCTTGGCCACGCGCGAGGTGTTGCGCATGGTGCGGAAGATCAGCTCGGTCTCGCGCTCGTCATTGGCGACGATCTTCTCCTTGATGGACTGGTGGATCGGGCTCTCCCTGGTGGCCATGAAGCGGGTGCCCATGTTGATGCCCTCGGCTCCCAGCGCCAGCGCCGCGACGAGGCCGCGGGCATCTGCGAAGCCGCCCGAGGCGATCATCGGGATCTTGATCTTGTTGGCAGCGGCCGGGATCAGGATCAGGCCGGGCGTGTCGTCCTCGCCGGGATGGCCGGCGCATTCGAAGCCGTCGATCGAGATGGCGTCGACGCCCATCCGCTCGGCCGAGAGGGCGTGACGGACGCTGGTGCATTTGTGCACGACCTTGACGCCGTGCTTCCTGAACTCGTCGACGTGCTCCTGCGGCTTGTTGCCGGCGGTCTCGACCACCGTGATGCCGCTCTCGATGATCGCGGCGCGGTACTCGGCATAGGGCGGCGGCTTGATCGCCGGCAGGATGGTGAGGTTGACGCCGAACGGCTTGTCGGTCAGGTCGCGGCAGCGCGCGATCTCCTTGGTCAGGTCCTCCGGCGTCGGCTGGGTCAGCGCCGTGATGAAGCCGAGCGCGCCGGCATTGGCGACCGCCGCCACCAGCTCGGCCCGTCCGACCCATTGCATGCCGCCCTGAACGATCGGGTGCTGGACGCCGACGAGCCTGGTGAACCGTGTCTGCAACATGATCTGTTTCCCCCGCGCCCGGCGTGGCGCTCTGTTATCCATTGACTGGCGGGGAGGATGCCGCCGGGGGTGGGAAAAGTCTATTGCGCCGCCGGGCGGGGCGACCATGCAGGAGATGTTGGTGATTCCGCGAGGCGGATAATTGGGTGCGCCGTTGCCCGATGAGGGCAAGCTCTTTCCTCAAACTCCGCCGTCATACCCCGCGAAGGCGGGGTATCCAGTACGCCGCGGCTTCTCGATTCTAGCCTCGCGGTCTCTGGAATACTGGATTGCCCGCCTTCGCGGGCAATGACACCGAGTATGGGGCGAGGAGCTACTTCGCCGACAACCGCACCATCTGGCGCCCGCCGTTGATTTCCTTGAGGCTGTTGACGAAGTTTTCCGGGCGCTGCCAGCGATGGGGCACCTTCAATCCCATGAACTCGGCGATGTCGCCGATGAAGCCGGTGCAGTTCACGGTCTCGGCGTTCCAGACCGGAGAGCTGGCCTGCAACTCCTTGATGTAGGCGAACACACGCTTGGCGTCGGCTTCGTTCAGGTAGACCCGATAGCTCGCGGTCAGATATTCCGGATCGAGATCGCCGTAGCTGGCACCGGTCTCGGATGGCACAAAGGTGATGTGACCGAGCACGTAGGCGAGCGTGTCGCCGGCCGGCGTCAAGCCCGCAACCTCGACGGCCTTCTCGCTGGTCTTGCCGTACCAGACGAAGGCATGGCCCCAGCTCGCGGCCGTGCGGGCGCGGAAGTCGACATAGTAGGGGCCTCTCTCCGCACGCGCGACGGAGCGCCGCGTCGATGGCGGCTGAGGCCGCGCGGCGGCGTCGGTCGTAGCAAGCGCGTTCGCATCGGCAACGCGCCTGTCGGCTTCGTGAGCCGAGGCCGAGGGCGTCGTGCACGAGAGCATAGCCGCAAGAGCGAAGCCCGCGAGGATGCAGGATCCCGATCGACCAGCATTGTTCGTCACGCTATTCCCCCTCGACCATCGGCCGCAAATGTCTCGCGCGGACGTCGCTGCGCGTCAGTAGCGCGCCGCGACCGGGCCCGGCGCCTTGCCGATCGGGGCCTTTCCAACCGGGCTCTTGCCAATCGGCATCTTGCCGATCGGCGCCTGCTCGGCCGGGTAGGCCGGCACGGGCTGGCGGCGCGGCAGATCCGCAGCGTTCGCGGCCGTCGCAAGAGCAAGCGTGGCACCCAGAGCAAATACTATCTTCTTCACAGCGATACCCCTAGAAGGTTTGGTCCAAACACGGTCATGCCGTGCCCCCAGACACGCCTCCCAAAAGGGCGACCGAATGCGTCCAAGTTGCGGCGCGCACGGGACATGTTGGCGGCATTGATCGGGCGCGCGGAGATGTGATGTGTCTGGATGTTTCCGGGGGGCGGGTCGACGCTGCGGCCTACCAAAATTCACCCGATCCGATTCAAACTATTCCGGATCGTCGCGAAGATGCCACCGATGTCCTTGCGAAGTGCATCGAGCGCGTTGAAATTCTCGAAGACGCGGGCGAGGCGGTCTTCGACTTCGCGCTTGCTTCTGGTCAGCATGTCGACGCGCGAGGCCAGCGTCATGCCGGCGCTCGCCTCGATCTCGCCGACGGTTTTTACCAGGAGATCGCGGGTGGCGCCGACCTCGGCGATCATGGCCTCGATGCCGAACACCGGCGCCTTGAGCGGGATGAGGTCGGCCTGCGACTTCGACAGCTCGGCCTTGAAGGCGTTCAGCGTCGCCAGCGTCTCCTGCAGCGCGCCGAGGCGCTGGCGCGACTGGAGCACGAAATCGTTCAGCGCGTTCTGGCGGTCGGTCAGGGTCTTGCCGTCCGCATCTGTCTCGACATCGGCGATCGCGCGTTCGAGCTCGACCCGGCGCTGGCTGAGCTCCTCGAAATCGAGCCGGATCCCTTTCAAGACGTTGAAATTGTCGTCGATGCGGGCGAGGCGCTGCTCGATCACGATCTTGTTCTGCGACAGCGTCTCCACGCGGGTGGGAAGCGGCGCCTCGCCGCCGGTCTCGAGCTCGTCGATGCTTTTTTCGAGGCGGTCATGGCTGAGGCTAAGCTCGCCGATCAAGGCATTGATGCCGGTATCGGTCGAGCGCAGTGGCGCCAGCTCCGCGTGAGATTTCGCCAGATCCTCCTTGTACCGGTTCAGGGTCGCAAACGTCTCCTGGACCGCGCTCACCCGTGTCAGCAGTCCTGAGACGTCGCGTGCGATGTCCTTGAGCCGGTCGGCGAGGTTGTTCTTGCGGTCGTCGGTCTCGAGGTCGTGCAGGGCGCGTTCGAGCTGGTTCTGGCGGTCGCGGATCTCGGTGAAGACGGGCTCGACCGCACGGCGCTGCTCGGCGACCTTGCCGACCATCTCGCGCAGCGCCTGCTGGCGGCGGCGGATTTCGGCGAGCTGGTCGTGCATGTCGGTGGATTCGTTGCGGCCTTGCTGGAGCAGGGCGCGCCGCTCGGTCTCGCCCAGCTTGTCGTGGAGGGCGGAAACCGCTTCCCGGGGATCGCTCTCGATCAAATGCTGGACGGTGGCATCGAGGTGGTTTTGCAGGGCGTGGGCGACCACGACGTCCTCGCGGGTCCTCCTGAGGCGATCGCGGAGCGTCTTCAGGCTGCGGTCCTGCCGCGAGAGCCGCCAGGCGGAGCCGGCGATCAGGGCCAGGGCAAGGACAGGGATGGCGCCGGTGGCAATGCGCTGCGGCACGGACAGGCCCGCGAACCAGGCGGGCAGGTGGGCAATGTCGTAACCGAACGCCTGCTGGGCAAAGACTGCGATGACGGCGAGCAGGGCGATCCAGGCAACCAGGAAAAACAGCCACATCGTGAATTCCTCACGCCGGCGCACTCCTGTGTTGCTATTGAAGAGCGGAACCGAGATCAAGGGGCCGGGGCGACGCGGGACGTTTGTGGCCAAACGATCCACAGCCGGCTCGGGCTCGGCGGCGCAAGGGGAGAAGCCGGATTATCCGAAATTCGGCTTGGTGCTGAACGGGGGCCGCTGGCTCGCCCGGGGGCGCGCAGCACCGGGATCCCGTCAACGCCAGGCGCTGCGGAAAGATGCGAGGTGGCGCGCACGTCGCTCTGCCGGCCCGCTTGCACCCAGGCCAGCCGCGAGACGAACCAACGTGCCCTGGGCTATTGCTTCCCGAGCAGGTTCGACCGGATCTTGTCGGCGAACCAGACCACGAAGATCGCGGCGAACGAGAGAGCGAAGTACAGGGCCGTCCACAAAAGCGCGTTGCCGGCATTCGTCATTGCGTCCTCCCTTGCATCAGAAATCAATTTTGCCGGGGAGGATAGCGTTGGCCGCGACGGCCGATTTGCGCCGGATCAATTTTGCTGCGCTGCGGCGGCGAAAGATTACAGTCGAAACTCGTTGGTGAGCTCGCCGATGCCGTCGATCGCGACGGTCACACTGTTCACGGGCTCCTTCATCACGCCGACGCCGACAGAGGTACCCACCGCGATGAGGTCGCCGGGCAGCAAGGTCATGTCGTGGGAGATCCTGCTCACCAGCTCCTGCGCGCTGAAGATCATGTCCGAGATCGGGTAGTTCTGTCGCTCCGCGCCGTTGAGGATGGTGCGCACCGTGAGTTTTGCGGGATCGAGACCGGTCGCGATCACAGGGCCGAACGGGCCGTAATCGTCGATGCCCTTGGCACGGGCCCATTGCGGGAAGGTGGGGTCGCGCGTCAGGATGTCGTTGGCGGTGATGTCGTTGACGCAGGTGTAGCCGAAGATGAAGCCATCGGCCTCATCAGGCGAGACGTGCGCGCAGGTCCTGCCGATGACGATGCCGAGCTCGCCCTCGTAGGTCGTCTTGCCGTCGTAGTAGGAGGGGCGGCGGATCACGGCGCCGGGTGCGGCGATGCTGGTGGTGGCCTTGAGCAGGTAGAGCGGCTCCGGCGGTTCGGGCTGGTTCAGCTTGGCCGCGAGCGCATGGAAATTATTCCAGAGCGCGACGATCTTGCTGGGCACGCAGGGCGCAAGCAGCTCGACCTCCGACAGCGCGAGTGTCTTGCCGGTGCTGGCATTGCGGCCGAACATCTCGCCCTCGTGCAGGCTGATGCCCGATGACGTCAGCGTGCCGAAGCCCGTGGTGCCGGCATGGCGGAAGCGCAGCCATTTGGTCGCGGTTGCCATCACGCCACCGCCAGTGCGCGCGGATCAGCCGGCGTCGAGACGCCGTCATAGAGGCCGGCGATGCGGGCGCGCTGGGTCACCATCGCCAGCACCGAGTCGAGCGCAGGCGTCGGGATGCCGGTGAGCCTGCCCATCTCCTGCACGACGGTGACGAGCGGATCGATCTCCATCGGGCGGCCGCGCTCGAGATCCTGCAGCATCGAGGTCTTGTGGGCACCGACCTTGCGGGCACCCTCGATGCGGCGCTCGACGTCGACGCGGAACTTGACGCCGAAGGTCTCGGCGATGGCTTGCGTCTCCACCATGATCGCGCGCGACAGCGCGCGCGTGGCGGGATCGGTGCAGATCACGTCGAGCGTGGCATGGGTCAGCGCGCTGATCGGGTTGAAGCAGACATTGCCCCAGAGCTTCAGCCAGATCTCGTCGCGGATGCGGTCGAGCACGGGGGCTTTCAGGCCGGCCGCGACGAAGAGATCGGCGAGCCGCTGCACGTCGGAGGTGATCTCGCCCGAGGGCTCGCCGAGCGGAAAGTTGTTGCCGTAGACGTGGCGGATCATGCCGGGCGCCTCGATCTCGGTGGCGGGATAGACAATGCAGCCGATGGCGCGCTCGGCCCCCAGCTCGCGCCACTGCCGTCCGCCGGGGTCGATGCTCTCCAGCGTCGAGTTCTCGTATTGGCCGCCGTGCTTGTAGAAGTACCAGTAGGGGATGCCATTGACGGCGGTGACGATGCGGGTGTGGGGCCCGAGCAGCGGCTGCATCTTCTCGATCACGCCGGTGATCGAATGCGCCTTCAGCGTGATGATGATGAAGTCCTGCACGCCGAGCTCGGTGGGATCGTCGGTGCAGCGCGGATGAACGGTGTGCTTCTCCTCGCCCGCGAGCAGCGTCAGGCCGCGCTCGCGCATGGCGGCAAGGTGCGCGCCGCGTGCGATCAGGCCGACGTCGCCGCCCGCGCGCGCGAGCTGAACTCCGAGATATCCGCCGATCGCGCCGGCGCCGTAGATGCAGATCTTCATGAAATCCTCGCGGGACCAATTTGGTAGTTGGGTGGATCGATCGGGCCATAGGCTCCCTGCACCTCTCCCGCTTGCGGGAGAGGTCGACGTGCTCGAAGAGCGCGGCGGGTGAGGGCTCTATCCTCTTGGGGAGTCTCGCTGGCGGAGACAGCCCTCTCCCAACCCTCTCCCGCAAGCGGGAGAGGGGGCAGCTCTTCCGTGACTGAAAGTAGGGCGAGCTCTTTTAGGCTGCCGCTTGCGGCGCACCGTTCAGCGCCTCATCCATCGCAGCGGCGATGTCGCGCATGCTGATGACGGAGACGAGGCTGTAATCGTCGATGACCGGCAAATGGCGGATGTGATGACGGTTCATCAGATGCCGGACCTGCTCGATCGTATCCGAGGAGCTGCAGGATACCAGCTGCTGCACCGAGACCAGCTGGGAAACCTTGACGTTGACGGCGCCCGCGCCGTGCTCGGCGACGGCGCGCACCACGTCACGCTCGGTGAACATGCCGACCGCGGTGTTGCCCTCGGAGCGGACCACGTCCTTGACCACCAGCGCGCTGATATTGTTGGCGCGCATCAGCTTGGCCGCGATCCCCACCGTTTCGTTCATACGCACCGTGACAACGCGCGGCGTCTTCTTGCGCAGAATGTCTCCGACCAGCATTGCAACCTCCCTGGGGTGAACGTTGGGAGAAGTGTGGTATACATAATGCCAATCGTCAAGCGCTGGTTTTGGCTGATCCGAAAAATCTTGCGACAGGAATGCTGACGTTTACGGCCAGCAAAAAGAAAGGGGCGCATTGCTGCGCCCCTTAGCAAGCCTTGCAAAATGCGCGGCTTACGCCGTCTCGGTCTTGGCCGTGCCGGTCGCGGCCTCAGTGTGCTCGGCTTCGTTGCCGAGGATGAAGGCGCGGCGCAGCGGCTTGATCACGAACAGCGCCGTCAGCGCCGCCGTGGCGTTCAACGCCACCGCGACCACGAACACGGCCTTCCAGCCATAGGCGGTCGAGATCACGCTCGCGAGCGGGACGAGCAGGGAGGCCGTGCCCTTGGCGGTGTAGAGCATGCCGTTGTTGGTGGTTGCGAACTTCGCACCGAAGGTGTCGCCGCAGGTTGCGGGGAATAGCGAGTAGATCTCGCCGAACACGCCGAAATAGACCGCGGTCGCCAGCACGAAGACGACAGGCACGTGGCCATAGGCCGAGAGCGTCAGCAGCATCAAGGCGGCGGTGCCGAAGGCGATGAACATCGTGGGCTCGCGGCCGATCGTGTCGGAGACCCAGCCGAAGAAGGGGCGCCCGAATCCGTCGAGGATGCGGTCGAGCGAGATCGCGAAGGTCAGCGCCGCCATCTGGAAGCCGGCGAGCGTCACCGGCGTGTCGGCGATCCCAAAGTCGTGCGCGATCGGGGCGATCTGCGCCGCAGTCATCAGTCCGCCGGAAGCCACCATGACGAAGACGAGATACATCACCCAGAAAACAGGGCTACGCAGCACTTGCGGCGGGGTGAAGTCGATCTTGGTCTGCGGCAGGTTGAGCTGCTTCTTCTTCGGCGGGATGGAGAGGCGCGGCGGCTGGACGAAGAAGGCGAGCGCGAACACGACGAGGCCCTGGCCGATGCCGAAGGTGAGGAAGGCGTGCTGATAGCCGCTCGAGACGATCATGCTCGCGATCGGCACGATCGTGATCGCGGCACCCGCGCCGAAGCCGGCGGCGGTCGCACCCGCCGCGAGGCCGCGGCGGTCGGGAAACCATTTCAGCGCGTTGCCGACGCAGGTGCCGTACACTGCGCCCGCGCCCATGCCGCCGATGATCGCAGCAGTGTAGAGCAGGGTGAGGCTGTCGGCGTAGGCGTTGAGGATCCAGGACAGCGCGATCATCACGCCGCCGAACATGATGACGATGCGCGGGCCGTATCTGTCGACGAACCAAGCCTCGACCGGCACCAGCCAGGTCTCGGTGACGACGAAGACGGTGAAGGCGAGCTGGATCGCGGCGCGCCCCCAATGATGGGCGGCGTCGATCGGATCGACGAACAGCGTCCAGCCATATTGCAGATTGGCGATCATCGCCATGCAGACGATGCCCATGCCGAGCTGGAGCCAGCGGAAACCGGTGCGAAGAGGCGCGGCGGTGACGACGCCGTCCGGGCTGGAAATCATCGAGAACCTCCCAACGCGCCCGTTTGGTCGCGCATCAGTTTGCCAAGATGACCTGATGTCGCAAATATTGTGGCTTATCGTCGCAGGCGCGGGGCGGAGATTGGTATACCATATTCCAGTTTGCAAGCCCTATCTTGGTTTCCTTTCCACAAAATGCGCGGGTCTGCCTGACTCCTACGGGAGCGCGGGATCTTGGCGTCCAAACGAAAACGCCCGGCCGTTGAGGCCGGGCGGTGGTGTTTGGAAGCCGCTGTTTGGGGCGGGTCAGATCGTCGATTTGGCGACCACGACCTTGCGCCAGGGCTTGAGCACGGCGATCGCCAGCAGCGAAGCCAGGATGTTGGCGCCGGCCGCGATGATGAACACGCTGTCCCAGGTGCCCGACGACTGCTGCATGTAGTTGGCGATCGGCACCAACAGCGCGGCGGTGCCCTTCGCGGTGTAGAGCAGGCCGGCATTGGTGGTCGCGAACTTGGCGCCGAACGTGTCGGTGCAGGTCGAGGGGAACAGCGAGTAGATCTCACCCCAGGCGAAGAACACGAAGCCCGAGAGCAGCACGAACCAGACCGGATCGTGACCCCAGAGATAGAGCATCCAGATGCCGAAACCTTCCATGCCGAAGGCGATGAACATCGTGTTCTCGCGGCCGATCATGTCGGAGATCCAGCCGAAGAACGGACGCGTCAGGCCGTTGAGCACGCGGTCGATCGTGGCCGCGAAGGTCACCGCCGTCATCGTCACCGCCATCAGCGTCACCGGCACGCTGTCGACCTTCCAGTCAACCGCGATCGGCTTCAGGTTCGCGGTGACCATCAGTCCACCCGCGCCGACGATCACGAACATGAAGTACATCAACCAGAAGATCGGCTGGCGCAGCACTTCGGTCGGCTGATAGTTGCGCCGGGTCTGGATGATATTGGCATTCGCCACCACGTTCGGCACCTGACCCGCTTTTGGCGCGAGCAGGAAGAAGGCGAGGATGCAGATGATGATGCCTTGCCCAAGGCCGAAATACAGAAAGGTGGTCTGGAATCCGCTGTCCTTGATCATCGCCTGGATCGGCGCGACGGTCAGCGCAGAGCCTGCACCGAAGCCGGCCGCCGTGATGCCGGCCGCAAGACCGCGCTTGTCCGGAAACCATTTCAGCGCGTTGCCGACGCAGGTGCCGTAGACGCCGCCGGCGCCGATGCCTGCGATGATCATGCCGAGATAGTAGCCGTTGAGCGAGGTCGCCTGCGCGTTGATCGCCCAGCCGATGGCGCAGAGCACGCCGCCGACCAGCACGACGATGCGCGGGCCGTATTTGTCGACGAACCATCCTTCGATCGGCACCAGCCAGGTCTCGAACAGGACGAAGAGCGTGAAGGCCCATTGGATCGAGGCGCGATCCCAGCCGAACTTCTTCTGGATGTCGGGGACGAAGAACGTCCAGCCATATTGATAATTGGCGATCATCACCATCGCCGCCACACCGATCGCCAATTGCGCCCAGCGATAGGCATCGCTTACGCGTGCGGCACTAGGGGCCGCTGCCGACTGCACCATGTCCGTCATCAAAAACCCTCCCGAACGCGCCGATCATTTTTATGCATGCGCTGGCGGGCATCCTGGTATGCAATATGCCAAGATTCAAGCTGGGATGGGAGGGTGCGGCGAAATAACGCGGGCTTGTTCACATGCGCCAGGCGGACATGATTGTAAAGCCCCGATCGCGCTCGGCGGACGGCGGCGATTGCAGCTTGTCCAAGATAAATCGTTGGTTTTGCGTTGCTTTTTCTTGGTTCAGCGATACCGCAGGACGCTATTGAAAGCTTATGCGTTCGGAGATTTTTCCACGCCTGCATTGGTCGCGTCCGCCGACACGCAGTCCGTGGCGGCGGCGCAATTCCTGGAATTCTATATTCCAGAATTCTGGAGTGCGGCAATTTGGCGTTCGCGCCGATGCAGTTTACGCAGATCCCGGCCTTACGCCATCGACGTACGGAGCCGGCTGTAGCCTTCCTGGATCGCGGACCAGAACAGGGCGACCAGGCCGAGCGCCATGATGGTGCTGACGAGGCCGTTGGAGAAGAACACCCCGAGCGAGCCTTGCGAGCCCAGCAGCGATTGGCGGAATGCTTCCTCCGCCTTGTCGCCGAGCACGATGGCGAGCACCAGCGGCGCGAGCGGATAATTGCACTTCTTCAGGAGATAGCCGAGCACCCCGAACACCAGCATCAGCATCACGTCGAAGGTGCTGTTGTGCACCGAGTAGGCGCCGATCGCGCAGAGCACCAGGATCAGCGGCGCGATGATGCCGAAGGGCACGCGCAGGATCGCGGCGAAGATCGGCACGCAGGTCAGCACGACGATGAGGCCGGCGAGATTGCCGAGATACATCGAGGCGATCAGGCCCCAGACGAATTCCTTCTGCTCCACGAACAACATGGGGCCGGGCTGCAGGCCCCAGATCAACAATCCGCCGAGCAGCACGGCGGCGGTCGGCGAGCCGGGCACGCCGAGCGACAGCATCGGCAGCAGCGCCGAGGTGCCGGCGGCATGTGCGGCCGTCTCCGGCGCGATCACGCCCTCGATCTCGCCCTTGCCGAAATTGTTGCCGCGTCGCGCCAGGCGCTTGGCGATGCCGTAGCTCATGAAGGAGGCGGGCGTGGCGCCGGCGGGCGTGACGCCCATCCAGCAGCCGATCAGGCAGGACCGCAGCGAGGTCATCCAATAGGCGGGCAGCTCGCGCCAGGTCTGGAGCACGACGCGAAGGTTGATGCTGGCATTGCCGCCGCGGAATGCCAGTCCTTCCTCCATGGTCAGCAGGATCTCGCCGATGCCGAACAGGCCGATCACGGCGATCAGGAAGTCGAAACCGTTGAGCAGCTCAGTGACGCCGAAGGTCAGCCGCAACTGCCCCGTGATCGAATCGAGGCCGACCGCCGCGAGCGCAAAGCCCATCATCATCGCCGCGATGGTCTTGAACGGCGGCTCCTTGCTGAGGCCGACGAAGGAGCAGAAGGCGAGGAAGTACACCGCGAACTTCTCCGCCGGACCAAATCGGAGCGCAAAGCCTGCAACCAGGGGCGCCACCAGCGTGATCATGATGACGGCAAACAGCGCGCCGACGAAGGACGAGGTGAAGGCAGCCGTCAGGGCTTCGCCGGGCTTGCCCTGCTGGGCCATCGGATAGCCGTCGAAGGTGGTCGCCACCGACCATGGCTCGCCCGGTATGTTGAACAGGATCGAAGTGATGGCGCCGCCGAACAATGCGCCCCAGTAGATGCAGGACAGCATGATGATCGCCGATGTCGGCGGCATGCTGAAGGTGAGGGGAAGCAGGATCGCGACGCCGTTGGCGCCCCCTAGTCCCGGCAGCACGCCGATGATGACCCCGAGCGTGATGCCGATCACCATCAGCATGATGTTGTAGGGCTGCAGGGCGACCGCGAAGCCGTGAAACAGGTTGGCCAACTCTTCCATGTCAAAACGTCCTGCAGCAGCAATTAAATGAATGCGTAGTCTTACAGACCGAGCCATTCCTCGAGCGGCCCCTTGGGCAGCGGGACCAGGAACCAGCGCTCGAAAACGAGATAGGTCACGACGGGCATGCCGACCGCCACTGCGACGACTGTCAGCCAGCGATAGCCGCCGAGCCAGCGCATGAACCAGGCGATGAACACCATCGAGGCGACGTAGAGGCCGATGAACGGCATTGAGCCGACATAGATCGCCGTCGGCACGACGACGCTCATGACCTGGCGCAGCTGCCCCCATTCCGCGAACAGCCGGCCATCGTCGTCGCGCCGCGCATGCCAGAGGTTGATGGCGCTTGCAACGACGATGGCGCTGCCGACATAGAAGGGGAAGAACCCGGCGCGCGGCCCCTCCGCGCCCCAGTTGATGCCGGCCTTCAGGCTGCCGACGATTACGATCAGGCCGAACACGCCGATCAGCAGCGCCGTGCCGATTTCCAGCGTCTTGTGTGCGGGGCCGGACTCGGATCCGGATCGTTCAGTCATGAGCCCTCCAGGCGGAATCGCAGTGCTGCGCAGTCGAGGAGACGGCCGCAAGCAGCGTCCTCAGCCGTCATCGATGTCGCGGGTCAATTCGCGGATCAATTTCCCGGCGCGAGGAAGCCGGCTTCCTTCATCAGGCCTTCGTGGCGCTTCTCCTCCGCCTCGACCCACTTGGCGTAGTCGGCGCCGGTCAGGAAGGTCGTGTTGAAGGCGCCGCTCTTCATGAACTCCTGCCATTCCGGCGTCGCGCGGACCTTCTTGAACAGCTCGACATAATATTCGATCTGGTCCTTCGTGGCCTTGGGCGACATGAAGATGCCGCGCAGCATGAGATATTCCATCGCAAGCCCCTGCGACTTGCAGGTCGGAATGTCCTTCCAGGCCTTGCCGTCGGCGATCGGCTCGTCATAGGCCATCGGCTGGGCGTCGAAGACGCAAAGCGGACGGAGCTTGCCGCCGCGCCATTGCGCCACCGCCTCGATCGGGTTGTTGACGGTCGAATCGACGTGGTTGCCGACGAGCTGGACCGCGACCTCGCCGCCGCCCTTGTAGGGGATGTAGGTGAACTTGGCGTCGATCGCCTTCTCGATGCCGACCGTGATGATCTGGTCTTCCTGCTTCGAGCCGGTGCCGCCCATCTTGAACGAGCCGCTTGGCGCCTTCTTCGCGGCTTCGACATAGTCCTTGACGCTGTTGTAGGGCTTCTCGGCATTGACCCAGAGCACGAACTCGTCGAGCGCCAGCATCGCGACCGGGGTCAAATCCTTCCAGTTGAACGGGATGCCCGTCGCCAGCGGCGTCGTGAACAGGTTCGAGAGCGTGATGATGATCTTGTGCGGATTGCCCGACGAGGTCTTCACGTCGAGGAAACCTTCGCCACCCGCACCGCCGGCCTTGTTGATGACGACAAGCGGCTGTTTCATCAGATTGTGCTTGGTGACGATGCCCTGGATGGTGCGCGCCATCTGATCGGCACCGCCGCCGGTGCCCGCGGGCACGATGAACTCGACCGGACGGACCGGCTCCCAGGCAGCCCGGCTTGCGGTGCTGCTCGCGCATGACATCGCGATTGCCGCCAAAGCGACATTCAGAACGAATGGCTTCATCTGTTTCTCTCCCTGTCGAACCCTCAACGCAGCCGCTCTTTGTCGGCTTGCGTCAGCCCATCTCGATTCAAATGCCTGGTGTCGCCCATGGTGCCGATTCTCCCATGGCAGTCCCGGTAGAAACTCTATGAGCAGGGACAACGCGCGGCATCCGCTCCTTTCGGCTAAGCCTCGGCCAGGGTCCGTGCAAATGTGCCCCTCGGCTGCTTCCGCTGCGCTACGTCGTCCCCCGCCTTACACCTTTGATTGTTCAATTGGGCTTGCTGGTCGAATGGTATGCGAGATGCCAAGGGGCAAACAATCGGATCGGCGGGCACGTCGGTGGACGAATCGTCGCAGCTGTGGTCGCGCGGAGGCAGGCGTAAAACGAAAATGGCCCCGACATGGGGGGCCATTTAATCCAACAAAGGGGTCGCGGTGGTCTGCGGTCCCGCCGTTGGGCGGGGCCGCCAAGCTGTCTTACAGGCCGAAACGCGGCAGGTCGCCATTGTGGTTCGAGATCTCGGCGCTTGCCAGCAGGAACCGATCGACCGCGGCCATGAACCGGGCGAACAGCGAGGAGGAGGAGGGGGCGAAAGCGACGGAGGCGGTCTTCGACATCGGAATTCCCTTTCTTGAGACGGTCAGCCTTGCTGTCTCATTTCTGGGAGCAATCTATGTATACCAGATGCCAGTGTCCATGCCCGTGGTTGCATAGCAGCATGCAGTCTATCGCATTGCAGCATAATAGTGGGTTAAAGGGTCCGGTTCGGACATAAAGTTGCCAATGCGGACACACGGCGGCGCCTTTGTTGAACAAACGGGCACTAAAGCCGGCTGAAAAAGCGGTCCGAGAGGGGCGACCTGGCCCTAGGCGGTCCGGGTTCCGGCCGTGCTGCAATGCCAGGGCCCTTGGCATGGTCATGCAAAGCCGCTAGTGGTCCGCCCCCTTATCCAATCAACTGTCAGAGTGGTTCATGTCGAGCGCCTCGCCCGCCGTCTCGATCGGCATCGATTTTGGCACGAGCAACACGGTCGTTGCGCTGGCGGCGGACGACCGCCGGGTCGAGGCCATTCGCTTCGACCATGGCGGGCAGCGCCACAGCGTCTACGTGTCGGCCCTGTGCTTCTGGGAGGATCGGCCGGGCGCCGGCGCCCAGGCCGAGGGCGGGCCGTGGGCGATCGAGCAGTTTCTCGAAGGGCGCCACGTCTATCGCTTCCTGCAATCGTTCAAGACCTTCGCGGCGAGCTCCAGCTTCAATACCACGCAGGTGTTCCGGCAGCGCTACAAGTTCGAGGACATCCTGGCGGCTTTCCTGCGCACGCTGGCGCGCCACGGCGGGGACAAGTTCGGCTTCGAGGCGGCCAACATCACGGTCGGTCGTCCGGTGCGCTTTGCCGGCGGCAATCCCGACGAGGCGCTGGCGATGCAGCGCTACCGCGCCGCGTTCGAGCGCTTGGGCGCCGGTCACGCGCGCTATGTCTACGAGCCCGTGGGCGCGGCATTCTCCTTCGCCCGCAGGCTGGAGCGCGATGCCACCGTGCTGGTCGCCGATTTCGGCGGCGGCACCAGCGATTTCTCCGTGATGCGTTTCTCGCGTGCGGGCGGCGTGCTTCGCGCCGAGCCGCTCGGCCACGCCGGCATCGGCGTTGCCGGCGACACCTTCGACTATCGCATCGTCGATCACATCGTCTCGCCGCGGCTCGGCAAGGGCTCCAGCTTCCGCTCCTTCGACAAGGTGCTGCCGGTTCCGACCGGCCATTACACCAACCTCGCGCGCTGGCATCAGCTGGCGATGATGAAGAGCAACGGCGATCTGCGCGAGCTCCGCGAGCTCCAGCGCACCGCGCTGCAGCCGCAGCTGCTCGAGGATTTCATCACCATCGTCGATCTCGACCTCGGCTTTGCGCTGTACCGCGCGGTGTCCGACGCCAAGGTCGCGCTGTCGGCGCAGGACGAGGTCGACTTCCGCTTCAAGGGCGGCGGCGTCGACATCGGCGCGGCCATCACGCGCAAGAAATTCGAAGCCTGGATTGCAGACGACATCGCCCGGCTCGGCGCCACCGTCGACAAGGTGCTGGCCGAGGCCCGCATCGCCGCGCGCGAGGTGGAGAAGGTGTTTCTGACCGGCGGCACCTCGTTCGTTCCCGCGGTCCGGAAATTGTTCGCCGACCGCTTCGGCAACGAGCGGCTGATGTCGGGCGACCAGTTCGAGTCGATCGCCTACGGCCTGGCGCTGATCGGGCACAGTTCGGATCCGGACAGGTGGACCGCGGACGGCGAGCTCAAGCGGAAGGCGGGCGCGTAACGATCATTCGTCATTGCGAGCGAAGCGAAGCAATCCAGACTCGTTCTGCAGAGGGACTCTGGATTGCTTCGCTTCGCTCGCAATGACGACGTGGGTAGAGCGGCGCATCTGACCGAACAGCCGTAGGGTGGGCAAAGGCGCGCTCTTCGCGCGCCGTGCCCACCATCTTTGAGAGGTTTAGAGAGCGTTGGTGGGCACGCTGCGCTTTGCCCACCCTACGATGCTGATGTCGTTGCTACTGGTTGATCTCCGGCTCGACCAGCCGCGCCAGATTCCGCAGCGACTCCTGCCAGCCGAGATAGCAGGCCTCGACGGGAATGACGTCGGGCAGGCCCGACTGCGTGATCTCGACCTCGGTGCCGACCGAGACCTTCTTCAGGCTCACGGTCACCTCGATCAGGCCCGGCAGGTTGGGGTCGTCGAACTTGTCGGTGTAGCGGAGGCGCTCGCCGGGCACGAGCTCGACGAATTCGCCGCCGAACGAATGGCCGTTGCCGGTCGTGAAATTCCGGAACGACATCTTGAACGTGCCCCCGACCTTGGGCTCGAAATGATGCACCGTGCAGGTAAAGCCGTTCGGCGGAAGCCATTTCGCCATCGCGTCGGCTTCCAGGAAGGCGCGATAGACCTTCTGCGGGCTGGTGGCGAGAACGCGGTGCAGGCGGACGGTATTGGGCATGGTTGTTATCCCTGGTGATTGATGGGCCCGAGTTGGCCTCTATGGCCCATTCATGTCACGAGGACGACGGGCAAGCCGCCGATCCGACAGGTGGTTTGGATTTTTTTTGGTGCCCTGTCCGCTAGACGGCTGCGACATCCTGCGGTGTCATCGTGAATGCCAGCCTGTAGCGGCCAGTGATGAAATTCTCGCGAGCCCCGGCTGCCTGAAGCGATGACGCCGAAAACTGGCCGGCGATCACGTCCTCGACCACATCGGCATCGTAACCCGATAGCAGCACGATCCAGTCGGCGGTGCTGTCCTTGCCGCGGATCTGCTGTTCGGTGGTGGGCGCACTCGTCCGGGGTGTGTCGGTGAGGAGGAGGTGGGCACCGGTCAGCCCCGGCTTCTGCGCCAACGCGCCGAGCATGTCCGAAAGGCGCGCCTGCAGCGCCGCCTCCCGTCCGGCCTCCGGCGATAGCCTGATGGTGGCCAGCGAAGTCGCCACACCCCCGCCAAAGCTGGCGACGATCCGGCACTGGCTGCGGATCATGCCGAGATGATGCGGCATCATCTTCGTCGACCATGGCGTCGGCGCGTTGAGCCGGTCGAGATAGCCTTTCGATGTGAGGACGTCGTAATGCTCGAGTTCATAGAGCACGAAAAAGCCTTCGGCGTCGGTCGTGCTGGTCCATCGCGACCCGCGCCGAAAGCCTGGAATGCTCATCCGCTCGGGAAAGTGCTCATGCGAATGCCAGTCGCCGAACTCGGTGCGCTGCTCGGGGTGAACGCTCCACCACATCGCAACGGCGGCCTTGCCGAGCAGTGACATGCTGATCTCCCTCTCGTTGTCCGGCAGATTGCTTCAGGATGCGCTCCCGATCAATCAGCCACAATTCCGCTATCCTGCGCCGGCTACCCTGACGCGGGAGAACCTCGCTCTCGTCAAAGCGCCTTTCCAGTTCTGGCGATCGCAGTTCGGCGGACCCGGCGTCGGCGACGGTTTGGGCAACGCACGCGTCGCTGAAAGCTTGCCGGGTAAGCCTGACATTCACGTCGTGCCGGCCGGCCACTATGCGTTCCTCGCACCGTGCTCGGCCGATCTCGCTGCGGCCGTTCCGCGCATCTGCACCGATGTGCCGGCAGGCTTCGACAGGGCCGGATTTCATCGCGAGTTCAACGCGGCGGTGGTGGGGTACTTTCATCGACAGCTCGCCGGCGGAGATCAGTGAGCATCGGGCATTCGCGAGGAGCGAGGATGAGGCGACTTGGCTCGGTAATCGGCTGACGCGCTGTCGATGGCATTTCGCCGTGCTTCCCCCGCTGGCCGGCGGCGCTCGGCAGTCAGCCAAACGCGCCTCTCCATCCCGCGCGGCTCACAAGCGACCTCAGAGGCCACCTATGCGCCGAACATGCCGTATGGCGCGGTGAGCGAACTGTAGGACGGACTCTTGATGATATTGTGCAGGTTCCTGCGGCGAGCCCCCATATTGCCGCCATCGTAGAGCGGGAAGCACATCGCATCATTCATCAATTCCGCCAGCGGGTGCATGTCGGTGTAGCTGTCGACACCGACCAGCCGCATGGCGTCATAGACGACATCGACGCAGGTTTCCGAGCAGAACACTTTCGTCATCACGGCAAGTTCGTGCTCCCTGCCTTTGGACAGGTCGAATTGCTGGCAGGCCTTCCAGGTCAGGTACCGGCAGGCCTCGATCTTCATCTTCATGTCGGCCAGCATGTAGCCCACCGTGGAATATTCGATGATCGGATGCGGCCCGGAGCGGGCATCCTTCCGCGCGAACGCGACCGCATGGTCGAACGCGGCGCGCATGACCCCGACGCAGGCGGCCCCGATCAGCGCCGCAGTCCACGCAAAATTGGTCGAGACGATCTCGATCCCGTCTCCCGGCTTGCCGATGATATTGCCGGCGGGAACGCGGACATTCTCGAACTTCATTCGCGGCGAGATCGTAGCCCGATGCCCGGCCGTATCCAGAATCCCCGTCACCTTGACGCCCGGCGTGCTGCCCGGAACCATGATCACGGCCAGGGAGTCCTGTGCGCCCTTGCTCGGATCGGTCCGGCAGACCACTGCGAAGAGATGGCAATTCTTGCCATCCCAGCCGGTGCCGTTGGTGGTGTAGTGCTTTTCACCGTTGATCACCCACTCATCGCCTTCGCGGATGGCGAAGGTCTTCACGCCGAAGCGCGGATCCGGGGCATCGAAATTCGCGCCACCCGTCACCTCGGTGAAGGCGAGTGCGCCGAGCAGGGATCCGTCCTGGATGAAATCGGGAAGCAGGCGCTGCTTCTGCTCCTCGGTCCCGAACATGATGACGGGCTTGACGCAAAGGCCGGTTCCGAGCATCGCACTGGGAACGTTGACGTCGACGACGCACAACTCTTCCGCCGCAAGCGCGAAATCGAGCGTCGAAACGTCGGTGCCGCCGACCTCCTTGGGAAACAATCCCTTCACGAAACCGGCGTCGACGCCCATCTTGTGGAACGGCCTGATCGCATAGAAGCGGTCATCCGGCTTGGCGTAGTTGCGAATGGTCGCTCGGACGTCCTTGAGAGCTGTTTGCGCGAAGGCACGCGCGCCGTCACGAAGCGCGATCTGATCTTCGCTGAGCCTGAAGTCGATTGCCATGGCGATCTCTCCCCGCGAGAAATGAATGCGCGCCGAAGCTAACGCCACGGCGGCGTTCGATCTTGGCTGGGAGTGACGAAAGAGTTGACCTGGAGTGCACTTCTCGCGGGATCGCGCGGGACGTCGCCGGAATCTATTCCTGCCGTTGCCTCAGTCGATATGCGCGCGGCGAAGCTCCGAAGCGCTGGCGGAAACTTCGGTTGAAATGGGAGATGTCGTTGAAACCCCAGCGGAATGCGACATCGGAGATCCGCGATTGCGCTGAAATATCGAGATCGCCTGCGCAACGGAGCAGTCGGCGCTCCAGCACGACTTGGCCGAACGATCTGCCCTTTTCCTCGAAGATCCGATGAAGATAACGAACGGAAATCCCGAAATGCGCGGCAACGGACGATGCCGATAGCCCGGCATCGGCCAAATTCGTTTCGACGAACTTCACGATGGCCGCGTTGAGGGCGCGTTGCGCGGATTGGCGCTGCCCAATCCGCGTCGCCTCGGTGGCACCGAGGGACAGTGCAGCCAGGTTGACCACATCGGCCGCGAGCGGCTCGATGGCCTCCGATGGCAGCTCGGCCACGCGCATTGCGATCGATTTCAGGAATCCGATCGTGATCTCGCCCAGTGCCTGATCACCTGACACGCATATGCCGGTCGAACAGTCGGGCGTCTGCAGCAACGGCCGCAACATGTGGCGCGGGATACGAAATGAGAATACGTTCCAGTCGTCCATGAAGTCGAGGAAGTAGGGCCGCGTCGAATCCACGATCGCAAACTGGTTCGGGCCGACGATCGTTTCCCGGCCTTCGGTCTCGTAACGGCATCGGCCGCTCAATTGAAGATTGAGGAAATAGACCTCTTGCGGCGACCTGCGGATTTCCGCCTCGTCACGGATGACGCGGTGCGCTTTGGACTGGACCGTCGTCACGTTGATGGTTGACAGCGGATGCGCGGTGACGCGACTGGGAAAGCGGCCTCTGTTATGGTCTCGAGGCCGCTCCGGTCTCAGCGTCACGAAGGCTTCGCAGAGGACCTCGCGCCAATAGACGAACTGTTCGTGGTCGGGCAACTCTTCGGTGTTCCAGACTTTCATCGACCACCTCTCTCGGCGCGATGGTTCATCGACAAGCAAAGCCAGTGCCATTCCAGTGGGGTTGCGGCCGCTTCGTTTCTTCTGATCGCCAACGGCTCATCCGAGCCATGACGCGGTCGAAGCTGGCGGGTCGCTCAAGTGTAGTCCGAGCGCGTTATGCCGGAGCCGGCAGCCCCGGACGCTTCACCAGCGTAAAGGCCGCAGCGGCCAACGGGCAGAGGACCCCGACGAGAAGAAACGCGGGCACGAGGCTAGGCCCGGGCCAATCCCCGCTCAAGAGCAAATCGACGGCAGAACAGCGGGAGCGCTCCCCGTTCAACGCTACCGCTTCAACTTCCCGGAGAATCGGCGAAGAGTTCGCGCCCCGTTGCCCGCCTCCACTGGATCAACTCCAGTGGGTTTGACTTACGCTGTCGGCCGATAGCAGCGGCCGCACGTCCACGTCAGCGAACTTCAGGAGGCTGCGCGGAAGCAATCGACCCGTCCGCGGAACAGACGATCAGCTGGATCAGGCTTCCGATGCTCGGCCGATCTCGCCGCGGCCGTTCCGCGCATCTGCACCGATGTGCCGGCAGGCTTCGACAGGGCAGCCCTTCACCGCGACTTCAATGCGGCCGTGGTGCAGTTCTTTCGCGGGCAGCTCGTCAGCGGAGATCGCTGAGCACCCGGTCCAGGTGTTCCGTCATGTCGGAGCTCTCAGGCCAGGAGAGTTCAGCCATGCCTCGATCTCGATGGCCGTCTCGTCCTGCCGTACCCTTCGTAGCAGCCTTTCGCGATGCTGACCGGGAGGAAGCAAGTGGGCTTCATCTCGCGAGCGTCTGGCGTCGTCTGTCAGACGTTGCTTGAGACTTTCGGTTCGCTTGATGTCGTTTTGACGCCGTCCCATGGCGCTGCTCCATGCTGGAGGAGGCGGGAGCGCTATGCGTTCTCATCACCGATGGATGCCACGAGCCGGGCGGTGATGACGAAGTCTACCACAGATCGCGAGAGGATCGATCATTTAGACTTGTCATCTGCCTGGAACTCCGGAGGAGATCATCGCCGTGTCGAAGTGACGCGCGCGCATTGTGACGATCTCGTCTGGCACTTGCGCCAGAGATCAGGAGGCGAATCCTCAAACGCGAAAACGTTCCACCGCAGGCGGGCGCAATTATATACGGCTCGAGCCTTGTAAGTGCTTGCGATGAGGTATACCTTCAATCTATTCGTTCAGCCGCTGTGCTTGTTGAATGCGCCTGCGGGCTCCTTTTCCAGAGACATCGACGAATTGAATCGATCTGCGTGAACGTCACGCGGAATGCGCGCCTATGCGCTTTGGAGAAGAGAATGACGACAGGTACTGTGAAGTGGTTCAACGGCCAGAAGGGCTTTGGATTCATTCAACCCGACGACGGCGGCAATGACGTGTTCGTTCACATCAGCGCGGTCGAACGGGCTGGTCTTGCGGGTCTCGCCGAGGGCCAGAAGGTCAACTTCGAGACCAAGACCGATAAAATGCGGGGCAAGGTCAGCGCAGAGAATCTCTCGCTGGCTTGAGCTCTGTACGGCCGTTTCACGGATGTACTGAAACGGCTATGTGACCCGCTCGATCGTAAGGGATTGAGCGGGTTCTATCCGTTGCCGAGTAGGCGAAAGACGAGCGCGACGCGATGAGCGCCAGGAAATCGGCCGAACCGTCTCCCGAATCCATCGCGCGATCCGAGCGTCAACGCTTGGCCGCCGAAGAGGGCGCGCGGGCGATCGCCGATGTCGAAAGGCGCGCTGTCGATATCCGCAGCAACATGGCGCGGCTGCGCGAGCAGCGTGAGGCCAAGGAAGCAGCCGAGCAAGCAGCCAAGCAAGCAGCCGATGTCAGTTTTCGCGCATCGGCGCCTCCACCGAAGAAGCGCACGAGGAAATTGCCGAGATAGCCGAATTCGACAGTGCAGACAAAAGGGGCCGTTCACATGCGAATGAGTGCAAGTCGTGCCTAGGATCAAACCGGACGGCGGCGGCACAATCACCTTCTTTCTTGCGCTCGGCGCGGGCCGACAGCTGTGCCGTCTTGCGACGACCTTCCAGACGCAGAAGCAGGCCTTCAGCTACCTTCAGAAATATCGGACGGAGTTCGAGCGCATCGCGCGGGCGCGGCTGGCTTCCGGGGAGCTCGAGGACGGGGTCATCGTGCTCTCGATGCTCTGAAGCTTACCAAGGTCGGTCTCTCTTCGTCCACAGAGATTGCCTGGCCGTGTCGAAGTAATAACGCGGGCACCGGCAATCCCTTATCTGCGACGATTTCCCTGCTCGGCCTCTCGCGCCAGCCGTTCCGCTTTCAGGCGTTCGCGATTTTCGTGATGGGATTGTTGCGCCTTTGCATAGTCGGTCATCGGCTTCTTGGTCTCGACCGGCTTGAATGCCTTGTTGGCCTCCCGCAGAGCCCGGGACGCGGGATGATCTCTCGTCATGTCGACCTCGATGTCGGCGTAGGGGAACGCGGCTCGAAACACGCCCGAGCCGGCGTGTCCGGCTCGCGAGCCGGTAGCGTTAGACTTGTCGTCGGATGGCCGGCTGCGCTCCGAGCGTGCTCCGGTGCAGGAGACAACGAGGCGCAACCCGGTCGGTTCCAATTAGGCGGCTTCAATTCGGCATTGATGCTTGCTCGGCTCGCGCTGACTCGCCTGGCGACCATGGCATAATACCCCTGTTTTGCCCGACGGGTCAGGATTTTTTTCGTCGAATCAGAAATCTCGTTGCGTGCCAATGGGATGGCTACTGTGCATGGGGTTGTTTTCCGAGTTTTGATTTCGAGCCTGCGGCTGCACGCCTTCCCAAGCAAAAAGGGCCGCCCCTTCGGGCGGCCCTTTCGTCTCGTGCAATGTGGGGCCGCTTACTCCGCGGCCTGCTTCTGCGGCGGGTCGAGCGCGCCGGATTTGTGGATCTCGGCGACCTGGTGATCCGAGAAGCCGAGCACCGAGCGCAGGATCTCGTCGGTGTGCTCGCCGAGCAGTGGCGAACGCGTCACGTCCGCCGGCGAGTCCGACAGCTTGATCGGGTTGCCGACCGAGACGTACTTGCCGCGGGTGGGGTGGTCGACCTCGACCACGGTGCCGGTGGCGCGCAGCGACTGGTCTTCGGCGATCTCCTTCATCGACAGGATCGGGCCGCAGGGGATGTCGTCCTTGTTGAGGATCTCCATCGCCTCGAATTTTGTCTTCGTCATCGTCCATTGTTCGATGCGGGCGAAGATCTCGTTGAGGCGCGGCAGGCGGGCGGCCGGCTTGGCGTAATTCGGATCGGTCTTCCAGGTGGGCTCGCCGATCACGTCGCAGATCTTCTCCCAGACCGGGGCCTGGGTGATGAAATAGATGTAGGCGTTGGGATCGGTCTCCCAGCCCTTGCACTTCAGGATGCGGCCGGGCTGGCCGCCACCGGAATCGTTGCCGGCGCGCGGCACGGCATCGCCGAACGGCACGCCTTCGCCGAACTGGCTGTATTCCTTCAGCGGGCCGTGGGCGAGGCGCTGCTGGTCGCGCAGCTTGACGCGGCAGAGGTTGAGCACGCCGTCCTGCATCGCGGCGGTGACGCGCTGGCCCTTGCCGCTGTGGGTGCGCTGATAGAGCGCGGTGACGATGCCGAGTGCCAGGTGCAGGCCGGTGCCGGAATCGCCGATCTGCGCGCCGGTGACGAGCGGCAGGCCGTCGCGGAAGCCGGTGGTGGAGGCGGCGCCGCCGGTGCACTGGGCGACGTTCTCATAGACCTTGCAGTCCTCGTACGGTCCGGGGCCAAACCCCTTGATCGAGGCGACGATCATCTTCGGGTTGATCGCCTGGATCTTCTCCCAGGGGAAGCCCATGCGGTCGAGCACGCCGGGGCCGAAGTTTTCGACCAGCACGTCGCACTTCTTGATCAGCTCGGTCAGGACTTCCTTGCCCTTGGGGTTCTTGGTGTCGAGCGTGATCGAGCGCTTGTTGTGGTTGAGCATGGTGAAATACAGGCTGTCCACGTTCGGGATGTCCTGCAGCTGGCCGCGGGTGATGTCACCCACGCCGGGGCGTTCAACCTTGATCACGTCGGCGCCAAACCAGGCCAGCAACTGCGTGCAGGTCGGTCCGGACTGGACGTGGGTGAAGTCGAGAATGCGAACGCCCTCGAGCGCTTTGGTCATCATATTGCTCCGTACTCTGTCTGCCCCTGCTACCACAGGGAATAAGGGTTGAAGGGGTGGACTTACTTTTTCTTCTGCAGGACGCTCTGCGGATTGAGGTTGCCGATGCGGCCGCTCTCCGAGCCTGCGGCCGGATCGATCACCGCGTTGATGAGCGTCGGCTTGCCGGACTTCATGGCGTCGTTGACGGCACGCTTCAGCTCGTCCGGCGAAGTCGCGTTCACGCCGACGCCGCCGAAGGCTTCCATCATCTTGTCGTAGCGCGCGCCCTTGACGAACACGGTGGTCGCCGGATCGTCGTTGGCGCCGTTGACGTCGGTGCCGCGATAGATGCCGTCATTGTTGAAGATGACGACGCAGATCGGAAGGTTGTAGCGGCAGATGGTCTCGACCTCCATGCCGGAGAAGCCGAACGCCGAATCGCCCTCCACAGCGAGCACGGGATGGCCGGTCTCGAGCGCAGCCGCGATCGCCTGGCCCATGCCGATGCCCATCACGCCCCAGGTGCCGACGTCGAGACGCTTGCGGGGCTTGTACATGTCGATGACGCCGCGGGCGAGGTCGAGCGTGTTGGCGCCTTCGTTGACGAGGATCGCCTCGGGATACTCCTTGATGACGTTCTTCAAGACGCCGAGCGCGCCGTGATAGTCCATCGGCGATTTGTTGTTCATGAGCTTCGGCGCCATCTTGGCGACGTTCTCTTCGCGCTTGGTTGAGACGGCCTTGGTCCATTCGGTGGGCGGCGCGGTCCAGCCGGAGCCCATCGCCTGGTTGAAGGCGGAGACCACCGAGCCGATGTCGCCGACGACGGGCGCGACGATCTCGACGTTGGAGTCCATCTCCTTCGGCTCGATGTCGACCTGGATGAACTTCTTCGGCGTTTCGCCCCAGCTCTTGCCCTTGCCGTGCGACAGCAGCCAGTTCAGCCGCGCGCCGATCAGCATGACGACGTCGGACTCCTTCAGCACGGTCGAGCGGGCGGCGCCGGCGCATTGCGGATGGGTGTCGGGGAGCAGGCCCTTGGCCATGCTCATGGGCAGGAACGGCACGCCGCTCTTCTCGACGAAGCTCTTGATCTCCTCGTCGGCCTGCGCGTAGGCCGCGCCCTTGCCGAGGATGATGAGCGGACGCTTGGCGCCCTTGAGCACGTCGAGCGCGCGCTTGACCGAAGCGGGCGAGGGGATCTGCGCCGGCGCCGCGTCGATCACCTTGACCAGCGACTTCTGGCCGGCCTCGGCGTTCATCACCTGGCCGAACAGCTTTGCCGGCAGGTCGAGATAGACGCCGCCCGGACGGCCCGAGACCGCCGCGCGGATGGCGCGGGCGAAGCCGATGCCGATGTCCTGGGCGTGCAGCACGCGATAGGCCGCCTTGCACAGCGGCTTGGCGATCGCGAGCTGGTCCATCTCCTCGTAATCGCCCTGTTGGAGGTCGACGATCTCGCGCTCGGAAGAGCCCGAGACCAGGATCATCGGATAGCAATTGGTGGTGGCGTGGGCGAGGGCGGTGAGACCGTTGAGGAAGCCGGGCGCCGACACCGTGAGGCAGACGCCGGGCTTCTTGGTGAGATAGCCGGCGATGCCTGCGGCGTAGCCGGCGTTCTGCTCGTGACGGAAGGAGATCACGCGAATACCGGCGGCCTGCGCCATGCGACCCAGATCCGTGATCGGGATGCCCGGCACATTATAGATGGTGTTGATGCCGTTCAGCTTGAGCGCGTCGATGACGAGATGGAAGCCATCCGTCAGTTCCTGCTCGGTGCCCGGTGCTTCGGACTTGGTCGCGGTATTCAGCATGGGCCTTGTCTCCCTGGTCTCAAGGTCGTTGGGGCGAATTGTTCGCCCTTCTGGTGAACGTTGCTAAGCGAAGAGTTACGTAAACAGTTCTTGGCCGTGCGCTTCGACGTAAGCGGCAAGGCCGAGGGTGTGATCGCGGGCGCGCTTCTCGGCGAGCTCGGTGTCGCGCGCCTCCAGCGCTTCGATGATGCCGAGATGCTCGGGCAGTGACGTCGCGGTGCGGTCCTTGCGTCCGATGGTCAGCTGGCGATAGCCGCGCACGTGCAAGAGAAGGTCGTTGGTGAGATCGACCAGCACCGGCGATTCCGACAGCGAGATCAGCGCCTGGTGGAAGGCGATGTTGGCGCGCGAATATTCCTCGACGTGATCCTCGGGCAGGCGGTCCTTGCCGAAATCCTTGAAATAGTCGCGCAGCGCCGTGATGTCCTTCTTCCGCGCGGTGGTGGTGATGAGCCGCGCCGCCATGCTCTCCAGCGCCGCCCAGGCGCGGATCATGTCGACGATCTCACTCTTGGTCCGGCGCACCACCATGATGCCGCGGCGCGGAACCGTCTTCACGAAACCGTCCTGCTCGAGCATCGCGATGGCTTCGCGGATCGGGGTGCGGCTGACGCCGAGGCGTTCGGACAGCGCGCGCTCGTCGAGCATCACCGGCTCGGGCGTCGAATAGATGTCCATCTTGAGGATGGCTTCCTTCAAGGCGTCATACGCCTTGTTCTTGAAGCTGCTCTCCGGGGCAATACGAACGATTGCGATGTCTGCCTCGGCCATGTTCGGCAACGCCTTGGTTGGTTTCCGTAGTGACACGACGAATCTCCTCCAGTGGGAGTCGTCTTTTACAGGAATATTAACGGGAAAGTTTTTGGCATACCACATGCCAGAATGTCAAGCTGCCTATTTTTTGCGGCGTTCTGGGGCGTGCACCAGCTTGACAAGTTGGCTTCTGGCATACCAAATGCCATCGCCAGCCATTTTTGATCCAAGCCGGCGGAGTAGTCTTGGCTTTATGCCACTCCGTTCCGCCGCATGGAACAGAGCGCGGCGAATGGCAAGCATCACGGGCAGCCGCAAACTCGCGCGCGCTTTGAAAAGAACGAACTCAGGTCAAGGGAGAAGCCACATGTCCAATTCCAAAGATGCCGTCCGCAAGGTGCTTGACCAGGTCAAGGCGGACAACCGCACCAGCCTGACGGCGCCGGAAGGCAAGCTGGTCTGCGACGCCTACGGCATTCCGGTGCCGAAGGAGGGCGTGGCCAAGTCGGCGGGCGAGGCCGGCAAGATGGCTTCGTCCATGGGCTTCCCGGTGGTGATGAAGATCGTCTCGCCGGACATTCTCCATAAGACCGAAGCCGGCGGTGTCATCGTCGGCCTCAAGACGGCTGAAGAGGCCGAGAAGGCCTACGAGACCATTCTCGGCAACGCCAAGAAGTACAAGGCCGATGCCAAGATCGAAGGCGTCCAGGTCCAGCAGATGCTGGCCGGCGGCACCGAGGTCATCGTCGGCTCGATCACCGACGGCTCGTTCGGCAAGCTGGTTGCCTTCGGCCTCGGCGGCGTGCTCGTCGAGGTGCTCAAGGACATCACGTTCCGCCTTGCGCCTGCCACAAAGGAGGATGCGCTCTCGATGCTCGACGGCATCCAGGCGCATGAGATCCTCAAGGGTGTGCGCGGCGGCGAGCCGGTGAACCGCAACGCGCTCGCCGATGTCATCGTCAAGGTCTCGCAGCTCGTCACCGATTTTCCCGAGATTGTCGAGCTCGACCTCAACCCAGTGTTCGCAACCGCGAAGGGGGCCACGGCCGCCGACGTCCGTATTGTCGTCGACTTCGCTTATGTGCCGAAGCCGAAGCCGCGTCCGACCGAAGAGATCGTCGCGGCGATGAACCGCATCATGCAGCCGAAGGCTGTCGCCGTGGTCGGCGCCTCCGCGGAGGACGGCAAGATCGGCAATTCCGTAATGAAGAACCTCATCAACGGCGGCTACAAGGGCGAGATCTATCCGATCCATCCCAAGGCCGCCGAGATCCTCGGCTACAAGGCCTACAAGAGCGTCAAGGACGTGCCAGGCGTGATCGACGTCGCGGTGTTCGCGATCCCGGCGAAATTCGTCGCCGCCGCGCTGGCCGAATGCGGCGAGAAGAAGATCCCGGGCGCTGTGCTCATCCCGTCGGGCTTCGCTGAAGCCGGCGCGCCTGAGCTGCAGGCCGAGATCGTCGAGGTCGGCAAGAAGTACGACATCCGCCTGATGGGGCCGAACATCTACGGCTTCTATTATACGCCCGCCAATCTCTGCGCGACCTTCTGCACCGCCTATGACGTCAAGGGCCATGCGGCGCTGTCGTCGCAGTCGGGCGGCATCGGCATGGCCATCATCGGCTTCTCGCGCTCGGCCAAGATGGGCGTCTCCGCGATCGTCGGCCTCGGCAACAAGTCCGACATCGATGAGGACGATCTGCTCGCCTTCTTCGAGCAGGACCCGAACACCAATCTGATCGCGCAGCATTGCGAAGACCTCAAGGACGGCCGCGCCTTCGCGGAAGCCGCCAAGCGCGTCTCCAAGAAGAAGCCTGTCGTGGTGCTCAAGGCCGGCCGCACCTCGGCTGGCGCGAAGGCGGCATCGTCCCACACCGGCGCGCTCGCCGGCAACGACCGCATCTATGAGGACGTGTTCAAGCAATCCGGTGTGATCCGTGCCCGCTCACTTCGCCAGCTGCTCGAATTCGCCCGCGGCGTGCCGGTGCTGCCGACGCCGAAGGGCGAGAACGTGCTCATCATCACCGGTGCCGGCGGTTCGGGCGTGCTGCTGTCGGACTCCTGCGTCGACAACGGCCTGTCGCTGATGTCGATGCCGCCGGATCTCGATGCGGCCTTCCGCAAGTTCATCCCGCCGTTTGGAGCTGCCGGTAATCCCGTGGATATCACCGGCGGCGAGCCGCCGATCACCTATGTCAACACCGTGAAGCTCGGGCTGTCGGATGAGCGCATCCACGCGCTGATCCTCGGCTATTGGCACACCATCGTCACCCCGCCGATGGTGTTCGCCCGCAACATGGTCGAGGTGAAGAAGGAGATGGAGGCCAAGGGTTTTGTGAAGCCGATGGTCGCCTCTCTCGCCGGCGACGTCGAGGTCGAGGAAGCCGCCGAATATCTCTACCAGAACGGCATCCCGGCCTACGCCTATTCGACCGAGCTGCCGGTCGAGGTCCTCGGCGCCAAGTACAAGTGGGCGCGCGGGGCAGGGCTGCTCTGAGCTTGCGTTCGCCTCTCCCCGCTTGCGGGGAGAGGTCGGAATTTGCGCAGCAAATTCCGGGTGAGGGGGACTCTCCACGAGTCTGTCTCTCACCGTCTTTGTGGAGATAGCCCCTCACCCCCGCCCTCTCCCCGTAAGAACGGGGAGAGGGAGAAGAGGCGGCTCGCGTCTTGTCTGATTGGCAAATGCAGGTCGCGATGAGCAAGAACGTGATCCGGCGCAAATCGTTCGAGCCCAAATCGGCCGCGGAGGCTGATCACGAGGGCCGCGACGGTGGCGTGCAGTCGGTCGACCGCGCGCTGTCGATCATCGAGACGCTGGCCGAGGACGACGAAGGTTATCGTCTCAGCGATCTCGCGATCCGCACCGGCCTGTCGGCGTCCACCGTGCACCGGCTTCTCGCAACGCTCGAAAGTCGCCGTTTCGTGCAGTTCGACCGTGGCGAGTCCAAATGGCACGTCGGCGTGCGCAGCTTCACGGTTGGCGCCAGCTTTGCGCGGCGACGCAATTTCTCCGCACAGGCCATTCCATATTTGCGCAAGCTGCGCGATCTCACCCGCGAGACGGCCAATCTCGCCGTGGTCGACGATGAGTTCATCATCGTGCTGACCCGCATGGAAAGCCGCGAGATCATGCGCTCGCTCACCAAGGTCGGCGGCCGCGTCCCCATGGTGACCTCCGGCGTCGGCAAAGCGGTGCTCGCAACCTATTCAGACGAGGACGTCGGCGCCGTCATCCGCCATCACGGCATGCCCCGCCTGACCGAGAAGTCGATCGTGCGCCCGAGCGACCTGTTCAGGGAGCTCGAGAAAATCCGCAAGCAGGGCTTTGCCGTCGACGATGAGGAGGCACAGATCGGCCTGCGCTGCGTCGCGGCGGTGGTATACAATGCGTTGGCCGAACCGCTTGCCGCGATCTCCGTATCCGGCATGACCAGTCGGGTCACCGACGAGCGGTTGACGGAGATCGGACAAATCGTCCGGGAAGTGGCGGCCGAACTGACGGCTGCGCTCGGTGGGGTCATCCCGGCGCCCCGCTGACCAAAAACACTGAGGCATGTCACTGGACAGCATCGGCCGTTTTGGTTGATATGCGACCAAACGACACAATGCGGCGAACGTCCGCATGAGCCCTGGAGATGCCCCCATGTTCCGATTTCCCGCGCGCCTTGTCGGCGCAGCCGTCGCGTTCACCCTGGCGGCAGCCAATCCGGGCTTTGCCCAGCAGCTCGAGCTCAAGCTGATGGCGCCGGCGGCTCCGGGCGGAGGCTGGGACCAGACCGCGCGCTCGATGCAACAGGCGCTGGTGGCTGCGGGCATCGCCCGCAGCGTGGTGGTCACCAACGTTCCCGGTGCAGGCGGCAGTGTCGGCATCGCGCAGTTCGTCAATGGCGCCAAGGGTGACGGCAACCAGATGATGGTCAACGGCTTCGTCATGGTCGGCGCGCTCGCCATGAACAAGTCGCCGGTGACGCTGGAGCAGGTGACGCCGATCGCGCGCCTCACCGAGGAAATCCAGGTGATCGTGGTTCCCGCGAATTCGCCGATCAAAAATGCGCAGGATCTGGCCGCGGCGGTGAAGGCCGATATCGCCAAGGTCACTTTCGCCGGCGGCTCGGCCGGCGGCGTCGACCATGTGATGGCGGCCTTGTTCGCCGGCGCGGTCGGCGCCGACGCCAAGAAGATCAACTACATCCCGTTCTCCGGCGGCGGCGAGTCGCTCGCGGCGATTCTCGGCGGCAAGGTCACCGCAGGCATTTCGGGCCTCAGCGAATATGAAGGGCAGATCAAGTCCGGCAAGCTGCGTGCGATCGGCGTGACCTCGGAGAAGCGAATCGCAGGCAGCGATCTCCCGACCTTCAAGGAGCAGGGCATCGACCTCGTAATCGCCAATTGGCGTTCGGTGGTCGCGCCTCCCGGCATCACGCCGGAGCAGCGCAAGACCTTGAGCGATGCGGTCGAGAAGATGGTGAAGTCTGACGCCTGGAAGGAGATCCTCAAGCAGAAGGGCTGGGAGGACGCCTATCTCGGCGGCGACGCCTTCGCCGACTTCCTGAAGAAGGAAACGGCCCGCGTCACCGACGTGTTGAAATCGGTCGGCTTGGTCAAGTCATGACCTCAGGCGATCCCGTCCAGCCGCCGCGGCGCGTCGACCGTGCCGGTCTCGTCATCGCGGTATTGCTTGCGGTGCTCGCCGTCGTGCTGGTCTGGGACGCGCGCGGCCTGCAATCTGCGGCGATGTACGGGATGGGACCGGAGGCGATGCCGGTCGTGGTCGCCAGCGGCCTTGGGCTGCTTGCGATCGGCAACTTCATCGACGCGCTGCGCGGCAATTTGCCGGCACGCGAGAGCGCCGATCCCGTGCCTGTGGTTCTGATCCTCGTAGGGCTTGCGCTGCTGATCGCCATCATCGGCATTGGCGGCGGCTTCATCCTGGCGACCTCGGCGCTGTTCGTGACGACCTCGGCGGCCTTCGGACGCCGTGCCATCCTCATCGACGCCATCATCGCCCTCGTGATGTCGACCCTCATTTACCTGGCGTTCGACCGGTTGTTGACGCTGAGCCTGCCTGCCGGCCCACTGGAGCGACTGCTGTGATGGATACCTTTGCCGCGCTGGCTCACGGCATGGCGGTCGCCGTCCAGCCGATGAACCTGCTTTACGCGCTGATCGGCGTGTTCCTCGGCACGGCCGTGGGCGTGCTGCCCGGCATCGGCCCGGCACTGACGGTCGCGCTGCTGCTGCCGGTGACCTACAAGCTCGACCCCGGCGGCTCGCTGATCATGTTCGCCGGCATTTATTATGGCGGCATGTATGGCGGCTCGACCACCGCGATCCTGATCAACACGCCCGGCGAGAGTGCCTCGATGGCCACCGCGCTTGAAGGCAACAAGATGGCCAAGGCGGGCCGCGGCGGGCCGGCGCTCGCGACCTCCGCAATCGGCTCCTTCGTCGCCGGCACCATCGCCACCATTGGCCTGGCTTTCCTCGCACCATGGCTGGTCGATGTCGCCGTACGCTTCGGCCCCGAGGATTACTTCGCGCTGATGTGCGTCGCCTTCGTCACGGTGTCGGCGACCTTCGGCGATTCCCCGATCCGCGGCCTGACCAGCCTGTTCATCGGTCTGACGCTCGGCCTCGTCGGCATCGACAAGCTGACGGGTCAGGCGCGGCTTGCATTCGGCGTCCCCGAACTGCTCGATGGCGTTGAAGTCACAACGCTTGCCGTCGGCCTGTTCGCGGTGGGCGAGGCGCTTTATGTCGCATCGCGCCGCCACCACACCGAAGAGAAGCTGGAGCCGGTGCGCGGCTCGCTGTGGATGACCAAGGAGGACTGGAAGCGGTCCTGGAAGCCGTGGCTGCGCGGGACCATGTTCGGCTTCCCGATCGGTGCGCTGCCGGCAGGCGGCGCGGAGATCCCGACCTTCCTGTCCTATTCGACCGAGAAGCGGCTGACAAAGCACCCCGAAGAGTTCGGCAAGGGCGCGATCGAAGGCGTCGCCGGCCCCGAGGCCGCCAACAACGCTTCCGCAGCCGGCACGCTGGTGCCGCTCTTGACGCTGGGCCTGCCGACTTCGGCCACCGCCGCGATGATGCTGGCGGGCTTCCAGCAATATGGCCTCAACCCGGGCCCGCTGCTGTTCGCCGAGCGGCCTGACCTCGTATGGGGCCTGATCGCCAGCCTCTTCATCGCCAACATGATGCTGCTGGTGCTCAACCTGCCGCTGGTCGGCCTGTGGGTGCGGCTGCTCGCGATCCCGCAGCCCTGGCTCTATGCCGGCATCCTCGTGTTCGCGACCATGGGCACCATCGCGGCAAAGCCGTCGGTAGTGGAATTGTCGATGCTCGCCGGTTTCGGCGTGCTCGGCTTCCTGATGCGCCGGTTCGATTTCCCGATCGCGCCCGTCGTCGTCGGCCTGATCCTCGGCCCGATTGCCGAGAGCCAGCTGCGCCGCGCGCTCGCGATCAGCCTCGGCGATCCCATGACGCTGCTGCAGAGCCCGATTTCGGCAACGCTTCTCGGCGTCGCGCTGATCGCGCTGGTGGCGCCCTTTGTGCTGAAGGGGTTGGGACGGTTCAAGGCAAACGAGGACTAGGGCGTGTACTCATAAGTCATGTCGGCTCCTGAGGCCGAGCGGAAATCTCTGATCGGCGAGAGCATTGGTGACCCTGAGCCGAAGTCGGATTTGCGGCAGCCGCGCATCCATTGCCGGCGGAGCTTGCCCAAGCCGTTGGCATCGTTCCTAGTCGGCGCGAACGTAGCCGTAGCGCAGGTTCGACGGTTGCTTCGAAGCTTGCGTGTACTCGTTCTTGAGCGCCGCGAGGCGGTCCTCGGAAAAGGCCGGCATCCTGGTATTCTCAGCCGCCTTCAGCTTGATCTTGTAGAATCTGGTTGCGTTGCCCGCGAAGATCAGCTGCTTGGTAGCGCTGTTGGCGTCGCCAAGCGCCGCAAAGCCGTACTTCCTCTGCATGTCCTCGGGGATTTCGAGCCGGCGCAGCGCCTCGATCTGCCACTGTGGTGAGCCGTACCAGACCGAGTCGGTGCCCCACATGACGTGGTCAACACCCATCCCCTTTATCAGCGTGCCGATCAGCGCGGCGCAGAACTTCGGATGCGCGACCGCCGAGTTGGCAAAGGACGTGCCGAGCTCGGCATAGACGTTGGCGACGCCGAACTTCTGCGGGACTTCCGCGAGATCGGTGGCCCACTGGATACGGCCGGTCTGTTCGAAATCCGCCCACGCGTGATCAGGTAGTTCGAGGAACGGCCGCAGCGCCGAGTGATAGATCACGAAGTTCATCTGCGGCCAATCCTTCGCGGCTTTTCCGATGTCCCACGCCGTTGCGTATTCCCAGACGCCGGCGAACGACCTCTCATAATCGGGCGGCAGCAACCCCTTGTGGATACACAGCGTGTTGATGCCGGCCTTCACTGCTTTCTCGTAGAACGGATACATCACCTGCTCGTCGTCGAGCCGCCATGGGAACTTCGAGGGCGCCAGCGGATCGCCAATCGTGTAGGACTTCCAGGAATCCGGTTTGTAGACTTCGATTGCCTTGTCCACCTCCTCCATCCAGCCGGGTTGCTTGGGAGTGATGACGCTGTGCGCCAGCAGGCGGCGCGAACCGGCGAAGTCGTTGATCAGTTCTCGCGCCTTGACGATCTGCTCATTGGACAGCAGCCACCAACTCGGGTCGTCGAAGGGCGCGCCGCTCAGGAGCGCCATGTTGGTGTCGCTGTCGTAGTAGATCTCTTTCACATAGTTTTGGAACTTGTAGCGGGCGAGCGAAGAGACCCCTTCCTCCTTCATCTTCGGATTCCAGTGCTGGCTCGCAAAGTCTGCCAGCCCCAACAGCTCCTTATGATCGAAGTCGTCCCGCACGAAATGAGTCTGGACGTCGAAGATGAATTGGCCTGCAAGGCTCTGCGCGCGGGCCAGCATCAGCTCGGGTTCGCGGGCTTCAGCGGGCGCGACCCGGAAAACATTGCCGTAGATGTCGTTCATGGCGAGGAAAGCTGCTGCCATGCCGCAGCTCGTGTGTAAGAACTGCCTGCGGCTCAAGCCGAGGTGTCTGCCGTTAACATCAGCGAGCTCGTTGATCCGTGCCTCGACTTTCTTTTGCGTATCGCTCTGCGGGGGCGGGAGATACTCGCCATTGGAAACAATCTGGGTCGGGATAGGCGTTGCCGCCGATGCCGCCTCCGCGCCCGCGACGAGACGCTGTTCTCGCTCACTAAGCCAGGTGCTCATTGTTCTCCTCCCCGTTTGTTGGCCGACCGTGGCAGGCGGGCATGAGACGCGTATGGCTACTCCCAATCAGTTGGCAGGACCGACTAGGCGTACCTCTCCGGTTCAGCTACGCATGAAGCCATCACGCGCCCGAAGCCTAGGCGAATCTCTGCATCGCCTTGCTCCTGCGAGAGCGGCCGGCATACCCGAGAAACCACTTGCAGTTGTGGGTATCCCCGCTGATTCAATGCTCAAACTTCTATTCGCGCAACCGATGTGAATCGACAGTCACGCTGTCCCAACGCCGCATCACTCTTTCATCTGATCAATCTTTCATCTGATCGATTTCAGCCGAAGTGAAAGGCTCGTTTCTCAAATGGACTGCTTCGGCTCATGTCCCCGAGCCGAACACCGCAGCAGCGGCTGCCATCTCGACTCTCTGCCGGAGATCCTCATAGGTGGCTGCGTTAACTGCTGCTTTTGGACCCATAGCCGACCTCAACGCGCAGTGTTCGAATAGCGCATCCGAGATGGACCAATTCAGCGCTTGAGTCGCTGCGCCGGCGGGTCATTGACCAGCGCTTTTGACCCGTTACGGACGTTGGCTGGGAGATCCTCACCGCATTGGGCCGCAGCCCGGTCAGAAGGATGCGCATCCGGCGATGCTATTCGAGCATCGTGCCCGCCGGCTTTACCCGGACGCGCCGAAACGGCTAGCATCGCCTCGTTTCATCTACCGGATCGGCAGATCGAAAACGCGAGATGGCGCTGTACCCGTAGAGAAGATCTTCTCGAGTTCGAGCCGCATGGTGTCGTGGCATTCGCACGCCACCGCAGCGAGCCGCGATGAGTCGATCTCGATTTCGCCTCGCCGCTCAGATCTGATCGCTCCGGAAGCGCGCAGATTGCGCATCAGGAGCGTCACCGTCGTTCGTCGCACACCCAACATCTGCGAAAGCGCGTCCTGCGTGAGGGGCAGGACGTCGTGGTTGATGCGGTCGTGAAGTTGAAGCAGCCAGCGTGCCATACGCGCTTGGACCGGATGCAGTGCATTGCAAGCCCCGCCCAATTGAAACTGTATCAGCACCGCCTTGAAGTGAAGCTGGACTACGTGGCGGATCGCGGGACTCCGGCTGAAAGCGGCATGGAATCGCGCCGCGGGGATCCGCGAGGCCGTCCCCGCGGCACGAACGATAGTCGTAACGGCCGCAGGGGACGGTCCCAGCACGGAAAGAGTGCCCACTGCCCCCTCGCGCCCTATTGCGGCGCTGGCGACCGTCTGCCCATTCGCCATGTCGACCATCACCGAAACGGCGCCACTGTGAGGGAAGAGGACGTGCTCGGTATGATCCCCCACCCGCGAGACGACCTCTTCCCGATCGAGAGTTACCATCTGTAGGTCGGGTGCCAAAAGATCGAGATCAGCGATCGGCAGTGCTGACAGAAGCCGGTTGCCAACTTCGCTTACAAGCATCACTGCAGCCCGATGCGAACGGTCCGCCCCATCGCATTTCGAGCGACAAACGGCAACAACCTCAAACTTTGTTTGAATTCGCCTGTGCGTGTGGCCTCGAAATCCAATTCAGATGCGAAAGCTCTTAGTCGCAAAAATGAAACTCCAAGCAGGCGAATTCTGCTGGTGCAGGATCATTCAACTAGATCCGGGCGCCACGCGCAGACAATTGCAAAATGGGTATGGGTAACATCATAAGGGTTCCAATTTCGGCGCGTGGCAAACGCCACAATCAGTGATGCGTAAATTGGGGCGATTGCGCCGCAAGCTGGTTCCCGTTGAGCCCTCGAGCTCAAGCTTGGCACCGCTTGCAAAGGGGCGACCAAGCCGCCGCATCTGCGACTTACCTCAGTGGGTAGTTTGGGGCCCGATGCCTCAAGTACGTCGGGGGCCCTTTCGGCCCTCAGCTCTGCGAGAGAACAAGGCCTCAGGTTTGGCGGCTTTAAAATCCATAAGCGCAGCATGCAGGCGAACGCAATTGGCGCATTGGCGGCGTCTAGGCAAAGTCCGGTTATGGCCCATGGGCGCCTTCAACGTTGTGCACTGTTGAGAGACGAGCCGACATCTGGCGCGCCCAAACTCAGCGTATGATTTTTAAGCACATGCCCTAGCGGAAATTAAGAAGGCGGGGCGCGTCTGCCCAATGCGTAAGCACCGGTGACGTATTATTTGAGTTGCTCTCGCCGCCAGCGGCGGCAACCATCGCGGCGCTGTCCATTCCCACGCGAGAGCCCCGATGACCAAGCTCACCCGCTTCTCCGTCGCGCCGCTGCACAGCATGACGCGGCGTCTGGCTGACGTCGCCTCGGCGCGTGTGACGCCGGATCTCGTCATCACGGGCGCGCGCGTGCTCTCGACCTATTCCGAGCGTATCCATCCGGGGCGGGAGGTCTGGATCTCAGGCGGCCGCATCGCGGCGGTGAAGCCGGCCGGTACAGCGAAGAAGGCCTGGGGCGATGTTCCGCTTTATGACGCGGCCGGTGGCATCATCGCGCCGGGCCTCGTCGATCCGCACATTCACATCGAATCCTCGATGGTGACGGCCTGTGCCTACGCCGAGGCCGCGCTGCTCAACGGCACCACGACGATCTTCTGCGACAGCCACGAGATCGGCAACGTCATGGACGTCGCCGGTGTGGAGGCGATGCTGGAAGATGCGCGCGAGGCGCCGCTCTCGATCTTCCTGACCGTGCCGAGCACCGTTCCTGCGACCTCGGCTGAGCTGGAGACGGCGGGCGGCGACCTCACGCCGGACAAGATCGCTGGCCTTTTCGACCGCTGGCCCGAAGCGGTGGCGCTTGGCGAGAAGATGGATTTCGTGCCTGTCACGATGGGTGACGAACGCAGCCACGCGATCCTCGCCGCCGCGTTGAAGCGGGGACGCCCGGTGTCCGGCCATGTCTACGGCCGCGAATTCGTCGCGGCTTATGCGGCATCCGGCGTCACCGACACCCACGAGGCGATCGACCGCGACATTGCCGATGACTTGCTCGATGCCGGCGTCTGGGTGTTTTTGCGCGGGGGACCGCCGACCACGCCCTGGCATTCGCTGCCGCAAGCGATCCGGACGATCACCGAGCTCGGGGCTTCGCACAAGCGCACCGCCGTGTGCACGGACGATCGTGACGCCGACGATCTCCTGCTGTTCGGCCTCGACTGGGTGGTGCGCGAAGCCGTTAAGGCGGGGATGTCGCCGGAGCAGGCCTGGTCGATGGGCTCGCTGCATGGCGCGACCCGCTTCGGCATGGAGGGCGATATCGGCGGCCTCGGCGGCGGCCGCCGCGCCGATCTCGTGCTCATGGACGATCAGCTCAAGCCGCAATGCACTTGGTATGGTGGCGAGCTCGTGGTCGAGCGCGGCAAGATCACGCCGCGTCTCGATCAGGCCCTGTCGCAGCGCTACCAATATCCAAGGGCGGCCTATGCGACCGTCAAGCTGCCGCAGACGATGAATCTGACGCCGGAATTGCCGACCAAGGCCTGCACCGTCAACGCGATCAAGACCGCGTTGCCCGGCATCACGCTGATCCATGAGAAGGTCACGATCGAGCCGGCCAAGGACTGGCCGTCGCTGTTCGCGCGCTATGGCCTCTGCTTCGTCGCGGTGGTCGAGCGCCACGGCAAGTCCGCCGGCAATGTCGCCCACGGCCTTCTCAAGGATTTCGGCCTGAAGCGCGGCGCGGTCGCTTCCAGCGTCGGGCACGACAGCCACAACCTCATCGTCGCCGGCACCAACGAGGCCGACATGCAGGTCGCGATTGCAGCGATTAGGGAGCAGCAGGGGGGCGTTTGCGTCGTCGCCGATAGCGAGGTGAGGGCGCTGGTTCCGCTGCCGATCGCAGGACTCCTGTCCGACAAGCGCGTCACCGAAGTGGCTGAAGAGGTCAAGGCGTTGAAGAAGGAATGGGCCGAGGCCGGCTGCACCATCCCTTACATGGGCTTCAATTTGATTCCGCTATCGGTCATTCCGGAAATTCGCATCACCGACAAGGGCCTCGTGCTGGTGCCGCAGATGGAGCTGGCGCCGCTGTTCGAGTGAGGCGGCTTTCACGCGTCTCACGGTCTAACTGGTTGAGAGCACCGCGATTTTTCCGCGGCTGCCGCATCGTGGAAAATAAAATCGATCTCGTTGAGATCGCATCCTGCGCATCTGATGATCCCCTCGCTGACTTGAACCCGAGCGAGGTCCGATATGGCGAAGATGCGAGCTGTCGATGCGGCCGTGCGTATCCTGGAGAAGGAAGGTATCTCGACGGCCTTCGGAGTTCCCGGCGCTGCGATCAATCCGCTTTACTCGGCGCTGAAGAAGCGCGGATCGATCCGTCACATCCTGGCGCGCCATGTCGAGGGCGCTTCGCACATGGCCGAGGGCTATACGCGCGCCAAGGCCGGCAACATCGGGGTCTGCATCGGCACCTCCGGGCCGGCCGGCACCGACATGATCACCGGACTCTATTCGGCGATCGCCGATTCCATCCCGATCCTCTGCATTACCGGGCAGGCGCCGCGCGCGCGGCTCTACAAGGAGGATTTTCAGGCGGTTGACATCGAGTCGATCGCAAAGCCTGTCACGAAGTGGGCGGTGACCGTGCGCGAGCCGGCGCTGGTGCCGCGCGTATTCAGCCAGGCCTTCCATGTGATGCGATCAGGGAGGCCGGGGCCGGTGCTGATCGACATGCCGCTCGACGTGCAGCTCGCCGAGATCGAGTTCGACGACGAGACCTATGAGCCGCTGCCGGTCTACAAGCCCGCCGCGACGCGCAAGCAGGTCGAGAAGGCGCTCGAGATGCTCAACACCGCCGAGCGGCCGCTGATCGTGGCAGGCGGCGGCATCATCAACGCCGACGCCTCTGACCTGCTGGTCGAGTTCGCCGAGATCGCCAACGTGCCGGTGGTGCCGACGCTGATGGGATGGGGCGCGATCCCTGACGATCACGTGCTGATGGCCGGCATGGTCGGGCTTCAGACCAGCCACCGCTATGGCAACGCCACCCTGCTGGAATCCGACTTCGTGCTCGGCATCGGCAACCGCTGGGCCAACCGCCACACCGGCTCGGTCGAGACCTACACCAAGGGTCGCAAATTCGTTCACGTGGACATCGAGCCGACGCAGATCGGGCGTGTGTTCAATCCCGATCTCGGCATCGTCTCGGACGCCAAGGCCGCGCTCGAGCTGTTCGTCGCCGTCGCCAGGGAGTGGCGGCGGTCGGGCAGGCTCCGCGAGCGCCAGGCGTGGCCCGCTTCCTGCCGCGACCGCAAGAAGACGATGCTGCGCAAGAGCCATTTCGACAACGTTCCGATCAAGCCGCAGCGCGTCTATGAGGAAATGAACAAGGCATTCGGCCGCGACACCACCTATGTTACGGTGATCGGCCTGTCGCAGATCGCCGGCGCGCAATTCCTCGGCGTCTACAAGCCCCGCAACTGGATCAATGCAGGGCAGGCGGGGCCGCTCGGGTGGACGCTGCCGGCCGCGCTCGGCGTGCGCGCGGCGTGTCCGGAGCGCGAGATCGTCGCGCTGTCGGGAGACTACGACTTCCAGTTCCTGATCGAGGAGCTCGCGGTCGGCGCGCAGTTCAATCTGCCCTACATCCACGTCGTCGTGAACAATTCCTATCTCGGCCTGATCCGCCAGGCCCAGCGCGGCTTCGATATGGACTATCACGTCCAGCTCTCCTTCGAGAACATCAACGCGCCCGAGATCGGCGTCTACGGCGTCGACCATGTCGCGGTCGCTGAAGGTCTCGGCTGCAAGGCCATCCGCGTCACCGACCCGAAGGACACGCAAGCGGCGTTTGTGACCGCCCGCGAATTGATGGCGAAGCACCGCGTGCCAGTCGTGGTCGAGTTCATCCTCGAACGGGTCACCAACATCGCCATGGGCACGGAGATCGACAACATCGTGGAGTTCGAGGAGGTGCAGGACCTTCCGCTCGACGAAGTCGAGACCACGCGCGTGCTGCAGCCGGCGGAATAGGGGAAGAAGCACCATGCCGAAGTTTGCCGCCAACCTTACCATGCTCTTCAACGAGATGCCGTTCCTCGACCGCTTCGCGGCGGCGAAGGCGGCGGGCTTTGCCGGGGTCGAATATCTCTTCCCCTATGAGTTCGACAAGGCGCAGCTGCGCGAGCAGCTCGAGGCCCACGGGCTGACGCAGGTGCTGCACAATCTCCCCGCTGGCAACTGGGCCGGCGGCGAGCGCGGCATTGCGATCCTGCCCGACCGCACCGCCGAATTCCGCGATGGCGTGTTCCGCGCCATTGATTATGCCAAGGCGCTCGATTGCGAGCAGCTCAACTGTCTCGTCGGCATCGCGCCTGTTGATGCCGATCCGCGCGAGCTTCAGGAGACGCTGGTCGGGAATCTGCGTTTTGCGGCTTCGACGCTGGCGCGGGAGAACATCAAGCTGCTGGTCGAGCCCATCAACACGCTCGACATTCCCGGCTTCTTCCTCAACGGCACCGAGCAGGCGGTGCAGCTGATCTCCGAGGTGAGGTCGAACAACCTCTTCATCCAGTACGACATCTACCACATGCAGATCATGGAGGGCGATCTCGCCCGCACCATGCAGGAATACCTGCCTCAGATCGCCCACGTCCAGCTGGCCGACAATCCCGGCCGCCATGAGCCTGGCACCGGCGAGATCAACTATCCCTTCCTGTTCCGCCACCTCGACGCGATCGGCTATCGCGGCTGGATCGGCTGCGAATACAAGCCGCGCACTACCACGCTGGAAGGCCTGTCCTGGCACGCGGCACAGACGTTTGAGACCTGAGGAAACGCAAACATGACCAATATCGGCTTCATCGGACTCGGCACCATGGGGCGGCCGATGGCCGGCCATCTCCTGGCCGCGGGTCATCGCGTTTTCCTGCATGACATTGCGCCGATCGCGCCGGATCTGATGTCCGCGGGCGGCATCGCCTGCACGTCGTCCAGGGAGGTCGCAGAGCAGGCGGACGCGGTCATCATCATGGTGCCGGATACGCCGCATGTGGAGGCCGCGCTGTTCGGCAAGGACGGTGTCGCCAGCGGCATCTCCAAGGGCAAGATCGTCGTCGACATGAGCTCGATCTCGCCGCTGGCGACGAAGGAGTTCGCGAAGAAGATCGAGGCGCTCGGCGCCGACTATCTCGACGCGCCGGTGTCGGGAGGGGAAGTCGGCGCGAAAGCTGCGAGCCTCACCATCATGGTCGGCGGGCCGGAGCGGGCCTTTGGCACCATGAAGCCGATCTTCGACAAGTTGGGCAAGAACGTCACCCACGTCGGCGCCAACGGCGACGGACAGACGACGAAGGTCGCCAACCAGATCATCGTCGCGCTCACCATCGAAGCTGTGAGCGAGGCGCTGTTGTTCGCATCCAAGGCAGGTGCGAATCCCGCGCTGGTGCGCAAGGCGCTGATGGGCGGCTTTGCCTCCTCGCGCATTCTGGAGGTGCATGGCGAGCGCATGGTGAAGCGCAATTTCGATCCGGGCTTCCGCATCGAGCTGCACCAGAAGGATCTCAATCTCGCGCTCGAAGGCGCTCGCTCACTCGGCCTGTCGCTGCCGAGCACGGCCGTGGCGCAGCAATTGTTCTCGTCCTGTACCGCACATGGCGGCAAAGCATGGGATCATTCGGCGATGGTTCGGGCGCTGGAACTGATGGCCGGCCACGAGATCGCAGCTAGCTGAACTGTTACGCCGTAACAGTCTCCAGATGCGGGGTGACTTTCGCCGCAGGGGAACCGGAACAATGATCTGGCCCCGCGGTTGAAGGCGCAGGACAATCACTGGAGACAAAACACCATGAAAACCCGTCTTGCGATTACGTTGGCTGCAGCGTCGCTGCTGGCGTCGAGCGCAGCCTTTGCCCAGTCGACGACCGAACAAGGCGCCAGGGACGGCGCGCGTGCGGGTGGCGACATCGGCGGCCCGATCGGAGCGATGGTCGGCGGCACCGTGGGTGCAGCCGTCGGCGCCGGTCTTGAAATTCCGAATGCGGTCCTGGGCGGAATTCCGCGCAGCGACTCCGTCGTAGTCCACGAGCGCGTCGTGGTCGGCGAGCCCCTGCCACCCACCGTGGTGCTCCGCCCGGTGCCGAATTACACCGAGTATCGCTATGCGGTCGTGAACGATCGCCGCGTGATCGTCGAGCCGCGCACGCGCCGCGTGGTCAAGATCATCGACTGATCGACGCAATCCTCTGTGCTGAGCAGGGCCCTGCGGAGTGTCACTCCGCGGGGCCTTCGCTTGCCACGGCGGAGCTGGTGCAAAAGCGCGAGAGCAGCCGGTCGGCCGTGGCGGCAAGCGCAAAGCCGAGGCAGGCGGTGGCGGCGTCGACCAGATAATCCTCCAGCCGCGCATGGCGGCCGGGTGCCCAAAATTGCATCAGCTCGAGCACGCCGATCAGGATGACCGCAGCCGCCGCAATCAGCAGACGCCGGCGTGGATAGGCGAGGCCGAAGGCCAACCCCACCATGATGAAGGCAAGCGCATGTTCGCCGTCCTGACCGAGGGTGGAATGGGGGCGAAGGCCGGGAGGACCGAGAGTGGCGAACGTAACGGCAGCGGCGAGCAGCCAGGCAAAGGTACGAATGAAAAGCGACATCTGGGTCGCTTAGCACGAATTTGGTCGGGTTGTCGCGAGGCTCGTATCAGATCGCCGTGTAGTTAATGACAAAATGTTAAAGCGGATCGCGCACGCCAAGGCCATGCATGAAACGTTCCCGGATCTGCACGGGGTCACGGCGGGTGGTGCCCACGCCAGGCTTGTCGTCGATCCTGACCGCGATCAGGCTGGGCTCGGAGGCCGCCATCGCATCGTCGACCAGCCGCTCGAAATCCTCCTCGTCCGCGGCCCAGGCGCTGCTCGCAAGACCAGAGCCGATGGCGATGGCGACGATGTCGGCGACGCTGGCTGCCGGTGTCGGCTGCGCGCCGGTGATCTGGTAGATGCCGTTGTCCATCACGATCATCGTGAGGTTTTTTGGCTTCAGAGCCGCGATCGTCGAGAGCGCGCCGAGCTGCATCAATAGCGAGCCGTCGCCTTCGAGCGCGAAGACGCGGCGGTCGGGCTGTGCCAGCGCCACGCCGAGCGCGATCGGGAAGGCGAGGCCCATGCTGCCCAGCATGTAGAAATTCTGCGGCCGGTGGCCGGCGGCCCAGAGGTCGAAATTGGTGTTGCCGATGCCGCCGATCACGGCTTCCTCGTGCTCGAGCTTTGCGATCAGCCGCGAGGTCACGTCGAACCGGTTCATCACCTTGGTATTGCCAGTGTTCATCGCCGGCCTCACTTGTCGAAGACCTTGCCGCCCGTGAGCAGCGGGTTGAGGATCAATGCCACCGGCGCCTGCGTGGTGACGGCCTGCCTGATCGAGCGGTCGGTGATGAATTCGAGCTCGTCGAGCCGGGTGATGGTGTGGTGCTCCAGCGCCAGCGAATCCAGCACCGGTCGCATGGTGCGGCAGACCAGCGACTGGCCGTAGTTGAACTCGCCGAGCGTGCCGCGCTCGGAGACGAACATGATCAGCGGAATCTGGTAGGGCACCGCGAGCGAGGCCAGCACGTTGGCGAGCGTGGCAAAGCCGGAGGTCTGCATCAGCACCGCGCCGCGCCGTCCGCCCATCCAGGCGCCGGAGACGATGCCGACGGCCTCTTCCTCGCGGGCGGTCGCGAAGGTGGTGAAGAAGGGATCGGCGTGCAGGTTCTTGATCAGCGGCGTAAGCACGCGGTCAGGCACGTAAGGAATCAGGCTGATCTCGTTCCGCTTCAACGTTTGCAGGACGATGCCGTGCCAGCTTCCGTCGCGGCTCCCCTGCGTCTGCTGTTCCGCAATCGCCATTGCGCTCTCCCTGCGGCCGCACATGCTTCTTGGTTCTGACCGTCGCGGCAGTTCTGCCGAACTTGACGCGAACGGCGGGATTGTCAACATGTCCGAGCCGTCACCATGATCTGCGCCAGCAGGCCTGCCGTGGCCGGCACCGCCATGGCATAAGCGGCGACAACCAGAACACGGGAGGGGCACGGGCGGGCGCGCATCGCGCTGACCTTGCGGCTCTCCCTCGCAAGAGCCGGAAGGGTCCTGATGTCCGTCAACAACAAGCGTGTCGTCTACTCCAATTATTTGGCCAATCCGATCTATATCGACATCCTGAAGGCGCGGCCCGACGTGCGGCTCGATCGCATCGAGAACGCAAGCCCCGAGGACGTCTATGGGCCGCTCCTTGGCGCTGCCCACGTCTACCAGGTCGGTGCCGCCCGCGATGAGCTCGCCCCGCATTTCCATGTCGATGCCGCCTTCCTGAAGCGCACGCCGAACTTGCTGCTGGTCTCCAGCAACGGTGCCGGCTTCGACCCGGTCGACGTCGAGGCCTGCACGGCCGCCGGGGTCGTGGTCGTCAACCAGTCCGGCGGCAATGCCCATTCGGTCGCAGAGCACGCGCTGGCGATGATGCTGACGCTGTCCAAGCGCATCATCCAGTCGGATCGCCGGCTGCGCCGCGAGCGCGACGTCAACCGCAACGATCTCGTCGGCAACGAGGTCGAGCACAAGACCGTCGGCATCATCGGCCTCGGCAATGTCGGCCGGCGCATCGCCGCATTGTGCAAGGGCCTGCTCGGCATGACGGTGCTGGCCTACGATCCCTATTTGTCGGCCGAGGTGATGGCCGAGCGGGGCGGGGAGAAGGTCGAGCTCGACGAGCTCTTGCGCCGTGCCGATTTCGTCTCGATTTCCTGCCCTCTCAACAAAGGCAGCCGCAACATGATCAGCACGCGCGAATTCGCGCTGATGCAGCCGCATGCCTATTTCATCACCACTGCGCGCGGCTTCATCCACGACGAGGATGCGCTGCTGCAGGCACTGCGCGACAAGCGCATCGCCGGTGCCGGTCTCGACGTCTGGTCCAAGGAGCCGCCGCCGCCGGAGCATCCGCTGCTCCAGCTCGACAACGTGCTGGCGAGCCCACACACCGCTGGCGTCACCATCGAGGCGCGCCAGAATATGGGCCGGATCGCCGCCGAGCAGGTGCTGGATGTGCTCGACGGCAAGCGCCCGCCGCGCATCATCAACCCCGAAGCCTGGCCGCGCTATGCGGAACGCTTCAAGCAGGCCTTCGGGGTGACGCCGGGGTAGGGGCGCACCAAGCGCTCTGGATGATGGCCGGGAACTGAGCCCCGGCCTTGATCCGCGTCAAAATCTCCTTTCCCCGTCCGGCCTAAATGGGACTAGAGTGCCGGCGGGCAGGCAGGGAGGTCCCATGTCAACTTATGTCGTCAGGTTCATGAAGGACGTGCTCGGCGAATACGGCCGGCAGTGCGAGGTCTGCCAGGGCACGCTCGAGATCGACGCCGCCGACGAGGACGAGGCCAGGGAACGTGCGAAAGCGAGGTTCTGCAAGGACCAGGCGTTGCATCACTGGTCGCTGCATGCCGACCGCATCCATGTCAAAGCGGCCGACTTCCCGTCGTAGGGCCTAACGCCCGGGTGCCGTGACAGGCGGGGGCGTCGTCGTCCCCGCGCCGAGCGAGCGTTGCACCATGACGGTGTCGGACCAGCGGCCGTGGCGATAGGCAACGCCGCTGAGCAGGCCGGCGCGCGCGAAGCCAAACCGCTCGTGCAGCGCCAGCGAGGGCGCGTTGTCGGCATCGATATAGCCGATCATCTGGCGAAAGCCGGCCGCCGCGCAGGTGTCGATCAATTCTTGCAGCAACAGCCGTCCGACCCCGCGGCCGAGATGGGCGTGGTGGACATAGATCGAGTGCTTGGCGGCGTAGCGATAGGCCGGCCGCTTGCGGAATAGCACGGCATAGGCATAGCCGACGACCTCGCCGCGCCAGGTCGCGACCAGATGCGGCAGGCGGGTCTGCTTCAGGTTCTTGCGCCGGTCGCGCAGATCGTCCGGCTCCGGCGCACCGGTTCCCTCGACATCGCGCGGCACGCCGTTGCGGACGTGATGGCGATAGATGGCCAGCATCGCCTCGACGTCGCTCTCGCGTGAGGTGCGGACCAGGACCGCTTCGTCGCTCGCGCGCGCAGCTGTCTCGTTCATCGGCACCTACTCGGTCACGACATAAGTGTAGAGCCCGATGCGCCCGTTCGCGTCGACCTCCTTGTAGACGCCCTGGATCTCGACGTCGAAGCCCGGGAATGTGTTGAAGCAGGTCTCGAACATCTTGAGATAATCGATCATGGGCTTGGCCCGTTCCGTCAGTCGCTCGCCGGGCACGATGGTGGCAATGCCGGGCGGGTAGACCACGAAGGGCGTGGTCGCGATGCGGCCGGCGATCGCCTCGATCGGGAGGTAGTCGACGTCGTTCTTGAACAGATAGCGAGCGGCATCGCGGGGCGACATCGCGATCTCGGGCATATGCTCGGGCATGAACTGCCGGGCCTGGAGCGCGCTGACATCGGCGGCGCGGAAGAAACGGTGCATCTCGCCGCAGAGGTCGCGCAGCCGCGCGCCGGCGTAGCGCGCCTGCCGCCGCTGATAGAATTCGGGGATGACATCGGCCAGCAGCGCATTGTCGTCATGCAGCCTCTTGAAAGCGACGAGGCCGGAGATCAGCGTGCCCGCTTTGCTCGCCTCGACGCCGGGCGTCAGCAGGAAAAGCAGGGAGTTGAGGTCGTTCTTTTCGGGGACGATGCGGTTCTCGCGCAGATATTGCGCGACGACCGGCGCGGGAATGCCGTGCTCGGCATAGGCCCCAGTCGCACGATCGAATCCGGGGGTGAGCAGCGTCAGCTTGTTCGGATCGGTCATGGCAAAGCCTTCCGCGAGATCGGGAAAGCCGTGCCAGTTGGTATCCGGAGAGAGCTGCCATAGGGCGGGATTGGTGGCGAGCTCGTCGGTCGAGAGGGTCTCCCAGGCGACGTTATGCGCCGCGCCGGGGCGGCTGACATCGGCAATGGCGACGCGATCGGGAACGAACGGCTCGAAGAACCAGCGGCGATCCGGATTCTGCTCCTTCTCCTCGAACTCCCGGCGCATCGCCCGGATCTTCTTGCGCAGCTCGATGCCGAGCCGGATCGTGTCGTCCCACAGCACTTCGCCGGAGCGGCCCTTCATCATCTGCGCGCCGACGTCGAGCGAGGCGAACAGCGGGTAGAACGGCGAAGTCGAGGCGTGCTGCATGAAGCTCTCGTTGAAACGGCGATGCTCGACGCGACGCTTCTGGCCGCGGATGTGGCGGTCCTTGATGTGGATCTGCGAGGCCTGCGAGAAGCTGGCGAGCTGCTTATGGGTCGATTGCGTCGCGATGATGCCCGGCGCTTCAGGGGCCAGGTTCGCAAGCCCCATGGCGAAGCGGCCGGAATAGAGCGGGTGGAATTTCATGAAGCCGGCCCAGGCCTCGTCGAACAGGATGTAGTCGCAGAGATGGCCGATGCGCTTGATGATCATCTCGGCGCTGTGGATCGAGCCGTCATAGGTGCACTGCTCGACCACGGCGACGCGGAACGGCCGCTCCTTGCGCCAGGCATCGCGATCCTTCACGAGGGGATGGTTGCGGATCGCCTCGCGCAGGGCCTTCTCGTCGAGCCTGTCCCAGCGCATCGGGCCGATCAGCCCCCAGGCGTTGCGGACGGTCGGCACATAGACCGGGATGCCGCCATTGATCATCAGCGCGCCGTGATGGGCGGCCTTGTGGTTGTTGCGGTCGAACAGCACGAGGTCGCCGTCGGTGACGAGGGCGCCCAGCGCGACCTTGTTCGAAGTCGAGGTGCCGTTGAGCACGAAATAGGTCTTTTCCGCGCCGAAGATCGCCGCCGCTTCCTTCTGCGCCTTCAGCGCCGGGCCCTCATGGGTGAGGAGGTCGCCGAGGTCGAGCACGGAATTGTCGAGGTCGTCGCGGAACACGGATTCGCCGAGATGCTCGACGAACACGCGCCCGATCGGGCTGCGATTGTAGAACACGCCGCCATTGTGGCCCGGGCAGGTCCAGAGCTGGTTGCCTTCCTCGGCATAGTCGACCAGCGCGCCGAAGAAGGGCGTCTTCAGCGTCTCGGCATATTGCTTGAGCCGGCTGATCAGGTTCTTGGCGATGAAGGTCGGCGTCTCCTCGGAGAGGAAGACATAGCCGTCGATGAAGTCGAGCACTTCGACCGGCAGGTCCTCGAACCGCTTGCGACGGATCAGGAGAATGATTGGGAAGTCGAGGCCGCGGCGGCGCATCAGGTTGATCAGCGCCGAGGTTTTGCCCTCAAGCCCCTTCTTGCCCCAGTCCACCACCATGCAGCCGATCGCGGCATCGGTCTGCACCGCCATCTCGGCATCCTCCAGCTTGCGGGCGCGGACTACCTCGAAGCCGGAGCGTTGGATTTCCTCGATGATCTGGTTGAAGCGGACGCCTTCGAGATCGTCGGCGTCGAACACAGGTGCGGCGAACAGGAAGTTGAAGCGTTTGAAATAGTCCATGTCGGATCCCGAATGTGCAGGAAGATACAGCTCTCGACACATTCGATGACATTTGGATGACATGCCCGAGTGCTGCGACAGGGTTAGCCTGCCGCCTCACTCCAGCAGCTTGTCCAGCGTAATCGGGAAGCGCCGGATGCGCTTGCCGGTGGCATGATAGACGGCGTTCGCAATCGCGGCCGGCACGCCGACGGTGCCGATTTCGCCAAGCCCCTTGATGCCCAACCGGTTGATGCGGTCGTCGGGCTCGTCGACGAAAATGACGTCAATGTCGTGGACGTCGGCGTTCACGGGAATGTGGTATTCGGCGATGTTCGCGTTCATGATGCGGCCGAAGCGGTGATCCATCACCGTCTCCTCGTGCAGCGCCATTCCAATTCCCCAGACTACCCCGCCCATGATCTGGCTGCGGCCCGTCTTGGTGTTCAGGATGCGTCCAGCCGCGACCGCACTCACGACCCGGGTGACGCGAATGACGCCGAGCTCTTCATCGATCTTGACCTCGACGAACACGGCCGAATGGGTGTTGCGCGCGTGCGACTTGTCCTCGGGGAACTCGTTCAGCTTCTCCTTCTCGATCCGCTCGACCTGGCCATGGCGCATCGCATCAGCAATCGAAACTGAGCGGCTGCGGTCGGCGGCCTTAGCAACCGTGCCGTCGAGGAGAATGATGTCTGGCACATCGACCCCGGCAAGCGGCGAGGCAGGCATCGCCTTGGCGTATCGCGCGAGCTCGCGGCGAATCTCTTCGGCTGCTCCCAGCACGGCGTGCGCGCTCGAGGCGGCCATCCATGAGCCGCCTTCCACCGGTGCCTGCGGCAGGCTCGAGTCCGCGAGCTTGACGCTGATGTTCTCGATCGGCAGCCCGAGGGCATCGGCCGCGACCTGCGCCACGATGGTGTAGGTGCCGGTGCCGATATCGGACGCGGCGCAGGAGACCTCGGCATGGCCGTTGGCCGTCAGCACGATGCGGACGGCGACCGGCATCTGCAGCGCTTCCCATACACCTGTCGCCATGCCCCAGCCGACCAGTTCCTTGCCGTCGCGCATGGAGCGCGGTGCCGGATTGCGCCTGCTCCAGCCGAACGCCTCCGCGCCGCGCGCATAGCATTCGCGCAACTGCTTGCTGGTGTAAGGGAGGTCTTCGGTCTGGTCGCGATCCGAATAGCACTTCAGGCGCAATTCGAGCGGATCGAGCTTCAGCGCGACGGACAATTCGTCCATGGCGCATTCGAGCGCGCACACGCCCGTTGCCGCACCCGGTGCGCGCATGTCGCAGGGCGTCGAGACGTCGAGGTCGACCAGCTTGTGGGAATAGTGGCTGTTGGGGCTCTTGTAGAGCTGCTCGGCCCAGCCGGTGTCATTGCGAGAGAAATCCTCGTAGCGGGAGGTCACGGCAATCGCTTCGTGGCTGACCGCATCGAGGGTGCCGTCCGGCTTTGCGCCGAGCGCAAGGCGCTCGATTGTCATGGGGCGATAGCCCAGGCCATACATCTGCTGCCGCGTCAGCACCACGCGAACAGATCGCTTCAGTGCGAGCGCGGCAAGGGTTGCCAGCACGACCTGGTGTTGCGGCCGCAGGCCTGAGCCGAAGGCGCCGCCGACGTACGGCGAGATCACGCGGATGTCGTCGGGCTTCTTGCCGAAAACGCCGCAGAGAAACTTCTGGACGTTCTGGACGCCTTGCGTCTTGTCGTAGACCGTAAGCCCGCCACTGCCGTCCCAGACCGCCGTCGTCGCATAGAGCTCCATCGGATTGTGGTGCTCGCTCGGGATGACGTAGTCCGCCTCGTGGCGCACGGCCGCGCGCGTCAGGGCTGCTGCCGCATCACCACGCGGCTTGTGCGGCTGATCCACTTTGGAAGCCTTGCCGCGTTCGGATTCGAGATCGGTCGCAAACGCCTCCTGCTCATATTCGACGCGAACACGGGTTGCGGCGAACTTGGCGGTCTCCCAGTCCTCCGCGACGACCAGTGCGATCGGCTGGCCGTTGAACTTGATCCTGTCGTCATAGAGCGGACGGAAGGGCGAGCCCTTCTCCGGCGCCACCTCATCCTTCCAGGCTTCGTCCTTGTCGGCGAGGGGCGGCCGATGTGCATGGGTGAGCACGTCGACCACGCCCTTCACCTTCAGAGCCTCGCTGGTGTCAAGACGAGCGATGCGCCCGCGCGCGATGGCGGCCTCGACAACGAAGCCGTGAAGAAGACCTTCTGCTGCGAATTCGCCGGCATATTTGGCGGCCCCGGTGACCTTGGCCCGGCCGTCGACGCGCGACGTTGGTGTTCCGACATAGGCGTTCATCGGGACCTCATGCGATCTTCTTGTAAGCTTGTGACTGCGGCGTGGCGCTTGCGGCCTGCATCAGCGCCCGCAGGACGGCTCGGCGCGCCAGCTCGATTTTGAATCCATTATGGGAGCGGGCAGTCGCTCCCTGCAGCAGCAGATCGGCAGCGCGCCCGAAATGATCCGGTGTTGCCGCCTGGCCGCGCAATGCGGCTTCGGCCTCGAGGCTTCGCCAGGGCTTGTGAGCCACGCCGCCCAGCGCAAGGCGCGCTTCGCCGATTGCGTTGCCCTCCAGTTCGAGCGCGGCCGCGACGGAGACCAGAGCAAAGGCGTAGGAGAGCCGGTCGCGGATCTTCAGATAGCTGTAGTTCCGGGCAAAGCCGTGCGGCGGCAGCTCGATGGCGGTAATGATCTCGCCGCTGCCGAGATTGGTATCGAGATGAGGCTTGTCATCGGGAAGCCGATGGAAATCCGTCAGCGCGATGGTGCGCTGCCCCGAGGGGCCTGCGATGTGCACGAGCGCGCCGAGCGCGGCCAGCGCCACGCTCATGTCGGATGGATTGGTCGCGATGCAGGACGTGCTGGTGCCGAGGATGGCGTGGTTGCGGTTGAGGCCGTCGATGGCCGAGCAGCCCGTGCCGGGGGTTCGCTTGTTGCACGGCGTCGTGGTGTCATAGAAGTAGGGGCAGCGCGTTCGTTGCATCAGATTGCCGCCGACCGAGGCCATGTTGCGCAATTGCGCGGAGGCGCCGGCCAGGATGGCGCTGGCAAGCAGGGGATAGCGCTGCTCGATCAACGGATGGTAGGCGAGGTCCGAATTCGGCACCAAGGCGCCGATACGCAGGCCGCCGTCGGCGGTCTCCGCGAAGTCGCGGAGCGGCAAGCGGGAAATGTCGATCAGCCGGGAGGGCTGTTCGACATTCTCCTTCATCAGGTCGATCAGGTTGGTGCCGCCGGCAATCAGCTTCGCGCCGGGATCGGCGGCGAGCAGGCGGATGGCGTCGGCCACATCGCTTGCGCGGGAATATTGGAAGTTGTTCATGACCGGCTCATTGCCTGCTCGATCGCAGCCACGATGTTGGGGTAGGCACCGCAGCGACAGAGGTTTCCGCTCATCAGCTCCCGGATCTCGTCCGCATCGCGCGCACGGCCTTCGGCCAACAGGCCCGCGGCGGAGCAAATCTGTCCCGGCGTGCAATAGCCGCACTGAAAGGCATCGTGGTCGATGAAGGCCTGTTGCAGGGGATGCAGCGCGCCGTCCGCGGCCAAGCCTTCGATCGTCGTGATCTCAGCGCCATCCTTCATGACGGCGAGGGTGAGACAGGAATTGACCCGTCTTCCGTCGACCAGCACGGTACAGGCACCGCATTGGCCGTGATCGCAGCCTTTCTTGCTGCCGGTCAGCTCCAGGCGATCACGCAGCGCATCCAGAAGCGTGGTCCAAGGCACGACTTCGAGCGCGTACCTTTCGCCATTAACGACGAGGTTGATCGGAATGCGTTCGGGGATCGTAAGGTCGGCCATGGTCGGTTTCCCTGCGGAAAGGCCGAGTCGGGCAAATTGGGCAAGTGACGCGAGAATGCGTTGCCGCCGCTGGCCAATAGCGCCCAACGGATGAGGAGTTGCTTGGTTCCTGACCGGTTCTCCCGATCTGGATCGACGAGATCAGCGCTTCGTCTCGCCGAACACGACGGTCGGCACCGCGCGGTTAACGATCTCGCGCAGCGCGAAGCTCGATTGCACCCGCGCCACGCGTGGCAGGCGGGACAGCTCGGTGCGATGGATGCGCTCGAAATCCTGGATGTCGCGGGCGAGCACGATGAGGATGTAGTCGTCCGTCCCCGACATCAGGAAGCAGCGCACGACAGAGGGACATTTCGTCACCTCTGCCTCGAATGCCTTCAGCGCCTCGTCGCTCTGGCTTTCCAGCGCGATGCGAACCAGCACCGTGGTGGTGAGGCCGAACTGGCCGAGGTCGAGCGCGGCCTGGTAAGCCTGGATGTAGCCGTCATCCTCCAGCGCCTTCTGCCGCCGCGCCAGCGCCGTGCTCGACAAGCCGATCTTGTTGGCAAGCTCGGTGTGGCTGGCTCGCGCATTGGTCGTGAGTTCCGCGAGGATGGCGAGGTCTTTCCGGTCGAGGGCCAAGGTTTCGTTTCCAGCGCCAAAGGACGTTTTCGCGCCTGAAACCGGCGCGGGTGCCGCCAAGGTAGCGGATATTTGCACGAAACCAAACCGACGCTCTCGCTACGATCAACAATGGAATCAAAGCATTGGCGAAGGAGAGCAAGATGCGCGTCGGGGTGCCGAAGGAGATCAAGGTGCAGGAATATCGCGTCGGGCTCACCCCAGGGGCGGTCCGCGAATATGTCGCCGCCGGGCACCAGGTAATGGTCGAGAGCGGCGCCGGCAGCGGCATCGGTGCGTCCGACGAGGTGTACCGGCGGGCTGGGGCGTCCATTGCCGAGACGGCTCGCGAGATCTTTGCAAAGTCCGACATGATCGTGAAGGTGAAGGAGCCGCAGAAGAGCGAATGGGCTCAGCTTCGCGAAGGCCAGATCCTTTTTACCTATCTTCATCTTGCGCCGGATCCCGAGCAGGCCAAGGGCCTGCTTGCTTCCGGCTGCACCGCAATCGCCTATGAAACCGTCACGGACGCGAGTGGTCACCTCCCGCTGCTCGCCCCGATGAGCGAAGTCGCCGGCCGCCTCGCCATCGAGGCCGCCGGCGCCGCCCTCAAGCGCTCGGCCGGCGGCCGCGGTCTGCTGCTGGGCGGCGTGCCCGGCGTGCAGCCGGCTCGCGTCGTCGTCCTCGGCGGCGGCGTGGTCGGAATGCAGGCGGCGCGCATGGCGGCCGGCTTAGGTGCCGAAGTCACCGTGATCGACCGCTCGATTCCGCGCCTGCGCGAACTGGACGATCTCTTCGTCGGACGCGTGCGCACCCGCTTCTCCACCATCGAGGCGGTCGAGGACGAGGTGTTCGCCGCCGACGTCGTCATCGGTGCAGTGCTGGTGCCCGGCGCCAGCGCGCCGAAGCTCGTCACGCGCGCGATGCTGAAATCGATGCGGCCGGGAGCCGTGCTGGTCGACGTCGCGATCGACCAGGGCGGCTGCTTCGAGACCTCGCACCCGACCACGCACGCGGAGCCGACCTACGAGGTCGACGGCGTCGTGCACTATTGCGTCGCCAACATGCCGGGAGCGGTGCCGGTGACCTCGAGCCAGGCCCTGAACAACGCGACGCTGCCGTTCGGCCTGATGCTCGCGAACAAGGGCTTTGCGGCGGTCCTGGAGAATCCGCATCTGCGCAACGGGCTCAACGTGCATCGCGGCCGGGTGACGAACAAGGCGGTGGCGGAGAGTCTGGGGCTGGAGTTTGCGCCAGTAGAGAGCGGGCTGGCGGCTTAGCGAGATGGGCTACCGCCAATGCGGTGCCATCAACCGACTGGAAGATGGCGCTGCCGCCTTGCCCCGGGCCGGGAATCCCAGCGCGGGAAGGGCGTTGTGACTGGAGTGGCGGTATCCAAATCGGCGGGAAGAAGAAAACTATTGCCGCGGTCCTGTCACGAGGAAGGAGTTTCCCCTTACGAGGGCAAAAACGCCAATCGCTTCCATTGCTGTTTGGAGCCGAAACGACGACATTTGCGCCAGAAATTGGTGGATCGGCAGCCATGGAACGCACTGGATTTGAGCCCTTCGGCGAGCAACTGGTGTCCGCAACGGACACACAGCCGAAGTCGCGTGCGTCGAAGCTCCTGCTGCGGGCCGGCACCACCCTGTTCTGGTCGCTGGTCGCCGGCATCGTGCTGGCCCGTGCCGCCTTCTTCGAGCCGGGCATCTACGACGGCTTCAGCCGCGTCGCCTCGCTGGCCAAGAACCTGATCTTCTGAGGCCGCTTATTCCGGGCCGAGGACAGAACTTCTCTCGGTCCTGATATGTCGAAAACATATTTCCCAATTGGGTCGCACTGCGTATAAATCTTTCTCCTTCGGGAGAGATTTGTGTCGCAGAATCAAGCATCCAGCCCGGCCGATTCCAAGCCGGCCACCGCCGCGAGCCGTATTGCGGCGCTGATTCCGGGCATTCTCCTCTGTATCGCTGTAGCCGGTGTGTCGGCCCTGCTCGAGCGGGCCGAATTGGGCGTGTTCGAGCATCCCTATGTCGAGGCGCTGGTCATGGCGATCCTGCTCGGCATGGCGGTGCGCAGCTTCTGGAAGCCGGCCCCGCGCTGGCAGGCGGGCATCGCCTTCAGCGCCAAGCAGCTGCTCGAGGTCGCGGTCATGCTGCTCGGGGCCTCCATCAGCTTCGCTGCGATCGCGGCTTCCGGCATTGCGCTGCTCGCCTCCATTGCCGCGGTCGTCGTGGTCGCGCTCTGCGTCTCCTTCGGCCTCAGCCGGCTGCTCGGCCTGTCGACGCGGCTGTCGATCCTGATCGCCTGCGGCAACTCGATCTGCGGCAATTCCGCCATCGCCGCGGTGGCCCCCATCATCGGCGCAAGCAACGACGAGATTGCATCCTCGATCTCCTTCACGGCGATTCTTGGCGTGATGATGGTGCTGGGCCTGCCGCTGCTGATCCCGCTGCTGCAATTGTCCGCAACGCAGTACGGCATCCTCGCCGGGCTCACCGTCTACGCGGTGCCGCAGGTGCTTGCCGCCACGGTGCCGGCAGGCCTCGTCTCGACCCAGATCGGCACGCTGGTGAAGCTGATGCGCGTCCTGATGCTCGGGCCGGTCGTTGTCGGCCTGTCGCTGGTCGCCTCGCGCTGGCAGAGCGATGCCCGGAAGACCAGCGTCGGCTTCTTCCGCCTGGTCCCCTGGTTCATCCTCGGCTTCCTTGCGCTTGCGACCCTGCGCTCGCTGGAGATCGTGCCGGCCACGGTGGTCGGCCCCGTGACGAAGATCACCGGCTTTCTCACGGTGGTCTCGATGGCAGCCCTCGGCCTTGGCGTCGACGTGCGCGTGCTCGCCAATGTCGGCGGCCGGGTGACGGCCGCCGTGACGCTGTCGCTGATGCTGCTGCTGGGGATCAGCATCGCACTGGTGCACTGGTTCAAATGATCATGGCATAGGGTGGGCAGAGGCGCGTAAGCGCCGTGCCCACCAGTTCTATAACAGACGGAGAATGGTGGGCACGCTTTCGCTTTGCCCACCTACGAGACCGTCAATGCTGCGAGCGGGAAGCTAAATCACGTCCGCCAGCGAATGGCCCTGCAGCTCGATGTTCAGCCCCTGCATGCCCATGTCGTTGATCTCGCCGCCCATCGCCTTCAGGCTCTCTTCGCGGATCAGCGACATCAGCCCGCGGCGGAGCGCCAAAAACTCCGACGACATCATCATCGATTGCTGACGCGGCCGCTCCAGCGGAATCGGGATCTCCGCCTTGATCGAACCGGGCCGCGCGGTCATGCAGTACACGCGGTCGGAGAGGAAGATCGCCTCGTCGATGTCGTGGGTGACGAACAAGACCGAGATCTTCAACCGCTGCCACATGTTGGTAAGGATCTGCTGCATGATGACGCGCGTCTGCGCATCGAGGGCGCCGAACGGCTCATCCAGCAGCAGCACCTTCGGTCCCGTAGCCAGCGCGCGGACGATGCCGACGCGCTGCTTCATGCCGCCGGAGAGCTTTTCCGGATAGTGCTTTTCGAACGCCTCCAGACCCGCGAGCCCCAAGAGCGTGCGCGCCGCCCGCTCGCGCTGCGATCGCGGCATGCCGCGCATCTTCAGCCCGAACTCGACGTTCTCCCGCACCGTCTTCCAGGGAAACAGTGAATATTGCTGGAACACCATGCCGCGCTCGGCACTAGGGCCGTTCACGCGCTCGCCGTCGACCGTCACGATGCCGGTAGTCGGCTTGAGGAAGCCGGCGACGGCGTTGAGAAGCGTCGATTTTCCACAACCGGAAGGACCGACGATCGAGACGAACTCGCCCGGCTTCACATGGATCTGCGTGTCAGTCACGGCCTGGACCGCTCCCTCGATCGTCTCGTAGGCGAGGGAGAAGTTTTTGACCTCAATGTGGCCCTTCGGCGGACTCGCAACTAATTCGCTCATGTCGATCTCCACGGCATTACCAGCTTCCCTGCACCCCGGATCAGCAGGCTCGATCCGAGCCCGAGCACCCCGATCGCGATCATGCCGAGGGCGATGTCGGCGTACTGGACCAGCGAATAGGCCTCCCACGTGAAATAGCCGATGCCGTATTGGCCCGAGATCATCTCGGCGGCGATCAGCGAGACCCAGGCGACGCCGATGCCGACAGTAAGGCCGGTGAAGATGTGAGGCAGCGATGCCGGAAAATACACTTCGCTGAAGATCGAGCGCTCGCGCGCGCCGAGGCATTGCGCGGCGCGCACCAGCACGGGGTCGACCAGCGACATGCCGTGCAACGTGTTGACCAGGATCGGGAAGAACGAGCCGAGGAAGGTAATGAAGACGATGCTCTGCTCGTTGGTCGGCCACAGCATGATCGCCATCGGCACCCAGGCGATCGCCGGAATCGGCCGCAGCACCTCCGCGACCGGGAAGATTACCTCATGAACCAGCTTGAAGCGGCCCATGATGAGGCCGAGCGGCACGCCGATGATCGCCGCCAGCGAGAAGCCGATGAAGATGCGCCGGCAGCTGAGCAGGATGTGCATCAGGAATTTGGGATCGTGGATCGCCTTGGTGAAGCTCGCATAGACCGCGAGCGGCGAGGGCACGTTGGTGAAGCGCACGAAGAACACGACGCGATAGGTCGTGAGCAGGTGCCAGACCAGCAGGAACGCGAACAGCGAAATCACGCCTATCGCGGCCGCGCGCAGACCTGACCGATTGAGCCGGTACCAGCGCAAGGCGAGTGTGTCGAAGGACGGCGGCGTCGTAGGCGGGGTGATGGCAGCGGGCGAGGAGCCCGCCTCTGCAAGTGCTGTTGCCGGCATGCTGTCCTCGGGAGGTCTGACGAGGGCGGGACTGCTCACGTCTTGCCTCCGACTGCGGCCTTTAGGGCGTCGTCGAAGCCGAGCACCTTACCGCTGATCTTGGCGGCATAGGCTTCGGCATCCTTCTTCAGCAGGAACGGGGCGAGTTCGCCATTGCCGACCGCAAAGAAGGCCTGATCGGCGAACAGCTTGATGCCGCGCGTGGTGTCGAAGACGTAGGCGACGTTGATCTTTTTGCCCTTGGCCTTGTAGTCGGCATAGGCACCGAGTGTGCAACTCGCGGACGAGAACGGCAAGATACCGGCGTCATCGACCCAGACCTCGCCGGCCTTGCGGGGATCCGCGATCGGCTTCTTGCAGAAACCATCTTCACCCGAAATTTCATAGTTCTTGGTGCTCGCAAGCTGCGCATCATAGTCGAGCTTCATATCGGCATAGGCTTTGCGGATGTAGCTGTCGTCGACCCATTTCTTCGGATCGAACTCCTTCATGCGGCCGAGATTCTGCAGCACTTTGACGTCGGTCGTGGCCGCATCGATCAGCGCCGGCTTGATGGTGGGATCAGTGGTCATGTTGCCGCTGGGGCCGAGGAAGATGTAGACGACTTCCTTGCTGATGCCGGTCCATTCCTGGATCTTTTCCGCGGCGAGCTTGGGATCGTCGCGCAGCCACTGATTGGCAGCGATCAGCGCCTTGAAGTAGGCGACGACGACCTCCGGATATTTTTGGGCGAAGTCGGTGCGAACCACGATGCCGTGGAAGGTCGGCAAGTTCGTCTCGACACCGTCGAAGATCTTTCGCGCGAAGCCGCGGAACGGCAGCAATTCCGCAAAGGGGACGAAATCGGCATGCCCGTCAATCTTCTTCTCCTGCAGATTGGTTGAGCCCACTTCCGGGCTCTGGCTGACGAGCTGGAAGAAGTCAGATGCGTAGCCGCGATCCTGCATAGCCTTCAGCACCATGCCGTGCGCGGCGGAGCCGAAGGGAACGCTGACCAACTTGCCCTTGAGATCGGCGAGGTCGTAATAGGGCGAGTCCTTGTGGACGACGAGGCCGTTGCCCGAGCCGGACAGGCTGTAGGCGGCGATGCCGATCAGGCGGCTCTTGCTCTCGGGGTTACTCTCGAAAGTGAAGCCGTTCACGATCAGCGGATAGTCGCCCATCATGCCGATCTGCAGCTTGTTCGCCATCATCGCGTTGGTGACGGGCGGACCTGAGGTGAAGTTCTGCCACTCCAGCTCGAACTTGATGTTGGCGTATTTGCCGTCCTTCGGCAGGTATTTTTCCAGCAGATGCAACTGGCGGATGACGACCCCCGCGGTCACCGTGTTGGTTGTGGTGTCCTGGGTTCCGATGCCGAGCGTGACGGTTTCCGCGGCGGCCGGCTGCGCGGTGAGAAGCGCCAGCGACGTCACTGACATCGCGATCGAGAGCGTGGGAAGATGGCGGACCATTCTCATCCTCTTTCGGTTGGATGTGCTGTGGTTGCCATGATTGGTTGAGGGCACCGGCAGGGCAAATCCGGAATGACGACAGCGGTCGATTAGTTGCCCGGAAAAGGTGATTGCATACTCCTTGAGCAGTTCTGCACTATAAAGCCGCTTGCCTGTGCATCGGTCTTGGCTGCAAATTCTCCTAATCGGATGCGTGACCGCGCATCTCCTCCAGCACGTCGGTACGGCAGACGACGATCTGCGACCGCTTGGTCAACACGATTCCCTTCTCTTGCATGCGCTTCAGGCTGATCGTGACCCATTGCCTGGTGGCGCCGACCATGTGGGCGATGTCGGCGTGAGTGAAGGCGGCGGCAATGACGGTGCCGTCAGCATCCTCGACGCCGTAAAGCTCAACGAGGTGCAGCAACAGATGCGCAAGGCGCTGGGTGATCGAGCGCGTGCCCAGCATCTGCGCGAGCGCCGAATAGCACTTTCCCTTGAACGTGAGGCCCTCGATCAGGCCGATCGCGAGGTTCGGGATCTCTGCGGCAAGCGACCGCAACTCCTTTCCGGGCAAGTGCACGACGCTGCAATTGCTGGAGGCGACGCCGGACCATTGATGCACGGTGCCTTCGAACACTTCGGGGCCGCCCACGAAATTGCCGACGTGCCAATAGGCGAGTGTGATCTCGCGCCCGAGTGGAGAGGTATAGAATACGCGGATGCGGCCGCTCTCGATCAGCCAGATGCCATCATGCTTGCCACCCTGGCTAAACAGCGTCTGGCCGCGGTTGAGCACCTTGCGGCGGCCCTGCTTCAGCACCAACTCCCGCTCGCGCGGTGAGAGCTTGTCCATCAGCGGTGGTGGACCGCCGATCCATTGCTGGTTCTCGGTGAGCAGCAGGGAGGAACTGCCTGCAGGCCGGGCCGCCGGGGGGGCGGTCCCACGAACCACATTTGCCGCCTGCAACATCGTCTGCCTCCGGAACGTTCAAATCGTTCTAAAGAGGAGCAATGTCTGTGCCAGATGGAGCGAGATTGACGCTCTTCGTCATTCCGGGCTCGCCCTTCGGGCGCCCCGGAATGACGACCGTCGATGGGTCACCGCCCCGCCAGACTGAGCAAATACGGCTTCGGATATATCCCCCGGCTGTGCCCGTCCGAAAACGAGATGTTCAGCCCATAGCCGAGATCGCCGATCCCGGTGATCGCAATCCCGGGAAATGCTTCCGGGAAGCGGCCGTCGAAACGGGCGCGGGTGCAGTGGGCGCATTTGCATGAGAGGCGGAGTTTCTCGGCGGGCACGCTGAGCGCGTCGTCCTGCGTGGTGCGGACGAGAAGCGCGGCGAGATCGGCGCTGGCTTCATAGTTGGCAACGGTCGGTGCCACCAAGGTCATGGTCATGACGAACCTCCGACTTCTATCTATGCCGGCACCGGCGCGGCGAATAGCAACTAATTGCCGGCGCCGGCATGACCGCGTGCCTGGTCTTCGATCACAACGCGCGAAATGTGAAACTAATCGACCGGGAATTTCACTTCTGAATTGCCGGGCCCCCCTCTCTCCATGACCTTGGCGTCATCGACAAGGAGAGACCATGAGTTCATTTCAGAAGGAAACGGTTTTGTCAGTCAGGCATTGGACCGACTCCCTGTTCAGCTTCACTGCGACGCGCGATCCCGGCTTTCGTTTCCAGAACGGCCAGTTCGCGATGATCGGACTGGAGGTCGAGGGCAAGCCGTTGATGCGGGCCTACAGCATGGCCAGCGCCAATCACGAGGAGGCGCTCGAGTTTTTCTCGATCAAGGTGCAGGATGGCCCGTTGACCTCGCGCCTGCAGAAGATCAGGGAGGGCGACATCATCCTGGTCGGCCGCAAAGCGACGGGCACGCTGATCACCGGCAATCTCATTGCGGGAAAGCGCCTGCTGCTGCTCTCGACCGGAACCGGCCTTGCCCCCTTCGCCAGCCTGATCAAGGACCCGGATGTCTATGAGAACTACGAGACCATCGTGCTCGCTCATGGCTGCCGGCAGGTCTCCGAACTCGCTTACGGCGAGCATCTCGTCGAAGGTCTGCGCGATCACGAATTCTTCGGGCCACTGATCCGCGACAAGCTCGTCTACTATCCGACCGTCACCCGCGAGCCGTTCCGCAACCGCGGCCGCATCACCGACCTGATCGCCTCGAACCAGCTGTTCGACGATATCGGTCAGTCCGCCCTCGATATCGGGACCGACCGCATCATGCTGTGCGGCAGCCCGGCGATGCTCGAGGAACTCCACGCGATGTTCTCCGCGCGCGGCTTCGTCGAGGGCAACCACAGCCAGCCCGGCCATTTCGTGATTGAAAAGGCTTTTGTCGAGCGCTGAGGCCAAATCGCTGTCCGGCGACAACTAATTGCTATCGCCGGACATCCACCTGAACAAATCTGATGCACAGGCGCCGCGGGTCGGCGAACCAGGAGCAAGTGATGTCACTAGATCAGATCGTCGACGGACTTTCGGAGGTTTCCTGCGATGTGCTCGTGATCGGCGGCGGCACGGCCGGCCCGATGGCGGCGCTGAAGGCGAAGCTGAAAAACCCGAAGGCCAACGTCGTTCTGCTCGAAAAGGCCAATGTCAAGCGCTCCGGCGCGATCTCGATGGGGATGGACGGGCTGAACAATGCCGTCATTCCCGGTTACGCCACGCCGGAGCAGTACACCAAGGAAATCACTATTGCTAATGACGGCATCGTCGACCAGAAGGCGGTCTATAAATACGCGCAGAATTGCTACAAGATCATCGAAGAGCTGGACAGCTTCGGCATCCGCTTTCTGAAGAACGAGAACGGTGACTACGCGGTCAAGAAGGTGCACCACATCGGCACCTATGTGCTGCCGATGCCGAACGGCGAAACCGTGAAGAAGGCGCTGTACCGCCAGCTCCGCCGCGCGCGCATCCTCATTTCCAACCGCTACATGGCGACGCGGCTGCTCAAGTCGACCGACGGCCGGATTGCCGGTGCCATCAGCGTCAACACCCGCACTGCCGAGATCCTGGTGATCAAGGCCAAGGCCGTGATCCTCTGCATGGGCGCCGCCGGTCGGCTCGGCCTGCCGACCTCCGGCTACATGTTCGGCACCTACGAGAACGCCGCCAATTCCGGCGACGGCTACGCCATGGCCTATCACGCCGGCGCAGCGCTCGCGAACCTCGAATGCTTCCAGATCAACCCCCTGATCAAGGACTATAATGGGCCTGCCTGCGCCTATGTCGCTGGTCCCTTCGGCGCCTACACGGCGAACAATGAGGGATCGCGCTTCATCGAATGCGACTACTGGTCCGGCCAGATGATGCTGGAGTTCTACAACGAGCTGCTGTCAGGCAAGGGCCCGGTGTTCCTCCAGCTCAAGCATCTCCATCCCGACACCATTTCCGAGATCGAGTCCACGCTGCACAAGGTCGAGCGTCCGACGCGCGGCCTGTTCCAGCAGGGGCGCGGGGTCGACTACCGCAGCGAGTCCATCGAGATGCACATCTCCGAGATCGGCTTCTGCTCCGGGCATAGCGCCTCAGGCGTGTTCGTTGACGACAATGCCCGTACCACAGTGCCCGGCCTCTATGCCGCCGGCGACATGGCGAGCGTCCCGCACAATTATATGCTCGGCGCCTTCACCAACGGCTCGGTCGCCGGCATCGACGCGATGGAGTACGCCGACAGCCAAGACTTCGCGGAGTTTGACGCGGCCGACGTCGCGATGGAGCGCGACCGCGTGATGGCGCCGACCAAGCGTGAGGACGGCATTCCGCCGAACCAAATCGAGTACAAGACCCGCCGCTTGGTCAACGACTATCTCCAGCCGCCGAAAGTCACGCGCAAGTACGAGCTCGGCATGCGCCGGCTCGCTGAGGCGAGGGACGACATGCAAGAGCGCATGATCGCGCGCAATGCGCACGAATTGCTCCGCGCGCTCGAGGTGCGATCGATCATGGACTGCGCCGATATGGCCGCGCACGCTTCGCTCTACCGCGAGGAGAGCCGCTGGGGCCTCTATCACTGGCGCACGGATTTCCCGGAGAAGGACAACGAGAACTGGTTCTGTCACACGCTGCTCTCCAAGCGGGACGGCAAGATGACCAGCGAGAAGCGGGCGGTCGAGCCCTACGTCGTACCGATCGCGGACGACGAGAAGGACCTCTACGACAAGCAGCGCATTCGCGCCTCCGCCTGACCACCAGAACACAGCAATAGGAGACATCAAATGCCTCTCGCGTCCTATCAGACATCGGTTCCGGTGGTCGTCGACGATGCCAAATGCATCGCGGACAAGGGCTGCACGGTGTGCGTCGACGTCTGCCCGCTCGACGTGCTGCGCATCAGCGACATGACCAAAAAAGCTTACATGGCCTATGATGAGTGCTGGTACTGCATGCCCTGCGAAGCGGATTGTCCGACCGGCGCCGTCACCGTCAACATTCCCTATCTGTTGAGGTGAGCATGTCGAGCCCGTTCGAATCCTACGACGACCTTGAAGATGCAGACGAGCGGCTGCAGGCCGCCGATCCCGCCGAGCGCCGCGTCGCCATCATCGCGCTCGGCCATTCCGGAGACCCGGCCGCGGTCGCTCATCTCGCCGACATGGTCGCCGATCCCGATGCCGGCGTGCGCCAGCAGGTCGCGATGGCGCTCGGGGAGTTCGACGGGCCGGAGGCGGCAAGCGCGCTGGTCAAGCTGCTGGTCGATCCCGAGAGGATCGTCGCGGCGGCTGCGGCCGACAGCATGGCTGAATTCAAGGATCCCGCCTGCGCCGACGCGATCCTGCCGCTGATCAGGCATACCCACGCCTTCGTCCGCATGGGCGCTCTGCGCGCACTGAAGGAACTGCGCCGCAGGGATACACTCAAGCCCGCTCTGGAAGCACTCCAGGACACCGACGCTGCCGTGCGTGTGCAGGCGATCGGCGTGATCGGCTTCCTCAAGCTGGAGGAATCGATTCCGGCGCTGACCGCGCTGATCAACGATCCCGATGCCCATGTGCGCCGCGCCGCCGTGAGTGCGCTAGCCTTTTCTCAGATGAAGCCGGCGGCCGAGACCATCACCCGCGCGCTGAAGGATCCGGATTGGATGGTCCGTGAGATGGCCGCGGAGACGCTGGGTCTGAACGTGAATGGTGCAATCGCGGCTGATCAGCTCGTCGCTTGTCTCGCGGACGAGTTTTGGCAGGTGCGGCTCAAGGCGATCCGCAGCCTTGGAAAGATGAAGATCGAGCGCGCGGTGCGGCCGATTGGTAGTTGCATCAATCACGACCAGGCGAACCTACGCAAAGAGGCCGCCGCCGCGCTAGGCGAGATTGCCCATCCCGACGGCGAGGCATTCCTCGCCGTGATCGCCGATGATCCTGATCCCGATGTCCGTAAGAATGCGCGCTGGGCACTGCACCAGATTGCGGCACGAAAGGCGCGGGCAGGGGCATAATTGCACGGCGGGTCGCCGCTCTGGACTTCCCCCGCCAGACGTTTATTGGTCTTCGCCAACGGGAACGGCCGCTGCGAACGCGGCCGATCCCTAAAAACAGCGAGGACGCGGCCATGACGACATTGACGGTAAAAGACCTTCTCCCCGAGGACGGCACGCGGGGAACATTGGCTGGCCGCGTCTGGCTGCCGCAGGTGAATGGGCCGGCCGTGGTCGCCGTGCGCGACGACGGCGTGTTCGACGTCACTGCGAAGTTTCCGACCATCAGCGCGCTCTGCGAGGCGGACGATCCCGCCAAGGCGCTTGCCGCCACCAAGGGCGAGCGCATCGGTGATCTCGAGGCGATCGTGGCCAACACCCCGCCGGACCGGCGCGATCCCCAAAAGCCCTGGCTGCTCGCGCCGGTCGATCTCCAGACGTTGAAGGCCGCCGGCGTCACCTTCGCGATCTCGATGCTGGAACGTGTCATCGAAGAGCGCGCCAAGGGCAACCCTGCCTCGGCCGAAGCGATCCGGAAAGAAGTGACGCGCCTGATCGGCGACGATCTGTCGAAACTCAAGCCGGGATCGGACCAGGCGATGCACCTGAAGCAGGTGCTGATCGATCAGAACGCCTGGAGCCAATATCTCGAGGTCGGCATTGGTCCGGATGCCGAGGTCTTCACCAAGGCGCCCACCTTGTCGTCGGTCGGCACCGGCATGGACGCCGGCCTGCATCCGAAATCGACCTGGAACAACCCCGAGCCCGAGCTCGTGCTGTTCGTTTCGAGCCGCGGCAAGATCGTCGGCGGCGCGCTTGGCAACGACGTGAACCTGCGCGACTTCGAAGGCCGCTCGGCGCTGCTGTTGTCGAAGGCCAAGGACAACAACGCGTCCTGTTCGATCGGCCCGCTGCTGCGTCTGTTCGACGACACCTTCACGCTCGACGACGCGCGCAGGCTGGACATCAGCCTGAACGTCACGGGCACGGACGGTTTCGTTCTCGACGGCCATTCCTCGATCAGCAAGATCAGCCGCGATCCGACCGATCTCGTCGCGCAGACCATCGGCAAGGTGCATCAATATCCCGATGGCTTCGTGCTGTTCCTCGGCACCATGTTCGCGCCCGTGAAAGATCGCGATGCGCCGGGGCAGGGATTCACCCACAAGCGCGATGACATCGTCACGATCGCGGCGCCTCAGCTCGGCAAGCTCGTCAACCGCATGCGCACCAGCGACGAGTGCGAGCCCTGGACGTTCGGCATCGGCGCGCTGATGAAGAACCTGGCGCAGCGGAAGCTGATTTAGCGCTGCTGCCCTTCGCCTCCCGCAAGCGGGCGAAGGTCGCATCTTCGCCGCGCTGAAAGCTGAAGCTCAAACGAGCCCGCCTTATTTTTTCATCTCCTCGTTGCATGAGGGGAACGAAATCGCGCTGAGCGTGTCATAATCAGCTCGCCGCCACCTACGTGCGTTTTCCTCCAAATAGTCAAATAATATGACTAGTCGGAACTCCACTTCCGTGAAATAGTGCCCACCGCTGGCCCGAAGGCCGGCCTGTGGGTGCCATGATACCAATGGGCGCCCCGGATAACATCTTGGGAGACACGCCTGATGACCCCTAAAGCCCTCTTTGCGGCCAGCGCCATGGCCGCCTTGTTGCTCGCGACCCCGGCCAGCGCCGGCGAGCTCACCATCGGCTTCTCGCAGATCGGATCGGAATCCGGCTGGCGCGCGGCCGAGACGTCCGTGTCCAAGCAGGAAGCTGCCAAGCGGAAGGTCAACCTCAAGATCGCCGACGCCCAGCAGAAGCAGGAGAACCAGATCAAGGCGATCCGCTCCTTCATCGCGCAGAATGTCGATGCGATCTTCCTCGCGCCGGTCGTCTCGACGGGATGGGATTCGGTGCTGAAGGAAGCCAAGGAGGCCAAGATCCCGGTCGTGCTGCTCGACCGCGACATCGATCCCTCCGGCAAGGAGCTCTATCTCACCGCCGTCACCTCCGACAGCGTGCATGAAGGAGAGGTCGCCGGCGACTGGCTGGCGAAGACGGTCGGCAACAAGGCGTGCAACATCGTCGAATTGCAGGGCACGGTCGGCGCCAGCGTCGCGGCCAACCGCAAGAAGGGCTTCGACACTGCGATTGCCAAGCACGCGAACCTGAAGGTTGTGCGCAGCCAGACCGGCGACTTCACCCGCGCCAAGGGCAAGGAGGTGATGGAGAGCTTCATCAAGGCCGAAGGCGGCGGCAAGTCGATCTGCGCGGTCTATGCCCACAACGACGACATGATGGTGGGCGCGATCCAGGCGATGAAGGAAGCCGGCCTCAAGCCCGGCAAGGAGATCCTCACCGTCTCGATCGACGCGGTGCCCGACATCTTCAAGGCGATGGCCGCGGGCGAAGCCAACGCCACCGTCGAATTGACGCCGAACATGGCCGGCCCCGCGCTCGATGCCATCGCGGCGTTCAAGGACAAGGGTACGGTGCCACCGAAATGGATCCAGACCGAGTCGAAGCTCTATACCGCCGCCGATGATCCGCAGAAGATCTACGACAGCAAGAAGGGCCTCGGTTACTGAGGTGGGCTCCGCCGGACCGCGTCTCGCGGTCCGGCACCCCCTTTCAAAACCGCTGCGCGAACGAGTAGGCTTGGCGTCCGCGCTGTCCGCGGGCGCCGGTGGGAGTGACGTCGCGATGGAAAACAGCCTTGATCCTGCTCTGCCGCTGCTGGAGGTGCGCGGGATCAGCAAGAGCTTTGGTGCGGTGCGCGCGTTGCAGGAGGTCGACTTCACGCTGCGCGCCGGTGAGATCCATGCGCTGCTCGGTGAGAACGGTGCCGGCAAGTCCACGCTGATCAAGGTCGTCACCGGCGTGTTTCCGCGCGATGTCGGCATCGTCAGGCTCGGCGGTGAGGAGATCGCGCCGCGCTCGGCCAAGGCAGCACTCGCAGCGGGCATCGCGACCGTCTACCAGGAGGTCAACTTGCTGCCGAACCTTTCGGTGGCGCAGAACCTGTTCCTCGACCGCCAGCCGATGCGTTTCGGCATCGTGCGCGAAGGCGAGATGCGGCGCCGCGCCAAGGCTCTGCTCGCGGATTTCGACATCGACATCGACGTCGCCGCGCCGCTCGGCAATTATTCGGTGGCGATTCAGCACGTCACCGCGATTGCGCGCGCGGTGGATCTCTCCGCCAGGGTGCTGATCCTGGACGAGCCGACCGCGAGCCTCGACCGGCACGAGGTCGAGATTCTCTTCCGTATCATGCGCCAGCTCGCGGGGCGCGGCATCGGCATCGTCTTCGTTAGCCACTTCCTCGACCAGGTCTACGAGATCTCCGACCGCATCACCGTGCTGCGTAACGGCCGCCTCGTCGGCGAGCGCGAGACCGCCTCGCTGCCGCGGCTGGAATTGATCCGGATGATGCTCGGCCGCGAGCTGGCGGAAACCACCGCGCGGGCGGCAACGCGTGAGCGCCAGGCCGGCGAGGTGTGTGCGAGCTTCGAGAGTTACGGAAAGGCCGGCTATGTCGCGCCGTTCGATCTCGAGCTGCGTCACGGCGAGGTGGTCGGTCTGGCCGGGCTGCTCGGCTCAGGCCGCACCGAGACGGCGCGGCTGGTGTTCGGCGCCGAGCGCGCGGATCGTGGGCAGGCGAGGGTGGCGGGCGCAGCCGTTCGGCTGCAGTCGCCGCGCGACGGCGTTCGTCACGGCTTTGGCTATTGCCCGGAGGAGCGCAAGACCGACGGCATCGTCGCCGAGCTCAGCGTGCGCGAGAACATCGTGCTCGCGCTCCAGGCCAAGCGCGGGCTGCATCGGCCGCTGTCGCGCCGCGAGCAGGACGAGATCGCGCGCCGTTACGTCAAGATGCTCGACACCCGCCCGCCCGATCCGGAGCGCCCGGTCGGCCTGCTCTCCGGCGGCAACCAGCAAAAAGTGCTGCTGGCGCGCTGGCTCGCGACCTCGCCGCGGCTGCTCGTGCTGGACGAGCCGACCCGCGGCATCGATGTCGGCGCGCATGCCGAGATCATCCGCCTGATCCGCGAGCTCTGCGACGACGGGCTTTCGCTGCTCGTCATCTCCTCCGAACTGGATGAGATCGTTACGTATTCCGATCGCGTGGTCGTGCTGCGCGACCGCGCCCATGTCGAGGAGCTCACGGGCGAGGCGATCGACGTCGGCAACATTCTCGCCGCCATTGCCGCCGATAGCGTCGCTGTTGCGCTTGAGGCCCACACATGACAGCGCTGTTGCCGCGCCGCGGCCTTGCCCAGATCCTGGCGCTGATCGTCATCCTCGCGGTCGATCGCGTGGTCTCGCCGCAATTCTTCGACCTGCGCCTGCAGGATGGCCGTCTGTTCGGCAGTCTTATCGACGTGCTCAACCGCGGCACGCCGGTGGCGCTGCTCTCCCTTGGCATGGTGTTGGTGATCGCGACGCGCGGCATCGATCTGTCGGTCGGTGCCGTGATGGCGATCTGCGGTGCGATCGCCGCGAGCCTAGCCGACAGTCATAGTCTCCCGATCGTGCTGGCGGCTGCACTTGGGGCGGGCCTCGTCTGCGGCCTCTGGAACGGCTTTCTCGTCGCCGTGCTCGGCATGCAGCCGATCGTGGCGACCTTGATCCTGATGGTCGCGGGGCGCGGCATCGCCCAGCTCATCACCGAAGGACGCATCGTGACGTTCTCCTCGCCGGATCTGGTGTGGCTCGGCAATGGCTCGGTGCTCGGCCTGCCGGTGCCGGTCGTGATTGCGTTGGGCATGCTCATCCTCACCGGCGCGGTCGTGCGTGGCTCCGCGCTAGGTCTCCTGATCGAGGCAACCGGCGGCAACGCGCGGGCGAGCGAGCTCGCCGGCGTCGGCACACGCGCAATGATTTTGGCCGTCTACGTCTGGTGCGGCGTCTGCGCCGCGCTCGCCGGCGTGATCGCGGCGGCCGACATCATGGGTGCAGACGCCAACAATGCCGGCCTCTGGCTCGAGCTCGATGCGATCCTCGCCGTGGTGATCGGCGGCACCTCGCTGTTCGGCGGCCGATTCAGTCTCGTGCTGGCCGTGCTGGGTGCGCTGATCATCCAGACCATGAACACCGGCATCCTGTTGTCGGGCTACCCGCCGGAGTTCAATCTGCTGGTCAAGGCGGTGGTGGTGCTCGCGGTGCTGCTGCTGCAATCGCCGAAATTCTCCGGTCTCGCCGGAATCGCCACATGGCTGCGGAGGGCCAAAGCATGAAAGGCCTGCCGCCCGTCCTGATCACGGCGATCGTGCTCGTTGCGGCCTTTGCGCTCTGCGCCATGCAATTCCCCAACATCGCCTCCACCCGCGTGGTCGGCAATCTGCTCACCGACAATGCCTTCCTGGGGATCGTCGCGACCGGCATGACGTTCGTGATCATCTCCGGCGGCATCGACCTCTCGGTCGGCTCGGTGATCGGCTTCACCACCGTATTCGTGGCGCTGGCTATTGAGCGCTGGGGCGTCCCGCCGCTGGTCGCTTTCGTCGCCATCCTCGCGCTCTCGGCGGCGTTTGGCGCGGCGATGGGCGCCGTCATCCACGTCTTCGATCTGCCACCTTTCATCGTGACGCTGGCCGGCATGTTCCTGGCGCGCGGCGCGAGCTTCCTGCTGTCGACCGAATCGGTGCCGATCAACGCGCCGATCTATTCGACGGTGTCAGATTTTGCACTGCGGATGCCCGGCGGCGGCCGGCTGACGGCCATCGCGATCATCATGCTCCTGATCGTGATCGGCGGCGCCCTGCTGCTGCATCTCACCCGGTTCGGCGCCAACGTCTATGCGCTCGGCGGCAGCCGGGCCACCGCGAGCCTGATGGGCGTTGCCGTCGGCAAGATGACGATCAAGATCTACATGCTGTCGAGCCTGCTCGCGGGGCTCGCCGGGATCGTCTTCTCTTTCTACACCAGCGCCGGCTATTCGCTCTCCGCCGTCGGCGTCGAGCTCGACAGCATCGCCGCCGTTGTGATCGGCGGCACGCTGCTCACCGGCGGCCAGGGCTCGGTGGTCGGAACATTCCTCGGCGTGCTGATCCAGGGCCTGATCCAGACCTACATCAATTTCGATGGCACGCTGTCGAGCTGGTGGACCAAGATCGCGACCGGCGTGCTTCTGTTCGCCTTCATCGCCCTGCAACAGGGGCTGGTCACGATTGCGCGCCGGCCGGCGGTGAAACATATGGGAGCGGCGTCATGACCTCGCGGATCGTCGTTATCCCGACGCGGCGGGCCCACTCCAACCATGCGGAGGTGGCGCGTTCGATCGGCGTCGACATCATCGCCGGCCGCTATGCGGAAGGCACGCGCCTGCCTGGTGATGCCGAGATGATCGCGATGTTCGGTGTGTCGCGGCCGGTGCTGCGCGAGAGCGTGAAGACGCTGGTCGCCAAGGGCCTGCTCACCACCAAGGCGCGGGTCGGCACGGTCGTGCGCGAGCGCGGCGCCTGGAACATGTTCGACGCGGACGTGCTGGCCTGGCACCTCGACGCCGGCATCGACAAGCGCTTCCTCAACGACCTCGCCGAGATCCGTCTGGCGGTCGAACCGCGCGCGGCGATGCTGGCGGCCACGCAGCGGTCCGCGGAGGACATCAGCGAGCTTCGCCGCTGCATGGATCGCATGCGGCGTGAAGCCTCCGACTCGGTCGGCTTTGCCGATGCCGATCTCGCGCTTCACGTTGGTGTGGCGCGCGCCTCCGGCAATCTATTCATGCGCTCGGTCGGGCATGTCATCGAAGCAGCGCTGCGTGCATCGTTCCTGCTCAGCGCCCCGGTCGAAACCGAGGACCGCGAGACGGTGCTGCTGTGGCATCAGAGGATCGTCGATGCCATCGTCGCGGGCGATGCCGACGCCGCATCCGAGGCCATGGTCTATGTCATTCACAATGGCATGCGCCGCCACGACAGTACGGTGATCGAGACCGCCCCGGCCGATCCGCTGCCATCGACCGATACCGGAGAACAAGCGTGACAGACCTTCGCATCGCCATCGTCGGCTTCGGCAAGATCGCGCGGGACCAGCATGTGGCGGCGATCGCCGCCACACCGGGTGCAATGCTCGCCGCCGTGGCCAGCCGCAATGCCTCGCTACCGAGGGTGCCGCATTTTGCAACCATCGAGGAATTGCTTCAGAAGGGGCCGCCGATCGACGCCGTCTCGCTCTGCACGCCGCCGCAGGTGCGACGGGTCCAGGCCGCGGCGGCGCTCGCCGCCGGCAAGCATGTCATGCTGGAGAAGCCGCCGGGCACCGGGGTTGCCGAGCTTGATCCGTTGATTGCGATGGCGGCGGGTGCGAAGCGGACATTGCTTGCGACCTGGCATTCGCGCTATGCGCCGGCGGTCGAGCCGGCCCGGCAATGGCTCGCCGAGCGGCGCATCAACTCGGTGCACATCAGCTGGAAGGAGGATGTCCGCGTCTGGCATCCCGGGCAGGGCTGGATCTGGGAGCCGGGCGGCCTCGGCGTGTTCGATCCCGGCATCAATGCGCTGTCGATCCTGACCAGGATTCTGCCGAAGCCCGTGTTCGTCACCGCGGCCGAGCTGGCCTTTCCCGCCAACTGCCAGGCGCCGATCGCGGCGAACCTGAACCTGACGGATATCAGCGGCCTGCCCGTGACTGCCGAGTTCGACTTCCGCCAGACCGGGCCGCAGAGCTGGGATATCCTCGTCGAGACCGATCAGGGCCGGCTGACGCTATCAAGCGGTGGCGCGCGCATGGCCGTCGACGGCAAGGTGCTTGCCGAAGGACCTGATCAGGAATATCGCGGACTCTACCGGCGCTTCGTCGAGCTTGCAGCGGCCGGCGCAAGTGACGTCGATCTGACGCCGCTCCGTCTCGTCGCCGACGCCTTCCTGCTCGGCAAGCGCACGATCGTCGAACCGTTTGTGGATTGAGCATGGCCGCATCAACAATCACAAGAGACGTCTTCGGGACGCTGCCCGACGGCCGCAAGGTCGAGCGCGTCGCGCTGCGTGGGGAGGGCGGTTTCGAGGCGCGTATCATCAGCCACGGCGCGGTGCTGCAAGCGCTGATCGCGCCGGATGCCAACGGCGGATACGACGACATCGTGCTTGGCCATGATGCCTTCGCGGGCTATCTCGCCGAACGGAAGTTTCTGGGTGCTACCGTCGGCCGCTATGCCAACCGCATCGCCAAGGGACAATTTTCGTTTCAAGGCGAGACGGTGCAGCTTCCCGTCAATAACGGTCCGAATGCGCTGCACGGCGGGCTCGAGGGTTTTGATCGCAAGCTCTGGGAGATCGCGGACATCGACGAGGGCGACGAGCCCGCGGTGACGCTCACCTATGTCAGCCCGCATGGCGAGGAGAATTATCCGGGCAAGCTCGACGTCCGCCTCACCTATCGCGTCACCGGCCCGACCGAGCTGTCGCTGCTGATGGAAGCACGGACCGACCGGCCGACCATCGTCAATCTGACCAACCACAGCTTCTTCAATCTCGAGGGTGCGACGTCAGGTACGTCCATTCTCGATCACAGCCTGATGGTCGCCGCCGAGCAGTTCCTCGCAATCGATCCCACCGCCATTCCGCTGCCGGAGCCGCCGCGCAGCGTTGCCGGCACGCCGTTCGATTTCCGCAATCCGCGGCCGGTGGGCGAGCGCATCCGCGAGAGCGACCCGCAATTGCGAAACGGCAGGGGCTACGACCACACCTATTGCCTCGGCCGCGACGGCAAGCTTGCGCTCGCGGCGCGGCTGGAGGCGCCGCTCTCCGGGCGTATCATGGAGCTGCTCACCGATCAGCCCGGACTTCAGGTCTATTCCGGCAATTATCTCGACGGGACGATGGCGGGCAAGGGCGGCAAGCTGATCCGGCAATCGGACGCCATGTGCCTGGAGCCGCATATCTGGCCCGACGCTCCGAACCGGCCGGACTTTCCGAGCCCGCGCCTCGATCCGGGCGGGGTCTATCGCCATCACACGGTCTATCGCTTTTCGGTGAGGTCGCCATGATGGAGCAGGTGCCAACGACTGTCCTCTCGGACCATCCTTGCCATCTCGGCGAAGGTCCGACCTATGACGTGACCACCGACACGGCCTGGTGGTTCGACATTCGCGAAGGCAAGCTGTTCGAGGCGCAACTCGGCAGCGGTTCTGTCCGCATCCACGCGCTCGGCCGGATGGCGAGCGCGCTCGGGCGCATCGACGCCGAGCGGCAGCTGATCGTCGCCGAAGACGGCCTCTACATCCGCAAGCTCGCTGATGGTGCGATGACGCTGTTCTGTCCACTCGAAGCGGACAATCCGGCGACGCGCTCGAACGATTGCCGCGTGCATCAATCGGGTACGTTCTGGATCGGCACCATGGGCAAGAAAGCCGAGCCGAAGGCGGGCGCGATCTACGCGTTTCATCGCGGCAAGATCTCGACCCTGTTTCCCGGTATCAGCATTCCCAATTCGATCTGCTTCTCGCCTGACGGCGCCACTGGCTACTTCACCGACACCCCGCGCGCGGTGCTCTATGCCGTGCCGCTGAACCCCGCGACCGGCCTGCCGCGCGGCGAGCCGGAGGTGCTGCTGCGCCACAGCGGCATCGGCGGTCTCGACGGCTCGGTGTGCGACGCCGACGGGCAGATCTGGAATGCGTGCTGGGGCGCGAGCCGGATCGACGTCTATTCGCCGCAGGGCGAGCGCCTGCGGTCACTCAGCGTGCCGGCGAAGCAGGCGAGCTGCCCCGCCTTCGTCGGCCCCGACCTGTCGCGCCTGCTCGTCACGTCGGCCTGGCAGGACATGGACGCGGCGGCACGCGCCGCCGATCCGCAAGCCGGCTGCACCTTTCTGTTCGAAGCAAACGCGCGCGGGCGCGCGGAACCCGACGTCAAGCTCGCATAGGAGGCCCAAGCCGTACACCACCGTCGTTCTCGACACTACGAAGAAAGTCTGACACCCAAAGGGAGTGAAACATGCTGAAACTGAAGACGACATTTCTCGCGCTGGCGCTGGCCAGTGCCGCTACGATGGCCACGGGCGTCGCTGCCTCCGCCCAGAAGGCGACGGTCGGCATCGCCATGCCGACGAAATCTTCGGCGCGCTGGATCGACGACGGCAACAACATGGTGAAGGTGCTGAAGGAGCGCGGCTACAACACCGACCTGCAATATGCCGAGGACGATATCCCGAACCAGCTCTCCCAGGTCGAGAACATGGTGACCAAGGGCGCCAAGGCGCTGGTGATCGCCGCGATCGACGGCACCACCTTGTCCGACGTGCTCAAGCAGGCGAAAGCGAAAGGCATCACCGTCATCGCCTATGACCGCCTGATCCGCGGCACGCCCAACGTCGACTATTACGCGACCTTCGACAATTTCCAGGTCGGCGTGCTCCAGGCAGAGTCGATCGTGCAAGGTCTTGGCCTGAAGGACGGCAAGGGTCCCTTCAACATCGAGCTGTTCGGCGGCTCGCCCGACGACAACAATGCCTACTTCTTCTACAACGGCGCCATGAGCGTGCTGAAGCCGTATATCGACAGCGGCAAGCTCGTCGTCGTGTCCGGCCAGATGGGCATGGATAAGGTCGCGACCCTGCGCTGGGACGGCGCCACTGCGCAGGCCCGCATGGACAACCTGCTCAGCGCCTACTACGGCAACAAGAAGGTCAACGCCGTGCTGTCGCCCTATGACGGCCTCTCGATCGGCATCATCTCTTCGCTGAAGGGCGTTGGATACGGCAGTGCCGGCCAGCCGATGCCCATCATCTCGGGCCAGGACGCCGAAGTGCCTTCGATCAAGGCCATGCTGCGCGGCGATCAGTATTCGACCATCTTCAAGGACACCCGCGACCTCGCCAAGGTGACCGCTGACATGGTCGACGCCGCGCTCGCCGGCAAGGAGGTCACCGTCAACGACACCAAGACCTACGAGAACGGCGTCAAGACCGTGCCGTCCTACCTGCTCAAGCCGGTGGTGGTCTACAAGGACAATTGGGAGAAGGTGCTGGTCGACAGCGGCTACTACAAGAAGTCGCAGTTCCAGTAAGGCTCTCTCTTTCCCCTCTCCCCGCTTGCGGGGAGAGGGTTAGGATGAGGGGCCTCCTTCCATGCGGGCAGTGGTTGCTATGCACTCCGTCATCGCGAGCGCAGCGAAGCAATCCAGTCTGCCACCGCGGAAATAGTCTGGATTGCTTCGGCGCTCGCAATGACGATGTGGATGCAGCGATATCATTCAACCTCTCCCCGCACGCGGAGAGAGGCGAAGTAAAGCAAGGGACACCAAAGCCATGACCGCCATGCTGGAGATGCGCAACGTCAGCAAGAGCTTTGCCGGCGTGCAGGCGCTGCGCGACGTCAACTTCTCGGTTCGCGCCGGGCAGATCCATGCGCTCGTCGGCGAGAACGGCGCCGGCAAGTCGACGCTGATGAAGGTGCTGAGCGGGGTCTATCCGCACGGCAGCTACGAGGGTACCATCGTCTTCGACGGCGAGGAGCGGCGCTTTCGCGACATCAACGATTCCGAGGCGCTGGGCATCATCATCATCCATCAGGAGCTGGCGCTGATCCCGCTGATGTCGATTGCGGAGAACATCTTCCTGTCGCATCCGCCGTCGAAGCTAGGGGTGATCGATCGCGACGAGGTCTACCGGCGCACGCGCGAGCTGCTGGCGCAGGTCGGCCTGAAGGAATCCCCGGATACGCTGATCACCGATCTCGGCGTCGGCAAGCAGCAGCTGGTCGAGATCGCCAAGGCGCTGTCCAAGCGGGTACGGATGCTGATCCTGGACGAGCCGACCGCGAGCCTCAACGAGGCCGACAGCGCCGCGCTGCTCGATCGCCTGATGGCGTTCCGCGAGCAGGGCATCGGCTCGATCCTGATCTCGCACAAGCTGAACGAGGTCGCCAAGGTCGCCGACCACATCACCGTGCTGCGCGACGGCCGCACGGTGGACAGCATCGATTGCCATGCCGAGCCGATCCAGGAAGACCGCATCATCCGCAGCATGGTCAATCGCGATATGGCGCACCGTTTCCCGGAGCGCAATGTGAAGATCGGCGAGCCAGTGCTCGACGTCGAGAACTGGTCGGTCTATCACCCCATCCATCCCGAGCGGCAGGTGATCAAGAACGTCAGTTTCGGCGTCAGGCGCGGCGAGGTCGTGGGCATTGCCGGCCTGATGGGGGCAGGGCGTACCGAGTTTGCCATGAGCCTGTTCGGCCGCTCCTGGGGCACCAATGTCAGCGGCATTATCCGGCTCGAAGGCCGTGAGATCGCGCTGCCAAGCGTCGCCGCCGCGATCGACGCCGGTCTTGCCTACGTCACTGAGGACCGCAAGCAGCTCGGCCTGATCCTCGCCGACGACGTCCGCAAGAACATCACGCTGGCGAGCCTCGACCAGGTCGCACCTAGCAGGGTGATCGACGACATCGCCGAGCTCAAGGTCGCCAGCGACTACCGCAACCGGATGCGCATCCGCTGCTCCGACGTCTACCAGGAGACCGGCCAGCTCTCCGGCGGCAACCAGCAGAAGGTCGTACTATCGAAATGGCTGATGACCGACCCCAAGGTCCTGATCCTGGACGAGCCGACAAGAGGTATCGACGTCGGTGCCAAATATGAGATTTACTGTATCATCAATGAGCTTGCGGAAGCCGGCCGCGGCGTCGTGGTGATCTCCTCGGAGATGCCCGAGCTGCTCGGCATCTGCGACCGCATCTGCGTCATGAACGACGGCGCTTTCGTCGGCGAGTTCAAGGGCTCGGAGGCGACACAGGAAAAGATCATGCGCGCCATCATGCGCAACGAACGAAGCATTGGGAACGCCGCGCCCGCGGCCGCGGAGATGGGAGGATCGCAGCCATGACCGACAAGACGGTTTCGCTGCCCGAGGAGCGCCGGCACGGCAGCTTCATCAAGAACAATTTGCGCAATTACGGCATGTTGATGTCGCTGGTTGCGATCATGCTGTTCTTCCAGGTCGTGACCGGCGGCACGCTGCTGCAGCCGCTCAACCTCACCAACCTGGTGCTGCAGAACAGCTACATCGTCATCATGGCGCTGGGCATGCTGCTGGTCATCGTCACCGGCCATATCGACCTCTCGGTCGGTTCGGTCGCGGGCTTCATCGGTGCCGTGGCGGCCTTGCTGATGGTGACCTACAAGGTCGATTACACGCTCGCCTTCCTCGCTTGCCTCGCGCTCGGCGCCGCCATCGGTGCGGCGCAGGGCTATTGGGTGGCCTATTTCAAGATTCCGTCCTTCATCGTGACGTTGGCGGGCATGCTGGTCTTCAAGGGCCTGGCGCTCGCGGTGTTGCAGGGCCAGTCGCTCGGCCCGTTCCCGGCGACTTTCCAGAAACTGTCGTCCGGTTTCATTCCCGAATTGCTGCCCGAGGCCGGCACGCTGCATCCGACATCCATGCTGATCGGCGCCTTGCTCGCGCTCGGGCTGGTCTATGCCAGTGCCAAGGGAAGGTCGCGCGAACAGTCGCATGGCATCGAGGTCGAGCCCTATGCGTTCTTCCTCGGCAAGAGCGTTGTGCTGGCCTGCGCGGTGCTCTACTTCACCTATCTGATCGCGACCTATCGCGGCCTGCCCAACGTGCTGGTGATCATGAGTATCCTGATCGCGCTGTACGGCTTCGTCACCCGCCGCACCGTGATCGGCCGGCAGATCTACGCCGTCGGCGGCAACGCCAAGGCGGCGAGCCTGTCGGGCATCAAGACGGAGCGGCTGACCTTCCTCACCTTCGTCAACATGGGCGTGCTCGCCGCGCTTGCCGGCCTCGTCTTCGCCGCGCGCCTCAACACGGCAACTCCAAAGGCCGGCCTCGGCTTCGAGCTCGACGTCATCGCCGCCTGCTTCATCGGCGGCGCCTCGGCCTATGGCGGCGTCGGGCGGGTCGGCGGTGCCGTGGTCGGCGCCATGATCATGGGCGTGATGAACAACGGCATGTCCATCCTCGGCATCGGCATCGACTATCAGCAGGTCATCAAGGGCCTGGTGCTGCTGGGTGCCGTGTGCATCGACGTGTACAATCAGCGGCGATAGGCGGTCTCGTAGGGTGGGCAAAGGCGCAACGCGCCGTGCCCACCAATCGCGAACGCTTTGGCCATCTCACTCCACCCCGCTCGCGCCGCGCTCATCCTCAGGATTGCATCACAGGAACCAGCCCGTAGCGCAGCATCGTTTCCTTCATTTTGGCCGGATCAGGCGAGCCGGCCGATAGCAGGCCCGCCATGTCCCTGAAGTATTGCGGACCGAGTACGCCGGGGCTGAGGATGCACAGGCAGGTTGCCGGTCGGGGCGAACGGTTGATGAAGCCGTGCACCACGCCGCGCTTGATGTACAGACTTTCGCCCGGCGCGACGTCAATGTCCTTTGCTTCGATCCGCCAGGTCGAGATGCCGCTGAGTCCATAGATCGTTTCGTCCCAGCGATCGTGATAATGCGGAATCGGCATGCGCGCGTTCGGCTGCAATGTCATCTCGAACAGATCGAGGCCGCCGGCGGTCTCGTCCTTGCTCTGTAGGAATGTCAGCTGCAGCGCGCCAAGGTTGATGATCTCAGGCATGGCCAACTCATCCAATCGTGGAGCGCAATATTAGCGCACGACGTCAAGAAGCCAAAACCGAGGAATGGAACTGTCTGACACCACGAACAGCAGGTGCCTCCTGCTGTGCAGCATCGTAATGACGCCCTGCATTGCGCTCGGGGCGCGGGCCGCTACTGCGTCGTGAACAGCACCGTCGCGATCGCGACGGAGAGGCTCACGGCCGAGACCGTTGCCACGGTCGACAAGACCCCCATGCGCCTGAGCGCGATGGCAAAGGCGATGATGATGGGGGTCGCAGTCATCAGCCCGATTTGTGCATCACTCATGTGATCGTTCGCCAGTCCTGGGAACCCTGCGCCGGTTCGTACCGCGATCCGGCCGGCCGGACGTTGCGTCGGCGCAAACAAGTGCTCTGGCGATCCCCAGTTTGTCCGCCGACAAATTCGGAACCGGGAAGCCGGGCTAAGTCTGGCCGGTGTCCTGGTCCGGAAAGACGATGTCGACGACCGAGTGCGAACAACAGGAAACCGGCTGGGGAATTCTGCAAGATCTCCCCGGCGATCCCATGATCTGGGTGCTGATCTTCAGCGAGCTCGTCGCCTTCGGCCTGTTCCTCGGCGCCTTTTCGGTCACCCGTGCGATCCACCCGGCTGTGTTCGCGGCCGGGCAGGCCGCGCTCAATTCGAATCTCGCAGGCCTCAACACCGTCGTGCTGGTATCCAGCGGCTGGGCGGCGGCAAGAGCCACGAAGGCTGCGCGCGCCGGAGAACGGCAGGTGGCGCGATCCTGGATTGTCGGCGCCATCGTGCTCGGCGGTCTCTTCATCGCGATCAAGCTTGCCGAATATGCCGAAGAAATTGGAGGCGGGGTCGGGCTCGAAACCAGCCCGTTCTTCACGCTCTACTTCCTGCTGACCGGCTTTCATCTTCTGCATGTCGGCCTCGGCATCGTCATTCTCGCCGTGGTCTGCCGCCGCGCCGAAATATCAGGCATCGAGACGGGAACGGCCTTCTGGCACATGGTCGATCTGGTCTGGATCGTCATGTTTCCCATTCTCTACCTGGTGAGATGACGATGCCGGATCGCATCGACATCACCTGGATCGTGCTGATCGGCATCGCGCTCGCGACCATCCTGCTGCCGCCGCTGATGCCGCGGGCGCTGCTCGGCAATGCGCTGCTGCTCGCCTTCGCAGCGCTCAAGGGGCACCGCATCGCGCTCGATTTCATGGATCTTCGCGTCGTGCCCGGGCTCTGGCGCGGTTTCGTCGTGAGCTGGATCCTGATCGTGCTGCTGCTTGCCTGGCTCGCCTCGGCCGTCGCCGCCCTGATCTGACGCGCTCATTGCGCCCTGACAAAGAACGTGCCGGGCAAAGCGGCAATAAATCACACCATCGCATGTCTTCGGAATCAAACCGGAAAGGATTGGCAATGGCTGAACGCCTGACCAAGTCGGCCGCTCGGAACGTCTTCTACGGCGGCTCGGCCTTCTTCTTTGCGATCTTCATAGGGCTGACGGCGCACAGCCATTACTACATGGCCACGTCCTCCACGGACGCGACGATGCTGACGTCGTCGGTCGCCCGCGGCAAGCACGTCTGGGAAAGGAACTCCTGCATCAACTGCCACACGCTGCTGGGCGAGGGCGCCTATTTCGCCCCTGAGGTTGGCAATGTCTGGGATCGCTGGGGCGGCAACGAGGACCCGGCCGCCGCACGTGAGACGCTGAAGGCCTGGATGCAATCGCAGCCCTCCGGCGCGCCGGGCCGTCGGCAGATGCCGCAGTTCAACCTGACCGACCCGGAACTCGACGATCTCGCCGACTTCCTGCAGTGGACCAGCAAGATCAAGCGCCAGGAATGGCCGCCGAACAAGGCTGGCTGAGCGCCTTCCTCTTTCCAGACAGAGAGAACCCCAGATGAAATACCAAACCCAGAAAGTCGCGATGCTGTATTTCTACGGCGCGCTGACGCTGTTCCTGGCGCAGGTCCTGTTCGGTCTTGTCGCCGGAACCATCTACGTCCTGCCCAACACGCTGTCGGCCCTCCTGCCGTTCAACATCGTCAGGATGATCCACACCAACGCACTGATCGTGTGGTCGTTGATCGGCTTCATGGGCGCAACCTATTATTTGCTGCCTGAGGAAACCGAGACCGAGCTTTACAGCCCGCTGCTCGCCAAGATCCAGTTCTGGATGTTCTTCGTTGCTGCGGGCGTGGCCGTCGTCGGCTATCTCTTCCACTACCACGAGGGCCGCGAATTCCTCGAGCAACCCTTCATCATCAAGGTCGGCATCGTCGTGGTCTGCCTGATGTTCCTGTTCAACGTCACCATGACGGCGCTGAAGGGCCGCAAGACGACGATCACCAACATCCTGCTGTTCGGACTGTGGGGCGTTGCGATCTTCTTCCTGTTCGCCTTCTACAACCCGGCGAACCTCGCGGTCGACAAGATGTATTGGTGGTACGTCGTGCATCTTTGGGTCGAGGGCGTCTGGGAGCTGATCATGGCCTCCGTGCTCGCCTATCTCATGATCAAGCTCAACGGCATCGATCGCGAGGTGGTGGAGAAGTGGCTCTACGTCATCATTGGGCTGGCGCTGTTCTCGGGCATTCTCGGCACTGGCCATCATTTCTACTGGATCGGCGCGCCCGGCTACTGGCAGTGGATCGGCTCGCTGTTCTCCACGCTGGAGGTCGCGCCGTTCTTCACGATGGTGATCTTCACTGTGCAGATGACCTGGAAGGCCGGCCGCAGGCACCCGAACCGCGCTGCGCTGTTGTGGTCGGTCGGCTGCTCCGTGATGGCATTCCTCGGCGCCGGTGTGTGGGGCTTCCTGCACACGTTGTCCTCGGTGAACTATTACACCCATGGCACGCAGGTCACCGCCGCGCACGGCCATCTCGCCTTCTTCGGTGCCTATGTGATGCTGAACCTGTCCGTGATGGCTTATGCGATCCCGCAGCTCAAGGGACGTGCGCCCTACAACCAGTGGCTCTCCATGGCGAGCTTCTGGATCATGTGCACGGCCATGATGGTGATGACCTTCGCGCTGACCTTCGCTGGCGTGGTCCAGGTTCACCTCCAGCGCGTGCTCGGCCAAGGTTACATGGACGTGCAGGACCAGCTTTCGATGTTCTACTGGGTCCGGCTCGGGTCCGGCGTGTTCGTCGCCATCTCCGCACTGATGTTCGTGTGGGCCGTGCTGGTGCCCGGCCGCGCCAGGCAGCCCGTCATCCCCGGCGCGTTGCAGCCGGCCGAATGAGCGTAAAGGCGGCCGCGGTTCGCCGCGGCCGCCATCTCGATGCGAATTGCGGAGAATGATGGAGAATGATTATGAAAGCTGCCCTTCACGCCGTTACCGCGCCGGCGCTGCCGGCCTATGTCGCAAGCGGCAATGAATGCGCGCTGTTCGAGCACGCCTGGCGGCACCAGCTGCCGGTGCTGCTGAAGGGACCGACCGGCTGCGGCAAGACGCGCTTCGTTGCGCATATGGCGGCGCGGTTGGGATTGCCGCTGCACACCGTCGCCTGCCACGACGATCTCACCGCGGCCGATCTCACCGGCCGCTATCTGCTCAGGGGCGGCGATACGGTGTGGAGTGACGGCCCGTTGACGCGGGCGGTGCGCGAGGGCGGCATCTGCTATCTCGACGAGGTCGTGGAGGCGCGCAAGGATGTCACGGTCGTGCTGCATCCCCTGACTGACGATCGCCGCATCCTGCCTCTGGAGCGCATCGGCGAGGAGCTTGCCGCACCGAACAGCTTCATGCTCGTCGTGTCCTACAATCCCGGTTACCAGACGCTGCTGAAGGCGCTCAAGCCGTCGACGCGCCAGCGCTTCGTCGCCATCGAGTTCGGCTTCTTGGCCCCGGAGCAGGAGATCGCGGTGGTCGCGGCCGAGAGCGGATTGTCGCCGGAGCGCGTGCGGCCGCTGGTCGGGCTGGCTGGCCGGCTGCGCACGCTGAAGGGGCACGACCTGGAGGAGGGCGTCTCGACCCGGCTCGTGGTCTATTGCGCGACCCTGATCGCGGCCGGCATGCCGCTTGCGGATGCCGTGCTCGCGGGCATGATCGAGCCGCTGACCGACGATGCCGACGTCAAGGCGGCGCTTCTCGACGTCGCGCGCGCGATGATCGGCTGAGGTACGACCATGCTCGATTTCCTCGAACTGGAGGAGACGGTCGGCCGCGCCTGGCACCGCATGGTCGGCGCCACCGCCAGCTATCCGGTTCATGCCGATCACGTCGTCTCGCTTGCAGAAATGAGAAACAGGCTCGCGGTGATGTTCCGCGCGCTGGGCGGTGAGGCGAGTGTGCAGATCGCGAGCGCCTGCGCGCGCAAGTCCGGGCACCGGCTCGGCTGGTGGCAACGCATCGGTCTCGGTGACGAGCGCCTCGAGCAGCCGGGCCGCGACGCCGCGACCATCTTCCTGCCGGACAGCATTGGGATTTTCGCCGACCGCGAACTCAATGCATGCCTCTATCGTTGGCTCGCGGCATGGTTCGCGGTTGCGCCGGTCGAGGCGATCGCCGAGACCGATCCGCTCCGGCGCGATCTGCTCGTGCTGCGCCGCGCCGCTGAAACCGCGGTCTTCGTGCTGACCCAGTTTCCCGGGCTTGTCGCCGACTACGCGCAGCTTGCCGCCGCGACCGCAGCGGCGCGGCCCCGGCGTCCCCTGCCGCGCATCGAGCAGGAGATCGAGCAGATCATTCTCGCCCTGCTCGGCGCGGAACCTGCACCAGCAGGGAAACTGTGGTCGGCGATGATGGGGAATGGACCGCTGCCGGGCAAGTCTCCGCCGGGCTATCGTCCGATTCTGCCATGCCCAGTCTGGGGAGATTGCTGGACCCGCGAGCTGTCGCCTACGCATGCGGGAGAGGATGAGTGCGCTGGCAGTGCGGAGGCCGCGAGCGAGGACAATCGCAAGCGCTTTGCCGTCCGCGAGCGCGAGGACGGAGCCAATCGCCGCGATCCCTTCGTGCTCAATCGTTTCGAAAAGATCCTGGCGATGGCCGAGATGGTCAATGTCGATCGCCCCTCGGATGACAGCGAGGACGAGGACGCCCAGAAGGCGGCCGACGATCTCGAGGAGATCACGCTCAGCCGCCGCGGCAAGCCGGCGAGCCGGTTCAAGTTCGATCTCGACCTGCCGCCGGAAGCGCTCGGTGCATCGCGGCTGACTGCGGATTTGACCTATCCCGAATGGGACTATCGCAGCCGCTCCTATCTGCCCGATCATTGCCGCGTGCTCGCATCTGCCGCGTCTGAAACCGGTGAAAGCTGGACGCCTGACGAGACCATGCGCCGGCACGTGCGCCAGGTGCGCCGCCGCTTCGAGGTCCTGCGGCCGCGCCATGATTTGATGCGGGCCCAGGCCGACGGACATGACCTCGACCTCGACGCGCTGGTGCGCGCGCGATGCGACCTCCGCGCCGGCAGCAGCAGCGGTCTTGATCGTGTCCACGTTGCGATGCGCCCGCAAGGGCACGATCTCGCCGTCACCCTGCTGGTCGACGTCTCACTCTCCACGGACGCCTGGGTTGATGGTTACCGCGTGCTCGACGTCGAGAAGGAGGCGCTGCTCGTGCTTGCCCACGGCCTATCCGCCTGCGGCGATCACCACAACATCCTGACCTTCACCTCGCGTCGGCGGTCCTGGGTGCGGCTCGAGACGGTCAAGGCGTTCGGCGAGCCGATGAGCGGCGTGGTCGAGCGCCGCATCGGCGCGCTCAAGCCCGGCTACTACACGCGGATCGGCGCGGCGGTCCGCCATGCCGCCGCCGAGCTTGCACGCCAGCCGCAGCGTAAAAAGCTGCTGCTCGTCCTCACCGACGGCAAGCCGAACGACGTCGATCATTATGAGGGGCGCTTTGCGGTCGAAGACACCAGGAGGTCTGTGCAGGAAGCGCGCCGACTCGGGATGGTGGTGTTCGGCGTGACGATCGACGCGGCGGCGCAATCCTATTTTCCGACGCTGTTCGGGCGCAGCGGCTATGCGATCGTCGGCAACATCAAGCGATTGCCCGCGGCGCTGCCGGCGATCTACCGGCAGGTGGCGCACTGATGCGGGAACGCCACGGCGCCGTGTTCTCGGCTGAACTATTGCTCATAGCGTGGGTATATGATCGAATGGCCGGATGGACAAGGGCCGGCCAAACCCCGATCTGATCATCTTCGACTGCGACGGCGTGCTCGTCGACAGCGAGCTCTTGAGCTGCCGCTGCCTGTCCGAGGCCTTGGCTGAATTCGGTCTTTTGCTCAGCGAGGAGCAGGCGCTCGAACTGTTTCTCGGACGCAGCACCACGGCGATCGAGCAGCACTATCGCGATCTCAGTCAGGTCGTGCCAGATGGCTTCCTGCCGCGATTGAAGTCGCATGTGCTGGAGACGTTCGCCGCATCGCTCGCGCCGATCCCCGGGGTGGAGGCGGTGATCTCGGCGCTGACCGTGCCGTTCTGCGTGGCCTCGTCCAGCGACCTCGATCGCGTGTCGCTCTCGCTCGACGTCACCGGTCTTCGGGGATATTTCGGCGACCGGATCTACACTGCGCAGATGGTCAGGCACGGCAAGCCGGCGCCCGATCTCTTTCTTCATGCCGCCGAGAGCATGCGCACACCGCCCACACGCACGCTGGTGATCGAGGACAGCGTCAGCGGGGTGCAGGCGGGCAAGGCCGCCGGCATGACCGTCTGGGGATTTGTCGGCGGCGGCCATTATCGCAGCCGCGATGGCTGCGCTATATTGACCGCGGCCGGAGCCGATCGGGTCTTCGCGCGCATGAGCGATTTCTGGGAGATGTGAGCCCGCATGGCCGCCGAGAACGACAAGTCGAGACTCGACGACGCCGCGCGCGCCGGCTGGCTCTATTTCATTGCCGGCCATACCCAGGACGAGATCGCAAAGATGCTCCAGGTCTCGCGCGCCTCGGCGCAGCGGCTGGTCTCGCTGTGCCTCGCCGAGCGGCTCATCACCTTCCGGCTCGAACATCCCATCGCGGCCTGCATGGAGCTGGCGGCGCGTTTGAAGCAACGGTTCGACCTCGTCCATTGCGAGGTGGTGCCGGCAGATCCTGCCGCGCCACAGGCCACGGCGGGCATTGCCGAGCGCTGCGCCAATCTGCTCGATTCCACGCTGCGCTCGGAGACGCCTGTCATCGTCGCGCTCGGGACCGGCCGGGCGGTGCGCGCCGCGGTCGAGCGCGTCACGCCGATCGAGCGGCCCAATCACCAGATCGTCTCGCTGGTCGGCAACATTTCCGCCGACGGCTCGGCGAGCTTCTACGACACCGTCGGCCGGCTCGCCGACCGCACCGGCGCGCGGCACTATCCGATGCCGCTGCCGTTCCTGATGTCGTCGGAGGACGAGCGCAACAGGATGGTGCGCATCGAGCCGATCGCGAAGGTGAAAGCGGTCGCAGCTAAAGCGGATTTGCGCCTCGTCGGCATCGGCCAGATGGACCAGAAGGCGCAGGTGCACGTCGACGGCTTCGTCACCCGCGACGAATTGTTCGAGATGATGCGCCTGGGTGCGATCGGCGAGATCACCGGTTGGGCCTATGATGCCAAGGGCCGCCTGCTCAAGGCCGGCACCAACAAGCGCCTCACCAGCATCCCGCCGGAAGTGCCGGCGAAAACCACGACGATCGGCGCGGCGGTCGGCGCGGCCAAAGTGACGGCGATCGCGGCGGCACTGAATGGCGGCCTGATCAACGGCCTGATCACCGACGAAGCGACGGCCAGGGCGATTCTGGAGCGGTAGGACGGTTCGCGCGGCAATAGACACTGCGCTCCCTCTCCCGCTTGCGGGAGAGGGCTGGGGAGAGGGTGTCTCCTCGGTGGGACTCTTCAAGAGAAGTGAGCCCTCACCCGTATCGCATCTGCGATGCGATACGACCTCTCCCGCAAGCGGGAGAGGTGAGCAAGCCGCGGCGTTCGTTCCCAACAATGCCGTCGCTTCCGCCTGGGTCCTTCCACCCTCCCGCACTGCAGCACTCATAAGTTGCGCAAACACCCGCGCGCGTGCTTGACAACTGACGCGCCCCCGTTGAACATACGCCCAACGCGTGGGCATATGCTCAAAACGCGAATTGAGGGAGGTCACCGTGAAACATGTCCTGGGCGCCGTCTGCGGCGCGTCTGTCCTGCTGGCCGTCCCTGCGATGGCCGAAACGACCCTGACCATCGCCACCGTCAACAATGGCGACATGATCCGCATGCAGGGGTTGACGGGCGAGTTCACCAAGAAGAACCCCGACATCACCGTGAAGTGGGTGACGCTGGAGGAGAACGTGCTGCGCCAGCGCGTCACCACCGACATCGCCACCAAGGGCGGCCAGTTCGACGTGCTCACCATCGGCACCTACGAGGTGCCGATCTGGGCCAAGAAGGGCTGGCTGGTGCCGCTCGCCAATCTCGGTGCCGATTACGACGTCGCCGACCTTCTGCCCAAGATCAAGGACGCGGTCTCCGCCGACGGCAAGCTCTACGCCGCGCCATTCTACGGCGAGAGCTCGATGGTGATGTACCGCACCGATCTGTTCGAGAAGGCCGGCCTGAAGATGCCGGAAAAGCCGAGCTGGGACTTCGTGATCGACGCCGCCAAGAAGCTGACGGACAAGAGTGCCGGCACCTACGGCATCTGCCTGCGCGGCAAGGCGGGCTGGGGCGAGAACATGGCGTTCCTCTCGGCGATGGCCAATTCCTACGGCGCGCGCTGGTTCGACGAGAACTGGCAGCCCCAGTTCAATACGCCGGAATGGAAGACGACGCTCACGACCTATGTGAACCTGATGAAGGAAGCCGGCCCTCCCGGCGCGAGCTCCAACGGCTTCAACGAGAATCTGGCGCTGTTCAACGCCGGAAAATGCGCGATGTGGATCGACGCCACGGTCGCGGCGTCCTTCGTCACCAACCCCAAGGACTCCAAGGTTGCCGACAAGGTCGGCTTCGCGCTCGCGCCCAACACCGGGCTCGGCAAGAACGCCAACTGGTTGTGGGCCTGGAATCTCGCGATTCCCGCCGGCTCCAAGAAGACGGAAGCTGCCGAGAAGTTCATCGCCTGGGCGACCAGCAAGGACTACACCAAGCTGGTGGCGTCGAAGGAGGGCTGGGCCAACGTGCCGCCGGGTACGCGCACCTCGCTCTACCAGAACGATGAGTACCTGAAGGTCGCGCCGTTCGCGAAACTGACGCTGGCCTCGATCGACGCCGCCGATCCCAACAAGCCGACGGTGAAGCCCGTTCCTTACGTCGGCGTGCAATACGCCGCGATCCCTGAATTCCAGGGCATCGGCACGCAAGTGGGCCAGCAGTTCTCGGCGGCACTTGCAGGATCGATGACCGTCGATGCAGCGCTCACGGCTGCGCAGTCTGCTACCGAGCGCGAGATGAAGCGCGCCGGCTACATCAAGTGAACCCGAGCTCTCCCTGAGCTCAAACTTGCGGCCATCCATCCTTGCTGGATGGCCGTCTTCTTCCTCCGAGCGGAGCGCCAAGAAATGGCAACCCGGCAGACGCAGTTTCTTGCGCGGTCGCTCCTGACCCCCGCCGTCGGGCTGCTGTTCATCTGGATGATCGTCCCGCTGGCGCTGACGATCTATTTCTCGACGCTGCACTACAGCCTGCTCGATCCCGGTTCGGAATCGTTCGTCGGCCTCGAAAACTTCCGCTACTTCCTCACCGATCCCGCTTTTCTGGCCTCGCTCCAAAACACGCTGGTGCTGGTCGGCTCGGTACTGGCGTTGACCATCCTGCTCGGCATTCCGCTGGCGCTGCTGATGGACCAGCCCGTGATCGGCCGCAATTTCGTCCGGCTGATGGTGATTGCGCCGTTCTTCGTGATGCCGACCGTGAGCGCGCTGGTCTGGAAGAACCTGTTGATGCATCCGGTGTCCGGGCTGTTCGCCTGGCTCGCCTCGCTGTTCGGCCTGACGCCGATCGATTGGTTCAACGACGTGCCGCTGTTTGCGGTGATCCTGATCGTGACCTGGCAATGGCTGCCGTTCGCGACGCTGATCCTGCTGACGGCGCTGCAATCGCTCGACGAGGAGCAAAAGGAGGCCGCCGAGATGGACGGCGCGAGCGCCATCTCGACCTTCATCTACATCACGCTGCCGCACCTGGCGCGTCCCATCACCGTGGTGATCCTTATCGAGACCATCTTCCTGCTCACGGTGTTCGCCGAGATCTTCGTCACCACGGGCGGCGGGCCCGGCCTGCAGACCACCAACATCGCCTTCCTGATCTATTCGCAGGCGCTGATCCAGTTCGACGTCGGCAGCGCCTCCGCGGGCGGTCTCGTCGCGGTGGTGATCGCCAACGTCGTCGCCTTCTTTCTCGTCCGCATCGTCGGCCGCAATCTGGAGGCTTGAAGCATGGCGCGGATGGCGACGAGACAACGGGTGGTCATCTCGACGATCGGAGCCTGGCTGTTCGGCTTCCTGATCTTCTTTCCGATCCTGTGGATGGGGCTGGCGAGCTTCAAGACCGAGCTCGAGGCCTTCGCGATCCCGCCATCCTTCCTGTTCTTCCACTGGACCACGGAAAACTACGCGACCGTGCAGGAGCGCAGCGATTATCTGCACCACGCGATGAACTCGATCATCATCGCCGGCGGCTCGACGCTCATTGCGCTGTTGATCGCCATTCCCGCGGCCTGGTCGATGGCGTTCTCGCCGACCAAGCGCACCAAGGACGTCCTGCTCTGGATGCTCTCGACCAAGATGATGCCGCCGGTCGGCGTGCTGGTGCCGATCTACCTGATTTACAAGAGCTTCGGCCTGCTCGACTCCCGCCTCGGCCTCGTTTTCATCCTGTGTCTCGGCAACCTGCCGATCGTGATCTGGATGCTCTTCACCTATTTCAAGGAAATCCCGCGCGACATCCTCGAAGCCGCGCGCATGGACGGTGCCACGATCGGCCGCGAGCTCATCTATGTGCTGACGCCGATGGCGATCCCGGGGCTGGCGTCCACGCTTCTGCTCAATCTGATCCTGGCCTGGAACGAGGCGTTCTGGACGCTGAACCTGTCCACCTCGAGCGCTGCGCCGCTGACCACGTTCATCGCATCCTATTCCAGCCCCGAAGGGCTGTTCTGGGCAAAGCTGTCGGCGGCGTCCACGCTGGCGATCGCGCCCATTCTCGTCCTCGGTTGGTTCAGCCAGAAGCAACTCGTGCGCGGGCTCACCTTCGGTGCGGTGAAGTAGAGGGGGATCATGGGTCAGATCACACTTCAGGGCGTACAAAAGTCCTTCGGCCCCGTGCACATCATCAAGGGCGCCGACCTCGACATTGCCGACGGCTCCTTCGTCGTGTTCGTCGGTCCCTCCGGCTGCGGCAAGACCACGCTGCTGCGGCTGATCGCGGGGCTCGAGGACGTCAGCGGCGGCAAGATCCTGATCGACGGCAAGAACGTCGTCGATACGCCGCCCGCCAAGCGCGGACTGTCGATGGTGTTCCAGTCCTACGCGCTCTATCCGCATATGAGCGTGCGCGGCAATATCGGCTTCGGCCTGAAGATGGCGGGCTTGCGGAAGGACGAGATCAACCGCAAGGTCGAGGCGGCCGCCGCGACCCTGAACCTCACCCCCTACCTCGACCGCAAGCCACGCGAGCTCTCCGGCGGCCAGCGCCAGCGCGTCGCGATCGGCCGCGCCATCGTCCGAGAGCCAAAGGCATTCCTGTTCGATGAGCCGCTCTCCAACCTCGACGCCGCGTTGCGCGTGCAGATGCGCATCGAGGTGACGCGGCTGCAGAAGCAGCTCGGCACCACCGCGATCTACGTCACCCACGACCAGGTCGAGGCCATGACCATGGCCGACAAGATCGTCGTGCTCAACGGCGGCAAGATCGAGCAATATGGCTCGCCGCTGGAGCTCTATGAACGGCCCGCCAATCTCTTCGTCGCCGGCTTCATCGGCTCGCCCAAGATGAACTTCGTCACCGGCGAGCCCGCCTTGCAGAAGGGGGCAGCGACGATCGGCGTCCGGCCGGAGCATCTGAAGATCGAGCGCGACGGCGGCGGAGGCTGGCAGGGCACCATTGCGGTGGCCGAGCATCTCGGCAGTGACACCTTCCTCTACGTCGATGCCGGCGCGCTCGGCATGCTGACGGCGCGCTACGTCGGCGAATTGAGCCTGCATGCCGGCGACCGGGTGTCGCTGATGCCGGACCCAGCGCGCATCCACCGCTTCGACGAGAGCGGGAACGCTCTTCGGGGCTGACAAGAAACGGAAAGACGATCATGTATCTGGAAAAGTTCAGGCTGAGCGGCAAGACCGCGTTCATCACCGGCGGCGGGCAGGGCATTGGCCTCGCCTGCGCGGAGGCGCTGGCGGAGGCCGGCGCGAAGGTCATCATCGGCGACCGCGACGGCAAGGTCGCCGATAGCGCAAAAGCCAGCCTGAAGGCGAAGGGCTATGACACCGAGACCGCAATCATGGACGTCACCGACACCACACGCGTGGCCGAGGTGGCAAATGATCTCGTCGCCCGCCATGGCAAGGTCGACATCCTCGTCAACAATGCCGGCATCGCGCGCAGCGAGACGCCGGCCGAGACCGTCACCGACGAGCACTGGCTCAACGTCATCGACGTCAATCTCAACGGCACCTTCTGGTGCTGCCGCGAGTTCGGCAAGCACATGCTCAAGGCGAAGAGCGGCGCCATCGTCAATGTCGGCTCGATGAGCGGCTTCATCGTCAATAAGCCGCAGGAGCAGTGCTTCTACAACGCCTCCAAGGCCGCGGTGCACCATCTGACCAAGTCGCTGGCCGCCGAATGGGGCGCGCGCGGCATCCGCGTCAACGCGGTGGCCCCGACCTATATCGAGACGCCGCTCAACGCCTTCGTGAAGAGCAATCCGAAGATGTACGACGCCTGGATCGGTGGAACCCCGATGGCGCGGATGGGGCAGGTCGAGGAGATCGCCTCCGTCGTCCTGTTCCTCTCATCCGAGGCCGCGAGCCTGATGACCGGCAGCATCGTGCTGGTGGATGGCGGCTACACTTGCTGGTAGGCTTACGTCAAAACGGACGGAAAGCGACCGGGAGCGACAATGCCGCGAGCGTATATCGGCGTCGACGTGGGGACCACGAGCACGCGTGCAGGGGTGTTTGACGAGGCCGGCACACTGCTCGCGACGGCCCGGCATCCGATCAGGATCTGGCACGAGGCCGGCGATATCGTCGAGCAGTCGTCAGAGGACATCTGGAAGGCCTGTGTCAAATCGGTGCGGGCGGCGATGGCGGAAGCTGCCGTCGCTCCCGACAGCATTGGCGGCATCGGTTTCGACGCCACCTGTTCCCTCGTGGTGCTCGATCCGCAAGGCGAGCCGCTCACCGTCAGTGCGTCCGGCGAGGCGCAGCGCAACGTCATCGTCTGGATGGATCACCGCGCCACGGCCGAGGCGCGGCTGATCAACGAGACCGAGGACGCCGTGCTGCGCTATGTCGGCGGCTCGATCTCGCCGGAGATGGAGATGCCGAAGCTGCTCTGGCTGAAGCGGCATCTGCGCGCGAGTTTCAATGCCGCCGGTCACTTCTTCGATCTGGCAGACTATCTGACCTGGCGCGCGACCGGGGCGCTGCAGCGCTCGACCTGCACCGTCACCTGCAAATGGAACTATCTCGCCCATGACGGCGGCGGCTGGAGCGCGCCGTTCTTCAAGCGCGTTGGCCTGTCGGACTTCGTCACCGAACAATACGCGCGTATCGGCACCGAGATCGTTGCGCCCGGTACGCGCCTCGGCGCCGGGCTCACGCCGGCAGCAGCAGTCGAGCTCGGCCTCGCTCCGGGCATCCCGGTCGGCGCCTCCCTGATCGACGCCCATGCCGGCGGCATCGGCGCGATCGGCGGCCGCGACGGATCGGGGGGCGCGAGCGATGTCAGCGACCGTCTCGCCTACATCATGGGAACGTCGGCCTGCATCATGGCGACGACGAAGGAGCCGTGCTTCGTGCCGGGCGTGTGGGGCCCCTATTATTCCGGCATGGTGCCGGAGTTCTGGCTCAACGAAGGCGGGCAGTCCGCCGCGGGCGCTGCGATCGATCATCTCCTCAAGTCGCATCCTGGCCATGGCGAGGCGAGCGCGGCGGCGCGCAGCGAGGGTCTCGATCTCATCGATTTCCTCGAGCGCCGCATCATCGCGCGCGCCGGCGATGCCAGCCGCGCCGCGCTGCTGGCGCGCGACGTCCACGTGCTCCCGGAATTCATCGGCAATCGCTCGCCTTATGCCGACCCTGACACGCGCGCGGTGATCGCGGGCCTCGATCTCGACACCGACATCGCCTCGATGGAGCGGCTGTTCGTCGCCGGCCTCTGCGGTCTCGCCTATGGTCTCGCCGAGGTGATCGAGGCCTTTGCAGCGCATGGCGTGCGCTCCAGTCTCATGATCATGGGCGGCGGCGCCAGCCGCAGCCCGCTGGTTCGCCAAATCATGGCGGATACCACCGGCCTCACGGTTGCGTTGCCGCAAACGAAAGAGCCGGTCCTGCTGGGCGCCGCGATGCTCGGGGCGGTCGCCGGCGGCGCCTATGCCTCGATCGGCGAGACCATGGCAAAAATGTCGGCGCTGGGACGCAAGAGCGAGCCGACCGCGCCCGACATGGCCGCATTTCACACCCGCAAGCGCGAGGTCTACAAGCTGCTGCGCGAGGTCGATCGCGGCAGCCGCGCGGCGATGAGCAGTGTCGCAAGAGGTTGAAAGACATGCTGATTGCCTGCGGCGATGCGCTGATCGATTTCGTGCCGACGCGAAACGTCGACGGACGCGAGGCCGTGATGCCCGCGGTCGGCGGCTCCTGCCTGAATGTCGCGATCGGCATGGCGCGGCTGGGTGCGCCGACCGGCTTTGTCGGCGGCATCTCGACCGACCTGTTCGGGCGCATGATCGCCGACCATGCCACCGCATCGAACGTCGCGCTCGATCTCGCCACCCGCAGCGACCACCAGACTACGCTCGCCTTTGTCCGTATTGTCGAAGGCGAATCGCACTACGCCTTCTACGACGCCGAGACCGCGACCCGGAGCTGGACGTACCGCCGCGGCACAGTTCCTTTCGACACGATTGAAGCTCTCCATATCGGCTCGACCACGCTGGTCAACGACCTTGGTGCGGCCGAGACCAAGGCGCTGATTGCGGACGCGCGGGCGTCGACCACGATCTCCTTCGATCCGAACTGCCGACCGAACCTCGTCAAGGACAAGCCCGCGTATCTCGCTAGCATGGCCGAGTTCGCCGGAAGCGCCGATCTCATCAAGATGTCGGACGTCGATTTCGCCTATCTGTTCGGCGAGGAGCCTTGTCAGCAGCGCGCGAACACATTGCTGGCGCAGGGCACGAGCCTTGTCGTCATCACCCGCGGCAACAACGGCGCCATCGCCTGGCATGCGCGAGCAGGCCAGATTGAAGTCGCTGCGCCCAAGGTCGAGGTGGCCGACACGATTGGCGCTGGCGACAGCTTTCAGGCGGCGCTGCTGTTCGCCCTGTACAAGCAGGGCCGCATCGCCCGGCCGCGATTGAAGGACATCGGCGCGGACGAGCTCCGCCGTGCGCTGTCCTTTGCGGCCAATTGTGCCGGCCTGACCTGCACGCGTCCGGGTGCCGATCCGCCCTGGAGCCACGAGATCCATTGGAGCTGGTAGTCCGCGTCACATCCGCGCGACGGCCTTCTCGGCACATTTCAGGAAGGTTCCGATCAGCGGACTTTGCGAGTCCCGCCGCCAACAGACTGCAACGTCGAGGGAGTCGGCGACGTCACGCAGGGGTCTGAACACGACTCCGCGTGGCGCGCCGAGCTGTGCGCAGGCCGGCAGGATGGCGAGACCTTCACCGGCCAGGACCAGGCTCATCGCCGAATGCACCGTCTCCACCCGGCTGGCGATCGGCATCACCACTTGGTGCCGACGCAACAAGGGGACGACCGCCGAGGAGGCGGGTCCATGGTCCGGATGCGGCAGTGCGATCAGCGGACAGCCCTGCAGCCGGGCCATCGGCACGGAGCTCAAGCGGGCGAGGGGCGAGCGGATCGGCATGGCGAGCATGAAAGGCTGTGCCCCGATCTTTGCCACCTGGATCTCGGGATGATTGATTGCGGGCATGCACAGCGCGACCGTGACGCTGCGGTCGAGCACGCGGGCCTCGCGCGTCGAGGCGCTGAGTTCGGCGAAGCTGAGGTCGACGCCGGGAACCGCGCGGCGCAGTTCGGGGATGAGCCGCGGCAGCATCGCATTCGCCAGCACGAACATGTAGCCCACCGACAACCGGCCGCGCCGTCCCGAAGCAACCGCGCGCGCGGCTTCGGCGCCGTCGGCCGCCAGCGCCAGCGCTTCGCTGGCGCGCGCCAGCAACGCCTGGCCCGCCTCGGTCAGATCCATGCCTCGGGTGCCGCGGCGGAACAGCGGCGCGCCGATCTCGGCCTCGAGCTTGCGGATCTGGACCGAGAGCGGCGGCTGCGCCATCCGGAGCCGCTCGGCGGCCTTGCCGATGCTGCGCGCCTCGGCGACGGCGACGAAATAGCGGAGCCGGCGAAGATCCATTGGCATACCGAGAGCGTATGGGTTGGCCACAAAAATCGTATTGGACGGCGAGTTAACAAAACTGTCATTCTCGCTGTCAATGTCTTCGGGCCAATGGCGGCCCGCTTCGGAGCGTGATGTGACGATGAACGGCGATCCCTGTCTGTTGTCCGCAACCGAGCTGCGCGGTCTCATTGCGGCAAGGCGGATATCGCCGGTCGAGCTCACCCGCGCCGTACTTGCCCGCGCCGAGGCGCGCCAGCCCGAATTGAATTGCTTCATCGCTCTGTGCGGTGACGAGGCGATCGCAGCGGCGCGCGACGCCGAGCGCAAGGTGATGGCGGGCGAACCGCTCGGCCTGCTGCACGGCATCCCCGTCACCGTCAAGGACATCGTCAACACCAAGGGCGTCAAGACCACCTTTGGCGCTGTTCCCTACAAGAACAATGTGCCGACCGAGGATGCCGTCGCCGTCGCACGGTTGCGCAGCGCAGGCGCGATCCTGATCGGCAAGACCACGACGCCTGAGTTCGGCAGCAAGTGCCTCACCGATTCACCTTTGTTCGGTCGGACCCGCAATGCGTGGGACGCCTGCCGTTCCTCCGGCGGCTCCAGCGGTGGCGCGGCGGTCGCTGTCGCCAGCGGCATCGCTCCGCTGGCGATTGCGACCGACGGCGGCGGCTCGACGCGCATTCCGGCGGCCTGCAACGGCGTGGTGGGCCTGAAGCAGAGCAACGGCGTGATCCCGCACAGCCAGGCCCTCGACGTCTTCGGCAACCAGACCTATGTCACGCCGACCACCCGTACCGTCGCCGACACCGCGTTGATGATGCAGGCGATGGCGGGCGAAGATCCTATCGATCCCTGGTCGATCGGCGTGCCCGTGCCTGACTTCATCGGCATCGCCGCACCGCGCGGCGATTTGCGCGGGATAAGGATTCTGTACTGCCTGACGCCGCCGGGCCGTCCGGTCTCCGCCGAAGTCGCCGCCAGTTTCAAGGCGAGCCTCGACCGGCTGGCCGGATTGGGGGCCGAACTCGAGGAATTCTCCGGCGAGGGCTTCGACATCGAGCCGATCTGGCGCGCCATCAACCACACCGTCTGGCGCACGCGCTTTGCCAAGCTAGCGGCCGAGCATGGGGGCGAGCTGAGCGAGGCTTTTCTCAAGCAGCTCGCGCTCGCCAGCGAAGTCAGCGGCGTCGATTATCAGGAGGCGATGTTCGCGCGCACCGCGTTGTTCCGCCGCGTGCAATCGCTGCTTGCGCGCGGTCACCTCCTGGCGATGCCGACCCTGTCGCGCACCGCGTTGCCGATCAAGCAGGACCTGTTCGGCAGCATCGAGATCGATGGCAGGCACTACGACAGCGTCCGGCCGCATTGGTTCCCCTGGACCATGCCGTTCAACATGACCGGCCATCCCGCGATCAGCCTTCCCTCGGGTTTTGCCCGCGACGGGCTGCCGATCGGGCTTCAGCTGGTCGGCCGTTTCCGGGCCGATGCGGAATTGCTGCGCGTGAGCGCACTGTTCGAGGCGTCAAGCGATCTTCTGTCCCGCTGGCCGGCTTGAGGAGATGGGCGTGCAGCAAAGAGCTTGCTTAAGGCGTCCGGACATGTTGATCGTGGCGTTGGTGAGCACTGAAGCCGAGCGCGCATGAGCGTCTTTGTCCTCCGACGTCTGTTGACCCTGCTGGCGACGCTGGTCGGCGCGTCGCTGATCATCTTCCTGGTGCTCGACGCGCTGCCCGGCAACGCGGCGCAAATGCTGATGGGTGCCGACGCTTCGCCGGATGCGGTCCGCGCGCTCACCGTCAAGCTCGGGCTCGACCAGCCGCTGGCCGTTCGCTACGTGCAATGGATCAAGGGCCTCCTCGTCGGCGATCTCGGCAATTCCTATGTCTACGGCACCCCCGTCGCCAGCCTGATCGCGGAGCGGCTGGTGTTGACCATTCCGCTCGCGATCATGGCGATGACGATCACGGTGACGCTGGCGCTCTCCGCCGGCATCTACACCGCCGCCAATCACAACAAGCTCGGCGACGTCGGCGTGATGTCGCTGACGCAAGTTGGCATCGCGCTGCCGAACTTCTGGTTCGCGATTCTCCTGGTGCTGTTGTTCTCGGTGCGGCTGCAATGGCTCTCGGCAGGCGGCTTCGCCGGCTGGGAGGACGGCATCTGGCCGGGGATCAAGTCGCTGCTGCTGCCGGCGATCTCGCTCGCGGTGGTGCAGGCCGCGATCCTCGCGCGCGTCACGCGCTCGGCCGTGCTCGAAGTGCTGCGCGAAGACTTCGTCCGCACCGCGCGCGCAAAGGGCCTCGGCAAGCGCGAGGTGCTGTGGAGCCACGTGCTGCGCAATGCCATGATCCCCGTGATGACCGTGATGGGGCTGCAGTTCGCCAATCTGCTCGCCGGCACCATCGTGATCGAGAACGTGTTCTACCTGCCGGGCCTCGGCCGCCTGATCTTCCAGTCGATCGCCAACCGCGACCTGATCGTGGTGCGCAATTGCGTGATGCTGCTCGCCGCGATGGTCGTGATCGTCAACTTCGTGGTCGATGTGCTCTATGCCTTCATCGATCCCCGCATCAAGGTGCACGACCTGTGAGCGCGCCCATCACCATCGACGCGCCCGTCGCAACGCGTCCGCTGCCGGCGCGCACGTTCTGGCGCCGCGCGCTGCGCCACCGCAGCTTCGTCCTCGGTGGCGCGCTGAGCCTTCTGGTGCTGGCTTCGGCATTGGTGTCGCTGGTATGGACGCCGTGGTCGCCCTACGAGATCGACATCGCCGCAAAGCTCCGCCCGCCCTCGGCGGCGCATTGGCTCGGCACCGATTCCTTCGGCCGCGACATCATCTCGCTGCTGCTTGCGGGCGGCCGATCCACCATCATGGTCGGTGTCATCGCCGTCAGCATCGGTCTCACCTTCGGCGTCACGCTGGGCCTGATCGCCTCGGCCCGGCGCGGCTGGACGGAGGAGATCATCATGCGCTTCTCCGATTTCACCTTCGCCTTTCCGGCTGTGCTGTCCGCGATCATGCTTGCCGCGGTGGTGGGGCCGGGCATGGTGACCTCGATCGTCGCGATCGGCATCTTTCAGATCCCGACGTTGACTCGGCTGACGCGCGGCTCGGCCAATGCGATCTGGGCGCGCGAATTCGTGCTTGCGGCACGCGCGGCGGGCAAGGGGCGCTTCCGCATCACCATCGAGCATGTGCTGCCGAATATTCTGTCGATCCTGATCGTGCAGGTCACCATCCAGTTCGCGCTCGCCATTCTCGCCGAGGCCGCTTTGTCCTATCTCGGCCTCGGCACGCAGCCGCCGCAGCCGTCCTGGGGGCGGATGTTGAACGATGCACAGACGCTGCTGTTCCAGTCGCCGATGCTCGCGGTCTATCCGGGTGCTGCGATCGCAATCTCCGTGCTCGGCCTCAACCTGCTCGGCGACGGACTGCGCGACCTGCTCGATCCCCGGCTGGCGCGGGAGCGATGACGATGGCCGAGCGCGCCAACATGCCGCTGATCGAAGTCGACAATCTCGGCGTTCGCCTCAACACCAGCCGTGGGCCGGCGCAAGCCGTGCGCGGTGTCAGCTTTGCGCTGAAGCGCGGCGAGACGCTTGGGCTCGTCGGCGAGTCCGGCTGCGGCAAGTCGGTCACGGCGTTGTCGTTGATGGGGCTGCTGCCGGACAGTGCCGTCGTTACCGGCAGCATCAAGCTGGACGGAGACGAGCTCGTCGGACTTGCGGATGCCGATTACTGCCGCTTGCGCGGCAACCGCATCAGCATGATCTTCCAGGAGCCTATGACTGCGCTCAACCCGATGCACACGATCGGCAACCAGGTCGCCGAGCCGCTGCGGCGTCATAAAAGATATTCGGCGGCGCAGGCGCGCAAAGAGGCGATCGCCTTGCTCGACCGCGTCGGGCTGCCTGACCCCGCACGTCGTGTCGATGCCTATCCGCACCAGTTCTCCGGCGGCCAGCGTCAGCGCATCACCATCGCGATGGCGCTTGCCTGCGAGCCGGACCTGTTGATCGCGGACGAGCCGACCACCGCGCTCGACGTCACCATCCAGGGTCAGATCCTGGATCTCATCGACGACCTCGTCGAGGAGCGCGGCATGTCGATGATCCTGATCTCGCACGATCTCGGCGTCATCGCCGAGAACGTCCAGCGCATGATGGTGATGTATGGCGGCACCGTCGTCGAGAGCGGGCCGACCAACGAAGTCTTCCGTCGCATGGGCCATCCCTACACGCAGGGCCTGTTCCGTGCCCGGCCCAAGCTCGGCGCGCGCAAGGGGACGCGGCTGAAGACGATCTCGGGCACGGTGCCGGAACTCGCCGATCTGCCGTCCGGCTGCACCTTCTCCGACCGCTGTCCGCTCGTGATCGACCAGTGCCGCGCCGCGCTGCCGCCGATGGTGGGTGTCGGCCCCGGCCATTTTGCGCGCTGCATCCGAACTGACGTGTCGATGGCCGAACGCGTCGGAGCGCTGACCGCATGAGCACCGCGCCGCTTCTCGACGTCCGGGATCTCGAACAGCGCTACACGCTGCCGCGCGAGAGCCTGTTCCGACCGCCGGGGCAGGTGCGCGCGCTCAACGGTGTCAGCGTGCAGGTCCAGGCCGGCAAGAGCCTCGGCATCGTTGGCGAGTCCGGCTCCGGCAAATCCACCTTCGCGCGCGTCGTGATGGCGCTGGAGCGGCCCACGTCAGGGCAGGTCGCGCTGCTCGGGCGGGATCTCAATCGCCTGCCGGCCGACGAGCTGCGCCGCGCCCGGCGCGATTTCCAGATGGTGTTCCAGGACCCCTATGGCTCGCTCGATCCGCGCCAGACCATCGCGCGGATCGTCGCCGAGCCGCTGACCGTGCTGGAAGGTGCCGTCCGCACCACGTTCCGCGACCGCGTCGCAGCGGTGTTGCGCCAGGTCGGCTTGCGCGATGCGGACATGGAAAAATATCCGCACGAATTCTCCGGCGGCCAGCGCCAGCGCATCGCCATTGCGCGTGCGCTGATCACCCAGCCGAAGCTGATCGTCGCCGACGAGCCGGTCTCCGCGCTCGACGTCTCCGTGCAGGCCCAGGTGCTGAACCTGATGCAGGACCTCCAGGAGCAGTTCGGCCTGAGCTACATCCTGATCAGCCACGACCTCGCCGTGGTCGACTATCTCTGCGACGAGGTCGCGGTGATGTATCTCGGCCGCATCGTCGAGCAGGGCCGGCCAGAGGATCTGTTCGAGCGCGGTGCCCATCCCTATACGCGGGCGCTGCTGGATGCGGTGCCGCGGGCGCGTGCCGGGGGTGGCCGGCGCCGGCGCGGGGCCCAGGCGATCGCCTCGCAATCGGCCGCGACGGCCGGATGCCCCTATGCCGCGCGCTGCGCCCTTGCCGACCAGCATTGCCGCGAGGTTCCGCCTGCGTTACGCAAGGTGGGCGAGGGACACCTTGCCGCCTGCCACAAGGCCGAGGCCGTGATGGCGTTGCCGCAGGCGGCCATGGAAGGTTAGTGTCCGGGGCAGGATTGGCGTTAAGCTGGAAACAGGATTGGCCGGGGAGTTTGCGCATGTTCAGGAAACTATCGATCGTCGCCTTTGCCGCTGCGCTCGTCGCGGCGCCTTTGCCGGTGCTGGCGCAGGGCAAGAAGGACAGCGTCGTCATGGCGATGGCGCTGGAGCCGCCGGGGCTCGACCCCACCAACGCCGCCGCGGCCGCGATCGCCGAGGTCACGCTCTACAACATCTACGAGACCCTGACCAAGATCAACGAGGACGGCTCGGTCTCGCCGCTGCTGGCCGAGAGCTGGACCGCTTCGCCCGATCTGAAGACCTATACGTTCAAGCTGCGCAAGGGCGTCAAATTCCACAATGGCGAAGCGTTCGATTCCGCGGCGGTGAAGTTTTCGTTCGAGCGCAACGCGGCGCCGACCAGCACCAACAAGGACAAGAGCCTGTACCAGGCCTTCGAGAAGGTCGAGACGCCCGACGCCGACACCGTCGTGATCACCGTGAAATATTCCGAGCCGAACCTGCCGTTCCTGCTCGGCCAGGCGGGCGGCTCGATCGTCGAGCCGAAGAGCGCGGGTACCAATGTCACGCAGCCGGTCGGCACCGGACCGTACCAGCTTGGCGGCTGGGCCAAGGGCTCTTCGATCACGCTGAACAAATGGGCCGACTACCGCAACGCCTCCGCGATCAAGCTGTCCAAGGTGACGATCCGCTTCATCTCAGATCCGGCGGCGCAGGTGGCGGCGCTGCTGTCGGGCGACGTCGATGCATTCCCGCGCGTCGCCGCGGCGCGCGCCTTGGCACAGTTCAAGGCCGATCCGCGCTTCAACGTCCAGGTCGGCGGCTCCCGGGCCAAGACCATCGTTGCGATCAACCACCGCAAGAAGCCGCTCGACGACGTCCGCGTCCGCCGCGCCATCCTTGCCGCGATCGACCGCAAGGCCATGATCGACGGCGCCGTCGACGGCTTCGGCACGCCGATCGGCAGCTTCTACGTGCCGGGCGCGCTCGGCTATGTCGACACCACCGGTATCAACCCGTACGATCCGGAGAAAGCCAAGAAGCTGCTCGCTGAAGCCGGCGTCACCACGCCCCTCGAATTGTCGCTCAAGCTGCCGCCGCCGTCCTATGCGCGGCAGGGCGGGGAGATCGCCGCAGCCCAGCTCGCCAAGGTCGGCATCGTCGCCAAGATCGAGAACGTCGAGTGGGCGCAATGGCTGTCGCAGGTGTTCGCCGGCAATGGCCCGCACAATTTCGATCTGACCATCGTCAGCCATGTCGAGCCGTTCGACCTCGTCAAGATCACCGAGTCGGACTACTACCTCGGTTACAACAACGAGGCCTTCAACACGCTCTACAAGCAGATCGTCTCGACGCCGGACGAAGCCGCCCGCGCAAAGCTGCTCGGTGACGCCCAGCGCATGCTCGCCACCGACGCGGTCTCCGCCTACCTGTATCAGCCGCAGCTCATCACCATCACAGCCAAGAAGCTGAAGGGCGTCTGGAAGGACGTGCCGCAATTCGAGAACGACTTCTCCACGTGGTATTGGGAGTAGGCAGTGTCCGTTGCCGTGTCCTCTCCACGCGTTGGAGAGGACAGCGCCAAACCAAAACCTGAAAAACAACCCCATGCACAGTAGCCGGGGTCAGGCATTTCAATGGCTTGCGCGGTTGCGCCGCGCGTGATCGAGGTGATGCGCCGGTCGTTGACCCGTCGGGCAAAACACTGGCATGATGGCATCGTCGCGGTCTCGTGGTCAGGGACGCGCCGCAAGGCGAGACAGCCGTGAAGAAGCCATCCCGCCGCGATGCCGGCATTGCCGCGGCGGCCGTCCGCGCCGAGGCGCCGATCTCCCCAAAGCTTGATCATGCAAGGCTCGATCATGCGTCGATGAGCGATATCGCTCATGCCTTGGCTGATGGGCATGTCACTGCCACGGCGCTGCTCAAAGCTTATCTCGCGCGCATCCAAGCCTACGACCGCGGCGGGCCCAAGCTCAACGCGGTACGCGCGCTCAATCCCGACGCGCTCGCGATCGCAGGCAGACTTGACGGCGTCAAGCCGTCGGCCAAGCGGCCGCTGGCCGGCATCCCGATCCTGGTGAAGGACAACATCGCGACCGGCGACGCGCAGCCGACCACGGCGGGCTCGCTGGCGCTGGAAGGCGCGCGTGCGCGGGACGATGCGACGCTCGTCAAGCTGCTGCGCGAGGCCGGTGCGGTGATCCTCGGCAAGGCGAACCTGACCGAATTTTCCAACATGCTCGCGGTCGACATGCCCGCCGGCTATTCGTCGCTGGGCGGTCAGGTGAAGAACCCCTATGCGCCGGACCAGATGGACGAGCATGGCATCCCGATCCTCAGCCCAGGAGGCTCGAGCGCGGGTTCGGCGGTCGCGGTGGCGGCAGGTCTGTGCGCGGCCTCGATCGGCACGGAAACCTCGGGCTCGCTGCTGTTTCCCGCCGGCCAGAATGGCCTCTTCACCGTGAAGCCGACGGTCGGCCTGATCAGCCGTGCCGGCATCGTGCCGATCGCGCACAGCCAGGATACCGCCGGGCCGATGACGCGGACCGTGCGCGACGCGGCGCTGCTGCTGAACGTGCTGGCGGCCAAGGATCCGCTCGACCCGGCAACGCAAAAGCAGCGGCGGCCGGACGATTTCACCGACGGCCTTGCCGCCGACGCCATGAAAGGTGCGCGCATCGGCGTGCCGAGCGACCCTGCCGACCCGTTGAATGATTGCTTTTACGGCAAGCTGCTGCCCAACAGGGTCAAGCTGATGGCCGAAGCGACCCAGGTGCTGGAGGATCTCGGCGCCGTCATCGTGCGTGCCAGCATGCCGACGCCCGGCTGGATCGGCGGGCCGGGCACGACCATGGCCGTGCTCAACCGCAATCCGCTGAGCGCCCACAAAGGCACGATCGCCCGACCGCCGGTCGTCTTCCTCTACGAAATGAAGCACGACCTCAATCTGTATCTGAAGGAGTGGGCGACCAACACCGGCATCAAGACCATGACCGACATCGTCGCCTTCAACGAGGCGAACGCGCACAGGGCGCTGCGTTTCGGCCAGGACCACTTTCTCGCCGCGGAGATGACCAGGGGCGATCTCAGCGAGCGCGAGTACAAATCCGCACGCGCCATGGACCTGCTCTCGGCCAAGACGCGCGGCATGGATGCCTATATGGGCCGACACAAGCTCGACGCCGTCCTGTTCCCCGGCGCATACGGCGCCGCAATTGCCGCCAAGGCGGGTTATCCCAGCGTCATGGTGCCGGGCGGGTTCGTTTCGGGGACAGATGACGGCAAGGATACGCCCGACTATCCGTTCGGCGTCACCTTCGCAGGCCGCGCCTGGAGCGAGCACAAGCTGCTGCGCTTGGCCTACGCCTTTGAACAGGCCTCCGCCAAGCGCAAGCCGCCGCCCGGCCTGCCGGCGCTTTAGAGTGCACTGTGGGTGCGCCGCTCTGGCATGTGCTGACAAATCCGCTGTCTGTTCTCGCAGATGCAGCGGACGCGCCGTCCTGCCCTGAGGAGGGCGCTTTGTGACCTGAAGCGGAAGCCAGCCCTAGTCGGCGGGCGGCCCTTCATGCTTTGATTTGCTGTGCTCTGAAACTGGAGGACCACACTCGTGATGACGGCAGCGTGCACGCGTCTTGGGATCGAACTTCCCATCATTCAAGCCCCAATGGGCGGAGCGGTCGGTCCCGCTCTTGCTGCAGCAGTGAGCAATGCCGGTGGGCTGGGCACCTTGGCTTTATGGGGAGCGGACATACAAACGTTGCGTCGGCAAATTCGCGAAACTCAAGCCCTTACAAGCAAGCCATTCGCCGTCAATTTAAACCTAGAGTTCGCGCAAGAAGAGCGCCTTGACGCTTGCCTGCAGGAGCGCGTGCCGATTATCTCCTTCTTCTGGCGCGAACCCTCGGCGCTTGTGGCCCGTGCGAAGGCGGGCGGCGCTGTCGTACTTCATACGGTTGGCACCGCCGAGGACGCGCGCGAGCAGTAGAATGCGGGGTTGACATCGTCGTTGCACAAGGATGGGAGGCAGGTGGCCATGTGCGTGGGAAGGTCGCGACGATGGCACTTGTACCCGCAGTGGTCGATGCTGTTGGCCGTGTCCCAGTCATAGCGGCGGGAGGCATTGCGGATGGTCGTGGACTTGCCGCTGCCTTGGCGCTCGGCGCTTCGGGGGTCTGGATCGGGACCCGTTTCCTCGCGAGCACTGAAGTGGAAATTCATCCCCACTATCGCGAGCGAATATTTCGAGCAACAGAAGACGATACCGTTTATCTCGAAGAGCTATTTGACATCGGATGGCCAAAGGCTCCTCACCGTGTATTGCGCAACAGCACTGTTGCGGCTTGGGAAGCCGCCGGGCGTCCAGTTTCGGGAAAGCGGCCGGGTGAGGGCGAGGTCGTCGCCACCTCGAAATCTCGTGGCCCAATCGTCCGTTATCGATCCTATACACCAGCAGCCGATGCCGAGGGTGACATCGATGCACTGTCGCTCTGGGCCGGGCAGAGCGTTGCGCTCGTCCATAAGACACAGCCTGCAGCGGAGATCGTGCAGGAGATTTTTGACGAAGCTCAGGCTGTCTTAGGTCGGCTAGCAACGCCCGTAAAGCCTCAGTGAATTGCCATGTCCGCTCCTAGCCCTTAGCCGAACCGGGCTGAGGCATTTGCTATGTCGGCTAAGGGAGCCAGAGCGGACGCGGGCTAGAGCTTGCCCGACCGCCGCTTGTGACCCGAAGCTGACCCAGGCCGGCTCTCCGGCGTGATCCTTATCGCTTTTGCTCACTAGGCTGAGGAAGCGACCTAACCGTTCCCTGGGTAGGAGCGGAACACTTGGACTGAACGTACATTAATCAGCATGAACGACCAATTCAGGAAATTTGGCGTCATGGGTATCGAGCGTATGCACTCGCCTCACTACTGGGAGATGCGAGCGGAGGAGTTTCGGGCGAAGGCGGACAACTGCGAGCATCCTGAGACAAGGAAAAGCTTGCGTAACGTCGCTAAGACCTATGAGGAGCTCGCGCGCCGGGCGGAGCAGGTCCGCACCCTGCGAGACGTAGCAGAGCAGCCAGTTAGGAACTCCGGCAACTAGTGCGGCACTGCTTGTCTCGCCGCGCGTTGGTGGGCAGAGGGGCCGCTCGCCGGATTGGCTATCTTGATGGTGCGACCATGTAGTTGCCGCTGTTCAAACGTGTGGCAGGGAAGCTTGCGCGATCATGGCCGGATTGAAGGGAAGAACCTGATCATTGACTACCGATCGCCTGTCGCGATTAGACCTACTCTCTGAGCGCCAGGTGCGAGACGCAGGCAAGGCTCGCCGATGCACCTACCTGTTAGACCAGTCCTGACGCTCTTGGATGGCGCGTTCCAACTTGGTGGCGAGCCCCAATAGGTTCGAGGAGAGATCAGCAAACAACTCCTTCTTCGACTGGTCGGCTGCGTGGCGTCTGCTGATAAGCGCGCACTCCTCCGCTTCGGTGAGGAGTTTTTCTAGGTGGGTTTGCATGTCGTGCATGGCTGTAGCCTTGCGGCACTAACGTGCTTGCGCCAGCGTGTCGCGGCACTGACGTCCCTCAATCTTCAATGAGCCGCCGGGTTGGCCGTTCCTAAAGCGAATGTGGGTATTGGCCAATTCGGCTGCTTTTGAGTAGTTCCTGGATAGTTCCGTGTGCGGAACGAAATAAACCGTTTGCCTTGTCTTCTTCCTAGCTCCACTTTGTTCCATCACTGAGTGGTCCGAGACCACTATCGGTGTGTGTGAACGCCAGTTGCGCTCCGCTTAACTTACCAATGGAGCAGCGCCATGATAGAGCGCCGTCGCTTCAAGCAGAGCCATTCTCTCGAAGAACGGCTTCGTCAGGAAGCCAATCGGCTGCGTGACGAGGCGAAGTCTCTGCCGCGCGGCCCCGAGCGCGAGCAACTTCCGCGGAAGGCCCGCCAGGCCGAAACCGGTTCGCATATGAGCGAGTGGTTGACCTCGCCCGGCAAACTCCGTCAGAAGGCGCGTACTGGTTTGGAAAACGCCAAGCGCTTGCGGGACAAGGCCGCCGAAGCTTTACAGATGGCCGATCAAGTCGGCAATGAGTCTAGGCGCGAAACATTACAACATATCGCCAAGAGCTATAGCTCGGTCGCACAAGGTCTAGAAGATATCGCAAGTTCGGATGCCTATTCCAGCGGAATGAGACCTCCAATGTGCTCTGGGTGCGGGACTATCATGAAGTGGTCCCGCTCCCAATTGGTGAAAGATGGTCCGACAATGCGTCACGTCTTTCTTTGCGTCGCATGTGGAAGTAGTATCGAGACTGAAGCCGACATTGAGAGGTCGCGCTGACGGCGGGTCATTCCACCAGCACTTCCGCTGTTGGCCGCTAGCTGACTTCTATCTCAAGAATCGGAATGTCGGCTGTTCGGCCGAAACCCGACCAAGGTCGGGGAGCGCGGCGATACCCGCTTGTGAACAATGCGGACATTCGCTAGCAGGATCTAGAGCCGGTTGTTTGCCCATTCTTGCTCGCCGTCTTGCCACAAGGTGGTAGGCTGCAGGCGCCGATGATGTGGTTCCTAGCGGGGGCTCAATGAGGCGGCGGGAGTTCATCCTGGTGTTGGGAGCCGCGGTGGCCTTGCCGGCGACCGGCCTTGCGCAACAGAAGAAGGTCTTGCGCATCGGCTATCTAAGCGCCCCCACCCGGGAATCAGTCCAGCGTCCGCTCCAGGCGTTCTTGCGGAGGCTGCGCGAACTGGGTTGGGTTGAAGGCGAGAACTTCATCATTGAATATCGATGGGCTGAGGGAAACATCGACTGGTTGCCCGAGCTTGCAAGGGAGCTGGTGGCGCTCAACGTAGACCTGATCGTTGCACCGGCCACCTCAGCGGTCTTGGCGGCAAAAAACGCGACCAGCCGTATTCCGATCGTCATGACTTTCCCGACCGATCCCGTGAAGCTGGGACTCATTTCCAGCCTTAGCGAGCCCGGTGGAAACGTCACCGGGACGACCGCCTCGGTAGGCATGGAAATTATCGGCAAACTTCTGGAAATTCTGAAGCAGGCCGCCCCTCACATCACCGCAGTTGCGGTCCTTGGCAACCCGGCCGACGTGGGTCTTGCATTACAGATGGAGGAGCTTCAGATCGCCGCGCACTCGTTGAACATTCGCCTTCAATTGTTCGAAGCGCGAGGTCCTGAAGAGTTTGATCATGCGTTTGCCGAGATGGCGCGGGCCCGCATGGATGGCCTTGCAATTATGACATCTCCTTTCACGCCCCATCGCGCCAAACTCGCCGAACTTGCGATAGCGGCGCGATTGCCGGTCATAACCTTCCTCCGGGAGTTCACTGAGGCCGGCACCCTGATGAGCTATGGGGTGAACATGTCCGATTTCATCGGGCGTGCTGCGGTCTATGTGGACCGCATTCTCAAAGGCGCACGCCCCGCCGACCTCCCGGTGGAGCAGCCCACAAAGTTCGAACTGATGATCAACCTAAGGACCGCGAAAGCGATCGGCCTCTCCGTGCCGCCGGGGCTGCTTGCCCGCGCTGATGAGGTGATCGAATAGGGTCGCAATTGCTGCAGCGCATGAGTCCGCTGTTGGCCCATCGGCGAAGTGGTGGCACCTCGCCAGGAGGTCCGCTCACCGAGGCATGCACTACGCGTATCCATGAATCACCCGCGCGTTCGTTCAACGTGCATCGCTCGGCCGTGTTCCGGTCGGTATCTCCGATGTCCCCTGGAAGCATCGGTGAGCGGCGTGAATATTGCTGTCACGTAGAGGTCTTGAACGTTTGGAACTCTCATGCGTTAGCGGATGAGGGACATGCACCATCCGGCATGACGATGCGGCCACGGAGTTCGGTTCTTGCTCAGGCTTTACAGGTGGCCGTCCGACGACTGGCACGGCATCGGCGCGGAAATGCCCTCTGAGATCATCTGGGCCGATCTCCTGAACGGCACCGACGAGGAAAAGCAGTTCGTCGAGCGGCTGCTCGGCATCCGCATTCCCTCGGAAGACTCGCTCAGCGAGATCGAGGCGTCGAGCCGCCTGATCTTCGATCGCGGCACGCTCTATCTCAGCTCGCCGGCGGTGCGGGTCACGGAGGCCAACGAGGCCGAGATCACGCCGGTCGGCTTCGTCATCGGTCCGCACGTGCTGGTGACGGTGCGCTTTGCCGAGCTGCCGATCTTCGACGACATCGGCAAGCGCGTCGGCTCCGATGACAGCCTGGAGAACGGCATGTGCGTGTTCGTCAGCCTGCTCGAGGCCATGATCGATCGCGGTGCCGATGTCCTGGAGCATCTCGGCGCCAAGGTCGATCAGCTTTCGCGCGGGGTCTTCAAGGGCGGGCTGGTGCGCACCCAGCGCCCGGTGCGCTCCAGTCGCAGGATGCGCGAGGCCCTGGAGAATGTCGGCGAGCTGGCCGAGCGCCTCGCCAAGGCGCGCGATGTCCTGCTCGGGGTGGGCCGCATCGCCGCGTTTGCCGGCGACGTCGGCAGCGAGTGGATCACGGCGTCGTCGAAGAAACGCCTCGAGGCCGTGTCCAAGGACGTCGTCTCGCTCAGCGACTACGAGACGCGACTATCGGACAAGATCCAGCTGCTGCTCGACGCCGTGCTCGGCTTCATCAACATCCAGCAGAACGAGCTGTTCAAGATCCTGACGATCGTGTCGGTCGTCGGCGTGCCCCCGACGATCATGGTCGGCATCTGGGGCATGAACTTCAAGCACATGCCCGAGCTGGACTGGAGCTTCGGCTATCCGCTGGCCTGGCTCGCGGTCATCGCCAGTGGCGTGCTGCCGCTGATCTGGTTCAAGCGGCGCGGCTGGTTCGAGTGATGGCAGCGGCGCATCGTTCGAACGATGCGCCGCTGCTTGATCATGCGGCCTTCGCGTCGGCCTTGCTGATCCAGTCGCGGGCCAGCGTCACGTCGGCTTGCGACAATTGATGGCCCGCCGGCAGCACCTTGTGGGTGACGCTCGCACCTGCCTGCGACAGCAGCGCGGCGAGCCGTGCCGAATTGCTCGCCGGCACGATTGGATCAGCCTGCCCCGAGAGCAGCAGTATCGGCTTGTTGCCAATGTCAGCCTTGGGCGGATCGGACAACGGCACCATCGCGCGCAGCAGGATCGCGCCTGCAAGCGCGTCCGGCTGCAGCAGCAACAGCGCCGCCGCGATGTTAGCGCCGTTGGAGAACCCGACCGCGATCGGCGCGGCGATGCCGTAGCGTTGCCGTGCCTCCGCGACGAACTCGCCGAGCTCGTTCGCGCGACGGCGTACGTCCTCCTCGTCGAACACGCCTTCGGCGAGACGGCGGAAGAACCGCGGCATGCCGTGCTCGAGCACGCGGCCGCGTGGCGAGAGCAGGGCCGAGCCGGGCGAGATCATCTTGCCGAGGCCGAGCAGGTCGTTCTCGTCGCCGCCGGTGCCGTGCAACAGCAGCAGCGGAGGGGAGCCCGCGTCGCCTGCGGGCTCGAAACGATGGATGAATGCAGTCTCGGTCATGACACGGTCTCTTCCAGGCTAGGCAGCACGCCCTCGATCTGCTTGCGGTGCTGCTCGAGGAAGCTCGGCAGCTTCAGGTCACGTCCCAGCGTCGCGACCGGCTCGTCGACGGCGAAGCCGGGGATGTCGGTCGCGATCTCGAACAGCACGCCGCCGGGCTCGCGGAAATAGATCGAGCGGAAGTAGTTGCGGTCGCGCTGCTCGGTCGGGTGCAGGCCGTGATTGCTCACGAGCTTTTGCGCCATCTGGCCCTGCTCGGCGTCATCGGCCGCGCGGAAGGCGATGTGATGCACCGAGCCGCCGCCCTGGTGCCCGCGCAGGAAGCCCTTGGCTTCGTAGATGTCGACCACGCTGCCTTCGGCATCGCCCGGCGCCTTGAAGCGGATCACTGAGCCCTCGCGCCCGGTCTCCTTGAAGCCGAACACGTCGGTGAGGACGGCCGCCGTCTTCGCCGCGCTGTCGAGCAGCAGGGTCACGCCATGGAAGCCGCGGATTGCATGCTCGGCCGGCACGTCGCCATTGCTCCAGCCCGGCTCGTTCTCGGCACCGGGAATGCCGACCAGCGCGAGCGCCATGCCATCGGGATCGGTGAACGGCAGCACGGACTCGCCAAAACGCTTCTCCAGCGCCTCGTAGGCGATGCCCTTCTCGGTGAAGCGCTGCGTCCAATAGCCGAGCGAGCGCTGCGGCACGCGAAAGGCGGTCTGGTGGGTCTCTCCGACGCCGCGGCGTCCGGCCGAGACGCCGGCCCACGGAAAGAAGGTCAGGATGGTGCCGGGGCGGCCGGTCTCGTCGCCGTAATAGAAGTGGTAGGTGCCGGGATCGTCGAAATTGACCGTCTTCTTGACGAAGCGCAGGCCGAGATCGCGGGTGTAGAAGCCGAAATTGCGGATGGGATCGCCGGCAATCGCGGTGACATGGTGAAGTCCAGACATTGTCGTCCTCCAGATTCGGGGAGCGGTCTTGCTCTGGCCGGAAATATCGTTCCGCTTTGGATTGGAGACAATCCATGCAAATATGACGGCTATGTCTACGATTTGGAAACAATCAGCGGGGCGACCCCTTGGATAAGCTCGGCAGCCTCCGGGCCTTCGTAAAGGTGGTGGAAAGTGGCAGCTTTGCCGAGGCCGGCCGGCAGCTGCGGCTGTCGCGCTCGGCGATCAGCAAGTACATCGCCGACCTCGAGGAGAGCCTCGGCGTCCAGCTCTTGAACCGCACCACAAGGCACGCGAGCCCGACCGAGAACGGCCAGCGCTATTTCGAGCGGGCGGTCGTGATCCTCTCGGAGATCGAGGCGGCGGACCAGGCGGTGACGCAGGCGCAATCGGCGCCGCGGGGGCTGCTCCGCGTCAACGCGCCGATGTCGTTCGGCACGATGCGGCTCGGGCCGGTGCTCGCCGATTTCATGGCGCTTTACCCGGAGCTTCAGCTCCAGATCGTGCTCAGCGACGATCTGCTCGATCCCGTGCAGGACGGCTTTGACGTGACGTTGCGGATCGCGGAGCTGGAATCGTCCAGCCTGATCGCGCGCAAGATCATGCCGGTGGCGCGCATGATCTGCGCCTCGCCGGATTACCTGGCGCGCCACGGCACGCCAAAACATCCGCAGGATCTGCGCGAGCATGCTTCGCTGACCTACGGCTTCCTGCTCACAGGCAATCAGTGGAAGCTCACAGGCAGCGACGGCGACCACTGGATCCAGCCGGCCTGGTCGCTCTGCGTCAACAACGCCGAGGTGCTGCGCGACGTCGCAATCAAGGGAAGGGGCCTGGCACTGCTGCCGGAGTTCATCGCCGCCGATGCGTTGCGGAAGGGCGAGCTGCGGACGGTGCTGGACAGCTATTCCGCGCCGCCGCTAGCGCTCTATGCGGTCTATCCACCAACCCGGCACCTGTCAGTGAAGGTGCGGCTGCTCATCGATTTCCTGGTGGAACGGTTTGGGCGGGAGGAGGACGAAGCCGCCGGGCGTAGGGCGACGACCCGCTAGAGGGAAGAGGTCAGTGGTCTTGCCGCAAAGCGCGAGACAGGTCGAGCTTGGGCCAGATGCCGAAGAGCGCCTTCGAAGCAGGTTTTGATCAGCTCGATCAGATCGCCCGTGTCGACTCAACTGAGAGTCCCGCATAGTTGGCTGGACACTATTATACCGCAGCGGAAACCTGAACTTTCTTCCGCTCGCTCGGACTCATACTTGCGTCCCGGCTTCGCGCCTTAGGACCAGAGAGCTTCAGCCGCTGCCGGGGCGTCGCCGAGGGCTCTCTTCCATGCCGCAGCGAAAAGCGGCGGCACGATGTGTAGCTCGCCGGCACTTCTCGACTTGATTTCAACAAGCGCAGGAGGAGCCTATGCGGAAGTCTCTCACCTTTCTCCTTTCCGGACTGGCATTGGCGGTCGCGGCGTCACCCGCCTTAGCCGGCGAGCGGGTGCTTGAGTTCAAGCTGATCACGAAGCCGATCGACCTCAAGGTCATCGAGGCCGCAAACGTCGAAGGACAGACGGTTGTGTCTGGTAAGTTCTTTGGGGTTGCCGTCTTCAGCGATGGCCGCATCGGAGTGAAAGAGTTCGTGAATACTTCGGACCTGCTTAAAGGGTCGGGTCCCTTCTTCGGCTATAGCACTTACACGTTCGAGGAGGGCTCGATCACGGCGCGCTACACTGGTTCGGCCAAAGATGGAAAATCAACGGGCGAATACACGATCCTATCGGGCACAGGTGCTTATGCGAACGCCACGGGTACGGGAACAATCGAAAGCGCGCCGAACCCGTTCAAAGGCGTCAACCTGCTAAATATAAAGCTCGTCGTTAAAACGTCGGGCTCATGACAGCGCAATGGTCACAGGTTTCCGGCACGGAGGAAGTTGATCCCTCGTGTGGGTGTTGGCCCGGCCGGCGGCACGTTGCTGGCCGGGCGACCCGCTCAAGACCGATTGGAGTCGGAAGATTGATCCTGTTGACCAGCTGACTGGAGACAGTCCGCAGCCCGGCCTCAGCGCTGATCTGCTGCGGCGACGGTGTCACGGGCGGGCGCGGTCGCCCCACGGGTCTTGATCGTAGGCCTGCAGGATGCGGACAAAATCAGCCATGCTGGATTGATCTCGGTGTTCGGCTTCGGCCGCAACCTGAGCATCGGATGCAGGCTGGCTCCCTTGCCAAAACCGCGTGAGGAGATTGGCGATGTTTCTCATGGCGTACTCTCAGCAGCCAAATGTGACGGTCGACGCCAGGGTCTCGAAGCAGCATGCTGCCGCTCGATCAGGAGAAAGGCCGGTGGGCGCTACGCCACCGGACTTGTCCTGCAACTGCCGGCTCGCGGGGCCGGTTCCGTTGCGTCTCATTCTGCGTTGGTAGATAGCAAGAGCACCTGATCATCGCCATTGTGCGGGGGTATGACGTGACCATACTGACGTAGGTCAGACGCCATGGCGAATTTGGCTGCTGTCGAGGGATAGCGGGCTCAGGCAAGCCGTCCGCTCTGCAGATTTATGGACTCGCGCTAGCCGAGCAAGCGCTGCTTGGCGGGGCGGAGCAGATCGTCAAGCGCGCTCATCGACGCTTCCCGCAGCGCGGCGAGTTCGCGGGCGGCGCTCGCGCATTCCTGCAGCGGCATCGCGGGCGCGGCTTCCTCGACCTCGCGGCAGCGCTCGAACAGGCGGACGAGGCCGAGCGCGCTTGCCGCGCTGCCGAGCTGATGCGCGGATCGCGCGAGCTGCTTGTGATCGCCGGCCGCCGCGGCCGTGGCGATGTCGTCGATCAGTCGCTCGCCCGTCTGCTGGAGAAGCTGCTGGAGCTTGTCGATTTGCGTCGCGCCCAGCAGCTCCCGCTGGTCGTCGAGGAAAACCCGATCAATCAGTTCGTGGGCCGCGAGTTGCGCGGCTGCCGGCTCGACTGCCTGATCATCCTCGATCGCCTCGCGTAGCGCGTTGATCAGGATCGGCTTGCTCACGACCTTGGCGATGCCAGCGCCCGCGAGCCGATCGCGGGCACTGCGCGAGACGTCGGCGGTCACGGCGACGAGGCGCGGCATCTTGGCAAGACCGAGCTCGCCGATCCGCGAGGCGGCCTCGACGCCGTCCATGTCGGGCATGTGCAGGTCCATCAGGATGACGTCGAAGGCCTGATCGCGGGCGAGCTCGATGGCGGAGGCGCCGTTCCTCGCGATCGTGGCGTGGTGGCCGAGCCGGTGCAGGATGGCTGCGCCGACCTCGCAATTGACGGGGTCATCGTCGACCAGGAGCACGCGGAGCTGCCGCGACGGCGGCGCAAGCGCGCCTTGCGCCACGCTGTTTCCGGCAAGACCGAGCGGCACTTGGAGCGTGAACGTGCTGCCCGCGCCGGGCGCGCTCTCGACCTTGAGCTCGCCGCGCATCAGGCGGGTGAGGCGGCGCGCGATCGCAAGGCCAAGGCCGGTGCCGCCGAACCGCCGCGCGATGCTGTCGTCGGCCTGGACGAAATCCTCGAAGATCCGCTCGTGCAGCTCGGGCGCGATGCCGATGCCGGTGTCGCGAACATTGATGCGCAGCAGGAGGTGATCGTCGCGCCGCTCGGCCGCCGCGCTCACGCCGATGCCGCCGCTCGGGGTGAACTTGATCGCGTTGCCGATCAGGTTGAGCAGGATGCGATTGAGCCTGACGGGATCGCCATGCGCGGCGACGTCGACCGTCGCATCGCAGGCGAGGTCGAAGCGCAGGCCCTTGTCCAGGGCTTGCGGGCGCATCAGGTCGACAGCGGCTTCGATGAGCTGGTCGAGACGGAAGTCGCGCGTCTCCAGAATTTCCGTGCTCGCTTCGAGGCGCGCATATTCCAGCACTGCATCGACCAGCGCGATCAGCGTTTCGCCCGACGCCGCCGCGGTGGCGAGGTGGCGGCGCTGGGCCTCGCTGAGGCTGCCGTCGTCCAACAATTGCAGGACCCCCATGACGCCGTTGAGCGGCGTGCGCAGCTCGTGGCTGACGACGGCCAGGAAGCGCGACTTGGTCTCGTTGGCCGCCACCGCCGCGCTGCGCGCGCGCTCGGCGGCGTCGTGCTCGGCGAGTGCGTGGTCGCGCGCCTTTTCCAGCTCGGAGGTGCGCTCGATCACCTTGCGCTCGAGCGTGGCGTAGGATTCGCGCAAATGCGCCGCCATGCGGTTGAACTGCTCGCCGAGCGCCTCCAGCTCGTCGCCGGTCTTGATCGCGAGCCGCGAGTTGAGATCGCCGCTGCCGATCCGCTTGGCTCCTTGCGTCAGCAGCTGGATCGGCACGGTCATGCGCCGGCTGAGAACCAGCGAGACCAGCACCGCACCGGCCAGCAGGATGACGAGGAGGAAGGTCGAACGGCCGATCGAGGCGTAGATCGGCGCGTAGGCTTCGGTGAGCGGCAGCTCGACGAACACCAGCCAGCCGAGCGAAGGCACCGTCGCATAGGTCGACAGCACCCGTTGGCCGGACAGATCCTCCTTGACGAGGCCGCCCGAAGGCGGCCCGACGCCGTCGAGCGCGGCGCGGACGTCGGCATGGCCGGAGAGATCGCTGCGCTGGAGCGCCCGCCACAAATCGGGATGCGCGATCAAGACGCCCTTGCGGTCGACCACATGGGCCTTGCCGGTGTTGCCGACCCTGATCCCGGCGACCAGGTCCCAGATAAAGCGCAGATTGACCTCGGCGACGATCACATCGGGAGCGCGGCCGGTGCCGCGCGTGGCGAGCGTCATGAACGGTTCGGTGTCGCCGAAGAAGTAGACCGGTCCGTAATAGGCCCGGGTGTCATTGGCGCCACGGAAGGCGGGCGTCGTGGAGAGATCGATCTTGCTGCCGATCCTGTCGGCGACACGGCGCGACACACGCACCTGCTCGCGGCCCTGCGCGTCGAGCTGGGCGATCTCGGCGATCGCGGGCGAGAGGCGCAGGAGGCGGATGGCGTTCAGCCGCTCGTCCTCGTTGGTCGAGAGCTCCGGCGGCAGGCGCGCAAGCCACCTGATCTGGTTCTCGATCTGGCCGATGAACTGGCCGATCTGAATGGCTGCGGAGGCGGCCTGCTCGCGCTGGGTCGCCGCCAGCAGCTGCTTCTGCTCGCGATAGGAGAACCAGACGTCGAAGCCGGTGTTGATGGCGAGCGCGGCAAAGGCGAGGGCGACGATCGAGTAGAGATATTTCCTGAACAACCGGCCGGGAGGCGTCCGCGAAGGTCCCTGGTCGACCGGCTCGTTCACTCGCGGATCTCGTCGGCGCGCGCGAGCAGCGTGAATGGGATCGTCAAGCCGAGCGTGCGGGCGACCGTGCGGTTGATCAAGAGCTCGTATTTGCGCGGCGATTGCACCGGAAGATCGCCGGCCTTGGTGCCGCGCAGGATGAGATCGACATAATCGGCCGAGCGCACCTCGAGCGTCGGTCCGTAGCTCATCAGCCCGCCGGCATCCATGAAGTAATGGAACGGATAGATCATGGGCACGCGGTATTTGGCGGCTGCCGTGACGACCGCCTGCCGGTTGACCACGAGAAAGCTGTCGACCAGCGCAAGCATCGCCGCCTTTGGCGATTCGGAGAAGCGCCTGATGGCGTCATCGATCTCCGTCGGCGCGTTGACGGGGGCGGGCACCGCGGACACGCCGGACACTGCAGCCTCCTGCTCGATCGAGTCGAGAAAGAAGCGCCCGCCGCGCGGCGTGGTCGCCGGGTTGAACAGGACGCCGACGCGCGCGACGTCGGGCACGGCCTCGCGGATCAGCTGGAGCCATTTGCCGCCCATCTCGGCGGTGCTGTTGGTGAAGCCGGTGACGTTGCCGCCGGGATGCGCCAGGCTTTCGACGAAGCCGTTGCCGACCGGATCGTTGGCGGTCGCAAACACGACCGGGATGGTCTTGGTGGCGGCAAGCACGGCGGCGGTCTCGACCGTCGACCCGGTCAGGATCACGTCCGGCCTGAGGTCGAGCAATTCCTGGACGGCCGTCTTCAGCCTGTCCGGTGCGCCGAAGGTCGAACGAAGCTCGAGGCGGAAGTTGACGCCTTCAACCCAGCCGCGCTGGCGCAAGCCGGCGACGAGGTTGCCCAGGCGAGAGCTCGCGCTGTCGATCATGCCGCGTCTGGTCAGCTCGTCGTCGAGCGGCAATGCGGTGAGCGAGGCGACGATCCGCATGCGATCGGTCGTTGCGCCGAGCGCGATCCAGCCCGCGACCGATGCACCTGCAAGGCGAAGGACATCGCGGCGGGCAACCGCCGGCACAGTGTGGGCAGGAGCGCGCCGCTCGATCATGAAATGCTTCGCAAGATTTTCCCCAAGCGGTTGCATAACGCGAAAGGCTGGTGACCACAATTGATCAAAAAATGCGCTTGTGAATGTTCATTCGCAGCGTTTGGCAGCCCGATACCGTATGCCTTTGCTGCCAAGGAGTCGCTGTTTCGAATCTCGTCTTCTCCGTGACACTTGTAACGCCTTGCGGCGCTGCAACAATTTCCGTCCGGCTGCGACGACGGTTCGGGGAAGCCGGTTTCGCTGCTGCTGATTTTTGAAGCGTTGTTTCAGGTTTTTCGAAGGTTTTCGATGCGCAGAATCTATCTCATTCCGGCCCTCGTCGGCCTACTCACCTCCGTTGCAGTCGGGCCGGTCGCGGCCCAGGGCGCCGTGCCGAAGCAGAAGGCGGCGCCGGCGCCCAAGGCCAGTGCTGCCGGGACGCCGGTTGCTGCCGGTGCGACATCTGCGGTTGCAGCCGAGACGCCAGTCGCCGACGACAAGATCAAGGCGATCGATGGCTTCCGCTCGGCCAAGTTCGGCATGAACGAGGCCGACGTGCGCGCGGCGATGACCAAGGATTTCAACGCCAAACCCGACGCCATCAGGTCACAGGACAACGCGTCCGAGCTGACGCACAGCATTCTGCTGTCCGTTCCGGAGCTGCTGCCGAACGGCGGCACCGCCGAGCTCTCCTACGTGCTCGGCTACAAGTCGAAGTCGCTGATCCAGGTCGGCGCGGTCTGGTCGAAGGGGACCGACACCGCGATGACGCCGGAGAAGCTCTTCTCGAACGCCAATATCCTGCGCGCCCATTTCATGGGCGAGGGCTTCAAGCCCGACTCCATCGCGGTCAACATGCCCGTCGCCGGCGGCATCGTGATGTTCCGCGGCAGCGACGCCAAGGATCGCTCGGTGATCCTGCTGCTCCAGGGCACGTTCGAGACCAAGGAGAGCAACCGCGTGCTGACGCCGACCAGCCTGCTGCTGTTCTACGTCGCCGACGCCAAGAGCCCCGACATCTTCAAGCTTCCGCCCGGCCAGTTCTGATGCCAGACGATCGCGACATTCTCCCACCAGGTCGTGGATCGGCGCCAATGCCGATGAAGAGGATCTGAAATGCGCGGGCTATCTGCGAGGCGAGACACTGACGAACGGGGCCTGCGCGGACTTGCGCAGTTCCGCTCGATGTCGCTGCTCTGCGCGATGCAGATGGTCTTCCTGCCGGTGTACAGCGTCCGCGTGCAGGCGCAGACCGCGAACGTCATCGTTCCCGACGGACGGACTGGAACCAGCCTTCAGACCTCCGGCAGCGTCACCAATGTCACGACGTCGACGGTCTCGGGCAACAATGCCTTCAACTCGTTCTCGCAGTTCAGCGTCGGGCAGGGCAACACCGTCAATCTGCAACTGCCGACCGGCACGCAGAACCTCGTCAACATCGTTCGCGACGCGCCAGTCTACATCAACGGCACGCTGAATTCCTACATGAACGGCGCGATCGGCGGTAACGTCTACTTCGCCGATCCCAAGGGGTTCGTGGTCGGCCGCAGCGGCGTGGTCAATGTCGGCAGCCTCAACGTCTCGACGCCGACGCGCGAGTTCACCGACAGCCTGATCGGTCCCGGAGGCGCGATCAACGGCACGGCCGTCGGCAATCTCATGGCGGGCTCGTTCCCGGTCTCGCCGGACGGCAACATCCGCATCTACGGCCGGATCAACGCTCAGGACGGCGTGCGCCTGACCGGGCAGAACGTCTATGTTGGCGGCGCCAGCCAGCGCGACATCGCCAATCTCGACCATGCCGCCAAGTTCGCGGCCTCGGTCAACTCCAAGGGCCTGCGCAGCGCCAGCGCCATTACGGTGAGCAACGGCTCGATCCATATCGGTGCCGTCAACAACGCCAGGGTCAACGGCCGGCTGACCGCGCGCAGCAAGACCACGACGCCGAGCAACATCACGGTGCAGGCCGGCAACAACATCGATATCGGCAGGAACGCCAGGCTGAATATCGCGAGCAAGTCCGGCGATGCCGGCGAGATCCGCCTGAAGGCGGCGCAGAACCTGACCGTGGCGGGCGGGGCCAGGTTCAACGCCAGCGCGAAGACCGGCAATGCGGGCCTAGTCGATTTCAGCGCGAACGGCATCATCGATGTCGGCCGCGGCATTTCCGTCAACCTTACCGCGCCGAACGGCAAGGCCGGCACGCTGCTGTTCGATCCGATCGATCTGGTGGTCGGCGACGCCAGCCAGGGCGACACCGGCGTGACGCTCTCGAACAGCTCGATCGCGAATGCGCTCGCCGGGCTCAGTGCCGGCGCCGACTACCTCATCCAGGCGGACAATTCGATCACGCTTGCCGCGCATGCGGTGATCGACGCCCGCCGGCTCGATGGATCCGGCCATTCGACCGGGAACGCCAACAACGTCATCATCGACGCGCCGAATATCGATATCAGGAATGGCGCGCAGATCCTGGCCCAGTCGGTCAATTTCGGCGGGACCACCTATACCGACGGCAATGTGACGCTGAGAGCAACGGCGAGCGATATCAAGCTGTCCGGCCAGGCCACCGCGGCGACGGCGATCATTGTCGACGGCAAGATCACCGGGGGCACCGTCTCGATCACCGCGACCTCGACCGCCGTATCGAGTTTCCTCGACGGTTCGCCAGTCGGGGCCCTGGCGCTCGTCGGTTCGACGCTTGCCGGCTCGCTGCTGGGCCTCAATGGCGGCTATGTCGCCGCCAGCGCCACCGCGACCATCAACATCAACAGCCATGCCGACATCAACGGCCGTGGCGATGTCACCATTTCCGCGCATGCATCGGAAACCGCCTCGGACCCGGCGATCGCGTCCACCTTGCTCGGCAGCCTCACGCCGGTCGCGGCCGGTGTGGTTGTGGGCAAGATCGACGGGGTCGCCACGACCAACATTGCCTCGGGCGCGACGGTCAATGCCGGCGGCAACCTCGAGATCAAGGCGCTCAACGACGCCACCATTGCCATCTCTGCTCTCGCGGCATCGACGAGCGCGCAGATCGTCCCGACCGTGGCCTATTCCAAGGGATCGGTGACGACGGTCGCGAACGTCGAGAGCGGCGCGCATATCGCAGCCGGCACCGTGAACACGAGCGGCAGCACGCTGAAGGTGCGCGCGATCAACAACAATTCCTTCTCGACCAGCGCAACGTCGGTTGCGGCACCCGGATTAGGGGCGAGCGGCGCCGTCGGCGGTGCGTTCGCCATCAGCGACATCACGACGTCAGTGACCGCGACGCTCGGCGCATCGCTCGGAACCGATACCGCTCACCGGATGAACGGTTCCGTACTGGTCGAGGCGACGTCCGACACGACCAGCAATTCCACGATGGCGTCGTCCATCGCGGGCCTGCCGGCGCTGATCGCGGCGATCGAGAGAGGACTGCGCGCCGTCACCGCGCCGACGTCGATCATCCGGGACCACATGTCCTCGCTGGTGCCGCTGAACTTCAATTTCAAGGCCGCAGGTGCGCTCTCGCTGGCCAACAGCACCCAGAGCGCGACCGCTGCGATCGCGCAGAATCCGAGCGGCGGCGCGCCGAGCATCTATGCCAGCGGCAACGTCGCCGTCGCCAGCAACGTCATCGATCGCGGCGTTCGCAGCAATGCGACGGCCAGCGCGATCACCAAGGACGTGGTGTCGGGCGAGAGCACGGCCATCAGCGCGGCAGTCGCCTGGGGCAATTTCACCCACAATTCGAACGCCTATGTCGGCAGCGGTACGCTGATCAACGCGGCGAACATCGCCGTCGATGCCACCACCGAACAGCCCATCACCAACACCTGGCTGAAATGGGACGGGTTAGGTGCGACTCTGAGCCACCTCAACGGCAGTCTCGGCGTCGGCGGCAACATTCTGACCAGCTACGCCAATGCGACGGCGGACGCCGGCGACACGATCGGCATCGCCGGTTCGCTGAACCATTTCGTCGTGAACAACAACACGACGGCGTGGGTCGCGGGTGGTGCGAGCCTCACGGCGACATGCACGAGCGCGACCTGCGGCAGCAACTGGGCGGCCGGGATGGACAATGGTGACGTCCACACCTACAACGCCAGCATCCAGGTGGCGGCAACCACGACCATGGCGTCGATCGACGCTGCCGGCAATGTCGGCACGCTCGGCTTCCTGACCGGCAACACCTCGGGCGGCTCCTCTGTCGGTGGTGCGCTCAATCTCGTCCAGTTCAACACCAACACCATTGCCGGCGTTTCGGACCGCGCGACGCTCCGCGCGGCGGACGACATCGCCGTCAACGCGATCACGTCTGACAAGTTCGTCGCCGTCGCGCCGTCGTCCGGCAAGGCCGCGGGCGCGCTGGCGCTGAACGGCATTACCTCGCTCGGCTTCCTGAACAACACGACGCATGCGTCGATCTCGAGCCAGGCCACCGTCTATGCTCCGACCGTGGGCATCCTGGCGCAGCAGGATCTGTCGGTGGTGACACTGTCCGGGGCGATGAGCCGGAATGGAGGCGGCGGCTCCGCAGTCGGATTGTCGGTGGCTTATCTCGGAGCCAATACCGACACCTCCGCCTATATCGGCGACAACCATTCCGACATTCGCCCAGGCGTGTTCAACTTCAACGATCCGTTCGCCGGCACGAGCGGCGGGAGCGGCGCGGTCAATGTCGACAATCTCACGATCAGCGCGACCACCTCGGGGCGCATCACCGCGGCTGCCGTCGCGGCATCGATCTCCGAGCCGGCCGCATCCAGCTTCTCCGACAAGGCGGGCGCCGCCGGGGCCGGCGCGACCGGAGGGGCCGCCGGCGTCACGACAGCCGCGAGCAAGATCGGCTCGACGTCGGGATCGAGCACCGACGGCTTCAGCATCGATCTCGCCGGAAGCTCCTCGGTGAGCGACGTCTCGCTCGGCACCAGCGCCTATATCAGGAACACGACGGTCAACAAGTACACCACGGCCACCGCTGTCACGACCAATACGATCGTCCAGGCGCTCAACGACACCATTCTCAGCAACGGTTCGGGCTCTGCGGCGCTCAACCTGGCCGGAGCGTCCGCTCAGGGCGCTGCGATCGGCGGCGCCATCGCGGCGGCGATGTCCAACAATACGACGCTCGCCTATATCTACGGCACCACCGTGAACAACCAGAGTTCGGTGACGGTGCAGGCGCTCAACGGCGGCTCGGAAACCGTCGTCGCGATCGGCGTTGCGGGATCGAAATCCAACGCGGCCTCGCTGTCGGCTTCCGTCGGCATCATCACCGACAGTGCCAACGCCTATATCGAGAGCTCGACGATCACGGGGCAGTCGTCCGGCGTCAACCGCGCGCTCGAGGTCGATGCTTACCAGACCACGAACGTCGCGATCGGCGGCGGCTCGCTCTATATATCGGGTGGCCAGGCCGGCGTGGGCATCGGGCTGACCTATGCTTCGATCGGCGATCCCACCGGCGGAAACGCGACCGACGCGCATATCCGCAGCAGCTCGATCTCGAACTACGACACCCTGCTGGTGATGGCCGACAGCGCCAGCGTGATTGCGGCCGGTGCGGCGTCGGGCGGGGCGGGGTCCAACGGGCTTGCGGGCGCGGTCGTGGTCAGCGAGATCACGCCGACCACGACGGCCTATATCAGCAGCGGCGCGACGGTGAACATCAACGTCGGCCGCGTGACGGTGCTGGCGGACAGCGGCGCCGTGTCGGCGTTGGATACGGCGCTCGGCAACCTCGTCAAGAAGTCGAACAACAATCTTCTCGCCTCGGATACCTGCACGGTCGCCGGCGGCACGGGCGGGCAGAACTGCATCGACTTCAGCGCGGCTGCGCTCAACGGCGGCACAGGCAACGGTCCGGGCGCCAGCATCGTCTCCGTCGCTGGCCTGATTCAGGCCGGCAAGAACAATGTCGGCGCCTCGATCGTCTACAATACCATCGCGACCACGCATTCGGCCTATATCGCCAACGTCCTGATGTCGGCGGGCAGCAACGGCAATGTCAGTGTGAGCGCGGTCGATTCCTCGAAGATCCAGGCGGTCACGATCGGCTTTGGTCTTGCGACCGGTCAGTTCGCGGGCGTCGGCGGCACCACGATCAGCAGCATCTCCAACACTGTTTCGGCGGCCATCGGCAACAGCCAGTCGAGCACGACGCAATCGAGCGTCACGGCCAGGAACGTGTCCGTCACCGCGACGGATAACTCCAGCATCACCGGAACCGCCGCGGTCGCGGGCGCCTCGACGCAAGGCAGCGCCGCGGGCCTGGCGCTCGTCAACAGCAGCATCGCCAACACTGTCAGCGCCGGCGTCACCGGCTCCAAGCTGACCGCCTCGGGCAACGTCGCGATCGGTGCGAACTCGAACGCCAGCATCTCGACGGTTGCCGTCGGCGTCGCGATGTCCTCGCAGGTGGGGTTGGCAGGCTCGGTCGCCACCAATCTGATGGGCACCAACGTCACCGCCAGCATCACCGCGGCCGGCACCAACGGCATCAACGGCGCCGACGTCACCGCTACCAACAATGTCGGCGTGATCGCCGGCAACAACGACAAGGCGGCCGTGTTCGCCGGCGCCTTGTCGATCAGCAAGGGTGCGGCTGGCATTGCCGGCTCGCTGGTGACCAACCAGATCACCGGGACCACGGCGGCCTATATCAGCGGGGTGAACACCAAGGTCGATGCGCTCGGAACCAGCTCGACCGACACGCTGGCGGTCAACAACGGCACGCTGGTCCATGCTTTCGATCTCGGCGCCGCCCATGCCCCGACGGACACGACACCTGATCTCTCGGAGAACCAGGACACCGCGCGCGGCCTTGCCGTCGTCGCGAGCTCGCACCAAGCCGTGGTGACCAACGTCGCCTCGCTTGCCGCGAGCAGCGGCATCGCCATCATGATCAACCCGATCACAAACGTGATGAGCGGGGCGACGAGAGCGTATATCGACAGCGCCGCCATCGACACGCGCCTGACCTCGTCGACATTGGCGCCGAAGATCGTGGTCGCCGCGTCGAGCTTCTCCTACTCCGGCGCGTTCGGCGCCGGCATCGTGCCGCCCACCGGCAATGGCGGTGGCGGCGCCACCGTCATCAGCACGACGATGTCGCGCAGCACCTTCGCCACCATCACCAATGCCACGGTCGGAGGAGTGCAGTCGTCGAGCCCGACCGTCGGTGCGGTCACGGTGAAAGCCAATGCCGAGCAGGATGCGTCCTCGATCGCGGTCGGGTTCAACACCGGCTCGGTTGGGTTGAACGTGTTCCAGGCAACGACGGAAGCCTATGTCGACGGCGGCGCGCTGACGGCGGCATCGCTGACGGTGAACGCCAACAACAACACCGGCATCTTCTCCGCGAACGGCTCGGGCGCCTATGGCAGCCAGGCCGCGATCGGCGCGGCCTTCCTGGTGCAGGTCTCCTCGAACCGGACCGAGGCCTATGTCGGCGACGAATTCGCCTATCATGGCGGCACGACACCGCACACGACCGCGCTCAACCTGAGCGGCGCGCTCGACGTCCAGGCCAAGACCAAGAACCGCTTCGAGGCCTATGCGATCGGCGGCGCGCTCTCGACGGGAACGGCCGCGATCGCTGGCATGGCGAATATCGAGATCGCCAACAACACCACCATCGCCGGCGTCTACGACACCACGCTGCAATCGGTGACCGGCGGTGCGGCCGGTGCGGTCACCATCAACGCCAACGAGGACGTGGCGATCAAGGAGATCGCCGGCGCGCTCGCGGTCGGCGCCAGCGGGGCAGGGGTCGGCGTCGGAGCCGCGGCCAACGTCATCGTCTTCAAGAGCCAGACCATCGCGGAAAGCCGCAACAGCAATCTGAATTCGTCCGGCGCGATCAACGTCAATGCGCTCAGCACCAAGGAAGTGCTGTCCTACGCCGTGACGGCCGGCATCGGCGGCAGCGTCGGCATCGGTGCGACCGTCGGTGTCATCATCATCGGCACCAATACCGCCGACCCCGATACGCAGGGGCAGCAGACCGGCCAGCTCAACCAGAATGGCAACGGCACGATCGCCGCGGTGAACGCGAGGACGAACACCGCGCAGGGCAGCAACGCCGTCGCGAGCGGGACGGCCGGCAATCCCAACAGCGCCAACGTGACGTCGACCTACAACGTCAGCAGCGTGCTCACCGGCGGCAATGACGGCGTCACCGCGCAGATCGCCGGCGGCAACGTCACGGGCACGCAGATCAATGTGGGCGCCACCAGCGCCAATGCGGCCAAGATGTACCTGCTCGGCGCCGGCTTTGCGAAAAACGTCGGCATCGGTGCCGGCATCGGCTACACCAGCGTCAACAGCAGCGTGCTCGCCAATCTGAGCGCGATCGTGTCCGCGCCGTCCGTGACGGTTGCAGCGGTCGTCAGGGATGCCAACACCGGACCTTATGCCGGCAAGACCATCGACACCGAGGCGATCGCGGGCGGCGCGGCGCTTTACTTCGGCGCCCAGGCGGCGGTGGCGTTCGGCAACGTCGCCAACACCGTGACGGCCCAGCTCGGCGGCCAGGTCACCGGCACGGGCGGCACCGGCGTCGCCGTCATGGCGCAGGACTCCACGACCCAGGTCGTCTTCACGGGCGGCGTCACTGCCGGAGCCGCGGCGGTCGGCGCCTCGGTGGCGACGGCCGGACGGTCGAGCTCGGTCGCGGCGAAGGTCCTGGACAACGCCACGGTCAATGCCTCGACGCTGGCGGTGGGCGCGGCTGGAGCCGGCACGTTGTCGACGACCGCAACGGCGCTCGGCGCCGGCATCCTCGCCGGCGTCGGCGCGGACGCTGAGGCGCACGAAAATTCGAGCGTGACCGCCGAGATCGGCACTGGTTCCTCGATCACCACGTCCGCGACGGGTGTCGGCACCCTGGTGACGGCATCGATCACGCCCAATCTGTCGAGCGAGGCAATCGGCGTCTCGGTGGGTGGCGGTGCGGTCGGCGTCGCGATCGCCCAGTCGACGGTCGGAGCCACCGTAACGGCCGATGTCGGCGACAACACCGTCTTCTCGGGCGGCGCGCTGGGCGTGACCGCGATGGCGCTCGTCCCAATCATCGGTACGCAGACCAACACCGACGGAACCACGACGACGATCTATGGCACGACGACCTACGCCAAGGCGCTCGCCGGTGGCGGCGGCTCGCTGATTGGCGCGCAGGGCAGCTTGGCGAGGGCGTCGGAAAACGCGACGGTCAGCGCCTATGGCGGAGTCGGGATCCGGCTTCCCAATGCCGACGTGGTCATCGCCGCCGAGAACGACAGCGCCCAATATGCGGAAGCGACCGGCCTTTCGACCGGGTTCCTGGCGCTGGGTGCGACCGTCGCGCAGACGTCCTCGAACGCGCACACCTACGCCTATCTCGGCGCGCCCGCGGACATGGATACCCTGAACCATGCCAACTACACCGGCATCCTTCAGATCACCGCCACGGGCAAGGATACCAACGTCTCCAACGCGACGGTCGGTGCGGGCGGCACCTACGCCGGCGCCGCGGCGGTCGCCACGACCAGCTCGACCGCGGTCACCAATGCGCGGTTCGACGGCGGTACGACCGACGACACGCTCTATTTCGGCGGCCTCAGCGTCAAGGCCACGCACACCACCAACTATGCGGCCAACGGCGACGCCTACCAGGCGTCCACGGCCGGCGTCTCCGCCGGCAAGGCGCAGAATGACGTCACCTCGACCACCACCGCCGAGATCGGAACGCATCTGATCATCAACACGGATGGCGGCGATATCGTCGTCATCTCCAACGACATCGTGAACCAGGCCGGCGGCGGCGCGCGTTCGGGCTCCGGCGGCTCGTTCTCGGGGGCGGCTGCGCTGAGCGATTCCCATGTCACCCAGACCGTCACCACCAATATCGGCGCCGGGACGATCCTGAGCCTCAACGGTGACCCGCGCACGTCGACGGGCGTGATCGACATCGAGGCCTACAACACGCTGAACACCAGGGACACGGCGAGCCTCGCCACGGCCAGCTTCTTCGCCGGCGGCGGCGCCGTGTCCAACATGACGGCGAACGCCACGCTCGCCGTCAACATCCATGCCCGGGAGCTGTTCAGCGTCGGCAAGATCTTCATCGGCACGGCTGCGAAGATGGCCGCGTCCAACAACGCCAACGCCAGTCTCTACGGCGCGATCGCCGGCGTCGGTGCCAGCACCAACACCTGGGTCCACGCCGACCAGGACGTCACCGTCGACGGCGGTACGACGATCCAGGCCTGGCGCGACATCAACATCTTCGCCGGCATGTCGGGCGACACCATCACCTTCAGCAGCATCCAGGCGACGGCGACGACGGTCGTCTACAACAACACCGCCATTCCGATCTCGACCCTCTACCGCGGCACGGCCAATGCGGGCGGCGACAGCAGCCTGACGCTGGCCGACGGCTCGCGCGTGCTCGGCGTGCGCGACATCTATCTGGGCGCGACGCAGGGGCAGGTCACCGCGTCCGGCAACGGCAGCAACTACAATCCGTACCTCGACATCTTCAGCGCCAAGAACAGCGACAACCACAGCCACACCAGCGGAACCGGCGACGTCGCGCTCAACGGCCTTGTGGTGGCGGGCATCAACAGCGACGTGCTCATCACGATCGATCTCGGTGCAAGCGCGCCGACCCTGAGCACGACGAGCCCGTACTCGTCGCTGTCATCCACGCTTGAATACGTCGCCGACGTCGATCATTTCAGCCCGGTAAAGAGCTGGAACCACCAGACGGTCCAGTACACGATCGTCGGCGGCTTCAATCCCTACCAGAACATCGTCAACCAGCTCGGCACGCTGACCGGCCTGACCGATACGCAAATCCGGACCGCGCTGGCGGCGTCGACGTCCACACATCCCGCCACAATGACGCCGTCCGGGGCCGATCCGACCGGCGACATCCAGCGTCAGATCAACGCGTTGATCCAGCAGGCGCCATATACCTCCGATGCCGGCGGCAACGCCTTTGCCTTCGGCGACATGCTGGCGTCAGCAGGCAATGTCTCGATCCTGGCGCAGAAGCTGACCGGAAACAGCCTCGCCGGTCATTCGGCGCCAGCGGTCATCGCGCGAGGCTCGCCCATGATCAAGGTCGAGAACCGCGGCCTCGATTTCATGGACTTTGCGAACCTCACGGTTACCACTGTGACCGGCGGCAACATCACCTACCGACAGATCGACCATGTCGACCCGGATTCGCACTCCAACGTGACCTTCACCGCCACGCCGAGCGCAACGCCGATCATCGACATCTCAGCGACCTACAACCGGGTCGATCCCAGCACCGGGCTTGGCGTCGACGACAACGGCAACCAGTTGACCCGCAAGCCCGACATCTACTTCGATGGCATCGTCAGCAACGAGAACGGTCTGCTCAAGATTACCAGCCAACTCGGCAGCGTCGTGGCGTCGCAGTCGCTCAATGCCGCGACCATCCAGATGGTGGCGCCAAACGGCTCGTTCATCTTCCTCGGCGGCATCGGCAGCTTCTACAATTCCAACCACGACGTCACCGCGCAATGGGCCGGCGTCCAGTACAAGCCGGCGAGCAACGACACGCTGACGGCCGTGATGGCAGCGGCGACCTTCCTCGGGGCCTATGGCGATTACGCCTACAGCCCGCATATCGGCGCGGGCGGCAATCACCCGTATTTCTACTACTGCTGCGTCGACGGCAACACGGGCGTTCAGCAAACGGCCGCCAACAGCACGGTCTTCACCGCGCGCATGCTGATGACCTATTACGACGGCCTGTCGCTCTATTCGGCGATTTTCCTGCCGACGGGTAACGGCACGCCCAACGGAGGCGGCGGCAGCGTGGGCAGCACCGCCACGCTCGCGGCGATGGAAGGGCCGACGGTCCAACCGATCGTCACCGCGCCGTGGGAGCGCAACACCTATGCCGGCCAGGGCGTCTTCAGCAACACAACCCGCGACGTGACTATTACTAACCCCGACGGTTCGACCTCGACCCGCACCTACACGTATTACTCACCGTTCAATTGTGATGGTTGCGGAACCTATTTCCAGGTCGTCAATATCCAGAATGATGTGATCACGCCGAGGACCGCGAACACCAACGCCATCACGAACTGGGCCTCAACCACGCCCTCGGGATACCAGAATCCCGCGAACGCGCCCTTCATCCTCGGACAGGCGATCATCATCTCGGCGGGTGTCATCAACGTCAACGGCCTGATCCAGAGCGGCACGAGCAGCAATTACTCGATCGACATCGGCAGCGGCGCGTTGTCCGCCATCAACGACCTCAAGGGCAACAGCGCGGCCTTCGCCCAGGCGCAGGCCAACGCGCGGAACGGCAGCTATTACGACATCACGGCCGCCGCCGCGCCGCTGGTGAGCAGCGATATCAAAATCGGAGTGCGGTACAACGCGCTGACCGACCAGATCCTCGTCAATGGCGTGGTGCAGGGCTCGGGCGGCTACGTTTATCTGAACGGCAAGATCATCTCGACCTCGACCGACGGCACGCCTCAGGGCACGATCGCAGTCAAGGGCGGTGCCGGCTCGATCACGGTCAACAATACGACCGGGCTCCAGCTCGTCACCAACACCATCAACACGGGCGTCAGCGCGCCCAGCGTGATCCAGATCGTCGATCAGCTCCAGCAGCAGACGACCTGGTACGTCTACAATCCCTCCGCTGCGGGCAGTCAGCAGGTGTCGATGTACCGGACGGCCGGCGTCAACGCGAGCGCGTACACCGGCTCGATGCTGGCCGGCATGAGCGGCACAGCGGGCATCCAGTACACCGTGAAGCCCAACATGTACTACCAGTGGGTCGACACGGCGACGCTCGATCGTCCGGTGACCAGCACGCAGTTCGACTATGGCTGGCACTACACGCCGAATCCGGCGACCGGAGAGAATTGGACGCGCACCATCAACCTGGTCGAGAACGTGATGCAGGCCACGGGCGGGGGCGGCAACACCGGCCAATTGCAGACTGCGAACTTCCAGGAAGTGGTCACGGCGACCGGCAGCTATCATAACGCTGGCTACAACACCGGGGCTGGCAAGTGCTGTGGCGCGGACGCTCATTTCGACTGGTTTCAGCAGATCTACGATCACCTGACGTTGACGCTGACCAACACGGTCAAGGCGTCGAACCCGATCAACATCCAGTTCAGCGGCGGCGGTGCGAGCACGGTCAATGTCAGCTCGAACTCCGGCATCGTCATCAACGGGCCGATCAACAATCTTTCGGGGTCGACGACGGTGATCGCCACCGGCGCCAATTCGGCCATCACGTCCGGGGCGAATGCGAACAACCCGATGATCTCGGGCAAGAACGTGACGCTGCGGGCCGATGGCGGCATTGGTTCGATCGGCGCAAACGGTGTTCCCGTCCAGGTGCAGGTCTACGGCGGCAACCTGACCGCCACGTCGATCGATCGCGACATCGCGATCGCGGCGGTCGGCTCGCTCTCGATCAACCAGGTCGCCGTCAATTCGGGCGTCTCCGGCCGCGCGCCGCAGGGCAGCGTCTTCATCTCCGCGACCGGCGACATCAACTCGGCGGCCGCTTACAACGTCGCCACCCCGGTCGTGATCGGCAAGAATGTCGAGATCAACTCCAGTGCCGGCGCGATCGGCGCGACCAGCGCCGTCGTCAACGGCGCGTCCACGCTGACCAACATCAATCCCCTGGTGATCCAGGCGACGGGCACCACGCAGACCGACGGCACCGTCGATGGCGGTGTTCTCGACAGCGCTTCGGCCACCGGCACCTACATCGTCCAGTCCAAGGGCGATCTGCGCCTCGGCACGGTGCAGTCGACCGGCGGCCCGGTCTTCCTCGAAGCCGCCGGCTCCGACGGCAACCAGGCCAGCATCCTCAACGGCCGGGCGGCGGTCGGTCTCACCCCGGCGCAGAGCCAGCATCTGCAGGGCGTCTGGGCCAGCCTTGACCTGCTCAGCGGCAACGCCGCCACCAACGCCGTCAACAGCTACCAGTCCATGGTGACCTCGGCCTACAACGACTACTTCCAGCTCAAGAACATCGCATTCCCGAACGGCAGCACCTACGCTCCGACCTCGGTGGGGCAGACGGTGCTGCGGGCGCAGGTGGCGGCCAAGCTCGGCATCGATCCCGCCAGCGTCACGGCGACGCAGATGAAGACCGAGGCCACGACGCGGTTCCTGCGGGATCAGTTCCTGCTCGGCCAGATCACCACCGACCAGCTCAAGAGCTCGCTGACGACCTTGCTCGGCAGCGCGCCCACGGATCCACTGGGGACGCTGTTCGGCAGCTCGCTGTCGTCGACCCTGTGCACCAAGCTGTTCGAGGGCGTCTCGACGGCCAATCAGCGCCTTCCCAGCAACGCGGCGCTGCAGACCGCGCTCAATGCCTACAATGCGAGCTACAGTTACACGCTCGCGTCGACCGAACGGGTCTACGGCATCATCACCGCGGGCTCGCAGTGGACGCAGAGCCAACTCGCTTACACCGTGTCGTCGTCGGCCGTCGGCGCGGCTCCGCCGCCGATCGACGACAATGTCATCGCGAACGTCAGCGCCAACCAGATCATGCTCTATGCGCCGCGCGGTTCGGTCGGCAATTCGGCCGCGCCCCAGACCTTCACCTTCACCAGCGTGGATTCCTCGTCGCTGACGCCGGAGCAGAGGGGCTTGCTCGCGACGGCCGGTCCCGGCCAGCTCACCGTCGGCGCGGTCACGAATCCCACGACCCACGTCACGACCTATACGGTCAGCCTGTCGCAGCAGAACCTCGTCGTGGTCGACAACCCGATCGCGATCTCGGCCAAGGCGCTGACCAACATCTATCTCGGCAGCAAGAACAGCCTCGCGCTCGGCGGCGTCACCGCAAACTACGGCCCGATCACGGCCGCGCAGGCCAACGGCATCGAGGTGACCGGCCGCGGCGACGTCAAGCTCGACGCCGTGAACAGCATTTCCGCCAATGCGGGCGGGGCCGTGATCTCGGGCGATATCGCCAACCTGACCCTGATCGCCGAGCGCGGCAATGTCGGCGCGCCCGGGGCCGCCGGAAGCAATCCCGCGGCCAACGCCAACGCGCTCCAGATCGCGTTTGCCGACCCTGGCAACGACCAGCTCGACCAGGTCTCGTCGGCACAGGGCATCTATGTGAGACAGACCACCGGCGATCTCATCCTCGGCAACATCGCTGCCGGCAATGCGATCCAGCTCGCCGCGACCGGCAGCATCTACGCCGAGGCGGGCTTCACGGACCGCTCTGCGATCCACATCCTTGGCACCGACCTCGATCTGCGCGCCGGCGGCAGCATTGGCTTCAATGGGTCAACCTTCCAGCCGCTGCAGATGAACATCTCCGGCGCGGTGACCGGCTCGGCGATCGGCGATCTCAGCATCCTCGCCGTGACCGGCGATCTCGCGGTCGGCACGAGCGGCCCCTATGGGGCGCTGACGGCCGGCGGTGCGCTGACGCTGAACGTAGCGCGCGGTGCACTCATGCTCAACACCAGCATCACCAGCGGCGGCCTGATGCAGCTGCTCGCCAACCGCGGCATGACCTTTGCGGCCGGCACCAGCGCGGCGCCGGTGGTTGCGACCAGCAGCTCCGATGGTGTCACGCTCGTCGCGGCGACGCTGTCGATGGGCGCCTATTCGGCCATCCATGCGGCCGGACTGATCTCGGTGACCACCACGGGTGATGCGACGATCGGCCAGCTGAACTCGTCGCTGTCCTACGCGGCAGCATCGAACGCGCCCTCGATCATCGTCACCGCCGGCGGCGTCGCCTCGCTCGGCGCGATCGTCGACAATGGCGACGGCCGGACCAAGTTCGTCGCCTCCGGCGCGGGCGCCGAGGTGTCGCTGAGCGCATCGAACGGCATCGGCAACGCGACCAGCCGGTTCATTCTCAGTGCCGCGCGGCTGTCGGCGAGCACGAGCGCCGGCGACATCTACGTCAAGGTTCTCACCGACACCGAGGCGAGCCTGTTGTCGGCAGTGAAGGGCAGCGTGGACATCATCGGCACCGGTGGCCTGACGCTCGATCAGGTGCTGGCGGGCACGGCAACCGGTGCGAGCGGCAGGTTCAGCGCGGTCGCGAACAACGGCAGCATCGTCATCGGCACCGCCTATAGCAGCGGCTCGCAGACGATCCACGCGACCCAGAATGTGACGTTCAAATCGCTCGCGGCAACCGGCAATAGCGGCGATGCCGGCAACATCAACGTCGCTGCCGACAGCGGCTTCATCCTGGCGCAGACGGTGATCTCGGGCGGCTCGACCACGCTGGGCTCGGTTTCGGCCCATGGCTCGGCGACGCTGCTGGCCGCCACGACCATCACCGGCAACACGCTCGCCGCCTCGACCGGCTCGGGGCTGCTGACGGCCAACGGCGGCCCGATCGATTGGAACGCTCTCAGTGTCGGAACGACGCTGGCTGCGACGGCGAGCCAGGGCAGCATCATCTTCCAGACCGCGCAGAGCGGCGGCACGCAGACCACTCATGCCCGCGACAATGTCACCTTCAACGCACTGACGGCGACCGGCATCGCCGGCGACGTCGGCAACATCAACGTCACCGCCGACAACGGCTTCATCCTCGCGCAGACGGTGATCTCGGGCGGCGTGCCGACACAGGGTTCGGTTTCGGCCCATGGCTCGGCGCGGCTGATCGCGGCGGGCACCAATACCGGCCATAACCTCACGGCCTCGACCGGCAATGCAGTCCTCAGCGGCACGGTCGTTCACTGGGACAATCTCAATGTCGGCGGCACGCTCGACGTCACCGCGACGGCCGGAGCGATCACCGTCGGCACCGCTGTCAGCGGCGGCACGCAGACCCTGCACGCCGTGAACGACATCGTCTTCAACCAGCTCACCACGACCGGCATCCCGGGCGATTTCGGCGACATCGACCTGCGCTCCGATACGGGTGCGATCCGCGGCGGATCGATCTCCGCCAACGGCGACACGCATTTCGTCTCGGCGGGCCCGGTCTCGCTCGACAGGATCAGCGGCAGGACCATCAAGATGACCTCGCCGGGTGACCTGACCATCGGCTGGGTCAGCGTCGTGAAGGAGCTCGACCTCGCGGCGGATACGATCAACGTCAAGGGCGAGCAGATCCGCTCGACGCCGGCAATCCCGCTGGTCATGAACATCACCGGCTATAACGGCGGCGTCGCGAAGTCCGCCGACGTCTCGATCGACCCCGACCACATCATCATCAACCAGTTCAGGGTGGTGGATGCGACCTTCTGGACCGATGCGCCGGCTGTCTCGATCCTGAACGGCTATGTGCCGGGCCAGCTCATGCTCACCACGGCCACCCAGCAGATACTCCTGAACAACCGCACGCCGGCGCCGTCCAATTGGCCGACGCTCCAGCTCTACCAGCCGGGCGGCGTGTTCACGATGAGCCAGGTCGGCAATGCCAATGTCAGCAATGCCTATGTGGTGTTCTATACCGGCGACGTCTCGGCGACGGTGACCAATTACGGGCCGAGTCACGCCTGCTGCAACGTCTTCACCGGCGCCAGCATGGTGCGCAACATCTCGGTCGACGGCGAGGGCAACCAGAACATCGAGACCTGGCTCGCCAAGAAGGACGGGGGCACATTCTACCTGCTCGGCCTCTCCGGCCAGGCGCGGCTCGACGCGCTGCTGACGCCCCGGCCGGTCGAGGCGGTCGGGTCCGGCCCCGCCGTCAACATCGAAGGGCTCAGCGACATGCGCAAGCTGCGCCAGAAGGGACAGCGCGCGGGACGTCCGGGCTGGAAGGATGCGGCGATCGAAACAGCGAAGCCGGCAATCGGTCGCCTGGCGGAGGCATGGTGACGGGCTTGGGCATGCGGATTCTGCGGGCAGCATTGGCGGTCGGGCTGACAGCATCGTGCATCGCCTCCGCGCGTGCCCAGTCGATCAATCCCGGCGCGATCCAGCAGGACATTGACCGGCAGCGCCGCCAGCTCGAGCAGCAGAGCGCGCCGCCCAAGCTCACCGGGCCCGCAGTGATCGGCGGCGAGCGGGAGAAGTCCCAGCTCCTCAAGCCGGGTGGGCCGAAGTTCCGGCTGCGCAAGGTCACGTTCGACGAGTCCAAGTTCATCACGCCGGCGGAGCTCGACGAGATCGCGAAGAAATATGTCGGCAAGGATGTCGACATCGCCGCGCTGCTGCAGCTCGTCGCCGACATCAATGCCATCTATGTCGCGCGCGGCATCGTCACGGGCATCGCGACGCTGCCGGAGCAGGACGCCAAGGGCGGCATCGTCCGCGTCAAGCTGACCGAGGGCCGGCTCCAGAAGACGACCGTCGAGGGTAACAAGCAGACCCGCACCGATTACATCCTCGATCGCGTGAAGGAGCCCGAAGGCGAGGTGCTCGACGTTCCCAAGCTCAACCGCGACGTGATCTGGTTCAACCGGACCAACGACGTGCAGATCAAGGCGCTGCTGCAGCCCGGCTCGAGCTTCGGCTTGACCGACCTCCAGTTCGCGGTGATCGAGCCGCCGGTCGACACCTGGCAGCTCTTCGTCGACAATCAGGGCGTGGAGAACACCGGGCGCTGGGAAGGCGGCACTTTTTACAAGCGCCACGGCCTGTTCGGTGTCGACGACCGCCTGACCTTCTACGGCGTCCGCTCCGACGGCAATCTCAACGGCAATGTCGCCTACAGCATTCCCTTCAATCCCTGGGGCGGGCGTGTCGGCGTCAGCTACACCGAAGGAAAGATCAAGATCATCCAGGGGCCGTTCGTCGCGCTCGACGTCACCGGACGCTCGAGCCAGGCGTCGGTCAATCTCAGCCAGCCGGTCTGGGTGACCCAGGACTGGCTGGTGCTGCTCAACGCCGCCTTGACCGAGGGCAAGACCGTCAGCCGCTTTGCCACCGTCGCCGTCACCGACGATCACTACGACAAGACCACGGCGGGCGTCTCGGTGACCAAGTCCGGCAACACCTATTCGATCACGGTCTCGCCGGCGGTGAACTACATCGCGTGGCATGACTATGTGCTCGGCAACAACCGCGCGTTCAACACCTATACCGGCTCGCTGATCGCGACCAGCGCCGCGGGGCCCGCGAACTTCAGCGCCAACGTGCTGGCGAGCTGGCAGTACACGCAGGAGAAGCTGCTGCCGGGCGATCAGATTTTTTCGATCGGCGGTCCGACCACCGTGCGTGGCTATCCCTCCAGCGCGGCGTCCGGCGACAGCGGCTATTATTTCAACGCCGAGCTGCACTACAACTGGTCGCAATGGTTGAGGGGTTTCGACACCTACGTCTTCACCGACTGGGGGGCGGTGTATTCGACCTTCCCCGGCGTCACCGAAATGGCCTCGGTCGGCGTCGGCTTCTCCTGGACCTACGCGCCGTTCATGACCTTCGAGGCCAATTACGCGACGCCGCTGAAGATGGCGGTCTCGACCCAGAACCATTACGAGGCCTATGGCCGCGTCATCTTCCGGCCGCTGCTGATGTTCCAGAAGCCGGAAAGCCCCGCGCCGGTGGCGGCGGTGGCCGGCAGGAGCAAGTCGTAGCGGCGGCCTGACGCTTTTTCCCCGTCATTGCGAGCCCCACTCTCTCACCACCGTCATTGCGAGGAGCCCTTGCGACGAAGCAATCCAGCCCCTTTCTGCGGAGAGATTCTGGATTGCTTCGCTTCGCTCGCAATGACGGAGGATGGATCGACTGCTGGTCTCTGCCCGGGGCGCGATCCGCTTAGCGCAGCAGCGTAAACTCCTCCGCGCCGCGCCGGTGCTCCCATTTCGCCTGCTCCAGCTCGGGCTGGTCACATTCGGCTTCCGGATAGCCGACACAGAGATAGGCGATGAATTTCCAGGTTTCAGGCACATCGAGGATGGCGTGAATGCGATCCGGATTGAGGATCGAGACCCAGCCGATGCCGATGCTCTCGGCGCGGGCGGCGAGCCACATCGCGGTGATGGCGGCGACCACGGAATATTCGGTCGTCTCCGGCATGGTCGCGCGCCCGAGGCCGTGGCCGATGTCGCTGGCCTTGTCGGCAAACACGGCGAGGTGGCCGGGGGCCTGTTCGAGGCCCGACAGTTTCAGCGTGGCGTAGCGGGCCGCGCGTTCGCCGGAATAGCAATTCAGCGCGTCGGTGTTGCACGCCTTGAAATCGTCGGCGACCGCCCGGCGCCGCGTGGCATCGTTGACGACGACGAAGCGCCAGGGCTGGCTGAGGCCGACCGACGGTGAGAGGCAGGCTGTCTCGATCAGGCGATCGATCGCCCCCTCCGGCAATGGATCGCTGCGGAAGCGGCGCACGTCGCGGCGCCACACGAACAGCTCGCGCAAGTGCTGGCGGAAGGTATCGTCGAACTCGACCATGAGGTCATCGCCCCATCTGGAAGGACGCGGCCACCAGCAGGATCAGGATCTCGCCCGTCTGCTCGAACGCGCCGAGAATGTCGCCGGTCTGCCCGCCGATCTGGCGGATGGCAAGCCGCGCCAGCATCAGGCCGGCCAGCGACAGCAGGATCAGGCCGACCAGCGCCTTGCCCGGCCCCAACGCCAGGGCAAGCGCGAGCGTTCCAAGCGCGAAGGCGATCGCCACGCTGCGGCCGGGCGGTGCCCCGGCGCCGGCCGATAAACCGTCAGGCCGCGCCGGCGGCACCAGCGACATGAAGGCGGGCACGCCGGCGCGGGCAGCCACGTGCGCCGCGCACAATGCGAGCATGACGGCCCACGGATTTGCGATCGTGGCAAGCGCGCTCCAGCGCAGACCGAACGACAGGATCAGTGCGCAGACACCATAGGTCCCGATCCGGCTGTCGCGCATGATCTCGAGCTTGCGCTCGCGCGTGCGGCCGCCGCCAAGTCCGTCCGCGGTGTCGGCAAGTCCGTCCTCGTGCAGCGCGCCGGTGATGAGGGCGGTCGTGGCCAGCACGAGCAAAGCGGCAAGGCTCGGCGTCAGTCCGAGGCGAATGGCGATCTTGTAAGTGAGGGCGCCGGCGAGGCCGACCAGCAGTCCCGCGACCGGCAGCGCCCAGGTCGCGCGCGCGATCGCGCCGTCACCGGCGGGCTTCGAAGATGCCACCGGGAGGATCGTCACGAACGATGTCGCCATCCTGAGATCGGCAAAGATGTCTTTGAGCAGCTCGGCGCGCGGGATCATTTCAGCTTCATCGGCAGGCCGGCGACGACGAACTCGACCTCGTCCGCGACACCGGCAATGATCTGGTTCATGATCCCGGCGGCATCGCGGAAGCTGCGCGCCAGCGCATTGTCGGGCACGATGCCGAGGCCGACCTCGTTGGTGACGAGGACGACCGGGCTCTTGAGATTGAAGAGGGTCGCGGCAAGCGCGTTCACCTCGTGCTCCCAGTTGCGCCCGGCATGCATCAGGTTGGAAAGCCAGAGTGTCAGGCAATCCACCAGCCTTGCGCCGCCGCCATCGGTTGCGAGCAGCGCGGGCACGAGATCGAGCGGCACCTCGCGCTCGATCCAATCGGTTCCGCGGCGCGCGCGGTGTCTTGCAATGCGTTCCTGCATTTCGCCGTCGAGCGCCTCGGCCGTCGCGATGTAGACGGGCTGGCCGGCAAAGCTGCGCGCGCGCGCTTCCGCCCGGGTGCTCTTGCCCGATCGCGCCCCGCCGGTGATCAGAATGACGGCCATGAAGGTCTCCTGCGATGAGCACTAATCATCAAACGCGGCCAAAGACAAAGCCGAAATCAGGGGGCGAGGGGCTTGCGCTCGGCCGCCGTCTTGCGCAACAGGGGCGGGACAGGAGACCGATGTGGACTTTGCGGGCGCGATGGTGGTGGCGATGGCGGTGGATGCCCTTCTGGGCTGGCCGGCATGGCTGTTCGCGCGGATCGGCCATCCCGTCACCTGGCTCGGCCGGCTGATTGCTGCCATCGACACCGCCTGGAATCGCGCGTCCGATCCGCCGGCATTGCGTCGAGCCGCCGGCGTCGCCGGCGCGCTTGCGGTGATCGCGCTCTCCGCTGCGCTCGGTTGGGCGCTTCAATCGCTGTTGCCTTCGGGCTGGATCCAGATCGTGCTGATTGGCATCCTCGCCTGGCCATTGGTCGCGCTGCGCTCGCTGCATGATCATGTGGCTGCCGTCGCCACGCCTTTGCTGGCCGGCGATGTCGCCGCCGCGCGCGATGCCGTCTCACGCATCGTCGGCCGTGATCCCGCAGCGCTCGATGAAGCCGGCATCGCGCGCGCGGCGATCGAGAGCCTTGCCGAAAACGCCTCCGACGGCATCGTCGCGCCGGTTTTCTGGGGCGCGCTATTCGGCTTGCCCGGGATCCTCGGCTACAAGGCCATCAACACGCTGGACTCCATGATCGGTCACCGCAGTGAACGGCATGAAGCCTTCGGCTGGGCGGCGGCGTGCATCGACGATGTCGCCAATTTCATTCCAGCGCGGCTGACCGGATTCCTGTTCGTGCTGCTGGCGCCGCAGCGGTCGGAGGCGCTGGCGTGCATGACGCGCGATGCGCGCCGTCATCGCTCGCCGAATGCCGGCTGGCCGGAAGCGGCGATGGCGGGCGGACTCGGTGTGCGGCTCAGCGGTCCCCGCATCTATCACGGCAGTCCGACCGACGAGCCCTGGCTGAACGAAGGTGCGCGCGATCCGCGCGCCGCCGACATCGCGGAGGCGCTGACCGTCTACCGTCGTGCCATGTCGCTGGTCGCAGGCCTGCTTGCGATCCTGGCCTTCGCGTGAAAGAACGGGGCATGCGTGAGCACGGCGGAAATCTGGACCTGGCCCAGCAGCGTTTTGGCGGACGCGCGGAGGATTGGATCGACCTGTCGACGGGCATCAACCGCTTGCCGTATCCCGTCGGCGAGGTGAGCGCGCGCGCGTGGAGCGCGCTGCCCTCGCGTGCCGAGATCGAGGCTCTGCATCGCGCCGCGCAGCAGGCCTATCGCACGAGCGCCCCGGTCGTTGCGATGGGCGGTGCGCAGGCCGCCATCCAATTGCTGCCGCAGCTTGCGGTGCCAGGGCGCGCGCGCATCCTCGCACCGACCTACAACGAATATGCCGGGGTGCTATCGGCCGCGGGCTGGGATGTCCAGGAGGCTGCGGAGCTCGATGCGCTCGCGGGTGCGGACCTCGGCATCGTGGTCAATCCCAACAATCCCGACGGTCGACGTCATGCGCCGAAGGACTTGCTGGCATTGCTCCGGCGCGTCGGCCGTCTCGTCATCGACGAGAGCTTTGCCGATGCCGATCCGCAATTGTCGCTTGCGCCCGACGCGGATCGGCCGGGACTATTGGTGCTGCGGTCCTTTGGAAAGTTTTATGGGTTGGCCGGCCTGCGGCTCGGCTTCGCAATCGGTGATGCCGCCGATATCGACAGGCTTGCCGCGATGTCGGGCCCATGGCCTGTTTCAGGCGCGGCGATCGAAATCGGCTGCCGAGCCTTGCGCGATAAGGCCTGGGCCGAGGCGACGTCGGCGCGGCTCGCGCGCGACTGTCGTCGTCTCGACGCGATGGCGCATTCGCAAGGCTGGCGGCTGATCGGCGGCACACCGCTGTTCCGCTTGTACGAAACGCCTGACGCGCAGACCGCGCAAGAGAGGCTCGCGCGCGCCCACATTTGGTCCCGTGTCTTCGCGCAACAGCCCACATGGCTGCGCCTCGGGCTTCCCGGCAGGGAAGCCGAATGGACGCGCCTGGCCGAGGCCCTAGCGCGCTAGTGCGAGCAGGCCTTCGACGTCGAGATGGACTTCGATGTGATCGGCCAGTGCCTCGAGCGCGCTTTCGACCCGGTCGTGATAGGGCTCGTCGCCCGCGGGAATGTCGAGCTTAGCGAGGTATGCCTTGCGGAAATCATCCGACGTGAACAGGCCGTGCAGATAGCTGCCCTGCACGCGTCCGTCGTGCGAGATGGCGCCTTCGGGCTCGCCGCCCAGCTTCGCGAAGGGGCGGGCGCGATCCGGGCCGTCGGTGTGGCCGATGTGAATCTCGTAGGCCTGGATCGGCTGATCCGTCGCGGCGTGCACGGCCGCAACGCGCGTGAGGGTTTTTTGCGGGCTCATCACCGTCTCGACATCGAGAAGCCCGAGGCCCGGCGTGTCGCCCGCAGGTCCCTCGATGCCCTCGGGATCGGCGACGCTGCGGCCCAGCATCTGATAGCCACCGCAGAGGCCGAGCACATGGCCGCCCCTGCGGTGGTGCGCGAGGAGATCGATGTCCCAGCCTTGCGCGCGCAGGAAGGCGAGGTCGCCGCGGGTGGATTTGGAACCGGGGACGATAACGAGGCGCACGTCGCCCGGGATTGCTTCGCCTGGGCGCACCAATACGAGATCGACGCCCGGTTCGAGCTTGAGAGGATCGAGATCGTCAAAATTGGCGATCCGCGACAGTGCGAGACAGGCGATCTTGCATTGACCGGGCTTGCGTGCGTCGCGCAGGCCGAGCGCATCCTCGGCCGGCAGCTCGCCGGCACGCGCGAACCAGGGCAGCACGCCAAGGCCGCGCCATGCGGTCTTTTGCTCGATCAGCCTGTAACCGTCGTCGAACAGCGTGGGGTCGCCGCGGAACTTGTTGATGACGAAGCCGGAGATCATCGCGGCGTCGTCGGGATCGATCACCGACTTGATGCCCACCAGTTGGGCAATGACCCCGCCGCGATCGATGTCGCCCACCAGCACGACCTGCACATCCGCCTTGCGGGCAAAGCCCATATTGGCGATGTCGGACTTGCGCAAATTCACCTCGGCCGGACTGCCGGCGCCCTCGACCAGCACCAGATCGGCCCGCGCCTTCAAGCGTTCGAAACTCTCGAGCACCGCGCCCATCAGCGACGGCTTCATCGCCGCGTATTCGCGCGCGCGTGCGGTCGCGATGCGCTTGCCATGGACCACGACTTGCGCGCCGACATCGGTCTCGGGCTTGAGCAGCACCGGGTTCATGTCGGTGTGCGGCTCGACACCTGCGGCGAGCGCCTGCAATGCCTGGGCGCGGCCAATCTCGCCGCCATCGACGGTGACGGCGGCGTTGTTCGACATGTTCTGCGGCTTGAACGGCAGCACCCGCAGACCACGGCGCGTGAAGGCGCGCGCGAGGCCGGCGACGATGAGCGACTTGCCCACGTCCGAGCCGGCCCCCTGGATCATCAAAGCGCGTGCCATCGTGCCTTCAGAACTCGACGCCGGCCTGGGCCTTGATGCCGGAGCGGAACGGATGCTTGACCAGCGTCATCTCGGTGACGAGGTCGGCGATCTCGATCAGCTCGTCCTTGGCGTTGCGCCCGGTGAGCACGACATGCGTCATCGCAGGCTTCTGCGTCGTCAGGAACTCCACCACCTCGGCGATGTCGAGATAGTCGTAGCGGAGCGCGATGTTGATTTCGTCGAGCACGACCATGCGCAAGTTCGCGTCAAGGATCAGCTCCTTGGCTTTCTCCCAGCCGGCGCGTGCGGCGGCGATGTCGCGGGCACGGTCCTGCGTCTCCCAGGTGAAGCCTTCGCCCATCGCGTGGAACTGGCAGAGATCGCCGAAATGGCCGGTGAGCAGGCGCCGTTCGCCGGTATCCCAGGCGCCCTTGATGAATTGCACCACCGCGCAAGGGAAGCCATGCGCGACGCAGCGGACGATCATGCCGAAGGCCGAGGAGGATTTTCCTTTGCCCGCGCCGGTATGGACGATGATCAGGCCCTTTTCGCCGCTCTTGGTCGCCATGATCTTGTCGCGGGCGGCCTTCTTCTTCGCCATTTTCTGGGCGTGCCTGATGTCGGTATCCTCGGCTAATTGGGTATCCGGTTCAGATGTCATGGGACCCGGTCCTTCGGCTTGACAAGTGGCGGCCACCGGCAAATGGTGGCCCGGCGTTGGTTCCTGTCCTATGACAGGCGAAGAGGGAATGCGATAGGGTCCGAATCGGCAAGATTTGGATCCAAACTGCAGCCGCCCCCGCGACCGTGACCGGAGAGATGCCCGAAGCCACTGATTCCTTTTGGAATCGGGAAGGCGGGGATCGAAGGGCCAAAACCCTGCTCCGCAAGCCGGGAGACCTGCCAGCGCGGACGAGTTTTGGACCGGCGGACGGGGTGTTCCGCGACGGGGAAGCGGGCCTTCAGGAGAATGGTCCGTGCGCCTCATCGCCTCCCGCTGTTATCTGGAAGAGGCGATGACCGTCACACTTCATGTCTGCATCACCTGCCGCGCCGGCCAGACGCTGGGCGAGGGCGAGACGACGCCCGGCAAGCGCCTGCACGGCGCGATCCTCGAGGCCGGCGTGCCGGAGGGCGTCAGCGTGGTTCCCGTCGAATGCCTGTCGGCCTGCAGCCAGGGCTGCTCGGTCGCGCTCAGCGCGCCCGGCCGCTGGTCCTATGTCTATGGTCGCCTGTCCGATGCGAACGCACAGGACGTGGTCGCAGGCGCCGCTGCCTACGCTGCCGCGCCCGATGGCATCGTGCCCTGGCGCAGCCGTCCCGAAATCTTCCGCAAGCAGTCGCTTGCCCGCATTCCCCCCATTGCCGTCGTGCCGGAGGCCGCTGAATGAACTCGCTCGCAAAAGTCCCGGTTACGGTGGTCACCGGTTTCCTCGGCTCCGGCAAGACGACGCTGATCCAGCATCTGCTCAGCAATGCCGGCGGCAAGAAGCTCGCGGTGCTCGTCAACGAGTTCGGCAGCGAGGGCGTCGATGGCGAGATCCTGAAGTCTTGCGCCGATGCGAACTGCCCGGAGGAGAACATCGTCGAGCTCGCCAATGGCTGCATCTGCTGCACGGTGGCCGATGATTTCATTCCGACGATGGAGCAATTGCTGGCGCGGCCGGTGCGGCCCGATCACATCCTGATCGAGACCTCCGGCCTGGCATTGCCGAAGCCGCTCTTGAAGGCGTTCGACTGGCCGGAGATCCGCTCGCGCATCACGGTCGACGGCGTGATTGCGCTGGCCGACGCCGAGGCTGTCGCGGCCGGCCGCTTCGCGCCGGATCCGGCTGCGGTCGAAGCGCAGCGCGCGGCGGACGAAAATCTCGATCACGAGACGCCGCTGTCGGAGGTGTTCGAAGACCAGATCGCCTGCGCCGACATCGTGCTGCTGACCAAGGCCGACCTTGCGGGCGCGGCGGGAATCGAAGCCGCAAAGGCGGCGATCACCGCCGAGATGCCGCGCCGCGTGCCGATGCTGCCGGTGACCGACGGTGCGATCGATGCGCGCGTCATCCTCGGTCTCGGCGCTGCCGCCGAGAATGATCTCGCCGCGCGCCCCTCGCATCATGACGGCGAGGAAGAGCACGAGCATGATGATTTCGCCTCCGTCGTGATCGACCTTCCGGAGGTGGCGGATATCGAGGCGCTGGTCGCATCGGTGCAGAAGCTGGCGCGCGAGCAGAACGTGCTGCGGGCCAAGGGCTACATCGCGGTCGCTGGCAAGCCGATGCGGCTGTTGCTGCAGGCGGTCGGTGAGCGCGTGCGCCACCAGTTCGACAAGCCATGGGGCGCGGGTCACAGGCAGTCCAAGCTCGTCGTGATCGGCGAGCACGGCGATATCGACGAGGCCGCCATCAAGGCAGGACTTGGTCTTTCAGGATCTGGCATCTGATGCACGTCGTCTTCCGCGAGAGCCGCGGTCTCGAGGAGATCGCGACGCCAAGAGACATCGGCCAGGACCCGGCCGATCTCGTGGTGCTCTCGTATTCGGATTCCGACCTTGCCGCGTTTGCGGCGGGCTGGCGGCGTGGCCGGGGCAGCCTGCCGTCGCTGCGGCTCGCCAATCTCGCGGAGCTGCGTCATCCGCTGTCGGTTGACACCTATATCGAGCGCACGCTGTCCCAGGCGCGCGGCATATTGGTGCGCCTGATCGGCGGGGAGTCCTATTGGGCGTACGGGCTTGCGGCGCTCCAGCAACTCGCGAAGGAGCATAACATCGTGCTCGCCGTGCTGCCGGCGGACAGCCGCGACGACACGCGGTTGGATGCGTACTCGACCCTGCCGGTCTCGACGCTGCGTCGGCTCAAGGTGCTCTGCGACACTGGCGGCCCAGTCGCAGCGCAAGCCGCGATCGCGCAGCTCGCGCTCGCCTCCGGCCTTTATGCCGGCCCGGTCATCGGAGAGATGACCGTGCCCGAGATGGGATTCTATGATCCCGTACGCGGTGTCATCGCTGCGCCTGCGGGCGGCGAGGGGAAGCCGCGCGCATTCGTGACGTTCTATCGCTCCTATCTCACGGCCGCCGATACCGGGCCGGTTGACGCGTTGATTGCCGCGCTGCGCGAGAAGGGATTTGACGCCTACGGCGTGTTCGTCACCTCGCTGAAGGCGCCAGGCGTTGCCGACTGGCTGCGCGCGCATCTGGCGCAACATCCTGCGGCGGCGATCGTCAATGCGACGGCGTTTTCGGCCCTTGGCGATGACGGCACGACGCCATTCGATGCCGCGTCCTGTCCGGTATTCCAGGTCGCGCTCTCGACGGCGCGGCGCGAGGATTGGGCGGAATCGCTGCGCGGCCTGTCGCCCGGCGATCTGGCAATGCATGTGGTCCTGCCCGAAGTCGACGGCCGCCTGTTCGCGGGCGTGGTGAGCTTCAAATCGGCGGCAGAGCACGATCCCGATCTGCAGTTCGCGCACCTGGCGCACAGGCCCGACGAGGAGCGCGTCAACGCCGTTGCCGCGCGCGTCGCGGCCTGGCGGCGCCTCGCGGAGAAGCCGATCAGTGAGAAGCGGCTGGCGATCGTGCTCTCGAACTATCCGGGCCGTCCGCACCAGATCGCGCACGCCGTTGGTCTCGATGCGCTGGCGTCGGTCGAGGCGTTGATCTCCGATATCGCGGAGCTCGGCTTCGACGTTGCGTCGGTCGATGCGCTCGGCGAGAAACTGTTGAAGCAGAGTTTGACCTGGAGCGTCGCCGATTATCGCGCAGAACTCTCGCGTCTTCCGCAATCTCTTCAGGACGATCTCGGGCAAGCCTGGGGCGCGGTGGAGGATGATCCGAGCTGCTGCGACGGCGCGTTCCACTTCGCCGCGATTCAGTGTGGCAAGTCAATCATCGCGGTCCAGCCCGAGCGCGGCGATGCGGCCTCGCGCGATGCCGACTATCACGATCTCGCCCGCACGCCGCGCCACGCCTATGTCGCGTTCTATCTCTGGCTCAGGCAGCAGGGCTGCGATGCCGTCGTGCATGTGGGCGCACATGGCACGCTGGAATGGCTGCCCGGGAAATCCGTGGCGCTGTCGCGAGCGTGCTGGCCGGAAGCGCTGATCGGCGATCTCCCCGTCGTCTGTCCCTTCATCGTCAACGATCCCGGCGAGGCCGCGCAGGCCAAGCGGCGCATCGGCGCGGTCACGATCGGCCATCTGCCGCCGCCACTTGAGACATCCGCGGTGCCGGGAGCTTTGCGCCGGCTCGAACGGCTGCTCGATGAATATTCGACCGCTGACGGTCTCGATCCCGCCCGTCGTCAGCGCCTGATCGCGGCGATCCGCGACGAGGCGCGGGCAGCCGGCCTCGAAGAGGATCTCGGTCTCGAAGCATCGGCCGCGCCGGCCGAAGCGATCCCGCGGATCGATCGCTTCGTTTGCGACCTCAAGGAGAGCCAGTTCGGCGACGGCCTGCACGTGTTCGGCCGCGGCGCCTGCGGCGAAGCGGAGCGGGATGCGTTGCGTGCCGCGCTCGCCGGACAGCGCGTTGCACCGGGACCATCGGGCTCGCCCTATCGGGGTCGACAGGACGTGCTGCCGACGGGGCGCAATCTCTTCGCCGTCGACCCGCGCGCGGTGCCGACGCCGTCGGCGCATGCGCAAGGCATCAAGCTTGCTGAAGAGCTGCTGCGTCGTCACTTGCAGGATCACGGCGACTGGCCGAAAGGGCTCGTGGTCGACCTCTGGGGCTCGGCGACGATGCGTACCGCCGGTGAGGAGTTTGCGATGGCGCTGCATCTGGCCGGCCTTGCGCCGCGCTGGGATCATGCGTCCGGCCGCGTCACCGGCTACGACATCATCGCGCCGGCCGAGCTCGGCCGTCCGCGCATCGACGTCACGCTGCGCGTATCCGGCCTGTTCCGCGATGTCTTCGCGGGTCTGGCGCAATTGTTCGAAGCCGCCTCCGAAGCGCTTGCGTCGCGAGAAGAAGAGGGTGAGGAGAATCCGTATCGCCACCGCGCGTCCCGCGTGTTCGCGCCGCGGCCCGGACAATACGGCGTCGGGCTCTCGGCTATCCCGGATGCGTTCACGCCGGAGACGCGCGAGGCCGCCGGCGAAGCCTGGCTGTCGGCGTCGTCCTGGGCGTTCTCTGCCGATGGCGCGATGCAGCCGGATCGCGCAGGTATTGAACAGCGTCTCACGTCCGCCGACGCTTTTGTCCATGTCCAGGACGTGCCCGAAACCGATCTGCTGCTCGCCGCCGATTATGCCGCGCATGAGGCAGGTGTCGCTGCGGCAGCCGCGCATCTCGGCGCGGGCGCGCCGTCGCTCTATCACCTCGATGCGACACGGCCCGGCGAGCCGCATGCGCGCACGCTGACGGAGGAGATCTCACGGGTCGTCCGGGCACGCGCGGCCAATCCGGCCTGGATCGCCGGCATGGTGCGCCATGGCTTTCGTGGCGCCGCCGAGATCACCGCGACGCTGGAGCACATGGCGGCGTTCGCGCATCTCGCTGGCGCCGTGCCGCCGCATCTGTTCGACCTCTATTACTACGCGACACTCGGCAACGACGACGTCCGCGCCTTCATGGCGCACGAAAATCCGGCGGCGCTCGCCGCAATGGAAAACTGCTTCACGCACCTGCACGAAGCCTCGCTCTGGCGAACCCGCCGCAATTCGATTGCAGCGGCGCTAAAGGAGGCGTCATGAGCGCGGCCACAGTCAAGGGCTGGTGTCCCGGCGCGCTGCGCCCGATGCAATCGGGCGACGGGCTCGTGGTGCGCGTGCGTCCGTTCGGCGGGCGCCTTGAAGCGCCGCAAATCTCCGGGCTTGCGGAACTCGCCGAGCGCTTCGGCAATGGTCTGGTCGACGTCACGAGCCGGGCCAATCTGCAGATCAGGGGTGTCAAAGAGGACGGCCATCGGCCGTTGCTCGACGGTCTTGCGCGACTGGCACTGCTAGATCCCGACGCCGACATCGAAGCCAGGCGCAACATCCTGGTGACGCCGTTCTGGAGCAGCGGTGACGAAACACAGTCGCTTGCGGCGGAGCTCGAGGAGGCGCTTGTCCATTCCGGCCTTGCGCTTCCCACCAAGTTCGGCTTCGCCATCGATGACGGACGGTCGCGCGTTCTCGCCGCCGATTCCGCCGACATCCGCATCGAGCGCGACCGCTCGGGCGGTCTCCTCGTGCGGGCCGACGGCGCCAAGCTCGGCCGCTCCGTCGATCGCGGCCAGGCTGTGAGCGCGGCGCTGGCGCTCGCAAGCTGGTTCATCATCTCCGGCGGTGCGAAGGACGGGCGCGGGCGCATGGCAGCCCACGTCGCATCCGGTGCCGTGTTGCCTCAATCGTTGCGCGGCGAGACCGAGCCGGCCCCCGTGATGGCCGCGGTGCGGCCCGGGCCCTATCCGCAAGGCGCGATGGTCGGTGTCGCGTTCGGGCAGATGCTGCACGCGACACTTCATCAATTCTCTGCCTGCGGCCATGCGCTGCGCATGACCCCCTGGCGGATGGTGCTCAGTGAGGGCAAGCGCGAGATGCCGAGCGGGGCGGGGCTCATCACCGAGCCCTATGACCCGGCGCTGCGCGTCATTGCCTGCAGCGGCGCGCCGCGCTGCCGCGAAGCCCATGCCGATACGCGCGCGCTGGCAGCAGCGCTGGCGCCGCGCATCGCCGCCGATGCGCGGCTGCACGTCTCCGGCTGCGGCAAGGGCTGCGCCCATTCCGGCGCGGCTGCGGTCACGCTGATTGCGACGCGTGCCGGGTTCGATCTCGTCCGCGACGGCTCGGCCCGCGACGCGCCGATCCTGCGCGGGCTGAACGGCGCCGACATCGTCAGGGATCCCTCCATCCTGGTCGGAGGGAACTGATGCCGCACACCTACGAGACCGATGGCGCGGCGATCTACCGGCAATCTTTTGCGACCATCCGGGCCGAGGCCGATCTTGCGCGCTTCACGCCGGACGAGGAGCAGGTGGTGGTGCGGATGATCCATGCCGCCGGCATGGTCGGTCTGGAAGCGTATATCCGCTTCACGCCCGGTATGGCGACTGCCGCGCGCGCGGCCTTGCAGAAGGGTGCGCCGATCCTGTGCGACGCGCGCATGGTGTCCGAAGGCATTACGCGCGCGAGATTGCCCGCGGACAATGCCGTGATCTGCACGCTCGGCGATCCCGCCGTGCCCGGGCTCGCGCAGTCCATGCGCAACACGCGCTCGGCCGCGGCGCTGGAACTATGGCGACCGTATCTTAACGGCGCGATCGTCGCGATCGGCAATGCGCCGACCGCGCTGTTTCATCTGCTCAACATGCTGGAGGATCGCGACTGTCCGCGGCCGGCAGCGATCATCGGCTGTCCTGTCGGCTTCGTCGGCGCGGCCGAGTCCAAGGCCGCGCTGATGGCCGATCCGCCGGCGCCGGCGCTGACCGTCGACGGCCGCCTCGGCGGCTCCGCCATCACGGTTGCTGCCGTGAACGCGCTGGCGAGCCGGAGCGAATAGAGATGGGACGCATCATCTGCTGCGGTCTCGGCCCCGGTGATCCCGACTTGATGAGCGTGCGTGCCGATCGCACGGTGCGCGGCGCCAGCCACGTCGCCTATTTCCGCAAGAAGGGCAGGCCGGGACAGGCGCGCCGCATCGTCGAGGGCATGCTGGCAGGCGGCGTCACCGAATATCCCATGGAATATCCTGTGACGACGGAGATCGCTTTCGACAGCCCCGAATACGTGCAGCTGCTCGCAGGCTTCTACGACGAATGGGCGGAGCGCCTTGCGCGGCTGTCGCGCGCGGTCGACGTCGTCGTGCTCTGCGAGGGCGATCCCTATTTCTATGGATCGTTCATGCATCTGCACACGCGCCTGCAGGGCCGCGTCGAGATCGAGGTGATCGCCGGCATTCCCGGCATGGTCGGTTGCTGGAACGGGGTCGGCCAGCCGATCGCGCTCGGTGACGACGTCACGACGGTGCTGATGGGGACGCTACCCCAAGACGAGCTCGAACGGCGCATGCGCGATTCCGATGCGCTGGTCATCATGAAGACCGGCCGCAATCTCGCAAAGGTGCGCCGTGCGCTCGCAGCTGCCGGGCGGCTGGACGATGCCTGGCTGGTCGAGCGCGGCACCATGCCGGACGAGCGGGTGGAGCGGCTCGCCGAGATCGATGCGGCCGATTGTCCCTATTTCGCGATCGTGCTCGTGCACGGCAAGGGCCGGCATCTGGGCGCCGCCGAATGACAGGCACGCTCACCATCGCGGGCCTCGGGCCGGGCAGCGACGCGTTGGTGACGCCCGAGGTCACGGCCGCGCTCGCGACGGCGACCGATATTCTGGGTTATGCGCCCTATGTTTCGCGCGTGCCGCCGCGGCCTGGGCTCACCCTGCATCCCTCCGACAATCGCGAAGAGCTGCAACGTGCGAGCGAAGCCCTGCGGCTTGCCGCTGAAGGCGGGCAGGTCGTGGTCGTCTCCTCCGGCGATCCCGGCGTGTTCGCGATGGCCTCGGCCGTGTTCGAGGCGCTCGAACGGGCGCCGCAATGGCGGGATCTGCCGATCCGCGTGCTGCCGGGCGTCACCGCGATGCTGGCGGCGGCGGCACGCGCCGGCGCGCCGCTCGGCCATGATTTCTGCGCGATCAACCTTTCCGACAACCTCAAGCCCTGGGCGGTGATCGAGAAACGGCTGCGCCTTGCGGCGGAAGCCGATTTTGCCATCGCGATGTACAATCCGCGCTCGGCAAGCCGGCCGGAAGGATTCGGCCGGGCGCTGGCAGTGCTTCGCGAGGCGGGCTGCGGCGAGCGTCTCGTGATCTTCGCGCGCGCGATCAGTGCGGCTGACGAGAAGATCGTGACCGTTACGCTGAAAGAGGCGCGGCCCGAGATGGCCGACATGCGCACGCTGGTGATCGTCGGCAATTCGCAGACACGCCGTGTCGGCCGCTGGGTCTATGCGCCGAGGCGGGCAGAATGACCGAGCCATTGCATCACGTCACTGACGCGCTCGGCCCGTCGGCGCTCGGGCAGCTCTGGTCGCGAGATCATGATTACGGGAAGGCCGAGCCCGCGGGCCGCATCGATCTTGGCGCGCGCGCCGTCGCCGCCGGAATTGCGGGCGACGATCCAGCCGATGCCGCGTGTGCGCAGCATGTTCAGCTCGCCGTCGAAGGTGAACGGGCCGCGCGACACGATCACATCGGCCGCGAAGGGCAGGGGCGCGTCGGGCGGATCGACGAAGCGCAGCGTGTAGGCGTGCTGCGGCTTCGTCGCGAATGGCGCAATGTGCTGGCGGCCGATGGCGAGGAACACGTTTGCAGCGGCGTCAGGCAGCGCGGCGACGGCAGCGTTGACATCCGCCACCTCGATCCAGGTGTCGGCGGGTGCCTTGATCCAGGGCGCGCGCTCCAGCGCAAGCAACGGCGTGCCGGTTTCCGCGCACGCCTCGACGGCGTTGCGACTCATTTCTGCGGCGAAGGGATGCGTCGCATCGATCACATGGGTGATGCCTTCGCGGCGGATGTAGTCGGCCAGCCCGCTCACGCCACCAAAACCGCCGATGCGGGTCGGCAGCGGTTGATCGGCCGGCGCGCGGGTGCGGCCGCCATAGGAATAGACGGCGTCGATGCCGGCGCGCGCGATCTCCGCGGCGAGCAGGCTCGCATCGGCCGTTCCGCCCAGAACGAGGGCGCGAATCATGAGTGAACCCTGGCTGACCATCATCGGTATCGGCGAAGATGGCCTTGCCGGGCTGTCGGAGGCAAGCCGAAAGGCGCTTGCCAAGGCCGAAACCGTGTTCGGCGGCGAGCGCCATCTCGCGCTTGCCGAGGTTGGCAGCCGCGGCCGGCCGTGGCCGGTGCCGTTCGATGCGAATGTCGTGCTGAGCTGCCGCGGCCGACCGACGGTGGTGCTCGCCTCCGGCGATCCGTTCTGGCACGGCGCCGGCGCTACTCTCGCCGAGAAGCTCAATGCCAATGAGTGGATCGCGCACCCCGCGCCATCGACCTTCTCCCTCGCCGCGGCGCGGTTGGGCTGGCGGCTCGAATCCGCCGTTTGCCTCGGCCTTCATGCCGCGCCGTTCGAACGGCTTGTACCCCATCTGGCGGATGGCGCGCGGATCATCTGTCTCGTGCGAGACGGCAAGGCCGCCGTTGATCTCGCGAGGTGGCTGACGGAGCGCGGATGGGGTGTTTCGCTATTCTGGACCCTCGCCGCGCTTGGCGGACCCCATGAAAAGGTGCGCAAGTTTCACGCGGAGACCTATACGCGCGTTTCCGCCGGAAGCCTCGTTGCTGTCGCGCTGGAGGCAAGAGGGGCGAACGGTCTCTCTCGCAGTTCGGGACTACCGGATGTTCTCTTTGCTCACGACGGTCAGATCACCAAGCGGCCGATGCGCGCCTTGGCGCTCTCGGCACTCGGTCCATGCCCTGGCAGGAGGTTGTGGGACATCGGTGCGGGCTCGGGGTCGATCTCGGTAGAATGGGCATTGGGGGGCGGGTCAGCGATTGCCGTCGAAGCGCGCGAGGATCGCGCCGCCAACATCCGCAGCAATGCGGAGGCGTTCGGGGTGGAACACAAGATCACGGTTGTTGCGGGCACCGCGCCCGACGCGCTCGCTGCGCTGGACCGGCCGGATGCTGTGTTCGTCGGGGGCGGCTTCGATATCGCGATGTTCGAAGCTGTCTGGTCGCGGATTACGCCCGGCACGCGGTTCGTGGCCCATGCCGTGACGTTGGAGACGGAAGCGCTGCTCGGCCAGCTGCATCAACAGCATGGCGGCGAGTTGATGCGGGTCGAGATCGCGCATTCCGCTCCGCTCGGTCGTTACCGCGCGTGGGAGGCGACGCGGCCGGTGGTGCAATGGAGTACGGTCCGATGAAGGTCGCCGGGCTCGGATTCAAGAAAAATGTGACGCTGGCCTCGTTACGGGAGGCGCTTGTGGCGGCCGGCGGTCCCGACGGTCTTGCGGCCGTGGCAACCGTCGGCGACAAGGCCGATGCAGAGGCGCTGCAGCAGCTCGCGCGGGAGTGTGGCGTTCCGATCAAGGCTGTCCCGGCCGACGCGTTGGCCGGTATTGATACGCCGACGCAGTCGCAGCGGATCACCGAAGGGTTCGGCACGGGATCGGTCGCCGAGGCCGCAGCACTCGCTGCGGCTGGCCCTCGGGCGCGGCTCATTGTGACACGCGTTGTCTCGCAGGATCGCACCGCGACCGCCGCGATTGCCGAAGGAGACGGCCCATGACGGTGCATTTCATCGGCGCCGGCCCGGGCGCGCCTGACTTGCTGACCTTGCGCGGCCGCGATCTGATCGCGGCCTGTCCGGTCTGCCTCTATGCCGGCTCGCTGGTGCCGGAGGGCGTGCTGGCGCATTGCCCGCCGGGAGCGCGGATCGTCAACACCGCCCCAATGTCGCTCGACGAGATCATCGCCGAGATCGCAGCCGCACATGCGGCAGGCCAGGACGTCGCGCGGCTGCATTCCGGCGATCTCTCGATCTGGTCCGCGATGGGCGAGCAGCTCCGCCGTTTGCGCGCGCTTGGGATTCCCTACACGGTGACACCCGGCGTTCCCTCATTCTCGGCTGCCGCAGCGGCACTGGAAACCGAGCTGACGCTGCCCGGTCTTGCTCAGACGGTCGTGCTGACGCGCACGCCGGGCCGCGCCAGCGCGATGCCCGAGGGCGAGAAGATCGCCGCGTTCGCCGCGACCGGCGCGGTGCTCGCGATTCACCTGTCGATCCACCTGCTCGACCAGGTCGTCGCCGAGCTGACGCCGCATTACGCCGCGGATTGCCCGGTCGCGATCGTCTGGCGCGCGAGCTGGCCGGAGCAGCGCATTGTGCGCGCGACGCTGGCAACGCTCGATGCGGCCGTGGGTGCCGAAATGGAGCGCACGGCGTTGATCCTGGTCGGCAAGACGCTTGGCGCGGCCGATTTCGACGAGAGCCGCCTCTACGCCGCCGATTACGACCGCCGCTACCGGCCCGTCGGTGCCGAGCCGCGCTTTCCGGAGGCGTCGTGATGCCTGCGAGCCTCGTCATCTCCGCGCCGGCCTCCGGCGTCGGCAAGACCACGCTGACGCTGGCGCTCGCCCGCGCCTGGCGCCATCGCGGCTTGAACGTGCAGTGCTTCAAGAGCGGGCCCGACTACATCGATCCCGCCTTCCACGCCGCGGCCACGGGGCGTGCCTCGGTCAACGTCGACAGCTGGGCGATGGATCGCGGCACCATCGCGCATCTCGTCAGCCGTGCCGCCGATGCCGATGTCGTGCTCGCCGAGGGATCGATGGGCCTGTTCGACGGTGTCGCTGCGCGCGGTGTTTCCGGCACGGGAGCGACTGCTGATGTCGCGGAGATGCTGGGCTGGCCGGTGGTTCTGGTGATCGACCCTTCCGGCCAGGCGCAGACTGCGGCAGCGATCGCCGCGGGCCTTCGCGATTACCGCGCCGGTGTGCGCCTCGCCGGCGTCGTACTCAATCGCGTCGCCAGCCCGCGCCATGAGGATCTGGTGCGGCGCGCGCTGAACGAGGCCGGCATCAAAGTGTTCGGGGCGCTGCCGCGTCACGCCGAGATCAGCCTGCCGAAGCGGCATCTCGGCCTCGTGCAGGCCGAGGAGCAGGCCGAGATCGGCAAGCTGATCGACGAGGCTGCGCGCTTCGTAGCGGAGCACGTCGACCTCGATGCGGTGTTGCAATCGGCAGGCAAATGGTCGCCGCAAGCTGCGGCGAACGACATGAACGTAACGCCGCCCGGGCAGCGCATCGCGCTGGCCCGCGATGCGGCATTCTCCTTCGTCTATCCGCATATGCTGGAAGCCTGGCGCGCGGCGGGCGCGGAGATCGTGCCGTTCTCGCCGCTGGCCGACGAAGCGCCCGATGCGAGCGCCGACGTGTGCTGGCTGCCGGGCGGCTATCCCGAGCTGCATGCCGGAACGATCGCGGCCAATGCGCGCTTTCGCAGCTCCTTGCGCGCTTTCGCCGAGACACGGCCCGTGCATGGCGAATGCGGAGGCTATATGGTGCTGGGCGCAGGCCTCACCGACGCTGACGGTATCAGCCATGAGATGGCGGGACTGCTCGGCCTGGAGACCAGCTTTGCCAAGCGCCGCATGCATCTCGGCTATCGTCTTGCCGAACTCGCCGCGCCGATGCCGGGGCATCGGCCGGGCGCGCGCTTGCGCGGCCACGAATTCCACTATTCGACCATCCTCGCCCAACCCGATACGCCACTGGCCGTCGTGCACGACGCCACCGGCGCGGTCATCGCCGAGACCGGCTCGCGCCGTGGCCATGCCACGGGCACGTTCTTCCATCTGATCGCGGAGGACCGGTGAGCGGTTTTGTCTCTTTCGTCTCCGCCGGCCCCGGCGACCCCGAGCTCCTCACGGTGAAGGGCGCCGCGCGGCTGCGCGAGGCCGATGTCGTGCTCTATGACGACCTTGCCTCCGGCGCGATCCTCGATCTCGCCCGGCCCGGTGCCAATCTCGTCGCGGTGGGGAAGCGGGCCGGGCGTCCTTCGACCAAGCAGCACCACGTCAACCGTCTCCTGGTCGACTACGCCGCAACCGGCGCGCGCGTGGTGCGCCTCAAGTCCGGCGATGCCGGCATTTTCGGTCGGCTCGAGGAGGAGCTGGAAACACTGCGCGAAGCCGGCATCGGCTACGAGATCGTTCCCGGCGTCACATCCGCCTGTGTCGCCGCCGCCGAGGCCGGCATTCCCTTGACCCGGCGGCATACCTCCCGCCGGGTGCAGTTCATCACCGGTGCTGATGTCACCGGCGAGTTGCCGCCCAATTTGAATTGGGCCGCGCTGGCCGATCCCGAGGCCACGACCGTGGTCTATATGGGCCGGCGCACTTTTCCGGCGCTTGCCGCAAAATTGATCGCGCACGGTCTCGCCCCCAGCACCCCGGCGCTGTTCGCCGAATCTCTCGGGCGTCCCGACGAACGGCTGGTCCGTACCACGATTGCCGAGCTTGCCGAGCAGCTTGGCCGCGGCGGCGCCGCTTCCACCGCCGCCGTGATCCTGTTCGGCGCGCTGGCGGGAGAATATCCGGCATGACGGCTCCGGCAGCGGTTCGCCCCTTGACGCCCGCAATGCGAAAGGGGCACACAAGAGCGGCATGGTGCTCGACGCGGCGCAAAGCGCCGGAGCATAATCGGGAATGGGGATGGGCGGACCAAGTTGCGGCGCCCAAAACCCCAGCCGCCCCCGCGACTGTAAGCGGTGAGGGGCTCCGAACCGCCACTGGACTGCAAGGTCCGGGAAGGCCGGAGAACCCAGTGAACCGCGAGCCAGGAGACCGGCCGTGCACGTGTTGAGGCCAAGGCCGTCGGGTGTGACGGCAGGAAGGAATTGAGCCATGCATATCGAACCCGGCGTCGTGACGGGCGCCAAGCTCGTGTTGAGTTACGCAACCGGAATCGCCGCAGGCGGCGTTGCCTTGAAGCTTGCGGTCGAGACCGTGCGCGAGCAGGGCGTCGTGTCGTTCGCGGCGCGGACGCTCGCCACCACCGCTCTCGTCTTCACCTTCTTCGAGATCCTGCCGCACTTCCCGGTCGGCGTCTCCGAGGTGCACTTCATTCTCGGCTCGACACTGTTCCTGCTGTTCGGCGCGGCTCCCGCGGCCTTCGGCCTTGCGCTCGGCCTGCTGCTCCAGGGCGTTTTCTTCGAGCCCGCTGACATCCCGCAATATGGCATGAACGTCACCACGCTGCTGGTGCCGCTGTTCGCGATCCAGGCAATCGCTGCCCGGATCATTTCGCGCAACAGCGCCTATGTTGATTTGAAGTATCGGCAGGCGCTGGCGCTTTCGACGACCTACCAGGCCGGCGTGATCGCCTGGGTGGCGTTCTGGGCGCTCTATGGTTCCGGTTTCGCCATGAGCAACCTCGCCAGCATCGCGACGTTCGCGGCGTCCTACGCACTGGTCATCGTGATCGAGCCGCTGGCCGATCTTGCCGTGCTGGCGCTGGCGAAGTCTCTGCGTGGTGTCACCGCGCCTGGCCTCGTCACGCCTCGCCTGCACAACGCGGCTTAAGAGACAAGGGGCGGCCGTCATGGTCGCCCCGTACGCCCGATGCTCACGCTCTCTCTGATAGGCATCGGTTGCGGCGATCCCGAGCAGCTCACGCGCGCCGCGACCCGCGCCATCAACGCGGCCGATCTCGTCCTGATCCCGCGCAAGGGGAGCGCGAAGTCTGATCTCGCCGATCTCAGGCGGACGATCTGCACTGACGTGCTCACCAACAAGGCGACGCGCATCGCCGAATTCGATCTTCCCGTGCGCGACGCGACCGAGGCCGACTATCGCAAGGGCGTCGACGATTGGCACGATGCCGTTGCCGCCACGTGGTCGCGGACCATTGCAAGCCATCTCGGCGGTGACGGCAAGGTCGCGCTGCTGATCTGGGGCGACCCGTCGCTCTACGATTCCTCGCTGCGCATTGCGCGGCGATTGAATCCGTTGCCGACAATCGAAGTCGTGCCCGGCATCACCTCGATCCAGGCGCTGTGTGCGGCGCATGCGCTGCCGCTCAACGACATCGGCGAGCCCTTTCTGGTCACGACGGGGCGGCGCTTGCGCGAAGGCGGCTGGCCGCAGGGCGTCGACACAGTCGTGGTGATGCTCGACGGCGGCACGGCGTTCCAGTCGCTCGATCCGGCTGGGCTTCACATCTGGTGGGGGGCCTATCTCGGCATGGCCGATCAGATCCTCATGTCCGGTGCGCTCACCGAAGTGGGTTCGCGCATTGCCGCCGCGAGGCAGGACGCACGTGAGCGGCACGGCTGGATCATGGACAGCTACATTCTCAAACGCAGGCGTTGAGCGAGGCAGCATGCTTCCCGAATGGGTCACCCAGAACTGCCCCGAAATCTCCGCGGTCCATCGCGAGGCGGCCATTGCGCGGCAGGCGCAACTGACGAAGCCGACGGGCGCGCTCGGCCGGCTGGAGCAGCTCGCGATCGAGCTCGCAGGCCTGCAGGCCACCGAGCAGCCGCGCGCCGCGCGCGTCCCGATCATCATCTTCGCGGGCGACCACGGCATCGTCGCACAGGGGGTGTCGGCCTATCCGCAAGCCGTCACCATCGCGATGATGGCGAATTTTGCCTCTGGAGGCGCCGCGATCTCGGTGCTGGCGCGCGAGCTGGGTTCGAGCCTCGAGGTCGTCGACGCCGGCACGCTGTCCGAGGTGCAGATGGCCGGGATCGTCACCGACAAGCCGCGCAGCGGCACGCGCGATTTCAGCGTCGAGGCCGCGCTCACCCCGGCGGAATTGGTCTTCGCCTTTGAGGCCGGCCAGCGCGCGGTGGCGCGCGCTGAGGCCGGCCGGCCTGATCTCTTGATCTTTGGCGAGATGGGGATCGGCAACACCACGACGTCAGCTGCGATTGCTGCGAGCCTGCTCGGTGTGAGCGCCGAAGAGATCGCCGGCAGCGGCACCGGCGTCGATGCGGCCGGCCGCGTACACAAGGCGCGGGTGATCGATGCGGCGATCGCACGCCATCGCGTCGCCGGAGCCTCGGTCGAGACAATCCTGTGCGCGGTCGGCGGCCTCGAAATCGCGGCGATCTCGGGCGCCATCATCGCGGCCGCGCAACGCCGCATTCCCGTATTGATCGACGGCTTTATCGTCTCGGTGGCGGCGCTGGCGGCGGCGCGGCTCAATCCCTCCTGCCAGCCGTTCCTGTTGCCCTCGCATCAATCGGCGGAGCAAGGACATCGGCTGGTGTTGCGCGCGCTGAACGTGCAGCCGCTGATCAGCCTCGATCTCAGGCTCGGCGAGGGATCGGGCGCCGCCATTGCGCTGCCGCTGGTGCGCTCGGCCTGCGCACTTCACAACGGCATGGCGACCTTTGCGCAGGCCAACGTACCGGATCGGCCTAGCTGATCCGCTGATTGACCGAGACGACGCGCCAGCCGCTGGCGAGCCGGTCGATCCGGGTCAGCGACAACGGATCGATCACGAAGCGCAACGCCGCTTCCGGTGCGAGATCGAGCGCGATGCAGAGCGCGGCGCGGATGGTGCCGGAATGGACGACCAGCGCCGCGGAGCCTGCGCCGATCCGCGACAGGCCGAGGCGGACGCGGGCGACGTGATCCGCAAAGCTTTCGCCGTTCGGCGGCCGTCCGCGCGCCAGATCGCGCCAGAACTGCGCGTAGATCTCGCCGCCGGTCGCGGCGAGCTCGTCATGCCGATGGCCGGTCCAATCGCCGAAATCCTGCTCGCGGAATTCGCTGACCAGCTCCGGTTCCAGCCCCAGCGCGCGCGCCGTCTCCACCGTGCGCCGCGACGGGCTGGCATAGCCGGCGACATCCGCGGGCAAGCGCTGCTTGAGAGCCGCCAATGCCGCGCGATCGCCGAGATCGGCCGGCGCATCGGCTGCATGGATCGTCCCGGCTACGCCCGCGACAACCGCGTGCCGTATCAACCAGAGGAAGGTCTCGCCTTCCATGCTCATCTCCAAGGAAGCTTGTGCGGTCGCCACGACGCCGCAACTGGGACATTGACTCTGTCTTGGTGGTAATCCTAGATGCTCGCGACGGTTTTCCCGAGAGGGAATGAAAAGGGAATGCGGTGCGGGGAAAATTGTCCCCAATGCCGCGGCTGCCCCCGCAACTGTGAGCGGTGAATCCTTCGTCACGAGCCACTGGGTCCTCGGTCCCGGGAAGGCGACGAAGAGGTCACGACCCGCGAGCCAGGAGACCTGCCGTCAGCCGTGGTCACACGCGAAGATGTCGGTCGGGGAGTACAGACATTCGGCTTCATCGGACGGCTGCAAGGCCAAAAGGTGAGACCTCGTTCGCTGTGACGTGCCACTGACGTCATACCGAGGTTTGTACCGTGTCTTCCATCCGTATCGCACGACCGCGCCGCGTCCTGCTGGTTTCCGCCGCGTTCACGTCCTTCGCCGTTCTCGATCCGCCTGCCGCTCTGGCGCAGCAGGTCCGAGAGCCGCTGCCACCCGTCGAGGTCTCGCCCGCCCAGGCGCGCAAGCCGGCCAGACCGGCAGCACGAGAGGTGGCGAGCGCGCGCCGCGCGGCAGCGCGCAGGCCGGCGGCGGTATCGGCAGCGCCAAAACCCGTCATGCCGGATCTGACGGCGCAAACGCCGCTCAACACCAATGCCGTTGCCGAAAGCGCTTCGCGGCTCGGCCTGACGGTGCGGCAGACGCCCGCGACCGTCGAGGTGATCTCGGCCGAAACCATGCGCGAGCAGGGCTATCGCACCGTGTCCGAGGTGGCGCAGGGCGCCGTCGGCGTCACCTCCGGCGACAACCCGGCCGAACCTTCCGCCTTCTCGATGCGCGGCTTCACCAATAGCCAGATCAACACACTCTACAACGGCATCAAGATCGGTCCGCAGAACATGACCTCGCGGATCGTCGACACCGCCAATCTGGAGGCCGTGGAATTCCTCAAAGGACCGGCCTCGCTGATCTCGGGCGAGGGTGCCGCGGGAGGCGCCATCAACTTCGTCACCAAGCAACCGCACACGGGAGCGATCCGCAACGAGGCAAATTTCTCCTGGGATTCGCTGAATTCGTTCCGGGCCCATTACGGCTCAGGCGGCAGCACCAATGTGCAAGGGCTGGACTATCGCTTCGACATCAGCCGTTCCACGCTCAACGGCTTTGCCGACGACACCAACGTCAAGACGTTCGGCACGTCCGGCCAGCTCAATTACCGGGTCTCCGACAGCCTCAAGATCTGGGGTGCGGTCGAGTATCGCGAAGACCGCTCGAAGGCCTATTGGGGCGCGCCGCTGGTGCCGGTCGCCTTCAGCGGTTCGCATGCGACGACGGGGATCGTCTCCGGCAATTACGTCTCGAATTACAACGGTACCAATCTCGGTGCCGTCACCATCGACGACCGCACCTTCAACACCAATTACAACGTTCTCGATAACCGCAACGTGGCGCAGGAAGTGTGGCTGCGCGGCGGCTTCGAGCTGAAGCTCGCGCCTGACCTCACGCTGAAAAGTCAGGCCTATGGCTATGGCGCCGAACGGACCTGGTTCAACAACGAGATCGAGGCATTCAACTCCACCACGAACCTGGTCGATCGCGAACGCTTCTATGTCGCCCATAGCCAGCGGCTGGTCGGCAACATCACCGACCTGATCTGGGATACCAACATCGCAGGATTCGACAACCGGTTGGTCACGACGCTCTCGTCGAGCTATCTCGATTTCGTCAGGCCCGGCGCGGCAAACTTTCCCGGAGATTCCGTTTCGCTGGTCGATCCCAACCGCGGCTTCTACGGCCTGCTCACGACACAGCAGCAGACCGCGCGCATCGACAACGAGGCGTTGTCGTTCGAGGACCGGTTGAAGCTGACGCGCAGCTTCGCGTTGATCGGGGGCCTGCGTGTCGAGCACATCGGACTCGACCGTAACTCGACCGACAAGGCCGGGCTGGAGAAGGCAGGCTTTCCGTACACCAAAGACTGGGCGCCGGTGACGGGCCGCATTGGCTACACCTGGGAGGCCGTGCCCGGCCTGACCTTCTTCAGCCAGTACGCCACCGGGGCCGACGTCGCAGCCAACAACATCTTCCTGCTGTTGCCGACCCAGCCACTGGACCTGACGACGTCGCGAACCTACGAGACCGGCGTCAAGCATCTGTTCTGGGACAATAGGGCGGAGTGGTCGTTCTCGGCCTACGACATCCTGCGCAAGAACGTCTATGCGGCGGCCGGCGGGCAGGCGCTCAATATCGCCGGGCGGCAGGAGTCCAAGGGCGTCGAGCTTGCCGCCTCGGTGCGGCCGATCGAGCCGCTTCGGTTGTGGGGCAACATCGCCTATGTCGATGCGCGCTATGCCGACTACAATTTCGTCGGTGGCTCGTTCTCCGGCAATACGCCGCCGAACGTACCGCGTATCGTGGCCAATGCCGGCGCATCGTACCGGTTCTTCACGCCCTGGCCTGTGGAGCTCGGCATCACCGGCCGTCATGTCGGCGACCGCTACAACACCGACGCGAACGTCGTGACGATGAAGGCCTACACCGTGGCCGACGTCTACGCCTTCGTCGATATCCCCAAGGCCGTGTTCAATGCGGTCGACCAGGCCCGCATGACTTTCCGCGTCCGCAACATCACCGACAAGCGCTATGCGATCTGGGGCGATCCGTTCTATCCCGACCAGATCCTCCTGGGCGCGCCGCGCACCTACGAGGTCTCGGCCGCGTTCAAATGGTGAGGCCTTGAGCGCATGATGGGCGCGATCGTCCTCTCGCATCGCTGGCTCGGGATCGCGTTCTGCCTGCTGTTCGCGATGTGGTTCGCGAGCGGGATCGTGATGCACTTCGTCCCGTTTCCGTCGCTGACGGAAGCGGAGCGATTTGCCGGGCTCGCGCCGCTGGACCGTGGCGGGACAACGATCTCGGTCGCGGACGCCGTTGCTGCGAGCGGAATCACCGACGGGACGCGTGTTCGGCTGATCCAGCGCAGTGATGGACCGGTCTACGTCGTCTCGGGCCCCGCAGGTTCGCGAGCGGTCCGCGCCTCCGATAGAGGAGACGCATCGGTGACGTCCGCCGATGTCGCGCTCACCATCGTGCAGGGCTATTCCCGTCAGCGCGGGCTCGACGCGCCACGCGCCGCGATCGTCGCGCGGTCGGACCACGATCAATGGAGCGTGCCGAACGGTTTTGATCGCCATCGCCCCTTGTTTCGCGCCGCTCTCGGCGATGCCCCTGGAACGGAGGTCTACGTTTCGTCGCTGACCGGGGAGGTCGTCCTAGATACGACGCGCAGTGAGCGCGCGTGGAACTGGGCCGGCAGCGTGCTGCACTGGATCTATCCGACGGTTCTGCGCAGCAGCTGGGCGGTGTGGGATCGCGTGGTCTGGACGCTGTCGCTGCTGGCCCTGATTGCGGCATTGCTTGGCGCGGTGCTCGGAATCGTGCGGATCAGGTTTCGCAAGGGCCAAATCTCCTCGCCTTACCGTGGCTGGCATGCGCTGCATCACCTGATCGGCCTCGCGGCGACGCTGTTCTTACTGAGCTGGATCTTCAGCGGCTGGCTCTCGATGGATCACGGCCGCCTGTTCTCGCGCGGGCAATTGACGCCGGCAGAGGCGGGCGTGGTCGATGCCGCCCCGGATTGGCGAGACGCTTCACCGCTCGATCTGCCGCCAATATCGCCGTCGGCGCGCGAGGTCGAATGGTTCGCCTTCGGCGGCAGGGTCTATCGGCGCGATCGGCTCGCCCTTGGCCATCAGACGTTGATCAGGGCCGGGGACGCGCCGCGAGATGGGCAGGCGGCATACCTGGATACGCAGGAGATCGGGGATCTGACGGCGCGCCTTGGCGCCGGCTGTGCCGCACCGTTCCTGCTCGCCGGCAACGACGACTATCCGGCGCAGTCCGCTATTCCGGGAGCTCCGGTCTACCGCACGACCTGCGGCGATCTCTGGTTCGATGTCGATGCTGCCGATGGCAAGGTGCTGCAAAGACTGGACCCGTCGCGGCGCGTCTATCGCTGGCTCTACAGTGCGCTGCACACGCTTGATTTCCCGATTCTGCTGGCTCACGCGCGGCTGCGTGACGCTCTCATTGTCAGCCTCTGTACGCTCGGACTGATGTTCTCCATCACCGGCGTCGTCATCGGATGGCGACGCTTGCGGGCGTCGCTGGCATCCTGAGGCCGGTGACGTCCTCGCTTACTGACCGTACAATAAAGAGAGGCTGAGCCGACCTGCGTGCATAGCTCCTGGTCAGCCCTCTCTCCTGCACCGCAGATTGATCGCCTGCAAATTAGACAAACGGACTTGCGCGATTCCGATTGCAGTGCAACGGGCGCTCCCATTTGTGTCGAAGAATCCAAGGGTGCGCTGCACATTTCTGGCTTCGTATGCTTCTGCTCTCTGGGCGAGCAGCGCTGCACCAAAACGTGCAGCCGATGGTGCGCCGCGCAATGCCGGCGGCTCGCTGGCTCGGTGGTTTGCGACAACTCCGACCCTATCCCGCGGCCATCGCTCTGTCGCACGCTCGCCCGTGATGGCATGACAGGGAATGACGATGAGCGTGCTCGCTTTGGCATTGGATGCGGCAATGGCCGGAAAGGACCTGGCGTCCGGTCCGGACGTCACGCGTAGCTGACTGTGCAGATGAGCTACTCCGACAATCACTGGGAGGTCGGCACCGATATCGGTGGCACCTTCACCGACATCATCGCCATCCGGCGCGATTCCGCGGAAGCGCGGATTGCAAAGGTGCCGTCGCGCCCCGACGCACCGGTTCGGGCGATGCTGGAGGCGATCGAGGCGGTGGGTCTGCGCAAGAGCGAGGTCAGGCGCTTCGTCCACGGCACCACGCGCGTGACCAACGCGATCGTCGAGAATCGGCTGCCGAAGGTGGCGCTGGTCGCGACCGAAGGCTTCGCCGACGTGCTCGAGATCGCCCGCTATCGCCGGCGCGACCTCTACCGGCTCGACATTCCGCCGAAATCGCCGCCTTTGGTGCCGCCTGAAAGATGCTTCGGGCTCGCCGAGCGCCTCGATCATGAGGGGCGAGTGTTGAAGGCGCTCGAGGAAGCCGAGATCGAGCGCCTGGTGGCGTGGCTGAAAGGGACCGGCGTTCAGAGCGTCGCGGTCGCACTCCTTCACGCCTATGCCAATCCGGTGCATGAAAAGATGCTGGGCGAGCGGCTCAAGGGCCTCGTCGCCCATGTCTCGCTCTCGCACGAGGTCAATCCCGAGGCACGCGAATATGAGCGGACCTCGGCGACCGTGTTCAACGCGGCCGCGATGCCGATCGCGGTGGAATATCTCAGCGAGCTGGAGCAGCGGCTGCCGATCGGGGCCGGCCTGCAGGTGTTTCACTCCGCCGGCGCCATGGTCCCGATTTCGGCGGTGAAGCGGCGTCCGCTGGTGATGGCGATGTCGGGGCCGGCGGCGGGCGTCTCGGCGTCGGTCAGCATCGCGCGCCAGCTCGGCTGCTCGCGCATGTTGACCTTCGACATGGGCGGCACCACGACGGACGTGTGCCTGATCGTCGACGGCCAGGCCGAAATGACCGACGGCCGCATGCTCGGTGACAAGCCGCTGCGCCAGCCGATGCTGGCGGTGCACTCGATCGGTGCGGGCGGCGGATCGATCGTGCGCAACGGTCCCGGCGGGCTGACGGTCGGGCCCGAGAGCGCCGGCTCCGAGCCGGGCCCGGCCTGCTATGGCCGTGGCGGCACGGAGCCCACCATCACCGATGCCAATGCCGTGCTCGGCTATCTCAATCCCGAGACCAAGCTTGGCGATCGCATCGGCATCGACATCGAGAGCGCCAAGCGTGTCATCGCGCCAATTGCGCACGCACTCGGACTGAGCCTGACCGAAACGGCGCTCGGCATCATCAAGGTCGCGAACGCGACCATGGCCCGCGCGCTCCGCCGCGTCACGGTCGAGCGCGGCATCGACGGGCGCGACTGCACGCTGCTGGCCTTCGGCGGCGGCGGCCCGATGCATGCCGCGGGCCTCGCCGATCTCTACGGGATTGCGGAGGTCGTCGTGCCCAGTGCCTCGAGTGCGTTCTCGGCCCTGGGCTGCCTCACCGCCGATTTCAGCTTCCTGCAGCAGCAGACCCTTCGCGCTGCCCTCGACGGCATCGATCTCGCCGGCGTCTCGGAGCGGATCGAAACCCTGATTGCCGATGCCTCGGCGCCGCTTCTCGCCAACAATGTTGCAAGAGCGGAGATCCAGGTCGAGCTGGTGGCCTTGATGCGCTATGCGGCGCAGAATGACGCCATTCCGGTATCGTTCACGCTGCCGCTCGACGTTGTCAGGCTGAAGCAGGACTTTCTGACGCGGCATCACGAGCTGTTCGGCTATGCGACCGGTGAGCCCTGCGTCATCGAATCCGTGCGGGTGCAGGCCCGGCGCCCGTCGACAACCGTTGTCAGCCGGCCGGCGACAGCGGCGAGGGCGGTGTCTACGGGCACGCGCACCTGCTCGTTCGACGGCTTCCATGACATCGCAACCGCGATCGTCGACCGCGCCTCGCTCACCGAGACCATCAATGGTCCCGCCATCATCGAAGACGCCTGGTCGACCGTGGTGGTGCCGCCGGGCTGGCAGGCGAGGCCCGATCCATCAGGCAATCTGTTCCTGAGGCGGAGGGCGGCATGAAGCTCGATCCCTTCGTCGTCGAGGTCATCAGGCACGGGCTCTCGGCCGCGGCCGAGGAGATGAGCCTCGTCATGACGCGCTCGGCGCGCTCGCCGCTGTTGCGCGAAGCCGGCGACCTGTCGTCGGCGATCACCGACGGCTACGGCGGCCTGGTCGGACAGGGCCGCGACATTCCGATCCATCTCGGCGCGATGGCCTACACCATCCCCGAACTCCTGAAGGTGATGCCGCGCGATGGCCTGAACGACGGCGACGTCGTCATCTACAATATCGGCGCGCTCGGCGGCAATCATCTCAATGACGTCAAGGTCGTGCGGCCCGTCTTCTTCGACGGCGAGATCGTGGCTTTCGCGGTCAGCCTCGCCCATTGGCCTGATATCGGCGGCACCTGGCCCGGCAGTTATTTCGCCAAGGCGGTCGACACGTTCCAGGAGGCGATGCGGATTCCGCCGGTGCTGATCGCGACTGCTGCCGGCCTCAACACGCCGATCGTGCAGCTGCTCAAAGCCAACGTTCGCGATGCCGAATCCTGCGAGGGCGACTTGCTCGCCCAGATCGCGGCGACCAAGGCTGGCGAGAAGCGCATCGTCGAGCTCTGCCGCGAGCATGGCAAGGCGGTCTTCATGGCGGCGCAGTCGCGCCTGCACGATCTCTCCGAAATCGAGATGCGGGAAGCGCTGCGCGACTTGCCGGATGGCGTCTACGAGGGTGAGGATTATCTCGACGACGGCAGCGCAAACAATGCGCCGGCGCGGATCCATGTGAAGATCACCATTCGCGGGAATGAAGCGACCTTCGATCTCTCCGGAAGCTGCGATCGGGTCTCCAATTTCTGCAACACGACGCCGTTCATGGCGCGCTCGGCGGTGGCCTATGCCGCGCGCATCATGAGCGGACGCGACATGCAGCAGAACGCCGGCGCGCTGCGGCCGCTGACCATCATCACGCGCCCGGGCTCGATCCTCGAGCCCGGCTGGACCGCTTCGGTTGCCGCCGGCAATCACGAGACCTCCATGCGCATCGTCGATGCGATTTTCCGCGCCATGCAGGACACCATTCCCGAGCGCCTGTCGGCGGGCGGGGCGACCACCGCCGGCGTGCTATTCTTCGCCGAGCCGCGGCCGAACGGGTCGTGGAAGATGCTGTACGAGGTCCATGGCGGCGGCGAAGGCGCGCGGCACGATCGAGCCGGTACCTCCGCCACCCGGGTGCATCTGTCCAACACCTCGAACACGCCGGTGGAGGTGATCGAGGCGAATTACGCGATCCGGCTGGAGCAGCAGGCCATCCGCCGGAATTCCGGCGGCGCGGGCGCGCATCGCGGTGGGGACGGCTCCGTCCGCACCTACCGCATCCTGGCGCCATCGATGCACCTGACCACCTGCATCGAACGCATGGTGATGGCGCCTTGGGGCATGCAGGGCGGCTATCCCGGCAAGGCCTGCCGCATCTCGCTGGTCCGGCAGGGCCGAAACGTCACGATCGACGGCAAGTCGAACCTCGTATTGCAGCAAGGCGATCTCGTCACGATCGAGATGTGCGGTGGCGGCGGCTACGGCGCCGCGACAGCGAAGTGAGGCAGTGGCCATGAGCAGGTTGTTGCGAACCGGGCTGAACGCGGGCGAGGCCGCACCGATGGCCGTGGTCGGCGGCGAGGGCGTCTACTTTCACCTTGCGGACGGCCGCAAGCTGATCGACGGCAGCAACACCGGCGGCGGTCTCGGCCACCGCCATCCCGCAATGGTGGAGGCGATCCGCCGCGCGGCGGATACGCCTGTCGTCAATGAAGGCTGGACCTGGATCGGTCGCGAGCAGGCTGCCGACGATCTGATGGCGACCGCCTTCAAGGGCGAAGAGGATTGGGTCGGCGCGGTGCGCTTCTGCATCAGCGGCAGCGAGGCCAACGACATGGCGCTGTCGCTGTGCCAGGCGCTGACGCAGCGCTCCGCGCTGGCAACGCGCGAGCGCGCCTATCACGGCATCACCGGCCTGTCGCGCAGCATGACGGTGCAGCCGCAATGGCACGGCGGCCTAGCGGTGCACGCCGGCGGCTCAAAATTGCCGGCACCGATGGCACCGGTGCGGATTCTCCCGGCGCCGAATGGCGCGATCTATGGCGCGCCGGCCAACAACGCGCCGCCCAGCGAATATCTGGCAGACGCGCCGCGCCTCTTGTCGGACACCGCGGCGACGATCATCGACTACACCCAGGGCGGCATCTATTACGACGGCGCCTATCAGGACGAGGTCGCGCGCTGCGCGCGAGAGGCCGGTTCGTACTGGATCGCGGACGAGGTCGTCACTGGCGCAGGCCGCGCGGGCCGCTGGTTCGCATTCCAGGGCGCGCAGAGCCGCCCCGATATCGTGACGCTCGGCAAGTCGCTCGGCGGTGGCGCGGCGGCGGTGGCTGCGGTGGTGGTGTCGAAGGACATCGTCGAGCGGCTCAAGGGCACGAGCTGGCAGAATTACGGCACGTTGCGCGGCCATCCGATCAGCATGGCAGCGGTGAGCGCCTATTTGAAGGTCGTCAGCGACGACAAGATTTTGGAGCACGTCGCGGGCCTCGAAAGGCTGTTTGCGCGGCGCCTGCTGGCGATCGCGCAAAGGCATCCGAGCGTGCAGCGCGTGGCGGGGCAGGGGGTGCACTGGACGGTCGAGCTGCATGGCCCGGATTGGCGCACCTGGCATGCCGACACCACGGAGGTGCCGATCGCCTCGCGCGTCGCGGAGCGCGCGCTGGAGGCCGGCGCGGTGATCGGCACCAGCGGCGAGCAGACCTCGCTGTTCCTGGCACCGCCTCTGATCATCTCCGAGCGCGAGGCTAACCAGCTTCTGGACGCGCTCGACCACGGTCTCGATGTCGCTGACGAGGAGCACGGGTGAGCCACACAACGTCCCTGAGGTCACCGGCCTGGCCGGCGGACGAGCCCTGGCATCTCGCGATGCCGGAGGGGACGCTCTACGACGCGCTGGCGCGTGCTGCACGTGAACGTCCCTCGCATCCGGCGACGGTGTTCTACGGCGCTAGCCTGAGCTACGCCGAGCTGCGCGACCGGGTCGATGCCATGGCCGGCTTCCTGCAAGGCGTTTGCGGCATCAAGCGCGGCGACCGCGTCATGATCGCGCTGCAGAACTCGCCGCAATATATCGTCGCCTATTACGCGACGATGCGGGCGGACGCCGTGATCGTGCCGGTCAATCCCATGAACAAGACCGCCGAGATCGCGTATCTCGCTGCGGACAGCGGCGCCAGGGTCGCGATCATCGGCAGCGAGCTGAGCGATGTGTTTGCGCCGCTGATCGGCGAGGCCATCACGCATGCAATCGTCGCGCAATATCGCGACGAGGTTCCAGCCGCCACGCCCTACACGCTGCCGCGCTGCGTGACCGACGCGCCGTCGGAAGTGCCGTCGTCGCCGGGCTGGCATTCGTGGTCGCCCGCGATCGCGCAAGGCCTGCAGCCGGGTGCGATGGAGGCGGGGCCGGACGATCTCATGATCCTGCCCTACACGTCCGGGACGACGGGCAAGCCCAAGGCGTGCATGCATACAAATCGCAGCGCGCTGTTCACCGCCGTGTTGCAGGCGCGCTGGTATGGGCTCGATGGCGGTGACGTCATGACCGGCTTCATGCCGCTGTTCCATGTCGCGGGCATGCAGGGCTCGATGAATGCCGCCATCGTCGCCGGCGCCACGCTGCTGCTGATGGCGCGTTGGGACAAGGATCTGCTCCCCGACCTGTTCGAGACCTATGGCGTCACGTTCTGGAACGCCGCGCCGACCATGATCGTGGATGTGCTCGCCAGCGCCAGTTTCCGCGAAAAATGCTTTGCCAAGCTCAAGGTGCTGACTGGCGGCGGCGCGGCGATGCCGACCGCGGTCGCCGAACGGCTCAAGGGGCGGTTCGGCCTGGATTTCGTCGAGGGTTACGGCATGACCGAGACGATGTCCCCGACGCACCTCAATCCGATGGCCGCACCCAAGCGGCAATGCCTCGGCATCGCCGTGCACGAGACCGACGCCAGGGTGATCGATCCCGAAAGCCTGATCGAGCTCGACGACCACGTGGTCGGCGAGATCATCGTGCATGGGCCGCAGGTGCTGCAGGGTTACTGGAACAGGGCGCAGGCGGATACTGAGGCCTTCATCGAACGCGACGGCAAGCGGTTCCTGCGCACCGGCGATCTCGGCTACCGCGATGCCGACGGTTATTTCTTCGCCGTCGACCGCCTGAAGCGGATGATCAATGTCAGCGGTTTCAAGGTGTGGCCGGCCGAGGTCGAGGCGGCGATGTACCAGAACCGCGCCATCCGGGAATGCTGCATCATTTCAGCGCCGGACGGCTATCGCGGTGAGACCGTAAAGGCGCTGGTGGTGCTCGATGACGCCGCGCGCGCGACGACTTCGGCCGATGATATCGTCGGCTGGGCACGCGGCGCGATGGCAAGCTACAAGGCGCCGCGCGCCGTCGTTTTCGTCGAGTCCCTGCCGCGCACCGCCAGCAACAAAATCAACTGGCGGCTGTTGCAGGATGCCGAATGGGGGCGGACGGCATGAAAGCTGCTTGGCTGGAATATCGGCACGGAGCCGCGTTATGCTCGGCGCGGCGGAAGATCCCACGAGCCGACCCTTCCCCCCAGACATCACCAGGAACTCGCTGATGCGCATCGTCAATGTCGCCGCCGCCCAGATGGGCCCGATCCAGAAAGCCGACAGCCGCGAGGCCGTGGTCAAGCGCATGGTCGCGCTGATGGACGAGGCGAAAGCGAAGGGCGCCGACCTGATCGTCTATCCCGAGCTGGCGCTGACGACGTTTTTCCCGCGCTGGTACGTCGAGGACCGCGCCGAGTTCGACATCTGGTTCGAACGCGAGATGCCGAACGCGGCAACCAGGCCGCTGTTCGAGCGCGCGGCGCAGCACGGAATGGCGATGAATTTCGGCTATGCCGAGCTGACGCCGGACGGTCATCATTTCAACACCGCGATCCTCACGGATAAATCCGGCAAGATCGTCGGCAAATACCGCAAGGTGCATCTGCCGGGCCATGTGGAATACGACACCAAGCGCTCGCATCAGCACCTGGAGAAGCGCTATTTCGAGCCGGGCGATCTCGGCTTCAAGGTCTGGCGCGAGCTCGGCGGCATCATCGGCATGGCGATCTGCAACGACCGCCGCTGGCCCGAGACCTATCGCGTCATGGGCCTGCAGGGCGTCGAGATGGTTCTGATCGGCTACAACACGCCGTCGGTAAATGCGGAGAAGAGTGAGGAGGGCGTCGAGAAGCGCCTGTTCCACAATCGCCTCTCGGTGCAGGCCGGCGCCTATCAGAACGCGACCTGGGTGGTCGCGGTCGCCAAGGCCGGCAATGAGGACGGTCACCCGCTGTTCGGCGGCAGCCTGATCGTCGATCCCAATGGCGAGATCGTGGCCGAGGCGAAGACAGACGACGACGAGGTTCTGGTTCACGCCTGCGACCTCGACGCCACCACCTTCGGCAAGACCACGATCTTCGATTTCGCCCGGCATCGCCGCATCGAGCATTACGGCCTGATCACCAGCCAGACCGGCGCGGTGCCGCCGCCGGAGAACTGACCCCGATGGCTGACAAGGGCATCTCCTTGCGTGAGCTCGATCCGCGCGATCGCTACAAGCTGCTTTGCGGCGTGGTGGTGCCGCGGCCGATCGCGCTGGTGACCACGCTGGACGAGAACGGGGCGGTGAATGCCGCGCCGTTCAGCTTCTTCAACGTGTTCTCCGAAAGCCCGGCCTTGATCGTGCTCGGGCTCCAGCACAAGCCGGACCACTCGCCGAAGGACACCACCCGCAACATCCATCGCGACGGCGAATTCGTGGTGCATATGGTGGACGAGGCGCTGTCGGTCGCGATGAACGACTGCGCGGTCGATTTCCCCTCAGGCGACAGCGAGGTCGCCGCGACGGGGCTGGCGACGCTTCCCTCCGTGGACGTGAAGGTGCCGCGCCTCGCTGCGGCGCCGTTCGCGCTGGAATGCCGGCGCCATGTCGTGCTGACCTTCTCGCCCGATCGCGAGCTCCTGGTCGGCGAGGTCTTGCGGGTTCACGCCCGCGAGGGCCTCGTCGACACCGCCAACATGTATGTCGATCTCGACGCCTACCGGCCGATCGGCCGCATGTTCGGCAACCTCTACACCACCCAGCGGGACACGTTTGCCCTGGTCCGCGAGAGCCATGCGCAATGGCTCGCGCGCCAGGAAATCAAAGAGCTGAAGGACGCCTAGTGGGCCGAGAACCGCACCGTACCCAGCGCCATGGTGACGGCCGCCTGTGTCGGATCGATCACGGGAATGCGCAGCTCGTCTTCCAGCGCACGGCGGTGGCGGGCCATGCCGGCGCAGCCCATCACGATGGCGCGGGCACCGTCCTCGTCGCGCAGCGCGCGGCCGACCTCGATCATCTTGGCGAGCGTGCCTTCGCCGGAGGCGGTTTCGGCGACGCTCATGTTCAGCGGCCGCTCGCCGGAAAAGCGGTCGGTCAGGCCCATCTGCCTGAGATAGCGCATGTGCCGCGGGATCGAGCGCTGCGCGATGGCGATGACGCCGAAGGTCTCGGCGCGGGAAAGCGCCGTCAGCACGCCGCACTCGGCTATGCCGAACACCGGCCGGTCGGTGCCTTCACGGCAGACCTGGAGCCCGGGATCGCTGTAGCAGGCGATGACGAAGGCGGCCGAGCTGTTGTCGCTTTCGACCAGCTTCCGCAAAGGTATCGCAACGCTATCGGCGTCCGCCTGGCTTTCGATGCCGAACGGACCCTCGGCCAGCGTCTGGCAGACCACTTCGGGCCCGCCCTCGAAATCGAGCGGCCTCAACGCATCCTCCAACCCCTGCGTGACCTTGTGGTTGGAGTTCGGGTTGATGACGAGAATGCGCGGCCGGGACATGATGATCTTCCTGCGAAAATTAGCGAACGTGCCTTGAGCCTATCACGGAGTGCCTCATGACTGAACCCGCTTACGACCTGATCATCCGCGGCGGCCGCGTCGCCACCACGACCGACGTCTTCGAGGCCGACGTCGCCATCTCCGGCGAGACCATCGCGGCGATCGGCCGCGGGCTTCCGCCCGCAAAGCGCGAAATCGACGCCCGTGGCAAGCTGGTGCTGCCCGGCGGTGTCGACAGCCACGCCCATATCGAGCAGCTGTCGGCCGCCGGCATCATGAACGCCGATACGTTCGAGAGCGCGACCGTCTCCGCCGCCTTCGGCGGCACCACCACGGTGATCCCGTTCGCGGCTCAGCATGTCGGCATGAAGCTGCCGCAGGTCGTCGAGGACTATCACGCCCTGGCGAAGAAGGGTGCGGTGATCGACTACGCCTTTCACATGATCATTGCGGACGCGACCAAGGAGACGGTCGAGGAGCACATTCCCGCGCTGGTGAAGCAGGGCCATGCCTCGATCAAGATCTTCATGACCTACGACCGCCTCAAGGTCGACGACGAGCCGCTGCTCGACATCCTGCTCGCTGCGCGCCAGTCCGGCGCGATGCTGTGCGCGCATGCCGAAAACCACGGCATCATCGCCTGGATGGTGAAGCGGCTGCTGTCGCGCGGCTACACGATGCCGAAATACCACGCCGTCAGCCACGCCCGCGTCTCGGAGGCGGAAGCCTTCACCCGGCTGATCGGCATGGCGGCGCTGATCGACCAGCCGATCATGATCTTCCATGTCTCGACAGCCGAGGGTGCCAAGGTGATCCGCGACTCGCGCGGGCAGGGGCTCAAGGTCTTCGCCGAGACCTGCCCGCAATATCTGTTCCTGACCGCTGCGGATCTCGACAAGCCGGGTGCTGAGGGCGCGAAGTGGATGTGCAGCCCGCCGCCGCGGACGCATGCCGACCAGGAGGCGCTGTGGCAGGCGCTCTCGCTCGGCGATCTCCAGACCATCTCGTCGGATCACGCGCCGTATCGCTATGACGAGACCGGCAAGTTGCGCGCCGGTCCCAATCCCAACTTCAAGCAGGTCGCCAACGGCCTCCCGGGCCTGGAGCTGCGGCTGCCGCTGTTGTTCGACGCGATGGTGTCGAAGGGACGGCTCGGCCTGGAAAAATTCGTCGAGCTGACCGCGACGGCGCCGGCAAAGATCTACAATCTGCATCCGCGCAAGGGCTCGATCGCCGTCGGCGCCGATGCCGATATCGCGATCTGGGATCCCAACCGCGAGGTCACCATCGCCGACGAGATGATGCACGATCTCGCCGGCTACACGCCGTTCGCGGGCCGCCAGCTGAAGGGCTGGCCGGTCTCGGTGCTCTCGCGCGGCCGCGTGATCATCGAGGGCGACAAGTGTCTTGCGCGCGCCGGCAGCGGAAAATTCCTGGCGCGCAGCGGCGGCGAGGCGGCCAGGCCGACCGGCCGGCTCGTTGCCGACATGGATCCGGAGCGGAATTTTGGAGCCAAGCTGCTGTGATGGTGGATCGCGCGCGATGAAGATCATCATCTTCGGCGGCACCGGTTTTGTCGGCCTCAATCTGGCCGAGGTGCTGCTCGCGCGTGGGCACGAGGTGACGCTGTATGATCGTGCACCGTTGCCGCCATCCGCGCAGCGATCTCTTGCCGACTACGGCGCACGGCTCAAAGCGGTGCAGGGCGATGTCACCGACGCAGACACCATCGATGCCCTTATCGCAAAGGGCTGCGATGCGATCGTGCTGGGCGCCGCGGTGACCGCCGGGGATGACCTCGAAAGGGCATCGACCGCGCGCGTTCTCGAGATCAACGTCATGGCCCAGATCCCGATCCTGCAAGCCGCGATCCGCCATGGCGTTCGCCGCGTCGTCAATCTGTCGTCGGCCTCGGCCTATGGCGCGGCGGGTGCGCGGGTCGACATTCTGGACGAGGAAACGCCCTGCGATCCCGTCTCGTTCTACGCCATCAGCAAGTTCACCTCGGAACGATCGGTGGCACGGCACGCCGAACTTTTTGGCGGTGATTTCCTGAGTGTGCGGTTGACTGCGGTCTTCGGGCCGTGGGAGCGCCCCGGTTCCGTGCGCGATACGCCGAGCCTCCATTATCAGATATTGGCCGCATTCGCTCGCGGCGAGCCGGCCATCATGCCGGAGCCGGGTCTGCGAGACTGGACTTACGCGCCGGACGCTGCCGAAGCTGTCGCGATTCTGGTCGAAGCCGAGCGCCCTCGTCACCGGCTGTACAACATTTCGAACGGCGGGGCGTGGCCCGCATTGCAATGGGGCGAGGCGTTCGCAGCGTTGCATCCCGGCCTGGAGTGCCGGCTGGCGGCGCCCGGAGAGAAGACGGCCATCAAGCTGCACGGGCCCTATCGCGCGCCGCTGTCGGTGACGCGAATGGCCGACGAATTCGGTTGGCGCGCGCGGTTCGGCTGCGCCGAGTCCGCTGCCGCGATGAGCGCCTGGCTGGAGCAGCACAAGGAGTGGATCTGAGATGCGGCTGAATGGGCGCACCGCCATCATCACCGGCGCGGGCTCGGGCATCGGCCGCGCCAGCGCAAAACTGTTCGCGGAGGAGGGCGCGCGCCTTGCCCTGGTCGATCGTGATGCCGCTGGCCTCGAGGACACGCTGAGGCTGGTGAGCGAGGCAACGATGCATGTCGGCGACGTCGGCGATGCCGCATTCGCCGAGACGGTCGTCGGCGACGTCGTGGCCCGGCACGGCCGGCTCGACATCCTGATGACGGCAGCCGGCTTCTCCTGTGGCGGCACGGTGCTGACGACGAACCTGGATGACTGGGATGCGGTGTTCCGCGCCAATGTCGGCGGCACCTGGCTGTGGGCGCGGGCCGCGGTGCCGCAGATGCAGCGGCAGAACAGCGGCTCGATCATCACGCTGGCCTCGCAGCTCGCCATTGCCGGCGGCAAGGGCAACAGCGCCTATATCGCGGCCAAGGGCGCGATCATCAGCCTGACCCGGACCATGGCGGTGGACTTCGCCACCGACGGCATCCGTGTCAACGCGATCGCGCCTGGCGCGATCGACACGCCGATGCTTCGCCGCAGCTTTGCCCGCCACGCCAATCCGGACGAAGTGCGCGAAGCCTCGCGCAACCGGCACGCCATGAAGCGGTTCGGCCAGGCCGAGGAGATCGCGCAGACCGCGCTGCATCTCGCCAGCGACGCCTCTTCGTTCACGACCGGCACCGTGATGGTGGTCGACGGAGGCTGGCTCGCGGCATGAGTGAGGCGCTCACCCAGCTCGAAGCCGATATTCGCGCCGATCTCTCCAGGATCGCGCATCCCGGCGCTGCCTGGCTCGATCCCAAAACGGGACCCGATGGCAAGCCGGCGCTGGATGTCCTCATCATCGGCGCCGGCCAGTCCGGCATCGCCATCGGCTTTGGCCTGCTGCGCTCGCGCGTCAGCAACATTCTGCTGATCGACAAGGCCGAGGAGGGGAAGGAGGGCCCGTGGCTCACCTACGCCCGGATGCCGACATTGCGCAGCCCGAAGGACTATACCGGGCCCGATCTCGATATCCCCAGCCTGACGTACCAATCCTGGCACGAGGCCCGCTTCGGCAAGGCGAGCTGGCAGGAGTTCGGCCTGATCGCGCGGGAGCATTGGGCAGAGTACCTGCTCTGGCTGCGGCGCACGGTCGGCCTGCCGGTGCGCAATGCTTGTGAGCTGCTGGAGATCGCGCCGGCGGCTGGCGGCCTTCTTGCTGCGCGCGTGAAACGGGCAGGAGGGGACGAAACGCTCTATGCCCGCAAGATCGTGCTCGCGACGGGGCAGGAGGGCATGGGCGATTGGATGATCCCGGAGCAGCTAGCGCATCTGCCGGCGAGCTCCGTTGCAACCGTTGCCGACGACATCGATTTCGAAAGCCTGCGCGGCAAGCGCGTCGCCGTCATCGGTGCCGGCGCCTCCGCTTTCGATAATGCGGCGACTGCGCTGGAAGCCGGAGCCGCCGAGGTGCACCTGCTGTGCCGCCGTGCGCAGATCCAGGTCATCCAGCCCTATCGTTGGCTGACCTTTCGCGGCTTCCTGCGTCATCTTAGCGATCTCGACGATGCCTGGCGCTGGCGCTTCATGCGCAAGATCCTCGAAATGCGCGAGGGATTTCCGCAACCGACCTATGACCGCTGCGCGCGTCACGCCAATTTCATCTTGCACGAGGGCGCGCCGGTCGAAGCCGCGCGCAAGACCGGCAAAGGCGTTGAACTCCAGACGCCACGCGGAGCCATCACGGCCGATTTCGTCATCTGCGGTACCGGCATCGACATGGACTTTGCCGGTCGCGGCGAGCTCGCCAATTTCGCCGGCAACATCGCCATCTGGACCGACCGCTACCAGCCGCCGGAAGACGAACGCAACGAACGGCTCGGCCGCTTTCCCTATCTTGCCGACGACTATTCCTTCACCGAGCGCGTGCCGGGAACGACGCCGTGGATCTCCGACGTCCATCTCTTCGCCATCGCCTCCACCATGAGCTTCGGTCCGTCGGGATCGTCGATCAACGCGATGACGACCGCTGTTCCAAAGCTGGTCCACGGCCTGACGCGCGGCCTGTTCCGCGCCGATATCGCGCGTCACTGGGCCTCGCTCAGCGCCTATGACGTGCCGCAGGCCGTGGTTGCGCGGCCGGCGCGAAAAATGGGGGAATCGCTGTGATCATCCATGCGCCGCCGCGACGATGCGTCCTCAAAAACGCCCGATGAGACTGGCGCGCAACTTGCTTCTTTTTGAACCTGCCTTGCTGGCGTTCTCGTTCGAAATTCAGGGAAAAACCAATGCGTTTTGTGTCTTTCAGGTTGGCGTCGTCCGTCCTCGCCACCACCGCGCTGTTGCTCATCGCCGCCGCGCCTTCGCAGGCGCAAACCCGGGCCGAGACCTTGCGCTACGTCACCGGCGCCTCCGTCAACACGCTCGATCCCAACATTCCCGGTTCGACGCGCGAATCCTTCGCGCTGAGCATGAGCACCTATGACCGGCTGGTGGCATTCGGCCGCAAGCAGCTCAACGGCAAATGGGTGTTCGACCTCGACACGATCACCGGCGAGCTCGCCGAATCCTATGACGTCAGTCCCGACGGCCTGAAGATCACTTTCCGCCTGCGCAAGGATGCAAAATTCCAGGACGGCTCGCCCGTGACCGCCGAGGACGTGAAGTGGTCGCTCGACCGCTGCGTCACCGCGCCGATCCTCGGCAAGGCGCAGCTGCTGACGGGCTCGCTGACGTCAGCCGATCAGTTCAAGGTGATCGATCCCCTCACCATCGAGGTGACGCTGCCAAAACCGGACAAGCTTGCGCTGCCTAATCTTGCCACCGTCTATCCGATGATCATCAACTCGAAAGTGGCAAAAGAGCACGCGACGGCTGACGATCCCTGGGCCACGGCCTGGCTGAAGGAGCACACTGCCGGTAGCGGCGCCTATGCGGTCGAGAGTTTCAAGCCCGGCGAGCAGGTGATTCTCAAGCGCGACGAGAGCTGGAATCGCGGCTCGGCCAACAAGCCCGCGTTCTTCAAGCGCATCATCGTGCAGTCGGTGCCGGAGCCGGCGACCCGCGCCAACCTCGTCGAACGCGGCGATGCCGATCTCGTGCTCGACCTGCAGGCGAGCGACGTGCAGTCGCTGGAGGCCAAGGGCAAGCTCAAGGTGATCTCGACGCCGCAATACAACGCGGTCACCTTCGTCTCGATGAACAACCAGATCCCGCCCTTCGACAACGTCAATGTTCGCCGCGCCATCGCTTCCGCGCTGCCCTATGACGACATGTTCAAGGCCGCTCTGTTCGGCCGGGGGGCGCCGCTGTTTGGCGCGACCTGGGCGGACGGCAAGCCGGCGAACGGCATTTATCCGTTCCAGCAGCCGCTGAAGCTCGATCTCGACAAGGCCAGGGAGTACCTCAAAGCCGCTGGTCTTCCCGAGGGCTTCTCGACCACCTTCAGCTTCAACGTCGGCCAGGCTTCGACCGCCGAGCCGATGGCCGCCCTCGTCAAGGAGTCGCTTGGCAAGATCGGTATCAAGGTCGACATCCAGAAGCTGCCGGACGCGCAGATGTCGACGCAGATCAACGAGAAGAAGCTGCCGTTCTTCACCGAAGGGATCGTCGCCTGGCTGCCGTCGACCGACTATTTCTACCGCAACTTCTACACCGGCAGTCAGCGCTGGAATTACAGCTCGATCAACAACCCCGACCTTGCGGCGATTGCGCAGGAGGCGCGCTTTGAGCCGGATAAGGCAAAGTACGAGGAAGCCGGCCGCAAGCTCAACGCGATGCATTTCGACCTGATGCCGCAAATCATGCTGTGGCAACCCAATCAGGACGCGGTGATGGCGCCGTCGATCGAAGGCTACACTTACGAGTTCCATCGCCAGGTGGATTATCGCGATGTCAGCCGCAAGTGACATCAGCGGCCAGCAGGGACACTGAATGGTGACGACCGGTCTTGGTGCAACGATGGTGCGGGCGGGCAGGCGGCTCTTGTCGTCGCTGCCGGCGCTGTTCGGTGTGCTGGTCTTCACCTTCCTCTTGATGCGCGTCCTGCCCGGCGACCCCGCGGTGTTCTTCGCCTCGGGGCCCAATGCCGGCAAGGAGGAGATCGAGCAGATCCGCAAGCAGATGGGGCTCGACAAATCCGTGCCGGAGCAGCTCGTGTTCTATCTCTCCGACATCGGCCACGGCAATCTCGGCCGCTCGATGATGACCGGCCAGCCGGTGCTGAAGGACCTCCGCGAGCGGCTGCCGGCCTCCCTGGAGCTCACCTTCACCGCACTCCTGATCGCGCTGATCGCGGCGGTGCCGCTCGGCGTCATCGCGGCGCTGCGGCCGGGATCGATCATCGATCACGGCGTGCGGCTGTTCTGCGCGCTCGGTGTCTGCGTGCCGACCTTCGTCTCGGGCCTGCTGTTGATCTACGTCTTCTATTATCTGCTCGGGCTGGCGCCTGATCCGACCGGGCGGATCGACGTCTTCACCTCGCTGCCGCCGCAACGCACCGGCTTCCTCTCGATCGATTTCCTGCTCGCCGGTGACGTTGAGGGCTGGTGGGCGGCCTGCAGGCAATTGATCCTGCCGGCGGTGAGCATGGCGCTGTTCGTGATCGCGCCGCTGGCGCGGATCACGCGCGCCTCGATGCTGGTCTCGCTCGGCAGCGATTTCGTGCGCACCGCGCGCTCGGTCGGATTGTCCTGGCGCAAGGTCGTCGTCACCTACGCGCTCCGCAACGCGATCCTGCCCGTCATCACCATCGCCGGCATCGTGTTCTCGACCATGCTGGGCGCCAATGTGCTGGTGGAGAAAGTGTTCTCCTGGCCGGGCGTGGCCTCCTATGCGCTCGATGCGTTGCTGTCGTCCGACTATGCGCCGGTGCAGGGCTTCGTGCTGCTGATGGCCAGCCTGTTCGTGCTGGTCAATCTCGTCGTGGACATCTGCTACGGCATCGCCGATCCCAGGGTGTCGATCGAATGACCAGCGCCACACTTCGCCATTCGGTCTGGATTTTGCGCGGCAATCCGCTGACGGCGGTGGCCGCGGCCGGGGTGACGCTGTTCGTCCTGGTCGCGATCTTTGGTCCCTGGATCGTGCCTTATGATCCCGTGGTCTCTAATGTCTCGGAAGCCCTGCAGCCGCCGAGCGCCACGCATCTCGCCGGCACTGACCAGCTCGGCCGCGACGTGTTCAGCCGTCTCATCATCGCTGCACGGCTCGACCTTGCCATCGCAGTCTCCGCGGTCGGCATCTCGTTCGTGATCGGGGCCGTCGTCGGCGCGTTCTGCGGCTATGCCGGCGGACGGCTCGATCGCGCCGTCGGCCGCTTCGTCGACGTGATGATGGCGTTTCCGCTGTTCGTGCTGGCGATGGCGATGGTCGCCGCTCTCGGCAACCGGATCGAGAACATCGTGATCGCGACCGCGATCATCAATCTTCCCTTCTACATCCGCTTCGCGCGCGCCGAGGTCAACGTCCGGCGCAATGTCGGCTGGGTTGAGGCCGCGCGCGCCTGCGGCGAGAGCCATTTCTCGGTGGTGCTGCGCTTCCTGCTGCCGAACATTCTGCCGGCGATGGCGGTGCAGATCTCGCTCAATCTGGGCTGGGCCATTCTCAATGCCGCCGGCTTGTCCTTCATCGGCCTCGGCGTCAAGCCGCCGACGCCGGAATGGGGCATCATGGTCGCAGAGGGAGCACGCTTCATCTCGACGGGGCGATGGTGGCTGGTGGCCTTTCCGGGCCTTGCGCTGATGCTGGCGGTGCTGTGCTTCAACCTCCTCGGCGACGGGATGCGGGACATTCTCGATCCCCGGATGCGCACATGAGCGAGGACCTGCTCAGGATCGACGACCTCCACGTCGCGTTCTCGACGCGGCGGGGCATTGTGGAGGCCGTGCGCGGCGTGACGCTCACCGTCAAGGCCGGCGAGATGCTCGGCCTCGTCGGCGAGAGCGGCTCGGGCAAGTCGGTCACCGGCTTTGCGACGACGCGGCTGCTGGATGCCGCCGGCCGCGTCACCGGCGGCAAGATCCTGTTTCGCGGGCAGGACGTCACCAAGCTCCGCGGCGATGATCTGCGACAGTTGCAGGGCGCCGCGATGTCGATGATCTTCCAGAACCCGCGGGCGGCGCTCAATCCGATCCGTGCGATCGGCCTGCAGATCGCGGACGCGATCCTCACCCACAAGCGTATCTCGAAAGAGGCCGCGCGCGCCGAGGCGCTGGAGTTGTTGCGCGCGGTCCAGATCCGCGATCCCGAGGCGCGGATGACCGCTTATCCGCACGAGCTTTCCGGCGGCATGTGCCAGCGCGTCATGATCGCGATCGCGATCTCCTGCAATCCTGCGCTGTTGATCGCGGACGAGCCGACCACCGGCCTCGATGTCACCACGCAGAAGGTGGTGATGGATCTCCTGGCAGACATTGCCGCCGCGCGTGGCATGGCGACGATCCTGATCACGCATGACCTCGGCCTCGCGGCGCGCTATTGCCGCCGCATCGCCGTGATGGAGCGCGGCCGTATCGTCGAGGAGGCGAGCCCCAGCACGCTCTTCGGCGCGCCGCAGCACGCCTATACGAGGCGCCTGGTTGCGGCATCGCCGACGGCGACGTCACGGATCGAAGATCTCGTGACGGAGGAGGAGCGCGAGCGTTATACGGCCGTTCTCGGCAAGCCACGGCCTGCGCTGGCTCACGGCACGCCGCCGCTCTTGGAAGTACGGAAGCTCGCCAAGCGCTTCGATCAGGGCTCTGCCGCGGTGGCCGACTTCTCGATGACGATGGCCGGCGGCGAGAGCGTCGGTCTGGTCGGCGAATCCGGCTCCGGCAAGAGCACGACCTCGCGGATGATCTGCCGCCTGATCGATCCGAGCGAAGGCGACATCGTGTTCGGCGGGCAGTCGATCGGGCACGTGGCGGCGCGCGATTTCCACCGCTCGCCCCTGCGCAAAGACATCCAGATGGTCTTTCAGGACCCGAACGAGAGCCTCAACCCACGCTTCACGGCGTTCGATTGCATTGCCCATCCCTTGATGCGTCTGGACGGCATGCGCGCCGGCGAGGAGCTGCGCAAACGGGTGGAAGAATGCGCCGAGCGGGTGGGCTTGCCGCTCGATCTATTGCCGCGGTTTCCGCATCAGCTCTCGGGCGGCCAGAAAGCCCGCGTCGGCATTGCCCGCGCCATCGCCTGCCGGCCGCGGCTTCTGGTGCTGGACGAGCCGACCGCCGCGCTCGACGTCTCGGTGCAGGCGGTTGTGCTGCAGCTGCTCGATCGCCTCAGGCGTGAAAACGACATTGCCCTGCTGTTCGTCAGCCACGATCTCAACGTCGTGCGCATGCTGTGTGACCGCACCATCGTGCTGCGCAACGGCGGCATCGTGGAGCAGGGCGAGAGCCGGGCCCTGTTCGATAATCCGAAGACCGACTACACGCGCAAGCTGGTCGAGGCGATTCCGCATTTCGAAGCCGGGCCGGCCCTGGCGGCCGCTCTTTGAGGCCGGGATCAGCCCAAATGGCGGTGAGATCCCACTGGCGATGGCGCATTTAGTGGCATACCATTTGCTTGCAAATGGGCTCGGTTTCACTTGCCCTTTGCCAATGAACAGCTGGCATCACGGCATTACTGGGAGGACTTCATGGATCGCAGGACGGTATTGAAGGGGTTGGCGGGCGCGGGCGGTCTGGCATTGACGGGCGGCCTGTCGGCCCCGGCGATCGCTCAGGGCGCCGCGGCCCGCACCCTGCGTTTCGTGCCGCAGGCCAATCTCGCCAATTTCGACCCGATCTGGGGCACGCAATATGTCGTGCGCAATGCCGCCGCGATGGTCTGGGACACGCTCTACGGCATCGATTCCTCGCTGAAGCCGCAACGCCAGATGGTCGAGTCCGAGGAGGTGACCGACGACGGCACGACCTGGACGTTCAAGCTGCGCTCCGGGCTCAAGTTCCACGATGGCGAGCCGGTGCTCAGCAAGGACGTCGTGGCAAGCTTGACGCGCTGGTCGGCGCGCGACCCGATGGGTCTGATGATCAAGGCGCTGCAGCAGGAGCTGACCGCGGTCGACGATCGCACATTCAAATGGGTGCTCAAGCAGCCCTTCCCGAAGATGCTCTACGCGCTGGCCAAGAACAACTCGCCTTGCGGCTTCATCATGCCCGAGCGCATCGCGCAGACCGATCCGTTCAAGCAGATCACCGACTATGTCGGCTCCGGGCCGATGAAGTTCGTCAAGGGCGAATGGGTGCCGGGCGCGAAGGCGGTGTTCGAGAAATTTGCGGACTACGTGCCGCGGCAGGAGAAGGCGTCCTGGCTCGCGGGCGGCAAGCAGATGCAGCTTGATCGCATCGAATGGATCGTGATGCCGGATCCGGCCACGGCCGCCGCTGCCTTGCAGAACGGCGAGGTCGATTGGTGGGAAAACCCGATTGCCGACCTCGTGCCTGTTCTGAAGAAGAACAAGAACATCAGCGTCGACATCGGCGATCCGCTGGGCAATATCGGCTCGTTCCGGATGAATCATCTGTTCGCGCCGTTCAACGACGTTCGGGCGCGGCGTGCCGTGCTGATGGCGCTCAGCCAGGAAGACTATATGCGCGCGATCGTCGGCGACGACACCGCGCTCTGGAAGCCGCTGCCCGGCTTCTTCACGCCGGAGACGCCGCTCTACAGCGAAGTCGGCGGCGAGATCCTGAAGGGCAAGCGTGATTTCGATGCGGCCAAGAAGCTGCTCGCCGAGAGCGGCTATTCCGGCCAGCCGGTGACCTGCATCGTGGCGCAGGATCAGCCGATCACCAAGGCAATGGGTGACGTCACCGCGGACCTGCTCAAGAAGCTCGGCATGAATGTCGATTTCGTCGCCACCGATTGGGGCACGGTCGGCTCCCGTCGCGCGCAGAAGACGCCGCCGGGACAGGGCGGCTGGAACATGTTCCACACCTGGCATGCCGGCGCGGACTGCATCAATCCGGCTCCCTACACCGCCATCCGCGCCAACGGCGACAAGGCCTGGTTCGGCTGGCCGAACAGCCCCGGCACCGAGAAGGAGGTCGCGTCCTGGTTCGAGGCCAAGAGCCTCGACGAGGAGAAGGCTGCCATCGGTCGCCTCAACAAGGCGGCGCTCGACGACGTGGTCTACGCGCCCACGGGCTTCTTCCTGAGCTACACCGCCTGGCGCAAGAACGTCTCCGGCGTCACCAAGGGGCCGCTGCCGTTCTTCTGGGGCGTGTCGAAATCTGCATGATCGTGCGCTGAAGCAAGATGCTCTCCTACATCCTCCGTCGCATCGTCGCGACCTTGCCGGTCATGGCAATCGTCGCGCTGTTCGTGTTCAGCCTGCTTTACATCGCGCCCGGCGATCCGGCCGTGGTGATCGCGGGCGATCAAGCAAGCCCGGAGGATGTGGAGCGCATCCGCCAGAGCCTCGGGCTGGACCGGCCCTTCCTGGTCCAGTTCGGAAGCTGGGTCTGGCGCATCCTGCACGGCGATCTCGGCACCTCGATCTTCACCAACCTGCCGGTCTCGGCGATGATCGGGCAGCGTCTCGGCCCGACGCTGTCGCTGATGATCGTCACGCTGCTGCTGACGGTCGTGGTGGCGGTGCCGCTCGGGGTGGTGGCGGCATGGAAGGCCGGCAGCTTGATCGATCGCGTCATCATGGGCTTTGCCGTGTTCGGATTCTCGCTGCCCGTCTTCGTGGTCGGCTACATGCTCGCCTACATCTTCGCGCTGGAGCTGGAATGGCTGCCGGTGCAGGGCTACACGCCGCTCAGCTCCGGCTTCTGGCCGTGGCTCGAGAACCTGATCCTGCCGGCGGTCGCGCTCGGCTGCGTCTATATCGCGCTGGTCGCCCGCATCACGCGGGCAGCCATGCTCGAAGTGCTGCAGCAGGACTATATCCGCACCGCCAAGGCCAAGGGCCTCGGGCAGGGCGGCATCCTGTTCATCCACGCCCTGAAGAACGCGGCGGTGCCGATCGTCACCGTGATCGGGATCGGCATCGCGCTCCTGATCGGCGGCGCGGTCGTCACCGAGAGCGTGTTCGCGATCCCCGGCCTCGGCCGCCTCACCATCGATGCCATCCTGCGCCGCGACTATCCGGTGATCCAGGGCATCGTGCTGCTGTTCAGCTTCGTCTACGTCCTCGTCAATCTGATGATCGACGTCGTCTACACGCTCGTTGACCCGAGGATCCGCTATTGACCGACACCACCGTCAATCCGCAATCGCTTCCGGCCGGCCTCGTCCTTGCGCCGCAACTGCCCGAGATCCTGCGGCCGGTCAGGATACGGCGCGGCTTCGTCGGCCTGCTGCGCGGCCATCCGACGGTCGCGATCGGCGGCGCATTGCTGCTGACCCTGGTGCTGATCGCGGTCTTTGCGCCTTACCTCGGCACGGTCGACCCGACCGCGCTTGCGCCCGCCAAGCGCACCCGCGCGCCGTCGGCCGATTTCTGGTTCGGCACCGACGTGCTCGGCCGCGACATCTATTCGCGCGTGCTGTTCGGCGCACGCGTCTCGCTCACGGTCGGCCTGTCGGTCGCGATCTTCGCGTCGGCGATCGGCCTTGCCATCGGCATGGTCTCCGGCTTCATCCGCTGGGCCGATGGCATCCTGATGCGGTTCATGGACGGGCTGATGTCGATCCCGCCGATCCTGCTGGCGATCGCGCTGATGGCGCTGACGCGCGGCAGCGTCGGCAACGTCATCCTGGCAATCACCGTGGCCGAGATCCCGCGCGTCTCGCGCCTCGTCCGCAGCGTCGTGCTGTCCTTGCGCGAACAGCCCTATGTGGACGCGGCGGTGGCCTGCGGCACCCGCACGCCGATGATCATCCTGCGCCATATCCTGCCCAACACCGTTGCGCCGATGCTGGTTCAGGCGACCTATATCTGCGCCAGCGCCATGATCACGGAGGCGATCCTGTCCTTCATCGGCGCCGGCACGCCGCCGACCATCCCGTCCTGGGGCAACATCATGGCCGAGGGCCGCGCGCTCTGGCAGGTGAAGCCCTACATCGTGTTCTTCCCGGCGGCGTTCCTGTCCGTCACCGTGCTCGCCGTGAATCTGCTCGGCGACGGCCTTCGCGATGCGCTCGACCCGCGCATGGCCAAGAGTCTGTGATGTTGCCTCTGATGGATCGAGGCTGATTGCGATGGCATTGCTCGAAGTCGAGAATCTCCAGACCCATTTCCGCACGCCCAGCGGCATCAACCGCGCGGTCGACGGGGTGTCCTTCCATGTCAACGAGGGCGAGACGCTCGCCATCGTCGGCGAGTCCGGCTGCGGCAAGTCGGTGACGTCGATGTCCCTGATGCGGCTGATTCCGGAGCCGCCGGGCCGGATCGCAGGCAGCATCCGCTTCGCGGGCAGGGATCTCCTGAAGCTGTCCGACCGCGAGATGCGCGCGATCCGCGGCAACGACATCTCGATGATCTTTCAGGAACCGATGACGAGCCTCAACCCGGTGCTCACCGTGGGTCGCCAGATCCGCGAGACCTTGATGATCCATCAGGGCCTCGACAAGCAGGCGGCGGAGGCGCACGCGGTCGAGATGCTGACCCTGGTCGGCATTCCCGAGCCGAAACGGCGCGTCGGCGAATATCCGCACCAGCTGTCCGGCGGCATGCGCCAGCGCGTGATGATCGCGGTGGCGCTGGCCTGCAATCCGAAGCTTCTGATTGCGGACGAGCCGACCACCGCGCTCGACGTGACGATTCAGGCGCAGATCCTCAAGCTGATGCTGGATCTGAAGCGTCGGGTCGGTGCCGCCATCATCCTGATCACGCACGATCTCGGCGTCGTCGCCGAGATCGCCGAGCGCGTCATGGTGATGTATGCCGGCCGCAAGGTCGAGGAGGCGCCGGTGGCGGAGCTGTTCCGTTCCCCGCGCCATCCTTATACGCAAGGCCTGCTTGGCGCGGTACCGAAGCTCGGCTCCTCGCTCGCGGGCACCGCGACCCGCCTCGCCGAGATTCCCGGGCAGGTGCCTGACCTCCGCAAGCCGATCACCGGCTGCGTCTTCGCCGGCCGCTGCGCGCTCGCGACCGACCTCTGCCGGCAATATGCGCCGGGACTGGAAGAGAAGGGCCCGCGCCACGTCGCCGCCTGTCACTACGCTGCCAAGGGAGCTGTTGCGGCATGAGTCCTCCGCTGCTCCAGGTCAACGACCTCAAGAAGCATTTTCCGATCAACAAGGGCCTCTTCGGGCGGCAAACCGAATTCGTCTATGCGGTCGACGGCGTGTCGTTCGAGATCGCGCGCGGCGAGACCTTGTCGCTGGTCGGCGAGTCCGGCTGCGGCAAGTCGACGGTCGGCCGCGCCATCCTGCGGCTGTTCGAGATCACCTCGGGGCAGGTCATCCTCGACGGCCAGAGGATCGACGACGCCGCACCGAGCACGATGCGACAGATGCGCCGCCGCGTGCAGGTCGTGTTCCAGGATCCGTTCTCGAGCCTCAATCCGCGCATGCGCGTGCGCGACATTCTCGCCGAGCCGATCCGCAATTTCGGCCTCGCCAAATCCGCGGAGGACCTCGAGGTCCGCGTCACGTCGCTGATGGACACGGTGCGCCTGCCGCGCGAGGCGCTGAACCGCAGGCCGCACGAATTCTCCGGCGGCCAGCGTCAGCGCATCGGCATTGCGCGGGCGCTCGCGGCCGAGCCGGAGCTGATCGTGTGCGACGAGGCGGTCTCCGCGCTCGACGTTTCAGTCAAGGCGCAGATCGTTAATCTGCTGCAGGATCTCCAGCGCGAGTTCGGCCTCGCGCTGCTGTTCATCAGCCACGATCTCGCCATCGTCGAGCACATGACCCACCGCGTGGCGGTGATGTATCTCGGCAAGATCGTCGAGGTGGCACCGCGCCGCGAGATCTTTGCCGCGCCGAGGCACCCCTATACCAAGGCGCTGCTCTCAGCCGTGCCGCTGCCGGAGCCCGGAGCCCAGCGCAATCCCATCATCCTCAAGGGCGACGTGCCGAGCCCGATCAACCCGCCGAAGGGGTGTCGCTTTCATACCCGGTGTCCCTTCGTCTTCGATCGTTGCCGGACCGAGGAGCCGGTACTTCGCGCCACAGGACCGGAGCAGTGGGTGGCCTGTCACCTCGAAGAGCCGCCGTAGGGGCTCATCCCTGCCGGCGCAGGAAGCCCGTGATCGTGACCTTCTCCCAGATGCCGGCTGCGGCAAAAGGATCTGCACGGTTGAAGGCTTCGACCTCGGCGCGGCCGGGAGCCTCGATCAGGAACAGGCTGCCGATCATGGTCTGGCCATCGTCGGAGACCAGCGGTCCCGACATCACGATCTTGACGCCCAAGCGCGAGGTGTCGCTGAGGAAGGCCTTGTGGGCATCGTAATTGGCGAGCCGGGTCGGCAACGCGTCGGCGCGATCGACGGCGTGAATGGCGAACAGCATCGTGTCTCCGTTTCTTGCGTCAGTTCTTGGGACGGCCGCGGGCTGCGGCCGTCCGGGCTTGGGGTGGTCTACTTCGCGCTGAGCTTGCCGGCGTCCTCGAAGGTCGGACAGGTCCGCTGCTCCAGCGGCACGTCGAACGGCCCAAAATTGTCCTTGGTGATCACGGTCGGCTTCAGCACGATCTCGCTGATCACGGGCTGGTTCCGCAGCGACCGGATCGCCATCATGGTGCCGAGGCAGCCTTGCGCAAATCCGTTGTAGTCACCGCTCGCCAGCAGCTTGCCGGACTTGATCGCGTCGATCGCCTCCTTGGTGCCGTTGATGCCGATCACCTGCGCCTTGCGGTTGGCGCCGTCGAGCGCCTCGATCGCGCCGACTGCCATGGCGTCGTTGGCGGCGAGCACGCCGTCGATCTGCGAATTCGACTGCATCAAATTCTCCATGACCTGGAGCGCCTGGAGCCGCTGATAGTTGCCTGGCTGCGAGGCCAAAAGCTTGGCGCCGGGAGCCTCCTTCAACGCGTCGTTGAAGCCGCGCACGCGGTCGACATTGGTCAGCGAGCCCTTGACGCCCTCGATGATGACGATGTTGCCCTTGCCGCCGAGCGTCTTGAGCAGGAAGCGCGCGGTCTCCAGTCCAAGGCTGTAATCGTCGGCGCCGACGAAGGACAGGAACTTGCCGCCGGCAGAGCGATCGGTGATGTTGACGACCGGGATCTTCGCTTCGTTGATCTTCTCGACCCCCGGCACCATCGCCTTGTAGTCGACCGGCGTGAACACGATCGCGCTCGGCTTCTTCACGACGACGTCCTCGATCTGGCTGAGCTGCTCGGGAATCGAGTCCGGCTTGGTCGGGATGTATTGCAGCGTCTTCGCGTTCAGCGTCTTCGCCATGTTGTCGGCGCCGACCCGCACCGTCTGGAAGAACGGATTGGTCTGGTTCTTGGTGAAGACGGCGATGGTCTCGCCGTCGGCACGTGCCCCAGTCGTGAACGCGGCCGCCATCAGCAGCGGCAGTGCCAGATAGCCCAGTCCTTGTTTCATGTTGCCTCCATCCCTCATTTTGCTTGTTGGATTGCTAGAACTCATTGCGCGCGGCGGCGGGTCTTCATGTCGAGCCAGACGGCGAGAATGACGATGACGCCGGTGACGAGCGGCTGCCAATTGGCGCTGACCGAGAGCAGGTTCATGCCGTTCAGCACCAGGGTCAGGATCAGCGCGCCGATGAACGTGCCGAAGACGGTGCCGACGCCGCCGAACAGCGAGGTGCCGCCGATCAGCACGGCCGCGATCGCCGGCAGCGTCAGGCTCTCGCCGATGTCGGCCTCGGCCGAATTGAGCCGCGACAGGAAGATGATCGAGGCAAGTCCCGCCATGGTGCCCGATACCGCGTAGACCAGCAGCAGGCGCCGCGCGACCGGAATGCCGGAGAGCCTTGCTGCGACCGGATTGGCGCCGATCGCATAGATCTCCTGACCCCAGATCGTGCGCTGTGCGAAGAACGTCCCGATCCCGAGGAACACCAGCAGCAGGTAGACCGGGATCGGCAGGCCGAACAGATAGCCACTGCCGATCTGGCGGAAGCCGGCCGGGAAGCCGTGAAGGGTCTCGCCCGCCATGTACCAATAGGTGAGACCGTTCAGCACCCAGAGCATGCCATAGGTGGCGATGAAGGAGGGGATGCGCAGCGCTGTGACCATGACGCCGTTGAGCAGGCCAACGATGCCGCCGCAGGCAAGGCCGGTGAGGATGCCGAGCGCCGGCGAGCCGGTCTTGTGGATCACGGTGCCGGCGAGGCAGGCGGACAGCGCGACATTGGCGCCGACGGAGAGATCGAGGCCGGCGGTCAGCACCACCAGTGTCAGGCCGGAGGCGATGAAGAAGGTCAGGCTGGCCTGCCTCAGCACATTGAGGATGTTGCCGAGGCTGAGGAAGGAATCGCTGAGCACGGCGAGCACGGCGCAGATCAGGAAAGCCGCGAGCAGGCGATAGAACAGCTGGACCGCGTCCTGCGACAGGAAGGAGCGGGGCGGCGCGATAGCGGCCTTGGTGATATCGGTCATGTGCGGCTCCTGAGGCCGTCGAGGAACAGGGCAACGATGACGAGCACGCCGACGCTGGCGACCTGCACCGAGGACGGCAGCGAGATCAGGTTCAGCCCGTTGCGCAACACGCCGACGGAGAGGACCCCGAGCAGGGTACCAAGCAGCCAGCCATTGCCGCGCTCGAACGAGGTGCCGCCGACAGCGACGGCCGCGATGGCATCGAACTCCAGCCCGAGACCGGCGGTGGGGTGGCCGGAATTCATGCGTGCGGTCATCAAGAGGCCGGCGATGCCGGCCATGGCGCCGCCGATCGCGTAGACCGCGATCAGCAGCTTGTTGGGCGAGAGGCCGGCATAGCGCAGCGCCTCGCGGTTGCCGCCGAGGGCGAAGATATAGGTGCCGAAGCGGGTGTGATAGAGCAGGCCGTGAAAGGCAGCGTAGGTCACCAGCGCCATCACGATCGGCACGGGAATGCCGAGCGGCGTCGCCGAATAGATGTCGCGCACGCTGTGGGGAATGCCGACCACGCTCTGGCCGTCGCTGACGATCAGCGACAGGCCTTGCGCCATGCCGAGCGTGCCGAGCGTCGCGACGAAGGGCGGAATGCCGAGGATAGCGACCAGCCACCCGTTGGCAACGCCAAAGGCCGCGCCGACCAGAAGGCCGGCGCCAAGGCCCAGCAGCATCGATTTGGTCGCCAGCGACACGATCGCGACGCAGAGCGAGGTCAGCGTCAGCACCGCGCCCATCGACAGGTCCAGCCCCTCCGTCATGATGATCAGCGTCATCGGCAGCGCGAGCATGGTCAGGATGGTCGACTGCACCAGCACGTTGGAGAGGTTGGCGACCGACAGGAAGCCGGGCGCGATCGCGCTGAACAGCGCGATCAGCAGCACCAGCACGATGGCAACGCCGGGAATGCGCTGCAGCGGATTGGGTTGGGCGACGACCGCGGCTTCACGCATGATGCATCCCCAGTCGCACGATATTCTCCTCGGTCAATTCGTTGCGTGTCAGGTGCCCGGCGATGCGCCCCTCGCGCATCACATAGGCGCGGTCGCAGACATGGCAGATCTCGACCTGCTCGGACGAGATCATCAACGCCGCCGCGCCTTCCGCGACGAGGCGGTCGATCAGCGCGAAGATTTCCGACTTGGCGCCGATGTCGATGCCGCGCGTCGGCTCATCGAAGATGAAGAGTTTCGAGCCGGCCGCGAGCCATTTTCCGATCACGACCTTCTGCTGGTTGCCGCCCGAGAGCAGGCCGACGGTCTGGCGTGCGTTCGGTGTCGCGACGCGGAGCTGCCGGATCAGGCCCTCGGCGGTACGCTGGGCCGAGCGTTGGTCGAACAGCCCGCTCGGGAACAGCTTCCTCAGCGCCGACACCACCAGATTGTCGCTGACGGATCGCAGCAGCGCGAGGCCCTCGCTCTTGCGGCTCTCCGGGATCAGCGCGATGCCGCGGCGGGCGGCGAGATCCGGCTCGCCGGAAATGCTCTTGCCGTCGAAGATGATCTCGCCCGATGTCACGGGATCGGCGCCGAAGATCGCGCGGGCGACCTCGCTGCGGCCGGAGCCGACCAGCCCGCATAGGCCGACGATCTCGCCGCGGCGTACCTCGATGTTGATGTCGGAGATGCCGGTCGGCGCGCTCAGGCCCTTGACCTCGAGCAGCACCTCGCCGGGTTTATCGGCAAAATGGCGCGGGTAGGTCATGTCGACGTTGCGGCCGACCATCATGCGCACGAGCTGGTCCGGCGTGACGTCGGCGGGCCGGACACCATCGATGCGGCGGCCGTCGCGCAGCACGGTGATGCGATCGCCGAGCGCGAACACCTCGGCCATGCGGTGCGAGATGTAGACGATCGAGACGCCGTCCGCCTTCAGCCGCGCGATCAGTGCGAACAAGAGCTCGGTCTCGCGGTCGGACAGCGCTGCGGTCGGCTCGTCCATGACCAGGATGCGGGCGTTCTGGCTGATCGCTTTGGCAATCTCGACCATCTGCTGCTGCGCAACACCAAGCTTGTCGACGATGGTGGAGGGATCGATGTCGAAGCCGATGGTGTCGAGCACGCGCCTTGCGTCGGCCAATAACCTGCGGCGGTCGATGGTGCCGGGAATGCGGCCCTTCGGCTCGCGTCCCAAGAAGATGTTCTGGGCGATGTCGAGATGGGGAACCAGCGAGAATTCCTGGAAGATGACGGCAATGCCGAGCTTCTGCGCATCCGCGGTCGAGGAGATCGCGACCTTCTCGCCCTTGTGGTAGAATTCGCCGGCGTCGGCGCGATAGGCGCCGCACAGCACCTTCATCAGGCTGGACTTGCCGGCGCCGTTCTCGCCCAGCAGCATGTGGACCTCGCCGGGGTAGACGGCAAAGGACACGTCGTCCAGCGCCTTGACGCCGGGAAATTCCTTGCTGATGCCGCGCAGCTCCAGCAGCGGCGTGGGCGAGGTGACCTCGATCGGGAGCGCGTCGCTCATGCTTTGGCTCCGCCAGCAAAGATCTTTCCGGGGTTCATCAATCCGGCGGGATCGAGCGCCGTCTTGATCGATCGCATCACGTCCACGGCCTCGCCGAGCTCATCGGAGAGATAATCGATCTTGCCGAGCCCGATGCCGTGCTCGCCCGTGCAGGTGCCGTCCATGGCAATGGCGCGCGCGACCATGCGGGCCTGCAGCGCCTTGGCGCCTTCGGCCTCCTCCGGCTTTGTCGGGTCGATCAGGATCAGCATGTGGAAATTGCCGTCACCGACATGGCCAACGATGGGTGCGGTGAAACCGTGCGCGTCCGCATCGCGCCGCGTCTCGGTCAGGCATTCCGCCAGCCGTGAGATCGGCACGCAGACGTCGGTGATCACCGCGCGTGCGCCGGGCCGCAGGCCGAGGCCGGCATAGAGCGTGTTGTCGCGGGCGTGCCAGAGCCGGCTGCGGTCTTCCTGTGCCTTGGCCCAGGCAAAGCCATGGCCGCCGTGGTCGGCCGCGATCGCCTGCGCGGCCTCGGCCTGTTCGGCGACCGATGTCTCCGAGCCATGGAATTCGAAGAACAGGGTGGGCGCCTCGCGATAGCCGAGCTTGGCGTAGGCGTTGATGCCGCGCATCATGACGTCGTCGAGCAGCTCGATGCGCGCCACGGGGATCGCGGACTGGATCACGGAGATCGCGGTGTCGACGGCGTCGTGCAGGGTGTCGAAGCTGCAGACTGCCGCCGAGATCGCCTGCGGCACCGGATGGACCTTCAGCGTGATCTCCGTGATGATTCCGAGCGTGCCTTCCGCGCCGACGAACATGCGCGTCAAATCATAGCCCGCGGCCGACTTCCGCGCGCGCTTTGCAGTGCGGATGATGCGCCCGTCGGCCAGCACGACCTCGAGCGCCATGACGTTGTCCTTCATGGTGCCATAGCGCACCGCCATCGTGCCCGAGGCGCGGGTCGAGGTCATGCCGCCGATCGAAGCGTCGGCGCCCGGATCGATCGGGAAGAACAGGCCGGTGTTGCGCAGCTCCGCATTGAGCTGCTTGCGCGTGATGCCGGGCTGCACCACGACGTCCATGTCGCTGTCGTGCAGGCTGAGCACCTTGTTCATGCGCGCGAAGTCGAAGCAGACGCCGCCGGCGACCGCGGCCGCATTGCCTTCGAGCGAGGTCCCGGCGCCGAACGGGACGATCGGCATGCCCGCGCTCGCGCAGAGCTTGACGATTTCGGCGACCTCCTGCGTGGTCTCGGGGAAGACCACGATGTCGGGCGGCAGGTTCTGATAATGCGACTCGCTCTGCCCGTGCTGATCGAGCACGCCGCGCGCGACGCTCACGCGCGGGCCGATCATGCCGGTGAGGCGATCGGCCAATGTGCCCGTGCTGACCCGCGGTCCCATCCTCAGCTCCCGTCCCTGTTTTACGGACTCTTTTTGGTCCGTCGTTGAGCTTAAGCGGCTCTTGCGTTGCTTGCGACCTGCTTCAGGCCGAAATCATAGTTGAGATGAAAATAGTCGCGCTCCACCATGCGACCATCCGGCGCACGGCCCGCGGAATGCCGGACGAATTCGCGGATCAGGCTGTCCTTGACGCCGAACACCACGTCGCTGTCGAGATATTGGTCGCCGGCAACGAAGACGTGCGTCACCAGTTGCTCGAAACCGGGCGCTGAGATCATGAAGTGCACGTGCGCCGGGCGCCAGGGATGGCGTCCCTGCACCTCCAGCATCTCGCCGACCGGTCCGTCATGCGGAATGGGGTAGGCGGCCGGCTTGATCGACCAAAAATGGAAGCGGCCGTTGGCGTCGGTGTGGAAGCGGGCTCGCATCGCGAGATCGCCGATCTTGTCGAGCTGCTGCACGTCGTAATAGCCGTCGTCGTCGGAATGCCAGACGTCCACGATGGCGCCGGCCAGCGGCTGTCCGTCCACGGTCGAGACCGAGCCGGTGACCAGCATCGGATCGCCTTCCATCGACCCGGAGATGTCAGCGCCGCTGTCCTTCTCCGGCGCGGCCTGGACGAAAAACGGGCCGAGCACCGTGGTCTCGGTCGCGCCTTCCGGCACCGGATGGTTGATAGCGTCGACCAGCATGGAGACGCCGAGCGTGTCCGACAGCAGGATGAATTCCTGACGCTTGTCGGTGCACATGTGCCCGGTGCGGGTCAGGAAGTCGATGCCGTATTCCCATTCCTTCTGGGTCGGCCGCACCTCGCGGACGAACGCGTGAAGGTGACGCACCAGCGCCTCGCTGACCTGCTTGATGCGTGGATCGGTCGCGCCCGCGATCCGCTCCAGCACCGCGTCCGTGATCGTGTTCTCGTTGAAGTTACGCATGTCGGTCTCCGTTGATCACAGCTTCGGCTCGCCGAGGCCGGACAGCCGCTCGAGATGCTTGACGGTCGCAATGAAGTCGGTGTCGCCGTCGCCTTGGGCGACCAGCGAGCCATAGGTCTCGCGCACTTGCGCGGCGAGCTGCAGCGGCACGCCGACGGCGTGGCCGGCGCCCAGGATCAGATCGAGATCCTTGGCCATCTGCTTGCAGGAGAAGGTGGACTCGAAGTCGCGGGTCCGCAGCGGCGCGGTCTTGTACTTCACCATGGGGGAGGCCACCGCGCTGTCGTCGAGCACCTTCAAAATGTCCTGCCAGGCGATGCCGCCCTTGCGCGCCAGCGCCAGGCTCTCCGCCATCATCGCCGCCGACACGGCGATCATCAGATTGACCGAGAGTTTTGCGTAGCGCGCTTCCTCGGCGGGGCCGAGATAGGTCTGGGCGCGGGTGAAGGCTGCGAACAGCGGCTTTGCGCGCTCGAACGCGTCCGTCGGTCCCGACACGAAACAGGTCAGCGCGCCGGTGTGAACGATGCTGGCATTGCCGGACACCGGCGAGCGCAGATAGGCAATGTCGCCGCGCGCCTGCGCGGCGGCCGCAACCTCAGCCGAGGCTGCGACGCTGACGGTGCTGGTTTCGATCAAGACGGCACCGGGGGCCATCGCGGCGATCAGGCCGGCGGGGCCGAGCAACGCGCCGCGCAAAGCGGCGTCGTCGGGCAGGGAGGTGATCACGGCGGCCTTGCCGCTCACGGCCTCGGCCGGCGAGGCGGCGATCGCAATGCCCTGCGCGCGTGCCTCGCTGATCCGCGCCGCGCTCTGGTCGAACCCGGTGACGGTGTAGCCGGCCTTGGCGACGAGCACCGACATCGGCAGGCCCATCTTGCCGATCCCGATGAAAGCAACTGTTTTAAGAGCGTCAGTCATTGTTCTTGTCCATTGGCGCTTTCAGGCGGCGCGTCCCTGTCGTTCGATGTCTTGCACCAGCCGCCGGCCGGATTGCGCCAGCAGCTCCTTCTTCGTCTCGAGTCCCCCGACCAGCAGCCGGCCGTTGCGTTTCTTCCAGGCGCCGGCGATCATGACGGACTCGATGTTGGCGAGGCTCGTCTGCATCACGACGGTCGCGACGGGATCGTGCACCGGATGGAGATTGAGATCGGAGGAGTTGATGATCACGAGGTCGGCGCGCTTGCCCGGCGTCAGCGATCCGATCTGGTGCTCGCGGCCGAGCATGCGGGCGCCTTCCGTCGTGATCCAGCGCAGCGCTTCCCGGATCGGAATCGTGGTCGTTGCCGGGATGGTGCCGCTGGTCTTGCGCGACTCGGCATTGTCGAGCGCCCGCTGCATCGACAGCGCAACGCGCGCGGCGGAGAGCAGATCGCCCGCCAGCACGGATTCCAGATCAATGCCGATGGTCGGCCGCACGCCGCGCTTCAGAAGGCGTCCGGTGATCGGAAAGCCATGGCCCTGGATCATCTCGTTCTCGGGCGTGACCGAGAAGGACACACCGAGATCGACGAGACGATCGAGCAGATCATCCGGCAGATCGTTGCCATGGACGATATTGACGCCGGGGCCGACGAGGCCGGCCTCGAGCAGCTTCTCCCAGCCGCCAGGCGTCTTGGCTGGACCGCCGCCCTGATGCATCGAGGCGATCAGGTTCAGCTCCCGCGCCAGGCGGAAATCGTGCATGGCGACGTCGAGCGTCGAATAGTGGGGACCGAGAATGGCGAGCCCGAGCGTGACGAGGCCGTCGCGGTCGGCGAGGGGGCCCGCCAGCAGCCGCTCGACCTCGCGGCGCGGATGCGGCACTTCCGAGAAATGCGGCTCGCCCGGCTTCGGCTCCGGTTTCGGCGAGCCATGGAAGAACGCGGCGCGGATGCCGCTTTCGATCAGGCCGCGCACGGCGGCGTCAGTGTGATCGGGCGTCGGGTTGTTGTGGCACCAGTCGACCAGCGTGGTGACGCCGTGGTTGATCTGGTTCAGCGCGCCGACGAGGGTTGCGATGTAGATGTCGTCGGGCCGGAACACGGTCGCGAGGCCCGCATGCATGCGGCGGAAATATTCCAGCAGCGTCCAGTTGGCGGCAAAGCCGCGCAAGCCCGTCTGCCAGGTGTGCATATGCGCGTTGATCAGGCCTGGAATGACGATGCGGCCCGCGCCGTCGACGACCTCGGTGTCGGCTCCAACGTCGATCGACGGGCGCACATCGGCAATCCGATTGCCCTCGACCAGCACATCGCCGGTCAGGAGATCGCCGATCGCGTCATCCATGCTGATGACAATGGCCGATCTGATCAGCGTGCGCCGCATTGCCTTACGCCGCCGCTTTGACGGCGCTTGGCGGCTCGCCGGCGAAGGCGCGCGCAATCAAGTCGCGAATGGCGCCACGCTCGAGCGGGCGCGGGTTCCAATAGGCGTTGGTGACGGCGAGATCGGCGGCCCTGTCGATTCCGCTCTCGGGCATGCCGACATCGCGTAGCGCCAGCTTCGCACCAAGCCCCTTGGCGAGATCGTAAAGTCCCTGCGATGCATCGGCCGCACCGATCGCCCGCGAGATGCGCGCCATCGCATCGGGCACGGCCGGGGCGTTGTAGGCCAGCGCGTGCGGGAGCACGATGGTATGCGTTTCGGCGTGCGGCAGGTCGAACGTGCCGCCGAGCGTGTGGCAGAGCTTGTGATGCAGTGCCATGCCGACCGTGCCGAGACAGACACCGCACAGCCAGGCGCCATAAAGGGCTTCGGTGCGGGCCTCGCGGTCGTCGCTTTTGGCGGCAATGGCGGGCAGGGCATGCGCCAACGCGCGGATGCCTTCTTCCGCCATCAGCGACGTCACGGGATTGGCATCGCGCGCGTAGAGCGCCTCGACCGCATGCGCGATCGCATTGATGCCGGATGTTGCGGCGAGACCCGCCGGCAGCGTCAGCGTCAAGTCGACGTCGTAGATCACGGTCTCCGGCAGCACGGCCGCATCGCGCACCGTGGTCTTCAGCCCGTTCTCGGTCTGGCCGACGATCGGCGTCATCTCCGAGCCGGCATAGGTGGTGGGGATGCAGAGCTGGTTCACACCGGTGCGCAAGGCCAGCGCCTTGCCTAGTCCGGTGGTCGAGCCGCCGCCGAGCGAGACGACGCAATCGGCCTCGCATGCCTTCATCGCCGCGAGCGCGCGTTCCGTGACCTCGACCGGCGTGTGCATGGTGGCGCCGGGAAAGATGCCGGCATAGAGCGGACCGAGCGCGGCCCCCAAGCTCTTGCCCTGCGCCTCCTGCTGCGGCGTCGTCAGCACCAGCGCACGCTCGCCGCCGAGCCGCTCGACCTCGGCCTTGGCGTTAGCCAACGTTCCGCTGCCGAACACAACGCGGCAAGGCAGGTTTTCGAAGGTGAACGAACCGATCATGCGCCGGTCTCTTTGATGGGATAATCGACCTGGAAGCGCCCGATCCGCAAGTCGCCCAGCGCCTCGCGCACCCGCAGATGTTCCGGGTGGTTGGCGTAGGCGGCCAGCGCCGCCTGGTCGGTGAATTCGGAGAACAGCACGACGTCGCAGGCGTAATCGACCGCGCTGACGTCCATGCCGACTTCGATATGGGTGAGGCCGTCGATCCGGCCCTTGAGGCCCTCGAACAGGGTCTTGACCTTGAGCCGGGCGGCGGAGCGCTCCTCGGGGCTCTCCCCGCGCAGCCGCCACATCACGATGTGCCTGATCGGGCCCGACATTTCCTGATTTCCTCGCCTGCAATGGTACTTTGTTGGTGCCATTTTGCCTTGCAGAAAACGGAAATAAAGGTCAAAATTTGTAAGTCTCTTTTCCTGTTTTCGCAAAAATGGACCGGCTGCTCCAACTCGAGGTCTTCTCCAAAACCGCTGAGCTCGGCAGCCTTTCCAAGGCCGCCGAAATCCTGCGGATGTCGAACGCGGCCGCGAGCCGCCATCTCAGTGCGCTGGAGGAGCGGCTGGCGGTCCGGCTGATCGAGCGCAACACGCGCCGGCAATGGTTGACCGAAGCCGGGCAGGAGCTCTTGCAACGTTGCAGCACGCTCCTGAACGAGCTCGCCGAAGCCGAGGACGCCGTCTCCGACCGCGCGTTGTCGCCGAAGGGCATACTGCGCGTGACGTCTTCGCTGTCCTTCGCGATGATCTATCTCGCGCCGATGCTGCCCGCCTTCCGCGCGCTCTATCCTGATCTCAGCGTGCAGATCATCAGCGCAAACCGCTATCTGGACTTCATCGAGGCCGGCATCGACGTCGCGATCCGGACCCGGGAGCACGAGCCGGATTCCAACATCATCGTCCGCCGCATCGGCCAGATGCACCGCGTGCTTGCGGCGGCTCCGTCCTATCTGGAGAAGCACGGCCGGCCCGAGCATCCCGCCGATCTCGCCCGTCACAACATGCTGATCTACAACCTCGCCAATGATCCCTACTCGCTGCGGTTGAGCCAGGGCAGCACGACGCAGACGATCCGGATCGCGCCGACGCTCGACAGCAATGACGGCCAGATCATCTGCGGTGCAGCGCGCGCCGGGCTCGGCATCCTGATCCAGCCGCTCTATATCGTGCAGGGCGATATTGCGGCCGGCCGGCTGGTGCCTGTCCTGAGGGATTGGCAGCTGCCGTTGCTCACCATGAACATCGCCTATCAAAATCGGGTCAGGCTGCCCGCCAAGATCAGGGTGTTCTCCGATTTCCTCGTGAGCTACATCCGGGAGCATTCGGAGCCGGGGATCTGGATCGACGCGGCGAAGTGAGCGGGAAGCATTCATGTATCTCGGCATCGATCTCGGCACGTCGGCGGTCAAGACGGTTCTCGTCGACGATGCCCAGCGCGTGATTGCAAGCGAGAGCCGGGCGCTCGTGACCGTCTCGCCGCGATCGGGCTATTCCGAGCAGGATCCGGCGCAGTGGATCGATGCGACCTTTGCCACGCTGGATGCCCTCAAGGCGTCGCACGCCGATGCGTTGGCGGTGGTCGCAGGCATTGGACTGTCCGGCCAGATGCATGGCGCCACGCTGCTCGATAAGAGCTTGAGGCCGCTGCGGCCCTGCATCCTCTGGAACGACGGACGATCGGCCAGTGAGTGCCGTATCCTGGAGCAACGCTGGCCCGCCTTGCGCGCGGTGACGGGCAACAAGGCGATGCCGGGCTTCACCGCGCCAAAACTGCTCTGGATCGCCGCGCACGAGCCCGAGATCTTCGCGGCGACGAAACTCGTTCTGCTGCCAAAGGCCTATCTGCGCCTGGTGCTGTCGGGCGAGGCCGTCGAGGATGTCTCGGATGCTTCGGGATCGCTGTGGCTCGACGCGGCGCGCCGCGATTGGTCGGACGCAGCACTGGAAGCGACCGGCTTGTCACGCGCGCACATGCCGCGCCTGGTCGAGGGATGCGAGCCCGCAACCACGCTGCGCAGCGAGCTCGCGCGGCGCTGGGGCATGGTCAGGCAGCCGGTGATCGCGGGCGGGGCCGGCGACAATCCGGCGGGCGCCGTGGGCATCGGCGCAGTCCGGCCGGGAGCCGCATTCGTGTCGCTGGGAACCTCGGGGGCCCTCATGGCCCCGACCGACAGGATCGCCGCCAATCCCGATCGCGTCGTGCACACGTTCTGCCACGCCATTCCCGGCATGTGGATTCAGGCCGGCGCGATCCTCTCGGCCGCCTCCTGCCTCGCCTGGCTCGCGCGCCTGTTCGGCGCCACCGAGGCGGAACTGCTGGCGCCGCTTGGAGCGCGACCGCGGGCACCGTCGCCCGTGAGCTTCCTGCCTTATCTCGCCGGCGAGCGGACGCCGCACGACGATCCCGTCGTGCGCGGCATGCTGGATGGACTCAGTCATGGCACCGATCGCGCGGCGATCGTGCAGGCGGTGCTCGAAGGCGTTGCCTTCGCGCTTGCCGATTGCCGCGATGCGCTCGCCGGTGCCGGTATTGAGATTGCGGAAGCAGATGTGATCGGCGGTGGTTCGCGCTCGGCCTTCTGGCTCTCGGTGCTGGCGAATGTGCTCAATGTTCCAGTCCATCGCTTTGCCGGAGGTGAGACCGGCGCCGCGTTCGGTGCGGCGAGATTGGGGCGGCTTGCTGTCACGGGTGAGGCAATCGGTGACGTATGCATGCGGCCGCAGCGCATCGAAACATTCGAGCCCGACGCTGCACTGGTCGATGCCTACGCCGAACGGCTTCCCGCCTGGCGCGAACTGTATCGGCCGCGCCACTAGCTGGCCCAATCTGGTTTGCATACTTCGGTATACTCGCCTTCGGTATTGCCCTGCGTCACCGCTTTTGTTTAATGACCAAACCGCGTTGCCGAGAAACGAGACGCGGGTGGGAAACGCATTGTGCGCCGGGAGGCACGATGAACGATCCGATCCTCGAGATGCGCGGGGTCTCAAAGACCTTCTTCGGCATCAAGGCGCTGCGGGCCGTCGATCTCACCGTCTATCCCGGCGAAATTCACGCCCTGATGGGTGAGAACGGCGCCGGCAAGTCGACGCTGATGAAGATCCTGTCCGGCGCCTACCGGCCCGATCCGGGCGGCGAGATCCGCATCGAGGGCAGGGTGGTGCGGATCGAAGGCCCGCTCGGCGGCCGCGCGGCGGGCATCTCCATCATCTACCAGGAGCTGTCGCTCGCTCCCAATCTCAGCGTTGCCGAGAACATCTATCTGGGCCGGGAGATGTCGCGCTCGGGCTTGCTGGCGCGCGGCGCCATGCGCGAGGGCGTCGGCCCGATCCTGAAACGACTGGGCGCCGACTTCCTGCCCTCGACGCTGGTGGCGCATCTGTCCATGGGCCAGCGGCAGCTGGTCGAGATCGCGCGTGCGCTGCATGTCAGATCAAAGATTCTCATCATGGACGAGCCGACCACCTCCTTGTCGGCCGCCGAAAGCGAGCGGCTGTTCGCGCTGATCCGCCAGCTTCGCGCCGAGGGGCTTGCCATCATCTACATCTCGCATCGGATGGACGAGGTCTACGCGCTCGGCGATCGGGTCACCGTGCTGCGCGACGGCCGCTTGGTCGGCTCGCTCGACAAGCCCGAAATTCGCGCCGACACCATCGTGCGACTGATGGTCGGTCGCGACGTCTCCTCGTTCTACAAGAAGGACCATGATCCGGAGGCGGGGCGGGGGCATCCCGTGCTCGCGGCGATCGACATGGCCGATGGCCAGCGCGTCAAGGGCTGCTCGCTCACCGTGCATGCGGGTGAGGTGGTCGGCCTCGCCGGCCTGATCGGCGCCGGCCGCACCGAGCTTGCCCATCTCATCATCGGTGCGTCGCCGAAAACCTCGGGCCGGCTCGAGCTGGAGGGGCGTCCGGTCGATATCCGCACGCCGGGCGAGGCGCTCGAGGCCGGTATCGCCTATCTCACGGAAGACAGGAAGGCGCTCGGCCTGTTTCTCGACATGTCGTGTCTGGACAACATCAACCTCGCCGTGCTCGGCCGCGATGCGAAGCTCGGCTGGTTTCTTGATCGCGACAAGGCACGCGAGCGCGCCGACCGCGCCTTTGCGGGCCTCAGCATTCGCGCCACCAATGCCGGCGTTCCCGCCGGCGGCCTGTCAGGCGGCAACCAGCAGAAGGTGCTGCTGTCGCGGCTACTCGCCATCGCACCGAAGGTCCTGATTCTCGACGAGCCGACGCGCGGCGTCGATGTCGGTGCCAAGTCTGAAATCTATTCGATCATCGACAATCTCGCCAAGGCCGGCACCGCGATCCTCGTCATCTCATCCGATCTGCCCGAGATCATCGGCATCTGCGACCGCGTCGTCGTGATGCGTGCGGGGCACATCGCCGGCGAGGTCACCCGCGGCCCGAATTCGCCGCTGGCGCAGGAAGACATCATGGGGCTAGCCACGGGGATGGAGCATCTCGATGCCTGACAATGGTGGTGTGGGGGCGAAGCCGGCATCGACCACGACCAACGGAGCTGCCGCAGAGACAAGGCGCCAGCGGATGCGGATGCTGATCAGTGCGCTCGGCATGTTGCCGGTGCTGCTGATCCTCTGCATCGGCTTCAACGTGCTGTCCGAAGGCCGCTTCTTCACCGGACAAAATCTCGGCATCGTATTGCAGCAGGCCGCTGTGAACACCGTGCTCGCCGCCGGCATGACCTTTGTCATCCTCACCGGCGGCATCGACCTATCGGTCGGCTCGATCCTGGCAGCTTCCGCGATGGCGGGATTGACGCTCTCCAAGCTGCCGGAGCTCGGGATGCTGTGGCTGCCGGCCGCGCTGCTCACCGGCCTCGGCTTCGGAATCGTCAACGGCGCGCTGATTGCGCTGCTTCGCCTGCCGCCTTTCATCGTCACGCTCGGCTCGCTCACCGCGGTGCGCGGCCTGGCGCGGCTGCTCGGGGCCGACACCACCGTGTTCAATCCCTCCATTCCCTATGCCTTCATCGGCAACGGCTCGCTGACGCTCGTTCCCGGCGTCGCGTCGATCCCGTGGCTCTCGGTGATCGCCTTGCTCGTCATTCTCGTCTCCTGGCTGGTGCTGCGTCGGACCGTGCTCGGAGTGCATATCTATGCAGTGGGCGGAAACGAGAGCGCGGCGCGGCTGGCCGGCATCAAGGTCTGGGCCGTCCTGATCTTCGTCTACGGCATATCCGGACTTTTCGCCGGGCTCGGCGGCGCCATGCAGGCGGCGCGCCTCTATGCGGCCAACGGCCTCCAGCTCGGCCAGTCCTATGAGCTCGATGCGATCACCGCCGTGATCCTCGGCGGCACCTCGTTCGTCGGCGGCATCGGCTCGATCTGGGGCACGCTGGTCGGCGCGCTGATCATCGCCGTGCTGTCCAACGGCCTCATCCTCATCGGCGTCTCCGACATCTGGCAATATGTGATCAAGGGCCTGGTGATCATCGGCGCCGTGGCGCTCGACCGCTACCGGCTGCAAGGCTCCGCGAGAACGTGAGAGGCCGGGCGCGCAACGATGTGCGCATGGCGTGATACGAAATTCCGATGCGGCAACTGGTCTGCCGCGCCGGGGACGAAGACAGACCAGGGAGGAAGTCCATGTTGAAGACGATCATGCTCGCCGGCGCCGCCATCGCGCTTGCCCTGACCACCGCACCATCCTTCGCCAAGGAGCTCAAGTCGATCGGCGTCTCGCTGGGATCGATGGGCAACCCGTTCTTCGTCGCGCTGTCGAAGGGCGCCGAGTTCGAGGCCAAGAAGACCAATCCCAACGTGAAGATCACGGCGGTCGGCTTCGAATACGACCTCGGCAAGCAGGTCACCCAGATCGACAATTTCATCGCCGCCGGCGTCGACCTGATCCTGCTCAATCCCGGCGATCCCAAGGCGATCGGGCCGGCCATCAAGAAGGCGCAAGCCGCGGGCATCGTCGTTGTCGCGGTCGACACCGCGGCTGAGGGTGCCGATGCCACCGTGACCACGAACAACGTGCAGGCCGGCGAGATCTCCTGCCAGTACATCGTCGACAAATTGGGCGGCAAGGGTGACGTCATCATCGAGAACGGGCCACAGGTCTCCGCCGTCATCGACCGTGTCGTCGGCTGCAAGAATGTCTTCTCGAAAAATCCCGGCATCAAGGTGTTGTCCAGCGACCAGGACGGCAAGGGCTCGCGCGAGGGCGGTCTCACCGTCGCGCAGGGCTATCTGACCCGCTTCCCCAAGATCGACGCCATCTTCGCTATCAACGATCCGCAGGCGATCGGCACCGACCTTGCGGCGCGCCAGCAGAACCGCAGCGGCATGATCATCACGGCGGTCGACGGCGCGCCCGATATCGAGGCCGCGCTGAAAGATCCGCAGTCGCCGCAGATCCAGGCTTCTGCTTCGCAGGACCCGTTCTTCATGGCGCGGCGCGCGGTGCAGGTCGGCGTCGGCATTCTCAACGGCCAGAAGCCGGCCTCGACCGTCGAGCTGCTGCCGTCAAAGCTCGTGACCAGGGACAACGTCGCCGAGTACAAGGGCTGGACCTCGGATCGCTCCCAGTAAGGCATCGTCCGCTGCTGGAGACGTTCGAAGCATGAGAGATGACGGGCGGCGGTTCGATCGCGCCGCCCGCCGCCGATACCCTGCGTGCTCACCGGTAGTACGCAGCGATGCCTGTGCTAGCTTTCCACGATCTCGATCGGTCGATTCGGAAAGCAGATCCGGTGAAATCCAGGACGTCAGGCACGGCGTGGCGGCATGCCAATATCGGCCGCCTGCTCAATAACGCGGTGCGGCGCTTCGAAGGCCGTGTGCTCGAATTGATGAGCGAGCGGGGCCACGACGAGACGCGCATCGCCCATGTCAGCCTCACGCGCAATCTCGACGTGGAGGGGACGCGGCTCACCGAGCTCGCCCGCCGCGCCTCCATGAGCAAGCAGGCAATGGGCGAGCTGGTCGATCAATGCGCCGAGCTCGGCCTCGTCGATCGCATCGCCGATCCGACCGACCGGCGCGCGCGCATCGTCATGTTCACGCCCACGGGGCGCAAATGGCTCGATGCGTTCCGCGATGCCGTCGACGTCGCCGAGCGGGAGATGCGCGCCGAGCTCGGCAAGGGCACGATGGACGCGATCCTGAAGGGGCTCGCGGCGTATGGCACGGAGTTCGATACGCTCGACGATCCCGATTAGTCAGGCAGCTTGACGAAATCGTCAGGTAACCTTACCATGCAAGATGATGCTGGCAGGGAGAAGCGTCTTGGAAACTCGTCTGACGGCCACGGTGCTCATCGTGGGCGGGGGCCCTTGTGGGCTGATGCTGGCGAACGAGCTCGGCCGCCGCGGGGTGTCCGCGATCCTGGTCGATGAAAAGCCGGGCACGGCCTTCAATCCGCAAGCCAATGCGACGCAGGCGCGCTCGATGGAGCACTATCGACGGCTGGGCTTTGCCGACGAGATCAGACGCGAAGGTCTGCCCGCGGACTACCCGACCGACGTTGCCTATTTCACGCGCTATACCGGTTACGAGCTGGCGCGGTTCGCGCTGCCGCCGGCGTCGCGGGCGGGCGAGCTGATCAAGGGCATGTCGGGCTCCTGGAGCGCGGCGGAGCTGCCGCATCGGGTCTCGCAGAAATATGTCGAGGCGGTGCTGCGCCGTCACGCCGAACGGCTCCCCGGCATCGAGCTCAACTACGGTCACCGGCTGATCGGCTACACCGAAAGCGCGAACGGTATCGTCGGCGAGGTCGAATGTCTCGACGATGGCAGCCGCTTCCGGATCGGCGCCGACTTCCTGGTCGGGGCGGACGGGCCGCGCTCCATGGTTCGCCAATCGCTCGGGATCGTCTATGGCGGCGAGACCGGGACGCAGCGCGATTTCATGGGCGGCCGCATGCTGGCGGTCTATCTCCGCTCGCCCGACTTCTACGCACGCGTCCCCCACGCGAAAGCGTGGATGTACAATTGCTTCAACGGCGACCGCCGCGCCTTCATGGCCTCGGTGAACGGCCGCGACGAGTTTGCGTTCCACACCCAGTTGCGGCCGGGCGAGGACGAAAGTGCGATCACGATCAACGAGGCCCAAGCCGCGTTCCAGCGCGCCTGCGGTGCGCCGATCGATTGCGAAGTTCTGTCCTTCCTGACCTGGACCGCCGGTCACGCACTGGTCGCGAACGGGATGCAGCGGGGCAGGGTCTTCCTCGGCGGCGACGCGGCGCATCTGTTCACGCCGACCGGCGGGCTCGGCTACAACACCGCGATCGAGGATGCGGTCAATCTCGGCTGGAAGCTCGCAAGCGTCGTCCAGGGCGTGAGCCCGGCGGCACTGCTCGGCAGCTACGAGGTCGAGCGGCGTCCGGTAGCGCTCCGCAACACCGATTATGCGCGGCGCTTCGCCGATTCGCTCGGCTTCTTCGCGCCGGCGCCGGAGATCGAGGATGCGACGGACGCCGGCCACGAAGCGCGGCGGATCGCGGGCGCCTATCTCGATCAGCACGCCCGCGCCGAGTTCAACATCCCCGGCGTCACCTTTGGCGGGCGCTACGACGGCTCGCCGATCATCGTCCCCGACGGCAGCGAGCCGCCGCCGGATGCCGCCAACGTCTACATTCCCACCGCCTGTCCCGGCGGCCGCGCACCGCATGCGTGGCTGGACGACGGCATGTCGCTGTATGACCTGTTCGGATTCGAATGGACGCTGCTTCAGTTTGGGGACGTGATGTCGGCCCATGGGTCATTCGCTGAGACGATCCGCGCGATCGGGGCCGATGTAAAGCTCGTCACGCTGCCCAGATCGTTGCGCGATCTCTACGAGGCGGATCTCGCCCTGATACGTCCCGACCAGATCGTGGCTTGGCGCGGCAACGCATCGCAGGCCGGGACGATCGCACGCGTGCTCGGCCGCGCACTCGCGCGCGGTGCACGCGAAGACGCCGGGCTAGCAAGCGGCAGCTAGCGCGCGGTGGAGGGATTGGTTCGCGCAGGCGAGGCGGCCGACGGAATTGCGCTCGCGAAGAGACTGGTCTTGGGTTGGACGCGCGATCCGTCGATCAGCTCGAGGCGACCGCAGCGGTTCAGGGTATGCAGCTTCCTGCCGGGCCATGCCGGTCCGGGCTTCAGAGCATGGCGGACGATCTGCTTGAATGCCGTCGGCGACAGTTCGACCACTTCCGCCAGGGCAAGCGCTGCGCCGTATCCGTCGGTACAGTCCTGGACCGGTCGCCACAGCTTGTTATCGAGTGTGACGAAGTTTCCTGCCGGCCGCGTGCTTGCACGGTCGATCAGGACGGGATTGCTGGCGTGGGGCAACCAGGGCCCCAAGAGTCGATCGGCGTGGTAGATCGCCAGCGAATCCGAATAGCCAGCCGTTCCGTCGCGCCAGGCGCCAAACAGATAATACAGGCCGTTGTGGCGCGTGATCGTGACGTCGGCCAGCTCGAGGCCGGAAAGGAGCGTTGCGTATCGCTCCCATTTGTCCGGAAACCGAACACATTTGTAGAGGGCGACGTCCCCGCGGATCGAGCTCTCCGGGATCATCCAGAGCTCGCCATCGTCCTCGATCACGAACGGATAGGAGAGGTGACAGGGCTCCTCGAGCACCGGCATCACCTCGCCGACTGGCCCCGCGTCGGCGAACTCGATCGCCGAGATGATGCCTTTTCCGACGCGGTGATCGAGATCCTCGAAGAAGACGAAGGTCCGGCCCTGCCAGGTGACGGGAAAGGGATCGGCATAGAAGTGGTTTCCAGGATCTCTCAGAACGTTCCAGCCTGGACCCGACAGGTCTCCGGTCTGCCAGACGCCCGCGCCGTCGTTGAAGCGCCATCCGATATGCCAATGCGGGGCATAGCAGCAGAGCCGATAGATCTCCTTGGCGATCGATACGGCAAGGCCGCGCGCGACGTAGCCAACCGCGCCGCGTCGCGAGCCAATTCCAGCGGGGTGCGGCAGCTGCGGCACGATGCGCGGCCTTCCCGACAGGATCGCCGCCAGCATGGTCAGAGTCCGCGCCATGATCGTTTCGAGCGCGCCGCTGAGGCCCGCGGCAATCTCTCCGGACGGATGGCCGCGATCGAGGACTGAGCCGTCGATCTCGTTGACGATCTCGATCACCGGCAGGTCGCCGGCGAGGATGGCGGCGAGCGCGGCATTTTCACCGGCGACGCCGTTGAACAGCGGCCGGAGATACAGCCGGGCAGGGCTGGCCGGATCGCGTGGGGCACTCGTGAAATCGACGATCACGTCGGCCGTGCCGACGCTGGCGCGTGCTGGTTCGGAGCCGATCGTCAGCCCGTCGGCGCCGCTGTGCTTGCCCTTGTGCAACACCAGGCGCTCGAGCTCGAACAGGGCATCGAGACCTGCCGGCCGCGGCTCCGCCGTTGCCGTCCATGCAACTTGCACCGGCACGTCCCGGCCGTCGACCGACAGTGTCCTGCGGTCCATCCAGCGTCGCGCGTACTCACGTTCACAGCGAAACTCGATGATCATGTCGAGCCAATCTGTTCCAGCGCATCAGGTCAAACGACCTGGTCGAGAATTCGGACGTATTCCTCGACCATGGCATCTACCGAATAGCGCAGCCGCAGGCCTTTGGCGTTTTGTCGCAGGTCGTCGCGCAATTGCTTGTCGGTCAGCAGCCTCGAGACGGACGCGGAGAGCTGCGCATGATCGGAGGCATCGACGAAGAGTGCAGTCGGTCTGCCTTCGTAGGACAACACTTCGCGCAGGACGGGAAGATCAGTCACGACCGAGGGAACACCGGCGTTGGCGGCCTCGACGGCAGCCAGACCGAAGGTCTCGGCCTGGGTCGGAAAGACGAACACGTCGAGACAAGCGAGGAAATCCGCCATCCGGCCGGGAGGAATCTCCCCAAGCAAATGCAGGCGGTCCGAGACGTTCAAGTCGTTCGCCAGTTGCCTCAGCCGGGCCTCGTCGGCTCCCTGGCCGGCGAGCGCAAGATGCCAGGACCGTTGATCCGGCAGCAGACGTATCGCCAGATCGAGCCGCTTGTGCGGATGCAGCCGTGCGGCGCAGCCAAGCAGGACGCGATCCGGCGGCAGATTGAATCGCTGCCGCGCCGCCTCCTTCGACAGGGTGAGGGCCTTGTCGTCGAAGCCGTGCGGCACATGCACCATGCGCGACCGGTAGGCCGCGGGGTAGCGCGAATATTCGCGCTCCATGTCCCGCGAATTGAGCGTGATGCAATCGAAGAAGCCGAGGCTGCCCATGGCGATGTCGGCGGTGCGGACCGGCCGGCTCATCGCCAGCGCGGATGAAACCTGATTGGCGACGACCGGTGCACGGCTGACGAGGCGCGTGACGCCGGCGCCGATGACGTTGCCGAAATGCTGGAACGTCAGGACGGCGTCGGGCCTGGTGGATCTGATGTGGCGGCCGAGCGTCCACAGCATCCGCAGCAGCGCCAGCGGATTGCCCGGCCGGCTTGGCGCGCAGTAGAGCGTATCGGGCGGCTCGTCGAAGGAGTCCGATTTGCGGAAGAAGAACAGGTTGGTGACCCGGTAACCGCGCGCGGTCAGGCCGGCGCCGAGCAGCCGGGAGATCTCCTGTGCACCGGCGTTCTCGGCCTGGGTTTGTGCGAGAAGCACGTGAAGTTTTCGCCCATCGCCGTCCGGCCGCGCAGGTGCCGTCGCGCTCGTCTCGCCCAAGTCCTTGTTCGGCTGATAGTGGAGCACGGATCCCGACCCGCTAAAGAAAGGAAATCTTCACCTTCTTAACTCCGTACCTATCATGCGGGCGTCTCGCGGACACCGACTTGCAACAAACGGAGTTAATGCGAGGCTATGGCGACGACGTCGTTCGCGCAGCATTTCAGCTGGTTCCCGGCTGGCGCACAGCGGGCGCGTTAACCAATCGGTCCTGCGCGGATGATCCGAGCGGCACGTGACACCTAATCACGTGATTCCGCGCTGCGAACTGCGTAGTTGCCGCGCCTCGATGCAGGGAAGCACAACAGCACGAGAACGGAAGGATCGACCCCGCTTCGCCGGCGACAGAGGACGTTCAGCGCAATGGTCGCGAGCGCGAGCGACACGGTCGTCGAAATCGCCGCGCCAAGCACGCCGAGGAAGGGAATGAGAACGAGAAATCCGACGAGCCGCAGCGCGACGCTGGCGGCGACAACCGGCACATAGATTCGTTCATGGCCGGTCAGCTGCAGGATCGCAGCCGACGGGCCGCCCGCTGCCTGGATGGCGGTTCCGATTGCGAGCACGATCAGGACCGAATGCTGCTCGGCGAAATGAGGTCCGAACAGGTTGAGGAGATAGGGGCCGCCGATCCAGATCGTGGCGAGACCGGCGACGACGCAGAGCGCAGTCACTTCCGCCATCAAGCGCGAGGTCCGCTCGAACTCCCTGTGGTTCTTGCTGAAATACAGCGACGGGAGCCGGCGCGCACCGAACGTGTAAAGTGCCGCGGAAACCATGGCGAAAATGTTGGCGAGGCGCGAGGCGGCAAAGTAGATTCCTGCGGTCGTCGGATCCAGCATCCAGTAGACCAGAATGACGTCGAGATATTGGTTGGCGACTTCGAGGATCGATGCGATCCAGAAGTGCAGGGCACTCGATCGCCAGCGTGACGTCTCGGAGCGCGCCGGCGTACTGCGCAGATCCGGCAGCACGCGGGCGACGGATACGATCTGCGCAACAAGGCCGGCCGACATGGCGACCGTCATCGCCGCGAACATCTCGGCCGGATCGAGTTGGCGATGGGCGAGCAGCATGACGAGCAGGAACAGGACGACGATGGCCCGCCAAAGGAACTCGCGGTTTCCTTCACCCATGAGAATGCTGACCAGCGAGCGGGCGATCTGGCTGCCGAGCATCAATCCGGCATTGACGGCCGTGTAGGCCGACACCGCGAGGATCAGCACCCACCAGTCGCCTCTCACGCTCGCGGCGATCGCGATGCCGCCGATCACGATCAGCATTGCGAGTGAGGTGATCTTCAAGCTCGATTGGAGGACGCCTTTGGTAAGGTCCGGCCGTTCGCCGACCTGATATTCGTTCAGGAATCGCACCAGCAAGGATTCCTGGCCGACCAGTCCCACGACGGCCGCGATCTGCGCCACCGAAAGCCAGGTCGCAAAGATGCCGAAGCCGTCAGGCGACATCGTCCGCGCCGCCAGCGAGAACAATGCGAACGCGAGCACGCCGCTGCCGACCTTGAGCAGGATGGTCCCGACGACACCGCGCGTGACGTCGCGCCGCATGAACTGGAGGATGGATGCGATCATGGAAGGGTTAAGGGGCTGCGCTCCCCTGACGGGACATGTTCCGATACCGGCGGCAACCTAGCATGTCGAGAAATCGCGAGTGTTAATGGACGAGCTGCGGGATTTCGGCGGTCGCGGCGATATCGCGGTGATGCCATTGCTTCGTTCTGGAACATCGCCGTCTCCATTGTCCTGGTTCTGCAAGTTCAGGCCCGCGCGACTGCCGGCATTTGTAGCGCATCGACGACCGAGAAGACGAGATCTGGCGCTCGCGCGCGGAATGGATTCGACGCAGCAAGACGCGTGCCGCGGCGAGGCAGCGAACTCGGCGCGTCCGGTCGTTAACCTCAATCTCAGGAAATGTTCGCACTCGGCCCTGCGATGCGACATCAGGCGAGAGAATTGCACTGCAGACGTCGTTAATCGTGGGAGCCGGAGCCATGACGAGACCCGTGACCGAGCCAGTCGATGGAGGCGAGAGCGCAACCATCGATTCGGACGTCGCCATCGTCGGTGGCGGCCTTGCGGGATCGCTTGCGGCGGCCGTGCTGGCGCGGGCAGGGCATCGCGTCGCGCTCGTCGACAAGCGGGCGGTCTATCCGGACGAGTTCCGGGTCGAGAAGATCGGCGGCCATCAGCTGGAATTGCTCCGCAAGCTCGGCTTCCTCGACGCACTCGGAGATGTCGCGTGCCGATATGATCAAGTGCTCAACATCCGCGAGGGCAAGGTGGTCGATGTCAGCGTCGGCCAGGCCTACGGATTTCCCTATGCCGATCTCGTCGCCATGGCGCGTCGCCAGATTCCCGATCCCGCCAGTCTGATCGTCGACGAGGTCACGGCGATCGGTCCTAGCGACGACGTCCAGCATGTCGAGCTGGCCTCCGGACGGCGCATGAGGGCGCGCCTCGTCGTTCTGGCCACGGGCATGGCGGGAGTCCTGGGCTACAAGCTCGGCATCAGGCGGCGCGTGCTGGCCGAGCGCCATTCGGTGTCGTTCGGCTTCACGATCGCTCGCAAGGATGGCACCCCGTTCGATTTCGAGGCGCTGACCTGTTACGGCGAACGCACGGCGGATGGCATCGACTATCTCAGCCTATTTCCCGTCCGCGCCGGAATGCGAGCCAATCTCTTCATGTTCCGCGATCCGACCGATCCGATCATGCGCGAGTTGCGCCGCGAGCCGGAAGCGACAGTCTTGCGTCTGCTGCCGGGGTTGCGGAGCTACCTCGGCGATTTCCGTGTGACCGATCGGGTCCAGAACTGGGTGATGGACCTGACCGTCGTCGAGGGGCATCTCCAGCCCGGAATCGTGCTCATCGGCGATGCGTTCCAGACCAATTGTCCCGCGGCCGGAACGGGTGTCGCCCGCCTGCTGGTGGACGTCGATCGTCTTTGCACCGAATATGTGCCGCAATGGCTCATGACCGCAGGCATGGGCCTGGACAAGATCTCGCAATTCTATGCCGATCGCGACAAGATCGCGGCGGATCAGCAGTCGCTGAAGATGGCACGCTTCCGCCAGGCGCTGACCTCGCGCAACGATATCGGCTGGGACGTGCGGCGACGGTTGCACTTCCTCCGGCGCAGTCTTGCACACCGCGTCGATCAGATGCACCCGGGCTGGCTTGGGCGTGTCCGCGGCGCGTTGCGCGCCTGAGCTCTAGGGCCCCCGTCCGTCAGCGCGTCGGCCTCGGAGTGTGGGCAGGCTGAACCTTCAGATCCGAGAGCCGCTTGGCCGCCAGCTTGAGCCAGGGCGCCTGCTTCAGCCCGAAGAGCGCGATGGCGCCTACGGCGCTGCCAGCCTGCGTGACCTCCCACACCGGCGAAGGCTGTGCGCCGAACGATTTCTTGTATGGCTCGTCGCCGATGGTGAAGTCGAGCATCTGATCTCCGCGCTCGATACAATCCCGCGCCACCTGTTCGAACATCAGCGCGCCGATGGACTGGCTCTTGTAACCGGCAATGTCGAAGGCGCTCATGATGACGAGGAAGCTGCCGCGGTGGCACAATCCGAGCACGGCGGCGATCACTTCGCCGTCCATCTTCATGGCATAGAGGCGGACGAAGGAGCCGAGGCCGCGAAGGGCGACGTCGGAATAGAAGCCGTAATATTCGGGACGCTGCAGCAGGTCTCCGTCGCCTTGTGCGTGAAAGCGCGGGCCGCGAAACTTCCTCATCACGTCCATCGCCTCGAGCACGGCGGCGCTGTCGCCGCAGCATGCGAAGCTCAGCGCCCCCTTCTTCTGCAGCTGACGAGACTTCTTTGCGAGCTCCTTCTGGTAGGAGCGATCCATCGCGCTGGCCCGCCATTGCTCGTACGGCGCGACCAGAACCGTGGCGTAGGCATTGGTGTTCATCGAGACGCGGCGGGACGTGGCAAGGAGGTCTTCGATCGGAAGCCGTCCGTCGGGCAGCTTGGCCATTCGGAGCAGATCGAAGGGGCGGACAAGGCGGCGAATCTGCGCGCATGCAGCCGCATCCTGGAGCAATCGTGAGAACACGTCCGGGCTGCAAACCGGTGCCAGATAGTCGGAAACGCGGAGGTCGGCGAACTCGACGGTTCGTATCGGACCGCGTCGGATCCGAAGCAGGGGCAGCACCATGGCAAGGGCGCCGGTGTCGCGGTGGCGCACCACGACGACCAGAGCTGTTGCGCCCGCTTCCGGCGCGAGCCTGGCGTAGAGGCTATGCAACCAGACCGGATGCTGGAACGCTGTGGCAGCCGAGCGATCGAATAGCTCGGCGTAGTCCGGAGACAGAAAGTCGAACGACGGCTCGATGGCGATGTCGAAGGTGTTGCTGAGCTTGTTCATGAGCAATCAAGAAAACCGGGTCGTTCGCGAGCGTTGCTCGAACCGTAGCTGCGCTTATAGCAAGGGCGTTACAGGTCAGACACCGGTATCGTGCGATTTGCGCCAATGCGTTCAACCATGCTGGTATGGTTAACAAATGCTTAAGGCGCGTGGAGGCCGCCTCGCACGACGCTATCGTCCGCATAGCGTAGGGATCTCTGATCCTCAGCTGCAGGCTATGCTTCGCTAGGTCGAACTCGTGCCCTTCGCTCCCATCCTCAACTAGATCGGGTTCAAGCGCGAGTGAGGACCTATCAGAGGCGCACCCCGGTGGTCGCAAACGCCTGCGCGGCGGGCTCCTGCATGCGATCGAGGATCATCATCCCGGCAAGCGCGATCACGACGGCCGCGACGCAGCCAAGCAAAAAAGCCTTCATCCTCAGCCTCCCTCGGTTGGACCAGGCCATCTATACGACAGGGCTTGCGGCGAGCAAGCCGGTCGCGGCGATCGCCGTTCGAGCGGAGGATTCCGCGAGCTCGCTGTTGCGCTGCACGATTCGGAACGGATGCAGGTCTTGCAAGTTCTCTGCAAGCCTGGTGAGCGCATCGGAGGCCTTGCGTGAAGTTACCGAGAACGATCCTGTGCTTCGCAGCACTTTGCTTTGTCGAGGGTGCGCTGGCCCAGCCCGCCCAACCCAACTCGTCGGCGCCGCAAACGCCTCCCGAAGACAAGGGCCAGCTCCAGCCGCAAGGTTGGACAGGCCCGATCAATACCGGCTCGGGTGGTGCGCCGCCCGAAAGTCCCCAGGGCCAGAGTCCCCCTGGAATGCAGGCCGCGCCGGAGGGCTCGTCCAAGACCACGACGGCACCGGCCAAGTAGCCCGTTTCAGGATATTCATTTCCGGTGCCTCTTCTGGCAATCTCGAAAGGGTGAATGTCAGCAGGCGGCCAGGAATGAACAGATCAGCTCTGTGCACGAAGGTGGCCGCAGTGCTGTGGGCCCTCTTTGCCGCATCGTCGGTGCAGGCCGACATGGTCGGGCACGGCGGCCCGATACGGTCTCTCGCCATTTCACCCGATGGCGACAGCCTTCTGTCCGGCAGCTTCGACACGGCCGTGATCCGCTGGTCGCTCAAGACGGATACTGCCGAGCAAGTGCTGCGGTATCATGCCGACGGCGTCAATGCCGTCGCGTTTCTCAAAGACAGCCGCATGATCACGGCCGGTGCCGATGCGCGCATTGCGGTATGGACGGCGGGGCGGCCGGAGCCGGACCGGGTGCTGGAGGGACATGTCGCACCCCTCGCGGCGCTCGCGGTATCGCCCGATGGGACGCTTCTCGCATCGGCGTCATGGGACCGGACAGTGCGGCTCTGGTCGCTGTCGGACGGCACATCCCGCGTGCTCGAAGGGCATACGCAGAACGTCAACGGCGTCGCTTTCCTGCCCGACGGCAGGCCCGTCAGCGTCGGCTACGATCTTGCGCTGCGCATCTGGCGTTTGCCGGATGGCCAGCCTGACATCGTGACGTTGCCGGCGCCACTGAACGCGGTGGCTGTCGCGCCGGATGGTGAAATCGTCACAGGCGCCGTCGATGGCAAGCTGCGCATGCTGACTGCGGACGGCAAGGTCAGCGGCGAGGTCGTGGCCGGTCCGACACCGGTGGTGGCCTTGGCCATGTCGACGGACGGCGCGCTGATCGCTGCGGCCGGCATCGGCGGCACAGTGGCGATCATCGATCGCAAGTCGCGCAAGCTGCTGCGCACGCTGGTTGGGCCCGGGCTGCCGGTGTGGGCGGTCGCCTTCCTTCCCGATCGCGAGACACTGATGACGGGTGGTGCGGACGGCAGGATCAGGCGCTGGAATGCGCGCACCGGCGATCCCATCGGTTCAAGTCTGATCGGCACACCGGCCGACCCGCTCGCAGCCTACGCCGGCGATCATGGCGCCGATGTGTTTCGGGCGTGTGTTGCCTGCCACACGCTCTCGGACAAGGAGGTCCAGCGTGCGGGTCCCACGCTTGCGGGACTCTACGGCCGCAAGATTGCTTCGCTGCCGGGATATCGCTTCTCCGATGCGCTGAAGACGATGGACATCGTCTGGACGCCGGAAACCGTGGCGAAATTGTTCGAAATCGGGCCGAATGCCTACACCCCCGGCACGAAGATGCCGGAGCAGCGCATCGGCTCGGCCGAGGACCGACGCGCGCTGACCGAGTTTCTGGGCCGCGCGACCTCGCGCTAACATCCGCTCAGATCGAGTCCCAATTGTCCATCGGGAAATCCCTCATTTCCGGATGCGCCTTGAGGATCTGAATGACGTCGATCGTGGGGTGTTCCCTGAGCGCTTCCGCCACGCAATGGTTGACGTATTTGCGGCGCGACAGCCACGCGATCTTCTTGCCCTTGGCTTCGGCCTTGCATGCGACGATTGCCTGCTTCACGGCCACTTTCTGCGCCTTGGTCAGCGGAGGCGCGGCAGCTTCGGCCGCTCCGCCGGCGATGGCGATGAAGATCATGGACGTCGACAGAGCTGTGATCAAACGAGACATGGTGATGCTTCCTGGTTTCCGACCTTGCGAAGATGTCTGTTCGTCTTGTTTAGTCCTTGCCGTTGCGTTCGCGGAGATAATCATCCGTCGTTCGCGGCGGCGTTCGTTCCGGAACGCCCTTGAACGGATCGAATTGCTGTTCGCTCATGACCACGACGCGGCAATCTGCGCACATCCTGAGCGCCTCGATCCGCTTGTCGCCGGCCGGGTACATCCAGTGCCGGCCTTCGAGCTTGGCCGCGATGCGGTCGATCGTGCTCTTGACGCCGAAGGGCGTGCCGCAGCGGACACAGAGCGCGGGCTCCTCTTCCTTGATGACAGCGGCGGCCGCGCGCGCCGCGCGGAAATCGATCTGCGGCTTGAGGCTGATGACCTTTTCCGGACAGGTGCTCTGGCACAGGCCGCACTGCACGCAGGCGTCCTCGACGAATTTCAGCACCGGCCGCTCGGGATCGTCGCGCAGTGCGCCGGTCGGGCAGGCCGAGACGCAGGAGAGGCACAGCGTGCAGCCATCGGTGTCGACGGCAATTGCGCCAACCGGCGCACCTTGCGGCAGCGCGATGACGTCGACCGGCTGCGGCGCCAGCCGATGCAGCTCGCTCAGGGCGAACCGCAAGAGATCGCGCCGCTTGCCGACGGTCTTGAAGGTTGCCGGCGTCGCGACCGCAGTGAGCGCGCCGATATCGGTCAAATGCTGGCCGAGCGCGTCGGGATCATCGGTTTCGACGGTCGCGATGCGAACGCCCGCAAATCCAAGGCCGCCGAGGATCGCATCCGCCATCGCGATCGTCTGCGTTAATCCGGTCACGTCGTGGCGCGGCTTGCCACGGAGCAGGAAGCGCACGGCGCAGACGCCATAGGCGAAGGCGCCGACGATCGCCTCCAGCCCCACCTGCGTGAGCTCGTTGACGGCAAAGGGAAGCACGTTTGCCGGCAGGCCGTCGCCATGCCGCGCGAGTGCGTCGATCAGCGGCGTGCCGTGCGGGCTGTCATGAAAGAGCAGCACCGCATCCGCGCCACCGGCCTCGCGATAGGCGAGCAGCATCGCGCGAAGTCTCTGGAGCTGCGTATCGGCGGGCGGCAGCGCGTAGGAGACCGCGCTGGTGGGGCAGGCCGCCGCGCATTGGCCGCAGCCCGCGCAGATGTTCGGATCGATGGCGACATGATCGCCGACCGGCGTGATCGCCCCGGTCGGGCAAAGATCGAGACAGCGATGGCAGCCCGTGCGCTTCGAGCGCGAATGGGCGCAAAGCGCAGGCGCAACCTCGACATATCTGGGCTTGTCGAAGCTGCCGACGAGATCGCGCGCGGTCAGCACGGCGCGCAGCACCGCGGCGGGATCTTTCGCGTCGGCGCGGAGATAGCCGTCACGCAGGTCGTGGGCGGGAAACAGTGGCGGACCGCCGGAAAGATCGAGCACGATATCGCAGCGCGAGGTGACGCCGCTTCGCGGCGGTTCGAATACGAAGCGATCGCGCGAGGAGGGGCGGGGACGCGCATAGTCGTCGATTGCAAGCTCGAACGCGCCGAAATGTCCCTTCGCGGAGCGGATCGTGCCCTTCACGATCGGGAACACCGTTGCCGCCGGCGGAACTGTGTCATCGAGCTGCTTCAGCATCACCGTGACGTCGAGGTGATCGGCAAGCAGGCGGCCGGCCTCGATCGCGGCCTCATCGCGCCCGTAGATCAGGATGACGCCCTCGCTCGACAAGGTGACAAGCGGATAGTCCGGGGCGGGGATGGCGGCGGATGCGAGCAGGGCAGCCATTTTTGGCCCGGCGCGCGCGCCGCCGCGCGACCAGCCGGCGGTTTCGCGGATATTGACGAAGCTGATCGCGTCAGGCCGCTCGCCGGCCTCCTCCGAAAACTGCGCTGCCTGCTGCGTGCAGGCGACCGTCAACACGCCTTCTGTCGCGGCCATCTTGCGGAATGATTCGAGCTCCGCTCCGCAGAGGTGGCGAAAGCTCTTGACCTCACAATTCGGGCATCCGCGCCGGATCGCAGCCACGTCGAGGGGCATCGTGTCTTCGCACGAACAGATCAGGACGGTCTTCGACGGCTGCTCCAGGTTAAACCCTCCGCCCATTCGGACGCCGACGACGGACTCGCGCCGGCCCTTCGCCTCGTATAGACATTATCCATCGGGAAGAAAAGGAAAGCGGAGGACGGCCTGCCGTCGATCCCAGTGAGCCATGTTTCCGCGGCGGAACCGATCCACCTGCCGCCGCCTTTCACATTGGTGCGGTTGCGCGAGAGCGGCGACGCTTTTGCCCATGCATGCCGCATCGCACCGGAGAGGGGCGCCGGAACGCTCGTCTATGTCGGCCGCTTTGACCTCGCCGAGTTCGCCGTGGTGCTCGAGCCGGCCGAGCCGTTGCGCAGCGCGCGGCGCGCGTTCTACGCCGGCATGGTCGCGCTCACGGATGCGCTTCGCGCCTACGCGCCGCCGAGCAAGCCGATCACGATCGGCTGGCCGGATGCGGTCAGGATCGACGGGGGGCTGGTCGGCGGCGGACGGTTGGGCTGGCTTTCCGGAGCTGACGAGGACGCGCCGCCGCCCTGGCTGGTGTTCGGCGCCATGATACGAACGGTTGCCATGAACGATGATGATCCAGGCGTCCACCCGCTGGCCTCGGCGCTCGACCAGGAAGGCTTTGGCGAGGCGGGCGCAGCGCAGATCACGGAGAGCTTCGCCCGGCACCTGATGCTGGCGCTGGACGGCTGGCGGGTCGACGGCTTTGACAGTGTCGCGCGCGACTATCTCACGCGGATGCCGCGTGAAAGGCAGACTATGCAGCGCATCGATGATCGCGGCGACCTCCTGACGCGCCGCATCGGGACGGAGAGGATCGAACGGAGCGACCTCGTCCGGGCGCTCGCGGCCCCGTCCTGGCTCGATCCGGCCCTCGGAGGACCGCGCCTGTGAAGCTCCTGCGTACCATCGCGCTCGATCCCTCCGACACTTTCGTGTTCGACGTGGCGGCAGAGCCGGGCGAATGGGCCGTCTCCGGCGCTTTCCGCTTCTGGGATTGCGATGGCGCGAAGCTCGAGGGCAAGGCACGCGCGGCGTTTCGCGGCGGTTTCCTCGGGGTACAATCCTGGGGCTGGTCGACGCTGGCGCAGATCGTCCCGGCGACGGCAGACGATTACCACGGCCTCGTCGATCTCCTGGCGAGGCAACTCGTCGATCGTTTCGGCGCGCCGGACATGGCGGCGGCGAAAACGGCCGCGGAAGAGGAGGTCGCTTTCGCGCAGTCGCTCTGCAGCCATCCCATCAGCTCGCTTATTGCAGTGCACCGCACGTCAAGCGACGGTGAGGTCCGCGAGTCGTTCCGCCGGCTGCAGCTCCGGGAGGGGCAGGGGCATAGCAAGGCGTTCTCGTTCATGGAGATGGAGGACGACGTCCAGCCGGACGGCGATCTCAAGCTTGCGGATCTGGGCCGGGAGCCGACCGACAGATGAATGATTTCTGGATCGCCTGTGGTCATCACCTGCTCGATCGAGACGAGGGCGGCGGGCTGCGTGTCACGGACGAATTTCTCAAAGCCTATTTTGCCCGTCCCGAGCTGATGCCGCCGGACGAGGCGTGCCCGGTCGAACGCCGGCTGCATCGCGAATTGCTCGCCGACCCGCGCCAGGCGGTCAGCGCCGCCGAGATCGCCGCGATCCTCGATGCGGATGCCCGGGAGAATTGGCAGTTCGTGCTGGCGTTCCGCGATCTTCTGCTGCGGCATCCGACGCTCGAAGCCGCCTATCTTGCCTGGGTGCGCTCAGGGGCGAACGATCTGCCGCCGCTGTTCGTCAACCAGCTCGTCCACGTCATCCTGCGCAACGCGCTCGATGGCTGCGACGACCCGTTCGTGCTGCGCGCGGCCGAATTGTTCTTCCGGACCCAGCGCGTCCTGCCGCATGAGCACGCTTTGTTGCTGGGCGACGAGGAGGTCGTCGGCGGCCGGAGCCCGACCCCGGTGCTCTCGCTGATGTCGATGCTGGGCGCCACCACCGATGCGGTGGTGGAGGTGCTGGGCGAGGAGAATTCGGAGGAATACTGGCACCGTAGCGATCAGTTCGACATGGCTCTCGACCTGACCGCGGACGGCCGCGGACCTGTAGCGCTGGCGCAGGCGATGACGCGCTGGGTCGCCCATCTGCTCGGCATCGATGTCGTGATCGAGCCGCTACGGGCGCTGCACGAGGCAAAGCTGGCGTGGTATGTCGGGCTCGATGCCGATGCCACGAGGCTCGGCGACCGTCTGTGGCACGGCGAAGAGCTCGGCGAGCGCGAGGCCGATCGTGTGCTCGCGCTGTTCCGGCTGACGTTTGCGGATTCCGGCCGTGCCCTCGACGAGGTCGGGGATGAACCGGTCTACCTGATCCTGTCGATGACGGCGGATCAGAAGCTCCGGATGAAGCCACAGAATCTGCTGACCGGGCTGCCGGTGAAGCGCCGGGAGATGGCGACATGAGCCCTGCGGCATTGCCGTCCCTCTCGATTGCCGTCGGCGTCGTGGTCGAGCGGCGCAAGGCCGACTCGCCTTGGGTCGATTTCATCTGGCGCGGAATTGCCGTCCTGCCGGACGAGCCGTCGACGCAACCCTGGACCGTGCTTCGCGAGCAGGACGGCACGACCCTGTTCTATGCCGGAAGCGCGACGATCGATCTCTATCCGTCGGAAACGGCGCGCTATCGCGACAATCTCGCCTCCGGCCGTCCGAGCATTTGGATCGTGCTGTCACCCTCGGAGGGCGCCTGGCCCTATGCCGTCACCGCAGTGACCGCCGATCCCGCCGAGGGCGAAGGCTATACCGAAGCCGCCGACAATCTCGTCGAGGCCGCGCCGATGCCGGAGGTGCTGCGCGAAGCGATTGAAAGCTTCGTGGCCGAGCACCATGTCGAGCGGGAATTCGTCAAGCGCAAGCGGCGCCGCGCCGACCCGGAGGCGCTGGCGCGGCGCGAACATGAAGGCGGACAGGAATGAGTGAGGAGGACTTCCTTGCGCGTTGGTCCCGCCGCAAACAGCAATCGCGAGCGGAGCCGGCGAAGCCTGCCGCGGCGCAGCCCGCGTCGCCATCGGAAACCAAAGAGGACGAGACGGAACTCGATCTGTCGAGTCTGCCGTCGATCGACGAAATCAATGCCGCCACCGACATCACGGCCTTCCTCGCCAAGGGGATTCCTCGCGACTTGAGCCGTGCGGCTCTTCGCCGCGCTTGGGCGACCGATCCCGCGATTCGCGACTTCGTCGGGCTTGCGGAGAATGCATGGGACTTCAACGACCCAACGGCGATGCCGGGCTTTGGCCCGCTGGATTGCTCCTCGGAGGAGCTGGCAGCACTGGTCGATCGCATTGTCGGCGGCGTCCGGGAGGCGGCCCAGTCTCTCGCCGAGGGATCGATCGAAACGGGAAATTCTCCGGCGGAATCGCATCAGGCCGATGCGGGACTTCCTGCCAATGTCGTTGAGCCGCCGGATGAGACGGAGCAGCAGGCAATCGCTGCTGCAGTGCAACCGCCAGTGGGTGAAACATCTGCGATTTCTGCGGAACCCGTCAGGTCCCGCACGCATGGCGGTGCACTGCCGCGCTGAACCACGACCAAAGGCTATAGGTACAGGCTATGGCAGGCGATTGACCGTTGCTGGAACCGAGATTACGCTGCCTACTGCTTTGTAACAAAAGCGATAATCAAGCAGACGGGACTTGGATGGGAGGTCCACGTGCGTGATGACGGACTTGATCGCGCGATCGATGCTGCGGGCGGCATCGCTCAGCTTGCACGCAAAATAGGCATCAGTCAGCCGTCCGTGTCGAACTGGACCCGTGTGCCCGCACAACGGGTGGTTGCGGTCGAGATGGCGACCGGCGTTTCCCGAAACGATCTGCGGCCCGATCTTTACGGCGAGCAAGCCGGCTCCGCCGAGTTCGTCGATCCCATCGACGCGGCGCGCGCGCGCGAATACGCGCTGCTGGCGGTACTGCTGTCTGCGCCTCCGTCGAAGCGTCTGCTCGACCAACTCGCCGCGTTGAGCGGTGACGCGACGCCGCTCGGGCGCGCGCATGCGGCGCTCGCCGACGTCGCCTCGAGCGCCGTCCCGGCCAAAGTCGAGCGGGAATATTTCGACCTGTTCGTCGGGCTCGGCCGTGGCGAATTGCTGCCCTATGCCTCCTATTATCTCACGGGCTTTCTCAACGAACGGCCCTTGTCGCGCTTGCGCGGCGACCTGATGACGCTCGGCATCGAGCGTATCGCCAACAATTCCGAACCCGAAGATCACGCCGCCATCCTGTGCGAGATCATGTCGGGTCTTGCCGATGGCCGCTTCGATGCCGCGCCCGGGGCGCAGCGTGCCTTCTTCGAAAAGCATGTTTCGCCCTGGATGGGGCGGCTGTTCGCCGACATGGAGAACGCGGGAGATGCCCGTTTCTATCGCGCAGTCGGTGCGCTCGGCCGCACCTTCATCGAGATCGAGACGGAAGCATTCACATTCGCCAGCTGACCGAGGCGCTTCGGTCCGGGAGAGATGCGATGAGTGACGAGACGAAAGCAAAGGTCGGACGCCGCGATTTCCTTCGCAAGGTCGGCTTGGGCACGGCCGGTGTCAGCGCGACGCTTGCGACGCCCTTGGTCGGGCCTGCCCAGGCCGACAGCGAAACCAACGATGACAAGCGCAAGGCGCGCTACAAGGAATCCGATCACGTCAAGACGTTCTACCGCGTCAACCGTTATCCGGCTTGAGAGGGGAGGCTGCCCGTGCTTATCAAGCGAACACACCAGCGTTCCGATCGCCGAGGTTCCGTGGCCGAATCCCTTGCGGGCCAAGGCGGGGGACTTGATCGCCGCACATTCCTGCGCAAGTCGGGCCTGGCCGGCGGCGCGCTCGCCGCGCTCGGGGCCATGCCGGTCGGCAACGTGCGCAAGGCGGAGGCGGCCGCAGCCGGCCCGCTCGCGGCCGGCGCCACCGTCAAGAAGAGCATCTGTACCCATTGCGCCGTGGGCTGCACGGTGACGGCGGAAGTGCTCAACGGCGTCTGGATTGGGCAGGAGCCGAGCTGGGATTCGCCGATCAACCGCGGCTCGCATTGCGCCAAGGGCGCGTCAGTGCGCGAGCTCGTGCACAGCGATCGCCGCCTGCGCTATCCGATGAAGCTGGTGAACGGGCAGTGGACGCGCGTGTCGTGGGACACGGCGGTGAACGAGATCGGCGACAAGCTGCTGCAGGTTCGCGAGAAGTCGGGCAGCGATTCCGTCTATTGGCTGGGCTCGGCCAAGATGACCAACGAAGGGGCCTACCTGTTCCGCAAGTTCGGCGCGTTCTGGGGCACCAACAACACCGATCACCAGGCGCGGATTTGCCACTCCACCACCGTCACCGGCGTCGCCAATACCTGGGGCTATGGCGCGATGACGAACAGCATCAACGACATGCGCAACTCCAAGACGATGCTGTTCATCGGCAGCAACGCGGCGGAAGCGCATCCCGTCAGCATGCAGCACCTGCTCGAATCCAAGGAGATCAACAAGGCGAATTTCATCGTCTTCGATCCGCGTCTGACGCGCACCGCGGCACATGCCACCGAATATGTCCGCATCCGTCCCGGCACCGACATTCCCGTGCTCTACGGCATGATGTGGCACATCCTGAAGAACGGCTGGGAGGACAAGGAATTCATTGCCCAGCGCGTCTACGGTTTCGACGACCTGCGCAAGGAGGTCGAGAAATGGAATCCGCAGGAGGTCGAGCGCGTCACCGGCGTGCCCGCCGCGCAGCTCGAGCGCGTCGCCAAGACGTTCGCCACGGTCAAGCCCGCGACCATCATCTGGTGCATGGGCCAGACCCAGCACACGGTCGGCACCGCCAACGTGCGGGCGAGCTGCATCGCGCTGCTGATGACGGGCAACGTCGGCAAGTCCGGGGCCGGCGCCAACATTCTGCGCGGCCATGACAACGTGCAGGGCGCGACCGACGTCGGCCTCGATATCGTGACGTTGCCGTTCTACTACGGCCTCGCGGAGGGCGCCTGGAAGCACTGGTCCCGGGTCTGGGAGGTCGATTACGACTATCTCGTCTCCCGCTTCGACGAGAAGAAGCAGATGGAGACGCCAGGCATCCCGCTCACGCGGTGGTTCGATGCCGCGCTGTTGCCCAAGGCCGACGTCGCGCAGAAGGACAACGTCAAGGCCGTGTTCGTGCAAGGCCACGCCAGCAACAGCATCACGCGCATTCCCGAATCGCTGAAGGGCCTGAAGGCGCTGGAACTGCTGGTGATCGCGGATCCGCACCCGACCACCTGGGCGGCCCTGGCGGTCGAGGCCGGGCGCAAGGACGGCGTCTATATCCTGCCCGTGGCCACGCAGTTCGAGTGCACTGGATCGCGCGTCGCCTCCAACCGCTCGATGCAGTGGGGCGAGCAGATCGTCAAGCCGATCTTCGAATCCAAGGACGACCTCGAGATCATCTATTTGATGGCGAAGAAGTTCGGCTTCGCCGACAAGATGTTCAAGAACATCAAGGTCGAGAACAATCTCCCGGTCGCCGAGGACGTGCTGCGCGAGATCAACCGTGGAAGCTGGTCGACCGGTTATTGCGGCCAGTCGCCGGAGCGCATCAAGGCGCACATGAAGAACCAGCACAAGTTCGACCTGGTGACGATGCGCGCACCCAAGGACGATCCGGAAGTCGGCGGCGATTATTACGGCCTGCCTTGGCCGTGTTGGGGCGCGCCCGAGGTGAAGCATCCCGGCTCGCCGCTGCTCTACAACAACGATCTGCACGTCATGGACGGCGGCGGCGCATTCCGCCCGCGCTTCGGCATCGAACGCGAGGAGAAGTTGCCGGACGGCACGACGCGCAAGGTGAGCCTGCTCGCCGACAAGTCCTTCTCCAAGGGCTCGGAGATCGAGGACGGCTATCCCGAGTTCACGCTGGCAAGCCTGAAGAAGCTCGGTTGGGACAAGGATCTCACCGAGGCTGAAATGGCGACGATCCAGCGGGTCAACTCGGCCAATCCGGATGCGGTGTCCTGGGCGCTCGACCTCTCCGGCGGCATCCAGCGCGTCGCGCTGAAGCATGGCTGCGTGCCGTTCGGTAACGGCAAGGCGCGTATGAATGCGTTCGGTCTGCCGGACCCGATCCCGGTGCATCGCGAGCCGATCTACACGCCGCGCGTCGACCTCGTCGAGAAATATCCGACCTTGCCCGACGCCAAGCAGTTCCGCCTGCCCAACATCGGCTTCTCGGTGCAGAAGGCGGCGGTGGAGAAGGGGATCGCCAAGCAGTTCCCGCTGATCCTGTCCTCCGGGCGTCTCGTCGAATACGAAGGCGGCGGCGAGGAAACCCGCACCAATCCGTGGCTCGCCGAATTGCAGCAGGACATGTTCATCGAGATCAGCCCGGCCGATGCCGCCGATCGCGGCATCAAGGACGGCGGCTGGGTCTGGGTGAGCGGCGCCGAGAACAATTCCCGTGCCCGGATGAAGGCGCTGGTGACCGAACGCGTCGGCAAGGGCGTCGCCTGGATGCCGTTCCATTTCGGCGGCTGGCTCGGCGGCAACGACCTGCGCAAGAACTATCCCGCCGGCACCGATCCGATCGTGCTGGGCGAGAGCGCCAACACGATCACGAGCTACGGCTACGATCCTGCAACGGGCATGCAGGAGCCGAAGGTCACGCTTTGTCAGATCGTCGCAGCCTGAGAGGAGCACGCACATGGCTCGGATGAAATTTCTCTGCGACGCTGATCGCTGCATCGAGTGCAACGCCTGCGTCACCGCCTGCAAGAACGAGCACGAGGTGCCCTGGGGCATCAACCGGCGGCGCGTCGTCACCATCAACGACGGCAAGCCGGGCGAGCGCTCGATCTCGATGGCCTGCATGCACTGCACGGACGCGCCCTGCGCGGCGGTGTGTCCGGTGAACTGCTTCTACACCACGGCCGATGCGGTGGTGCTGCACTCCAAGGACCTCTGCATCGGTTGCGGCTATTGCTTCTACGCCTGTCCGTTCGGCGCGCCGCAATATCCGAAGGTCGGAAACTTCGGCTCGCGCGGCAAGATGGACAAATGCACCTATTGCGCCGGCGGCCCGGAGGCCGACGGCAGCAAGGAGGAATACGAGAAATACGGTGCGAACCGGCTGGCCGAAGGCAAGCTGCCGCTGTGTGCCGAGATGTGCTCGACCAAGTCCTTGCTTGCCGGCGACGGCGAGATCATCGCGCAGATTTACAAGGAGCGCGTCATGAAGCGCGGCTACGGCTCGGGTGCGTGGGGCTGGAAGACCGCATATCGCGAGACAATCGAGTCCTGACGTGGGCAGCTGACGGGCGCGCAAGACCGGGGAGGACGTGATGGCGTCGTTTGGAAGGTTCGTTCGTCTGGCGCTCGGCGCCTGGGCGCTGCTTTTGCTGGTGAACATGGCGCCCGCGAGCGCTCAGCAGGTCAACCCGACCGCGAGCTCGGTCAAGGAGCAGCAGCTCCTGCAGGAGCTCAACCGGATCCAGGGCCGCGTCAGCATTCCCGATCAGCGCTCCGGCGTGCTCGAGCAGCCGCAGGGACGGGAATGGCGGGAATTCCGCAATGTGACGCTGCGCTGGATCGGCGGCATCGCGATCCTCGGCGCGATCGCGGCCGTCGTGATCTTCTATCTCACCGTCGGGATGGTGCGTCTCGAAGCCGGACGGTCGGGCCGCACCATCGTGCGCTTCAACGCCTTCGAGCGGTTCGTGCACTGGCTGACGGCGACCTGCTTCATCGTGCTGGCCATTTCCGGGCTGAACATCACGTTCGGCCGGCCGCTCTTGCTGCCGCTGATCGGTTTCGAAGCGTTCTCGGAATGGTCGCAATGGGCCAAGTACGCGCACAATTATCTGAGCTTCCCGTTCACTCTCGGCGTCGTCCTGATCTTCCTGATGTGGATCGGCGGCAATATCCCGAACAAGGTGGATATCGAATGGGCCAAGCGCGGCGGCGGGCTGATCGGACATGACCATCCGCCGGCTTACCGCTTCAACGGCGGCCAGAAGATGATCTACTGGATCGTCGTGATCGGCGGCGCACTGGTCGCAGCGTCGGGCTACGCCCTGATGTTCCCGTTCTACGGCACGGGGATCGAGGGCATGCAAATGGCCCAGATCGTTCACTCCATCGTGGCGGTCCTGTTCGTCGCGGCGATGATCGGGCACATCTATATCGGCACGATCGGCATGGAAGGCGCGTTCGAGGCCATGGGCTCGGGCGAAGTCGACGTCAACTGGGCGCGCGAGCACCATAGCCTCTGGCTCGACGAGCAGAAGGCGCGAACGGGACCGAACGACGGGCAGCCGCAACCCGCGACCGCAGCGGCCGAATAGGGCGATCCTCGACGCAGACGCGCCGGCCTACCGCGCCGGCTCTTTCGCAAACAAGACGGAGCGATCCTGCAGCTCCTGCTCGGGAAGCTGGTCGGCCTTTCCTGTCTGCATGTCTTGAATGGACGCCATGCCGTGCTGACCGAAATGAGGCACGGCATGGGGCCTGAACACGCTGTTGGCCGCACCGGCGAGAAGCATGGCTGCAATAAGCGAGAGCATGAGGAGTTTCATGCGCGTCTCCGTCTGCCATCTCCACCCGGCACGATGAATACATCCGGATCGTCAAACCCGATGTGAGCCGCTTCACAACGATCGGTTCCACTTGTGTGGAGACAGAGCCTGTTCTGGAAGCCGAATTCTTCCATCAGGCCAGCCATTTGGCTCCCATTCCGTCGGTTCGTCAGGTCGTCAGCGCGCAACTGGTCCGGCTCTTGCTCTTGCCAGTATGAGAGATTTTGATAAACCTCATACCGTAAAGGCGGGCGAATGGAACGAGCAGCGATGCGGACTTTGCGGGCGGTCGAGCCCGGAACGGTGGCGCTGCTCGGCGGGCTCGTCACCGCCAATCTCGCCGCGTGGGCCTGGGCCTTCACGCTGTTCGGCGAGCGGCCGACGGTGATGGCGACCGCGTTGCTGGCCTGGGTGTTCGGCCTGCGCCACGCCGTCGATGCCGACCACATTGCCGCGATCGACAACGTCGTGCGCAAGCTGATGCATGCCGGTGAGACGCCGCGCAGCGTCGGCCTCTATTTCGCGCTCGGCCATTCCACCGTGGTCGTGGTGGCGACCATGCTGCTGGCACTGGGCGTCGTGAGCCTTGGCGGCGACAGCCTGCTCAAGGAGGTCGGCGGTCTCATCGGCACCTCGGTCTCGGCGCTGTTCCTGCTCGCGGTTGCCGCGATCAATCTCGTCATTTTCGCCGGCCTGTGGCGGACGTTTCGCGCGGCGCGGGAGCAGGGCGTTCACGACGCTGCGCAGCTCGATGCGCTGCTTGCCGGTCGCGGCATCCTGGCGCGGCTGCTCGGCCCGATGTTCCGCCTGGTGACGAAGCCGTGGCACATGTACCCGCTCGGCTTCCTGTTCGGCCTCGGCTTCGACACCGCGACCGAGATCAGCCTGCTCAGCATTTCCGCCAGCGAAGCCGCGCGCGGTGCCTCGCTCGCCGACGTGCTGGTTTTCCCCGCGCTGTTCGCTGCAGGCATGGCGCTGGTCGACACGGCCGATTCGGCACTGATGGTGAGCGCCTATCGCTGGGCCTTCGTCGATCCCCTGCGCAAGCTCTGGTACAATCTCACGATCACCGGCGCCTCCGTCGCGGTCGCGCTGTTCATCGGTGGGATCGAGGCGCTCGGCCTGATCAGCGATCGGCTCGGCCTCTCCGGCGGCGCATGGGCGCTGGTCGAGGACCTCAACGAGTCGCTTGCCAATGTCGGCTTTGTCGTGATCGCGCTGTTCGCGGCCGCATGGCTCGTCTCGGTCGTGCTCTATCGCCGCATGTTTGCGAACGGCCGGCGCCGCGCCGGCACGAAAGTCCTGGAATGCACTGATGCGACCGAGGCGGCCTAGGCTGCCCGACCTACGCGACCGTTCGAGCGACGTCTTACGACTGCTCGGACATCGTCAGCCGGCCGCGTGCGAGTTGGCGCGTCCTGCGCGCGGCAATGGCCGGCACGAGCGTGGGCGGTTCCCCGGCGAGGCGGAGCGCAAAATAGGCAATGGTCGCTTGAAGCCCGTCCTTCAGTGCCACCTTCGGACGCCATCCCAGGATCTTCTCGGCGGCATCGATCACGGGCTTGCGTCGCCTGGGATCGTCCTTCGGCAGGGGCTCGAAGCGCAGCGGGGAAGCCGATTCGGTGAACGCCAGCACTTCACGGGCGATCGCCTCGATCGTGACCTCGTGCGGATTGCCGAGATTGCACGGACCGCTGACCGAGGCGTGGCTCTCCATCAGGAGCTGTAGCCCCCGCACCAGATCGTCGACGAAGCAGAAGCTGCGGGTTTGCGTGCCCTGGCCGTAGATCGTGATCGGCTCTCCGCGCAGCGCCTGCACGATGAAGTTGGAGACGACGCGGCCGTCATTCTCGAGCATGCGCGGCCCGTAGGTGTTGAAGATGCGCGCGACCTTGATCTCCGTCCCGTGCATGCGCCGGTAGTCGAACATCAGCGTCTCCGCGGCGCGCTTGCCCTCGTCGTAGCAGGCCCGCGGCCCGATCGGATTGACGTTGCCGAGATAGGATTCCGGCTGCGGATGCACCTCCGGGTCGCCGTAGACCTCGCTGGTTGAGGCCTGAAGGATCCGGGAGCCCTTCTGCCGCGCCAGTTCGAGCAGGTTGATCGAGCCGAGCACACAGGTCTTCATCGTCGCGACCGGATCGACTTGATAGTGGCGGGGCGAGGCCGGACAGGCGAGGCTGTAGATCCGGTCGATCTCGCCCTCGATCTCGATGCGATCGCGCACGTCATGCTCGATGAAGCGGAAATTCGGGTGGTTGAGCAGGGGCCGGATGTTGTCGGTGGTTCCCGTGAACAGATTGTCCAGGCAGATCACCATGCTGCCGCGTTGCAGGAGCGCGTCGCAGAGATGCGATCCGATGAAGCCGGCGCCGCCGGCGACCAGAACCGTCGGCGAGCGGGGGGACGCGTGGATGCGGGTCTGGAGCGTCATGATGTGGCCTTTCAGAGTTGGGCGACCTGCATGGGGCGAACGACGGGGAGTGGCGCCGCCTTGCGGCGGCGCCGCGCGGCTGCCTCGGCGTAATAGGTCTCCAGCTGCCGCGCGCGATGGTCGGGGGTGTGATCGGCGAGGACCCGCTGCCGCGCGTTATGGGCGATCGTGCGTCGTTGCTCTTCCGGCATGTCGCGCAGGATCTCGACGACCTCGCGCGGGCTGGTTGCCAGCAAAATTTCCTTCGACGGCGCGAAGATCGTCTCGATCCCGGGCCAGCGGTCCGAGATCACGGGCGTGCCGCAGGCGGCGGCTTCGAACAGCCGGACGCTCGGGGAGAAGCCCAGCGACTTCATGTCGGCGCGGGTGGCGTTCAGCGTGAAACGCTGCGCCGCGTAGAACTCCGGGTGTTGCTTGGGCGAGAGGTGCTCGATCCGGGCGACATTGGCGGGCCAGGCGATATCGTCCGGATATTGTGCGCCGGCGACGACGAATTGATCCGACGGCAGCGTGTGCGCCGGTGCAAGCAGCAGCTCGCCGAGAACGGACTGCCGGTCCTCGCTGTAGGTCCCGAGATAGCCGAGCGCCCATTTCGGCTGCTCCTGGTCCGGACCGCAAATCTCCGCATCCGCGCTGCAATAAAGCACGCGCGCGAGCGGACTGCCGTAGCTCTGCTCGATCATGCCGGGCACCGGTCCGCCGGTGAAGGAGAGATAGAGATCGAAGCGTGGGATCATTGCCGCCGAGAGATAGTCGAGTCCCTGCTCCAGCCGCGCCAGTGTGACAGGCGTGTCGATGTCGTAGAACGCCGTGACGCCCCTCGCGTGGGTCGTGGTCCATTCGGCGATCGCGATGCCGTCAGGAACGTATGAGCCGATGATCACCAGATCGGCGTCGCGGATCAGCTTGCCGAACTGGCGCGGAACATCCTTTAAGGATTGGTACAACTCGACCGTCCAGGCAGAGGGCTTGGTCAGGTCGCGGTGATCCCGATACCAGGGCACGTCCCGCTCCAGGAACGTGACTCGGTGACCTCGTCGCGCCAGCGCTTCGATCAGGGCGCGGTAGGTCGTCGCATGACCGTTGCCCCAGGACGAAGTGACCGAAAGACCGATGACGACGATGGAGAGATTCATTCTGCTGCCTCGATTCGGGAGCTGTTGGCGACGAAGAGATCGTTGAACTGACGGGCGCGCTGCCGATAGGTGTGCTGGCTGAGGATGCGTGCGCGGGCACGGCGGGCGATCGACCGGGCTCGCTCCGGATTGAGCGTGGCGAGGTGCTCTGCCACCTCGGCCCCGTCAGCGGCGACCAGCACCTCGCGGCCGGGATCGAGGAAATGATCGATGCCGGCCCATTGGTCGGTGATCAGGCAGGCGCCGGCGCCGATCGCTTCGAACACACGCGTTGGCGGGGAGAAACCGTAGCGCGCCATGCTGTCGCGATTGACGTTGAGCGTGGCGAGCCCGGAGCCGAAAAACGCGTTGTGGTCGGCGGTGCCGACATGGCCGACCTTGCGCAGATTGGCGGAGGCGTCCTTGTCGTCCCAGCCGGAGCCGCCGAGCACGTAGGACTTTTCAGGCAGGCGGCGCGCGACGTCGAGGAAGAAATGCTCGACGCGCGTCTCGCGGTCGGGCAGGCGGTTCGCCAGCAGGCTGAGATCGCAGGCGAAGCGTGGATTGGACGGCGAGGGAAAATGCGTGGCCGGATCGAGCGCGTTGTAGATCGGCACGCAGTCCCGCGCGCCCACAGATCGATACGCGGATACGACGGGCTCGCCGCCGCCATAGGTCAGGACCATGTCGTAGCACGGGATCGCGCGGCGCAGATGATGCTGCGGATCGCTTTCCATCGCCTCGAGCGTGGCGGGAGCATCGACGTCCCAATAGATCCGCGTCAGCCGCGAGGGCAGCTCGGCGACGGCGTTCTCCAGCTCGAGATCAAAGACGCCGACGCCGCTGGCCTTGACCAGCATGTCGGCCGATTGTGCGGCGTCGTCGAGCGAGCGGCGCCAGCCGTCCGCGGTCGCGGGATAGACGATCACCCTGGCCCAATCCGGGTCCTCGATGTCGCGATGCGACTGGCGTTCGAAGGCGTCGGGTTCGTAGAAGGTGACCTCGTGGCCGAGCGCCGCGATCTCCTTCAGCATGCCGCGGTAGTACGTGGCGGCGCCATTCCAGTAGGACGAGACGAGGCTGGATCCGAAGAAGCAGATCTTCATGCAACGGCTCCGATGTCGTGCTGAGGCCGTGCCGAACGACCCGAATCCCTGATGTCGGTGACGATGTCGATGAGCTGCTCGGCGCGGTGGCGGCAGGTATGACGATCCCTGATGACCTTCAGCCCGGTCGCCACCATCGCGGCAGAGAATTCCGGATCGTCGATGACAGTACGAAGCGCCTGCTTCATCTGCGCGCCATCGGCAACGCTGAGATAAGCGCCCTCGGGGAACAGGCCTTCCGCATCCGACCAGGGTGCTGAAACCAGGGGAATGCCGCAGGCCAGCGCCTCGAACACGCGGATGGTCGGGATGCCCGGAAGCAGGGCGACGTAAGGCCCGCGCGGCACATGGATGGTCGCGCGCGCACCGGCGAAGGCGACGGGAGCCCAATGCGCCGGCAGCCAGCCGCCATAGCGGATGCCTGCGCTCCTGATGGTGTGAAGTGCGCCATCTGAGTAACGGACGCCATGGACGCTCGCGCGGAGCTTCAGCTCCGCCACGGGCGTGACCAGGAACTCATTCAGCTCGGCGCTGCGCTCGCCGTCGCCCCAATTGCCGATCCAGACCAGATCGTCGGTCCGTTCGACCTGCGGCAGCGGATGATACAACGCGACATCGGCGGCCTCGTGCCAGGTGAAGACCCGGTCGGCCCAGCCGAGCTTCAGATAGATCTGCCGAAGCACCTCGCCGAAAGCGAGCACGCCATCGAATCCGTCGAGATCGAATTGCGCAAGCTCCTCGGGTGCGCTGACCGCGCGGTGATGGGTGTCGTGAAACAGCAGGGTGAAGGACGCGCCTTGCGCCCGCCTGCGCCCGATCTGCGCGATGAGGTCGGGCGAATTCCATTCGTGCACGATGACGAGATCGGCGCCGTCAAGCGCCCGCGCGAGATCGAGGCCGGTATCGTAGCGGCGGATGTCGATGCCGGAAAAGAGCACGGGAATGTCGTCCATGGCATGACTGCCGCCTTCGCGGATCGCGTTCAGCCGGCTCCAGCCGTCGATGGGTTCGAACACGACGACCTCGTGTCCGAGCGCATGGAGCTCGCGCGCATAGCCACGGAGGAAATGCGCGTTGCCGTTGTTCCAGCAGGAGGTGAAGGCATGGTAGAACAGGACGCATTTCATGCGCGCACCTCGATCTGGCTAGCCGCCGCGCTCGTCCGGCTGGATGCGATCAGGTCCTGGTAGAGCCCGAGATAAGCGCTCGTCATGCGCGTCAAGGAATAGGTCAGGGATTGCTCGTAGGCAGCGCGCTGCAGCTTTGCTCGACCCCTATCGTCAGCGCAAAGCTCTGCCAGTGTCCGATGCAGCGCGACGCTGTCGGCGGGATCGACGAACAAGGCGGCGCCGCGCCACAATTCCCGGAACGTCGGGATGTCGGAGAGGACCAGCGCGCAGCCCGCGGCAGCGGCTTCCAGCACCGAAAGGCCGAACGGTTCATAGAGTGCGGGGCTGACGAAGATCGCTGCATGCTGCAAGCGCGCCTCCAGCGCACCGTGCGGCAGCTCTCCGAGCCAGGTGACGTCAGCTGGCAGACGTGCGTCGATAGGACCGGCCACCTCGACCGGCCAATCCAGCCCGGGCGCGGCGGTGGCGAGCGCTTCGATGTTCTTGGCACGATCCCACAGCCGTCCCGCCGCGAAAATCACGCCCTGCTTTCGTCCAGAAGGGGCGCGTGGCGCAATTCCGTTCCAGATCACCGCGCCGCGCGATCGCGGCTGGTAGATCGCGGTGATGTCGTCGTGGAAGGCCCGGCTCGGACAGACCCAGGCCTGCGTGATGTCGAGCGCCGCGGCGACCCGCTCGCTGTAGCGGCGCCATCTGGGTTCGCCGAGCCAGGCCGTATCGTGGCAGGCGAGCGCCCAGGAGTTCACGCAGGAATGCGCCACCAGTACGGTCGGGGCGTGCCAGGCAAAGGTCGCCTCGCGAAAGCTGTTCAGATGCACGACATCAGGCACCAATCTGGCTTCGAGGTTCGCAAGCACGCGCCTTGCGTCGGAGACGTTCCGCCCCTCCGGGTCCTGCCATTCGAGTGCGAGGTCCGTCTCGATCAGGTGCACACTGGTCTCACGCAGCATCTGACGCTGATCGACACGCGCCCGCGGGCCCAGCGTCACGAGCGTGACGTCGGCCCCGGACGCAGCGAGACTGGCGGCGAGGGCGCAGGAATAGGTCCAGACGCCGCCGACCGTGTCGGTCGTGATCATGACCCTGATGTCGGCGCCACGGCTCATGAGGCCACCTGGAGTTCGAGGGTGTCGAGCGGGACCGGGCGATCGTTCTGCACGTCGCTGAACTGGTCGAACATCGCGAGATAGTGCCGGTGCGCGCGCTCCCAGGCGACATCGTCGGGCTCGCCCCAGAGCTTCCGGTAGTCGGGCGAGCCGGGATAGGGATAGAGCGGCACCGGATCGTTGGCCCAGACGCCGGCATCCTGCATGGTGCGGCGCCAGCGCTGCACGACGGGATCGTCGTCCTCGGGCACCTCGATCAGATTGGCCTGCACGAAGGGGACGTGGCGGCGGGCTTCGACCAGCCGGCCCGCGAGCTGATCCGTCGTCATCTTGCAGTTCTTGGCCAGGGCCGCGCGCCCTTCCACGGTGAGGCTCTCGATGCCGGCTTCGATCGAGACGCAGCCGGCGCGCCCGAGTAGGGCGAGCATGTCGGGCTTCCACAAATCGATCCGCGTCTGCACGCCGAACTTCAGCCCGCGCGTCGTCAGGCCCTCCAGGAGCTCGCGATTGGGAAGAAAGATCTCGTCGATGAAGTAGACGTACTCGATGCCGTGACGGCGCAGACGATCGATCTCGTCGAGAATGATCGCGGGCGGCCGCTTCCGATAGGCGTTGCGGAAATTCTCCTTGGCGCAGAATGTGCAATTGTAGGGGCAGCCGCGCGAGGCCTCCACCTCGGCGCCCGGCGCCATCGGCTCGGCCTCGAAGCGGTGATGATGGTGATGGTGACGCCGGATCATCTCGCCCGGCCATTCGAGCACGGGCTGATCGTTGAACGCGACCACCTGTGGGCCGTCATTGACCCGGAGCGAAGCACCGTCGGCGAAGCACAGGCCGGGAAAGTCCCGTTCGCCATTGGCGAGCCGCAGCAGCGACGACTCGCACTCGCCCATCACCACGATGTCGACGCCGAGCTTCTTCAGGGCGGTCTTCGGCGTGGTCGAGCCATGCGGGCCGACCGCGATCAGGGTCGGCGCGAGGTCCCGCACCGCGATTGCGAGCTGCTGGGGCACGCGCAGCTCGGGTGGCGCGCAGCGCCAGAACAGATAGGTCGGTGCGGTGGTGAAGACGATCTGGTCGGGACCAAAGGCGCGCAGCTCGGCCTCGATCTCAGGGAGGGAGAGATCGAACATATGCGCATCGAGCAGCAGCGTGTTGTGGCCCGCCACCTTCAGATAATGCTCGGAGATGCCGAGCTCGAGTGGCAGGTGAGGCGAGCGGCAGCCAAAATAGATGCTGCCCGAAAAATCCCAGTTGGGATTGATGAGGGCGACCCGCGTCATGCCAGGGCCTCGCTTCTGTCCTGTGATCCGAAGCGGCTGTCGAGCCAGGTGTGGAGTGAGCGCAGGCCGTCGGCGAGGGGCATTTGCGGCGCCCAGCCGAGCGCGGCGGCGAGCGCGCGCGTGTCGGTCACGTACCAGGGCTGATCGCCCGGTCGCCAGTCCGCAAAGCGATAGCTGATCTTGCGGCCCGTCAGCTCGGTGATGTGGTCGATCAACTCCAGCAGGCTGACCGCATTCGCCGGACCGCCGCCGAGATTGAAGACGCGCCCGCGGGCCAGCGCGATGTGGTCGAGCGCCTTAAGCCAGGCGCTCACCGCGTCCGACACGTGCAGCGCGTCGCGGACCTGCTTGCCGTCGCCGTAGATCGTCAGCGGATTGCCGCTGATGGCGCTGAGCAGGAAGTGCGCGATCCAGCCCTGATCCTCGGTGCCGAATTGCCGCGGCCCGTAGATGCAGCTCATGCGCATCACCACGGTCTGCAGCCCGAACACCCGGGCATAGTCGTGCACGTATTGATCGGCGGTCCCCTTGGAGCAGCCATAGGGGCTGTAGAAATCCAGCGGCGCGTTCTCCGAAATGCCCCCCGCGAGCAGATCATTGACCGGCGTGTAGCGTCGGTCGGTGAGTGCGATCTCGCTGTCCTCGATCAGGCGCCCATAGACCTTGTTGGTCGAGGCAAAGATCACCGGGGCCGAAGCGTTGTGCAGGCGAACGGCTTCCAGCACGTTCAGCGTGCCGCGCGCATTGACCTCGAAGTCGGCCGAGGGATCGCTGACGCTGTCGGTCACCGCGACCTGGGCTGCGAGGTGCAGCACGGCCCGCGCTTCGCGCACGGCGTCGATCACCGGAATGGGGTCGCGGATATCGGCCAAAGTGATCGTGACGCGGTCGCCATGCCGGGATTTCAGCCATTGCGCGTTCTCGCGCACGCCGGCGCGGGCGAGATTGTCCAGCACCAGCACGCGATCGCCCCGCTCGGCGAGACGGTCGGCGAGATTGCAGCCGATGAAGCCGCAGCCGCCGGTGACCAGGACGGGCCTGTTGTCTTGCTCACTCATCACGCGACCAACCCTCGTTGCAGCAGCTCACGGGTCGCCCGTTCTGCCTGATCGTCGGCGATCTGGTCGGCGAGGTACCCGGCGAGCTCTTCAAGGCCGTCCTTGAACGCGACATGCGGCTCGAAGCCGAGCAGGTCGCGTGATTTGCCGATATCGGCGAAGCAGTGTCGGATGTCGCCGGCACGGTATTTTCGCGTGATCTCGGGATCGATCTCGCGCCGTCCCATCACCTGCGCCAGATCCTCGGCCACCGACAGAATGGTGCGGCTCTGACCCGAGCCGACGTTGAAGACGTCCTGGGCATGGTCGGATTCGAGCGCCATGCGGCAGGCGCGCGCGACGTCATGCACGTGGACGAAATCGCGCCGCTGCAGGCCGTCTTCGAAGACGAGCGGCGGCCGGCCGTTGAGCAGCCGCGCGGCGAAGATGGCCAGCACGCCGGTATACGGATTCGACAGCGCTTGCCGCGGACCGAACACGTTGAAGAAGCGCATGCCGACGGTCGGAATGCCGTAGGCCTTGCCTGTGATCAGGCACATGCGCTCCTGCGCATATTTGTTCAGGGCGTAGATCGAGCTCAGCGACGGCTGCTTGGTCTCAGGGGTGGGCACGGGATCGAGCGCATGGCCTGCATGATCCCGCAATTCCCACTCGCCCTTGCGAAGCTGCTCGATCGGTCGTTCGTCGCCGGCGACGACGCTTCCAACGGCATCACGATACAGGCCTTCGCCGTAGATGCTCATCGAGGATGCCACCACCAGCCGTGCGACCGGTCGCCTGGCGAGCGCCTGCAGCAGCACGGCGGTGCCAAGCTCGTTCGTCCTGACATAGGGCTCGATGTCGTACATGCTCTGGCCGACGCCGACGGCGGAGGCGAGATGCAGGACCATGTCGGCGCCGCGCAAGGCCTGTTCGACCGTGGCGGCATCGGTGACGTCGCCGACCACGAGCTCGGCGTCGTCGGCGAGATAGGCGGGACGCTGACGGTTGCCGCCATGCACCTGTGGAGAGAGATTGTCGAGAAGGCGGACCTCGTAGCCGGCCGCAAGCAGCACGTCCGCCGTATGCGAACCGATGAATCCCGCGCCCCCAGTGATCAATACTCGCGTCATTCACCGCTCCGTGCCGCATGGGACCGATCCGTTCGGACCGGCCGATGATGAGAGTTGAAGCGCGCTTTGCTCGGTCGGGCGACCTGCGCGCCAGTCACGTCTGGGAATTAGAAGCGGTGCTAGGAATGTTCGTTCCTGCGAAACCTACAAACGAAAAGTTCTCTAACCTGGATCAATAACCCAGGTGAATCCCGGCTAGAAATGCGCGCCATGAAGCGGCGCCGGCAGGTCGAGATGTCTTGCAACGGTCGCGCCGATGTCGGCAAAGCCGGCGCGCCGACCGATCGGAGACGTCGATTGTGCGGCCCACGTCAGGATCGGGACCTGCTCACGCGTGTGATCGGTGCCGTTCCAGGTCGGATCGCAGCCATGATCGGCGGTGATGATCAGGAGATCGTCGCTTCGCAGCCGGCTCAGCAGCTCGGGTAGGCGGGCGTCGAAGGCTTCAAGCGCCGCGGCGTAGCCCGCGACGTCGCGACGGTGGCCGTAGAGCGTGTCGAAATCGATGAAGTTCGCGAACAACAGCCCGCCTTCTGCAAGGCCTGCCAGCCCATCGAGCGTGGCATCGAAAAGCGCCGCATTGCCGTCGCCGCGCAGGTTTCGCCCGGTGCCGCGATGAGCGAAGATGTCGTCGATCTTGCCGATCGTCACGATATCGCGGCCGGCAGTTTCTGCAAGGTCGAGGATGGTCCGCTCGGGCGGCGGGACCGAGAAATCGCGCCGGTGCGAGCTGCGCTTGAAGTTGTCAGCGCTCGTTCCGACGAACGGACGCGCGATGACGCGGCCGATGTTGAGGGGATCGACCAGCCGCCTCGCGACCGCGCAGACGTCGTAGAGCCGCTCGAGCCCGAACGTCTCCTCGTGCGCCGCGATCTGGAACACGCTGTCGGCCGAGGTGTAGCAGATCGGCTCGCCACTGCGCATGTGGCGTTCGCCGAATTCGGCGATGATGTCGGTGCCGGAAGCATGGCAGTTGCCGAGGATGCCGGGCAGTCCGCCTTGTTCGCAAAGCTTCGATACGAGATCGCGCGGAAAGCAGGGTTGGATCTTAGGAAAATAGCCCCAATCGAACGCGACAGGCACGCCGGCGATCTCCCAATGGCCTGATGGCGTGTCCTTGCCCCTCGAGATCTCGCTGGCGCAGCCATAGCGCGCATGTTGTGTCCGGCCGTCGAGCCCGGGCGGGATCCGGCCCGTGGAGAGGCGGCAGGCCTCGCCGAGGCCCAGCGCCACGAGATTGGGCAGGCGCAGCGGGCCCTCCCGTTGCGGACCATTGGCACGGCCGGCCATGCACGCATCCGCGATGTGGCCGACGGTGTCGGCACCCTCGTCGCCGTAATTGACAGCGTCGGGGGCCGCGCCGATTCCGACGGAATCCATCACCAGGATCAGGGCACGCATGTCGGCTCCCTCATCGGTGGAGAGGCGCCAATGGAGGCGGCGAGACCGGTCTTGGTGCAATAGCGCTCGATCATCTGCGCGCAGAAGTCGGCGAACTCGTTGACGTCGAGCGGCGGGCTGGTGTGATGCGGTTCGAGACCGCGGTGTTCCGGCGTGAAGCAGAACGTCACGGTGACCTCGAACTCGGCCAGCGCATCCATCTGGCGGTCGAACCAGTCCAGCGCGTTGGGACGGAAGCTGTCGGCCCATGACAGCCCGGTCCGCAAGTGCCTCACGCCGAAGCGGCGCATCCAGCGCACGGCGTCATCGAGGCGATGGTCCTCGAAATGAAACCACTGGCACAGGCCCATGTCGGCGGCATATTGCCCGAACAGCTCCGCTGCGGCTTTCGGCGTTCCATCCTCGCGCAGCAGGCCCATGTGGAAATGCCGGTAGTAGGAGGACCCCTCCGCCTCCTTGTGCCGGGTGGTCGCCTCCCAGGCCGAAGGCAGGTCATAGAGGCTGTACCAATGGATGCGCGGCGCGCGGCCGATCAGAAGCTCGGCGGTGCGCGACAGGCCCCACGCCTGCACCTCCTCGGCGCCGAACGAGGAGACGCCGACCTCGGTCACCCAGACCGGGAGCGAGGTGACGGCCCTGATCTCCTCGATCTTGGCCGGCCATTCTCCGATCTGCCATAAATTCCAGTCGAGCGGAAAGCCGTGCACGGCGACGGCGTCGACGTGATCGAGCACGCCGCGCGCCTGCATGTTGCGCATGAAGGACGGGTCGATCGGCGAGATGCCACCGAGCACGCGCGGCAAGGTCGGATGTGCACTGCGGATGGCCTTTCCGGCCGCGAGCGCCAGGTTGGCGAACATCGCCCAGTCCGGTCGATCAGGATGTCCCAATGCGACTTGTTGTTGGGCTCGTTCCAGATCTTGGCCGCCTCGATCATCGGCCCGCCTCCCGTGACGGATAGACCGGCCCGTCAGCCTGCGGCCGCGCCGTGCGCTTGCACAGATAGACTTCCTCCTCGGGATGGGCCGCGATGGCAAAGCCGGCGCTGCGCAGCATGGCCTCGACGCAGGCGCGATTGGGCACCCACCAATTGGTGGGGTCGTCGGCATAGCTGTGCTCGATGAAGTGCAGCTTCGGGTAGCCGGAGGAACCGAACTGGTCGGTGGTCCAGAAGTCGTAGTTCTTCTCGATCGCATCGACGTGGCTGTCGCCGCGCTGCATCGACTGGAACAGCAGGAGATCGCCGGCGACGTGCTCATGGATCAGGTCCAGCGCCAGCAGCGGGTGTCGCAGATGATAGAGCACGCCCATGAAGATCACGAGGTCGAATTGTTCACGGAGCTGCCCGACATCATAGGCCGACATCTTGCGAAATTCGATCCTGAGCCCGTTGACCTCGGCCGCGAAGCGGGCCTGGGCCAGATATTCCTCGTCGGTGTCGAGGCCGAGCACGCGCTCGGCGCCGCGCCGTTTCATCTCCATGGCGTAGAAGCCGGCATTGCAGCCGATATCGAGCACGGTCTTGCCTTCGAGCCGGTCCGGGATGATGCCGGAGAAGCGCTGCCACTTCACGTTCGGATAGTCGCCGAGAAAGTGCGACGGCGCGGTCGGCACGCCCTTGAGGTCGAGATTGTGAAACCATGGCCCCAGCGCATCGACACGCTGGCGGATTTCCTCACGGGAGAGGGCGCCTATGGTCATGCAATCGCTCCGTTGTTGACTATGACAGGTCGGGCCCCGTCCGATGAGGCGTGGGCCCGCGACTTGGAGCGGCCCTCGGCGCTCTCGGCAAGCAGGGCCATCGCCGTGCGATAGCCGTCGATGGTGCCGACATCGACGTAGGATTCGCCGGCCTTGACGCCGATGCCGTTGCCGCCGGCCGCAAGATAGGCGTTGACCAGCGTCCCGAAATATTCGTCGCCGCGTTCGCGTGCGTGCCACAGCGACTGCAGCTGGCGGAAGCCGTGTGCCGACATCTTGAAAGCACCCCAGATCCAGCGCGAGGCTGCATTCGGCTGCTTGACCTGGATCTCCGTCACCTGCTCGCCGTCCAGCACGACCGCATCGAAGAATTCGGGATGCTCGACCGGGAACAGCAGGAACGAGAGGTCTGCGTCGGGCAGGGACTGCAGGGCCGCCTTGGGAAACCAGACCGTGTCGGGCAGGCCGACCATGACATCCTCGTGCCGCCCGACGACGGTGCTTGCCCTGAACACGGCGTCGCACAGGCCGGAGGCTTCGGGCTGCACCACATAGGCGAGCTCGGCGCTGCCGTAATGGTCGCCGAAATATTCCAGGATGTCGGACTTGCCGGGCGAGATCACGAAGCAGATCTTGTCGGCGCCGCCGAGGATGAGGCGCTCCAGCAGATATTCGGAGACCGCGCAGGGGCGGTCCGTACCCTCGTCGCGCCGGCTGCCGACCGGCAGCAATTCCTTCGAGAAGGCAAGCGGCTGAATACGGCTGCCGCGGCCCGCGGCCGGAACGATGCCCCACATGATCAGGCCTCCTCGATTTGTTGCCGGCTGACGCGGCCCGACGTTGTCTGCTCGAGCATCGCGATCAGTTCACGCGCGCGCTTGTCGGATGTGTGCTGGTCCATGGTGCGGTCATAGGCGCGCCGGGCCATCCGCCTGAGCTCGGCATCCGGCGTCGCGAGCGCGGCGAGCGCGTCGTGCTCGTCGCGTGCGATCAGGATCTCCTCCCCGGGCGCGAAGAAGTCCGCTATGCCGGGCCAGTCGTCGCTCAGCAGCGGGGCGCCGCAGGCCGCGGCCTCGAACAGCCGGCCGGACGGGCACCAGCCCATCTCCGCCATGGCCCGGCGGGTGACGTTGAGCGTCAGCCGCGACGAGGCAAAAAACGGTGCGTGCTCGGATGGCGGCAGGTGCCGCACGAAATAGATGTTGGGCGACCACGGGAAATCGTCCGGATATTGCGCGCCGCCGATCAGGAAGCGGAGGTCCTGGCGCGCCCGCGCGGGCGCGACGAAAAGCGCCTCGAGCGTGCGCTGGCGATCTTCGGAGTAGGTGCCGAGATAGGACAAATCGGCGCGATAATGCGGCTGCGGCATGACCGGATGGTGGATATCTGTGTCGACATGCCCATAAAGCGCCCGGGTATCCCGCGCCCCGAGCCGATTGCGGAATTCATCCGCAACGTGAGGTCCGCCGGTGAAGCTGAGCACCAGCTCAAAATCCTGCAGGCCGCGCGGACCGATATAGGGGACGGGCTCGCCGGCGTTGAGCTTTGCCAGCGTGACCGGCGTATCGAGGTCGTAGAACACGGGAACAGCACGACCTTCGGAGAGGATCAGCTCGGTCGCGGCAATCGCATCGGGACAATAGGAGGTCACGATCGCAACGTCGGCATCACGGATTTCGGCGCTTGCCGCCTGCCGCACATCGTCCCAGTTCGCGAACAGCCGGAGCGCGCCGCCCGGCAGTTCATGGAGATCCCGGGCACCGGCATAATAGGGAACGTCGCGCTCGAAGAAGACGATACTGTGCCCCGACCGCGCGAGATGCTTGCAGAGGCCGCGCCACAAGGTGGCGTGACCGTTGCCCCAGGACGAGGAGATTGTCAGGCCGAAGATGACGATCTTCACGCCGCCACCCGCTGGTTGATCCCGGTGATCTTCATGCCGCTTCTGTCGGCGCGGAGCGTGCTGATGCTGGCAGGATCGATCTCGATCGAAAGAAACTGGTCGAGCGGCGTGCGCGAATAGTGCAGGAGCGCGGCGCGGATCGGCTCGGCGTGGCTGACGAGGACGGCGGCACCGAGATTGCGATCGCCACGCAGCTGCTCCAGATGAGCGACGACGCGGTTCTGAAGCGACCGCATGGTCTCGCCGCCGGGTGGGCGGCTCGTGCCGCGTCGCCCGTTCCAGCGCGACCATCGACGATCCGGCGCCAGGTCGTCGAACGATCGTCCGGTCCATTCGCCATAATCGAGCTCGTCGAGGGCGGGGACGATCTCCACCGGCAGCCTGAAATGCGCGGCGAGGATGCAGGCCGATTGCACGCAGCGCCGTTGCGGGCTGGACTGAATGAGCGATGGCCGCGGCGCGATGGTGCCGGCGCAGCGTGCCATCTCCTCACAGCCGAGATCGCTGAGCTCGACGCCTTTCATCCGGCCGCACAGGATGCGGCCGAGCAAGGCATGATGACCGTGCCGGACGAGACGGATGATCCCAGCCATCACGCAAGCGCCTTGTCGTCGATGAAGGCGCGTGTCCGCCGTCCGGCCTCTTCGTCGGTGAACTGCTGCGGCGGCGATTTCATGAAATAGCTGGAAGGGCCGGTCAGCGCTCCGGCCTGGCCGCGGTCCATGGCGAGCTTGGCACAACGCACCGCGTCGATCACGACGCCGGCCGAGTTCGGGGAGTCCCAGACCTCGAGCTTGACCTCGGCGCTCAGGGGAACGCCGCCGAACGTCGTTCCCTCCAGGCGGATGAAGGCGAGCTTGCGGTCGGTGAGCCATGGCACGTGATCGCTCGGTCCGACATGGATGTTGTCGGGGTCCATGGGGACGTCGAACTGGCTGGTTACGGCCTGGGTCTTGGAGATCTTCTTCGAGGCCAGCCGCTCCCGCTCGAGCATGTTCTTGAAATCGGTGTTGCCGCCGACATTGAGCTGGTAGGTGCGGTCGAGCCGCACGCCGCGGTCACGGAATAGATTGGCGAGCACGCGATGCAGGATGGTGGCACCGACCTGGCTCTTGATGTCGTCGCCGACGATCGGCAGGCCGGCCTCCTCGAAGCGGCGCCGCCACTCCGAATTGGAGGCGATGAAAACCGGAATGCAATTGACGTAGCCGCAGCCGGCCTCGATGGCGCGCGCCGCATACCACTCGCTGGCGCGCTGCGAGCCGACCGGAAGATAGGATACCAGAACGTCGGTGCGGGACATCGCCAGCACTTCGGAGACGTCGGCCTCCGGCACGTCCGCAACCGGAACGTCGCCTGTAAGATAATGGCCGATGCCGTCCAGGACCGGACCGCGCTGCACGATCACGCCTGTCGGCGCGACGTCGGAGAAGCGGTGCGTGTTGTTGGGCGGGGCGAAGATCGCATCGGCGACGTCGCGGCCGACCTTGTTGGCGTTGACGTCGAAGGCCGACGCAATCTGGATGTCGCTGATATGGTAACCGCCGAGGTCCGCATTCATCAGTCCCGGGACCGGCTCGTTCGACTTGGCGTTCCGGTAGTAGGTGAGGCCCTGGACGAAGGAGCTCGCGCAATTGCCGACGCCGACCAGTCCGACGCGCACGCGGCGCCTGTCTTGAAGACGAGAATGCATGGAATGAAGCCCTCCGGAAACACGCGGCGTCGGTGCAAGAGTCGGTGCAAGAGTCGGTGTAAGTACGTCGGCGAACGTGCGGAAGGTATGTTCGTTCCTGGAAAGGAGATGCGAGCGGCAGGGCTTGGGCGATTCATCGCGAGAAAATGCGACGCGCTTAACATGGGATAGATTCCCGAACCGCCAAGCGGGAACGAACAGCTTTCATGATGAAGATGAAGAAGATGATGCTCGCCTCGCACGACCGCTTCGAATCTGCCGCGAAGAACCAATCATTCCGGCCCGCGTTTGTCGGCCAATGGTTCGGTGCGGTACGGGCTCATCGCCCGGTTCGTCAAAGAGAGGTGACATGACGTCGACGGCGCCCGGTTGCTGGGTGGAAGCGATCAGGGCGGGCGATTTCGCTCGGGCCTGGATGGTCAATGATCGTGATCTGCTGGAGATCGCACATCCGCCCAAGCACACCGGCCCGCGCCATCTGCAGCGCATCTGGCGTGGCGAGGACCTCAAGGGTAAGCACGTGCTGGTGCGCTGTTATCACGGGCTCGGCGACACCATCCAGTTCCTGCGCTTCATGAGTCCGCTTCGCGCGATTGCGCGCAGCGTGACCCTGTGGTGTCAACCCGAACTGCTGCCGCTGGTCGCGGGCGCCGCGGGCGTCGATCGTGTGATCCCGCTGCATGATGGTGCGCCCGAGATCGCTTTCGAGGTCGACATCGAGATCATGGAGGTGCCGCACGCGATCCGAGCCCGACGGGATCAGGTCGAAATGCGCGGGCCTTACCTGGCGCTGCCTCCACTTGCCGTTCGGCCGCCCCGGAGAGAACAAGGTCTGGCCGTCGGCCTGGTCTGGAAGGTCGGTGAGTGGGACAAGCGGCGGGAGGTGCCGGCCGTCTTGTTGCGCAACCTCGCAGGGTTCGGCGTCACGCTCCATTCGCTCCAGCGCGGCGCCAGCACCGAAGAGCTTGCGGCGGTCGGGGCGCGGGACGTCAGCACGCCCGACATCACAGCTCTCGGCCATCGCCTGCGGCAGCTCGATCTCGTCGTATGTGTCGATACCATGGTCGCACACCTTGCGGGCGCGCTTGGATGCGAGGCCTGGGTCTTGCTTCATGCCGATTGCGACTGGCGCTGGCCTCCATCCGGCGCGCGCTCGTTCTGGTATCCGAGCCTGCGCCTGTTTCACCAAAGACGGCCGGGCGATTGGGGCCATGTCGTCGCCGAAGTCCGCGACGCGCTGCGGGCGCGCCTCGAAGCAGTCGAGCCACTGCGGCGACGTGATTTCCAGACCATTATTTCCAAGACATTGCTGAGGAACGAGCGTCGCGCACGCGCTTTGGAGCAACGTCCTCGCGAGGGAAAGACGCTCATGCAAAGTTCCGACGCCGCTGTGTCGACCGCCAGCCTGTCGCGGGTGACGGACGATATCTGGATCCTGGACGACAAGCCAATCAGCGCCGCCGGCCTGAAACTGCCCGTGCGGATGACCGTCATCCGCTTGTCGAATGGCGACCTCGTGCTGCATTCGCCGGTGCGTTATTCGCCCGCTCTGCGCCAGGAGCTGGAGCGGCTGGGCTCGATCAGGTACCTGCTGGCGCCGAATATCGCGCATTGGATGTTTCTGCCTGAATGGCAAAGGCAGCTGCCGCAGGCCGCGATCTTTGCCGCGCGCGGCCTTGCGGCGCGCGGGCAGGTGCGGGTGGCCGGCATCCGTATCGATCGCGAAATTGGAGACACGACGCCGGAGGAGTGGGCCGCCGACCTCCAAACATCGTCGGTGAATGCTCCGATGTTCTCCGAGGTCGAGCTGTTCGACCGGCGGAGCCGGACGCTGGTTCTGACCGATATCGTGCAGAACCTCGATCCCCGCCACCTCAGCGCGTCGAATGCGGCGGCGGCGAACCTGCTCGGCATTGCCAAGCCGGACGGCAAGGCCCCGGTCTATCTGCGGCTGCTGCTGCGGCTCGGTGGCCGTTCGGCGCAGGCTGCGGCCCAGCGGCTCGTCAAGCTGGCTCCGGAGCGGGTGATCTTTGCGCATGGCGACTGGTTCGAAACCCAGGGAACGGCGCGCCTGCGGCGATCCCTGCGCTGGCTGCTTCCGGCGGAGGTCTCGGGACGCGTGCAGGGGCAGACGGCTGGCACGCGCGTCGTCATCACCGGCGCCTCCAGTGGAATCGGGCGTGCCGCGGCGCTGGCCTTTGCCCGCGAGGGCGCAAGCGTGGTCCTCGCGGCGCGCCGCGGCGAGGTCTTGATGCGCCTTGCTGCGGAATGTGAGGCGCTCGGAGGCCGTGCTCTGGCCGTGCCGACCGACGTCACTGACGCGCAGGCGATGCAGCGTCTAGCCGGTGCGGCGGACGAGGCCTTCGGCGGCATCGACGTCTGGATCAACAACGCCGGCACCGGCGTGTTCGGGGCCTATCAGGAGGCGGATATCGCGCTCCATCGCCGGACCATCGAGGTCAATCTGCTCGGCACCATGCATGGCGCGTTCGCGGTGCTTCCGATCTTCCTCCGCCAGAACCGTGGCGTCCTGATCAACAACATCTCGCTCGGCGGCTGGGCGCCGACGCCGTTTGCCGCAGCCTACACCGCCAGCAAGTTCGGCCTGCGCGGCTTCACCGCAAGCTTGCGTCAGGAGCTCCGGGCTCATCCCGACATTCATGTCTGCGGCGTCTTCCCATCCATCGTCGATACGCCGGGCTTCGTCCACGGCGCCAACGCCTCCGGACGACGGCTCGATCCTGGTCCGCTGCTCTATCAATCCGAGGACGTGGCCGAGACTTTCCTGCGCCTCGCCCACGCGCCTCGTGACGAGGTGGCGGTGGGGTGGCCGGCGCGCGCCGGACAATTGGCCTATGCGATGGCCCCTGAGATCACCGAGAATATCCTGGGAGCTGCATTCCGCTGGCTGCTGTCGCGCGCGCGTCCCGCCGCAAGGAACGAAGGCACCTTGCTCGAAGCGGGTCCGCAGGGCACGTCCGTCGACGGCGGCTGGCTGCTGCGGAAGCAAGTTCCGCCCGCCGCTGTGCTCAGCAAGGGGCTCGTGCTGCTCGGGATCGCTGCCGGCCTGGCGATCGCGGCATCGAGGGCTGGCCGTCCGTACCGCCCCCGCGCGCGGACGCGGCGGCGCCGCGCGTGAGGCCGCCGCTCGTCTGTTGCCGTCGCTCCGGCAAGGCATAGGCCCTGACGCAATCGCCGAGCCTGGTGCCGAACGAGCCGTGGCCTCCGTCCACCGTCACGACGTATTGTCTGCTGGACCGCAGATGGCTCCCACGCCGGAACGAAGCTTCGAGACCGGGCGTTCCTGCGGGAAAAGCTGAGGGCCAGACGTGCCGCGCTATCATTTTGATTTGGTGGATTCTAAAACCGTGGCAGACGAAGGAGGTGCCGAGTTGCCGGATGACATGCAGGCCCTGGACGTCGCCGAAGAAATTGCGCGGCGTCTGCTCGCGCAGCGTCCCGAGCTCAAGGGCCGTCACTTCGCGATCCTCGTCACCAACGAGGATGGTGAGGAAATCGGCCGGGTGCCGTTGGACGTAATGCACTGAAGCGATGATCTGACATGACGTTCAGGATTGGGGTGATCGCCGACACGCATGGGCTGCTGAGGCCCGAGGCGGAGCGCTGTCTCGCCAGCGTCTCGCACATCATCCACGCCGGCGACATCGGCGCCCAGGCTGTGATGGATGGGCTTGGCCGCATCGCGCCCGTCACCGCGATCAGAGGAAATGTGGACCGGGGCGCGTGGGCCGAACGCTTTCCTGAAACGCAAACGCTGCGCCTCGGCGGTCGCGCCTTCTACGTTCTGCACGACCTCAACGAGCTGGCGATCGATCCTGCCGAGCGCGGCATCGACGTCGTGGTCTCAGGGCATTCCCACCGCGTGCGGATCGAGACCAGTGAAGGCGTGCTTTATCTGAATCCGGGCAGTGCAGGGAAGCGACGCTTCAAGCTGCCGATTACACTGGCAACGCTCGACCTCGATTCCGCCGGGCCGCTGCGGCCCGTCATTCATGATCTCGACCGGATGTGACCACATCTCGACAGGATGTGACCGCCAGCCAGCGGCCGCTGCCTAGTGCGTCTTCGATTTCTGCCAACGCTCCAGATCCACCGGCGGCCGTTTCGGATCAATCTGGTCCTTCTCGGGATTGCCTTGCCACGGCTTGTTCGTTTGCCGGTGCGTCGGCATGTCCGTCTGCTGGCGCGGATCGTCAAGCGGTGTCTCTCGCGGATCGTTCTCAGTCGACTTTGGCATATGTTTCCCTGTCGAGCTCGCACGATGGCGTTGCGCCACCGCCCTTTAAATAACCCAGGCGGCAGCAGGGTGTTCCCTGCGTGGATGAGGCGCCGCTGCGCAAAACAGGAACCATGGCCGCGGCGCTCGCTTATCGAACGCGAGTTGGAGGCGCTTGATGGGAAAGAAGCAATTTGCCGCTCTGCCGTTTCGTCTGGACAAGTCCGAGCTGCGGGTGATGCTGATCACGACCAGGCGCAAGCGCCGGTGGAGCGTCCCAAAGGGATCGCCGATGCGCAATAAGGAGCCGCACCTGACGGCAGCGCTCGAGGCCTATGAGGAGGCGGGCCTGGTCGGTGTCGTGGCAACGCGAGCCTTGGGCAGCTTCAAGCATCGCAAGCGAATAGGCGATCGCAAGCGGACCATGAACGTTGCCGTCTTTCCGATGAAGGTGCACGGGCGCGAGCGCTGGTGGCCCGAGAAGGGAGAGCGGGAAGCCATCTGGGTCTCGCCCAAGACGGCGGCCCGCCTGGTGCACAAGGCGCAGCTCCGGCGCCTGATCGCCCGCTTCGCAGCGCAGACGGTGCGCGGGGCATCCTCGCCGACGAGCCGGTGAGGGGTAGTCAGCCTTAGGAACGCCTCGCGCGCCCGGTCATTCAAAGCTTGATGGACCAACAAACGACGGGGCTCATATCCGAGGAGCGTCGCCCCGCCCGACGGCATGGCTGCCGAATGACGGTCTCAGGCGGCTGCTGCGCGACATTCGCGAGCGGCTCGGCGGCAAGACAGCGGGCAGCTCGGGTCCCGCCACTGAGCGACATTGCTAAAAGCGTGATGAGATCAGGTTTGATTGCGACAAGGTAAGTGCGCTCCCTCTCCCGCTTGCGGGAGAGGGCTGGGGGAGGGGTTTCTGCAATGGGATAACCCCCTAGAGGAGAAAACCCTCACCCGCGCCTTCGGCGCGATCTCTCCCGCAAGCGGGAGAGGTTGCACCGAGCCCGTGGCAAACGATTCAACCTAAAGCCATTCCGCTTTAGGGTCGCCGCACGCTGCAGATCTCGTTCGGGACTGGCGTGAGGCTTGCGGCATATTGCATGTCCAGAAAGCCGGCGCGCCAGCGCTGCGCCATGGCTGTCTCAGACAGATCGAAGGATTTTTCCGGCCCGGCTTCCTCGCGGCCCGGGCGGTAGCTGAGAAGATAGACTTCGTCGTCGTAGTGGAGGTCCTGAAGCTCGGCGCGGAGCTGACGGGCTTCGAGAGCGTAGCCGAGGCGCTGGAAGGTCTGATTGCCGAAGGTCAGGTCACTCTTGCGTTCCGACGCGGCCTCGAGCCCGTCAGGGACCTTGCCGTCGCGCGGAAACAGATCGACCACATAGAGGCGGAGCGGGCCTGCAGTTTCGAGGATCGGGTCGAACGGCGCGTTCAGCGAGAACCCGCCGTCGACGAGCCAGCGGCCGGCGATCTGCACCGGAGCGAATTCAGGGAGAAACCCGCAGCTGGCCAGGATATGGTCCATTTCGATCTGCTCCGATGCGGTGTCGAACAACACGGCATCGCCGCTCTCGACGTCGGTGGCGCAGATCGTGACGCGCGGATCGCCGCCGTTCAGACGTCCGAAATCGATCAAGCGCTGCAGGCGTTCGCGGGTCGGGCCGAGATCGTAGAGGCCGCCGTAGTGAGAAGCCGGAATCGGGAGGCGGGGATGGAAGAATCCCGAATGGCCCAGCACGCGCGTACTGATCGAGCTCAGCCACGCGAACGTATGGCGGCTCGCGTTCGGCACGTCGGTTGGACTGCTTGGCGCATGCCAATAGCTGCGTAAATTCCGCAGCCGGTCGTCGCGCGCGCTCCCCGCGATCAGCGCGGCCGTGATGGCCCCTGCCGACGAACCGGTCACCCAGTCGATCGGCAGTCGAAGCGAAGTGAGTGCTTCAAACACACCGCCATGATAGGCGCCGAGGCCGAGACCGCCCGAGAACGCGACGGCGGTGAGAGGGCGCTCGGCTGCGCTCGCGCCGCCCGGTCCAGCTGCACGGTCGGTCAAGACGAGCGCCAGTTGCCGGTCGGTTGGTCGGGCCGGTCACCGGTAACTCCTGTAATGGCGTGCGCAGGCGTAGCGGGGATTGATCGCGAGAGCGGCGGCGAGCAATCGACATTCATCTCAAGTCTCCAATTTCGACATTGAACGCGGCTCTTGATGCGGTGTTCCAAAGGCTCAAGCGATGGATTTTCCGCTGTAAGGGGCATTGCTGGCGGACGTCCCGGCTATTCTTGGCTCGCTGGCTCATCGTTTTGGGCGAAGTCGATCGCTGATCGCGAGCGAACGGCACGCGGCTACTCGGGCAGGGGCGTGTCGGCGATGTCCATCAGCGCGCCGAGGCCTTGGCGGAGGCGCCGCGTCGCGATGCTGTCGTTCGCAAGGCCAAACACCACCAGCGAGCGCGCGGTCACCGCGTAAGCATGCCCGAACTCGAACTCCGCCATCGGCGCGTCGGGACGATTGGTGTCGATAAGGCCGAGCCAGCTGCGTCCATCGGTGACTTCCGGCAGGGTGAAATTCACGACGTCGTGGTGCGCGTTGTAGACCAGCAGCATGGTCGCATCCGAGCCGCGGCGCTTGATGCCGGTCTCCTGCGCGCGGCCGTCGAGCAGCATGCCGAAGCATTTGGCATTGCCGTCCTGCCATTGCTCCGTCGTCATCTCCTCGCCCGATGGCGACAGCCAGGTCACGTCCTTGACGTCGAGCTCCTCGTTGTGTGAGCCGACCAGGAAGCGGCTGCGGTAGAGGATCGGAAACGCCTTGCGGGTGGCGATCAGCTTGCGCACGAACTCGCGCAGGCTGCGGCCGTTCGCGGTGATGCCCATCCAGTTGAGCCAGGTGGTCTCGTTGTCCTGGGCGTAAGCGTTGTTGTTGCCGTTCTGGGTGTGCCCGAACTCGTCGCCCGCGAGCAGCATCGGCGTGCCGTGGGACAGCAGCATCGTTGCCAGCAGATTCCGCTTCTGGCGCTCGCGCAAGGCGGTGATCTCCGGGTCGGTGGTCGGCCCTTCGACGCCACAATTCCAGGAATGGTTGTTGCTGTGACCGTCGCGATTGTTCTCGCCATTCGCCTCGTTGTGCTTGTCGTTGTACGAGACGAGGTCGTTGAGGTTGAAGCCGTCGTGGGCGGTGACGAAGTTGACGCTGGCCCAAGGCCGGCGTCCGCGCTTGTTGAAGAGGTCGCCGGAGCCGGAGACGCGCTTGGCAAAGTCGGCCAGCGTGCCCGGATCGCCCTTCCAGAAGGCGCGCGCGGTATCCCTGAACTTGTCGTTCCACTCGGCCCAGCCCGGCGGAAACTGACCGACCTGGTAACCACCTGGCCCGACGTCCCAGGGCTCCGCGATCAGCTTGACGCTGGAGAGCACGGGATCCTGGCGGCAGGCGTCGAGGAAGCCGCCGCCTTCATCGAAGCCATAGGGTTCGCGCGCCAGAATGGTGGCGAGATCGAAACGGAAGCCGTCGACCCGCATCTCGGTCGCCCAGTAACGCAAGGAATCGGCGACGAGTTGCAGCACACGCTGATGCGAGAGATTGACCGTGTTTCCGGTGCCGGTGTCGTTGATGTAGTAGCGCTTCTTGTCCGGCAGCAGACGGTAATAGCTGGCGTTGTCGATGCCCTTGAACGACAGGGTCGGGCCGAGCTCGTTGCCTTCCGCGGTGTGATTGTACACGACGTCGAGAATGATCTCGATGCCGTGGGCATGAAACTGGTTGACCGTGGCCTTGAACTCGTTCGCAGACGTCGCCTTCAGGTAGCGCGGATCAGGAGCGAAGAAGGCGATGGAATTGTAGCCCCAGTAATTGCGCAGGCCTTTCTCGACCAGATAGCTGTCGTCGACGAAGGCATGGATCGGCAGCAGCTCGGCGCTGGTGATGCCGAGCGAGCGCAAGTAAGCCGGGATTTCCGAATGTGCGAGCCCCGAGAACGTGCCGCGGTCGGCTTCCGGCACCAGCGGATGCAGCTGGGTGAAGCCCTTGACGTGCATCTCGTAGAAGATCGTGCGTTCCCACGGCACTTCCGGCTTGCGCGCCATGCCCCAGGTAAAGGCGGGATCGATGACGCGGCATTTCTGCATCAAGGGCGCGCTGTCGCGTTCGTCGTAGGAGAGGTCCTTGTCGGCGTGATCCAGCCGATAGCCGAACAGCTCCGGTCCCCAGCGGAGCTGGCCGACCAGCTGCCTGGCGTAGGGATCGAGCACGAGCTTGTTGGGATTGAAGCGGTGGCCGGCGTCGGGCTCGTAAGGCCCGTGGACGCGATAGCCGTAGACGGTGCCGGGGCGGGCGGAGGGCAGATAGCCGTGCCAGACCTCGTCGGTATATTCGGGAAGCTCGATGCGCTCGAGCTCGGTTTCGCCGGCATCGTCGAACAGGCAGAGCTCGACCTTGGTGGCATGGGCTGAGAACAGCGCGAAATTGACGCCGAGGCCATCCCAGGTGGCGCCGAGCGGGAAGGGTCTGCCTTCGGTGATCCGGGTGCGGCGCAGGCGCGAGGCCGTCCGCGTCAGGGCCTCGTCTGAATGTGCTGGCTGGTCCATCTCTGCCCCCGAATTTCTGCCCCCGAATTGCCTCGTCAGGATATCGGCGCAGTCGCGGCAATGGGCTCCACGTCGGCCGGCTTGGACAACACGTTGGCCTTCTGCAGAGCCGCCTCCTTGCTGATGGCCGGAATGGAGTTGCCGATGCGTCCGACGATCGCGATCAGCTCGGCGTCCGACAGTCCGAGCCGTTTCTTGACGAGGCGTACCTGGGTGCGGTCGGTCAGGTCGAGCTTGTTACGGATCGGTTGCGGCTTCGGGCGGCGCATGGCGACAGCTCCTGTTGGAACGGTAACCGTCGCGCTGCTGATTCCGTTCCCGTCGCGTTGCAAATGTCCGGCGTCGACGCCGTGGAGGAACGAACGCGTGCGGCTCCGCTTTGTCGCCACGACGCGCGCAAGCGATCTTGGAGCGTGCCGAGGGGGCATGCGGCGAAAGGCGACGGGCTTGAATCAAAGACTGGGAAAGGCCGAGCAAAATCGGCGCCATGGTCCCCAGATCGTCGATCAAGGGGTCTCGTTCAACTTGTGGGCGCCGACGGCGCGATCCGTCGAGCTGCTCGAAATCGGCCAGCCGCCACGGAAGATGCCGCGCGATGCGGACGGCTGGTGTCAGCTGCTCAGCCGGACCGCGCGCGCCGGCACGCGCTATCAGTTCAGGATCGACGAAGATCTCCTCGTCCCTGATCCCGCCTCGTGCTTCCAGCCGGACGACGTCGGCGCGCCGAGCGAGGTGATTGATACGGCCGCGTTGAGGGACTCGGTGCTCTATCCGGGCCGTCCCTGGGCGGAAGCCGTGATCTACGAGCTGCATGTCGGCACGTTCAGCGACGAGGGGACCTATGCCGGCGTCGAGAAGAAGTTGCCCTATCTTCGCGATCTCGGCATCACCGCCATCGAGCTGATGCCGCTCAACGACGTCCCAGGACGGCACAATTGGGGCTATGACGGCGTGCTCCTGAACGCGCCGAATGCCCGCTACGGCCGGCCGGAGGATCTCAAGCGGCTGCTGCGGGCCGCGCATGCGCTCGACATCATGGTCTATCTCGACGTCGTCTATAACCATTTCGGGCCGCAGCTGAACTATCTGCATCTCTATGCGGAGAACTTTTTCAATCCGCGCCACACCACTGGATGGGGCCCCGCCGTCAACCTCGAAGGAGCCGACGGCGCGTTCGTGCGCGGATTTCTGATCGAGAATGCCCTGATGTGGCTGCGCGACTATGGGTTCGACGGATTGCGGTTCGATGCCGTTCATGCGCTGAAGGACGATTCGAAGCGTCATTTCCTGGTCGAGCTCGCCGAGACCCTGCGCAGTCAGCTGGCGGGCCGGCGCGTCCATCTGATGCTGGAGAACGAGGCCAATCAGGCGCACCTGCTCGCGCGGTCACAGGGACGCGCGACGTACTACGACGCGCAATGGGGTGACGATTTCCACAACGCGCTCCACGTCCTGCTCACCGGCGAGGACGAAGGCTATTACCGGGCGTTTGCAGACAAGCCGCTCCAACATCTCGCGCGATCCCTGGCCGAGGGCTTTGCCTATCAGGGCGAGGTCTTTCCGCTGCACCAGGCGCCGCGCGGCGAGCCGAGCGCGCACCTGCCGCCCGAAGCGACCATCTTCTTCGCCCAGAACCACGACCAGGTCGGCAACCGCGCCTTCGGCGAACGGCTGTCCCGGTTGGTCGGGCCGGACAGGCTGGAACTGGCCCTCGCACTGGTTCTGCTCAGCCCGCATATTCCAATGCTGTTCATGGGCGAGGAAGCGGCAGCCGAAACGCCCTTCCTGTTCTTCGCCGACTGGACGGGCGAAGCTGCCGAACTGACACGGGAGGGCCGCCGCAGGGAGTTTTCGCACTTCAAGGCGTTCGCGGCGCCCGAAATGCGCGCCGGGATCCCCGACCCGTGCGACGAAAAAACCTTCCTCGCCTCCAAGCTGGACTGGACCAGCATCGACCAGTCGCCGTCCGGCACAAGGTTCCGGGCGCTGACGGCGCAGCTATTGACGATGCGGCGCGAGAAGATCGTGCCGCTGATCAAACGCGGGTTCGTTTCGGCGCAGCGACAGCTGCTGGGCACCGATCCCCGCATGGGCGGCGTGGATGTACGCTGGCAGACCGAGCAGGGCGACGTGCTGCAGATCGTCGCCAATTTCGCCGACCACGAACTCCCGATGCCGTCGCTGGTCGATGGCGAGAGCCTGTGGCGATTGCGCTCTCATGTCGCCGGAGGAGTTGGGCCCGGCGACATGATGGTGAGGCTTGGACGGAAGCGCTGACGAGAGACGAGGTCAGCGGGCTATCCGCCGGCCCGGCTCGCGACGGCCGGTGTGGGCGAGGTCGCGAACTTGCCGAGCCCGAGGTAGACGAGGCCGGCCACACCGATCCCGAACAGCCAGCTGAGATCGGCGCCGCCGAGCAGATTGATCGAGATCGGTCCCTGCAGCGCGCCGACCAGGCCGTCCTGCACCAGCCATCCGGCAACGAGGCCGGCGAAGAACGCGATCATGCCGGCCCAGTTGATATCGCCATAGGCGCTGGTCTCCGGCGAGCGATAGAGCTCGGCCACCTCGATCTTGCCCTTGCGCTTGATGAAGAAGTCGGCGAGCACCACGCCGGCCCACGGGCTCATCCACAACAGCAGGCTGATCATCCAATTGTCGAACGCCTTCGCAAAGGACGGCGCGAAGATGAAGTAGAGGGTGCCCAGATAGCCGGCGATGCCGACGATGACGGTAAGCCAGAAGCGCGAGAGTTTCAGCCCCGCGCTCAGCGCCGCCAAGGTCGCCGAATAGACGTTGAGGATGTTGGTGGCGATCGGGCCATGCAGCACCATCAAGAGCACGAGGATGCTGACCGGCCCGCCGAACACCGCGCTCACCATCTTGGCGGGATCGGTGTCCAGCGTCGTCGAGGCGATGGTCGCGCCGAGTATGCCGAGCCAGACCGTCGGCACGAACATGCCGACATAGCTGTACCAGAACACGGCTTTCGACGGCGTCGAGCGCGGCACGAAGCGCGAATAGTCGGAGGCCCAGGTGACCCAGGAAATTCCCCAGCCGACGCCGATTGCGGTCATCAGCAGCGTCAGCATCGCAAGATGCGCGCCGGGCGGCAGCGAGGTGGTCAGGCTCCAGTTGACAACGCCGGGCCGCGTCCACGCCAGCACGCTCATCAGCACCATGATGGCAATGGTCGGCGGCACCGTGTATTTCTCGAAGGTGCGGATCGCGTAGAAGCCGTAGACGCCGATCAGCACCTGCACCGCCATCACCAGCGTGATGACGATCATCTCGACCAGCCAGGTGTCGGGCACGCCGAACTGGCCGAGGATGCCCATCGAGACCTTGACCGGGAAGTAGGTGTTGACGCCGATCCAGCCCAGCGTCATCAGGAACATCAGGATGCTCGGCAGGTAGGCGCCGCGGACGCCGAAGGCGGACCGGCTCAGCACCATCTGGTTGACGCCGGTCTTGTGTCCCATCACCGTGAAGGTGGCGAAGATCGCGCAGCCCACGATGTTGCCGACCACGATGACCGCGATCGTCTCCATCAGGCCGAGCTTGAGGATGATGCCGAGCGCACCGAGCGCCCAGTTCACCGGCGCGATGTTGGCGCCGGCCCAGATCCACATCTGCTGCGGCCCGGTCGAGTCCCGGTCCGCGTCGGGAATTGGCTCGATGCTGTGAATATCAGCGCGAAGTTCGGAATCCGTCATGACATCCCCCAATACGAAGCACGCTTCGCATCATCGCAGCATAAATCGTGCCATGGACCAGCGGAGCGGCCGGGCAGGGCGCGTCTGGATGCCGGATGCAATGAGGCTCGCCTCGGATGCGACTGCGTTTTCGAGCGCGGGCCATGCTCACGCACCGGCTTGCCGCGGCACACCGGACCTGCCGCCCGATGGTGGCGATCGATGCACGGCCGGGCAGCGGTACGATGATAAATTGAGCAGCCCAACTCAAAAGCGCAGCACGCCCCTCTAGTCGAATAGGGCAGCGGCGCTGTCGCGACTGGGGTTGCCGGCCACGATGCGCTGCATCATCTCGATGAAGAGCGCCTGTTCCCGCTGGCTCAAATCGCCGAGCGTTGCGCGATGCGCCCGCCGTGCCGCGCCCTCGATTCTGATCAGCAGCGCGGTGCCGGCGGGCGTCAGGCGGCACAATCGCGCGCGCCGATCGTCCTTGTTCACCGCGCGCTCGACCAGGTTCCGCGCGGCGAGCCGCTTCAATGCGCCTGTCGTCGTGGTGCGATCGAGCGCGATATCGGCCGCCAAAGTGGTCTGGTCGGCGGTTTCGCGCACCGCCAGCGCCGAGAGCAGGCTGTATTGCAGCGGGGTGACCTCGAATTCGCCGCAGGCCTCCTGAAACAGCGCAACGTGAATCTGATGCAAGCGCCGGATCAGATAGCCGGGCCGTTCCGACAATGGCCAGGGGCGGTGCTTGCCCCCGCTGCGACTTTTCCTGGCTTGCCGCAATGCACGCTCTCCCAACCCCAGACCTTCCGCGCTTAGCTCGATTCGAACGCGCTCGCCACAATGGATCATGGCACGAAGCTTGCTTTTATCCAAATGCGAAGCATGCTTCGTAATTCGAGAGCGGGGCAACCGCCTGCGCAAGAGCCAAGGAGAGCGCCATGTCCGTCACTGCCAGCTTCGATCTTCTGCTGCGAGGTGGCCGCGTGATCTGTCCGGCCTCCGGCATCGATGGTCTCAAGGACGTCGCCATCCGCAATGGCAAGGTCGCGGCGGTCGCATCCGACATTCTGCCGACCAGCGCGAAGGAGATCGTCGATGTCAGCGGCAAGCTCGTGCTGCCTGGGCTGATCGACACCCACGCCCACGTCTATCAATATGTCTCCGGCCGCTTCGGCATGAACCCCGACATGGTCGGCGTGCAGTCCGGCGTGACGACGCTGGTCGATCAGGGCGGTCCGTCCTGCATGACGCTGCCGGGCTTCCGCCATTTCATCGCGGAAGCCTCGGCCTCGCGGGTCTATGCGTTTATCTCCGCCTATCTCGTCGGCGGCCTCGAGGGACATTTCTATCCGCAGCTCTACAGCCCCGACGGCGTCGACATCGATGCCACCGTCAAGGCGGCGACCGCCAATCTCGATCTCGTGCGCGGCATCAAGGCCCATGCCGAGATCGGCGGCTTCGCGCGCTGGGGCATTCGCGTCATCGAGATGGCAGCCGAGATCGGCAAGCGCGCCGACCTGCCGGTCTATGTGCATTTCGGCCAGCTCTGGGGCCTGCCCGAGAGCGGCGCCAATGGCGAGGATGCCGACACCATCCTCACCCGCGTGATCCCGCTCTTGCGCGAGGGCGACATCCTTGCTCATCCCTTCACGCGCCATCCCGGCGGCTTCGTCAACCGGGAGGGCGAGGTGCACCCGGTGATCCAGGCCGCGCTGGACCGCGGCCTCAAGGTCGATGTCGGCCATGGCAGCCACTTCTCCTATCGGCTTGCGAAGAAGGCGATCGCCGCCGGCATCATTCCGACCACGCTCGGCGCCGACATCCACGGCTACAACACCCATGTGCCCGCGCCGGCGGGAACGCCGGACCAGCACGAGGACGACGAGAACCATCCCTTCGCCGGCCAGGCCAAGTTCAGCCTGGTCCAGGCGATGAGCTCGATGATGGCGCTCGGCCTGTCGCTGGAGCAGGTGGTGCCGATGGTCACCTCCAATCCGGCCAAAATGCTCGGCCGCAGCGGGGAGATCGGCGCGCTCAAGGTCGGCATGGACGCCGACGTCTCCGTGCTCACCGAGCAGAATGGCCGCTTCGTCCTCAAGGACAACGAGAAGAATGAGGTGATCGCCGAGCGCCTGCTGCAGCCGGCCTTCTGCCTGCGCGCCGGCACGCGCTTCGACGCGGTCGCGCCGATCCTGCCGCAGGCCGTCGCGGCATAAGGCCGGGCCGTGAAGGAGGGCGCGCGGGTGCGCAACGAGCGAGAGTTTCCGCACGGAAAGACCGGGCAGGGCGTGGGCGCGCGGCTGCCGCGCAAGGAAGACGACCGCCTGATGCGCGGTCGCGGCCAGTATGTCGGCGACGTCAGGCTCGCCGGCCTTCAGGACGTCGCCTTCGTGCGCAGCCCGCTGGCGCATGCGCGCATCCGCGGCATCCATGTGCCCGAACGCCATCGCGGCAGTGTGTTCACGGCAGCCGATCTCGTCGGCATCAAGCCGATCCGCGCGGTGTCGGGACTTCCGGGCTTCAAGATCTCCGAGCAGCCGGTGCTGGCGACCGGCAAGGTGCGCCAGGTCGGCGAGCTCGTCGCGATGTGCCTCGCGCCGACGCGCGCCGAGGCCGAGGACATCGCGGCTTCCGTGACGCTCGATCTGGAGGAGCTGCCGGCCATCCATGACATGCTGAAGGCGCGCGAGCCCGGCTCGGCGCTGGTGCACGAGCATTGGGGCGACAACGTCTTCCTGGAGACCAACTACGAAGTCGACATCTCCGCCGCGCTCGACGCGCCGATCAAGGTGACGCGCGAGATCTCGACCGCGCGGCAATGCATGTCGCCGCTGGAAGGCCGCGGCGTGGTCGCGACCTTCGACAAGAGGCTCGACCAGCTCACGCTGCACTCGGCGGCACAGATGCCGCACATTACGCGCAGCGGCCTTGCCGAATGCCTCGGCATGGAGGAGGGCCAGATCCGCGTGATCTCGCCCGATGTGGGCGGCGGTTTCGGTCACAAGGGCATTCTGCTGCCCGAAGAGGTCTGCCTGTCCTGGCTGACAATGCGCTGCGGCCATCCGGTGCGCTGGCTGGAAGACCGCCGCGAGCACCTCGTCGCCAGCTCCAATTGCCGCGAGCATCATTACAAGATCACGGTCTATGCTGACAGCGACGGCACGCTGCGCGGTATCGATTGCGAGGCGACCGTGGATTCCGGCGCCTATTCGTCCTATCCGTTCTCGGCCTGTCTCGAAGCCGCGCAGGTCGCGAGCATTTTGCCCGGTCCCTACAAGATGCCGGCTTATCGCTGCCGCACCTTCTCGGTCGCCACCAACAAATGCCCGATTTTGCCGTATCGCGGCGTCGCGCGCACCGGCGTCTGCTTTGCGCTGGAATTGATGCTGGACCTCGTAGCGGCGGAAGCCGGTCTCGAGCCCGGCGAGGTGCGGCTGCGCAATCTGGTGCGCCCCGAGCAGATGCCGTTCGACAATATCACCAGGAAGCATTTCGACAGCGGCGATTATCCGGAAGCGATGCGCCGCGCGCTCGCGGCCATCGAGATCGACGCCATCCGCGCCAGGCAAAAGCAGGGCGAGGCCGACGGCCGCCGCATCGGCGTCGGCGTCTCCATCTATTGCGAGCAGGCCGCGCACGGCACCTCGGTCTATTCCGGCTGGGGCATCCCGATGGTGCCGGGCCACGAGCAGGCCTCGGCCCGGATGACGCCGGACGGCGGCCTCGAACTGCGCGTCGGCGTGCACTCGCACGGGCAGGGCATGGAGACCACGCTCGCCCAGGTCGCGCATGAAATCCTCGGCGTGGATGTCGCGAACATCCGCATCATCCTCGGCGACACCGCGATGACGCCCTATTCGACCGGCACCTGGGGCTCGCGCTCGATGGTGATGGCGGGTGGTGCGGTCGCGACCGCCTGCCGCGAGCTCGGCGAACGTGCGCGCCGCATCGGCGCTAAACTATTGCAGCACGATCCGGCCGCCGTGGTGTTGCAGAACGGCGAGGTGCGCGGCGTCAACGGCAGCGTCAGCCTGAAGGCGATCGCCCACACCTGGTACCGCCGCCCACAGGATTTGCCGGCAGACGTCGATCCCGGCGGGCTGGAGGTGACGCAAGGCTACAAGCCCGTGCGCGACAGCGGCACCTTCAGCTATGCCGCGCATGCCGCCGTCGTCGCGGTTGATCCCGATCTCGGCGAGGTCGAGATCCTCGACTACGTGATCGTCGAGGACGGCGGCGTGCTGGTCAATCCGCTCGTCGTCGACGGCCAGATCTATGGCGGCCTGGCACAGGGCATCGGCACCGCGCTCTACGAGGAAATGCCGTTCGATGCCTCCGGCCAGCCCTTGGCGACGACGCTCGCCGACTACCTGCTGCCCGGCCCGACCGAGGTCCCGGCCGCGCGCCTCGACCACATGGAGACGCCGTCGCCTTACACGCAGTTCGGCGTCAAGGGCATCGGCGAGGGCGGTGCGATTGCGCCGCCGGCCGCGATCGCCAATGCCGTCAACGACGCGCTGCGCCCGCTCGGCGTCGAGCTGATGCAGTCGCCGATCACACCGCATCGGATCGTCGCGGCCGTGCTGGCTGCGCGTGCGGCTGAGAGGAGCGCGGCATGAAACCGGCGCCCTTCGCCTACGAGCGCCCGCGCGACCTTAATGCGGCACTGTCGATGCTCGCCGCAAATAGCGGATCGGCAAAGATTATCGCCGGCGGCCAGTCGCTCGGGCCGATGCTCAATCTGCGGCTGGTGCAGCCGGAGCTCATCATCGACATCTCCGGCCTGGCCGAGCTCAAGCGTGCAGAAGTCTCCGGCGGCGAGTTGGTGCTCGGCGCGCTCGTCACCCATGCCGATATCGAGGACGGCCGCACGGCCGATGTGACCCGCGGCGCGATGCGGGCAGTCGCCGCCAACATCGCCTATCGCGCGGTGCGCAACCGCGGCACGATCGGCGGCTCGCTCAGCCACGCCGATCCTGCCGCGGACTGGATTTCAGCGCTGGCGGCCTTAGGCGCGCGGGTGATGCTGCGCAGCCTTGCCGGTGCGCGATCGATGGCGGTCGAAGCGTTTGTGGTCGGTGCGCTGGAATCCGCGCTGCACGCCGGCGAGATCGTCGAGGCGGTCCATGTGCCGGCGCGCACGGCTTCGTCCCATTGGGGTTATGCCAAAAGCTGCCGCAAGACCGGCGAGTTCGCCCATGCGATCGGCGCGGTGCTGGTCGATCCCGCCGGCGCGACCGCTCGTGTCGTGATCGGTGCGATCGACACGGCGCCGATCGTCATGACCGATGTGGCCGCGCTGTTCGGCGGCCGGATCGCCGCCGACTACAAGCAACGTTTCGATGTCCGTGCCGCCGATGCTCTGCTCGCAAGCGCCGGCATCGACGATGCCGCGCAGCGCCACATCCACGTCAGTGTGCTGAAGCGTGCCGTCCAGGAGGCCGCGGCATGACCACGATCGCGCTTCAGGTCAACCGGCGTGCGGTAGAGGTCTCGGCCGAGCCGCGCACCAGCCTTGCCGATTTCGTCCGCGACAAGCTCGATCTCACCGGCACCCATCTCGGCTGCGAGCATGGGGTCTGCGGCGCCTGCACCGTGCTGCTCGACGGCGTGCCGGCGCGCTCCTGCATCACCTATGCGGCAGCCTGCGACGGCGCTGACGTCACCACCATCGAAGGCCTCGACGAGGACGAGATCACCACCGAACTGCGCGCCGCCTTCACCCGCGAGCATGCGCTGCAATGCGGCTATTGCACGCCGGGCATGCTGGTCTCGGCGCGCGACCTGGTGCTGCGCCTGCCCGATGCCGACGAGCGCCGCATTCGCGTCGGCCTCAGCGGCAATCTCTGCCGCTGCACCGGCTATGTCGGAATCGTGCGCGCGGTGCAGTCCGTGATCGAGGCGAGGCGCGCGCGCAACGTCGCGCCGGTGGAGGATGGCGGCCGAACCGTGCTTGGTCCTGCCGGCTCTGGTCGCGCGGCGACCGCCCGGAACGAGCTGCAGCCTGCGCGCCAGGCTCCGGTTGCGGCATCGGAGAGCGCCGCGACGGTCAGCATCCCCGACTTCACCCCGGCAACCGTGCTCGACCAGCGCTTCACACTGCCGCATCCGCCGGCAAAGGTGTTTGCGATGTTCGACGACATCGCAGCCATCGCCGCCTGCCTGCCCGGCGTGTCGCTGACATCGCCGCCGAGGCCGGAGCGCGTGGAGGGATCGATCCGCGTCAGGCTCGGGCCGATCGCAGCAAGCTTCGAGGGGGCCGCGCGCGTCGAGCGCGATCCCGCAATGCTGTCGGGGCGCATCGTCGGCATCGGCTCCGACCAGCGCAGCCATTCGGCGACGCAAGGTGAGATCCGCTATCGCCTGCTTGCGCGCGAAGACGGCGCGGCGACGGCCGTCGAGCTGTCGATCGGCTACACGCTCACGGGAATGCTGGCGCAGGTCGGCCGCCCCGGCTTGGTGCGCGATCTCGCCCGCCGCCTGGTCGCGGACTTCGCCGCCAATCTCGACCGCCACATGTCCGGCATGCCTTCCGGGCAGGCGGCCGCGGCAGAGCTTAGTGGCTGGTCGATTGTCTCGGATGTTTTGCGAGCCCGGCTCGCACGCATGTTTGGCCGCGCCTTCAACCGAAAAGGTGGCGCGGAATGATCGGCGCGCCGGCGCCGCGGACTGAGCCTGGACTGCCATAACAATCAACAGCGTGGGATTTGGAGAGACAGCATGACACGAACACTCGGACTGGTTCCGGCTATCGCGCTGGCGACGGCCTTGTTCGGCGGCGCCGCGGGGGCGCAGACCATCAAGATCGGCGTCAACGAGCCGCTCACCGGCGCTTTCGCCGCGTCCGGCACTTACGTCGTCAACGGTGCCAGGATCGCCGCCGACGAGATCAACGCCAAGGGCGGCATCCTCGGCAAGAAGATCGAGCTCGTCATCGAGGACAACAAGAGCAACCCGACGGAGGCCGCCGCCGTTGCCGAAAAACTCATCACCAGCGACAAGGTGCCGGTGCTGATGGGTGCCTGGGGCTCGAGCCTGACGCTCGCGGTGATGCCGAAGCTGATGGAATACGAGACGCCGATGGTGGTGGAGACCTCGTCCTCCGGCAAGATCACGACGACGGGCAATCCCTTCATCTTCCGCATCTCGCCGCCGTCGGCGGTGGAGGCGGCCGCGTTCAAGGGCATCGTCGACAAGCTCGCGCTCAAGAAGGTCGACTTCCTCGTCATCAACAACGATTGGGGGCGCGGCACCGCCGAGGACTTCAGCAAGATGATGAAGGACAAGGGCATCACCATTGGCCTTGTCGAGACCATGGATCAGGGCGCGCAGGACATGAGCGCGCAGCTCTCCAAGATCAAGAGCTCGGACTCAGAGACCGTGATCGTCACCACCGCCGTCGACCAGCTGACCCTGATCTTCAAGCAGGCCGCTGCGCTCGGCCTGAAGAAGCGTATCATCACCACCGGCGGCTCGCAGAACCCGGACCAGATCATCGCGCAAGCCGGCGCTGCCGCCAACGGCACCATGCATCTGACGACGTTCCTGCCCTGGTTCCCGGACAAGACGCCGAACCCGGAAGCCACCAACTATTTCATCGCGGAATGGAAGAAGCGCGGCTTCGAGTTCGCCGGCTGCACCGAGAGTTTTCGCGGCTATGACGGCATCCGCACCGTGGCGGCCGCGATCGAGAAGGCCGGCAAGGCCGAGCCCGCCGCGATCAAGGCCGCGCTCTGGAACATCAACATCAAGGGGCTGAACGGCGACATCGTGTTCCGCAAGTCGGGCCCCGAGGGCAAGGAAAGCGGTCAGAGCCAGCCGAACGTCTATCTCATCGAGATCAGCGACGGCAAAGTCGAGATGAAGACGCTCTAGAGCGCGATGAGATTAGGTTCGATGCAGCAACGAGGAGGTGCGCTCCCTCTCCCGCTTGCGGGAGAGGGTAGGGGAGAGGGTGTCTCCGCGGCGGGATTCCCCAAGAGGAAACAGCCTTGAGCGAATTCCTCCAGCATCTGATCAACATGCTCGTGCTCGGCGGCACCTATGCGCTGCTGGGCATCGGGCTGACCTTGATCTTCGGCATCATGAACGTCGTGAACTTCACGCACGGCGTGCTCTACACGTTCGGCGCCTACATCATGTTCATCGTGGTGCAGCAGCTCGGGCTCAACTTCTTTCTGGCGCTCCCCATCGCCGTGCTGGCCGGATGGCTACTGGGTGCGGCGATCGAATTGACCTTGCTGCGTCCGCTGCGCGGCTCCGACATCGACACCACCATGCTGGTGATGATCGGCGCCTGGATCGCGATGCAGTCGGGCACGCTGTGGATCTGGGGCGGGGTCGCCAAATCGGTGACGACACCATTCCCGGAGGCGCCGCTGGTGCTCGGGCCGGTCTCCGTCTCCTGGCTGCGCCTGTTCGTGCTCGCCGCCGCGGCCATGTTGATCCTGGTGACGTATCTGCTCATCAACAAGACCAGCCTCGGCCGCGCGATGCGGGCGACGTTCCAGGATCACGACACAGCCTCGCTGATGGGCGTCAACGTCGACATGATCTACACCTCGACCTTCGCGATCGGCTCGAGCCTCGCCGCCGCCGCGGGCGCACTGCTGGGGCCGGTCTACGTGATCTTTCCGCAGATGGGGGACCTTGCCGCAGTGAAGGCCTTCGCTATCGTCATCCTCGGCGGCCTCGGCAACATCACCGGTGCGGTGATCGGCGGCTTCATCCTGGCGCTGGCCGAAGAGCTCGGCGCCGGCTACGTCTCGTCAGGCTATCGCGATGCCATGGGCTTTCTGATCATCATCGCGGTGCTGATCTTCCGGCCGACCGGCCTGTTCGCACGCGCGGAGCGCGTCGGATGAGGGCGATCGTCACCATTCTCGCCGTCGCGGCGCTGGCCTCGGTGCCGCTCTGGCTGCGCGATCCCTATCTGCTCAACGCGCTGATCACGACCGGCATCTTCGTCATTGGCGCGATGAGCCTCAATCTGCTGCTCGGCTTCACCGGCCAGCTCAGCCTCGGCCACATCGCCTTTTTCGGTATCGGCGCCTATGTCAGCGCGCTGACCTCGCTCGGTTTCGACATCGGCTTGCCCGGAGGCTTTCGGCTGGTTCACACGCCCTGGCCGCCGATCATAGGCTTCGTGCTGGCGATCATCATTGCCGGATTGTGCGGCTATTTCGTCGGCCTGTTGTCGTTCCGCGTCCGCGGCGCCTATTTCGTCATTGTGACGATCTCCTTTGCCGAGGTGGTCCGGCTGGTTGCGCTGAACTGGGTCGAGCTGACGCAGGGCCCGCTGGCGCTGACCAACATTCCCTCCCTTGCATTGCCGCTGCCCGGCTTCGGCGAGCTGACGCTGCGCACGAAATTCCACAACTACTATCTCGTCTTGGTCGTCGCGCTCATCGCCTATCTGCTGATCGCGCGCCTGGTTCATTCCCATTTCGGCCGCTCCATGCGCGGATTGATGGAAAATGAAACGCTCGCCGTCTCCGTCGGCATCGACGTGACCAGGACGCTGACGATTGCGGCGGTGATCTCGGCCGCGATCGCCGGTGCGGCCGGCAGCCTCTATGCGCACTACATCCGGATCATCGATCCCGAAGTGTTTGCCTTCATCAACACCGTCACCATGGTGATCATGGTCATCAGCGGCGGCAAGGGCTCGCTGGCGGGGCCCGTCGTCGGCGGCCTGATCTTCGGTCTTTTGCCGGTTGCGCTGCGGCCTGTGATGGCGCCGGAAGCGCAATGGATCGCCTATGGCGGCGTGCTGATCGCGATCCTGTTCGTGCTGCCGCGCGGCATCGTGCCGTCGCTGGCGCAGCGGTTGACCCGGCGGCGGAGCGGGACGACGGCGCTGGCACCGGTCGCGCTCAGTGAAACCAGCGCCAAGGAGTCGGCCTGATGACGGCGCGCAGCATCGCCATGACCATCGATCAAGTCGCGGTGCGCTTCGGCGGACTGGTCGCGATCTCCGACATGAGCTTTGACGTCGGCGAGGGCGAGATCGTCAGCCTGATCGGGCCGAACGGCGCCGGCAAGACCACCGCCTTCAACGTCATGACCGGCTTCCTGACGCCGAGCGCGGGCCGCGTCACCTATCGCAACACTGCGCTCGCCGGATTGAAGCCGCATGAGATCGCCGATCTAGGCCTGATCCGCACCTTCCAGCGCACCAGCGTATTCCCGAACGACACCGTCTACGACAACCTCCTGATCGGCCTGCACCGGCAGGGTCGGGTTCGGCTGCTCGACGCCATCCTCGGCCTGCCAGGCGCGCGCGCCTCGGAGCGTAAGCTGCGGCAGCGGGCAGGCGAGCTGCTCGAATGGGTCGGGCTCGAACGCCGCGCCCACGATGCAGCTGGCTCGCTGTCCTACGGCGAGCAGCGTCTCGTTGGCGTCGCGCTGGCGCTTGCAGCCGAGCCGTCGATGTTGCTGCTCGACGAACCCGTCTCCGGCATGAACGCCTCGGAAACCCATCGCTTCGTCGAATTGATCCGCAGCATTCGCGACCGCGGCATCACCATCCTGCTGGTCGAGCACGACATGCCGATGGTGATGACGGTCTCGGACCGCATCGTGGTGCTCAACTACGGCCGCATCATCGCCGAAGGGACACCGGAAGTGATCCGCAACGATCCCGCCGTGATCGAAGCCTATCTCGGACATGGAGCGGGGCGTGCTTGAGATCCGCGACATGGTCTCAACCTACGGCGGCGTCACCGCGCTGCGCGGCATCTCGCTCGACGTGAAGGCCGGCCAGCTGGTCGCCCTGATCGGCGCCAACGGCGCCGGCAAGAGCACGACGCTGCGCGCGATTTCCGGCCTGGTGCCGCCGCGCTCGGGCCAGATGAAATTCGAGGGCATCGACATCACCGGCGCGAGGCCGCCGCGCGTGCTGGCGAGCGGCATCGCGCATTGCCCGGAAGGGCGGCGGGTGTTTCCGCATATGAGCGTCGAGGAAAATCTCGACATGGGGGCCTACCTTCGTCGTGGTTCGGGTGAAATCGCGGCCGACCGCGACCGCATCTACACGGAATTCCCGCGGCTCGCCGAGCGGCGCCGGCAGGCGGCGGGCACGCTGTCGGGCGGCGAGCAGCAGATGCTCGCGATCGGGCGCGCGCTGATGTCGCGGCCGCGGCTGATCATGTTCGACGAGCCCTCGCTCGGGCTTGCGCCCAACATCGTCGAGCGAACCTTTGCGATCATCCGCGGCATTCGCGATGCCGGCACCACGGTGCTGCTGGTGGAGCAGAATGCCTTCGCCGCGCTCGAGATGTGCGACCATGCCTATCTGCTCGAGAACGGCCGCATCGTGCTGTCGGGCGCCGGCACCGAGCTGATCGCGAACGAGCATGTTCGCAAGGCCTATCTCGGTGGCTGACGACGCCGGGTGGATTGCCGTCTGCGATCTCGACCGGCTGAAGGCGGAGACGATCGTCCGCGTCCCCGGATGCGACCTGCTCGTGATCTGGAACGAGGGCAACGTCGTCGCCTGCGAACGTGCGTGCCCGCACGAACAGGCCGATCTGGCCTTGGGACAGGTGAGCACGGGGAGGCTGTATTGCCCGCGTCACGCGGCATCGTTCGATTTGCGCGATGGCGCGATCACCGCGGGATGGCCGAGTCCGCCGTTGCGGCTTTATCCGGCGCGGATCATGGGCGAGAAAATCTGGATTGAGCTGCAGGAGTGGCAGCCGGGGCGATGATGACATCATGCCCCTGTTTTGCCCGACGAGTCAAAGCGGTCACGACGGTGTCGATGGGCCTTCGAAAAATGTCCCTTTGCAAACAACGGCATCGCTACTGTGCATGGGGTTGTTTTCGCGAGTTTTAGTCCAGCAGCCGCCGCGCGGCCTCCACCAGGACACCGTCCGGCCGGCGCAGCGCCTCGAGAATGGTGAAATGGTCGGCGCCTTCGACCGCGATCAGCTTGCCCGGCGCTCCCTCCGCCACGCGCTTGTCGAAGAGATTGATTGAATCGCAAACGAGCGCCGGCAGCTCGCTGCTGCCATAGGCGATGTCGAGGCGCTTCCGGGTGACGGGCAGGCGCAGCGGCGACAGCGTGGCGATCTCCTCGTCGGTCAGCTTCAGCGCCTCGTTCAATCCGGTATCGCGGATCGGCGCGAGATCGTAGACGCCCGAGAGCGCCAGCCCCGCATGGACCCGCGGATGGTCCAGCGCCATCGCAGCAAGATGGGCGCCGGCGGACCAGCCCGACAGCACGACCGGTCCGGCAACGCCGTAGGACGCGCCGTGCGCCGCGAGCCAGTCGAGTGCGCGCGGGATCTCGGCGACGATGTCGGTGAGGGACACCTCGGGCGCCAGCGAATAGCCGGGGATCGCAACCGACCAGCCATGCGCGGCGACGCCTTCGACCAGCATGGCGAACAGCTCGCGCGAATTGCGCTGCCAGTAGCCGCCATGCAGGAACACCAGGCAGGGCGCATCAGGCTTGGCGGCCGGGTAGATGTCGATCTTGTTGTTGGCCCGCTCGCCATAGGGCAGGTCGAGATGGGATTTCAGCGTGCTCCGCATCCGGCTTGAGGCCTCGTTGCGCTCGGCGATCAGGGCCGGGCTGTTCTTGACGGCGGCGTTGTTGTCATAGGCCGCGCCGCGCTCCGCCCGGGACAGCTCGGACCAGTGGTCGCGAGGGTCGAGCGGCCGAATTGTCGAATGAGCGTTCTCAACCATGGGAGTCTCCGTTTGCGTCAGGCACTACGCTCGCAAGATCGCTTCGATCTCTTGCGCGGCTGCGAGCAGCGAGCGGTCTTGTCCGCGCGCCGCGATGATCTGAAGGCCGAAGGGAAGCCCGCGCTGATCCGTTCCGCACGGAATCGAGATCGCCGGCAGGCGGGCATGATTGACGAAGGGCGTGAACACCGCGTGGGCCCGCGGGCTTGCGGCTTTTCCACCGATCATGTCCGGGCCGAGCTGCGTCAGCGGCCAGGCGACGCACGGGACGGTCGGTGTCAGCAGCAGGTCGGCCTCAGCGAAGAACGCCGCAAAGGCATTGGCGATCGCGGAGCTCGCGAGCAGCGCTGCAGCGACCTCCGCACCCGACCAGGAGAGACCTCGCTCGATCTGCTTGGCGATGTCAGGGTCGAAGACAGTCGGATCCTTGCGGAAGGTGTCGCCATGGAGCGCCGCGAGGCCGGCATGCTGAAGCGGCATGATGGCGTCCTCCGCGGCGCCTGCCGGCCAGACGGGATCGCGTCGTGTGATGCGCAGACCTGCGGCGGAAAGCCGGTCGACGGCGGCGGCGAGGCCATTCGCGACGACGTCGTCGATCGCGACGTCGAGACCAAGGCGCGGCGAGAATGCGATGCGCTGACCGCCGATGTCTTTGGCCTGCTGCGCCACGACGGCAGAATCCGGATCGCGCGGATCGGTGCCGACCATGGCTTCAAAGGCCAGCGCGATGTCGGTCGCATCGGATGCGATCGGCGCGATGACGGAGAGGCCAAAGAACGGCTCGGCGAAACCTGGCCCATAGGGGATCGCGCCATAGGACGGCTTGAAGCCGGCGACCCCGACATGGGCCGGTGGCCTGCGGCTGGAGCCGCCCGCATCGGTGCCGATCGCGAGCGGCACCAGGCCGGCCGCAACGGCCGCGGCCGGGCCGCCCGACGAGCCGCCCGGCGTCAGTGCGGGATCGAGCGGATGTCGCGTCGGCCCGTATAGCTGTGAGGTGGTGACGCCCTTGCAGGCGAACTCGGATGTCGCGCCGATGCCGACGACGACGGCACCAGCCTTGCGCAGCCGCTCGACCGCGATGGCATCGCGCGGCGCGATGAAGTCGGCGAACAGGCGCGAGCCCTGCGTCACGCGCCAGCCGCCGACCCAGATGTTGTCCTTGACGATGATGGGCACGCCGGCGAGCGGCATGATCTCGCCGGCGCGCAGGCGAGCATCGACCGCTGCGGCATCGACGAGCGTGCGTTCGGGATCGATCGTGACGACCGCGTTCAAGGCCTTGGCCGCCTCGATCCGCGCCAGCGCGTCCTTTGCGGTCTCGACGGCGCTCGTCCGTCCGGCCGCAACATCAGGCGCGATCTCGCGGGCGCTATGTGCTGGCATTGTCATGGCCTCCCCAGATCAACGCCAATGTGCCGCCGAGCGCAAGGCACGCCAGGGCGAAGAACGCCATGCCGAGGCTGGCCACGCCATCCAGGATCGACACCAGGGCCGGCGCCGCAAGGAGGCCCACATAGGATGCGGTCAGCACCGCGCCGGTGGTCTCGCCGATCCGCTCCTGCGGCGCGAGGCGGGCGATCTCGCCGACGAAGACGCCGTTCCAGCCCGACGCCGTCAGGCCGAACAATGCGGCAACGACGAATTGCCCGTTGCGGCCGAGCGAAGCGCCATTGAGGCCCAGCAGCGCGGCGCAGAAGGCCATGCCGAGGCCGATGACGACGAGAACGGCGCGCGAGGCATCGAGGCGCATGGCGACATAGCCCCAGCCGAGCCGGCCGACGAGGCCGCCGGCCTGCGCGCAGGCGAGCGCCATGCCGGCCTCGATATGGCTGAGGCCGAGCTCGCGCGTGCCGAGCGTGACGAAGACCGTGTTGAGCGACACCTGCATCGCACTGAACGGCATCGAGGCCAACGCCAGCATCGCGATCCGCCGGTCCGCAATCACCAGCGCCAGCCGCGCGCGGAGATCGAGCTTCGGCGGCGGGGCGACCTTGCCGGCATAGGCCGGCCGGAACCATTCGAACAGCAAGATCGCCAGCAGCGCCACGGCAGCTACGGCCGCATAGCACCATGCCGGTCCGAACGCGATGGCGATCGCGGGCAGGGCCAGCGAGCCGCAGACCGCGCCGATCTGGTTGCCGGTCTGGCGCACCGAGAACACGAAGGCACGCCGCTCGGCCGTAACGAGCCGGGCCAGCAGCGCAGCGCTCGCCGGCGTCTCGGGTCCCATGGCGAGGCCGATGCAGAGGCCTGCCGCCAGCAGGGCGGCGCTCGTTCCGAGCGAAGCCAGTGCCATGCCGACGGCGATGGCCGCCGCGCACAGGCTCGCGATCCGCAGCGAGCCAAGGCGCGCGATGAAGCCGCCGCCCCAGAACGAGGCGGGGATGCCGACCGCGAACACCGCGCAGGAGAACATCGAGAGCTGCCAGACCTCGATCTGGGCGCGCGGAGCGACCACGCCGGGTGCGAACAAGGCCAGCGCCACGAGGGCCTGAAGCCCGGTCATCGCCCCCAAAGCAGGCAACAGAGCCGGCAGCAGCGCCGGCGCTGGCCGAGCGGCCGTGTTTCCGTCTACCATGGCGGCGTGCTCATGGGAGGAACATTGTGGCAGGCGGTATTTCCATTCACGCGGTCGATGTGGCGAGCGGACGGCCCGCGCAGGGCCTGCGCGTCGAGATCTGGCGGATCGATCCGGAGTCCCAGCGCATTGCCGACGGGCGGCTCGGCGCGAACGGCGTGCTCGATCATGCCGTCGCGCAAGGCGTAGGCGTCGCGGCTGGCGAGTACGAGGTGCTGTTTCATCTTGGCGAGTTCTTTGGCGGGCACGACGGCTTCCTCACCGTGACGCCGTTCCGCTTTCGCATCAAGAACGTTGACGAGCATTTTCATCTGCCGCTGAAATTCACGCGCTGGGGCTATTCGCTGTTCCGCGGCGCCTGATCAGTTGGTCAGGCGACGCGACAGGCCGGTGACGCGCTCCATGAGTGCGACCAGCGCGACGGTGGCGATGATCAGCACGCCCGACAGCGCGGCGATGGTGACATCCAGCTTGCCTTCGAGATCCTGCCACATCCGGATCGGCAGCATGTCGGTGGCGGCATCGCGCAGGAACAGCGACACCGGCACGTTGTCGAAGGACGACATGAAGGCGATGAAGGCGCCCGCGATGATGCCCGGCCGGATCAGCGGCAGCACGATGCGGCGGAACGTGTAGAGGCGGCTCGCGCCGAGCACGGCCGAGCTTTCGAGCAGGGTCGGCTCGAGCTGGGCGAGCGCCGCGACCGTGTTGCGCACGACATAGGGCACGCAGACCACGGTGTGGCCGATCACCAGCGTCAGCGGCGACACCGGCAGGCCGACCAGCGAGAACAGCATCAGGGCGGCGAGGCCGAAGGCGAGGGCGGGGAGCACCAGCGGCGACATGAACAGCGAATCGAGCAGCCGCGCCGACAGTGTCCGCGACCGTGAGATCGCGAGCGCCGCGGCGACGCCGAGGGTGACAGACAGGCCGGTCGCCCACAGCGCCACGATCAGGCTGTTCTTGGCCGCGAAATGCAGCTGCCAGGCATTCCACAGCTCGGCGTACCAGCGCAGCGAATAGCCGGGCGGCGGGAAGCGCAGCGAGAAGCCACTGGTGAAGGAGACGATCAGCACTACCAGCGACGGTGCGATGATGATGAGAAGCGCGATCACCGCGATCACGATCATGACGAGCTCGAAGCTGATCGCCTCGAGCGTGCGCTTGCGACCGCTCATCATGCGCCTCCATAGCCGCGCGACATGCGGCCGAGCGTGGTGAAGACCGAGACGACCGCGAGCACGGCGAGCAGGAAGATGATCGAGATCGCGGATGCGAACGGCCAGTTCTGCAACGTCGAGGCCTGCTGGTAGAGATACATCGGCATGAACAGCATCTGCCCGCCGCCGATCAGCGACTGGGTGATGAAGGCGGTGATCGCGGCGGCATAGGTCAGCGTGCAGCCGGCGATGACGCCCGGCAGCGATAGCGGCAGCACGATCCGGAAGAAGGTGCGCCAGCTTCCGGCGCCGAGCGAGCAGGAGGCATCGTCGAGATTGGGATCGATGCGGCCGAGCGCGGTGATCAGCGGCAGCGTCATCAAGGGCATCTGCACCTGCGCCAGCGCGATCACCACGCCGAACTGGGTGTAGAGCAGTTTCAGCGGGGTATCGATCAGGCCGAGCGATTGCAGCGTCGCATTGATGATGCCCTGCCGCCCCAGGATGACGATCCAGGCGAAGGTGCGGACCACGACGCTGGTCAGAAGCGGCAGCAGCACGATCAGGATGATGACGGTCTGAAGCTTTGGCCCGACCCGCTGATACAGCCAGGCGATGGGAAAGCCGAGGACGAGGCAGACGGCAGTCACCTCCGCGCCCAGCAGCAGCGTCGAGCCGAGCACGCCAAGGCTGAAGGGGTCGGTGAGGAAGTGCAGGTATTGGCCAAGCCCCCAATGGAGCCCGGCCGTGTCGTTGTGCAGCGAGAGCCAGAACAGTTGCAGCAGCGGCGCGACGAAGAAGACCAGGAAGAACAGCGCCAGCGGCGCTGCCAATCCCATTCCGTAGGACGTCACGTCCCGTGATGCCGGCGCTGCGCCCATAGCTCAGATCTTGATCTCGCGGTTGAAGCGTTCGATCCAGGCCGAGCGCTGCTCGTTGATCTTCTTCCAGTCCTGGAACACGAACTTCTTCTTCAGCTCGGCGGTGTCCTTGGCCAGCACACGCGCGATCTCGCCGCCCATCGTCACCTTGGAATTGGTCGGCACGATCAGATAGGGCGGGTTCATCAGCGTGGTCTGCACCTCCGGCGTCAGCGCCGCCTCGATCAGCTTGAAGGCGAGCTCGCGGTTCGGCGAATTCTTGACGATGTGGATCGTGGTCTTGAAGGCGATCGCGCCTTCCTTCGGCGCCACGAACTCGACCGGCACGCCGCGCGCCTTCAGGATCTGGATGGCGTTGAAATTGCCGGGCGAGATGTCGATCTGGCCCTGCTGGAACAAGGTGGCGAGCGCGCCGGGATTGGCGGCGACCGCGGCGAGGTTGGGCTTGAGCTCCTCCAGCGCCTTGAAGCCGGGATCGACATTGGCCTCCGAGCCGCCGCGCATCTTGGCGATCTCGACCAGCCAGCCGGTGCCGAGCGTCGAGTTGAGGTTGGTGATGCCGACGCGGCCCTTGAACTCCGGCTTCCAGAGATCGGCCCAGGAGGTTGGCGGCGTCTTGACCGCTTCCGGATTGTAGGTGAGGCCGACGACCTGGAAGAACGGTGCAGGGCCCATCGGCTCCTGCGCCTCGGCGATCAGATCTTTGTAGTACGCGCTCTTCTCGACCGGATAGGGCTCGACCAGATCCTGGCCGACGGCGACGAGGGCGGGGCCGGGATCGTGCAGCATGACGTCGATCGGCGGATTTGCTTTCGCCGCGTTGACCTTGGCGATCTGGTCGACCGAGAGCATGGGATCGAGCACCATCGCGGCATCCGCATTGGCTTTGCGGAACGCGGGCACCAGCACGGCCTTGTGCGCTTCCTCCCAGCTTCCGGTGAACGTCGCAAACACAAGCGGCCGCGCCTGGGCGAAGCTCAGGCCTGGAAACGCCTTCATGGCCCCGAGTGCGAGCGCCGTGGTCAGCAGGCTTCTGCGGTTCATGATCATGTCAAACTCCCCTCTGGACTGAATCTAATGCGTTCTGGACTGGATCTAAAGCGTTGCGGGAAAGGCATTGGCGAGCGATGGGGCAAGCGGTGCGAGGCGCACTGCCGCGCCGTTCTCCAATGCTCGCGTCTCGCCGATGCGTGCCTGAGAAACCTTGACGCCGGAGCCGTCGGCCGTGGTGACCTCGTGCACGACGGTGGCGCCGAGCGGCAGCGACATGCCGACGACGCCGGCAAAGCCGGTCTCGTCGCCGACGAATTGCAGATGCTCGGGGCGGATGCAGACGGTGACGCGGCCGCCCTCGCTGAGCGCACCGCCCGCGGGACGCGCGATGATCTCCGCGCCGGCATCGAGCCGGACTTTCGCCGCCGTGCGGTCTGCCGAGACCACGACGCCGGGCATGCGGTTGGTGGAGCCGACGAAGGTGTTGACGAACAGCGTCTGCGGACGGTCGTAGACGTCCGATGGCGAGCCGAACTGCTCGAGCTTGCCATGGCTCAGCACGGCGACACGATCGGCCATCGACAGCGCTTCCTCCTGGTCGTGGGTCACGATCAGCGTGGTGATGCCGGAGACGCGCTGCAGCCGCTTGACCTCGATCTGCATGTCCAGGCGCAAATTCTTGTCGAGCGCGGCGAAGGGTTCGTCGAGCAGCAGGATCGACGGCTTGATCGCGAGCGCGCGGGCGAGCGCCACGCGCTGCTGCTGGCCACCGGAGAGCTGCCGCGGCAGCCGCTCGGCCATAGCAGGCAGCTGCACCAGCTCCAGCAGGCGCTGTGCCTCGCGCTGGCGTGTCGCCTTGTCGATGCCGCGGGCGGCGAGGCCATAGGCGACGTTCTCGCTGATCGACAGATGGGGAAACAGCGCGTAGTTCTGGAACACGATGCCGACCGCGCGCTTGTTCGGCGGCAGCGCATCGACGATGTCATCGCCGATGATGATCCTCCCTTGCGTCTGCGCGATGAAGCCCGCGATGATGCGCAGGAGCGTTGTCTTGCCGCAGCCGGACGGGCCCAGCAGGGCGATGATCTCGCCGCCCTTGATGTCGAGATTGATGTTCTCGACCGCAAGCGCGCCACTCGGATACCGGTGGGTGACCGCATCGACGACGAGCGATCGGCCGCTTGGCGCATCAGCCATGGTGTTGCCTCCCGTTGCTCCCAAGGAGAAAGCAAGTCTTGTGCCCGCGTCTGTCGCTTTTCGGCGAGCGCTTTGGCATGGTGGTTCGATGACATCGGACCGATCGATATGCGACCTCACGGCCACCGAGCTTGCACGCACCATTGCGAGCGGCGAAGTGTCCTCGCATGAGGCCGTCGAAGCGCATCTGGCGCGGATTGCGAGCCTCGATCCGCAATTGGCGGCATTCGTGACGGTGGATGCAGACGGCGCCCGCCACGCTGCGCAGATGTGCGATGCGGCCTCTGCGCCGGTCGGCCCGCTGCATGGCGTGCCCATTGGGATCAAGGACCTCACCGACACTGCGGGACTTGCGACGACTTACGGATCGGTGCTGTTCCGCGATCACGTCCCGGCCGAGGATGATCTCGTCGTGGCGCGGCTGCGGCGCGCCGGCGCGATCATTCTGGGCAAGACCAACACGCCGGAGTTCGGCTTCGGCGCGGTCTGCACCAACAGATTGTGCGGACCGACACGCAATCCGTTCGATCCTGCGCTGACCTCCGGCGGATCGTCCGGCGGCTCTGCCGTCGCGGTCGCATCCGGCATGGTGCCGCTGGCGCATGGCACCGATTTCGGCGGCTCGGTGCGCACGCCCGCCAGTTTCTGCGGCGTCGCGTCGATCCGGCCGACGCCCGGCCGTATTGCATCGCCGCGCCGGCCGCTCGGCTGGGACATGCTGGCAACCCACGGCTTCCTTGCCCGCGGTGTCGACGATCTCGAACTCGCGTTGTCGGTCTGCGCCGGAGGCGATGCGGATGATCCGCTCTCGCTCGGCAGCGCCGGTGATGATCCACCCATCGCCGGCCGTCCCCGGATTGCCGTCACGCCCGATTTCGGTGTCGCGCCCGTTGCGCGCGAGGTTCGTGTGCGCTTCGCTGCGGCTTGCGAGTCGCTCGCGCGTGTTGCCGATGTCGTCCCGTCCTCGCCCGATTGCAGCGGCGCCATCGAAGCCTTCCGCACCTTGCGAGCCGCGCACATCGCGAACAGCTATGGCGAGTTGCTGAGGACGCGGCGTTCTGAGCTCACGCCGACGGTGATCTGGAACATCGAGGCCGGCGCAAACCTCTCCGCGCAGGACTACCTCACCGCCGAGCGGCGTCGCGCCGCGATCTATCGCAGCTTTCGCGAGCTGTTCACGGCGGCCGATTTCCTGGTCGCGCCGGCCGCGTCGGTCTTTCCCTGGCCGAATGAGATCAGCGACGTCACCGCCATCGACGGGGCTGCGCTGGAGACGCCAATCGACTATCTCGCCGTCACCTTCATCGTGTCGCTGGTCGGTTTTCCGGTCCTGACTTTGCCGGCGCCGCGCGGGGTGAATGAGCTGCCCTTCGGCATCCAGATCATCGCGCCGCCGCGATGCGAATCCCGCTTGTTTGCCTTCGGCCGCATGCTCGAGAACGAACTGGAGTTTTCGCATCGCCGGCCGCCTCTCTGATCAGCTGTCGCGATGCTCGAGCCGGGCGGCGAGCGCATCGGCAAGGCCCATGGTCGGCTTGGCGGCGGGCCGGCGGAACGTGCCGGCGCTCGCCTTGCGCAGACGCAGCGCATGCAGCGCCTCGGCTTGCTTCACTGACGCCATGACCTGATCGACCACGGGGACGGGGATCCGGTCGGCGACGCGCTCGGCAAGGCCCGAGAGGGGGGCGCCGGCAAAGATCAGCACATCGGCCTCGTCCTCGACGATGGCGCGCCGGGCGAGCTCGACCAGCACGTCCTCTTTCTCGGTGCCGACCTCGGAGATCGCCTGAAACGGCGTATCCAGCATGCGGATGCCGGCGCAGCGCTCCCACAGGCCGTGGGCGCGGACGCATTCCTCGTACCAGGGCCCTAGCGCCTGAGCGAAGGTGACGATGGCAAAGCGGCGTCCAGCCATGCACGCGGTCAGCATCGCCGCCTCCGCCATGCCGACCACGGGAATGTCGAAGGTCTCGCGCGCGGCGAACAGGCCGGGATCTCCGAACGCCGCGATGATCGCGGCGTCGACCTTCCTGTGCTGCTCGGCCAGCATTTCCAGCGCGATGGCGCCACCGATCTGCGCCTCGGTGCGGGTCGCGATATATGGCACGCCGCGGGTCGCGGTGCAGGGGATCAGCTCGGTGCCTTCTGAGGCCGCGCGCTGCCCGACCTCCAGCATCAGCTGCGTCACCTCGGTGCTGGTGTTGGGGTTGAGCAGCAGCAGCTTCATGAACATGCCACCGTCCGCTTGGCCTGAGAGGCGGCGAGGACTTCCAGCAGCGCCGTGCCGGTGCGCGCGACATGCGCGCCGAGCAGGCGGCCGGCCGCTTCGCCGTCGCGCGCTTCGAGGGCGGCGAGGATGTCGGCGTGCTCGTCGACCGAATTGCTCCAGCGCCTGTCGGCGCCGAGCGCGAGATAGCGCGCGCGCTCGGCGCGGGAGATCAGCGTCTCGTGCGCCTCGCGCAGCGGCGTGTTGCGCGCCATGCGGACGATGGTGTTGTGGATCTCGCCGTTGAGTGCGAAATAATCGTCGAGCTTGCCGTTGCGGTGATGACCTTCCATCCGGGTCTGCAGCGTGCGCAGGCGGGCGAGATCGCGCTCGGTGGCGCGCTCCGCGGCAAGCTCGGCGGCGAGCCGCTCGATGCCGGCGAGGGCCTCGAACAATTCCGAGATGCCGTCGACCGCGATATCGGCAATGCGCGGGCTGCGGTTGGGACGCAGCTCGATCAACCCTTCCGCCGCCAGCACCTTCATCGCCTCGCGCAAGGGGGTGCGCGATACGCCGAGCTCCTTCGACAGCTTCGTCTCCTGGGTCTGCGAGCCCGGCGGCAGCTCGCCGCGAATGATCATCGTCCGCATCCGCGCGGCGGCGCGCTCATGCAGTCCCATTCGCTTGAGCTTGGGCGACTTTCGCCCCGGGTTCGGTTCGGATTTCTGCTGCACGAGAGATTTCCTGCTTGCAACTCATCCTAGCCATTCCGAGCCGAAGGCGATGCCCAAATAGGCGACGTATGTGGCTTAAAACAAATGCATATCGAACAAATTGCATGCAGTATGCAAATTGCCGGTTGCGCGCACCACGGGGGATGCCGATGATCGTTTCGAGGGAGCGTTCATGCGCTCCACGGCAACGGAGCGATCGTGACCGATGTAGTCTTGCGCAAACGCCTTGGCATGATCACGCCGTCCTCCAACTCGGTGCTCGAGCCCGTCACCAGCGCCATGCTGGCCGGTGTCTCCGGCATCACCGCACATTTCTCGCGCTTCCGCGTCACCGAGATCGCGCTCGATGCCGCCGCGCTGAGCCAGTTCGATGCCTCGGTGATGTTGCCGGCGGCCGATCTGCTGGCGGATGCCAAGGTCGACGCGATCGCCTGGAATGGCACGTCCGCAAGCTGGCTCGGCATCGGCCGCGACCGTAGCCTGTGCGAGGCGATCATGGCGCGCACGAATGTTCCGGCAACGACATCGACGCTGGCCTGCATCGATGCGGCGCGCGCGCTCGGCGCCAGGCGCATCGGCCTGGTCTCGCCCTATACCGACGACGTGCAGCGGCGCATTGCCGACGTCTGGGCCGAGGAGGGGATCACCCCGCATGCCGAGCGGCATCTCGGCTTGCGCGACAACTTTTCCTTTGGCGAGGTCGCGCCGGCGTCGATCGCAGGCATGATCCGGGCGGTGGCGGCGGAGGGGGCTGACGCCATCGTCATTCTCTGCACCAATCTCGATGGTGCGGCGCTTGCGGCCACGCTGGAGCGGGAGCTGGACATCGCCCTGCTCGATTCGGTCGCGGTGACGCTGTGGCGGACCCTCGGCCTCGCGGGCGGAGATGTGACGGCCCTTGCGCAATGGGGGCGGATCTTCCACACAATGCAAAAGATCAAGTGACGGAGACATCAGTGACGCAGCTCGACCTCGCCATCCGCGGCGGCACCATCGTGACAGCCAGCGACGAGTTTCGCGCCGATATCGGCATTCGCGACGGCCGCATCGTCAGCATCGCCGATCGTATCGAGGGCGCGGCCCGCGAGATGGATGCGACGGGTCTATTGGCGCTGCCGGGCGGCATCGACAGCCACGTCCATATCTCGCAGCCTTCGGGCCCCGACGTGGTGATGGCCGACGACTTCGCCTCGGCGACGCGCGCGGCGGCGGCCGGCGGCAACACCATGGTGCTGCCCTTCGCGCTGCAGGAGAAGGGCACCTCGCTGCGCAGCTGTGTCGAGAACTATCGCAAGCTCGCCGAAGGTGAGTGCTACATCGATACCGCCTTCCATCTCATCATCTCCGATCCGACTGCCGTGGTGCTCGGGCAGGAGCTGCCGGCCCTGGTCAAGGACGGCTACACCTCGTTCAAGGTGTTCATGACCTATGACGACCTCGTGCTCAGCGACAAGCAGCTGCTCGAAGTCTTCGACGTCGCGCGCCGCGAGGAGGCGCTGGTCATGGTCCATTGCGAGGGCTACGACGCCATCCGCTTCCTCACCAGCAAGCTGGAGCGCGAAGGTCATCTCGCGCCGTACTATCACGGCACCTCGCGGCCGCAGGCGGTCGAGCGCGAGGCGACGCACCGTGCCATCAGTCATGCCGAGGTGATCGGCGTTCCCATCATGATCGTGCACGTCTCCGGACGCGAGGCGATGGAGCAGGTGCGCTGGGCCCAGCAGCGCGGCCTGCCCGTTCACGCCGAGACCTGCCCGCAATACATCACGTTGACGGCCGATGACATGAAGGGCCTCAACATGGACATCACGGGCGCGAAATATGTCTGCTCGCCGCCGCCGCGCGATGTCGAGAGCCAGGAGGCGATCTGGGAAGGCATCGCGTCGGGTGTGTTCCAGACCTTCTCGTCCGATCACTGCCCGTTTCGCTACGACGATCCCAAGGGCAAGCTGACGCCGAACGCCCGCACCTCGTTCCGCTGGGTGCCGAACGGCATTCCCGGCGTCGAGACGCGGCTGCCGATCCTGTTCTCTGAAGGCGTCTCGAAGGGCCGCATCACCCTGCAGAAGTTCGTCGAGCTGACGGCGACCAACCACGCTCGCATCTACGGCCTCTATCCGCGCAAGGGCTCGATCGGCGTCGGCTTCGATGCCGACATCGTTCTCTGGGATCCCAAGTTGAAGAAGCCGATCCGGCAGGCCGAGCTGCATCACGGCGCGGACTACACGCCCTGGGAAGGTTTCGAGGTCACGGGATGGCCGGTGACGACGATCGCTAGGGGAGAGGTGGTCTGCAGCCAGGGCCGCATCGTCGGCAGCAAAGGCGCAGGCCAGGTGCTGAGCCGGGGCAAATCGAGCCTGATCTGATCGAGCTCGACGCGGTGCCACCGCGTTCTGGAGCACGATGAAATTAGGATTGATTTGCTGCGACGACGGAGGTGCGCTCCCTCTCCCGCTTGCGGGAGAGGGTGCTTCCGCAATGGGACAATCTCCAAGAGGAGAAAGCCCTCACCCGGCGCTTCGCGCCGACCCTCTCCCGCAAGCGGGAGAGGTGACCGACCCGCGGCAATCGATTCAACCTAGATCGATCGCGCTTCAGAAGGTCGCGGCGATTGCAGCGAGGCGTTGATGGGCCCGTTCACGGGCGGCATCGATCGGCTGCTGCGGTCCCGTGGTTGGACCGATCAACACGAAACGGACATTGCTGATCCCGATGAAGCGCAGGATTTCCCGCAAGTAGGGCGTTGCCATATCGATGCGACCGCGGTTCATGCCGGTGGCGAAATCGCTGCCGCTGGCGATGATCACCAGCGTCGGCCGGTCCTGCAGCAGCGGAAGATATCCCTGCGATGGATCGAATCGAAAGGTGAGACCGGGCTGGACGATGATGTCGAACCATTGCTTGAGCTTGTAGGGAAGGCTGAAGTTCCACATCGGGGTCGAGATCAGCACGCGATCGGCGAGCGAGAAGCGCAGCGCCATTCGCTCGGCCTCGGCAAAGCTGTCGCGTTGCGCGTCGGTGAAGCCTTGAGCCTTCATGCGCGCATATTTGGCTTCGACGATAGGGCCCGTGAACTCCGGCATCCGCTCACGCCAGATGTCCACGACGTCAACGTCCCAATCCGGCCGAGTCTGGCGGAAGCCATCGAGAAAGACGCGCGCGCCGGCGGTCGAGACGGACTCGGCGCGCGGCGAGCAGGACAGGTGCAGGAGCTTTGCCACAGCTCATCCCAGCGCTCTGATGACGGTGTCGGCCCTGGTCACGATCGCGACGTTCTGCATGGCGAAATTGATCGAGGCGTTGTGCCAGTCGGCATTCATGGTCGAGCAGCAATCCTCGGGGACGATCATGAAATAGCCCTTGTCGGCGCCGGTCCGCGCGGTGTGCTCGATCGACATGTTGGTCCAGGCCCCAGTGTTGATGATCATGTCGCGGCCGGTCGCTTTCAGGATCGTCTCGAGGCGCGTGCCTTCCCATGCGCTCATCCGCATCTTCTCGACGACGAAATCGCCGGGCCACGGCTCGAGGCCTGAAACCGGGGCCGCGCCCCAGCTTCCGCGCACCATCGCCTTGCTGTCGACGAGGCCTTCGAACAGCGGCGCGTTCAGCGTGACGCCGGGCGCGCCGGGCTCGACGACGAACCAGACATGGATGATGGCGACGCCGCGGGCGCGTGCGGCTTCCGCCAGGCGCCGCACATTCTCCACGACATGCTGCTGCTTGGCGTGACCCGGCGCGCCGGACTCGGCGAAAGCGCCGCCGTCCATGATGACGTCGTTCTGGAGATCCTGGATGATCATGGCGCAGCGTTGCGGATCGAGCCGCATCTCGCCCTCGGTCAGAATAGGCGCGGCTGGCGATGAGCTCGGGCTTGTTCCGCCACCAGCGCGCCGGCCGCTCATATAGGGCTCATGCCGCGGGCCGACCTTGGTCGGGATCGCATACACCGAACGCGTGGAGGTGAGATAGAGCGTGCGGAAATCCGGCCCGCCCCAGGCAAGGTTGGCGACGAGTTCGGGCAGGCGGACCTTGCCGAGCAGTTCGCCGCGCGGCGAAAAGACCCAGACGCCGCCGGGCGCGGTAACCCAGACATTGCCGTGCTGATCGCACTTCATGCCGTCGGGCAGGCCGGGCTCGAGCTCGGACTTGATGCCGCTCGCAAACACGCGTGCATTTGACAGCGAGCCGTCGCTGTTGACGTCGAACACGCGGATCAGGGCTTGCACGGTGTCGTTGACATAAAGCAGCTTCTCGTCCGGCGAAAAGCACAGCCCGTTCGGCTGGTCGAACAAATTGCGCTCGACCACAAGCTTCGGCTCGCCGCCGGGCACGAGGCGGTAGACGCCCTGGAAGCCGAGCTGGCGCGGCCGCTCGACACCATAGACCGGCATGCGGCCATACCAGGGATCGGAGAAATAGATCGCGCCGGATGAATGCACGCAGACGTCGTTCGGGCTGTTGAGCTCCTGGCCGCCGAAATGCGAGGCCAGCACCTCGCGCCGTCCGTCCGGGCGTTCGCGAACCAGCGACGAGGTCGCGTGCTCGCAGACGATCAGATTGAGCTCGGCATCATAGGTCATGCCGTTGCATTTGTTCGACGGGCGTTTGACCTCGACGACGCCGCGCCGCGCATCCCAGCGCCGCCGCACGTCGCCCGGCATGTCCGAGAACAGCAGATAATGATCGACCGGGTGCCAGATCGGCCCTTCCGTGAAGTCGAAGCCGGTGCCGATCTGGGCGACCGGCGCATAGGGATCGATCAGGGTCTCGAACTCGCTTCGCAGGGTGACATGCGTCATCGGTCGATCCTCGACATTTCAAGCCGGGAACCAGTTGCGCTGGGGCAGCGATTGAACAATGGGGCCGGGGACCTGATCATGCAGCCGCCCCACGACATTGCCGCCTTCGATCTTGGCGGGCCGGTCGTGGACCGGGAGCAGGTAGCGCGAATTGCTGAGCAGCTTCTTGATCGCCGCCTTCTCCGCGCGCTTGGTGGTGCCATGGTTGCCGGTGGTGCGCGGCTCCCAATCGTGGATTTCATGGAAGGGCGTGACGATCTGGTCGTTGAAATCGTAGATCACGTCGCCGCATATGGTCGCGATGCCGTCGGCGGTGTGGACGATGATGTTCATCGAGCCCTCGGTGTGCGCGTTAGCGGCGTCGCAATAGACGCCGGGCATCAGCTCGATCGGTCCGGTGATTTCGAGATCCAGGAAGCGCAGCGCGCTCTTGGTGTGCAGGCGGTCGATCAGGTGCTTGATGTCGGGCGCCGGATATTGCGGATGCATCAGGCCCGAGACGGAATATTCGAGCTCCTTGCGGTTGAGCACGACGGTCGTGTTCATCGGGAACAGATCGTCCTTGCCGGCATGGTCGATGTGCAGATGGGTGTGACAGACGAAGCGGACGTCGCCCATGCGGACGCCGTGGCGGGCGAGCTGGTTCTCGATCATGTTCTCATGATACTGGAGTCCCCGCATGCCCAGCGTCTCCATGATCTGGTTGGAGCGATAGCCGGTGTCGACCACGACCGGATAGGGGCCGCCGAGGATCAGGAAGCCGAGGGTGAGGACGCGGCGGGTGCGGCCGCAGTCGCGACCGAGCACCAGGAAGCTCGATTCCAGCTCGATATCGCCGTAGTCCAGGATCTTGATCTCCAGCGCCATTCGTTTCCCTCCTGTCTCGTTTCTTGTCTGTCAAAGCCGATAGACGCGCGTTGCCGTCGTCCTGAAGATCGCATCCTGTTGCTCCGCACTGAACGGGGCGGCGGCGGCGCGAAAGGCTCCGACGAGCTCGCGATAACTGGTCCACAATTTCTCGATCGGAAAGTTGGAGCCGAACAGGCAGCGCTCGGCGCCGAAGATCGCGACGGTATCGGTGAGCACGGCGGCGATATGCGCGGGATCGTTGCGGTGGATGAAGGTGCCGAGCCCGGACAGTTTCGAGACCACGTTCGGACAAGTCGCGATCCGGGCCATCCCGGCGCGCCAGGCGGCCCGTCCAGCCGGCGAGAGATCCTCGAGCATGCCGGCATGCTGGAGGATGAAGGTCACGCCGGGACAGGATTCGGCGAGCTGCGCAGCATCCGGCATCTGCGGCGTGAAGACCTGGAGGTCAAAACTCCAGCCGTAATCGGCCAGACGCGCGACGTTACGACGGATCACGGGATCGGCGCAGAGATCCGGACGCGCCGCGAAGCGATAGAGCGGGTTCTCATGCCAATGCAGCTGCATACGTACCCCGCGCAGCAGTGGGTAGCGCTTGAGGCGGTCAAGCTGCGGGCGGACGTCGTCGGCCGCGAAATTGGCGTAGGCGACGATGGCGTGCGGCCAGCCGTGTTCGTCGGAGGTGCGCTGCACCCAGGCTGCCTCCTCCTCGAAATGCTCGGGCGCCCAGTTGGTCTGCACATAGACCGAACGGGTGACGCCGCTGCCCTCGAGATCGTCGAGATATTCCTGGATCGGATAATCGCGCCGGATCGGCTCGTACGGTCCGAAGATTCGAGGCTGCATCGGGCCGATCAGCCAGGGTAGGTCGGCCTGCCGCCAGATGTGATGATGGCCGTCGACAATACCGTTCACGCAGCTCTCCTTCCCAGTGCCAGGACGTGGGCGACGATGGATGCGCTCGATCCGCCGTCCACGAGATCGTCGACGAAGCGTTCGATCGCGACCAGCGCTTCGGTCTGCGGACGGAAGCCGGGGCCGGTCGCGAGCGGCGTCAGCCAGCTCAGGCGCCAGGCCCGCCGCGATAATTTCGCGACGGCGTCGCGAAGGGCGTCCGGCTCGCCGCGCTCGAGCCCGTCGGACACGATGATCACGGCGGCGCCGCGGGCGTAGCCGCCGAACCGTGGGACCGCCAGGAAGGCTTGCAGCGCGTCGCCGATCCGGGTGCCGCCGTCCCAGTCGCTGACCAGATGGGCCGCGGCGCTCAGCGCCTGCTCGCGGCGTTTCAGCCGCAGCACGCGGGTGACACGGGTCAGCCGCGTGCCGAAGGTGAAGACCTCGACGTTAGGCGCAGCCTGCACCAGCGCATGCGCAAGCTTCATGTTCTCCTCGGTGCGGCTTTTCATCGAGCCGGAGACGTCGATCAGCAGCAAGACTTTGCGCGGCCGTTGCCGCCGCCTCATGTGGCCGAGGCGCAGGATCTCGCCGTCGCTGCGGACGCTGTCGCGCAAGGTGCGGCGGAGGTCGGCGAAGGGGCCGCGGCGCGCGCGCATTCGGCGGTGCCCGCGCCGCCGCGGCAGACGCCGCGGGGCCTCGCGGGCCAGGCGCCGGAGGGCATCGGTCGTGGAGAGCTGCGCGAAGCGGCGCTCGACCAGCGCCTCGGCGCGCGTCGCGGTCAGACCGGACTCGTTGGCGTCGTCGGCGAGCAGGGGCTCTTCGTCGCCGCGACCTTCCTCCTGCAGGCGGACGGTCTCGTCGTCCTCGCCGTCTTCGGCATGCTCGATCGCCTCGCTGCCGCGGAAATGGAGGTCGAACAGCCGGTCGAAAGTGGCGCGGCGCTCGGGCGGCGGGGCGAGGGTGGCGAGCGCGGATTGCCTGATGTCGTCGAGCTTGCGCGGTCCGAGCAGCGCGATCGCGGCGAGGAAGGCGGTGGTCTGCTCCGGCGCGACGGCGAAGCCGTTGGCACGCAACAGCGCGGCGAAGGAAACAAAGGTGCGGGCCGCGCGCGGGAGCTGCGGTTCAAGGCTCATGCGGTCGCCTCCGCGAGCATGGCATCGAGCCGCGGCGCGATGAAGTGCAGGTCTTCTTCGTCCTTGAGCGCCACGCCTATCGAGCGTTTGAAGGCATCAGGCCAGCGCGCGCCGCCCTTGTTGAGCAGGGTCGCGGCCTCGGCCCAGTCGACGGCTTCGGCGATGCCGGGCGCCTTGCTCAGCGGTTCGCGCCGCAATCTCTCGACGGCCGCGACGACGGCACGGGCCGTGGCTTCCGCGACGCTGGATGCGCGCATCATGATGATCCGCGCCTCCCGCTCGGCGCTGGGATAGTCGATCCAGTGATAGACGCAGCGGCGGCGCAAGGCTTCGTGCAGATCGCGGGTCCGGTTCGAGGTCAGCACGACGACGGGACGCTCGGCCGCGCGGACCGTGCCGCGCTCGGGAATGGAGATCTGGAAGTCGGAGAGGAATTCGAGCAGGAAGGCCTCGAACTCCTGGTCGGCGCGGTCGATTTCGTCGATCAGAAGCACGGTGGAATCGGGCGCGCGCAGCGCGGCCAGCATCGGCCGCTCGATCAGGAAGGTCTCGCCATAGATGTCGATGCTCTCGTCGCCGGCCTGGCGGATCGCCAGCATCTGGCGCGGATAGTTCCACTCATAGAGCGCGGCAGAGGCGTCGATGCCCTCGTAGCATTGCAGGCGGATCAGGCGGCGGCCGAGCACGGCGGCAATGGCTTTTGCGGCTTCCGTCTTGCCGACGCCGGGCGCGCCTTCCAGCAGCAGCGGCTTTCCCAGCGCAAGACCGAGATAGGCGGCGGTCGCAAGTCCCTCGTCGGCGAGGTAAAAGGCTGCCCGCAGCGCCTTCTCCAGCGCCTCGGGGCTGTCGATGCCGACGATGTTGCTGCGAACCGCCACCGCCGGTCCTCTAGCGCCGCGCCTGCGGCTGCGCGCCGCCCTGGGACTTGATCGCGCGCAGCACCTTTTCCGGCGTGATCGGCAGGTCGTCGATGCGGACGCCGACGGCGTTGAAGATCGCATTCGCCACCGCCGGCAGCACCGGGTTGGCGCACATCTCGCCAGGGCCTTTTCCCCCGAATGGACCATCAGGGGCGGGACGCTCCAGCACGGCAATATCATGCGGACAGATATCACCGGGACCGGGCATCAGATATTCGACGAAGTCGCGAGGCCCGTGGACGGGATCGGGATAGTATGGCTCCGGCGTCTCGTAAAGTGCGTGGCTGACGCCCATCCAGGCGCCGCCGACGAGCTGCTGCTCGACCAGCCGCGGATTGAGCGCGCGGCCGAGCTCATAGGCGGAGTCCATTCGGACCATCGCGACCTCGCCGGTCTCGTCATCCACCTCGACCTCGGCGACGAGGCAGGCATGGGCATAGCAGGTCGCCGGTGACATCTCGCCGGTCTCAGGGTCGACGTCCGACAGCGGCACGAGGAAGATGCCGCGGCCGGAGATGGTCTTGCCCTGCTTGAACTGCGCGGCGATCGCGACGTCCTTGGTCGAGATCGAGCGGTGCGGCGCGCCCTTGACGTGGATGTTGCCGCGGCCGTCGGTTTCGAGATCGGCGGCGTTGACCTCGAGCTCCTCGGCTGCCGCCTCCATCATCACGCCGCGCGCCTCGCGGGCGGCGGCCATCACGGCGTTGCCGACGCGGTGGGTGCCGCGGGAGGCGAACGAGCCCATGCAGTGCGGGCCGGTGTCGGAATCCGCGGTGTCGACATAGACGTCCTCGACCGGAACGCCGAGCGTCTCGGCGCAGATCTGCCGGGTCACAGACTTCATGCCCTGCCCGAGGTCGATCGACGACAGCGCCACGGTGAACTTGCCGCTGGGATTGGAATGCACCAGCGCTTGGCTCGGATCGCCGCCGAGATTCATGCCGATGGGATAATTGATCGACGCCATGCCGCGTCCGCGATGCCTGGTCATCTCAGCGCCTCCTGGTGCCGAACACGGATGAGAACCGGGTCGCGCCGTGTGATGGCGCGGCCGGGCGCGGCGGGGGAGGAGGCGGCGCCGGCGGCGGTGGCTCCCGCGTCGCAGTCGTCGGCGCGCGGTCATAGCTCGTGCGCTGCTGCGCCGGCGCGGCTGGCCGCGCCCGCGAATCCGTCGGTGTCGGCGGGATCGCGGCGCGGCTGCCGCCGCCGTCCTTGCGCGAGGAGGCGCGCCTGAACTCGTCGCGGATCGGCCATTTGGCCTTCTCGGCGGCAACCTGCACGCACTCGATCAGTGCGGTGTTCTTGGCCTCGCGCCGGTGCGCCTTCATGTCGCCGTCGCGATAGGCGTTCAGAATCCGGAACTCCATCGGGTCCATGCCGACGAGATTGGCGAGCTTGTCCATCTGGCATTCGATCGCAAAGTCCATCGCGGTGACGCCGAAGCCGCGCATGGCAGTCGCCGGCGTGCGGTTGGTGAAGACGCAATAGACGTCGCCATAGACGTTCGGGATGGTGTAAGGCCCCGGCAGGTGCGCGGCGCATTTCACCGCGGCATAGCTCGACAGCCGCGTATAGGCGCCGCTGTCGAAATAGGCGCGGATCTTGCGCGCCACGATGCGGCCGTCGCGCATGACGCCGTCCTTGATGTAGATGCGCTCGGCGCCGCGCGGCGGGCCGTATTGCATCTCCTCCTCGCGGCCGAACACGTAACGCACGGGACGCCCGGTCAGCATGGCGCCGAGGATCGCGAGCGGTTCGGTCAGCGTATCGACCTTGCCGCCAAAGCCGCCGCCGACGGTGCCGCCGATGAAGTGGAAGGTGTTGGAGGGCACGTCCAAAATCTTGGCGCAGGTGTCGACCGAGAAGAACAGCGCCTGCGTCGAGGTATAGACGACGTAGCGGCCGTTAGTGTCGGGCGCGGCGATGGCGCCGTTGGTCTCGGTCGGTGCGTGCTCGATCGGCGACATCTGGTAGCGCTGCTCGAGCACGTGGTCGGCGGTTGCGAGCGCCGCATCGGCATCGCCAAAGCGCAGACGCTGGTGATCGTAGACGTCGTGATAGATGAAGGCGTTCTTCGGATAGGTCTCATTGACCACGGGTGCACCCGGCTTCAGCGCATCCTCGACGTCGAACACCGTCGGCAGCGGCTCATAGTCGATCTTGACCTTTGCGATCGCCTCGAACGCCTCGCGCTCGCTGTCGGCGACGATGGCGAGGATCGGCTCGCCCTTGTAGCGGACCTTGTCGACGGCCAGCGACGGCTCGTCGTCCTTGCCGAAGTTGATCAGGCTGAGTAGCGTGTTGAGGTTGCGTGGTACGTCGGCGCCGCGGATGATTCGGCGCACGCCGGCCGAGCGCTCGGCTTCGGTGGTATCGATCCGGCGCAGCCTTGCATGGGCCTGGGTCGAACGAACGACCTTCAGGTGCAGCATGCCCTGCAGCTGGTGGTCGTTGAAATAGCTGGACGTGCCCGTGATGTGGCCGAGCATGTCCTGCCGCTGCGTGCCCTTGCCGATTTCCTTCAGGTTATCGTCGCGCTCGTCGGCAAAAATGTCCTTGCGCAGTTCCAGCATGGTCGCGTTCCCTTACGCGCTGACCCGGCCGCCTGCGGCGGCCAGGATGGCATTGATGATCGGCTCGTAGCCGGTGCAACGGCAGATGTTGCCGGAGATCGCCTCGATCACGTCGGCCCGGCTCGGGGCGGGATTGCGTTCGAGCAGCGCCTTTGCGGCCATCAGCATGCCCGGCGTGCAATAGCCGCATTGGGCGGCGAAATGGTCGGCAAAGGCGCGTTGCAGCGGATGCAGGTTCGGGCCCTGCTTCATGCCGTCGAGTGTCTCGACCGAGCGGCCCGCGACGGTCTCGGCGAGCGTCAGGCAGGAGAGGTGAAGCTCACCGTCGACGAGGACGCTGCAGGTGCCGCAGCCACCCTGGCCGCAGCCGAATTTCGGGGTCATGTCGCCGATCAATTCGCGCAGCGCGACCAGCAGATTGGTGCCGCCGTCGACGAAGATCGCGACGTCGCGGCCGTTGTGGTGAAATTGCAGGGGGATTTTTGTCATGGCGATCTATTCCTGTCCCGACAGCAGGCGCCGCAAATGCACGCCGACGATCTCGCGGCGATACCAGGCGCTGCCGAGCGCGTTGTCGGATGGCGATGTTCCTTCCGTTGCCGCCGATGCGGCGGCTGCGATGGTCGCGGAATCCAACGAGCGGCCCTCCAGTGCGCGCTCGGCCGCGCGGGCGCGGATTTGCGTCGGCGCCATCGAGCCCAGCGCAATCCGCGCACCTGCGATCCGTCCGCCGCTGACCGGCAGATGCGCGGCGAGCGTGATCACCGAGCCGCCCTTCGGCTTGATGCGCGCGATCTTGCGATAACGGAACGCCTCGCTGCTGGCCGGCCGCGTGCAGGACACCGACAGCACCAACGTCCCGGCCTGGCGCTCGCGCCCCTGCAGAAACTCCTCAATCGGAATATCGCGCGAGCCGAAGCCGCCTTGCACGGCGACTGTGGCATCGAGCGCCAGCAGCGCGACGGTGAAATCGCCGTAAGGGTTCGGCGCGAACAGATTGCCGCCGACCGTGCCCATGTTGCGCACGGCGGGACCGCCGATCGAGCGGGCAGGGGCATGCAGGAAGGCGAGGTCGCGCTCGGCGAGCACGCGCGCGAAGGTGACGCCGGCGCCGAGCGTGACGCGCGGACCCGAGGCATCGATCCGCGTCAGTGCCTGGTCCTGCGCCCGGACGATCGTCGAGATCGACACGTCGCCTTCGTTCAGCGCGCGCATCACCAGCGTGCCGCCGCCGAGATAGCGCGCGCTACGGTCCGACGACAGCGCGCCGGCCGCCTCGCTCGCATTCGTAAAGGTCTTTACCGTCACGGCCATGGCTCAAGCGGCCTCCTTCAGATGGCGGCGGATCGCTTCGAATCCGGCCTGATAGATGTCTTCGGCGACCATGTGAGTGATGCGGTCCTTGTCCTCCGGCTTCGTCGTGAATCGCGACTCCCAGTGCCAGAAGGTGCGGTCGCCGTCGGTCACCGGCAGCAGACGGACGTGGGCGACGTAGTTGAACATCGGGACCGGCGTATCGAGCAGGCAATAGCTGAAGGTCTGCTCGAGATCGGACAGCGCCAGCAACTGCTCGCGGAGCTCCGAGCCGTCCTTGAGCTTGAACCGCCTGACGCAGCCGATCTTGTCGGCGGATTGCGCGCGTTCGATCGAGGAGGTCGCAACCGCCGGGTGCCAGCGGTCGTGCCCGTTGAAATCGCGCAGCACGTCCCACACCGCGTCGGTCGGTGCGTCCAGGATCGTGCTCTTGACGATATGCGGCACGGCTAGCCTCCGAACACGCGCTTCAGGGCGTCGAAGCCACCCTGGAATACGCCGCCGCCGATGTTGCTGACGAGCTCGGTCTCCCGTTCCGGCGCGCAGTCGAATTCCGCGGTCCATTCCACAAAGGTCTGGTCGCCGTCGGTGACGGGCGTCAGTCGCAGGGTGGCGACGTAGTTCTCGACGCCCATCGGCGATTCCAGGATCGAATAGGTGCAGAACATGTCGTAGTCGGAGAGGCCGAGCAGCTTTTCGCGGATGCGGTCACCGTTGCGCAGCCGGAAATCCCTGACACAGCCGATCTTGTCGGCGGGCTCGCCGCCCTCGATCCGGCTTTCGGCGATGGCCGGATGCCAGTTCGGCAGGCCGTTGAAATCGCGTACCCGCGCCCAGACGCGGTCATTGCGGGCGTTGACGACAGTGGAGACGTAGACGCGGGCCATCGCTCAAGACCTCAGCTCTTCTTCCGCGGCCCGCGCTCGGCCGGCGGCTCGCCGCCCTCGGCCGCGGGCGAGGAGGCCGCCGGCTTGTCGCCACCGCCACCACCTCCGCCGCTACCCTTGCGCGCGGCCTCCTTGATGCCCTGCATGTCGCGGGCCTCGCGGATCAGCCCCGGCATCTTTGCGAGACTGCCGCCCTCGACACCGATGTCGGACAGGATGGAGTCGATCAGCGGCGCCTGGACCCGGTAGCGCAGCGCCGAGTCGATCACCTCGTCGGTGGCGCTGCGGCCGCCATTGCCGTTGCCGTGGCCGTTGCCATTGAGGCCGTCGACCTGGAGGATGCGGATGCCCTCGATCTTCTCCATCGGCTTGACACTCTCGCGCACGATGCCCTCGATGCGGTCGAGCAGTTTTCTGCGGAACAGCGAGTAGCGCGCCTGATCGGTCAGCACGTTCTCGGCCTCGTTCAGCATGCGCTGCGCCTCCGCCTCGACCGCGGCGCGCACACGCTCGGCCTCGGCCGCGATGCGGGTCTCCTCCGCCTGTTTCTCCGCCAGCAGGACCTCGACGGTCTTGCGCCGCTTGGCGATCTCGCTCTCGCGGGCGGTGACGACGCGCTCGGCGGCTTCGGTCGCCCGGATCCGTGCCTCCTCGGCGGCGGCGCGCGCGGCGGACTCCTCCAGCGACTTCTGATGGATGGCGATGGCCTTCTCCATCAGCACCGTCTCGACGTCCTTCTCGCGATTGACCTCGAGCTTGCGCAGCTCGCGCTCGCGGCCGATGCGCGCCTCGTCGAGGCCGCGGTCGGAGGCGATGCGGGCACGCTCGACCTCCTCGCGCGCGGCGATCTCGGCTTCCTGCAGCGACTGCACGCGGGCGACCTCGAGTTGCTCGATCGCACGTCGCCGCTCGATGCGGGCGGCTTCCAGCGCCTGCTCGCGCGAGACGTCGGTGGTCTCGACCTCCTTGCGCGCGACGATCTCGGCTTGCCGGACCTGGCGGTCGGCGTCGATCCGCTCGGACTTCTTGGTCGACAGCGCGATGACGCGGTCCTCGTCCGCGATCTCGATCGCCTTCTTATGCTCGATGTTGAGCACTTCGCGCTTCTTGGAGGAATTGATGCGCTCGGCCTCGAGCGCCAGATCGACCGTGACGCGCTGCCGCTCGATGGCGTCGCGCCGCTTCAGCTCGGCCGCCTCGAGGAGGCCAGTCCGCTCGATCTCCAGCGCGCGTGTCTCGCGTTCGGCCTGGATCCGCTCGGCCGCAACGGCCTTCTCCTGGGCGATGCGGGCCGCCTCGATCGCCTCGCGCGAGGCGATGTCGGCTTCCTCGACGGCGCGGTTGCGGGCGATCTCCAGCGAGCGCACGCGCTCCTCCTGCGCGATACGCGAGGCTTCCGTGGTCTCGCGCGCGGCAATGCCGGCGACGTCCAGTGCCTGATTGCGCTCGATCTCCAGCTGCCGCGTGTTCTGCTCGGCGGCGATGCGCTCGGCCGCCAGCGTCCGCTCCCGGGCGATGCGGGCGGCCTCGACCGCGCGATGGGCCTCGATCTCGGCCTCCTGGATGGTCCGCACCTGCTGGATCTCCAGCGCGCGGGTGCGCTCGTCGGAGGAGATGCGCTCGACATTGACGATCATGGTCTGAGCGATGCGGGCTTTTTCGGTGGCTTCGCGGGCGGCAATCTCGGCCTCGTCGACCGCGCGCGTGCGCTCGATCTCACGGCGGCGCGTCTCTTCCTCGTTGGCGATGCGGGCGTCGGTGACGACGCGGTCCTGCTGGATGCGTGCCTTTTCGATGGCCTCGCGCGCGGCGATCTCGGCTTCCTCGACCGTGCGCATCCGCTCGATCTCGCGCTGGCGGACTTCGCGTTCGGAGGCGATGCGGGTGGTGTCGATCGAGCGCTGGTTGGCGATCCTTGTCTTCTCGATCTCCTCGCGCGCCAGCAGCTCCTTCTCCTCGATGGTCCGGGTCCGCTCGATCTCCTTCTGGCGGGTCTCGCGCTCCGAGGCGATGCGGGCCTCGGCGATCGCCTGCTCATTGGCGATGCGGGCGCGCTCGATGGCCTCGCGCGCGGAAATCTGCGCCTGTTCCGCCTCGGTCTCGCGCAGCGCCCGCTCGCGCGCGACTTCGGTGCGCTGAAGCGCACGCCGCATCTCGATGTCGCGTTCCTGCTCGAGGCGCGCAGTTTCGCTCTCGCGCTCGATCTCGAGCGCCTGCCGTTCGGCCTCCAGATTGCGTGAGCGGATCTTGATCATCGAATCCTGCTCGATGTCGTTACGCAGCTTGCGTCTGGCCTCGATGTCCTCCATCAACCGGGTCAGGCCTTCGGCGTCGAACCGGTTCGAAGGGTTGAAGAACTCGAGGTCAGTCTGGTCGAGATCGGTGATCGCGACCGATTCCAGCTCGAGGCCGTTCTGGGCGAGAGCTTCCGCCGCTTCGGTCTTGACCCGCGCGACGTAGTCGCCGCGGCGCTCGTGCATTTCCTCCATGGTCATTTCGGAGGCGACCGAGCGGATCGCGGAGATGAACTTGCCGGCCAGCAGTGCATGCAGCTGCCCGGGTTCCAGGGTGCGGCGGCCGAGCGTCGCCGCGGCGATCGAGACGGCCTCCCGGGTCGGCTGGACGCGGACGTAGAAGTCGGCCTCGATGTCGACGCGCATGCGGTCGCGGGTGATCACCGCATCCTGCTTCGACCGCACGATGCCCATCGGCAGCACGTTCATGTTGACGGGCGTGTAGTCGTGAATGAACGGCAGCACGAAGGCGCCGCCATTGATCACCACGCGTTCGCCGAGGAAGCCGGTGCGGACGAACGAGGTCTCCTTGGAGGAGCGGTGGTAGAGCCAGTTCACGATATAGACGCCAACCACGATCACGATGATCGCGACGATCAGCCAGAGGATCAATTCACCGACCAACATCCCTGACATCTTTCCCTCCCTCGAACCTATCAGGCGTCATCGCGCGCCGATCGCCTTAAATTGCCGCACCTGTTCCGTCAGCGCTCGTTCCACCGGCAGCCGCTCCATCGAGGACGCCCCGTAGAAGCCGTGGCAATGACGGGTGTTCTTCATGATGAAATCGGCGTCCGCGGGATCGGCGATCGGGCCGCCATGCGCCAGCACCAGGATGTCCGGATTGACGCTGAGCGCGGCGGTGGCCCAGGTGTCGATCCGCGCCGGGCAGTCCTTGAGCTTTGGCGCGGTCTGCGCACCGATCGTGCCGCCGGTCGTCAGGCCCATGTGGCAGACGATGATGTCGGCGCCGGCGATCGCCATCGCCGCGGCTTCCTTCTCGCTGAACACGTAGGGCGTTGTCAGCATGTCTTTGTCGTGCGCCTTGGCGATCATGTCGATCTCGAGCGCATATGACATGCCGGTCTCTTCGAGATTGGCGCGGAAGGTACCGTCGATCAGGCCGACGGTCGGAAAGTTCTGGACGCCGGCAAACCCGAGTGCCTTGAGCTGGTCGAGAAAGACGTCCATGTCGCGGAAGGGATCGGTGCCGTTGACGCCCGCCAACACCGGGGTCTGGTCGACCACGGGGAGCACTTCATTCGCCATTTCCAGCACGATGGCGTTGGCATCGCCATACGCCATCAGGCCCGCGAGCGAGCCACGCCCGGCCATGCGGTAGCGGCCGGAATTGTAGATGACGATGAGGTCGACGCCGCCGGCTTCCTCGCATTTGGCTGAGAGCCCGGTGCCGGCGCCGCCGCCGACGATCGGCTCGCCGCGCCTTGCCATGTCGCGAAACCTCTTCAGCAGCGCCGTGCGTTCAAACCTGGCCATCGGTCACCTCGCGAGTCTCCGCCGCCCACCGGTGCGTCCGAACAGGGTTCGAAACGTACTGACGATGGCGGCGGCGAAATCGGGATCGTTGATGTTCTTAGGCGTGCGAATGAGCTGGCGGTTGCCGGTCTGCCGCACGGTCCGCTCCAGCGTGCGGAACAGCGCGGCGTCGGCGTCCGGATCCCAGAACGGCTGTCCCCGCGCGTCGAGCGCGGAGACGCCGCCCTCGGGCAGGAAGAAGCGCACCGGGCCATCCATCTGGTTCAGCCGCTCGCCGATCCAGCGGCCCATGCGCTCGTTCTCTTCGGGAGTGGTCCGCATCAACGTCACCTGCGGATTGTGGACGTGGAATTTGCGGCCGCGATAGCGTTCGGGAATGGTGTCGGGCGCGCCGAAATTGACCATGTCGAGCGCGCCGACCGAGCCGACATAGGGCAGGCGGCTGCGAATGATCGCGCCAAAGCGGTCTTCGGTGGCGGGGAACACGCCGCCCATCAAGAGGTCGCAGACTTCGGTCGTGGTGAGGTCGATCACGCCGGCGAGCTGGCCGGACTCGACGAGCTTCTCCATCGAGCGTCCGCCGACGCCGGTGGCATGGAACACCAGGCACTCGAAATCCTCGCGCAGGTCGCTAGCGATCTTCTGCACGGCCGGCGTGGTGACGCCGAACATGGTGATGCCGATTGCGGGCAGCCCGCCGGCCTCGCGCGCCGTTGCGGCACGCGCGTCGAGCCGCGCCTTGACCATGCCGGCGAGCGCATTGGCACCGTTGGCCAGCACCGCGCGCGAGATCGAGTTCAGCCCCTGTACGTCGGTGACCGAGTACATCATGGTGATGTCGGCCGGGCCGACATAGGGCCCGACATCGCCTGATGCGACCGAGGAGATGATCAGCTTGGGCACGCCGACCGGCAGCGCGCGCATGCCCGGGGCGACCAGCGAGGCCGCGCCCGAGCCGCCGGCCGAGATCACGCCGGCGACATTGCCCTGGCGCCGCAGCCAATTCGCAAACGCATCTGCCATTGCGGTCACCGCGGCACCACGGTCGGTGCCGAACACGGCGGAGCCACCGCGGCCGTGGTTCAGGGCGATCTCCTGCGCGGAGACATCGCAGGAAGAATGCTTGCCACTGGTCGAGACGTCGACTAGCCGCGTGCGCAGGCCGCTTTCGGCGATGATGTCGCGGATGTAGCGCAGCTCCTGGCCCTTGGTATCGAGCGTGCCGACGACCAGCACCACCGGCGGGCCCGAGGCCTGCGCCGTCACCGGCTCGCGCTTGCGCCGCGCCGTCTCGTCGAGCCGCGCGACTTGCGTCGAGAGCGTCCGCGCCGCGGCCTCGATGCGCGCGATCGGTACCGGTTGCGACCATCGCGTCGGCAGCGTCGGGTTGGAGATGTAAATCCGCACCGGCCCGTCGCGGCGGGGCACCGGCGTCGGCTTCGTTTCGGCGGCGGATGCCGCGACGTCGATCTCCGGTTCGAGCTCCGCATGAAGCCCGACGCCGAGCAGGCGCTGCTGCAGTTCGCGGTCCGCCGCAAGGCGCGCGGAGTCGATGATGCGATTGATGCGGCCGTTGACCATGATCGCGACGTTGCGCGAAATCGCGGTGGCGACGCCGATGTTCTGCTCGATGACGAGCACGGACATGTCACCGTCTTCGCCCAGCCGCAGTAGCATCTCCTCGACCTGCGCGACGATGACGGGTGCGAGGCCTTCGGTCGGCTCGTCCATGATGAGCAAGTGCGGGTTGGTGAGCAGCGCGCGCGAGATCGCCAGCATCTGCTGTTCGCCGCCGGACAGCTGGCCGCCGCCGTGATCCCGACGCTCGGCGAGCCGGGGAAAGGTGTCGTAGATGCGCTCGACGGTCCAGGCGCCTGAGCGCAGGCCGCCCGCGAGCCGCAGGTGCTCGTCGACGCTGAGCGAGCGCCACAGACGGCGGCCCTGCGGCACATAGCCGACGCCGAGCCGCGCGATCTGGGCCGGCGGCCGCCGCGTGACATCCTCACCGCGCACGCGGATCGAGCCGCCGCTCACGCCGACCAGCCCCATGATCGCCTTGCACAGCGTGGTCTTGCCCATGCCGTTGCGGCCGACGACGGAGAACACGCCGCTCTCCAAGGTGAGATCGACGCCTTGCAGCGCATGCGAGTGGCCGTAGTAGACGTCGAGGCCGCGGACCTCGAGTGCGGCACCGCTGCGGCGGACCTCATTCATGGCCGCCTCCGAGATAAAGCTCCTGCACTTCAGGGTCGGATTGAATTTCTTCCGGCAGGCCCTCCTTGAAGATGCGGCCGTTGTGCATCATCGTGACGCTCTCGACGACGCGCAGAGCAACGTCCATGTCGTGCTCGATGATGATGTAGCCGATATGGGCGGGCAGGGAGGTCAGGATCTCGATCAGCTCGGCCCGCTCCGTCGGAGAGAGGCCGGCGGCCGGCTCGTCGAACAGCACGAAGCGCGGCGCGCCGGCGAGCGCGAGCGCGATTTCGAGTTGGCGTTGCTGGCCGTGCGCGAGCTCGGCCACGCGCTGGTCCTTCACGGCGGATAGATGCACAGCCTGCACCAAATTGTCCGCGGCGTGCATCAGCGCGTCGTTCTGTCCCGGGCGCAGGAACGAGAAACGTCCGCGCGAGACGCCGCGGCAGGCGAGATAGACGTTGTCCTGCACGGTGAGGCCAGGGAACAGCGCCGAAATCTGGTAGGTGCGACGCAGCCCGCGGCGGATGCGCTCATAGGGCGGGAAATGCGTGACGTCCTCGCCGAAGAAGCGGATGGTGCCGGAGGAGGGCGGGAAGTCGCCCGTGATGCAGTTGAACAGCGTGGTCTTGCCGGCACCGTTCGAGCCGAGCACGGCGCGCCGCTCGCCCGGTCGCACGGTGATGGTGACGTCGGTCAGCGCCGCGAGCGCGCCGAACAGCCGCGTCACGCCGCGCAGCTCCAGTGCAGCGCCGGCACCGACGACGGAGAGGCGTTGGGCGACGCTATCCATGGTGGCGCCCTCCGCCGGAGCGGCTCACCTCGCGCCGTTGATACTGACGCCAGCGCTGCCACAGGCCGATGACCCCGTCCGAGGACCAGAACACGATGGCGAGGAAGCCGAGCCCGATCAGCAGGCGGAAGCGGTTGCCGTCGAGCCCGAGCCGGACCAGGAAGTCGAGCGCGAAGGTGCGTAGCAGCACGAAGATCAGCGCGCCGATGTAAGGACCGATCGGGCGCGTGATGCCGCCGACGACGGCGATGATCAGCACGTCGATGCAGGCCCCGACGCTGACCGAGCCCGGCGAGATCTGGCGATAGTTCCAGACCTGGAGCACGCCGGCGAGCGCGGCGACGAAAGACGCAAATGCATAGGCGGCGACGCGGTGCGCATTGACGTTGAAGCCGAGCGCCGCCATGCGCCGCGGATTGTCGCGCACACCCTGGAGCGCGAGGCCGAACGGGGCGCGCGAGACATATTCCACCGCGAAGTAGCAGAGCGCGGCGACCGCGAGCACGACATAGTAAAAGGGAATGTCGGCGCGCCAATTCACGCCCCAGAAGCGCGGCGTCGCCACGTTGTTGATGCCGGTATGGCCGTTGAAGATCGCCCAGTTCTGGTTGGTGAAATAGTAGAAGGCGGCGCCAATGGCGAGCGTGATCATGATGGTGTAGATGCCTTCGGTGCGCACCGCGAGCGCGCCGCCGAGGGTGCCGAAGGCGGTCGCCAGCGCCAGCGCCATCGGCACTGCGAGCCACCACGGCCAACCCAGGCTGATATTGGCGTTGCCGCTGACGCCGAACACGGCGACCATGTACGCCGAGAAGCCTGCAATGGTGAGCTGCATCAGGCTGACCATGCCGCCATAGCCGGCGAGGAACATCAGGCTCAGCGCCATGGTGCCGAGGATCAGCGTCGTCGCGAAGATCTCGATCAGGAAAAAGCCGCTCGCGATCAGCGGCATGACCAGGAGGATGGCCGCGACGGCCCAGGCGGCGGGGTTGTTGATCTCCGGCCATGTCCGGGTCGGCCGCTGCGCCTTGGTGGCGCGGCCTACGGCGACGGGGGCTTCGTGGGCGAGCGACATCTCAGCGCCTCGCCAATAGGCCTTGCGGCCGGATCGCCAGCACCACCACCATGATCAGGAAGGTCACGACGATGGCGTAGGTCGGGATGTAGACCGAGCCGAGCTGCTCGGCGAGGCCGATGATCACCGCACCGAGCGCCGCGCCCGGGATCGAGCCCATGCCGCCCACGATCACGACGACGAGGGACGCCAGCAGGAAGCGGATGTCTTCGCCGGGCGATAAGGACTGGAATGTGCCGCCGACGACGCCGGCGATGCCCGCAAGCCCCGCGCCGAAGGCGAACACGGCGACGAAGACGAGCTGGATGCGCACGCCGGTCGCGGCGAGAATATCGCGATCGTCGACGCCGGCGCGGACGATCATGCCGATCCGGGTGCGGTTGAGCGCGAGCCACATCGCGACGCCAATGACCACGGAGGCCGCGAAGATCACGAGCCTGACGAGCGGATATCTGAGATAGACCGGCTCGCCCGAGGATTTAATCGCCGTGACGAGCGGCAGCTCGATCGGACCGATCAGCCAGTTCGGGGTCTGGATCTGGTAGAAGTCACCGCCGCAGGCCCACAGCATGAGATCGGCAAACACGATCGACAGTCCGATCGTCACCATGGTCTGCCTGAGATCCTGGCCCTCCATCCGGCGGAACACGATCACCTGCAGCAGCACGCCGACGAAGGCGGTCAGGATAAAGGCGACGATGAAGCCGAGGATCCACGAGCCGGTCGATGTGCTAATGGCGTAGCCGACATAGCCGCCGAACAGGTAGAGCGAGCCGTGCGCGAGGTTGACGTTGCGCATCAGGCCGAAGATCAGGGTGAAGCCGCTGGCGACGAGGAAGTAGAGGCCGCCAAGCGTGATGCCGTTGAACACCGCGTTGAGGAAGACGCGCTTGCGGCCGATCGCCTCTTCCAGCCCCGGCGGCCAGACCGCGAAGATCAGCCAGAGCACGACCGCAATCGCGATGATCGTGATCAGCGCCCAGGCCGGATGGCGTTCGACGAAGCGGCTCATGGCTTCACCTCGCCCCGCTTGCGGCGGGGCAATCGCAAATCGGAGGCGGAGGCTCCGCAGCCCATCCTTCGAGACGCCCGCTTTGGCGGGCTCCTCAGGATGAAGGCAGAGTATGCGGCAGCAGTTTCAGCGGGCCCAATGCTGATTAGCCTCATCCTGAGGAGACCGCGGAGCGGTCGTCTTGAAGGACGAGGCGCTTGCGCAGACCCTTCCAAGCGGTCGTGTGTGATAGCTTTTGCGCGTGCGTAGAGAGGTCGCGCCGAAGGCGCGGGTTCACCGCAACCCTCTCCCCGCAAGCGGGGCGAGGGGGCATGCAAGCCGTTGCCGGCTGCTGGCCCTGCCATGGACGAACGTCCTCCCTGGACTCGCGATCCTCTTTCGGGATCGCGTTGCCGGCATCCTAGCCAGGCGGCGAGGGCGACGTTTGATCGTGAGTATCTTTTCGTGGCCTGCGCTCAGGCGCGCAAAACCTTGGCGGCGCGACGATAATCGGTCGGGGCCATCCCGACATTGGCGGCAAAGAAACGCGTGAAACCGCTCTGCGAGGAGAAGCCGAGGTCGAAGCCGATGTCGGCGATCGGCGTCTCGCTCGCCACCAGCGCTTCGAGCGCCTGTTCCATGATCAGCGTGTTGAGATAGAGGTTCGGCGTGACGCCGGTCTGCACGCGGAACAGCCGGTAGAAATGCGGCCGCGACAGGCCGGATTCGCGCGCAATGGTGTCGAGCTCGATTTCGGCGCCTGGACTCTCCGACATCATCTTGATGCACTTGCGCACGCGAAAGTCGGTGACGCCGCCTGCGCGCGGATCGCGCGCGATCTCGGCCTGCTGCCAGCTTTCGTCGTAGCAGATGTCGATCAGCCGCCTCAACTCGGAATCCAGGCTGGAGAGCGATGGTGCGCCGCACACGAGCGCGGCGGTCCGCCTGATGTGCTTGTCGAGCGCGGGTGTACGCCTGAATTGGGTGCGGCCGAAGCGCAACCGGTCGGAGCCCGAGGCATCCGGCGCAAACCATTCGGCATTGACGTAGAGCACGAAGAAGATCGCGCCGCCGTCGAGATCGGTTGGCAGGAAGTTGTGCGGTTCCCAGGGATTGACGGCGACGACCGACGTCTCGGTGAGATCGTAATGCCCGTCGGAGACATCGATGCATGCCGGCATGCCGCCGACATGGAAGATCAGATGACCTTCGCGATGGGCGTGGATATTGAAAGGGCGGTTCAATTGATAAACCGTCGCCCGGCCGAAGCGGCCATGGAAGACGGCGAGCGCACGGCTCATGCCTTCCCCTCCCGAACGTTCTTGTCTTTTCGGCCAGCCTTCAACAACACCGCCAAGATTGCAAGAGCGGAGAGCGACCGCGTCAGCGAGTCGCTCCCCGGTTGCGTCTGCCTGATGTGATGCGTCAGTACTTCTTACATTCCGGCACAGTGCGGCTCGGCAGGCCAATCTTGGAGAACACCGCCGGGTCGTAGCCGAGCGTCTGGTTCACGTTCGGGATCACCTTCACGACCTTGCTGAACAGTGCGCCCTTGCCGTCGTCGACGACCTCGGTGACGAAGTTGGTACCGATCGCCTGGCGGTTGGAGTCGAGCTTGATCTTGCCGTTCGGCGCGTCGAGCTCGATCTTAGCCAGTGCTTCCTTGTACTTGGCCTGGTTGTTGGAGAGGTCGCCATTGACCTGACGCAGTGCGAGGATCAGCGCCATGGTTGAATTATAGTAGTTGGTGGCGAGCAGCGACGGGCTCGGGAAGCGCTTGTTGGGCGGGAAGGCGTCCTGATAGGCCTTCACGAACTTCTGCCAGCCCGGATCCTCCCAGGTGTCGGCCTGGCCGCTCGCCGCGATGGTGCCGATAAGGGCATTCTTGGCGTTGCCCTTCGACGACAGGATGGTCTGGTCGATCATGATGGAACCACCCATCAGATGCGCCTTGCCGCCGGCCTGCTGATACTGGTTGAGGAAGTTGACGGCATCGGCGCCGCCGAGCCCGAGATAGATGGCATCGACGTCGTCGGGCAGAGCGGCGATGACCGAGGCGAAGTCCTTCGTTCCCAGCGGCACCCATTGCCGGTTGGTGACCTGTCCGCCGGCGCCGCAGAACTCGAGCACCAGCCCGAACACCTGGGTGTAGATGAAGGAATAGTCCTCGCCGACGGTCGCGATCTTGCGATACTTCTTTTCCTCATAGGCGTATTTGCCGAGGCCGATCTGCCACTGCGCGCCGTCCATGTTGTAGCGGAAGAAGTTCGGGGCAGGGTCGACATAGGTCGTTTCCTGCGCACCGGATGCGGCATTGATGAACGTCAGCTCGGGGTGGGTCTTGGCAAAATTCTTCACCGCGATGCCTTCGTCGCCCGAGAGCGGCGACAGCAGGATCTGCACCTTGTCCTGCTCGATCAGCTTGCGGACCGCGCGCACGGCCGAGTCCGGCGTCGCGTCGGTAGAGGCGACGATGAATTCGAGTTCCTTGTCGCCGATCTTCTTGCCGAGCACGTTGAGCGCGGTCTGATGGCCGCGCATGCCGTCCTCGCCGAGCACCGTGTAGGTGCCTTCGAGCGTCGCGGTCACGCCCACCTTGATCTTTTCCTGGGCGATCGCCGCGCCCGAAAGAAACAGGCTGCTCAACGCGAGCAGTCCGATGCTGCATTTCGACATGTACTCCTCCCCTTCTGTCATCGCTTGTTGCCGCGACGAACGTACGATGCCCGTGGCTTTCGAAGCCCGTGGCTTTGGAGGAAAGCTAACCGAAGTCGGATGCGCTGCACCCGTCGCGGCCTCGTTGGGCTTGACTGGCAGTCTCATTTTTGAATGTTGCGGCGCGAGTGTTTTTCGCGGTGCAGCAGGGGCGCGCGCTAGTTGTAATCTTCGGCGAGAAACTGGTTGATCGCATCGAAGGCCTGCACGCGGTTCTTCTCCAGCAGCACCATGTGCGTGCCTTCGCCGATCTCGACCCATCGCCGGTATGGTGCGTTCTTCAGCGAAAGGAACAAGTCCTGCGCCGAGGCGATGGGCACGTCCTGATCCCATTCGGCGTGGACCAGCAGCACGGGGACGCGAATGTCGCCGGCATCATAGAGCCTCTTGCCGGCGGCCCAGTATTCGCGAATGTCCAGGATCGGGCCATTGACCGCACGCATGCTGGGAGGCGTTTGCGCGCTGGCTTGCGGGTCGGTCGCGAGCGAGATGTTGGCCCAGTGCTCGAAGCCGCCCGCCGGGATCAAGCGCGATCGTGCCGCTTCCGGCGCAGCCGAAAGCCAGCGCTCCCTGAAGTCCAGCACCGGAACCTTGCGATAGCCGCCGAGGCGCCCGCCTGCATCGATCGGAGCCGGACCCTGCAGCAGCCAGAGCGGCGCGACCAGCGCAAGCTTGACGATCTTGTCGTTATTGCCTGCGGTGTAAGCACCGGCCACCGAGCCGCCCCAGGACATGGCAACCAGATTGAGGCGCGCGATCTTGCGTTGCTTGAGGATATGCGCGACGGCGCTGGCGAGGTCACGCACACCGACCTCGGTGCGCACGAGCGGTTCGGACTGCTCCGGCGGCGCGTCCATCTCGGGCGGGCGGGTCGATTGGCCGTAGCCGCGCACGTCGAGCGCGAAGACGTCGTACCCTTGGGCGGCGAGATAATCCATGAAGGAGCGGCCGCCGAGTGGCGTATCGAAGAGGCTTTCCGATGAATAGGTCGCGCCGTGCATCATCAGGATGGTTCGCTCGGCGGAGAAGGTCTCGAGCGCCGCGGGTCGCTTGTTGCGCAAGTGAAGCGAGATTCCGGCCGTGTCGCTCGGGATCATGAGATCCTCGACCACGATCTCGGGCCTGTCGGCGCGCGCATTGGCGTGCTGGTTCATGATCGCTCTCCGTTCAGACGAATTGCCAGGTAAAGCGTCCTCCGGTCCGGCTGATGCGGCCGACCGATGACTGTGCGAAATGGGTGGTGAAGACGGTTGCCCCCCGCTCGGCAGCATCCTCCAGCACGAAGGCGCGCGAGCGCAACGCGGCCTCCGGGAATTCGCAGAAGCAGGAATTGAGCGAAGGCTCATACACCTGGAGCGGATGGTGCATCACGTCTCCGGCGAACAGCGCCTCCTCGCCACGCGAGACCAGGCGGATGGAGCCGTGATCGACGCTGTGGCCGGGCGTCGGAATGAACGAGATGCCCTCGATCATCTCGCTTCCGTCCACCGCGATGAGCTTGGCAAGTCCGGCCTCGATCACCGGCCGGACGCTGTCGTCATAGACGCGGTCGGCCGGCTTGCGCAGCGCGGGTCCGAGCGACGGGGCAGGGCGGGCTGGTCCGGTCGGCTCTGCGCCTGTCGCAAGACTTTCGCCATAGGCCTGCTCGATCGCGGAGAAGACGTAGGTCGCATTGGGGAAGGTCGGGACCCAGCGCCCGTCAATGAGGCGGGTGTTCCAGCCGACGTGGTCGGCATGCACATGCGTGAGCAGCACGTAATCGACCTGCTCCGGCGTGACACCCGCTGCGGCCAGCCGCGCCAGGAACGGCTCGTTGAGCCGGTGAAGCGGTGGAATCTCCAGACGGTTCTTGTCATTGCCGGTGGCCGTGTCGATCAGGATCGTATGGTGCGGCGTCCTGACCAGCCAGCTGTGAATGCTTTGGATGAAGGTGCCGGTCGCAGCATCGAACGAGCCCGCCTCCAGGCGGTCGCGATGGCGCCCCAGCGCTTCCGGCTCGCCTCCTGGATAGAGCGCGTCGAACTTGAATGCGGCAAGCCGCAACTCGTCGATCCGCGTGATGGATGCTTCGCCGACTTGATAGGTCTTGGCCGCGTGAATCATCAAGATGTCCTCCACTGGACCGCGGCTTGGGGCCCTGCTTGCCCGGGCCGCGGTGTCCGTGAGGTACGAGGCGCGCCGCGCCTTGGGGAGAGCCGCGGGTTCGATAGGTCCCATCGACATCGTCGATATCGGAAGGCACGATAGGCCAGCTTTTCACGCCGCCGTTTTGGCCTTAACCCTCGCATCGCGGCCCGTTCGAGCCGCGATGTGCCCTAGACGGAGGTGGCTCCGATGCAGGATGCGGAACGCGGCCGGGGTCGGCCGGCCGACGACAATGATCTCGCCGAGATCGACCTCGGTCTGTTGCTGGCTCTGGAGGCTCTCCTGCGCGAGCGGAACGTGACGCGCGCGGCCTCCCGGCTCAATATCGGGCAGCCTGCGCTGTCGGCGCGGCTGAACCGGCTGCGGCAGATCTTTGCCGATCCGCTGTTCGTGCCCGCGGCGAGCGGGCGCGGCGTGGTGCCGACGACGAGGGCTGTGGAGCTCCAGACCGAGCTTGCGGATGTGCTCGGCAAGCTCCGTCGCATGGTGGAGGGGCCTGCTGTGTTCGACCCCGCCCGGAGCCAGCGCACCTTCGTCGTTGCCATCCACGAGAACCCGGCCGTGACGCTGGCGCCTGGCTTGGTGGCAAGCTTGACCGCGATGGCGGAGCGGGCGCGGCTCGCCCTCGTTCACCCCGCCCGCGATGTCGTGGATCAACTCGAAAGGGGAGAGATCGATATCCTGGTGACGGGAGCCGACCGCGCACTTGGCGAGCTGATGCAGCGGCCGCTGTTCGAGGACGGCTTCCTGTCGGCACAGCGCAAAGGTCACCCCCGCGGCAACGGCCCGCTCGATCTCGACAGCTTTTGCGCGCTCGACCATCTCTTGATCTCTGCCGATGGCGGCGGCTTCTCGGGCCTCGTCGACGACGCGCTGGCCGCGCTCGGCCGCTCGCGGCGTGTCGCCGTCTCGATCCAGACCTATGCGCTGGCGCCGGTCATCCTTGCGCACAGTGACTGCATCTGCACTCTGCCGCGGCGCTTCCTGATCCGCTTCGCCCACGAGCTCGATCTCACGCCCCCGCCGCTCGAGTTGCCGCCCGCTCGCATCGTCGCGCTGTGGCATCCGCGCAATCAGGAGGACAAAGGCCACGCCTGGCTTCGCGAGTGCTTGTACCAGGCGGCTGCGGCTTGATCTCGATGTGTGTCCTCACATCGAGCTGATGGCGCCCTGCTGTTTCGTTCGCCTGTCAAGACCTCTCGGCAAAAACATTCTTCTTTACCGAAATTCGGAAATATCGTATGTGTCGCTCATCCCGGCTCATCCAAGAGGGGCGATCGTGATGTCGTCATGTTCGTGAGCCGGGGCTTGCGGTGGACGCGGCAGCGTAGGGCGCGAGAGGTGCGGGCAGGGAGGGTAGTCCCCGGTGAGCCCGCGGCCGCGCGCGGACGAACGGCGCTGCTAGGTTTCGTCTCGTCTGTAAGTTTCCGGCTCTGTCGACGGAGCTCGGGAAAACTGCGGCGAAATGGCGGGCCGTGCGTACGGCAAAACCGTGTGGTCCTGGCCGTCGTTGCTACGGTCAAGCCTTGGCGAACGTGACATTGGCGTCAACCGGCGTCGTGTCAGCGACTTTCGCGAAGGTGAGGGAGGCCAGAAGGAATTCGGCTCCCGGGAGAGCGCGGCATAAGCCGTCCGGCCATCGCGCAGGGAAGGCCGAGTGTTTGGCTACACCTGTATGCTGCTGTGCGGTTCTTCCTGCGTGTGCATCTTCGCGCAGCGGACCGCGGGTGCCAGTCGGCACCCGGTCTTCCCTGCGCCCTCTTGGATATGAGGGCGGCGAGATCAAGCAAAGCTCGGGCGAAATGCGCCGCGAGAACGCGAAGGCGTGTCGGACGACGAACAATTTTCCGAACCGATGAGATCACCAAGTTTGCATTCCTCGCGCCCGGTATACCCGCCTGCCGCCTTCCTGAGCTGCCGTGCCGAGATGAAATGCAGTGAGTCGAGTCATTAGTCGCGCTTATGTCGCGAATTTTTACTTCCAATTTTACTTCGCAAAATCCCGCCCATAGCCTCAAGCGCAACTGATCACATCCGCAGGGATCGCTGAAGGTCGTTGCGGCCGCTCATTGTAACCAACGAGGGTTGCCATGCTTGACAGGGATAAGGGGAATGCTGCTGCCGGCCATGCCGGAACGAAGCCGGGGGAAGCAAAAAAGCTGAGCCGCCGCATGCTGTTGAAGGGTGCTGCAGCGGTTGCAGGCGCGGCCGCGGGAGCGGATGCGATCCGCGGATTCCCGACCATCTGGGCGCAGGAGATCAAGGACATCGAGCTGCGCCATGTCGGCGTCTCCTATTCGGTGGTGAAGGCGATCGGCGACCAGGCCGCCAAGGACCTCGGCTTCAAGGTGACGATGCAGAATCTCGACACCTCCGCCTCCATCAACCGCTTCATAAGCCAGCCTAATACGGTCGACATCGCCGATCTCGAGGGCTGGCAAGCCAAGCTGGCGGCGAAGCGCGGCGTGATCCAGGGCATCGAGGTCAAGAAGATCAAGGAGTTCGACAACATCCTGCCGATCTTCACCAAGGGCGAGATCGACGGCCACAAGATCCCGCGCCAGGGCATCTCGCCCTATGAGGCCATGTACATCGCCAAGCCCGACGCGACCGACCTCAATGACGGCGTCACCGAATGGGCGACCTTCCTGCCGCAGGTCTACAACGCCGATTCCATCGGCTATCGCCCCGATCTCGTCGGCCACGAAGTGACCGAGTGGAAGGACCTGATCGATCCCAAGTTCAAGGGCAAGGCCGCGATCCTCGACGTGCCCGCCATCGGCATCATGGATGCCGCGCTCTGTTTCGAGAGCGCCGGGCTGATCAAGTACGGCAACAAGGGCAACATGACCAAGGAGGAGATCGACTTCACCTGCAACAAGCTGATCGAGCTGAAGAAGCAGGGCCAGTTCCGCGCGACCTGGACCACCTTCGACCAGTCGGTGCAGCTGATGGCGGCGGGCGAGGTCATCATCCAGTCGATGTGGTCGCCGGCGGTGGCCGCCGTCCGCGTCAAGGAAATTCCCTGCGTCTACGCGCCCGTCAACGTCAAGAACGGCAAGGAAGGCTACCGCGGCTGGTGCAACGGCATGGGCCTGATGAAGCACCTCTCCGGCAAGAAGCTCGATGCCGCCTATGAATATCTCAACTGGTATCTCTCGGGCTGGCAGGGCGGCTTCGTCGCACGCTACGGCTATTACAGCCCGGTGCCCTCGACTGCGAAGAAATTCCTCACCCCGGCGGAATGGGCGTTCTGGTACGAGGGCCAGCCCGCGCCGGAGGTCGTCAACGATCCCTATGGCGTTGCGATGGAGAAGGCCGGCACCAAGCGTGACGGCGGCTCGTTCCTCGACCGCGTCAAGAACATCTCCTGCTGGAACACGCTGATGGACGAGGCCGCCTATATGAACAAGCGCTGGAACGACTTCAAGGTGGCCTGAAACCTGCTTTCCCTGACGAAAGGCGCCGGCGCGGCGACGCGCCGGCGGATCAGATCGACGTCGAGGCATTCGCCGACATGCAGCCGAGTCCAACTCAAAGTCCATCGCGATCCAATCTGGCCGGTTGGCTCTACGTCTCGCCGCTGGTCCTGGTGCTCGTGCCGTTCTTCGCGGCGCCGATCCTGGTGGTGCTGGCGGCGAGCTTCTTCGCCACCGACGGCTTTGGCGGCCTGACCCCGGGCTTCACGCTGGCGAGCTATGTCGAGGTGCTGCACTCGGCGCTGACGCTGAAGCTGTATCTGGCGACGATCAAGTTCACGGTGCTGACCTGGATCTTCACCCTGATCATCGGCTTCTTCGTTGCCTATTTCCTGGTCTTCCACGTCCGCAACCAGTTGCTTGCGATCGGCCTGTTCCTGCTCTGCACGGTGCCGTTCTGGACCTCGAACATCATCCGGATGATTTCGTGGATCCCGCTGCTCGGCAAGGAAGGCCTGATCAACCAGGCGCTGTTGGCGATGGGCGTGATCCGCCAGCCGCTGGAAGTGCTGCTGTTCTCCGACCTCGCGGTGGTCATCGCCTATGTCCACCAGCTCACGATCTTCATGATCGTGCCGATCTTCAATTCGATGGCGCGGATCGACAAGAAGCTGATCGAGGCCGCAATCGACGCCGGCGCCAGCCGTTTCGATATCATGCGCCTGATCGTGGTGCCGATGTCCAAGAGCGGCATCGCGCTCGGCACCATCTTCGTGGTCTCGATCGTCATGGGCGATTTCTTCGTGGTCAAGGTGATGTCCGGCGGCGGTTCCGCCTCGGTGGTCAGCGCCTTCTACGAGGACGTCGGCGTGCTGCAATATCCGACCGCCGCGGCGAGCGCCGTGTTGCTGACGCTGGTGCTGGTCGCGATCGTCTCGCTGATCCTGCGCACCGTCGACGTCAGGCAGGAGATCACGTGATGAGCGCGGTTCTCGCCGACATGCCGGAGACGGTTGCGCCTGCAACCACCAAGGCGATCGCGCCGAGCAAGGGTGGGCGGCCCTGGACGTTCTATGTGCTGGCGGCGCTGTTCACGTTCTACGTGCTCGCGCTCTACGGCCCGATGTTCTGCATCTACATCCTGTCGTTCCAGGACATCCGCGGCGGCCTCGTCTTCCCGATGAAGGGCCAGTCGATGCACTGGTTCGTCGATCTCTTCACCCAGGTGCGCACCGGCGACGTCAAGGGCTCCTTCGACCGCTCCATCAAGCTCGCCGTGATCGTCACCGTCATCACGGTGGTGGTGTCGTTCCTCGCCGGGCTCGGCTTCCGCAAGCGCTTTCGCGGCGACACGTTCGTCTTCTACATGATGATCGGCAGCCTGGTCGCGCCCGGCCTCGTGCTCGGCCTCGGTACGGGCCTGTTGTTCCAGGCGCTCGGTCTGAATGCCAGTTGGTACACCTCGGCGCTCGGCGCGCAGCTATCCTGGACGCTGCCGTTCAGCGTGCTCGTGATGTTCGCGGTGATGTCGCGCTTCAATCATGCGTGGGAGGAGGCGGCTTACGATCTCGGCGCCAGCCGCTGGCAATCGATCTGGCTGGTGATGATCCCGGTGCTGGCGCCTGGCCTCGTCGCGGTCGCGCTGTTCGGATTCACGCTGTCCTATGACGAGTTCGCCCGCAGTCTTCAGACCGCGGGCTCACTGAACACCCTGCCGCTGGAAATCTGGAGCATGACGCTGAACGTCACATCGCCCTCGCTTTATGCGCTGGGCACCGTGACCACCGTCGTCTCCTTCATCGTCATCGGTGCCAGCCTCGGCACCATCGTGCTGATCCAGAAGAAGCGCGGCAGCCGGGCAAAGGGATGGGAATGAAGAACGATCGCGGCGATATCGAGCTGGCAGGCGTCTGCAAGAGCTTTGACGGCGTCACCAACGTCGTTAACGGCGTCAATCTGAAGATCGCAGACGGTGCCTATTGCTGCTTCATTGGCCCCTCCGGCTGCGGCAAGACCACCATCCTGCGCATGATCGCCGGCCATGAGGACCCGACGGCCGGCGAGATCGTGATCGGCGGGCAGAACGTCGTCGGCCTCGCGCCGGTGCAGCGCCGCACCGCGATGATGTTCCAGTCCTACGCGCTGTTTCCGCACCTGACGGTTCGAGAGAACATCGCCTTTGCGTTGCGCGTGCGCGGCCAGTCTAAGGCGGATCGTCTGCGCGCGGCGGATGCCCTGATCGAAAAGGTCCGGCTGACGAGCTTCGCCGACCGCCTGCCGGCCCAGCTGTCCGGCGGCCAGCAACAGCGCGTGGCGCTGGCGCGCGCCGCGATCACCGAGCCCCGCGTGCTCTTGCTCGACGAGCCGCTGTCGGCGCTCGACGAGCAGCTCCGCGTCCAGATGCGCCAGGAGCTCAGGCGGATGCAGCGGGAGCTCGGCATCACCTTCATTCACGTCACCCACACCCAGCTCGAGGCGATCGCCCTTGCGGATCTCGTCGTGGTGATGGAGCAGGGCAGGATCAAGCAGGCGGGGGCGGCGCGCGAGGTCTATGCCCATCCGCACGATCGCTATGTCGCCGAGTTCATGGGGGGCCAGAACGTGCTGTCGGGCAGGGTGGAGAAGGTGAACGGTGCGAGCTTCACGCTCGCGCAGGCCGCGCCTGATGGCATCGAGGTGCCGCTCCAGGCCCGCCCGACCGTCAGCGTCGGGGACAAGGTCGATATCGCCGTGCGACGCGACGACGTCGCGCTGGTGAGGCCCGGCAAGGCGCTGCCGCCGGGCTGTACCACGTCGCTGCCGAGCCGCGTGCTCGCGATCGAATACCAGGGCTATTTCGTCAAGGTCATGCTCGACACCGTGCCGGACGACGAGTTCGTCGCCTATGTGCCGGAAAAGACCTTCTTTGCAGATCCCTTCACCGTCGGCGATGTCGTGATGGCCACATGGGCCACCGGCAGCGCACTTCCACTCGCCTAAAGATCCGTCGCGCACAGGAGCATGACCGTGCAGATATCCTTCACCCTCAACGGACGGCCAACAAGCGTGGATGTCGAGCCGGCAACACTCGTCGCCGAGCTCCTGCGCGAGCAGCTCCATCTCACCGGCACCCATATCGGCTGCGACACCAGCCAGTGCGGCGCCTGCGTCGTGCATCTGAACGGCCTGCCGGTGAAGAGCTGCACGCTGCTCGCGCCCGCGCTCGACGGTGCGACATTGCTCACGATCGAGGGCCTGACGGGCGCCCCCGGCTCGAACCAGATGCATCCGATGCAGGAGGCCTTCCGCGAGCACCACGGGCTGCAGTGCGGCTTCTGCACACCGGGCATGCTGATGACAGCCGTCGCGCTTGCCACCGAAAAGCCGGACCTGACGGAGGCCGATGTCCGCCACGGCCTTGAAGGCAATATCTGCCGCTGCACCGGCTACCAGAACATCGTCATCTCGGTCATGGCCGGCGCTGCCGCCATGCAGGCCGTCAAGGGAGAGTGACCATGGGCAATGTGATCGGCATCGGCGCCGCACCGAAACGGAAAGAGGACCAACGCTTCCTCACCGGCCGTGGCAATTACGTCTCCGACATCAAGCGCCCCGGCATGACCGCCGGCGTGTTCGTGCGCTCGCCACACGGCCACGCGGTGCTGCGCGGCATCGACAAGAGCGCGGCGCTGGCTTCGGCTGGCGTCATTGCGGTCCTGACCGGGGATGATGTCGCCGATGATGGACTGGGCTCGCTGCCCTGCGGCTGGGGTATCACCGACGCCAAGGGCGTGCCGATGAAGGAGCCGCCGTTCCCGATGCTGGCGCAGGACAAGGTGCGGTTCGTCGGCGACATGGTGGCTTTCGTCGTCGCAGAAACCCCGGAGCAGGCCAACGCGGCGGCTGACCTGCTGAAGGTCGACTACGAGGTGCTGCCCTCCGTGGTCGGCGTGCTCGAAGCCGTCAGGCCCGACGCGCCGCAATTGTTCGACGACGTGCCGAACAACATCTGCTGCGACTGGGAGCTCGGCGACAAGGCCGTGGTCGAATCCACGTTCAAGAAGGCAGCGCATGTCGCAAGACTGAGCCTCGTCAACAACCGGCTGATCGGCAACCCCATGGAGCCGCGCGCGGCCATCGCCGAATACGAGCCGGGCACGGAACGCTACACGCTGTGGACCACCAGCCAGTTCCCGCATGTCGTGCGCTTCCTGATGGGCGCGCTGGTGCTGAACATTCCCCAGCACAAGCTGCGCGTGGTCGCGCCCGATGTCGGCGGTGGCTTCGGCGTCAAACAGTTCCATTACGGCGAGGAGGCCGTGATCACCTGGGCCGCCAAGCGCGTGAGGCGGCCGGTGAAATGGGTGGCAAGCCGCTCGGAAGGCTATGTCTCCGATCGCCATGGCCGCGATCATGTCACCGAGGCCGAGCTCGCGCTCGACGAGACCGGAAAATTCCTCGCCTTCCGCGTCAACACGCTCGCCAATATGGGCGGCTATCTCTCGACCTTCGGACCGAACATCCCGACCAATCTCTATGGGCCGCTGCTCAGCGGCGTCTACACCACGCCGGCGATCTATTGCAACGTGAAGGTGGTCTTCACCAACACCGTGCCGGTCGACGCCTATCGTGGCGCGGGTCGGCCCGAGGCGACCTTCGTGCTGGAGCGCATCGTCGATGTCGCCGCCAGCGAGATGGGAATCGACCGCGTCGAGATCCGCCGCCGCAACATGATCCCGAAGGAGGCCTATCCTTATCAGACGCCGGTGCTGGTGCAGTACGATTCCGGCGATCCCATGGGCTGTCTCGACGGCGCGCTGGTCGCGGCCGACGTCAAGAACTTTGGCGTGCGCAAGGCGGCGTCCGCCAGTAAGGGCAAGTTCCGCGGGCTCGGCTACTCCACCTATGTCGAGGCCTGCGGCCTCGCGCCGTCGCGCTTCGCAGGACGGTTAGGGGCGCGCGGCGGCCTTTATGAGAGCGCCACGGTGCGGGTGCATCCGACCGGCCAGGTGACGGTGATGATCGGCACCCACAATCACGGCCAGGGCCATGAGACGACCTTCGCGCAGATCGTCTCGGACAAGCTCGGCGTCGCTTTCGAGAATGTCGACATCGTGTTCGGCGATACCGACCGCGTGCAGTTCGGCATGGGCACCTACGGCTCGCGTTCGCTGGTCGTCGGCGGCGCCGCGCTGTCGAAGGCGACCGACAAGGTGATCGTCAAGGGCAAGAAGATCGCCGCACATCTGCTCGAAGTGTCCGAGGCCGATATCCAGTTCGAGGCCGGCAAGTTTTCCGTTGCCGGCACGGACCGCATCAAGACGTTCGAGGAGATCGCCGGCGCAGCTTACGTGCCGCACAATTATCCGCTCGAGGTGCTGGAGCCCGGGCTTGAAGAGCAGGCTTATTACGACCCCGTCAACTTCACCTATCCCGGCGGCTGCCACATCGCCGAGGTCGAGGTCGATCCCGAGACGGGCACGGTGACGCTGGTGAACTATACGGCGGTGGACGACGTCGGCACGGTCATTAACCCGATGATCGTCGAGGGCCAGCTGCACGGCGGCATCGTGCAGGGCGTCGGCCAGGCGCTGTTCGAGAACGCGGTCTATGACGAAGGCTCCGGCCAGCTGCTGTCGGGCTCGCTGATGGATTACTGCATGCCGCGCGCCGACCATCTGCCGATGATGAAGGTTGCGACGCATTCGACCCTGTGCACGCACACGCCGATGGGCGTGAAGGGGTGCGGCGAGGTCGGCACCATCGGCTCGCCCGCCGCGGTCATCAATGCGGTGGTGGACGCGCTGTCGCATCTCGGCGTCACCCATGTCGACATGCCGGCGACGCCGAACCGGATCTGGCGCCTGCTGCAGAACGCGTCGCTGCCGGTCGCCGCGGAATAGGGAGGATAACAATGAAGCCATTTGCCTATCACCAGCCGGACCAGATTCCGGATGCGGCCAAGCTCCTGACCTCGATCGAGGACAGCAAGCTCGTCGCCGGCGGCATGACGCTGATCCCGACACTGAAGCAGCGGCTGGCCAGTCCGGCCGCGCTGGTCGATCTGTCGAAGCTCGGAAGCCTCAAGGGCATCACCGACGACGGCGCCACCATCACCATCGGCGCCATGACGCCGCATGCGGTGGTGGCTGCCTCGAAGCTGGTGCAGACCAAGATTCCCGGGCTCGCCGCGCTGGCCTCGATGATCGGCGATCCCGCCGTGCGCAGTCGCGGCACCATCGGCGGTTCGGTCGCCAACAACGATCCGGCCGCGGATTATCCCGCGGGCGTGCTCGGCCTCGGCGCCACCATCGTCACGAGCAAGCGCGAAATCGCGGCAGACAAGTTCTTCCTCGGCCTGTTCGAGACCGCGCTCGAGCTTGGAGAGATCGTCACCGCGATCCGCTTTCCCGTGCCGGTCAAGGCGGGATACGCGAAGTTCAAGGCGCCTGCGTCGCGTTACGCGCTGGTCGGTGTGTTCGTCGCGAAATTTGCCGATGGCGTTCGTGTGGCGGTCACCGGCGCCGGGTCCGGCGTGTTCCGCGTGCCGCCGATGGAGGCGGCGCTGTCGAGCCATTTCGATCCGTCCGCGATCGCGGCGATCAAGATCGACACCGACGGTCTCACCTCCGACATCCATGCCGAAGCCGATTACCGTGCGCATCTCGTCACGGTGATGGCCAAACGCGCCGTCGAAGCGGCGCTCAGCTAGCTCTCTTAGGGTTCATGATGACTGATGGTTCCGGCCGAACGGCCTTCCCGCCGGCGCCGACTGGCCTTGGCGCGCTCTCTGCAACCGAGATCGTGGCCGGTTATCGGCGCAAGGCATTCACGCCGCGCGATGTCGTCGACGACACCATCGCCGCGCTGGAGGTGACGAACGAAGCCTGCAACGCAGTCGTGACCCCGATGTACGAGCAGGCGAGGGCGGAGGCCGATCGTCTCACCAAGGAGATGCGCGCGGGCGAGGTCATGGGGCCGCTGGCCGGCGTGCCCGTGACGATCAAGGATCTCGTCTTCGTCGCGGGCGTGCCGGCCTATGCCGGCTCGCCCATGAATACGGCGTTCGTGCCCGAGGTCGATGCCGCCGTGGTTTCCGCGTTGAAGGCGTCCGGCGCCATCATCACCTGCAAGACCACGACCTGCGAGTCCGGCTACAAGCTCACGGCGGACAGCCCGGTCACCGGCACCACGCGAAACCCCTGGAATCCCGGCCGCACCAGCGGCGGATCGAGCGGCGGCGCGGCGGCCGGCGTTGCCGCAGGCTGTGGTCCGATCGCGATCGGCACCGACGGCGTCGGCTCGATCCGCGTGCCGTCGTCGTTCTGCGGCGTGTTCGGCCTGAAGCCGACCTTCGGGCTCGTCCCGCGCTCGCCCGGCTTCTCGCCGCCGTCCTGGGCCTCGCTCGCGCATACCGGGCCGATCACACGTACGGTGGCAGACGCTGCGCTGACGCTGGAGATCATCGCTGCTTACGATATGCGCGATGCCGCAAGCCTTCCCGTGCCGTCCCGCCGGTTCGATACCGACGCCGCAGCGCTGACCGGCATTCGCATCGCCGCCAGCGTCGATTTCGGTTATGCCGCCGTCAGTCCTGACGTGACGGCTGCATTCGGCAAGGCGCTCGCCGTTCTCGATTCCTGCGGCGCGCAGGTCACCATGGATGGCCCCACGCTCGATCCCGGCATTCTGGAGCATACGCTCAGGCCGATCGCCTTCACCGAGCAGGCGGCGGCCGTTGCGAGCAAGACCACGGCCGATCTCGCCGGCTCCGAAGCCGCCTATCGCGATGTCGTCGGCGTCGGCCGGCGCTACAGCGGGACGGACTACGTCGAAGCGGGCTATCGCCGCGGGCAGGCGCGCAACGCCTTCGTCAAACTGTTCGAGCGCGTCGATGCGTTGGTGACGCCGACCGTCGCGGTGACCGCGTTCGAGGCCGGCCAGATCGGCGTCGGCAAGATCGACGGCCGCGAGGTCGACCCGCATCTCGGCTGGTCGCCCTTCACCTGGCCGATCAATCTCGCCGGGCTTCCGGCGGCGACGCTGCCGTGCGGCTTCGACCGCGACGGAATGCCGATCGGGCTTCAGATCGTCGCGCCCTGGCTCGACGAGCCCACCATCTTCCGCATCGCCGCCGCGTTCGAAGCGGCACAACCCTGGGCAAAGTTCTGGCCGCAGCTGGCGCTGCGGCGCTAGGACAGCTCGATTGGCGCGCCGCGGCCGCTCAGCTCTTCATCGAGCCGCAGATAGTGCGCGAGATAATCGTGCAGCGCGGTCGCTGCTTTCGAGGTCGCGCCGCTCGACTTGTAGAGCAAGAGCTCGATCTTCGGCAGCGGAGGCAGGCCTTCGTTCGGCCCGATCTCGCGCATCGCCGGCACCAGCGCGCTGCGGCCGAGCACGGTGACGGCCATGCCGGCGAAGGCTGCGGCCTGGAGGCCGCCGACGCTTTCGCTGACGCAGGCGATGCGCCAGCGCAAATTCGCCCGCTCCAGCGTGTCGATGGCGTAGTCGCGATAGATGTTGCCGGGCGGCAGGAGCGCCAGCGGAATCGGACGCTCCTGATGCGCGGCGGACTGCTCGCCGGTCATCCACACCAATTGCTCGCGCCGCACCACCTGGCCGCCGGTGAAATCATTCATGCGGGTGACGAGCGCGATGTCGACATCGCCGCGCTTGACGAGGCCGACCAGCGGCGTCGACAGCGCGCAGTTGAGCTCGACCTGCACGCGCGGAAAGGATTTTCGGAACACGCTGAGGATCGACGGCAGCATGAACGCCGCATAGAGGTCGGGCGTGCCGAGCACGACCTGGCCCTCGATCTCCTGCGACGCCAATTGGGAGATGAGCTCGTCATGCAACCGCAGGATGGACTTGGCGTAGGTGAGAACGGTGGTGCCGTCGTCGGTCAGCGTCAGCCTGCGGCCGCCATGCTCGAACAATTGCTTGCCGGTCAGCTCCTCCAGTCGCTGCAATTGCAGCGTGATCGCCGGCTGGGTGCGGCCCAGCCGGCGCGCGGTCTCGGTGATGCTGCCGGTCTCGACCACCGAGATCAGCGACCGGAGCATGCGGATGTCGAGGCTGATGAGGTTCATGCGGCGTCCATGTCGCCCAGAATTTATGCAAGTTCCGTGCTACTGGCCGCCGAGCGGCGGTGCCCGGCGCTGCGATCTGAACGCGCATCCCGGTTGGATGATAACTCCTTGTAGTATCAGCGCTATCACTTCTCCATGGCGCCCATCACGGAGCGCGAGTCCGCCTCATCAGTTGATCAGACGGTTACGTGTGCGCGGTGCGTGCGCGGGGACATCAAGGCGGCGCTTGCTTGTCAATTCGTCGGCCCATCCCCACGGATCGCAAACGTCGTCGCCTTCAGCTTGGTCATGCCGAACTTGTCGAACAGCTTGTCATAGGTGCCATCAGTGCGGATCGCCGTTAGTGCCTCGGCAACGGCCTGGGCCAGCAGCTTGTCGCGGAAGGCGAAGGTGATGTCGGTGCCCGCGATGTCGCGGACCCAGATCTTGGCGATGCCCTTCTGCTCGAGCGAGTTGGCGGTCTCGTTGATGTTGAGCGCGGCCTCGAGCTGTCCGGCGCGCAGCGCCGCGGAGGTGGCGGTGACGGTGGTGAAAGTGCGCAGCTCGATCGGCTTGAAGCCCTTGGCTTCCATCGCCGTGCTGAACTCACGCGCCTTGCGCTCGGTGTAGGTCGCCGATTCCACACCGACCACGCGGCCGGCGAGGTCCTCGAATTTCTCCAGCTTCAGGCTGGAGGAGGGGTCGGTGTAGATGCTGATCGCCTGCTGGGCATAAGGAACGAGGTAAAGCATCTTGGAGCGCTCCTCGGTCCAGAACAGGCCGGTGTTGATGGCATCGAAGCGGCCAGAGCGCAGCGCCGGGATCATCGGCGGGAAGTCCATACGCAGGAACACCGGTTCGACGCAGATGCGCTTGGCGATCTCGCGGGCGAGCTCGACGTTGAGGCCCTGCAGCTCGCCCTTGTCGTCGACGAATTGCTGCGGCGGCAGCGTCGGGTTGATCGACATCTGCCATTTCGGCGCCTCGATCAGGCTCGAGGCCGGCACTTTCGGCGTGCAGGTCTGGGCTCCGGCGGCCTGCGTCAAGCCGGCCAGCAGGACGAGGGCGGAGAAGGTTCTTACAAATCGCATCCGAATACTCCGATCAAATCGTGGGTGGAAGAGGAGCCGTTCTCCGGCCCAAAGTCTTCTTCATTGTCTCGTCATGTGGCCGCCGCAGCACCGGCTTGCCGGGTCAGGATCAGCGAGATGTGGCGCGCCGCGGTCACCACCTCGTCGCGCTGGTTGAGGAGGTCGAGCGTCTCGACGACGATGCCGCGCGCGGGGTTTTTGGTCGGCCGTTTCTCGACGAAGCGGAAGCGCACCCGCAAGCGATCGCCGGCGACGATGGGTCCCCTAAATTTGACCCCGTCCCAGCCGAGCGAGGCGACCGAAGTCTCCTCATAGAGCTTCAGCTCCGACTTCAACCCTTCCATCAGCGACAGGCCGTACAGGCCATGGCCGATCACCGCGGGAAAGCCGCGGGAGCGCGCATAGGCGCCATCGACATGGAGCGGATGATGATCGCGCGTGACGTCGGCGAAAACCGCGATATCGGCCTCCGTCACGGTGTGCACGGCGGTCTCGAACTCCGCGCCGAGCGCGATATCTTCGTAGCGGAGATTGGTCGGGGCGCTCGTGTCCATGCTGGTCCCTCAGGCGACCTTCCGTGGCCGCGCCGGGAGCGCCTTGAAGCTCTGCGCAATCCCCATCGGCCCGGAGCGGAAGATGCGCGGGTCCATGTCTTTCAGTTGCGGGCTGATGCGTGGGCGAAAGCCGATATGGGCCAAAATGTCCTCCTCCAGCCGCACGCCAGGCGCGATCTCGGCGAGGGTGACGTGTCCGTTCTCCAGCTCGAACACGGCGCGCTCAGTGACGTAGCTGACGTGCTGGCCGCGCTGCGCGGCGAGTGAGGCGCTGAAGCTGATCTGGCCGACTTGCGGCACGAATTTGCGGAAAGCGCCGTCGCGCCGGATCGCGAGGCGGCCGTTCTCGACGCCGATGTCGAACTTGCCGCCGGTCATGGTGCCGCTGAAGATCAGCCGCTTGGCGTTCTGCGTGATGTCGATGAAGCCACCGGAGCCGTCGCGGCGCTCGCCGAAGCGGGTGACGTTGACGTTGCCTGATACGTCCACCTCCGCGAAGGAGAGGAAGGCGCAGGAGAGGCCGCCGCCGTCGTAGAAGTCGAACTGATAGGCCTGGTCGAGAATGATTCGCGGGTTGATGGCGGTGCCGAATTCGCGCGCGTGACCGGGCACGCCGCCGACCACGCCGGATTCCACCGTCAGCGTGATCAGGTCGGAGATGCCTTCCTCGGCGGCGACATTGGGGATCATCGCGGAGATGCCGACGCCGAGATTGACGACGTCGCGCGGGCGCAATTCGAAAGCGGCGCGGCGGGCGATCACCCGCCGCTCGGTGAGCGGATCGGGCGTGATCATCGCCTCCGGAACCCGCGTCTCGCCGCAGCGCGCCGGGTCATAGGCGGTGCCGTAGGTCTGCATCTGCTCGGGCTCGAGCACGACATGGTCGATCAGGAAGCCCGGGATCTTCACCATCTGCGGATGGATCGAGCCGCGCTTCACGATGCGCTTGACCTGGCAGATCACGGTGCCGCCGGCGTTGTGCACGGCCTGCGCAATCGACAGATCCTCGCGCGTCGTGCCCTCGTGCTCCATGCTGATATAGCCGTCCTCATCGGCCGAGGTCCCGCGGATGATGGCGACGTCGGGGGGAGCGGGGACGCGGTAGAGCAGCCAGGACTGGCCGTGCAGCTCGAGCAGGTCGACCAGCGGCGCGGTGGTGCGTTTGTTCATGCGCCCGCCATCCTGGCGCGGGTCCATGTAGGTGTTGAGGCCGACATGGGTGAGCACGCCGGGATGCTTGGCGGCCATGGCGCGGCAGAGCTGGCTCATCACGCCTTGCGGGAAATTGTAGGCGTCGATCAGCTCGTCGCGGACGAGGCGCATGAACGGCACCTGGAGCCCGAAATTGCCGCCGATGACGCGCGCGATCAGGCCTTCATGGGCGAGATGACAGAGGCCCTTCTCGGTCACGGCGCCGACGCCGGTGATGTTGATGAGCGTCAGATTGTGCGGGCCCTGGCCGCCGAGGAAACGCCGTTCCAGCGCATCCAGAATGGCTTCGGCGGCGCCGGTGCCGCCATTGCCACCGACGATCAGCGTGTCGGCGTCGCGGATGAGGCCGGCGGCCTCCGCCGCTGTGATGATGCTCAGCATGCCCTCACGCGACCTCCTTCTCGACCTGGCGGGCGATGATCAGCCGCTGGATCTGGTTGGTGCCTTCGTAGATCTGGGCGAGGCGAACGTCGCGGAAGATCCGCTCGATGCGGTACTCGCGCGAATAGCCGTTGCCACCGTGGATCTGCAGCGCGTTGGAGACGTGCTTCATCGCCATGTCGGTGGTGAACAGCTTGGCCTGTGCCGCTTCCTTGGCGATTGGCTCGCCAGCATCATGCAGGCGCGCGGCGTGATGGATCAGCAGGCGCGCAGCCGCGATGTCGGTCGACATGTCCGCGAGCATGAACTGCACCGCCTGATAGCCGATGATGGCCTGGCCGAACTGCTTGCGGTCCTTGGCGTAAGTCGTGGCGTCCTCGAACGCGGCCTGCGCCATGCCCAGCGCCATCGAGGCCATCATCAGCCGGCTGAAGTTGAAATTGCTCATGGCCATCTTGAAGGCCTGGTTCTCCGGCCCCATCACGCTGTCCGACGGCAGGCGCACGTCGGAGAAGGTGATCTGGCAGTCGTCGAGGCCGTGCATGCCGAGCAGCTCCTCGTTCTTGCCGCGCGCGATGCCGGGCAGGGCGCCGTCGACGAGAAGACAGGAGATGGCGCGGTGGCCCGCGTCTGCGCCGGTGCGCGCGAACACCATGATGCGGTCGGCGACGCCGCCGAGCGTCACCCAGGCCTTGGTGCCGTTGAGCCGCCAGCCACTGCCCTCGCGTACCGCGTTGGTGCGGATACCAGCGACGTCGGAGCCGTGATCGGGCTCGGAGACGGCGGTCGCGGGAATGATGTCGCCGCTCAGAATTTTTGGGATCAGCGCCTTGTGTGCCTCGGTGCCGTGATGATCGAAGAACAGCACGGCCTCGACCGGAATCGCGAAGGCGTTGGCGACCGCGCCGGAGCAGCGCGCCAGCTCCTCCATCGCGATGCAGGCCGCCACCGCATCGAGACCGGCGCCGCCGGCGCCCTCGCGCAGGCAGATACCGAACAGGCCGAGATCGGCCATGCCCTTGTAGAGCACGCGGTCGAAGCGGTCTTCGCGATCGATCGCCGCAGCGCGCGGCAGGATCTCCGCTTCTGCGAAGCGACGGGCGGTCTCGCGCAGGGCTTTCTGGTCTTGGCTGTAGAAGCGGTCCATGGCGTGCTCCCCGTCAGTCGCTGGCGAGCTTGGAATCGTGGGAGACTTCGCTGCGGTCGCGATCGCAGAAGTAGACCGCGACGTCGTCGCCCGGCACGCCATAAGCGCTGCATACGGCGCGGGTCAGCGCGATGGCGGCAGCGCGCCGCTCGGCCTCGCTGCGGCGGAAGGCGTGGACCTTGAGCAGGATGCGCTGACCGGTGGCCTCCGCGCCGAACCTGCCGGCGTGGGCGTAGTCGTCGGGCGCAATGTTCAGGAAATAGAGCGTGACCGTATCAGCGGTGACGCCGAACGCCGACATCAGGCCGTCGGTCACCGACCGCGCCAGCGCGGCCTTGCGCTCGGATGGGACTGGCGGGGCGAGCACTTCGACATAGGGCATCGATCAGACCTTCGCGGACTTGGCTGCAGACGATTTGGATGAAGACGATTTGGACTTGCCGGATTTCGCAGGAGCTGGTGCGTCGATCTGGCGGCAGGAGTCGCGCTGGACCAGCCGCGCGCCGACGCGATATTCGCGCACGCCATCACTGCCATTGCCCTTGCTATTTCCCTTGGCGTCCATGCGATGCAGCAGCCGGTCGACGGCGAGATTGGCAAGATCGCGCGCGCCGTTGTCGACGATGCTGATCGCCGGGCGATGCCATTCGAACCACGGCATGTCCTCATAGCAGAGCAGCGAGAGATCATCGGGAACGGCGATGTTCCGTTCCGCGGTGACGCGAAGCACGCCGAGCGTTGCCTCGTGATTGGCAACGAAGATTGCGCTGGGCGGGCGGGCGAGGTCGAGCAGCGTGCGCGCGCAGGTCGCGCCGGTCTCGGGCACGTAGTGGCCGGCATGAATCAATGTGTCGTCCCTGGCGATGCCGGCCTCGCGCAGGGCGCGGACATAGCCGGACAAGCGTTCGCGGCCGGACGTGGTGTCCTGACGGCCGACGATCAGCCCGATGCGCTTGTGCCCGAGCTCGATCAAATGACGCGTGCCCAGATAAGCGCCTTGCGGATCGTCGGCGAGCACGGTCTCGAGATCGGTCGCATCGTCGCGCCGCACCAGGCAGACGATCGGCACGTCCTTGGAGAGCGTCTCGAGCTGCGCGCCGTTCTTGCCTGTAGGCACCACGATCAAGCCGTCGATGCGATGATCGACCAGCGTGGTGAGGGTGTCGCTCTCGGCTTGCGGATCGTCGCCGCCGATGCACAGAAGCATCTGATAGCCCAGCGCCTTCAGGCGCGCCTGCACCACTTCGGCCATCACCTGGAACGAGGCGTTGGTGAGATTGTGGACGAGAAGAGCAACGAGCCGCGACTGCCCGGTCTTCAATCCGCGCGCGATCGGGTTCGGCCGATAGCCGAGCTCGCGCGCGATGCGCAACAGGCGCTGCTGCGTACGTTCGCTGGTCAGGCCGGTTCCCGTCAGCGCCCGGGAAGCCGTGCTGACTGAAACGCGGGCCGCCTGTGCCACATCTTTGAGCGTGACGCTCATCCAACCTGCCGATAGACTGCAAACGATTGCAGAAACGCTATGAGCTTATTCTACACGGATCAAGCTCAAAAAATGGATGGTGTTGCCCAATGCAGAGCCATTTATGCAAACGTTTGCATAAGAACTGCGGATATTCCGCAGCCTGCCCGCGGCGTCTGAATTCACCCGAGCGCCCGGCAGTACCGCGATGAAGACGTTCCGCGGCACCTACACCGTCATGATCACCCCGTTCACGGCAGCTGGCGAGGTCGATGTCGCGGCATTGCGCGCCTTCGTCGACTGGCAGATCGCGCAGGGGATCCACGGGCTGATCCCGCTCGGCTCGACCGGCGAGTTCCTGTCCATGGACGACGAAGAGAAGGCGCTGGTTGCGGAAGTCGTCATTCGCCAGGCTGCGGGGCGCGTGCCGGTGCTGATCGGAACCGGCGCGGAGGACACGCGCGAGGTGGTGCGCCTCAGCCGCCGTGCCGAAAACCTGGGCGCCGACGGCGTGATGATCATCCCGCCGTTCTATTCGACGCCGACCGACGACGAGCTCGTCCATCACTACAAGACGGTTGCCGATGCGGTCTCGCTGCCGATCATGGTCTACAACAATCCGGCGACCGCGAATGTCGATCTCAAGCCACATCTCGTGGCGCGCATCGCCAAGATCGACAATTGTCTCTACATCAAGGAGTCGACGCTGGAGGTGACGCGGGTGCGCGACATCATCCGTCTCTGCGGCGACCGGATGACCGTGTTCGGCGGCATCCTCGGCTTCGAGTCCTTCGTCGAGGGCGCGCAGGGCTGGGTAGCCGTGGCCTCCAACGTCGTCCCGGCGGAGATGGCCCGCATCTTCAGCCTCGTGGCCGACCACGGCGCGATCAAGGAAGCGCGCGAGCTCTATCTGAAATACCTGCCGGTGATCGAATTCGTCGGCGGCCAGGCCTATGTCGCCGGCAGCAAGGCGCTGCTCAATCATATGGGTTTTGCGGCCGGCCTTCCGCGTCCGCCGCGCCTGCCGCTGCCGGCTGCGCAGGATGCGGCCGCGCGTGCCCTGGTCAAGACATTCGATCTGGTGTGGCGCGGCGCGCCGGTTGCGGCTGCTTGAGGTGTGAACGGATGAATCTGCTCGACGGCGTCAAGATCCTCAGCTTCAACCACTATCTCGCGGGGCCCCTGGCCGCACAGACGTTGGCCGATCTCGGCGCCGATGTCATCGCGGTCGAACCGATCGAGGGCGCGTTTCAGCGCAACTGGGCGGTCGCCAATCATTTCGTCGCAGGCGACAGCGTCAATCATCTGGCCACGGGGCGCAACAAGCGCAGTCTCACCGTTGATCTCAAGCATCCCGACGGCATTGCCGCGGTGAAGAAGCTGGTCGCGACGTCAGATGTCGTGATGGAGAATTTTCGTCCGGGCACCATGGCCAAGCTCGGTCTCGGCTACGACACGCTCAAGGAAATCAACCCCGGCCTGATCTATGCGGTCGCCACCGGCTTCGGTTCGGAAGGACCGTACAAGGATCGTCCCGGCCAGGATCTCCTGCTCCAGGCGATGTCGGGTCTTGCGATGCGGACGGGGCGCGCCGATGGCCAGCCGACGGCGGTCGGGGCCGTCATCGTCGATCAGCATGCCGCCTCGCTCTATGCCATGAGCATCCTCGCGGCGCTGTTCGCGCGAACGAAGACCGGCAAGGGCCAGCTCGTCGAGGTCAACCTCTATCAGGCCGCGCTCGATCTCCAGGTCGAGCCGCTGACGGCCTGGCTCAACGGCGCGCCATCGCCGACGTCGCGCGGTCCGGCCGGCATCGCGGCCTGGTTCAGCCCCGGTCCCTATGGCATTCACGCGACGGCAGATGGTCACATGGCGATCTCCATGGCCACGCCCAAGGCGCTCGGCGTCGCGCTCGACAGCGAGGAGCTGAAGCAGTTCGGCGAGGGCGATAGCTTTTCGAAGCGTGAGGAGATCACGCGGATCGTTGCGGCGCGCCTGAAACAGAAGTCGACGGCAGATTGGCTGCCCGCGCTGGAAGCCGCACGGATCTGGCACGCGCCGGTGCAGGATTATCGCGACCTCGAGTCCGATCCCCAGCTCAACCATCTCGGCGTGTTCAAGAGCGCGGAGAGTGCCGGCGGCGCGCCGATCCGGATGGTCGCGCATCCCGCGCGCTATGACGGGCAGACGCCCGAGGTGCGGCTGGTGCCGCAGCGGCTCGGTGCGCAGACGCGCGAGGTGCTAGGCGAGATCGGCTACGACGCCGCGGAGATCGACGCGATGGTTGCCGGCAAGGCCGTCGGAGTGGCGCGATGATCGATTTTTCAATCCCCGAAGAGACGCGCCTTCTGGTCGATACCGTCCGCCGCTTCGTCGAGACCGAGGTGCAGCCGCTCGAAGACGTCGTGGAGCAGACGGCCACGGTGCCGGCTGAAGCGCTTGCGGTCACCAAGGCCAAGGCACAGAAGCTCGGCCTCTATGCCATGAACATGCCGGCGGATGTCGGCGGCGGCGGGCTAACTTGCGTCGAGCATTGCCTGGTCGAGGAAGAATTCGGCAAGACGTCAGATGCGCTGATCCGCCGCGTGTTCGGCCAGGTCTATCCGATGCTGATGGCCTGCAAAGGCGATCAGGTCGAGCGCTATCTGCTGCCGACGGTGAAGGGCGACAAGATCTGCGCCATGGCGATCACCGAGCCGGGCGCGGGCTCCGACGCCGCGTCGATCAGCACCACGGCGCATCTCGATGGCGACGAATGGGTGCTCAACGGCACCAAGCATTTCATCAGCGACGGCGACATCGCCGACTACATCATCTTGATGGCGCTGACCGACAAGGACAAGCGCGCCCGCGGCGGCATCACCCTGTTCCTGGTCGACCGAGCTACGGCCGGCTTCAAGGTCGCACGCACCCAGCCGATGATGGGCCATCGCGGCTATGGCCATGCCGAGCTGAGCTTCGAGGATTGCCGCATCCCGAAGGCGGCCGTGCTCGGCGAGGTCGGCGGCGGCTTCAAGCTGATCATGCAGAGCGTGCTCCAGATCCGGCTTGCTCATATCGGCGCACGCGCGGTCGGCATGGCGCAGCGCGCGCTGGAGATGATGCGCAGGCACGCCGGCGAGCGGCGCCAGTTCGGCCAGTTGATCGGCGATTTCCAGATGGTGCAGAAGCTGATCGCCGATTCCGCCACCGAGATTTTCGGCGTGAAGATGATGGTGATGAACGCCGCCTGGGACATCGATCAGGGCAAGGATGCGCGCGACAAGGTCTCGATGATCAAGGTCGCAGCGTCGGAGATGCAGGGCCGCGTCGTCGACCGCGCCATCCAGGTGTTCGGCGGCATGGGCTTCAGCAAGGACCTGCCGCTGGAGCGGATGTATCGCGACGCCCGCGTCACCCGCATCTATGACGGCACCTCCGAAATCCATCGCATGCTGGTTGCGCGCAGCACCATCAAGAACGGCTTGCAGCTTTAGGGAAGCGATCGATGTCTCACGCACCTCTCAAGCCCGGCGCCGCCTTTGCCTTTCGCAAGACCATGACGGTGGCCGAGCAGGCGATGTTCACCGGCATCAGCGGCAATCTCGGCGGTCTCTATGTCGATGTCGTCCGCGCCAAGAAAGCCGGCGCGTCGAACATGGTCGCCTTCGAGCTCGCGGTCGGCGGTCTCGCCACCACCTGCCTCAGCCAGCTCGGTGGGCCCACGCGGCGGATCGGCAGCATCGCGCTGAACTTCGCTGCGCCCGTGATCGTCGGCGACTCAGTCGAGGCCAAAGCCGAGATCGTCTCGGTCGACGGCGATGACGCGGTCTGCCGCGTCACCTGCACGCTGTCGCCCTCCGGCGCGACCGTCGTGGACGGCACTGCAACGCTGGTTCCCTTCGCGAAGGGCTGAGCCATGTACGAGCCAAAATCCTTCGACGATCTCAAGGTCAACGAGAGGGTCAGCCTGAGCAAGACCATCACCGAGGCCGATGGCGCGCTCTACATCGCCGCGACCGGCGATTTCGGCCCCGTCCATGTCGACGAGGTCTATGCCGGCGCGACGCGCTTTGGCCGCAGGCTGGCGCCGGGGATCATGGTTGCTGGCCTCTGCACCAGCATCCTCACCTCTGAGCTGGTCGGCACCATCGGCGTGTCGGTGGAGGACCGGTTCTGGTTCACAGGTCCCGTGTTCTACGGCGACACGCTCACCTTCGATGTCTGGATCGCCGAGCAGCACGACGAGACCCGCACCATCATTTGGGAAGCGAGCGCCCGCAACGAGGGCGGCCTCGAAGTGCTGAAGGCGCGCGCGAGCCTGAAATTTCCGCGACGGAAACCGTCATGAGCAAGGCGAGGAAGAAACCGGATCTGCGCGGCGTCACGGTCGCGACCGTGCTGCCCTTCAGGGACGACAGCTCGATCGACTGGGACGGCTACGCCCGTGTGCTCGACTATTGCGCGTGCCCGGACGGAATCGCGGCGGTGTTTGTCAATGGCCATGCCGGCGAGGGCGGATCGCTGTCGGACGACGAACGCCAGGCTGTGATCGAGCGGACGCGCAAGCAGATCGGCGGCAAGCCTTTGTTGGCGGGCATCATCGCGCATTCCACAGCAGAAGCGATTCACCAGGCCCAACTCGCGGAAGCGGCTGGCGCCGATTGCGCCGTGCTGTTCCCGCCCGCGCCGCTCGGCGGCGGCGCCTCGGCGACCTCACGCGCGCCGCTGGCTTTCGTGCAGGCAGTCAGCTCCGCGATCGGAATTCCGGTCTCGATCTTCCAGTACCCACTGGCATCCGGCTTCGGCTACTCGCCGGAGACCTTGGCCAAGATCGCCGTGCTCGACAGCGTCATCGCCGTCAAGGAAGGCAGCGATACCATGCTGGCCTATGACGAGAACCGGCGGGCGGTGAAGCAGGCCGATCCCTCCGTCGCGATCCTGCCGTCGAACTTCAACTGGTTCCTGCCGCAGCTCGCCGTCGGCGGCGATGGCATTCTCTCCGGCCTCGTCAGCCTTGCGCCGGCTTTGTTCGTCGCGCTGTGGCAGGCCTCGCTCGCGGACGACCTCAAGGCCATGCGCGCCGTCAACGAGCGGCTTTATCCGATCGTCCGCGCCATCTACGGGCCTGCGCCGATCATGGACATGCACACCCGCATGAAGGTCGGGCTGAAGGCCCTTGGCCTGATCCGCAACGCCGATCCGCGGCCGCCGCTGCTGCCGGTTCTGCCGGCGCTCTGCGATGCCGTTGCAGCGGCGGTCGGCGCGGCGCGCGCGGCCGGCGACATCCGCACTTAGCGTGAGGAACGAGCTGATGCCGGACGAAGCCTTCATCCATATCGTGCGGGTCGACATCGATCCCGAGCACGAGGCTGCGTTCAACGCCTGGTACGAGCAGAAGCATTTTCCCGATCTGCTCGCTTGTCCCGGCTGGCTCTCGGCCAAGCGCTTCGTCTCGGTGGGCGACGGACCGAAATATGCCGCGATGTACGAGGTCGCGGGCAGGTGGGCGTTCGAGACGCCGGAATTCCTGAAGGTGAAGGGCTTTGGTCCGTTCGAAGCCCTGGTGAAGAACTTCATGCGCATCCAGCTCAGGCCGATGTCGGGACCGGCTTGAGCAGGTCGAAGCCGATGCTGCCTGCCGTGTCGCGAGATCCGGCCGGCCGCATCCAATAAGCGTCGAGGGGAATCCCGGGCGAGGAACTGTATCGGTCATTGGCGTCTTACTGGAGGTATCCATGGTCTCGACATTGCTTCGCTTGGGTGCGGCTGCCGCACTCGTTCTCGCATCCACGGCGCTGCATGCCGCCTGCACGCCCGCGATCACCGACGACAATCTGATCGCGCCGGGCAAATTGCAGCTCTCCATCAACCCGACCAACCCGCCGCAGCAATTCGTCGACAAGGACGGTCAGCTGCAAGGCCTCAACGTCGAGCTCGCCGCCGAGCTCGGCAAGCGGTTGTGTCTTCCCGTCGAACTCGTCCGGATGGATTTTCCGGCGATGATTCCCGCCTTGGGCGCAGCGCGCATCGACGGCGTCAATACCGGCATGTTCTGGACCGAGGAACGCTCGAAGCTGATGTACATGGTGCCGTATGCCATTCAGGCGATCTCGGTCGTGGTCGCCCCCGACAGCGGCACAAGAATTGCTACCGAAAACGATCTGATCGGAAAATCGTCCGCAGTCGAGGTCAGCAGCTACCAGATGAACTGGCTCAAGAAGCTCAGCGATGCCAGCGTGGCGAAGGGCGGGGCGGCCGTCGAGATGCGGACGTTCCCGACTGCGACCAACGTCATTAGCGCGCTGCTTGCGGGCCAGGTCGACAATGCGCTGCTGGTCGACAGCGTGGCACGCGATCTCGTCGGCCGTGGTCGCGTGAAGGAAGTCCTGAGTGGGCTCGGCACGGCCAGGACCACGCTTGGTTTCCGCAACAAGACGGTCGCCGATACCGTCGTCAAGGCGCTCAACACGATGCGCGCCGACGGCTTTTATCAGGCGCTGTTCGACAAGTTCGGTCTGACCGCCATGCCGGCTGACCAGCCGCTTGCGATCGCCGGCCCCGGTCCGGCCTGAAACCTACGGAGACGAGCCGATGAGCCTTTTCAGTCCGACGGCCGCCGTCAGCTACTTCTTCAACTACTTCCTGATGAAGGGAGTGCTCGTCACCATCGGCTTGACGGTGGCGGCGGTCGTCGGCGGATTGATCCTCGGCATGGGCATCGCGCTATTGCGCATGTCGTCCAATCCGGTGCTCGCGGGTGCCGCGCGCTTCTACATCTGGTTCTTCCGCGGCACGCCGCTGCTGATCCAGCTCGTGGTGATCTACAGCGGCTTGCCGCAGCTCGGCATCAAGTTCAGCGTGATCACCTGCGCGCTCGTTGGCCTGATCCTCAATGAGGCGGCCTATCTCGCCGAGATCGTGCGCAGCGGTTTCATGGCGGTGTCGGCGGGGCAGCGTGAGGCGGCCTGGGCGCTCAGCCTGTCGCCCTGGGTCACGTTCCGCCGCGTGACCCTGCCGCAGGCGTTCCGGCTGATGATCCCGCCGCTCGGCAACTCCATCAACTCGCTGTTGAAGGCGACCTCGCTTGCCTCCGTGATTTCGGTCGAGGAGCTGATGCGCCGCAGCGACATGCTGATGCAGGAGCATTTCCAGATCCTCGAAGTCTATGCCGCTGCAACCGCGTATTACCTAATCCTCACCTCGGTCTGGGACGCGGTTCAGCGCCGGCTCGAAAAGCATTTCGGTCGATCGAGTGCCGCAAAAACCAGGCGGGTCGCAGCGAGCGCGCCGGTTGCACAGGCGAGTGTGGAGGCCCGGGCATGAGCGAGACATCAATGGCGAGGGCCGAAAGTGCAACAATGCAGCCGCAGCTCCGTGAGGTGCCTGCGGTCCGCATGGAGGCGGTCTACAAGCACTATGGCGACTTCACCGCGTTGAACGAGGTCGATCTCAAGGTCGCCAAGGGCGAGAAGATCGTGGTCTGCGGTCCTTCAGGCTCGGGCAAATCGACGCTTATCCGCTGCATCAACCACATCGAGAAGCACGACGAGGGTCTGATCTACGTCAACGGCGTCGAGCTCGATCATCAGCGCAAGAACATCGATGCGGTCAGGCGGGACACCGGCATGGTGTTCCAGAGCTTCAATCTGTTCCCGCACATGACGGTGCTGGAGAACTGCACTCTGGCACCGATGACCGCGAACGGGATGAGTGCGGTCGAGGCCAAGGATCTCGCCATGCATTTCCTGACCAAGGTGCGGATTCCGGACCAGGCGGAGAAATATCCCGGGCAACTCTCCGGCGGTCAGCAGCAGCGCGTCGCCATCGCACGCGCATTGTGCATGCGTCCCAAGATCATGCTGTTCGATGAGCCGACCTCCGCGCTCGACCCCGAGATGGTCAAGGAGGTGCTGGAGACTATGAAGAAGCTTGCGGAGGAGGGCATGACCATGCTGTGCGTCACGCACGAGATGGGCTTTGCCCGCGAGGTCGCCGACCGCATCGTGTTCATGAACGAGGGCAAGGTGGTCGAGCAGGCTGCGCCGGAGCAGTTCTTCAAGCATCCGAAGTCGGAACGGGCACGGACGTTCCTCGATCAGATCATCCATTAATCGGCCAAGATGCGGACATTCAGCGACCGCCTGCGCGGCATTCACGCCGCTACCATCGTGCCGATGACGCCCGGTTTCGAGGTCGACGAGGCGCAGCTCGCAAGCCATCTCACCTCGGTGACATCTACGCCTGGAATCCATGGGCTCCTCGTCAACGGCCACGCCGGCGAGAACTTCGTGCTGTCGCTGTCCGAGAAGCGGCGCGTGGTGGAGCTGGCGCGTCAGCACGCGCCGAAGGACTGCCTGATCGTCTCCGGGGTCAACCATGAATCGAGCCTGGAGGCCGCGCGCGAGGCGGCTGCGCTGGAACAGGCCGGCGCGGATGGGCTGCTGGTGTTTCCTCCCAACAGCTGGGCGCTTGGTCATGCCGATGATTGCGTGATCGAGCATCACCGCCGCATCCGCGATGCCACGACAGGGCCCTTGATGCTCTACGCCGCGCCGGTCGGCGCGGGAGCCATGGCCTACGCACAGGCGCTGCTGACGAGGCTGGTCGCCGATGCCCGCTTCGTCGCGGTGAAGGAGGGCAGCTGGGAGGTTGCGGCCTACGAACAGAACCTCAGGCTGATACGCAAGCTGCGACCGGACTTCGTCGTGCTCGGCTCGGGCGACGAGCATTTGCTGACAAGCTACATCGTCGGCTCGGCCGGTAGCCAGGTCAGCCTCGCCTGCGTCGTGCCGGAACTCGTGGTGGGCCTTTGGAGTGCTGCGGAAGCCGGCGATTGGGAGCGGGCGCGCGCCGCGCACGATAAGCTGTATCCGCTTGCCGTTGCGATCTACCGCGACCCGCCCGGAGGACGCGCGACCGTGCGCCTCAAGGCCTGCCTGAAGCTGCTCGGACGATTGTCGTGCGACGCGGCGCGGCCGCCGCAGCCGGTGGCGACACGCGGTGAGTTGCAGGCGCTCGAGCAGGCACTGCGCGTCGCCGGCGTGCTCTAAGCCGCGAAGCGGCCATCGTCGGATTTCGGACGACGAGGGAGCTATTCGCGCCGCCGAAGTTGCTTCATTGAACATTCAGTAAAGTAGTTTGCTAAACACGCGGCGAGGGCCGACCTTCCGACTCTCCTGCTGTTCGGATGGGCTGGATTGCTCCTGGCAGGCGACAGCGGCGGTCGCATTCGGCAAATTTTCCGACGTTTTCGCTGCGACTGCGAACATCTCGCTTACACGCGAACGCCGTAAGCCTTTTCGCCAGACTCGCGACCAACGGGGCTTGACGATCTCCGAAATTTAGTAATACGTTTAGTGTTACAAAAAACTAAACATCACGCATCGGGCCGATGTGTGGGAGGAGCCCAAGCCATTCCGGAGCCGTCTCCGGAAGCGGTCCGTCTCGTCCTTTACTCATCGCTCCTCAAACTCGGTTTCAGGGTCTTGGCGTCGTTCCGGCAGGACGCGCCGAGCGGGTTAGATGCTTCAACGAGAGAGGAAACGGATATGCGGACATTCAATTGGTTGAGAGGCTCGGCGGCCACCACGGTTCTTGGGGTGGCGCTGCTGGGGGGATTTGGCGGAGGCGAAGCTGCGGCCCAGGGTAAGCAGCTCACGCTGTGCTGGGCGGCATGGGATCCGGCCAACGCGCTGGTCGAGCTCGGCAAGGACTTCACGAAGCAGTCCGGCATCGAGATGAAATACGAGTTCGTCCCGTGGACAAGCTATGCCGATCGCTTCCTCAATGAGCTCAACTCCCATGGCAAGCTCTGCGACCTGATTATCGGCGACAGTCAGTGGATCGGCGGCGCCGCCGAGAACAAGTGGTACGTGAAGCTCAACGATTTCTTCGACAAGGAGAAGATTTCGATGGACGACTTCGTCCCGGCGACCGTCGTCGGCTATTCGCAGTGGCCGAAGAACTCGCCGAACTATTGGGCGCTGCCGGCCATGGCGGATGCGGTCGGCTGGACTTATCGCAAGGACTGGTTCTCGCGGCCCGAAATTCAATCCGCGTTCAAGACCAAGTACGGCCGCGACCTGGCGCCGCCGAAGACCTACGACGAGCTGAAGCAGGTCGCCGAGTTCTTCCAGGGCCGCGAGATCGACGGCAAGAAGGTCTATGGCGCCTACATCTTCACCGAGCGCGGCTCCGAAGGCATCACCATGGGCGTGACCAACGTGCTCTACAATTTCGGCTTCGCTTACGACAATCCCAAGAAGCCGTACCAGATGCAGGGCATCGTCAATTCGCCCGAGGCGACCAAGGGGCTCGAGTTCTACAAGGAGCTCTACAAGTGCTGCACGGCGCCGGGCATGACCAACGCCTACATGCAGGAGGGGCTCGACGCCTTCAAGTCCGGTCAGGTGGCGATGCAGATGAACTGGTTCGCGTTCTTCCCTGGCCTCTACAAGGATCCTAATGTCGGCGGCGACAAGATCGGCTTCTTCGTCAATCCGGCCGGCCCGAACGGACACTTCACCCAACTCGGCGGACAGGGCATCTCGGTCGTAGCGACCTCCGATCGCAAGAACGACGCGCTGGCTTACATCAAGTGGTTCGCGCAGCCCGCCGTGCAGCAGAAGTGGTGGCAGCTCGGTGGCTACTCGGCGCTGAAGGCGGTGGTCGACGCGCCCGACTTCCCGAAGAGCGCGGCATTCGCGCCGCAATTCCTGGCATCGATGGGCATTGTCAAGGACTTCTGGGCCGAGCCGTCCTACGCGCAACTGCTGCTCGACATGCAGAAGCGGGTGCATGACTACGTCGTCGCCGACAAGGGCACGGCGCAGCAGGCGCTCGATCTCCTGGTCAAGGACTGGACCAAGGTCTTCAAGGAGCAGGGCAAGCAGGTCGCCTCGCAATAGGTCTTAGGCCTCGCCTCGACCGAAACGGTACCCGGGGCGTATGCGCCTCGGGGAACCCGAGCCAGCCAGCCGATGGACAAGATGACCACGATCCTTCAACCCGACGATGCTACATTTCCCGGCATGAGCGAGCCCGTCAAACCTCGCACTGCGCGACCTGTCCGCGGACTGTCGGACCGGACCATCGCCTGGCTGTTCGTCGCGCCGACCATCGCGCTGTTGCTGGCGATCAACATCTTTCCGCTGGTGTGGATGATCCGGCTGTCCTTCACCAGCCTCAATCTCAGCATGTCCTATCTTCCGCTGCGCTTCGTCGGTCTCGACAATTTCACCGACATCCTCACCGACGAGGACGTCTGGTTCCGGCTGCAGACCACGGCGCAGTTCGTGATCTGGTCCGTCGCGTTTCAGGTCGTCATTGGCTTCGGCCTGGCGCTCCTGATCAACCGCCAGTTTCGCGGCCACAGCTTCTGGACCACGATCATCCTGCTGCCGATGATGCTGTCGCCGGCCGTGGTCGGCAATTTCTGGACGCTGCTGCTGCAGCCGCAGATCGGGCCATTCAACTATCTGATCAGTCTGTTCACCGGCGTGCCGCCGAGCTCGTTCAGCATGACCGGGCAGGTTTCGCTCGCACCCTGGACCATCGTGCTGGTCGACACCTGGATGTGGGCGCCCTACGTCATGCTGATCTGCCTCGCCGGGCTTCGCTCCATTCCCGACTACATCTATGAGGCGGCCGAAGTCGATCGCGCCTCGGCCTGGCGGCAGTTCTGGTCGATCACGCTGCCGATGACGGTTCCATTCCTGATGCTCGCCGTGCTGTTCCGCGCGATCGAGAATTTCAAAATGTTCGACATGGTCAATTTGTTGACGTCCGGAGGCCCGGGCTCGACCACCGAGCTCGTGTCGATCACGCTGAAGCGCGCGGCGTTCGAGAAGTGGCGCACCGGCTATTCCAGTGCGCTCGCCATCATCTTGTTCGTCACCGTGTTCGGTGCGGCGAACATATACGTGAAAGCGCTCAACAAGGTGAAGCAACGATGACCGCCGCCCTCACCAAGTCCACCGCGCACTCCATTGTCGAAGCGTCGCCGCGCGCAAAGATGGTGGCAGGTAGCCTCGTCATCCTCTACGCCGTGATCACGATCCTGCCGCTGGTCTGGATCGTCGCCACCGCCTTCAAATCTCAGAGCGACGCGATCGCATATCCGCCCAAGGTTTTCTTCGAGCCGACCCTCGAAGGCTATGTGAACCTGTTCACCGTGCGCACCCGGCAAACGCCGGACTTCATCGCCAAGCTGCCGCCGCCGGAGACGTGGTACGACAAGCTCGTGCGCCAGCGCGACATGGTCATTGCCGGGCCGTCGAAGGTCGTGCCGCGCTTCGTCAATTCGCTGATCATTGGGTTCGGCTCGACCTTCCTGGCCGTCCTTCTCGGCACGCTCGCGGCCTACGCTTTCTCGCGCTTTCGCATTCCCCTGGCTGACGACCTTCTGTTCTTCATTCTCTCGACGCGCATGATGCCGCCCGTTGCTGTCGCAATCCCCATCTATCTGATGTACCGGCAGCTCAATCTGACCGACACCAGGCTCGGAATGATCCTGCTCTACACTGCCGTGAACGTCTCGCTCGCGGTCTGGCTGCTCAAGGGCTTCATCGACGAGATCCCGCGCGAATACGAGGAGGCCGCTCTTGTCGACGGCTACACGCGGCTGCAGGCGCTGCGCAAGGTGGTGTTGCCGCAAGCCGTCACGGGCATCGCAGCCACGGCGATCTTCTGCCTGATCTTCTCCTGGAACGAATATGCCTTCGCGGTTCTCCTGACCAGCGGCGAGGCGCAGACCATGCCGCCCTTCATCCCCTTCATCATCGGGGAGGGCGGGCAGGATTGGCCGGCCGTTGCCGCGGCCACCACCCTGTTCGTCGTGCCGATCGTCCTGTTCACCGTGTTGTTGCGCAAGCACCTGCTGCGCGGCATCACCTTCGGAGCTGTGCGCAAATGAGCGGTTCTGCTGCAGTCGCCAAAGGCGTGGTCTCTCGCTGGTTCCGGCGCGGCCCCTGGGAGACGGCTGCGATGACCCTGATCAGCGGAGGCATCGTCATGCTGGTGCAACCCTGGTCGATCGATCTCTACGGCTATTCCTTCGTGACGATCCTGACCGGCACGCTCGGCTACGTCGTCGTGAGCCATTTTCCGGAATAAGGCGGCAGACATGGCACAAATCCGCGTCGAAAACCTGCGCAAGTCGTTCGATCAGTTTACCGCCGTACAAGGCTCCAACTTTACGATCGAGGATGGCACCTTCTTTGCGATGCTCGGCCCCTCCGGTTGCGGCAAGACCACCACCTTGCGCATGATTGCGGGCCTGGAGCTGCCGACTGAAGGCAAGATCCTGCTCGACAATGAGGACGTCACCATCCAGCGCGCATCCGCGCGCGATATCGCCTTCGTATTTCAGCTTTTCGCACTGTATCCGCACATGAACGTGGCCGAGAATATCGGCTTTCCCCTCAAGTGCCAGGGCATGGCCCGGCGCGATATTTACCAGCGTGTGCAGGAGACAGCCAAACTGCTGCGGATCGAGCATCTGCTGTCGAGCAAGACGTCGAAGCTGTCTGGCGGCGATCGGCAGCGGGTTGCGCTGGGCCGTGCCATGGTGCGGCGGCCAAAGGCCTTTCTGATGGACGAGCCGCTGGGCGCGCTCGATGCCGAGTTCCGTCATCTGATGTGCAGCGAGCTCCGCGACCTGCACGATCGCATCGGGGCGACCACGGTCTACGTGACGCATGACCAGCTCGAGGCGATGTCGATGGCGGATCGGATCGCGGTCATGAACAAGGGACGCGTCGAGCAGATCGGCCTGCCGCAGGAGATCTATGATCGGCCCGCGAGCATGTTCGTGGCCGATTTCATCGGCTCACCGCCGATGAATTTTCTGCGCTTCGATGCAGGTCTGCGCTCTGGCGATCGAACGATCAGCTTCCATGACACGAGCATCGCGGTGCCGGAGATCCGGGAGGATCGTGCCAGCGCCCGTATGGCACTCGGCGTTCGTCCGGAGCATATCCGCTTTGCCGACGCGGCGCCCGTCCGCGGCGAGGTGTTTGGCGCCGAGTATCTTGGGACCACGCAGATCGTCACCGTCGACACCGCGCATGGGCGCATTGCGGCGCGGTTGCCTTCCAGCGCGCCCGTGCGCATCGGCGAGCGAGTCGGCCTTGAATTCCGTTCGGAACGACTCGCCTTGTTCGACGTCGCCAGCGGCCTTGCGATACGAACGGCCAACGAGGGGAGCGCAAACCATGGCTGACGTCGCCCTACGCAACATCAGCAAGCGGTTCGGCACGGTGGCGGCGGTGCGCGAGCTCTCGCTCTCGGTGAACGACGGAGAATTCATGGTGCTGCTCGGACCGAGCGGTGCCGGCAAGACCACGACCTTGCGGCTGATCACCGGGCTCGAGACTCCCGATTCCGGCTCGGTCATGATCGACGGACGCGACGTGACGCTGGCTCCTCCGGGAGCGCGCGATATTGCCTTCGTCTTCCAGCAATATTCGCTCTATCCGCATCTCACCGTCTATGACAACCTTGCGTTCCCGTTGCGCTCGCCCGCGCGACGGATATCGGAGCCGATCATCAAGAAGCGGGTCGAGCAGACGGCGGAGTTGCTGCATATCGCAAGCAAGCTGAACAATCGCGCAACCCGACTTTCAGGCGGCGAGATGCAGCGGGTGGCAATCGGTCGTGCGCTGGTCCGCGATCCCTCAATCTATCTGATGGACGAGCCGCTGTCGTCGCTGGACGCCAAGCTCCGTGCCGAGCTTCGGCTGGAGCTGAAGCGGATCCAGCTCGAGCTTGGTGCGACCATCCTCTACGTCACCCACGATCAGGTCGAGGCCATGACGATGGCGTCCCGGATCGGGGTGATCAAGGACGGCGAGCTGCTCCAGCTCGGCAAGCCCCGGGAGATCTACGAGAGTCCGTCGTCGAGCTATGTCGCCTCGCGCCTCGGCACGCCCCAGATCAATTTCCTCCCCGCGCGGCTGTTGTCGGACGTGCCGCTGCCGCCGGGAACGGAGACCGTCGGCATCCGCACCGAGCACCTCCGCCTCGCGGCGCGCAATGGCGGGCCGATGGTCGGCCGGGTGCACCGGGTCGAGCACCTCGGCGAGCAGAATCACGTTCACCTGGACTATAAGGGAGAGATGCTGGTCACGCTTGCGGATCCGCATCAACCGCTGCATGCCGGTCAGGAGGTCGAGCTGGATCTGGTGCAACCGCTCTGCTTCGACGGCGCCGGGCAGCGCCTCCCGGCGGTTCATTAGAGGATCAAACGCGATGTCCTTGCAACCCGAGACGTTCAAATCGCTGGTCAGGGTGGCCGCAGAGCGGGTCATTGCCAGCGCGCCCGAGCTCACGAGCCTTGACCAGGCGATCGGTGACGGCGACCACGGATACAATATGAAGCGCGGGTTCGAAGCCGTGCTCGGCAAACTCGATGCGATCTCCGAACAGCCGTTCGACGAGGCTTTGAAGACGATCGGAAAGACGCTCGTGATGACGGTCGGCGGTGCTTCCGGCCCGCTTTACGGCAGCTTCTTCCTGGCCGCAGGCGAGGCCCTCTCGCACGACAAGCACCTGCCTGAGGACATCGCCGATGTCTTCGGCAGCGGCGTGAACGCCGTCTGCGCCCGCGGCCGTTCGCACGCCGGCGAAAAGACCATGCTCGACGTGCTCGTTCCCGTGCTGGAGACGCTGAAGAATGCGGCCGGCCAATCGGACCTGATCGCGCGAGTCAGCACAACGGCCGCAGAGGCGGTCGAGCGGACCGCGCCGATGCAGGCCACCAAGGGGCGGGCGTCGTTTCTCGGGCCGCGCAGCGTCGGTCACATCGACCCCGGCGCGCGCTCGAGCTGTGTTCTCGTGCAGGCGGTATGCGCGAGGCTGGAGGGAAAGCAATGACTGATGCCGTGGGAATCGTGATCGTCTCGCATTCGAAGGACATCGCCAAAGGCACCGCCGACATGGTGCGGCAGATGGTCGGCAGCGAGGTCAAGGTGGCCTTCTGCGGCGGCAATCCCGATGGCGGGCTCGGCACCAGCGTGTCGCTGATCGTCGATGCCATCAACGATGCCTGGTCGGCGAAAGGCGTCGCGATCCTCGTCGATCTCGGCGGCGCCGAAACAAACAGCGAGATGGCGGTCGAAATGCTGGAGCCGGCACGCCGCGATCTCGTTGTCGTATGCAACGCGCCGATCGTCGAGGGCGCCGTGATGGCTGCGACCGAAGCGGCGGGCGGCAGCTCGCTGGCCCAGGTCAAGGCTGTGGCCGAGGAACTCTCTGCCGACTGACGCGTCGGCGAAACGATGATGGAATAAAACGATGCTGGATAAAGCGGACGGCCAGATTATCACCGAGAATGTGCGGCTGGTGCACGCGGTTGGCATGCATGCACGCCCGGCGGTCAAGCTGACCAAGCTGGCCAAGAAGTTCCAGGCCCAGATTTCCGTCCGGGTCGCGGGCGCGGCCGAGTGGATCAATGCCAAGAGCGTGGCCAAGATCATGGCCATGCGCGCGGCTTACGGCAGCACGATCGAGATCAAGGCGTCGGGCAGCGACGCGGAGACTGCCGTCGCCGCCCTGGTCAACCTGATCGCAACAGACTTTCCGGACGAGGCGTCGTAGCATGCAGGGAAGCGCTGCCGGACTGGCTTATCGCGGCAGGACCGCCTCGATCGGCTTTGCCCACGGCCCGCTCGTCCGTGTCGATGCGGGCATGAATGGCGAGCGGATCGCAGGCTCGCTGGTCGAGGAGGCGCTCGATCTTCGCAAGGCGATCGACGCGGCGAGTGGGCAGATCGCCGAGCTCGCCGCGATCGCGGGAGGTGAGGCCGCGCAGATTCTCGAGTTCCAGGTCGCGCTGCTGGAGGATGAGGATTTCATCGAAGCGATCTTCACGGCAATAAGCGAAGGGGATGCCGCCGACGTCGCGTGGCGTTCCGCGCTCGACGAGCAGATTGCGGACTATAATTCGGCCGAGGACGAGTATCTGAAGGCGCGTTGCTCCGATCTTGCGGATCTGCGCGACCGCATCATCAGCATCTTGCGCGGAGGCGGGGGCGAGGCCCCCAAGATCCCGAGCGGTGCCGTCGTTTGCGCCGACGATCTGCCGCCCTCGCGTTTCCTGGAGATCGACTGGTCGGCCGGCGGTGGTCTTGCGCTCCTGCGCGGTAGCCCCACGAGTCATGTCGCGATGCTGGCGCGCGCGCGGGGCATCCCCATGGTCGTGCAGCTCGGCGCCGTTCCGGAGATCGGCGCGACGGCGCTGCTCGATGGCGAGGGCGCTACTCTCGAGCTCGATCCCAGCGTCGAGCAGCTCCGGCTATTCGAGAAGCGGCGCGAAATTCATCGCAAGAGCCGGGCGTCCGCGCGGGCGATCCTGCGACGGCCGACCGCATCTTGGCGCGGGGAGCGGATCAAGCTGCTCATCAACATCCAGCGCGTCGAGGATCTCGATCATGCCGACGCACAATATGCTGACGGCATTGGGTTGATGCGCACCGAGTTTCTGCTCGCCGAGCGCGGCGGCCTGCCGGACGAGGAGACGCAGTATCGCGCCTACGATGCCGTTCTGCGCTGGGCCGATCGACGCCCGGTTACCATTCGCACGTTCGATGCCGGCGGCGACAAGCCGGTACCTGGATTCACCATCGACGGTGAGGCCAATCCCTTTCTGGGCGTGCGCGGCCTGCGGCTTTGCCTCGCCCGCCCCGAGATCTTCAGCGTGCAGCTCCGCGCGCTGGCGCGTGCGGCCGTGCATGGAAATCTCAGGGTCATGTTTCCGATGGTCACGGCGCCGGACGAGTTCGAGTCCGGACGGAAGCTGTTCGCCGAAATCGTGCAGCGCTTGCAGGCCGAGGGCATTGCCGCGCTGCTTCCGGAGCTGGGAATCATGGTCGAGGTCCCGGCGGCGGCCCTGGCGACCGCGACCTTCAAGGCTTCCTTCTTCTCGATCGGTTCGAACGATCTCGCGCAATATGTCTTTGCGTGCGACCGTTCCAATGGAGCTCTCGCCCCCTTGATAGACCCCTTGCATCCGGCCCTGCTCGAACTGATCGCGCGAACCGCGGAGCACGGGCGCCGCACTGGCACCAGCGTCAGCCTGTGCGGCGACATGGCGGGCGATCCGCGCTGCCTGCCCGCGCTCCTGAATTGCGGCCTGCGCGAGTTGTCGGTGAATGCGTCGGCGCTGGCGCAGATCAAGCAGACCATCGACCGCTTGAGCAGCGGAGGCGGGCTTGGCTGACATGGCGATCGATGAACCGGCGGAGGCCGGCGCCGTTGCGGTTTACAAGCGCATCTTCAAGGAGGTGCTCGAGAGCCGCCCGTCAGGCATGCGGCTGCGCCTGGCCCATGCCATGGGCAAGAACCGCAGCTTTGTCAGCCAGATCAGCAACCCGGCCTATCCGGTGCCGATTCCCGTGCAGCACCTGAACACGATCTTCGACGTCTGCCATTTCCCGCCGCAGGCGAAGGCGGCGTTCCTTCGTGCCTACACCCGTGCGCACCCGCGCCGGATCGGCCGCCTGACGGAGGGGGCGCATGAACGGACGCTGACGCTGCACCTGCCGGACCTCGGCAGCTCGAAGCGCAATGCGGAGCTCGATGCGCTGCTGCAGGAATTCGCGCGGCGCTTGAGTGCGATCATACGGGAAAAATGAGTGCCAAGCTCAGGGAGACGAAGCGGGGAGGAGACCATGAAAAAATTCATCAATTCGGTTGATGGCGTGCTCGCGGAGAGCCTCGACGGGTTGGCTGCGGCGCATGCCGATCTCGTGACGCTCGGGCCCGAGCGGAAGTTCGTGCGGCGCCGCGAGCTCAATTCGCGGAAGGTCGCGCTCGTATCGGGCGGCGGGAGCGGGCACGAGCCGCTGCATGCGGGCTTCGTCGGCTATGGCATGCTCGATGCGGCCTGTCCGGGACAGGTCTTTACCTCGCCGACACCGGACCAGATCGTCGAGGCGGCGCAGGCCGTTTCGGGCGAGGCCGGCGTGCTCTTCATCGTGAAGAACTATGCGGGCGATCGCATGAATTTCGAGATGGCGGCCGAGATTTCCGAGGGACGCACGGCCACCATCGTCACCGACGACGACGTCGCGGTCGAGAATTCCACCCACAGCATCGGCCGCCGGGGTGTGGCCGGGACTCTGATCGTCGAGAAGATCGTCGGCGCGGCGGCCGAGAAGGGGGCCGACCTCCAAGCTTGCGTTGCACTCGGCGAGCGCGTCAACGCCCGGACGCGCTCGATGGGGGTGGCACTAACGAGTTGCACGGTTCCGGCTGCAGGCACGCCGACCTTTGTGCTCGCCGACGATGAGATGGAGGTGGGTGTCGGCATCCATGGCGAACCGGGACGCCGCCGCGTCAAGCTGGAGCGTGCCGATGCGATCGCTCTTGAGATGACCACTGCCATTGCCGGGGATCTCGACGCCCGCGAGGGCAACGAAGCCCTGCTTCTCGTCAATGGATTTGGCGGAACGCCCGCGATCGAACTCTATCTGATGTACAATGCGGCGCGGCGGATGCTCGAAAAGCGCGGCTTGCGCATCGCCCGCTCGCTGGTCGGCAGCTATGTCACCTCGCTGGACATGGCGGGGTGCTCGCTCACCGTGAGTCTGCTCGATACCGAGACCCGTGCGCTTTGGGACCATCCCGTGCGCACGGCCGCGTTGAAATGGTGACGGCGGCTGCGAACGACTGCTGATGATTTCGATCGTGCTCCGGCGGATGATTGGCTGGGGGCCACGTCTCACGCATGCATCGGGAATTTTCCCGGTTCACCCTCCCTGAAACTTGCCGTGTCCTTCGGACACGGCTTCTTTTTGGGGCGGTAGACAGCTATTTCCCTGGCCGTCCCAGGCGCGGGGTGCATAGCGGCTGAAAGGAACTCCGTGTCGGCCGAGCATCCAAATCGATCCATCTCGGTCCGCGCCGATTGCTGCTCGTGCTTGGTTCCGAGGGTCTTCATGGTCAAGTGGGCCGCGCCTGCCGGGTAGCGACAAGGAACAAGATGCCGGCTATCACGCCCAAGATCCCCGGAGATGGGACCAGCAGCAACGTCAACAATGCGAACCAGATGGTCACCGTCCAGCCGAGCCACGCCCCAGGCGTGATGCCCCTTCCGGCAAACGTCCACTGGAGAACGCCCAGCAACATCGAGGGTATCGCAAAGCTGCCTATGCTTGCCCAGAAGACGACTGCGTTCTGCAACGATTCGATACTGGGCTGCGTGCCCTTGAGCGGCACCGCCGCCCAAAGGCCCTGGGCGACCCAATCAAGCATTTTTGGCCCTCGGAAGATGATCATGAGGATGAGGTGACCAACGCCCAGTGTGATGAGGAGTGCCGAGCCAATTCGTTGCAAAACCTTCGTTGCCATCATGGAATTCTCTGTGTGTGGGTCGCTCGCATTGTCCATCGGAATTTACGCGCGTGTTGGATAGTTTTGTGAGGCATGAATAAAAGCACTGGCTCGCCCACATCCAGTGGACACGAAGGCGCAGCGATTGGCCTGGAATGTTGCCTCCGCGAAATGGAAGCCGAGGCGACCATGCGCCCATGCGCATTCATAGGAGCACGCGCATTCAAAGGAGATTGACTGGGCATCGATCACGGGGCGGTGGGGCGACGTGCTCCGGTTAGTTCAGCGTAGGTTTCGCGCGTTGCGCGAATGCTCGCTATTGCTGCCGCGCGCACGAGATTGTCGATCTCGGGTGGCGGCGTTTCACCGCGCGAGATGTGTGGGCGCACCCCGGCATAGGGGATGTCAATGATCGCGAATCTAGTCGCGCGTCTCAACGTGGGCGAAACCTCGCCAAATAGCCGTCGGGTTATGTCGTCCAGGACAACGTCAAACTCCTTTCCCAGGCGCCGTGCTTCGCGCTCCATATCTGGCGGCCAGCCACCTCCTACAAACTCCTCCCTCCGATGCATGATCGCGATCCGAGCACCTGTTCGATCCGACCTGACCCACTGAGGAACGAACAGACTGGCGGCGATGGCGGCCTCGTTAGGATCGTCGTGTTGGAGCGCCGCTGAAAACCCCCGGTGAAATGCCGCAATCTTACCGAGCCACAGGCGGCCCAGCAGTTCATCGCGTGATTGAAACCGGTGATAGATCGATCCGGACGGCGCCCCAAGCGCATGGGCGATCGCGGACATCGTGGCGGCGGCTATGCCAGAGTTCGCTATGATACGCGCTGCGCTATCCAGAATCTGATGTTCGGTGAACTTCGATGGCCTGGGCATCCGAATTAGATACTAGATTCTATAATTAAAAACAAGTAGAGTCGCGAATGCCGTGCAAACCAGGAGGTTACCGATGACTGTCGCCGTCACGGGCTCATTGGCAGATCAGGTCAGACACGACAGAGTTCCCTGGTCGATCGGCCCTAACGCTAACTCGCGCAGTCAGCCGAATGCGTCAGAGCGCAGGGCGTCTCACGCAAGCCTTCGAGGTCACGGGCGATGACCTTGCCACCTGGCCAGCGCCCGATCGCTTCCTTTCCGCGTTTCGGTTTACCGCGCTTCGCGAAGCGCTTTCCCAGGAAACCAGACACGGTGCGATTTGAATTGAGCAGTGATGGTCGTGTCGTCGGCGAAGTAGGGCCGGATCGTTGGGGAGCGTTGCCGCGAACGATCCAGCTCAGCGACTTCCATTGCGTCACAACCTGGAGCAGTCTTGGCCACCGCTGGGAAGGCGTTGGCTTTCGGGACTTCTGCACCGCGTTCGCTTTAATTCAAGCGTGCGAAGACCAACTGGTTGTGTTCCGCGGAAGCGATGGTTACCACGCCGCTTTGCCGCTGGTCGACCTGTTGCAGCCGGAGGTGCTGCTGGCCGATCGTTTGGACGGCGCGCCGCTCCCGGTGGCCCATGGAGCGCCGCTGCGGTTGGTGGCACCGGCCCACTACGGGTACAAGAACGTCAAACATATCGAGCGAATAGAGTTCGGCGTCCATCCGCGTCGCTATCGCCCGGCAGGGCCTGGCTTCATATTCCATCCGCGGGCTCGTGTCGCGATGGAGGAGCGCGGTGTCGGGTTTCCGGGGTGGCTCCTGCGGCGTGCATATCGGCCTTTGATCGCCCCCACCATAATGCGTTGCGCGGAAGCGCTCGAAATGTATCAGGCGAAGAATCATTCGCCAACGACGTCGGAGCATACGCCGAGACAACCTGCGTCGAAGTTGAGGTCAGGCGGTCAATGACTGATAGCGGCCCGACATGAACGCGTATAAAACCTAATACCCGGAAGGCCACGTGAAGTTCGTCGCCGTCACCTATGGCACCGAGGGCGATACGCGCCCCATGGCGCTGCTTTGCCGGGCACTGATGGATGCCGGCCACCGTGTCCACCTGCTGGCCGACGTCGCCACGCTCGGCTACGCCGCGGCTCTCGGTGTACCGGCAACCGGCCTCGCCGGCGACATTCGCTCCGCGCTCCGGCAGGATGCGCTTGCTAAAAGCGGCGGCGGTTTCGCTGACACGGCGAGCGCATTTGCCCGCATCGCCACCGCCAAATCCGAAGCGTGGCTCCGCACCGCGGCCGCCGCCGCAGAAGATTGCGACGCCGTGGTTCTCGGCGGTCTGGCCGCCTTCGTGGGCCTTTCTGCCGCGGAGGCCTTCGGCATTCCGGCCATCGGCACCGGGCTCATCCCGATTACGCCGACGCGTGAATTCGCCTCACCATTCGTGCGCCCGGGTACTGTGCCGCGCTGGCTGAACCGGACGAGCCACAGGCTGGTCAATGCGTTGCTCTGGCGCATCTTCAAAACATCGGTCAACGCGGCCCGCGCTGCCGTTTGCGGGCTGCCGCCACGCCGCAGTGTCTGGACCGACCATCCGATGCTCTACGGCATATCCCCAAGCCTCGTGCCGCAGCCAGCCGACTGGCCACCAACCGCGGGGATCTGCGGCCAGTGGCTGGCGCCCGTGACGGACTGGTCGCCACCAGCAGCGTTGGGCGAGTTCCTCGCCGCAGGCGAGCCGCCAATTTATTTCGGTTTTGGGAGCATGGGGGGCCTGGGCGGCGCGCAGTTGATGCGCGAGGCGCTGGCGGCGCTACGCGGTCGGCGCGCGCTGTTCTACCCCGGCTGGGGCGGCGCAGTGGCCGCCGACTTGCCCGCTAACGTCCATCTGTTGGCGGACGTGCCACATGGCTGGCTATTTCCCCGCGTGGCGTTGGCGATCCATCATGGCGGTGCCGGCACTACCCACGCCGCGGCCCGTGCCGGCGTGCCCTCGGTGGTAGTCCCATTCGCGGGCGACCAGCCTTTCTGGGCCGATCGCCTGCACAAAGCTGGCGCTGCCCCATCGCCTCTGCCCGCCAAAAGCCTGAGTGCGGATCGGCTTGCGCGCGCCATCGACGAGGCGAACAGGGACGCTCCACGCGCCAGTGCCACGGCGCTCGCCGTGTCCATCGCGCGGGAGGATGGGTTGAAGGCGGCCGCCACGGCGATCGTAACTCTGGCGCGGCGCGACGTCTCGGGATGCGGCCTTCAGTGAAAATCGATTTGTATCGCTAGTGGGCAATGCCCCTCCGTGACGCATAGGTTTGTGCGCGCCAGGTTGTGTCCTGAGGTGAGGGGCGCCGGTCCGAGTTGAAAAGTCCGTTGGACCGCGGCAAACCAGACGCGATCCATTCAGCCCAGCAATGCTGATTGTCCCGCTGCCCCCGGGAAGTAGGTAAGGTCGAGCGCTGGCGGCGTCACGGCCGTCTGCGAAAGCAGGGCGTGGACCTGTCCGCGATGGTGGGCGTGATGCAGGAAGAGCTGCGACAACACGAGATGGATCGGCATCTGCCTTGGCGTGCCGTCCATGCTGTTGAATGACAGGTTCCCAGCGCAGCCGTCCTTATCCAAGATGAGGTCGGTAGTTTCGACGATCCGCACGTCTTCCACGAAGCGGGCATCGCGGAGGCTGGAGAAATCGACACAGATCTCATAATCGAGCGATGGAATGTTGTGCGGCTCGCCGGTCAATCGAGCGAGCCAAATTCTGTCTGTGGCCAACAGATGGTTCAGCGTGCGATGGATCGATCCAAATGCACAAGCGCGGGGGCGAAAATATTCGGTCGGATCTAATTCGGAGCACGCGGAGTAAATCCGCTGATTGGCCCAGCCTGTCCAGCGTGCTAACGTTCGGAAGCTGTCGAACACCACTTACCCCCAAGTTGCTGAAAGCTAGCCAGATCAGACGGTGTGTGTCGAATCGATTTCCCTAATCGAGAGAGAAGCCTCGCTAATGCCCGTGCGCCGCGACCTTTCGCCGACCCATTTGCTGCGCGCTTTCTCCGTATTGGCCCGCACTCGGAATTTTGGACGGACGGCCGCGGAACTCGGACTTACCCAGAGCGCCGTAAGCCAACGAATTGCGGCGCTGGAAGCTCGTCTCGACGTCCGTCTGTTCGACCGTCAGTCGAGCGCCCTTACCAAGGCGGGCGAGGCCTACCTTGAGGCGGTCGTGCCTCTGCTTGAGCAACTGGCAGCCGCGGAGGAACGCCTCGCGTCCGATTGGTCGCGAAGTCGGAAGAACGTCGTTCGGCTAAGCATCGCGCCATCCTACGCGCGCTGCTGGTTGATGCCTCGTTTGTCAGCCCTGACCATGGAGTTGCGCGAGATCTCCCTCTACGTCCATGCCACGGACGCCCGAGTCTCCCTTGATGACGGAGAATTCGATCTCGCGATCCGTGTGCAGCCTACCAATGCGGCTGTGGGCGACCGGATGACCCGAGAGGAAGACGTATTGGTTGCGGTCGCCCCGCCGACAATGGTCAAGTCTGCTCAAGCAGATCCTTTTCAAGACACCGTTTTGTTTGATGATGACTGCGGCCTTTTGGGCGTAGCGCCCGGTCATTCCTGGCAGGAATGGTACAGTGCGACAGGATACGAACGTCGACAGACTGGTCGCATGGTTCAGTGCAGCGACGCTGGATTGATCGTGGAGGCGGTACGCAACGGTGCGGGCGCAGCGCTGGTCCGTCGTTCACTTGTCCAGGGAGACCTTGAGTCCGGCCACCTCGTTCAGGTCGGTCCTTGCGTCGCCAGCGCGGGCCAAACTGTTTTGCTGCAAAGGCCAAAGCAAAAACGAAGCAGAGCTGCTACGTCGGTTGCGCGTTGGCTCTCCGAAGAGGCCCTCAGCACCTCAACATAGCGGGGCACCTGTCGCCGATCGCGCTAGCGACCGAACGCCTCGCTTGATCTGGATCAAGCCTCCGCGGTGGCCGCCCCGCTAGCTGCTCAGCAGCCGTCTGCCGGCCCGGAGGCAATGAGCCTTGAAGACGCTTCGCCAGCTTCTGTCCGCGGAGGACGTTGTCCAGCTCGTGATCCGGCTGGGCCTGCTCGGGCTGCTGATCTTCTGGACCTTCCTCGTGATCCGGCCGTTCGTGCCGATCCTGAGCTGGAGCGCCGTGCTGGCCGTGGCGTTTCATCCCGTCTTCGCCTGGCTCGCCCAACGCTTCGGTGGCCGGCCCCGGACAGCTTCAGCCGTTCTCACCCTGGTCACGCTGGGCACCGTCATCGGTCCCGCCGCCTGGCTCGGCCTCAGTGCAGTCGAAGGGATCCGGGACCTCGCGGGCCAGATCGGCAGTGGCGATCTCGCGCTCCAGGCCGCACCGGAGCAGATCAAGAGCTGGCCGTTGATCGGTCCTCAGCTCTACGCGATCTGGAACGAGGCCTACACGAACATCCGTGCGGCGTTGCGCGAGGTGACGCCGTACTTGAAACCGCTCGCCGGAATGATGCTGTCGTTTGCCGGTGACACCGGAATTGGAATGCTCCAATTCCTGCTGTCGGTGATCGTCGCGGGTTTTCTGCTTCCGCACGGCGCGCAGTTCGTCGCCGCGCTCCGCGGCTTCCTGTTGCGCATCGTGCCCGGCCAGAGCGAGCACTTCCTCGAGCTCGCCGGCGCCACCATACGCGCCGTCGCGCAGGGCATCATCGGCGTCGCCATCCTTCAGGCCCTGCTGGCGGGCATCGGCTTCAAGCTCGCAGAGATCCCGAGCGCGGGACTGCTCGCGCTCGTCGTGCTCCTGCTGTCGATCGTCCAGATCGGCGCCGCCCCCGTTCTTCTCCCCGTGCTGGTCTGGATCTGGATGGACAAGGACGTGACCGTCGCCGTGCTGTTGACGGTCTATCTCGTCGTGGTCGGCCTGCTCGACAACGTGCTGAAGCCGCTCCTCATGGGGCGGGGCCTGACGACGCCGACGCTCGTCATCCTGATCGGGGTCATTGGCGGTACGCTCGCGCATGGGATCATCGGCCTGTTCATTGGGCCGATCATCCTGTCGGTGGCCTGGGAGCTTTCGACCGCGTGGATGGGGATCGGCCGCGCTGCGTCAGCACGCGTCGATCAGGCGACCGTTGTCGCGAAGGATGCCGTCGAGGCGCGATTGACCTAGATTGAAAGGTTGGCTTCAACCCGATGATGCTCCAATTCCTTGTCGGCACGCTCGTCAGCGTGATCAATATCGGAATCCACGCGCTCGTGACGGTGGTCGCCGTCACCATCGCCCGCAGTGCCGTCCCGCGCCATACCAGGCGGCCGCGATTGCACCTGATGAGCGCCATGATCGCGGTCGCCGTCGTGTTGAAGGCCGCCCACATGCTCGAAATTCTGACATGGGCGGTGACCTATCATGTCGTCCAGGCCGCCGCCGACGCGGATATGCTCTACTTTGCGTTCGTCAACTACACCACGCTCGGCTATGGCGACATCACGCCGGTACGCGAATGGCGGCTGATCGGCCCGCTGACTGCCATGAACGGTGTTCTTCTGTTCGGCTGGTCCGCCGCCATTCTGTTCGAAGTCTTGCTCAAGACGCTCGACCGTCTCGGGCTCACGGAAAAACCCGGTGCGGACCTGCCGCGCACCTGATACTGTCGCCTCGGTCAATCGCGACCTTGCGGATCGCGAACGGCATTTCGCCGGCTCAGGACTGCAGATCGAGGCTTGCGAGCTGGTGCCGGTCGAGCAGAACGATCTGGCGTTGGGTGTTGCCGATGAAGCCGAGAACGCCGAGCTCATGCAGTCGCGACAAGGCTCGCGAGACGGTCTCCAGCGTCAGGCCGAGATAGTCGGCGATATCGCGTCGCGACATCGGAAGCGCCATGACGCCGGCAGCCGTCAGGCGCTTGTCCATTTCGAGCAGGAACGCGGCGACGCGCTCCAGGGAGGTCTTGCGGCCGAGAAGCAGCATGTGGTCTTCCGCATGCTGGAGGTTGCTCGTGGTCATGCTGAGCAGGTTTCTGGCCACCATGGCATCGCCCTCCGCCACGGTTTCCAGGCTTTGGCGTTTGATCAGCCGCACCGTGGTGTCGACGATGGCTTCCGTCGTGAACCGATGCTCGCTGCCGTTCTCGAGCCCGAAAATGTCGCCGGCGAGGTGAAATGCGCCGATCTGCCTGCGGCCGTCCGACAGCAGCTTGTAGCTTCGCACCGCGCCGGACTTGACCTGGTAGACATACTCGGCCGGCTCCTTCTCGCCGTAGATCTCGGAGCCTTTTCGGTAGGAAAATTCGCTTAAATTGACCAGTGCATTTGAATGACTTGCCATGCCGAGGTCGCGGAGAGTATTGGGACGCAGCGTGGAATCCGTCGTGATGCGAACGAACATAGGCCAACTCCTCAGCTTTTCCGCCGAATTGGTCTGGCAAACGAAATGCTTTGCCGAGAATGCGCCGCGCAATCCCACTCCCGCCGAAGTTGATTTTCGACCAAGGAAGTATTCTTATCCATTGTCCCGAGGTTCATTGTACCAAAGGACAGCACTGGCGATTGCTGCGCTGGCTGAGAAGCCCAGCCACAGGGCAGATGCGACATATTGCGAAGCAGATATTTCGACCTTCAAACGTGAAGATCGATTTGAAAAATGAGTAGGACGTCGAGCGTCCTAATTGATTTTTGGCGAGAGGTAGAGTTGCCAGGCCTTGTTCACGTTGTTGACGACGACGCGTCCTTTCGGACCGCGATCGAGCGCCGGCTGAAGCTCGCGGGATACGAGGTAGCGACCTATGCTTCCGCAGTGGAGCTGCTGGACTCGCTGTCGGATGAGGAGCAGGTCGGGTGTATCCTGCTCGACGTCCGGATCCCTGGCCTGAGCGGTCCGGACCTGCAGGCCCGGCTGGTCGCCTCCGGTTCGATGTTGCCCATCATCTTCCTGACCGGTCATGCTGACACGCCAACGACGGTACGTGCGATCAAGGCCGGTGCGGAAGACTTCCTGACCAAACCGGTGTCGTCCGCGCAACTGCTCGACGCCATCGAGCGGGCGCTGGCCAGTCAGCGGACGGCGCGCGCCCAGGCCAGCAGGCTTGATTTGCTTCGTCGTCATCTGGCCGCACTGACGCAGCGCGAGCGGCAGGTGTTTGATCTGATCGTGCGCGGCCGGATCAACAAGCAGATCGCGCATGAACTGGGGACCACCGAGCGCACGGTGAAGGCGCACCGCCATCAAGTGATGGAGAAGATGCAGGTTCGCTCGCTGGCGGAGCTCGTTTCGATCGCAGAGCGTCTCGGAATGCTCGATCCGGACGAACGCTGACGGCTTCGGGACGGCGCGAGTTCCCTTGATGTGCCTGTCCCAAAGGACAATGCCGCGGCGTGTTGACAGTGCGCGACGAGCTGTGTGCAATAATGCGCATATAACCGCGTCAAAGTGCGGAGCAATCGTATCCAATATCCCACCGTGGTCTTCCGGAAAGGCACATCGCCTTGCCCCTGCGCGAGTCCGTCTTTGTCGTTGATGATGATCTGTCCATGCGAACCAGCATGGACAGGCTTCTGCGAGGACACGGCTTCGCCACGACGCTTTTCGACACCGGGAGCGCCTTGCTCGATCACGGCAGGTTCCACACCGCGATCTGCATCATCCTCGACATCAATCTGGGTGCAAAGTCCGGCATCGAGGTGCGGCGAAGCCTGGCCGACAAGGGCATCGCGGCGCCGGTGATCTATGTCACCGGCAATGACAGCCCGGCAAACCGCGCCGCGGCGATGGCCTCAGGGTGCATTGCCTATCTGATCAAGCCCTTTGCAGCGCAGTCCTTGATCGAGTCCGTCGAGCGCGCCCGCGTCTTTTAGCTCCACGCCGGCCGTCATTCGTCGACATATTGCTCGAACGTCCTGGTCGGCGCCCCCGTGTGAGCGGAGGCAAATTGCGCCAAGGGAATCGAGGCCGTCAGGGCAAGAAGATTGGAATCGACAAGTTCGAGCAGAAGCGTCTGACCCTTTTCCATCTCCGCGATGATTGTTGGCGCCACGACGTCGGCCGCGATGCATAGATTGGTGAGACACCAGGTATAGGGAATGCGGAACGCGGCGCCGTGGTCGATGGCTAGTTTAGGCGATTGTTGCAGGTACATCCCGACCGGTACGAAAAGTTGCAGGCGGGCCGTGGGCGCGTCCTCCCGCTCGATCAGATCGATGCGCACGGCCGTCTGCCCGGTCGCGAACCGGCCGGTGATCGAGGTTCGGCAGAGGGTGGGCGCGCCGCCGGCCTTGAAGCACAATTTTTGCCAGCTGCCATAGCTGATGTCGTTTGCTTCGCGCTGGCCGCGCGTTGCGAACTCGGGGGGCTTTTCGGATTGCGCCGCCCTGGGCGAAGCGATACTCGAGATCGTGGCGGCCCCGATTGCTGCAACCATCAGGAGGCCAGAGAGGCAATCAAGATCACGGGCCATCGCTGCAACTCCGAAATCCGGACTCAGTTCTGCGCATCGAGAAACTTGGCGACCAACGGCGACCAGAGCGGAACCGCATCCGGCGAACCGATGAAGAAATGTCCCTCGTTGCCGAACGGCGGCATCAGGTGATATTCGGCCCGGCCGCCGGCGGCGATGAAGGCATCGTGCATGCGCTTTGACAGCTCGGGACCGAAAAACGTGTCGTTCCCGATGTAGATCCACAGCATCGGCACGCGCGATGCGCGGCCGAAATCGGCGGTGGCCTCGACCAGGCGGTCGGGAGCGCAATTGTTGTTCGGCTTGCCGTCGACGCGTCCACCGCGGCCCCCGGCAAAGACAATGATGGCCTTCACTTGCGGCGGGTTCATGCTCGACAGGGCGATCGCAGCCCAGCCGCCGGCGGACTGCCCGACCACGATCACGTCTGTGGGAATGATGCGCTTCTCGGCGGCCATATAGTCGATGATCCAGAGATCGACCTGGGCGATCGCAAGGCCGGCATCATGGAAGTTCGGATTGGTGCATTTGCCAACTTTCGAGAAGAACGGCCCATAGAGCGCCCGCTCGGGGATATCGATCGCTGCTGCGCCATACCCGCTGCCGACCGGCGCCACCACCAGATAGCCTCGCCTTGCGAACCATTTGGCGGCGTCGCGAAATTCCACTAGCGGAAAAAAGCTGCGATTGGTCGGGTTGAGCGAGACACCATGGTTCATGATCACCAGCGGAAACGGTCCGTCGCCGACCGGGCGCACCAGATAGGCGAACATCGGCAGCGGCAGGGGCAGCGCCCAGATTTCCTCCTGGATGCGGACCTCGTCCCCGGCGCGCGTGGGCGATACGGCCATGAAGAGGGCGAGGAAGGTGATCGCGAGACAATGGAGCAAGGCAGGTCCGCGTCGCATCCCCGCCTCCCTCAACCTGCGTAGGTTGCGGCCACGACGATCGGGCCGAGTACCGTGAGCACGACATTGCCGACCGCGTAGGGGACGGCGACGCCGAGCACCGGGGTCTGGCTCTCGGCAACGTCGCACGCGCCGGTGACGGCGGCATCGACCGTCATCGCGCCGGCGAGCGCACCGCAGGTCACGACGGGATTCATGCGCAGCAGATAATAGGCAACGAGCGTTCCGACCACCATCGGAACCAGCGTGACCACGATCCCCATGCCGACCAGCAACAGGCCGTGGGCCTGGATCGCCGACCAGGCGGCGAGGCCGTTGCCGAGTCCGATTGCCGCGATGAAGCCGCCGAGGCCGATGTCGCTCAGGGTCTGCTGCGCCGCCGGCGGCATTGCGCCGATGCCGGGCCGGCGCGTCCGCAGCCACCCGCAGACGAGCCCTGCGATCAGCGCGCCGCCACCGCCACCCAGCGTCAATGCGACAGTGCCGACCTTGAAGCTGGCAAGGCCGGCCAGAAGACCCACTGCAATGCCGGCGGCGAGATAGGCGATGTCGGTGCGATCGCTGGTATTCAGGGCGTGTCCCACGTGCGCCGTTGCGCGCGCGATATTGCCGGTGCTGCCGACCAGCGTCATGACGTCGCCGAGATAGACCCGCGTGTCGGGACCGAGTGGCACTTCGCGGCCCATGCGCCTCAGCGCACGCAGGAATACGCCGCGTGCATTGTCGCCGAGCCGGTCAACGATTTCGCGAAGCGAGCGGCCGTGCAGCTGGGGATCTTCGACGAGCACCTCGATCACATTGCCCGGCAGGTTGCGCAGCAGCTCCTCCGCGTCGATCTCGGCCCCGAGGATCGGTTTGGCCGCGACGATCGCGGCGGTCGGACCGGCTATGACGATGTCGTCGCCGGCCTCGAGCACGGTGTCCTGCTGCGGCTTGATGTCGGCCCCGCCGCGCACGATCCGCTCCACGACCGTGCGGCTGCCGATCTCCGCCTCGATGGTGCCGATGGTGCGACCAGCGGCGGCCGACACGCGATAGGCGCGGGCCTGGAATTTACGGTACGACAGGTTTTCCGTCTTCGGCGGCACACCGCCGGCGAGCTCCGCCTCGAGCTTTTTCGCCTCCGTCTTCAGATCGATCCGCATCAGCCGTGGCGCGACGAATGGCACGAACAGGAGCGTCAGGATGTAGCCGAGCACGTAGGTCACCGCATAGCCCGCCGCGATGTTGGCTTCCTGCCGCTTCAGCACGTCGCTCGGCAGGCCGAGCTGCGCCAGCGCGCCAGATGCGGTGCCGATCACCGAGGATTGCGTCAGCGCCCCGGCCGTCAGTCCCGCCGCTGTCCCCGTATCCAACGTGAAGACACGAGCGAAGATGAGCACCAGGACGAGCCCGGTGGCGCCGATCACCAGCGCCAGCACGACCTGTGCCAGGGTCCGCAGGCTCAGCGAAGCGAAAAATTCCGGTCCAGAACGGTAGCCGATGGTGAACACGAACAGGCTGAACAGGATCGCCCTGAGGATCGGCGGAAACGTGAAACTCCCGAGTTGTCCGATCAGCACGGCGACGATCAGGATGCAGGCGGTGGTTCCGATCGAGAAGCCGCGGATCCTGATGCGGCCGAGGATGGTGCCGATCGCGATCGCCAGCAGCAGGAATATTTCCGGTGCGGTGGCAATGATCCACCTGACGGTTTCCATGGCATTCCCCCGGCGCTTTGGCGTGATTTGATTGGAGACGGCGGGACGTTGCTTGATCCAGATCAAGCCTTCGCGGCGACGTGGCGGCGCCATGACGCGATGGAATGTTCGCGACAGCCCGTATTGCCGACATGAGTACCTTTGACGTCGCCGCCGGCGCGATCCGCCGCGATGAGACAGTCGAGATCGTCCTGCTGCTCGCGTTCGCGGGCGGCTATATCGATGCCTACACCTGGATCATCCATGGCGTGTTGGCGAACGCTCAGACCGCCAATGTGATCTTCCTGTGGGTTCATGCGATGGGAGGTGAGTGGGCGAAGGCACTGCACTTCGTGCCGCCGATCCTGGCGTTCGCGGTCGGCATCGTGATCGCCGCTTGGCTGCGCCGCGTTGCCGCGGAGCGGGCTAGCGCGCTCAGCGTCCTGCTCGAAATCCTGTTCTTGATCACGATCGGCATCCTGCACAACCGTCTGCCGGACCTCGCCGGAACGCTCGGTATTTCCATGGTCGCGGCCATCCAGGCGGCGATGTTCGTCAAGGTCGAAGGCACAGTGTGCAGCACGGTGATGATCACCGGTAACATGCGACAGTTCATCGAGAACCTCTTTGCGATCGTGTGCGGAGGTGCGCCGCTCGGGTCGCTGCGCAAGTCGGTCATCTTCTACGCGCTGTGTGCAGTGTTCGGTTGCGGCGCGGCCGCCGGTGCTTTTGCCACCAAGACCATTCCCGACCTCGCCCTCGGTATTCCCGTGGTCGCGCTGTTGATCGTGCTGCTGCGCTGCGAAGCGCCGCGTTCGCAGGAGGGGAAATGAGCGCGCCATCCGCCCCGGCCTGGACCGAATGTCGCGTTCCTCGGCCGCTTGCCCGGCCGCTATTCGGATAGCGCGAGACTTACGTCACGCAGGGTGACCTTCTGCATCGTCGGCGCTCATGCGCAGCTCCGCGACGTGCTGCGCGCCGAAGGGCTCGCCGACAAGACCGACAGCGGCCAGTGGCTGCGGTCGCTCGATAGCCTGCTCGCGATGATCAGGCGAGCGTCGCGCAACGAACGGCCTGATGTGTCGTGTTGCGCTGCGAACGCATGGCATCGGGTCGCATAATGCATGCGACCGTTGACTTGGATCAACGGAGCGACCCGCGCCGCACCCACAACATCCCGCATCACCTTCGGTAAAAAGGATCGGGAGAGAGAGATGTCCAAAGAGGCCAAGCCCGCACAGAAGCGCATCGACCAGTTCTTTTCCGGCCCTGGTGCACGGGCAGACGACTGGCGCGATCTTGTGGAAGCAGCAAAGACCTGGGCGCGCGTCGGCAATCGCACAGCCTATGACGCGGCGCTGGCCGATCTTTCGATCACCGAAGAATTTCACGGCTATCCCGGTCCGCACCTCATGGCGGCGCTGCGGGAAGCTGCGGCCGCCGGCGACGGTGCGTCATCGTTCGCCCTTGCGACGAGAATTGCCCAGGCGCTGGCAACGCGATCCTTCCGCCAGCATGCCGGCGACTGGAGCCCCAAGGACGACGGCAATGGCGATGCGCCCGAACTGGTGCCGCCGGCCTTTGGCGCGCACAGCGCGCGCAGGCCGTATTTCGAGACCCTGATCGTCACCGGCGTATCATCCAGCCAATGGCCGGCGCTGGCCGCCGAATGGCGCAAGCTGCGGCGCCCGGTCGACGCGTTCATCTATGAACCCGTCATCGTCGGCAGCCTGGAGGACGCCTTCTGCGCGACGATGCTCAATCCGAACATCGGAGCAGTTATCATCAACGAGGGCTTCGGCCTGCGTTCGCGCCACGATGCGCCGGTGTTGCGCTCGATCATGGTTTCGGCCGGTCTCAACGACGAAACGGACGCCTCGGCGCTGCGGCTCGCCCAGATCATCAAGCGCGTCAGGCCCGAGCTCGACCTTTACATGATCTCGAACCGGGACGTGGAGGAGCTCGCCGGCAATCCCGAGGCGGATGTGGTCCGCCGAATCTTCTATTCCGTCGAAGAGCTGCTGGAACTGCATCTGTCGATCCTGGAAGGCATCCAGGATCGCTACGACACGCCGTTCTTCGACAATCTCAAGAAATACGCGCAGCGTCCGATCGGCACCTTCCATGCGCTGCCGATCGCGCGCGGCAAGTCGATCTTCAAGTCCGACTGGATCCGCGACATGGGTGACTTCTACGGCCCGAACCTGTTCCTGGCCGAGAGCAGCGCCACCACCGGCGGTCTCGACAGCATGCTGGAGCCGACCGGCAACATCAAGAAGGCGCAGGAGAAGGCGGCGAGGGCGCTCGGTGCCGATCGCGTCTTCTTCGTCACCAACGGCACCTCGACATCGAACAAGATGGCGGTGCAGGCGCTGCTGGCGCCCGGCGACATCGCGATCGTCGACCGCAATTGCCACAAGTCGCATCATTACGGCATGGTGCTGGCCGGTGCGCAGCCGCTCTACGTCGAAGCCTTCCCGATGACGGAATATTCGATGTACGGCGCGGTGCCGCTGAAGACCATCAAGCAGGCGCTGCTGGGCGCCAAGGCCGACGGCCGGCTTGACCGCGTCAAGATGGTCGACCTGACCAACTGCACCTTCGACGGCCATATCTACAACACAAGGCGGGTGATGGAGGAATGCCTCGCCATCAAGCCCGATCTGATCTTCCTCTGGGATGAAGCCTGGTTCGGCTTCGCGCGGTTCTCGCCGTTCCTGCGCCGCCGCACCGGACTTGGCGCCGCCAACGAAATCGAGGCATGGATGCGCCATCCCAAGTCGGTCGAGGCCTATGAGAAGCAGCAGGCCGAGCTCGGCAAGAACCCGTCCGAGGAGGCGCTGCTCAAGACCCGCCTGATCCCGGATCCCAGACAGATCCGGCTACGCGTCTACCAGACCAACTCGACCCACAAGTCGATGTCGGCGATCCGCCAAGGCTCGATGCTCTCGGTCAAGGACGTCGAATTCCACACCGTCGAGCAGCAGTTCAAGGAGGCGGTGTTCACCCACGCCTCGACAAGTCCGAACCAGCAGCTGATCGCGAGCCTCGACATCTCGCGGCGGCAGATGGAGCTGGAGGGATATGGCCTCGTCGCCAATGCAATCGAGATTGCGTTCGCGATCCGCCAGGCAGTCAACAACAATCCGCTGATCTCGAAATATTTCCGCATCCTCGGTGCCGACGCCATGGTGCCGGCGCAGTATCGCCAAAGCGGCTTCACCGACTTCCTCGCCCCCGGCGTCAACTGGGCGAATACGCTGAAGAGCCTGAACGAGGACGAGTTCTGCCTCGACCCGACCCGCATGACGCTGGTGTGCGGCATGGCCGGCTATGACGGCACGCAGTTCAAGGGCATTCTCGCCAACGAGTACAACATCCAGGTCAACAAGACCTCGCGCAACTCGGTGCTGGTCCAGTCCAACATCAACAACACCCGCAGCGATGTCGCGCATCTGGTCCGTGTGCTCGCCGAGATCGCGGGCGAGATCGACCGCGGCCTTGCCCAGGGTGGTGCCAATGCGCGGAAGGTCTTCGAGGCACGGGTGACGAGCCTCATGAAGGACGTGCCCGACCTGCCGAACTTCTCGCATTTCCACCCGAGCTTCCGCAGCGATGCCGGCACCAAGACCAATGAAGGCGACATCCGCAGCGGCTTCTACGCGGCCTATGACGTTGCCGGCTGCGAGCACATTCCCCTCAACGATCCCGAGATCGACCGGCGGCTGAAGGCCGGTCCCGAACTCGTCTCGGCCAATTTCGTCATTCCCTATCCGCCGGGCTTCCCGATCATGGTGCCCGGCCAGGTCATCACCCAAGAGACCATCGACTTCATGCGCAAGCTCGATGTGAAGGAGATCCATGGTTACGACGCCAAGGAAGGGCTGAAACTCGTACGGACGGAAGCCTTGGCCAAGCTCGGCAGGCCAAAGCCGAGCGCGCAGCCGAAGCTCAAGGCCGCGTCATAGGCCGGGAGGGGACGAACATGCAGGCATTTTTCGAATTCTTGCAGCAATACCCCTATTTGCTGCTGTTCTTCGTGGTCGGTCTCGCCGTCTATATCGGCCGGGCCAGCATCAAGGGTTATGGCCTCGGCATGGTCGCCGGTGCCATCGTGGTCGGCGCGGGGCTCTCGGTCTGGGCATCCAGCTATGGCGTGAAGCTGGAGCTGAATAACTTTGCCAAGAGCCTGTTCTACTATCTCTTCATGTACGGCGTCGGCCTGCGCGTCGGTCCTTCCTTCGTCAACAGCCTGAGGGGCGACGGGATCAAGTTCCTGTTCCTCGCCGTGGTGTCGAGCGTGGTCGGCCTGGCGTTGGTCGTGATCGGTGCAAAGCTGTTCGCGCTTCCGCCCGGTGCGGCCGGCGGCATGCTGGCGGGTTCGCAGACCATGTCGGCGGCGATTGGTTCGGCCGAGCAGGCCGTCACGTCAGGCGTCGTGAAACTGCCTGCCGGGATGAAGCCAGAGGATGCCTCCGGCATGATCGCCTTGTCCTACGGTATCACCTACATTTGGGGCACCGTCGGCATCATCCTGATCTGCAAATATCTGCCGCGCTGGTGGGGCGTCGATGCCAAGGCCGCCGCGAAGCAATATGAGCAGGAGTTCGGCGTCAAGGATCTCGAAGGCGGCGCCCTGACCGGCTACCGTCAGTTCGGTCTGCGGGCCTACCGGCTGGAGAATCCAGCAACGGTCGGGATGAGCATCGCCAAATTCCGCGCGATCAATCCGGAATACCGGATCGTCAACGTGGGGCGTAATGGCGAGCCGCAGGGCGCTGATCCCGAGCTCGTGCTGCAGAAGGGCGATATCGTCGCGCTGGGCGGCTCGACCGAGCATTTGACCGGGAAGATGGGCCTGATCGGTCCGGAGGTCGCCGACGCCAAGACGCTCGGTATACCCATGGACCAGGCTGAAATCGTCGTCTTCAACAAGGATGTCGTCGGGCGTACTTTCGAATCCTTCCGCGACACGGCCATCGCCGGCCAGCTGCAGGTGACCAAGGTCGAACGGGGCGGCGTGCAGATCCCGGCCGGTCTCAAGACCAAGCTGGAACGCATGGACATCGTCTCGGTGGTCGGCCTGAAGTCGGCGGTCAACGAACTCGGCGAGATGTGGGGCCGCATCGCGCGCGCCAACACTTCGACGGACCTGCTGACCCTGTCGGTCGGCATGATCATAGGCTTCCTGATCGGCATGATCGAATTCCCGGCGTTTGGCGCCAAGGTCGGTCTCGGCAATGCCGGCGGGCTGCTGCTGTCTGGCGTGATCGTATCTTCGGTCGTGTCGCGTTTACGCTTCTTCGGCAATACGCCGAATGCGGCGCGAAACGTGCTCGAGGATCTCGGCCTAGTCGTGTTCGTCGCGATCGTCGGCGTCAATGCCGGCGCCGGCCTGTTGGCTCAGCTTACCGGCGCGCTCGCGCTCAAGATCTTCATCGTCGGCTTCATCGCGTGCACGATCCCGCCGTTCATCGTCTGGGCGATCGGATTCCACGTGTTCAAGATCAATCCGGCGGTGCTGATGGGCGGCGTTGCCGGCGCTCGCTCGCATTCCGGCCCGTGCCGCGAGGCCGCGGTCGAGATCCAGAGCTCCGTGCCCTGGATCGGATTCCCGGTCGGCTATGCCGTCTCGGGCATCCTTCTCACCATCTTCGGCTACTTCGCCATGATCCTGGCTCAATAAGGGGAAGACACGTCATGAGAAAACTGACCTTCGGCGCCGTCCTGGTCGCCTCGCTCGCAACCGTTGCCGGCTTCAGCACGCCGACGCATGCCGATACCGGCCAGGTTGCGGTCGTCTTCACCAAGGGTGGCTTCATCGTCGGCGCCGGTGGCGGAGAGGCGTTTTGGTCTACCGGGGCAAGAAGTATCCGTTCACGGTGTCTGGCATGAGCGTGGGCCTCACCATCGGGGCGTCGACGACGAAGTTCGTCGGTCGGGCGCTCAATCTGAAGGGGCCGGCATCCATCGAAGGCTCCTATGCCGTGGGAGGAGCGGGTGGGGCAATCGCCGCAGGTGCTGGCGCCGTTCAGTTGCAGAACAGCAATGGCGTGATCCTCCAGCTCAGCGGTCCCAAGGTCGGCGCGGAAGTATCGGCTGCCGTCGGCGGCGTCACAATCCGCCTGAAATCGAGTTGAACGAGCCGCGCAGCGCGCCCGTTCACGCGCGCGCTGCAGGAGCCCGCCTCACAAAGCCTTCGTCTTGTTGATTCAAATCAAGCTCGAATCGGATCGGTACCCGACCTTATCTTCGGGTGCCTATCGCGGTCGTGCGGCGGCATCATCCAACAGCGAGTGATGGCACCCCAATCATAGGAGAAGATGCCATGCTTCGTTATCTTCTGGCTGCTCTTGCGGCCTTCGTCCTGCTCACCGTCAGCCTCATTCCCGACGATGCTTTCGCTCGTCGCGGTGGTGGCGGCTTTCATGGCGGCGGAGCGCGTGCAGGTGGCTTTCATGGCGGAGGTGTCCGCGGTGGCGCTGTTCACGCGGGCCGCATCCATGGCGGGCACCGCGTCGCCGGAGGTCCGCGCCCTGCTCATCCGATAGCCGGTCGTCCCGGCCGCTATCCAGTCGCAGGTCGTCCGGGTCGTCCCGTCGCCGGCTATCCGGGATATCGTCCTGGCTACGGCTACGGCTGGGGCCGCGCGGCCGGCGCTGCCGCGGTTGGGGCTGCAGCAGCGGGCGCTTACGGCGCTTACGGCTACTACAACAACAGCTGTTATCAGGACACCTACGGCAATTGGGTCTGCCCGCAGCAAAACCGGTATGGCTATTGAGCGATTGACGGCAAAGCGCGATGACGATTCATCCTAATCGCATCGCGCTTTAGCGGCCTGATGCTGCTCAATAGCGCTGCGCGACGAAATTCATCCCCTTGAGGCTGGTCTGGTCGTTGTAGCGTCCCTTGTCGGAGCGCTTCGGCAGCTTGATCGTGTCCTTCTTGATGCGCTTGTAGGGAATGGCGCCGAGAAGGTGGGCGATGCAGTTCAGCCGCGCCCTTCGCTTGTCGTCGGAGCGGACGATGTGCCAGGGTGCCTCCTTCGTGCTGGTCTTCTTCAGCATCAGGTCGCGCGCCCGCGAATAGTCGTACCACCGCCTGAAGGATTCCAGGTCCATCGGACTGAGCTTCCACTGCCGGACCGGGTCTTCGATGCGGGCCCTGAAGCGGCGCTCCTGCTCGTCCATGCCGACCTCGAGCCAGATCTTGATCAGGATGATGCCGCCGTCGATGACGTATTTCTCCATCTGCGGGCACAAGTTGAGGAAGCGCTCGTGCTCGGCGGGGGTGCAGAAGCCCATGACGTATTCGACGCCGGCGCGGTTGTACCAGCTCCGGTCGAAGATCACGATCTCGCCGCCGGCCGGAAACCGCTCCATATAGCGCTGGAAGAACAATTGCGTCTTCTCGCGGTCGGATGGCGCGGGGAGGGCGACGACCCGGAATACGCGCGGGCTGACCTTCTCGGTGATCGCCTTGATCGTGCCGCCCTTGCCGGCGGCGTCCCGGCCCTCGAACAGGATGATGACCCGGAGCTTGTTCTCCCGCACATAGTCCTGGAGGTGGCACAGCTCGACCTGCAGCTTCTCGAGCTCTTTCTCGTAATCCTTCCGCTTCATCCGCTCTGCAGCTGCGTCCTTGGCCATGCCTACCCGTCCTAATCGTCCCAGGATATGGTCACGCCGATGTCGCCCGGCACGCCGCCGGGAAAATCGATGACCTGATAGGCGATGCGATAGCCGCGCGGTTTCAGGTAATCGGTCCAGAGCTGGAAGATCTCCTTGGGGATCCCGGTCAGAGTGTTCTCCCAGCCCTTCTCCATCTGATTGATGGCGCGGCCCTTGTCCGTGCACAGTGAGTTGGGGAAGCGATAGACCAGCACTTCCGTCAGGCCGTTTCGCACCGCGCGCTGGATGATGGTCGAGGCGAGCTTGATCTTCTCTTCCTCGGTCTTGCCCGACGGCTTGCTCAGGCGCTCGATCAGCGCACGCTTCTCGGCCTCGGCGGCGGCGGCGAGGCGGACATATTCTTCCGCCTTTTCAGCCTCCTTGAGAGCGGCTTCCTTTCGGATCTGGGCGGCGTTGGGGATGAGATCGTCTAGGCCGGTCATGGCGGGCGGCTCCTGATGGTTATCCAATCAGCACGCAGAAAACGCTAGGTCCGGCGCAAAAGCGTTCCCTTGATTCAAATCAAGCAAACGCGGACCTATCCGCACACAGTGCTGCACATGCATGTCTTGACCGGGAGAGACGCTTGAGCGACCAGCTTCATCCGATGGCACCGCATCATCTGCCGTTCTATCTGGCGCCCGGGAGCGGGACCGACACGCTGATGGTGGTGATGGGCGTATTCCTGATCGGGACCGTGCTCTGGGTCGGCACGCTTTATTGGAAACTGCACAGCCTGCCCGAGCGGATGGCGCACAAATCGCAGAAATTGCAGTTCGAGCTTGTTGCGGTGCTCGGCCTGATCTCTCTGTTCACGCACATGCACATCTTCTGGATCGCCGGCCTGCTCCTCGCGTTGATCGACATCCCGGATTTCGGCACGCCGCTGCGCAGCATTGCCGGATCCGTCGAAAAGATCGCTGACGCAACGCCGGTTGCCGATGGCGGGGATGTCTTGCCCGAGGCCGCTGCGACGCCGCTTCTGCAGGATAAGCCGGGACCCGCCAAGGAGAAGGAGCACAGCCATGTTTGAGCTGATGTTCTGTTCGCTGCTGACGATCCTGCCCGATTACCTCTACCGCCGTTATGTTCAGGGCAAGCGGTTCGGCAAGGAGATCACCTTCTTCTCGATCTGGTACGAGTTGCGCTGGGGCATCACCGCCTGCCTGATGCTGACGATCTCGTTGATTACGATGATCTTCTACTTCCATCCCGCAACCTCATCCGCGACGTTGTACTTCCGCACCGTGCCGATTCTGCCCGAAGGCTCGGGCCGTGTCGCCGAGGTGAAAGTCGGGTTCAGCGCGCCGGTCAAGAAGGGCGATGTTCTGTTCACGCTCGACAGCTCGAAGCAGCAGGCTGCATTCGAGACCGCCAAGCGGAAGGTTGCAGAGGTCGATGCCGCCATGCAGACCGCACAGGCGGATGTGGTCAAGGCCGAGGCGCAGATCGGGGAGGCGAAGGCCAACTACCAGCAGGCCAAGGACGAACTCGAGGTCAAGTCCGAGCTCCAGCGCCGCAATCCGGGCATCGTTCCGCAGCGGGATATCGAAAAGCTCCAGGTCCTGGTCGACCAGCGCCAGGCGGGCGTCGACGCCGCAACGGCCGTGAAACAATCCGCATCTCTGCAGGTCTCCGTCCTGCTGCCGGCCCAAAAGGCCAGCGCCGAAGCCGCGCTCGACCAGGCTCAGGTCGATCTCGACAAGACCCTCGTACGCGCCGGCGTCGACGGGCGCGTCGAGCAGTTCCTGGTTCGCCCCGGCGACGTCGTCAACCAGCTGATGCGTCCGGCCGGCGTTCTCGTTCCGGAGGGTGCGGGCCGCAAGGCGCTCCAGGCCGGTTTCGGCCAGATCGAGGCGCAGGTGATGAAGACCGGCATGGTCGCGGAAGCGGCCTGCATCTCGAGGCCATGGGTGATCATCCCCATGGTGATCACGACAGTGCAGGACTACATCGCGGCCGGACAGTTCCGCTCCGGCGAGCAGCTCATCGATCCGCAGAATGCCGTCCGCCCCGGCACGATCCTCGTGTTTCTGGAGCCGCTCTATAAGGGCGGCCTCGACGGTGTCACGCCGGGCTCGAGCTGCATCGTCAATGCCTACACCAGCAACCACGAGGAGATCTCGGCCAAGGACACCCCGACCAGCCGGAAGATCGCGCTGCACGTCGTGGATGGCGTCGGCCTCGTGCATGCGCTGCTGCTGCGCATTCAGGCGCTGTTGCTGCCGATCCAGACACTCGTGCTGAGCGGCGGCCATTGAACGAGAGAAGCGGACGAACGAGACTATGGGCGGGTCGTCACGCGCCGCTGAGGCCCGCCTCGGGGCTGTCCGTGCGCTGCAATCCGCGCTAAAATTGCCGGAGATCGCAGTCAGCGAAAGCTGCGGGGAGTGGAGCTGAGCGGGCGCATGTCCAGGGATGCGGTCAGGCCGGTTGCGGCTGCGTGGCTTTGTCTCGGCCTCTTGCTCGCCGGGTGCACGCTATGCAGTCCTGTGCGCGCGCAATCGGCCCCGGCACCGCGCAGCGAGCCCAAGCGTGTGCTGATGCTGCATTCCTTCGGGCGCGATTTCTTGCCCTGGAGCGAGTACGCACGCAGCATCAAGACCAATCTCGAGGAGCGCTCTCCCTGGCCGCTCGATATCCAGGAACATACGCTTCTTACGGCCCGGTTCATCGCGCCGGGTCCTGAGGGGCCCTTCGTCGAATATCTTGGTTCGCTGTACGAAGGGCGGCCACCTGACATCGTGATGAGCATTGGCGGGCCAGCGGCCGGATTCGTGCAAAGGCATCGCGAGAAGCTGTTTCCGAAGGCGCCAATGGTCCTCACGACAGTCGAGGAACGATTGATCGACCGCTCACGCCTGACCCGGAACGACGCGGTAGTGTCAGTCCGTAACGAATTTGTCACGGCCTTCCGCAACGTTCTGCAGGTGCTGCCGGACACGCAGACGATAGCCCTCGTCATTGGCGCGTCTGCGTTGGAGAAATTCTGGCTCGAAGAGGTCAAGAGGGACGTCAAGCCGCTCGAAGGCCGGGTTTCGTTCGTTTGGTACGGCGATCTGTCGTTCGAGGACATCCTGAAACGGGCATCGACGCTTCCCCCGCACACGGTTCTGTTCTGGGGGTTGATGTCGGTCGACGCGGCGGGTGTCGTTCATGATGGAAATCTGGCGCTGCATCGCCTTCAGGCCGTCGCGAACGCCCCAATTTTCTGCTTTGAGGAGTCGTTCTTCGGACGCGACATTGTCGGCGGTCCGATGCATTCAATTCCTGAACTCGGCCAAAAGACCGCCGATGCGGCACTGCGAATTCTGGGCGGGGAAGAGCCTGCAAACGTCAGAATTGAACCGATCGCATATGCCGCTCCTAAATACGATTGGCGGGAGTTGCAGCGCTGGGGCATCAGCGAGAGTAGCCTGCCCAAGGGAAGCACCATCCTGTTTCGCGAGCCGAGTATCTGGCAGCGCTATCGCTGGCAGATGCTGATGATCTCGGCCGTGTTCCTGGTCCAGGCCGGACTCATCAGCGGGCTCCTGCACGAGCGTCGTCGCCGGCGGGTTGCCGAAGTCGAATCGCGTCAGCGCCTGACGGAACTCGCCCACGTGAACCGCTACTCGGCGGTTGGCGAGCTGACGACCTCGATCGCGCATGAACTGAACCAGCCGCTCGGATCGATTCTGACCAATGCCGAAACGGCAGAGCTCATGCTGAAGGCTGCCCAGCCCGATCTGGTCGAGATCCAGCAGATCCTCGCCGACATCAGAAGGGACGACCAACGGGCGAGCGAGGTGATCCGCAGGCTCCGTAGCGTTTTGAAAAAGACCCCGTTCGAGGTCAAGGACATCGAGCTCAACGATACGGTGCGCGAAGCAATTGGTCTCGTGAAGGCGCTCGCCCAGGGGCGCCGGATCACGTTGAGCTATCTGCCGGTCATGGCCGGCCTTCACGTCAAGGGCGATCCGGTCCAGCTTCAGCAGGTCCTCCTCAACCTGATCATCAACGCGATGGATGCGATCTCCGACGCCGACACCGGAAAGCGGGAGGTCAGCGTCGCGACCCTGCGCACCGGCCATCAGGCCGAAATCAGGATCACCGATACCGGGCCTGGAATGGCCGCCTCCGACGTCGCAAACGTCTTCGATCCGTTCTTTACGACGAAGCCGCATGGCATGGGCATGGGACTTGCGATCGCCAGGACCATCGTCGAGGCTCATCACGGCACGATCGCTGCTGCGAACCAGCCTGCGGGCGGTGCGCTGTTCACCATCCGGCTTCCGATCGCTGGCTGAGAAATGATCCGCGTGGCTCAGGGGCGGGCTGTCTCGACCGAAAATCCTTGTCGAATGCTCGTGCGTCCTTGCGCTGCGGCAGCCGCGACGGCCTGGTTTCGTTGATCTCGATCAACAAATGCCTGCGGCCCGGCTTGATCCTCCCGCACTGGGAGTCAGACGGAGGATGTAATGTTTCGTTGCGGCACGACCCTGATGGCGCTGGCGCTCTTGATGGCGACTTCGGTCGCCGCAGCGGCGCAGACCCCAACAACACCTGCAGCGCCGGCGCCGCAGGCGCAGCCTGCCAGTCCACCTGCGCCGACGGCCGAGCTCTTGAAGCCCGAGCAGCTCGAGGCCCTCGTCGCGCCGATCGCGCTTTATCCCGACGAGTTGCTCGCCAATGTACTGGCTGCCTCGACCTATCCGCTGGAAGTGGTGCAGGCCGACCGCTGGCTGAAGGAGCGCAAGAGCCTGAAGGGCGATGCGCTGAAGACGGAAGTTGAGAAGCAGGGCTGGGACGACAGCGTCAAGGCGCTGGCCAGCACCGCCGACGTCCTCGCGATGATGAGCGACCAGCTCGACTGGACCAAGAAGCTGGGCGATGCCTTCCTCGCGCAGCAGCCCGACGTGATGGACGCGATCCAGCGTCTGCGCAACAAGGCCTATGACAACAAGAAGCTCGTCACCACCAAGCAGCAGAAGGTCAGCGTCCAGTCTCAGGAAGGCAAGCAGGTCGTCTTGATCCAGCAGGCCGATCCCGCGGCGATGTACGTGCCGTATTACGACCCGGCGACGGTCTACGGCAGCTGGCCCTATGCGGAATATCCGCCGTATTATTGGGGCTATCCGTCTTACATCGGCGCCGGCATGGTCGCCGCCGGTCTCGCCTTCGGCACGGCCTGGGCGATCGGACGCTGGGGCAATTACTGGGGCGGTGGCTTCAACTGGGGCAACCGCAACGTCTATGTCAACCATCGCACCACGAACATCGGCAATGGCTGGCAGCACAATCCGGCGCATCGCGGTGGTGTCCGCTACAACAACAGCAATGTTCAGCAGCGCTTCGGCAACAACAATCTGAAGGCCGGCGTGTCGGACCGGATGGATTTCCGCGGCCGCGACGGCAACCAGGTGCTGCGGCCCAACCAGGGTGCCGGGGACCGGGCGGGAGATCGTGCGGGCGATCGCGGCGGTCCAGGTGATCGTGCCGGCAATCGCGGCGACCGGCCCGGCGGCGGCGATCGTGCCGGTGCGGGCGATCGTGCCAAAGGTGCGAACAAGGGCGCGAGCAAGGGCGGCGGCGATCGCGCCAAGGCTGCGAACCGCGCCGGCGGCGGTGCGGCCAATCGTGGCGGCGGCGGCGATCGTGCCGGTGCGGGCGATCGTGCCAAAGGTGCGAACAAGGGCGCGAGCAAGGGCGGCGGCGATCGCGCCAAGGCTGCGAACCGCGCCGGCGGCGGTGCGGCCAATCGTGGCGGCGGCGGCAATCGCGGCGGTGCCATGAACGTTTCCTCCGGCCGCTCGGCTGCCGCCGCATCCGCGCGCGGCCGCAGCAGCATGGCGAGCATGCCGCGCGGTGGCGGCGGCGGACCAAGCTTCGCCGGCCGCGGTGGCGGTGGCGGCATGGCGATGCGTGGCGGCGGTGGAGGAGGCGGCTTCCGCGGCGGTGGTGGCGGTGGCCGGCGTTCCGACGTCGCGCTGAAGCACGATGTCGTCCTGCTCGGTCATCTCTCGAACGGTATTGGCTATTATCGGTTCAGCTATATCGGCAGCGGCAAGGCCTATGTCGGCGTGATGGCGCAGGAGGTCGAGCAGGTGATGCCCGATGCCGTGACCCGCGGCAGCGACGGCTATCTGCGCGTCCATTACGAGAAACTCGGGCTGACGTTCCGCACCTATCGCGACTGGCTCGCTGGCGGCGCGAGAATTCCTGCGGAGGTGATGCCATGAGTGCTCTGAAATCGTTTAACCGTGCGCTGCTTCCCGGCGTGCTCGCGCTCGTGCTGCTCGGATCGGCCTCTCTCGCGCAGGAATCCTACAAGACACCGGAAGAGGCCGCCTCTGCCCTTGCTGCCGCGGTCAAGAGCGGCCCGAAAGACATTTTGAAGGTGCTCGGCAGGAACGCGGAGGACATCGTCTCATCCGGTGACGAGGTCGCCGACAACGACATCCGTCAGCGCTTCACCTCCATGTATGACGCCAAGCACGGCATCAAGGCGGAGGGCAACAAGACTGCCACCTTGATCCTCGGGCCCGACGATTTCCCGTTCCCGATTCCGCTGGTCAACAGCAGGACGGGCTGGGCGTTCGACACCGACGAGGGACGCATCGAGGTGCTGCGCCGTCGCATCGGCCGCAACGAGCTCGACGCGATCCAGACCGCGCTCGCCTTCGTCGACGCGCAAAACGAATATGCCGAAAAGGACCGCGGCGAGGGCGTCGGCGTCTACGCGCAGCGCATCGTCTCCTCACCCGGCAAGAAGGATGGTCTGTTCTGGCGCGACGACAGTGATCCGAGCCCGCTCGGTGCGCTCGCGGCCGAAGCCTCGAAGGAGGGCTATCGCGGCGGGGACGTCGGACCTGAACCTTATCACGGCTATTACTTCCGGATTCTCAAAGGGCAGGGGCGGGACGCGCCTGGCGGCGCGCTCAACTACGTCGTCAAGGGCAAGATGATCGGCGGCTTCGCCCTGATCGCCTGGCCCGCGGAATACGGCAATTCGGGCGTCGTGACCTTCCTCGTCAATCATGACGGCGTCGTCTATCAGAAGGATCTCGGCCAGCGCACCGAGTTCATCGCGCAGCGCATCACGCTGTTCGATCCCGACCAGACCTGGAAGAAGGTCGATGCCGCAAAACCCTGAGCCGCGCCTGCGCGGGCGCGCATTTCGCCTGATCGTGTTGCTTCTGCTCGCGTTCGGGCTGACCCTGCCGGCGACGCCGTCCTTCGCGCAAGCGGCCGGTCAGGTCAGAGTGAAGATCGTCAAGGCAGGCCTCCTGGTCGGCGGTGGCGCCGGCAGCGGCGTGTTGACGTACCGGGGCAAGACCTATCCCTTCAAGGTCAGCGGCCTGAGCTTCGGCGTCACGGTCGGTGCAACTTTCAGCCGTCTCGACGGCTGGGCATCCGGCATCCGGGAGGTCGGTGATTTCGCCGGCACCTACAGTTCCGTCGGCGGCGGCTTTGCGCTGGTCGGCGGTGCCAACGGTGTGCACCTCCGCAACGAAAAGGGCGTCACGATGGTGTTGCAAGGCCCGAAGGCGGGACTCGAGCTGGCGGCCAATATCAGTCAGATCACGATCGCTTTGAGGTGAAGGCTCAGGCCGGGCGCGCGGATGCAAGTGAGAGCGACAGGCGCACCGTTCTCGGATCTTCACTCCGTCCAGGCCTGAATCCCGCCTTCGCGAACACGCTGCGCATGGGCGTGTTGTCGGACAGAACCTCGGCCGTGAGCTCTCTTATGCCTTGTTCGCGCGCGATGTCTGTCAGGTGTCTCAGCAGCAGCGAGCCTACGCCGCGACCTTGCCAGGCATCCACCACGACGAAGGCCATCTCGGCCTGACCGGGCTCGACGACAACGTACCGGCCCCCGCCGATAATGGCGTATCGACCCTGTTCTTCTGCGAGAGCGGCCAGCGCAACGTGATTGCTGAAATCCACGTCCATGAAGTAGGCGCGCTCCTTCTCCGAGAAGTGCCGTTTCAAAACGAAGAACCGGCTCTGCAGCGACTGCGGGCCGGTACGCGCGATGGCAGCAAGCATATCCGCCTCGTCGCTGGCGCGAAGCGCGCGGATCTGGATCGGAGTGCCGTCCTTCAGGACGGTTTGCACGCTGTAAGTTGCAGCTTGTGACATGACGATGTTGCTCATCCAAACCGTCCAGCCGGGTCTCATGCCTTGTGATGCAGGATAAAGGCCTCCCAAGCGTGCAGATCATCTTGACCTAGATCAACGTTCGTCCTCGCCCAGCGCCGTCAATGGGCGAGGGCGACGGAGAGGTCGAGAACATGGCCATGGACAACGTACAAATTCCGGGCGGCCCCATGTCGGGGCTGGTCGCCTCGGCAGTTGAATACCTGGTCGATGCGGGACAGCGCAGTGTCCTGTTCCTGGATATCATGCGCCGGCGCGGGGATCAGTACAGGCAGCATGTCGCGCAAACCGCGCCGCATGTTCTGCAATATGCGGCCGAATTGATCATGGACGGGCGCCAGCTCGCCGAACCCGTCAATTACGCGCTGGTACGCATCGTTCCGCCTGCCAACGTCGAGATCGACATGAACCGGCGGCCGTTCGTCGTGGTCGATCCACGTGCGGGCCACGGCCCCGGCATCGGCGGCTTCAAGGCCGACAGCGAGATCGGGGTGGCGATGAAGGCAGGCCATCCCTGCTACTTCATCGGATTCCTGCCGGACCCGATGCCCGGTCAGACCATCGGGCGCATCGCGCGTGCCGAAGCCATCTTCATCGAAAAGGTCATGAGCCTTCACCCGGATGCCGACGGCAAGCCCTGCGTGATCGGCAATTGCCAGGCCGGATGGGCCGTCATGATCCTGGCCTCGCTGCGTCCCGAGCTGTTCGGGCCGCTGATCATCGCCGGCGCGCCACTGGCCTATTGGGCCGGCGTGCACGGAAAGTATCCGATGCGCTACTCGGGCGGGCTACTTGGCGGAAGCTGGTTGACGGCCCTGACGTCTGATCTCGGCGCCGGCAAGTTCGATGGTGCATGGCTGGTGCAGAACTTCGAGAACCAGAACCCTTCGAATACGCTCTGGACCAAGCAGTACAACGTCTATTCCAAAGTCGACAGCGAGGCAGATCGCTACCTCGAATTCGAGCGTTGGTGGGGCGGCCACGTCAATTTGAACGCCGAGGAGATTCAGTTCATCGTCGATGAGCTGTTCGTCGGCAATAACCTCGCCGCCGGCAACATCGAAATGTCCGATGGCCGGAAGGTTGATCTTCGCAACATCAGATCCCCGATCGTGGTGTTCTGCTCGGAGGGCGACAACATCACACCGCCGCAGCAGGCGCTGCATTGGATCCTCGATTGCTATGCCGATGTCGATGAGATCAGGGCCTACGGTCAGACCATCGTCTACACCGTGCACCAGAGCATCGGCCATCTCGGCATCTTCGTCTCCGGCGGCGTTGCCAAGAAGGAGCACGCGGAATTTTCCAGCAACATCGACCTCATCGACGTTCTGCCGCCCGGGCTCTATGAAGCAACATTCGAGGCGAAGGACGAGGAAACCGCAAGTTCGGATCTGGTCGTCGGCCAGTGGGTGATGCGATGCGAGGCACGGACGCTCGACGACATCCGCGCCATGGGCGGCAATTCGCCCGAGGACGAGCGACGCTTTGCCACCGCCAAGCGGATTTCGGAAATCAACCTGGCGGCCTATCAGAAATTCGTCCAGCCATGGCTCAAGCGCATGGTGACGCCACAGATGGCGGAATGGGCTCACAACATGCATCCATTGCGGCTGCAATACGAGCTGTTCAGCAGCCAGAATCCCTATATGGCGGCGGTGAAATCATTGGCTGAGAAGGCCGCCGAGGAGCGCAAGCCGGTCGCTGCGGACAATCCGTTCCTGGCGTTCCAGGAGCAGATCTCGAAGCAGGTCGTTCACGCCCTCGACAGCTGGCGCGATTCACAGGAGGCACTCAGCGAAGCGATGTTCCTCAGCGTCTACGGGTCCCCGGCGCTCCAGGCGGCGGTCGGGATCGACCCGACATCCACGCCGTCGCGTCGGCGTGAGATGTCCGCCGAGCATCGCGCCATGCTCGAGAAGCGCATCGCCGATCTGAAGTCGCGGATCGGTGAAGGCGGCCTCCGTGAAGCGGCGCTGCGCGCTTTGCTCTATGTCGGCTCGGCACGGGGGATGGTGGACGAACGCAGCATCGAGGCTCTGCGCCAGGTTCGCAGGGATCATGGCGGCGCACGCATGTCTCTTGCCGAGTTCAAGATGCTGGTACGCGAGCAGTTCTTCATGCTGTTGCTCGATCGAGAATGGGCGCTCGCCGCAATACCGAAATTGCTGCCTGACGACGTCAACGCTCGTCGCGCAGCATTTGAAGCGATCGAGCGGGTACTGTCGGCCAGTGCGGACGTCACGGGCGAGCGCGCAAACCGGCTGCGGCAGATCGCTGGCCTGTTTGGCCTCGAGACCGCGGACGGTTCCGAAAGGGCGTCGAACGTTGCCCCTTTCGACCCTAAGGCGAAGGCTTCGTAACGTGGGTTGTGAGGATCGGGAGCGACATCATGTCAGCAGATGCGACGGCCACGCAGTCTCCCAGCAAGTATGACCGCCTGATCGCCGCGGCCAAGGCGATTCCGCCGACGCCGACCGTCGTCGTGCATCCCTGCGATGAGACATCCTTGCGGGGCGCCGTCGACAGCGCGTCTGCCGGCATCATCCGGCCGCTGCTGGTCGGGTCGGAGCGCAAGATCAGGGATACGGCTGCCAGGTTCGGCCTGGACATCGCGGGTTGTGAGATCGTGGATGCCGCACACAGCGACGATGCCGCCGCGAAGGGTGTCGAATTGATCCATGCCGCGCGCGGCGAATTGCTCATGAAGGGCAGCCTTCACACCGACGAGCTGATGCGGGCCGTCACGGCCAAGGTCGGGGGATTGCGGACCGATCGGCGCATCAGCCACGTTTTCGTCATGGATGTGCCGGCCTACGCCGAGACGATCTTCGTCACTGACGCCGCGATCAACATCTTCCCTGATCTCGACGCCAAGCGGGACATCATTCAGAACGCGATCGACCTCTACAATCAGGCGGGCTTCGGCAAGTCGCCGCGGGTGGCCATCCTTTCCGCGGTCGAAACCGTCACGTCGAAGATTCCCTCCACCATCGAGGCCGCGGCGCTCTGCAAGATGGCGGATCGCGGCCAGATCACGGGCGGCGTGCTCGACGGGCCGCTGGCCTTCGACAATGCGATCGACCTCGAATCGGCGCGGATCAAGGGCATCAAGTCCGAGGTGGCCGGCCGCGCTCAGATCCTGGTCGTGCCCGACCTCGAAGCGGGCAACATGCTGGCCAAGAACCTCGCCTATTTCGCCAAGGCCGACGGCGCCGGCATCGTGCTCGGCGCGCGTGTACCCGTGGTCCTGACCTCGCGTGCGGACAGCCCAAGAGCGCGGATGGCATCGTGCGCGGTTGCTGCACTTTATGCTCACGCGCGGCGCCAGAAGGCGCCGACTATCGCGGCGTGACCGCCATGGACAGCATCCTCGTCGTCAACGCCGGCTCCTCGAGCGTCAAGTTCCAGGTCTTTGCGATCGAGGGCGAGGGCATTCTGCGCCGCCTGATCAAGGGGCAGGTGGACGGCATCGGCAGCCGGCCGCGCTTGCGGGCAAGTAGGCCAGGCAACGATCCCATGGCGGATCGGGCCTATCCCATCGAGGCCATTCCGGACGTGCCGGCGGCGATGGACATCGCGGGGACATGGCTCCGGAACGAAGCACGTATCCATCCGTTGGCGGTCGGGCATCGCGTCGTCCATGGCGGGCCTGATTATGAGCGGCCGGTTCTGATCGACCACGGGGTGGTGGCGCGGCTGGAGCGTTTCGTCACGCTGGCGCCGCTGCATCAGCCGCACAATCTGGCGCCGATCCGCTCGATCCTGGCCAATTTCCCGGCGATCCCGCAGGTCGCTTGCTTCGACACCGCGTTTCACCGCACCCACGGTCCGCTGGCCGATCATTACGCCATCCCCCACCAGCTCCACGCTGAAGGTGTGCGGCGCTACGGCTTTCACGGGCTCTCCTATGAATACATCTCCAGGACCCTGCCGCAGATCGCGCCAGACATCGCAAAGCGCCGGGTGATTGTCGCCCATCTCGGCAGTGGCGCGTCGATGTGCGCGATGAAGAATGGTCTGAGCGTCGAGAGCACGATGGGATTCACCGCGCTCGACGGGCTGCCGATGGGCACGCGCCCGGGCCAGCTCGATCCGGGCGTCGTGCTGTATCTGCTGTCCGAGAAGGGGATGACGGCATCGAAGGCGCAGGATTTTCTCTATCGCGATTGCGGATTGAAGGGGCTTTCCGGGATCAGCAACGACATGCGCGAGCTGGAGGCGAGCCTTGACCCGCAAGCGAAGCTGGCGGTGGATTATTTCGTCTATCGCATCGGCCTCAACGCCGGCATGCTGGCGGCGGCGCTGCAGGGGATCGATGCCTTCGTCTTCACCGCCGGCATCGGCGAGAACTCGAGTGGTATCCGCGCACGTGTGGCGGAGCAGCTCGGCTGGCTTGGCGTGGCACTCGACCCTGCCGAGAACACACGCCATTCGCGGCTGATATCGGCGAAGACGAGTCTCGTTCCGATCTACGTCGTCCCGACGGACGAGGAGCTCATGATCGCGCAGCATACGCTGGCGCTGTTGATGAACGGCCAATCGCCCACCAGACAAGAGAGGGTGTCATGATTCCAGTATTTCCGGACAGCAAGATCGCTCTGAAGGGGAAGAAGGGCCTCGTCGTCGGCATCGCCAACGACCAGTCGATCGCCTGGGGCTGCGCCAGGGCGTTTCGCGCCCTCGGCGCCGATCTCGCCGTCACCTATCTGAACGATCGCGCCAAGAAGCACGTCGAGCCGCTGGCGCAGGCGCTCGAAGCGCCGATCTTCCTGCCGCTCGACGTCATGGTCGAAGGCCAGACCGAGGCGGTATTCGAGCGGATCAAGTCGGAGTGGGGGCAACTCGATTTCCTGCTTCATTCGATCGCCTTCTCGCCGAAGGAAGCACTGCACGGCCGCGTCGTCGATGTCGGCCGCGACGGCTTTCTGAAGACCATGGACGTCTCCTGCTGGTCGTTCCTGCGGATGGCACATCTTGCCGAACCCCTGATGAAGAACGGCGGCACGATGTTCACCATGACCTATTACGGCAGCCAGATGGTGGTGGAGAACTACAACATCATGGGCGTCGCCAAGGCGGCGCTCGAGGCCGCGGTTCGCTATGCCGCGGCCGAGCTCGGTCCGAAGGGCATCCGCGTGCACGCGATCTCGCCAGGACCGCTAGCGACCCGCGCGGCCTCGGGCATTCCGGAGTTCGACGAGCTGATGGACAAGGCGCAATCCAAGGCACCCTCTCGCAGCCTCGTCAGCATCGATGATGTCGGTAATGCCACCGCGTTTCTGGCGCTCGACGGCGCCAAGCTGATCACCGGTGGCGTGCTGTACATCGACGGCGGCTATCACATCATCGATTGAGCGCGGGTTGCCGCCGCGCTGAGCAGTCCGGCGACCCATGGGCTGATGGTGGCATATTGCAGGTGTTTTGCCCGACGACGCAACCCGGCTCTGGGTGAACAGCGGGGCGAACAGGAAACCTCAGTCAAATCAGCCACATGTCTACTGTGCATGGGGTTGTTTTTCGACTTTTTGATTCACCGATAGTGCAGTGCGATTAATTCGGCCACGCAGGCCGGCTTCTTGCCGCCCTCGATCTCGATCACGAGGTGGTAGTTGACGCGCAGCCCGTCCGGCGGCACGTCCTCTGCTTCCGCAATCGTGACCCGGCCGCGCAGCTTCGAGCCCGCCGGCACCGGCGCGAGATATCGGATGCGGTCAGCACCGTAGTTCAGCGTGTTGCGCAGGCCCTTCAGGCCGATGACCGAGCGGATGAATAGCGGGGCAAGGGCAAGCGAGAGCAGGCCATGGGCGATGGTCTTGCCGCCCGGCATCTCCTGCTTGGCGCGCTCCTGGTCGACATGGATCCATTGCTCGTCGCAGGTCGCCTCGGCGAACTGGTTGATGCGGTCCTGCGTGATCTCGATCCAGTCGCTGGCGCCGATCTCAGTGCCGACCGCGGATTTGATCTCGTCGAAGTCGCTGAATATTCGCATGAGTTGACCCGTTTAGATCCTCATCTCCGGAACATTGTCGGGAATGGCGAGGTCGGCTTCCGTCAGCGCCAGAACCTCGCCGACGCTCAGGCCGGGCGCTGTTTCCAGCAACGTCGCCTTGCCATCGGGAAAACCGATCACGGCCATGTCCGTCACGACGAGGTCGACCGGGCGTGCCGAGGTCAGCGGCAGCGAGCATTTCGCCACGATCTTCGACTTGCCCTTGGCGGCGTGCTGCATGGCGACGATCACGCGCTTGGCGCCGGTGACGAGGTCCATTGCGCCGCCCATGCCGGGAACCATCTTGCCCGGGATCATCCAGTTCGCGAGATGGCCATGCGCATCGACCTGGAGGCCGCCGAGCACGGTGATATCGACGTGGCCGCCGCGGATCAGTCCGAACGACATCGCGCTGTCGAACGTGGAGGCGCCCGGCAGCGCGCTGATCGGGCGCCCACCGGCATCGGTGAGTGTCGGATGCGCCATGCCCTGCTCGGGGATCGGCCCGGTGCCGATCAGTCCGTTCTCTGACTGGAAGAAGACCTTCAGGTCCGACGGCACGTAATTGGCGACCAGCGTCGGAATTCCGATGCCGAGATTGGCGAGATTGCCGTTCCTCAGCTCCTTGGCGACGCGCCGGGCGATGATGATCTGGGGATCCATGGTGTCACCCATTGGTGATGAGATAGTCGACGAGCGGCGCGGGGGTGACGACGTGATCGGGTGCAATCACGCCGACCGGGACGATGTGCTCCGCCGTCACGATGACGGTGTCGGCCGCCATCGCCATGACCGGGTTGAAATTTCGGGACGTGAGCGCGTAGGCGAGGTTGCCGAGGTAATCGGCGAGGAAGGCGTGCACCAATGCGAATTGCGCCCGCAGCGCCGTCTCCAGCAGGAACGGCTTGCCGTCGACTTCGATCTGACGCTTGCCTTCGGCCACGAGCGTTCCGACGCCGGTCGGCGTCAGCACGCCGCCGAGACCGCATCCGCCGGCACGAATGCGCTCGACGAACGTACCTTGCGGCACGAGATCGACGGCGATCTGGTTCGCCAGCATCTGCTGCTGCGCCTTGGGATTGAGGCCGATATGCGTTGCCGTCAGCTTCGACACGAGGGCCTGATCGAACAGCTTGCCGACGCCCTTGCCGGGCATGGCCGCGTCATTCGAGATCAAGGTCAGACCTGTCTTCCTCTGGCGCACGACCTCGTCGAGCAGCCGCTCCGGCGTTCCGACTCCCATGAAGCCGCCAACCATGACGCTGGCGCCCGCCGGGATCATCGCAACGGCTTCTTCGACGGATACGGCCTTCATGATCGAAACTCCCGGTCGGCCGACGATGGCAGAGGGGCGGCAACGTGCGGATGTTGGCGGGCGGGGGGCGGGCTCCCTTGATCTGGGTCAACGCTTCCGGATCATTCCGCTCCGGCTGCGTCGATGCCGAAGCTTTCTCGAGTGCCGCGCTTACCGCAGCTCGGCATGGAGCGAGATCGGGGCTACGCAGCCGCGCTGCACAGAGTTGCTGCATGGCGATACGAATTGCAGCAATCTGCGCTACAATAACGCGCTTCGCGGCGCTCGCGCGCAAGCGGCGCGCTGGCGATCGGATAGGGCGACGAAAGCTGGCAGAAGGAGTTCTCGACCGACATGATGGGCACGGTCCGGCTGGTGAACGCGGCCATGCCGCATCTGGAGAAAAGCGCGGCCGGCGCGATCGTCACGATATCGAGCGTCTCCGGGCGCGAGGTCGATTTCGCGGCCGGCCCCTACGGCACCTTCAAGGCGGCGATCATCCATTACACCCAAGGGCTCGCCAATCAGCTTGCGGGGAAGGGCATCCGCGCCAATTCAGTTTCGCCGGGCAATACCTATTTTGAGGGTGGAGTTTGGAACATGATCAGGACAACAATCCAGAGCTCTACAAGACCGCGCAGGCGCTTAATCCGGCAGGACGAATGGGAACACCGCAGGAAATGGCTAACGCCGTGGTGTTTCTCGCGAGCCGCGCGGCGAGCTTCATCACCGGAACGAACCTCGTCGTCGACGGTGCCTTGACGCGCGGCGTGCAGCTGTAGGCAGGCCGTATCGGCACTTGTTTCTCGCTAGAGCTTGCTGTTCCAAATTGGCCCGTGATGGATTGGCGCGAGACCGCGGCCTTGAGACGCCGGGAGCGCCGAACTCCCCTACATCGACGAAGATCCAGAAAGAACGCTTGCAATTCCATGCTGGTCTTCAATTCCAGAGAGCATGGTCGTCAGAAATGCCTTGAGCTGCGGATACCTTGCGTGTGATGTCTCATGCTCGGGCCCTTCGGGCGCGCGATGCCGACGCTGATCGTCGTCTTTGTCCGGAGCGCCGTGCTTCCGCCCTTCGTACTCTCTCGCGGAGCCGCCTCAATTGAGCCAGCAGGCTCACGAGCTTGATCTTTGTGTCACGCAGAACAGCCAGGCTGCAAACCCCACTACTCACTACAACACCCCCAAACAGGCCCTTGCCGAATTCCTGACGGAAGCTCGGATTTGTGGCGACATGCCAACAACGTCTAAGCGATGGCCGCCGGAGGCGTCGGTTCGTTTTGCGACAATGCGCGAAAATATTCTCAGGGGTTGCAATGCGTTGCAGCAGCAACGCGCTATCGGAAGGAGCATTTGGATACGCTCTCCGAAGCGCGCGCGTCATTTGCATCAGCACGTTGGCGCCGTACCAGCGGCCGCTACTGTTCTGACGATCGCCTCCTCGACCCAGGCCTCGCGGGCAAACCAGTTGTGATTGGCCCGACAGTCCGGACAAAGAGTATTGCCGAAAAACACGATGCTTCGCAGGAAAGTCTCACGATCGGATTTGATGCCGGTAGGAATCGCGCGGCCGGATTGCGGACACTTGACCATGATCATGCCCATACGAGCCTCCCTGAAACACGCATTTGTCGAGCAAAAGGGCCGGCCGGCTGGAGTGCGCTCTCGTCGGTGCGGGTGACTTGGGGGGCATCGCACCTGGGGTCGTTGTTCGAGCAAAGGGCAGCTTGCTCGTGACGACGCTTCTCCAACCGACCGGATTCCTGCTTGGCGAATTCTTGGGATACTGCCGGCTTTCGCCGCAATACCGAATGATGTCCGACCTCAACCGAAAGCTTCTGGGAGGCGCCAAATAATCGTCGTGTCGAAATACCCGCGACTTCGTGCGGAACGTTCCCCCTGCAACGAAACCATCAATTTCCCCTCGACGGACAGGTCAGCCAACCGGATCACTGGTGTCACTCCCCTCGGTGCAGTTCGTAAACTATTCTCTTTTTCATTTAATGTGCAAATTAAAATTGGCGTTGTCGGTCTGATTTGCGACTCTCGGCTGATTTATTTTATGCGCGGCGCGATGCATTGCCGAAGAACGTCAGTCCTTTTCTCCAGGCTTCAGCAGCCCTCATTCTCAAGTCAGTTCGGCGCGTGCTGCGCTTTACCGGTTGTGCTGAATGGTCGCACCAGGTTCAAATATGAAACAAATTTTGATTATAAGAAAAAACAGTAAATCTCGTTGTTAATTGCTGCCGATCACGTAAGCTAAAGTCGTCCAGGTTTCTTCGGCTGGAGGAGACGATGTGGGAATTAATTCTTAACGAGTACAACCTCACCTCGGAGACGCTGCAGTTGGCTCAGATGCGCGCAGAATTGGTCAACATTGGCGAGAAGGAGCGTATTCTGAGAGAACGAAGTGCCGATCGCGAAGCTTATCGGTACCTCTTGGATGCTCATCGGTTGACCGCCAGAGCGAGCCTCCCTGGAGAGCAGGGGTTGAACATTTCTCCTCAAGACGGGGGCAAGGACGGTCAGCTCGCGGCATGACCGGCCGGATTGACGTGTCGAAGCGAGCCGGACCGGGTGGCGTGTGTTCGGGTGAATGGAAATCGCAGCGTCGCAGGCCGGGCTAGATTGAATGTCGCAGGCGGCGGCCGTTCGCTTGTCGAGTGCCGCGACAACATCGCATCCCGGATGCTGTCGCCGCCTCGCCGGCACAGGCGCGGCAGAATGGGTTCACATTGGTGGAAGGCGTGCTGGAAAGATCGTCGGCAGAGATAGAGATAGTGTTGAGACCGGCTCCGGATGCAGTATTCGCGCTGTTGGATGGCCGAGCAATGATCTTCAGCGAAGCCGGGCAGAAGATCTTTGAACTCGACCGAGTAGGGGCATTCATCTGGTGTAAATTGGGGGAAGGCGCCTCGCTGGGAGACGTTTATCGGGCGCTTGCAGCGCAAGGCATTGACGAGCACGCGGCACGCCAGTTCACGCGACAGGCCGTAGATGTCTGGATCGATCGAGCGTTGCTCGAAGTCGATTGGCGAATGCCGACCGATTGCGTCTTCTCAGCTCATCTGGGTCGGCACAAAATAAGCGTCCGGGCTGCAAATCGGGACCTCTTGAGACGGCTGCTGTCGCCATTTTGTGTTTCGGACCAGAGTGCCGGCGGCGACGGCGACATCGCGATCGAGGCAATGATGCTGGATGAGCAAGTGTTCCTGCGCGCGGAGGATTCCACCATTTCCAGATGCGAAGTCGAAGCATTGGCCCCTATGATCAAAGCTCACGTCACCGAGCGGCTTATTCGAAGCGATCGTTGGGTATTCTCCCTACATGCCGCTTCTCTCGTGAAAGACGGCATGGGCCTGCTGTTATGCGGCCATCCGGGAGCTGGAAAATCTACCCTCACGCTGCAGCTGGTGGACGCCGGATTCCGGTACGCAGGCGATGACGTCGCGCTGGTTGGCGCCGACGGAACGATCTGCGGAGTCCCGTTTGCGATCACCCTCAAGGAGGGATCGTGGGACTTACTCTCGCGACTACATGGCGATCGCTATGACGCGACGCATTGCCGCTCCGACGGCGTTCGGGTGCGGTACGTACCCATTCCGGATGCACAGAACGAAAGCTTCTCCACAGGCTGGATCATCTTCTTGAACCGGGTCGCGAGCGGGCCGGCCGAACTGACCGCAATAGATCGTTTGGATTCGATGAAGCGGCTCATCGAGAACGCATTTTCCAGCGATGGTAAACTGTCGCAGACTGGCTTTTTTGCTCTAAAGCGGATGGTCGCGGGCGCGCAATCGCTTCAACTAACCTACTGCGAGGCTGGAGAGGCTCGGCATCTGCTTAGGGAATTGTGCAATGGCAAGGCATAGCGGCGCGCTCACGAGCCTCTGCAATTGCTTGCGGGGCATGCCGCCGGTCGAAGTAGAGTGGACGTCCGTCATCGGACTTGCAAATCAGACCCTGACGACGCCGGCGCTCATCGACTTTGTCGACAAATTCGCATCGATGCTGCCGGAGGACGTCTGCGCCTATATTCGCCATATCCACCGCCGAAATGGGTTGCGCAATGACCGCCTCGTCGTTCAACTCGAAGAGGCCGTCGTTGCTCTGAATGGTCACGGCATTACGCCGGTTCTACTCAAGGGGGCATCGACACTGGCGACCGCGCCCGAGGCGCGAAGAGGCGTTCGGATTATGTCCGATCTGGACATCATGGTCATGCCGGACGATGCCAGAACGGCAGTCGCCGCGCTAAGTGGAATTGGTTACGATATTCATGAGCAGACCCCTCCCGAAAGCCGGAGATGGCATGTCGATCTGAATCGCCCGCAGGACGTCGGGTCCATCGACCTGCAAGAGGCAGCTCCAGGGCCAGCGTACCTCTACCAGAACTTCGGGCATGTGCTGAACCATTGTGTTCCTGCGCCGCTCGGACGGGCAAGCGTATATATCCCCAAGCCTATCTTCCAAGCGGTCACGTTGATCGTCCACGATCAGTTTCAGGACTATGGTTATTGGCTCGGCGACCTCGACCTGCGGCACCTTGTTGAATTGCGCGATCTAAACGCTTCCGCCGAACCTCTCGATTGGGAGAAGCTGACCTCTCTCGCCTCGAGCGACTTGATGAGGAACGCGGTCGAAACTCAGCTGATCGCTCTTGCCGAGCTGCTTGGCGTCGACATTCCGCATGCGTTGCGCTCCCGACTGATTCCTCGCCTCCAGTTCATGCGACAGGTGATGCAGGCACGTTTTCCGGCTACACGCGTTCCCTTCCTCGCAATGATGGTACTGGATCTCGGAAATCATCGGAAAGCGGCACGCGGCGCCGGGCAAGCCGCTGTGTATCCGCGTGGACTGTGGTCCCTACCAAGGGTGGACACCGTGCAGTTCCTGTTGAAGGCGGCCTTCGCGGAGCGCGCAGGGAAGGTCTAGATCACAAATGCGTTCGGTCGGGCGGCAGGGCCATCAATGCTCGTGACCACCAGCATTCCGGCTCGGCGCTTCGCCGTTCTCGCGAATCCTGAACTCCTCCAGCGTGTGCCCTGATTGGAGCGCTGCGACCAACCAGCGCGGCTGTTTGCCACGCCCAGACCAAGTCTCTGTGGGCTTGAGGGGATTGAAGTATTTCGGAACGACCTTCGGGTATTTGCGACGAGGGGGCTGACTTGAGCCAGTCGTTGTCGCCCCGCCCTCCGCCCCGGCGAATTGATCCGGCTGATTGAGTTGCGCAAGGCGCTTTTCCAATTCCCGCTTTTCGGCTGTGATCTTTTCAGCAAGAATCTTCGTCAGCTCCTCGTGGAGGAGCCAAAGTTCTTCAAAATCCATGGCTTCGAGATCCTGCCTGCGCATAAGCATTCTCGTCACCGTTCGACCGGCACCTTGCGTACCTGTCTGTCACCTACGTCGAAGATCGCGGCGAACAATGGGCAGGGGAGCAAGGCTTGGTCTTCAAAATTGCCACGACAATAAATAAATAATATATTATTTAATATATATTGCGAGGATTATTTTCATGTATTTATTGCGGGCGAGAAAACCTTGCCGGAGCCTCGAAGAGAAGCATTGGAGATTCGCGACTGTCCACTGATCCGTCCTCAAGCGGCGATCAATCGGTTTATCGCGCCCTCGGCCGCAGCGGCCGATATCGAGGCGTCGAAGCTACAAATGCTGACGTTGCCGACGGGGCGGCGGAGCAGAGTGAGCTCGCGCTCCGCTTTCCGTTTAATGAGACGCCCCTCGCTTGAACCGCGTCTCGATACTCGCGCAGCGCGTGTTGTTACTGCAACCGCTATTAAATTCAGCGGATAATCACATTTTTAGTCTTGATTGGAACCGGCGACGCAGCTATGTGGAGCACCGAACTTGCCATTCGGTTCCACGTTTTTTTTACACCGACCCAACCTAGCTTCTTGATTACTAGGCCGGGATTGTATTAAATGGGCGCAACCACAGGATGCCAGTATGTCGACCAAGAAGCTCGAACTAGAAGCGATGTCCCTTGATGATCTCTGGTCGCTTCATGAGGAGATTAGCGGCATTTTGTCGGATCGGATAAAGGCGGAAAAGCAGGAACTTGAGAAGCGTCTGGCGGTTCTCGGCGGCGGAATGGCTGCGTTAGCCGAAACGAGCGGGTTGGGCGTCTCTCCCAACGGCAAGCAGAGACGAAAATATCCGCGTGTACTGCCGAAATATCGTAACCCGCAAACTTCCGAAACTTGGTCGGGACGCGGCAAGCGACCGCGTTGGCTGGTTGCTGCCATGAAATCGGGCCGGCGGATCGAGGAGTTTCGCATCGGAGAGGCGGCTCCGAAGCTTCGGCAGCGGGCGTGAGAACTTGCTGCGCCACGAACTGGTGCAGCTCGGCGCCTTACGTCGAGATCGAGCCTAGTAGGCATTGCGCCCTCGCAATACTTCCATGGGAGTTCGCAACAGGATTGCGAGATCCAGTCGAATACTCCAATTGTCGATGTACCAGAGGTCGTACTGGACACGTGTTTCGACCATGACTGCTGTAGGGGTGGGGCCCCGGCACCCATGGACTTGGGCCCAGCCGGTCAATCCTGGCCTGACCCGGTGGCGGAGCGCGTAGTTTCGCACGAGCTTGTCAAATTCACTGTCGTGAGCCACGGCATGAGGACGCGGGCCCACCAGCGACATGCTGCCGTCGAGAACATTTAGGAGCTGTGGCAGTTCATCGAAGCTCGTCCGGCGCAGCCATTTGCCGACGCGGGTAACGCGTCGATCGGCGCGGTTGGCCTGGAGGATTACAGGCCCGTCCTCGAGCACATGCATGGTCCGGAATTTGCGGATCAAGAATATTCGGCCGTTGAAGCCACAGCGTTGCTGCCGAAAGAATATAGGGCCGGGAGAATCCAGCTTGATCGCGACTGCAGCCAGCGCAAGCAGCGGGGCGAGCATCGCCAGGCAGAGGCCAGCCCCCATAATGTCAATCGTCCGCTTAATCGCGCGCTCCAGCGGCGTCAGGGGGCCACGCTGGAGTTCTACACAAACGGCACTTCCAAGACTTCGCTTTGGGTGTCGAAGCAATTCGGACGTTGTGCCGACGGGCACGAAAATGATCGGGAACGGCAAAACGCGCAAATCGGCAACAAAGGCTCGCAATTCGGGCCATCGCTCCGGGTCAGCTTCCACCACCACCTGATCGAGCCGGTAGGTGCGGATGTGGTCGATGACACGGGCCGTGAGCCGCCTTCGGCAGGCAGGACCGAATCCGAACGGAGGCAAGCTGAACCTTTCTTTGACGAGATACCCGTGCATCGACAAGGTTTCGGACAATCCCACGTTCTTCGACAAGGGTTGATCGCTGATCAGGACAATATTCGTATTGGCGAACTTCCTGCCGCTCAGGGCCCTCCCGAGAAGCACCTTAACTCCCCACCGCTCACCCAAAAGTAAGCCCAGGGCCAAGACGGCGAAGAGCAGGCCTCGGTGCAGAGAGCTCTCCGGGCGGATTGCGAAGCCGAACACCGCCAAAATGAAAAGCACCGAAGACATCCAAGCCAAACAGACCGCGCGGATCTGATTTCGGAGCGCGAGGAGCTCAACCGGCTGATAAAGCCCGTAGGCCTTCAGCAGGCAAACGAGACAAACCGCGCTAACCAGCGCCAAGCCAAGCGCGTTGCCCAAGTTGGCCGCGGCTTGGCCATTCTGCGCTTGGTACAGCAACGTGGAGACGATGCTCGCAAATAGGATGGTCGCAATATCAGCACCGAGCACTACGTGCTCGACCGCGTCATAACGGAGGGGCCATTTGGGCTCGGGGGATACTGTCGCTTCGGGACTGATACGATCCGTAACCTCCCGATCGGGGAAATGTCGGTTCACGAAATTCATGGCCGGGGCTCTGCGATTTAATATTAATTATTTATTAATTAAAGGGGTTTATCAAGTAAAATCCGCAGCTCCGCCTATTTAATAACGTGTGCCCCTTTGTCGCCGATCTGCGATCGTGGCTTGGGCTGAGCTCGCGGCTCTTGAGATTATCGAGAACCCATGCGGGAACTCCGCGCGTGCACCTGGTCGAGGAACGCCGGATCGAGTTCCGAAATCAGGCCCTCGAGATAGATCTTCCCATCAGCCGAGGCTGACCGGTAAGCGGTCACAAGGGCTGGCTTGAGGGCAGGCCGATGTCTAACGACGAGGCTGACGTCCCGTTTGATCAATTCACGCAGGTCAGTGTCCCGCACCATGGCATCTGCGGCGAGCGCGACCGATACGCGCAACGGAAGCAGGTCCAAATCATTCGGCGCGGTATAGTATGACATTCTGAGCATCGCTGCCGTGCTGGGCTGGGGCGAACTGTGCTTCGACGTCGCCGCGAGCAGGAGCCAAATGTCACCGCGGAGCGGCGAAGAGCGCAATGCACGAGCAAACTCGTCCGAAGTCATGGGAGGAGCCGTCCTTTGCTCGTCGGCAGCCAGAGCCGAATCCCGGGTAAAGCTTGGTCCCCCGCGGATCCATAAGTTTTCACGCGCTGCCGCAAGGGAAACCGTCTTCGACATCGCGTTCGGCCCTGCTGCTGCAGTCGAAAGAACTGACGGCAAAGACGATCTTGCACCGAAGTACCGGTCGGGGAGCGCCATCCATGCTGCCTGCACGATCAACACAATACCAAGCATCATCAGGCTAACGCGGGGCCAAATGGTGACTGACGCTGAGGTCAACCTTCGGCGAGGCGCAGGTGCTTGATTTGCAATTTGGTCGGACGTCGCTTTCGTCTCAGACGATATGGCGTCACGTTCTGCGCCGGAGAGGCTTTGACCGAAAGCCAGGCCAAAAAGCGCAGCGACCAGAAGCGATGCTCCTAAACCCAGAATTCCATGATCGGAAAACGCGAGTATCGTCACTGCAATCAAAGCGCCGGCGCCCAGCACTGGGAAGACGTAATCGTAAGCACGTGACAGAGCACGTCTGATCAGAATAGAAGCGCAGAGCAACGCAGCAACCACCAGCGCGCAGAGAAAAGCCCACCCCATGTCTATAGCGATCGTGGCGGCGGCGGTTGGCCTTTCTGGCGAGTCGCCAACTCCAGCGTCCTGGTAAATCGGCAAAAGTACCGTCGAAGCACCCGCACCGGATCCTGCCGGCGCGACGTCCTGCAGCATCCGTTCTGTTGCGGCCTGACTGCTCGTTGACAAGGCGATCGTCAGATCGGTGTTCGTTCTGAAGGGAATGACCGTAGCCGTGGCAATGAAGATAATCGTGGCAGTTGCAAGGACGCCAGCAGTACCCCACAATCCCGGGAACCACCTGCGAACCGCGAACACCGAGAGCAAGATTTCTGAGCCGAGGAGGGCCGCGACGACTGCAGTTGAGTTGGCTCGAATGATCAGCGCGGCCATGCAGATAATCATTGCGATGATCGCGGCGGACAGCGCAGGGAGCGGGCTTAGCGCAATTGTTCCTGGCCGACTGCGTCGGAGTACCTGATCGACCGCACGAATTGCCGTTGCGCAGGAGAGCAACACACCGAGCACCGCGATGGTTGAGCCGTCGGGCCCAGCCACACCGGCTGTTTCCCTGCCGAACCACATGGCGGTAACGATTGTGGCTATCGACAGCAGAATATGTAGCAGTTGCGCTGCGCGATATCGGTCAAGCGCAATGGCTGCAGCAATGAGAGCTGCAGCGAGCACAGCGCAATACTGCACGAGCGAGAACATGGTCGCCGTGGTGTCGACTGTGATTTTTTCAGCGAGGGGCTCGTTTAAGGTCGCCGATGCAGTTGCCCAAATGGGATTGCCGAGTTTGTCAATCGGCATCGGCACCGCCTGCAAGGCCATCCAGAGCGCCGGAGTCGCGAGTACAGCGACGAGACTAGGACGGAGCAGTCTGGCAAGCCCGAGGGAGGAGGGCGGTAGAAAGATCGCGACCATTAGCGCCGCCGTTGCGAGTACCAACGACATCAACAACCAGCCTTGCAGGCTTTCCGGCATTGCGAACGCCGCGGCAATCGCCACCAACTCGGCCAATATGACAAGCCGGACCATCATGTAAACACCGTGGTGTGGTGCGGCCACTCCGCTGGTCCCTCGGGCCAGCTAACGGGTAGGCCGCTATGAACCAGCCTCAAGAGCCAGAAAGACCATAACGGATGTAATGGCTATCATGGTAATAGTAGCTCCGATGTCCGTCGTATCGAGCCATCGCCTTGGTATCGGTCTTGCTGAGAACTGCCCCAATCAGAGATTCGTGAATGTTTGGTGCCGTGTGCAGTGCGTGTTGCACTACATCAATTTTGGTCCGGCCCCATTCGACAACGAGAATGTAGCAGTCAATCAGAGATGAAGTGGCTCGAACATCCACCAACGGTGTCAAGGGCGGAAGGTCGACGATGACGTAGTCATACTCGGACCGTAAACGGTCGAAGAGTTTGCTTATCGAGTCCGCGCAAAGAATTTCGCTGGTGTGGAGCAAAGGTCCCCGACGCACGGCGGGCAGAAATGCAAGATTGGTCGTCGGGTCCCTCCAAACAGCGTCGGCGAGCGACCGGCTACCGTTTGCAACTTCGATGATGCCGCAGGCCGCCTTGGGCGCAAAGATGCCGGTCAGCGAGGGATTCCTGAGGTCGCAATCGACGATAATGGCTCTCTTTCCGGTGTGTCCGATCAATTGCGCGAGCGAAGCTGCAATCGTGGTCTTTCCCTCATTCGGTAACGCAGAGGTAATGCCGATGACCTGGGAAGAGATTTTCGCCGGATTGTGGTCGATGGCTAGCTTGATGGAACGAATGGCCTCCGTATATCGAGATAGCGGCATCCCGACCACCGTCTGATGAATTGCGGCTGGAGACGAAGAGATCCGTCGCTGAACATCATCGTCGGTTTTCTGGAGGCGGATTGGTGGCTTGGGAGATTTGCGGGCCGGCAACAACGGGACCAAAGACAGACAAGGCAACTCCAGTACGGTTTCCACCTGTGAAGAGGTCCGAAAGACGCGGTCCATGAGGTCTCTGAGGAGCGCCAGGCCGATGCCCAGCGCGAGACCACCGAGAATGCCAAACGCCAGGATCAACCTTGTTTTCGGCTTGCTCTTGCTCGCCGGTGGCGAAGCCGGAAAAAGTACCCGCGTATCCGAGGTGGGAAACGTCTCCTGCTGTGTGGAGCCCATGTAGCGCTGAAGGAAAGTCTCGTACAAGCTATGCAGGCCCTTTGCCCTGCTTTCCAAGTCCTTGATGGTCAGCTCAGCAGAATTGACCGAACGGGACTGCGAAACGGCTTTGGATAATTGCTTTTCGATTTCTTCCTGGCGCTGTTTGGCCAGTTCGAATTCGCTTCGGCTGACCTCGGCAAGTCGCCTGACCTCGTCAAAAATGGAGACGCGGAACTCTCGCGCGCGGTTCCGGATATTGACGACTGCCAAGTGGTCACGACCGACCCTCGCGGCCAACTCGGCCTCACGTCTGGTGAGCTCCAGATATTGCTGGCGCAGCCCCGTGATGATCTGGCTGTTCAGCGCATCGGTCCCGATAGCATCCAGATTGTCTATCGAGGACGGCTTTTTCGGGTCGATGGCAAGGAGAGTTTCATAACGAGCCAACTTGGCCGTGGCTTCAGATGTCTGAGCACGTGCGGCGGCCAATCGATTGTTGATCTCCGTGATCTGCTGCTCGTCGATGGGTTTCCCACCCAGAGAAACAATGTTGTTTTGAGCCTTGTAGACGTCGACGGCACGTTGCGCGGCGAGGGCTTGGTCGCCCAGATCACGCAGCCTCTCCTGCAGCCAGCTGGTTGCCTTGCGATTGGCCTCGAATTTTGCATTGAGCTGGTCTGCAACATAAGTGTTGGCGATCGCATTCACGATCTCCGCGGCTCGAGCTGCGTTGCTCGAGCTGAAGCTGATCTCAATGACGTGGCTGTACCCGACGCGTCCAGCGGAAAGCCGACTGAGGAATGCGTCTACGAGAGTGTCCGATGGTTCGCCATTCGTCTCGAGTGGCGCATCCTTCTTCGATTTAGTCGAGGCCCATGGCCAAACTCGTTGCCAGAGCGCCTGCAAAGAGAGGCCAGATGCACTAAAGTCCGGATCGTCGGCCAGTTTCAACTGCTCGATTACCGCAACCGCATTGGCCTTTGATCTCAGGAGCTGAAGCTGGGTGTCGATTTGACTGAGATCGAAGGCCGGCTCGGCGACGAGTGACTGCTGCTGGACAAACTGAGGCCTGGGATTGGCCAACAGGATCTGAACCTGTGCCGTATAGGTTGGAGAAACCAAACGGAGATAGAGCAGGCTGGCCGCAGTGGCGAGTACGGCAGTAACAAGGATCACGAGATACTGGCGCCGTAGAAGCCCGATGCCGAAATTGATGACGTCGGTGATTCCTCCGCCGTCTGCCTGGGCGGGTTGAGCCGGTCCGTTCACCGGCAGCCGCATCCTATCCGCATGTTGAAGATTGTTCTGAAGCATCACGTACCTGTCCGACGATTGGTCACGTTGCGGCCGCCCGCCCGCAGGCGGCATTTAAAGCGATCTGCGAGATAGTACGAATTATATACCTTATAAAAACTCACTTGCCAAATTAAATAAACAATATATTAATCGAGGCGGAGATGGAAAATGCAGGTCCTGGCGGTTTTGCTTAGGCGTGCGTTCGCGAATTCCCAAATTATTCCGTGACTTACGTCCGGTCTAATGGCTTCCGCCGAAATCGTGCGACCGTTTTCGTGGTGGACTGTGAGGGTGGAAAATTAATCTCGACGGGGATTATGTCCACCTTATCGAAGCCCGATCTGAATTGAGAGGGCAGAAGGGTACCCAATGTTGGAACTGCGATCCTTGGCGATCCCTGATGTCAAAGTCATTCGCACAGATCGGTTTTCCGACGCCCGCGGCTACTTCTCTGAGACCTTCCAGCGATCAGCGTTTGCAGAGAAGGGAATTCTCCATGACTTTGTTCAAGACAATCAGTCCAGCTCGGATCGGATCGGCACGGTGCGCGGCTTGCACTTCCAGCGGCCGCCCTTCGCCCAGGCGAAGTTGATACGGGTGTTGAGCGGGGCGATTCTGGATATTGCAGTAGACCTTCGGCGTTCATCGCCCAGCTTCGGCAAGCACATCGCGATCCAGTTGGATAGCGAAAGCGGCGAGCAGGTGTTCATTCCGAAGGGATTCGCGCACGGCTTCTGTACGCTGCAGCCCAAGACCCTCGTCTTATACAAAGTCGACCAGGTCTATGCCCCAAGTCACGACGGTGGAGTCTATTGGGCCGATTCAACGTTAGCGATCGAGTGGCCCGTGAGACCCTCAGAAGCCCAGGTGTCGCCAAAGGACCAGGCCCTTCCTACGCTCAGCCAGCTCGGTTGCGTTTTCGACTAGTGGAGGCGGTAGTATGCGTATCTTGGTGACCGGCGGAGCGGGATTTATTGGTTCTGCGGTCTGTCGCCGTTTGGCGCTCCAGGTGGGTGCCGCAGTGATCAACATCGACAAGTTGACATACGCAGCCAACCTGACGTCGCTCGCGAGCATCGAGAGGCTGGAGACCTATGTGTTCCTGCAATCCGACATTTGCGATCGCGAGACTATGGATTGTGCGTTCGCCGACTACGAGCCGGATGCGATCATACATTTGGCCGCCGAAAGCCACGTCGACCGCTCGATTAACGGACCTCAAGCCTTCGTCAATACCAATGTGGTTGGCACCTACACGCTATTGGAGGCGGCCAGAGCCTACTACGAACGTCAACCAGCTTCGAGGCGGAAGCATTTCCGCTTCATCCACGTGTCGACGGACGAAGTCTACGGCTCATTGGGACCGGACGACTTGTTTCGAGAGGATACGCCCTACAGGCCGAGCTCGCCCTACTCGGCGAGCAAGGCCGCCTCGGACCACCTCGCGCTCGCGTGGTTTCGAACCTACGGCCTGCCCGTGATCGTGTCGAATTGCTCGAACAACTATGGGCCGTATCAGTTTCCGGAAAAGCTCATCCCGCTGACGATCCTCAATGCGATCGATCGGAAGCCTCTGCCGGTCTATGGCGACGGAAGGAATATCCGCGACTGGCTTCACGTCGATGATCATGCCGCGGGCTTGATACGACTTTTGCACCAAGGAAGGCCCGGCGAGAAGTACAATTTCGGCGGAGATGCCCAGCGATCCAACCTGGAGGTCGTCACCCGGATCTGTGACGTTGTGGATCGATTGTCTCCGGGCGCGGGGTGCAGACGTTCTCTGATTACGTTCGTGCCGGATCGTCCGGGCCATGATGCGCGCTATGCAATCGACGCATCGAAAGCACATCGCGAGCTCGGCTGGAAACCGACCAGAACCTTCGAACAGGGCCTGTTCGAAACCGTCGGATGGTATCTCAAGAACCGAGCGTGGTGGGAGCGTGCTCGCAGCGGTGTCTATGACGGCTCGCGTCTGGGTCTCCTGGCGGCCCAAGGCTGAGGTGAAGATGACAGATCGACCAATCCTCTTTGCTGGACGGAATGGTCAGCTGGCAATGTGCCTTCGTGATCTTGCCACAGTGCGCGGCTTGCCTGCGGTGGCTCTCGGGCGCCCAGAACTCGATCTAGAGAACCGGGAAGGGATCGACAAGCTCATTGCGTCGATCGGGCCGTCTGCAATCATCAACACGGCCGCCTATACGGCGGTAGATCAGGCCGAATCTGAAGCAGCGAGGGCCTTCAGCATCAATCGTGATGGCGCGGCCGCGCTGGCGGATGTCGCGTGGCAACTGAACATTCCGCTCATCCATCTGTCGACCGACTATGTCTTCGACGGTGCGAAACCGGATGCGTACGACGAGAGCGACATTCCAGCGCCGTTGAACGTCTACGGCGCTTCCAAGCTTGCCGGGGAGGCTGCTGTATTGGCAGCGCACCCGCTCGCGACCGTGATCAGATGCTCCTGGCTTTACAGTCCCTATGGCAGCAACTTCGTCCGAACGATGCTGCGGCTATGCGAGACGCAGCAGGTCGTAAGGGTTGTCAGTGACCAGCATGGTAACCCGACTTACGCGTTCGACCTTGCAGACGCCGTCCTCCGGATCGCTCAACGGTCAGTAACGGACGATCGCAGGGCCACGGCCGGCATCTTTCATCTCGGTGGCCAAGGCGAGGCAAGCTGGCACGATTTTGCGCAGGCAATCTTCCACGAGTGTTCCCGTCGCGGTGCCCGGATTCGGGCGCTCGAGGCGATCACGACCGAGCAATTTCCGACCGCTGCGCGTCGACCTCGGAACTCGCGCCTTGACTCATCCAAGGCCGAACGCGTGTTCGGGATTCGCTTGGCGCCTTGGCGCCATTCACTTCAAGCTTGTCTGGACCAGCTGGTCGGAGAAGGAGAAACCGATGCTGAAGGGAATCGTGCTGGCTGGCGGCAGCGGAACGCGCCTCTATCCGATCACGCGCGTGGTCAGCAAGCAGTTGCTCCCGATCTATGACAAGCCGATGATCTACTATCCGCTGTCGACTTTGATGTTGGCAGGGATCCGCGAAATTCTGATCATCACCACGCCTTCAGACCGGTGTCAGTTCGAGCGATTGCTGGGCGACGGCAGCCAATGGGGTATCCGGCTCAGCTACGCGGAACAAACCCGACCCGCCGGTCTCGCGGACGCGTTCATTGTCGGTGCCGACTTCATCGGAAACGATCGCGTAGCGATGGTGCTTGGAGACAATATTTTCTTCGGCGACGGCCTGAGCGAATTGCTTGCCAGGGCAGCAGGTCGCGAAGAAGGCGCAACGGTTTTTGCCTATCACGTGCGAGACCCAGAACGATACGGCGTGGTCGCGTTTGACGAAGCGGACCGCCCGGTGTCGATCGAGGAGAAGCCAAAACGGCCGGCTTCGAACTGGGCGATCACGGGGCTGTATTTTTTCGACAACCGCGTCGTTCGCTACGCTCGCCGCGTCGAGCCATCGGCGCGCGGCGAGCTCGAGATTACCGATCTTCAGATGCGTTACCTTTCGGCCAATGCGCTCCACGTTGAACGCATGGGGCGGGGATTTGCGTGGCTGGATACCGGCACGGTCGAATCTCTCATCGATGCAGGGACGTTCGTGCAGACCTTGGAAAAGCGGCAGGGAATGAAGATTGCCTGCCTCGAGGAGGTCGCGTTCAGGCTCGGCTTCATCAATCGCGATCAACTTCTTGCGCTGGCGCAACCGCTGGAGAAGAGCGGCTACGGCAAATATCTCAGCGAAATCATGCGACTGCCGCAATTCGTCTCGCGCTAGCGCCACTCAGTCGATATTCGAAACCGAGTTAAATTATGTGTATTGAATTGACCGCAGTTTAAAAGGCAATTAAAATATAGAGAGGCGATTATTTATTTAATCGGTATGGTCATGCTGGTTCAAAAGGCGAACGCCTTCGGCCGGGGAACTCGGTACGTTTGGGGGGAGGACATTCCAGCCCTTTGGCAGGAATCGCCGTTCGTGAGCGCTTTCGCGGGTTTCGACGCACTTGGCCTCTGGGCTCCGCGGCTCGTTGATCGGCCAGTAAGCGGATCATTCACTCCCGGGGGGGGCGCCTCGTTCTTCGAACAGACGTTTCGGACCGACTCGGGTGATCCGTCGGGCTTGCGCGGCGTTATGCCCGCTCTCTTCGCCGCACCTTCCCGGTCGCGGTTGTCTGCGCTTCTGTCTTCGACGTCTTTGACGAGCGGTCATAATGGCTTGACGCCAACGTTCTCATCTGTGGCGAACGAAGCGGCGCAGAAATCTCAATCGGTTTCCACCCCTGGCGCCACTCACTGGGTCCATCCGACTGACGGAGCCTGGAATGTCGCAACGAATTGGAGCGCCGGGCTTCCGGGGATCATCGATGCCGCGTTCCTCGATGCAGCAGGAACGTATGTCGTCACGAGCTCGGCCGATGTCGACATTGGGAGCCTGGTCCTCGATGCAGGTGCGACGCTTTCGTTGGGGGCCGGCTCGCCGTTTGTCGTCGAAGGCGATGTGCTGAACAATGGGACAGTCGAGGTTGGAGCGTTCCTTGGCAATCGCATTACGACCGGGGAGTTTAGGGGTGACGTCAGCGGTACTGGATCTTTCGAGATTGCAGACAAGGCGATCCTGGAGATCGGAGGGTCGGTTTCCGGCCAGTTCCTGAATGGATCGTTCTCCGGCATAACCGTGTCGTTCGAAACGGGAACTGGTACGCTTGTCCTCGATCAGTCGGCCAACTTCGCCGGGCTGATCACAGCTTCATCGCCGGGAGCAGCGCTTTCGCCGGGGAATCTAGTCGACCTGAGGGATCTGCCCTTCACATCGTCGATGTCGGCGACCGTCTCCTACGATAGTAGCTCGAATATCAGCACGGTGGATTTCAGCAACGGTGCGGCCAATGTCACCTTGCTGTTCTCAGGGATGGACTTGAACTGGAATTTCAAGAGCGATGGGCTGGGCGGCACCATCGTCTCCGATCCTCCGACGAATCCCACCGTATTGGAAAACCAGAAGCCAGGCACGCCGAGAAGTGTTTGGGAGATCCAGCCGGGCGACAATTCGACTCTGACCCAGGGGTTTGCGACAGCAATCAGCACCAATGTCGGGGGGACGGTCCAATTCAAGATCAACAACCTGACCGGAAATCCGAATTATCGCGTCGATGTTTACCGGCTGGGCTATTACGGTGGCAATGGTGCCAGACTGGTTACGAGCCTGCAGCATCAGGCTGCAGCCGCGGTCGTCCAACCCGCTCCCTTAAGGGACGCGTCGACCGGTCTCGTAGATGCAGGCAACTGGAGTGTAACCGATTCCTGGAGCGTGCCAACCGATGCCGCCTCGGGCGTCTACATCGCCAACGTCATCAACGGTACCGAGATTTTCCAGATTCCATTCATCATAAGGAACGATGCTTCGCACAGCGACATCGTCCTGCAGACAAGTGATCAGGATTGGCAAGCCTACAACGGCTGGGGAGGGGCCAACCTGTATTTCGGGAACGGCCCCGGCATCAATGGATCGGCCTACGCGGTCAGTTACAATCGCCCCCTCGTGACGCGCGACGGCACCGGAACCTTCTCCGAGGGGGGAGATTCCCCCTTCACGGCTGAGATCGCGGCCATCTATTGGCTCGAGCAGAACGGGTACGATGTCTCTTACATTTCTGGGATAGATGCTGCGACAAACGGCTCGTTATTGCTCAATCACAAAGTCTTCATGGACGCGGGGCATGACGAGTATTGGACCGAAGCTCAGCGCGCCAACGTAGAGGCCGCAGCGCACGCCGGCGTGAACCTTGCGTTTCTCACAGCCAACGAGATCTTTTGGAAAACGAGGTTAGCGCCCAGCATCGATGGCAGCGCGACACCCAATCGCACGCTCATTAGCTACAAGGATACGCACGCAAATGCGCTGATTGATCCGTCAGGACAGGCGACCGGAAACTTTTCCGACCCGCGGTTCGGGGCTCCTCTTCCCTCGAATCAGCTGACCGGCACATTGTTCGCGGTCAACGCGTTTCGGTACGATACGATCACGATACCGTACCCGATGACCCAATTGCGCTTCTGGCGCAATACGGCCGTCGCGCAAACCCCAGCCGGGCAGACTGCCTCGCTCGTACCTGGCTTATTGGGCGTTGAGTGGGACATCGCGCCGGACAATGGATTCCGCCCAGCCGGGTTGGTCAGTGTCTCGTCTTCCACAATCAATGTGGACGGGAAGTATCTGCTTGACTACGGCAACACCTTCGGAGCGGGCACGGCGACCCACAATCTCGTGCTGCATCGTGATCCTGTCAGTGGTGCACTGATCTTCTCGGCCGGTTCTATCAACTGGCCGTGGGCGCTTGCTAGCGACCACGACGGACCGGCGACGCCTGTTGATCCGAACGTTCAGCAGGCGATGGTTAATCTTTTCGCCGACATGGGGGTTCAGCCGGCGACGCTGCAGGCGAGCTTGACTGCCGCAATCCGGTCGACAGACGCTACGGCGCCGAACTCCAGCATCACCAATCTTTCTGCCGCCACTGTTGTCGAGGGGCAATCGATCACGGTAACGGGGACGGCCAGCGACGCGGGTGGAAAGATTGCCGGCGTCGAAATTTCCACGGATGGTGGAACAACCTGGCACCCAACCAACAGCAATGTTGGCGCGACGAACGTGACGTGGTCATATACGTTCGTCACAGGCGCGCAGGGGACATATGGTCTCAAGACCAGGGCGGTCGACGACAGCTTGAACCTGGAAACACCTGGTGCGGGCACGACCTACACGGTCACGCCATCTTCCAACCTGACACTCTTCAGTCCGACTGATACGCCTGCGGTGATCTCAAACAGCGATTCCGGAGCAGTCGAGGTCGGCGTCAAATTCATCCCCGCTGTGTCGGGCAAGATCACCGGCATACGTTTCTACAAGGCGTCTGATAATACCGGAACTCACATCGGTGACCTCTGGACCACCAACGGGACGCTGCTTGCGAGCGCCACGTTTAGCAACGAAACAGCGAGCGGCTGGCAGCAGGTTGATTTCGCGACTCCTGTCAATGTGCAGGCGGGCGTCACGTATGTCGCTTCCTATCACACGAACACTGGCCACTATTCGTCGACCGACTACTACTTCATCGACTACGACGGCCTGACGAAAGGTGCGCTCACCGTGCCTGGTAGCAGCCTCAACGGCGTCTACGCCTATGGGAGTAGCCCCGTCTTCCCCAGCAACGTTTCCTATGTCAAGGCCGCGAATTACTGGGTCGACGTCGTTTTCAGCGATTCAGGCCTGACGTCGCCGCAAGCTCACGAAGACAGCGGCTTTACTGTCAGCCAAAATGGCGTGCTGAACATTCCGGCATCGACGCTGCTTGCGAACGACACCAACCCGTCCGGGCTCGCTTTCTCGATTACCAGTGTCGGTAACCCGGCCAACGGAAGCGTAAGCTACAATTCACAGAACCAGACGGTGACTTTTACTCCCAGCGCCGGTTATGCCGGGGCGGCCAGCTTTACCTACACGATCACGGACACGAGTGGCCAAAGCGGGTCCGGCCAGGTCTCGCTCAAGGTCAACTATCCGGCCTCTGCACAGAGCCTGTTCGGCACCAATGATGCACCGAGCGCGCCTAATTCCGGCGACACCAGTCCTATCGAGGTTGGCGTCAAGTTCACCGCATCCGTGAGCGGAACGATAACCGGCCTTCGATTTTACAAGGGATCGTTGAATACTGGTCCCCATATTGCGAATCTATGGAGCTCGACCGGAGCCCTGCTTGCGACTGCCACGTTCACCAACGAGACAGCCAGCGGCTGGCAACAGGTCAGTTTTTCCAATCCCGTCGCCATCACGGCAGGGGCAACCTACGTCGCCTCCTATCACACCAACGGCAACTATTCCGGCACTCAGAACTATTTCGTGACATCGCTTGCCAATGGCCAGTTGACGGCTCCGGCTGGCGCCAACGGAGTCTACAGCTACGGATCCGGAAGCGCGTTCCCGACCAACACGTACAAATCCTCCAATTACTGGGTCGATGTCGTCTTCAACGGCTCCTCCTCGACCAGCGTGCCGCAAGCCAACGCCGACGGCGGCTTCACGGTTAGCCAAAATGGTGTGCTGAACATCCAGGCATCAGCGCTGCTGGCGAACGATACCAACCCGTCCGGGCTGGCTTTCTCGCTTACCAGTGTCGGCAATCCAGCCAATGGAAGCGTAAGCTACAATTCGCAGAACCAGACTGTGACCTTTACCCCCACCGCTGGCTATGCCGGGGCGGCGAGCTTCACCTACACGATCACGGACACGAGCGGCCAGAGCGGGTCCGGCCAGGTCTCGCTCAAGGTCAACTATCCGGTCTCCGCACAGAGCCTGTTCGGTACCACTGATGCGCCAAGCGTCCCCAACTCCGGCGATACCAGCCCGGTCGAAGTCGGAGTCAAGTTCACCGCATCGGTGAATGGGACAATAACCGGCCTGCGGTTCTACAAGGGATCGTTGAATACGGGTCCCCATATTGCCGATCTCTGGAGCTCGACCGGAACCCTGCTTGCAACTGCCACTTTCACGAACGAGACAGCCAGCGGCTGGCAGCAGGTCAACTTCTCCAATCCCGTCGCCACCACGGCAGGCGCCACCTATGTCGCGTCCTACCACACCAATGGCAATTATTCCGGTACCCAGAACTATTTTGCGACGTCGCTTACCAATGGTCAGTTGACGGCTCCGGCTGGCAGCAACGGAGTCTATGCCTACGGATCCGGAAGCACGTTCCCGACGAATACATTCAAATCCTCCAACTACTGGGTCGATGTCGTCTTCAACGGCTCCGCCGCCAGCAACAATACCCCGCCAACCGCGGTTGCTGACAGCGCGGACGCCATCGAAAAGGGTGGCATGAACAACAGCACTGGCGGTTCGCCCGCGACCGGCAACGTGCTGGCCAACGACACCGATCCCGATTCTGGGGACACCAAGACCGTCACTGCATTCAGCTTTGGCACGACCAGTGGGACGTTCCAGACGCCTCTCGCGGGCGCGCACGGCACGCTCTTGCTCACTGCCTCGGGTGCCTTCACCTACACGGTGAACGAGAACGATCAGGCCGTGCAGGCCTTGCGGCAGTCGACCAATACGCTGACCGATGTCTTCAGCTATACGATGCGGGACGCCGTGGGCGCCGCCTCATCGACCACGCTTACTGTCACCATTCATGGTGCCAACGACGCGCCGGTACTGGCGATCCAGACTAGCAACCAGGCCGTGACCGTTGGCTCGGCGTTTTCGCTAACGTTGCCCGCCGGCACCTTTACCGATGTCGATGCCGGGGACTCGCTCACCTACAGCGCAACCGCTGGCAGTTCAGGGCTTCCGGGCTGGCTCACGTTCACTCCATCGACCCGAACCTTTACCGGCACGCCGACGTCCGCGGACGTTGGCACGTTCAGCGTCACGGTGTCCGCTGCCGATCTCGGCAACCTCACGAGCAGCGAGACATTCAATATCGCAGTTTCGGCGGTTCCTTCGACCGTGAGTCTATTCTCGAGCACCGATACTCCGGCGATCCGATCGGGGTCGGACACTTCCCAAGTCAACCTCGGGATGCAATTCACGTCGTCCGTCGCAGGCACGATTACCGGCATCAAATACTACAAGAGCGCGAATGACCCCGGAACCCATACGGGTTCGTTGTGGAGCAGTACCGGCGCGCTACTGGCGACCGCGACTTTCACCAACGAGAGCAGCAGTGGTTGGCAGACAGTCACGTTCAGCAATCCGGTGTCCATCACAGCCGGCACCACCTACGTCGCAAGCTATCACAGCAACGGCCACTACGCCTCCACCACCAGCTACTTCACTGCCGCTCGCACCAATGGGCCGCTCACGGCTCCCGCGAACGTCAACGGCCTTTATACCTATGGAACGAGCAATCTGTTCCCAACCAGTACCTATAACGCGACCAATTACTGGGTTGACGTCGTGTTCAACAGCTCCAGCGGCGGCCCCAACCGGTCACCCGTCGCCGCGAACGACAGCGGCTTCGACGCCACGCAGAACGTGCCCTTCGGGATCCCGGCCTCGGCACTGCTCGCCAACGATACCGATCCGGACGGCAATACGCTTACGATCACGGGCGCGAGCGGCGGTGTGAACGGCGTCGCCAGCTACAACGCCCAAAGTAACAGTGTGGTCTTCACACCGACGACCGGCTACACGGGGCCGGCGTCGTTCAACTACAGCATCTCCGACGGCCAAGGTAGCTCCGCCAGCGCATCCGTCGCCCTCGATGTGAATGCTGCGTCTTCAACGGCTGTGCGCCTGTTTAGCGCAAGTCAGGAGCCTAGCATTGTGGCGGCCAATGATCCCAAGTCTGTGGAGCTGGGCGTCAAATTCCAGACGTCGACCCCGGGCGATATCATCGGCGTTCGCTTCTACAAGGGGCCAACCAACACGGGCACTCACGTTGCAGATCTCTGGAGCAGCACCGGGACTTTGCTGGCAACTGCGGTCTTTACCAACGAGACGGCCGACGGCTGGCAGCAGGTCAATTTCGCCACGCCCGTGACGATCATGCCGGGAACCACCTATGTCGCCTCCTATCACACCGCCGGGAACTACGCGGCCGATCCAGGCCTGCTCGCCAACGCAATTACCAACGGACCTCTGACGGCCCCATCCTCGGGCTCGATCGGCGGCAACGGTGTGTTTGCGTACGGGACAGATAGCCTATTCCCGACCAACACCTACAACTCAACGAGCTATGGCGTTGATGTTGTTTTCAGGCCTCAGCTAGCAGCATAGGAGACGTAAAGATGCACGCCGAACTTTATACCGATGGAATCGAAGAAATTACCGTCAGCGGAACCATCGTCCGCATCGATCTGGTCAGTCTTTCACCGACAGAGCGTGACGCCAACAACGCCCCGAAGCGCGTATTTTCTCAGCGGCTGATCTTTTCGGTCGAAGCTTTCGCCAATTCGGTCGACGTGATGCAGAAGGCGCTTCAGGGCCTGGTTGATGCGGGCGTGGTCCGGCGGAACCAGCCAGCTGGATCGCAAAACGGTGCGTCGGGAGTACGTGATGCGCTGGCGCCCAACACACGGTCTCTGAATGTCTCTTCGAATTTCCGCTGAAATCGATGCCGCTGGCGGCGCGAAGGACCGGGTTGCGGACGCGCCCGCACCCGGATTGTCAACCCAGACGGCATTGGAATGCCTGTCCAAGGTATCCAGTCACCATGGCATAGATCTGCCGGTCGAGCGCTTGAAGCACGCCTATGCGGTAGCCGGCCCGCTCTCGTTGAATCTCCTGTTGCGCATGGCGAAGGATGCAGGCCTGCGCGCGAGAAGCACGAAGCTCGATTGGAGCGCACTGATTCGTCTCGGAGAGGCCTATCCGGCGCTGGCGAGGCTCGCCAATGGCAACTGGATCGCCGTCCTTGGTGCGGGGCGGCGAACTGATGGCACCGAGGTCGTCAGCATCTTCGACCCGCTCGCCGACCGCAAGCACGAGGTCTTGGTTGTCGACCGCGATCGCTTCTGTGCGCAGTGGGCCGGTGACACGATCCTGATCAAGCGCGAGCAGTTGACACAGGATGGTCGAAGGAGTTTCGGCCTCCGGTGGTTCGTGCCGGAACTGCTTCTTCAATGGCGGCTGTTCAGGGACGTCGCCATTGCCGCCATCCTGCTCTATGCGTTGGGCCTCGTCGTCCCGATCTTTTTCCAGCTCGTCATCGACAAGGTTTTGGTTCACGAGAGCTTCACCACTCTGTACGTACTCGCGGCAGGCGCGGCCGTGGCGCTCGTCTTTGACGCGATATTCGGCTTTCTGCGGCGCTACTTGCTGCTATATGCGACCAACAGAGTCGACATTCGCGTTGCGACGAAGACGTTCGGTCATCTCCTCGCGCTGCCGGTCACGTTTTTCGAACATATGGCCGCGGGGGTTCTGGTCAAGCACATGCAACAAGCGGCGCGGATCCGTGAGTTTCTGACTGGCCGCCTGTTTTTGACGACCCTCGATGCGCTCTCGTTGTTCGTCTTCCTGCCGGTCCTTGCGCTGTACAGCGTCAAATTGACTTTGATGGTCCTGGCCTTCACCGCCGCGAGCGGCGCTGTTGTCGGACTGCTCATGGGTCCATTTCGGCGACGACTGTACGATCTATACCAAGCGGAAGGTGCGCGGCAGGCTCTCCTCGTCGAAACAGTTCACGGCATGCGCACCGTGAAATCGCTGGGGATGGAGCCAGCGCAGAGCAGGGTTTGGGATAGCCGCTGCGCGCAGTCCGTGACCATGCGATTTGGTGTCGAGAAGATTTCCGCAGGCGCCCAGGCGCTCACCGGATTTCTCGAAAAGATCATGACGCTTGGAATCATTTCTGTCGGAGCACTGGATGTCTTCGCTGGAGAAATGACCATCGGCGCTCTGGTTGCTTTCAACATGTTGGCCGGCAGGGTCTCCGGACCGCTGGTTCAGCTCGTGACCATGGTGCACGAGTACCAGGAAGTGGCTCTTGCCGTGAAAATGCTCGGCGAGGTGATGAATCAGAAGCCTGAGCGCGACGGTCGGAAAGATGGGCTGCGGCCCGACCTTGCCGGCAAAATCGAGTTCGAAAGTGTCTCTTTTCGCTACGGATCCGACGGATCGCCGGCGCTTGATGATGTCTCCTTCACCGTCGAGCCAGGATCGATCTTCGGGATCGTGGGACGGAGCGGCTCAGGCAAGACGACTCTCACCAGGCTGATTTCGGGCATGTATCCGGTGCAGCAGGGGCTCCTGCGCATCGACGGATATGACTCGAGGGAGCTCGACCTCGCGCATCTGCGCCGAAACCTTGGAATCGTCCTGCAAGATAATTTCCTGTTTCGCGGGACGGTTCGCGACAATATCGCCTGCGTGAAACGTGATGCCACCTTTGCCGAGGTCGTCGCTGCAGCGCAGCTCGCAGGCGCCGACGAGTTCATCGAACGGTTGCCGCGTGGCTTCGACACCATGCTTGAGGAAGATGCCTCGAACCTCTCCGGCGGGCAGAAGCAGCGGCTCGCGATTGCGAGAGCTCTGATCGTCGATCCAAGGATCTTGATTTTGGATGAAGCGACGAGTGCCCTCGATTCCGAAAGCGAAATGATCATCAGGCGCAATCTCCGCCGCTTGGCGGCAGGGCGTACTGTCATCATCGTCTCGCATCGGTTGTCGATGCTCACTGAAGCAAGCCAGATACTGGTGATGGACCGCGGCCGAATCGTCGATGTGGATCGCCACGACCACCTCCTGTCGAAATGCACAATTTACAGGCACTTGTGGAATCAACAGATGAAGCAGATTGCATGAGGGAGACAGGGACATCAGCGGATGTGAAGCCGACCGCTCTTGTTCCGGCCAGGCCGGTCGAGCGCCGCCGCAAGCTATTCAGGCCGGGGCCGAGGCGAGCGCCAGTCATCGCCGAATTCCAGTCCGATGCCACCGAACTCGAGCAGCAAGCGCCACCGCGGCTCGCGCGTTTCACCCTTTACGGCGTACTTGCACTGATTGCTTTCGCGGTCATCTGGGCTTCCGTTTCGCAGGTGGAGATGATCGTCACGGCGCAGGGAAAACTCACCACGACGCGTCCCAACCTGGTTGTGCAGCCGTTGGAAACGTCGGTAATACGCGAGATCCACGTCAAGGCCGGTGATCGCGTCAACCGCGGCGACGTTCTGGCGACCCTCGATCCGACGTTTTCGCAGGCGGATTTCGACCAACTGCGCGGCAGAGTGGCTGGATTCGATGCGTCGATCGATCGTCTGAGCGCTGAATTGAATGGAATCGAGTACGCCGTCAAGGAGCTGACGAATTCGGATCAGATCCTGCAAGGCAAGTTGTTCTTGCAGAGGAGAGCCGCCTACGAGGCGCAGATCCAGAACTACGACGCACAGATCGCTTCCGCGCAAGCCAATCTCAAGACAGCACAGAATGAAGAGGCGGTTCTCCTTCAGCGGCTCGACACGATGCGTTCGATTGAAGCGATGCGAACCACGCTGATGGACAAAGAGGTCGGTTCGAGGCTGAACTTCCTACTGTCTCGCGATGCACGGCTCGAGGTCGAAAGCAATCTGGCGCGTGTTCGCGGCAGTATCGCCGATAGTACCCATCGGCTGGAGAAGGCACGCGCTGATCGGAAAGTATTCGCCGAGGAGTTTCGTCGCACCACCTATCAGGAACTGGTGGAGACGCTGCCGAAGCGCAATAGCGCAGCAGAGGAATTGAAGAAGGCCGAGCTTCGTCGACAGTTGATCGTCCTGCAGGCGTCGGCAGATGCCGTGGTGCTGGATATCGCGAACCGGACCGTCGGCTCGGTGGTTCGCGAAGCCGAAACGCTGTTCGTCCTGGTTCCGCGCGACGTTCCGCTTCAGGCGGAGGTCAACGTCGAGGGCCGGGATATCGGTCAGGTGACGCTCGGACAGTCGGTTCGGATCAAGTTCGAAGCGTTTCCCTTCCAGAAGTATGGAACTGCAACGGGAGAAGTCCGCGTCATCAGTCAGGATACGTTCTCGCCGGATACGAAGGCCGAAGGTGCGCGCCGCGCGCCAGCTCCCTATTACCGCGTACTGGTCGATTTGTCGGACACGCACCTTCGGCTTCCGGCTGAGCGCATCCAACTGATTCCGGGTATGGCGGTGACGGCCGAACTGAAAGTCGGCAGGCGCACCGTGATTTCGTACTTCCTTTATCCGCTGCTGCGCGGATTGGATGAAAGCATTCGAGAATACTAACCCGGCTTGGAATGGCGATCGACCATGATGATTAGTCCGAATTTTGGAGTGAAGCTCGTGGTGCCTACCGTGGAGAGTAAGCTCTCGCGAAATGCACCATTGGTAGACTACGCGCTCAAGGGGCTGGAACGTTGTTGGTTGCCTGAATACCGCCGGTGGTCGCACATCTACCATCTCGATCGACGTTCTTCACCAAACGAATCGGTACCGAGCAGCGACGTATTTTATACTCTCAATGTGCTTCTTGGAATGTCGCGCGTTGCCGAAATCCCAAGTGGCATTGATATACCCGAGATATTTCATCGCAACGTTCTGCAACTCACGAAGCTTCCTGTACGCAAGTATGCCTTCGGTATGGCGCTATGGAGCGCGGCCGAGCTCGGGCTCGAAATTCCGGACCCGGTTAAATGCGAGTTGAGAGCCATTCTTTCCGATGAATCCCGGTGGAGGAGCTTCCGTGCGCAGGATCTTGGCATGTTGCTCACGGGAGTCGTGACTCAGGCGAGGGCAGGCGATAACGAGTGGTGGCGCTATGCCAAGCCGCTTTATCGACTCCTGAAGGAACGCTTTCACAGCGAATCGGGAATGTTCTTCGATGCACCGTTTGGGCTTCGTCGCCGTTTCTCGTCCTTTGCGACGCAGACCTACCTCTCGATCGCCTGCTATCAGTATGGCGAATTTTCCGGTGATGCGTCCGCACTTGTCATGGCCGATACTTGTGTGCGCAATCTGATCGCGCTTCAAGGCTCGCAAGGCGAATGGCCTTGGTTTTTCGACGCGCTGAGCGGCCGCGTCATTGACTATTACGAAGTCTATTCGGTCCATCAGTATGGAATGGCCCCGGCGCTGCTGGAATGGGCCGAGCGCTTTGGGCAGAGGCAATCGCGGGACGCCTTGGTCAAGGGATTCAACTGGGTCCTTGGGTGCAATCAACTGCGCCGGCCCATGCTCGTCCCTGAACTGAACCTGACTATCCGCTCGCAAGTTCGCAAGGGTGAATTGACAACAAGGACGCCGAGGGTGTTCCGCGCCCTCAAGAACGCCTGGCTCGGACACGGGGAGCGGCTGATCGACGCTGCGGATGTGGAAGTTCGGCTTGAGTGCCGCAGCTACGAGCTGGGCTGGATTCTGTGGTCATTCGGCCGGCGCACCGACTTGCCGGAACTGACTCACAATGTCGCTTTTGGCGGCCCCTGACAGAATTGCCGTTGCACTAACGATTCCAGGCTACTGCTCGCCTGCTCCGTAGGTGCGAGAGCATCGTCATGGCGCGGTGCGCCCGGACGGCACACAATACGGCAATGGCTTTGAGGCGGACGCCGCTGCCATGCAGACGGTCGCTGGTCAGCACGGTCACAGCGTTTGGCGCGAGAGATGCGAAGACGAGCAAGGCTTGCGCGAGCCAGCGCAATTGCCAAACAGGTTTGCCTTCCGCCATGTTGCGATAGTGTGCGATGTGTCGATCCCATTTGGCGTAGAGCTCCTGCAGAGAGCTCCGGGCCGGGTGGAAGACGATCATCTCGGGGGTGTATCGAAACCGAAGCCCCGCGCGCAACGCACGCTCTCCCCACTCCATATCTTCGGCGACCTCGATGCCAGCAAAAGGGCCGACGCGATCGAAATCGCGGCGAAACACCGCCATGTTGCCAGTGCCGGAATAACCGTGGCGCTCAATATAGAGTTTGAAGCGATAAGCGAAGACGCTCTCGTAAGCCGCAATGGCATCGAGCTCCGCATTTTCCGCGCGCCAAATGCGAACGTCGCCCCCGAGAACTGTGCCAGCCGGCGACAAGTTGGACCATTTCACCACGCTGCTCAGCCAATCCGGATGCGCCCTGCAGTCGGCATCGATGAAGGCGAGGATCTCGCCGTTGGCCGCAGCGACGCCTGCGTTTCGCGCCGGTCCCGGACCCGGCTGCGATTCGTGCTGCAGCCGTACACCAGGATGGCCGGCAACGATGTCCGTTGGGGGCGTTGACGAGCCGTTGTCCACCACGATGACCTCGAACGCCTGACGAGACAGGCTCTGCGCGTCCAGGGTGCGCAAACAGACTTCCAGCGCATCAGACTGGTTCAGATGCGGAATAATGACTGAAATCACTAGTTAAATCCTCTATTTAATTTGCGTTGGGTTGTGCCGTCCGTCCTCTAGCGCTGGAGCCCCGATATCCCGCTTCCAATGATGCAGTCAGTCCCATTTAAATCTTGCAATTAAATATCTCGCGCGTATTATCTAGATAATAATCTTAAATGCAAACTTAAACAGGTCGTATTTTCCGAGAGGTAACTCCAATGCGCGCCTCGTTCCTGGGATGTCCCGTCGACCTGCTGACAATGGCAGAAACCGTGGATCTTGCGCGCGGGGCGATGCACAGCCGGATAAGGCTGCAACATGTGGCGCTGAACGTCGCCAAATTCGTCAATATGAGGGCTGATCCGGTGCTCGCGGCCGACGTCGCCAACAGCGATATCGTCGGCCTGGACGGCATGGGAATCGTTTGGGGCGCTCGAGCGCTGGGGCTTCCGGCCACGTCGCGCGTCGCGGGCGTGGATCTCCTCGCCGAGTTGCTCGCAGTATGCGCGCGCGAAGGCTTCAAACCTTATTTCCTGGGAGCGACTCCCGACGTACTGCACCAGGCGATGCAGAACGCGCGCGAGAGCCATCCCTCACTTGTCTTTGCGGGCTGGCACGACGGCTATTTCAAGCGCGAGCAGGAGAATGACGTCGTGCGGGACATCCAGTCCAGCGGCGCCGATTGCCTTTTCATCGGCATGCCGACGCCCCGGAAGGAGCGCTTTCTGGCCGCTCACCGCGACAATCTCGGCGTACCTTTCATCATGGGCGTGGGTGGTGCATTCGACGTTCTGGCAGGCACCGTTCGGCGCGCGCCGGTCCAGGTTCAGAAGCTCGGCCTCGAATGGCTGTACCGGATCTATCAAGAGCCTGGGCGGATGTGGTGGCGATACGCCAAAACGAACACGCTGTTTGCGGGCGTCCTGGCGCACGCGCTCATCAGGCAGGGGCTTCGGCACCCGCTCGGTGCGCCCGGCGCCGTTCCCCCTGGTCCGAGCCGGATCGGGGGGTGAAGCGTGCGCAAGCATTTTTTCATCCTTCTGGGAACCCGTCCGGAAGCAATCAAGCTCTTTCCGGTCATCAACCGGCTCAAGGCCGAGAAGCGTAAGGACATCTCCGTAACGATATGTGCGACCGCACAGCATCGGCAGCTGCTTGATCAAGTCCTCAAGTTGGCCAATGTGGTTCCGGATTTTGATCTCAACGTCATGACGACAAATCAGACGCTGGATCATCTGACCGCCCGGCTGCTCGGACAAGTCGGCGAACTCCTCGAAAAAGTGAAGCCCACCAGGGTCATTGTCCAGGGCGACACCGCGACTGCTATGACGGGTGCACTGGCATCCTACTATCACCGTATACCGGTCTCGCATATCGAGGCCGGACTGCGCAGCGGCGACATCTTCGCTCCATGGCCGGAGGAGGTGAACCGCAAGATCGTCGGCTCGATCGCCGATCAACATTTTGCCCCGACAGAGCGCGCCGCCCGAGCGTTGCGTTCTGAGAACGTCGCCGACGATCGCATTCACGTCACCGGAAACACGGTGGTGGACGCTCTCATCCTCGCGAAAGCGATGGTCGAATCCGATCCGGGACTGGCGTGCCGCTGGGACGGCATCAAGCAGCGTCACGGCAATCGGCGCATCATCCTGGTGACCTGCCACCGCAGGGAAAATTTCGGTGGCGGCGTGACCAACATCGTGAACGCGTTGGAGACCATCCTGCAGCGGGAGGACGTCGCCGTGGTGCTGCCCGTGCACCCGAATCCGAATGTCCGAGACCTGTTTGCGTCTCGGTTGTCGGATCACCCGCGGGTTGTCCTCATTTCTCCTCAGGAATACACGGATTTCGTGAGCCTGCTCTCGATGTCATATCTGGTTCTGACAGATTCAGGCGGCGTCCAGGAGGAGGCCCCCACCTTCGGGAAGCCGGTCCTGGTGATGCGCGAAACAACCGAGCGTCCCGAGGGCGTGGAAGCGGGAACGGCGCGCCTGGTCGGCGCCAATTACGACAGGATCGTTGCAGAGACATTTCGCCTCCTTGACGATGACGAGACCTATGCTGCCATGGCGCGTTCGCACAATCCGTTTGGTGACGGGCACGCGAGCGAGCGGATCGTGAAGGTGCTTCTCGATGCCTGAATTCCAGAAGATAAATGTCGTTGGGCTTGGTTATATCGGGCTGCCGACCGCGGCTTTGATCGCGAGCCGTGGACTGCAGGTGGTTGGCATCGATACAAACGAACGCATCGTCGACACCGTTGCGTCTGGCAAAATTCACATCGCCGAGCCCGATCTGGACGGTCTCGTCTCCAAGGTCGTGTCAAGCGGTGCGCTCACGACGTCCAGAAAGCCGCAGCCGGCCGACGTGTTCATCATCGCGGTGCCGACCCCGATCGACCACGAGCACCGTCCAGACTTGGCGAGCGTCAACGCCGCAGTCGAAAACATCATAGATCTTCTCGAGCCAGGTAATCTTGTCATTCTTGAATCGACGTCGCCGATCGGGACAACCGAAGCCATCGCAAAGCGGATCGTTGAACGCAGGCCAGAGCTGCACATAGGCGTCAACGGCAGGGACGACGGGGCGATCTACGTCGCATACTGTCCAGAACGCGTGTTGCCGGGAAGGATCCTTACCGAGCTCATCAACAATGACAGGTGCATTGGCGGGATCACGCCAACCTGCACGCGGCGTGCTCAACGTTTCTACAAGATGTTCGTTCGCGGCGCTTGCGTCGGCACCACGGCGCGCGCGGCCGAGTTGGTCAAGCTGACCGAAAACGCCTTCCGCGACACCAACATAGCATTTGCCAACGAACTCTCGTTGATTTGCGACCGGTTCGACATCAACGTCTGGGAGGTGATTGATATCGCCAACCGTCATCCTCGCGTAAACGTACTGCGGCCGGGCCCTGGTGTGGGCGGGCACTGCATTGCGGTCGATCCCTGGTTCATCATTGACTCTGCGCCCGACCTCGCGCGTGTGATGCGGACAAGCCGCGATGTGAACAACGCCAAGACACGGAAGATCATCGAGCACGCAGAGGCGCTGATCGACGATCATCCCTACGCGAACGTTGCCTGTTGCGGATTGACGTTCAAGGCGAATGTCGACGACGTGCGTGAAAGCCCGGCTTTGGAGATTGCTATGCATCTCGCGGCCAAATACGGCGAACGGATCAAGGTTGTCGAACCGAATCTGCGCCGTCTGCCGTCTCAGTTGGCCGATTATCGCGTCGCATTCGTGACCATCGACGAAGCCCTGCGCAGCTGCGAAATTGCGGTCCTGCTCGTTGATCACGATGAATTCAAAATGGTGCCATTGGCCGAGCGCCGGCACCTCGACGTCATCGATACGCGAGGCATATGGCAGGATATGCCCGCGCGCACCTAACCAACAAAATCGAAGTTTCCCGAATGGATCGAGGTCAGTATGCGAGATAGTCAGCTGGGAATCGGGGTCGTCGGCTACGGCTATTGGGGCCCCAATCTCGTTCGCAATTTCTCGATCAATCCCGCCGCCCGCGTCGTCGGCGTCAGCGACCTTGATCCAGGTAGGCTGGCCGCCATCAGGCAGCTGTACCCAGGGGTAGCGACCACCGCTCGATATGACGATCTGCTGAAGGACTCCTTGATCGACGCAATCGCCATCGCTACGCCGGTGCACACGCATTACGAGCTGGCAATGGCGGCGTTGAGAGCTGGCAAGCACGTGTTGGTCGAGAAACCACTTGCGCCGAGCGCGGAGCTGGTGTCCCGCTTAATCGACGAGGCGGACCGACGCGGATTGACGCTGATGGTCGATCATACCTTTCTCTATACTCCGGCGGTCCAGAAGATTCGTGAGCTCCTGCTGAAGAGAGAGCTCGGGGACATCTACTACTACGATAGCATACGCTCGAGCCTCGGACTGTTTCAAAGAGATGTAAACGTGATCTGGGATCTGGCGGTACACGACATCTCGATCATCCATCATATCCTCGATCAAGAGCCGGTTGCGGTCTCGGCGACGGGCTCGTGCCATGTTGTCGGTTCGCCGGAGAACATGGCCCATATCACTTTGTTCTTTGCCAACGCATGCGTGGCTCACGTCAGCGTCAACTGGCTCTCGCCTGTCAAGGTGCGGCAGACGTTCATTGGAGGCAGCAAGAAGATGATCGTCTACGACGATCTCGAGCCGACCGAGAAGGTTAAGGTCTACGACAAGGGAATTACGCTCGATAGGCCTCCCGAGAGTGCACATCAGTTCCGGATCGGATATCGCGCTGGTGACATGTGGGCTCCGCATATCTCGCCCAAGGAGGCGCTGCAAACGGAGGTCGAGCATTTTGTCGACTGCGTCCGCACGGGGACGAAGCCGATTTCCAGTGGCATGTCGGGGCTGCGGGTGATCGAGGTGCTCGAAGCAGCTTCTCGTTCGATCGCCAAACAGGGCAGGCCAATCCCGATCAGGCAGTTGCCGCGTATACTACCGGAGGAGACCCGGGCCACGGCTTGATTGGCGCCTTGGCCGTGGCTGTTGGCCAGCCGAGCCCCGCAACGGAGTCTCGATGAATTCAGTGCATCGTTCGGTTCTATTTTCTGGGGTGGACCGCTATGCCGCCCTTGTGCTGTTCGTTGTCTCGACCGCGGTGCTCTCGCGTCTGCTGACGCCGAGCGAGTTCGGGGTCTTTGCGGTTGTCAACGCGCTTACCGCTATTGTCGCAGCCGCATTTCAGGAATTTGGAGGGGCGAACTACCTGATTCAGAAGCATGAGTTGTCGCGCGGAACCATTCGCACGGCGTTCACTGTGATCTTGGGGGTCTCGCTGGCAGTTGCCCTGATCCTGTTAGCCTCGGCCGACGTCGTATCGCAACTCTTTGGGCAGGACAGCCTGAGGCGAGGTATCCAGGTTTCTACGCTTAACCTTCTCCTTCTGCCGGTCTCCGGAACTTTGATCGCCTTGTTTCGCCGTGACATGCAGTTTGGGACGCTCGCGATCTGCAATCTTGCAAGCAACATGACGGTTGCGCTGGTTTCGATCGGACTGGCGGTATTGAACTTCAGCTATATGGCTCCGATCTGGGGTGGTGTGGCGGGGAGCATCGTTCTCACGGCTACGCTGCTGGGCTCCTATCAGGATTTCGGCGTGTTGCGCCCTTCGCTATCGGAATACCGCGACGTCCTCAGATTCGGTCTCTATTCCAGCGGCGTCAGTGCCATCAATATCTTCTACAACCTCGCCCCCCAGCTCTTTCTCGCAAAGATTCTCGATTTTTCGGCTGTAGGTCTCTATAGCCGGGCCACCAGTCTTACCCAGGTTTTTGACAGGCTCGTCACGCAGGTGCTGAACCCGGTCATCATGCCGGCGATCGTGACGAGGCGTGCAACCGGGGCAGATCTAAAGGGCGTATATCTGGACGCGGTCCAGCTGCTTTCCGCAGTGCAGTGGCCGTTCCTCACATTCGTAGCGATTATGGCAAAACCGATCGTTTTGATCTGGCTTGGTCAGGCTTGGCTGGAGGTCGTGCCGTTAGTGCGCATTCTCTGCCTCGCAAATCTGGCATTGTTCGCTGCGTGCCTGACTTATCCTGTGTTCCTGGCGGTTGGTGGCGTGCGTGACGCGCTTGTCTCGTCCTTCATCTCGCTGCCACCGTCGCTCCTAGCGCTCCTGGGCGCGTCCTTCTTTGGCGTGGAGGCAGTCGCGGCGTGCGCGTTGCTAACCTTGCCGTTCCAAGCGGCAGTAGCGATATACTATCTCAGTCGGCATCTTGCGCTGCGGCCGCGCGAGTTTGGCCGTGCCGTTCTGAAGAGCGGTGTCGTCACGATGGCGACCGCCTCGGGCGTAGCCGTCTGTGCGGTGTTGATCGAGACAGGAATTCTCAATTTCTTCGTCGGCCTTCTGTCAGCGTTCGTGGTCGCCGCCTTCTGCTGGGGGTGGGGACTGATCGTCACAAGGCACCCTCTGCTGCAGCACCTTCGTCAAGCGGCCGCGGGTCTCGTCGAGATGGCGCCCAGGCTGCGCCCGTCACGCTCAGTACTGTAAGGGTTTTGCCGGACTGTAGAGACAGGGAAACTGACATGCCAATAAAGGATACCCAGCTTGGTCGCGATGTCCGCATCCTGCATCCGGACCTGGTCAATCTGTATGGTTGCACCGTTGGTGACGAAAGCAGGATCGGAACTTTCGTCGAGATCCAGGCGGGGGCGGAGATCGGTGCGCGTTGCAAGATATCGTCGCACAGCTTCGTCTGCGAGGGCGTCACGATCGAGGACGAAGTGTTCATCGGTCATGGCGTGATGTTCACAAACGACAAATACCCGAAGGCAACAACCGCGGACGGTCGTCTTCAGCAGGCGTCGGACTGGACGCTTCAGCGCACTCACGTCGGCAAGGGGGCGTCCATCGGTTCGAACGCCACCATCCTCTGCGGTGTGACGATCGGAAAGAGAGCCTGCATAGGCGCGGGTGCAGTCGTGACGAAAGACGTTCCGGACGGCGCCATCGTCGCGGGAGTGCCCGCTCGGGTTCTGTCCGCAGCTGAAGAGACGGTCCTGGGTGCCCTCGGCTCATTCGAGGCGCAGCGAAAAGAGCGTCGTTAATATTCATCCCGTTCGAATTTAATGCTTGATTTAATATGATGATTATATTTAAATGCGGATATAATTTCAATCCAATCCAAGGTCTTGAATCTTGATACCCTTCCTGGATCTGAAAGCCCAATATAGCCAGATCAAGCCCGAAATCGACGCGGCTGTGGCGAGGGTCATCGGGAGCGGGCACTTTGTGCTCGGGCCTGAGGTGACGGCCTTCGAAGGACGCTTTGCGGAATATTGCCGGACTGCCCATTGCCGCGCGGTGAACAGCGGAACTTCGGCGCTTCACCTTGCCTTGCTGGCGGCGGGCGTAAGGCCCGGTGACGAAGTCATCACGGTCTCGATGACCTTCGTCGCGACTACCGCGGCCATTCTCTACAGCGGCGCCAGGCCGGTGTTCGTCGACGTCGACCCTGTGACGTGGACAATGGATCCCGGCTTGGTCGAAGCTGCGATAACGCCGCGAACCAAGGCTATCTTGCCGGTTCATCTCCACGGGTTGATGGCCGACATGGATCCCATCATGGAGATCGCGCGTCGTCACGGCCTGGTCGTCATCGAGGACGCCGCGCAGGCGCACGGCGCGGAGTATCGCGGACGTCGCGCAGGCTCGATCGGCGATCTGGGATGCTTCAGCTTTTATCCCGGCAAGAACCTTGGAGCGTTTGGCGAGGGTGGGGCGGTCGTCACCGACCGGCCTGAATTCGCACGCCGCGTGTCCCTGTTGCGGGATTGGGGGCAGGAGGCGAAGTACGACCACGTCATTGCCGGATACAACTATCGCATGGACGAAATCCAGAGCGCGGTACTGAATGTCAAGCTGGACTATATTGAGCATTGGACCGATGCACGTCGGTCGCTGGCTGAGCGATACAATGCACTGCTTTCTGGTCTTCCATTCGCGCGTCCCCAGCCGCCCCAGTACGCCCGCCACGTGTATCACGTCTATGCGGTCAGATTGGAGTGCCGCGACGACGCGCTGAAGCTATTGCGTGATGCCGGAATTGGCGCCGGGATTCACTATCCCGTCCCGGTGCATCTGCAGAGGGCGTATGCAGAACTCGGCTATCGCGCCGGTGATCTCCCCGTCACTGAGATGCTCGCGAACGACTTCCTTTCTCTTCCCATCTATCCCGAGTTGCTGCCGGAACAGGCGGCCGAGGTTGTCGGAATATTGAGGAGTGCGGCGGCGCTGCAGCCTAGCGTAGCCATCAGCACCCGGTCGGAGCATCCACAAAGCTTCATGACATGGTCCCACAACAGGAGAGCGTCTTGATTGATCTCAAGGGTAAACGCGTTCTGGTCACCGGCGGGGCCGGATTCATCGGCTCCCACGTCGTTGATCTGCTCTGCGACGAGGGCTGCATCGAGATTGTTGCCCTCGACAACATGATCAGAGGCCGGCCGGAAAATCTCCGGCGCGCGCTCGGGCGTGGGCCGGTGAGACTGGTTCATGGCGACATTCGCGATCGCAAGCTGATGGAAGCGTTGGTCAAGGCGGCCGATATCGTCTTCCACCAGGCCGCGCTCCGCATTACTCATTGTGCGGCCGAACCGCGTCTGGCCAAGGAGGTCATGGTGGATGCCACCTACGACCTGCTGGAACTGTGCATCAAGCACGATATTGAGAAGATCATCGCGGCCTCTTCGGCATCGGTATATGGCATGGCCGAGGAGTTTCCGACGACAGAGCGGCAGAATGCCTACAATAACCGAACTCTCTATGGGGCCGCCAAGGCGTTTAACGAAGGGCTACTGCGGGCTTTCAACGATGCATGCGGCCTCGACTATGTGGCATTCCGGTATTTCAACGTCTATGGCAGCCGGATGGATATCCACGGACGGTACACCGAGGTCTTGATCCGCTGGATGGAGCGGCTGGAAGCTGGATTGCCTCCCGTTATCTTTGGCGACGGCCGTCAGACCATGGATTTCGTTCACGTCCGCGACGTCGCGCGTGCCAACATTCTTGCCGCCAGGGCAAAGATTACCGATGAGGTCTTTAACGTCGGTAGCGGCACTGAAACAAGCCTGACCGAGCTGGCTACGGTGCTTGCGTCGGTGATGGGACACCGCGGCCTCACGCCCGAATTCGCGCCGGAGCGCTCGGTCAATCCAGTACCGCGACGTCTGGCCTCGACGGGCAAGGCAGAGCGCTTGCTGGGCTTCCGCACCACGGTTTCGCTGGAGCAGGGGCTCGCCGATCTCGTGAAATGGTGGCGATCCGAGCGCGAGCTCGCTTCGGATCATCATCGGCAGGCGGCGGCATCGTGATTCCGATCGCTGCGCCGCTACTTGCGGAGGAAGAGGCTGACGCTGCGCGCGCGGCCGTGCTGTCGGGCTGGGTGTCGCAAGGTCCGCAGGTGGCCGCGTTCGAGCGCGAGTTCGCTGCGCTTGTCGGCGCTCCGCACGCCTGTGCCGTCGCGAACTGCACGACGGCCCTGCAACTCGCCTTGGCGGCATTGGACATCGGCGCCGGCGACGAGGTGATCACGGTAAGCCACTCCTTCATCGCGACCGCAAACGTCATCCGACACCAGGGCGCCACCCCGGTTTTCGTCGATATTGATCCCGAAACGTACAATTTGGATTGCACTCGGCTGGTCGAAGCCATCACCGAGCACACGCGAGCGATCATTGCAGTTCATCAAATGGGCATGCCCTGTGACATGGCCGCGCTTCTGCCGATAGCGCGCCGCCACGGCATCGCCGTGATCGAAGACGCGGCCTGCGCCGCCGGATCGCAGATCCGGATGAACGGGGAATGGGAGCCGATCGGAAAGCCGCATGGAGACATTGCTTGTTTCTCCTTTCACCCGCGAAAAGTGATCACCACGGGTGAGGGGGGGATGCTCACCACCGCGAATGCCGAGCTTGACCGCAAGTTCAGGCTGCTGCGCCAGCACGGCATGAGCGTTCCGGACACGGTGCGGCACAATTCGTCGTCCGTGATCTTCGAGGAGTACGTCGTTCTGGGTTACAACTACCGAATGACGGATATGCAGGCCGCAATTGGCCGCAAACAGCTCGAGCGGCTTCCGGAGCTGGTAGCACGCCGGCGGGCCGTTGCCGCCAAATATGCCGAACAGCTCGGCAATCTGGAAGGACTGCGGTTGCCAACCGAGCCGACGTGGGCCAGATCCAACTGGCAGAGCTATTGCGTGCGTCTTCCAGATCGGCTCGACCAGCGCATCGTTATGCAACACCTCCTCGATGATGGCATCGCGACCCGGCGAGGCATCATGTGCGCCCACCGTGAGGCGCCATATTCGGATGTCACGCAGGGTCAGGATCTGCGCCAATCCGAGCTCGCCCAGGATCGGGCCATTTTGCTGCCCATCTACGCGCAGATGAACGCAGAAGATACCTCGAGGGTGAGTGCTGCGTTGCGGGCAGAGTTGGAGCGATGACTTCGGGGATCGCCGAGCGAAAGTCATTGCGACTTCTGGTCGTGATCGCGAGCTATGGGACTGCAAACAATGCCTACCTGGATCGGGTGATCCAGGAGTACCGGTCCATGTCGTTCGATGTGGACATCGTCATCATATCAAACATTGATAAAAGGCCCGCTGCAGACGTCGAATGCATCGTTGGCCTCCCCAACAAGAATCCGTGGTCGCTCCCCTTCGCGCACAAGGAGCAATTTGTAGCGCGAGCTGATCAATACGACATCTTCATATATTCCGAAGACGACATCTTGATAACTGAAAAGAACATCAGAGCGTTCCTTGACGTGACTTCAGTGCTGCATGAAGACGAGGTTGCCGGGTTGATGCTCGTCGAGCAAGCTTCAAGCGGCGAACTGAATTATCCGCAGGCCCATGGCTCCTTTCATTGGGATTGCACGTCGGTAAAGATCAGGGGGGATTACTGCCTCGCCCAATTTACCAACGAGCATGCCGCTAGCTATATACTCACCCAGCAGCAGCTTGCGAGAGCGATCGCGTCCGGCGGATTCCTGGTCGGACCGCACGAAGGCAAGTACGACCTGCCTTGCACCGCTGCAACTGATCCATACACCCAGTGTGGTTTCAAGAAGCTGATACCGATTTCCAACATCGATGATTTCTCGGCCCACCATTTGCCGAACAAATATATTAACCGGCTCGGAGTCGATCGCCAGCAATTGGACGCTCAACTCTCGGTCCTGATGCAGATTGCGCGTGAGGGCAGCAATGCGGTCCCGCTATTCAGCGCCGAGACCCGGCTTTGGCATGGCATGTATTCAAAGGACTATTACGAGCCGGCCAGGGACGAAGTGTTGTCCGGTGTTCCGGAAGGCGCGGTGGTATTATCGATCGGATCATGCTCGGCTGCAAACGAGCGTCGACTCCTGGAACGAGGACACCGTGTGGTAGCTGTACCCCTCGACCCCGTGGTGGGCAGTGGCTTGGCCCAGTTCGGGGCTGAGGTCGTGTTGGGCGACGTCACGACGGCACCCGCGAAAATCGCAGCGGAACATTTCGACCGGTTGCTCTACGTTGATGTTCTGCAATTCGTCCGTGATCCGGCCTATCTGCTCAGGCTATTTTCCGGTCTCTTGGCTCCGGACGGCAAAGTGATCATCTGCGCGCCCAATCGCCCCAGCCTTCGTTACGCCTGGGAATGCGCGAAATCCGGCAAAGTCCTTCGGCCGTGGGGGACGTTCGAGGCTGTAGGGATTCACGATACGACAATCGGTAGAATTCAAAGGTGGTGCGCGGAGGCCGGTCTGGTGATCGAAAAGATCGAAAGATGCGGTCCAAAAAGAACTGGTCCGATGTTGCAGCTCCTGTCGCCTATACTTGCGACAGACCTGATTGTAACCGCCAAGAGACACGAAGCGTGGAAGCCTTTCTTTCGTGGCGGGCACGAGATGGAAAGAATGGAGGTTTCCAGAAGGAGCGTCGCTCAATGAGTTTGGAGACCGCCAAAAGAATCGAAATGGGTGACATGCAGGGACACAGGGGTCCTGCGCAAGTCTCGGCTGCGAAGGACTACTATAGCCGCTCTCGCCGCGAGATACGGTCGTTGCTACCCAGCCGCGCCTCCCGCATACTCGAAGTGGGACCTGGCGCAGGCTTCACGCTTCTGTGGCTTAAGTCGATCTACCCTGATGCCACGACGTTCGGGGTCGAACTCAATCAAGCGCTCGAGGCCGACCTGCGAGAGCATGCCGATGTCGCGATCATCGGAGACATCGACGAGTTGATATCCCGAGTAGGCAGCAAGTTTGACCTAATTCTGTTGCTTGATGTGCTTGAGCATGTCCCGGACCCAACTCGCACGCTTCAGGCGATCACCAGAAAGCTCCTCATGGACGGTGGTCGCGTGATTGTTTCTGTTCCGAATATCGCGCATCTGAGCGTGACCGTTCCGCTGCTTTTCCAACGTCGATTTGCCTACACGGATTCTGGAATTCTTGACCGCACCCATCTGAGGTTCTTTGTCGAAGACACCGCCGTTAAGCTTTTCAACGACTCAAATCTGGTGGTCAAGGATGGTCTGATCACGGGCCTTGAAGGTCCAAAGTCCATGATGTTGGACCGATTGACCCTCGGACTCCTGACCCACCACTTGGCAAAGCAATACATCATGGCGGGTGAGCTGACTGGTGGGCCTGTCGCACAGCCAAGAATAGATTGGAAGAAGAGCCGGCTGATCAGCTAGAAACACGATAGGTAAGAGGTGGACTGCCTTGCTTCCCGAAGGTGCGCAGTACGCTCGGGACCATCGGCTATGGGCGACCATAATCGGCGAACTGACTTTCGGTCGCAGATCGTGAAATCGCCGAAAGAAGGACTTCCGCGTGGCGTCTGGAACATATGACGGGATCGAAGATGCTTTGTGAATCCGCGGATAGTTGTTCGCGTACTGCGGACCAATGATCTCGACGTGCGAGCACTGACTTCATGGCAGAGACGAGTTCTTCCTTATTCTTCTGTGGCCGAAATCGCATAAGACAGGAGCGATGCCAATTCGCCCTTTCGGGATCGCCGACGGGGTTCGCCACAACGAATCCGCGGCTGCCGTCCATACCGATTTGCTCACGCGCGCCTCCGACATCACTCACGATTGCGGGCAGCCCCGCGCTCAAGGCTTCCATAGAGGCCAGAGACCATCCCTCGAAAAATGAGTTTAGAACAAAGCAGTCGGCGGCGGCTAGCAGGATCGAAGGAGTCGGAAACGACTGCCGGAGGTGAATGCGGTCCTTGCAAGGCATCGTGTCGCGAAGAGTGCGCACTTGACGCGTGTACACTGCATCATCCAGGCGGCCGGCGATCAGCAGATGTGCCTTGCGATCATTCTCGGCGACCTCGGCAAAGGCCCGGACCAGGCCGTAGGCATTCTTCTGAACCGTATGACGACCGAGCGAGAGAAAGAGAAACTCGTCGTTAAGGCCTAGCCAAGCTCGGGCTTTCGAGCGGTTCACCGCCGGGCGGTGTGTCTGGTTGAACGCGTTCGGGATGGTGATGACCGCGGAATCGGGATAGGACGGATTGCCTGAAAGGTACTGGCGCCTCACGAGCTCGCTTACCGCAACAAAGCGGACAATGAACTTCGATCTCCGGCGTTCTTCCCTCCAATTCGTGCTTATGGGCGTTGGAATGCCATGGAGCGTTTCCACGACCGGAATGCGGGCAGCGCTGGCTGCCCGCAAGAGCCAACCGGGCGGATCGTGCGCGCTGATGACGTCAGGGCGGTTCGTCTCGAACCATAGACAGGCGTCGTTTGGCGAGGCGGCAACCGCTTCGGTTCCCTCTCTCTGCAAAGTTGTGAACAGTTCTCCGGCAGGCGCCGCCGATTGATGTGCGCACATAACCGTCACGCGAAATCCGAAGTGAGGGAGGCGTCTTGCAAGAAAAGCGACAAATTCATCAAGCCCGCCGGCGTCGAGCACGGGAGTGACGATCAGGCAGTGCACACTCCCTGGCGGTACAAGCAAGTCGTCCCGCTTCCACACGCCGCCGGTCGGAATCGAGGCGGGCGCAACCGGTGGATTCGGTGCGACGCTCGTATCGTGTGGCACGAGGGGTCTGGACCAGTCGTCAACAATACCGTCACTTGCGGAAGCCAGCTGGGTGCTGATCAAAAGCTTTTTTGCGATACGTCTCACGCCTCGCGGCACCCGCCAGGAGTTTCGTTGGGCCCAAAGTGTCACGCGTCCGCGCAAAGAGATGTCGTTTTGACTGAGGCCCATGGGTTCGAATGCCGTTGTCTTGTGCCGTCGGGGAATGGCAGTACGTCAATTAAAAAGAATAATATATTGCCTAAATACAAATATCCAATTAAATGAGGGTGTTTTTATTTTGGCTGCCACTTTGGGTGTGCGCGATCGTATGTCGGTTCGTCACCTGATGAACAGCCGACCTAACATCGTGCGCAACCGAGTTTCTCTTGCAGGGCTCTGAGACCAACCAAGCCGCTTCCCCGGAGACCTTCATGAGTTCCGTCGATGCGATCATTCCTTGTTATCAGTATGGGCATTTTCTCAGGGAGTGCGCTGAAAGCATATTGAAGCAGTGCGGACCCGAGTTGCGCTTGCTGATCATTGATGATGCGTCCACGGATAGTACAGCTCAAATAGCGCAAGAACTGGCCTGTTCAGATCCTCGGGTCGAGTTTCGCAGGCATGCCACTAATCGCGGCCATATTGCTACCTTCAATGAGGGGATCGACTGGGCCGCTGCCGACTATATGATTTTGCTCTCCGCGGACGATTACTTAATGCCCGGCGCGATTGAGCGGTCAGTGAGGCTGATGGATGACAATCCGTCGGTCGGCCTCACGTTTGGCGGGGCGGTCGCACTCCAAGAGGGGCGGGAGGAGATGCTGGCACCGCCGGCGGAACTTGGGCCCGGAACAAGGATACTGTCTGGCCACGATTTCATCAGAATTAGCGGCGCCAGGAATATAGTGTTGGCGCCGAGCGTGGTGGTGCGAACGAGCCTGCAGAAGAAAGTGGGGGGATACTTACCCGATTTGACGCACAGCGGTGATATGGAGATGTGGCTCCGGTTCGCAGCGCATGGTCCCGTCGGGTATATCGATGCCATCCAGGCTGTGTATCGGCGACATTCAACTAACATGTCGGGCGGATATTCCGCCGAGCAAGACTTCCATCAACGCAAATTGGCGTTTGAGCGGTTTCTGGATCGCTGTGCCGCCGTGCTTCCCGACGCCGATGAGCTCAGGTTCTGGCTGATGCGCCATTTAGCGCTCGACGCGATCAGTTGTGCGAGCCGTGCCTTCAATGAGGGAGACGTTGGGTTATCGGAACGGCTCTCGGCGCTTGCGTCGAAGCTGGACCCGGAGGTTACGCGATCGCGTCGTTGGTGGCTTCTCGCCTGCAAACGGCGATTGGGATCGCGGGGATGGCAGTTGCTGCGGCCGGCTATCGAGCGGTTAAGGACGCCGTGATCGGCTCCGAGCTTCTGGGATGCGTCAAGATCGGCATTCAACGCGCCGATCGCAAACGGCTCACGGTGCTGCCGCGAGAACATTCTGGCGCGTTTGCCGGGTTCAAGCCTGGTACATCGAGAACTCGCGCAGCGACGCCCTGATGCCGATGCAAACTCCCCAGAATATCCAGAGGTAGTTCCAGTAATGAACCGTTAGCCCGGTGAACATGAGCATCACCACCGCGATGGTGAAGGCGATGCGCAGAGTTGGCGCGCTGGGATCCTCCATGACGCCGTTGAAGCGGCGTTTTACCGGCAGGACGCTCGCCATATTTGTCAGGGCAAGAAGGAAAATCATCGGAAGTCCGAACCGGAGCGCGAATACCAGCCACACAGAATCGATGGTGGTATCGAGAATGTCGTGATTGAGTCGGTCGAACGCGTATCCGGTGAGAGGAGACTCCATGATCTTTTGGGTGGCCGCGTCCCAGATCAACATTCGAAAGTACCCCGACACTGGATCGAAGGTCAGGTGCGAGATGATCCAGCCAAGCGGGTGATTGGCGACGGCCATTATCACGACAACGATGGTAGCGAGACACATCTGGAGCGCGGACCAACGCCCGGAATATTCCTTCAGTGCCGCATTATAGAGGTAGAGCATCAGGACAATGAGACACGACAAAAGGGGCGCGGAGGACAACGACAAGAGGCAGCCGAAAACACAAAGTCCCGCCCAGAGCAGTTTTGACAACGGGCGTTGCTCCGAAAACAGAAAGATGCCGCAAGCAACGGTGCAGTAGGTGCCCAGCAGAATTGGGTGGTCAAACGTCGAGGCAGCTCTTACCCAGTACAGCCTGAAGTCGGGCGAGAGTGGCGCTTGGCCGCCGAAAGCGGCAGAAAACGCTTCTTGAACAATGAGCCGGCCCGAAAGGTTATCGAAGAGCGCCAGCAGGACGACGTAAGCAGTCACGATCCTGAATGGTTGGATGAAGCTATAGATCGCCGCCGGGCCAAAGAAGAAGCCGCGCGCCACAAGGTAGCCCCCAAGAAACTCGAGGCTCTCGGCGCCCGTCGACGAGAGCGCACTCGGGCCGCTCGTGTAGTAGGCTGCCGCGAACATCCATGTTGCCACGCCGAATGCAAGATAGTCCGAGGCGAGCATGTGACGACCGGCCCTGACTAGCCTTGCCACCGCAGGTACTATGAGGAGCAGGATTCCGATCCGCCCAATCGTCAATTTCGCATCGGCGAGGTATAGCTGGACTTGCGCCGCCGGCAGAACGAGTCCGATCAGCAGCAGCCAAGCCGGCAGCGTACTGCATCGCTCGGGAACTCTCGGAGAGGCTGTTCTCGTCAGCCCGAACTCGCCGCCTGTAACCGTGACGCTCATGAGAGGGTCGCCTTGCCCGGCGATGCGGTTTCGATCTGAGCGCGGCGTCTGTGATCGTCAGTCAAATACCACGTGAAGGTGACTGAACGCGGCGCCAGCCCCTTCACGAAGCGTCGATCCTGAAAGACGTAAGGCCGATAGCCGATGTCGGAAACGAAGTGAGAAATCTCGTCCGATGCAAATGCGCACATCAGTGCTGGTTTGTATCGGCCTAGCGTGTGTACTGATCCTCGCAGGATGTCCAGTTCGGCCCCCTGAGCGTGCACCTTGATCAGGGAGGGTGCCATCGCAAAGGAATCGAGGGTGCGACATTCGATTCTGTGTTCGCCCACGGTCAACTTGGACTGATCGAAGCGGTACATGCGGCCGGAATCGCTCAGCCATTCGGTCGCGGCCTCGCGGGAGGTGGCCGCCATACCATCGCACGCCCACCAACCGTATGATGGAACGAAGAATGTAATGGTGCCCGGCCTGGCCCCCAGCGCGTAAGGCAATACCGAGATGGACCGATCTTCGGAGAATCGAGTCTTGAGCCGCTTGGCCGAGAGGGGTTCCGGCTCGAAAGCGACGATGCTCGATTGTGGTCTAAACCTCTTGAAGGCCTGAATGCTTTGTCCGCGGTTCGCCCCGATATCGATAATCAGACCATCTGCTCTGGCGGTCCACGTGACACCCCTATACTCGGGTTTCGGGAGGTATGAGGCCGCCGCGTCCTTGAAGGCAAATCGCGCCGCCGCCACGCCGGGGATGTTTGCATATGCAAAACGGGCAAAAGGCTTCAGATTCATCAGGATAGGACCTCGGCCCCATTGCGCGGCAATCACTGCGTCAGATTAAACAAAATAAATCCAATTGCAATAAGTGGCATTTAAAGATATCGAATATATATAATAATTTAAATGTCAACGTGGAAGTTCCCATGGCGATCGGATTGAAAACAACCGAGATGGATGCCTCGTATGGGTTGGCGGAAAGTCTCGTTTCCGAGGTCGCGGTGCTTATCGTTGGCTATCGCAACCCGCATGACATCGTCGAATGTCTACTGGCATTGTCCCGTGCGACCACTTCGCCGGCCTTCGACGTCTTCATTTGCGAGAATGGTGGCGAGGATGCCTATTACCACTTGGTCTCAGCTCTGGTCGGCGAGGGAGGCCCTTGCCTGCGGGGCGAGGCTCGCGGAACCGGAATAGGTGATAACATCAGCCGATTTACCGGCGTGGAGCGCCTGGTTCTGCGAGCGAGATCGTCAAATGTCTGGGTTGCGTGCGCCTCCGACAATCTTGGCTATGCCGGTGGGATAAATGCGTGGTTGCGCCCACTCTCTGCAATTCCCACTTGGCGGGCGATCTGGATCTTGAATCCAGATACCCAGCCGACCGAGTCCGCCCTGGCCGCGCTACACAAACGGGCGGAGTCCGGTCGAAAGGCAATGGTGGGCAGCACTATTCTCGACAGCCTCGATGCGGATCACGTGAGATTCCGCGGTGGGCTCTCCTGGCAGAAGCTGGCCGCGAGAGACGTTGCCATCGGCCTGGGAGACCTTCTCAATGCATCCTGCAACACCGCGGCCGTCGAAGACGCGATGGATAGCCCTTCGGGGGCATCGATGTATGTGACCCGCTGGTGCATCGAACGGATTGGTCTCATGGATGAGAGCTATTTCCTGTTTTACGAGGATATGGATTGGGGACTGCGCGCAAGACATTTGGGACTCGGTTATGCCGCCGACTCGATCGTCGTTCACAAGCGCGGCACCACGACGGGATCCGCCAAAGGTTCATCGGCCATACCAGTGCTCTCCGTTTACCTCCAGCACCGCAACTGCGTTCGCTTTGTACGCCGACATTTCCCATGGTCGCTGCCTCTTAGAGTTGCGGTCTCCGTCCTTTATGCACTCAGGTTCTTACTGCAGGGAGCCCCAAGCAACAGCCGTGCAGCGATCGAAGGGCTCGTCGCTGGATTGAGAGGCGAGATGGGCCGGCCGAAGGAGCGGATGGCACAATAACGGACGCAAGGGCACCTGCGGATGCGACGGTCGATCTTCATTCAATCGCTCTTGTTGCTTTTAGTCGTGAGCGCCGGGGAAGACGACATTGTTGCGCGCGCGGCGGAGCGCGACCCGATACCCACGGCCGAATGGCCCAACCCTACGAATACGGGGGTGCGTCCGCATGTCAAGCTAACGCGTTCCGGCGACGTTGTAGCGGACCAGGCCGGCGTCACGATTTCGGGCCTCGATATTGAAGGCCGCGTCTATATCAAGGCACCGAACGTAACGCTGATCGATTCCAAGGTGACTTCCGCCTCCTTCTACATCGTGAGAATCGAGCCCGGTGTCACTGGCACAGTGATCAAGAACTGTGAGATCAACGGCGGTGGCTCCGGCAATGATGGCTCCTATGGCATAGTAGGTCAGGGTACGTTCATCGCAAACAACATCTACAATGTGGAGAACGGAATCGGTGTGTCTGGGTCTGATACGCTCATTCAGGACAACTACATTCATGATCTCCTTGCGTCCGGCTCTCCGCACTATGACGGCATTTCGATCGATGGCGGCAACGCCAACATCGTTGTCAGGCACAACACGGTCATCAACAGGCACACGCAGACATCCGCGGTCATGATCGACAATTATTTCGGACCGATCTCCAACATCGAAGTCGACGGCAACCTGCTGATGGGCGGTGGATACACGGTTTACAGCTCGGCGCAGTTCAATGGCGGATCGGTCGAGGGGGTTTCGTTCACCAAGAATCGCATGGGCAGAGGGAGGTGGGGCTATAGTTCGATTGTGAAAAACCTCCCGGTGTGGCGGGAAAACGTAGATAGCGCGACCGGGCGCACCATTGGTCCTCGGTAGATCATCTGCGGCCTCAGGTCGCCTATTTATCCACACGCCGGAACCAGAATGATCCTGGCTCCCGCCACGGTTCGCGCATCAGAACCGGACATGCGTTGTTCAGCCTAGCCTTGTGATTGCGTGCAAGCCAGTTAACTGCGCCAATGATCTCGAAATGTGCGTTGAAACTCAGGAAGGCCTCCAGGAGATATTGCTCATTCCATAGCCAGCGATCGCGAAGGAGCCATTGAGCAGGGTAATCGTGCGGCGTGAAGACGTCGTGGACATGCACGATCACGTTGGGACGGAGGAGGCCGAGTACGTGCAGGTATTCGTGCAGGACGTCGCCCTGCGGGCGAATGATGTGTGAGGAGTCGATGAAGAGAATGTCGTTCTCTCCCAGCGCCTCAAAAAGGCTGTCTGGGCAGCACTCGACCTTTCTTCTCAGGACCGTGACACCCGCTGATTCGAGCCAAGGTTGCTCAAACGGTTCAATACAGATCTGCTCGCATCGATAGCCCGGGCTGTCCCTCCCGTTCGCCTCTATCGCGAGGCGGGCCATGAGGGTCGAATTGCCACTCCCGACCTCGACGATCCGTTTGGGTTTGAAGTGACGTATCATGTTGTAGAGAAATTCGGCGTCTCCAGGCTCGAACGAGCCGTTGTGGTATCCGAATTCGTCGGGTTTCTTTTGAACGGTTGGAATTTTGAGCAGTTCGTCGCGGTACCTAAATTGCTCGACCAGCTCAAGCTGTGCTGCTTCGTTTAGATCCAGTCCGGCGATTTCTCGCGGAAGATCTAGGTCGCGCTTCAGGTCTTTCGCGAGAACGATCGGCTCATAGTAGTGATGCCGCACGATGGCGAACTGAAATCTGTCACAGATTGACCTCGACAAGGGAGCTCGATCACGGAGGCGACCAAGGAGGACTGCAAGTGGAGCAAAAAGTAGAACGACGGGCGTCAAAATCAGATCGAGTACTCGGTAAACGGACTCGCGGAAATAGTGCATGGATCATCACTTCCGATCTGTAGAAATGGGACAATCTTCGGCCTAGCAAGGCTCCACTTCGATGCACGAGAATATTGTGGCCCATTGCCATTCCGCCGTCCAGACCAGATCGCTCGCATGTGAGGTCGTCCAGGGCAGTGGAAAACCGGCGTCTTCACCGGGAGGGAATGGCTGTATTCTCATTTGTTGCCGTGTCGCGACTACGCGGCGAGCCTCGCCTCAGCGGCGATCGATTTCCGGGCATGAGGACTCGCGCGCTTCAAGGGCTACGGATACGCAACCGAAATTGATCTCCCTCCAAATAGCTCCTCGACAGCCTTCGACTGCCACACCTCAGAAGAGCGCCTGTGTTCCGCTGTCCCCGGCAGAACTCTGCTGACGAGTTCGCGCGAGATCCGTCGAACGGAGAGAATCGATTCCCACCCAATCGTGGTCTGGCGGTCTTTTTGAAGCGAGCCTTTGGTGAAGTTGTTAAAAATATATATCCGCAATTAAATTGCGAAAATGCCAGGAGGCGATGAGAAGCTGCGCGCTCGTTGCCGTCTGCGAAGATAAAGGTGAATAAGTCGGCAGTGTGCTCTTGCGGCAACGCGCGAACACTCGCAGTCTGTCGCGGCTTATATGGCGGTGTTACTTCGGGTTTTTTTAATCGCGTTGAATTTGGTCGCGCGTTGCACCCAAAAAATGACCCAAGTGGCGCCCCCATCTTGTCCCAAAAAAGCCCCCGCCGATGGAGCATGACACCGGCCGTGGCGCGCCTTTGGGGATGGCGCACCTGCGTGCGCTGCACGTTCGATTTAACTGCGAAGGAGAAAAATATCTTGGCAACGACGACTGCGTGGCCTGATGCTACGAACACTGGAGTGTCGGCGGGCGTGACCCTCACTCCTTACTACGGGGACCTCGTCATCAATACCGCGGGAGCCGTGATCAGCGGCCTCGACATCCATGGATCGGTCTACATCAACGCTCCGAATGTCACCTTGGAGAACTGCAAGGTCACGACGGATGCGTTCTACGCCGTGAGGGTTGCGACGGGGGTAACGGGTGCGGTGATCCAGCACAATGAGATCAATGGCGTCGGCTCGGGCAACGACGGCGACTATGGAATCATGGGTCAGGGAACGTTCATCGCCAACAACATCTACAACGTTGAGAATGGGATCGGCGTGGATGGAGGGAATACCCTCATTCAGGACAATTACATCCACGACATGATCGCATCGGGATCGCCTCACTACGACGGTATCTCGATTGACGGGAAAAACTACGACATCACGATCCGCCATAACACGGTCATTAACGACCACACTCAAACGGCAGCGATCATGATCGACAATTACTTCGGACCTGTCTCGAACGTCGTTGTCGACAACAATCTATTGTATGGTGGTGGCTACAACATCTACAGCTCGGCCCAGTTCAACGGCGGTTCGGTCACGGGAGTCTCGATCACGAACAACCACATGGGCGGAGGTTATTGGGGCCCGACCGCATTCACCGGCAACACCCCAGTTTACACCGGCAATGTGGATGACAGCGGGAGCCTTATCGCGACCCTCAACACATCGGCGAACAGCGGCTCGGGCTCGACGGCGCCAACTGTGCCGGATGCTCCCATCATCGCGTCGTTCTCGACCGACAGCGGCACCGCCGGCGACAAGATCACCAACGACAATACGATCGAGCTCAAGGGATCCGCTGCTGCCGGCAGCACCGTCAAGTTCTACGACGGTGCGACCCAGATCGGTTCGACCACTGCGGACTCGAGCGGCGCCTGGGACTACATCACAAAGGTCCTGACCGACGCCAAGCATACGCTGACCGCAACGGCAACCAGTTCGTCGGGTCAGACCAGCGTGGCGTCGTCTGCGTTGGCAATCACCGTCGATACCAAGGCTCCGACTGCACCGACCATTGCCGGCCATACGGTGAACACCGCCAATCAGGTGGTGATGTCGGGCAGTGCCGAAGCGAGCAGCGTCGTGAAGGTGTTCGACGGCACGACCCAGATCGGGACCGCGACGGCAAGCAGCACTGGCGGGTGGAGCTATACAAGCAGCGCCCTTGCGGCCGGTTCGCATAGCCTTACCGCGACGGCAACGGACGCAGCAGGCAATACCGGCGCGGCGTCCACCGCCTTCACGGCCAGCATCACCGGCACCTCCGCGCCAGCCACACCGACCTCGCCGACGTCACCCTCGTCGCCGACTGCCGGCACGGTCGTGGAGTCAGCTGGCGCCACAACTCTCGTTGAGAGCGGCGGCAAATATTACCTCAAGGGCAGCACCGGATCGGGCCCCACGCTGAAGGATAACGGTGTGGAGTTTGTGAACGGGTCGGATGGCACCTGGGCACCGATTGGTGCTGAGAAGACCGCGACGGGCTATGAGGTTGTCTGGAAGGAGGCGAGCACCGGTCAGTACACGGCGTGGAATACTGACAACAATGGCAACTACGTGTCCCATGTCGACAGCCTGACCGGCTCCACGTCGGGTGGTTCGGTGTCGGGTACGGACTCCGGCCTTAAGTCGCTCGAGACGAGCTTCCATCAGGATCTTAACGGTGATGGGCAGATCGGTACTTCTACTGCAACCACCCCGACATCGCCAACGCCGACGACTGGCAAGGTCATCGAATCGGCTGGTGTGACAAGTCTCGTTGAGAGTGGCGGCAAATACTATCTCAACGGCAGCACCGGATCGGGCCCCACGCTGAAGGACAACGGTGTGGAGTTTGTGAACGGGTCGGATGGCACCTGGACTCCCATTGGTGCGGAGAAGACGGCGACGGGCTATCAAGTTGCCTGGAAGGAGACGAGCACTGGTCAGTACACGGCGTGGAACACCGACAATAACGGCAACTACGTCTCCCATGTCAGCTCCCTGACCGGCTCCACGGAGGGGGGCTCGGTCTCGGGTACGGACTCTGGCCTCAAGACGCTGGAGACCAGCTTCCATCAGGATCTGAACAGTGACGGGCAGATCGGTACTTCCAGCGTAGCTACGTCGTCCACTGCAACCAATAGCACCGCTCCCATTGCGGGCAGTACGTTCATTGCTTCGCCGGGCAACACGACTCTGACGAGCACGTCCGGCGATGACACCTTCGTTGGCAGCAGCCAGGCCGACACTTTCGTGTTTGGCGCGAACTTCGGCAACGACGTGATCAAGGGCTTCGTTGCCCGCGGACCTGCTCACGACACGATCGAGTTCAGCAAGAGTGTGTTCGACAGTTTTGCCAGCGTTCTCTCCCACGCGACCCAGTCAGGTACCGATGTCGTGATCGCGACGGGGAGCGATACGCTTACGCTGAAGAACACCAAGGTCGGCGCGTTGACCAGCAACGACTTCCACTTCGCGTAAGGGACGGCATCCACACAGAGTAGTCTTCAACAACTGCCTTGGTGATCTCTTGGGGGATCTTCCAACAATGGCGTAGTTCAAGGGCAGCAGCCATGATTGACTTTGGACGGCGGGGGGTATTCCCCCCGCCCGCGAATCTCTATCGAATTCCACTTCTTCACATATCAGCACTCTGGACAGCCGGACGGCAGCGGGCAGAAAACGCTCAACTGCAGACGCCACAGCTGATCGGCTGGGCAAAGGACCTGCTCGAAGCGGTGCGGCAACGGATATTCGCTGGTCGACCCCGGCCAGAGGATCACTATGACGAGTCGCAGTCAGAGTTGTCCGCTTTCCTGCGGTCTTGCCGCCGGATTTTCTGGGCACTCGCGGCCTTCAGCGGCATGAGCAATCTACTCATGCTCACCGGCTCGTTCTTCATGCTGCAAGTCTATGATCGGGTGCTGCCCGGACGCAGCATACCGACTCTGGTCGCCTTGATGGCTCTGGCGACGGTGCTTTACCTGTTTCAAGGCGGGCTCGATCTCGTGCGGAGCAGGATTAGCTCCCGGGTCGGTCGGTATTTCGATGAAAGTCTCGGCATTCGCATCTTCGATGCGCTTGTTCGCTTGCCTTTGAAGACCAGAGCGGATGGCGACGGCCTGCAGCCGGTGCGGGACCTCGATCAGGTCCGCAGCTTCCTGTCGAGCGGAGGGCCGACGGCGCTCTTCGATCTGCCCTGGATGCCGATCTATCTCGGCGTCTGCTTCTTCTTTCACTTCTGGATTGGCGTCACCGCGCTGGTTGGCGCGCTGGTGCTGGTCGGCATTACGATGCTCACGGAAACGCGTACCCGAGGCCCAGCGAAGGCGAGCTCGCGTCTCGCCGTTTCGCGAACTGCCCTCGCGCTCGAGGGACGGCGCAATGCCGAAGTTCTGCAGGCCATGGGCATGCGGCAACAAGCGGCCTTGCGTTGGCGGGATGTCAACGCGAAGTACCTCGCAGCCCATGAACGGGCCAGCGATGTCGCAAACGGACTCGGTGGTGCCTCGAAGATTTTCCGGGCGATCTTGCAATCGCTGGTTCTTGCCGTTGGCGCCGTCCTCGTCATCAACCAGGAATCGACGGCCGGCATCATCATTGCCGGATCGATCCTCACCGCGCGGGCCCTTGCGCCTGTCGAAATGGCCATTGCGAACTGGAAGGGATTCGTCGCCGCGCGACAATCGGGGCAACGGCTCGATCACTTGCTGAAGCTTCTGCCTCACGAGGAGGAGCGGTTGGCATTGCCTGCGCCTGTTGCAACCCTTACCGCCGAGAACCTCTATATCGGTGCTCCGAACTCCGAGAGACCCACTCTCAGCGAAGTGTCATTCCAGCTGCGGAGTGGGCAGGCAGTCGGAATCATCGGTCCGAGCGGATCCGGCAAGTCGACGCTGGCGCGTGCGCTGGTTGGGGTGTGGCCGTGCATTCGCGGCAGGATCCGGCTCGACAACGCCGCCCTCGAGCACTGGTCTTCGGACGCCCTCGGCAAGCACATCGGTTATCTGCCCCAGGACGTAGAATTGTTCGACGGCAGCATTGCGATGAACATTGCGCGCTTCGACCCGAACGCAACCGCCGCCGCTGTTCTGGAAGCCTCTCATGCCGCGGGCGCACACGAGCTCGTCCTCTCCCTGCCGGACGGGTACAGCACGAAGATCGGCGAGGGAGGGCTGGCGCTGTCGGCGGGGCAGCGGCAGCGTATCGGGCTTGCGCGCGCATTTTACGGCAAACCCTTCCTGGTCGTGCTTGATGAGCCCTCTTCCAATCTCGATGCGGAGGGCGAGGAGGCCCTGACCGAGGCGATCCTGAACGTGCGGCGCCGCGGAGGGATCGTGGCCGTTGTCGCGCATCGGCCGAAGGCGCTGGAAGGTGTGGACCATGTCTTGTGCCTCGGCGAAGGCAGAGTTCAGTCCTTCGGCAAGCGAGAGGAGGTTCTCAAGAGAGTGTTGCGGAATCCGGTACCGCTCAAGGTCGTCGCGGAAGCTCAAGGAGGCGGCCGATGAACGGTCAGGTAGCGCCGGCGTTGCAGTCGATCCAACGTTACATGATCGTCGGAATGATCATGCTCGCTCTGGTGACCTTTGGGGTCGGCGGCTGGGCGACGACGACCCAGTTGTCTGGCGCGGTCATCGCTCAGGGCGTGGTCGTGGTGGATTCGAGCGTCAAGAAGGTCCAGCACGCCACTGGCGGAATTGTGGGAGAACTGCGTGTGCGCCAGGGCGATAGGGTGAATGCAGGCGACGTTTTGATCCGCCTCGACCAGACGCAGACGCTCGCGAATGCGACGATTGTCACCAACAGCATCGATGAGCTGCTGGCGCGGCAGGCTCGTCTCGAAACCGAGCGCGATGGTGCTGAGCAGGTCGTGTTTCCCAAGGTGCTGCTCGACCGGGCCAAGGAGAGCAACTCCGAGGCGAGCCGTGCGATCACTGCGGAGCGGAAGCTGTTCGACCTCCGCCGCCAGGCAAGGAGCGGCCAGAAAGCGCAGTTGCAGGAGAAGAGCGCGCAGCTGGAAAACGAGATTAAGGGCTATACGGGGCAGTCCGAGGCCAAGCAGAAGGAAGTGGAATTCATCCGCCAGGAGCTGGAGGGCGTACGCAGCCTCTGGCAAAAGAATCTGGTGCCGATCACGCGGCTCAATTCCCTCGAGCGCGACTCCGCCCGCATCGAGGGCGAGCGCAGCCAGCTTGCAGGGATGATCGCGCAGTCGAAGGGCAAGATCTCCGAAATTGGACTCCAGATCATTCAAATCGACCAGGACCTCCGGACGGAGGTCGGCAAGGACTTGATTGAAACGCGCTCGAAACTCTCCGAGCTGGGCGAGCGCAAGACTGCGGCGGTGGATCAGTTGAATCGCGTCGATATCAGAGCGCCACAATCCGGTCGCGTCCACGAGCTCAGCGTGCATACGGTTGGGGGGGTGATCTCTCCCGGCGAGCAAATCATGCTGATCGTCCCTGATGCGGACTCGCTTGCGGTCGAGGTCAAGATCGCGCCGAAGGATATCGACCAGGTCTATGTGGGGCAGACCGCGACAATGCGCTTTGCAGCATTCAACCAGAAAACCACGCCCGAAATCGATGGCGAGGTCAGCATGGTCTCGGCAGACATCACGCAGGATCAGCGTGCCGGCACCAGCTACTACACAGGCCGCGTCCTGCTGAAGCCGGAAGAGCTGGCGAAGCTCGGCTCGGCCAAGTTGCTGCCCGGCATGCCCGTCGAGGTCTTCATCAAGACGGCAGGGCGGACCGCGCTTTCATACTTGCTCAAGCCGCTGCAGGACCAGGCGGGGCGGGCGTTCAAGGAGCGCTGAGCTCGTGCAAGATGGCAGCAGCGCTCGACTGCATGTTTTCGGGACCGGCGCCCTTTCCCTGGGCGTCGGTGTTGCGACCAGTTCCTGAAAGCAAGGCCGGACGGTCGCAAGCACGAGGGGCGGGCGTGTCGGCCCGACGCGCGCGCGTCCCAAACCGGACCCGCGTCTGCACTCCGATTTGAAGGATCCGCCGTAGCATTTGGGCGATCGGCGCGCCGTGACAAATCCGGTGGAACGAACGTGACGAGATCGCCCACCTCGCGGTCAACCCCACTAAATTGCGTACCTTTCGATCGGGCGAGCGCGGTGGTTGCCCGTTCCCTCCATGCGGGACGATGGGGCGCTCGAACGATCGTCCGCTCAGAACGTCCATTCGCTTGGCATGCAGGGTCATGGCGACGACGAAGCCGAGTATGGAAGCTTCAGCTCCCAGAATGACGAGTAGCTCGACCGGCATGCGAATGAGGTCCTGTTCGAGAAGGCCCGTTTGGCGCGCATAATGATTTAAAGCAATGATTAAAAATATTTGGTGGCAAATAATTGTCCACCGGTGCACAGAGCGCGACTTGGGGCGCGCCGCACGTCAACGACTCTCGCCGAGAACAACTGGGCGTCGATTGAGGCCGTCTCGCTCCATCCCCTTCATTCATTCTGCTCGTCTTCCCCCAGTGTCACTGCTGTGTACTCGCGGTCGGTGGCTTATTTAATATTTATTGTCATTTAAATATATTTGAATTATAAACGATGCATTAAATCGTTTTGTGTGACTCGGCGCGCGCCGGGGTGGACCCGACACGGTTTGGCGTACGGAGGGGGATCCGCAGATGCAGCGAACCTCGGGCCCGGTCATCGCGGCAGCCATAGCAATTGTGATCGGTGGCGTTCAGTGGGCGCGTGCGGCATTGCTGGTCATGCCAAGGGCCTCCCAAGCGGACCTTGCGCATATCGAGCTGGGGCGCCCCGCTCTTCCGCCCCTCACTTACACGGTGTTTTGCCTGCGCTATCACGCCGAATGTCGCCCGCGCCGCTTCTTCCGCGGCGGGCCGGTCCGGTTGACGAGGGAACGATGGGCAGAGCTGAAAGCAGTCAATCGCGCCGTGAACCGCGCCATTGTTCCGCAGCCCAATCAACTCGGCCTTGCGGGTGAGGAGTGGATCGTCAACCCCGATCGCGGTGATTGCAACGACTATGCAGTAAGCAAGCGTCACGAACTGCTGCAACGCGGCTGGCCGGCGCGGGTCCTGTTATTGAGCGAGGTGGTCACCAATTCTGGAGATCATCACCTTGTGCTGGTGGTGCGCGCCAGGAGCGGCGATCTGGTCCTCGATAATCTGACGCCCGAGATCAAGTCCTGGTCGCAAGTGCCATACGGCTGGGTCCGCATGCAGATGCCGAGCGATAGCCGGATGTGGGCGACGATTGGCCGCCTGGGAGCTTGAGCATGCCTCCTGCCATACCGCCCGAATCACGCTGGGCTGCGCCGGCGGGACGCCTGAGCCAAGCGTGCAAGTGCGGTGTTGGCAACGGCTCTGTCGTGCCCCGTTGACCTACACAAGTCTTTCAAGCTGCACCTTCTCCAGGCGCGCCCGCCATCATGACGCCGCGAGGCCCAGCGCGTTGGGGGCGGCCGAGGGGTCCACCCAACGTCGGATCGTGCCGTCGTATATGTCGGCGCCGTAGAGCCAGCCGTCGGGCCCCTTCTGCAGATCTACAATGCCCGGCACGGTGTCCACCAACTGGACGGTTGCGACCTGGCGGCTCGCATTCAATGTCGCGGCGAAGATCGTTCCATTGTAGACGTCATCGAAGAACATCGTGTTCTGATTGTAGAAGTCTCCCGCGGTGATCACATGGGCATTGTCTGGTGCCCCGTGGCTGAGAGGCAGGATCGGGAACACGGCAGGCGGATCGGACAAATTGTTGCGGTTGCCATTGTTGTAGAAGGTGATCGCCTGAGCGAGATTCTGATAGCTGGCTGTTCTGTCCGGACCTTCAAAGTAGGGCCATCCGAAATTGGAGCCGGCGGGACCGGTATCGATCTCTTCCCAATTGTTCCAGCCGACGTCTCCAAGCACAGGCAGATTCGTGACGGGATCGAAGCTGAAGCGGTAGGCGTTGCGGACACCGTAGTAGAACACTTTCGATTGATTGCTGTTTGGATCGCTGGCCTGATAATACGGATTGCCCGGCGCTCCCTCACCCGTGACGGGATCGATCCGCAAGAGCTTGCCCGAGAGATTGTGGATGTCCTGGACCCGCACTGCGCGGGGATCGACGAAGTTGTACGACGTGCCATCCCCGACCGTGAGGTAGAGGTAACCGTCGGGCCCGAAATGAACGGCACCGATCGAATGCGAGTCGCTGTCGGTCGCAAGATAATCACGGATGTTCTGGTTCTGGATGCCGGACCTGTCGGGATCGTTGTCCTGCGCTCCTGTCTCGATCTGGCTCACGGGAGCCGTGATTGTGGTGCCGTTGACGATCCCGGAAGGAGCGATGCTGGGATCACCTCCGCTGTTTGCGTCGGGACGGCTGGTATAGGCCCATACGCTGTTCTTGCCGACCAGCACCACTTTACTGGCTGGATCGGCAATCATTGTGGTGGGGTCGACGGTGACTCTCACCAGACGACTGGGTCGGTTGCCGCCCCCATCGGCCGCCGCGAGACCGCTCTGGGTCGCCGTCTCGGGCGGATCATAGGTGTAGAGCAGGTAGACGTAGTGGTTACTTGCGAAATTCGGATTCACCGCGATTCCCAGCAGCCCGCGATCGCCGAAATCGTTCACCTCACTCGCGAGGTTGATGAGCGGAGTCGATCGCAATGTGCCGTTGTCCACCACGCGCACCACCCCGTCCTTCTGCGCGATCAGCATGTAGCGGCCGTCGGGCGTCCAGTCCATCGCCGCAGGCTGGTTCAGACCCGTCACCGCTGTCTCGCCCACCAGGTTGCCGAGAGCGGGGTTGTCATTATCCAGGATCTTCACTGTCGTCGTCGCCTGGGATCCGAGAGTGGCGCCCGTCGGGTTGCTCAAGGTGACGGTGAAGGTTTCGTCGTTCTCCGGAGTCGTATCATTGACGATCGGCACAGAGATGGTCTGGCTCGCCTGTCCGGCGGCAAAGGTCACCGTGCCTGATGTGGTCGTGTAATCGGATCCCGCGAGTGCGCTGCCGCTGCTCGTCGTGAAGCCGACCGTTGCTGCTTGATTGACGGGCCCGCTGCGCAGCAGCGTGATCGTCGCGGTCGGACTAGTCTCTGCAACACTCAGCACAACGTCAGCCATTGCGATTGTAGCGGGTGAGTCGTCGTCGATGATGGTCACGAGCACAGTGCGTGGAGCTCCGAGGGATCCGGAGCCGGGATTTTGAAGTCCGACAGCGAACGTTTCGTTGCCCTCGGTCAGTTGATCGTTGACGATGGGGATGGTGAAGCTCTTGGTGCTCTCTCCCGGTTGGAACACGATCTGGCCGGTGTTCGCCCGACCATTGAAGGTGGGCTGGATAAAGTCCGATCCAGCCGTCGCACTTCCGCCTGCACCGACTTCGTTCGTCGTGTACTCAACGGTGTTTTGAGACTGGAGGTCGCCGGAGCGGGTGACGGTGACAGTGACGGTGCCGGCCGCTTCACTGACGTAGATCGTGGAAGTGTTGAGCAGAGCGATGACGTTGGACGGGGCGAACACGACGTCGCGGAAATAGTTTGCATTCTGATAGACGTTGGTGGGGAAGACGCCCGCGCTGTAGTCGAAGACGCCGGCGCCGACGGGCGCGTTCAGGCCGCCGTTGCTGATGCCGGACGCGAAGCCCTGGGTGGTGGAGACGTAGTAGCTGTTGATGTTGACCGAGACCACGTAGGTCGTGCCGGCCGCGATGGTGAGCGGCGTGGCCAGCGCCTGCTGCTGCCAGCCCGATGTGCTTTCGTTGGTGAACGTGACGGTCGCCAGCTGCTGGCCCGTGGCCGACCAGATGTGGCCGACATGGGTGCCGGTCTCGTTCGAGGCCTTGTAGTACCGGATCGCCTGGATCACGCCGGACGTGTCGGCGGTGAAGCGCATCCCCAGCTCATAATCCGCCCCAATTCCGTCGGTGGCATTGGTGTTGGCCGGCGTCTGGGTGGTGAACAGGGTGGTGGTGGCACTGGCGGCTGCAACGATCGCCGTGGCCGCGCTGGTTGCGTTCTCGTTGGTGCTGAGCAGATCTGTATAGGTGGCATTCACCCGGATCCGCTTGCCGACCAGGCTGCTGTCGAGGGTGAGGCTCGCGGTCGTGGCGGACAGATTGGTCCAGGTGGTGCCGTCGGGGCTGCTCTGCCAGCGATAGGTGATGTTTGCCGGGACGCCGTCGGGATCCGTGACGCTGGCCGTCAGCGTCTGGTTCTGGGTCGCCGTGCCATTGATCGTGACGACACCGACGTCGTTGACATTGGCCACTTTGGTGGCGGTCGCAGCGCTCACCGGGGTCTCGCTGCTGCCCAGCTGGTCCGTGTAGATGGCGGCGACACGTACGAAGCTGCCGACCTGGGCCTGCCCGAGGGTCAGTGTGCTCGCCGTGGCGCCCGTGATGTTGCTCCACGTGGTGCCGTTCGTGCTTTGCTGCCATTGATAGGTGACGGTGGCCGGCACGCCATCGGCATCGCTCACGGTCGCAGTCAAAGTCTGGTTCTGCGTCGGGGTCCCGCCGACGCTCACCGTACCTGGGTGATTGTTGGGCGTCGAGGAGCTCGCAGCGAACACGACGTCGCGGAAGTAATTTGCATTCTGATAGACGTTGGTGGGGAAGACACCCGCGCTGTAGTCGAACACGCCAGCGCCGACGGGCGCGTTCAGGCCGCCGTTGCTGATGCCGGACGCGAAGCCCTGGGTGGTGGAGACGTAGTAGCTGTTGATGTTGACCGAGACCACGTAGGTCGTGCCGGCCGCGATGGTGAGCGGCGTGGCCAGCGCCTGCTGCTGCCAGCCTGATGTGCTTTCGTTGGTGAACGTGACGGTCGCCAGCTCCTGGCCCGTGGCCGACCAGATGTGGCCGATATGGGTACCGGTCTCGTTCGCAGCCTTGTAGTACCGGATCGCCTGGATCACGCCGGACGTGTCGGCGGTGAAGCGCATCCCCAGCTCATAATCCGCCCCAATTCCGTCGGTGGCATTGGTGTTGGCCGGCGTCTGGGTGGTGAACAGGGTGGTGGTGGCACTGGCGGCTGCAACGATCGCCGTGGCCGCGCTGGTTGCGTTCTCGTTGGTGCTGAGCAGATCTGTATAGGTGGCATTCACCCGGATCCGCTTGCCGACCAGGCTGCTGTCGAGGGTGAGGCTCGCGGTCGTGGCGGACAGATTGGTCCAGGTGGTGCCGTCGGGGCTGCTCTGCCAGCGATAGGTGATGTTTGCCGGGACGCCGTCGGGATCCGTGACGCTGGCCGTCAGCGTCTGGTTCTGGGTCGCCGTGCCGTTGATCGTGACGACACCGACGTCGTTGACATTGGCCACTTTGGTGGCGGTCGCAGCGCTCACCGGGGTCTCGCTGCTGCCCAGCTGGTCCGTGTAGATGGCGGTGACACGTACGAAGCTGCCGACCTGGGCTTGCCCGAGGGTCAGTGTGCTCGCCGTGGCGCCCGTGATGTTGCTCCACGTGGTGCCGTTCGTGCTTTGCTGCCATTGATAGGTGACGGAGGCCGGCACGCCATCGGCATCGCTCACGGTCGCGGTCAAAGTCTGGTTCTGCGTCGGGGTCCCGCTGACGCTCACCGTACCCGGGTGATTGTTCGGCTTCTTCGAACCGGCAGTGTACACGACGTCGCGGAAATAGTTTGCATTCTGATAGACGTTGGTGGGGAAGACACCCGCGCTGTAGTCGAACACGCCGGCGCCAACGGGCGAATTCAGGCCGCCATTGCTGATGCCCGACGCGAAGCCCTGGGTGGTGGAGACGTAGTAGCTGTTGATGTTGACCGAGACCACGTAGGTCGTGCCGGCCGCGATGGTGAGCGGCGTGGCCAGCGCCTGCTGCTGCCAGCCTGATGTGCTTTCGTTGGTGAACGTGACGGTCGCCAGCTGCTGGCCCGTGGCCGACCAGATGTGGCCGATATGGGTGCCGGTCTCGTTCGCAGCCTTGTAGTACCGGATCGCCTCGATCACGCCGGAGGCATCAGCTGTGAAGCGCATCCCCAGCTCATAATCGGCCCCAGTCCCGTCGGTGGCATTGGTGTTAGCCGGCGTCTGGGTGGTGAACAAACTCGCCATTTTGTTCTCCCGCGCAGTCGAATTCCCGAACTTGGTGATTTACAAACCAAACGGCAGACAGTGCATTTAAACCAAATTAAGATTAAATGTGTCTCATTCTTTATTGCACTTGGGAAGCAGCCAGCGTGAGCACGGATGTCAATTTCTCTTGAAGGATGTAGTCGCTGTCGGCCTCTACTCAAGAAAAGCTGGTTGGCGGGCGTCCGCTCGCTCTCAGACGAGCGGTCGCCGGGGCGGCTTTGCGAAGCGGTGCGGAGTACGCCGACAGATTGGGGTGCGAGACACCAAAAGCGGCGCTACGCCACGTATTCCCGCGTTTTACCCTCGAGGTCCACCTTTTATGGTTCCATCCGCTTCGCGATCAGGTCGGCGAGCTCACCCAGGTTCCGCGCCGCCTCGACCTCGCCAATGCGAAAGCGGACGCGAAACTTCTGCTCGACGGCGATCACGAGCGAGATCTGCATGAGCGAGTCCCATTCGTCGACATCCGCCGCCGAGAGCTCGGGCGTGGCCGCGACCTTCTCGAGGAAGATGCCGTCGAATACCTCCTGCAACTTCGCTAATACTTCAGCCTGCATCATAAGCTCTCCGGGCCACATCTATCTTTGTCGAACGCAACTGATACTTCCTCACCTCCAGCTCGAACACTTTTCGGGCTGTGGAGTCTTCCGTACGCGCGAAACCAAACTCCTCGTAAATTTCCGCGACGATACCGTTCTTGGTTGTCGGAAGATAAATGCCGCGTACTGTCGTGCAACCAGCCACCTCTGCGAGCCGAAAAATCTCGTTCATGATCTCGTCCTCGACCTGGCGCTTCAGCACGCGGCAGCTCATGAGCCAGGTATCGAGAACGAAGACGCCGTCCTCGATCTTTGCAATGACTACGGAGATGAGCCCGGAATCACCGAACCTATCCTCGAGCCGCATCGTGAAGCACCGGTAGTCCAGCCTTCCTAGGAGTGCCTGGATCTCAGTCTCGGACCGACGGATCGTCGTCAGGTTGAACTGGTTGCTGCGCGCGATCAGCTGGGCGATGCGGGGAACGTCGAGCGAGTCGAACTCTTTGATCGTGCCTCGCATCTCGAGCGAGGCGAGGTAGGCAGGCATGTCGGTTACGCTCGCTGCGAGCTCCGTACGTCGCCGTTCTTGCCTGTACTGCGCCGTCCGTTCGAGATCCTCCTCGGTGACGGTCCGTGGCTCGAAATGACGTCCGGCCTGGATGCGAACGATGAATTCGGCGGGGTCCGGCCCGAGGAGTACACCTGTAACCAAGGGCTGAAACTGGCGCACGATCTCGATTTCCGCCGGGTTGTCGTCGGCAAACACGAAGCTGTCCAGGCCAAGGCGGAGTTCCTCCGCGATCCTCTGCAGGTTGTCGGACTTCGGGTCCCAATTGGCTTTGAAGGCCGCGAAGTGCTCCAGCCGGAGAACCATCTCAGGATGCTTCTCGAATACCTGGATTGCGCGTGCATGGTCGTTCTTGCTGCATACGGCAAGCAGGACGCCGCGTTGGGAAAGTCCAAGCAGGTATCTCTGGAAAGCCTTGAAAGCTTCACCGCGGGGGGACGAGTCGCCAAGCTCGATTCCCTCGATACCGTCTTCCGCGATCACGCCGCCCCATAGCGTGTGATCGAGGTCGATTGCCAGGACCTTCTTGGGGCCCTGCTTCCGGGAGGCGATCAGATGGCTTAGCTCTTGCGCAATGTCGACGAGAAAGTCAGGTGAGCCGAGCTGCTTCGATTCATACCACGCGCGCGCATCCGCCGCGGCTGAGATCCCCCGGCGCGCCGAGAGGAACTCGACGTCGCAGATCTGCACTTCAGCTGGGGCCCGAAGCCCGAGCTCGAGATTGACCGCCTTTCGGAAACTCCAGTCGGTGCCAAGCGTGCGTGAACGAAACGAGCCGAGATCGAGGTCGCCGGGCAGCGCAAGGTTGGCGAGGATCGCCGCCGCACCGGAGCGCGCGGTGAAAGTCTGCGCGAGGTTGAGGAGGTGCTCGGCGGCGCGGACTGCGGCTTCGCGCTGATGTTCGACGGCATCGAGGAGCGAGCCGGAAAACCGGGAGTGGCTCGCGTTCGGCAGTATGAAGGCGAGATCCGGCCTGAAGGCGTACAGTGAGCTCGAGCCGTCAAGGATCTCCGAGACGAAATTATCGTACTCGCCGAGGAAACGTTCGCACTCGATCCCACGAATGGCCAGGAGATGTTCAACCAGTTCGTGCAACGGATAAAGGTTGTAGCCGCCTATCAGGGCGAGGCGGAGTCTTGGCTGGACGCTTTCGGGTGCATAAAGCTTCGCCTTTTTTCGAAGCGTCGACAGAAAGAACAGCTCGGAGAAGCTCGTCGCTTGCCGCGAGCGGGCGACAAGATGCCCCCAGAACGTGGCGTCGCCCGACAACGCCCGGGACTTGAGTTCGGCATCATTGATGGGCCGGTCCGGCACGGGTACTGCAGCGAGAATGGCGAGCCTCCGTCAGAACAGCGGCATCATTTGATTGTCCTTCACATTAAATGATGATAAGGTTCTGGTCAATTAAATGTATTTAAATTACACATTATTAGGTGTAATAAATAGATGGTGGCGAATATCAGACCGAAGCCGGTGAGCCCAAGCACGCTTTCCACCAAGGCTGAGCATCTCAAGCAGCTTCCCGGAGGAAATAACCTGCTTCTCCGAGAGGTCCGGCTGGAGGACTCCGCGCAAATCATCGCTTGGCGGAATGATCCCGTTCTCGGTAAGTTCCTGACCCGCGAGAAGCTGACCTTGGCTCAGCAGGAAGAGTTTTTCCGGAAATATCAGGCGAGAGTGGACGATTACTATTTCATTGCCGAATTCAAGCGCTCGAAGAAGCCGGCTGGCAGCATCGCGCTTGCGAACCTGGATTTCGCGGCGGGACAGGGCGAAGTTGCGCGGTTGATCGTCGATCCTGGCGCGCGCCTCTTTTTGGCAGAGATGTTCGACCTTTTACTCGAATTCGCGTTCGAGCAGCTGGGGCTTTCGGCCGTCGTGGCCAACGTTCAAAGCAGGAATAAGGCCGCGAAGAACTTTCATATCCGCCTCGGCTTCCAGATTGAAAAGGTTGCGCCGAAAGCTTGGTGGAACGGCGACGACGTGATTACGTTTCGGATGTCGCGCGCAGACTATCCACGGCTAAAACAGGTCTGGTCGGCGCTGCTCCTCGATGCACGAGAAAGTTAACTGTCGGAGCAACCGGCCAGATTCCGTTCGACGCCGCCCGTCTCCTTAGGCCGGCAGGGAAGGGAGGAGCAGCGCATGGATTTGCGCTTTCATCACGTGGGAATGGCGTGTCGAAAGATCGCGGCGGAGCTGCCCGAGCTCGCAGTCGTTGGTTACAGTGCTGAAGGCCCCATGTTCGAGGACCCGATCCAGCAGGTTCGGATTCAGTTTGTATCAGGCGGCGGTCCGCGCCTGGAGCTCATTGAGCCGGCCGGCGCACAATCGCCGGTGGCGGGCATCTTGAAGCGCGGCAGCAAATTCTATCATCTTGCTTACGAAGCGGCTCGCTTCGACGACGCGATCGCCAGCTTCAGGGCGCAGCAGTATCTTCCTGTATCGTCACCCGCGCCGGCGGTCGCGTTCGACATGCGCCGCATAGTGTTTCTTGCCTCCGCGACGCTCACGCTCGTTGAGCTCATCGAGGCGAGGACCTAGCGCGAATTAGCGATTGATCCGGATGCTGGGGTAACGATTTGCGCGAATCCGTCAGACGAGACAGATCCGCTGCGCCGAACCCATTCAGCAGCGCGCAGGCCGCCGGCCTGCAGTCTCACGACCGGCTCGGGGCCAAGCTCCGACAGTAGGATGCCCATGTGCCCCAATCCCGGAGGCGTTGTTGGCCAAACGCCCAACCCGTTTGCTGACAATAAGGTTCGATCCATGTCGCCCCAAAACTGCACGACAATGGCGCCAGCGGGCGCGCACGCAGCGAGGTGAGCTGCTTCCGGCGAACCGATGCGAGGCTCAGCCGTCGGTCTCAGCGCGACGATGATTGCGTCCCATTGGTCGCGATAGAGGGTCTGGACGTCCTCGAAGACGTCCACGCTCGCTCCGGAACTCGCCAGACCGGAGCGAAGCGAGCCAATGAAGTCGTTATCGCACAGCAGAGCAATGCGATTCTTGTAAACGGATAAACCGCTATCGTGCAGTTGCTTCACGCACAGCGGACCGAGAAACGAGAAGACATCGACTGACGGGTGACGTTCGTTCACGCCGACGATTGGAATTCCGCGCCGCAAGCATGCGTCCATGTCGAGGTCCTCGGAGCGAAATTCCCAGGCCTCGAACATCAAGGCGATGACGGCCTCCCTTGGCAGCTCATCAATAAGCGCGGCGGTAAGAGGCCGAAGATGGCCGCTGTTGGTTATGATGTCCGTTTGATGGAGGATACCCGGGGTGATCTGCTCCAGGATGTCGATGCGATTGGCCACACCCACCGAATCTGCGAGCTTGAGGGTCTGTTCCCTGGCCTCAGCTGAGGTGCCGTGCCGCGTAGTTTTCGTAAAGGCATAGACCTGCCTGGCTCCGGCCATCGCCGCAAGAACGGCCGTCACGGCATACGCGCCGGTCGCAGCCTCGGTGAGAACCGTTAGTTCCGAAAGGTCTAAGAGAGTTTCGGTGAGGGCGCGGCCCATCAGGGCGCCCAGACGTGGCAATGAGAAGCCTGGTCGGAAGGTGGTGTCGAAGCGAGACCGCAATTGCCCGAATGCTACACCGGCCTCGGCTCCGATCATGAACTGCCCCTCGTTCTCGCCAGTTGGGAAGTGGTCGTTTGGGCGCATGTGCCGGGACTGCTCTAGCCTCGTTTTGCGCCGAAGCGGCGGCTAAAGAGGTGCCGTATCATTTAATGTATTTAAAATTATAATAGCTCCAAGCGCGCCCTGTGCATATAAGGCGTTTGGTATAAGCTGCTTCCGGATCTCGCTTCGCGCAGGAGCTCACCTCAACGCTCTGCGCGCGAGGGGGGCGTCGGCACGCGATAGCTCTCAAGATGTCGTTTGCGGGCAGACAATTTAAAAGGCGATTAACATATTTAACTTGCGACGCATCCAAATCAGCTTATTTTCTATCCTCGACCATCGCAGGGATAGCGCCGATGAACCCGCTCGACTCCAACAGTGAAGACCGCCGTGAGTTCTTGAGAAGCTGCGGAAAATTTGCCGCCGTCACTCCTCCAGTGATGACGCTGCTGCTTTCGACGTCTCTGACCTCGACCGCCATCGCTAGTTCTGGCGGAAAACTTGTGCAGGGCAACAATGGCAAGGGTAACCTTGGTAGCGACGGCAGTCCTAACGGGAAAGAGGACGTTACTCGCTAAAGTGGCGCCTGCGGCCCCGGTCCCGCCACCGCCGTCCCGGTGACGGGTTGGAGGTTCAGCCGGCCCGGCGGCGCCTTTGTCCGGACGGGCGGTCGATCAGAAGGTCATTCAGCTTCTTGCCGGCTCGAAGCTGGGCTTTCAGCCATCGGGGTTGCTTACCGCGACCGGACCAAGTTTCGGACGGATTCTTGGGGTTCTGGTATTTCGGCAACACTGGAGGGTAGGGGCGCCGAGGACGTTCCCCGTTCTGGGCCGAAGCGGCCGTCCCCTCAATCTTGCGAAGCCGCTCTTCGAGCTTGGCTTTTTCCGCGGTCATCCTGCGACTAAGAACAGCAGTGACCTCATCGTAAAGTCGCCACAGCTCAGCTGTGGTCATGGATGCCCAGTCATCGTTCTCCATGGAAGCCGTCCCCACTACCTCCGAACCGAAACAGGAGGGGGGATTATCAGGTCAAACCGGGGTCCGGCAAGCACGATCCACCCGTGCCGCTGCGCCAGCGTGCAACGTGGTGGTCGGAGTTACCGGCTGGGCCCCTGCCTCCGAACCAGCGGCCGCTTTGCCCTCCGCCCCCGGACTCGTCGCCTTGGCGCAAGCAATCGCTGCTCGGCCTTCAACACGCGGCTACGTAAGTTCTGCAATTCAGTGAATTGAACGATGAGAGCCTGATGAGTTTGACGCAAAACTGCTGAAGAATACATGTGACCACCTTACTCATTGCCAACGATGCTCTCCATGACCGCTCGTTGAAGTTGCCGACGAATATGCAGCTCCAATTTGGGTGACCGGTTTTCATCGTTGCTACACACTTGGCTGCGCAACGCAGCCATTTTCCTGCTTCATTGCCCGGCTTCGCCTTGATGAATAGTATTACTTTTCCTCCTTTCAGAAGCGCGGCTTTTGAACGGTCTCGCGTTCGTCGAAATTTCGTCGAATGTTAGATTTGAATCGTGAATAGCCCAATATATCGTTGGTAATAACGGTGCCAACGAAGTTAATTGAATGTTGACCAACATAACACCTTAGCTGATCGGTGCGCCGACGACATTCTCTGGGGGAATTTGCTGATTTAATCTATCAGGCGTTGTCGAAAGTGCGTCGCTTTCGTCGAGGAGCTTGCAGCCTTGAATTTTAAGCACCGCATTCTTACGGTGCTGCGCGCAATTGCCAGTCAAGTTACCGTGGCGCAGTCGTCGAATGTTGGACTGTCCAGGATTTGAGGCGGTGTGACGCTTTGGCCGAGCGGACTGGTCATCTTCGCGTTTCGAAGAAATTGTTGGATTAAACGGCCGCACGGGGGGTTGTTAGCGATAGGCAGGGGAAGCATGCACCGCACCAGAATTGTCATCGCGGATCGACATCCGATCGTCTTGCAAGGGATCAGGAGCGTTCTTGCGACGCAGCGTGATTTTACGATCGTTGCGTCTTGCAGCGATGGTGCAAGCTGCAATGAGGCAATCCGATTCCTTGTGCCGGACGTCGCGCTTGTCGACGCTGCACTGCCCGATGTCAGCCGGCAGCTGATCCTCGCTCGTGCGAACGATTCAGGCCCAGGACCCGCGGTAGTCTTCTTCGCCGGTGTCGCGGCCGATTGTGAGTTGCAAAGGCTGGCCTTGGAGGGCGGCTGTATCGTCCTCTCGAAGGATTCGGATGCCGAAATGCTGGTCTCAACCCTGCGGAAGGCCGCCCAGGGCCAAGCAGCGGTCTCGCCGAGCGCCTGGCCAGCCAAAGATGAGGCCCGCCCCGATGAGAAGCTCCTGACACAACTGACGGACCGGGAGCGGCAAATCATGCGGCTCGTGTCGGAGGGTCTATCGAATAAGGAGATTGGACGTCGGTTGAACCTTGCCGACGGTACGATCAAGGTCCACCTTCATCATATCTTCCAAAAGCTGGACATCAGCAATCGCACGGTTCTCGCGGCATTGGCGATTTCGCGAAACGAGCTGCATGCCGCGTCACGTGAGATGGATCTCCCTGATCTGTTGCGTCAGGATCCGGCGAGCGTGAAATGATGAGGGTGTCTGGCTTCTTCCGGAGCGTGCGCGGGGGGGTGTCGTGGCGCCAGATGCCCAGCCATGTCGCTGCAGGCGTCTTCGGCCTCGGCTAACGTTCGAAAGGGCGAGCCGCCAATCTTGATTGCGGCCTGGTTTTTGTGGAGCGGACGCCAACTCGCCAAATAGCCGGCGCGTCCATGAAAGCCGGGGCCTCTCGGGCTTTCGAAGCTGATCACGAACGAGAAGCCCTCGCTGGTCGCGCTCCAGATCTCCATGTCCCGGACGGACCGATGGAATTGCAGTGGCATCGTCATGATCCGTTGCAATCGAGCCCCGCGCTCGACTTCCGTTAAAAACAAATTAATCGCATTAAATGGCGAGCGCAACTCCGAAACGGCGCCCGACAGGCAGGAGTGAGCCAGGAAATGCAAGAACGAGCACGGAAATTGCCGACGATCAGTTGATGGCGCACGTTAAATAACGTCAGCGGCATAAAGAAAATTATCGGTTGAAAGTGCATTTAATATATAATACCGTAAATAGAATTTTAAACCAAGGAGAGCGTGTTGTGACCCGGGACGGTAACGAAGATGACGACCGGCGGGCGTTTTTGAAAACCTGCGGAAGGTTTGCGGCCGTGACACCCCCAGTGATGACCCTGCTTCTGTCCACTTCCCTGACCTCAAGAGCCATTGCAAGCTCGGGGGGGCTGCATGGAGTGACGCGGAAGGACGGGAGGCAGTCGTCGTTCTTTGACAACGACCGGTCGTCCGTATCAGGGCCGGGGAGCTCCAGCGGCGGGTCATCAGGGGGCGGGGGAGCCCCTGCTGGATCATCTCGCGCCGGAGGGGTAGCCGGCGGTGGCGGATCCACCGGTAGCGGTGGGTCTGGCGGTAGCGGAGGCAGTGCGAAAGGGCCTTTCGCAACCGGCGGCTCTGGAATTCCAAACGCAACTGGAGGGCTCGATTGCGCAGACGAAGAAAACGAGGAAAAGCGCAAGGCCGATTGCCCGGGAGCTAACACGAGGATTTCGAGTGCGACCGAGTCCGGCCGATAGCAGTCTTCTCAGCCCATGCGTGGGCCTGCGGGCCACCGCAGCATGGTTGGCAGGGCTGGACCCTTTCTCCCTGCCTAAATGCCCGGCCGAGTGATCCCTTGTTGCGCCGCAGCAACGCGTTGGCGGATGCAGCATGCCAAATGTTTAGTGCTGTTAGTGCGATTGTGCCGCAATTGCATAGTTTTCCCGACTCGTCAGTGGGGGACTTCTCCTCAAGACGTCGATCAGGAGGCGTGTCATGAATAGCCGCGTTCGAGCGGAGGGGCCTGCCGCTATGCTGCGCGAGCGTCTCGAGGCGCTGGTCGCACAGCTCGCGGAACTTGAGAGGCTCAGAGAGCGGGTAGGTCGAGAGGAAAATCTTCAGCGCGAGCTGCGTAGGGCGGGCGGCGCCTATAACCGAGCTCGGACCGCGAATGGGCGTTCCAGCTTCGCATAGGCAAAGCTCATGCCTGTGCTGCTTAGTCGCGAGAAGTCGGGCTGTTGTGACGAGCAACCCAAGGCGAATGGGTGACGGACTTTTCCGTCCATTGTTCGCTTCGGCCGGGGAGCCCGGCCGCAAAGCCCGCAAAAATCTTGAACTCGCTTCTACGCAGGATTGGGTGTTTGCAGCGGCCGAGCCTCACGCGGTTTTGCCGATTGGCGAGGGCACATGCGGGTGGTTCGCGAAAACGAACCGGTTCACCGGTTCTAAGAGCCTGTCCCGGCTATTCGGCTGCCAGGCGAGCGGGAGGCGCTCCGCGCTGTAGGCCTATGAACGAGCCCGACCGTGCTCTGCGAGACTATTCGATCGATTCTGCGGCTCATGACCTTGTAGCATTCGCATGCCATGGCTTCGAGCCGCGGCCGATCGATTTCGAGTTGGCCACGTCGATTGGATCTTAGTGCTCTTGATGCCCGCATTGTGCTCACGACATGTGTGACGGTGGTGCGGCGGACGCCCAGCAATTCCGACAACGTTTCCTGGGTCAGCGGGAGGAGATCGCTGCCATTTGCCCGATCGTGAATGTGAAGCAGCCAGCGCGCCAGGCGGGATTCGACGGAATGTAATGCGTTGCAAGCCGCCACGTGCTGGAGTTGCGTCAGCAACGATCTCGTGAAGACCTGCACCATGGCTCCGACGGGGGCGCTGCAATGTTGCGCCGTGAGGAATTGCGCAGGCGATATTTGCAGCGCGGCCCCCGAGATGCGAACAACGGCCGTCACGGGCGAGTGGGATGCGCCAAGCGCTGTGGTCAGACCCACAGCCCCTTCATGGCCGACTATCGTCGTGGCGACCGTCTGCCCGTTCGGCAGCTCCATGATAGTGGCTATCGCGCCGCTCAGGGGGAAGAGAAGATGCTCGATCCGATCGCCTGATCGGACGAGCACGGAATCGCGCTCGATCACGATCTTCCGCAGATGAGGCGCAAGCAAAGCAAAATCCGCTGGCGGCAACGCTGCTAACAACCGATTACCAACCCTGGTCGCGTGGTCCATCATGGGATCAATCCCCCGACGGATGCCCGGCGCGAGAACTCATGCCGGCTTGTTGAGCTGCTCGCCTGCGTGCAGCTCAACAGCAGTTAACTGGCAACCACAGATATGGTTCCCTCGTTGAGGCGGATGCCAATCGCACGGACGGCCTGCGCCCGCGACTCCAGCTTGCGTCAATGCAGACCTGTCGCGGACGCGCAATCAATGCTGTCGACTCGCCGACGGCAGCCTGCGCGGCGGCTGAACAGCGTCCCAGCCAACGATCATTCTCCGAACAGCTGATAGGCCGCGAGTTGTGAAGCGCGCCAGGTGCGGATCGCGAGCGCGCTCTGGAAGTCTCGTCTCAGGTCGAACAATTTCTAAGGTGGTGTTCTGGCCCCGGGACTAACAGTGTTGGAATGACGGCCGTGACGCGTTCGAGGTGCCCATTCGAAACCAACCAACGGCGTGGCGTCGCTATACTGTTCGGCAAAATGAACACATTCGGCAAAATGTGCACATTTCCCGCTCGAAACTAACGATTTTAGGTATGGTTAAACCAATTAAATCTCTTTCTTTATTCGATTAGTTGTATTTTAATGCCCTCACTCGGCCTCGGCTATATGCCGAAGGACATAGACGGCCGGGTCGAGGCAGGGTCCATGTTAGACACGTCTGCGAAAGAGCGGATATTCAAGCGCATCCGGCTTGTGATCGTAGACCGACAGCCGATCGTTCTGCAGGGGCTTAAGTCGGTTCTCGGGGCACAGCCGGACTTCGACGTTGTCGCGTCGTGCAGCGACGGGACAAGTTGTATCCAAGCGATCCGGAATTTGACACCCGACGTTGCACTTCTTGCCGACACCCTGCCAGATCTGACGGCATCCGAGATCCTCGCCATTGCGAAAGCTGAGCGCCTGCCCACGCGCCTTGTGTTCTTTACGGATTCCGACACGGACCACGATCTAACCTCGGCCATCGCTGCTGGCGCGTGTCATGCAATCGCGAAGTATGTCGCACCGGACGCTATGCTGCGATCACTGCGACTGATGACGAAGCGTAGCTTTTTGGAGCAGTCCGACCTCTCGCCAACCGCAGAGGAAACTGACAGCGGCAAAAACGAGAACCTGCTGGAGCTATTGACGCCGCGCGAACGTCAAATTGTACGACTTGTGTCAGAAGGAATGTCGAACAAGGAGATCGCGCACCAGCTAAACGTTTCCGATGGAACCGTTAAAGTACACCTGCACAACATATTTCAGAAGCTTGAAATAACCAACAGGACGGTGCTCGCCACCCTCGCATTGCTACAACGCCCGTCTGGGTTCGGCATGCTCTCGCTGGCTCTCCTGGCGGTCGCCATTGCGGACGAACTTAAGGCGTCGGAGGCGAACGACCTGCTTCCGCACGACGACAGTACCGGCTCCGCAGCGGAGCATGCCGAATATGAGCTCTGGAAGCGAGCTATTCTCCGTCACGTCATCGTCGCGGACTCTGACGAAAAGCCGTCGCTCACTCAGAGAGGTGTCCTGGTCGGGGCGAGCCAAATCTCGACCGCGGCATCGGCAATAGAAGCGCTTCGCACCGCCGAGCAATCCGCAGGCGTGAAATCGTGGAAGGACTACAGTTCTGTTGGATCAAGCACGCCCGGTTCGGCCACACCTTCCCTGCGAGGAATGAACGACGCGCAGATTGGCGGTGAGTCCACCGCGGAACATCTATTCTCGCGGCTTACATCCAATCCGACGTTGGTTCACGGAGGGTATGGTACTTTCGCCACTCTCACCGGTGCGTTGATCTACGCACTCAGCGATCCCCATTTGGCATTGCTGTCGCATGACCCGGCCAAAGCGCCGCTCGACAGCTTCGTGGACGTTACCGGATACAAGGCGGCCACCAAACTGGCTGCGATCAGCAATGCCGACGATAATCATGTAGACGATTCAGTCCCGGGTTTCCGTGCGCACGATTCTCGCCTGTCTTCCGCGTTTGTGGCCGCTGAAAACGAAAGCGCCGCCGGAGAAGGGGAGACCCTCCAAAAACTTGCTGGTCTCGTGCACTTCGGTCACGATGCCGGGAGTGGCGGATATAGTGGCGATAAGCTGATGGGCGGCAACGTCGCTGAAAACGTCGTTCATCGCGACCCGACCGATTCCAATTCTACCTCTTCCGGCTTCCACTTCGCGTCTGGGCCGAGCAGGATCAATCTTGCGGCCTTCGGAGCCCTTGCCAGGCTTCATATGACAGCAGCAAGCAAGTCCATACCGCCACACACCATCGCTTGGATCTTCGACTCCGCAAGCAATGAAACGATCGTCTATGTGAATGCGACCGATCATGTTCTGAAGATCGGAGATCGCGACCTGTTGGAAATCCATCTGCAGGGGGGTGTATCCATCGCAGAATCGGATTTCGTCGGCCAGCCGACGGCCGCGGCCGCCGCTCTCACCTTGGAGCAGCTCGAAGAAGCGCTGACATCGGTGACTGCAACCGAAACTGTTCTGAGTACGGACAGTGTCCATACAGTTATCGGTACGAGGGAGAGCGCATTCGGGACCGCTGGAGTCTGGGACATTCTGGCTGATGTCGACTGGAGGACCGAATTCGCGCCGGCCCGCACAACGGAAGAGAGAGTCGATCGGGCCGACGGGTCGGCTCGAACATCACCGATCGTGCTTGCTCATGCTGCGGCGGTCACGGCAGTTGAAAGTCTTACATTTAAGAGCCAGCGGATCGATGCAGATACCGGTCCTAGCATAGCCGGTAGCGCCGGCGGCAGTAACTCACAGCATGTTCTGGAGCCATGGCCTGCAAAGGAAACGGGGGCGGAGCAGATAGAAGCTGGCTTCATACCTGGGAGTGATGTCGGTGATGAGAACGCGCATCAATCCCCGGCGTCGGACCCTTCGGGAAGGTCAGCGAAGACGGCAGAAACAGACCGCGTGGAACATGGCAATCCGGTGCATTCAACCTCTACAAACGCACCAGAAGCAGCCGAGTTTGGTGAATCGAGCCCCGCGACAGCGCACAGGGACGACCGCGAAGGGGCGCGGCACGCTCCCGAGCAAATGTCTGAAAGGGCGGGCGCCAGAGATGTGGCTGAACTGAAGTCCATGCCGGGCAATCGCGCCGGCAATGACAACGCGCATGATTCACCGGCTTCGGACGATTCGTCAGGGCCAGCGAAAACGGCCGAACCAGGCGGCCTGGGCCACAGCAACTCGCACGCGCCGGAGCGAGGGGAGGCAAAGGCAGTCACGGAGACGGCCAAAGTGAAGTCCATGCCGGGCAATCGCGCCGGCAATGACAACGCGCATGATTCAGTGGCTTCGGACGATTCGTCAGGGCCAGCGAAAACGGCCGAACCAGGCGGCCTGGACCACAGCAACCCGCACGCATCGGAGCGAGAGTCTGCAAAGGCAGCCCCGGAGACGGCCAAAGTGAAGTCCATGCCGGGCAATCGCGCCGGCAATGACAACGCGCATGATTCACCGGCTTCGGACGATTCGTCAGGGCCAGCGAAAACGGCCGAACCAGGCGGCCTGGGCCACAGCAACTCGCACGCGCCGGAGCGAGGGGCAGCAACGGCGGCTACGGAGACGGCCGAAGTGAAGTCCATGCCGGGCAATCGCGCCGGCAATGACAACGCGCACGATTCACTGGCTTCGGACGGTTCGTCAGGGCCAGCGAAAACGGCCGAACCAGGCGGCCTGGGCCACAGCAACCCGCACGCGCCGGAGCGAGGGGAGGCAAAGGCAGTCACGGAGACGGCCGAAGTGAAGTCCATGCCGGGCAATCGCGCCGGCAATGACAACGCGCATGATTCAGTGGCTTCGGACGATTCGTCAGGGCCAGCGAAAACGGCCGAACCAGGCGGCCTGGGCCACAGCAACCCGCACGCGCCGGAGCGAGGGGAGGCAAAGACAGTCACGGAGACGGCCGAAGTGAAGTCCATGCCGGGCAATCGCGCCGGCAATGACAACGCGCATGATTCACCGGCTTCGGACGATTCGTCAGGGCCAGCGAAAACGGCCGAACCGGGCGGCCTGGACCACAGCAACCCGCACGCATCGGAGCGAGAGTCTGCAAAGGCAGCCACGGAGACGGCCGAAGCCATGGCCATACCGGACAAGGGCGTTGGCAATGACAATGAGCATCATTCCTGGACTCCGGCGGATACGCCTGGGTCAGCGAAAATGGCAGAGCCCGGCGGCGTGGAGCACAGCAACGAATGGGGGCACTCGGCCTCTGCCCACGGGCCGAAAGATGACGAAAGTGCTGCAGCGGCCGGTAGCGCGGACCGAGTTGGCACGCAAAATGTCGCGGAGCCGGAGCCTGCAAAGGCGGCGGCAACCGCCGAGTTACCTGAGACTCTCTTCATATCCGAGAAGGGTGTCGGCGATGGCGACAATCATCGTGCATCGAACGCAAGCATGTCGGCAACAGCGGCCACGGCTGACCTGCAGCACAGCAATTCGGGATACAATTTACCCTCGACCTCTCCAAACGCATCAGCAGCAACCGAGATTGCCGAATCGAGCGCCACAAGAGGCGATGGCGCAGGGAACGGAAACTCGCAGCCCGCTACGCAACCTGCTGCAATCGCATTAGCGGCCGCACAGCCGGCTAACGCTGCGTTCGAGACCGGCGGCGCCGATCAAGAACGGGTGTTCCGATTCGATAGCGACGCAACTCCTTTCACTCTCATCGTCAGAGCTGAACCTAGCGAGGTCCACATTCCGCTCGATCCACACGTCCAGCCCGGTCAGGTGGCCACCCCCGATATCCTCGTCAAAATCCTCCCCAATGCACTGGACGAACATGTGGCCAACCACGGCAATAACGGTCCGCATCACGCCACTGTACCTGCGCATCATGACCTGCTGATTTGAAGTGTTGCATTGTCGTCGACTCAAACCGAGCAGGACGCAGGGCCGATGTTGAACAGCCTGTTCCGTATATTGGTCTGTTGATATGCGGCCTGGATCCTTATCCGAACTATTCGCACTGGGGCTTCGATGATGAGCAGAAGGAAGCCTCTCGCATCATGTTGCGACCGCATGGCGACCAAATTCGATGAGCCGCTCCACGGCTTCCTCGACGGAAACGGCCGTCATGATCGAAACTCCCGTCGGCCGAGATGGGCTGAAGCGCGGTAACGTGCGGATGTTGGCGATCTGGGTCAAGGCTTCCGGATCATTCCGCTCCGGCTGCGTCGATGCCGATGCTTTCGAGTGTCTCGCGCCAGAGCTTGCGAACACCGACGTGGCGCTGCTCGAGGGCCGCGCTCACCGCATCCCGGTATGGAGCAAGGTTAGGGCCTCTCAGGAACAGGATCTGCGCTTGCAGCAGCCGGCCGCTCTCGAACTCGATGCGGCGCAACGCCATGACGAAGGGATCCTGCGGATTGGCTTCGACCGGGACCAGCGCCGCCGGCCGGATAGCGGCGTGCACGGCATGGGCGAGCGTTGCGAGGTGAACCGCCTGGGCGAGGGGAGGGTCCGTGATCTCTGCGATCGGCGCAGGAAGCCAAGCGGTCTCCCAGGTCATCAGCATGTATCCCAGGGCAACGTCCGGGACCCAGGAGGTGGCGCGCATCAACAGGGAGACGATCTCGGTCTCGCGATAGAACTGCGCGTTCAATTCGGTCTGCCAAGCCGCTTCGAGCCTCGCCGGCAACGCGAGAGCAAATTGCCGCGCGAGGGCACCATGCGCCGAGATCAGGAACGCCGCGACCCGCGTCTGCTGGCGCGGCGGGATGCGGCCGTCAGGATCGAGCGGGCCGAGGAAGCCGCTCATGGCATCGCTCTTCTGACCGGGATGGCACGCAGATGGTCGTAACCCTTGGGAAACGGTGTAAGCTCGCCGCCGGGCTCGTCCGACGCCACCCAGACGGTCTTGTTGCCTTGCCATCGCCCAGCCAGCACGTCATCGGCGAAGCGCGCCAGCAGGTCCGCCGTCAGCGCGCCCTTCTCCAGCGTGAACGCGTGATAGGCCTTGGGAATGATCACCAAAGAGCTGTTGGGAATCTCGACACGCAAGGTTTCGTGGAGACCCCGCGGCGTGAGAAAGTCGAACTCGCCGTTGAGAATCATGGTCGGAACGGCGATCGCCGACAGCCGCGGCGTGAGCGGCTGGAAGTCGAGGAAGGATTCCATCAGGTTCTGCAGCGAGTAGACGTCGTTGACCAGCCAACCTTGCCGCTTCACGCTATCGAGCTTGTCCAGCAGCGGCTCCAGCCATTGGTCCGAGAGGTTCATGGGCAACAGGAGGTCCTGAAGGTAACTTGTGCCGCCGAGGATCAGCGCGGTCCGCAGCGCATTGCCGAGCAGCAAGAGTTGTGGCGACAGCTCCGCAAAGCAGCTCATCGGCACGAGCCCGGCCAGTCGCTTGCCCTGCTCGATCGCATATCGCAGTGCAATCAGGCCGCCAAAGCTGATCCCGCTCAGAAAAACCGGACCGTCCCCCAGCTCGTCGATCAGGAGGCGCAAGGCGGCGACCTGGTCGTCCTGGCTGATGAAGAGCCTCGGCTTGTCGGAGGCGCCCTGGCCCAGCAGATCGAAAGTCGCAACGCGAAAGCCTCGCGCCGCCAAGGCCTCGCGATAGGCGCCCCACAATTCGGAATATTGCGTCAGCCCGTTCACGAGGACATAGGCCGGCGCGCCCACCGGCCCGTCGAGCTCATAGCGGATCCGATATGAGCCGAGGCTGAGGAAGGGCATCGCGAGGGTACTGCCGGTGTTTTGATGCCCGCGATCCTCGATCCCTCCGAACGGATTCCATTGAGTTAGATCAAACCTCCCCCGGCCGCCCTGCCTAGCGTTTCAGAAAAATCTTCCAGGGAGGATTGCGTCATGGCCGGACAAGACGCGATGAAGCGCTGCTTCATGAGCCTGATCGTGCTGGTGCTTGGAACGGCGATTGCAACCGCACAGCCTTTCACGCGCCGCTCGTCGCAGGTGCAGCATGATGGGCTGAAGAAGACCTACGAAATCGCCAACTTCCGTCTCGGCGGCAAGTACGACCTGTCCGATCCCTCCAAATGGGAGAACGGCGGCGAGGGCGGCGTCACGCTGGAATCGCTCGGCGCCGGCAAGTTGCGCACCGCTTACATCGCCGTCGGCAACGCAAGACGTAACGCCGCCGGCGAGATCACCAATGCCATCGTGATCAACTCCTATTATTCCGGCGATTCCACCGACATGTATGAACAATGGGTCAAGGGTGCGGCGTTGTCGGGTGGCGTGCCCATCATCGGTCCGGGCCGGCCGATCGACACGGATCGTTATTATGTCATCATGGTCGATCCGCTCGGCACTTGGGGCGCGAGCAAGCCGTCCGACGGACTCGGCATCAAGTTTCCGCAATACAGCTACTACGACATGGTGCAGGCGAACTACCGCCTGCTGCGCGACGAGCTGAAGGTCGCGCGCGTCGCACTGGTGACCGGCGTCTCGATGGGCGGCACGCAGACTTACGTCTGGGGCGTGATGCATCCGGAATATGTCAGCGCCCTGATGCCGATCGGCGGCACGACGCAATCGGATGGCGACGATCCCGTCGGCAACTGGACCTTCCAGATGATGACAGCCGCGATCCAGGGCGATCCGGTCTGGCAGGCAACCAAAGGCGACTATTACAAGCTCCCAAAGGAAAAGCATCCGGTGCCTGGCGTGGCCTTCGGCTGGTCGATCCTCGGCATGACGGGTTATGACTTCGCCTTCCGTACGACCCAGAATTGGGCGGCGGTACAGCCTGAAATCTTCTATTGGGATCCGCCGAACGAGAAGGCCGGTCTCAACGTGACCAACCGTGCCAAGCTCTACGATGCCGTCGACCTCGTCTGGCGCAACAGGGTCGGCGAGACCCATAACGTCAATCCGTATCTCGGCCGCATTCAGGCCCGCACGCTGGTGATGCACATCACCAACGACCTCTGGCTGAACTTCAAACTGGCGCAGAAGGCTGTCGATCGCGTGCCCGGCGCTGATCTCATCGCGCAGGAGAGCCCGGTCGCGCATTATGGCGTGTTCCCGATCATCAACCAGCGCAAGAACGATCCGAAGTTCGTCGCTTTCATGGATGACGTGGCGGCCCTCGATCGCGCCCAGAAGTTTGTCGACAAGAACTACCGCGTGCCCGACGTCGCCCAGACCATCGATCCCAAGAAGTCGTTCTGGAAGGCCTATGTGACCTATCCCTATCCGGTCAAATTCGGCAGTGCCAAGGACAAGAGCGGCAATTCCTGGGAAATCGGCTACATGGACGAGTATGCCGGCACCGACAAGGATCCGAAGGTGCTCGTCGTCATCCACGGCAAGGGCGCGTTCGGCGGCCATTACGGCAACATCATGCAGTACGCGCTGCGCAGCGGCCTGCGCGTGATCGTGCCCGACCTGCCGCATTACGGCATGTCGGGCCCCGGCAATCTCGACAAGAACCCCGCTCGTACCATGCAGGACATGCGCGAGGTGATCTACGACCTCGTGGTCAACCAACTCGGCGTCAAGAAGGCGTACTATCTCGGCCACTCGCTCGGCGGCCAGTTCGTCGTGGGCTACGCCCTGACCTGGCCGGATGCGGTGCAGGGCCTTGCCTTGGAAGCGCCGTCCGGCCTCGAGGAATATCCGCGCGAGATCACCATCGCCAAGGACAAGAAGGCGCCTCTCTTCGCCGACGGCCTCGGCCGCGACTTCGACAAGTGGAAGCAGGTCTGGGACCAGACCGGTATTCTCGCCGCGGAAAAAGCGCGGAGCGAGCAGAACATCCGCGACTTCTTCTATTTCAAGAAGCGTGATCCCGACACCGGCGTGGTGTCGGCTGCGAAGAGCGGTTACTTCTTCAGCGACAGCGAATATGCCCGCTTCCATACCGAGCAGCGTGTCGGGCTGACCAAGGGCAACCCGAAGGAGCTCGATCAATGGTGCAACGTCTTCATCTTCGACATCTACACGATCGGTGCCGAGCTCCAGCAGGATGACCCGAAGAACCTCTATGAGCGGGTCACCCAGATCAAAGCGCCGATCTTCCTGGCGTTCGGCGACAAGGAGCCGTTCATTCCGACGCCCGCGTTCAACGGGCTGACGGACCTCGGCCGCGACGTCATCACGCCGTTCATGACTCGTATGACCAATTCCGGCAACCGGCCGATGCTCAAGGTCTATCCGGAGACCGGCCACTTCATTCACACCGACAATCCGGTGGAATACGCTGCCGATGTCGTGGATTTCGTGACCAAGGGGGCGATCGACACATCATCGCCGCTCGGTACCGATCGCATGATCAAGGGCGCCGTCGTCTCTGCCCTGCCAGTGGCGCCGACTCCGCCCGGAGCGGCGCCGACGGCTGGCCTCAACAAGTAGGGCCCGGCGATGCCGAGGGTGCAGGCGGGCGAAGTCCAGCTCGGCTGGCGGGAGTGGGGAGGAGGCGACGTCACCGTCGTCTTCATCCACGGAAATCTCGCCAGCAAGGACTGGATCGAGCTCGCCGCGCCGTTGTTCCCGACCGGTCTGCGTGTGGTTGCAATCGATTGGCGCGGCTGCGGCGATAGCGACCGGCCGAAGCCGGCGGCCGACTATTCCAACTACTCCATGGCGCAGCACGCCGAGGACATGCTGGCGGCGCTCGATGCGCTCGAGATCGGCTATTGCCATCTCGCGACACATTCCACCGGCGGCATCATCGCGGCCAGGATGCTGCTCAAGCAGCCGCAGCGCTTCGGCCGTGTGTTCGCGCTCGATCCGGTGACGCCGCTCGGCATGGCCTTCAATGCCGACCAGATCGGATTGTTCAGGGCCATGATGGCAAGCAAGGAGCTGACGCGGTCCGTAATGGCGACAGCCGCTTCTTCGCTGTTTGTCCCGGAGAGCATGGGGCCGAACATGACCCCCCGCTTTCGCGAGGGGCTAGGGGAGATCCAGGCGCTGTTCGACCGGATCATCGAACAGACCTTCGGCGTATCGGACGGGATCTGGATAGGCACGCCGGTGAACCTGACGCGGGAGAAGGAGAGCCGTGAGTTGGAGCGCCGTATGCCCGAGATCCGGCACCCGCATCTCGTGCTGTGGGGCGAGTGCGATGGCTGGATTGCACCTGCTGACCTCCGCACCATGGCCGAAGCGATGCCGGTTTGCCGGCTGGTGATCGTGCCCGGCATCGGGCATTCGATGAATCTCGAACGCCCGGCGCTTTATGCCGGCTATTTCGGGGCGTGGTTCGGCGGACTTGCCGCGTAGCAGCCGCGCCAGAGAGGCAGTGGGATCGAGCGATGCTTGAGGATGATGTTAGAAAGCGCTAGGAGGTGCAGGTAACATGCTCAAGTCGCACCTTCTTCGTTGCAGGTAAATCGTTGAGATTTCGATATAATCGCTTCTCCGTCGCCCCCATGATGGATTGGAGCGAGAGTTCAAGTTTTTCAATCAGTTAGAAGAACGCGTGTGCACGACGTGTGCACCGGGAGATCAAGAAAAATCTTGTGAGAGCCAATGTGAGCGGGGCTCCGAAGCTGGCGGGGCGCGTCTGATCAGCAGTGGGCATGGGCGCTCGAGCCACTGAGGGCGCCCGTTCCGTTAAATTAGATAGTTTAGGGGCGCAAAGCGGACGTTCGCGACGGCGCGAAATGGCGCCGTCTAGCTGAAGCTATTGGGACAGACCCGATCTGTAGCGGCAGTGTGTATTAGCCCGCCTCAGAGATCTGCCTCAATTTGAAGATCGTGCCGCGGCAATGCGTGGTGGCCAATCGACGGATCACCGCTCCTCCAAACGGGAATGACCAAGGCGTTGCGGACTCTAAATTTTCGGCGGGGTGAGGCGCGGCTGACGTTAGTAACTACGGTTACAAGCTACAGATTTGCTCGCCGCTACGAGCGGACCCGAAGGGCAGGGCACTACGTATTGCTCAAATCGCAGAATTCGGCCGAACGCTTTCGATAGCGTTTCGATATCAACCAAGCAGACGATGGCTGCTTGCAGCGCATTGCCGAAGTCATCGGGAGTGACTGCCCGTCTTCCGTCACCCCCGGCAAGACCCGCCGCAAACTCCTCTCCGCCATAGCGCGACGCCAGCCGTCCCGTGTTGGCAGTAGCATGGTCGCCGACGCAATACGTCTGCTGGCGCAGCTCCGCTAGCCCATTTCAATGACTGAGTTGCAGAGGGCGAGTGGATGAAGTCCGGAAAGATCGAGACAAGGCTCGTTACCTTCGAGCGGCCATAGGGCGACGCCAAACAGCTGTCAGATAAAACCCTCGATGTATGCTCTGACCGCCCAAGTGTCCCCAACCGCGGCGGCACAGATGCCGAATGCATGGATCTCACGAGGCATTGAGCAGCTCGGGCTTTTGAGGATATCCATCATCATCGAAGAAACAGCCTCGCGTATCCGGCCGGCGCTCAGAAGCGCGAGAGCGTTTTCCTTGCTCTGTTCAAGATATTCTTCTCGCGTTAACATCGAAGCCTAGACCCAAGGCGAATGACGTAAAACAGATTGTTCTTTAGTGGTTTGGCGGTCAATCCCTTTAGAATGCCAGCGGCCGAGCCCCCGACGGATGCTGCCGCGCGATGTCTGCTTTAGGGTTGAAGAATTCAGGTCGAGCAAATTTGGTCCGCTCTGCCGTCATGAGCGGACCTCCGTCAGGCGAGGCGCGACTTCGCAGATGGGCCCAATAGGAGACATCCGCACCGCAGAGGAAGTCAACGAACTTGCCTTCTTAGTCGCCCGTTGGGGTGATGCGAAACTCAACTACTTCTGGTCGGTCGCGCAAATGTTTTGCGAGTCGTTCGGCGTTGAGCCTGTCGCGGCTCTTGATCGTCATCCGGTACTCGAACTGCTGCCCGCCTTCGCTTAATCGCGATGACAAGTTGGCAATCGTAAAACCGTGATCGCCGATCATCTTATGAACCTCGTCTTCCCCCATCACCCGATCCCGCGCAAAACGCAGCATGTGGTGAGCATAGAACTCGCTCGGCAATCGCGCCTCGATGAGCCTGAATAGCGCGAGCACCATGAGAGTCGCCAAAGCGCCTACGAAGGCAGCAAACCAGAACCCAATTCCAACCAAAATGCCGATAGCGGCCGTGACCCAAATGGACGCGGCCGTCGTTAGTCCCCTGACAGTCAATCCCTCTTTGAAGATGACGCCCGCGCCCAAAAAGCCGATGCCAGTCATGATGCCTTGGGCCATGCGGGTGGGGTCGGTGCGGATCGCGTCATGCTCGAGGCGCATCAACTTTGAGGCCCCAAACCCTCACCACCTGCTTTGAACAGCCGGAAAGCTCCGCGATCTCTTTGTAACTCGCGAGGCCGTTCCTGAGCATGTAAAGCGCAGCGGACTTCGTAGCGTCCCAATCTGGCTTGTGCGTTTTCACCAACAGCCCATGGACAATATCCGATTTGGACAAGAAGCCCGCCTCGCGGCGGGAATTCAGCAGGCGGGAAGCACTCAGAGCCACAGAGGCACGGCTCCTGCCGCCCAAATTAACGCTAACACACTGATCGTGCACGCCAAAGCGTATTGGCGGCCGATACCATGAGCCAATCCACAGGGAAGGTCGCTTCGCACCACAAAACGAAGTGGTCATTTCGGCCCAGCGCCTGCTCCCGGTCAGAGGCTATCTTTGCCAGCCCTGCATGATCCTGTTCGGGCCACCTTAAGCAGACCTTATGGCGCTCTGATTTAGGGTTCATCGGGGCCAACAACAGGCATCCCCGCGGCACCTTGGGAGATTTAGCCACGTTCGCCAGAACGCGAAAGGTATCACCGGCGACCTCGGCCGCTTGGCCATAGAATGATGACGCCGATGACGATCGGAGCCAGCCCAAAAGCCAAGGCCACCCAGAACATGGGTTCTTGGACGATGTAGAAGATCTCGAGCATGCGTAAGCATAGCTGCGCCTGAACACGTGGTCACGACGTGTCGGTTGGCGCGATCTGCATGCGGAAAAACCCCGCCTCCAAGAGGAAGCGGGGTTTAAGTTAGAGGGAGGTACTTGCTTGGCCAGCGCGTACCCCCGCGGCAAAGCTACCACAAGACGGGTATGCATCAACAACCAGGTTGACTGCGAGAAACCTGTCGGCGCCCACCGCTCGGGCTGCGTATACAAGGGCCGCGCCCCTCATTCGTCGTGTCCAATTGCCAGGGCCCGTCAGGGGCGTCGCACTTCGAAGTATGTTTTGCCTCCGCGCTCGAAGCCCGCGCCTTCATAGAAGCGCAGGGTCGTTTCACGCTTCGAACCTGTCGCCAAATGAACCTTATAGCAATCAGCCCGCGCGGCGAGATCAAGAGCGTGCGCAAGAACCCGTCGACCCAGCCCAAGCTTTCGGTATTCTGCGTGGGTGACCACATTTTCAATCACCCCATACGATCTACCGCCGCGAGACAGATTCGGCACGATCGCGAGAGTGCACGAAGAGGCGAGCAGATCTGCTGTTTGCGCGACAATCACGGTCATGAAGCTGGAAGCAAGCAGGGTCGTCCAAACGCGCTCGGCTGCTGCCGTCTCCAGTTGAGCCTCATGCGGATGAAGGTGCTGATAAAGTTTCAACACCGCAGGTAGATCGCATTGCGTGGCGGCACGGATAATGATTTCGTTCATTCAATGACCACACAGGCAGGAGTTTGCCGCCGCAGAACGAGGCGCTCACTGAGTCCGCGCGTTAACCCCGCTATTGAGGAGGTGAAGGGCCTCTTCATGAAGACCGGCAGTTGCTGAAGCTAAGACTGGGCCACCCTCCTCGGCCCTTTCCCCGTCAATCCGCGTCACCACTCCGCCCGCCTTTTCGATGATCGGGATCAACGCGACGATATCGTAAGATTGGAGCGAAGGTTCGACTGCGAGGTCAATACGGCCAGCAGCGACCATCGCAAAGGCATAGCATTCGCCACCGTAGCGAGTCATCCGAACCGAGGCGGCAAGGCGCTCGAAGCCCTGCTTGAGCTCACCTTGATAACGCTCAGGCGAATTCGTATGCAGGATGGCCCGCGAAAGCGTGCCGACGTCTCGGGTGGACAGTCGCTGGCGCTTACCTGCATATTCGCACCAGGCGCCATCGGACGAGGCCCAGAAACGCTCACGCGTGAAGGGCTGGCTCATCATTCCCAGTTCGGCTCGGCCATGTACGGTGAGCCCGATCAGCGTGCCCCAGACAGGAAGGCCGCAGATGAAGGGACGCGTCCCATCCACGGGGTCCAAGACCCAGCGGCAAGAACCGCTTCCGGTTAGACCGAGTTCTTCGCCCAGAATAGCATGGTCAGGATATTCGGCTTCGATCGCTGCTCGAATCGCAATCTCGGCTTGTCGGTCAGCGTCGGTCACCGGGTCGAAGTAACCCGCCCCCGTTTTGGAATCGACGGCAAGGTCGGTTCGAAAGCGTGGCAAGGTTTCGCGATCGGCGATATCTGCTAACCGATGAAGAAAATCGGCGCCCGGCAGTTTCGGCATAAAGTATCTCCAATCGTGCACACTCGCTGCCGTTGTATACGGGCAACTGTCGAATTACATCCTAAACTTGCATAATGATCCCGCTGTGATCATGAAGGTCGCCGCCGACACGCCGCTAGAGCGAGACCAAAGAATGGACCGCGTCAGGGCTGGTTGCGAGGTCAACATAACGAGGCGGTCGCCCGACTTGGCGGAATCTCACCAGTTCGCGGCGACCAGGACGCGATCGAGGAGGAAGGCGAGCCCAGCGACCAGCACGAGCGCGGAGAGCGCCGTCACCGCCCGCCGCTCCCACGCGGCGCGCCGAAACCAGAGTAGGACCGGCAGGAAAGCGGCGATCACCGCTACTTGGCCGGCTTCAACGCCGAGGTTGAACGACACGAGCGCGCCGGCCAGGGCGCCCGGGGGCAGATCGAGATCGAGCAACGCGCCGGCAAAGCCGAAGCCATGCACGAGGCCAAACGCGAAGCCCACGGCCCAGCGCCACGACGCCGTGCGTGTGAGGAAAATGTTTTCGGCCGCGACGTAAACGATCGACAGCGCGATCACCGGCTCGACGATCCAACTAGGCGGCGACGCCGCGCCGAGTACCGCCACGGCCAAGGTGATGCTGTGCGCCGCCGTGAAGGCGGTGATGACGGCGAACAAGGATCCGATTCCTCCGCCGCCCAGGACGAGGGCCAGCACGAACAGGAGGTGATCAACTCCCGTCAGGATGTGCTCGATGCCGAGCCGAAAGAAGGCGAAGACGCCGCTCCCGGCAGTAACCTCGGGCGCCGGGCTCCCGCTCGATGCTGCGACAGCGAGGCGAGCCTCGCGCCGGTCGCGTTCGAGGGTGTATTGCTGCACGCTCCCCAAGGCTTCGACACGGACAAGCGTGTGGTAGTCGTTGCCGAGCGCGTCGGACAGGTCGTCGCGCAGCAAAAGTTCGTGCGGCGGACCGGGGCAGGCGTAATCGACGATTACCACGGCGTTGGCGCGGTCTGGCGTGGGCGGCGTGACCGTCCCGGGCACCGGCTCGCACTTCACCCCGTTTGCGGAAATCGAGACTTTGCGCGCGACCAAATCGGCCAGCGTGGCGTAGCTTTCACGGCGCTGCGGCCATACGCCGGTGGCCGTCTCGGCGACGGCCGCCGCGAGCGCGTCGGGACCGAGCGTGAGGCTGTATCGGACAGTTCCGCCGGACAGGCTCACCGTGGCATAGCCCATCGATCCGGCGACGTGTCCGTGCGCTGTTCCGAGCAACAGCAGCAGGGCAAGAGCGGCCCACGGCGTCGCCCGATGGGGAGAGGCGGGCGGCGTCATCGCGCTTCCGCTCCAGTCATGACCTCGGCCCATTCGCCGCCGACGAAGCGGGACATCAGGTAGAGCCGCGGATTGCCATCGATGCGCATGTACTGGAGGTACCCCTCGGGGTTGAACTCACCGAAGCTGGCGGCAAGCACCAGATCGCCGTCCCTTCCGTAGAGCTTCACGGAGAGCCGCGGCGGGTCGAGGCCGAATGGCGCCGGATCGCTCCCCACGAGCCCTGCCGCCTCGATCTCGCGGACCGGCCCGGAATTGTGCATGATTTGAACGGCCTTGCTGACCTGAAGCCCTGCGGCGCCGATGTTGACGCCATCAGGCGTCACCCACTCAGTCTCGCCCGCACGGAGCAGGGTAACGCGCCGTGTGCCGCGGCTCAACTCCACCCGCTTGACCTCTTCGGGCACGCGCTTGAGCAAGCCCTTAGCCTCGAACCGAACGAGCTGGCGCTGCACCGGCATAGCGCCGCTCACCACCATCGCCGCGAGGTAGAGCAGCGCGAGCGCCGCGAGGACGGGATGCAGGACGTGCCGCCTCATCGCCGCCGCCACCAAACAACGAAGCCGAGCGCGATCACCAGCAGCGGCATTGCAACCACGACCATGAAGAACACCGCGTTCGACTGCCGCCCGGTCAACACGATCAGCGGAGGCACGGGGACGCGCGCGGCGACGGCAGTCGTGCGCTCCTCACGTGCCAGCCACCGGGCTACCGAGAGCAGAAGGTCGCTATTCGCCATATAGGGAAAGAACGAGTTGCTGGCGAAATCGCTGTCGCCGACGACGATGGCGCGCATGGGTTCGGCGCCGCGGTCTAGGCGCCCTTCTACGGCGACGCCCAACACGCGCGCGCCGGAGACCGGAGGGGAGGCCGCGTCCTTCTCACCGGTCGCGTCAGGCTCCACTTTGTGCGACGCCACCGGCTTCACCGGGCGCGTGTAGCTGTCGCGGCTGCTGAGCAGCAGCGGGGTGACGCGGAGGTCGCTCGCCGGTGGCAACAGCGTGATCGAACGGACGCCGGGATAGAAGGTGAGCGAGACCGAGCGCGTAACCGGATGGGGGTCGTAGCCCGTGACCGCCACGATCTCGGGGTTGGTCGAGTAGTGGCTCAACGGATCGACGACGACATCCTGCTCCGGGCGGACGCCGAGCTCGGCCACAAGCCGGGCGAGCCCGGGTTCGAGCACGAAACCCAGGTCCAGCAGGAGAAGGGCCGACCCACCGCGCCGCAGATAGGCGCGCAAGGCCGCGCTCTCAGCCGGCAGGAACGTGGTCCGCGGATTGGCTGCGATGAGGAGCGTGCAGGCGGCGGGCACGTCGCCCTCGGTGGCGAGGATGAGCTTCCGCGCTTCATAACCCTGCGCTTCGAGCGCGCGGCGCAGGCGCCCCGCGCCGTGGCCCGGCATCTCCACCACCTGCGAGCTGGCGTCGTCGTGGCTGTGGCCAGCGCCACTTTCCAGGTGCGTGTGATACTCGAAATTGTCCATCGGCAGCTCGCCGTGGCCCTCGAGGAAGCAGGCCGTAATTGCGCGCCCGCGCAATGCGCGCTGGATACCGATGGCGATCTCCGTCTCGTCCGTGCCTTGCACCAGCACCCGACGTCCCTCCGCCTCCACGACCGCGGCATTGTAGATCTGGATTGCCTTCTCGCGCGCCAGTCTCGGGTCCCGGTCTGGATCGACCGCGACGACTTTGAGCAGCGGGTTGCGCCGGGCCATGATCGCAAGGAGGTCGCGCGCGCGCCGCCCGGCGGGATCCTGCGAGCGATAAAAGTAGGTGACGGTTACCTCGCGGGAGACCTCGTCAATGGCCCGCATGGCCGCCCCTGAGGGCGTATAGACCTTCTCGCGAGTCAGGTCGAAGTGCACGTCATGCAGATGCAGCGCGACATTGGCCAGCACCGCGGCGCCGAACGCGATGAGGATGACTCCGGCCGAATAGGTCCGCCCCCGCCAGCCCGCGAGCCCGGTCTGCAGCGGCAGCCTCAGCCCGGTCGCGAACAGCACCAGGACGGCGGCGAGCCAGCCACCAGCCCAGAGCAACGCGTTCCAGTCGAGCTCCGGGTGCTCCATGGCGTCAGCGCCGGGCCAGCCCGCGCACGGCGAGGAACAGCCCGAGCAGGGTCACCCCGAGGAAGAAGCCGAAATCCGAAGCGTACATGGCGCCGAGGGCAAAGGGCTGGAAGCGCGCCAGCAGCGACAGCCCGAGCACCCAATTGTCGATCGGCGACGGCAGCAACGCGGCCCAGGCGTCAATCGCCCACAGCATCCCGAACACGCCGAGCGAAACGACCGCGGCCACGACCTGGTTGGCGGTGAGCGCGGAAACGGCAAGACCGATCGAGACTAGGGCGCCGGCGAGCAAGGTGAGGCCGAGGTAGCCGCTGTAGATCGGGCCCCAATCGGGAGTGCTGAACCGCGCCAATATCAATGAATACACCAAAGTGAGCGCGACCATCGCGAGCAGCATGCCCATCGAGGCTGCGAACTTGGCCAGCACGATGTCGCCCTCGCGCACCGGCGACGTCAGCAGCAGCTCGAGGGTGCCGCCCCGGCGTTCCTCGGCGAACTGCCGCATGGTAACGAGCGGCACGAACAGGACGAGCTGCACGGCCGCCTGAAAGAAGACGTTCACCAGCGTCGCCTGCTTGGTGGCGATGAGCGTGACGGCGAAGCCGTAGCCGTTGAGCACAAGGAAGACGGCGATGACGGCGTAAGCGATCGGCGAGACGAACAGCGCGCGCAACTCCTTGGCAACCAGGGCGAGGAACGCCGTCACTGGAGCGCTCGGCTCGCCGTTAGCCGGAGGAACAGCTCCTCCAGGTCTGAAGCCGTCTCAACGGTCTCGACGCTGGCGATGCCGGCGAGGCAGAGGACGGCGGCGACATGGGGCGCTGCGCCGGCCTCCGACACCTCCACCCGCCAGCCGGCGAGGCCGCCCTCCGGCTCCTCCCGGGTCACGCCGCCGATCCCCGCCAGGCCGGACAACGCCGCCGCGACCTCGTCCGCCCGATCGGCTCGGGCGCGGACGCGAAGCGAAGTGCCGCGCCCCGCGCCGGCCATGGGGTGGACGGTGAGCAGCCGCCCGTCGAGCAGGATCGCGACCCGATCGGCGACGCGTTCCATCTCGGCAAGGACGTGCGAGGTGACAAGGACCGCGCTGTCGCGGGCCAGAGTCCGCAGCAACCCGCGCAGCTCGATGACTTGACGCGGGTCAAGGCCGTTGGTCGGCTCGTCGAGCACCAACAACTTGGGTTCGTTCAGCACGGCCTGAGCGATTGAGACGCGCTGCCGATAGCCGCGCGACAGCCGGCCAATCACGACGTCGCCGACCGGCTCGAGCGCGAGTCGCGCGCGGGCGGACTCGATGCCTCGGTGCAACGCATTTCCCCGCAAGCCCCGCAACCGTCCCATGAAGTGGAGAAATTCGTCCACCCTCATATGGCTGTAGAGCGGTGCGTTCTCCGGCACGTAGCCGATCCGCGCACGCGCCTGGTGTCCGTCGCGGACCACGTCGAAGCCGTCGACGCGGACAGTACCTTCGCTCGGCCGCAGATAGCCGGTTATGACGCGCAAGATGGTGGTCTTACCCGAGCCGTTGGGGCCAAGCAGGCCCACCACTTCCCGCTCGTTCACCTCGAACGAGACGCCGTCCACTGCCTGACGGCGGCCATAACGTTTGCCCAGCCGTTCGACGGAGGCGACGGCGACGCCGTGCCGCGAGCTTTCAGCCGGCGCAATGCCAAGCCCCGCCGGGGCTCGGCGCGGTCGATCGGTCAGGTGCAGGTCCAATGTCGGCGTCGATCCGGTCAATCGTAGAATTCCGGCGCCTTCTTCATCGCCTTGAACGCGTCCGGATCGTGGGCGGTGAAGAAATTTGCCTTTTGAGTCGCCATCTCCCGCCTGATCCACTCGAAGGCCGAGTAGAATCCCGCTGTCGAATAGACCAACGGGGTGCTCGGCGGTATGTTCTGCTCGACGTTCTCCCGGAAATAGACGTTGTCCCCGGTGAGGATGGTGAGGCCGGTGTTCTTCAGCCGCACCGTCATCATTTGGCTGCCGGGCGTGTGGGCAACCCACCGCTTCACGACGAGCGTGCCATCTCCAAACAGGTCCTGATCGCCTTCGAGCTGCAACATCTTCACCGCGTTTGCGCTAGGTGTCATGTTCCCGCGCAGCGGCAGGACGTCGCCGAGAACGTAATTGGAGCCGGTGCCGGGCTCCGGCCAAAAGAAGTTCTGAAGCTCGCTCTTTTGCACGACGAGCGTCGACTTCGGGAACTTGGCCACGTTGCCGCCGTGGTCGAGGTGGAGGTGGCTCACCACGACGTAGGTGATATCGTCGGGCGTAAGATCGATTTTCTTCAGCTGCGTATCGATCGCGACATCTGGCGTGTTGACCGGCTTCAACCCGGTGAACGCGGCACCCCAGTAGCCTGGGTCGGTGATAATCTTATCGTTGTTGCCCGTATCGAAGAGAACATTCCCTTTCGGATGTTTGATCACGTAAAAACCGACCGGAACCTGGATCGCCGGCTCCATGGGTGCGCCGTTCACCAAAAATCCTTTGCCGAGAGTCAACGCGCCGGAGCTGAACGCGTAGAGCTTAAGGTCTTGCGCGCTTAGTGCCGTACTCGACAATACGCTCCCGAGAAGAGCGACCATTGCCGTCAAATATTTGCGGGTCATTCTTTGCCTCCCTCGTCGCGAATTTTGTTATGTTTCGCTTCTGTGCAAAGCCGCAGAGGCGCCGGCAGGATGCACTTAAGTTCATCACGCCGCAGTAGACCTGTCAATAATTCTGGACGGAGGCTCGGTTCACCCGACGTACTTCGGGGCCGGTGGTCAGGACTGGCCGAGCTCGTTGCGTGAGTGGATGGCTGGGGGGTAGGGGCATTCCTGCTGAATCCAGTAACCGCAGCTCTATCCTCGCCTTCAACGAAGCGTCCCATCCCTAGGTCAATCCACAGGGAACGTCACTTCGCACGCGCAAAACCAGTGCTCATTTCGACCAGCGCCCAAGTTGCGGACCCAGCGCACCGCCCTCGCCGAAACCAAGGCCAGGAGGCGCGTCTTGCGCTCGCGGACGACCTCGGCGAGCGCGACCGCCAGCTTGCGGACCTGCAGCAGATGCTCGCCTCAACAATGCGAAGCTTGCCGAAGCGCAGAAGGGTCCAGGTGGAGATTATGCGCAGGGAACGCGAGCTGGAGGACTTAGTGGGGGCTGCTATACCTCCGGAAAAGATCGCTACGGGCGCGACCTCGCGAAATGCTCCATCGACAAGCAAAGCGTGAACGCTGGCCGGTACGCGAAGGACAGGCCATGGCCTTTCGAATGGCGGCCAAGAGGGCTGGCAACACGCGACAATTATAGTAGCGTTGTTGCAAGAAGAAGCGAACGGCGGCTGAAGCCGGCCGCAACGAATAGAACAGGGAGGACTTTCGATGCAATTTCTCAAGGCTGCGGTTGCGGCCGGACTTGTAGTTGTGACCTGTACGGGCACCTCGCTTGCGCAGAACAAGCCGTCGGGGCTCAAAATTGGCATCACGACGTTCCTGTCGGGCCCTGCGTCAGTCTTCGGTGTGCCGGCGAAAGCCGCGGCGGAGATGATCGCGGAGGATCTCAACAAGAAGGGTGGCATTGGCGGCGTGCCGGTCAAGCTCTCCTTCATCGACGAAGGCGCGGGAGGCGAAGCGCTCGTCTCGAACTACCGACGCGTGGTGCAGGACGAAAAGGTTGATGCCACGTTTGCTTCGATCTCGTCGGGCAGCTGCACCCAGTTGGTTCCGGTCGCCGAAGACCTCAAAGTCATGAATTTCATGTGGGACTGCGGTGCGGCCTCCATCCTCGAAACCAAGAAGTACCGCTACAATTTCCGGACTCAGGCGAACGGCACGCCGGAGATGCTGGCCGTGCTCCTTTACCTGCTGAAGACCAAACCCGACTTTAAGACGATCGCGGTGGTCAATCAGGATTATGCGTGGGGTCGGGAGAGCTGGGAGATCTTTTCGACAGCGCTCAAGTCGATGAAGCCGGACGTGCAAGTCGTGGCGGAGCTCTTCCCGAAGTTCGGCGCACCGGACTACTCCACTGAGGTTTCCCGTCTGTTGGCGCTGCGGCCGGATGTGGTTCTGACCACGTCTTGGGGCGGAGATCTCGACACGCTGGTCCGCCAGGCCGGTCAGCGCGGCCTGTTGCAGCAGTCGACCTTCGTGCTCGGGATCGGCGAATCATCGATCCAGCGGTTGGGCAAGGACTTGCCTGAAGGCCTGATCGTCGGCGCGCGCGGAGACCACTGGTTCCTGCATCCCGAGAAGAAGAACGACGCGGCCTTCAAGGCGTTCAATGAAGCCTTCAAGGCGAAGACCGGTGCATGGCCGATCTACCCGGTCTATCACATGGCGCAGGCGTTCAAGGCCCTGCAGACGGCCTACGACAAGGCGATCAAGTCCAACGGCGGCAACTGGCCCACGCGCGAACAGGTCGTCGACGCGACGGCGGGCACCGAGTTCGCCACCGGCTTCGGCCGTCCGATTACGCTGCGGCCCGAGGACAACCAGGGTCTCGAAGCTCAGCTGGTCGGCGTCACCAAGTCCGTTCCGGGGTACGACTTCAAGCTGCTCGACAACATTATGATCTTCGATCCGAAGACGATCACCAATCCGGCTGGCGTACGGTCGGTTGAGTGGCTCAAGACGCTCAAGCCGGACTTCGTCAAGATGGATGTGCCGACCTTCAAAGCTCAGTAACGGCACGCTCGACTTTTGATCCCGTCCTCCGAGCCTCGTCCCGGAGGACGGACCTTTTCCGAAGGCGATCATGAACTCGACACTCGCTATCTTGGCTATCCTCGATGGGATCAGCTACGCCGCACTGGTGTTCTTGGTCTCGGTCGGGCTCAGCCTGATTTTCGGCGTGCTGCGCGTGGTCAACGTCGCGCACGGTTCGCTGTACGCGTTCGGCGCCTACCTGGCAGCGACGTTCAGCCTTGCAATCGCGCCGATCTCGCCTTGGCTCACCTATCCCGCGCTGTTGGCCGCTTCCATCGTGATCGGCATCGTATGCGGCGGTTTCATCGAACGGTTTCTGCTGCGACCGCTCTCCGGACAGGAGGACGTCCTCCAGCTTCTGATCACTTTCGCCGCCTTCATGATCATGGACAACCTGCAGCGTCTGATCTGGGGCGTGCAGCCCATCTTCGCCGCGGAACCGTTGAGACTACTTCCCAACGTCGCCGTGTTCGGCGTCAGCTACACGTCGTACCAGGTTATTCTGCTGCCCGGCGTCGCATTGGCGACGCTGTTCGGGCTCCGCTACTTCCTGCGCAGGACGCTGTCGGGAGCGGTGATCCTTGCAGTCACGGAGGACCGCGAAGCCTCGACCGCCATCGGAATTGACGCAAAACGCGTATATTTCGTGACCTTCGTCATCGGCGCGAGCCTGGCCGCGTTAGGAGGAGCGCTGGCCTCGCCGACCACCTCGCTGGTCCCTGGTATGGGCGCCGATATGATCGTACTTTCCTTTGCCGTAGCTGCGACCGCGGGTCTCGGCCAGATCGAGGGCACCGCGCTCACGGCGCTGATGATCGGCCTGACCCGTGCCTTCGTGATCTATCTCCAGCCGGAATTCGAAGTTCTCGTTCCCTATCTGCTGATGGTGCTGGTGCTTCTCGTGCGTCCGTTCGGCCTGTTCGGCGCCGTGCAGGTAAGGAAAATATGATGAGCGGTCGCATCAAGCCGGTCACCACGGTCGCGATCATCTTCTTTCTGGTCAGCGCCGTCGCGCCCCTTTTGGTATCGAGCTGGGCGACCTTGTTCGCGTTGATCCTCGCGAAGGGCATCGTCGTTCTCGGTATCATTCTTCTGCTGCAGGCGGGGCAGGTGTCGTTCGGACATGCAATGTTCTTCGCTACCGGGGCGTATACCGCGGCATTCTGGGGCAAGTACGTCGGTGGCGGCGACATCGTTCTCTTCATCGCGCTGGGCGGCATAACCTCCGCCGTCTTCGGCCTCATCGTCGGCCTCTTCGTCGTGCGCTACCGGGAAATCTTTTTCGGAATGCTGAATCTGGCGTTTTCGATGGTGCTGTGGTCGCTGCTGGAGAAGATGTTTCATTACACCAACGGCGCCGACGGCATCCGGGTCCCTCGTCCGGCCCTGTTGGGGCTGTCCTTTACACCCGAAATCTTCCAGTACGTCATTCTTTACGTGAGCCTTTTGATCGCGGTCGTCGCCTTCTACGGCGTGCAACGCTATCTCGATAGCCCGCTCGGACACATGCTGCGTGCCATCAAAGCGAACGAGACCCGGCTCGAGTACCTCGGGACGTCCGCACGGCGCGTGCTTCTGATAGGCTACGTGATCTCGGCTTTTCTCGGCGGCATCGGCGGCACGCTGGTGGCGATCGTCCAGCAGATCGCTACGCCCGAGTTCGGGTTCTGGACGAAGTCGGGCGAGTTCGTCTTTATCGCGATCCTCGGCGGCAGCACCCACGCCTTCGGAGCGTTCGCCGGCGCGGCGATGTTCGAGTGCGTGCGCTTCTATGCGGCGGCCCACCTGGCCGACACCTGGCAGCTGATCCTCGGCGTGGTCTTGATCGTCATCATTCTCTATGCGCCTAACGGACTGATAGGTCTCAGGCAGCGCTACGGCCGGGCGAAGCAGGGAGGACATTGATGGCCAACGTCCTCCTTTCCGCGAAGGGCATCAAGATCCGGTTCGGCGGCGTCGTGGCCGCCGACGGTATCGATTTGGACGTGCTCCAAGGCGAGAACCTCGCGATCATCGGACCGAACGGCGCCGGAAAGACCACCTTCCTCAACATCTCGACGGGTTATCTGCGGCCGCAGGCCGGAAGCATCACCTTCCTAGGTCAGGAAATCACGGCGCAGCTCCCGCGCACGATCACCAAGCTCGGCATCGCGCGGGCCTTTCAGATACCGCAGCTTTTTCTCGATCAGACTGTGATGGAGAACATGCTGATCGCCGCGGCCTCGCGGCTGGGAAGCCCTTCCGGCTTCACGGCTCTTTCCGCCCTGCCTGAGCTGCCTGAAATGGAGCGCCTTCTGGATCTCGTCGGCGTCAAGTTGTACGCGTCTCGCAAGGCGAGGGAGCTACCCGAGGGACAACGCAAGCTGGTCGACATCGCTCTGGCGCTCGCGCTGAAGCCCAGACTGCTGCTGATGGACGAGCCGACCTCGGGCGTCGCCTCCGCCGAGAAGCTGGAGATCATGGACATCCTGACGTCCGCGCTCGCCAAGGAGAATGTGACTTCGGTCTTCGTCGAGCACGACATGGACATGGTAGAGCGCTATGCCCACCGAGTCGCGGTGTGGAACGTCGGGAAGATCCAAAAGGTCGGCACGCCGGCGGAGGTTCTGGCCGATCCCAAGGTCCGCGAACAGGTGATCGGCATATGACGGCGATGCTGGACTTCGAGGACGTCAACGTCGCGATCGCCGATGCGCCGGTGCTGCGCAGCGTCAGCTTCTCGCTGCCGCCGGGTGCGACCGCCGCGCTCATCGGACGAAATGGCGCCGGCAAGACCACGACGGTACGGACCATCATGGGCTTCACGAAGGCGAGCGGCACCGTGCGCCTGGCCGGTCAGGACCTGGGACATGTTCCTCCGCACCGCCGGCCCTTCTTAGGCATCGGCTACGCCCCCGAGGACCGTCGTCTCTTCTCGGCCTTTACGGTGGAAGAAAACATTCTTTTGCCTGGTCGCGTCGCGAAACTTCGCTCGGACGAGGCGCGCCGGCGGCTCGAGCGAGCCTACTCCGTCCTGCCGGAGCTCAAGGAACTGGCGAGTCGCCCGGCGGGCTCCGTGTCGGGTGGCCAAGGCAAGATGGTCGCCCTCGGGCGCGCCCTGATGCTAGGCACCCGCCTCATCATTCTGGACGAGCCGTTCCAGGGCCTCGCCCCTGTGCTGGCGCAGAGGTACGCCGAGGCGCTGCGTCGGCTTCGTTCGCAGGACCGGGACATTACCCTTCTGATCACGGAGTCGAACCCGAAGCTGCTCGAGACCTTCGCCGACGTGACGCTGACAATCGAGCGCGGCGAAATCGAAAGCCGGGTCCGGGTGTAGCGCTCGCCCGGTTCGGCGCGCAAAACAGACGGACAAGCCAAGCTCCATCGAGGCTTGCCGAACAGACGAATCTACTGGCGCTCAATGCAACACGAGACGGCCCGCGCCGGCGAAGCGGCAGGGGATTTGCGGTAGTCGCACAACGGCCGCCTGACGGCCCAGCGGCGAAGCATGCTCGGCGAGACCCGAGACCACCGCGGCACGTCCTTCGGTCATTCTCAAGGGCGCACCATGCTCTTAAAGCGCACTGTGGCGGAAAGAGCGGGACTGTAGGTCCGCATCATCGGCCCGGAGGGCGGCTCCAGCACTGACAGGCGGAGGCCAACTCCCCTCTCCGGTGGCGCAATGAAGGCATCGAACGGCAGGGCCGGCTGCAGCCGGCTGGCGGCCTCTATCCGGCCAGACATGTCCCTTTGGTATGGTAGGGCTGGGGTGTTTTCGGACCGCTCACACGGTTGGGAGCCTCGGGACGATTTTGGTAAGGGATGGTAGGCTGAGAGAGCGTATAGAAAGATGTGGCCTCTCGAGTCCAAGAAGATGGGTTCGATCTCCCTGCGGAGCGCCACGATGCTCGCGCGCCGTCAGTTCGTGGTGACACGACTCTGCGGCGTGCACGCGGGCGACGCGTCACGCACGTCAAAAAAGTATCAATTGCACACTGAAATCGTGGTGGCATGCCCCGACACTGCTCGCTACGATCCTGGAAGAGGAAACGCTGAGCAAATTTAGCCGGAACAGGGGCGGTCATTGCAAGCCGCGCCGGCCGGGAGGAGCGGACATGGAACCGGACCTGGAAGTTGTCCAGATACGGCGCGGCGAGTCGTTCAAGGCGTGGTCGCATGGCTACCCATTTCACACTGTTCGCTGGCATTTCCATCCTGAGTACGAACTCCACCAGGTTGTGGCGACCAGCGGTCGCTATTTCGTCGGCGACTTTATCGGCGAGTTCGAGCCCGGCAATCTAGTCCTCACCGGCCCTAACCTGCCGCACAATTGGGTGAGCGATCTTCCGGCAGGGGAAACTATCCCGCTCCGCGGCCGCATCCTTCAGTTCAGTGAAGAATTTATTGGCGACTTGACGAAGGTCGTGCCCGAGCTTTCGGGTCTTTCCTCGCTGCTGGAATTTTCCCGGCGCGGCGCGCTCTTCACCCGCAGTACAAGCGACCAAGTCGCGCCACTGATGGAGGAGATCGTGGGCGCGAATGGAGTGCGTCGGATCGAGCTGTTCCTGATGATTTTGGGGATGCTGTGCCGCGCCCGAAAAGCGCGCCCGCTCTCCAGCCCCAACTATCTCCCCGACCCGTCCGGTTACATGTCGGCGGGCATGAACAAGGCGCTCGCCTTCATCCGTACCAACCTAACGCAGTCATTCAGCGAAGCTGAGCTGGCAGCAATCGCGGGCCAGTCGCAAAGCGCGTTTTCGCGCTCCTTCCGCCAGCACACTGGCATGTCATTGGTCCAATACGTCAAACGTCTCCGCATCAATCTCGCCTGCCAGATTTTGATGAGCGACGAGCAAGCTTCGATCACCGACATCTGCTTCGAGGTCGGTTTCAACAACGTCTCGAATTTCAACCGTCAGTTCCTGGCCGAGAAGGGCATGCCGCCTTCGCGATTTAGACGATTGTTGGCGCAAAACATCAACGCGGCACGTGCTGCATAGTCGGTAAAGGAGAAAAAGGGGACGAGGTCACTACGGCAAGGAAAGGAAGGACGCGGGCCCGCTGATAGCGGCCTGCGACTGGAAATGTTTGTCCAGATTTTTGGTGGCTTCACTGCATCGGCGTCCATCGCTGGTCATGGAAGCAGCGAAGGCGTGTGTCTTTGATGAATGAACGAGAGCACTCTAACATTCAGTTCCGGAAAGGAAAGTCCGAATGAAAAAGTTGTCGCCTAAATATTGCACGATCGCCTTGGCCGTGTCGCTTCTGGGCACGACAGCCACCTTCTCTCAGGCCGCGGAGGTGAAGGACGCGACGGTGGCCTTCCTTATGCCCGATCAGGCCTCCACCCGCTACGAGCAGCACGATTATCCGGGCTTTGCGGCCGAGATGAAGAAACTCTGCGCCAGTTGCAAGGTGATCTACCAGAACGCCGGCGCGGATGCGGCGCGGCAGCAGCAGCAGTTCAACTCGGCAATCTCGCAGGGCGCCAAGGTGATCGTCCTGGATCCCGTTGACTCGACAGCCGCAGCCTCCCTGGTCAAGATGGCACAATCGCAAGGCATCAAGGTCATCGCGTATGACCGGCCGGTCCCCGATGCGAAAGTCGATTTCTACGTGTCCTTCGACAATGAAGCCATTGGCAAGGCTATCTCCGAATCCCTCGTCAAGCATCTCAAGGCTGCCAACGTCACAGCCAAGGAAGGCGAAGGCGTGCTTGAAATCAATGGGTCGCCGACGGATGCCGCTGCGGGACTTATCAAGAAGGGCATCCATGAGGGCCTCGATAAGAGCGGCTATCCCATTCTCGCGGAATACGACACGCCGGACTGGGCGCCGCCCAAGGCGCAGCAATGGGCGAGCGGCCAGATCACCCGCTTTGGCAAGAAGATCCTCGGCGTAGTGGCCGCCAATGACGGGACGGGCGGTGGTGCAATTGCCGCTTTCAAGGCCGCCGGCATCGATCCGGTGCCGCCGGTGACAGGCAACGACGCGACTATCGCCGCGCTTCAGCTCATCATCGCCGGCGATCAGTACAACACGATTTCTAAACCCAGCGAGATCGTGGCCGCTGCTGCGGCCCAATCGGCGGTGAAATTCCTCTCCGGCGAGACGCCCAACGCGGAAACCACGCTCTTTAATGCGCCGTCGAAGCTCTTCGTGCCGGCGGTCGTTACGCAGGAAAACCTGAAGGCGGAGATCATCGACAAGAAAATCCAGACGGCCGATCAGCTCTGCACGGGCCGATATGCCGCCGGCTGCAAGAAGCTAGGCATTACGCCGTAACTACGTTCATCCCGGCCGCTTGACGGCGGCCGGGACGAACGACGAGCAGGGACCTTGGAAATGACCGCGATCTCGGATGTGGATCACCCGCAGGGCGAACCGCGCAAGCCAGTTCTGAGCCTTCGCGGAATTTCCAAGCATTTCGGCGCCGTGTCCGCCCTCACCAATGTCGACCTCGACGTGCATGCCGGCGAGGTCGTCGCGCTCGTGGGCGATAACGGCGCCGGAAAGTCCACGCTCGTGAAGATCCTCGCCGGCGTGCACCAGCCTAGCGCCGGAACGATCGCCTTCGATGGCGAACCTGTCGTCCTGGCCGACCCGGCCGCGGCGCTCAGCCTCGGCATAGCTACCGTCTTCCAGGACTTGGCGCTCTGCGAGAACCTCGATGTGGTCGCAAACATCTTCCTCGGCCGCGAGCTAAATCCATTTCGACTCGACGAGGTCTCCATGGAGCTGCGCGCCTGGACCTTACTTAGCGAATTGTCGGCGCGGATCCCGAGCGTGCGCGAGCCCGTGGCTTCGCTTTCCGGCGGGCAGCGCCAGACCGTCGCTATCGCACGTTCGCTGCTGACCGAGCCGAAGCTCATCCTGCTCGACGAGCCAACCGCAGCACTTGGCGTCGCCCAGACCGCCGAGGTGCTCGACCTCGTCGAGCGCGTCCGCGCCCGCGGCCTCGGCGTCATCATGATCAGTCATAACATGGAGGACGTACGCGCGGTGGCCGACCGGATCGTGGTGTTGCGTCTCGGCCGCAACAACGGCGAATTCGGACCGGACGCCTCCAATCAGGATCTCGTCACTGCCATTACCGGTGCGGATGAGAACTCGGTCTCGCGGCGCGCCGGCCGGCGTCGCGCCCATCAGGCGGCGGAGCAGCAGCGATGACCAGCGACACGCAACGGGTTTCGGCGGCGCGCCCGCTCGACCGGAGCGACGAGCGGCTCAAGCACGCGGACACGCTCGGGAGCGTCGTTAGCGCTTTCGTGGACCGGGTGCGATCGGGCGACCTAGGTTCGCTACCCGTGGTCGTCGGGCTCATCGTCATCTGCACGGTCTTCGAGAGCCTCAACCCGGTTTTTCTGGCGCCGAACAATCTGGTCAATTTGCTGTTCGATTGCTCGACGGTGGGCGTCATCTCGCTCGGCATCGTCTGCATCCTGATGGTCGGCGAGATCGACCTTTCGGTCGGCTCGGTCAGCGGGTTCGCTTCGGCGCTGATTGGCGTGCTTTGGGTGGGTCAGGATTGGCCGGTCGCCCTCGCCATCGGCACGGCGCTGGTCCTGGGCGCAGCCATCGGTGTGCTCTACGCATTTCTGTTCAATCGCCTGGGGATGCCGAGCTTCGTCTCGACGCTGGCCGGCTTGCTGGCCTGGCTCGGGCTGCAGCTGTATCTGCTCGGTTCTTCGGGCTCGATCAATCTTCCTTACGGATCGCCGCTGGTCGACTTCGGGCAGATGCTCGTCATGCCGCCGATCGTGTCCTACGCGCTGGCGGCGGTCGCGAGTCTGATCATGTTCGTGACCGGCTATCGCACGGCCGTGCGCCGCCGCCGGGCGGGACTGTCAGCCACTTCGCCCGGCCGCATGATGCTGAAGGCGCTGCTGGTTACCGTCGTGCTCGAATTCGTCGTCTACTATCTCAATCTCGGGCGGGGCGTACCGTGGATGTTCGGTCTGTTCGTCGGCTTGTGCGTGGTCATGAACTATGCGTTGACGCGGACTAAATGGGGTCGATCGATGTCTGCGGTCGGCGGCAATCGCGAGGCAGCCCGACGGGCCGGCATCAACGTTCGCCGGGTCTATTTGAGCGCCTTCATGCTGTGCTCGACGTTGGCAGCCGCTGGCGGCATTCTTGCCGCGGCGCGACTGGCATCTTCCAGCCAACAGGCTGGCACCGGAGACGTCAACCTCAACGCGATCGCCGCCGCAGTCATCGGCGGTACGAGCCTTTTTGGCGGCCGGGGCAGTGCCTATTCTGCGCTCCTCGGCATCATCGTCATCCAGTCCATCGCGAGTGGCCTGACGCTGCTCGATCTCTCCTCGTCGCTCCGGTACATGATCACGGGCGGGGTCCTTGCCGTTGCGGTCATTGTCGATTCGCTGGCACGTCGCTCGCGCCTGTCCCATGGCCGGGCTTGAATAACTCTCACAAGAAGGACAAGCCGTGGCCCAGGAACTCGCAGGAAAAGTCGCCGCGATCACCGGTGCCGCATCGGGCATCGGTCTCGAATGCGCCAGAACATTCGTCGCGGCGGGTGCACGGGTGGTGCTGATCGATCGTGCGGAAGAGGCGCTGAGCAGCGCCTGCGCCGAGCTGGGCGGCCAGGCGATCCCGTTGCGTGTCGACCTGACCGATCCGCAGAGCATGAAGGCCATGATGCCGCAGGTGCTGGAGCAGGTGGGCCAGCTGGACATCTTCCATGCCAACGCAGGCGCCTATGTCGGCGGCGAGGTGCTGAACGGCGACCCCGACGCCTGGGACCGCATGCTCAATCTGAACGTCAATGCGCTGTTCCGGTCTGTCCATGCGGTACTGCCGCATATGGTCGAGTGCAAGAGCGGCGACATCATCGTCACCAGTTCGATCGCAGGTCTCGTCCCCGTGGTCTGGGAGCCGATCTATACCGCCTCTAAGCACGCCGTGCAGGCTTTCGTGCATACGCTGCGCCGCCAAGTCGCCAAACACGGCTTGCGCGTCGGCGCCGTTGCGCCCGGTCCGGTCGTGACCGCGCTGATTAAGGACTGGCCTAAGGCGAAGATCGAGGAGGAGATGGCGGCCGGCGGCTTGATGCAGCCGGTGGAAGTCGCGCAAGCGGTGCTTTTCATGTTGACCCGTCCGAGAAACGTCACCATCCGCGACCTCGTCATTCTCCCGCAGAGCAGCGATCTGTAGCCTTCTCTGATCGACGTCCAAATGAGCAAGCCATCTGCTAACCGCCATTTTCTCGGCATCGATGTCGGCACCGGCAGCGCACGGGCCGGCGTGTTCGATCGCTTCGGCGTGCTCCTCGCGAGTGACAGCGCCCCCATCGCACTTTGGCGGGAGGCCGGCGACGTCGTCGAGCACTCGAGCGAGGACGTCTGGCGTGCCGTGTGCCGCAGCGTGCGCAGCACGGTGGCGCAGTCCGGCATCGCGCCGAACAGCATTGCCGGCATCGGCTTCGATGCTACCTGCTCGCTGGTGGTGCTGGGCGAGGGAGGCGCGCCGCTGCCCGTCGGGCCGTCCGGCGATCCCTCCCGCAACGTCATCGTATGGATGGATCACCGCGCCGCCGATCAGGCGCGCCGGATCAACCAGACCGGCGAGAAGGTTCTCGACTATGTCGGCGGGACGATCTCACCCGAGATGGAGACGCCGAAACTGTTGTGGCTCGCCGAAAACATGCCTGACACGTTTTCCCGGGCGTGGCAGTTCATGGACTTGACCGACTTTCTCACCTGGCGTGCGACAGGCAGCCTGTCCCGCTCCATCTGTACCGTGACGTGCAAATGGACCTATCTGGGCCACGAGAACCGTTGGGACGATCAATTCTTCCGCAAGGTCGGCCTCGGCGTGCTCGCGGACGAGCAATTCCGCAGGATCGGCACCGAGATCGTGCCCGGCGGAACGAGGCTGGCGGCGGGTCTGACGGGGGAGGCCGCGGCCGATCTCGGCCTCACCCCGGGTACGGCGGTCGCTGCCGGCCTCATCGACGCGCATGCCGGCGGCGTCGGTACCGTGGGCGCGCGCGGCACCGCGGGCACGGTGCTGACGCGCATGGCCTATGTGTTCGGAACGTCTGCATGTACCATGACGACCACACCGAATCCATCCTTCGTCCCCGGCGTGTGGGGACCCTATTTCTCCGCTATGGTACCCGGCCTTTGGCTCAATGAAGGCGGGCAGTCGGCTGCCGGCGCTGCCGTCGAGCATCTGTTGCAGATGCATCCGCACTCCACGCAAGCGACAGAGGCTGCACGCCAGAAGCAGCAGACGCTCGCCGATTGGCTTGCCTCGGAAACCGAATCTCGCGGCGGTGCCGGAGTGATCCCGCAATTGGTCGGCGAGGTTCATGTCGTCCCCGAATTCCTCGGCAATCGCGCGCCCTTCGCCGATCCTGACGCGCGTGCGCTGATTGCCGGGCTCGATATGCGCTCGGATGTGGAGAGCCTGCTGGCGCTCTATCTTGCCGGGCTGTGTGGTCTCGGCTGCGGGGCGAGGCAGATCGTTCGCGCCCAGCAGGACAGGGGCATTGCTGTCGACACGATCGTGGTCAGCGGTGGTGCCGCTAAGAGTCCCCTCGTGCGGCAAGTCCTCGCCGATATGACGGGCCTGACGGTCGCTGCGTCGGCATCCCCCGAGGCCGTCCTGCTCGGATCCGCGATGCTTGGATCGGTCGCCTCCGGCGACCATGCTAATCTCGGCGAAGCGATGCAGGCAATGTCGGTCTTGGGAGACATCTCTCGGCCCCTAGCCCCTCTTGCAGGCTGGGCCGAGCGGCGCTTTGGAGCCTTCGAAGCCCTGCAGAAGGTGGGCCGGGCAATTCGAAGCGCTTCGTAGCCCCTTTGTCGACGGATCCGGGCGCCCCTAGGCGCGGCCTGCCTCCGACGCCGGCACGACCCGAGAGAGAGAGCGAGAGAGCGAGAGAGAGAGAGAGAGAGAGAGAGAGACGTTCGACCCTCTTTCATCATCTCGACACATATGTCATGATATAAATACAAATGTATAGGCCGAGCATTTTGTCCGGCTAGGGAGGGCTGCCTATGGGTAGAAAAGTCGCATTCATTGCGGCCTTGTTCGGCGCGTTGGCATTGGTTGGTCCGGCGCAGGCGCGGGTCGAGGTCCAGTGGTGGCACGCCATGAGCGGCGTCCTTGGCGACCGGCTCAATGAGCTGGTCGAGAAGTTCAACACGTCGCAAGACAAGTACACGGTTGTTGCGGTCGCAAAGGGGAATTATGACGAGGTGACCAACGGGGTGATTGCCGCCTATCGCGCCAAGCGGCCGCCGGAGATGGTGCAGATCGCAGAGCGCGGTTACATGACGATGTTGCTTTCAGGAGCCATTGTCCCCGTGCAAGACCTGGTGGAGCAGAAGGGTTACAAGATCGACTTCTCGGACTTCATCAAACCCGTGGCAAGCTTCTGGAGCTACAAGGGCCGGATGTCGGCGATGCCCTTCAACTCGTCGACGCCGATTTTCTGGTACAACAAGGATCACTTCCAGAAGGCCGGCTTCGACAATCCGGCCGACACCTGGCAGGAGTTGGAGAAGCAGCTCTACGCCATCAAATCCAAGGGGATCAGCGAGTGCGGCACGGTGCTGCCCGGCGATTTCTACTGGAGTCTCCTCGAGAACTACAGCGCCATCAACAATCAGCCCTACGGCACGCTCGCGAACGGCTTCGACGGGCTCGGCACCGAGTTCGTCTACAACAAGACGAAGGTGGTGTCGCAAGTCGCGCGGCTCAAGAAATGGCTCGACGACGGCGTGATGCAGATCGCAGGCCAGGGCTTCAGTCCCGAGCAATTGTTCACGTCGGGCCGGTGTTCGACCTTCGTCAACTCGACCGCATCGCACGGCAACATCGAGCGCAATGCAACCATCAACTGGAGCGCCACCTTCCTGCCGCACGAGAGCGACATCGATCCGCCTCTCAACAGCACCATCGGGGGTGGGGCGATCTGGGTCATGAAGGGACACACGCCGGAACGATACGACGCCGTCGCAGCCTTTCTGGACTTCGTCGCGCAGCCGGAAACCCAGATGTGGTGGCATGGCGCGACCGGCTATGTTCCCGCCACCAACCGTGCCTATGCGCTCGCGCGGGAGAGAGGTTACTACAAGAATCATCCGACGAGGGAAATCGCGGTGCTGCAGCTCTCTCGCGGCACGCCGAACGAGAACTCGCGTGGATTCCGCTTCGGCAACTTCGTGCAGACGATGCTGGCCCAGCGCCAGGAGGTAGAGGCCGTATTCGCCGGCCAGAAGCAGCCGCAGCAGGCCATGGATGATGCAGTCAAGCGGGGTAACGAGATCCTGCGGCAGTTCGAAAAGCTCAATGCCGGAAAGACTCCGGAAACCGAGCGTCCATGACGTTGCGCCTGTCGATCCCGTGGCGTGATGCGCGCACACCCGTGCTTTTGCGAAGGCACGGGGGCGGCGGGTCCAAGGCAGTGCCAGCGGCAGCCGCCGGTGGCTCGCGCGTGTCGGCAAAGACGCGGCGGCGTGAGGAGGCCGGACTGAAGCGAGCCAATTTCGGCGACGGTCCCGGCTTGCCGACGCTGCTGTTGCTGCCGCAATTGCTGATCCTGCTGTTCTTCTTCTTCATTCCGTCGCTGCGGGCGCTGATGCAATCCGTCCTGCTCAGCGATCCCTTCGGGACCAATGTCCAGTTCGTCTGGTTCGACAATTTCAAGACGCTGCTCGCGAGCAGCGACTACCGTCAGTCGATCGCGGTGACGTTCTGGTTCACGGCGGCGCAGAACGTGCTCACATTGGGCAGCGCGCTCGTGCTGGCATTTGCGACCGACAGGATCGTGCGCGGCCGTTCGGCCTATCGCACGATCATCCTGCTGCCTTATGCCATCGCGCCCGCGATCGCGGGCATCCTGTGGGCCTTCCTGTTCAATCCTGCGGTCGGCCCGCTGGCGCAGGTGCTGCACAGTTTCGGCATTGCATGGGACCCCAACCTCAATCCAACCGATGCGCTGCTCCTGGTGACGCTGGCCGCGTCATGGAAGCACATCTGCTACGACTATATCTTCCTGGTCGTGGGCTTGCTCGCAGTGCCGGTGTCGCTGATGGAGGCTGCCGCCGTGGATGGCGCGGGACCGATCCGTCGCTTCGTCTCGATCGCGCTGCCGATGCTCGGGCCCACCATCTTCTTCCTCACGGTGATGAACTTCATCTATGGCTTCTTCGAAACTTTTGCCATCATCGATGCCGTGACAAAAGGCGGCCCCGCCGGTGCGACCAACATTCTGGTCTACAAAGTCTTCGTCGACGGCTTCGTCAATCTCGACCTCGGCTCTTCCGCGGCGCAGTCGGTTCTCTTGATGAGCTTTGCCCTGATCTGCACGCTGCTACAGTTCCGCTACTTCGACCGCAAGGTCAATTACGGAGTCTAGCCGCATGGTGGAACGCTCACCGGTTCTCAACTTGATCTGCCATGCGATCCTGATCGCCGGCGCGCTGATAGTTTGCGTGCCGCTGTATTTCGCATTCGTGGCCGGCTCGCTCACGGTGGCCGAGGTGCAGAAGGTGCCGCTGCCATGGCTGCCGGGGGGGCGGTTCTTCGACAATCTGCAGCTGGCCTGGAACAAGGGCAATTTTAGCCGCACCTTCGCCAATTCGATTATCGTGGCGCTCGGCATCACGGCCGGCAAGATTGCAGTATCGCTGCTCTCCGCCTTTGCCATCACCTACTTCCGGTTTCGCTACAGGATGCTCGCATTCTGGCTCATCTTCATGTCGCTGATGCTGCCGATCGAGGTCCGGATCGTGCCGACCTTCGAAGCTGTGGCAAATGCTGCGCTGCCGCTGCAATGGATCTTGGACACGCTGCATGTCACCGATCTCTGGCTCTGGATCAGCGGGCACGAGGTCCTGATCGCGCTGGAGTGGAACATGGTCAACACCTATCCGGGGCTGATCCTGCCGCTGATCGCCTCGGCCACTGCCACGTTCCTTTTCCGCCAGTTCTTCCTGACGATCCCGGAGGAGCTGTGCGAGGCGGCGAGGCTGGACGGCGCCTCGCCGTTGCACTTTTTCTGGAGCATCCTGCTGCCGCTGTCCGTTCCGAACATGGTGGCGCTCGCCATTATCCTGTTCCTGTTCGGCTGGAATCAGTATCTTTGGCCATTGCTGTTCACGACCGACAAGGACATGGCAACGGCGGTCATTGCGTTGAAGGGTCTGATCCCCCGCTCCGACAGCGAGCCCGCCTGGAACGTCGCCATGAGCGGTGCGCTGCTCACGATGCTGCCGCCGGTGTTGGTCGTCCTGCTGTTGCAGCGCTGGTTCATCAAGGGTCTTGTCGACAGCAGCAAATAGGGGCTGATCATGGTTTTCATCGCCGGGCATCGGGGCGGACGCAATCTTTGGCGGGAGAACAGCCTGACGGGCTTCCGCAACCTGTGCAAGGAGAGCGTCGATGCGGTCGAGTTCGATGTCCATCAGAGCACGGACGGCGGTGTCGTTGTGATCCATGATCCGCTGCTCGACCGCACCACATTCGAGAGGGGGCCGGTGGGCGAGCGCAGTCTGCGACAACTGACGGCAATGCGTCTTCGCGATGCGGGCGATGAGTGCATTCCGACTCTGGATGAGGTGCTCGATGTATTCAGCGAAACCACACTCGAGCTCCACATCGAGATCAAAACGGATGCGCTTGGCAAGGCCTATTCGGGCCTCGAGGCGCGGCTGATCGAGCAGATCAAGCGGCGGGGCCTAGAGCAGCGTGCGGTCATCACCTGCTTCGTGCCCAGCTTGATCGAGACCGTGCGGCGGCTGTGGCCGGAGGCGCGGGTGCTCGTTTCGCTCGATCGTCGTTCGGCAGAGATGATGGGCGGAATCGAGCCCGCGTTGGCTCAGTTGGCCGTCATTCCGCGCTGCATCGTCGCGGTCGAAAAATCGCTTCTGGGGCTCGCGTTGCCGCTTGCCCTCAAACTGCTCGGCTCCGAGCGTCTTGGTGCATGGGTGACCAACGAGCCGGAGGATATCGCTTACTGGCTTGCCCAACCTGTGCGGCAGATCACGACCGATCGGCCGGACCTCGCCGTGAGCATTCGCCGCCAGCTCGAAACGATGCCGGAGCGCCCATGATTCCCCGCCGTCGGTTTCTCGTGGGATCGCTGGCGAGCGCTGCGCTCGCCGCGCCCTCCGGGTTCGTGCGAGGAGCGCCGGTGTCGTTCAGCGCAGATCCTTTCACGCTCGGCATTGCCTCAGGATGCCCGCGCGAGGATCGCGTCATCCTGTGGACCCGCCTTGCGCCGCAACCACTCGACGGCGGTGGCATGAAGGATGCACCGGTCGAGGTTGAATGGCAGGCTGCGGAGGATGAGGCCTTCTCACGAATCGCCTCCCACGGCGTCGTGCGGACGACCACGGAGCTTGCGCATTCCGTGCATGCCGAGGCGACTGGGTTGCTGCCGGACCGCGTCTATTGGTACCGCTTCCGCGCCGGTCCGGCGCTCAGCCCCGTCGGACGGACGCGCACCGCACCGGCCGGGTCGGCACGGCCTTTCCGTTTTGCTTTCGCATCCTGCCAGCAATACGAGCAGGGCTATTTCACCGCCTACCGCGACATGGCCGCGCGTGATCTCGACCTCGTCGTGCATCTCGGTGACTACATCTATGAGAAATCCTGGGGATCGCGCCACGTCCGCCAGCACGGCGTCGGAATTCCGACGACGCTCGAGGAATTCCGCAACCGCTACGCGCTCTACAAGACCGATCCCGATCTGCAGGCGGCGCACGCCGCTTTTCCCTGGCTTTCGGTCTGGGACGACCATGAGGTGATGGATGATTATGCCAATGATCGCTCCTACACCATTCGCGATTCCGCCCAGTTCTTGAAGATCCGCGCGGCAGCCTATCAGGCCTATTACGAGCACATGCCGCTGCCGCCCTCGGCGCGCCCACGCGGCGCGGATGCCACGATCTACGCGCACTACCGCTTCGGCGACATGCTCGACGTCCTGCTGCTCGACGACCGGCAATATCGCTCGGCATCGGCCTGCGTCGGAAGCGGGCGTCCGACCTGGGTCGCTGGATGTGCAGGCCGGTCGGACGAAGTCCGGACCATGCTTGGCGAACAACAGGAGCAATGGCTCGATGCGCGTCTGCGCGACTGTCGCGGGCTCTGGACGATCATCGCGCAGCAGACGTTGATGGCGCAAAACAAGCGGGAAGGGGATGACGGCGCGCATTTCTGGATGGACGGCTGGGACGGCTATCCCAACGCCCGCCGCCGGCTCCTTGATTCGCTTGTGGCACACCGCCGGCGCAATCCGATCGTGATCGGCGGCGACCGTCACGCCTTCTTTACCGCCGATCTGAAACATGACTTCGCCCGCCCGGATCGCCCGACCATTGCGACCGAGTTCGTCGGCACGTCGATCACCTCGGACGGACCGAGCGAAGCCAACGTGCGCAAGGCATTGGCGGAGAATCCGCATCTGCTCTATGCGCGCGGCGACAAGCGCGGCTATGCGACCATCGAACTCGACGTTCGGCATTGCACCGTGGGATTCGAGGCGCTCAACGACGTCAAGGATGCCGGAAGCGCGGTGCGCCGGCTGACGAGCTTCGTGGTCGAGGAAGGCGTGCCGGGCGCGAAAGCCGCATGACGAGATCCGCACGGCACAGATTTGACGACCAACGAAAGATCGCCTCAAATGCTCCGACGTCTGACTGTGCCTTGAGACCGCTGCGGGGGGCTGCGCCGTGACTGACCAGACCATTCTGCGGGTCGCCTGGCTCTACTACATGGAGAACCTGACTCAGGCCGAGATCGGCGAGCGGCTGGGGCTGACCCGCGCCCGCGTCAACCGCATGCTGTCGGATGCCCGCCAGACCGGCATCGTCAACATCCGCCTCAACTCCACCTTTGCGAGCTGCACAGAGCTGGAGCATCGATTGCGCCGGGAATGCGGGCTTGAGGACGCCGTCGTCATTCCGAGCCCGGAAAATCCCGAGCAGGTCGGCAGCCTGATCGGGATGGCGGCGGGAGCCTATTTGTCGAAATTCCTCGAACAGAAGCGGCCGCGCATCATCGGAATCGGCTGGGGCGCGACCTTGCGCGAGACCATCCGTTACGTCACACCGGCGGACTATCCGGAATTGTCCATCGTCTCCATGATGGGCGGCCTGTCGCGCGGCCTTGAGCTCAACACCTTCGAGATTGCCGGTGAGCTCGCGCACCGGCTGCACGCCCAGTGCAGCTATCTGGCCGCGCCGATCTTTGTCAGCAGCCGGCGCTCGCGCGACACGTTTCTGACTCAGGAGGTCTATCAGGAGGTGCTGGACAGCGTCGAGAAGATCGATCTAGCGCTGTTGAGCATGGGAGATCTGACCCCGCGCTCGCTGCTGATGCGGCATGGGTTGCCGCCGGACGTCCGCGCCGAGCACCTACGGGCGGCAGGCGCCGTTGGCGACGTCCTGGCGCAGTTTCTCGACAAAGCCGGCCGGCCCATCGATCATAGCATCAACAGCCGAGCCATTGCGCTGCCGCTCGAGAAGCTGGCGCGCGTACCGACGTCCATGCTGATCGCCGGGGGACTCAACAAGGCGCCGATCATCGCCGCGGTGCTGCGCGGCCGGATCGGCAAGGTGCTGATGACGGACGAGAACACCGCCGTCGCCGCCCTGAAACTGATCGACAAGCAGAAATAGCCCGATTTCCTCTGCAGAGAAGGGGATCCGCGCCTTCGAAACCGAGCGCGCGATAGCCGGCGTGTGCGCTGAAAGGCGTGCAAAAGCATTTGTCACCTCGTCATTACATATGTAACATACCGGAGACAATTGCTCAGAAGGATGGCGTCGACATGCGCGCTGCGGTGCTCCAGGACATTCGTGATATCCGCGTCCTCGATATCCCAGAGCCGAGGCCGCTTGCGGAGGACGAGCTCATCCTCCGCGTCAAGGCTGTCGGCGTCTGCGGCAGCGACTTGCATTCCTATCTTGAAGGCGGAACAACCGGCCCGACGCAAGTCAGGCCATTCGTGCTAGGCCATGAGTTCTCGGGTGTTCTCACGCCGGACTCGGCGCGCAAAGCGGGGCTTTCGGCTGACGCGCTGGTGGCGGTCGATCCGTCCATTCCCTGCGGCCATTGCGAATGGTGTCATCGCGGTCACACCAATCTCTGCCCCAATGTGAAATTCCTCGGCTATGCGCCTCACAACGGCGCGATGGCCGAATTCGTCTGCGTGCCCCGATCCGCCGTGCATCTGGTGCCTGACAGCATCGACCCGGCCGGCGCTGCGATCCTGGAAACGCTTGGCGTAGCGATCCATGCGATGGATCTGGCGCGCCCGCGGCTTCTGGAAAGCGTGGCGGTGCTGGGCTGCGGGCCGGTGGGATTGCTGCTCGTGCAGCTGGCGCGACTCGCGGGTACCGGGAAGGTCATCGCGATCGACCCCGTCGAGCAGCGCACGGCGCTGGCCTGCGACCTCGGGGCGGACGTGGCATGCCGCAGCTACGCCGAGGTCGGGGACGCCACCGAAGGCCGCGGCGTCGACCTGGTGATCGAGGCAACCGACTCCTCGCACGGCTTCGAGCATGCTGCGCGCTGCGCCCGTATCGGCGGCCGGATCGTTCTCGTTGGCATCCCGGAGAACAACCAGTACATCCTCAGCGGCGCGGAGTCGCGTCGTAAGGGCCTGTCCATCAAGTTTTCACGTCGTATGCCGGAAGTCTATCCGCGGGCCATCGCGCTTGTGCAAGGCGGCCAGGTCAAGCTGGCGCCGCTCGCCACGCATCGCTTCTCGCTCGACCAGACGCCCGCCGCGTTCGAGCAGCAGGTCGCGCGGCGCGATGGGATTATCAAGGCGATCATTTGCCCCTAATCGAGCGGCATCTCGCCAAAGAGCCTGGGGTAACGGAAGCAGGGATAGATGCGGGGCCGGTCGTGATGGCGAAATCCTCGAAGCTGGTCGTCGCCCGGAAGGGGCGCGTGCTGATGGTGAGACGCAGGCGCGACGGCCTTTGGATGTTTCCAGGCGGCCGGAGGCGGGCAGGCGAGAGCGACAGGAGCTGCCTGCGTCGCGAGATCAAGGAGGAGCTTCCCAAGCTCAAGCTCGGGTCGTTGAAACTGTGGACGGAAGTGAGAGCGAAGAAGAGCCGAACCGGCCGGCGGATGAGTGATGCCATTTTCCTGGCCAAGAAGGTAACGGGACGGCTGAAGGTCGGGGACAAGAAGGAGATCGATCGTGCGGTCTGGCGCAAGCCGCGTGGCGCCAGATTGACGCCGACTTCGCGCTACATCCGCGACAAGCTGTTTCCCAGGCGAGGCCGCCGCTAGGTCGCCGGCGGCAGGCGATTCCTTCGGATTAAGGCCTGCCGGTCATGCGCGGCTAAAAATGCTCGTCATTGCAGCGCCTGCAGGCATTCGGCCGGTCTTCAGTTCGTCCGCGTGAGAACCCGCTGGGCTTCGTTGTGCTCTCCTCCGACGTCAGTCATTTCTACGAGAACATGGCCAGCGAGCGCCCGTTCACGACCGCCTTTCATGTCGGCGACATGCTGGCGGGTTTCGACAAGCTCCGCGCTGTCGCACCCGACGCGGACCACATCGTGCCCGGTCACGATCCGCTCGTCATGAAGCTCTATCCGGCGCCGAGCCCGGACCTCAGCGGTGTCGCGGTCCGCCTCGACGTCGCGCCGTCTGTGGGTGCTCATTCCTGAGACGGCCGGCGGGCGCCGGCGTAACCTGGGCTTGGAAAATCGATTTTCTAAGCCGTCGTGCCCGGTTCGAACAAGCCTGCTGGCTATTCCGTCCGGGTAGGGAACGGCTCATACGCGGCTCATGGATTTACGCAAAGCGTCGACCAGTAGCCAAAATTGAGCGTTCGTCGTGTTTTTCCGCTGCCGCCTTGTGTTGATCCCGAACAAGCTTCTACGATAGCTCGTTCCCATCTCGAGTTGGGCGCAGCCGCCAATTCTTGTCTTGTTTGCGATGTTGTCTGGGAGACTGCCGTCAAGCATAGGGTTGCTGGTAACCTCGGCCGGGATTCCTGCAGCATCCAATTCTTCCAGAACGATATCGCGCAACTCGTCGTCCAGTCCGCCGAGCTGAATTCTTCCATTCGCCTGGGTGTCCGTACAGCCGTGCAAGCTGATACAACGTTGAGCGTTTTCGACCAACTTCGTGGCTATTGGCTCATCGTAGTGGGAAGCCGTCACATGCAGGTCGCCGTTGCTGGAGGGCAACAACCCTTCAAACAGCCAGAGGTCAAGCAATCCAAGACCATCAACTGCGGTCGCCAGCGTAGCCGGATGATAGCCGGCCGTAGCTAGAGCGATCTCGCTTGTGCCGGTCTCAATGCCACCTCCGTGGAGGGCCATGATGATCTTTTGTGTTTCCGTGTTGTCCGTAACCTGTTCTTCCACCAGTTGGCGCCACTCATGACGTAGCCATCTTTTTCCATATGCCATCCCTTCGACATTGTTCGGATCATCGTACAGAGCAGTCATGGAATCATACTTGTCGGGTCCTCGCGGCATATCACCGATCTCCGTGCAGTCGGCTTGAATGATCAAGAGCCAGTCGCGACGTGCGGCTCTTGCTGGCGAATGGTGGACCTCCGGACACGATAAGGCTGCGGCCCTGACTTCTTCGAGAACGCGTCGCCCGGACCCGACTGGCGATCCGGATCGGACCATTTAGGTTGCAGGTTTCAGTTCGACATTCTTACCCGCCACCCGCCTTCTCGATCATGCGCATGACGGCATGGAGCTCCCTCTCGTAAGTCGGTCCGGTGGCGTAGCCCGCGCGAGCGACTTCGGTTGCGAAGGCGTATGGGTCGTGGGTGACCGCGAACGCCTTGGCGTACCGCTTGTTGCGCGCCAGAAATGAGCCGTGCTCGCTGAACGCGGTGGCAGCGTCGGGATAGACGCGGAACCAGTCGCGCACGACATAGTCGTACTTGCCGTCGGGCCGCGGCGTCACCGAGATCACTTCGGGGAATTTGGCGTCGGGCCGCGACATGACCTCCTTGGTCTTCAGCAACTGCCGCATGTTTTCGGGCATGCTGGCTTTTGCCTTGATACCGAAAAAATTGAAGCCTGGCGCATGCGCACCCCAGCCGGATTCCAGCGCTGCCTGGCCGAGCGTTACCAGGGCGGGTACGCGGCTCGCCGCCTGCGAAGCCCTGGCTGACTTGCCGAACGTGGCGACGAACGCTTTCGGCGCGAGCTTCTTGCCCGGCGCGTAGGGCAAGGGCGTCGGCGCAGGAGGCGTAGGAGCGGGGGAGGGCGGCAGCGACCGGCCAGCCAGCGCGGCGCCAATCGCGGCCTTGGTCGCCGCGCCGACGACGCCGTCGGCCTCCAGCCCGCCGCGCGACTGAAACCCACGCACCGCGCGTTCGGTGTTCGAACCAAAATCACCGTCCACTGCCAAATCGTAGCCGAGCCCGACAAGGGCGCGCTGCAGGCTGCTCACGCCGTCGCCTTTGCTGCCCCGGCGCAGCGTCGGTCCGAGCATGAATTCGGCAACGCCTTTGAGGCGGTCCACCAGCCCCGGATCGCCTCCCGCTTCGCTCGCGAGCAGGGCTTCCAGGGTGAGGGTCTCGTCGGCTGGAGATTCGCCCTCGCAGGCGGCGCGCACGTCCTCACCGTCGCTGAAATTCTCCTGCCAGTTCTCTTGCCAAGTCTCTTGCCAAGTCTCCTGCCATCCCTCGTCCTCGGCTTCGCTTTGCGCGCCCGGCAGCGGCGCGAGGTCGAGGTGGAAGTGGATGATAAGGGGATGCGGTCCATGCCAGTTGAGCCCCGTCACGCGCTTGTTCTTGTCTTTGCGCGTCGTGCCGACGAAGATCACGTTGCGCTTGCCGGTCTCCCGGTTGATCTCGTCGGCGACCGCGAAATCGTTGTAGATGATCCGCCATTTGGCCGGCATCGCCTTCGCAGTCTCGTTCACCGCGCGCAGCAACCTCAAGGCATCGTCGCGGAGATAGAAGCCGCGAGCGTCGCGCCTGTTCAGGAACAGATCGAGCGAATAGCCGCGGTCGTTGAAGCTCCCGCCGCCATGTCCGCGATAGGTACCCGCTCCGAGGCCTGCGCCGTAGCGGCGGCGCAGCTCGGCAAAGAAGCGGACCATGATCGGCGCGACAGGCGCCTTGTCGCTTCCGTCAATCGACGCGTGACTGACCAGCTCCACCCGCTGCGCCGGCGGCCCGAAATCGCCGAGCGAGCCGGCCGATGGCTCGGTGCGGAAGCGCATCTCTTCCTCGCGGCTGATCATCCAGGCGCGGCGGAGAACGTCGTCGGCGTACTTCGTCCCGAAGCGCATGCGGGCGCCCTTCAGCGTATCCTCGTAGTCGCCGCGCAGCGCCGCGCTTCGTTCGTCGGCCGAAGGCTTTCCGCCCGTCCGCCGCGACCACTCCGCAGCCAATCTGGCAATGAAGGCATCGAGATCCTCGTCGACAGGAAGCGGCGCAGGCGGGGTCGGTGCCGGCGGGATGGGAGCAGGTGGAGTAGGTAGCGGCGCGATCTTGCCGCCGAGCGCTGCGGCGATAGCCGCCTTGGTGCGCGGGCCGACCACGCCGTCGGCGGAGAGGCCTGCGCGGGACTGAAAGGCGCGGACCGCTTTTTCGGTTGCATCGCCAAATCGTCCGTCGATTTCGCCCGGCGAATGGCCGAGTTGCGCCAGCGCGCGCTGCAGCGCTTCGACACCGGCGCCGCCGTTGCCGCGGCGAAGCGTCGGTCCGACCACAAGAGCCGAGGCGCCCTGCAAGAGGTCGGCGGCTCCACCGGCCTCGGTGTCGAATGCGCGCACGCCGACGCCTGCAGGCCATCCTGCGTCATCCGATTCCGGTTCGAACCACTCGGCCTCGAATTTTCGGGGCGCCGAGTGGGCGCCGCACCCGCATCCGCACCTTTCGTGCTCGATTTCGTCCTCGGACGATTCAGGCCAGCGCGTGTCGGAGAAGTCTTCGTCGAGCTTGTCGCCAGGAAGGCCTGCGTCCACGTCCAGCCAAGCTAACGATTCCCCGTCGGCTCTCTCGAAATGTGTTTCCGCGCTCGACATCGCATCGAAATTCTCAAAGGCCTCGCCATCCGAGGCTGTGCCGAGCTCGCTCAACAAGGTCGGGAGCAGTTTACCGGGCAGCGCGCAATGGGTGATCGAATTTGGCACGGGGCGCAGCGCCACCGCGCCCGCATTGGCGCGGCCGTCGAATTTGTCGGTCGGAGATTTGGCGCGGTAAACGATGTCCACGCCCAAACCCGGCCGGGCTGCGGAGAGCGCCTTGAACGCCGCGATGGGCGGGCTTCCGTAGGTGGCGTCAAGAACCCACACCTTGACGAGCTTCGCAAGCGCGCCGGTGCCGAGCGCCGTGGATTTGTTCGCGTTGGCGAGCGGATAGAGCACGCCGTAGGCGCGCGAGTGCCCGGAAATGACGAGCCGGCCGATTTGCGTGCCGCTCCGCTCGAGGCGGCGGTCCGCCTCGCCCAGCACTTCGGCAAACAGCGCATTGAGCTGCGCAGGCCGGTCGAGGCCGTGTGCACTCCAGCCTGCGTCGCTCCCAATCTGGAGCTGCGGCACGATCAGCAGCATCGGCCGGCCGCTGTCGGTCACGATCTTGCCGAGCCGGAAGGTCGCCTCCGTCACGATGCCCGCAGGCATGGCTCGCGGCACGCCGCAAGGACTGAGCAGCCCGTGGATGTAGAGCAACATGTCGACCGGCCCGCTGCCTCGAACGGCCGCAGCCGACGCGAATACGGCGATCTTTGTGCCGGTGACGCGGGAGCGGTAGATCCATAACGCGCCGTCAAGATACGGCTTCGTGGACGGAACGACGGCTTCGCTTTCGAACTCGCTCGTGATCGTCGGCTTGCGGCGAAACTCCCAGTGCCATTCCTCGGTCGGCAACTGCTCGAAACCGTAGGCCGCCGCGTTCTGCTTCAGCCATCCATAGAACCAGCTCCTGCGCCAGGCCGCTCGCGCTGCGTCACTGCTACTGTTGGCAACCTCGAATCCCGCTTTTCTGTTCTGATAGAAGTCGACGGCAATTCCGTTCTGGTGATTGCTGTAGCCTGGCGCCGCAATCCGGCCACCCAGGCCAAAGCCGCCGAAGGCCTTCGACTTCAGCATGTAGGCGGCTGCTGCCTTCGAATGTGGACCTTCGGCAAGAGCTTCGCGGTGCGCGCGTGTCCGGTTGTAGTAGCCCTTGAAATACCCGAGCCACAGCGAGCGCTGGTGCTCACTGCCGCGATAGCCGCTTGCTGCCGTCAATCGTTTCGTTCGCAGCGCATCTGCATCACCCGCAATCTGAGCCTTCTGCAGATCTGCATTTGCAGCGGCGAGCAGGCGGCCTGCGGCCCGCGCAGTCTCCGGCCGCGTCTTGACGCTGGTGCCCGGGATCGTCTCGACCTGAGTGCTGCTCAGGTCGGGCAGGGCAGCACCCCTGGCCTTGCGGCTGCGGGCGATATGCTCGGCGAGCACATTGTTGCGAAAGGCGATCTGCTCCGCTGTTGCGGTCCACGCCTCGGACTCGAGATATTCGTCCTCACCTTCGTGTTCGTCTTCGGCGCAGCGGCTGGCTCCGGACTCCAGCTCGCGAGCCTCCTCGAGCTCGCGCGCCCAAGGCTCCGAGCTTTCGTCTCGCGCGGCATCGTTGTCCGCGGAAAAGCCATCCGAATTCCACGGCTGGGCTTCAAGCCCTGTGAACGAGGTTTCATCGTAATCTTCCGACAGCGAGCCTTCCAGCTCCGGCTCGAAGCTCTCGCTCAGCAGGGTCATGCCCTCGACGGCGAAGAAGGCGTAGCTATCCGCGTTGTTCAGAGCCTGCTTCGGGGACAGGGTCGCGTATTTCGGTTCGTGCTCGTAGGCCTGGTCCTTGATGCCGACATAGCGATGCGCGACCTCGTGGATGAGGGTCACCTCCTGCGTGTCGGGCGCCAGCGCGCTGAAGTTGCAGTGCCTCGGCCGCGTGTCGAAGCAGATGTGGACTTTGCCGAAACCGCCGAACAACTGCGTCGTCAGGGCATAACCGCAGACGGCTCCCTTGCCGTCCGTGGCGCAGTCGGTCTCGCCGCGGAACTTGATTCCATCCTTCAGCGCCTTTTCGATCCGCATCAGCCGTGTGACGATGTGACGGAGATCGTCGTGCTTCGTGGTGTGAAAATGCCGCAGCAGCAGCTGCCGCGTGGCTGCGCCCATCCGATCCGGCCGTCCGTACGCGCTGCCGACGAACGAGGCCGCATGCTGCACTGCGCGCAGACACCGTTCGGTGACGTCAAGCAGCAGCTGCTTTTGCGTCGACGTACAGTTCGCGAAGGAGTGGGGTGAGCCCAGTTCTCCCTCCTCGAGGGACTGGGATTCGCCCGCACCAGTCCACTCCGCTTCGCCCGAAAAGGCCACGAACGGGTTGTCCTCGAGCGTGGCGAACGCTTCAATTCCGCTGTGGTTCTCCGGCTCGGACGTCTCCGCGAACGGAGCGTCGAGGCCGAGCGGGTCGAGCGATTGGAAATCCTGCGTGGACCCGTGCATCGTCTGCCTCCTGCGTTGACCTCAACGTGCGCCGACGAGCAGTGGCGGTCGGGTCGGCGGCCGCATCTCGATCGGCTTTGCGCGTGTCTTCAGATCCTTGCCAGTTGCGGATGCCCACTCAGTGATGACCCGCCTGCTCGAAGCTCCGATCGGCGAAGCTGCGCCCGGCGGCGAACCGACCGGCGGCTGCTCGAGGTAGAGAACCCACGCCAGTTCAGGTCCGGACACGACGCCGGACTCGACGATGCGCAGGAACCGGGAAAGATCGCCAGCCATCGAGAACAGAGCCGACGACCTGCTGTGCGGTGCGAGCCCAACGCGCTCGCCGATCATCCGCAGGCGCTCGTAGGGGCTCGTGGCGTTGGCAACCAGATCCTCGACCACCGGCGTGTTGGCGCTTAGCGTCAATTCGGCCCAGCCGAGGGCCGTTGCCGCGACCAGCTCCTCCCGACTGAGCAACTGATTTTGCCGCCGGGCGCGCAGTGCAAATCGCAGTGCTTCGGCGATCCTGAAAATCCGATCGTCGTCTGAGGCGTTCACGCCGGATGTGTTGCGAACGTTGGTGATCGCCTGCCACAATTCAAAAAGGAGTTCCTCGAACACCTGGATGAATGACGCGTTCGCGTGCGTGGCCTTGTCGTAGGCGGGCGGCCGGTTGTCGTCGGTGCCGAATGCCAGGTCGAGGCCGAAGAGCCGCCAGTATGCGTTGCGCCGTACCGCCTCGGGATCGGGACGGATGACACTGGTGGATAGCCACGGGGCAAGCGGATTGGCGGCACCAAACAGCAGCACCTCGGTGATCTCGAGCCAACGCTGGGTCGCGATTGACGGGATGCCCAATCCCTCGCCGGAGCGATACTCCCGGAGGACGCGGCGCAGGATCTGGATGGCGCGTGTGTTCTCCAGAACGTAGCTGTAGCCGAGGTGGTCCCATTGCGGGACACCGGCCAACGACGGATCCGGGATGAATGGCGCGAATGCGCCGATGTCGTAGCGGAGGAAGGCCAGCCGGGCCGGGCTGGCCGGCTGCGGATTCGGCGGCGGTCCCCATACGCGAAAGGCGTTCCAGACCTGTTCCATGTGGAGCAACAGATCGAACGGATCGCACATGAGCACTATTGCGGCCGCCGCGTCGCGCGACATGTTGGAGGGCGGCGCCATCATGCGGTCAATCAGCTGCTGGATCATGACTAGTACCTTTCGTTGTCGCGTGGGCGCGGAACGACCTCGCCGATGAATGGAACGGGACGCGTTGGTATCGGCACGGTCGATGCTCCCGACCAGCGCGGCCGCGCCGTGGCTTCGATCATGCTTGCAAGACGCGCGTTCACAGCGCCATCCGTGATCGGAACGCGATGAGGTCCGATCTCCGCCAGCGGTGCGAGCTTGGTCGACAGTTCCTCGAATCCGTTGGTCAGGATGCATTCGATCGCGCTCATCTGCGACAAGCGGCTCAGCGCCTGATTCAAGTGGCACAGCTCCTGCTCGCGCTTCGCATCGCGCTCGTGCAGTTCGTTGATGGTCTGCTTGAGGAGGTCGATCTCCTCGTTGCGCGGGTGCCCGTCCGATTGGCGTTTGGCAAGCTCCAGCACGGACTCGGATCCCGCCGAAGATGAAGGCTTCTTGGCCATGTCGTATTCCTTTCTCAATTCACGCCGCTTCGGCCTGGTTGACGAACCAGCTGCGTGCGCGTTCAATCCACATCGGTGCAGTCTCGGGACATTCGGCCTCGCGCAGGCCGGCGAGTGCGACGATCCGTATCCCCTCGCGCTGTCGCCACGCCGGCGACGTCCAGAGCGCTGCGCCAGCGGTGTGTTCGAGCTCGGCAAGCGCCTGGGGCGAGACGCGTTTTGGATCGAGCACGTCGGTCATCGGCCGGCCGCCGAGCCCCGGTACGGGCGCTGAGAGACACGCTTCTGCGATCCTTGGCATCGCGGCCTTCGAGCGGGCGAGCAGGGGCTGCAGCGTCTCTTCGGCGAGGGCGATCGGATAATGCGCTTCCATGGCCCGTTGCAGGGCATTCCATGGGCCCTTATCGCCGAAGCAGAGGCGTGACATTGCGCAACCGAGGACCGTGCGAAGCCACCCGATCGGGTGCGGGTCGCCCACGGGCCATTGCAGGATGGTGTCGGCATTGCCGACGACGTCGTAGAGCGCCGCCGTCGAGGCATAGCCGGTGTGAAGAAAGGCAAAGACGTCGGCACCGATCTCGGAGGCCCAGGGTGTCCACATCACCTGAAGCTTTTCATCGTCCTTCAGCGCGCGCGCTATGGCCGCTCGCACGGAGGGCGTCCAGCCGGTGAGGTGAGCGACCTGATGGCCAGTCTCGTGAAAGAGCGAGGTGGGGCGATAGAGATTGTGGCGCACGATCTTGATGGCGGCGACCGGCATGATGACCCCGGGCGCCCAGAGGCGGACGCCCGCGCGCAGGATCGATGCGCCGGTTCCCTTGTCCTGGTACACCAGCACTCTTGGCACCGGCTTCCTCGCCCGCTCGAGCACGCCCTGCATGCTCGTGACCGCAAGCCGGTCGAGCGTCGTGAGCGCCTCGCGCAGAGGCGCACTTGTTCGCGAGTTCACGGCATCTCCGAGGAAATCGAGCGTGGTGTCGACCTGGACGTAGCGGCGACGGAAGCGCTGGACACCGGTCGAGGCGGCTGGAATGCGGGCCGGATTCTTCCGCGCCTCGGCAACGACCCGCTGCGTCGCCTCACCGAGCTCGATGAGTTCCTCGACGACCGCGTTGATCTGCTGGCGCAGCGGCGCACCGGTGTCGCGTTCCACCGACTTCCAGGCCTCGATCGAAGCAAACTCCTCGGCATCGCGAAACGTGCGAGCGGCCGCCAGCCAGTGGGCGACCTGCCGCTGGAGGTCCGAGGTGACGAGATGCTGGTCGATGTCACGCGTCACTTGCCGCCTCGCCCAGGTGTGACGGAGATGGCGATGCTCGGTGTGCCGCGCAGCGCGGCGCCGGACGGCGCGGACGCACCGCCGCGCAGCATCCTGCGGATCGCGTCGAGCCCGGGGACCGCGGTGAGGCGGATGCGAACCGTTACACCGGGATCGGGATGTCCGGCTGCGCGCACGAACGCTTCCGCATTGGCTCGCGCCCATTTCGTCAACGCCGGCATCACCCAGGCGCGCAGGCGCTGGCGCAGCTGAGCGGTCAGGCCGGGCGGCAGCAGCTTGCCCCTGTGGGCAGCGAAGTCCTCGAAAGTCTCGCCGTCCTCGCCATCCTCGCGTAACATCCGGAGAGGAGCCTGGCCGCCGGCGGAGAGTCGCTCCATGTCCTGGTAGGTCCTGGTGAGCGCCTGCAGCAGCGGGAGGCTTCCCTGGCCCTTGCGGATCGCCGCGACGATCTTCTGCGTCTCCGCCTCCGACAAGTAGATTCCGACGGTGATGCGCGCCTGGCGCATATTCACCGAAGCCCAGGCACGGCTTGCGCGCAGACGCCTGGCCGCGGCCTGTCCCGCCGGGCCCGCGGGCAAAGTTGGCGGCGCGCCGGCGCCGACCGGCTCCAGAATGTAGAAGCGCTGGCCCGCGGCGATCCGCTGTCGCGAGCGAAGATATGCGGCGGGCACCGCGACACCGAGCTTCGGTTCACGCAGTAGAACGCCGGCCGCCGCCGGCGTCAGCGGATGGACGTTGGCGGTGTTGATGTAGCCGCGGCCTGCGCCTGCGCCCGACCGGTCGGTGCGCACCATGCGCTGGAGCGTGGTGCCGGGCGCAGACTGATAGATGTGCATGCGCGCGCGGATCGGAAACTGCGCGCCCGCCGCCCGCATCGCCGCGCCGACCGTCGATCCGCCGAAGGTGGGCAGCGTGTCCGCAATCTGCGACGTCACCTGGATATCGGGCGTGCGGTTGTACTTGCGATAGGGCCGGAGGCTACGCGGGCGGCGGCTCACGAAGGTTCCGCCGAGCGACGGGGCCTGCTGCAGCGACGCACGAACGAAGCGAGGCGGGAAATGCGTTGCAACGGCTTGGCTAAACGCTTCTGCGGTCGCGAGCTGGGTCAGCTCTTCGTCCTCGAACACGTAGTCCTCGTTCTCGGCGAACTGGCGGACCGTATCCTCGACGACGCTGGCGAGCGCGACCGGCGCCACCTCGTCGCTGCGCTCGAGCTGCGCCCGGTCCTCGGCCTCGAGCGAGATGAGCCTCAGACCGGTATCTACGATGGCGTTCGACAGAGGCCCTTTGAGCTGCGGTCCTACCCATTTGCCGATCAACTGGCCGAGATAATTGGCGAGGAAGCCCACCACCTTCGGTCGACCGACGAGGTTGATTCCGAGCCGCAGCGCGCCGAGCAGGGCGGGAACGAATTGCTCGATCGCCGGCGCGAGATCTTCGTCCTCGTCGGCGTCGCGCAGCCGTTCGATCAGTGCGCCGCGGGCTTCGGCGAGCACCTCGAGTTCCCGCGTCTCGATCTCGCTCTCGTCCGTCGCACCGAACGCCTCGCCTTCGAACTCGGCTGCCGCATCGCCCGCCAGTGCCTCCGCGATGGCCGCGTCGAAGGATTCGGCGAGCGACTCCATGTCGGTCAGGTTCGCCGGTGACACCTGAGCTTCGTCGATGCTCTCCTCCGCAGCCTCGGACGTGAATCGGGCGGCGAGCGCGCGTGCGTGCGGCTGCAGAGGTGCCGGCAGCCGGCCGATGGCGAAGGACAGGACGCGCCGGAGCAGGGGATTGATCAGGCCGCGCAGCTTGTTCAGAACCGGCCCGAGCAGCGACCCCGCGACCTTGCCGACGCTCTTTGCCACATTGGCGACGGTCTTGACGACGCCCTTGGCTTTCTTGATGAGCTTGCCGATGAACTCCTCGCCGGCCGGCGTCAGCTCTCCGATCGATGGGTCGAATCTCTCCAGCACCTCATCGAGCTGTTGCTCTGAAAGGGAGCCGACGTCCAGGCCGGCCATCCCTGCTTCCAGCGTCTGCAGATACTGTTGCGCCTCGAAGCGCACCGGGGCGAGGTGCGCGTCGGCATAGCGTTCGCGCTCCTGTGCGGACGCCGGCGTCTCGCCGACGAACCGCTCGTCGAGTGCCTGCTCGGTCTCCTCTGCCAGAAACGCAAGCGCTTCATCGAATGCTTCGTCGCGAAGCTCGGCATAGACTTCGGCCACCAGGCGGTCGGTCTCGGACTGGCTTGCGCCGCCATCGAGCGTCGCTGTGAATGGTGTGAGATTCTCGCTCCACGGAGCGAAGCCGATCGCCGCGCCGTTGCCGGTTTCGGCGAAGGCTTCAGCGAACGGGTTTTCCTGCGCGGCGAAGAGATGGGATGACTCTTGTTGATTCAGCATCGCGCGACTCCGGCCTCCTGAACATCTGCGGTGCAGTTGAGCATGACCGCCGTCCGCCGCTGTGTGTGCCGCCGTCGCCTTGCCGTCTTGTTCGCGCGCTCAGTGCGTATTGCTGCCGTGGCCGCGGCGCTTTCCGAGGCGTCCACGCAGCGTCGCAGGATCGTCCACGGGCAGACGACGGCCGTCCCTGCAGACTCCGGAAAAGGAAGAAACAAAAAGGGAAGGGGAAGCTAGTGCGCGGTGCGTGAGGCGGGACAAATGCCGGCCACGCGCTTCGCCAGCGCCTCATCCGGGGCCACGCCCAGCTCGCAGGCAAGGCGCTTTGCCAGCGAACGGTAGCACTGGACCGCCTGGTAGCGATTGCGCTGGGCGAGATATGCATCGATCAGCGCTTCGGCCGCCGATTCGCGCAGCGGCTCGGCGGCGAGCGCGGCGACCCCCGCCTGTGCTGCCAGCGCGAGATCGCCACACGTCGTCATGATCCGGCAGGCCGCCTCGAGCGCCTCCACCCGCAGCAGGCGAAACGCCTCCTGCCCGGCGATCAGCCACTCCTCATGCCAGCCGGGCAGAACGTCGTTCGATAGCAATACGATGTCCTCGAAGGTAAGCGCTTCGCCCTTGAGGGCACGGGCCGCGGTGGCCTGTGCGCGCGAGAAATCAACGTCCGCCGACAGCACCAGCTCGTCGCCCATGGTCTCGATCCAGCCGGGCGGAACGTGCCACAGCGCGCGGCGGAGGTTGGCTCGGCCCGCGTCTTCGGCGAGATCCAGCCAGAGATTGCTAGCGGCTGCGGTGCGCGAGACCGGCCGGCCTTGAAGCGCGAGAAAGGCGAGAAGCCGGCGCGCCGGGAGCGAGAGGCGAACCATCGGGTGGACGCCAAGCCGCCCGAGAATGGCGACCTTGCGCTCCACTATCCTCTCACTGATGCCCCCCGTCATGAAGAGCCTTCCTGGTCGCGAGATTATGAAAAGTTCGACCGAGCTCTGGCCGGCCGAGTAAAATCTTCTGTTGGGCCGTTCGTATTCCGGCCGGTCCTTAAATTCTCGACACTAGGCTGACAACCGGCGTGGAATGGTACGCCCGCCGCCCGTCGTGGGCAACAAATCGGGTTGGAGCCCGAGGCCGGGACTTAGCGATAGATTTAGTCGCGTTTTACTGTTCAATGGCGCGGGTGCGTGCGTATGCCGACAACCGTGTCCGAACACTATGGCTAACACGAGGCTTGGTGGCAGTTCGCCGCGCGCGCAGAATTTGCCGCAGATATTGCACATGGGCGTGCCCAGTCCTGTGCACATGTGAACCTCACCACAACTCCGACACGCGTTGACCGAAATCAGGCTCGACGGATTTGCCGCCAGAGCAACCTGTGCTCGCGTGGGATGCGCGAGGCGGAACCCAGAGAAAATTCCGACCCGGACCTCGCCCGATGCAGATCAGTTCGTAACGTAGCGGTGTTTTCTATCCCGATAGTATGAACTAGTTCATTCTTGAGCCGCAACCAGAAGCTTCACGTCGAGCATGGCCGGTTCGATGCAAGGATCGGTTGCAGAATGAAGCGGCGCACGCATCTGACAAGAGTACTGCCTTGACCGTTTGAGGAGGACGCGGCTGTTCACGCCAGCTAGCCGCAGTATCCAATTTAGTTAAGTAGTGCCGACGTTTGACGCGAAGGCGGCGGTCGACTACCGCTTCGCGGCAAAGAATGAGCCCGGTAAGACCCGAATGCGATCGTCGACGGGATCACGTAAGCGACACGCGCGCGATGGCGGACCAAGCTCTGCAGGCAGCCTATCGTTCGCAAGGCCTGGAGCCGGACAGTGACTCGAGTGCAGACAATTTAGCGTTTTGTTGAAGCGACGCCCGCGAGCCTGGGTCCGGTGATAAAGTCGATTGGGCTCAAGTCGGGGCAAGTGACTGGCTCGGTCATAGATTGGTGCGCGTTGCGTCCATGAGAGAGCAACCGCGGCACGTCTGAGAAGAATTTCCACGCAAACGCACTTCTTGCGTCAATTTTGTGTTGCTGCTTGAGAACTATGGATCCTGGTAGCAAGTCCCTTCCCCTTACCAGCAAAGCTTATGCTGCCGAGTTCTCGCATTGCAGCGGTGCACTTGGACGCCGCGCGCTAGTGTCTGGGATTTAGAGCACTGTTCAGGCCGTCGCCGATGAGGTTGAAGCCGATCACGAGCGTGATGATCGCAAGGCCGGGCCAAAGCGCCATCCATGGTGCCTCGCCGAGAAACTGGCGCGCGACATCGAGCATGGCGCCCCAAGAGGGCGCGGGCGGCAACTGACCTAGCCCGAGAAATGCAAGGCTTGCTTCTGCCAGAACTGCGATCGCCATGGTGAGCGTCGCCTGTACGATGGTGGGCGCCAGAACATTTGGCAGCACTTGCCCGGCCAAAATGGCGAAATGACCGAGCCCTTGGGAACGGGCAGCCAAGATATAGTCCTCTGTGCGCACAACCAGGGTCTCGGCGCGTGCAACGCGGACGAAGACCGGAACGGCAGAAATGCCGATTGCGATCATCGCATTCTCCAGGCTGGGGCCAAGAAATGCGGCCAGCGCAATCGCGAGCACGAGAAAGGGGCAGGCGAGCAGGGCGTCCGCAAGGCGCGAGATCACCATGTCGGCGAGGCCGCCGAAATAGCCGGCGATGAGCCCCAAGGGAAGTCCGACAAAGACCGCGACGGTTACCGAGATCATGCCGGCAGCCAGCGAGGCTTGCGTGCCGAAGACGACACGCGAGAGTACATCTCGACCGAGATCGTCCGTCCCAAACCAATGTGCCGCACTGGGCGCAGCACGCACGGCCATCCAATCGGGTGTGTTTGGATCGTAGGGCGCGAGCCACGATGCAAACACGGCCAGCACGATGAAGAACAGGATGATCGCGCCGCCGATCAATGCGGAAGGCTCGTGGAGCAGCCGGCGAGGTTCGGAGCCGCGCCCATGCGCCTGGGCTGCAATCGGCTGCGTCTCGATCGTGCTCATGATCGAAGCCTTGGATTGAGCGCGGCGTAGGCGAGATCGGCAATGAGGCTCATCAACAGAAAGATGGCTGCGGTACAGAGCACGACTGCTTGCACGACAGCGTAATCGCGGCTGAACACGCCATCGACGACCATCTTGCCAAAACCCGGGATTGAAAACACCTGCTCGGTCAGGACCGCTCCCGCCAGCAATTCGCCGAATTGAAGCGTGCCGAGGGTGACGACCGGGATCATGGCGTTCGGCAGGGCGTGGCGCAGCACGATCGTGCCTTCGCGGACGCCCTTGGCGCGGGCCGTGCGCACATAATCCTGCTTCATGGCCTGGATCATCGCGCTGCGGACATGGCGCATCATGATCGCAGCGGTGCCTGTGCCCAGCACGAGCGCCGGCATCAGCATCGTCAGCAGGTTTTGCCCGATGCTTTCGGAAGGCGGAACGAAGCCGCCTGCAGGCAGCCAGCCGAGATTCACGGAGAACAGCAGGATGAGCATGATGCCCAGCCAGAAGTGCGGAATGGAAAGTCCGGCCAGTCCAAACATGCTGGCGCCGTAGTCGAGTGGCGTCCCGCGCCACAACGCGGCAAAGATGCCGATCGGTAGGCCGATGGCCAGGGCAACCAGCATCGAGAGGGTCGCGAGTTCGATCGTCACGGGGAGCTTCTCGACCAGCATCTTGCCGATCGGCAAGCGGGTTCGCACCGACGTTCCGAAATCACCCTGGATCACGGCTTTGAGCCAGATGGCATACTGCACCGGAACCGGATCGTTGAAGCGATACTTCTGCCGCAGAAATTCCACGACTTCCGGATTGTGCTCTTCACCGGCCAGCGCCAGTGCCGGGTCGCCGGGCAGCAGCTTCTGCAGCCCGAAGACCATCATCGACACCAGCAACAGGGTCGGCAACGAGACGGCGAGCCGCCGAAGAAGCAGGGTCTTCATCGACGCAAACTGTTGCTCACGCGGCCGGGGTGCTGCATACGGTGCGCCTCAGTTCGTCGGCTTGACACCGACCAGGCGGAGAAGGCCGTCCGGAACCATCACGATGCCGCCGACCGACTTGCGGGCTGCGAAGAACCAGTTCGGGTGATAGAGCGGGATCGATGACAGGTTACCGAGATATACATCGGTGACCTTGGCGTAGAGTGCCTTGCGCTTGGTCTCGTCTGCCTCGGCCCGGGCCTGATACAGAATCACGTCGAGATCCTTGTTGCAGTACTTGTTGACGTTCTGTGAGCCCGCGCAGCTGAAGAAGGCAACCAAGGTCGGATCCGGATCCGCGCGGCCGCTCCAGTTGCCGATATAGGCTTCGAAATTGCCGTTCATGTAGCGCTCGATCGCCGTGGCCGTTTCCATCGGCAACAGCTTGACGTCGAAGCCGGCCTCACCCGCCATCGACTGGATGATCTGCGCGACGCGGGAATCTCCGGCCGTGTTCTCGAACTGCAGCTCTATCGGCACGCGGGTCATTCCGGCGGCGGCAATCATCGCCTTCGCCTTGGCGACGTCCCGCGCAGGCGCCTTGTGTGCGGCGTCGTAGTAGGGCGAGGAGGGCGGAATCATCTGGTTGTCGGCCAAGAACTCGCCGTTGAAGGCGACCTTGTTGATGACGTTGCGGTCGATCGAGAGCTCAAAGGCCTGGCGCAGCGCCGCGTTCTTGCCCAGCGGCGTGTCGGCCTTTGCGCCGGCTCCGACGTTGAACATCAGATGCGAAACGGCAAGCCCCTTGCCGGAATGCAGCGCAAGATTGGAATCGTCGCGGATGGTCTTGAGGTCGGTCGGCGCGACGCGCTCGGCGAGGTCGAGATCGCCGGCCCTCACCCGTGACAGCCGAACCGTCGAGTCGGGGACATAGAAGTAGACGACCTCGTCATAGCCGATCTGTCCGACGTTCCAGTAGCCCGGATATTTCTTGACGCGAATGAGGTCGCGCGACTTGCGCTCGACGAATTGATACGGACCGGCACAAACCGGCGCGGCGGCAAATTCACCGGCTTTTTCCATGGCGGCCTTCGGCGACACCATCATGCCAGCACGGTCGCTGAGGTTGGCAAGCAGCGGGACGAACGGCTCCGACAGATTGAACTTCACCTTGTCGGCGGCGAGCGCCTCGACGCTCTGGACCGGCGCAAGCTCTGACTTTCGCTTGGAGTCCGGCAGCGTCTTCATACGCTCGATGTTGAATTTGACCGCGGCCGCATCGAACGCGGTGCCGTCATGAAAGGTGACGTTCTTGCGCAGCGCGAACGTGATCGACTTGCCGTCTGCAGCCCATTCCCATGATTCCGCGAGCTGCGGCACGATTTTCAGGTCGGGCGAGATATCAACGAGCTTGTCGCAGAGCGCCGCGAAGACAAAACGTCCCGTGTAGGTGCCGCCAAGTGCCGGATCGAGCGCATCGGGATCGTCCTGAATGCCGACCCGCAGCGTCGCTGCATTGGCTGAGGCCAGGCTCGATGCAATCGTGAAAAATGCCGCCAGCGCGATTCCGATCCGTTTCATCCGGAGGTCCTTTCGTCCCTAGGCTCTGCTTCCGCGGTGGAAGACAAGCACGGCCGGGTCAATTTGTAAATATGACGAACAAATGGGCGTCCTGATACGTAATGAGGTGCCAACCCGCTGGGGTATATGACGGAAAATCGAAAAAAAACACCCTTGACGGAGGGCTGATCGAGCGATTTAGTTCTGAGAGTGGACTAATTGGACAGACTCATGCAGGACGCCCCGTCTTCGCCCGTTGCCCGACAGCAATCCGTGCGTCTTGTGGTCGAGCGTTTGCTGCGCGATCGATCAGTCTCGCGCGCCGAAATCGCGCGCAGCACCGGCCTGTCCAAGCAAACCATCTCCGAAGTGATGCGCGAGCTCGAGCGCGACGGCTGGGTGCGCGAGGACGGGCAGATCCAAGGCAACGTCGGAAGAAGTGCGGTGACGTACGCGCTTCGGCCGGACGCCGCCTTCGTCTTGGGCATCGACCTCGGCGGTACGAAACTGCATGTCGCGCTCGCTGATCTGCACGGCGAGATCGTTGCCGAGAGCATCGAACCCACCTCCAACGACGGTGGCCGTGCCGTCGTCGCCCAGATAGGGCGTATGAAGGATGCGTTGCTGGTGCGGGCCAATGTCCCTGCGCAGCGCCTGCGGGGTGGCGTCATGGGAAGTCCCGGCATGGTTGATCCGGGATCCGGCAGCATCGTCATTGCGCCCAACATTCCCGGACTTGATAGCCTGGATGTAAAGGCTGCCTTGCGCGAGCAACTCGGCATCGAGGTCCTCATCGAGAATGACGTCAATCTCGCTGCGATCGGGGAGCATTGGCGCGGCAGCAGCCGCGCAATCCGCAGTTTCGCCTTTATCGCGCTCGGCACCGGCATCGGCATGGGCATCTTTTCGGATGGCAGCCTTGTGCGCGGCGCACGGGGGAGCGCCGGCGAGATCGCCTATCTGCCACTTGGCGGCGATCCCTATGACGCACGTGGTCTGAAATACGGCACGCTGGAGACCGCCGTCGGCAGCGCCGGCATCGTCGAGCGCTATGTCGGTCTTGGCGGCGCGCCCGCCAGCACGGTGCGCGACGTCTTCGACCGGCTGCAAGGCGAGGAGGCAGCTCGGATCACCATCGATGAGATCGGCCGGATCCTCTCGACCGCCATTCTGGCCGTGCACAGCGTGCTGGATCCGGAAATCATCATTCTGGGCGGGAGCATCGGAGCGCGGCCCGAGTTGAAGCATCGTATCGACGACTATCTGGAGCGCTGCATGCTTCAACCGGTTCGCATTGAGCTCAGCACGCTCGGCAATCGCGCCACGCTGATCGGCGCGATCGGTAGCGCGATCGACCTCATGCATCGGTCGCTGTTCGGCATCGGCCGCGGGTCGGGCCCCCTCGCGCTGCCATTTGCGGCAGCAGAAGTCGCGGCATGAAAGAGTACGCACCGAGGATCGAGATCGTACGGAGCGCCGCTGCCGCAGCTGCCGCGGAACGGGGGGCTGAACGCATCGTTGCCTGCATGCGCAATCGGACGCAGCTGACCCTCGGCCTTGCGACGGGCGCGACGATGACGCCGCTGTATGCCCGTCTCGTCGCGGCAAGCCGTGCGGGCCTGATCTCGTTTCGCGAGGTGACGTGCTTCAACCTCGATGAATATGTCGGTCTTGCGCCGAGCTCGGCGGGAAGCTTTCATCGCTACATGCATGAACATTTGTTCGGGCACGTGGATATCGAGGCCGGGCGCGCAAGGCTCCCCAACGGCATGGCCGAAGATGTCGCGGCGGAGGCAGCCGCCTATGAAGCGCAGATCGCCGCAAGCGGAGGCATCGATCTGATGCTCCTCGGCATCGGCGCCAACGGCCATATCGGCTTCAATGAGCCGGGCTCCGATTTCGCCTCGCGGACCCGCGAGGTCGAGCTCGATGAAGCGACGCGTGTTGCGAACGCAGGCGGCTTTCCGGACCTCGCTCATGTTCCGCGGCGCGCGATCACGATGGGGATCGCGACAATACTGCAGGCCAGGAGCATTCTTCTGGTCGCAACAGGGTCGGAGAAGGCGGCCGCAGTCGCAGCCGCAATCGAAGGTCCGATTGGACCCGCGTGCCCGGCCTCGGCGCTTCGACTGCACCGCAACGTCGAGATCATCTGCGACGAGAAGGCTACCGCTGCACTGGCCAAACGGCCCCGGAACGAGACTCGGAGAACCGCTTGAATTGGCGACAGCGCGATTTCATGGTGCCGGGACGGTCGCTCGCGGTCGGTGATCGCGGCATGGCCGCGGCCTCGCATCCTGCCGTTGCGCTCGCGGCGGTGGCGATGTTGCGCAGCGGCGGCAATGCCGTCGATGCCGCGATCGCTGCGATTGCACTCCAGGGCGTCATCGATCCGCACATGACCGGCGTGGGCGGCGATTGTTTTGCAATCTATGCGCCCGCGTCCGGAAAGCCCGTTGCGGTCAACGGCTCCGGCAGGGCGCCGCAAAAGGCCGAGCTCGGTTGGTTTCAGCAGCAGGGACTGACATCGATTCCTGATGACTCACCCCATGCCGTCACGGTGCCGGGGGCCGTCGATGCGTGGTGCCGGCTCTCTGCCGACCATGGATCCAAAAGCTTGGATGAGGTCTTGGCGCCGGCGATCCGCGCGGCCGAGACCGGCTTCGTTGTCACCCCGCGCGCCGCGCTGGATTGGGCGCGCTACGCCAATCGTCTCGAACGACATCAGGCCGGCATTCCCGTCTACCTGCCCGGTGGCGCTGCGCCTGCCGTCGGCGCCAGGCTCAGCCATCCCGCACTCGGCGCGACGTTGCGGCGGATTGCGCGCGAAGGGCGCAGCGCGTTCTACGAAGGCGCGGTCGCAGAGGAAATCGTCGCAACGCTGAAGGCGATGGGCGGGTTGATGCAACTCGAAGACCTCGCGGGCGCGCGACCCGACTACGTCACGCCGATTTCCACCGACTATCGCGGCCACGAGATCTGGCAATGTCCGCCCAACGGGCAGGGCGTCGCCGCGCTATTCATCGCCCGCTTTCTTGCCGGCTTCGACATGGCCGACCCGTCGCTGAGCGAAGCGGATCGCATCCATCTCCTTGCCGAAGCGACCAAGGCGGCTTATCGGCAGCGCGACGCGCTGGTCGCCGACCCCGCATTCCATCCGCTCGACGTCGATGCGCTGCTCTCGGAGCGAACAGTCGCGGCCTTGCGCGGCCGCATCAGCAGGGAGCGCGCGAGCGAGCCGACGGTGTTCGACATGCCGGTCCATCGCGATACGGCCTACGTCGCCGTCGCCGATCGCGACGGCAATATGGTCTCCCTGATCAACTCCCTGTTCTTCGCCTTCGGGAGCGGTATCTACGCCCCGCGATCGGGCGTGCTCCTCCAGAATCGCGGCGCGGGATTTTCCCTTGTCGAGGGACATCCCAATGCGATCGCGCCGCGCAAGCGCCCCTTCCACACCATCATCCCGGGCCTGCTCTCGAAAGATGGCAAGCCGACCATGGTTTTTGGCGTCATGGGCGGACAATATCAGGCCACCGGACATATCCAGATCCTGAGCGGAGTGCTCGATCGCGGCCTTGATGTGCAGCAGTCCTCTGATGTGCCACGAAGCTTTGCCTTCGATGGTGTGTTGACGCTCGAGCCAACGATTCCCGCGGCTGTCGCCGACGATTTGACCGGGCGCGGTCATCGCGTGGTCTGGGCGGACGAGCCGCTCGGAGGTTGCCAGGTCGTGCACCTCGACAGATCCAGGGGCGTCATGTTCGGCGCGTCGGATCATCGCAAGGACGGCATCGCGCTGGCAGTTTGAGCGAAGGGGCGGGCGACGATGGTGGATCGGATGACATGAACGGGATGGTAGAGGCGATCCTATCCATCGAGCACCTGACCCTGGCGTTGCCGCCGGGCGCGGATCGCGCTTTTGCCGTCGAGGACATTTCGCTCGCCCTCCACCCGCGACAGATCCTTTGCGTCGTCGGTGAATCCGGCTCGGGCAAATCGGTCTGCGCTTCCGCGGTGATGGGGCTATTGTCGAAAGACATTCGCTGGACCGCGGGCAGTATCCGGTTCGAGGGACTGGACTTACGTGCTCTCTCTCCGGCAAAGTGGCGGAACCTGCGCGGCCGGAAGATCGCGATGATCTTCCAGGAGCCGATGACCGCGCTCAATCCGGTGATCCGGATCGGTGCCCAGATCATCGAGGCGTTCGAAGCGCATCACCAGCTCACGCCGGCCGAACGCGAGGTGCGCGTGCGCGCGCTGCTCGAGGAAGTCGGCCTCCGCGATCCCGAGCGCATCATCCGTAGCTATCCGCATCAACTGTCCGGCGGGCAGCGTCAGCGCGCCATGATTGCGATGGCTCTGGCGCTCGAACCCTCGATTCTGGTGGCGGACGAGCCGACCACGGCGCTCGACGTCACCACGCAGGCGCAGATCCTCAAGCTCATCCGAGACATCCAGCAGCGGCGTGGCATGGCGGTGTTGTTCATCACCCACGATTTCGGGGTTGTGGCCGACATCGCCGACCGTGTCGCTGTTATGGAGAAGGGGCGCGTCGTCGAAGAAGGTACGGTCGACGAGGTGCTTGAGCGCGCACAGCATCCCTATACGCAGAGATTGCTGGCAGCCGTGCCGCGCGGCATTCCGCGGGCAAAAGTCGAGGACGCAGACGCGCCCACCGCCTGCGCGGCATCAGGACTCGTGAAGACTTATAAGAGCAGCGACTGGTTCAGCCCGCCCGCGGAAGTTCCCGCCGTGAAGAGCGTCAGCTTCGAGATTCGTCGCGGCGAGACGCTCGGCCTGGTCGGGGAGTCCGGTTCGGGCAAGAGCACGATCGGCCGGCTTGTCATGCGGCTGACGGACGCGGATGCAGGGGTCGTCCACATCGGAGAATTGAATTTCTCGGACGCCCGCGGATCGGAGCTGCGCGCCGCGCGCAAACACATCCAAATGGTGTTCCAGGATCCTTTCGCCTCGCTCAATCCGCGTCGTCGAGTCGGGCAGATCATCGCCGATGGACCGATTGCGCATGGGGTGCCCGCCGCGCAAGCGTTTGCGCGCGCCAGGGAATTGCTGACGTTGGTCGGGCTCGATTCCGGCGCGGTGCAACGTTACCCGCATGAGTTCTCCGGCGGACAACGCCAGCGGATCGGCATTGCGCGCGCGCTTGCGCTGGATCCCGAGGTGCTCGTGGCCGACGAGCCCGTGTCGGCGCTCGATGTCTCGGTCCAGGCGCAGGTGCTCGCGCTGCTCGAGAGGTTGAAGAAGGAGTTGCGGCTCGCCGTTCTCTTTATCACGCACGATCTCAACGTTGCCGCCCAGGTCTGCGACCGGATCGCGGTGATGCGGTATGGCGAGATCGTCGAAGTCAAGCCGGCCGCGGACCTGTTGAGCCGGCCCGAACATCCCTATACCCAGACATTGCTGGCGGCTATTCCGGGTCGGCAGCGGAGAAAGTCGCATTGAAAAAAGACGGCGATTGTCGCTGAAGGAGGCGTCTTGAATGCAGAAGTTCGCGGAACTTCCGGTGCTGCGCGTCGGTCTCGTCGGAAGCGGCTTCATTGCCGCATTTCATCTGCAGTCCATGCTTGGCGTGCGCAATGTCAGCATCGGCGGTGTCTACAGTCGGTCCGCCGAGCGACGAAAGCGCATCGCGGAGAAGGCCCGGAATCTTGGCCTCGGACCGGCGCATGTGTTCGATAGCATCGAGGCCATGGCGACTTCCGGTGAGGTCGATGCGCTTTGGATCCTGACGCCGAACGATACGCGCCTCGATATCATGCGCGAGATCCATGGGGTGACGAAGTCGGGAGCTCCCTTGCGCGCCGTGGCCTGCGAAAAGCCGCTGGCGCGCACGCTCGCCGAGGCGCGCGAGATGCGCAGCCTCGTCGAGGATGCTGGCCTGCTCCACGGCTATTTGGAAAACCAGTTGTTCTCGACCGCGGTGACGCGTGGCAAGGACATCATCTGGCGGCGTGCCGTACCTGGAAGCGGGCGTCCCTATCTCGCCCGTGCCGCGGAGGAACATTCCGGACCGCATGAGCCCTGGTTCTGGCAGGGCGACAAGCAGGGCGGTGGCGTGCTCTCCGACATGATGTGCCATTCGGTCGAAGTCGCGCGCTTCATGCTGACGGCGCCCGGCGCGAGCCGCGACAGCCTGCGGCTGGTCAGTGCCAGCGCCACGACGGCCAATCTCAAATGGACGCGCCGGCGCTATGCGGCCGATCTGAAGACGCGGATGGGGATCGATTTTGCGAAACGCCCGGTCGAGGATTTCGCGCGTGGCATCCTGACGCTGGAAGACATGGATGGGCATCAGGTCCTGATCGAGGCAACGACCTCCTGGGCCTATGTCGGGGCCGGCCTGCGCATCCAGCTCGAATTGCTCGGGCCCGAATATTCGATGGAGTTCTCCTCACTCTCAACGGGCCTCAAGGTGTTCCTGGCCCGGACGCTCAGCGGTTCCGAAGGCGAGGACCTCATCGAGAAGCAGAATGCCGAGCAGGGTTTGATGCCGGTCGTCGAAGACGAAACAGGCATCTACGGCTATACTGATGAAAATCGGCACATGGTCGAAGCGTTTAGGCGCGGGCTCAGTCCTGCCGAAACGTTCGATGATGGCGTCGGCGTCATGGAAATGTTGATGGCGCTCTATCGGTCCGCCGAGCTCGGACGCACCGTGCATTTCCCGGACCAGGAGCTAGAGCACTACGTTCCCCAGGTCGCGCGCTAACAGCGCGCGCAGTGTGCGGGACTTGAAACATGATCGGTGATCCGGTCCAAGGAGGCCATCGCGGCTTGCCAAATGCGCTCGGGCGCCTCGGCGTTGTCTGAATGAGTCTCAGCGTGGAGTTCTACGGCTGCCGGTCTGCGACGACATAGAGTGGGAGTAGTGCTGCTAGCTCTTATTTCTTACCTTGCGTAGCTTTAGAAATGTCGCTCGCATTAAAATTCCCTGACCAAGTACCTTGAAATTGGCTTAGCTTGGTTGGACTCGGCTATCAACGCCGCCCTGAACAAAGAGCGCGGCAGCGCAGTGGCGCGTGCAGAAGCGAAGGGTGTCGCTACGGTGCTCAACACGTGTTTGGTGCGGCGGCAAACGATAGACCGGGATCGAGAAAGTGGAGTGCGCCGCGCAGTTGGTGTGTCCGACACCAACATATGCCCTCAGTGCCTTGGTTCTGCGCGACTGTCTGAAAATAGAGACTCGGATTCAAAACATAAAAAGGGGGCATAGGAAATTGCGGCCCGTTCCTCGTTCCCAACAGGAAGCAATCTAACCCGTCGCGCGTGGCAGCATACCCCTTGCCGTTATCTCCGCCGAGAGTTCTTCGATCGTCTGGCGCTGCTCCATCGCGGTTCTGCGGATCAACGCAAAGGCGGCAGGCTCGGCGAGCGTATGCGAATGCATTACCTGAAGAACGGCGGCAAACACGAGGCGACGTGCCCGCAGACGCTGCTCGAGTTGACAATTTGTTGTTTCAATTCGCTTGTGCGTTCGTTCCGCTCGAAAGCCATGACGAGCGCTGCGTAGATGCCGGCCGGTCGCAAGGGCTTGATGAGGAACGAAGCTGGATCGAGTTCGAACACCAGCTTGAGTCGGCTTGGTGTCTCGGTGCCGAGCAGGGCGATGACAGGCGATCGCGCCGGGAATGCGCGTTGCGCCGGACTAGCTCCAATCGGAGCTCGATTGCTGGAGCTAGCTCAAATTGGCCCGTGATGGGTTGGAGCGAGAGTTCAGAATTCTCAACGGGTTAGAGGGCAGCCTGTGCGCGGCGTGTGAACCGGGAGATCAAGAGCAATCTTGCGACATTCGGAGGTCGAGATCGACCAGTTGGGAAATGGGTTGTCCGTGCAGAAGGCGAAGTACCTCCGCTGAGGCGCGCGGCCCGAGTGGTTACTGGCGCGGACGACCGGGCCACCGCTCAAGCGCGGCGATATGAGCGCCCACTGTCGCAGTACACTTGGCGTCGGCAACGAAAACCGCCTTGCGAGTTGACGAATGTCAGTGCGGGCTTGCGGAAACCCAAAGAGCATGCCGGGTGCGTGCCTTGCGCATAATTCAGTAACGGCGGGCGGTTGGGCGACCAGATCGTGGAGCTTCAATGCCTTGATCGCGATCGAACGCAAAACCGGTACACCCTGTTGCTGATCGCACTCCGGGGCGGAGCGGCATCGCCGAGGGAAGACGATGATGAATGTTGAACGATACACCGAGCGCTCGCGCGGTTTCATCCAATCTGCGCAATCGCTCGCGATGCGCGAAGGTCATCAGCAGTTTTCCACCCTGCATCTGCTGAAGGTCCTGCTTGATGACAGCGAGGGCCTTGCTGGCGGTCTGATCGACCGCGCTGGCGGCAATTCCCGTGCAATCCTGAAGGCGACCGAGGACGCCCTCGACAAGCTCCCGAAAGTGTCTGGTGGCGGCGCCGGGCAGGTTTATCTCGCACCCGAACTCGCGCGAGCCTTCGACGCCGCTGAAAGGGCAGCAGATAAGGCCGGCGACAGTTTTGTCACGGTTGAGCGGCTCCTGCTCGGCCTCGCCATGGACAAGAACAGCGAGGCGGGCCAGCTCTTGGCGAAGGGCGGCGTTACCGCGCAGAACCTAAATGCGGCGATCGAATCCCTGCGCAAGGGCCGCACGGCCGACAGCGCCACAGCCGAGAATGCCTATGACGCGCTAAAAAAATATGCCCGCGACCTGACCCAGGCCGCGCGCGACGGCAAGCTCGATCCGGTCATCGGCCGCGACGAGGAGATCCGTCGTACGATCCAGGTGCTGTCGCGCCGGACCAAGAACAATCCCGTTCTGATCGGCGAGCCCGGCGTCGGCAAGACCGCCATCGCCGAAGGACTTGCGCTGCGCATTGTCAACGGTGACGTGCCGGAGAGCCTGCATGACAAGAAGCTGCTCGCGCTCGACCTCGGTGCGCTGATCGCCGGCGCGAAATATCGCGGTGAGTTCGAGGAGCGGCTGAAGTCCGTGCTCCAGGAGGTGACCGCGAGCGAAGGCACCTTCATCCTGTTTATCGACGAGATGCACACGCTGATCGGGGCCGGCAAGGCCGACGGCGCGATGGACGCGTCGAACCTTTTGAAGCCCGCGCTTGCCCGCGGCGAGCTGCACTGCATCGGCGCGACTACGCTCGACGAGTACCAGAAGCACGTTGAGAAGGACGCCGCGCTGGCGCGGCGGTTCCAGCCGATCTTCGTCAGCGAACCCTCAGTCGAGGACACGATTTCGATCTTGCGTGGTCTGAAAGACAAGTACGAGCAGCACCATGGCGTGCGGATCACTGATTCCGCGCTGGTTTCAGCTGCGACGCTGTCGCACCGCTATATCACAAACCGTTTCCTACCGGACAAGGCCATCGACCTTGTGGACGAGGCGGCGGCGCGGCTGAAGATGCAGGTCGATTCCAAGCCGGAGGAACTGGATTCACTGGATCGGGAAATTGTCCGGCTGAAGATCGAGCAGGAAGCCCTGAAGAGGGAAAGCGATCCAGGCTCCAAGTCCCGGCTCCAGACCCTGGAGAAGGACCTCGCCGAGCTCGAGGAGAAGTCGGCGGCGCTGACGGCGCGCTGGAGCGCCGAGAAGAGCAAGCTTGTGAACGCCCAGAAGCTGAAGGCGGAGCTCGATGGCTTGCGCGTTGAGCTCGCCAACGCCCAGCGGCGCGGCGAATTCCAGAAAGCTGGCGAGCTGGCGTATGGCCGGATCCCGCAACTTGAGAAGCAGCTCGCGGACATCGAGGCCAAGGAGAATTCTGGCGAGATGATGGAGGAGGCTGTCACCGCCAACCACATCGCGCAGGTGGTCTCGCGCTGGACCGGCGTGCCCGTCGACAAGATGCTGGAAGGCGAGAAGGAGAAGCTCCTGAAGATGGAGGAGCAGCTCGGCAAGCGCGTCGTCGGCCAGGCCGAAGCCGTGCGTGCGGTCGCAACCGCCGTGCGCCGCTCGCGCGCCGGCCTGCAGGACCCGAACCGCCCCACCGGCTCGTTCATGTTCTTGGGCCCGACCGGCGTCGGCAAGACCGAGCTGACCAAAGCCTTGGCGGAGTACCTGTTCAACGACGAGACCGCGATGGTCCGCCTCGACATGTCCGAATACATGGAGAAGCACTCGGTCTCGCGGCTGATCGGCGCGCCTCCCGGCTATGTCGGCTATGACGAGGGCGGTGCGCTCACCGAAGCGGTGCGGCGCCGGCCCTACCAGGTCGTGCTGTTCGACGAGATCGAGAAGGCGCATCCCGACGTCTTCAACGTCCTGTTGCAGGTGCTCGACGACGGCCGCCTGACCGACGGCCAGGGCCGCACCGTCGACTTCCGCAACACGCTGATCATCATGACCTCCAACCTCGGTTCGGAATATCTGGTGAACCAGCCGGAGGGCGAGGACACCGCGGCCGTGCGCGAGCAGGTGATGGGAATGGTGCGGGCGCACTTCCGCCCCGAATTCCTGAACCGCGTCGACGAGATCATCCTGTTCCACCGGCTGCAGCGCAGCGAGATGGGCCGGATCGTCGAGATCCAGTTCGCACGTCTGCAGAAGCTCCTGACCGATCGCAAGATCGTGCTCAGCCTCGATGCCGCCGCCCGCGACTGGTTAGCTGCCAAGGGCTGGGATCCCGCCTACGGCGCAAGGCCGCTGAAGCGGGTGATCCAGCGCTACCTCCAGGACCCGCTCGCCGAGATGATCCTCGCCGGCGACATCAGGGACGGCGACAACGTCGCGATTTCGTCCGAAGGCAACGTGCTGACCTTCAACGGCAAGGCGCCGCAGACCGCGGAGATTGCGCAGTTCGAGGCGCCGGCGCCGAAGCGGAAGTTGAACTGAATGGCGTGGACGCCGGCGCAGCGCGCTGCACCAGGGAATATCAGACATAACCGGCAGCACCAGGGCAACGCTCGGCAGCGGGCAGGAATTGAGATCAGGCAGAACGCATTAGGCAACAACTGAGCAGGATGACATGGCACAGGGTTGCAGGCACTTGGCAGGAATTCATGACGTCGTTCCCACTTCCCTTGGGTGTGAAGAATGCCTGCAACTCGGCGATCCATGGCTGCACCTGCGCGTGTGCCGAACTTGCGGTCATGTCGGTTGCTGTGATCAGTCGCCCAATCGGCACGCGACGAAGCATTTTCATGCAACAGGTCACCCAATCATCGAAGCCTATGATCCGCCCGAAGGCTGGGGCTGGTGTTATGTCGATGAATTGATGTTCGATTTGTCGGATCGGCCCACGCCGCAACTTGGTCCGATCCCAAGGTTTTATTGACGCGCAGCACCGCGCCGCTCGACCAGAGCCTCTGAACGCTTGTGTGGACTCCGCACAGGCAGTCGATGCGATGCTTTCCCGCGTTTGGGTTGACGGCTGTCAAGGTGGAGCGTTGCTCGACGCGTCATCGTCAGCTTCGAAACCCAACCTGCTAAGGAGATGGATATGGTCGCGCGCAGTGCCAGCCGTAGTTCCGACCGACACGAAGCCAGAGTACCGGATGGCACCAAAGTTCAAACGAGAGATCTGCAGCCTTATGATCAGTTGGAGCTATTGCCGATCGCCGGGAACTGGCGCCATGGGCAGGCAGAGCACAGGTTGATCGACAGGAATCCCTTTAACGGCGATGTCCTCCTCGAGATCAAACAGGCCGATCGTCGCGATCTTGATGCTGCGTTTGCAGGAGCTGCGAAGGCCCAAGTGGAGTGGGCTGTCTCAGCACCGGCGGCGCGGGCGCAGGTATTTCGCCGCGCAGCAGAGGTGATGGAAGCACGTCGTGGCGAAATCGTCGACTGGCTGATCAAGGAGTCCGGCAGCACGCGACTGAAAGCGAACCTCGAGTGGGAAGTGACGCACACCGTCATGCTGTGGGCGACCTCGGTGCCCCATGCGGTCGAAAGCCGCTCCATTCCGTCCGACATTCCGGGCAAGGAAAATCAGGTGCGGCGCAAACCGGTCGGCGTGGTCGGGGCGATCAGTCCTTGGAACTGGCCGCTCCATCTGAGCAATCGCACCATCGCGCCGGCACTCGCAGTCGGAAACGCCGTTGTGGTGAAACCGGCAAGTGATACGCCGGTCACGGGCGGATTGTTGTTGGCCAAAATCTTTGAGGAGGCCGGCCTGCCGGCAGGGCTCCTGAGCGTCGTTATCGGCGCCGGCAGCGAAATCGGCGACGCCTTCGTCAGTCATCCCGCGCCACGAGTCATTTCGTTCACCGGCTCGACGCCGGTCGGCCGCGGGATCGCAGAGCTTGCCGCGAAGGCGTCCATCATCAAGCGCGTTGATCTGGAACTCGGTGGCAATGCTCCCTTTGTTGTGCTCGCCGACGCTGATCTGGATCAGGCCGTAGAGGCCGCAGTGTTCGGCAAGTTTCTGCACCAGGGCCAGATCTGCATCGCCGTAAACCGCATCCTTGTCGAAGAGCCCGTCTATCAGACGTTCCTTGACCGCTTTACGGAGCGGGTGGCGAGGTTGAAAACAGGCGACCCCCGCGACGGCGATACGATGATCGGTCCGATCATCAACAACTCGCAGCTTCAGAAGCTGATGGCACGTGTTCGCCGCGCCAGCGACGACGGCTGCAAACAGGTGCTCGGAGGCGAGCCGGACGGGCTCGTGTTGCCGCCGCATGTGTTCGTAAACGTCACGAACCGGATGGAAATTGCGGCAGAAGAGATATTCGGACCTGTGGCGCCGGTCCTCCGGGTCGGCAACGCCGAAGAAGCCTTGGCGGTGGCCAATGAAACGAGTTTTGGACTAAGCGGCGCCGTATTCACGCGCGACGTGCACCGGGGCGTGCACTTTGCCCAGCGAATGCAGGTCGGTATGGCCCATGTCAATGATCAATCGGTCATCGACTTGCCGACCTGTCCGTTTGGTGGCGAGAAGAATTCCGGCATTGGCCGATTCAACGGCTCTTGGGCGATCGAGGCGTTCACGACGGACCAGTGGTTGACCGTGCAGCACGCGCCGCGAGGCTATCCCTGGAGTGCTTCCGCCGTGCAGGGGCCGTGGTCCTGAAAGGTGCACAGGATGGACGAGCTATCCAACACGGTTGTCGCGGGTCTCCAGACGAGCAGCAACGGCATGCTTGAGTCCCGCCACGAGCACATTTTTCCCAAGTTCGCACCGGACGAGATCGAGCGCATGCGCCGGTTCGGCGAGATCAAACACTATGCCATCGATCAGTATCTATTCCGGACGGGTGAGAGTCCGCCCGGCATGTTCGTCATCATTGCCGGTCGGGTATCCATCGAAGCTCGGGATCGACCTGGCCGGGCGGAGAAAATCGTGGAATTGGGTGCAGGCGAAATTATCGCCGAAGTCGCCCAACTCTCCGGTGGACCCGCCCTGGTCGACGCGCGCGCAACCGAGCCTGTTGAAGCGCTGCTTGTTCTGCCGGCGAGACTTCGCGCTTTGCTGATCGCCGATGTTCAACTCGGCGAGCGCATCATGCGCGCTCTTATTTTGCGACGGGTGTTCCTGATCGAGGCCGGCGCCGGCGGCCCTTGTCTCGTCGGGCACGACGGCCATCCCGGAATGGTGCGATTGCTGGAATTTTTGGCGCGCAACGCCTATCCGCACCGGGTGCTCGACCCCACAAAGGATCCGGATGCGCAGGTGCTTTTGAAGCACTATCCTTGCAAGTCGGACGAATTGCCGCTGGTCGTCTGTCCGAACGGGGCAATCCTGAAAAATCCGAGTGAAGCTGACCTGGGGCGCGCTCTGGGGATGGTGCCTCCGGATCTCCAGAGGCGCCGGTACGACGTAGCAATTGTCGGTGCCGGGCCAGGAGGACTTGCGGCTGCCGTGTATGCGGCATCCGAGGGTTTGTCAGTTGGCGTCTTCGATGCACGGGCGTTCGGGGGGCAGGCCGGTGCCAGCAGCTGCATCGAGAACTATCTGGGATTTCCGACCGGAATTTCAGGCCAGGCGTTGGCAGGGCGTGCCTATGTGCAGGCACAGAAATTCGGCGTGGAGATGATCATCCCCGAGAAGATCACCAACCTTCGTTGTGAACACCATCCATTCGCCATCGAACTCTCCGACGGTCGGAGCGTGACCGCGCAGACCGTCGTGATCGCGAGTGGCGCGCGATATCGCAGGCCGAACATACCGAACTTGGAGCATTTCGAGGGGCGGGGAGTCTGGTATTGGGCCTCCCCGATCGAGGCTCGTCTATGCCGCAACGAGGAGGTGGCGCTTGTCGGCGGCGGCAACTCCGCAGGTCAAGCGGCGGTATTTCTAAGCCGCTATGCCAAAAAGGTATGGATTCTTGTGCGGGGACCCAGCCTGGCTGCGAGCATGTCGCAATATTTGATCGACAGGATAGCGGCAACCGAGAACATCGAGTTGCTCACCTGCACGGAGATCGTAGGGTTGTCGGGTAACCAGCAGGGCCAACTCGAACGGGTCCGCTGGCGCAACAAGACCGGCGCGGAAGTGGAGAAAACGATCCGCAACGTCTTCATGTTCATCGGTGCAGACCCCGCAACGGAGTGGCTGAGCGGCTGCAACGTCAGCCGCGACAGCAAGGGGTTTGTGCGAACGGGCACGAACATACCTCCTGACGACCTTCTATCGGCCGACGGCGCGAGCGTGCCATCGCTCCAGTCGAACGTGGCGGGTGTGTTTGCAGTGGGTGATGTTCGTTTCGGATCCGTCAAGCGCGTTGGCGCGGCGATCGGCGAGGGAGCGACCGTTGTGCAGCAGATTCACGCGTTTCTCGAGACCGCTCGGACCAGCCGAAGCGAAGAGCCGGTGCAGGCCGCCGCGGCATGACAAAAGCTGCAAGCGGTTCGTGAAGAAGATCCCTCGCGGATGACGTCTGTCAATGCGACTGGCGGCGAAAAATGGCAAACTTATCCGATGATCGCGCAACGTCCTCCTGACAAGATGCCACCGCCGCACCCAGAGGGCGTGCGACAGCTCCAGCGACTATTTCGCGAGGCCGCGGGTCTCGACTTCGACAAGGCTGACCTCAAGCGCTACGAAGAATTCATCGATCACAGGATTTATCGGCTGTTGCTGCGCGCCGAGGCCGACGTCAAAGCTGGCGGCGACGTCCTGATCGAGCCCTGGAACCTCCCGATCACCGCCGGGCTCCAGGAATGCATCGAGCAATTCAGAAAGCTGGATGAAGCGGTAGAGCTGGAGCCGATTCTCGAGCGTCTGGCTCATCGGTCGCCGCTGCAAGTCAGCTATAGCGATGAGACCGAAGCCATGCTGCCGGACCTTGCAGGGGGACTTGGCGTCGCGGTCGCACGAGCATTGAAGATTATAGAGCCGGATCTGAAAAATCCGCAGACGAAGCATTGGGAACTTGCCGCGCGGATCTTCGAGCTGCTGCTGTAGCAATCGCACGTAAGCTTGCTGGATTGCGCATAGGCAAACTCGATGAAACCGTTTCGCCGCCGGATCGTAAGCAACTTCTGGCGCCGCACTGATTCGGGAGTTAATCAGCCATGAGCACAGAGGCCCGCCACATTGTGTGCCCGCATTGCACGAGCACCAATCGCATTCCGGTCGGGAAGGATGCGCGCCAAGCGAAATGCGGGCGCTGTCGACAGCACCTCTTTACGGGACATCCGACGCCGGCTTCCATCGGCAGCTTCGTCACCCACATCCAGCGCAACGATATTCCGGTCGTGGTCGATTTCTGGGCGGCATGGTGCGGGCCTTGCAAAGCGATGGCGCCGGTTTTCGAGCGCGCCGCAGGTGAGTTCGAACCCGAGCTTCGCTTCCTGAAGGTTGACACCGAGGCGGAAGCGGAGCTGGCGGCTCGCTACAACATTCAAAGCATTCCGACCGTGATGCTATTCCACAAAGGCAACGTCATCGCTCAACGCGCCGGCGCCGTCGGCCTCGAGCCTTTGCGCCAATGGTTGCGGCAGCATGCGCCTTCAGCCGCGCATGCAGCGTCATGAACTGCCGAACGTGGTGCTTTACACTATCTGACGGGCTCCCGGGGATTGAGCATGGTGCCGCCGAGCAGCAGGCATCCGATAAGGTGTAACCCAAGGACAACTGGTCTGGCCGCCATGCAGGCTAATGACACAATCACCCTGATTGAGGCTTACGATGCGATGCGGATCTTCGTGGAGACCGTCTGGCGTCGGATGGACAAACCTCAGGAGGAAATCGCGCTTCTGCTTGCCGGTTTGAAATGGGTCGATGGGTCACCGGTCGATCCTGCGATGTGGCAGGACTGGCTGGCGGCGGCGGAGGGCGCGAAGGAAGGAGTTGCCAGCCAACCTTAGCCTATCTGCCCGCGGTCTGCGGCGTGCTGATTGTGTGCTCCTTGCAGAATTGAAACGCACGCCTGAAACCGATCATCTGAGGCGTTCTCTGCTCCGGAAAGGCGATGTCGAACCTCGTGATCGCCACATGGATCGCAACCGCGACCTCCGCCGTTCTCATAACGATACTCTCCTCCCGCCTACTTTTGCCGGTAGTCGGATCGAGGGTCGTGCCATGCGTGAGCCAGTGACGAACGGTCTCGATGCGCGCCGAACTGGCTTCAGATGCCGGCAGGGCGGCATCGTCGATTGCCGGCAGCATTCCGCAGGCAGCAGTGGCCAGGGTCGCTGCGCACTCAAAATCGCCGCGATGGAAATGGTCCACGGCTGCGTGTATTTGGCGCATCGAGGCGTATCTGACAGAGGTTTGGATGAATGGCAGGCTGACTATTTTGATCTCCCCATCTCGGTCGATATCCAAGGGAGCTCACGTGGCGGCCGCAGTTCGCTGTTGAGGAGATTCGAAATGTCCCGTCGCTGCATCGGATCACTGCAAGCGGCGTCTATCCGGCTGGCGCTGGTCACTCGCGTGCGAAGCAGGCGCATCATTTTAGCGCATTCCGGACAAGGATATGACCCAAAGCTTCTGCCCATCAGCACTCGCGCCTGTTTGAACAGTCGTATTCTTCTACGATGCTGAGATCGCGACCATGATGCCCGTCAACGGATCGAGAAGTAAATTGCCGAGAAGCGAATGCCGGCGCCCAAGGCCTGATGGCGACGCGAGTGGAAGGAGAGCTTCGCCGCGGCGGAATGGAATGCGCTATCCTCGATACGGCTGCGATGCCGACGTGCGCTCGGTCACCTCCCGAAGGAAATCCTCGGGCGTGGTGAAGAACGAGTTTTCCACGAGAACGCCGCCGATCACGACGACGGGATGCGTGCGCAGAATGTCGATCGCCAGGGCCGTGTTCAGGAGATTGACGTCGAAGGTGCAAATGACTGCATCGTCGAAGTTCGAGAGAGCGCTATTGAGCCGCATCTCATATTCCGCCCAATCGTTCCTGCTCTTCCAATTGTCCAAGGCGGTTTCGGGGTGTGCGATCATGCGCGTAAGCGGGTATCCAAGTGCGGCCCCGTTCTGCAGCACTCGCTGGATGAGATCGAGCATGTCTTCCTTGTCGAAGCGGCCTGTTCGCAAGTACGTGTCTTGCGGCAGTGCGAGCTCGAGCTGACCCAATCGCTGCGCGGCCTCGACGTCTATCCCGGCGCTCCGAAGTCGTGTCACGTGATCGTCGATATGCCGTTCAGGCAACACGTGGAAAGCGCGCTGACCGCAATCCAGGCCATCGCAGATAAACGGCATAAGCGCATTGTATTCGTCATCCGCGGAGCAAAAGAAGGCGCATACATGCCGGTGTTCGCGAAGCATGGAGCCGGCGAACGGAATGGGTGCCGCGGAAAAGCGCGCAATCGGCCCCGTCTTCGTCGAAACGGGCGAGTGTGCGATCCTTCCAGCGTCGGGATCTACAAAAGTCTGCTCTGGGGTTCTATCCTTGAGACGCTCGGCAAAGCGGACGGCTACCCGCTCCATTGGCGTGGGATCGTACTCGGCATCTTCCCGGGGCTCGCGAAAATGTACCGTGAGCACGCCCCAAAGCCGGCCGTCATCAACGATGATGGGCGTCGAGTGCGCCGCTGCGACGCCTGCTTGTTGTAACGCTGCCAGTTCGCTCGTGCCAACAAAGAGGTAACTGGAGGCGATGTTTCCCGCGACGACACGCATACGCTGCGTAAATGCTGCCGCACAAGTGGAATGCGTATCGCGGCGAACGGTTTGAAACAAATTCAGAGCTTGATCGGGAAATCCGCAACTAGCGACGATCCTGAGGCAGTCCTCCGCGCTGTCGTACCGCTGCACGGTGCCGAAATCTGCTTGGGCGGCCCTGACGGCGTTCATCAGGACCTCGTGAATCGGCTCGCCGCGACGTCCTGCGTGGTCCGGTGCACTGATGCGATCTTGGAAGGTCTTGGCGGACCTTGCCTCTGAGCCGGGCTGGCGGTTTTGCATCGGACAATTCTCGCGGCAGGACGCTACAAGAGGCGGGGCCAGCATGAACTTTGTGGAAGGCTACCGCCACTACGTAGTTTTGCTTACTTGAATTCAGCGTCTCATAGGCGGCCGGTAGTTGCGTCGGAGTCTTGAGACGCTGTCCTCGGTGTCGTGAGGTGTCGGGAATCGAACGATCGGTCCCATCGCCCGTTGGGGATGAGAGATAGCAAGCTCGCAAACATGGACCGGGATCTGCGCGCTGATGCCTTGGGTAGAAGAGCTTTCAGATCCCGGCGAACTCCGGCGCTGCATCAGGGACTTAGTGGCACTGTCGACCTTGCCGGCCCTTTGGGAGAGGTATTCTGCCAAGGAAATAGCCGACAGTGTGGCTCTCGCTCTCCAGTCGATCCTGTCGGCCGACTTCGTACATGTCAGTCTTTCTGTCGGACAGGATGAGAGACCTATCACGGCGACCCATGGACCACGCGGACCAATGCCGCAGGAAGTCACCGAGGCAATCCGGCTCGAGATCACGCCTGAATGGTTTAAAGGTGCGGGTCGGCCTCGAGTGATACCCGATCCGCTGGGCCGCGGCAGTGCGAACATCGCAACGGCCGCGATCGGATTGGGGCGATCCATCCTTGTCGCCGGGTCGTCTGGTTCAGGGTTCCCGAGAGAGACCGATCGACTTATGCTCAGCGTCGCTGCAAGTGATGTTGCCATAGCGTTGCAGCGTCGGGAGGCGGAGGAGGACGCACGACGTTTTGTAGCACTGGTCGAGCGATCACCCGATTTCGTTGCCTTTTCGGACCTGAATGGCAGGGTCCAGTTCGTCAATTTGGCCGGCCGCCAGCTGGTGGGAATCGAGCCGACAGACGACATTTCGAATTTGCATGTCGTCGACTTCGTTAGCTCCAGCGAAGAGGAGCGTCTGTTGAATCAATGTTGGCCGGCCGCCTTGGCAGACAGACGCTGGATGGGAGAACTTAACTTATGTAATTTCAAGACCGGGGAAAACATTCCATTTTTAGTCGATGTTTTCAGGATCGACGATCCTCGAGGCCACGGGCCTATGAACGTTGCCACGGTCAGCCGTGATCTGAGAAGGCAGAAACAAGCCGAACGCGAATTGCGGAGTTTGAACGAGTCGCTCGAACGAAGCGTGGAGCTGCGTACCGCCGAACTGATGGCGGAGATCACAGAACGAAAGCGGGCGGATGAACGTTCGCGTGAATTGCAGTCGGCTCTCTCGCATGCGGGCCGGCTAAGCGTCGCGGGTGAAATGGCTGGCGCTCTGGCGCATGAGTTGAGCCAACCGCTCACGGCGGTTGCGAATTCCGCCAACGCCGCTCTACGTCTTCTTGCGCGATCCGGGTCGATGCGGACAGAGTCGGTGCGCGAGATAATGGATGATGTTGCCGGGCAGGCATTACGAGCCGGCCAAATACTTCGGCGTCTTCGCGACTTTGTCACTCGCGGAAAGAGCGAAAAGAAGATCGAGGACATCGAGACGCTGATCCGTGAAGCGAACGCATTTGCGCGCACCGGATTAGAAAGCCTGCAGGTTTCGGTAACTCTGGCTTTTGATCCCCGCGCATCGCATATTTACGCAAATCGGATTCAGATCCAGCAGGTCTTGGTAAATTTGATCCGTAATTCGCTCGAAGAAGTCGCGGGCGTACCGCAAGCAAAAATCGATGTCGTGACACGTAAAATCGACAGCAAGGAGATCGAGATCTCCGTGGCCGACAATGGCCGCGGCGTGGTGCCCCTTGTGGTCGACAAGCTGTTTCAACCTTTCGTCTCGACGCGACATGATGGTATGGGATTGGGTCTCGCTATCTGCCGTTCAATTGTGGAATCGCACAAAGGGAAGCTTTGGTACGAGCCAAATCCCAGTGGCGGAGCCTTGTTTCGATTTACTCTCTCCTCTGCAGAGCCGACGGAATAGGATCATGTCGAACGAGGTAGTGTACATCGTCGATGACGATGCAGCCGTTCGCCGATCGCTTGGACGCCTTCTTGATTCAGCTGGCTTTGTTACACGCTCGTTCGGTGCGCCGATAGAGTTTCTGGACGCCGCTCCCAATCTTGCGAGTGGCTGTGTCCTGCTGGATGTGCGGATGGCCGTCATGAGCGGTCTTGAAGTGCAGGCGGCACTCGACAAAATGGGCTGCACGATACCGGTTGTCGTCATGACGGCCCAAGGTGACGTACCGACGGCGGTTCGGGCGATGAAGGCCGGAGCGGTGGATTTCCTTGAGAAGCCGTTCGATGATGAAGTGCTGCTCGAAGCGATCGAACGCGCGCTGGCGCGATCCGGTCGTCCACACCAGGCGCGTGAGGCGTCAGAGGCGTGGAGCCGGATTGCTGCCCTCAGTCAACGGGAGCGTCAGGTTCTCGACGCAATTGCGGGCGGACAGCCAAATAAGATAATCGCCTTTAGACTGGGCATCAGTATCAGAACAGTTGAGGTCCATCGGGCGCGAATGTTGCATAGATTGGGAGTGCGCCAGATTGGAGAAGCTGTGCGGCTATTGGTATTGGCTGGTTTGACTCCGCAAGGCGTACTTCGACAATCCCCTTAGCAAATACCCCCCAGAAAGCCGTGAGGACGATCAATGTTCTCGCGCGGAGTGGCCCCTCTGCTGCATCATCGCCAACGCTGGTCAATACAGGCCTTCGCCTTCTCGCCACGGTCCTGTTCCAGTGAAGGATAATCCGTGTAACCTTTCTCGCCGCCACCATAGTATGTCGTCGGGTCGTCTACGTTCAGTGGTGCATCGGCGCGGAGCCGTTCGGGCAGGTCGGGATTGGCGATAAACTTGCGGCCGAAGGCGATCAAGTCGGCATGGCCATCGCGTAACCATTGTGTGGCGGTATCGACGTTGAACCCTCCAGCAACGATGAGCGTTCCCTGATATTTGTTCCGGATCAGTCTGGCCATGTTGAGGGCGTAGGGGTCCGGCTTCCTGCCATTCTGCATCTGCTCGAGCGCGGGATTAACGATGTGCAGATAGGCCAATCCATAGCCGGAGAGTTGTTCGGCGACGTAAGCGAAAGTCGATTCCGGAGCGTCGTCGCTGATGTCGTTCATCTTGCCAAGAGGTGAGAGCCGGACGCCGATCCTGTCCGCTCCGAGAATGGGGATCAGGGCTTCCGTGATTTCAAGCAGAACCCGCACCCGATTTTGAACTGTGCCGCCATAGGCGTCGCTGCGGCGGTTGGTGCCACTCTCGATGAACTGATCGATCAGGTAGCCGTTGGCCGCATGAATCTCGATGCCGTCGAATTCGGCGGACACCGCATTCCTCGCCGCGCGCTGATACTGTCCGATCAGGTATGGCATTTCCTCAAAGGCCAGCGCGCGTGGACGCACAAAGGGAACCAGTTCTCCCTCGCCGCGCTCGTTCTCGATGAAGGCCTTGCCCGCAGGCGTGATCGCCGAGGGCGCTACGGGCAGCATGTTGTCCGGTTGCAGGGCCGGATGCGAAATGCGACCTACGTGCCAAAGCTGGTTGAAGATCAGTCCATCAGCCTCGTGCACAGCCTTCGTGACCTGCCGCCAGGCTTCGACTTGTTCGCGGCTATGGATACCCGGCGTCCAGGCATAACCCTGACCTTGCATCGAGATCTGGGTGGCCTCGCTTATGATCAGGCCGGCAGAGGCGCGCTGCGCATAATAGCAGGCAGCAAGTGGAGACGGTACATTGCCCGGCTGTCGTGCTCTTGAACGGGTCAATGGCGCCATGACCACTCGATTGGGCAGGCTGAACGGCCCAAGCCGGCATGGTTGGAAGAGGGGGTTCGCATCCCCATTGTGGACCGCGTGGAGCACGCGGCTGGGCGTGGTAGCGGTGACCATATGGCCTCAAGTCGAAGGAGTTAACTGCTTCAAGCCCTCGGTAAGGAAGCTTCCGAAAACCGGTCGATCTCTACTCCGCAATATAAGGAGGATCGGTATATCGCCCTGACAATCGTCAATGCCCGTACTTATTGATGAGCGGACGGCCCGAACTGCTATAGACGCGAGAAGTGACCTTACAGCGCCGCCAGTTCGGTCAGCTGGGCGATTTGCTAGGTTCGATCGCCCGCCCCGCCGCCCGCTCCGCACGACGCGCTCGTCCAAGTTGAAGCCGGATCTGTGTCTCCATCAAACCTTCGCTGGTGATTCCATAAAACACCGGAAGCGCCAAGAAAATCAACAGAGCAAGCTTCGGCGTCATGAGCCAACCGGCCGCGCCCGCGATCGCATAGAGGGCGACGCCGAGCACGGCACGAAACCGTTCATTGGGGAAGAAGCGCGGGTCGACGCCGGGCTCGACAAGATAGCGGTGTACGCTCAGGACGTGAAACAAGAGGAGCCATGCCAAGCACATGGCGCCGGCCAATGCGGCATAGACGGTAACCGCAATCTGGGCGTCGCGTTCGCTTCCGCTCTGAATGGCGGCGGAGAGAATGGCTGTCGGAAAGGGGATCAGACCGGACGTCAGCAACAGAAAGAGATTGGCCAAATGCAGGCTTCGATCGCAATAGCGAACACGAGCAAAGACGGCGCGATGATTGAGCCAGATAACGCCAGCGTAGCCGAACGAGGCGAGAAAGGCGATATAGCTGGGCCATTGTGCCGCCAGCTTGTCCAGAAGCTGGCCGGGCGTATATTCCGGCCTGACGATCTCGGCGACGAGCAAAGTGATCGTGATGGAAAACACATTATCGCTGAAGTTCTCGAGGCGATCGGTGCCCGACAGGCGCACGTGAGGCCATGGGAAGTCGTCCTGGAGTTCGGTCGGAGACTGGGTATCCTGTCTTATGGAGCTCATTTCCAATACACGCCAGCCCCGTCAGATGCGCGACATGACGGCTGTCAGCTTTTCGTAAGTGTTTTCCGTTTTGCTTCGAATGCGCTGCTCGGCTTACGGTCAAGATACGATTGGTATGCGCGTGATCGTTCGTCCCCGTTCATCGGTGACAACGACAGAATAGCCAGACCAACCGCCATCCCGCGCCAGCTCACGAGCAATGGTCAGTCCACGTTCCGCCGCGTGTAGAGGCGAGAGGAAAACGCCACCGGATTGGTCGGGATAGTTCGTTCCGTTCTCAATATGAAAGAAGAAGCGGCCTCCTTCTGCGGGCTTCCTCGTTTGCAGATCGCTAAGTGGCTGTCCCGCGTTCAGGCGATCGAGATAGCAGCGCGCTGCATACCTCAGGGGTTCCGTGATCGTGGCGACCAGTGGTTCAACATCTTGAGAAAAAGGACGTCCTATCCGCTGGTGAACGCCCAGAATGATGGCATGACTCGCAGTGTCCGTGAGTCGCGTTCCCAGGATGGTCCTAACGCCGCAGCTCAGTACAAACTCGTTGTACCACTCGCTTCTCCGCAAAATTGCCTCTGGAAGAGACTTGGAGAGCATGCTCCAGCGTGCATCCAGCAATGGCGAATATGGATCGAGCGCGGCGTATTGGTCGACGTAGCGGGATTTGAACTCGGCACTGAGACCGCCTTTCGTCGACCGTACCCATCGTCTTGTTCGTGACAATCAGCGCCGCACCCGCCACGCCCGCCTCATCCATCAGCCTGTGAAGCGCTTTTGGCCAGGCATCCCGTGACATCGCTGCCTCGTGAAGTGTTGAGAGAAGTGATGACTGCATGATCCGTGACCTTCAAAGAGATTGGCGAAGTCCGCACGCGCAAGCTTATGGTAGCCGTTCAGTCGCAAACGCATCAATTCGTGCGTTCGGAATCTGTGATCCGCATGGCCTGGATGTCTCGCAGGAGGCAGCGCAGCCCGTATATCTGATCCAGCAGATACAAGACCAGCGCGATACCTTCGTCGTTGACACCGAGGTCACCCTTGAGATCCTGAATGAGGCGCACGCGTGCGAGATCCTGCTCCGAAAACGGATGCTCTGGTCGTTGCGCAACCAGCCATTCTGCATCCACCCAGGCTTCAATCGTGGAGGAATCGAGGTGAGATCGATCGGCGAATTCCTGGAGCTGCATTATCACACTCCCATCGACTGTCTTGGGCTATCGGAAGGCTGCCACTCACTCACAAACCGTTCGAGGTCCGGGTCTGGCTTCTTTGGCAGAACCAGTTTCAGCGTGACGTACTGGTCCCCTCTGCTGCCATCGGCGCGCGGCACGCCGCGTCCCTTGATCCGAAGAACCCGGCCCGAGCTCGACCATTTTGGCACAGAGACCGCGACAGCGCCGCTCACGGTTGGGACCTTGAGTTTCGCGCCCAGCACGCCTTCTTTCAGTGAGATCGGCAGCTCCAGGTGGATGTCGTCGCCTTTGCGGACGAAGTAGGGGTGCGGCAGGACACTGATCTCGATCAGGGCGTCGCCTGGCGGACTGTCTCCGGCTCCCCGACGACCCTTACCTTTCAGGCGGAGAATCTGGCCGTCGCTGGTGCCGGGAGGAATGTTGACCTCGAGCGTACTCCCGTCGGGCAGAACAATGGATTGCTTGCCGCCGTTGACCGCATCGAGAAAGTTGAGCTCAAGGTGATATCGGAGGTCAGCCCCGCGTCCGCGCCGGGTGGTGCGGCCGGCGCGTCCAAAGATCTCGGAGAGAATATCATCGCTGCCGGCGAAGTCACTGAAATCGGCAAAGCCGGCCCCATTGGTGTAGCCCGTCGAACCTTCCCGATCGGCGAAATCCCGGTAGTATCGCCGGGGCTGCTGCTCGGTACCTGATGCATCGATCTCACCGCGGTCGAACCGGGCGCGCTTGTCCGGATCGCTCAGAAGCGTGTAGGCGGCGGAAAGGTCCTTGAATTTGTCCTCCGCCGACTTGTTGCCGGGATTGAGATCAGGATGCAGCTTCTTCGCGAGCCGCCGGTAGGCCTTTTGAATGTCGGCCTCTGTCGCGTCCTTCTTGACGCCCAGCGTTGCATATGGATCTGCGGCCAACACCAGCTCCTGTTTACACGTCGGCCCGACCGGGCGGACCGCCGTTCATTGTTGCGGCGGTGACGGCGATTCTGTTCTAGGCGGTTTGGCGACAACGACCCTGGCCGGCCGCAACAGACGGTCGTGAAGCATGTAGCCATTCTCCAAAACGTCCGCGACGCTCCCGGGAGGTTGATCGGACCGATCGGTTTCCATCACTGCCTCGTGCTTCATCGGGTCGAATGGCCGATTCAGAGCCTCGATTTCTTCCACACCGAAGCGTTTCAGGATCTGTGACAGGATACGATCGGTGGCGACCACGCCGCCCAGCAGGCCGTCGTCGTCCTTGGCGCGCTGGTCCGGCGAGCCGGCGCCGATGGCTCGCCGCAGATTATCCGCCACCTGTAGCAGTTCGCGGGCAAAGTCGGCGATCGCATATTGCCGGGCGTCTTGGACCCGACGCTCGGCGATGCGCCTTGTGTTCTCAGCGTCCGCAAGTGCACGCATCAGGCGGTCACGCTCGGCGGTGGTCTCCTGCGGCTGGTCGCCATCCTTGTGCTCACCCGCGGGAAGCTCGCCGAGCTCATCATCCATGGTGTTGGTAGCCATGTCGTGCTCCATCTGTCGCGTTCGCCCTGATTGAAGGGCTTCAAGAAGCCTTCCGGTCGCCGGGGTCGACTTCTTCGAATTCCGCGTCGACGACGTCCTCGCCGCTACCAGACGATCCCGCCTGTCCGCTGCCGGGAGCGCTGCCTTGGGACGCTGCGCGGTTCAAGGCTTCGCCGATCTTGGATGCCGATTGCTGCAACCGTTGGGTTGCCTGCTGGATCGCTGTCACGTCCTCCGCGCTCATCCGTTGCTTTGCCTCGGCGATCGCCTGCTCGATCTCCCTCTTGATGTCGGCTGGAATCTTCCCCTCGGAGTCCTTCAGGGCCTTCTCGGTGCTGTAGATCACCGCGTCGGCCTGGTTGCGAGCCTCGATGAGTTCCTTGCGCCGCTTGTCCTCGTCGGCGTGGGCTTCTGCCTCCCTGACCATCCTCTGGATGTCTGCCTCCGTTAGGCCGCCGGACGCCTGGATCCGGATACTCTGCTCTTTGCCACTTGCCTTGTCCTTGGCCGAAACGTTGACGATGCCGTTGGCATCAATATCGAAGGTCACCTCGATCTGCGGCACGCCGCGCGGTGCCGGCGGGATCCCGACCAGATCGAACTGTCCAAGCAGCTTGTTATCCGCTGCCATCTCGCGCTCACCCTGGAAGACCCGGATCGTGACCGCGGTTTGGTTGTCCTCCGCTGTCGAGAACACCTGGCTCTTCTTGGTCGGGATCGTGGTATTGCGCTCGATCAGCTTCGTCATGACGCCGCCGAGGGTCTCGAGGCCCAATGACAAGGGTGTCACGTCGAGGAGCAGGACGTCCTTGACGTCACCTTGGAGAACGCCGGCCTGGATCGCGGCGCCGACTGCGACGACTTCATCGGGATTGACGCCCTTGTGAGGCTCGCGTCCGAACAGCTTCTGCACGGTCTCCTGAACCTTTGGCATGCGGGTCTGGCCGCCAACCAGCACGACTTCGTTGATGTCCGATGGCTGCAGGCCCGCATCCTTCAACGCCGCCTTGCAGGGATCGATGGTGCGCTGGATCAGATCGTCGACGAGCGCTTCGAGCTTGGCGCGCGACAGCTTGATATTGAGATGTTTCGGTCCGGCCTGATCTGCGGTGATGAAGGGCAGATTGACGTCGGTCTGGGTGGCGCTGGAGAGTTCAATCTTGGCCTTCTCGGCCGCATCCTTGAGCCGCTGCAAAGCGAGGCGATCTTTGCGGAGATCGATTCCGTTTTCCTTGCGAAACTCGTCTGCCAGATAGTCGATGATCCGCTTGTCGAAATCCTCGCCACCGAGAAAGGTGTCGCCATTGGTTGATTTGACCTCGAACACGCCGTCGCCGACCTCCAGGATCGAGACATCGAACGTACCGCCACCGAGGTCATAGACCACGATCTTGCCGCTGCCTTTCTTGTCGAGGCCGTAGGCCAGGGCGGCCGCAGTCGGCTCATTGATGATGCGCAGGACTTCCAGCCCGGCGATCCGGCCAGCGTCTTTTGTTGCCTGGCGTTGCGCGTCGTTGAAATAGGCGGGCACGGTGATGACGGCCTGGGTGACGGTGCCGCCAAGTGTGGCTTCCGCGGTTTCCTTCATCTTGGTGAGGATGAAAGCGCTAATCTGGCTCGGACTGTGCTTCTTACCCCGGACGTCGACCCAGGCGTCGCCATTGTCGCCCGGCACAATGTGGTAGGGCACCATGGCCTTGTCCTTCGCCGTGATCGGGTCGTCGTAACGGCGGCCGATCAGGCGCTTGATGGCGTAGATCGTGTTCTCGGGGTTGGTGATACTTTGCCGCTTGGCCGGCTGCCCGACCAGGACTTCGCCATCGTCCGTGAAGGCGACCATGGACGGCGTGGTGCGCCCACCTTCGGCGTTCTCAATGACCCTGGCTTTGCTGCCTTCCATTACGGCCACGCATGAGTTGGTGGTTCCGAGATCGATGCCGATTGCTTTTGCCATGATCAGATTCCTTCCAATTCGAATGCGGCGGACGGCTGCGCCGTCGTGGATGTTCGGGGATGGGAGGCGAGACGCTTCGAGCCTTCGCTGTGAGGAGAGAACCGGGCTCTGGCGTCTCGCCGCGCCAATGGTCAAGCAGCTTCCTTGACCTCGATCTTCTTCGGTTCGGGCTTTGCGGGCTTTGGAATCGTGATCTTCAGGACGCCGTTGGCCATCGTCGCCTGGACGGAGGACGGGTCGATGCCCGGCGGCAGCTGCAGTACCCGAAGGAACACGCCGTAGCTGCGTTCGCTATGCTGGACATTCTTGTCGCTCTTGTCCTTGCCGCCGTCCGTGCTCTGCTCCACCTTCTTCTCGCCACGAATGGTGAGCGTATCGTCCTCGATGGAAATGTCGACGTCCTTGCGCTCGAGCCCCGGCATTTCGGCGGTGACTTCGATCGCCTTGTCTGTTTCCGCGATTTCGATGTTCGGCACGAGCTGCTGTCCGTTGGGGCCCAAACCCTGCGAAAACTCGCTGAACAGGCGGTCGATTTCCCGATGCAGGCCGAACAGGCCGAAGTCGGGCCGCGTCAGCATTCCTGCATCACGAGATGGGACGAGTGAACGTAACCTCATTTGACTTCTCCTTCTGAGTTTGAGATGCGACCAAATCTAGGGACTTACGACGATGCGATCGTCGACCCTGCTCACACCAGGCGCCGACCAGGCGACGCGCTCGGCCTCCTCGCGTTCGATCCAGGAGCGGACCGTGCCCTTGAGAATCACTTCGCTTCCGTTCGCCTCGACCTCGATCCGATTGGCGTCGACTTCGGCATTTCGCTTGAACGCGTCCTGAATCTTCTGCTTGAGCTCGGAGGGCTCGACGCTCGGCTTGACCATGATTACGTTGAGGACGCCCTTGATGCCTTTGACCTTGCGAACCGCGTTCTCAGCCACGGTTTTTTGATCTTGCCGTTCGGCGGAGCCTTCGAGCGTGATCCAGCCGTCTCTGACGATCGCCGTGATCTTCTCGTGAGAGATCGGAAGCTCTGACTTGAGCGCAGCGACCGCGTCGCGTGCGATATCAGGATCAGGACGCTGATCGATTGATGGCAGCCGAACCTCGATGTCGTTAGCTATGGCGCGAACGCCCGCCACCCGCTTCGCCGCGGATTCGGCCTCAAGCCGATCGGGGTAGCTGTGGGTGAAGCCTGCGAGCTCCACAACACCGTCCTTGACCGAGACGGCAATGTCGTCGGCATCGAGGTCTGGATCCCATTTCAGCTCTTCGCGGACATCGCGTTCGATCTCAGTGTCTGACCTCAAGACTGGCTCCTGGCATATGCGAATGGCATTATCGGCGCGGCTCGGTCGTCGCTGGTCGGAGCAATTTACGCGTGAGGAGCAAGCGAGCCATGACGACCGTCAACTTCTGTCCCGAGTTTCTCGCTTGAGCTTGTGCAGTCGAACGGGGTGAAAATAGCGAAAAATGATCTTTGTGGACGGTATGAGGGCGGCTGGGAGAAATGACGCGGGCGCAGCATTTGTCGCGGCCTCGTTACGGTTGCCCGAGGCGTTCGTCACCCAGCCAGGGGTCCGGCCGAAGCGAGTGCAGCGGCAGATCTCCCGGCAGCTTTTCCAGATCGATTTCATGAACGTGCACGGCCTGCGCGCCATGCCGCATCAGAATCTCCTGGGCCTGAGCTTCCTTCTCAGGTGCGCGAACCCGAACCCATATCAAGAGGCCATCCCATTCTGCGACCGGCTCCAAGCCTCGGACTTGCTGGCGGCGCAGCAGTCGGTATATGGGCACGATGGTGACGGCGCCCGTGACGATCCCGATAAGAATTGACCACATCGCAACCGCCAGAGGGTCATACCCCTTGAGCATTAGGAACAGAGCGGATCCAGCCGCTGCGATGCAACCGAGAACGCTGCTGGCGACGGCTTCAGCACCAAGCAAGTCGTCGCCACCAAAGAAGGGCTGTCTCGGCGTGGCCGGCAGGTCGGCGAGATCGGCCGGAGGAATCACGGCGTAATTCAGCCGTCGTTGCACCTCGTCGGGAGATGCGCTGACGTCGATGTCGGAGCGATCGAATCCCGTCAGAAGAAGATCCTGGGCCGCATCATCGAGCGCACGTCGCGAGTGAAAGACACCGGTCACTTCGCGGGTACGCCCACGGTCCAGGATCGTGTCGGTTGGTCCTGACATCGACATAGGATGCGACCGTCAAGAGGATCGGTAGTGGAATTCTGATAGCTTCTTGAGCTCTTCCTTGGATGCGCCTGGAAGAGTGACCTTGCTGCCGGTGTCATCGATGACGAGGCTGTTAAACGGGACTGCGACCAGATGGCCGCCTACGCCGAGAAAGCCGCCGACCTGCAGAATCGCGAAGTCGAGTTGCTTCTTGTCTTTTGCGGCAATCACGTCGTCCAGGCTTCCGATCTTCTCATTCTTGTCGTTCATAACGGTGCTGCCGATCACCTTGCTCATGCGATAGCCCTGAGCGACGACGCTCAAGTCAACCTTGACGAGAGCTACACCAGCCTGCGGCAGAGCCGGATTGATGCTGAGGACAGCCAATATTCCGGCAGCTGCCGCCAAGCCAGAATATTTCCTCCACTTCGGCGGGTTCGGCGTGATGATGAAGTTCGAAAGGGTACGGGTGATGGTTGCTTCCATGTCTTGCTCCTGTGATTGGTAGTGGCTTAGCGAGTACCCCCTTTGGACCGGGGCGGCCCTGACCATTGTCAATTCGCAGATCGCTTAATCGACGCCGTGGCTGAATGCCTTGATTGCCCAACCGTCATGGCTACCCATTTGCGGCAGCCTGCGCCTGGATCAAAAGCTCCGTGCAGTGAGAAATCGAGGGCAATTATCCCTACAGAGACGTGTTGTGTGCCCCACGCCCGAGCGATGAAATGTCGTTGGCATTGGTGCAACCCGTCTCATGGTCGATCGCGCCTCACGTCTCCATGTGATGTGTTTCAAGCGCCGTTACGTGTTTTTACGTAAGAAAATTTCCCAAGTTTACGCGGTTGTATAGCTGGTAGTTGATTGCCCGCGAGCGGATCGTTGCTCCCCGCGAGAGTGCGCTGAAGAGGGAAGGACAGGGAAATGAAGCCAGTAATCCACCCAGCGGACTATTATCGAAGGATGCTTGCCGCTCAGTCGCACGCGCTGAAGCGGCTCGACGGGTCGGCGGCAATTGTCAAATTGAACCGCGACCAGCAGGTTCCGGAAGACGACGGCACCGCGGGACATTGGTACTACGTGATTGCCGGTTCAGTCCGATGGTCGACGGTCCGGTCCGATGGACGGCGGCAGATCCTGGACCTGATGCTGGTGGGCGACTTCTTTTTTGTCGGAAGCAGCCAGAGAGAAGACGCAATTGAAGCGGTTTCGGAAGAGACCGTGCTCGCGAGCTATTCCGGAGCGCGGCTTGAGAATCTCGGTGAGCGCGATCGCCAGTTCGCAAGGGAACTGAGAGAGATTACCTTTCAATCGTTGGAACGTACCCGACACCAGCTCGTAGTCCTCGGTGGAGTCACGACGGCAGACAAGGTGAGTGCGTTCCTGCTGCTGCTTGAGGAGCGCTACGGGGACCAGGAGGGAGACATACGGCTTCCTATCACGCGGTATGATCTCGCCGAGTACCTTGCCGTGTCCGTGGAGACCGTGTGTCGTGCGTTTTCAGATCTGCAGCAGCGCGGTGTCATTGCTCTGATTGGGATTCGAACAGTCCGCATTGTGGATCGCGATGCACTGCAGCACCAAAACGGTAGAAAGTATCCGAACGCTGGTTCTGACAATATCGCTGCCTAATTGCGCTCTAGCAGTCACGTAGCAGCCGTGCGACGGAATTCGCTTCGGCCGCGTCTGGTCGCCTGCGAAGTTCAAGGTAGACAAGGTAGCGCTGCGGATGCTCGATCTCTGGTACAAGAACGCCGCGATCTACAGCTTGAATGTGGCCACCTACAAAGATGGTGACGGAGATGGTGTCGGCGATTTCAAGGGATTGGTGTCGCAGCTCGATCATATAGCCCAGCTGGGAGTGGATTGCCTGTGGCTGCTTCCATTCTATCCAAGCCCAGGGCTGGATCATGGTTACGATGTGACGGACTACTACAATGTCGCGCCCGCACTCGGAACGCTCGGCGACTTCGTCGAATTCAGCCATCAAGCGCGCCTGCGCGGCATGAGATTGATCATCGATCTCCCAATCAACCATACCTCTGAGCAGCACCCGTGGTTCCAGCAGGCGCGCGCTGACCCTCATTCGCCATTTCGCGAGTACTATGTCTGGTCAGACACGGAACCGGAAGACAGCACGGAGGGCGTGGTATTTCCGGGGGTGCAACTGAGTGTATGGACTTACGACCTTTGCGCCCGAGCCTGGTATTATCATCGCTTCTACCAGCACCAGCCCGACCTGAACATTGCATCTTCCGCCGTTCGCGAGGAGATCTTCAAAATCGTTGGCTTTTGGCTTGAACTTGGCGTGTCGGGATTTCGTATCGACGCCGCCCCCTTCGTTGTGGAGGAGATACGCGCGGACCGTCCGCCAACGCGCCGATACGAGTTTTTTGGAGAACTTCGTGACTTCTTGTCATGGCGCAAAGGTGATGCTGTCTTGCTGGCAGAAGCAAATGTTGCTCCTTCGGAACTCGATCATTACTTCGGCAGTGGATCGCGCATACACCTTCTATTCGCGTTCCTTTTGAATCAGCACCTGTTTCTTGCGCTTGCGCGCGAAACTGCCGAACCGCTGCAGTGGTGTCTGGCCGCACTTCCTCGGTTGCCACCGTTCGCTCAGTGGGCCCAGTTCTTGCGCAATCACGACGAGCTTGACCTGGGGCGCTTGAAACCTGAAGAGCGTGAGGAAGTCTATGCGGCCTTTGCGCCATCCCGCAGAATGCAACTTTACGGACGCGGAATTCGTCGCCGTCTGGCGTGCATCCTTGGCAATGACCGCCGGCGGATCGAACTCGCCTACAGCCTGCTCTTCAGTCTCCCTGGCACACCGGTCATCTACTACGGAGATGAGCTGGGAATGGGCGACGATCTCGCGCTTCCGGAGCGATGGCCGGTACGGACTTGCATGCAATGGGCCGATGACGAAACGGGTGGTTTCTCTCAGCCTGCGGCTCGATTGCGTTACGACATGATCCAAGAGGCCGAGTACGCCCCGTCCAAGGTCAACGCTGCCGCTCAGCAGCGCGACCCGGATTCTCTCTTTAACTGGCTGCGGCGTCTGGTCGAACTACGAAAGGCTTGCTCGGAAATCGGGTGGGGCGATCTAAGTTTGCTGCAAGCAAATGTCCCCTCCATTCTGGTTCAGAGATTCGCGTGGGAAGGTCAATCGGTGCTGATATTGCACAATTTGTCGCAAGCTGAGTGCCGAGCGCAAGTCGATGGCTTCTCGGTCGGGCAGAAACTGACCGATCTTTTCGGCAATCGCGTGTACGCGTCGGAGCCCGGCGAGGACTCGATGATCGAGCTCGACGGCTACGGATATCGTTGGTTTCGGATCGTCCAATGAGCATACCCGGCTGATAGCAGCGACCTTCAGCCGGATTGTCACCGAAGCTCGCCGGCCTGCCGCGGGCCCGCAAGCGCCGTTGGGAGTTATTGATGAAGATAGCTCAGATTGCTCCGCTGGCCGAAAGCGTCCCGCCAAAGCTCTATGGTGGAACAGAAAGAGTGGTCGCATGGCTCGTCGATGCACTCGTCGAACACGGGCAGGACGTCACCCTCTTTGCGAGCGGAGATTCCAGGACCCGCGCCACACTTTTTCCGGTCTGGCCCAAAGCCCTTCGCCTTGGGCGACCACGCTCAGACCCGAATGCGGCTTTGGCTGCCCAACTGGAAGCAGTGTCCGATTGCGCTAACCAGTTCGACGTGATTCACGCTCACATTGACTGGCTACATCTCCCCATCCTCAAGCGAGCAGGAGTGCCATTCATCACGACGATGCACGGTCGGCTGGATCTCCCGGGATTGCCGGCCGTGACCAGCAAGTTTCCAGAAGCTTGGCTTGTATCCATCTCTGATAATCAGCGCATCCCGCTCGCCAGCGCAAACTGGTGTGGAACGGTTTATCACGGTCTGCCCATCGACCAGTTCCGCGCCTCATTTGCTACCGGATCGTACCTGGCGTTTCTCGGGCGCTTGACCGCCGAAAAAGGCCCTGAAGATGCTATCCGCATCGCGCTCGCCGCTAAGATGCCGCTTCGGGTCGCCGCCAAGATCCCACGCGCCGAAAGTGGGTACTTCAGAGAGAAGATAGAGCCTCGGATTGACGGCAAACAAATCCAGCTCGTCGGCGAGGTGGATGACGATTCGAAACAGCCGTTCCTTGCAGGAGCTGCTGCTTTGCTGTTCCCAATCAGGTGGCCCGAGCCGTTCGGATTGGTGATGATTGAGGCGATGGCCTGCGGAACGCCGGTCATTGCCTACCAATCCGGTTCGGTGCCCGAGATTATCGAGGACGGCGTGACAGGCTTCATCGTCCAAAACGAGGACGAAGCAATTGAGGCTGTGACGCGGCTTGGACAAATCGATCGAGGGCGCGTCCGCGCGCGCTTCGAAGAGCGCTTCACGGCGGAGCGGATGGCACGGGATTACTTGCGCCACTACCGCGCCCTCGTGGCCCGGTAACGCTGGACACCCTATGTATCGCTTTTGGGTCAACGTCTCTGTGATCTAGACCAAGATCGATCGAGTCGGCGCTCTCGAACACTGGCGCCAGAGATCTGATGAACCAAGATCTTTCTTCGTTGGGTGTCGGCCCTGCCTTGCATGTCCGATCAGCCGAAGAAAGTGGATTCAATGGAGGCACCAATGCCCCTCAGCGAAACGGCATGCGAGATCCTCGCATTTTTTCGTGACACACACCGGAAGCCCGGCGCCCGCATGACAATGGCAACTCTCGATGCACATTTCGGGACGGATCCCAGCGTTGCGGTGGCGGTTTCCGAGTTGAGGCAGCATGGATACGTCAGCGTTCCCGATGCTCGCACAGTGGAACTGACGGATGTAGGGTTCGACGCAATCCAACGTGGCGCTTCTTAAACTGATCGTCCGACCTTGCTTGGCAGCATCGTCGTGAATGCAGCTCCCGGCATGGCGCAGCCGAGCAACACCACCCTTCAATGACCTCGTGACGCGCCAACGGTGTCGGCGACCCGTGCCCCGCGCGCGCCGATCTTGGTTGGCGGCCCCGTGGTTGTGTCGCGGGCGGTCTGATGCTCCATCTCCGCATCGATCTCGGCGCCAAGGAGGATGACGATGGCCGAGATCCACAGCCAAGTCATAAAGCCGATGACGGCCCCAAGCGAACCGTACGTCTCGTTGAACTTACCGAAGCTCGCTGCATACCAGGAGAATAAGCCGGACACTGCGAGCCAAAGCAGTGCCGCGATAGCGCTGCCCCACGTCACCCAGCGCCATTGGTCCGCCTCTCGGCTGGGGCCATAGCGGTAGATCAGGGCGAGGGCGAGCGAGAGCAACAGGAACATCGTCGGCCAGCGCCCGATGCGCAGCAGAAGGTCGCCGGTGTTGGACAAACCGACGTATTTGAGCATCACTGGGACAGCGACGATGCAGCCTAAGGCCGCCATCATGAACACGATCCCGGCGACCGTAAAACCCAGGGAAACGGCATTCAGCTTGAAGAACCCGCGCTTCTCGTCTTCACCGTAAATGATGTTCAACGTGTCGAAAAGCGACTTCATGGCGGCATTGGCGCTCCAAAGAGATGTTGCCAGCCCGATCAGGAAGGTGATGCCGAGCGTGTTGGAGCCCTTCGACGCCACACGGGTCAGTTGCTCTTTCACGATATCCAGTGCCCCGCCAGGGAGGAAGCCGCCAAGCTGATCGAGGTGTTTGCCGATGCTCATGGGATCGGAGAAGAGTCCGTAGATTGCAACCAACGCGGCAATCGCCGGAAAAACGGCAAGTATGCTGTAGTAGGTCATACCTGCTGCGAGGGTGAGGACACGGTGTTTAGTGATGTTGGAAAGGACACGGAACAGGATGTCCTTCCATCCCTTCGCGGGGATTTTCGACGGCGAGGTCGCCTGCCGGCCACGATCTTCTTCTGATTCGACGTCCCCGTCTGCTCTCTGAGGCGCCTCGTGAGGCGTTCTTGAATTGGAAATCTGCTTTTGGCTTGGGGCTTCTTGCCCGCCCGGAATCGTGTCAACATTCGTCATGACGCTCTCCGAACGTCCAATCGTGTACGGCGGGAGGTGTTCCCTTTTTTTGTTCCCTGGGGTCGGCTCTCTGTAATCGGACAGTTCGCTGGATTTGTATGGCGAGCGCCCGGCACCGGCAGTCCTAGCGACGCGCGCGGCAGCTCTCGGCGCTTGGCCGACCACTTCACTGCGCCGAGCTCAGCGCCCGTCGAACAGCGATCTCGTGGGTTCGCTCTTCATCAGGAGCGTCATTGAGCCCTTTGAACGCTAGTTCAGAGGAACGGGCTTCGCCTTCCCGCATTTGAAGCTAAAGGAGCGAACATGACTGAGAACGACAATCGATCCAGAAACAAAGGCGAAAGCGCCAGCCCCAACACCAAGGGTAATGCACCGCAGAAACAGGGCGGTGATCAAAGCCGGAAGGCTCAAGAGTGGGGTGGTGGCAACAAGGCTAGCAAGGGCCCCGTCACGAAAAGTGACAAGCAAAACGAGAATTCCAGCGCCAAGAGCTGACAAATGGTCAAAGCACGCGCCACTGCGCAGCCCGGAAAGAAAACCGGGAAACATGGCGGCAACCGCGGAGGTCATCGGACGCATGGTGCCGAAAAGGTAAGCCGGGCCGGGCGTCAGGGCGCGGGCAAGAACCCCACGCGAACTCGCAAGAGTGGGCGTTCGCCGCCTCCGTGACATTGGCAGAATGCACCCATCGCGAAGAGCTGGAAAAATCAGCAACGTCGGCGTGGACCGTTGGACCGGTATCATCCACCTCCGTTACTGGGAAGCTTGGCGGCGAGTACGTCGATCCTTTCGAGCGTCGCTGGCCCCGTCAGCAGCGCGGCGGTCTCATCTGACATGAACGCAGCTGCCACATTGCCGGCAAGGTGGGCGTTGCGTCCGGCGTCGTTCGGAAAGGCATCGAAGATACCGAAGGTTGACGGTCCGAGCCGTAGCCCGAACCAAGAAATGGTTGCCGGCTCGCCTTCAACAATCGGCAGCGCGCTCTTCAGGAACTTCTCGACGGCGGCTTCACTGCCGGGCTGTGCCTCGATACGAACAAACAATGCTGCGGTGACCATAGCTTTTTTACTTTCAGTGCGATGCCGCCTTTTCAGTGCAATGCCGCCTTTGCGGCGGCACGCTATGCCTGGTTACGTCCACGCATGGCCCAATCTGCGGCGATACGATCCCGTATGACGGACGTCGGCCCGTCGCTCACGCCGGTACGGCGGAGGAGCGAGTCTGGTCGTTCTGTCGGGCGCGCAACTTGAAGGACAGAACGACCAGCGCGATACCAAAGACCATCGCATAAGCTCCCATCCACCACGTAAGCACCACCGCCCCAATCAGCGGCATGGCGACCAGCAGCGCGCCATAAACGAGCGACAACAGCCCGCCCAGAACCATCCACCAGCGGCCATGATCAAGCTTGAGGCGAAAGCCGGCAGCCATCATCAGCGCGCCTGAGATAATCGCCCAGGCGGCGACCATAAAGACAAAGGCAAGTACCGTCAGGCCAGGCCAGATAAAGGCAGCAACGCCGACCGCGATATTCAGGAGGCCTTCAAATATCAACAGTCCCCATTCATCCTTCCGTCGCATCGCACGAACGGCGGAAATGATTCCCGCTACGCCGTCGACCAACATGTAGGCCGAGAACAACAACACCAGCGATAGCATGGTGGGCCCTGGGAAGAGAAAAGCGAGCAGCCCGAAGATGATTCCGAAGATGCCCCGCAGGAGGAACAGCCACCAATTCTTGGCAAGCATCGTGGAGGCAGAGTCGATGTTAAAGTCAGCGTTGCTGTTGACGGTCGTGCTGGTCATGTCTAGCTCCAAGAATAGCCATCGGTTCCAGGGTCCGGACATAGTAGCGACCTGACGCCGCGACATGCCTTGACAGCTATCAAGCTTGCTCGCTGCGAAATAATCGAAAGGCGGAGGCCTTAGGTAGTCCCCCTAAATCGCAGAATCGGCGCTTCGCGAGCAGCATGATGAACCGGGAGCGCCGAGCACTTTGTGCCGAGGCAAGGAGAAGAGCGTGCCAAAAGAGCGTCCCATGAACGGGGTTGAACCCGAGAAGTCCGAAGATGACATGCAACGCGACCTGTTGGGGCCGCGCGGCGTTCCCGGAGCGCCAGATCCCGCCAAGATGACGCCGCAACGCGCCAAGAAGACGCCGCTCTACAATTTGGACCCGGGGCACCCTTCATAGAGGCGAGCGAGTTCTTGCAACACGTGCCGTGGACTATTGGAAGGGTTTCTATCTTTGACCACAAGCATTCGCGGGTCCTCGCCGGCGAAGCCTGATCTCTCATTCGCGTGGAAAAAGAAAGGACCGCGCAGTTGTGTGCTGACGGTCCAAGTCAAGGGAGGACGCCCGGGAAGGGCAGCGATGGTGGGACACATCGCTCTTTGGATCATCGCAAACGCCAAGGGGCGGTGCATTGATAGTTCTCAATTGGATCGCAGTAAAATTGAAGAGCGCGGCGCCGCGTGCGACGGACATTGCTGACAGCAGTCAAGGCAGAAGAATATCCTCGCCTATATGGTCCCGTGAGAATTCGGCTGACCGCTGACAACGCGCGTCAGGCCAAAGAAGAGGGCGTCATGTCGATTATGGATGAATTCCAGGAGACGAAGAGCGAGGTCAGGTTGGCTTCGCTTTATCAGTGGTTTGAGCGCGCTGTGGTGCTCTTCCTGACGTTCCTGATCGCGATCGTGGTGGTCGCGGCGGTCTGGACACTGAGCCTGAAGATATTGTTCGGGCTGGTGCTGGCAGGCAGTCTGGATCCGTCTGATTTCGAGGTGTTCCAGGCGGTTTTCGGCATGATCTTTACCGTGATCATTGCGTTGGAGTTCAAGAAGTCCCTGTTGGTGGTGGCCGAACGTCGAGAGGCAGTGGTGCAGATCCGCTCCGTGGTGTTGATCGCGCTGCTTGCCGTCTGCCGAAAGATCATCATTCTGGATCTGAACGAAACGGATGCCGTTCACACGCTGGCACTTGCGACCGTTATCCTCGCGCTGGGTGTGGTGTATTGGCTGATACGCGCAAGCGATTGCCGACAGGAAGAAGCAGCCTAGAGGAAAGAGCCACGTTGGCACTATGGGGCCAAACGAACAGCGCGCAGGATTGACGTTTGCCAAGGCGCCGTTCCTCTGGGGCGCTCATCTTCGTGAACGAAAGAGTAGCGCCACTGCTCTTAAGGGGATCATCTGAGGAGCGAGCCATGGCCGCAACCAACCGTGCAGTCACCTTTATGGGGCCTTACAAACTAGAGGTCCAGGACAGAGGATATCCGAAGCTCGCGGATCCCAAAGGGAAGAAGATCGAACATGCTGTCATTCTAAAACTGATCACAACGAATATCTGCGGCAGCGACTTGCACATCTATCATGGCCGCTTCGCTGCACCCTCAGGAATGCAATTAGGTCATGAGAATACGGGCGAAGTGGTCGAGGTAGGCTCGCATGTGGAGCGCATCAAGGTTGGCGATATCGTCTCTGTGCCTTTCAACGTTGCCTGTGGCACATGCCGGAACTGCAAGGAACGCCATACCGATGTTTGTCTCAACGCCAACGAGGAACTCGGATTTTGCGGAGCGTACGGCTTCAATCTGGGCGGATGGCAGGGCGGCCAAGCCGAATACATGATGGTGCCTTGGGCGGACTTCCAGCTCTTGAAATTTCCTGACAAGGAGCAGGCGATCGAGAAGATCAGGGATCTCACTCTGCTATCGGACATCCTGCCCACAGGATATCACGGCTGTGTCGAGGCACGCGTCGGGACCGGTTCAACCGTCTACATTGCCGGCGCCGGCCCGGTCGGGCGTTGCGCAGCGGCGAGCGCACACTTGCTCGGAGCCTCCTGTATTATCGTCGGCGACCACAACAAAGCGCGGCGCGATCTCGTCAAGAATGCCGGTTACGAGGTCGTTGATCCCTCAAGCGCCACGCCCATTCCGGATCAGATCGAGAAACTCCTCGGCAACGGCTCGCGCTGGGTGGACGCGGCCGTAGATTGTGTCGGACTGGAGTGCCACGGTTATGGGCCCGACGGCAGCGGAAAGAACGAGGAGGAGGCTGTCCTCAACACTTTGATGGAGGTGATCAAGCCCGCGGGCGCCATGGGCATTCCCGGCGTCTATACCAATCTCGATCCAGGTGCACCGAACGAACTCAACAAGAAGGGCTTCATGGCTTTGGGTTTTCCCGCGGCTTGGGTCAAATCGCCATCCTTCACCGCAGGTCAGTGCCCGGTCATGCATTACAATCGCGAGTTGATGATGGCCATTCTTTGGGATCGGCTGCCCTATCTCACGAGACTTCTGAACACCGAAGTCATACCGCTCGAGAGAGTGGTGGAAGCTTATCAGAGCTTCCATGACGGATCGGCCAAGAAGTATGTGATCGATCCACACAACACCACAAAGCTCGCGTCGTCGGTCGGGACTGGTGAACGCGTACATGCGCGAGCTTCCGCTTGACGTCGCTTAGACAAGGAGACGAACCATGGCCGGACCACTTCAAAGCCACAAGATCGCTATTCTTGCCACCGACGGGTTTGAGTATGTCGAACTGGTCAGGCCGCGGAAGGCGCTTGACGACGCTGGCGCCAAGACCAGCCTCGTTTCGCCGAAGACAGGTCGCGTTCGCGGCTGGAACTTCACCGATTGGGGCGATGAGCTGTCCGTCGACGTGCACCTCGACCATGCAAGTGCGGATTTCGACGCATTGCTACTGCCCGGCGGCGTCATCAATCCTGATTCCTTGCGGATGCAGCCCAAGGCGGTCGCGTTCGTGAAAAGCTTCTTCGATGCGGGCAAACCCGTGGCGTCGATCTGTCACGGTCCATGGACCATCATCAATGCCGATGCAGCGCGCGGCCGGCGCATGACGTCCTGGCCATCACTCGAGATCGACCTTCGAAACGCCGGCGCGCAGTGGGTGGATGAGGATGCGGTGACCGATCAAGGTCTGGTGACCAGCCGAAAGCCTGACGACATCCCGGCTTTCAACCGCGCAATGATTGATCTGTTCAGTCGAGCGCGGCAGCCTGCCGCGGCAGATTGAAGCGAGAGTCCAATCTCGCCAATCCGATCCACGAGCGGGTCGCTGCCGAATTCGAACCCGAGCCGCGATTCTTGAAGGTCGATACTGATGCTGAGGTGGATCATGCATGCAGAATCCGCGGCATTCCCACTGGGATGCTATTCCAGAACGGACATGTAGCGTGAACAAGCCGGCGCAACGAGCGCGGACGGCTCGCGCCAGTTTGTGGACGTCTCGCCCGTTTCGCGCCTAACGGCCGCGGCGTCTCGATCGTCACCTTGGCCCCGATAAAAAATACGGTTTGCTAGCCTTCGGAGACTTCGGTCGCAAGATAAGTGTTAGCACGTTTGCGAACGACTTTTTGCGGGGAACCGCGGTGCTCGGCAGATTTCGTGCGCGGGGGCGGCGTCTGCGGACCCAAAGGAACGGCCCGCGCCAGTTCGGTCGCGCCCGCCTTGAGGTGCAGTGTGAACTGGTAGGCGTCGCCGGTCTGCTCCCCGCGCTTGGCGATCAAGGGGCTGACCTTGCCGTGGGCGGCGACACAGACGAACTTGTCGGTCACATGGCTCCAGATGTGGCCCTGGAAGCTGGAAATCGAACTGTTGTTCGGAATCCATGAGCTGCCAAGCGAGTTGATGAGGAGCAATGTCGCCGCCATTCTGCGGAGCGTTGGCACTCCGTGCTGGAGACAGGCTGTCACTACGGAAGTCGCGGCCGACAGGCGACGCCGGGAGAGCAAGAGCGCGGTCATGGAGATGGCTTGGCCCGATCGGCGTTTCTTCGTAGGAGAAGCGAACCGACCGGACCTGGCCATTCCGAACCTGTGCGTACCTTGGTCCGTGACGTGTGCACTGAAAATCCGAATATGTGATTTCCGCTTCCAATTCAGGCATATATGACCCTAGAAGAGCCCGGTGGCAGAAGCCTCGTCAAATTGGATTTCTCAATCGGTCCAATTGCAGATAGGGCCGACTTGAGGCGAAATATATCAGTAAAATGAACCGCTTAGATCGCAGATTTTCTACGGCCCCCATGATGGATTGGACTGACCGGCACTGCCGGGTGTTCCACCGTCACCTGACGCGGCGGGGATTGCTCTATACGGAGATGCTGACGACCGGCGCGATCATTCATGGCGACCGGGAGCGGCTGCTTGGGTTCGACGCGGTCGAGCACCCCGTGGCGCTTCAGCTCGGCGGATCGGATCCGCGCGAGCTCGCGCTGGCGGCACGTATCGGCGAGGACTTCGGTTATGACGAGATCAATCTCAATGTCGGCTGCCCGTCGGATCGTGTGAAGGATGGCCGTTTCGGCGCCTGCCTCATGGCTGAGCCGGAGCTGGTGGCGAGGTGCGTTGACGCCATGAAGCGCGTGGTCGCCGTTCCCGTCACGGTGAAGTGTCGCATCGGCATCGACGATCAGGATCCGGAGGTCGCGCTCGATGCGCTGGCGCGTGCGGTGGTCGCCGCAGGCTGCGATGCGTTGATCGTGCACGCCCGCAAGGCCTGGCTCAACGGCCTGTCGCCGAAGGAGAACCGCGATATCCCGCCGCTCGACTATGATCGCGTCTACCGGCTCAAGCGCGCGATGCCCGATGTGCCCGTCATCATCAACGGCGGCGTCCGGAGCATCGACGAGGCAAAGGCGCATCTCGCCCATGTCGACGGCGTGATGCTCGGCCGCGCCGCCTATCAGGAGCCGTGGCGGCTGCTCGCGGTCGATGCGGAGATCTTCGGCAGGCCGGCGCCGCACGCGACCATGCAGGACGCGCTCGAGGCGATGATGCCCTACATCGAGGAGCAACTCGCGCACGGCACCCGGCTGCACGCCATCACGCGACATTTCGTCGGCGCCTTCCACGCGGTGCCCGGGGCGCGCGCCTTCCGCCGCCATCTGGCCGAGCAGGGTGTGAAGCCGGGTGCAGGTCTCGACGTGCTGCGCGAAGCGATCATGCGTGTTGGTGTCCGCGCGCCGGCGGAGGCGGCGTAACTCAGCTAGTCGACCGCCGCACGCGCGCGACGGTGGTTGCCCTGCAGCTCCGGATAGCCGGTCAGCATCAACGTGTCGGCGCGCACGCCCCAGCTTTCCAGGCGGTCGAGGAAGCTCATACCGAGCAGATTGGTCTTCATCTGGCCGCGCTGCACGACGAGGGCCGGCACCGACTTCTCGACCAGCTTGCCGACGGAGAGACGGTCGAGCGTGAGCCGGGCCGCCTTGGTGTGGCCGCCCGCTGTCTCGAGGTCGACGTCATATTCAAGCATCTCGAGCGGCAGCCCGATCGCCTTTGCGGTTTCCCACGTCAGCACCACCGAAGTCGCTCCGGTATCGATCACCATCGGTGCAGTGACGCCGTTGATCTTCGCACGCAGTGTGAATTCGCCGCCCTGGCCGCGCGGGATCTGCACGGCTGGGGCCGGGGAGGCGGCTTGTGCGCGAAAAATGTGCGAGACCTTGTGGCTGGCGCGCGCGATCTGGTCGGGATCACCATAGGCGACGACGGCACCCGCCGTGCCGGCGAGCATGATCAGGACGAGCAGGAAGCGGATCATCGCGCGCCTCCAAGGGCACGCAGGCGGATCAGATGTGTTTTGGAGATCCCGCGACCGGCACCAGTCCAGCTTCCGTCATGCGCTCCGGCAAGAGGGCCATGATCGCGAGCCGGTCTGCGCTTTCCATGGCGTGCCAGCGCGCGATCTCGGGCAAGGTGCGGCCGCAGCCGAAGCACAGCTTGGTCTTGGGATCCATCATGCAGACGGCGACGCACGGCGTTTCTTTGCTCATACGGACATAGTGAGGGATGGTCGGGCATGTCTGCAAGCATCTCGTTAAGAGCCTGTGCCAGCACTCATGATCGGCTTGTGGCGCGGCCGGCGCTTCTCGTCCGGCACAACGGAGCTCTCCGGCTGGAGCGGCGGAGAATCGTCCGAGAGCGGCGCCAGCGCACTCATCACGCGCTCCGGCGGGAACGTGACGATCACCTCGGTGCCGATGCGCAGCTTCGATTTCAGCGTGAACGTGCCGCCGTGCAGGTCAATCAGGTTCTTGGCGATCGGCAGGCCGAGGCCGGCGCCCTGTTCGGCCGACTTGATCGAATTGGAACCCTGGCCGAACGAGGCGAGCACGACCGGGATCTCGTCCTCAGGGATGCCGGAACCGGAATCCCTCACCGAGAGATATTGTCCGCCGGAGGCGGTCCAGCCGGCCTTGAGCCAGATCTCGCCGCCTTGCGGGGTGAACTTGATCGAGTTGGAGAGCAGGTTGAGCACGACCTGGCGGATCGCGCGCTCGTCGGCCCAGAGCCTCGGCATGGCCTGCTCGAACACTTCGTGGATGGTGATGCCGCGGCTCGAGGCGCGCAGCTTCATCAGATGATGGCAGTCGGCGACGATGCCGACCAGGGACACCGCTTCCTCGTTGAGCTCGTAGCGGCCGGCTTCGATCCGCGACAGATCGAGGATCTCGTTGATGAGGTTGAGCAGGTGCACCCCGGAATTATGGATGTCGGCGGAATATTCCTTGTAGACCGCCACGCCATGCGCGCCGAAAATCTCGCTCTTCATCACCTCGGAGAAGCCGAGAATGGCATTCAGGGGTGTACGCAGCTCGTGGCTCATCTGCGCAAGGAAGCGCGACTTGGCGACGTTGGCGGCTTCGGCGCGATGGCGCGCTTCGTCCGAGATTGCCTTGGCCTGCTCCAGCTCGCCGATCAGCGCGTCCTTTTCCGCGCGCGCTTCCAGCGTGGCGAAGGTGGAGGAGTGCAGGCGATGCGCCAGCAGGACGAAATAGCCTTCGGCGGCGAGGGCCAGCGCTGCCAGGATGTAATTGTCCAGCGAGCCGGTCGTGACGAAGCTCAGCGCCATCGCCACCGCGACCGGCGCCGTGGCGGCAAGGGCTGCGATCGGCAGATTGGCCGCGAGCATGCTCGATACTGCGATCACCAGCAGCATCAGGAACATCATCAGCGTTTCCGTGACCATGTCGAGCACGGGATGGATCAGGATCGCCATCCAGCACAGACCATAGAGCAGGTCGAGCACGACGAAGCGCGTCCGCCATGCGCGCGTCGCGGCCGGAGAGGCCGGCTCGGTCAGGAAGCGCCGGCAACTGCGGATCATGGCGCTATGGATGCAGAGCATGCCGGCGGTCCAGGCCGCGGCCGGGATCGGTTGCATCCACAGCCCGAACAGTACGCCGGTCGCCACCACCAGCAGCATCACGACATAGGAGGCAGACAGCCGGGTCTGGGCGTATTGCCGCAGCATCTCGGCGTCGAACGCCGGCCGGGTTCCACTGGTCGACGTTAACTTGTCGCGCGCCTCGCGCACCCGCTGCGCCGCAGCCCTTCGGCTGCTCGCCGATGGCACGCTCACCGGCTCGGCCGGAAGCTGCACGACCTCAGGCTTTTCAGCGGGGTTACTCATCAAGCAACACGGATTCCTGCCCGCGGCGGACGCGGGCTTTCTGCATTGTCTATCTCTGGCAAGAAATCCTTAAGAGCTGACTTAAGGAGCTAAAGAATTACGTTAACCCGGCGTTAATTTGGATCCCGCCGGTGCCGCTCAATGCAGCGCCGCGTACTGCGCGATGTAGACCATCGCTCCCGTCAGATAGCCCACGAGTGCGGGGCCTGCGATGCGGCGGGCGTACCAGAAGAACTCGATCTTCTCGAGTCCCATGGCGGCAACGCCTGCGGCGGAGCCGATGATCAGGATCGAGCCGCCGGTGCCGGCGCAATAGGCGATGAACTCCCAGATGAAGCTGTCGGGGGGATAATGCGCGAGGTCGTACATGCCCATGGTCGCGGCGACCAGCGGCACGTTGTCGATGACGGCGCTGAGCAGGCCGAGCAAGACGACGATCACGTCCTCGCGGCCGATCGCGGTGTCCAGCCAGCGCGCAAGCATCGACAGCAGGCCGGCATGCTCGAGGCAGGCGACCGCGAGCAGGATGCCGACGAAGAACACGACCGAGCTCATATCGATCCGAGTCAGCGCGTGCACCAGCGTAAGAGGCGTGCGCACGTGTTCCTCCTTGTGGCGATGCACGATTTCGCCGACCAGCCAGAGCACGCCGAGTCCAAACAGGATGCCCATGAAGGGCGCCAGATGCGTGACCGCCTTGAACGCCGGCACCGCGATCAGTGTGCCGAGGCCGAGATAGAACATCAGGTTGCGCTCGAACCGGCCGACGGCGAGCAGTCCGTTATCTTTCGGCGGCGATGCGATGCTCTTGCCCCTGAGCGAGAAGCTGATGAAGACGAGCGGCACCAGCAGATTGAGCAGCGAGGGCAGGAACACCGCGCTCATGATCTTGACCGGCGAGATCTGCCCGCCGATCCACAACATGGTCGTGGTGACGTCGCCGATCACGGTCCAGGCGCCGCCGGCATTGGCGGCAATGACGATGAGGGAGGCGAACAGCAGACGGTCGTCGCGGCGGGCGATCAGCTTCTGGATCAGCGAGATCATGACGATCGTGGTCGTCAGATTATCCAGAATCGCGCTGAGGAAGAACGTCACGAAGCCGATCAGCCAGATCAGCGTGACCTGGCTCGTGGTGCGGATCAGAGAGGTGATGACCTCGAAGCCGTCATGAGCGTCGATCACCTCGACGATAGTCATGGCGCAGATCAAGAAGAAGACGATCTGCGCGGTGGAGCCGACGGACTCGTCGAGCTGGCGGCCGACCAGCGCGTGGTCGCCGGTTGCGACCGCGTAGATGGTCCACAGCAGCCCCGCGCCGAGCAGCGCCGTAGCGCTCTTGTTGACGCGAAGCGGGTGCTCGAGCGCGATCGCCGCATAGGCGAGGACGAAGATGGCGGCGATCGCGATCAGCAAGGTCGTTTCAGGTCGTCAGCTATCAGCGATTAAGGCGTGCGAGCAGGCTCGACGTATCCCAGCGCTTGCCGCCCATCTTCTCGACCTCGGCATAGAACTGATCGACCAGCGCCGTGACGGGCAGGCTGGCGCCATTGCGGCGGGCTTCTGCCAGCGAGATCGAGAGGTCCTTGCGCATCCATTCGACAGCGAAGCCGAAATCGTACTTGTCCTCGTTCATCGTCTTGTAGCGATTTTCCATCTGCCAGGACTGGGCAGCCCCTTTCGAGATGGTCTCGATCACGGCGGCGACGTCGAGGCCGCTCTTCTTGGCGAAATGGATGCCCTCGGAGAGACCCTGCACCAGACCGGCGATGCAGATCTGGTTGACCATCTTGGTCAGCTGACCGCTTCCGGCGGGGCCGAGCAGCTTGCACATCCGGGCATAGGCGCCCGTGATGATCGGCTCGGCGCCGGAATAGGCATCTTCCGCGCCGCCGCACATCACCGTCAGAACACCGTTCTCGGCGCCGGCCTGGCCGCCGGAGACGGGGGCGTCGACGAATTTGAAGCCGGCCTTGGTGGCAGCCGCATCCAGCTCACGTGCGACCTCGGCAGAGGCCGTGGTGTGGTCGACGAAGGTCGCACCCTTCCTCATGCCGGCGAACGCGCCGTCGGGGCCGATCGTGACCGCGCGCAGATCGTTGTCGTTGCCGACGCAGCACATCACGAAATCTTGCCCCTCGGCGGCGGCCTTCGGCGTCGGTGCGGTCTTGCCGCCGAACTTGTCCGCCCATTCCTTCGCCTTGGCCGCGGTCCGGTTATAGACGGTGACCTCATGGCCCCCTTTTTTCACGAGGTGTCCGGCCATGGGGAAGCCCATCACGCCAAGACCGAGGAAAGCGACTTTAGCCATTGTGGTACCTTGTCCGTAGTTTGGGTTTACGGTTCTTGCCAGGCGAGGGATGCCTGGGTTCCGCGGCGGGGCGGATCGGAGGCGCACCATAAACCCTTGAGGCCAGAGGGCAACGGCTTCGTTTGGCGGCCTGCTGTGCTAGGCTGGCGGCCCCAAGGACTTCAAAACAAGGGAGCGAGAGCATGGGCGGCGTGAGCGTGGGCGTCCTCGATCATTTCAACATCCGGACCCGGAATCTGGCCGAGACCGTCCGCTTCTTCGAAGACGTGCTGGGCCTCGAAAAAGGCGCACGGCCGAATTTCGCCTTCCCGGGCGCCTGGATGTACAGCGAGGGCAGGCCGGTGGTGCACCTCGTCGACATTTCTCCGACCGCCGAGCCACAAAAGCCGGATTCCGGCGTTGTCCACCATGTCGCCTTCGCCAGCCGCGGCTTTGACGGCATGAAACAGCGGCTGGCGTCAAAGGGGATGAAGTTCGAGTCCCGCCAGGTGCCCGGCGGCGATCTCTGGCAGATCTTCGTCCACGACCCCAACGGGGTCATGATCGAGCTGAACTACGAGGCCGCCCGGGAGCAGGGGGCGGCGCCTGCCGAAAGGGCTGACGATATCGGCAGGCAGTAGCCTTTTGAGCGTTTCCGCTCTAATGGGGCATCCTCAACTCCAGGAGATGCGCTTTGAGCGTGACGCAGCAACAGGTTCTCGACAGCCTCGCCAGGGTCCAGTCGCCCCGCGGGGTCGCGCTTCCCCATGCCAATGTGCTGAGCGCGATCAGCGCCTCCGACGGCAAGGTGTTCTTCTCGATCAATGTCGACGCCGCCGAGGCAAGGGCCTGGGAATCCGTCCGGGCCGAAGCGGAAGCTGCCGTGCGCAGCATTCCCGGCGTCACCACCGTCATGGTGGCACTGACCGCGGAGCGCAAGCCGGGCTCCGCGCCGCCGCCACCCCCGCAGCCGAGCCGCGGCACGCCCGGCGTGCAGCCGGCCCATGCCCACAAGCCGCCGCAGGGCGGTGGGTCGCCGATGGCGCGGCAATCGGAAATTCCCGGCGTTGCCGCCGTGATCGCGGTCGCCTCCGGCAAGGGCGGGGTGGGCAAGTCGACCACCGCGCTCAATCTGGCGCTCGGCCTGCGCGACCTCGGCCTCAAGGTCGGGCTGCTCGATGCCGACATCTACGGCCCCTCGGTGCCGCGCCTGACGGGCCTGCGCGACAAGCCGGAGCTGAACGAGGCGCGCAAGATGATTCCGCTTCGGCGTTTCGGCCTTGCCATCATGTCGATCGGCTTCCTGGTCGAGGAGGAAACCGCGATGATCTGGCGCGGCCCGATGGTGATGTCGGCGGTGACGCAGATGCTGCGCGACGTCGAATGGGGCAAGCTCGACGTGCTGGTCGTCGACATGCCGCCGGGCACCGGCGATGCCCAGCTCACGCTGGCGCAGAACGTGCCGCTCAAGGGCGCCGTGATCGTCTCGACCCCGCAGGATCTGTCCCTGATCGACGCGCGGCGGGGACTGGCCATGTTCAAGAAGGTCAACGTGCCCGTGCTCGGGATTGTGGAGAACATGAGCTACTTCCAATGTCCGCATTGCGGCACGCGATCAGACATTTTCGGTCATGGCGGCGCCCGACATGAGGCCGAGAAGCTCGCCGTGCCATTCCTGGGCGAGATCCCCCTGCACATGGCGATTCGCGCCACTTCGGACGCCGGCAATCCCGTCGTCGACAGCGAGCCGGACGGCCCTCATGCGGCGATCTACCGCGCCATCGCGGGCCAAGTCCGGGACCAGCTCAAGGGCGTCATTGCCGCGGCCTGACCGGTCGCCGCGGCACGCTCCGGGGGCATGCGACTTTTGTAGAGGCCCGTCATGCCATTGTCGCGTTCCGAAACCGGGCTGGCCGTGTTAAAGGCCCACGGCAGTCAAGCCCCTTCGGTTCGACGCGACCTCAACGCGTCGCCAGAATGCGCGGCGGCATAAGAGAAGCCAAGGGGAAACGCCCCAGCAAGGAGAGACCTGAAGATGAAGCGTCGTGATTTTCTCAAAGTATCGGCAGCAGGCGCGGCGGCGACCGCGGTGGCCTCGCCGGCGATCGCACAGTCCTCACCCGAGGTGAAGTGGCGCCTGACGTCGAGCTTCCCGAAGTCGCTCGACACCATCTATGGCGGCGCCGAGCAGGTGGCGAAGTACGTCGCCGAGATGACCGACAACAAATTCCAGATCCAGGTGTTCGCGGCCGGCGAAATCGTCCCGGGCCTCCAGGCGCTCGATGCGACCTCGAACGGCACGGTCGAGATGTGCCACACCGTCTCGTACTATTACGTCGGCAAGGACCCGACCTTCGCGATCTTCGCCTCGGTGCCGTTCGGCCTCAATGCGCGCCAGCAGAATTCGTGGCTCTACCAGGGCGGTGGCAACGAGCTCGCCAACGAGTTCTTCAAGAAGTCGAACGTGATCGGCTTCCCCTGCGGCAACACCGGCACCCAGATGGGCGGTTGGTTCCGCAAGGAGATCAAGACCGTTGCCGACCTCTCCGGCCTCAAGATGCGCATCGGCGGCATCGCCGGCCAGGTGCTGCAGAAGGTCGGCGTCGTGCCGCAGCAGCTCGCGGGCGGCGACATTTATCCCGCGCTGGAAAAGGGCACCATCGACGCGGCCGAGTGGGTCGGCCCCTACGATGACGAGAAGCTCGGCTTCGCCAAGGTCGCCAAGTACTATTACTATCCGGGCTTCTGGGAAGGCGGTCCGACCGTCCACGCCTTCGCCAACCTGGAAAAGTTCAATGCGCTGCCGAAGAACTACCAGGCGATCCTCACCAACGCGACGGCCAACGCAAACAGCTGGATGGCCGCGCGCTACGACATGCAGAACCCGGCGGCGCTGAAGCGCCTCGTCGCCGGCGGCACCCAACTCCGTCCGTTCACCAACGAGGTGCTGGAAGCCTGCCTCAAGGCGACCAACGAATTGTGGGCCGAGGTCTCCGGCAAGAACGCCGACTTCAAGAAGTCGATCGACGCCATGCAGGCCTACCGCTCCGACGAATATCTGTGGTGGCAGGTTGCCGAATACACCTACGACAGCTTCATGATCCGCTCGCGCACCCGCGGCTGATCTACCGGCTTAGGTCCCAAGACCGGATGGCCCGGCCTCGCTCGCGAGGCCGGGCTTTTTCTTTGCCGCAGTGCGATCGGGATGGCATTCGGTCCCGTGATGTTCCATTCTGTCGGCAAGCCTCGGAAAGAAGGCTCCACAATCAGATCCATCAGGGCAGGAAATCATGAAGAGAAGAGACTTCATCAAGGTCACAGGACTTGGTGCGGCCGGCGCCGCCACGCTCGCGGCTCCCGCGATCGCGCAGTCGATGCCGGAAATCAAATGGCGCATGCCGACGAGCTGGCCGAAATCGCTCGATACCTTGTTTGGCGGCGCCGACATGATGTGCAAGATGGTCGCGGAGGCGACCGACAACAAATTCCAGATCCAGATCTTCGCGGCCGGCGAAATCGTGCCCGGCCTCCAGGTGCTCGATGCCGTGCAGAACGGCACATGCGAGATCGGCCACACCGCGTCGTACTATTACTTCGGCAAGGACCCGACCTTCACCTTCGGCTCGGCCGTGCCGTTCGGTCCCAACATGCGCATCAACCAGGCCTGGTACATGCAGGGCGGCGGCCGCGATGTGCTCAACGAGTTCTACAAGAGCTACAACGTCATCTCGCTGCTCGCGGGCAATACCGGCTGCCAGATGGGCGGGTGGTTCAGGAAGGAGGTCAACACGCCCGAGGATCTCAAGGGCATGAAATTCCGCATCGGCGGCTTCACCGGCCGCGTGCTCCAGAAGCTCGGCGTGGTGCCGCAGCAGCTCGCCGGCGGCGATATCTATCCGGCGCTGGAGAAGGGCACGATCGACGCCGCCGAATGGGTCGGCCCCTATGACGACGAGAAGCTCGGCTTCTACAAGATCGCGCCGCACTATTATTATCCCGGCTGGTGGGAAGGCGGACCGATGCTGATGGCCTTCGTCAACCTCGAAAAATGGAACGCGCTGCCGAAATATTATCAGAGCGTGCTGGAGCAGGCCGGCCACTACGCCAACAACTACATGATGGCGCGCTACGACAACGCCAATCCGCTGGCGCTGAGAAAGCTGCTGGCGGGCGGCACCAAGCTGCACGCCTTCTCGCCGGCGATCATGGATGCCTGCTACAAGGCCGCCAAGGAGCTGCACGCCGAAGTCGGCGCGACCAACGCCAACTTCAAGAAGGTGCACGACTCGCTCGCCAAGTTCACGAGCGACGGCTACGCCTGGTTCCAGGTCGCCGAGGTCGGCTACGACATCTTCATGGCGCGGCGGTCGCAGAGCTGATCACGCTGTCCGTCGCATGCAGCGCCTCGGAGCGATGGCTCCGGGGCGCCGCCGTTACAAGCCTCCGAAGGGCGTCCAAACAAAAACCTGCAAAACAACCCCATGCACAGTAGACGGGGACAGGTTTATCAATGGCTTGGCGGCTCAGCGCGAGATTTTGCTGAATTACCGAATGGCTTGATGCGTCGGGCAAAACAGTGGTAGAAACTTATGATCGAAAAATCCGAATTGCGGCGGTGCGAGCCCACGGGATCAAATGAGATTCGATCCCGATGAGCTGCCGACCAGTAACATCTTAGGCCGCTCCAGGAGTCCTTTCATGTTCGGCGCAATCCTCGTCATCCTCTCCATCGGGTGCGTTCGCAGCCGGTCCGACGATGGTGCTTGAACGCACGTTGTGAAGCCGACACGCGCATGCGCGAAGCGTGACGGGGATCTAACCTTTGACGTCGTATTGCTTGCTGAGGTGATCGCCGATCTGAACCAGCATGGCCACACATTCCGGATAACCCGGCCGATCCGCCGTGGCCTGATCTGCGCTGGCTCGAAACTCCCAGGAGCTGCCGTCGCGAATGATGGAAATCGTCATTGCGTCGGGACAGTCGGCGTGAACTTTCAACTCGGCTTTGGCCATTGCAATCAGCTCGCTCTCCGTTTTCGACGGTTTGCTCATGAAGCTCATCCTTTCGCCCTGAGGCTGAATTCTGCTGGTGTCGCCCAAATCACCAGAACACATCTGATCGACTTACACGAAGCTGACAAGAGGCGGGCGCGTCACAATTGCCCACGAAATCGTCGCGGAAAGCCTCTGCAGCCTCGGGTCTTCAGCCCCGACATGGCTACTCATGTTCTCGAACGCTGGAGACTTTGCGCCCAGCATCTCTAGGTAAGCGTGGTAGGTAGTTTTTCGGTGTTCCTTTTACGGAACGATCAGGCTATCGGAATCTGGCAATCGGGCTGAAGTCGCTTGCGGTGTGTTTCGAACCTCCGGCTTCACGGTACGGTATACCGGATTCAACCAGTCCCGACGGGAATGCATCTTTCACCGAACACGGCGGCGTTCGATCGTTGATCGAGGTGCCAGGGCGGCCGTTTCCCGTGGGATCTCTCAATGAGACTGGCAATTGAAATCGTACAACTGCTGATACAATCGGCCGACACCTGGCTCTTTGAAGAGACTTTATCGGGTCTGAGCGATCGGGAATGGATGGCGTTGCGGTTTCTCGCCCGCGCAAACAGGTTTTCGCGGACGCCGACTGCTCTTGCGAGCTTCCTTGGCACGACCCGCAGCGTCGCATCGCAGATCGCCGCCGTGCTGCAGAGCAAGGGATTGATGGTCCGCAAACCATCAGCAGAGGACAAGCGCTCGATTGCGCTGTGCATCACAGGTGAAGGGGAGAGGTTCCTGGAGCGTGACCCCATCAACGCCCTGCGGGATCAACTCGTGTCCCTCGAACTCCCCGATCGATCGCGGTTGCGCGATACGCTTCGCCACGTTCTGGATGGGCTCGATGCTGGCAAGCGCCGTCACCGTGCCGACGTTTGCAGCCAATGCGTGTTCCTGATCGAGAGCGGAGCGGGGAAGGAGCGTAGCTTCAAGTGCCGGCTCTTTCGAAAACCAATCAGGGAGAAGGAGACGACCTTGCTATGCACCTATTTCGAGGGGCGGAGCTAGAAAGCTCAGGTGCTCACGGTGCCTGTCAGGCAGGATGGATTGCCCCGGCGTTGATTGTCTTACACGAACCTGACAGGCGGCCAGCCTGGTCGGGCACTTTTCGCTGGCCGAGGTGGCCGGAATGGTGGAAGAGAGCGAAGATGCTGTGCGGTGACCTTGGGTATTCGTCGGGACTAGGATGCGCCTTCTGATCGTCGAGGACAATGCCGAGCTGTCGCGGCTCGTTGCCGGCGGGCTGGCGACGGCCGGCTATGAGAGCGACATCGTGGGCAGCGCAGCCGAGGCGCGCGAGGCGGTGAGCAGCGTGAGCTATGCTGCGATGATCCTCGACCTCGGCCTGCCCGACGGTGACGGCCTGTCGGTGCTGCGCGAGCTGCGCCTCAAGATGGAGCCGCTGCCGGTGCTGGTGCTGACCGCGCGCGGCGGGGTGCAGGACCGCGTCAGCGGCCTGCGTAGCGGTGCCGACGACTATCTCGTAAAGCCGTTCGCGATGGAGGAGCTGGTGGCGCGACTGGAGGCCATCCTGCGCCGTCCCGGCCAGTTGCTCGGCCGTTCGCTCAGTCTCGCCAACCTCGTCTACGACACCGAGAGCCGTCAGATCTTCGTCGACGACCAGCCGCGGATCATCTCCGCGCGCGAGACCTCGGTGCTCGAGATCCTGCTGCGCCGGCAGGGGCGGGTGGTACCGAAGAAGAACGTCGAGGACCACATCTTCGGTCTCGAAGGCGAAGTCGCCTCCAACGCGATCGAGGTCTATGTGTCGCGGCTGCGCAAGCAGCTGGCCGAGCACGGCGCCAAGGTCGTGATCCACACCATCCGTGGCGTCGGCTATCTCATGACCGAGGAGAAATAGCGTGGCCGTCGCGGGCCGTGCCGGATCGCTGACGTTCAAATCGCTGATCTCGCGCATCGTGTTCCTGCACATTGTCGCGGTCGCGGTGGTCGCGATCTTCCTGCCGCTGGTGTTGTTCTGGCTGCTCAACTCCGAGATCGACCAGCTGCATCGCGATGCCATGCGCGCGCAAGCCGAGGTGCTGGCGGAGCGCATCGTCGCGCAGCCGGATGGCACGTTGACCTTCAACCTGCCCGACAGCCTCAAGGGGCTCTATTCGGACGCTTACGGCCGCTATCAGTTCGACATTCGCGATTCCGACGGCCGGTTGCTGTTCTCCTCGCACCGGCGCACCGCCGCGGCGGCGGCGCCACGTTTTTCCGAGACCATCTCGGGCGCGGGCGTCAGCCGGGATATTGCCGGCAAGACGGTGCGCATCCAGGTTGCCGAGGACCTCGCGCACCGCGACGTCATCATCGACGACATCGTCTCGAACTTCTTCCGGCGGGTCGGGTGGATCACCATTCCCATCCTCCTGGTCCTGCTTGCCACCGACATCATCATCTTCCGCCGCGCCATCGCGCCGCTGTGGAAGGCATCGCAGGAGGCCAGCAATATCGGCCCGGCGCGCACCGACATCCGGCTGCCGACCGCGCGGATTCCGCGCGAGATCGTGCCGCTCGTCACCGCCGTGAACCAGGCGCTCGACCGCCTCGAGGGCGGCTTTCGCGTGCAGCGGCAGTTCACGGCGGATGCCGCGCATCAATTGCGCACGCCGCTCGCGATCCTGCGCACGCGGATCGAGACGCTCGGCGACGGTGCCGAACGGCAGGCGCTGCATGCCGACATCGAGGCCATGAGCCGGATCGTCGCCCAGCTGCTGGAGATCGCCGAGCTCGACACCCTTGTGCTCGATCCCGGGGAGACCGCGGATTTGCGCGCCGTCTGTGCCGAGGTGGTCGGCTCGATCGCCCCGTTCGCGATCGCGCAACGCAAGGACATCGCGCTGAAGGGCACTCATGCACCGGTGCTGATCCACGGCAATTCGGAGATGCTGCAGCGCGCGGTTTTCAACCTCGCCGAAAACGCCATCAAGTTCACCGCAACGGACACCGCGGTCGACGTCGAGGTGGGCGAGGACGGCTCGGTGCGCGTGCGCGATTGCGGTCCCGGGGTCGCGGAGGCTGAGCGCGATCTGATCTTCCAGCGCTTCTGGCGCGCCGATCGCCGGCGCAGCGACGGCGCGGGACTGGGCCTCTCGATCGTGCGCGCCGTGGCCGATGATCACGCCGCCACGGTCGCGGTGGAGAACCTCCCCGGCGGCGGTGCAGAGTTCACGCTGCGGTTTCGGCTGGCGGATGCGCCAAAAGCCTGTTGAGAAGAACTGGCGCGGCAGTGACGCTGCACCCTCTCCCCTTGTGGGAGAGGGTGGCGCGCCGCGTTAGCGGCGAGACGGGTGAGGGGTTCTCTCCGCGAGTCTCACTCTCGATTGAATGCGCGGAGAGAGACCCCTCAACCGGCGCGAACTGCGTTCGCGCCACCTTCTCCCACAAGGGGGAGAAGGAAAGAAGCGCAGCCGCTATTTCAGCTTGCCCGTGGACAGGTCCATGATCATCCGCGTCGCCAGATAGAGCCGCGGCACGATGCTGTTGACCTGCACATATTCGGCATCGTTGGAGTGCGCGCCGAAGCCCGACAGGCCCATGCCTTCCACCACGGCTCCTTTGGACTGCAGCGCGGCAAAAGCCGCGTCGGTGCCGCCGCCGGTCGCCTTCTCGTCGACCTTGAGGGTTAGTCCGATCTCCCCATAGATCGTCTTGCCATGGGCCGCCACGCGGCGCGCCGCCTCGCTGGCTTCGAGCGGCGGGCGGCGCACCTCGAATTTCAGGTCGACCCTGGAATCGGGCAGCAGGCGATTCTTGATCTTGTCCTGCAGCGCCTTTTGCAGCTCGTCGAAGTCGGACACCTTGAGCGCGCGTGCGTCGGCCTGGGCGGTGGCCTCGGCAGGGATCACGTTGCGGTTGGTGCCGGACTTGGACACCGTCCAGTTCAGCTTCAGGCCCTGCTCGGGCTTGGACAAGTCCTTCATCTGCAGCACCTGGTGCGAGAGCTCGTACAGCGCATTCACGCCGCCCTCGGGCCGTGCGCCGGCATGTGACGACTTGCCCTGCACGCTGAGATAGGCCGAGCCGATGCCGCTGGTGGCGAGGCGCAGCGTGCCGTCGGTGCCGCCGCCTTCGAACGAGAACACCACGTCCTGATCCGATGCGAGCTTGGTGATGGTGCTGCGCCAGCCGGGCGAGGAGATCTCCTCGTCGCCGTTCGTGAGCACCGTGAGCGTGCCGTAATCCCTGAAGTTCAGCTTCTGCAGCAACGCCACGGTATGGAGAATGAGCGCGACGCCCTGCTTGTCGTCGGCGATGCCGAGGCCGTAAGCCTTGTCGCCGTCGAGGCGGAACGGCTGGTCCTTCAGCATGCCCTTCAGGTACACCGTGTCCATGTGGGCAATCAGCATGATCTTCCTGGTCCCCGTGCCCTTGAACACGGCGTGGACGGCCGGTCCGATCTTCTCAGGGGTGTCGTCGAGGCGATAGATGTCGGTGGGTTGCAGGATCTCCACCGTGCCGCCGAGCTGCTTGAGCTGACCGGCAATGCGGTCGGCGATCTGGTTCAGGCCTTCGAGGTCCTTGCTGCCGGATTCGATATTGACGAGATCGCGCAGCGTGTCGAGCAGCGGCTGCTGCTCCTTTTGCGCCAGCATCTGGACTTCGGCGACCGGCTCGGCATGCACCATCGTTGCGGCACCTGCCAGCCAGAGTGAAGCAAGCAACGGAGCGACGAGCGAGGGAACAGGGTGCGATCGGGGCATGCGCGGCCATCCATGGAGGTTGGGGACGGCCCGGTATGCCTCCGATTCCGGTGCTTGTCACGCGCCGAGGCGTGTCATGCGCCGCTTCAGCGGAGCATGACGGCGAGCCTCGTTCCCGCTACTTCTGCGGCGGGCCGAGATCCAGCGGCGGCAGCTCGATCTGCGGCACCTCGATCTTGACCTTGTCGAGATCGACGTTGAGCGGCTTGTCGAGCAGGCCCGTCACCACGGACGGGAAGATGATCACCAGCAGCACCATGATCATCTGCAAGCCGATCCAGGGCACGGCGCCCCAGTAGATGTCGGAGCTCTTCACTTCCTTCGGCGCGACCCCGCGCAGGTAGAAAAGCGCGAAGCCGAACGGCGGATGCAGGAACGAGGTCTGCATGTTGACGCAGATCATCACGCCGAACCAGATCAGGGCGGCGTCCGGTCCGACCACCGGCGCGAGGATCTTCTGGGCGATCGGCGCGATCATCGGCAGGATGATGAAGGCGATCTCGAAGAAGTCGAGGAAGAACGCCAGGAAGAAGATGAAGAGATTGATGAAGATCAGGAAGCCCCAGACGCCGCCGGGCAGCGAGGTCAGGAGATGCTCGAGCCAGACGCCGCCGGAGACGCCGAGAAATACCACCGAGAAGCAGGTCGACCCGATCAGGATGAAGGTGACCATGCAGGTGAGGCGCATGGTGGACTGGTAGCCCTGCGTGATCAGGTCGCGCAGGTCGGGGATGCGCGCGGCCCGAATGCAGATCCACACGATTGCCAGATAGGTCAGCGCGAAGGCGATCTTGAAGATCAGATTCTCGCTGAACAGGATCGCGACGATGGTGCCGATGCCGGCTGCGATCACGCCGATGATCAAGATCTTGTTGTCGGTCGAGGAGAAGTCCTTGTGGTGGATCGCGGCGAGCACGATGGCGCCGACGGCGCCCATCGCGCCGGCTTCCGTCGGCGTCGCCAAACCCATCATCATGGTGCCGAGCACGACGAAGATCAGCACGGCCGAGGGGATGATGCCCATCAGGCACTTCTTCCACAGCGCCCAGCCGGTCAGCGTGCGCGCCTCCAGCGGCACCGCCGGCACATGGCTCGGCTTGATCAGGCCGAGGACGAAGGTGTAGCCGGCGAACAGAACGATCTGAAACACCGAGGGGCCCCAGGCGCCGAGATACATGTCGCCGACCGACTTGCCGAGCTGGTCGGCGAGCACGATCAGCACCAGAGAGGGCGGCACCAGCTGCGTGATAGTGCCGGACGCCGCCAGCACGCCGGTGATGTAGCGCATGTTATAGCCGTAGCGGATCATCACCGGCATCGAGATCAGCGCCATGGCGATCACCTGCGCCGCCACCGTGCCGGTGATGGCGCCGAGGATGAAGCCGACGATGATCACGGAATAGCCGAGGCCGCCGCGGACCGGGCCGAACAACTGGCCCATCGAATCCAGCATATCCTCCGCGAGGCCGCACCTCTCCAATATGGCGCCCATGAACGTGAAGAACGGGATCGCGAGCAGGAGCTCGTTGGAGAGCACGCTGCCGAACACGCGGCCGGGAATGGCCTGGAGGAAGTTGAGGTCGAAGAAGCCCAGATGGATGGCGAGGAAGCCGAAGGAGAGACCGACCGCGGCGAGCGTGAATGCCACGGGGAAGCCGATCAGCATCGCCAGAACCAGGCCGCCGAACATCAGCGGCGGCATCATCTCCAGCGTAATCATTGGGTCGGCCTCTCGTACTTGGCGTCGATCGTCACATAGCCCTGGAGAGCCGCGATACGCTTGATGACCTCGGAAACACCCTGGATCGCCAGCATCACGAAACCGGCGGGGATCACGAACTTGATCGGCCAGCGGATGAGGCCGCCGGCATTGGCCGACATCTCGCCGACGCTATAGGCCTGCATGAAGAACGGCCAGGACAGATAGGCAAGCAGGAGACAGGAGGGAATGAGAAAGAACAGGGTGCCGATCATGTCGAGCCAGAGCTGGCCGCGCTCGGACAGGGTCAGATAGAAGATCTCGACCCGCACATGCTCATTGCGCTTGAAGGTGTAGGCCGAGCCGAACATCACGAGAATGGCGAACATGTACCATTGCAGCTCCAGCCAGCCGTTCGAGGAGTCGTTGAAGGCGTAGCGGATCATGGCGTTGGCCGCGCTGACCAGGCATGCCAGGAGCACGAGCAGGTTACAGACGTACCCAATTTTCTCGTTGAGGGTGTCGATGGCGTTACTCAGCGCCAGCAATGGACGCATCTTACTCTCTCTCCGTCGCGGCCTAATACTTCACGGCAGGCTTCAACATGCATCGCTCGGCTCGCATGCAGAAAAAGCACGCGACCGCACGGATCATATTCCGAAGCGATTGCAGCGTCAGTCCTCCCCTCGCGCCTTGCCGTCTTGACCGCGACCGCCGACGGGCGGGCCGGCTTATGTTGCCGGGCAAGCAAAGGCGGTCGCACCAAACCAGCGGCTTGGCGTGCCGTCAATCGGAAAATGGACAAATTGACGCGCCGTCAAAAGCTTAGGTTAGCGAGGCGCGGGGCACGCTTTCAGCCGCCCGTCACGCTCATGTGCCTGGAGACGCTGGGGCGGTCGTGGCGGCGGTCGATGATGAAATCATGACCCTTGGGCTTCAGCCCGATGGCGCGGTCGATCGCATCCGCAAGCAACAGGTCGTCGCTCGATGCACGCAGAGGTTTGCGCAAGTCCGAGGCATCCTCGTGGCCGAGGCAGGTGTGCAGCGTTCCGGTGCAGGTGATGCGCACCCGGTTGCAGGATTCGCAGAAATTATGGGTCATCGGCGTGATGAAGCCGAGCTTGCCGCCGGTCTCGGCGACGCTGACATAGCGCGCCGGTCCGCCGGTGCTCTCGGCCAGATCCGTCAGCGTGAATTGCTGGGCGAGGCGGGCGCGTACCAGCGACAGCGGCAGGTATTGGTCGATCCGGCCCGAGCCGATCTCGCCCATGGGCATCACCTCGATCAGCGTCAGGCCCATGCCCTTGCCGTGGGCCCAGCGCATCAGTTCGGGCAGTTCGTCCTCGTTGAGGTTCTTCAGCGCGACGGCGTTGATCTTGACGGCAAGCCCCGCGGCGCGCGCGGCCTCGATGCCTTCCAGCACCTTGTCGATCTCGCCCCAGCGGGTGATTTCGCGAAACTTCTGCGGATCGAGCGTGTCGAGCGAGACGTTGATGCGGCGGACGCCGCAATCGGCGAGTTCCTGCGCGTGCTTCGCAAGCTGGGTGCCGTTGGTGGTCAGCGTCAGCTCGTTCAACGCGCCGCTCGACAGGTGCCGCGACAGGGAGCGGACCAGCGTCATGACGTTGCGGCGGACCAAGGGCTCGCCGCCGGTGAGGCGCAGCTTCTTCACGCCCTTGGCGATGAAGGCCGTGCAAAGCCGATCGAGTTCCTCGAGCGTCAGGAGATCGGCCTTGGGCAGGAACGTCATGTCTTCCGACATGCAGTAAAAGCAGCGCAGGTCGCAGCGGTCGGTGACAGAGACGCGCAAGTAGGTGATGGTCCGCCCGAACGGATCGGTCATCGCGCTCGACAGCGCGGCGCGGGGGCTCGCGGGAAGTCCGTTCATAGCAAATGCCTTGTCCCTAACGGCGACGGGCGCACCTTTGCTTCAAAGGTGCGGTCGAAGCAATCTAAGCATCGGACGCGGCTAGGACAATCGGTTGGTATACGTAACTCAGCGCTTGCCTCCATTCAGATCGGGGAAGGGGAGCTCGGTGCGGGTGCAGCATTGGCCGGCGCCGCGGCGGGCGCGGCCGGCTGCGGTTTCGGCTTCGGATTCTTGGGCCGGTGCGGCTTGCGGACCGGCTTCGGCGGCACGGCCGGCTGGAGTTCCGCAAAACCGGGTTCGGATCGGTGGTGATCGAGGCGGGCGTGGTGAAACCGCCGGGATTCTTGATCACGTTCACCGGCACGCTGGTCGGCTGGTACTTGGGAAGCGCGAAAGCGACGGTGATCCTGTGAATATATCAAATAAATCAGCGGCTTGCGGTGGGTTAAGCGCTCATCAGGCTGATTGCGGCCGCCGGCAGGTCGCGCATGTGATGGATCAGCCGGTCGGGCTTCAGCTCGGCGATCGGCACGTCGGTGTAGCCGAAGCTGACCCCGATCACGGGCACGCCGGCGCGCCGGGCGACGCCGACATCGGTTCCGGCATCGCCGACCATGATGCTGGCCTTCACGTCCCCTCCGGCCCGGGCCACCGTCTCGCGGAAGATGGTCGGATCGGGCTTCTGGACGCCAAACGTGTCCGCGCCGCAGATCGCCGCGAAGCGGCGGCTGAGGTCGAGCTGGTCCAGCAGGCGCTTCGACAGCCATTCCAGCTTGTTGGTGCAGACCGCGAGGCGATGGCCTTCTGCCGAAAACTGGTCGAGCGCGGCCTCGAGCCCCTCGAAGGGGCGGGATTCCACCGCGATATGGTCGGCGTAATAGGCGATGAAATCGGCGGTCATCCGGTCCATGTCCGCGGGCGTGACGGTGCGGCCCTCCGCTTCCAGCCCTCGCTCGATCAGCTTGCGGGCGCCGGCGCCGATCATGTTGCGGGCCGAGGCCATCGGCACCGGCGGCAGGCCTTCGCGGTCGAGCACGTAGTTCAGGGCGGTGATCAGGTCGGGCGCCGTATCCACCAGCGTGCCGTCGAGATCGAAGACGATGGTGTGCGGGGCAGTCGTCTTGAAGGAGGTCATGATTCCCAAGCGCTACCGGCCCGGTCATATCCGCGCAAGGGGCGGGCCCATAAGATCACCTTATAGTCCTGTTCCCAGACCCTGTTCTCCGGGAAAAAACGAGGCTACATAGGCCGCCGAAAGCGGCCGGAATCGGCCGCACCTTCGAGACTTCACAAGGCAGGCGCACACGTGAACATGGACCAGTTGAAGCGGCAGGCTGCGGCGCGTGCGCTGGAGGAGGTGCGCGACGGCATGCAGCTCGGGCTCGGCACCGGCTCGACCGCCAAGCATTTCGTCGAGCTGCTCGGCGAGCGCGTCGCCGCCGGGCTCGAGGTGATCGGCGTGCCGACCTCCGAGGCGACGCGCGCCGATGCGGAACGCTGCGGCGTGAAGCTGACGACGCTGGATGAGATCGACCATCTCGACCTCACGATCGACGGCGCCGACGAGATCGATGCCGAGCTCAATCTGATCAAGGGCGGCGGCGGTGCGCTCTTGCGCGAGAAGATCGTGGCGGCCGCCTCGGATCGCATGATCGTGATCGCCGACGACACCAAATGGGTGCCGACGCTCGGCAAGTTTCCGCTGCCGGTCGAGGTCATCCCGTTCGGGCTCGGTGCGACGCGCCGCGCGATCGAAAAGGCATTTGCCGAATGCGGCGTTTCCGGGCAAATGGCGGTCCGCAAGGCCAAGGACGGCCACGTTTTCGTCACCGATGGCGGCCACTGGATCGTCGATGCCCAGCTCGGACGTATTACGGATCCCCCCGGTCTCGCCAAGGCGTTGAGCGCCATTCCTGGCGTGGTCGAGCACGGGCTGTTCATCGGCTTGGCCAGCTCGGCGGTCCTGGCGGGCGGCGACGGAATTCGCGTGATTGAACGGCGCAAGCCGAAAGGAGACCAGGAATGAAGAGCGTGTTGAAATTCTTGCCGGCTGCGGCTCTCGCTGCGGGATTGGCCGTTTCGGCCGCCCCGGCCGTGGCCCAGCAGGGGGGCCAGAAGGCTCCCGCGGCGCCGGCCCAGCCAAAGGCCTCGCCCGCGGCGATTGCGGCGGCCAAGGAGATCTTGCAGATCAAGAACGCCGCCGGAATGTATGCGGGCGCCGTGCCGGGCATGGTCGAGAAGACCAAGGGCGCGCTGATCCAGCAGAACCTGAATTACCAGAAGGACCTCAACGAGGTGGCCCCGATCGTGGCCCAGCAGCTCAACGGCCGCCAGAACGAGATCGGCGAAGGCATGGCGCAGATCTATGCCAGCGAGTTCACCGAGCAGGAGCTGAAGGACCTCGTCACTTTCTACAAGTCGCCGTTGGGCAAGAAGCTGATCGATGCCGAGCCGCGCGCGATCGGGCAGAGCATGGCGTTCATGAACAGCTGGGCCCAGAGCTTCTCGGAAACCGTGATGGGTGCCTTCCGTGCCGAGATGCGCAAGCGTGGCAAGGAGATCTGAGCGCACCTATCTGAAAGGCGTTTCTTGAAAGGGGTCGGAGTGGACAATGGCTGAATTCGACGTCGACCTCTTCGTCATCGGTGGCGGCTCGGGCGGCGTCCGTGCCGCCCGCATCGCGGCCGGCTACGGCGCCCGCGTCACGATCGCGGAAGAGTACCGCATGGGCGGCACCTGCGTGATCCGCGGCTGCGTGCCCAAGAAGCTGTTCGTGATCGGCTCGCATGTCCGTCAGGAGCTCGAGGACGCCGCCGGTTTCGGCTGGACCGTTCCGCCCGCGAGCTTCGACTGGCCGACGCTGATCGCCAACAAGGACAAGGAGATCGCGCGACTGGAGGCGGCCTACACCGCCAATGTCGAGAAATCAGGCGCGCAGATCGTCAAGAGCCGCGCGGTGATCGAGGACAGGCACACCGTCCGCCTGCTCGAAAACGACAAGAAGGTCACGGCGAAGTACATCCTGATCGCGACCGGCGGCGCGCCCAACCATGGCGCGGCGATCCCGGGCATCGAGCACGTGATCTCCTCCAACGAGGCGTTTCATCTGAAGAAGCTGCCGAAGCGGATCGTGATCCAGGGCGGCGGCTATATCGCGCTGGAATTCGCCGGCATCTTCGCCGGCTTCGGCTCCGACGTCACGGTGATCTATCGCGGCGACAACATTCTGCGCGGCTTCGACGAGGATGTCCGGACCCATGTCCGCGCCGAGATGGAGAAGCAGGGCATCACCATCCTCACCGGCTGCACCGTGACCAAGGTCGACCGTCACGGCGAGGACTTCACCACGCACCTGTCGAACGGCTCGAGCCTCGCCTCCGATCAGGTGATGTTCGCGATCGGCCGCCATCCGAACCTCGCCAATCTCGGCCTGGAGAACGCCGGCGTCGCCATCAATCCGGCGAACGGCGGCATCGCGGTCGACCATTTCTCCAAGAGCTCGGTCGACAGCATCTATGCCATCGGCGACGTCACCCACCGCTTCAACCTGACGCCGGTCGCGATCCGCGAGGGCCATGCCTTCGCCGACACCGTGTTCGGCAAGCGCGAGGTACAGGTCGATCACGCCAACATTCCGACGGCCGTGTTCTCGCAGCCGGAGGTCGGCACGGTCGGCCTGACGGAAACCGAGGCGCGCGCGCAATTCAGCCACGTCGACATCTACAAGACGACGTTCCGGCCCATCAAGGCGACGATGTCGGGCCGCGACACCCGCGTGCTGATGAAGCTCGTGGTCGACGGCGCGACCGACCGCGTGCTCGGCTGTCACATCGTCGGCGATGCCGCCGCCGAGATCACGCAAGCCGTCGCGATCGCGGTGAAGATGAAGGCGACCAAGGCCGATTTCGATGCGACCATCGCGCTGCATCCGACCGCCGCCGAAGAGCTCGTCACCATGCGCACCCCGACCGCACGCCATGTGCGGCAGGCGGCGGAGTAGCCTCAGCTATACAAATACCCGACCGGCTTGCCTTCGGTGCGCAGGGGACGCACGTCCTTTTGCGTGATGATCTGGCCGGCAAGGCCGTCGATCTCGTCGCGCTGCGTCGCCGTCCAGCTGCGAAGCTCGTTCATGCCCTTGAGCAGGCCGAGGCGGAGGACCTGGGTGTTTTCGCCGACGCCGATGAGGCTGATGGAATCCTTGCCCGCCGTCACCACGTCGCCGGCGGAGAGTTCAAAGCTCTCGCCGGACTTTTTCTTGAACTCGGCCGTGCCGCGAATGACGCGATAGATCACGACCTCGCCCTTCGCAAAACAGGTCGCGTTCGCGGCGGCCGACGTGCTCTTCGGCAACAGTGCGTGGCCACGCGGGTCGGTCGCGATGATGTGGCCCGTGACGAGATGCCCGCTCGGACTCTCGATGCCGATATCGCGCACGTAGACCGGCATCGCCGATCCGACAGAACCATCGGTGAGCGGCTTGAACAGCGCGTCGAGCGCCAGGGGATCCTGAAGCCAGAAGCCGGCATCGGCCGGGCGGTCATGCAGCGGATGGCTCCAGGCCACGCGCGGCGTTTCGTCCTCGTTGATCTGATCCGGACCGACAATGGTCGGATTCGGAAAGGTGGTGGGATCGGTGATGAAGGCTTCGAGGAATTTGCCGGAATAGCCCATCGAGATCGGATCGGGCACCACGGTCTGCGGCGTCTTCAAATTCTCTTCGGTCGACAGGCCCGACCAGGTGTAGAACAGCTGGCGATGCACGATCGCGCTTTGCAGCATCACCGCGCCCGGGCCGACATTGTACCAGCGGCCGTCATAGTCGAAGGTGAACGCGCCCGAGGTGACCAGCACGAGCTGAAAGCCGCCCGGCGGCAGATGCAGATGGAAATCGGTGGGGCCGGTGTCGGGCCGATAGATCGGCAGATTGGTCGCGACCTCGTGCAGGAGGAAGGTTTCGTTGTTGGCGTGGAAGCCTTCGTTGGCGCGGTTATAGAGGGCCTGCGGCCGGTAGGTCGCCTCGAATTTTGCATTCTTGTCGCGATCGATCGCCACGAAGTCCTGATCGTTGAGGCGCAGCCGGGCGCCGTTCGGATGGGTGAGACCGGCGAATTTGATATCTCCGGCAGCATGCACGTTCATGGCATTCTCCGATCTGAGGCCAGTCATCCCGGAGCCGAGCGCACGTAACTTGCCGCTCCTCATCGTGGCGGGGCAGGGACTTGGCTTGATGTCATCTTGCGAATTTCAGGCCAGTCGGAGCGCGATGCAGCGCGTCGGCCCGCCGGCTGCACGCGGCGCGCAAATAATCGAGATTGCACCTGGGGTTAGACGATAGGTGCCGCTAACGAGGCTGATCCGTCCGCGCGTGCCGCAAGGCGGGTAGGGCGGCTTGCCTTGTCTAATTTGTCGGCATGTCCCGCAAAAGTGCATGCAGCCGCGACGGGCAAACGCCGGCGGCTCAGCGTCTGGTGCGGTTCACTCGAATGATCGACGGAGCGTCGGCGCGGGCTTGCCGGATGGGCTGTCAGCCCATTTCGCCATGTCCAAGGCGCGCGCGTCGAAGCCTTCGCACCAGAGGCAGCTCGGCTCGGCGCGGCCTTTGGCCGTCAGCATCGGGACAAGCGCATGGCCGCAGCCGGTGCAGGATATGATGCGATTCATGTGCTTCTCCACGATCGGCGAATTCAGGAATGGCAACTTCGTCGCCGAAGCTTGCGCGGGCGCTATGACGACGCAGGAGCGCTGCGTTGAACAGGCGCGCTCGTTCCGGACAGCGTCGAGGTAGCAATCCATTGTGACACGGCTGCGATGTCGTCGCCGCTTTCGCGATAGGCGCGAAGCTGGAATTCCGCCGAGCTGCCGCGCTCCACGATGGTTCGGCAATGCTCGATCTCGGCGGGGCAGTTCAGTGCGGCTGCATCCTCCGCAATATCGTCGATCAGGCGAGTGAGCAGCTCCGAGATCGTCACCGGTCCGTCCTTGGAGGCGAAGATGCAGTCGGTGCCATAGCGCTGGGCGCGCCATTTGTTCTCGACCGCAATCGCGCGTTCGACCGCGGTGACCTCCCGGGACAGCTGAGGGCGCAGATAGAGATGCCGCGTCAGGCAGCGGTAGAGCGAGGCAATCGCAATCGCGTCGTCGACGAAGGTGCAGGTGTCGGGCGCGCGAAGCTCCAGGGTCGGATGCTTCATGGAAGGACGCATCGCCCACCAGATGTGGCTTTCGTCCGGGATCACGCCGGAGCGCTGCAACGCGCCGACATAGGCGTCGAAATCCTGCTTGCCCTCGAACAATTCGGGCAGGCCGGTGCGCGGCAGCTCGGAATAGGCCGCGAGGCGGTAGCCCTTCAATCCGGTCTTGTGCGAATTCCAGAACGGTGAGGACGCCGACAACGCGATGAACAACGGCAGGTGCGGCAGCATCGCCCGCATCACCGCCATGCGCTTCTCGGGATCCGGCAACTGCACGTGCACATGCATGCCGCACATCATGTTGCGGTGACCGATGCTGCGCAGATCCTCGATCATCTCCTCGTAGCGCGGTTTCGGGCTGGGCTGGGACATGCGCCAGACCGCGCTCGGGTGCGTGCCGGAGGCCATGATCACGAAGCCGTATTGCGCAGCGACGTTCGCGACCTCGCGCCGCAGGAAGCGCAGCTCCTCGCGCGCATCGTTCACATCGACATGAACATTGGTTGCGACCTCGAGCTGCGATTGCAGCATCTCGCGCATGGCCTGGCCGCCGGTCGACCAGTTTGCCGATTCGAACAGCTCGTTGGGCGTGTGGATCGCGACCTCGAAGCTGCGGCGATCGGCGAGGAAGTATTCCTCCTCGATGCCGAAGGAATATTCCGCCGGATTGCCGCCGCCGCCGGCAGAACGGATGACGACGTGCTGCCTGTCCTCGGAGGGGGTGAGGCGCAGCAGCTTTGAAACGTCTGAAGCAAATGTCATTGGCCACCGGCGCAGTCACTTACCTGCGGGCGATAATCCGTCTGACTGTGGCCGGTTCCGCACCCGATGTACTGGAAATTGCAGGATCGAACGGAACAATTTTGACGGCTTCGGACGCTCGCGCGATCAGGGCGTGATTCGGCGGGACTTCCGCCCAGCTCGATTCCTTGTCGAACGGCTCGGAGACGACGATGACCTGCCCGCCGTCTTCGCGGAAGTAGAGCGTGTTGGCGGCATCGTTGACCGAGACGCGAAAGGCGTAGAGGTCGCGGCCGTTGGCGATCGCGCTGGTAAAGCGCAGCCGTTCGCGAAGCCCACCTTCGTTGACCAAGCCGACGAGGGATTGCAGCACGGATTGCGTCGCGCCGAGTGGATCATGCTCGAGACCGGCCCCCATCATCGCCAGGAACACGGCTTCGGAGTCGGTCGTGCCCAGCCGCGACGGGTAATGGGCATCGGGAATCAGCGCCTCGACCTTGCGTCGCAGCCGATTCCAGCTGCCGACGAATCCGTTGTGCATGAACATCCAGTGTCCGCAGGCAAAGGGATGACAATTCTGCCGCGTCACGGCTGTGCCGGTGGCGGCACGCACATGGGCGAAGAACAGATGAGAGCGCAGATGCCGGCAGAGATAGCGCAGGTTTTCATCCGACCACGCCGGGCGCGTCTCGCGATAAAGGCCCGGCTCAGGGTGCTCGCCATACCAGCCGAGACCAAAGCCGTCGCCATTCGAGCCCGCCGTGGACTGAAGCGAGCGGATGCTCTGCGCAATCAGCGAATGCTCGGGTTCGGTGACATAAGGCTCGAACGAGGTGGTTTCGCCCCGGTATGCGATCCAGCGGCACATGCGGGTTCCTGCCAGTCGATTGACGTGTCGCGAGGTGCACCAACACTCGGTGCGGCTGCATGGTTCCCGATGCAAGGGACTGCTTAACCAAAACCAGTAACGCCAATCCGATGCGGCCGCTGGTCGCAGCGGGATCGCCTTGATTCCGACAGGTCCACCTTTATCTCTGAGGCGAACAAGAATCCGGGCCCCTCTGGCGAGGACGCCGACAGACGTCGGCAAACCTCGTGATGTCGGATGACCTGTCCCGCGCGAATGCGATGGATCGGCCGATTGTCGGGCCCCTGTTCCTTCTCTCCGACCATTCGTCTCCATCGCAGCTCCGTGCGGCCATTTCGCAAGCAAAGGGAGCTATGATGTCTGACACCAAAACCTCAAATCCGATCGAGAGCACGGAGCCGTCCAGCCTGAACGAGCAGGCCGCGGCCGCGTTGGTGATCGTTGGCGCCCTGGTTGCGGTTGCCGACCGGCGCGTCTCGCCGGTCGAACGAGACGAGGTGATCCGTTTCATCAGGGATCGCAAGCTGGCGCCGCACATCGCCGACGAACGGCTCTGTGCGATGTTCGACGAGCTGGCCGAGCGGCTCGATGAGCCGGATTTTGCCAATGTCGTGATCGACACGCTGCGGCCGGTTTCGAACCTGCCGCTCTCGTCGCATCTGGTGGAGCTGTCGGAGCGCGTTGCCGCCGCAGACGAGGACGTGCATCCGCACGAAGTCCAGGCGATCAAATTGCTGCGCTTGCTGACGCTGGTGCTGCCGCGCGCCAAGCCTGTCTTGGAAAGTGCAGCGGGTCCCAAGCTGCAGGCCGCCGCCAAGGAGTAAGCATGAGCACGGTTTCGAACGAGCGCGCCAGGCAAACCGAGGGCACCACCGGCCAGATCGCCGGTGGGGACCCGCGCCTGGCCAAGCTCGTCGACCGCCTGCCGCCGCGCATGGCCGACACGGTGACATATCTGCTCAAGCCGTCGAGCCGCTGGGTCAGGATTCCCTCGGGCGCGCTGCTGGTCGTCGGCGGTGTGCTCGCCTTCCTGCCGGTACTCGGCGTCTGGATGCTGCCGCTCGGCCTCGCGCTGCTCGCCGAGGATGTGCCTGCGCTGCGCTCCTCCCGTTCAAGGGTCTTCGACTGGATCGAGCGCCGCAAGCCGCATTGGCTCGATCCGTCGGCATCGAAGAATGATCAAACATGACAGAATTAATCACCCCCGAAGCGCTGACCGCGCTGTTCCAAGTCATCCTGATCGACCTCGTGCTCGCCGGCGACAACGCTGTCGTCATCGGTCTCGCCGCGGCGGGCCTGCCGGCCGGGCAGCGCCGCCGGGCCATCATCGTCGGTATTGCCGCCGCCACTGCGCTGCGCATCGTCTTCGCCGGCGTCGCAACCCAGCTCCTGCAGGTCATCGGCCTGCTGCTCGCCGGCGGCGTGCTGCTGCTCTGGGTATGCTGGAAGATGTGGCGCGAGCTGCGCGAGCAATCCGCGCATTCGCGGCAACTCGCGTTCAGCCATGGCGGCGGCCCGGATGCTGCACCCGTGCAGCGAAAGACCTTCGGCCAGGCAGCGGTGCAGATCGTCGCTGCCGACGTCTCGATGTCGCTCGACAACGTGCTCGCAGTCGCGGGTGCCGCGCGCGAGCATCCCTACATTCTGGTGTTCGGCCTGTTGCTGTCGGTCGCGATGATGGGCGTCGCCGCCGATCTGCTCGGCCGCGTGCTCCAGAAGCATCGCTGGGTTGGCTATGTCGGCCTTGCCATCATCATTTACGTCGCCTTCGAGATGATCTATCGGGGCTCCCTCGAGCTCGCGCCCGTTATCGCGAGTCTCTGAGACGCATGCCTGTCTGCCATCCGGAGTGATCAATGACGTCTGAACCCAAAGCACCTTCGGCGCCGCTGCCGCCGGTCGGCCTGCTTCCAAAGCTGATCTTTGGCTCGCGCTGGCTGCAATTGCCGCTCTATGTCGGCCTCATCGTGGCTCAGGCCGTCTATGTCCTGTTGTTCCTCAAGGAGCTCTGGCACCTCGTCCTGCACTCGTTCGACGCCAGCGAGCAGCAGATCATGCTGGTCGTGCTCGGGCTGATCGACGTGGTCATGATCTCGAACCTCCTGATCATGGTGATCGTGGGCGGATACGAGACTTTCGTTTCCCGGCTGAACCTGAGCGGCCATCCCGACGAGCCGGAATGGCTCGGTCATGTCAATGCCAGCGTGCTCAAGATCAAGCTCGCGATGGCGATCATCGGCATCTCCTCGATCTCGCTGCTCAGGACCTTCATCGAGGCCGGCAACCTCGGCACGACGCGAAGCAATTTCACTGAGACCGGGGTGATGTGGCAGGTGCTGATCCACATGACCTTCATCATCTCGGCGATCGGCATCGCCTGGGTCGACCGCCTCAGCGAGAGCGGCCATCGCAGGGAGGCCGAGCACGGCTGATCTGGCCGCCCAAAGACCTCCCGAGCGGCCAATCCTGGAGCCCGCCTGATCCGTCCCGTCGGGCGGGTTCTTCTTTCGAGATCGATAAAATCGTCTGCAATCGGTTCAGCGCCGGCAAACGCTGCGGACAAGAAGCGTGGCGCCTTAAACCAGGCCTTTGGAACCGATCTGCATCCTGCCCGCAAAAGGGCAGGGCTATCGGATGACAATTCTCAGGGAGATCGTCGCAGCGGTCGCGGGAGTCTACGCGCTCCTGCTGGTCTGTGACGCATTGTTCGGCGTCGGGGAGGCACGCTTCGACGACGCTTATTACCGCGCCAGCTTCTACGCACCGCGGCCGAAGGAGTTTCGGTTCGCGAGCGATACGCCGCCGGCGGTCCGCGTCAGCGACGCCTTCGCACAGTTCGCACCTAGCGAGGCCAAGCCGAACCGGCGCTACTCGTCGCTGACGACGATCATCCGCTAGTGGTTGATAATATCGGGCTGGGTCGGCTTGCTCCGCTACACCTCTCCCCAGCGAGGAGAGGTCGGATTGCGCAGCAATCCGGGTGAGGGGCCGCGGTAATTCGGTGAGACCGTAACCCCTCACCCGGATCGCATCTTTGATGCGATCCGACCTCTCCCTTCGGGAGAGGTGAACAAATCTCATTCCCCCTGAATCCATTCCGCGACGCCGCGCCAGAGCGTGTCGCGGTGCTCGGGGCGGAAGAAGCCGAAATGGCCTATTCCCTTGGCGCCGACGTCGGACGGTCTGACCGTCAGCACCTCCGGCTTGATCGCAGTGAAGCCGCCCGTGAGCAGCTCGACCGCGGGGCGCGTCGCCCAGGGATCGTCGGAGAAGCACAGCGCCCGCAGCTCGCCCTTGAAATTCGCGAAATTCGCCAGCGCCGACAGCTTTGAATCGAAGAGATAGCGGGGGCTCGAGACCCATTCGGTCCATTGCAGGAAGACGCCCTTGGGCAGGTCCTCGCCGACACCGGCCCAGCCCGGTGCGTAACCGAGTGCATGGGCCAGCGGCACGCCGACAAAATTCATGAAGGCGTAGACGCGGTATTTTTCCGGCGAGGTCATCAGCCGCCACGTCGCGGCCTGCGAGGCCACCAAGGCGGCGCGCGAGATCTCGGTGTTGTTGGCGATCAGCCCGAGCGCCTGGCCGCCGAAGGAATGGCCAATATAAGCGAGCGGCAGGGCACGATAGCGCTCGCGCATCCAGCTGACCGCGGCGGTGACGTCGAGCGCGGCCCAGTCGGACATCGAGGCCTTGAAGCCGACCAGCGATTTCGGCTGGTTGTAGCCGACCATCGCCGGCAGGCGGGAATCGCCGATGCCGCGATAATCGTAGGTCAGCACCGCGCAGCCGCGATGGGCGAGGTAGGAGGCAAAGCCTCGATAGATCTTTCGCGGCACGGCGGTCGCCGAATTGATCAGGACGGCATGGCACTTGGCGCCGCGCGGCAGGAACAGGGTGCCGCCCAGGGCATAGCCGTCGGTTGCCGGGAAGCTGATCTCGTCGATGAAAACGTCGTCCAGTGCCGCGTCCATGGCGGTCGGTGTCCCGTCGGATTCCTTAGCCGGCCCAAGCAAATGCGAATTCGGCTTTGGCCGCAAGGGTTTGCGCTGCGAAATGGATTTACAACTGGCGGGGCGTGGCCGGCCTGTGTATAAGGCGGCCCTCGCAACCCCTAGATCAGGTTGTGGTTTTTGCTTCACGGAGAGATTGCGATGTCCGAGCTGTGGACGCCCGAGTCCTGGCGCAGCAAGCCGGTGCTACAGGTGCCCGACTATCCCGACGCCAGGGCTTTGGCCGACGTCGAGGCGCAGCTGGCGACCTTTCCGCCGCTGGTGTTCGCAGGCGAGGCGCGCAATCTGAAAAAGGCCTTGGGCCGCGTTGCGGCCGGCGAGGCCTTCCTGCTCCAGGGCGGCGACTGCGCCGAGAGCTTCGCCGAGCACGGCGCCAACAACATCCGCGACTTCTTCCGCGTGCTGCTGCAGATGGCGGTGGTGCTGACCTATGCCGGCGCCGTGCCGGTGGTGAAGGTCGGCCGCATCGCCGGCCAATTCGCAAAACCGCGGTCGTCGCCGACCGAGAAGGTGAACGGCGTCGAGCTGCCGAGCTATCGCGGCGACATCGTCAACGACATCGCCTTCACCAAGGAAGCGCGCATTCCCGATCCGCAGCGCCAGCTGATGGCCTATCGCCAGTCGGCGGCGACGCTGAACCTGCTTCGTGCCTTCGCCACCGGCGGCTTCGCCAATCTCGGCAGCGTGCATCAATGGATGCTCGGTTTCCTCAAGGATTCACCGCAGTCCCGCCGCTACAAGGAGCTGGCCGACCGCATTTCGGACGCGCTCAACTTCATGCGTGCCTGCGGCCTCGATCTCGAGAGCCATCCGGAGCTGCGCGCCACCGATTTCTACACCAGCCACGAGGCGCTGCTGCTCGGCTACGAGCAGGCCATGACCCGCGTCGATTCCACCACCGGCGACTGGTACGCCACCTCGGGCCACATGATCTGGATCGGCGACCGCACCCGCCAGCTCGATCACGGCCATGTCGAATATTTCCGCGGCATCAAGAACCCGATCGGGCTGAAGTGCGGCCCCTCGCTCAAGACGGACGAGCTGTTGAAGCTGATCGACGTGCTCAATCCCGACAACGAGCCGGGCCGGCTGACGCTGATCGGCCGCTTCGGCTCCGACAAGATCGGCGAGCATCTGCCGAACATGATCCGCGCCGTGAAGCGCGAGGGCCGGGTGGTGGTCTGGTCGTGCGATCCCATGCACGGCAACACCATCAGCTCGACGTCCGGCTACAAGACGCGGCCGTTCGACCGCATCCTGTCCGAAGTGAAGTCGTTCTTCGCGATCCATGCCGCCGAGGGCACCCATGCCGGCGGCGTGCATCTGGAGATGACCGGCCAGGACGTGACCGAATGTCTCGGCGGCGCCCGCGCGATCACGGACGAGGATCTCAACGACCGCTACCACACGGTCTGCGATCCCCGCCTCAACGCCGAGCAATCCATCGACATGGCTTTCCTGGTGGCGGAGCTGCTCAAGCAGGAGCGCGCCGGCAAGACCCAGCCGATTCCGGCCGCAGCGGGGCTGTAAGACCTTGCTGCGGATCTGGAAGGCCACGATCAATTCCCGCAACGGTCTGGCCTTTGCGTTCCAGTCGGAGCAGGCCGTCCGCGAGGAGATCTTTGCGTTGCTGTTGTCGGTGCCGCTGGCCTGGTTCATCGGCGCGACCGCGATGCGCGCGGTCGAATTGGTGTGCTCTGTCGCGTTCGTGCTGACGGTCGAGCTGCTCAATACCGCGATCGAGAAGCTCGCCGACCGGCTGACCATGGATCACGACAAGCAGATCGGCCGCGTCAAGGACATGGGCTCGGCCGCGGTCGGCATTGCGCTCTTGATGACCGGTGCGTTCTGGATCATTGCCGTCATCGAGCGATTGGGGTTCCTGTAACTCGGGATCGGATGGGGCGGCCATGACCGAACGTTTCGACACATTCGCGGTCACGCTCGCCCAGCTCAATCCGACCATGGGCGACGTGGACGGCAATGCGGCCAAGACGCGCGCGGCGCGGGCGCAGGCCAAGTCCGACGGCGCCGATCTCGTGCTGTTTCCGGAACTGTTCATCGCCGGCTATCCGCCGGAAGACCTGGTGCAGAAGCCCGCCTTCCAGGCCGCCTGCCGCGCCGCGATCGAAAGCCTCGCGCGCGAGACCGCCGATGGCGGGCCTGCGATGCTGGTCGGCACGCCCTGGGTCGAGGAGGGCAGGCTGTACAATGCCTGCGCGCTGCTCGATGGCGGGCGCATCGCGAGCCTGCGCTTCAAGTGCAACCTGCCGAATTATGGTGTGTTCGACGAGAAGCGGCTGTTTTCGCGCGGCCCTGCCGCCGGCCCCGTCACCGTGCGCGGCGTCCGCATCGGCGTGCCGATCTGCGAGGACATCTGGCTGGAGGAGTCCGAGGACTACGAGAACGTGGTCGAGACGCTGGCCGAGACCGGCGCCGAGATCATCCTGGTGCCGAACGGCTCGCCTTATGCCCGCGACAAGAACGACGTGCGCCTGTCGGTCGCGGTGGCGCGCGTGACCGAGAGCGGGCTGCCGCTGGTCTATCTCAACCAGGTCGGCGGCCAGGACGAGCTCGTCTTCGACGGCGCTTCCTTCGCGCTCAATGGCGATCTCTCGCTCGCGGCGCAGCTGCCGGCCTTCGAAGAGAGCATCGTCACGCTGCGCTTCAGCAGAAACGGCGACGACTGGCGCTGCACCGGGCCGATCGCCGAACAGCCCGAGGGCGACAAGGCCGACTACGCGGCCTGCGTACTGGGCCTGCGCGATTACGTCGCCAAGAACGGCTTTCCCGGCGTGCTGCTCGGCATTTCCGGCGGCATCGATTCCGCGCTTTGCGCGGCGATCGCGGTCGACGCGCTCGGCGCCGACCAGGTGCATGGCGTGATGCTGCCTTACCGCTACACGGCCGCACACTCCATCGCGGATGCCGGCGAGCTCGCCGGCCATCTCGGCGTCCGCTACGAGGTGCTGCCGATCGCGGAGGCCGTGACCGGGTTCGAGACGATCTTGTCCGGCATCTTCAAGAACCTGCCGCCCGATATCACCGAAGAGAATCTCCAGGCCCGCACCCGCGGCACGCTTCTGATGGCGATCTCCAACAAGACCGGGCTGATGGTGGTGACGACCGGCAACAAGTCGGAGATGTCGGTCGGCTACGCCACGCTCTATGGCGACATGAACGGCGGCTTCAACCCGCTCAAGGACATCTACAAGACGCAGGTGTTTCGGCTGGCGAACTTGCGTAACAGCTGGAAGCCCGATGGCGCGCTCGGCCCCGCGGGCGAAGTGATCCCGCCCGACATCATCACGCGCCCGCCGACGGCGGAGTTGCGCGAGAACCAGACCGATCAGGACTCGCTGCCGCCCTATGACGTGCTCGATGCCATCCTGGAGCGCCTGGTCGAGCGCGACGAGCCGCTGGATCAGATCATCGCCGCCGGCTTCGACCGCGAGATCGTCACCCGCATCGACCACCTGCTCAACGTCGCCGAATACAAGCGCCGCCAGGCCGCGCCCGGCGTGAAGGTGACGCGACGGAATTTCGGCCGCGACCGCCGCTATCCCATCACCAACCGCTTTCGTGACAAAGGCGAGCCGTTGCCCGCCGCGGATGAGGCGCTGGTGTCACGTGGCAGCACGGCGTCAATCGACGCGTTCGAGGGCTGAACTCCAGCTTGAGCACCGGCAGGCGCTACGACGGGGTTGCGAAAAACAGCACCCTCAGGAAGTGCGTGTATTCGGATTCGAGCACCATGATCGACACAAAAACCAATACCGCGACCGGGGGCAGCAGGATGGCATAGGTCAAGGCCAGCCGCTCCCAGGCCATGTGCATGAAGACGGCGACGATCAGGCCGGCCTTCAACATCATGAACAGCAGGATCAGCGACCACCTGAGATAGCCATGCAGGCCAAAGTAGTCGACGAGGTAGGAGCACGTGCTGAGGACGAACAACCAGCCCCAGACCACGAGGTAGAGCTTGATCGGGTGCTGTTGCCCCTTGGCGTGAACGGCTCCCGTTGCGACTGCGCCATGCGCCGGAGCGTGGAGCTGTCCTTCCATGTGTACCGCCGCGTTTGTCATGCGCCGACCTCACCAAAGATAGAAGAATGCGAAGATGAACACCCACACGAGATCGACGAAGTGCCAGTACAGGCCCGTGATCTCGACGATCTCGTAATACCCCTTGCGGCTCGTGAAGAAGCCGCGCCTCTCGACGTCGAAGTCGCCGCGAAAAACCTTTCGCGCAATGGCGATCAGGAAGATCACACCGATCGTCACGTGGGTGCCGTGGAAGCCGGTGATCATGAAGAAGCTCGCACCAAACTGCGGCGCACCCCATGGATTACCCCAGGGCCGGACGCCCTCCATGATCAGCTTGGTCCATTCGAAGGCCTGCATTCCGACGAAGGTTGCACCGAAGGCTGCAGTGATCAGCATCAGGATTGCGGTTCTCACGCGATCGCGGCGGTAGCCGAAATTGACGGCCATCGCCATCGTGCCGCTGCTGCTGATCAGGACAAACGTCATGATGGCGATCAGGATCAGCGGAATGTGCTGTCCGGCGATGTTGAGGGCGAAGACCTCGCTGGGATTGGGCCAGGGTACGGTCGTCGACATCCGCGCCGTCATGTAGGAGAGCAGGAAGCAACTGAAGATGAAGGTGTCGCTGAGGAGGAAGATCCACATCATGGCCTTGCCCCAGGACACGTTCTTGAAGGCGCGCTGATCGGACGCCCAGTCAGCGGCGATGCCGCGCCAGCCTTCAAGCCGCGCAGGCGATTGCCCCGGATTTGTCAGCACGGTCTCAGCCATCTGGTCTCGCCTCCCTAGCTCAGCAATTGGCGGCAAATGTTGACGAAATCGTCGGTCCAGCCGGTGAGAAGACCGAGCAGGACAAGCCAGACCAACAGCAGGAAGTGCCAGTAGATGGCGCACAGCTCGACGCTCAAGCGCATGTCGGCGATCTCGGCGCCGCGCCACATCTTGGCTGAGGTTCGGCCCAGGGCCACCAGACCGCCCGTCAGATGCAGCCCATGCACTGCGGTCAACACGTAGAAGAAGGAATTCGCCGGGTTGGACGCCACGAAATATCCCGCAGCCCCGAGCCGTTGCCAGGCCAGGAGCTGCCCGGCGAGGAAGATCACGGCAGATGCTCCGCCGGCGAGCAGACCGATCATAACGGTCTCAGTATCGTGGCGGCGCGCGGCCGCGTACGACCATTGCAGCGCGACACTGCTCAGGACAAGGACGCCCGTGTTGACCCACAGCAGCCGCGGTATCGGCAGCGGCCGCCAGTCCACCACGCTCATGCGCATCGAGTAGGCGCTGATGAAGAGGACGAACAAAGCGCTCGCGACCGCGAGAAACACGCCAAGACCGACCTTCGCTGCCGGCCAGGTCATGGCATCGCCGCCGGGGAAGTCGCCGGCCGCGCCTTCCTCCAGCCAGGGCTTGGCCGTCAGGCGCTGCTGCGACAGCCACCATCCGGCGATCACCGCAAGCACAGCCAGGAACAGGATGACGGCGCTCACGAAGCAGCTCCTTGAGCGAGCTGCGTCGCGCGCGGCGGCTGGTTCTGCGGAATGAAATCCTCCGCGGCGCCGGGCACACTGTAGTCATAGGCCCAGCGGTACACGACCGGGAGCTCCTTGCCCCAGTTGCCGTGCCCCGGGGGCGTCTCCGGCGTCTGCCACTCCAGCGTCGTCGCCCGCCACGGGTTGCCGCCTGAGGCCTCACCTTTGAACAAGCTCCAGACGAGGTTGAACAGGAACACCATCTGGCTGAAGCCGACGGTCAAGGCCACCACCGAGATGAAGGCGTTGAGTGAATGGGCCGAGGACGGGATGAACGTCGTATCTCCGAGTTCGAAATACCGGCGCGGGACCCCGAGCAGTCCTAGATAGTGCATGGGGAAGAAGATCAGGTAGGCGCCGAGGAAGGTGACCCAGAAGTGAAACTTGCCCATGGCCTCGTTCAGCATCCGCCCCGTGACCTTTGGGTACCAATGATAGATCGCGCCGAGCACGACCATGATCGGCGCCACGCCCATCACCATGTGGAAATGGGCGACCACGAACATGGTATCCGAGAGGGGCACGTCCACGACGACGTTGCCGAGGAAGAGGCCGGTGAGCCCGCCGTTCACGAAGGTGATGATGAAGCCGAGGGCGAACAGCATCGGCACCGTGAGATGAATGTCGCCGCGCCACAGGGTCAGCACCCAGTTGTAGACCTTGATCGCGGTGGGGATTGCGATGATGAGCGTCGTGGTGGCGAAGAAGTACCCGAATTGCGGGAACATGCCGCTCACATACATGTGGTGCGCCCAGACGATGAAGCTGAGCGCGCCGATGGCTACGATCGCCCAGACCATCATGCGATAACCAAAGATGTTCTTGCGCGCATGCGTGCTGATCAGATCCGAGACGATGCCGAAGGCGGGCAGGGCGACGATATAGACTTCGGGATGGCCGAAGAACCAGAACAGGTGCTGGAAGAGCAGCGGGCTGCCGCCGCCATATTTCGAAAGCGTACCCATCTCGACGAGGGAGGGCATGAAGAAGCTGGTTCCCAGGAGACGGTCGAGCAGCAGCATGACCGAGGCAACGAACAGTGCAGGGAATGCCAAGAGCGCCATGACGGTCGCGGTGAAAATGCCCCACACCGTCAGGGGCAGGCGCATCAAAGTCATGCCGCGCGTGCGCGCCTGCAACACCGTGACCACATAATTCAGCCCGCCCATGGTGAAGCCGATGATGAACAGGATCAGGGACGCCATCATGAGAATGATGCCCCAATCCTGCCCGGGCGTTCCGGAGAGGATTGCTTGCGGCGGGTACAGCGTCCAACCGGCGCCGGTGGGGCCGCCGGGCACGAAGAATGTCGAGGCAAGCACCAGGACCGCGAGCAGGTAGACCCAGTAGCTCAGCATGTTCACATAAGGGAAGACCATGTCCCGGGCGCCGACCATCAGCGGGATCAGGTAGTTGCCGAAGCCGCCCAGGAACAATGCGGTGAGCAGGTAAATCACCATGATCATGCCGTGCATGGTGATGAATTGCAGGTACTGATTGGCATCGATGAAAGAGAAGGTGCCGGGGAATCCCAGTTGCAGCCGCATCAGCCACGACAGCACCAGGGCCACCAGCCCGATGGCCGTGGCCGTCAGCGAATACTGAATGGCGATCACCTTGGCGTCCTGCGAGAAGACGTATCGTGTCCACCAGCTCCGCGGATGATAGAGCTCGACCTCAGGTACTTCGGCAGGCGGGATGCCGCGGATTCCTTCATATGGAATATCGACCATAGAAACCTCCTCGGTCGTTTCCATCGGGGGTGAGGCGTTGGCCTCTTGCGCCCGATCTATCTGCGGCGGCAGCTTGCTACTTGCCGCCGGATTGGTACGTCGCCTTCACGACGGCTTTCGCCGGCGATAACTCAGCGAACGTTTTTTGTTGCTCCAGCCAAGCGTGATATTCACCCTCTTCGTCGACGATGACCTTGGCCCGCATCTGATAATGAGCAGCGCCACAAAGCTCCGCACAGAGAACATCGAACGTTCCGGTTCGGATCGGCGTTATCCAGAAATAGGTCACCATGCCTGGAACCATGTCCATCTTGGCCCGGAATTCGGGCACGTAGAAATCGTGCAGGACATCAACCGAGCGGAGGAGAACCTTGACCGGCTTTCCGACTTGAAGGTGCAGGTCGCCGTTCTCGATCACGACATCGTCCTGCGCGTGCCGGTCGTCACGATTGAGGCCCATCGGATTGTCGGAAGCGATGTTGCGGACATCCGATGTGCCCAACTTCCCATCCTTGCCCGGAAGGCGGAAGCTCCACTGCCATTGCTGGCCCATGACCTCGATCTCGGTGGCATCCGCAGGCACCGTCACGAACTGGTGCCAGACCACGAGGCCAGGCGCCAGCATGGCCGCGACGCCGACGCCAGTCCCGACGCTCAGCCACCATTCGAGCCTTTTGTTTTCCGGATTGTAGTCAGCCCGTCTTCCCTCTCTGTGGTGAAAGCGGAAGACGCAGTAAGCCATGAAGGCGATCACGGCGACGAAAACAAAGCCCGTGATCCAGAATGTGATGTTGATGGTGTGGTCGATATAGGCCCAGTTCGTGGCGATCGGCGTCCACCACCACGGGCTGTAGATGTGAAACAGCACCGAGCCGATCGCGACCAGAAGCAGTATCAGTGCGACAGCCATCCTGATCCATCCTTGCCATCGAAGGCTACGGATACGAATCCAGGGCGGAGCTCATGTCTGTCGCGATGGCTGGCCTTTCTTGGCATATGCCATCGCCGGCCTCTTGCCTCGCCCATTCCACTGATCGCGAAATCAAGAGAACGCTCGCGACCATCAACTCTAAGGGCGTCTGCGTCTAAAATGATACCAGCCCAATCCGGCGTCAATAGAGCAATGTGGGTGTCCGAATTGGTGTGATCGCCGTGCTGGCAAACCACCCAAGAGCATGGGTGCGCATGTCTGGGTTTGGGTGATGCAGCGCACAAATCCGTGCTGGTGCGCAATTCACCCAACCGTGAGTGCAGCCGTGCTCCGCGCGCGCTAAGCTTGCCAGGCAGGTCGCGACGGGTTCCGTCCGGCCAGGCTCGGTTGCTGAACCTGGGTTGCCGTACCCGACCCATCGCGTTTCCTGCTCGTCAGGCGGACACGCGTGGCTGAAGAGCGCGTGTTGTCGAAAACCGCGATTTTCAGCACGGGAGGCTCCGTACATGGCCACTCTGTACTCCCACGACATCAGGCGGCACGCATTCGGCGAAGCGGCCTCCTATCCCATTCGCAAGATCAGCTTGTCCGACTTGACCGAGGCCCTGCGCCTGGGCTGGGACGATTTCCAGGCGATGCCGAGTCACGCGATCGTCGTGTGCCTGATTTATCCCGTTCTCGGTCTCGTCCTGTTCAGGATGGTGCTCGGCTATTCGGTGCTGCCGCTGCTGTTTCCGCTGGCCGCCGGCTTTGCCTTGATCGGTCCTTTTGCCGCGATCGGTCTCTACGAACTCAGCCGTCGTCGCGAGCGCGGCGAGGAGGTCGAAGCATGGGATGCGATCAAGGTGCTGCGCGCACCGTCGTTCGGCGCCATGATAGAACTCGGCGTGCTTCTGCTGGTGCTGTTCGGGGCCTGGATCGGTGTCGCGAACGCAATCTATGTCGCGATCTTCGGCCACGCTGCGGCCGCAAGCATTCCCGACTTCGCAACGCGCGTGCTGACGACACCGGAAGGCTGGTCGCTCATCATCGTCGGTTGCGGTGTCGGCTTCCTGTTTGCGGTTGTGGCATTGTGCGTCAGCGTCGTGTCATTTCCGTTGATGCTCGACCGCCATGCGACTGCGATCGACGCGATCCGCACGTCGCTCCGAGCGGTCGCGGCGAATCCGGTTGCGATGGCCGGATGGGGTCTCATCGTGGCGGCGCTGCTCGTGATCGGCTCGCTGCCGCTCTTCGTCGGTCTCGCCGTCGTTCTGCCGGTGCTCGGTCATGCCACCTGGCACCTCTATCGGCGGGTGGTCGAGCCCAATCCGAACCCACCGGACGCACCGCTGCCGCCGCCGAAGGGCAGGCGCTACGCAGCAGACTTTCCGGCCAATCTCTTCCCGTGGAGCCGCGAGGGTGAGCCTTAACAGCGGAACGGCTGCGCTGGGACGCCTGCGCGGAGCATGACAGAGTGACGGCCTACTTCTGCTGCTGCGGCAGGAAGGTCGGGCCGACCGAGCGGATCGGCTTGTTCTCTGAACCCGCCGCGGGCGTCCCGGCGTCCGCCGGCGGTGCCGCCGTGGCCGTCGTCGGAGGGGGCGCCGTGCCCTTCTTGGCATTGGCAGGCTGGGGCGCGCCCTTGTTGAGCCGCTGCTGCTGCATCTTCCTGGCACTTTCCTCGGTGACGATGATGTCGCCCTGCTGCTCGACGCTGGTCTTGTCGTCGGCGGATTTCAGCGCATCCGCCCAGGTCTGGCCTGCCGCCTTGCAGGAGCAGGACGGGTTGAACTCGCTGCGGAATTTGAATGCGGTCGGCAGCGCCGTGTAGGGCTGGCCGCCGATCGAGACCGCCGCGTTCATGTCCTCGCCGGGATTGCGATGGGTGTAGAGCACGGCTTCCGCGGCCGGACACAGCGCCTTGCAGGTCTTCTCGTCGTCGCCGAAGCGCGCCGGCACGGTGGCAAAGGAGATCGGGAAATAGGCGCCGTCGCAGGTGCGCACGCAGACGGTGCGGAAGGTGCCGGATTGCGGGCCGAGATCGGAGGGCGGCATGGCTTGCGGATTGTTCGGGTTGTTGCCGCCGAACAGATTGCTCAGGAAATTGCCGCCGCCTTGCGATTGCGCGGCGTTGGCATATTGCGGCCCGCAATTGTTCTGGGCCAGCGCCATCAGCACCGAGCGGCGCTGGTTATCGCGCTCCGGGCTGGCGCCGCTGCCGCCGCGCAGCCGCTCGAGATTGCCGGTGATCTGGTCCAGATTGGCGCGCATCTGCTGGATCTGGGTGTTGACCGGACCGCATTGCGCCTGCTGGCCACCGAACAGCGAGAAGAAGCCGGAGGAATCGCAGCCCATGCGCTTGGCTTGCATGGTGACGCGGTCGAGCTCGGCCTGCTGCTTGGCCTGGGAATCCTGATAGCGGCGGATCTGCTCCTCGCGCGCGGCATCACCCCCGCCGCCGCGATCGAGCGCGGCGAGCTGGGCCTCCAGGCGCACGCACATCGGATTGGGTCCGAGCCCGTTCTGGCCCGGCTGGGGCGGCGGGCCGGCCTGCGCGAATGCGCCATTGGCGAGCACGACGGTGCCGAGGAGCACGGTGCAGGCAAGGAGGGAACGGGCACGGAAGAGAGAGAGGAATTCAGGCATATCCGCCATTCTAGCGAGGTCACGGCCCAGCGTGATCGTCCAAGTGACTTCCCAAGTGAGTTGGGGGCCGAAGCGCGCCCTCCCAATAGCCGCTTCCTGCGGCATCGTCACGTCGTTTCAGGGGCCGAAGACTGGTCCTAAGGTCCGCCAGCTCCGAGCGAATTCAGCGCTGGCAGGTGATTGCGACATATTCGTCGCAATGGCCATGGGAGCAGTTTGTGCCGGTTTTGGGGACGGAGCCGGTAATTTCGTCGGGGTCGACCCGGCGATAGCTTGATGCCTTTGCAAAATCTCGTGACTGGCAATAGGTCCGCGCGGCGGAGGCGCCGCATGTGTCGCCCTTGGTGTCGCTCTTGGCCAGGCACTGGTCGGCGATGATGAAGACGCGGCTCTCGGCCCACGCCTGAGGTGCTGCAAGGAGCGAGGCGCCAAAAATGAGCGCGAGCAGGGATCGCATGAAAATACCGGGGGCAAAAAATCAGGGAACCGCAGGTTCCAGAATGGGCTCAAATGGTTAGGGGATCATGAACCCTGAAGGCCGGCCGCGCCCTTTGCGGAGGCAAAAACGGCATTTTCGCGGCCCTTGACGCCGGGGCCCGTGGTGGCCCATATGTGGCCGCATGAACGGTCTCCTCGCCATTTGCGCCATTTGCCGCGAGATTACGAGCTAGCGATTCGCTGGCTGGAGCCGTCTTTTCTCAAACACATTGAGAGCCTTGGACGCCCGGCCGAGAGGGATGGGTTGTCATGGAATTGCGTCTTTACGATACGTTGAGCCGGGAAAAGCGCACCTTCGTGCCGCTCGATCCGAACAACGTCCGCATGTATGTCTGCGGACCGACGGTCTACGACTTCGCCCACATCGGCAATGCCCGGCCGGTGATCGTGTTCGACGTGCTGTTTCGCCTACTGCGCCACCTCTATGGCGAGGCGCATGTCAAATATGTCCGCAACATCACCGACGTCGACGACAAGATCAACGACCGCGCCGCGCGCGATTTTCCCGGCCTGCCGCTGAACGAGGCGATCCGCAAGGTCACCGAGCAGACCGGCAAGCAGTTTCACGCCGACGTCGACGCGCTGGGCGCGCTGCGGCCGAGCGTCGAGCCGCGCGCGACCGAGCATATCGGCGAGATGTGCGAGATCATCGAGCGGCTGGTCGCCGGAGGCTTTGCCTATGTCGCCGAGGACCACGTGCTGTTCTCGCCGCAGGCGATGAATGCGGCCAATTCCGCGCTGCCGCGCTATGGCGCGTTGTCGAAGCGCTCGCTCGACGAGATGATCGCGGGCGCGCGGGTCGATGTTGCGCCCTACAAGCGGGATGCGACCGACTTCGTGCTGTGGAAGCCGTCCAAGCCGGGCGAGCCGTCCTGGCCGTCGCCATCCGGCATCAGGGTGGAGGGGCGTCCGGGCTGGCACATCGAGTGCTCGGCGATGGCCTGGAAGCATCTCGGCGAGCACTTCGACATCCACGGCGGCGGCATTGATCTCGTGTTTCCCCATCACGAGAACGAGGTCGCGCAGACCTGCTGCGCGTTCCACCGCGAGCGCATGGCGAACTATTGGATGCACAACGGCTTCCTGCAGGTCGAGAGTGAGAAGATGTCGAAGAGCCTCGGCAACTTCATCACCATCCACGAGCTGCTTGGGGATTGGCCGGGCGAGGTGCTGCGCCTCAACATGCTCAAGACGCACTATCACTCGCCGATCGACTGGACCATGAAGTCGCTGGAGGAGAGCGCCAGGACGCTCGACGACTGGTATCGTGTCGCGGCGGCCGACGTCGCGCCCGGCGAGCCGGCTGCATCGGTGGTCGAACCACTGCTCGACGACCTCAACACGCCGCAGGCGATCGCGGCGCTGCACGGCCTGCGCGGCAACGACATCGCCGGTCTTGCGGGCTCGTTGCGGCTGCTCGGATTCCTGTCCGAGAGTGCGGCGCAGTGGGAAGGACGCAAGCAGCAGGCGAGCGGGGTCGATGCCAAGGAGGTCGAGCGCCTGCTCGCGGAGCGGACAGCCGCCCGTAGCCGGAAAGATTTCAAGGAGTCCGACCGCATCCGCGATCTGCTCGCCGCGATGGGCGTTGCGATCAAGGATTCCAGGGATGGCACGACTTGGGAGATCGCGCGATGAAGCGGCCCGACACGCCGTTTCCGCGGCACTGGCTCTATTACATCGCGCTGAAGATCGCGCTGCTCGCCGGCGCGGTGGCGATCGCGCTCAAGCTCTATGGGATGTGGTGAGGACGATGGGACAGACTTTGCCAAAGCCCGCATTGAGGCCTTTCCTCCCGGCGGATGTGCCGATCCTCGCCGCGATCTTCGCCGCCAGCATCGAGGAATTGACCGGCGACGACTATAGCGAGGCGCAGCAGGAAGCCTGGATGGCGGCGGCCGAGGACGAGGAGTTTGGCAAGCGGCTCGCGTCCGACCTGACGCTGATCGCAACGCTGGAAGGCTCGCCCGTCGGCTTCGCCTCACTGCGCGGCAACGATCATATCCGCATGCTCTATGTGCATCCGGCCGTGGCCGGGCAGGGCATCGCGACCATGCTGGTCGACGCGCTGGAGAAGCTCGCCGGCGGCCGCGGCGCCAAGAGTCTCTCGGTCGACGCCAGCGACACCGCGGAGGGCTTCTTCGCCAAGCGCGGCTACACCGCCCAGCAGCGCAACAGCGTCACTGTGAATGACGAGTGGCTCGCCAACACCACCATGAAAAAGACGCTCGGAGCGGGGCAATGAGCAAGGAGCGTCTCTATCTGTTCGACACCACGCTGCGCGATGGGGCGCAGACCAACGGCGTCGACTTCACGCTGGCCGACAAGCAGGTCATCGCGGCGATGCTCGACGATCTCGGCATCGATTATGTCGAGGGCGGCTATCCCGGCGCCAATCCGCTCGACAGCGAATTCTTCGCGACCAAACCCAAGCTCAATCATGCGCGCTTCACCGCGTTCGGCATGACGCGCCGGGCAGGGCGGTCGGTGTCCAACGATCCGGGCGTCGCAGGCCTTTTGGAAGCGAAGGCGGATGCAATCTGCTTCGTGGCGAAGTCGTCGGCCTATCAGGTGCGCGTCGCGTTGGAGACCACGAAGGAAGAGAACCTCGCCTCGATCCGCGACAGCGTCGCGGCGGCAAAGGCGGCCGGCCGCGAGGTGATGCTCGATTGCGAGCATTTCTTCGACGGCTACAAGGAAGACGCGGCCTTCGCGCTTGCCTGCGCCAAGGCCGCCTATGAGGCCGGCGCGCGCTGGGTGGTGCTGTGCGACACCAATGGCGGCACCATGCCCGATGAGGTCGAAGCCATCGTCAGAGACGTGACCAGGCACATCCCCGGCGATCACGTCGGCATCCACGCCCATAACGACACCGAGCAGGCGGTGGCCAATTCGCTCGCGGCGGTGCGTGCCGGCGCGCGGCAGATCCAGGGCACGCTGAACGGCCTCGGCGAGCGCTGCGGCAACGCCAATCTCTGCTCGCTGATCCCGACGCTGAAGCTGAAAGCGGGGTTTGCCGAGGCTTTCGAGATCGGCGTCACCACGGGGAAGCTAGCGACGCTCGTCAAGGTGTCGCGCACGCTCGACGACATGCTCAACCGCGTGCCGAACCGGCATGCGGCTTATGTCGGCGAGAGCGCCTTCGTCACCAAGACCGGCATCCATGCCTCCGCCGTGCTGAAGGATCCGCAGACCTACGAGCATGTCTTGCCGGAGCTGGTCGGCAATCACCGCAAGGTGCTGGTGTCCGATCAGGCCGGGCGCTCCAATGTCATCGCCGAGCTCGACCGCGCCGGTATCTCTTATGAAAAGAGCGATCCGAAGCTGACGCGTCTCGTCGAAGAACTGAAAGAGCGCGAGGCGGCCGGCTATGCCTACGAATCCGCCAACGCCTCGTTCGAGCTCCTGGCGCGCCGCACGCTCGGCAAGGTGCCGCATTATTTCGAGGTCGAGCAGTTCGACGTCAACGTCGAGCAGCGCTACAACGCGCTCGGCGAGCGCGTCACGGTGGCGCTCGCGGTGGTCAAGGTCGACGTCGCCGGCGAGCATCTGATCTCGGCCGCCGAAGGCAACGGTCCCGTCAACGCGCTCGACGTCGCGCTGCGCAAGGACCTCGGCAAGTACCAGAAATTCATCGAGGGCCTGACGCTGATCGACTATCGCGTCCGTATCCTCAATGGCGGCACCGGCGCGGTCACGCGCGTGCTGATCGAGAGCGAGGACGAGAACGGCGATCGCTGGACCACGGTCGGCGTGTCCCCGAACATCATCGACGCCTCGTTCCAGGCGTTGATGGATTCGGTGATCTACAAGCTGGTGAAGTCGGGGGCGCCGGCTTAGACGGGCGCGACCACAAACACCGTCATTGCGAGGAGCGAAGCGACGAAGCAATCCAGACTGCCTCCGCGGAAAGATTCTGGATTGCTTCGCTTCCGCCGTCGCTCTTCGAGCTATGGCGGACAAGTCGCTCGCAATGACGAGGAGAGAGGGGAGCGCGACCAATGATCGATCACATCTCCGTCGGCGTCAGCGATCTCGATCGCGCCGCGAAATTCTACGAGGCGACGCTCGCCGCACTCGGCCTCACGCGCCTCGTCACGCGGCCGCGGACGGTCGGGTTCGGCAAGACCTATCCGGAGTTCTGGATCAATCTGCGCGAGGGCATGCCGCCTGTCGCGCCGGAGAGCGGCGTGCATATCTGCCTGCGGGCGAAAACCACGGCCGAGGTCGATGCGTTTCACGCAGCGGCGCTGTCCGCTGGCGGCGCCTCCGACGGCGCACCGGGCATCCGCCCGCACGATCGTGTGCGCTATTACGCCGCCTTCGTCACCGATCCCGACGGCAACCGGATCGAGGCGGTGACGTTCCCGGCAGAGTAGGCGTTACAACTTACGCGCCACTTCCGGCGCGAGATCGCGCTGGCTGTCGGGAATCTGCGCAGCTGCAGAGCGCAGCCGCGGGATGATCTCCTCGACCTTGTCCGCCTTGAGGATGTCGACCGAAAGGCCGGCGCGGATGAACTCGGTCTGGCGCATGTGGTACACCAGCGAGAACAGCGGCTCCCAGAAATTATCGATGTTGGCGAGCAGCACGGGCTTGGCGTGACGGCCGAGTTGCTGCCAGGTCAGCTGCTCCACCAGCTCCTCGAGCGTGCCGAGCCCGCCGGGCAGGGCCACGAAGGCGTCGGAGCGCTCGAACATCAGCCGCTTGCGCTCGTGCATGTCGGGCGTGACGACCATCTCCTGCACGCGCGTCAGGGCGTTCTCGCGCATCCGCAGGAAGTCGGGGATGATGCCGGTGACCATGCCGCCGTGATCGAGCACGGAGGTTGCGACCGCCCCCATCAGGCCGAGCGAGCCGCCGCCATAAACGAGGCGGATCTTGCTTTCCGCCAGCGCTCTGCCTAGCGCCTTCGCCGCTGCGATGAAGTTGGGATTTGTTCCAGGGCCGGAGCCGCAATAGACACAGACGGTTTTGATCGTGCTCATTGGTGCCATGATGCATTGCAGCGAAGTGGCGTCAAGCCCAAACGGTGATTCGGTGCTTCCGGGAATTTACCGGTAAATCGCGACAAACGATCCAGGATTCGCCATCTGGCGGGGTGCGCGGGCATCGGGAAGGCTCTATATGACGGGCGAAAATCGTTAATCGCAGTTGCGCCCGCATCCGGCGGGCTTTCAGGTTTCTTGATGGACCAACCTCAATCGTTCGACGGCGCCGACGTTCCTGATCCTGCCGCGGCAGGACCGCAGGCTGGGGCCACGCTGATGGGCACGCTCGCGCATCTGTGGCCCTATATCTGGCCGGGCGACCGCTTCGACCTGAAGATGCGGGTGGTCTGGTCGCTGGTGCTGCTGCTCGCCGCCAAGCTGATCACGCTCGCGGTGCCGTTCAGCTTCAAATGGGCGACGGATGCGCTGACGGGCGCCAACACCGCGCCGGTCGCGCCCGACAATTGGCATCTCTGGGTGATCGCCTCGCCTTTCCTGCTGACCGCGAGCTACGGGGTGATGCGCATCCTGATGGCGGTGCTGACGCAATGGCGCGACGGCATCTTCGCCCGCGTCGCCATGCATGCGGTGCGCAAGCTCGCGACCCTCACCTTCATCCACATGCACGAGCTGTCGCTGCGCTTCCACCTCGAGCGCAAGACCGGCGGTTTGACGCGCGTGCTCGAGCGCGGCCGCGAGGGCATCGAGGTCATCGTGCGCATGGTGATCCTGCAGCTGATCCCGACCATCGTCGAGGTCTCGCTGCTGCTGGCGGTGCTGCTCTGGCAATTCGACTGGCGTTACGTGGTCGCGACCCTGATCACGGTCACGCTCTACATGTACTACACCTATATCGCGACCGAGTGGCGGATCGGCATCCGCCGCAAGATGAACGATTCCGACACCGAGGCGAATACCAAGGCGATCGACTCGCTGCTCAACTACGAGACGGTGAAGTATTTCGGCGCCGAAGCGCGCGAGGCGCAGCGCTACGACAAATCGGTCGAACGCTACGAGGAGGCGAGCGTCCGCACCTATACGTCTCTCGCCGTGCTCAATACCGGACAAGCCGTGATCTTCACGCTTGGCCTGACCGCAACCATGCTGATGTGCGCGATCGGCGTGCGCAACGGCACCAACACGGTCGGCGATTTCGTGCTGGTCAATGCCATGATGATCCAGCTCTACCAGCCGCTGAACTTCATGGGCATGGTCTATCGCGAGATCAAGCAGGCGATCATCGACATCGAGAAGATGTTCGGCGTGCTGGGCCGCGAGGCCGAGATCAAGGATGCGCCTGGCGCGAAGCCGCTGGTCATCTCCGCCGGCACGGTGCGCTTCGAGGACGTGCGCTTTGCCTATGAGCCGACGCGCCCGATCCTGAGGGGCATCAGCTTCGAGGTGCCGGCCGGCAAGACCGTTGCCATCGTCGGCCCCTCCGGCGCCGGCAAGTCGACCATCTCGCGGCTGCTGTTTCGCCTCTATGACATTTCCGGCGGGAGGATCCTAATCGACGGCCAGGACATCCGCGAGGTCACGCAGGCCAGCTTGCGCGCATCGATCGGCATGGTGCCGCAGGACACGGTGCTGTTCAACGATACCATCCGCTACAACATCCGCTATGGCCGCTGGGACGCCGGCGATGCCGAAGTCGAGGAGGCCGCCCGGCTGGCGCAGATCGACCACTTCATCCGCATGGCGCCGAAGGGCTACGAGACCCAGGTCGGCGAGCGCGGCCTGAAATTGTCGGGCGGCGAGAAGCAGCGCGTGGCGATCGCACGCACGGTGCTCAAGGCGCCGCCGATCCTGGTGCTGGACGAGGCGACCTCGGCGCTCGACACCCACACCGAGCACGAGATCCAGGGGGCGCTCGACCGCGTGGCCAAGAACCGCACCTCGCTGGTGATCGCGCATCGGCTTTCCACCATCGTCGGCGCCGACGAAATCATCGTGCTGGACCAGGGACGCATCGCCGAGCGCGGCACTCACGCGAGCCTGCTCGCGCAGGGCGGGCTCTATGCCAGCATGTGGAACAGGCAGCGCGAGGCCGAGGCGGCCCGCGAGAAACTGGCCAAGATGGCCGACACCAATGCCGCGCCCAACCGGGAGCCGCCGCCGGTCGACGACATCCTGACGACGCCCGCTGCGGCGGAGTGACCTTGTCTCCGGTCCCAAGTCTGGCCTAAACAAGCCCGCGCAACGACCCGTGCCATCAACCCCGAACGGCAGATAGCGATGTCCATTCTCGATTCGATCCAGCGTCAGATCCCGCCGATCCACAAGGAGGGCTATCCCTTCATCGGCGGCTTTGCGGTGGCGAGCCTGATCCTGTTCTGGCTGTGGTCGCCGCTGGGGTGGATCGGCACGGTCCTGACCGTGTGGTGCGCGCTGTTCTTCCGCGATCCCGTCCGTGTGACGCCGGTGCGCGAGGGTCTCGTGGTGTCGCCGGCCGACGGGCGCGTCTCGATGATCACCATGGCACTGCCCCCGGCCGAGCTCGGGCTCGGCGACCGGCCGCTGCCGCGCGTCTCGATCTTCATGAGCGTGTTCAATTGCCATGTGAACCGGGCGCCAGTGGCGGGCAGGGTGGACCGCATCGCCTATCGGCCCGGCCTCTTCATCAACGCCGAGCTCGACAAGGCGAGCGAGGACAACGAGCGCAACTCGCTGGTGATCACGACGCCGACGTCCCGGATCGGGGTGGTCCAGATCGCCGGCCTCGTCGCCAAGCGCATCGTCTGCTTCGTCAGGGAGGGGCAGGCGATCGGCGCCGGCGAGCGCTTCGGCCTGATCCGCTTCGGCTCCCGCCTCGATGTCTACCTGCCCGTGGGCACCAAGGCGCTGGTCTCGGAAGGGCAGACCGCGATCGCCGGAGAGACGATCCTGGCCGACCTTGCCGGCGACGACCCGGGCCGCGCGTTCCGCGCCAATTAACCAATAGTCGGTGCTTGCAGGCCTTCCGCCGCAATGGCGGAGGGCGGCTTGGCTTGCTATATCTCGCCTCGAGATAAGGACGAGCCATGACGCCTTACGACTCTAGGGATCCCGACGTCCGCCGCCGGCGGTTCCGCCCCATTCCGGTGCGGATGCTGGTGCCCAACGTCATCACGCTGCTGGCGATCTGCGCCGGCCTGACCTCGATCCGCCTGTCGATCGAAGGGCGGATGTCGCTCGCCGTCTACGCCATCGTGTTCGCGGCCGCGCTCGACGGCATCGACGGCCGCATCGCGCGCATGATCAAGGGGCAGTCCAAGTTCGGCGCCGAGCTCGACAGCCTCGCCGACTTCGTCAATTTCGGCGTGGCGCCCGGCCTGATGCTGTATTTCTGGCAGCTGCACGAGCTCGGCAATGCCGGCTGGATCGCCGCCATGGTGTTCGCGATCTCCGGCGGCCTGCGGCTCGCCCGCTTCAACGCCACCATGGACGATCCGAACAAGCCGGCCTTCGCCGCCAATTTCTTCACCGGCGTGCCGGCGCCCGCCGGCGCGATCACCGTGCTGCTGCCGATCTATGTCGCATTCCTCGATCTCGGCCGCACGCCTGCGGCGGTGACCGCGGCCTACACGCTTCTGATCGCGTTCCTGATGGTGTCGCGCCTGCCGGTGTTCTCCGGCAAGACCAAGCGCATGCGCGTGCCGCCGGAGCTGGTGCTGCCGGCCTTCGTCGCCGTAATCGTCTTCATCGCGCTCCTGATCGCCTATCCCTGGCACGTGCTGTCGATCGGCACGGTGCTGTACCTTCTCGCGCTGCCGCTCGGCTACAAATCCTATCGCGACCAGGCGCGCGCGGTGGAAGCCACCGCGCCGGCGGGAGGCGAGGTCCCGTCACCGCCGTCGGCACCGACGCTGGCGAATTTGTCGGAGCCGCCCCAGGACGACAGGCCCGGGCGGCTGCACTAAAGCGCGATGGGATTCCTCGCGCTTTAGGTTGTTGTTTGAGCATGATCTTTTCGGAAAACCGCTACACACTTTTCCGGATCATGCTCTAACGGCCGCACGCGGATATCTGCCATGAGGCCTGCCTGAGTTGGGTCGAGGCCCGATCTCGGCTATATCGCCCCTTGTGCCGGCGGCATCGCGCTATCAACCGCCGCCAATCTGGGAGAGAACGCCGTGACCAATTCCGCGACCGGGCCGCTGCCCGCTTCCGTCCTCGAAGCGCTGGGCCGCTACGACACGCCGACGATCTGCAATGCCATGGAGATCGTGGCGCCCGAGCGGCGGCTGATCGGCTACACCACCAAGCAACTGGTCTGCCCGTTCCCCGACCTGCCGCCGATCGTCGGCTATGCCCGCACGGTGGCGATCCGCTCGGTGCTGAAATCATCGCTTCCGGCCGAGGAGCAGTCCAGGCGCCGCATCGAATATTACGAATATGTCGGCACCGGCCATGGCCCGCGCATCTCGGTGATCCAGGACATCGACGGACCCGACGTCGGCTATGGCGCGTTCTGGGGCGAGGTGCAGAGCAACGTCCACAAGGCGCTCGGCTGCCTCGGCGTGATCACCGACGGCTCGATCCGCGACATCCCGCAATGGGCGCCCGGCTTCCAGGCGCTGGCTGGCTCGATCGGCCCGTCGCACGCCTGGGTGCACGCGGAAAGCTTCGGCGGCGAGGTGCGCGTCGCCGGCATGACCGTGAAGTCGGACGATCTCATCCACGCCGACCGCCATGGCGCCATCGTGATCCCGCTCGACGTTGCCGCAAAGCTGCCGGAGGCCGCCGAGCTCTGCGGCCGCCGCGAGACGCCGATCCTGGAGATCGCCCGCAGTCCGGATTTCTCGCTCGAGAAGCTGAAGGCGGCGCTGAAGCGCTCGGCGGAGATCCATTGACGGCCAATGGGGCGATCTACGGCCGCGAATCCGGCCGTAGATCGCCTTGCTCGGTCAGAAACAAGGCGGCCTGATCGGGCTCGCCGAGCACGGCGGCGGCGCATCCGATCAGGGTGAAGCCGCCGGCAAAATCCCACATTGTTAGGTCGTCTGCGCTGTCGGGGCTGTGCATCAACCGTGCTGCGATCACGGCGAAGGCGGCCTCGACGAAGAGCAGCACGCTGAACGCCGGAAGCACGAGCTCCGGCTCGAGCAGGTGGAACGCCAGCGCCGCGGGCAGCGCCGTGAGAAGACTGAACAGCGTCAACATTGCGATGGCTCCACGATCGGCCATGTCGCAACGCCAGCAAACACCAGCTGATCCCCGACCACGATGTGGCGGAGGGCCGCAGCCGATGTGACGTCGTGGCGCGGCTCCTTATGGTTAGCGAAATGTTGAAATTCCTATCGCTGGACGGCAATTGCGGCGGCGGGCGGCACGCGGTCCAGACTTAACCTTTACGCGGCTTTAAGGGCGGCGCTCTAGGGTTTCCGATGCGGTTCGGGGTTGGGCCGCGCCAGCGGCCAGGACGGCCGTTGTTGCGTACGCGTCGGAGTTTCCCATGGATATCATGACGAGCGTCGGGCTCATTGCGGGCACCATCGTCATCGTGGCGATGATCTTCATGGGCGGCGATCTTCACATGTTCATCTCCGAACATGCGATGATCATCATCTTCGGCGGCTCGATCTCCGCCACCATGATCCGGTTTCCGCTTTCGGCGCTCCTGCACGGCCTTCCGCTCGGCGCCAAGTTCGCCTTCACCATGAGCCGGCTGTCGGCGCACGACCTCGTCGACGAGCTCGCCCGCATCGCCGAGATCGCCCGCAAGCAGGGCCCGGTCGGACTGGAAAAGGTCGAGACCGACGAGCCCTTCCTCGCCAAGGGCATCCGCTACGTCGCCGACGGCTACGACCTCGACTTCATCCGCGACAATCTCGAGCGCGACCGCGACAACTTCCTCATGCATCTCGACGAGGGCAGCAAGATCTACCGCGCCATCGGCGATTGCGCTCCGGCGTTCGGCATGATCGGCACCTTGATCGGCATGGTGCAGATGTTCGCCAACATGACCGATCCTTCCAAGCTCGGCCCGTTCATGGCGACCGCGCTGCTCGCCACCCTTTACGGCGCGCTGGTCGCGAACCTGTTCTGCCTGCCGATCGCCGACAAGCTGCACGGCAAGCTGCTGGACGAGGAGACCAACCGCACTCTGATCATCGACGGCATCCTGATGATCCGCGACTCCAAGAGCCCGACGCTCGTGCGCGAAATGCTGCTGGCCTATCTGCCGGAGAAGCATCGTCACGCCGATGGCGAGCCGGTGCCGGCGTAAGCCGCCCGCCGGGATTTGAGACATGGCCAAGAAGAAACGCGGCGATGCGCATGGAGGCGGTCACGGCTGGTTCGTGACCTTCGCCGATCTGATGGGCCTGATGATGAGCTTCTTCGTGATGCTCGTCGCGTTCTCGACGCAGGACGCCAACAAGCTGAAGATCGTCGCCGGCTCGATGCGCGACGCCTTCGGCGTGCAGAGCGAGGCGCGCTACGCCGGTATCGTCGAGTCCGACGGCCTGCCGACCCGTCCGCGGCTGAAGAACGTCGATCACATCCAGCCCGAGGACGCCTCCAATACGCCGACGCCGGACCAGGAAGACCGCGACAAGACGTCCGGCGCGAAGATCAAGGTTGATCGCAATTTCGCGCTCGCGGCAGCCTCGCTGCGCCAGGCGCTGCAGGACATGCCGGAGCTGACCGAGATGTCCAAGCACATCATGTTCGAGGAGACCAAGCAGGGCCTCAACCTGGAGATCGTCGACCAGGACGGCCGCTCGATGTTCGCCGACGGCTCCAAGGTGCCCTACGACCGCACCCGCCGCCTGATCGAGAAGCTCGCGGTCCCGCTCAAGGCGACGCCGCTGCGCGTTTCCATCGCCGGCCACACCGCGGCGGGGTTCGTGCCGACCCGCAGCGACTACGGCGCCTTCGATCTGTCGGCCGACCGTGCCAATGCGGTGCGTCAGATCCTCGAACGCCAGGGCCTGCCGCCGTCGCACATCTTCGCCGTCTCCGGCAAGGCCGATACCCAGCCGCTGTTTCCGGACGATCCCTCGCTCGCCGCGAACCGGCGGGTGACCATCACCCTGATGCGCGAAGATCCGCCGCTGCCGCCGAATCTGAAGCCGTAACCCTCTTGCGCTACCATCTTACCTGAGGCATGTCGTCGCGCTGGCGATGAACGTTGCAGCCGCGTCACAGCTTCTGTCCCTGCGCCTGCTAAGGTGATGGGCGATTGACAGGCGCGGCGGAAGCGTCAAAAGGCGCCGGATCAAAATCAGGGACGAAGCGTTTTCCATCCTCATGACGGCGAGCATCACATCGACTGAGACCCACGAAGGGCCGGTCAAGTCGGGCTTTTGGTCCCTTACGCTCGGGAGCATCGGCGTCGTCTTCGGCGATATCGGCACTTCGCCGCTCTACGCATTCCACGAGGCGGTCAAGGCCGCGGCCCATGGCGAGCCGGTCTCGCGCGTCATCGTACTGGGCGTCCTATCGTTGATTCTGTGGGCGCTTCTGATCGTCGTCACCGCCAAATACGTCCTCTTGCTGCTGCGCGCCGACAATAACGGGGAGGGCGGCACGCTGTCGCTGATGGCACTCGGCCAGCGCGCGCTCGGGCGGCGAAGCTGGGTTCTGCTTGCGCTCGGCGTGATCGGCGCCTCGATGTTCATCGGCGATTCCATGATCACGCCGGCGATCTCGGTGCTCTCGGCGGTGGAAGGTCTGAAGCTCGCAACCCCCGCGCTCGAGCACTATGTCGTGCCGGTCACCGTCCTCATTCTGGTGCTGCTGTTTGCGGTCCAGAGCAAGGGGACCGCGCTGGTCGCCTCGGCCTTCGGGCCGGTGATGGTGATCTGGTTCACCGTCATCGCGGTCATGGGGGCGGTCCATATCGCCGACGACCCCTCGGTGCTGGCGGCCATCAATCCCTATTACGCGGTGCAGTTCGTGCTGTCGCACGGCACGATCGGCCTCGTGACCCTCGGTGCCGTGTTCCTGGCGGTGACGGGGGGCGAGGCGCTCTACGCCGATCTCGGCCATTTCGGCCGCAAGCCGATCCAGTCGGCCTGGATGTTCTTCGTGCTGCCCGCGCTCCTGATCAACTATTTCGGGCAGGGTGCGCTGGTGCTGTCCGATCCCAGCGCGATCCAGCATTCCTTCTATCGCATGGTGCCCGACAAGCTGGTGCTGCCGCTGGTCGGGCTCGCGACGGCCGCCACCGTGATCGCGAGCCAGGCGGTAATCACGGGCGCCTATTCGCTGGTCTATCAGGCCGTGCAGCTCGGCCTCCTGCCGCGTTTCGAGGTGCGCTACACCTCCGAATCCCATGCCGGCCAGATCTATCTGCCGCGCGTGAACCGGCTGCTGCTGATCGGCGTGATGCTGCTGGTGCTGCTGTTCCACACCCCCAGCAATCTGGCCTCGGCCTACGGCATTGCGGTTTCAACCACCATGGTGGCCGACGGCATCATGGGCTTCGTCGTGATCTGGAAGCTGTGGAACTGGCGTGCGGCGGCGGCTGCGGCGGTGATCATCCCCTTCGTCGTCGTCGATTTGAGCTTCTTCAGCGCCAATCTGCTCAAGCTGCTCGAAGGCGCCTGGGTGCCGCTGCTGTTCGGCATCGTCATGGCGGGGACGATCTGGACCTGGCGCAAGGGCTCCGGAATCCTGGTCCAGAAGACGCGGCGGATCGAGGTGCCGCTGGACGATCTGATCCGCAGCCTGGAGAAGCGGCCGCCACACATCGTCAAGGGCACCGCGGTGTTCCTGACCAGCGATCCCTCGTTCGTGCCGACCGCGCTCCTGCACAATCTCAAGCACAACAAGGTGCTGCACGAACACAACGTGATCCTGACCATCGAGACCGCGCAGACGCCCCGGGTCGATCTGTCGGAGCGGTTCAGGATGGAGAAGATCAGCGACAAGTTCTCCAAGGTCCGCCTGCGCTTCGGCTTCATGGAGCAGCCGAACGTGCCCAAGGCGCTCGCGATCGCGCGCAAGCAGGGCTGGCAGTTCGACATCATGTCGACGTCGTTCTTCGTGTCGCGACGATCGCTGAAGGCCTCGGCGCAGTCGGGCATGCCGCTCTGGCAGGATCATCTGTTCATCGCGCTGAGTCGGTCGGCCAACGATGCCACCGACTACTTCCAGATCCCCACCGGCCGGGTGGTGGAAGTCGGAACTCAGGTCACCATCTAGAATGCAACGGGTGCAGCCATGCATATCTGCATGGCCATGGCCCAGAATCGGGCTAGGCTATGCCGGTGGCGCAGGACTATAAGCCGCGCGCTCTTCCGCCATTGTGCAGTGAAGCATTCTAGAGGCCACTGGGCTCTCCCATGACAAGCGACATAGCAGTTCCCGCCCCGGAAACGGTGGCGGCTAATGGGCATGGCGATGCCCACACCACCGCCCGTTTCGGCGCGCTGACGCTCGGCAGTATCGGCGTTGTCTACGGCGATATCGGCACCAGCCCGCTCTACGCGTTCCGCGAGGCCGTGATGGCCGCCTCGGGCGCGGAGGGGTTGCCGACGCCGGCAGCCGTGCTCGGCGTGGTGTCCCTGATCCTGTGGGCCCTCATCGTGGTGGTGACGCTCAAATACGTCGTGATCCTGCTGCGCGCCGACAATAATGGCGAGGGCGGCACGCTGGCGCTGATGGCGCTGGCCCAGCGGGCGGTTGGCACCGGTGGGGCGACCATCGTGCTGCTCGGCGTCATTTCCGGAGCTTTGTTCTACGGCGATGCCGTGATCACGCCGGCGCTCTCGGTGCTGTCGGCGATCGAGGGCATGAAGGACGTCACGCTGAGGTTCGAGCCCTACATCGTTCCGCTGACGGTGGTGATTCTGGTCTGCCTATTCGCCGTGCAGTCCCGCGGCACGGCGCGCGTTGCCGCCTTTTTCGGCCCGATCATGTGCGTCTGGTTCGCAGTCCTCGCGGCCGCAGCGATCCATCCGATCATCCAGCAGCCGCAGGTGCTGTACGCGCTGAACCCGCTCTACGCCGTGAACTTCATGCTGCACCATGGCATCATCGGCTTCGTGACGCTGGGCGCGGTGTTCCTGGCCGTGACCGGCGCCGAGGCGCTCTATGCCGATCTCGGCCATTTCGGCAAGCGGCCGATCCAGACCGCCTGGCTGTTCATCGTGCTGCCCTCGCTGGCGCTGAATTATCTGGGGCAGGGTGCGCTGGTGCTCGGGGATCCCGGCGCGATCGTGAGCCCGTTCTTCCAGCTGTTCCCGCAAGGCTTCTTCCGCGGCTGCATGGTCGTGCTGGCGACCATGGCGACCGTCATCGCGAGCCAGGCCGTCATCACCGGGGCCTATTCGCTGACGCGCCAGGCGATCCAGCTCGGGCTGCTGCCGCGATTCGAAATCGCCATACGTCGGAAGCCCATTCCGGCCAGATCTTCATTCCGCGCATCAACCAGCTGCTGCTGGTCGCGGTGGTGCTGCTGGTGCTGCTGTTCCGCTCGTCCAGTGCGCTGGCGTCCGCCTACGGCATCTCCGTCACCGGGACCATGGTGGTCACGGCCATGATGGGCTTCGTCGTGGTCTGGAAGGGCTGGCGCTGGTCTGGGCTCGCCGCCGGCGCGCTGATTGCGCCGTTCCTGTTTCTCGACCTGACCTTCCTGACCGCGAACCTGTTGAAGGTGTTCGAGGGCGGCTGGGTGCCGCTGGCCCTCGGTGCGGTCATGATCATCCTGATGTACACATGGCGGCGCGGCAGCCGGCTTTTGTTCGAGAAATCGCGCAAGCTCGAGTTCCCGCTCGCCGATCTCGTGGCGATGCTGGAGAAGCGGCCGCCGCAGCGCGTGCCTGGCACCGCGGTGTTCCTGACCTCGGATCCGCTCAGCGCGCCGACCGCGCTGATGCATAGTCTGAAACACTACAAGGTGCTGCACGAGAAGAACGTCATTCTCACCATCGAGACCGCGCAGACCCCGCGGATCGATCCGGCGGAGCGGGTGAAGCTGGAGCAGATCTCACCGACCTTCTCCAAGGTGACGCTGAAGTTCGGCTTCATGGAATCCCCGAACGTGCCGAAGGCGCTGGCGATCGCCCGCAAGCTCGGCTGGCAGTTCGACATCATGTCGACCTCGTTCTTCCTGTCGCGCAGGGCGCTCAAGCCGGCCGCCCATTCCGGCATGCCGCGCTGGCAGGACCGGCTGTTCATCTCGCTCAGCCGCTCCGCCAACGACGCCACCGACTATTTCCAGATCCCTTCCGGCCGCGTGGTCGAAGTCGGAACACAGGTGACGATCTAGCTCAACACTGTCGTCGCCCGGCTTGACCGGGCGATCCAGTATTCCAGAGGCCGGCGTTGAAGAGTTCGCTCTCGCCGCATCCGCCGCGGCGTACTGGATCCCCCGCCTTCGCGGGGGATGACATCGAGTGTGAGCCCCGAAAGCCGGACTTCAAGTCGCTGCGATTTAGCTTTAACTTGCGCCGCGCGGCCCAAGCCTTTGTGGCGCTTGATTTTCGTCTCCCGAGAGGCGAGGTTGCCGCCGGCCGGGATCGCCCCGGCATGCGGCCCGCGACGTTGGAGGATGATGTGGCAAATCAAGTGCAGGATCTGACCCCGGACGAGGTCGCCAAGGGTGTCGCGGAAGGGCGCTATCTCCTGGTCGACGTCCGTGAGCCGAACGAGGTCGAGGCCGAGGCCTATCCTTACGGCGTCGTGGTTCCGCTCTCGACCTTCGATCCCAAGGCGATCCCCGATCCCCAAGGCAAGGAGGTCGTGTTCGCCTGCCGCTCAGGCAAGCGTTCGGTGACGGCCTCGCTGGCGGCACAGGCGGCGGGCCTGCCTTACGACAAGCATCTGGCCGGCGGCATGCTGGGCTGGAAGGCGGCGGGGCTTCCCAGCAAGGTCGGTGGCTAACCGCGCAATGACGACCAAGAGCTCTTCGCTGAACAAGGTCTTCGCCGACCTTCCCGTCACCATCTTCGAGGCGATGTCGCAGGCCGCGCGCGACAACAATGCCATCAATCTCGGCCAGGGATTTCCTGACGATCCCGGCCCCGAGGATATCCGCCGCGCCGCGGCCGAGGCCTCGCTGAACGGCTACAACCAGTACCCGTCGATGATGGGCCTGCCGGAGCTGCGCCAGGCGATCGCGACCCATTACGGCCACTGGCACGGCCTCAAGCTCGACCCGATGAGCGAGGTGATGGTCACATCAGGCGGCACCGAGGCGCTGACCTCGGCGATCCTCGCGGTGGTCAGGCCCGGCGACGAGGTGGTCTGCTTCCAGCCGGTCTATGATTCCTATCTGCCGATCATCCGCCAGGCCGGCGGCATTCCGCGCCTGGTTCGGCTGGAGCCGCCGCACTGGCGGCTGAATGAGGACATGCTGAAAAGCGTGTTCAATTCAAAGACCAAGGCGGTGCTGTTCAACAATCCCTTGAATCCTTCGGCGGTGGTCTATCCGCGCGAGGACCTCGAGCTGCTGGCACGCTACTGCCAGGAGTTCGACGTCATCGCGATCTGCGACGAGGTCTGGGAGCACGTCACCTTCGACGAGCACAAGCACATCCCGCTGATCACCATCCCCGGCATGCGCGAGCGCACCATCAAGGTCGGCTCGGCCGGCAAGATTTTCTCGCTGACGGGCTGGAAGATCGGCTTCGTCTGCGCCGCGCCACAGCTCTTGCGCGTTGCCGCCAAGGTGCACCAGTTCCTGACCTTCACCACCGCGCCGAACCTGCAGGCCGCGGTGGCCTACGGCCTCGGCAAGTCCGACGACTACTTCCTGTCGATGCGCAAGGATTTGACGCGGAGCAGGGACCGCCTGACCAAGGGCCTGGAGAGCCTCGGCTTCCCCGTGCTGAAGTCGCAAGGTACCTACTTCCTCACCGTCGACCTGTCGCCGCTCGGGCTCAACGAAAGCGACACCGAGTTCTGCTGGCGCATCGTGAAGGACTACAAGGTGGCCGCCATTCCGGTCTCGGCGTTCTACGAGCAGGACCCGGTGACCTCGGTGGTACGCTTCTGCTTTGCCAAGAAGGACGAGACGCTGGACACCGCGCTGGAGCGGCTGTCGGACGCGGTGCGTGGACGCAAGAGGTAGATCGAGATGACGAACGTCGGCCGCTCCGGGATTGGTTTCGCGATCGCCGCGGCACTGACGTTGCTCTCCGCTCCCGCGGGGGCCGAGGAGCGGGTCGTCAACTTCTACAACTGGTCCAACTACATGGCGCCTGACGTCCTGGAGGCCTTCACCAAGGAGACCGGCATCAAGGTGGTCTACGACACCTTCGACGCCAACGAGACGCTGGAGACGCGCCTGATGGCCGGCAAGTCCGGCTATGACGTCGTGGTGCCCACCGCCTATTTCCTGCAGCGCCAGATCAAGGCCAACATCTTCCAGAAGTTCGACAAGTCGAAGCTGCCGAACCTTAGCCATGCTTGGCCGGTGGTGACGCAGCGCCTCGCCACCTACGATCCCGGCAACGTCTACGCCGCCAACTACATGTGGGGCACGACGGGCATCGGCTACAACGTCGCCAAGGTGAAGCAGATCCTCGGGGCGGACGCGAAGATCGACAGCTGGGACATCGTCTTCAAGCCGGAGAACCTGGCAAAATTCAAAGACTGCGGCGTGCACATGCTGGACTCCGCCGACGACATCTTCCCGGCGGCGCTGAGCTGGCTCGGGCTCGATCCGAACTCGACCAAGCAGGCCGACCTCGAGAAAGCTGCCGACGCCGTGGCAAAAGTCCGACCGTCGGTGCGGAAGTTTCACTCGTCCGAATATTTGAGCGCGCTCGCCACCGGCGAGATCTGTTTCGTGGTCGGCTGGTCCGGCGACATCATGCAGGCCCGTGCCCGCGCGGCGGAGGCCAAGAGCGGCGTCGAGATCGGCTACACCATTCCGAAGGAGGGCGCGCAGATGTTCTTCGACAATCTCGCGATCCCTGCGGATGCGAAGAACGTCAAAGAGGCCTACGAGCTGATCAACTATCTCTACCGCCCCGACGTCGCCGCCAAGAACTCGGACTTTTTGTCCTACGCCAACGGCAACCTCGCCAGCCAGAAGCTGGTCGACCCGAAGATCCTGAACGACAAGAACATCTATCCGGACGAGGCGACGCTCGCAAAACTGTTCGTCATCACGGCGCGCGAGCCGGCGACCCAGCGGATCATCAACCGTCTTTGGACGAAGGTGAAGACGGGGCGGTAGGGCAGATGGGTTCCAAATTCGCTGTGCGGCGGGAATTGGTGTACTATCTGCTTCAGATTGAACGAACTAGGCCTTGAGCAATGACCGATCATTCTCGCATCTCGCTCGCACCTGATGTCCTTGCTGGCAAGCCCGTGATTAGTGGGACCCGCATTGCGGTCGAGTTCATCATCGGATTGATGGCAGACGGTTGGAGCGAAGCCGACATTTTGGCCAACTATCCAGGCCTTTCGCGCGAGGACATTCTCGCGTGTCTGGCTTACGCACGCGATTCCCTTAGCGGCGAACGGGTTCACCCGACCGCAGCTTGAGATCGTTTTCTCGCGGACGAGAATTTTCCTGGCTCCGCCGTCGATGCACTTCGTGCATCAGGTCACGACGTCATCTGGATCAGAGCTTCGGCGCCTGGTAGCAGCGATCGCGAAGTATTGGCGCAGGCGTCGCACGAACAACGGATCCAAATCACCTTTGATAAGGACTTTGGGGAGTTGGCTAAAGCGTCGTCGCTCCCGACCGCATGCGGTATCGTATTGTTGCGCATCCCACCGTCGGCACCCGGGCGGATTGGCAAGGTGCTCGCCGACCTGATCTTGGCCCGTGACGATTGGGCGGGCCATTTTTCTGTGATCGAGCCTGGCCGAGTCCGAATGCGGCCGCTGAGCAAATAGCGCCAGCGTCTACCGCCACCTTCTATGCAGCCACAGCCACTGCTCGGGATGCTCGCGCACCCAGCTTTCCACCACGCTGGTGATCGCCTGCGTCGTGCCCTGGATGTCGATCCTGCCGTCGGCATCGCGCACCGGCTGGATCTCTTCGGTGAGCTCGCCGCGGAAGCGGCCGTCGGGCAGGCGGATGATGCGCACGCCGTGGATCGGGCATTCGACCTGGCGCAAGAGGCGCGCCAGCATCGGATTGGCGCGGGTCTTGCGGCCGAAGAACGTGACCTCGACGCCAGCGGTGAGATACTGGTCGATCAGCATGGCGACGTGCTTGCCGTCCTTCAGCGCCTGCGCGAGCCGCAGCGGCGCCTCGCGGCCGGCCGGAATCAGCGTGCCCATGTTGACCTGGCGCATCTCCTGGATGATGCGATCGGCCGAGGCGATGTTCGGGCGGCGATAGAGGATTGCGGTGTCCAGTCCATGCGCGACCGCGGCGAGCGCCGGCAATTCCCAGTTCGCAAGATGCGCGGCGAAGATCAGCGCCGGCTTGCCGTCGTCGCGGATCTGGTCGAACAGCTCGATGCTGCGCGGGGAAATCTCGATTCGACTCTTCTCCGGGGCATCGCGCTCGTAATTCCAGACCTGGTCGATATGGGCGAACTCGGCGCCGACGCGGCCGAGATTGTCCCAGACGCCCATCAGGATCCGTTCGATCTCCTCCGGTGACTTCTCGGGGAAGGCGGCGGCGAGGTTGGCGCGGCCGATGCGGTGCTCGCGCAGGCGCGGTCCGATCAGCTTCACGGCACGCGCGAAAAAGTCCGAGGTCTTGGCCGGATCGAAATAGCGCGTGGTGCGCAGCATCGCGACGGTCGCGGCGCCGATCAGGCTGCCGCCGAGCGATTTGGCAGCCTCCCGCGCGCGGGCCTTCGTGCTCGCAGGAAGCAGCCTCATGCGTCCGGTCAGGCCGGTTCGCGGGTCAGGATCAGCGAAGCGTTCTGGCCGCCGAAGCCGAACGAGTTCGACATCACCGCAGTGACGCGGGCATCGCGCGCCTTGTTGCCGACGACGTTGAACAGGATCGTGGGATCCGGATTGTCGTAGTTGATCGTCGGCGGAATGCGCTGATGCTCGAGCGTGAGCAGCGAGAAGATCGCCTCGACCGCGCCGGCGGCCGAGATGGTGTGGCCGACCATCGACTTGTTGGAGGTGACCGGAATCTTCTGCGCGAGCTCGCCGAACACCGCCGACGTCGTGTTGAACTCCATCTTGTCGTTCTCGGGCGTCGCGGTGCCGTGCGCGTTGATGTGGTCGATCTGGTCCGGCGCCATGCCGGCGTCGGCCAGCGTCTTGTTCATGCAGCCGATGATCGGCTTGCCGTCGGGCGAGGAGCGGGTGCGATGGAAGGAATCCGTGAGCTCGCCGCAGCCGGCAATCACGCCGAGAATCTTTGCGCCGCGCGCGGTGGCGGCTTCATAGCTTTCAAGCACGAGCGCGCCGGCGCCTTCGGCCATGACAAAACCGTCGCGGTTCTTGGAGAAGGGACGGGAGGCCGCCTGCGGCGGGTCGTTCTGGGTCGACAGCGCCGACAGCAGCGAGAAGCGCACCAGCGCTTCCGGGTTGACGGTGCCGTCGGTCGCGACGCACAGCGCCGCATCGGTCTCGCCGCGGCGGATCGCCTCGACGCCGAGCTGGATCGAGGTGGCTCCGGACGCGCAGGCCGTCGACAGCGAGATCGGCGAGCCCTTGGTGCCGAAGGTCTCGGCGAGAGAGGCGGCAACCGAGCCGAACATGAAGCGATGATGATAGGCGCTGAACTTGCCGCCGCCGGAGATGCGGAGCAGATCGTCGTAGCTGATGTCTTGCTGGCCGACGGCGCGACCGAGCTCGCGACGCTGCGGCCATTCGACCTCGACCGGTGCAACCGCGAGGAAAAGCGGACCCGGGAAATCGGCCTTGGCGCCGATGCCGGCCTGCTCCAGCGCTTCCTGCGTCACCAGCTCGGCCATCCGCTCGGACAGGGCGGTGGAGGAGAACGGATCGGCGCTGACGAAATCGACGGTGCCGGCCATCGTGGTCTTGAGGCCGTCGACCGGAAAACGCGTGATGGTGCGGATGCCGGATTCGCCGGCGACGAGCTTCGCCCAATTGTCGGATTTGCCGGCACCGAGCGAGGTCATGATGCCCATGCCGGTGACGACGACGACGGGACGCCCGAGTTTGTCGCGTGGTGCAGTCATGTCGATCCCCGCTTGAGCTGGTTAAACCGCCTCGACCAGCGCCATGCCTTCGCCGCGCCAGTGTCCGGCTCCCACCACCACGATCTGGGTGGGCGCGCCTTGCATTTCAATCTCGGTCCCCGTGGAATCATTCGGTGGGAACAGCGCGCCGCGCGAGATCGACAGTGCGGCGAGGGCGATGCCGAGCGGAAATTGCGTTTCCATGGCATGGCCGAACACCGTGCCGGTCGAGCGCACCGGAAAGTCGGCATGGCTCTTCAGGAAGTCGCGCTCGTCCGAGGTCGCGGGCTCCGCGCCGGTCGCCCCGGTGATGATCGCGCCCTTGCCCTCGCGCCTGGGCAGCTTGGCCCACAGCTTCTCGAGTGTCGCGGTCATGTCGCCGGGCTGTTTGCGTTTGGCGAGGTCTGCGACGACGCTCGACAGCTTTGCGAACGGCTTGGCGCCGCGCGCTTCCGCATGGGCCTTCGATTCCAGCACCAGGAAGGCGCCGGCCGAGCCCAGCGCGAAGCCGGGATGGTCCTTGCGCGCCCACACGGGCGCGAACTTGTCCTTCAGGTTGAAGTCGCCGAATTCGTAGAGGACGAGCAAGTCCTTGCGTTCGCCATTGTGCGAGCCGCCGACCAGCGCGATGTCGCTTTCGCCCGAGGCGATGCGCGCGAGCGCGATGCGGGCGGCATCCGCGCCGGCGACCTCTTCGCCCATGAAGGTGCGCGAGGTGCCTCCTAAGCCGTGCACGATGGCGATGTTGCCGGCGAGCAGGTTGGAGAGCTGGGCCAGGAACAGCGTCGGCCTGAGATCGCTCATCAGCCGCTCGTTGAGGAAGCCCGGCGCGTTGGCGCCCTTGGCCTCGGCGGTGAGAATGCCGCTGTCCACGTTGATGTCGCGCTCGCCGCCGCCGGCGGCGACGACCATGTCGATCTTCGACAGGATGTCCTTGTTGCCTTTGATGCCGGCGGAATCCAGCGCAAGACCGGCGGCGTAGGTGCCGATGCGCTGCCAGGCTTCCATCTGGCGCTGGTCGCCCTTCTTCGGAATCTGGCTGTCGAAGGATACGGGCATCAAGGGATGCACGATGTAGGGCGCAAAGACCTTCTCGTCGACATTGATGCGCTTCTCAGAAAGCGCGGCCCAGTTGGCGTCGAGGCCCTCGCCGAGCGAGGTGGCGAGCCCAATGCCGGTGATCCAGACCTCGGTCTGGCCGGGCCTCGAAGCGGTGTTAGTCATTGCGATAGGACCTGTTGCGGAAACCCGACGCGCTCGGCGACCTTCGCCATGTATCCGCGCATATCCGCATTGGGGAAGGGGATCAACGTGAAGGTGAGCGCGGAATTGGCGCGCAGCTTGCCGCCGACCCGGATCTTGGCCTCGGTCATGGCATAGCCGGAGCCTTCATGGGTGAGGCTCGCCTCGATGCTCATAAGGTCGCCCGGGAAGACCGAGCCGCGGACCTTGGCCTCCTTCACGGCGGCCAGGATCGGCATGCGTTCGAACCTGAAAACGCCGAGTTGAAGCCAGCCCGAGGCCTGCGCCATCGATTCGATCAGGAGCACGCCGGGCATCAAGGGATAACCGGGGAAGTGCCCCTCGAAAATGGTGCTTTCCTGCGGGACCTGCGCTTCGACGACGATCGTCTTCTCGTCGACCTTGAGGTCGACGATGCGATCGATCATGTGGAAGTATTCGAGTTGCATGACTGCGCCCTTAGGCGCTCGCGCCCTTGGCCGCAACCAGTTCGTCGATGCGGGCGCACAGGTTCTTCAGCACGAAATATTGCTCGGTGGTCGCCTTGCCGTCGTTGACCTCCTGAGTCCACTTCTCCAGCGGCAGCTTGATGCCGAACTGCTTGTCGATCGCAAAAGCGATATCGAGGAAATCGAGGCTGTCGATGCCGAGGTCATCGATGGCATGACTATCCGGCGTGATCGTGTCGCGCGGGATGTCGCAGGTTTCAGCGATGATCGTGGCGACCTGATCGAATGTGGAGGACATCACTAAGCCTTTGATATATTGCAGGTATTTGTCAGATTGTCCAGAGTGGCACGGTGGCTGGGCATCGCGCCCCTGATGACGCCCTCAAATCCCCCTCTGGCCGGGTCGAAAGCCCGTATATCGGAGCGCCGCCCTGAGTTCAATGGAGCCGGGCAGGCCCCGGGGGACAGCAACGGACGGGGCTGGGGATGCCGGCTGGGACCCTTCCGCCGCGAGGTCCGCGCCGGGCCGGTCCTAAATGTGCGGTGTCGTGATCTTGACGCAGTCGCGGCGGCCCATCAGCACGCAATCCTGAGTCCGGCGCAGGTCGGCGATGCTGACCGCGAGCCAGATCCCGATCGCGGTCAGCGCGATGGTGAAGGCGAGCGCCGCGATATTGGCAAGCATGCGCTGGCGGAAATTATCGGGCTCGGCGCGCGGCTGCTCGTAGCGCGACAGGTCCAGCCGTTCGGGCGTGGCGCGCAGCGGCTGCACGCTGGCATCGCCGCGCTGGACCCTTGGGGAAGGCGGGGTGCGCGGCCTGAACTGGAGCACCCGGTGCTCCTCATCAGAGCTTATGGGCCGCTGGTTGTTCATGGGGCGGGGATCACTCCGAAGCAGCAATTTAGATAGCATAGGTGAGGCACGCGTTGCAGAAAAACTTCTCAATGCCCGCGTGTATTCGTGCGTTCGTACCATTTGTGCACGGGCCGGTGTGCAGCGATCTGGAAACCGGCCGCCGCGCCCGTGGCGTTGCGCTGCAATGCGGGCACAGCGACACCGTCCTTCGTCCGATCGGTATCGACTTGTGATCTGCGCGTGCTTCGAACGGATTTTGCCGCCCTGGGGCCCATGGCATAGTCGCGGGAACCCGAACCGCTAGTTGCATCCATCCGAGGGGCTTCGATCATGACCACGACCAATGCGCGCGAGCCGAGAGTGCATCCGGTTCCGATCCTGTCGCTCCGGCCGACGCAGATGACGGTCGGCATGCGCGAGGTCAAGGAGAAGCGGAAGCGCTGGCGCGAGCATGACAAGAAGAAGCAGGCGGATCTGCTCGGCAAGCACATGATCCCCGTCGTTTACGGCCCCGATGCACGTTACTACGTGATCGACCATCATCACCTCGGCCGCGCGCTGCACGATGAAGGCGTCAAGGAGGTGCTGGTGACCATCGTGGGCGACCTCAGGATGGTGGAGCGCGAGGCCTTCTGGGGCGTCATGGACAACAAGCGCTGGGTCTATCCTTACGATGCCAAGGGTGAGCGGCGGTCGTTCCGCGACCTGCCGAAATCGGTCGCCGACTTGAAGGACGATCCATTCCGCAGCCTTGCCGGCGAATTGCGCCGGATGGGCGGCTTCGCCAAGGACACGACGCCATTCTCCGAATTCCTGTGGGCCGATTTCCTGCGCCGGCAGGTCTCGCGCAAGGCGGTGGAGGCCGATTTCGACAAGGCGCTCGAGAAGGCGATGGCCGCCGCCAGAAGCAAGAATGCGATCTATCTGCCCGGCTGGTGCGGCCCGCTGGACGACGATTAACGGTATCTCGTTAGTCGCGCTGGAAGATCCTGGCGCCGGGGTAGGCGCGGCGGGCGTAAGTGACCACCAGCGCGCGGTCCTGGGTGTCCAGGAACGGCGTTCGGATCTGGGACGATCCGACGATGAGGTGCCACAGGCCATTGAGCTTCTTGATCACGATCTTCATTTGCGTAGTCCTCGATGACTCCCATTCCAGCGAATGTTGCTTGTCGCCGCAGTGCCTGGAATTGCGGTCGCGGATACGAAATTCCCAACACGGCCGGCGCTCCGCAACACGTCGACCCTTGTTAGTTGGTTACGGAATGCCCCCAGATAAGCCGGATCTCATCACAGCCGCTTGAGCGAAATCAATTTCCGCGCCCACGACACCGTCCTGAAACAGAGCCGTCCCATTTCTATGGGGTAGTCGAGCTCACACAGGAGGCGAACATGCGCCGTCTGGCTTTCATAGTTGCCGTGCTCGCGGTCGCTTCGGCGGGAATCTCTGCATCCTTTGCCGCAGTCCACCACGCCAAGACGTTGACGTTCGCGGAGCGCTTTGCTCCGGCGCTCGAGTTGATGGCGAAGCGCTAGCGGCATAGCGCCGCGCAGCCGTGAGCGCGGCTGCGCGCTGCCAGGTGGACATCACGTCGCACCTGCCGGCAGATGATGGCCGGGCCAGGCTTGACCTGTCGCAAAGGTGCCTCGCCCTGACCGGCTAAGGTCTGCCTGCATGGTTGCAGAGATAGCGTTGTGCCCCGATGCCGGGCCCGGGCTCCAAGTCATGCAGATTTTGGAGGCACGGCCATGAGCGTCATCTTTCGCATCCTCTTTGTCCTCGCCGGCGCGATCACGGCGCTGTTCGTCGCGCGTGATGCGCTGAATTTCACCATCATCCAGACCTTCGTCGCCGTCCTGCTCGCGACCGCAATCGTCGGTGCCGGCAGCTTCTGGAGCCTGCGGCGGAAACCGTGAGCGAGACGGAACGCCGCAGTTCGGCCGGCCTGAGCGAAACCGAGGCCCGGGCGAAGCTCGCGGCAGACGGCCCCAACGAATTGCCTCGGCCGGAACGACGCAGTCCCCTGCGCATCGTGGTGGAAGTGCTGCGCGAGCCGATGCTCCTGCTGCTGCTTTGCGGCGGGCTGATCTATCTCGTGCTCGGCGATCTCAAGGAGGCGCTGATCCTGCTGGCTTTCGGGGCGATGTCCATCGTGATCACGGTGGTGCAGGAGACCCGGACCGAGCGCGTGCTGGAAGCCTTGCGTGACCTGACCAGCCCGCGGGCGCTGGTGGTGCGCGACGGGGTGCGCCGGCGCATTGCCGGCCGCGAGGTCGTGCAGGGCGACCTTCTCGTCCTCGGTGAAGGCGATCGCGTCCCCGCCGACGCCGCGCTCGTCGAGGCGCGGGACCTGCAGATCGACGAGTCCCTGCTGACCGGCGAGTCGATGCCCGTCCGCAAGAAGACGGCCGACAAGGTCACCGAGGCCGGTCACCGGCCCGGCGGCGAGGATCAGCCATTCGTGTATTCCGGTTCGCTCGTCGTGCGCGGCGAGGGGCTGGCGCTGGTCGAGGCCACTGGGCCGCGCAGCGAGATCGGGAAGATCGGGCTGTCGCTTCGCGGCCTGCAGGCCGAGCCGCCGCGGCTTCAGCAACAGACCGCAAGGCTGGTGCGGCTCTGCTTTCTCGGCGGCGCCATCATCAGCCTGGCCGCGATTGTGCTCTACGGCGTCTCGCGCGGCGACTGGCTGCAGGCGCTGCTCGCAGGCGTCGCCATCGGCATGTCGATGCTTCCGGAAGAATTTGGCGTCGTGCTCACGGTGTTCATGGCCATGGGCGCGTGGCGGATTTCGCAGGCTCGTGTCCTGACGCGGCGAGCCGCCGCCATCGAGGTCCTCGGCTCGGCGACAGTCCTGTGCACCGACAAGACTGGGACGCTGACGCAGAACCAGATGTCGGTCGCCGAGCTGCGGCTGCGCGACGGCGCGCGCCTGCGTGCGGAGGCGTCCGGACCGGATCAGGTCGGGCCCGAATTCGCCGAGCTGGCGCGCTGCGGGGCGCTGGCAAGCTCTCCGGAGCCGTTCGATCCGATGGAGAAGGCGCTGCACGCGTTCGCGCGTAACGTCCTGCGGGACGGAGACGCGATGGATGGCGAGCGGACGCTGGTGCGTACCTATGGTCTGCGCCCCGAGCTGCTCGCCATGACCCAGGTTTGGCGGACATCCGCAGCGGCGGATCTCATCGCATGCGCCAAGGGCGCGCCGGAAGCGATTGCGCGGCTGTGCAGGCTGAACGAGGCCGATCGGGAGGCCGTGCAAGCTGCCGTCGGGGCCATGGCGAAGGACGGGCTTCGCGTGCTGGGGATGGCGGTTGCCGCGTGTGATGACACTTCCCTGCCGGCATCCCAGGAGGCTTTCGTATTTCGCCTCGTTGGCCTGGTCGGACTCGCGGATCCGTTGCGGCCTCACGTTCCGGAGGCGGTTCGCGAATGCCGTTCGGCCGGCATCCGCGTCGTCATGATCACGGGCGACTATCCGGCGACCGCTCTGGCGATTGCCGGGCAAGCCGGGCTCGACGTCAATGAGGTCGTGACCGGGGAGCAGATCATGCTCGCTGACGACACCGAGCTCGAGGCACTCGTCAGGAAGGTGAACGTCTTCGCGCGGGTTCTGCCGGAGCAGAAGCTGCGGATCGTGCAGGCGCTGAAGCGCGGCGGCGAGATCGTTGCGATGACGGGCGACGGCGTCAACGACGCGCCGTCGCTGAAGGCCGCCCATATCGGGATCGCGATGGGGGGCCGCGGCACCGACGTCGCCCGCGAGGCATCCTCGATCGTCCTGCTCGACGACGATTTCAGCTCCATCGTCGCATCCATCCGCCTCGGACGCCGGATCTACGACAATCTGCGCAAGGCCATGGCCTTCATCTTCGCGGTTCACGTGCCGATCGCGGGTCTTGCGCTGCTTCCCCTGGTGTTTGGGCTGCCGCTGGTGCTCGGCCCGGTTCACATCGCCTTTCTGGAGCTGATCATCGATCCCGTCTGCTCGCTGGTGTTCGAAGCCGAGCGCGAGGAGCGCGACGTCATGAAGCGTCCGCCGCGGCGTGCCGATGCGGAGCTGTTCTCGTGGCCCCTGATCGCCTGGAGCGTCCTGCAGGGCGCGGTGGCCTTCGCCTTGATCGCGGTGATCTTCGTCGCAGCGCTTCGTTCCGGGCTTCCGCCCGATGAGGCTCGCACCCTCGCATTCATTGCGCTCGTCGTCTGCGTCCTCGCGCTGGTGCTGGTCAATCGATCCTTCAGCGCATCCTTCTTGTCTGCCTTCTTCCGTCCAAACGCGGTATTGCTCTGGATATTCCTCGCGATTGCGCTTGTCCTCGCCGCAGCCCTGTTCTGGCCGCCGGCCTCCGGTCTCTTTCGCTTCGGTCCGCTGCATCTTGACGATTTGATGATCACGCTCGGCGCTGGACTATTGGTGCTCACGGCGCTCGAACTGCTGAAGCCGTTTTGGGGCCGGCGGTTACGATTCTAGATCGTGACGCGGCAGCCGGGCCATGCGCCGAGCGCGACGAGTCGACGTCCGGAAATCATGCAGGTCGCGGAAGACGCATGCGAGATGCCGACGTCATTTCATTAGAACGGATCCAGTCTACATAGATTCTACGACGCGAACGTCCGAAACACTTTGATTGTGCGCTCGGAGTCTCTGCATGGTCGTTCCCGAAAGTTCGGGGACTGGGAATGCTGGAATTGGTGTTTGACGCACGCGCAACGAAGCGCGGGCGCGTGTCGATGTTGTGCGGTCTTGTCGCGCTTCCTTCCGCCATCGCCTTCGGCCAAGACGCGCAGGCTCAGAGCGCGAGCGGGGCATCGGTTCTTCCTCCCGTCGTGGTCGAGCAAAGCCGCCCGAGCAAGCGCCAGGTCACCACACCGCGCAACTCGCGATCTGCGGGCGCCCGCCAGACGCGATCGCGTGCGGCAGGACAGGCAGTCCAAGCAGCTTCCCAGCCGGCTGCCGCTGCGGCGGAACGCGGTACCGATCCGGTGAGGGGGTTTGTACCCGTCGTCAGCTCGGCTGCGATGAAGTCCGACGTACCGATCCTGGAGACACCGCAATCCGTTTCCGTCGTCAGCCGCGACCAGCTCGATGCGCGCTCGGTCACGACACTGGTCGAAGGATTGCAGTATGTCGCAGGTCTCGCCATCCAGCCCGGCGGCAAGGATCCGCGCTTCGACAACGTTTACATCCGCGGCTTCGACAACAACGGCTACGGCGCCTATCGCGACGGGCTTCGCGAGGTCGGCGATCCCGCCTTCTTGTCGCTGTTCCGCAACGAGCCCTACGGCTTCGAGCGCATCGACGTCATCAAGGGTCCGAGCTCCGTCATGTACGGGCAGGGGGCGCCGGGCGGTCTTGTCGACGTCATCAGCAAGCGCCCGCCCGACAAGGCCTTCGGCGAGATCGTCGGTCAGTTCGGCAATTACGATCGGTTTCAGGGGGCCTTCGATTTCGGCGGGCCCGCGACCAACGATGGGACGCTGCTCTATCGGTTGACCGGTGTGTTCCGGGATTCCGATGCGCAGATCGCCAATTTCTCGAATTTCGTGAAGGACAACCGGACCTATATCGCGCCCGCCGTGACCTGGAAGCCGACCAACGATACCACGCTGACCATCCTCGCCGACTACACGCACGATGTGACCGGCAACGCCTTTCCGCTGTCGATGGCGCATCTGAGCGGCGGTAAGGTCACCGGCATCACCGCACTGCCGCTGTTCCTCGGTGACCCCAGCTACAATAGGTTCGACCAGGAGCAGGAGCGCATCGGCTATCAGTTCGAGCACCGCTTCAACAACGATCTGATCTTCGAATCGAAGGCTCGCTACGGCCACACCGAGCTCGATTATCGCTATCTGACGTTCATCGGAACCCCGCTCGATACGGCCACGGTCTTTCCGCGTCGCGCGATGCGCATCCAGGAGCAAGTCGATACCCTGTCGACCGACAACCACCTGATCAGCAAGTTCGGCACGGGGCCGCTTCAGCACACGGTGGTCTCCGGCGTCGACTATCTGACGTTCAACATGACGGACCGGACCTATTCCGGAAATGCGCCGCCGCTCAGCAAGATCAATCCGGTCTACGACCAAGCCATCGCGGCTCCGACTGCGCTCGTCACCCCCTCGGCGAACCAGACAATCGATCAGGTCGGCGTCTATGTGCAGGACCAGATGAAGATCCAGAACTGGATCTTTACATTGGGCGGCCGCTACGATGTCTCCGAACAGAACACCTACGCCTTGGCGACCAACAAGACGACCGACACCAAGGACACGGCCTTCACCAAGCGCGGAGCGGTCTCGTACGTGTTCGATTCCGGAGTGGCGCCGTATTACAGCTATTCGGAATCGTTCCTGCCGACGCCGGGCACGGATTTTGCGGGGAATCCGTTCAAGCCGACGACGGCGCAGCAGCACGAGCTCGGCGTGAAGTACCAGCCGTCGCGGACCCTGCTGATGACGTTGGCGCTCTATGATTTGACGCGGCAAAACTCGCTCACGAGCGATCCATCGCATCTCGGCTTCTCGGTCCAGCTCGGCGAGGTGAATTCGCGCGGCATCGAGTTCGAGACGCTGGCGCAGATCATGCCCGGACTGAACCTCGTGGCCACCTACACCAACCAGGATGTGAAGGTGACGCAAACCACCACCGCCGCCGATCTCGGCAAGGTGCCGACGCTGGTGGCCCGCCAGATGGCATCGGCCTATCTCGACTACACGGTCCAGGGCGGGACATGGGACGGCTGGGGGTTGGGCGGCGGCGTCCGCTACAACGGGCCGACCTTCGCCGACACCACCAACACCATCGTCAACGAGGGCTACGTCGTGTTCGATGCGGGCCTGCATTATCGCCAGCCCAAGGGTGTCAACCTCGCGCTGAACGTAAAGAACATCGCCGATCGCGTCACCGTTGCGTGCACCACGAATGGCGGTTGCCAATACACCAGCCCGCGCACCATCACGGGCACGGTCAGCTATCGCTGGTAAGGATCGCCATGGTTCAGGCCCGCACGATCCGGCTCTGGTCCCGCATTCACACCTGGACCTCGCTCGTGTGCATGCTGTTCCTGCTGATGCTGTGCGTGACGGGACTTCCGTTGGTCTTTCACGACGAGATCGACGATCTGCTCGAGGACGAGATCTCGGCGCCCGCGATGCCGGAAGGAACGCCGCGTCTGTCGCTCGACCGGATGATCGCGGCGGCGCAAGCGCGTTTTCCCGGTCAGTATGTCCTGCTGCTCAATCTCAAGCAGACCGAGCCACTCGTGACTGTGGCCGTTTCTCCGACCGCTGTCCCGGCGCCGGGCAACTTCCATCGCCTGACGTTCGATGCGCGAACGGCCGAAATGCTCGGCGAAGAAGCCCCGCATCAGGACGTCATGGATATCGTGCTGCGGATACACAAGGACATGTTCGCAGGGCTCCCCGGCGAGCTGTTTCTCGGGGCGATGGGACTCGTGTTCGCCGTGTCGATCATCTCCGGCATCGTTGTCTATTGGCCGTTCATGCGGCGGCTGGATTTCGGGACGATCCGTCGGCGGTCGTCGCCCCGGCTCAAATGGCTCGACACCCATAATCTCCTCGGCATCGTCACGTTGACGTGGACGTTGGTGGTCGGTCTCACCGGCATGATCAACACGCTGGCGACGCCGTTGTTCGACCTGTGGCGGGCGCAGCTCATCCCCGTCTTGCTGGCGCCTCATCTGGGCAAGCCCGTGGCTCCGATCCCTTCGGTTCAAGCCGCCGTCGAGCTTGTCCGCACCAGATTTCCGGATCGCCTCGTCACCTCGGTGACGATGCCGACCGCGGCGCGTTTCGGCAGCCCGCAGCACCTCGTGGTCTGGACCAAGGGAGCGACGCCCTTCACGGCGCGCATGCTTCAGCCGATGCTGGTCGATGCCAATGACGGCAAGACGATCGTGGCGCCCGAGGTGCCGTGGTATCTGAAGACGCTTCAGGTCTCGCGTCCGCTGCATTTCGGCGATTACGGCGGGCTTCCGTTGAAGATCGTTTGGGCGGTTCTCGACATCATGACGATCATCGTTCTCGTCAGCGGAATCTATCTCTGGGCGGCAAGGCGAAAGCCGTCGGTCCGCAAGCCGCTGCGCCCAGAGCGGACCGCGGCAGTCGGTGTCTGATCCCATGCGTCGTTCCGTGTCCAAGGCGGACGCTCAGAATCTGGCCCGGCACCACAGAAGCGTGTGGGACGTGTTCCGGGCGCCGCTCCTGGTCGGCTTGGTCTGCGCCGTGGGGCTGGGTCTGGCGCTCGTCGGAGATGGGATCTGGGACGGCCTGTCGTGGTTGGCTCTTTCGCTGCCGGTTGGGCTTGCGGCGTTCTACTGGCACCGCGCAGGCCGCCGGCGCTGACAGCGAATCCGCCGAACCGACGGTTATCGGTGCTGCTCTTCCGGGGCGCCTTCGACCTCATGCGCCTCGTCCTTGCCGCCAAGCATGCGATGCAGCCGGCGCTCGAGGCGGCGGCCGATCGTCAGCAGGACGAAGGCCAGCGCAAGGGCGACGATGACGATCCTCCACTGTCCGGCGCCGCAGACGATGCCGAGGCAGGCGGCAAGGAAAGTGCAGGCGGCGCTGGTGAGGCCCCGAACGCGAAACCCCGTGCTTTGGTGCACGATGACGCCAGCACCGAGAAAGCCGATGCCCGTGAGGATGCCCTGGATGACACGGCTGGCGGCGTCGACGACCCTGGCAGGTTCGGCGAGCTGCAGCGCGAGCAGAACCACGCTCGCGGTGGAGAGACCGACGATGCCGAGCGTCTTCAGCCCGATCGGCTTGCCGTGCAGGTCGCGGTTGAGGCCGATCGCGCCGCCGGCGAGCGTCGCTGTGCCGAGGCGCAGCAGGGTTTCGGGCCAATCGAGCTCGGTCATGGCGCCTCGATCATGTCTTCGGCAGGCGGCCCATCACATAGAACTCCTCGTTCGGCCGCATGCCCGTGAAATTCGCCAGCCGGTTCGACAGCGCGAAGAAGGCGGAGATCGCGGCGATGTCCCAGATGTCGTCGTCGCTGAAGCCGTGCGGCGCGAGCGCGGCGAAATCGTCCTCCGAAATCCGCTGCGCGTCAGCCGAGACCTTCATGGCAAAATCGAGCATCGCCTTCTGCCGCGGCGTGATGTCGGCCTTGCGGTAGTTGATCGCGACCTGGTCGGCGATCAGCGGGTTCTTGGCGCGGATGCGCAGGATCGCGCCATGGGCGATCACGCAATATTGGCACTGGTTCGCCGCCGACGTCGCCACCACGATCATCTCGCGCTCGGCCTTGGTGAGGCCGCCGTCCTTCTCCATCAGCGCATCGTGATAGGCGAAGAAGGCGCGGAACTCGTCGGGGCGGTAGGCCAGCGTCAGGAACACGTTCGGCACGAAGCCGCTCTTCTCCTGCACGGCGAGGAGGCGCGTGCGGATGTCGTCGGGCAGCGTGTCGAGGGCGGGGGCGGGAAAGCGTTGCGCGGCTGTCTTTGTCATGGGCATGGTTCCGGCTTTTAGGCGGGAACCATAGTCGATGCGGAAGGCGGGCTCAACGTGCCAGCCGTTCTGGCCGCGACGAACGTGCGAGTTATGAGCGACGCTCCATCCGCCGTCATTGCGAGCGCAGCGAAGCCGTCCAGAAATCCCTCCGCGGAAAGACTCTGGCTTGCTTCGCTGCGCTCGCAGTGACGGGGTGGAGAGAGCTTTGCCTTACCGCAGCGGCTTCTTCAGCAGCGAGAAGCGGTCCGGGTCGAGGCCCATCGACGGCTGCAGCATCGGCGCTTCGACGCTGGACATGGTCTTCGCCGGCGGCGCCGAGAACACGGGGTCGTTCGGTACGTCGCGCTGCGATGTGGCGCCGCGCCAGCGTTCGAGCACGGCGCTGACGAAATGCATGTCGTGACCGGAGGTGACCGACGGCACGCTGGAGATGGTGGCCTCGCCGCGCGGCAATTGGTGCGGCGGCACTTCCTTGAAGCGCAGGCGGGTCGGCAGCGCCACGCCTTCGCCGAACGCCAGCACCTCGCGGGTGCCGAGCGACGGAACGAAGGAGAGCAGATTCGCGGCGGCATCCGACACCGCGGCGCGCAGCAGCGCCTGGTCGCGGTCGTTGGCGAGGCGCATCGTGAACAGCGTGTTGCACTGGGAGATGATGGTGGCGTCGAGCTCGGCGGGGCGCTGGGTGATGAGGCCGAGATAGACGCCGTATTTGCGGCCTTCCTTGGCGATGCGCGACACCGCCTTGCGGGTCGGGCCGAAGCCGATGTTGCGGTCGGCGGAGGCATAGCGGTGAGCCTCCTCGCAGACGAACAGCAGCGGCGAGACGCCGTCGCTCCACAGGCCGAAGTCGAAGGCCATGCGGCAGAGCACGGACACGACCGAATCGATCACCTCGGCCGGGAAGCCGGCGAGCTGCATCACGGTCATCGGCTTGCCGTTGGCGGGCAGGCGGAACAGATGGCTGATCACCTCGGCCATGGTGTCGCCGCCGACATTGGCGTTGTCGAACATGAAGGCGTAGCGCGGGTCGTTGCGTACCGCCTCGATGCGCGAGATCAGCTTGTGATAGATGATGCGCGAGGAGCGGTTCTCGAGCTTGCCCATGCGCTCGTCGATCAGCGACAGCAGGTCGACCAGGCGATAGGGCACCGGCGTATCGACGGTGTAGCCGATCTGCTTGGGATCGATGCGCTTGAGGCCGATGCGGTCGGCGTTCTGGTACTGGGTGTAGACGCCCTTGGCGAGCGGAATCACCTCGGCCAGGATGTCGAGCTCCTCGGGCACGCCGGCGCGGCCGCCGAACAGCACGTCGACGATTTCCTCGAAATTGAACAGCCAGAACGGCAGCTTCAGGTTCCGCGGGTTGAGCACCAGCGCGCGGTCGCCGAAGCAGCGGCCATATTCGTTGTGCACGTCGAGCAGGAAGATGCGCAGGTTCGGCCGCGCCTTCAGGATCTCGTTGAGCAGCAGCGAGACGCCGGTCGATTTACCGACGCCGGTCGATCCGAGCACGGCAAAATGCTTGGACAGCATTTCCTCGACGTCGACATAGGCGATGACCGAGCGGTCCTGCTGGAGGAAGCCGACATTGATCTGGTCCGAGCCGGTCGGCGCGTAGATCGTGCGCAGCTCCTGGCTGGTGATCAGGTCGACGGCATCGCCGATGGTCGGATAATTGGTGACGCCGCGCTGGAATTTGGCCTTGTCCGCGGCATTGAGGATCTCGCCGAGCAGGTCGACCGAGGCGATCGCGATGTAATTGTCCGAGCCTGACAGGTTCTCGCAGGAGACCTCCGTGATCATCGCAACGATGACCGAACTGCTGCAACGGATGCTGACGAAGCGTCCGACGGTGGCCCGCACCTCCGAGATCGGCATCCGGCTTTCCGCCAGAAGCCCGACCCGGGCGAGCGATCCGCGAACCGAAATCACGCGTCCAAAGGATGTCACGATGAATGAACCTGGCAAGAGCAAGGGATTTGCCCGGACTATGCCCGGCCGTCGCTGCACAAACGGTTAAACGGCGGGCGCGCCCGCTCCGTTAAATCCGTGGTAATTCGGTCCGGAGACTTGTCGCCGATGGCTGCTCATGGCTGGAATCGCCGGGAAAATACTGCATTTCCGGGCCTTTAGGGCGAGATGGTCCTTAAGGAAAAGTTTACCATTCGAGCAGGCCCTTTCGTCCGGCGGCGGACCGACATTGGTCGGACAGGCGCCGTTCGCAGCAGCGACGCTGGCTGCTTTGTTGACGGGACCTAATGATTTGTACATTAGTACAAATGAGGTCCGTCACTGTCGGCACACCCGCACGAGGGCCCGCCCGCGCGTTGTGCCGTGCGCGTTCCAATTGCGCCGCCCGGACAGGCGGATCGCAGCCATGCTCCAGGAGGAAACCATGCAGCCCGAACCGATCCTCGATCTCGCCCATCTCGGCCACATGGAGCTGCTGACGCCGAAGCCGGACGAGAGCCTGAAATTCTTCGTCGATGTCATGGGTATGACGGTCAGCGGACAGAAGGGTGAGTCGGTCTATTTGCGCGGCTGGGACGATTACGAGCGTTATTCGCTCAAGCTCACGGCGGCAAAGACCTCGGGCATGGGCCACATGGCGCTGCGTGCGCGCAGCCAGCAGGCGCTGGAGCGGCGCGTCGCAGCGCTGAAGGGGTCCGGCTTCGACATCGGCTGGATCGACGGCGACATGGGGCAGGGGCCGACGTTCCGCTGCCGCGACCCCGATGGCCACATCGTCGAGCTCTATTACGAGACCGAATGGTATCAGGCGCCGCCCGAACTCAAGCCTGCGCTGAAGAACCAGGCACAGCGCTTTCCCGCCCGCGGCGTCAATGTCCGCCGCCTCGACCATCTCAACTGCCTTGCCGTCGACATCAAGGCCAACCGCCAGTTCTTCGAGACCTATCTCGGCTGCCGTCTCACCGAGCAGATCGTGCTCAACGACGGCCGTGAGGCCGCGATGTGGCTGACGATGTCGAACAAGAGCTACGATTTCGCCTATTCGCTCGATCATTCGGGCGTGCGGGGCCGCTTCCACCACGTCACCTACGCCCTCGACAGTCGCGAGGAGATTCTGCGCGCCGCCGACATCTTTCTCGAGAACGGCATTCACATCGAGACTGGGCCGCACAAGCACGCGATCCAGCAGACCTTCTTCCTCTACGTCTACGAGCCCGGCGGCAACCGCGTCGAAGTCGCCAATGCCGGCGCACGCCTTATCCTGGCGCCCGACTGGAAGCCGATCGTGTGGACCGAGGAGGAGCGCAAGAAGGGCCAGGCCTGGGGATTGAAGACGATCGAGTCCTTCCACACCCACGGCACGCCGCCGGTGGAGGTGACGAAGCACGCCTAATTGGCGGAGGCGCGCACCTTTGCGATCGTCTCGCGCACGCCGGTCCAGGCCGGCTTGTCCGGCGCGAACTGCCGGCGCAGGAAGCCGACGAGCTCCTCGATCTGGGTGTCGCTCATGCTGTTCCTGAACGCGGGCATGTAGCCGAGATCGCTCGAGACGGGCTCCGCGATGCCGTGCAGGATGACCTGTACGAGATTGTCCGACGTGGCGCTGTGCAGGTTGCTGTTGAGCGCGAGCGAAGGCCTTGTGCCGAACAGCGGCAGGCCGCCGACCTCGTGGCAGACGGCGCAGGCGCCCTGATAGAGGCGCGCGCCGGCGGAGGAGGCGACGGTCACTTGCGTTGCATTTTCGAGCTTGGCGGCCAGCGCATCCTGCGCCTGGTGGTCGACCGCAGTGTCATTGAACGAGTTGAGATAGACCGCCATCGCACGGATGTCCTGGTCGGGCAGCGCCTTGAGGTCCCGGACGATCGGTGCCATCGGGCCGGCGGCGACGCCGTGGTAACGCGAATGGCCGGTGCGCAAATAGGCGTACAGCTCATTCTCGCTCCACGGGATCGGCGCGTGCGAGAGCGAGGTCAGCGACGGCGCTTCCCAGCCCTCGGCGAAGCCGCCGGCGAGATAGGCGTTGCGTTGCTCGGCGCCGAGCGCGTTGCGCGGCGAATGGCAGGCGCTGCAATGGCCGAGGCCCTCGACCAGATAAGCACCGCGATTCCAAGCCTCGGACTTTGTGGGGTCGGGCTTGAAGTCGGGCGTTCGGTGGAACAGCGCATTCCAGCCCGCCAGCAGCGGGCGGAGATTGAACGGGAAGGCCAGCGTGTTGGCCGGCGTCGTCGCGCGCACCGCAGGTTGCGCCATCAGGTAAGCGTAGAGCGCCTGCAGATCGGAATCGCTGGTCTTTGCAAAATGCGTGTAGGGGAAGGCGGGATAGAGCTGGCGTCCGTCGCGATGCAGGCCATCGCGCATGGCGCGCTCGAATGCGGGGTAGGACCAGGCACCGATCCCGGTCTCGACGTCGGGCGTGATGTTGGTCGCGTAGATCGTGCCGAACGGTGTTTCCAAGGCGCGACCGCCGGCATTTGGTGCGCCGCTGACGATGGTGTGGCACTCGGCGCAATTGCCGAGCGCGGCGAGCTGCTCTCCGCGCGCGATCGTTGCAGCTGAATAGACCGACGGATCGGGGCGCGCGATGGGTGCAATCGCGCGGCCGGGAAGAAGCGCCGCGCCGATGCCGATCGCGGCGGTGCAGACGGCTGCAATCGTTGCGAAGATGCCGGCGCGCCTGGCGAACGGATTTTCCCAGATACGAGACGGAGGCGAGGCTGCGGGCGGGGGCAGGGACTGCGGCGTCGCCGGTGCTTCGCCGTGCAATCCCTTGAGGATTCGCTCAGGCGTGAACGGCGGCTCGCGAAAGCGCACGCCGGTGGCATCGAAGATGGCGTTCGCGATCGCGGCTGCGCTCGGCACCGAGGCGGACTCGCCGACGCCGAGCGGCGGCTGATCCTGCCGCGGCAGCATCAGCACGTCGATCTTGGGAACGTCGGGGAAGGGGATGATCGGATAAGCGCCCCATTCACGCGCGGCCACCGCGCCGCGCTCGAACGACACCTCTTCCATCAACGCGCGGCTGGTGGACTGGATGACGTTGCCCTGGATCTGGTGGCGCACGCCGTCCGGGTTGATCATCAGGCCGGAGTCCTGCCCCGCGACGACGCGCGTCACGCTGACGTCGCCGGTCGTCTTGTTCACCGCGACGTCGGCGACCCACGCCGACCACGCCGCGCCATAGCCCGGAAACTTGCTGTGGACGTAGAGCGCATAGGCAAAGCCGCGGCCATGCACGACCTCACCGTCCTTCTCCTCGCGAACGGGGCGGGACGTCCAGCCCGCGCGCTCGGCGACCGCATTGACCAGATCGACCGCGCGCGGGTCCTTCAGATGGCGCAGGCGATATTCGATGGGATCGACGCCGGCTTCGGTTGCGGCCTCGTCGATATAGGATTCATGCGCAAAAGTGTTCGGCAGGGCCGAGACGCCGCGAAACCAGGAGGCACGCACGATCGGCGGCGTGTCGTGGGCGACGACGCGCATGTGCTCGTAATCGTAGGGCGGGATCGCGGTGCGGTCGCCCATCTGGAGCACCGCAGGTTCGGGCGAAAGGCGGCCGGTCAGCAGCAGCGCCAGCGTCGGCGCGGCATTCGAGGGATAGCGCGTGGCAAGGTCGTAAGCAGCGATGCCGCCGTCAGCATCGAGGCCGCCATTGACGTCGATGAGTTGTGCGGTGCCTTTGGGCTCCCAGGCGTGCTCCTGCTCGCGCGTCAGCTGCACGCGGACAGGACGGCCGACGGCGCGCGACAGCAGCAGCGCATCGGCGGTGACATCGTCAGCGCAGTTGCGGCCGTAGCAGCCGGCGGCCTCCAGCCGGATCACCTCGATCTCGCTCTCGGGGCGCTCGATCAGCAGCGCCAGATCGCTGCGCAGCACGTGCGGGTTCTGCGTGCCCGACCAGACGCGGATATTGCCGTCCTGGAAGTCGGCAACCGCGCAGGACGGGCCGATCGAGGCGTGCATCTGATACGGCCAGACGTAAGTGCGCTGCATCGGCTTGGCCGCGCCTGATATCGCCTTGTCGACGTCGCCCTTGTCGATCAGCGTGCGCGGTGTCGATGGATTGGCGCGCAGCGCGGTCTCGACATCGGCGAGGTCGGTCAGCGTCGGCATCGGCTTCCAGCTCAGCTTGAGCTGCTCTGCTGCACGGATTGCATTCTCCTCGCGCCCGGCGACCACGCCGACGAAATCGCCGATCCGCACCACGGCCAGAAGGCCAGGAATGTCGCGCACGGAGGATTCGTCCACGGCGATCAGGCTGGTGCCGACGAACGGCCCGGCATCGACGCCGGCATAGGGCGGCCGCACCACGCGTCCGTGCACCATGCCTGATATGCGGATGTCGTGCACGAAGGTCAGCTCGCCGGTGGCTTTGGCAGGTAAATCGACGCGCGGCACCGACTGGCCGACGATGGCGTAATCGCCGACCGGCTTGACCTGCACGTCATCGGCCAGCTCGAGGCGGATCGCCTCCTCGCCGATCAGCTCGCCATAGCTGACGCTGCGATTGTCGTGGCCGCGAACGAGTCCATCCTCGATCTTGAGCTCGGCTTCGGGCAAGTCCAGGTGTTCCGCCGCGCGCGCGATCAGAAAGTGCCGGGCCTGCGCCGCGGCCTTGCGCAGCGGCACGGCCGTGATCTGGATGGTTTCGCTCGCGATCGTCGCGCCCTGGTTCGGTACCACGGCCGTGTCGCCGAGCACGACGACGACGCGCGCAAAGGACACGTCGAGCTCTTCGGCGACGATCTGGCCCAGCGCAGTGCGGATGCCGGTGCCGAGATCGACATGGCCGTTATAGGCCGTGACCGAACCGTCCGCAGTGATGCGGACGAAGGTCTCGGATGTGACCTCGTCCACGCTGCGGGCGACGATGAGCGAACCCGCGCGTTCAGCTCGGTTCGAAACAAGGGAGGCCATCAATCTGCGGCCTCGGTGAGCTGGCTAGAGGCGCGCATCACCGCGCGGAGGATCTCGACATGCGTGCCGCAGCGGCAAAGATTGTAGCGCAGCGCCGCCAGCGCCTCCTGCTCGGTTGGCCGCGGATTGATCGCGAGCAGCGCCTTGGTGGTCATGATCATGCCGTTGAGACAATAGCCGCATTGTGCGGCCTGCTCGTCGATGAAGGCCTGCTGCACGACGTCGGGCTTGTCGCGTGTGCCGAGGCCTTCGAGCGTCACGATGTCGCGGCCGGCGCAGCCGCTCACCGGAATCACGCAGGAGCGTGCCGCCAGTCCGTCGATCAGGACAGTACAGGTGCCGCATTCCCCCAAGCCGCAGCCGTATTTCGGGCCGTTCAGCGCGAGGTCATTGCGAAGCACATAGAGCAGCGGCGTGTCCCGCGCTGCCGTGACCTCGTGGATCCTGCCGTTCACGGTGAGGCGGATCGGTGTCTGCGTCATCCTCGTTCCCAAGCCCAAGACAAAGCCAAGAGACAAACCCAAAATCATGCGATCGCGAAAATTCGACGCCGCGACGATACCGTTTGTACACAAACGTGCAAGCCGTGCATGCCGCACTGCAGCGCGACTGCCTTCTTTGTGGACAGAGCGGATAGGCAAATGAGGTTTTATGCGGCAGCGGCATCTTTTGCGCTGCACCGCCGCTTGACAGCCCCGGGGCACCGCGCGCAACATCGTTCGTATACGAATGATAACTGCGATGTCCGCCGGCTCCGACATGGTGACAGAAACGACGAGCGCCGTCATCGACAAGATCCGCTGCGATGCTTGTCCGGTGATGTGCTACATCAAGCCCGGCGCGGCGGGGGCCTGCGACCGCTATGCCAATCACGACGGCAAGCTCGTCCGCGTCGATCCGCACGTCATCCTGGAGCGCACCGTCTCGCACGGCGGCAAGCTGGTCCCGTTCAGCCGCACCGAGGACTGGGACGGCAAGATCGTCCATGAGCCCTCGACTTTCGTGACGGCGATCGGCGCAGGCACGACCTATCCCGACTACAAGCCGGCGCCGTTCATCGTTTCGGCAGAGGTCGACGGCGTCGACATGGTGACCGTCGTCACCGAGGGCATCTTCTCCTATTGCGGCATCAAGGTGAAGATCGACACCGACCGCTATCTCGGCCCGGAGACTGCGACCGTGCGCGCGCAGGGCGAGGCGGTCGGCCATGTCACGACCAGCGAATACGGCTCGCAGATGCTGTCGCTCGGCGGCGTGCATCATCTCACCGGCGGCTCCAAGAAGGAGGGCCGGGTCACCTGCGACACGCTGATGGACCTCGCCAATTGCAAGGCGGTGGAGCTGACCATCGACGGCGGCGCCACCGTGGTGGTGCAGGCCGGCCAGCCGCCGATCGTCAACGGCGTGAAGGAAGAGCGCATGCGCGTCGGCTGCGGCTCGGCGACGATCGGCATGTTCGCCAAGCAATGGCACGGCAAGGTGGACGAGGTCGTCGTGGTCGACGACCACATCACCGGCGTGCTCTCGGAGCACCAGGCCGGCAAGCTGCTCGACATCGCCGACACCGGCATCAAGATGAAGGGCCGCCGCTCGACGCCCGGCCGCTATTTCCAGGTGGCCGATCCCGGCACGGGCTGGGGCGGCACCAACATCTCCGATCCCTTGTCGATCCTGGGCCCGTTCGATGCCAAGGAAGCAAAGCCCGGTTTGACCATGCTGATGGTCTCCACCACCGGCGAGCATTCGTCCTATTACGTGCTCGACAAGGCCCTGAAGCCGGTCGAGACCGAGATGCCGGCCGACCTGAAGTTCTCGGTCGAGCGGATCCAGGAAAACTGCGAGCCCGCGCTGTGCACGGTGCTGTTCATGGCGGGCGCGGGCGGCTCGCTGCGCGCCGGCGTCACCGACAACCCGGTGCGGCTGACGCGCTCGGTCAAGGACGCGCTGACGCGTGTCACCAGCGGCGGTGCGCCGGTCTATGTCTGGCCGGGCGGCGGCATCACCTACATGGTCGATGTGACGCAGATGCCGTCAGGCGCGTTCGGCTATGTGCCGACACCGGCCCTGGTCGCGCCGATCGAGTTCACGATGAAGCTGTCCGACTATGCCGCACTCGGCGGACACATGGATTATGTGAAGCCGCTCTCCGAGGTGCAGAACGGCGACGATGTCCGCCAGTTGCCCTGGCAGAACCCGATTCCAGGGCCCCGCACATGACCAGGCGCCCGCAAATCGCATTGCTGTCTGATGGCCGGCGGCTGCATTTGCAGGATGGACCGATCGATCTGATCGTCGAGGCGAGGGGACGTGCGGATGCGGTGCGGGCCGCCTATGAGGCTGCGGCGCTGCGGTTCACCGGATTGCTCGACGAGCTTTGCGCAGAGCTGCCCGAATTGCGGTCCGGCGCCGGGACGCGGACGTCGCTAAAGGGCGTCGTCGCGCGCCGCATGCATGCCGCGGTGGCGCCCTATGCCGCCGATTGCTTCATCACGCCGATGGCGGCCGTTGCCGGTAGCGTCGCGGAGGAAATTCTGGCTGCGATGCTGCGCGCTGCGACGCTCGATCGGGCTTACGTCAACAATGGCGGCGACATCGCGCTGCATCTCGGCAAGGGCGAGCAATTTTCGGTCGGGCTGATGGATCGCCCCGACCGCGACGGTGTGATGCGGACGATGCGGATCGATGCGGACGATCCGGTGCGGGGCGTTGCGACCAGCGGCCGGCACGGCCGCAGCTTTTCGCTCGGGATCGCCGATGCCGTGACCGTGCTGGCGGCGACCGCTTCGCAAGCCGATGCGGCCGCGACCGTGATCGCCAATGCCGTCGATCTTCCCGGACATCCCGCCATCATCCGCAAGCCTGCGAACGAGCTTCAACCCGACAGCGATCTGGGCGGGCGCCTCGTGACGCGCGATGTCGGCGAGGTGTCTCACCATGAGATCGCCGCCGCGCTCGAATCTGGCGCAGAATGTGCACGGCATTTATTCGATCGTCGGCTGATCGAGGGTGCCGTGCTGCAGCTTTGTGGTGATATGCTTGTCATCGGACCGAAAGATATTGAGCGGCTGGAATCGCGCCCGCGTCAGCTGGAGAACGCGGTTCATGCCTGAGCAGGGAAGTGTCCAGAGGAAGCAGCCATGAGCGCGATCATCCGCAAGATCGTCACTGTCGTCGAAGAGACGCAGATGGAGATGGGCCGACAGGTATCGCCGCCGACCCGGCGTGCTGCGGCGATTGCCGTCATCGAGAATCCGTTTGCCGGAAAATACGTCGAGGATCTTTCGCCGCTGATCGCGATCGGCGAGGAGCTGGGCGAGCTCTTGTCAAAACGCGCGGTGGCGGCGCTCGGCATCGATGGCGCCAAGGCGCACAGCTACGGCAAGGCCGCGGCGGTCGGCGAGAACGGCGAGCTGGAGCATGCCGCCGCGATCCTCCACCCCAAGATGGGCGCGCCGGTGCGCAAGGTTCTGGGCAAGGGCGCGGCGCTGATCCCCTCGTCGAAGAAGCGCAGCGGTCCGGGCACGACGCTGGACATCCCGCTCGGGCACAAGGACGCTTCCTTCGTGCGCAGTCATTTCGACGGTATGGAAGTGCAGATCAACGACGCGCCGCGTGCCAACGAGATCATGGTCGCGGTCGCCGTCACCGACAGCGGCCGTCCGCTGCCGCGGGTCGGCGGGCTGACGGTTGCGGAGATCAAAGGCGAAGACGGTCTGAGATAGAAGTCATAAGCGAGTTCAAACTGGAGGTTGGGATGCGAGCAAGAAATTACTTCGTCGGCGCGGCCTTCGCGCTTCTGGCGAGCGGCATGGCTCATTCGGCCCTGGCGCAGGACATCAAGATCGGCGAGATCAACAGCTATTCGCTGCTGCCGGCATTCACCGAGCCCTATCGCAAGGGCTGGCAGCTTGCGGTCGAGGAAGTCAACGCGGCCGGCGGCATCAACGGCAAGAAGCTCGTCGTCATCTCCAAGGACGACGGCGGCAAGCCGGCGGACGCGCAGACCGCGGCCAACGAGCTCGTCTCGAGCGAGAGCGTCGCGATGCTCGCCGGCACGTTTCTGTCGAACATCGGTCTTGCGGTCTCTGACTTCGCCAACCAGAAGAAGGTGTTCTTCCTCGCGGCCGAGCCGCTCACGGACGCCATCACCTGGTCCAAGGGCAACAGGTACACCTTCCGCCTGCGCCCCTCCAACTACATGCAGGCGGCGATGCTGGTGGAGGCCGCCAGCAAGCTGCCCGCAAAACGCTGGGCGACGATTGCGCCGAACTATGAGTACGGCCAGTCGGCGGTCGCGGTGTTCAAGAAGCTGATGTCGGAGAAGCGCCCCGACATCCAGTGGGTCGACGAGCAATGGCCGCCGCAGGGCAAGATCGACGCCGGCCCGGTGGTGCAGGCGGTTGCCGCGGCAAATCCGGAAGCGATCCTCAACGTCACGTTCGGCGCGGACCTCGTCAAGCTCGTGCGTGAAGGCAACACGCGTGGCCTGTTCAAGGGGCGCGAGGTGGTCTCCTTCCTGACCGGCGAGCCCGAATATCTCGACCCGCTCAAGGACGAGACGCCGGAGGGCTGGATCGTCACCGGCTATCCCTGGTACTCGATCAAGACGCCCGAGCATGATGCGTTCCTGAAGGCGTATCAGGCCAAGTACAACGACTATCCGCGCCTCGGCTCGATCGTCGGTTACCAGACCATCAAGTCGGCGGCCGCGATTCTGGCGAAGGCCGGCTCGACCGATCCGGAGAAGCTGATTGCCGCGGCGGAGGGGCTGACCACGCCGTCGCCGTTCGGCGAGATCACCTTCCGCAAGATCGACCACCAGTCGACGCTCGGCGCTTACGTCGGCAAGACCGCGCTGAAGGACGGCAAGGGCGTGATGGTGGAGTCGTCCTACAAGAAGGGCGCGGACTATCTGCCTGGCGATGCCGAAGTCGAGAAGCTGCGTCCGAAGGATTGAGTTCTGCTGCCGTAGGGTGGGTTAGCCCTGCGGACTGCGCGTAGCGCAGATCGCTCGGCGTAACCCACCACTTTCGGTGCCACACGAGAAAAGGCGGTGGGTTACGCCGAGCAGATGCGCTCTGCGCATCTGCAGGGCTAACCCACCCTACGATTTCAACGAACCCGGACCGCCGATGGCCTTTTACGTCGTACAGTTTCTGACCGGTCTCGCCAGCGCGGCGTCGCTGTTCCTGGTGGCGTCGGGCCTGTCGATCATCTTCGGCGTGACGCGAATCGTGAATTTCGCGCATGGCGCCTTCTACATGATCGGCGCCTACATCGCCTTCACGCTGACCGAACGCCTGTCCGGCGCGTTCGGCTTCTGGGGCGGCATCGTGCTGGCCGCGTTCGCGGTGGCGCTGATCGGCGTCATCGTCGAGATGGTGCTGCTCCGGCGCATCTATCATGCGCCCGAGCTGTTCCAGCTGCTCGCGACCTTCGGCCTGACCTTGATGGTCGAGGATCTGGTCGTGCTGATCTGGGGGCCGGACGACCTCGTCGGGCGCCGCGCGCCAGGCTTCAAGGGCGCGATCGATTTCTTCGGCCAGAACATTCCGAGCTACGATCTGTTCCTGATCGTGCTCGGCCCCGTCGTGCTCGGCATTCTCTGGCTGCTGTTCCAACGCACGCGCTGGGGCGTGCTGGTGCGCGCGGCGACGCAGGACCGCGACATGGTGGCAGCCCTCGGCGTCAATCAGAAATGGCTGTTCACGAGCGTGTTCGCCGTCGGCGTCTTCCTCGCAGCGCTCGGCGGCGCGCTCCAGATCCCGCGCGATGCCGTGCATCACGCCATGGATCTGCGCATCATCGTCGAGGTGTTCGTCGTGGTCGTGATCGGCGGCCTCGGCAGCATCGTCGGCGCTTTCGTCGCGGCGGTGCTGGTCTCCGAGCTGAATGCCTTCGGCATTCTGATCTTCCCGAAGATCTCCATCATCCTGGTCTTCCTGGTGATGGCGGTGGTGCTGATCGTGCGTCCCTGGGGCCTGTTCGGCAAGCCGGAAGCGGCCGCGCGCAAGACGCCGGGCCTCACCGTCAATCCCTGGCGGCCGCTGACCTCGAGCGAGCGGCTGATGGCGCTTGCGGCGCTCGTGATCGCAGCGATGCTGCCGCTGTTCGCCGGCAATTATCTGCTGACCGTGGGCTCGGAGATCGCGATCTTCGTGATCTTCGCCGTCAGCCTGCACTTCCTGATGTCGGTCGGCGGCCTCGCCTCGTTCGGTCACGCCGCCTATTTCGGCCTGGGCGCCTATGGCATTGCCTTCCTCGCCAAGATGGCGGGGCTGCCGATGATCGTCTGCCTGCTGCTCGGCCCGCTGCTCGGCTGCATGGGCGCGGCGGTGTTCGGCTTCTTCGCGGTGCAGCTCTCCGGCGTCTATTTCGCGATGCTGACGCTCGCCTTTGCGCAGATCGTGTGGTCGATCGCGTTCCAGTGGGTGAACGTGACCGGCGGTGACAACGGCATTCTCGGCCTCTGGCCCTCGAGCTGGGCGGCAAGTCCGTCGCGCTTCTACTGGCTTGCGCTCGGCGTCGCGGCGCTGGTGACCGTCGCGCTGCGAGCCATGGTGTTCTCGCCGTTCGGCTACGCGCTTCGCGCCACGCGCGACTCAGGCCTGCGCAGCGAAGCCATCGGCATCGATGCCAAGCGCATCCAGTGGACCGCCTTCGTGATCGCAGGCACGACCGCCGGCATCGGCGGCGCATTGTTCGCCTATCTCAAGGGCAGCGTGTTCCCCGACAATCTCGGCATCTCGCTGTCGGTCGACGCGCTGGTCATGGTGCTGCTCGGCGGCGTCGAGACGGTGTCGGGCGCGGTGATCGGCGCCATTGTCTACAAGGCGTTGAACATCTGGCTGGTGAGCCAGACCGATCTGTCGAAGCTCGTGCTCGGCGGCTTCATCATGTTGATCGTCGTCGTCTTCCCCAAGGGCATCGTCGGCATGCTGGAGATGCTGGCGCAGCGCCGGAAGAAGTCATCGCCGCCGGGATCCACCTTGCTCGCCAAGCCGATCGAGTCTGCCGAATGAGCGTTGCACCCCCACTTCTCGCGGTCGAAGGCCTGACCAAATCCTATGGCGGCATCCATGCCGTGCGCGGCGTGTCGTTCTCGCTGCGGGCCGGCGAGATCCTGGCCCTGATCGGGCCGAACGGGGCGGGAAAAAGTACCTGCTTCGACATGCTCAACGGCCAGAACAAGCCTGATAGCGGGCACGTCCGCCTGCTCGGCGAAGAGATCACGGGCCGGAAGCCGCGTGAGGTCTGGCGGCTCGGCGTCGGCCGCACGTTCCAGATCACCGCGACCTTCGCCACCATGACCGTGCGCGAGAACGTGCAGGTCGCGCTGATCTCGCATGGGAAGCAACTGTTCAATCTGTTCGGCTCGGCGCCGAAGTTCGACCGCGCCGAGGCCGGCCGCCTGCTCGAGCTGGTCGGCATGGGCGGTTATGCGGACCGGCCCTGCGGCGAGCTTGCCTATGGCGATCTCAAGCGGCTCGAGCTTGCGGTCGCGCTCGCCAACCAGCCCAAACTGCTGCTGATGGACGAGCCGACGGCGGGCATGGCACCGCGCGAGCGCGTCGAGTTGATGCGGCTGACCGCGGGCATTGCTCGGGAAAAATCCATCGGGGTGCTCTTCACCGAGCACGACATGGACGTGGTGTTCGAGCATGCCGACCGCATCATCGTGCTCAACCGCGGGACGTTGATCGCGGAGGGCTCGCCGGCGGACGTGCGCGGCAATCCCCAGGTGCAGGCGGTCTATCTCGGCGAGGGCCTGGTCTACGATGCCCGCCATCGCGAGGGGGCATCGACATGAAGCTCACGGTGCAAGACCTCAACAGCCATTACGGTCCGGCGCATATCCTGTTCGACATCGGCTTCGAGGTCGGCGAGGGCGAGGTGGTGGCGCTGCTGGGGCGCAACGGCGCCGGCAAGTCGACGACGTTCCGCTCGATCGTCGGCCTCGTCGCGCAGCGCTCCGGCCGCATCACGTTCGAGGGCAAGGACGTCTCGTCGAAGCCGACCCACGAGATTGTGCGCGAGGGCCTCGGCTACGTGCCGGAGGAGCGGCGAATCTTCACGGACCTGACCGTCGAGGAAAACCTCGAAGTCGGCCGCCAGCCGAAGCGTCCGAACGCGCCGCACTGGACGCGCGAAAAGCTGTTCACGCTGTTTCCGAACCTGGGCGAGATGAAGAACCGCCCGGGCGGACGCATGAGCGGCGGCGAGCAGCAGATGCTCACCATCGCGCGTACGCTGATGGGCAATCCCTCGCTGGTGCTGCTGGACGAGCCGTCGGAGGGCCTGTCGCCGAAGATCGTGGAGCAGATGGTCGATGCCATCCTGACCATGAAGAAGGAAGGCGTCAGCATCGTCGTCTCCGAGCAGAATCTGCATTTCGCGCGGCTGATTTCGGATCGCGCCTACATTATCGAGCGCGGCCGGATCTGCTTCGGCGGCACCATGGCCGAGCTCGACGCGCGCCCGGATATCCGCGACGCGCATCTGTCGTTGTGAGGGACGCGCAGCGGATGGCGAGAAGTGTTACGGCAAAGAAGAGCGTCAAACCAGCGAAACCGCCTTACGTGCTCGACGAACAGGTCGGCTTCATCCTGCGTCAGGTCTGGCAGCGCCACAGCTCGATCTTCACCCGCGATATCGGCACCAACCTGACGCCGACGCAATGGGCGGCGCTGTCGAAACTGGCCGAGACCGGGCCGTGCTCGCAGAATCAGCTCGGGCGCCTCACGGCGATGGACGTCGCGACCATCAAGGGCGTGATCGATCGTCTCACCGCGCGCGGCCTGACCGAAACGAGCCAGGATCCCGAGGACGGCCGGCGCCTGCTGGTAAGCCTGACCCGCGCCGGTCAGCAGCTTGCCGAAAAGCTCGCGCCGAATGCGCTGGCGATCACCCGCGAGACGCTGGCGCCGCTCGATGCGAAAGAGCGCGACACGCTGATGGCGCTGCTGAACAAGCTCAGATGAAAGTGCCGTAGGCTGGGCAAAGCGAAGCGTGCCCACCATCCTTTCTCGAATCGCAAAAATCGTGGGCGCGGCGCTTCGCGCCTTTGCCCACCCTACGGCAGTTGAACAAGGTGCCGGAACTGGCGACTAACCTCGATGAAGGATTTATCGAGGTTTTGGTCATGAGAGTTGCGAGGCGCTTTGCGGTTGTCTTGAGTCTTGGTGCCGCGCTCGCCGGCCAATGCGCTCCTGCCCTTGCCGCGGAGCCTTACGAAGGCTTCTGGGCCTCGACCAAAAAGGACTGTCGCAACGAGGATAGCCCCAACCGCATGAGCATCGAGGGCGGCAATCGCCTCTACTGGTACGAGACGCGGTGCCGCGCCAGCGAGATCACGGCCGACGGAAGCCTCGGTTGGAAAATGAAGCTCGCCTGCGAAGGCGAGGGCGAAAAATTTCGCTCCAACCCTCGCGTCTCCATCGCTGCGGACGGCAGGCTGGTGATGGACAATGGTCCAGTTGGGCAGGCCAAGCGCCAGACCTATGTGCGCTGTGAGATCGCAAAGAAGCGCTGATCTCTTACGTCTTTCCCGGCCATTTGGCGCGGTAGCGGATCTCGCTGCCGTCACCAAGCCGCCGCCACGTTCCGAATTCCGGCGTATGCGGCGCCCGGGCCGTCAAATCGATCGGATAGATCCGGCTCGGCTGGCCCTGGATGTTGACGGCGAGCTGCCGGTACGAGGTCCGAAACGCCAGCTCGACTTCGCCGGCGATAACGGCCTGATCGCCGTCGCGATAGAACGCGGCCGGGCTGACTTCGCCCGGCATGGTGTTGAGGTCGGTCTGCAGTTCGATGGTGATGCCCTGCGCTGATGTCGGCACCGTGACCCCCGCCGGAAAGCGGACCTCGAACACGAGCAGGGGATTGGCGCCGTTGCGGTTGAGCCAGGGCGTGGCGGTCGCGTAAGCGTAGGCGATGTAGGCGCCGATGCCGGCGGTGCAGAGCAGGGCGACGATGCCGAGCGACTTCAAGCTGTTCCGCGCGACGCCACCGATGCCTGCGTCCTGCCCTGTATCTTTGCCCGAACGCGTCACGAGCCAATTGGCGAGGACCGCGCCGGCGATTGCACCCATGGGTGAGTAGACGAACAGTCCCAGCAGACCCGATGCGATCGGGTCCGCCCGGTTGCCGACACCGAGCAGGGAGAACAGCACGAAGATCGCGATATAGCCCGCCACCGCGCCAGCAGCGCCGGCGGCTATCCGTGATGAGTTCTTCATGTCTCCCTCGATGGTCAAACAATGAACTGCCGCCGCCGAGGGCTGCCTGCGTTAGACGCAACAGGCTTGCGACTTGTTCAATGCCTTCGAGGGACGATGCGGAGCGGCGGGCCGCTCCGGCTGCGTCACTTCGCTACCACCTCCGGCACCTTGCCGGCCGGCGGCGTGTTGCGGCTGCGCTGGGTGCGCACGATGCCGTCGATGATGGTCATGCCGATGCCGGGGAGGTCGCCGAGCTGCACGCTCTCCAGGATGTTCTTGCCCGGCGAGTGCTGCGCCTTGTCCATGATGACGAAGTCGGCGGAGCGGCCGACCTCGATCAGGCCGCAGTCGAGCTGCCGCATCCGGGCGGTGTTGCCGGTGGCAAGGCAGAACGCGATCTCGGCCGGGAGGTCGCCGAGCGAGGACAGCATCGAGACCATGCGCAGGATGCCGAGCGGCTGCACGCCGGAGCCGGCGGGCGCGTCGGTGCCGAGGATGACGCGGTGCAGGTCGCCCATCTCGCGCGCGGTGCGCAGCGTGAACAGGGCCGAGCGCTCGTTGCCGTTGTGCACGAGCTCGAGGCCGCGCTTGCAGCCCTCGCAGATGCAGCGGATCTGGTCGTCGGGCAGGGCGGTGTGGCCGCCGTTGATGTGGCCGACCACGTCGGTATCGGCCTCCAGCACCACGTCCTTGTCGATCAGGCCGGAGCCGGGGATCGACGGGCCGCCGGTGTGGATGGTGCTCTGGATGCCGTATTTGCGCGCCCAGCCGACCATCTTGCGCGCGGTCGGGCCGTCCTTGACGCCGCCGAGGCCGACCTCGCCGAGCAGCTTGACGCCGTTGGCGGCCATCTCCTTGAAGTCTTCTTCCACCATCTCGCATTCGATCACCGGCGCGCCGGCGTGAACCTTCACGCCGCCGGGCCGCAGGGTCCAGAACGCGCGCTGGGCGAACACGGCCATCGCCTTGAGTCCGACGACGTCGCGGGGCCGGCCGGGCATGTGGACTTCGCCGGCGGAGATCATGGTGGTGACGCCGCCGTGGAGGTAGCTGTCGATCCAGTTGATCTGGTTCTGGCGCGGCGTCCAGTCACCGGCGACAGGGTGGACGTGGCTGTCGATCAGACCCGGCGCCACCGTGGTGCCGTTGGCGTCGACGATGGTGGTGGCGCCTTCGATGTCGACGTCCTTGAAGCGGCCGATCGCGGTGATCTTGCCGTTCTCGGCGACGATGGTGTCGCCGTCCAGGATCGGCTTTTCCAAAGCGCCGGACAGGATCAGGCCGATATTCCGGATCACCAGCTTCGAGGGTCCGGTGGCCTGGGGTGCGTCATGCGCCATGGAAGGGGCTCCTTATTCGTAACTGCAACGCTTCCGATCTTGGGCAGCCTTGACCGCGGGATCAAGCCGGATTATTCATTAGTATACGAATGATCGTGTACAAACGACGCATAGCTGCCGGCCTCGGAACCGCAATTGACGCGACAGGGAAGGTGAGATGAGCAATTTCAATCAGGAAAGCGTTTTGAGCGTCCACCACTGGACCGACACGCTGTTCTCCTTCAAGACCACCCGCAGCCCGACCTTCCGCTTCCGTAACGGCGAATTCACCATGATTGGGCTCAAGGTCGGCGAGAAGCCGCTGCTGCGGGCCTACAGCGTTGCCAGCGCTAATTACGAGGACACGCTGGAGTTCTTCTCGATCAAGGTGCCTGATGGACCGCTGACCTCGCGGCTCCAGCATTTGAAGGAAGGCGACGAGATCATCGTCAGCCGCAAGGCCACCGGCACGCTGGTGATCGACAATCTGGAAGAGGGCCGCAACCTCTACCTGATCGGCACCGGCACCGGCCTTGCGCCGTTCCTGAGCGTGATCAAGGACCCCGAGACCTACGAGCGGTTCGAGAAGGTGGTGCTGCTGCACGGCTGCCGGCACGTCAAGGAGCTCGCCTATGGCGAGATGATCACCGAGCACCTGCCGAAGGACGAGCTGCTCGGCGAGTACATCCAGAACCAGCTGATCTACTACCCGACCGTGACCCGCGATCCCTTCCGCAACCGCGGCCGCATCACCGACCTCATCACCTCGGGCAAGCTCTTCGCCGACATCGGCCTGCCGGCACTGGAAGCCGCCCATGATCGCGTCATGATCTGCGGCAGCCCGGCGCTGGTGGCGGACACCCGCGTCCTCTTGGGCGAGCGCGGCTTCGTCGAGGGCAATCACGGCGAGCCGGCCCAATTCGTGGTCGAGAAGGCGTTCGCCGAGCGTTAAAGCGTTTTCGAGCGAAGTGGATACCGGTTCGCGTCAAGAAAACGCGTCCAAATAAGAACCTAGAGCCCCGTTCCGGGGCTCTAGGCCCGGAATTTCTGCGCGAGAAGATCGCATTTTCGCCACCGCCGGGGCGTTGCGGCGCCGATTCGGCGCACGATACTATGTGGGACCGAATCAGCGGAGTTCCCACATGGTTGCGGACAGCGACAGCAATATCGCCTGGCACCGGGTTCAGTTGAAGAAGAACCGCGCCGAGTTGAAGGCGCTGGAGACCGCGCGCTTCACGATGGGCGAGATCGCCACCTCGAAGCGCAATGGCCAGACGCAGAAGACGATCACGGAACTCAAGCGCAAGATCGCGCAGTCGGAGCGGGTGATCGCCGATCACGACAAGCGCACGCGCCGTCCCCTCGCAACGGACCTGCAGAGCCTCAGCAATGGCAGCTGGAGCCATTGGGACGCCTACACCCAACAGCAGCGCAAGAGCGGCCAGCGCTCCTCTGGGCGCGGATAGAGCTCTCCACGCCTGCGGCCGACGCGCAGACGCGCCCTTGCGCCGGCCGCGCCGTGCACCATCTCGGTGATACGCCACCAATCGCTCCGGTGATCCCATGACAGCGCGCCTCGATTTCACCAGCGAGGCCTTCTTTCGCGATCCGCCCAAGGCGATCGCGAACTTGCGCATGTCAGGCCCTGTGGTCGCGACGCGGTTTCCTCTCGTCGGCAATGTCTGGATCACCACGACCCATGACGCCACCGCGCAGGTGCTGAAGGACGGCGCAACCTTCACGTTGCGCAAGGACGATGGCGACGTCGCGGGCTTGCGCTGGTGGATGCCGAGGTTCGTCAGGACTATCGCCAACAGCATGCTGACGATGGACGAGCCGGATCACACGCGGCTGCGCAGCATAGTGGACGAGGCGTTTCGCCGCCGCGCGATCGTCGCGATGGAGCCGCGCATCCGGGCCATCGCCGACGGTCTGGCCGACGAGCTGTTCGCGGAGGAATGCCCGGCCGATCTGGTCCAGCGCTATGCGCGCATCCTGCCGCTCGCGGTGATCTCGGAGCTGCTCGGCCTGCCGCTGGCAGATCGTCCAAAGTTCATCGCCTGGGCCAATGCGATGTCCTCGCTGACGAACGCCGTCAGCTTCTTGTCCCTGCTGTTCGCGTTCCGCAAGATGCGCGCCTACCTCGAGCAGCAGTTGCAGACCGCGCGCGTGCAGGGCGGCGAGGGCCTGATTGCCGAGCTGATTCAGGTCGAGCGCGAAGGCGGTCAGATCACGCCGGATGAAATGGTTTCGATGGTGTTTCTGCTGCTCGCCGCGGGATCGGAAACCACCACCCATCTCATCAGCGGTTCCGTCTACGAGCTGCTCAGGAATCCCGAGCTGCGCGACTGGCTGGAACAGGACTGGAGCCGTGTCGGGCTCGCGGTCGAGGAGTTCCTGCGCTTCGTCTCGCCGGTGCAATTCTCCAAGCCGCGCTATGTGCGGCGCGATGTCGAGATCGAAGGCGTGCGCCTGAAGAAGGGCGATCGCGTCATGGTGATGCTTGCCGCTGCGAACATGGATCCCACGGTTCATGATCGTCCCGAGACCCTCGATCTCGAACGCAAGCCGAACCGCCATATCTCCTTCGGCACGGGAATCCACTTCTGCCTCGGCCATCAGCTTGCGCGCATCGAGGCGGCCTGCGCGCTGCAGGCGCTGTTCGTGCGCTGGCCGAAATTGAGTCTGGCCGTCGATTCCGCCGAGGTCCGCTGGCGCAAGCGGCCGGGCCTGCGCGCGATCGCGAAGCTTCCTGTCACGCCAGAGGGCCGCGGAACAGAGACGACGTCACGCACGGGAACGAGAGACGATCGTTCCCTCACCGCGGCGAACTGACGTCGGCAACGCCCTTTCGGAAAATCTTTGCCGGATGTGAACGATCAGGAACGGTGTGCCGATCGTGCTGTTGTTATCCCGACATGACGCGGAGGAGAGTTCCTTGAGCGCATGTCGCAGATCGACGTCTTAACGGGAGACAAGATCATGGCCAGCAAGATGCCACCTGTTCCACCGGACAATCAGAGCCACAAGGGAACTGGAGATCGCAAGCAAACGCCCGCCGATCAGGTCCCGCACGGTCAGCAACGTGCGCAGAATCCGGATCAGCAGGGACAGCAGGGCAACATCAAGCAGAACACGACCAATCAAGGCTATCAGCAAGATCGCTGAGGAGGCGACATTGTCGACATCCACGAAGACACCGAACAGCATTCGTCAGGGCGGACCCGGCGCCTCGCACGAGAACGCGAAGGCACCGCTTGAGGTGAAGAAACCGCCGGCGGATGATCCGCAGCGCAGCCACAGCCGGGTTTCCGGCGGCGGTGGCGAGCACGATTCCCATCACAGGCACGACGAGGCCGGAAAGGGCGGAGGTAGGTGACGATTGGAGATCAATATGCAGGGCAAGAAGACACACGAACAGCAGGTGCGCATCCTCGAGCGGAAGCCCGATGTTCCGGATGCGCGAGAGCTCGAGCAGGCCGCCGGCCATAACCCGCAAGACACGCGCGTCCATCGTGCCAACCCGGAGGTGCGTCACAGCGAGTTTCCGGTGAGCCGCGGCGGCCTCAACCAGGAAAGCGATCACAACAAGCACAACGATCCCGGCCAGAGCGGCCACAAGCCGCCCAAGCCGACGACGGCACAACAGAAGCACTAATCTTCGCAAGACGACTGCAAGAGATCACTGCAAGAGGAGAGACTGATGCCAGGTGGCCACGGCAGCAAGACGCATTTCAGATCGGGCATGCATGGCAAGGGCGACGGCACCGGCGCGTTGACCGACGTGCCGAAGGAGATGATCGGCGACAACATGGTCCTGTCCAACCGAGACAAGAAACAGCATTCGGACATCCGCGGCATGGACAGCAAGGCCATTCAGACCGAGCAGTATCAGGATCACGCGGCCAACCGGCTCGAACGGGAGCCAGACGCCGACGAGACCTGAGAGGGGCGTTCCCCCCGCCAACTTGCGGACCGGCGTTCAGCCGGTCCGCTTTTTTGTAGACGCAAGATCGCGCTCCCAGCCGAACACCGAGCGGCCATCGAGATCCGGTGAGGCCGCACGCTCACCGGCGATCAAAGCCGCGACCGAGGGGCCGCGCGCGGTCCGCTCCAGCCGCCGCGCCTGGTCGTCGAGGCGCTTGATCGCCTGCATCTCCTCCTCGCGTCCGAGCTTCGCGTTCTGGATCGCGCCTTTCAGCACCCGGATGGTCTCGTCATAGACCTTGATCGGAACGGGGTAGGGATGCCGGTCCTTGCCGCCATGGGCGAGCGAGAAACGCGCGGGGTCGGTGAAACGATAGGGCGCGCCGTGCACGACCTCTGCGACCATCGCCAGCGAGCGCACGGTGCGCGCGCCGACGCCCGGCGTCAGCAGCAGTTCCGGAAAATCCGCCGGGCCGCGCTCGGCCGCCGCGGCCAGCGTACCGTGCAGGCGGCGCGCGAACACGTCCTTCGGCTGCACATCATGATGTGCCGGCATGATCAGATGCGGCAGCATGCCTTGCGCCGGTGTGGACGCGGTCCCCGCGAGCCGTTCGAATTCGGAGACGATGCGATCCGGACCGAGATCGGAGAGCAGCTCGAGCTGCGCCGTCCGAGACATATCGGCGCGATGATCGGTGAGATTGACGATCTCTCCCTGCTGCGGCCCGTCGATTGCGCTATGCGGCGTATCGACAAAGCTCTTCAGTGCCTCGGAATGCCAGTGATAGCGCCGCGCCTGCCGCTTGTCGCCGTTCATGCCCTGCTGCACCACCGTCCATTTGCCCTCAGTGGTGACGAAGAAGCCGTGCAGGTAAAGGTCAAAGCCGTCCTGGACCGCGGCACTGTCGACCTTGGCCACCAGACGGCTGGCACGCGTCAGCTCGATGCCGTCGAATCCGACGCGCTCGCCGAGTTGCAACAGCTCGTCCGGCGTCTTGCGCGAATGCTGACCGCGGCCGCCGCAGACGTAAATCCCGAGCTCGTCCTGGAGCGGTCCGAGCCCGCGCTTCAGCGCGCCGATCACCGAGGTGGTGATGCCGGAGGAGTGCCAGTCCATCCCCATCACGGCGCCAAACGACTGGAACCAGAATGGATGCGACAGCCGCTGCAGAAACGCGTCGCGGCCGTAATGATGCACGATCGCCTGGGTGACGATCGCCCCCAGGGAGGACATGCGGCTTGCCAGCCAGGGCGGAACCCGCCCGGTGTGAAGAGGAAGATCGGCGCTGCCGGTACGTCGAGTCATGCCGACAAGCCTAGCGCAGCTCAGCGACCGTTGCACCTGCGGGATGCTGCATTGCACGGAGCGGGGGAGCGAAGCCGGCCAGGAGGCGTTGTGCGGGTTGCGTGAATGCAATGATGGGGACAATCCATGGATTGGCAGGCCCTTACGGCCGAGATCGACGCGATGTTCGGCTGGATACCGTCATGGTTCATCGGGCTCAGCCTGGTTGGCGGTGCGATCATTCTGGCCTTGGTGGCCTACCGGATCGCCACGTGGGTGCTCACGCGCGCTTTCGGAACGCGCCTTCCGCTGCTGAGCGTGTTCATCGAGCGGACCGCTGGCCCGGCGCAAATGGCGCTCTGTCTCGTCGCGGTCGCAATGGTGCTGCCGCTGGCGCCGCTGGACGACACGATTCGCAACCCCCTGACGCGGCTGTTCGTGGTGGCCTTCATCGCGTTGATCGGATGGATTTCGATCCGGATCGTCGACATGAGCGCGGCGCGCTACTTGCAGAACTTTCGCGATGTCACCGAGAATTTCGTCGCGCGCAAGCATGTGACGCAGGTGCGCGTGTTCAAGCGCGTCACCGACACCATTATCGTCATCATCACGGTCTCCGCCGCGCTGATGACGTTCGACTCCGTGAAGCAATACGGCGTCAGCCTGTTCGCCTCCGCAGGAGCGGCCGGTATCATCGTCGGTCTTGCCGCGCGCCCGCTGCTGAGCAATCTGATCGCGGGCCTGCAGATCGCGATCACCCAGCCGATCCGCATCGAGGATGCCGTGATCATCGAGAACGAATGGGGCTGGATCGAGGACATCGCCTCGACCTATGTCGTGATCCGGTTGTGGGACTGGCGCCGCATGGTGGTTCCGCTGTCCTATTTCATCGAAAAGCCGTTCCAGAACTGGACGCGCGACACCGCATCCCTCATCGGCGTCGTCGCGCTGCATGTCGACTATCGCGCCGACGTCCCGCGCATCCGGCGCTGGCTGGAGGAGGCGGTGAAGGCGTCAAAGCTGTGGGACGGGGAGGTGGTGAATCTGCAGGTGATCGATGCCGATTCGCGCACCATCGAGCTTCGGGCGCTGGTCAGCGCCAGGAATGCACCGCAATCGTGGGACCTGCGCTGCGAGATCAGGGAAAAGCTCATCGCCTTCATCCGCGACGAGATGCCGGAGGCGCTGCCGCGCGACCGCGCCATCCTGATCCCGTCGGGAAACGAAGACGGCGATTTTCGCGCGCGGCCTCCGGAGAAGATGCGGGCGAGCGCCGCCAGTTGAACAGCGCCGATCTCTTGCCAGGCGCGCCTTGCCTCATTGCGCGCGGATGTTGGCGGCCTTCAGCACGGGCTCCCATTTGGCCGCCTCCGCACGCATATAGGCATCAAACTCCTTGGACGAGGAGCCGACCGGGGTGGCGCCGATCTTGACGAGCGTCGACAGCACGCTCGGATCTTGCAGCGCCGCCTTGAGATCGGTCTCGAGCTTCGCAACGATCTCCGGCGGCATCTTTGCAGGACCAAGCACGCCCCACCAGACCGAGACGTCGTAGCCGGGCACGCCGGCCTCGGCGATCGTCGGCACGTTTGGCAGCGCCTTGGAGCGTTCGGCCGAGGTCACGGCGAGAGCGCGGACCGGGCCGCCTTCGAGCTGGCCGATTGCTTCCGCGAGCGGATTGATGCTGAGCGGGATCTCGCCGGCGATGACGGCCGTCAGCGCCGGTGCGCCGCCCTTGTAGGGGATCGCGACGATCTTGGTGCCGGACATGTGCTTCAATAGCTCGCCGGCGAGATGCGCCGAGGTGCCGTTGCCGGACATGCCATAGGAGAGCTTGTCCGGCTCCTTCTTGGCCGCGGCAAGGAGATCGCCAAGTGTCTTGTAAGGGCTGTCCTTCGCCACCACGATCGCCAGTGGCGAGGAGGCGACCTCGGTGATGGCGGTGAAATCCTTGAACGTGTCGTAGGGCACGCTCGGATAGATGAACTGGTTGAGCGGATGACCGCTGGCGACCAGGATCAGCGTGTAACCGTCAGGCGCGGCTTGCGTCACGGCTTGCGAGGCGACGATGCCGCCCGCGCCGGGACGGTTGTCGATCACCGGCTGCTGCCCCCAGGTCTTGGCCAGCGCCTGGCCCAGCGTGCGCGCGAGCACGTCGACCGCGCCGCCGGCGGCGTAGGGGACCAGAATGTGGACCGGCTTGCTCGGATAATTTTCGGCCTGCGCGGCGCTACCGGCCAGCAGCAAGCCGGCACCCAGCATCAAGCCGCCGATCTTCTCGTTCAAACCCAGCATATGTTCCAGCACTCCTCGAGGGCATTCGCGTCCATCGATGGTCTCCACGCGGTCCTGCCATCACCACGTTCTTGTTGACGAGACCTGATCTTTTGTACGATAGTACAAATCACATGGTACGCAAGCCCACCAGCAAAGAAGCGGCCCGCAAGCCGAACATGCGCGAGGCGATCCTCGCCGCCGCGGAGGAGCTGTTCGCCACCAACGGCTTCAATGCCGTGTCGGTGCGCGACATCGCGCAAGCCGCCGGAGCGAATCCGGGCAGCGTGACCTATCATTTCAAGACCAAGGACGGTTTGCTGCTGGAGATCTACCGGCGCCATTGCGGGCCGATGAACCTGCGCCGCTCCGAGCTGCTCGCGGCCGCAAAGCGCGTGCGCGATCTCCAGGACCGGCTGGAGGCGATCGTGCGCGCCTATGTGGTGCCGGCCTTCACCTCGGGCAGCGATCTCGCCGGCGGCGGGGCGCGCTTCACGCGGCTGCGCGCGGTGATGTCGGCGGAAGGCAACGAGGTCGCGCGAAAGATCATCGCGCAGACCTTCGACGACACCAGCCACGCCTTCATCGACGCGGTCCACGAGAGCCTGCCGCACATTCCGCGCACGGACATCGTCTGGCGCAGCCATTTCCTGCTTGGCGCTCTCTATTATTCGCTGGTGACGCCGGAGCGCGTGTCGCGCCTTTCGCGCGGCGAGGCGGACGGCAGCGATGCCGCGGCCGCCATCGAGCAATTGGTGCAGGCCACCGTCGCCGCGTTCCAGGCGCCGGCGCTGGACCAGGCCGCGCCGGTACGGCGGCGGCCGGTCGTCGGCAGCAAGACGTGAAGCAAGCGGTCTCGCTTCGGCGGTTTACCTGATGACGATGATGTACACGCCGACCATTCCACCGCCCGATCCGAACACGCGCACGCCGAAGTTCAGGCTGCCGAAGCTGTCGTGTGATGCGCATTGCCACATCTTCGGGCCCGGGGCGAAATATCCTTACGCGCCGGAGCGTTCCTACACGCCGCCGGATGCGCCGCTGGAGGATTTTCGCGCGCTGCATGCCAAGCTCGGCGTGGAGCGCGCCGTCATCGTCAATGCCAGCGTGCACGGCACCGACAACAGGGTGGCGCTCGATGCCATCGCTGAGAGCAATGGCGCCTACCGTGCGGTCGCCAACATCGACGATACCATCACCGAGCGCGACCTGCGCGTGCTGCACGAGGGCGGTTTTCGCGGCTGCCGCTTCAATTTCGTCCGCCATCTCGGCGGCGTCCCCGACAAGCGCGTATTCGACCGCATCGTCGCGATGGTCACGCCGTTCGGCTGGCACATCGATCTGCATTTCGATGCGATCGATCTGCCCGAATATGCCGACATGCTGACGAGGCTGCCGCTGAACTACACCATCGACCATATGGGCCGGGTCAAGGCGGCGGACGGGCTCGACCAGCTGCCGTTCAGGATCCTAATCGAGCTGATGCAGCGCGACGAGAAGTGCTGGGTGAAGATCTGCGGTTCGGAGCGGGTCTCCTCGGCCGGTCCGCCGTTCACCGATGCGGTGCCGTTCGCGCGAAAGATCGTCGAGACCGCGCCGGATCGCGTCATCTGGGGCACGGACTGGCCGCATCCCAACGTCAAGGTGATGCCGAATGACGGCGATCTCGTCGATTTGATCCCGCTGTTTGCGCCGGAGCCGGAGCTCCAGACCAAGATTCTGGTCGACAATCCCGCGCGCCTGTTCGAGTTCGAGGCGTGACGCGCCTTCGCGACCGGCACGCTGCGCGGACATGCGCTGTGGCCGCATGCATACGAACGAAAAGGAGTAGCCCATGAAAACAGGCCTCGTCGTCACAGCCCATCCCGGCGATTTCGTCTGGCGCGCCGGCGGCGCCATCGCGCTGCATGCGAAGAAGAGCTATCGGATGAAGATCGTGTGCCTGTCCTTCGGCGAGCGCGGCGAGAGCCAGTTCGCCTGGAAGGAGAAGGGCGCGACGCTGGAATCGGTGAAGGCCGGCCGCAAGGACGAGGCGGAGCGGGCGGCCAGGCTGCTTGGCGCCGAGATCGAGTTCTTCGACTGCGGCGACTATCCGCTGAAGCTGACGGAAGCGCATTTCGACCGGATGGTCGACATCTACCGCGAGCTCAATCCGAGCTTCGTGCTGACGCATGCGCTGGAAGACCCCTACAATTTCGACCATCCGAACGCGGCGCATTTTGCGCAGGAGACCCGCGTGGTCGCGCAGGCCATGGGCCACAAGCCCGGCGCGCAGTACAAATATTCGGCCCCGCCGGTTTTCCTGTTCGAGCCGCATCAGCCCGAGCAGTGCAACTACAAGCCGGACACCATTCTCAAGATCGACGAGGTCTGGAAAGAGAAGTACGAGGCGTTCCAGATCCTCGCCGCGCAAAAACATCTCTGGGGCTATTACGAGCGTGTCGCGCTCAACCGCGGCATCCAGGGTAGCCGTAACACCGGCGTTCCCATGACCTATGGTGAGGCCTATCAGCGCCTGTTTCCGACCGTGGCGGAGGAACTCGCGTGAAGCCGGTCGTCGTTCGCAACATCAAGCGGGCCGATCCCGCCGGTATGGCGGAGTACGGCGTCTCCACCGTGCACGAGGCTTACGGCCGCATCGGCCTGATGAAGCCTTACTTGCGTCCGGTCTGGGCGGGCGCGTCGATCGCCGGTCCCGCAGTCACGGTGCTGGCGCAGCCCGGCGACAACTGGATGATCCATGTCGCCGTCGAGCAGTGCCGGAAGGGCGATATCCTCGTCGTCGGCTGCACCACTGACAATACTGACGGCATGTTCGGCGAATTGCTCGCGACCTCGCTTCAGGCGCGCGGCGTGCAGGGGCTGATCATCGATGTCGGCTGCCGCGACGTCAAAGCGCTGCACGAGATGAAATTCCCGGTGTGGTCGCGCGCGGTTTCGGCCAAGGGCACGGTCAAGGCGACGCTCGGCTCGGTCAATGTCCCCGTGGTCTGCGCCGGCGTCAATGTCGATCCCGGCGACATCGTTGTGGCCGATGATGACGGCGTTGTGGTGGTGCCGAAGCGCTATGCGGCCGAAGTCGCGGAGAAGGCGAAGAAGCGCAACGCGGATGAGGGCGGCAAGCGCAAGCGCCTCGCCGCGGGCGAGCTGGGCCTCGACATGTACAACATGCGCGAGGCCCTGGCGAAAGCGGGCCTCGTCTATGTCGACAATCCCGAGGAAGCCTAAAGGTACAAGAAGCGGAGCGGGCGGATGGATCGTCTCAAGCTGAAAGCCGTGCTCGGCAGCCACCCTCACGTCAAGGCGGTGAAGAGCGGCGAGCTCCGCTCCGACCTGTTCGACCTCGACTTCATCGCGTACACGCCGACCAACACGGCATTCAAGCCGATGGTGCGCGAGCAGGCCTTCGACGTCTGCGAGATGGCGATCGTCACCTATCTGATGGCGAAAGCGCACGGCAAGCCGCTGGTGCTGTTGCCAGCAACCATGCTCGGCCGCTTCCAGCATTCATATGCTCTCTATAATCCGGCGCATGGGACGCTCGGGCCGTCCGATCTCGAAGGCAAGCTCGTCGGTATCCGCTCCTTCACGACCACGACCGGCGCCTGGATCAGGGGCATCCTCGCCAACGACTACGGCGTCAATCTCGACGGGATTCGCTGGGTCACCTTCGAGGATCCGCACGTCGCCGAATATGTCGACACCACTGAGCGCGCACCGAAGGACAAGAAGATCCTGCAGATGCTGCTCGACGGCGAGCTCGATGCCGTCCTCGGCGAGACCTCCGATGACCCCAAGCTGAAGCCGCTGTTTCCCGATCCGGCCGCAGAGGCCGCCAGATGGTATGCGCGGCGCGGTGTGGTCCCGGTCAACCATCTCGTGGTCGTGACCGAGAGCCTCACGAAATCGCGCCCCGACGTGGTCGCGGGCGTTTATGATCTGCTGAAGCGGAGCAAGGCGCAGGCAGGGCCCGCGGCAACGCCCGACCTCGTTCCGTTCGGGATCGAGGCCAACAGGAAACCGCTCGAACTGATCGTCGACTATGCATTCCAGCAGGCGCTGATCCCGCGCCGCTATGCAGTCGATGAGCTCTTCGATGAGACCGCACGAGGACTAAACTGATGGCAGGTGATCCCAGGCGCTGGCAGATCGGGCTGATCGGCTATGGCGAGGTCGGCCGGATTCTGGCCGAGGATTTGCGCCAGCAGGAGATCAAGGTCTCGGCCTACGACATCAAGCTCGGAGGCGAGCAGGGTGTGCCGCTGAAGGAGCATGCGGCGAAATTCGGTGTCGTTCTCGCAACCTCTCACGCGGAGCTGACCGCAAAATCCGATTTCATCATCTCGGCGGTCACGGCGAGCCAGGCCGTTCCGGTGGCAAAGGCCTGCGCCGCGGCGATCAACCAGGGCACCTGGTTTCTCGATTTCAACTCGGCCTCTCCCGGCGCCAAGCGGCGCGCGGCGGCGCTGATCGATGGTGCAGCTGGGCGTTATGTCGAGGGCGCGGTGATGACCTCGGTGCCGCCTTATCGCATCAAGGTGCCGCTCTTGCTCGGCGGGCCCGGCGCCAGAGAGCTCGAGCCGCTTCTGAACGTGATCGGCTTCGCGGCCAAGGTGGCCAGCGACAAGCTCGGCGTGTCCTCGGCCGTCAAAATGTGTCGCAGCATCATGATCAAGGGCCTCGAGGTCATGGTCATCGAGAGTTTTACGACCGCGCGCGCCTATGGTGTCGAGGATGCGGTGCTGGCTTCGCTTGCGGAAACGTTTCCCAGCATCGACTGGGAGAAGCAGGGTGCCTACTGCTTCCAGCGGGTGATCGAGCACGGCCGCCGCCGGGCCGAGGAGGTGCGGGAGGTTGCCGAGACCGTGCGCGAGGCGGGGCTGACGCCGTGGTCGGCGCAAGGCACGGCCGAGCGGCAGGCCTGGATGGCCGATCTCGCCGATGAGGGGCTGTTCGGGTTGAGGGGCAGCAGCGAGTTCGCCCGCAGTGCGGATTGGCGTACCGAGGCGGACCGGATCCTCGCCAGGATCAGTCGGACGAAATAGTCAGCTCAGGACCGGATCGCGGGCTTCGAAGCTCCCGACCTGGTCGCGCGCGCGCTCGATCAGGTCGATCAGATTGCGGGATTTACGGACGAGCTGCTCGGTGGCCGGCTGGGTGCGGAACTCCGCCAGCACGGCGCGAACGCACTTGCTGGCGGCATCGAGCGTCCAGAGCGTACGGTTCACGTCGGCCTGGGTCTGGATAGCCGAGATATCGAGACCCGAGAGAACGTGGCCGATGCCGTCGAGCCGCTTCACCGCCGTATCGGTTGGCGTTCGGGCCTGGACGGAATCATCAATGCTGGTGAATGCGTTGAACAGACTCATACTTCCCCACTGAACGCAGATGGTCAGTGCACGTCCTAGTTATGGCGGGCGTGGCCTGCCTCGCAATGCGTTGGGCTACGGTCCGGGATTCTACCGAACTCGGGTGGGCGCCAACCGGCGGTAAAATAGAACTGTGGGAACGCTCCAACGGCATCGTGATCACCGATTCGGAATGTTCCGCGCGCACACGTGTCCCGGACAAGGTGCGGCACGAAGTGACGCGCCGCCGAGCCGGGACCCAGCTCTTCGTGAATTGCGTTTCGAAACATGGGCCCCGGCTCTGCAGCGCATCACTGAAGGAGTGCTGCGCTGCGTCCGGGGCACGCGACCTATGTCTGAAAAAGGAAAAGGCAGGGCCGGGAGATCGAGCGGGGTCGCTCTCAGCTCTTCGGACTGAACAGGGTCGGCCGCGCCCGCGCAAATGTCTGCCGGCCGCCCTTGAAGCCCATCAGGACGTCAGGCAACTCGGCGATGGCGAATCGGCTGTCCTTCGTATCGAGCACGATCAGATCGGCGGGATTGCCGACCTTGATGCCGTAATCACCGAGGTTCATCAGCCGGGCCGGCAGCTCGGTCACGAGGTCCAGGCACGTGTCGAAGTCGCTGACCGAGGCGTGCGCGACATTGGCGTAGAAGTTCGCCATCCGCAGCAGCGAGGCATCGCCGAACGGCGTGAAGGGGTTGAGCACGTTGTTGGTGGCGACCGAGCAGAGCACGCCATCGCCGGCAAGCTTGTGGGCGAGGGTCAGCCCGCGCGGCGCGTTGTGCGTGGCCTCGCGCCCCATCAGATAGAGATCGGTCGCGGGCAGCACCGTGACCGCAACGCCCGATCTTGCCAGTTGCGCAGTGGCCGCCTTCATCCGCTCCGGCGGCAATGCCGACAGTTTTGTCGCATGGCCGATCGCGACGCGTCCGCCGTAGCTGCGCTGCTCGGTCTGGCGGCAGACCTCGTCGAGATGCCACCAGGAGGGATCGAGGTCGAAGTCGAGATGGAGGTCGACGTCGACGTCGAATTCCTGGGCGAGATCGAAGATGCGCGCGAGATGGGCGTTCGGGTCGGTGTCCATGTAGGGACAGCCGCCGATGACCTCGCCGCCGTCGCGCAGCGCCTGGGCCAGCAGCTCCTCGGCTCCGGGATCGTTGGTCAGGCCTTCCTGCGGGAAGACGCAGAGCTCGAGATCAATCGCCCAGGCGTAATCGCGCTTCAGCGCCTTGACCGCCTCAAAGCCGCGGAGGCCGATGCGCGGGTCGATCTCGACATGCGTGCGCATGCGCGTCGTGCCGTTGACGATGGCGCGTTCGAGCACTCTGGCGCCGCGTGCGTAGACGTCCTCGATTGTGAAGTCCTTCTTCATCCCGGCAACGGCGCGGATCGCCTCCGAGACGCTGCCGTGATCGTGGCCGCAGCGGCCGAGCAGGCAGGCCTTGTCGAGATGGATGTGGGTGTCGACGAAGCCGGGCAGGGCGAGGAGGCCGCCGAGATCGACCTCGGCGGCCTCGCAGGCCAGCTTTGGCGCGACCGCGGCGAAACAGCCGTCCTTCACGCCGATATCGACGGGTGCGGCGGAAGAGCGCAACAGCGCGTTGCGGAAGATCAGGTCGAAGGCGGTTTGGGTGGTCATGGCGTTGGATTCAGCCGGGGCAGCCTAGCGCAAGCCGTTGGAGCGGGCAGCTCCAGATTGTGTGCAAGGCTCGGGTCAGATTGTCCAAAAAATGTGCATGCACTTTGAGGCCCTGATTGTAGAATGGCGGCATCCGGAGAACCCCGCGATGTCCACTCCCGCAAAAGCCGAAAGCCCGATGACTGACGCAGAGATTGTCGAAGCCTATCTCACCGCTTCGATGATACCGGATCCCGACGCCGCTGCGGCCTATATGAAGCCGGGCACGGTGATCACGTTCACCGGCGGTCGAACGTTCGACCATCCGCGCGGGCCGACCGGCTTCAATGCGAAACGCTATCGCTGGGTCAAGAAGAAGATGGACCGGTTCGACGTCTGTCCGGGCCCGGACGAGACCGTCGTCTACAGCGTCGGCACGCTCTATGGCGAGTGGATGGACGGCACGCCGTTCGAGGGCAACCGCTATGTCGATCGCTTCGTGGTGAGGGGTGGGCAGATCGTGAAGATGGACGTCTGGAATGACAGCGCCGAGCGCATCCTCGTCCAGCGCGGGATCGAGGCCTAACTTCTTCGAGCCACCTTCGGCAGCTTGATCACCCGATTGCTCGTCACCTCGTCCGCGTAGGGTGCGAGGATGTCGAGCAGATCGCGGCCGCGCTGCGGAGTGGGGGCGACCAGTGCGCGATTGGCCACGGAATCCAGGTGATGATGCATCAATTCCATCACCTTGGCCGCGTCGCCCTTCGCCAGCGCTGCGATGATGGCGCGGTGCTCGTTGATGGCGCATTCGGTGGAATGCGGCCGGCTGTAGAGTGACAGCGTCAGGCAGCAGCGATAGGCGACCTCGCTGACATAGCGCACCAGGATCGGGCTGTTCGTCATGTGGGCGAGCAGAATGTGGAATTCGGTCGCGAGCCGGATCGACACCGCATCCGTCCCGCCGCGGGCGCGATCCTCGGCATCGACATGGGCGTTCAGCTCGGCGATCTGCGCCTTGGTCAGCTTGCCCGCGAGCTGGCGCACGACGAGGCGTTCGAGCTCGATACGGATGTCGAAGGCATCGCGCGCCTCCTGCCAGCTCGGCGTCGCCACCACCGCGATCCGGTTGCGGCGGAGTTCGACCAGGCCTTCGGCGGCGAGTTGGCCCAGCGCGTGGCGGGCAATGGTGCGGCTGACGCCGAAACGTTCGCCGAGCGCATCTTCCGGCAGCTTGGCGCCGGGCTCCAGCGCCTGCTCGATGATGGCGCGCCGGAGCGCGCGGCAGATCACGCTGACCTTGTCCGACGATTCAGAAGTCTTGCTGCTGGCGCGCGCCGCCATCGGCGAATCCCATAGGAGTGAGATCTCTCTTTAGCACAGGCTCGCGTCTATACAGCGCACTAATTGCATGCAGTTTGGCTCCCGAATTGCCTAAACCGAATCCGGCGGTTTGGCGCGGGTCTCGGCTAGGTCGTTGATTTCGCGGGCCGCGGCCGCTGGCATCCGGTTTGCATGCACTTTGCCTGTGATGCGCATGCAACCCAACGCCCAGTTCGACGGCCAGCCCGTTCCCGAAGGCTCTGCGACGACCGCCATCGAGCTGTCCGAGGCCTCGGTGACCTTCGGGCGCGGCGACCGCGCCGTGCCTGCTTTGTCGAAGACCACGCTCAAGATTGCCGACGGCGAGTTTGTCGCACTGGTCGGCCCGTCCGGATGCGGCAAATCGACCATTTTGCGTCTGGTCAGCGGCCTGGTGCAGCCGACCAGCGGCGTCGTCATCGTCGGCGGCCGCGAGGTCGCGGCGCGGGCGATGCGGGTTGGCATGGCCTTTCAGAACCCGACCATGCTGCCCTGGATGACAATCGAGCGGAACATCATGCTGCCGCTGAAGATCGTCGAGCCGTTCCGCTCGAATTTCCGGAAGCTCCGCAAGACCGAGTTTCGCGACAAGGCCAACGCCCTGCTGGAGCAGGTCGGCCTCAAGGGCTTTGGCAATCGATATCCCTGGCAGCTCTCCGGCGGCATGCTCCAGCGCGCCAATCTCTGCCGCGCGCTGATCCACGAGCCGCGCATGCTGCTGCTCGACGAGCCCTTCGGCGCGCTCGACCAGTTCACCCGCGAGGAGCTGTGGGCGATCCTCCAGAATCTCTGGATGACGCACAAGCCGACGGTGCTGCTGGTCACGCACGATTTGCGCGAGGCCGGCTTCCTTGCCAGCCGCATCTGCGTAATGAGCGCGCGTCCCGGCCGCATCCTCGACGACAGCCGCGTGGAGTTCGCGCGGCCGCGCACCGTGGCGATGACGTTCGAGCCGGATTTCGTCGCGCTGAACCAGAAGCTGCGCGCCTTCATCGAGGATGCGCGCAGCGCGGCCCAGCAGGGAATAGGCTGATGTTCGGGATCGATGTCAGGCAGAAGGCGTGGTCGGCGGGGCTGATCGTGCTGTTCTTCGTCGCCTGGGAGCTGTTCTGCCTGATGACCGGCATGTCCGACCTGGTGCTGCCGCGGCCCTCGCAGGTGTTCGTGACGCTGGTCCAGCGCTTCCCGGTGCTGTGGCCGCACATCGTGCAAACGCTTGCCACCACCATGTTCGGCTTCGTCCTTGGCGTCGCGCTTGGCGTCGCTCTCGGCGCGATCATCGGCGTGTCGAAGACGGCCTACGACACCTGCTATCCGCTGCTGATCGGCTTCTCCTCGATCCCGAAGGTCGCGGTGGTGCCGATCTTCGTGCTGTGGTTCGGCTCCGGCACGGTGCCGGCGGTGCTGACGGCACTGTCGATCTGCTTCTTCCCGATCGTCGTCAATATCGCGACGGGCCTTGCCACCACCGAGCCCGAGCTCGAGGACGTGTTGAAGGCGCTCGGCGCCAGCAAGCTCGACATCCTCTGGAACGTCGGCTTGCCGCGCACCATGCCGTTCTTCTTTGCTTCGCTGAAGGTCGCGATCTCCTATGCCTTCGTCGGCGCGGTGCTGTCGGAGACCGTCGCCTCCAACCGCGGCATCGGCAACGTCATGATGACCGCGTCCTCCAATTTCAACGTGCCGCTGGTGTTTGCCGGCCTGTTCGTGCTCGCCGGCCTCGGCGTCGCGCTCTACGTCGTGTTCTCGCTGATCGAAGGGCAGGTCACCGGCTGGGCCACCCGCAAGAACGACGTGATCGCCACCTGATTTCCTAAACCGTCACGCAACGAAGCTGAGGAGGTCTCGATGTTGAGGAAAGTCACCGCCGCGCTGCTGGGATTGGCGCTGTCCGCAGGGGCCGCCACGGCGCAGGACACCACGATCAAGTTCACGCTGGGCTGGAAAACCCAGGGTAGCGATGCCGCCTTCTTCTATGCCAAGGACAACGGCTTCTTCAAAGAGGAAGGCCTCAACGTCGTCATCGATCAGGGCGAGGGCTCCGGCGCCACCGTCACGCGCGTGATGTCCGGTGCCTACGACGCCGGCTTCGGCGACGTCAACGCCATCATCCAGAACGCCTCGACCAAGCCGCAGGAGGCGCCGGTCATGGTCTACATGATGTGGAATCAGCCGCCGTTCGCGATCGTCGCCAAGAAGACCAGCGGCATCAACACCATCAAGGATTTCGAAGGCCACACGCTCGGCGGTGCGCAGGGCACGCCGACGACGCGCCTGTTGCCGGTGTTCACCCGCAAGAACGGGCTCGACGGCGAGAAGATCAAGATCTCCAACATGGCGCCGAACCTGCAGGAGCCGATGCTGATCAAGGGCGACATCGATGCGGCCCTGGTCTTCAACATCACCAGCTATTTCAACCTGGTGCTCAACCGCCAGGATCCGGACAAGGACTTCAAATGGTTCTCGTTCGGCGAGTATGGTCTCGATCTCTATTCGAACGGCGTGATGGTCTCCCGCAAGCTGATCGCCTCGAATCCGAAGGCCGTCGCGGGCCTGGTGCGCGCCATCAACAAGGGTGCGATTGCGGTTGCCAAGGACCAGAATGCCGGCATGAAGGCGGCGCTGAACTACGACAACCTCATCAACGCCGAGGTGGAGAAGCGCCGGCTGCAATATTCCTTCGAGAAGCTGATCGTCTCGGCGGAGATGAAGGAGATCGGCATCGGCGACATCAAGGACGACCGCATGACCCGCGCCATCGGCATCGTGGTCGAGGGCTATCAGCTCGCCCGCGCCCCGACGCCGGCGGAGGTGTTCTCGCGCGAATTCCTGCCGCCGCGCGCGGAGCGGGAGCTGGTGTATACTGCCAACTGAACTTGGAGGGACAGCGATGGCCACGGAGATCTCGGCAACCAGCCTGTTCCGTGGCCCTGACCGTGGCGTCAGCGACAACGTCGTGCTGCGGCACGACGGCGGCGTTATCACCGATATCTCGGAAGGTGCGGGGACGGGGCCGCGCTCCTTCGTCATCCCCGCCTTCGTCAACGCCCATGATCATGCCCGCGCCACCGCCTCGTCCTTCGGCGCGGTCGGCATGCCCCTGGAAAGCTGGATTCTGCGCACCGCGCTGGGCGCGCCCGTTGATCCCTATCTGACCGCCGTCTCTGCGCTGGCCCGCTCCGCCAAGGCAGGCTGCGCGGCGATGATGGTCCACTACACGCGCCCGAGCGGGACGATGCCGCTGGTGGACGAAGCCAAGGCCGTTGCGAAAGCCGCGTCCGACGTCGGCATCCGCATCGCGTTTGCATTGGCGGTGCGCGACCAGAACCCCATCGTCTACGGTGATGCCGAGCCGGTGCTCTCAGGGCTTCCCGGGAACGATCGCAAGACCATCGAGGATCTCTTCGTTCGCGCGCCGCTCTCGCCGAGGGCCTATATCGAGCTGACCGATGCGATTGCCGCAGCCATCGCCGGGCCGATGGTCGACGTGCAGCTTGGACCCGCCGGCGTACAATGGTGCTCGAAGCCGCTGCTGGAGGCGGTGGCGGAGAACTCCGCGCGGACCGGCCGCCGCATTCACATGCATCTGCTGGAAACAATGTACCAGCGCGCCTGGGCCGACCGGCACTTTCCCGACATGGTACGCTGGCTGCGCGATGTCGGCTTTCTCTCGGAGCGGCTGACGCTGGCGCATTGCATCCACGCCCGTCCCGAAGAGCTCGAGATGATCGCGGCCTCCGGCGCGCGCATCGTCACCAATTTCAGCTCGAACATGCATCTGCGCTCGGGCCTTGCTCCGATTGCCGCCGCGCACAGATGCGGCTGCGCCATCACCGTCGGCGTCGACGGCCTGGCGCTGGACGAGGATGACGACATTTTGCGCGAGATGCGGCTGGTGCAGATGGTCCATGGCGGCGTCGGCTTCAAGGCGACGTGGACGCCGACCGAGATGTTTTCGCTCGCCGTCCGCAACGGCCGCCGCGCAACCGGCGCGCCTGGAAGTGGGGAGCTCGCCGCCGGCAATCCGGCCGACTACGTCGTGATTGATCTCGATCGGCTCGATCGAGACCAGGTCATGCCGGTCGATCCCATGGCGCTGCTGTTTGCGCGTGGCAACGCGTCGCTGGTGAGGGAGGTCGTCGTCGCCGGCAAGACGATCGTGCGGGACGGGATCTGCGCCGGCATCGACCTGCCAGCCGTCGAGCAGGAATTGCGGGCGATGTACCGTGCCAATGTCGGCAAGCTCGACAGCTTCCGGCGGATGTGGCCGTCCCTGTCGGATCGGCTGAGCGGCTGGTTCGAGCAGCAGCTGACCTGCGAGTGACGCGCCGATGGGCCGCGACGGAATGTATATCAAACAGCGATAGCTGGTAGACGCAGCCGCGTCTGGCGCTCGACTGATCTGTAGGCTATCAGCTCCTCGATAGCTCGACGCCAATTCCCTTCGAGGAGCCCCTGATGCGCCTACCGACCGTTCTCCTGGCCCTGACATGTCTTGCGGGCGCAGCTTCAGCCGAAGACCTCACGGGCACGCTTCAGAAGGTGAAGGAGACCAAGAAGATCACGCTGGGCTATCAGGAGGCCTCGGTCCCGTTCAGCTATCTCGACGGCAACCAGAAGCCGGTCGGCTTTGCCATGGACATCTGCCTTGGGATCGTTGATGCCGTGAAGAAGCAACTCGGCATGCCCGACATTTCGGTCGAGACTGTCGCGGTGACGTCGTCGAACCGCATCCCGCTGATGGTCAACGGCACGCTTGACCTGCATTGCTCGGCGACCACCAACAACGCCGACCGCCAGAAGCAGGTCGCCTTCACCAACACGCATTTCCTCAGCGCGACGCGGTTCGCGGCCAGGAAGGCGGCGAACGTCAAGACCATCGACGATCTCAAGGGCAAGGCGGTCACGGCGGTGGCGGGATCTGTGAACCTGACGCAGCTCGCCAAGGTCAACACCGAGCGCAATCTCGGCATCAACATCATGCCCGCCAAGGACCAGGCCGAGGCCTTCCTGCTGCTGGAGACCGACCGCGCCCAGGCCTATGCGCTCGACGACGTCCAGCTCGCGGTCGCGATCGCGCGGTCGAAGGAGCCGCAGGCTTACATGATCAGCGAGGAAGCGTTCTCCAAGCCCGAGCCTTACGGCATCATGCTGCGGCGGGAGGATGCGCCGTTCAAGGCACTTGCCGATCGCGCCACCGCGGAGCTTTATGCCAGCCCCGAGATCGAGGTTCTCTACAAGAAGTGGCTGCAATCGCCGACGCCGCCGAACGGCCTCAACTACAACGTCCCGATGTCATCAGCCTTGCGCAACGCCTTCAAGAAGCCGAGCTCGAGCGCCGACCCTGATGTCTACGTTGTGAACTGAGGCGGGCTGGGCGCTGACGGGCGTTAGGCGACGCGGTACTCCCTGAAGCGCTCGCGCAGCGCCGATTTCAGCACCTTGCCAGTGCCGGTCATCGGGAATTCGTCTAGGAATTCGACGGCGTCCGGCAGCCACCAGCTCGCGAGCTTCGGACGCATGTGCTCGAGCAGCGTCTTGCCGTCGACCGTCGCTCCCTTCTTGCGGACGACGAGGAGCAGGGGGCGCTCCTGCCATTTCTCGTGGCTGATCGCGACGACGGCCGCTTGCAGCACGTCGGGATGGGACAGGGCGATGTCCTCGAGCTGGATCGAGGAGATCCACTCGCCGCCGGACTTGATCACGTCTTTGGAGCGGTCGGTCAGCGTGACGTGGCCTTGCGGGTCGATCACGGCCATGTCGCCGGTGATCAGCCAGCCGTCGCGGTCGAGGCCTTCGTCCAGCTTCATGTAGCCGGATGCGACCCAGGGCCCGCGGGCGCGCAGATGCCCGACGGTCTTGCCATCGCGCGGTAGCTCGACGCCGGAATCATCGACGATGCGCAAATGCGTGCCGAAGCAGGCGCGGCCGGAGACCTGACGGCGGTCGAATTTCTCCGTCTCGCTGAGATGCTCCGAGCCTGGCCGCAGCCCCGGCATCGAGCAGCCCAGCGCCTCGGTCATGCCCCAGGCCTGGATGTAATCGACATTGTACTCGCGCTTGAGCTTCTCGACCATCGCGCGCGGCGGGGCCGAGCCCGACGACAACGTCGCCCGTAAGGTTGAGAATCTGTTGCCTGTCCGCGCGAGCCAGTCGAGCAGGATCAGCCAGAAGCTCGGCACGCCCGCCGACAGCGTCACCTTCTCGCCTTCCAGCAATTCGTAGAGCTTGTCCGGCTCATAGTTGCGGCCGGGCAGCACGAGCTTGGAGCCGGTGTAGGGCGCGCTGAACGGCATGTTCCAGCCATTGCCGTGAAACAGCGGCGCCATCGGCATCATCACCTCGCGCACGCCTTCGACATGTCCCGACAGGAAGTCGAAATTGCAGCAGGTCATGGTCTGCAGGATCGCGGCGCGGTGCGAATAGATCACGCCCTTTGGATTGCCCGTCGTGCCCGAAGTGTAGCAGATCGTCGAGGCGGATTTCTCGTCGAACTCCGGCCAGGCGAAGCCGGCATCGGTCTCCTTCTCAAGAAGCTCTTCGTAGCAATGCACATTCGTAAGCTTCGTCTCGGGCATTCGCTCGCGCGAGGACATCACGACATAGGCCTCGACCGTCTTCAGCTGCGGCGCGATCGCCTCCACGAACGGCAGCGTGGCGCGGTCGATGAAGAGCAGGCGGTCCTCGGCGTGGTTGATGATGTAGACGAGCTGCTCGGGAAACAGCCTGGGATTAACGGTGTGCAGCACGTAGCCCATGCCTGGCGCCGCATAGAACATCTCGAAATGCCGGTGCGTGTTCCAGGCCAGCGTTCCGACGCGGTCGCCTTGCCTCATGCCGAGCCGCTTCAGCGCCAGCGCCATGCGCCTGATGCGCGGATGGGCCTCGGCATAGGTGTAGCGATGAATGTCGCCCTCGATTTCGCGTGCGACGATCTCGGCTTCGCCATGATAGTCGGCCGCATATTGGATCAGGCCGCTGATCAGCAGCGGCATGTCCATCATCAATCCCTGCATGTTTCCCTCCGGATTGCCACGTCGTTGCATGGCGTAGGCTTGTGATTTGCGCTTGAGGTTAGCGGAACGTCACGCGGCGTTCACGTAAAAAACAATCAGCGTGATTGCATGCCGCGCTTTTTCGGCGCTAACGTGCGGTGAGCTGCCGGCGAAGCAGCATGCGCGGGAGGAATCGAATGTCAGCGGAAAGACACAAGACCGATGCAGCCGGCGCATCTACGGTTGATATTTCCGCCCTCCGTGCCCGTTATCGCGACGAGCGCGACCGCCGTCTGCGCGCCGAGGGCAAGGCGCAATATGTCGAGGCGACAGGCGAGTTCGGCCGTTATCTCGACGATCCCTGGGCCGATCCCGGCTTTGCGCGCGCAGCGATCAGTGAAGCGACCGAAGTGCTCATCGTCGGCGGTGGGTTCGGCGGCCTGCTGTGTGGCGCGCGATTGCGCGAGGCCGGCATCGCGGATTTTCGTATCGTGGAAAAGGCCGCCGACTTCGGCGGCACCTGGTACTGGAATCGTTATCCCGGCGCCGCCTGCGATACCGAGAGCTATATCTATCTGCCGCTGCTGGAAGAGACCGGCTACATGCCGGTGCGCAAATATGCCCGGGCGCCGGAGATCTACGAGCATTCGCGCCGCATCGGCCGTCATTTCGGGCTGTACGAGCGCGCGCTGTTTCAGACCGTGATCTCGCGGATGTCCTGGCAGGAGCAGGAAGCGCGTTGGCTGGTCGAGACCGATCGCGGCGACCGGATCGCCGCGCGCTTCGTCATCCTCGCCGGCGGACCGCTCAGCCGTCCGAAGCTGCCGGGCATTCCCGGCATCGAAACGTTCAGAGGTCACAGCTTTCATACCAGTCGCTGGGATTACGGCTACACCGGCGGCAATGCGGACGGTGGCCTGACCGGCCTTGCCGACAAGCGCGTCGGCATCATCGGCACCGGCGCCACCGCCGTGCAATGCGTGCCGCATCTCGGCCGTTCGGCCAAGGAGCTCTATGTATTCCAGCGCACGCCGTCCGCGATCGGCATTCGCGACGATCGTCCGACGGAGCCGGACTGGGCGCAGAGCCTCAAGCCAGGCTGGCAGCGCGAGCGCATGGACAATTTCACGGCCGTGATTTCAGGCGAGCCGTTCGAGCAGGATCTGGTGCAGGACGGCTGGACTGGCCTGCTCGGCGAGATCCTGCTGGCGCCGCGCCGGCAACCCCAGCCGGTGACCTCGCTGGAGGAGGCGCTGAAGGTGATCGAGCAGGCCGACTACCGCAAGATGGAGGAGATCCGCGCGCGCGTCGACACGGTGGTCAAGCATGGGGCGACCGCGGCAGCGCTCAAGCCCTGGTACAAGGCGTTCTGCAAGCGCCCCTGCTTCCACGACGAATATCTCGATACGTTCAACCGTCCCAACGTGCATCTGGTCGATACCGGGGGGAAGGGCGTCGAACGCATCACCGAGAACGCCGTCGTCGCCAATGGCAAGGCCTACGAGCTCGACTGCCTGATCTATGCCAGCGGCTTCGAGGTCGGCACCGATTACGCGCGCCGCATGGGCTTCGAGGTCTACGGCCGCGACGGCATGAGCCTGTCCGAGCGCTGGCAGGACGGCGTCAAGACGCTGCACGGCTTCTACAGCCGCGGCTTTCCGAACTGCTTCCTGATCGTCACCGTTCAGGCGGGACAGAGCGCCAACTTTCCGCACATCATCGACGAGCAGTCGCAGCACATCGCCTATGTCGTCAAGGAGGCGCGCGAGCGCAAGGCACGCGCCCTGGAGCCGACGCATGCCGCCGAGAACGCCTGGGTCGAGGAGGTCGTGAAGGCCGCGCTCGGCCGCCAGACCTATCTCGCCGAATGTACGCCGGGCTACTACAACAACGAAGGCGTGTTCGATCCGATCGCGGCGAGAAACAGCCAATATTGGCGCGGGCCGGTGGCATTCCTGCGGCTGCTCGAGAAATGGCGCAAGGAGGGCAATCTGGAAGGTCTGGAATTGAGCTATGGGACCGCCGCGCCGGCCCAGGCTTGAGCGGCATGATCCCGGCCCCCACAGGTGCCACGCGACTCTACGTCATCGTCGGCGATCCCATCGCGCAGGTGCGCTCGCCGGCGGGCGTATCGGCCGCCTTTGCCGCGCGCGGGCACGACGGTCTGCTCGTGCCTGTCCAGGTGACGCCAGGGGATCTGCCTGACTTTCTCTCGGTGGCCGGGCGGCTGAAGAACCTCGACGGCATCGTCGTGACCATCCCGCACAAATTTGCCTGCTACCAGGCCTGTGCGAGCGCGACGGCACGCGCGCATTTCCTGCGGACCGTGAATCTGATGCGGCGGCGTCCCGACGGGGGTTGGCACGGCGACATGGTGGACGGCCTCGGCTTCGTCGGTGCGGCGCGGGCGACGGGCATCGATCCAAAGGGCATGCGGGCGCTGCTTGTCGGTGCGGGCGGGGCGGGCTCGGCGATCGCACTCGAACTGCTCGAGGCCGGCGTTCGCGAGCTTGCGATCCATGACAGTCTGCCCGAGCGGCGCGACGTACTGGTCGGCCAGCTCAACAGACTAGGCAAGGCACCGGTCCGGGTCGGCTCGGAGGATCCGGCCGGCTTCGACTTCGTCGCCAATGCCACGCCCGCCGGTATGAAGGATGGCGACCCGCTGCCGGTCGATGTGGCGCGGCTCGTACCGTCGACCTATTGCGGCTGCGTCATCACCAAGCCCGAAGTATCGCCCTTTATCGCAGCGGCCCGCAGGATCGGCTGCGTCACCGGGACCGGCACCGATATGTACCAGCAGCACCAGAGCATCATGGTGGATTTTTTGCTGGGCGCGGAGGGGACGTAAGGCGCCGGTGTCAAGGGCTTTGCTTGTATTGATTGTAGCATCCGGGACTTGAGCGAGTGCAACTGACGTAGGATCATGCGATCTCGCGCGAGCCGGTCGCGCCATCCGGAGAGGTCGTAATGATGAAGGGCAGGACAGTCGCAACCGCGGTGATTGGCGCGACCGCGCTGCTTCTCTCGCTGCCTGTGGCCGAGGCCGCGCAATGCGGCAGCTCGCCGGCCGGCTTCGAGGCCTGGAAGCGCGAGTTCAGCGCGGAGGCGCAGGGCAAGGGCATCGGTCCCACCGCGCTGTCGGCGCTGATGCAGACGAACTATGCCAGCGCCACCATCGCGGCTGACCGCGGCCAGCGCAGCTTCTCGCTGACGCTCGACCAGTTCCTGGCCAAGCGGGGTGCCACCACCATCGTCGCCAAGGGCCGGCAGCTCAAGCAGTCACAGGCCGCCTTGTTCGCCTCGATCCAGCAGCGCTATGGCGTGCCGCCCGGGCCGCTGATCGCGATCTGGGGCATGGAGACCGGCTTCGGCAGCCAGCGCGGCAACCAGAACATGCTGTCGTCGATCGCGACCCTCGCATATGATTGCCGCCGTCCCGAATTCTTCACCGACCAGCTCTATGCCGCCCTGAAGCTGATCGACCGTGGTACGCTGTCGGGATCGACCCGCGGCTCCATGCATGGCGAGGTCGGCCAGACCCAGTTCATGCCCAAGAACATTCTGGCCTACGGCACGGGCAATCTCGAAGTTGCGGCCAATGCGCTGAACTCGACGGCGAATTTCCTCAAAGGCCATGGTTGGCGCGCGGGAGCCGGATACCAGCCGGGCGAGCCCAATTTCGCCGCGATCGAGGCCTGGAATGCTGCGGGCGTCTATCAGAAGGCGATCGCGCTGATGGGCCGGCAGATCGACGAGGGCGGGGGTGCTGCGGCCTCGCGCTGAGCTCTGGCTCAGCGACGTGTGATGCGACGGTGCGAGAAAGTTGTTGCCTTCTGGAACCGACGGCACGAGGTTTGCTTTGATCAAGTTCAGGGCTGGGCATGAGGAGACTCAACATGGCTACCCAGATCGTGATGGACCAGACTGGCGATACGCGCCACGAGTTTGATCCTGGCAATGCCGAAGTGCTGGCGCGAGCCGAACGGCGCTTTCGGGAGCTCACCGGAGCCGGCTTCACCGCCGCGCTTCGAACCGGACCCGGCGAAGTGACCCGGATCCGATCATTCGATCCGACCGCGCAGGAAACGCTGTTCTATCCCCGCCTGGTCGGCGGTTGATCTGAGCTGCTCATGATCGCGGCAGTTTGGCTCCGCGCGCCAGCGCGTGCGCGTCTGCATGCGCTGCGTGAACTCTATCGCCGCTTCTTCGGCGAGAATACGCCGGATGCCCGCGGCCGCCGGCTTCTGGCCGAATGGCTGTCGCCGGCGCAGCGCGCGCAATTCGAGCAATACCGGTATTTCGACGTCGTCGGTTGCGACACCGGCAGGATCTATCGCATTCACTACGGCACAGCCGCGAACGTCCACGAGGTCGACAGTGACGGGCGTGCGACGATGGGGTGGTGCTTCGTCCCGTCAGGCTTCCTGGTGCCGGGCGACGTGATGCTGGCGCAGAAGATCGCGCTCGAGACGGACGAGAAGGGGGCGCTTGCGCTCGCCAACCGGTTTCCGCCGGCGACGCATTCCGAGCACTTCTACCGGCGGCCTTTCTAGCGTCGGGAAGGGGGCAACTTTCAGGAATGCGTGGTGCGGTAGGCGTCGAGCGCATGCGCCGCGAAGACGCCGATGCTGCACAGTGCGAGCAGGGCCGAGATCAGCTCGATCATCGCTCGTCCTCCCGTAGCGGCTGGGCAACGAGGTTCTGGCAGCACGAATATTCGTAGATCAGGTCGAGGATGAACTGCATGGTGGCCGTCCCTGTATTTATTTTGACAACCACTTAAGCCGCGATCTGTTTCAGGCGTGTTTCGTCGCATCGGGAAAGGGGTTTCACGAGGAACCTTGCGCTGGTTTGTGCGCTGCGGGCCCGCTATATCCCTCATGGCTCAGGCGATTTTGAGCCGTCTCTTCGGGAGCGGCACATCATATTGCGAGGCAAAATCATGGCGCAGGTCGAGTGGTTCGACGATCTCACCATCGGAATGCGGTTCAAATCCCCCGAAGTCGTGGTTACCGAGGCCGACATCAAGCGCTTCGCTGCCGAGTTCGATCCGCAGCCGATGCATCTCGACCACGAGGCGGCGAAGCAGACCCTGTTCAAGGGGCTTGCCGCCTCGGGATGGCACACCGCCGCGATCGCCATGAACCTTGCGATCCAGACCCGTCCGTTCGGCCCGCATCCGCTGATCGGCGCCGGTGTGGACGGGCTGCGCTGGACCATGCCGGTGCGGCCCAACGACCGCCTGCATTTGGTCGGCGAGGTCATGAGCCTGACGCCGTCGAAATCGAAGCCGCAGGGGATCGCGCTGGTGAAATGGACCATGTTCAACCAGAACGGCGAGGAGGTTTACACCTTCACTCCGATCGCGATCGTGCCGCGGTCGGGATAGGACGGCCGCCGGCCATTCGCCTCGCCCTCTTGCGAGCCGCCGGCGGAGGTGGTCATCTCGGCGCGGGGAACGCGCTGGAGGCCGACATGAAACGATCTCTTCTCGCCGCCGGAATTCTCGCTTGCGCCTTGAGCGCAACCGTGTTGGGCCCAAGCGCTGCGCTTGCGCAACAATCCAAGGTCGGCGACTGGACCATCGAGAAGCGCACGCAGGACACCCACTGCAATGCCAGCCGCGGCTACAAGGACAAGGATGACGAGAATCGCGACTACGTCATCGTGATCACCTATTCCGAGCAGGCGATCGTGATCGTGATGATCTACGACGGTTGGGAATGGGACAAGGTCGGCGAGATCCTCCGGGCCGATGTCGCCACTGACGATGCCGACATCATGAAGAAGGCCAAGTGGGAGGTCATGGACAAGACCACGGTGCGCGGCATCTTCGCATACGATCAGTCGATCATGGATCGCCTCGCGAAGGCCAAGCGCCTCACGCTGGATTTCGAGGACGACGACGATGACAGCATCGAGATGCAGATCCCGCGAGCCGGCGAGGCGCTGGCGGCGCTGAAATTCTGCGAGGAGAACCGGAAATAATCGATCGACCTTGTTGGTCCCGCCGGGGGCGTGCCGCGGCGGGACACTGTTCACTCGGCAGGCCCGTGGACCGGCGCCGCGCCGATGTCGCTGCCGTGATGGATCAGCGGCTTCATGCCCGTGACGGTTCGGAGCAGCACATAGAACACCGGCGTCAGGAACAGGCCGAACACGGTGACGCCGATCATCCCGGAGAACACGGCAACGCCCATCGCGCGCCGCATCTCCGAACCGGCACCAGTCGAGAGCACCAGCGGCAGCACGCCCATGATGAACGCCATCGAGGTCATCAGGATCGGACGCAGCCGCAAGCGACTGGCTTCGATCGCGGCCCGGATCGGCGTGCGCCCGGCGAATTCGAGTTCGCGCGCGAATTCGACGATCAGGATCGCGTTCTTGGCGGAGAGGCCGACCAGCACGATGAGGCCGATCTGGGTGAAGACGTTGTTGTCGCCCTTTGAGATCCAGACGCCGAACATCGCGGCGAGCAAGCCCATCGGCACGATCATGATGATCGACAGCGGCAGGGTCAGGCTCTCATAGAGCGCGGCCAGCACCAGGAACACCAGCAGGATCGCCAGCGGAAACACCCAGATGCCCGAATTGCCGGCGATGAACTCCTGATAGGTCAGGTCGGTCCATTCGAAGGCAAAGCCCGGCGGCAGCACTTCCGCGGCGATCCGCGTCGCCGCCTCCTGTGCCTGTCCCGACGAGAAGCCGGGCGCGGCCGCCGCGTTGATGTCGGACGACAGGAAGCCGTTGTAGCGGATCGCGCGCTCCGGTCCCGCGCTCTGGCGGATCTTGAGCAGCGCCGACAATGGCACCATGTCGCCGGACGACGAGCGCACCTTCAATTGCCGGATGTCGTCGGCGCGGGCGCGGAACGGCGCGTCGGCCTGCACGCGGACGGAATAGGTGCGGCCGAACTTGTTGAAGTCGTTGACGTAGTAGGAGCCGAGGTAGATCTGCAGCGTGTTGAACACCTCCGTCACGGGCACGCCGAGCTGAAGCGCCTTGGTGCGGTCGATGTCGGCGAACAGCTGGGGCACGTTGACCTGGAAGCTTGAGAACACGCCGGCGATCTCCGGCGCCTTCTGCATCGCAGCCATGAAGGCGTTGGTCGCCTCGTTCAGGGCGTCATAGCCGAGACCGGCGCGGTCCTCGATCTGCAGCTTGAAGCCGCCGATGGTGCCGAGGCCGTTGACGGGCGGCGGCGGGAACATGGCGATGAAGGCTTCCTGGATCCCGGCATATTTCTTGTTCAGCTCGGCCGCAATCGCATTCCCGCTCAGGGCCGCATCCTTGCGCTCGTCGAACGGCTTCAGCGTCGAGAACACGATGCCGGCGTTGGAGGAGTTGGTGAAGCCGGAGATCGACAGGCCCGGGAAGGCTACCGAGCTCTCGACACCGGGCTGGGTCAGCGCGATGTCGCTCATCTTGCGGATCACCTCCTCGCTGCGGTCGAGCGTGGCGCCATCGGGCAGGCGGGCGAAGCCGACGAGGTACTGCTTGTCCTGGCCCGGCACGAAGCCGCTCGGCACCTGCTGGAACAGAAACGCCGTCAGCCCGACCAGCACCACATAGAGGCCCATCACCGCGGCCTTGCCCGAGATCACCTTGCCGACGGTGCCGCTGTAATTGTCCGAGGAACGCGTGAAGGCCTTGTTGAAGCCGCGGAAGAACCAGCCGAGGCTCTTTTCCATGATCAGCGTCAGCCGGTCCTTCGGTTCGTTGTGGCCCTTGAGCAGCAGCGCCGACAATGCCGGTGACAGCGTCAGCGAGTTGATGGCGGAGATCACGGTCGAGATCGCGATCGTCAGCGCGAACTGCTTGTAGAATTGCCCGGTGAGACCGGAGATGAAGGCGAGCGGCACGAACACCGCGATCAGCACCAGCGCGATCGCGATGATCGGGCCTGAGACCTCGCGCATCGCTTGATAGGTGGCATCCCGCGGTGACAGCCCCGCTTCGATGTTGCGCTCGACATTCTCGACCACGACGATGGCGTCGTCGACGACGATGCCGATGGCGAGCACGAGCCCGAACAGGCTGAGCGCGTTGATGGAGAAGCCGAACACGTGCATCACCGCGAACGTGCCCACGATCGACACCGGCACGGCCAGCAGCGGAATGATCGAGGCCCGCCAGGTCTGCAGGAACAGGATCACCACCAGCACCACCAGCGCGATCGCCTCCAAGAGCGTGTGGATCACGGCCTCGATCGAGGACCGCACGAACTGGGTGGGGTCGTAGACGATCTGGTAGGACACGCCCTCCGGCATGTTCTTCTTGATCTCCGCCATGGTGGCGCGGACATTGTCGGAGATCTGCAGCGCGTTGGAGCCGGGCGCCTGGAAGATCGGGATCGCCACCGCCTGCTTGTTGTCGAGCAGCGAGCGCAGTCCGTATTCGGAAGCGCCAAGCTCGATGCGCGCGACGTCGCGCAACCGCACGACCTCGCCGCGCGTACCGGTCTTGACCACGATGTCGCCGAACTGCTCCTCGTTGGCAAGCCGGCCTTCCGCATTGACCGAGAGCTGGAGATCGATGCCCTTGACGTTCGGGGAGGAGCCGACCACGCCGGCGGCGGCCTCGACGTTCTGCGCCTGGATCGCCCGCACGATGTCGCTCGCGGTCAGCCCATGCTCGGCGGCCTTCTGCGGATCGACCCAGACCCGCATCGAATAGTCGCCTGCGCCATAGAGCTGGACGTCGCCGACGCCGTCGATCCGCGCTAGCCGGTCCTTGACGTTGAGCACCGCGTAATTGCGCAAGTACGTCATGTCGTAGCGGCCGTTCGGCGACAACAGATGCACGACCATGGTGAGGTCGGGCGACGACTTCTTGGTGATGATGCCGAGCTGGCGCACCACGTTGGGCAGGCGCGGCTCGGCCTGCTGCACCCGGTTCTGCACCAGCTGCGTCGCTTTGTCGGGATCGGTGCCGAGCCGGAACGTCACCGTCAGCGTCATCGCGCCGTCGGTGGTCGCCTGGCTCGACATGTAGAGCATGTTTTCGACGCCGTTGATCTGCTCCTCGATCGGGGTCGCCACCGTCTCCGCGATCACCTTGGGGTTGGCGCCGGGATAGGTCGCGCGCACCACGACGGAGGGCGGCACCACGTCCGGATATTCCGAGATCGGCATCGCGAACAGCGAGATCAGCCCGGCGAGGAAGATCAGGACCGACAGCACGCCGGCGAAAATCGGACGGTCGATGAAGAACTTTGAGAGATTCATGGCCTTGCCCCCTCCGTCATTCCGGGGCGCGCGCGAACCCGGAATCCAGAAGTGAAGTAATCGGAGTTTCGTAACTGCGAGATCCCGGGTTCGGGCTTCGCCCGCCCCGGGATGAACTAACTAGCGCTGCACCACGTCCTGGTTGCTGTGGTTTGACGCCTGCTGGGGCCCCCGCGCGCCCATCGCTGCCACCTCCGTCTTGAGGAGGGCGCCCGGACGCACGCGTTGCAAACCGTTGACGACGATGCGGTCGCCGGACTTCAGGCCCGAGGTGACGATGCGAAGTCCATCGACGGCACCGCCGAGGGTGACCGGCCGGTAGACGGCGCGGCTGTCGTCGCCGACCGCCATCACGAACTTCTTGTCCTGGTCGGTGCCGATGGCGCGCTCGTCGATCATCACCAGTGCCTGTTGCTTGGGCTGGCCCATGCGCACGCGCGCGAACTGGCCGGGAATGAGGCGTCCGTCGTCGTTGCGGAATAGGGCGCGGACACGGATGGTGCCGCTCTGGCCGTTGACCTGGTTATCGATGAGCTGGATGTGGCCCTTTGCGGACAAGCCGCCCGACGTCGTCATCTCGACCGGGATCTGGTCGAGCTTGCCGCGGCTGCCGGTGCTATCTGCGATCGAGTTCAGTGCGCGCAGCACCAGCTCTTCGTCCGCATCGAACGAGGCGTAGATCGGATTGACCGAGACCAGCGAGGTCAGCACCGGCGAGGCGGTGCCGGCGGCGACGAGATTGCCGACGGTGACCTCGATCTTGCCGACGCGGCCATCCACGGGGGCGCGCACTTCGGTGTAATCGAGATTGAGCTTTGCGGTCTGCAGCGTCGCCTCGGCCGCCTTGACGTTGGCGATCGCTTCGCGATTGGCGTTGTCGCGCTGGTCGTAGTCGCGCCGGGTGACCACGGCGTTGCCGACGAGCTGCGCGCCGCGCTCGAGCTCGCTCTGGGTGAAGACGACGCGCGCTTTGGTGGCCTCGAGCTGGGCGGCCGCCTTGTCGACCTCGGCCGCATAGGGGGCTGGATCAATCTTGAACAGCACGTCACCGGCCTTCACCAGCGCGCCTTCGGTGAAGTTCGCCGACAGGATCGCGCCCGCGACGCGCGGGCGGAGCTCGACGCGGTTGATCGCCTCGAGCCGGCCGGAGAAATCGTCCCACAGCACGGTCTGCCGCGGCTCGATCATCGCCACCGTGACGGAAACAGCCTGTTCAGCTGCGGCCGCCGGTGCGGTGGCTTGCGCCGCATGAAAATAGCGGCCGGTCACGACCGAGCCGGCGGCGGCGAGGGCGCCCACGATGGCGACGCCACCCAGAAGGCGGCGGAAACGGCCGGTGCGGGAGGTATTTTGGGAGGGGGGCATTTGCGCGCTCCAGATATGTAGTGTTCACTACAGATGTGGAGCTGGATACCGCAGTGCAAGATACTTATGTACCATTCACTAAGAAAATTGTACGCCGATACCGCGACGATTGGAAGACACAAGAAAAAGAAAGCTAGAACAAATAGATAGGATCCTGCGTTAGGCTGAGGACAAACGCCGATCCGAGGAGACAGGCACATGGGCATGGGACGCCCCCGGGAATTCGACGCCGAAATGGCGTTGGACCAGGCGATGGAAGTGTTTTGGCGCCATGGCTATGAGGGCGCGACCATTGCCCAGCTCACCGAGGCCATGGGCATCAATCCGCCCAGTCTCTACGCCTGCTTCGGCAACAAGGAAGGGCTGCTGAAGGCCGCGCTCGACCGCTACACCAGGCTGCGCAACATCTGGATGGACGAGGTGGTGGCAGCCCCCAACGCCCGAGCCGTGGCCGAGCGCATGTTGATGGGCATCGCCGACAGGCAGACCGATCCCGCCAATCCGCCCGGCTGCCTGCTGGTGCAAGGCGGCATTGCCTGCGGCACAGGCTCCGAGAACGTCCCGTTCGAGCTCGCCGCGCGCCGCGCCCAGAACGAAGACCAGCTCCGCGACCGTTTCGTCCGCGCCAGGGCCGAGGGCGATCTCAAGGAGAGCGCCGATCCGGCTGCGCTCGCGCGCTATGTCTCGGCGGTGTCGGTCGGCATGGGCGTGATGGCGTCCTCGGGCGCGGATCGTGAAGCGCTGCGGCAGGTCGCGAGCGTGGCCGTGCAGGCGGTCGAGGCGCAGTCGGTCGATCGAACTTAGACCAGGGTGCGATCTGGACTGGTTTCAGCGAGGTACGGCTGTTGCCGCTTAGCCTCATTCCCGAGGAGGCTCGCGCAGAAGGAACCATGCCTTCCGATCGGTTAACGGCCTTTGGTGTGAGCCACACGCGATGGCGATCATGCAATCGTGCCGCTGTTTTGCCCGACGCATCAAGCGCCCCCACTAGGCTCGACTCACGAGGCGAAATTCTTCAACGATTTCTACTTTGCATGGGGTTGTTTTCGCATTTTTGTTTTGAGTGACGGCCATCATCGCCGAAACGGATCGACACGAAAGCTCCTAAGAGTTTCTACACACAGTTGTGTCAGCTTCCCGCGCGTCAATATCCGCAACCTGCATCGTCGCCTCTCATTGCGCGCACGAAAAGATGGGACCCGCGGGAATCGAGGGGGCGTAAGCCATGACTGCACTTGCTTCGGACGCCGGTCGCGCCAGGAGCGGGATCGTGCCGATCCTGTTGTGTGTCGTGCCGTTCAGCCAGATTCCGCTCGATGCCTATACGCCCGGCCTGCCGCAGATGGTGGTGGATCTCGCCGCCGATCCCGCCTCGATGCAGAACACCGTTACCGCTTACATGCTCGGTATGTCTCTGGCGCTGGTGCCGGTCGGTATTGCCTCGGACACAATCGGCCGCCGCAACGTGCTGCTCGCGGGCCTGTCGGTGCTGATTGCGATGAGCATCGCCTGTGCGCTCGCCACCAGCGCCTCGCTGCTGCTGGGCTTGCGCTTCCTGCAAGGCATCGGCGGCTGCACTTGTCTCGTTGTCGCCTATGCGGTCGCCGCTGATTGTTTCCGCGGCCGCGAGCTCACCGCGATCTCCGGCCTGCTTGGCGCAGCCTGGGGGCTTGCGCCGGTGCTGGCGCCGGCGGCCGGTGGCTTCATCGTCGAGCTGACCTCGTGGCGCGGTGTCTTCGTCGTCATTGCCCTCGCCGCGGCGATCGTTGCCACGATCGTCGTATTCCTTCTGCCTGAAACATTGCCGGCCGAGCGGCGTGCGCCGTTCGATCCGCGCCGCACCGCCGGCATCTTGCGCGATGCGCTGGTGCGGCCGGGCTTCCTCGCTTTCGTGCTGGTCTTTGCTGCCGCAGCCAGCGCGCAGCTGGCGTTCGGCGTGGTAGCGCCGTTCTTCTACCAGACTGGTCTTGGCTATTCGGCGGCAATCTACGGCCTCGTCGCACTCGGCCTAGGCGGGGTCAATCTCGCCGGCGAACTCGGCTGCGCGCATTTCGCGCGCTTCATGCCGGCGCGCATGCTGGGCTTCGGCGCCTTCGCGCTGTTCCTCGCCGGCGCCGCGGTTCTGACTGTAACAGGCATGACCCTCGGTCTCGATTTCACGTCGATCACGATCGGCGGCGCGCTGGTGCTCGGCGGCTGCGGCGTGCTGTGCCCGATGATGTACGGCATGGCGCTCGGCCTGTTCGAGCGCGACCACGGCTTGATCGGCGGCCTGATCAGCGCGCTCTGCTATCTCGCCGTCAGCGGCGCCATGGCGATCACGGCGGTGTTGCCCGAAGCGACGCAGGCGCCGATCGGATGGCTCTATCTCGGCCTCTGCGCCGTCGCCGGTACGCTGCTAGCGATCTCGCTGCCGTCGGCGCGGCAGGCCACACAGCCTTAAGGAAGGAACTCGATCATGACCACTGTCGGTATTCGCGGCACGTTCTTCGACTTCGTCGACGATCCCTGGAAGCATGTCGGCAACGAGCAGGCCTCCGCACGCTTTCACCAGGACGGCCTCATGGTCGTCGCGGACGGCGTGATCAAGGCCTTCGGCCCCTATGACAAGATCGCCGCCGCGCATCCCGGCGTTGAGGTCACTCATATCAAGGACCGCGTCATCGTCCCCGGCTTCATCGACGGCCACATCCATCTGCCGCAGACCCGGGTGCTGGGCGCCTATGGCGAGCAGCTGCTGCCGTGGCTGCAGAAGTGGGTCTATCCGGAAGAGCTCAAATACCGGGATCGCAACTACGCGCGCGAGGGCGTAAAGCGTTTCCTCGATGCGCTGCTCGCCTCCGGCACCACCACCTGCCAGGCCTTCACGAGCTCCTCGCCGGTCTCGACCGAAGAGCTGTTCGAGGAAGCGAGCCGGCGCAACATGCGCGTCATCGCGGGCCTCACCGGCATCGATCGCAACGCGCCGGCCGATTTCATCGATACCCCCGAGAATTTCTACCGCGACAGCAAGCGGCTGATCGCGCAGTATCACAACAAGGGCCGCAACCTCTACGCCATCACGCCGCGCTTCGCCTTCGGCGCCTCGCCGGAGTTGCTCAAGGCGTGCCAGCGCCTCAAGCACGAGCATCCGGATTGCTGGGTTAACACCCACATCTCCGAAAACCCGGCCGAATGCAGCGGCGTGCTGGTCGAGCATCCCGATTGCCAGGACTATCTCGGCGTCTACGAGAAGTTCGACCTGGTCGGGCCGAAATTCTCCGGCGGCCACGGCGTCTATCTCTCCAATAACGAGTTCCGCCGCATGTCGAAGAAGGGCGCGGCGGTGGTGTTCTGCCCGTGCTCGAACCTGTTCCTCGGCAGCGGCTTGTTCCGTCTCGGACGCGCCACCGATCCCGAGCATCGCGTCAAGATGTCGTTCGGCACCGACGTCGGCGGCGGCAACCGCTTCTCGATGATCTCCGTGCTAGATGACGCCTACAAGGTCGGCATGTGCAACAACACCCTGCTTGACGGCAGCATCGATCCCGCACGCAAGGACCTCGCGGAAGCCGAGCGCAACAAGCTCTCGCCCTATCGCGGCTTCTGGTCGATCACGCTCGGCGGCGCCGAAGGCCTCTACATCGACGACAAGCTCGGCAATTTCGAGCCCGGCAAGGAGGCCGATTTCGTCGCGCTCGATCCGAACGGTGGGCAGGTCGCGCAAGCGTGGCATCAATCGCTGATCGCCGACGGCGCCGGCCCGCGCTCGATGGATGAGGCCGCGAGCATGCTGTTCGCCGTCATGATGGTCGGCGACGATCGCTGCGTCGACGAGACCTGGGTGATGGGCAAGCGTCTCTACAAGAAGAGCTGAGACGGCCGCCGATGAGCGCATCTCCTGAAACAGCCGGCCAGCCGGTCGCCCTCGTCATCCAGCGCCGCATCGCCGACGACGGCTTTGCCGCGTTCGCACGGTGGAACGGTGAGGTCGGCGAAGTGCTCAAGGCCTGGCCCGGCTTTCTCAGCCAGGAGGTGGTGCCGCCGCAACCCCCCGCGCATGTGGACTGGGTGACGATCCTGCGTTTCGCCAGCCCGGCTGCAGCACGTGCCTGGCTCCAGAGCGATGTACGGGCGCGCCGCATCGCAGAGGTGCAGCGCTTCTTCGTCGGTTCGGAGGACGTCCATATCCTGCCCGACACCGGCGTCCAGCGCGACAGCGCGGTCTCGGCGGTGATCTCCTTCAAGGTCCCCGATGGGCTCGAGGATGCGTTCCTGAAATGGCAGCAGCGCATCCAGGCGGCGGAGGCCGAGTTCAAGGGATTTCTGCGCCACAAGATCGAGCGGCCAATTCCGGGCCTGCACGACGAATGGATCATCATCCTGTCGTTCGACAGCGATGCCAATCTCAATGCATGGCTCGACTCGCCCTTGCGGCAGACCCTCCTTAAGGAGGGCGAGCGCTTCAATGCCGGAATGCACGTGAAGCGGGCGAGCTACGGCTTCAATTTCTGGTTCCCGGCCGGCAAGACGTCGGCCCCCGAGCAACGGCCCGGTTTCATTTGGAAGAGCAACCTGATCGTTCTCCTGGTTCTCTATCCCGTGGTGTACCTCTGGGGCTTTTTCATCAGCAGGCCGCTGATCGATAGTCACGGCGTGCCGGTCTGGCTGTCGCTGTTCGTCGGCAATCTCGTCAGCACCCAGCTGCTCGGCTGGTGGCTGGTGCCCGCGGCTTTCAGGGCGCTCGACTGGTGGGTTACGTCGAAGGCTGCGATCAGTCGCCAGATCGGCGGCTACGTGCTGCTCGCCGTGCTCTATGCCGCCTCGATGGGCCTGTACGCGCTGCTGCTCGCGTGGCATTGGGGACGGTGAGACCGTCGACCGCGTTGTCGCGGAGAGGGGCGGTCGCTGGATATCGACGACCATGTTCGCCCTGACATTTCTCGGGACATCGGCCAGCGTTCCCTCAGCGGAGCGCAACCATCCAGCGCTGCTCGTGGAAGCCGCAGGCAAGCGCGTCCTGGTCGATTGCGGCGAGGGCACGCAGCGCCAGTTGCTGCGCAGCGGCGCCGGCTTCCGGCGGCTCGACCGCATCCTGCTCACCCACGCCCATCTCGACCACGTGCTCGGCATCCCCGGACTGTTCTCGACGCTCGGCTTGCGGCAGACGTCCGAGGCAATGACCATTCACGGCGGCGAAGGCACGCTCGACCTCGTCACCCGAATGCTCGCCGGCCTGTGGGGCGCGGGCAGGGCGCCGATCGCCGTTGAGTTCGCGGCGCTGACCGAGGGACAAGTCATCGACGCCGGTGAATTCACCATCGGCTGTTTTCCGGTCCGCCACCGCGACACTGACAGCTTTGGCTTCGTTTTCCAAAGCCCCGCCCGCCGTCATCTTCGGCCCGATCGCCTCATCGCGCTCGGTGTCCCCGACGGTCCCTTGCGCGGCGAGTTGGCCGCGGGCCGACCGATCGTGCTTGCCAACCGAACCATCGATCCGGAAGACGTCCTCGGTCCGCCGAGCGGCGGCAGCAAGCTCGTCGTGATCGGCGACACCGAGACCACCGAGGGGCTGTCGCAATACGTGGCCGGTGCCGACACGCTGGTGATCGAGGCCACGTTCCTCGATCGCGACGCGCCGACCGCGCGGAGTTACGGCCATCTCACCGCGGCAGAAGCGGCCTCCTTTGCGGCCACGAACAAGGTCGGACAACTCGTGCTGACGCATATGTCAGGACGCTACGAAGACGCAGAGATTCTCGCCGAGGCGGCAGGAATCTTCCCGAACACCCGGATCGCCGCAGATTTCGATCGCATCGTCGTCTGATCAAGCTGGCCTTGGCTCGATCATTCATGGAGCGCTTGCCAGCCCAGATGCGAGCGGGTAGAACGCTGCCACGCCTGAGCCGTGATTTGCGCGCTGCGCTTCCGGCCACAGTCGAGCAATTCAGGCAAGCCTTTGAATTTGTTCGGCTATTCCGTTGGGGAATGGTGTAACGGTAGCACAACAGACTCTGACTCTGTTTGTCTTGGTTCGAATCCAGGTTCCCCAGCCAGCTCCGGGCGGTTTTCGAGGACATGATTCCGAAGCGCTCCGGCGTAGACATTCACGCGGCGGTTTGCCTCACCTGACATTCGCATATCCAAGTCGGATCGCGGCACGCTCCATCGTCCTTGGGCTGGACAACCCAAGGAGATCCGCAAAATGCCCTATGTCGATGGTTTCATTCTCGCCGTGCCGAAGGACAACATCGAGGCCTACAAGGCGCTGGCGACGACCGCCTGCGCGATCTGGATGGAGCACGGCGCGCTCGACTATGTCGAATGTATCGGTGACGACGTTCCCTATGGCGAGCTCACCTCGTTTCCGCGCGCGGTGATGGCGAAGGAGGACGAGATCGTGGTGTTCGCCTGGATCGTTTATCGGGACCGGGAGAGCCGCGATGCCGTCAACAAGAAGGTGATGGCGGATCCGCGGCTGAAAATGGAAGGCATGCCCTTTGACGGCAAGCGCATGATCTATGGCGGCTTCACGACGCTGCTGCGGGCGGGCGACATCGCGACGTGAGGTGCGCCCGCTACTTGATCTTGTCGTAGGCGGCCGCGAAATCGCCGAGCGGCATCGGGATCGCGATCGTCTCCTTGGCCATGTTCTGGAACGAGACCTTCAGCTGCTTGCCCGAGCGAAAGGCGGCGAGCAGGTCCGGTGCCATCGGCGTCGAGGCGTAGCAGCCGCGGTTCTCGCAGGTCTGGATCTGGAGGTCGAACATCTTGCCTTCGTCGACCTGGAGCTTGGCCCCGACGGGAAGGTTGAGGCCGAGCGGCAATTGCAATAGCGCGATCGGCGTGCGGGTGTCGGGCGCAATGCGGATGTTGATCAGGACGACGGTCTGGCCGGTCTTGGTCAGCACCGCGTTCTGCTCCATCGCACATTCGAGCGCCGCGTCACGACTTGCGCTGGTGCAGCGGACGATCCAACCGGGCTGTCCGGAAGACCCGTCAGCCTGCGCCTGCGTCGGGGCGGGCGCGGGCTGCGCGGCCGGGGCGGGCGCGGCGTTCTTCTTGGCGCCCTGCTGGGCATGTGCGACGCCGGCGGACAACAGGACCACAGCGGCAAGGGCGACAAGTCTGGATTGCATAGGCATGGGAAACCGCATTTGCGAACAGGGGTCTCGCTGTAGCGTCGCGGCAGGCGCGGCGCAAGCTTACTCGGCGGCTTCCTTGACGCTGCCGTGCTCGGGCGCCTCCTGGCCCTCGTCGCCCGAGCGGCCCCAGGTCGAGAACCAGTTGTTGAGCTTGTCGAGATAGAGATAGACGACCGGCGTGGTGAACAGCGTCAGTGCCTGGCTGACGATCAGGCCGCCGACCATGGCGTAGCCGAGCGGCTGGCGGATTTCGGCGCCGGTGCCGTGGCCGAGCATGAGGGGCACGCCGCCGAGCAGGGCCGCCATCGTCGTCATCATGATCGGGCGGAAGCGCAGCAGCGCGGCCTGGCGGATCGATTCCTCCGGCGTCTTGTGCTCGTCGCGCTCGGCGGCAATCGCGAAGTCGACCATCATGATGCCGTTCTTCTTCACGATGCCGATCAGGAGGATGATGCCGATCAGCGCGATCAGGCTGAAGTCGAAGCCGGCCGCCATCAGGATCGCGAGCGCGCCGACGCCGGCCGAAGGCAGCGTCGACAGGATCGTGATCGGATGGATGTAGCTCTCGTAGAGAATGCCGAGGATCAGATAGACCACGACAAGGGCTGCGAGGATCAGAAGCGGCACTGTGCCGAGCGACTGCTGGAAGGCCTGCGCGGTGCCCTGGAAGCTCGAATTCAGCGTCGCCGGCGCGCCGAGCTCGGCCATCGCCCGCTGCACCGCCTCGGTGGCCTGGCCGAGCGCAATGCCTTGCCCGAGATTGAAGCTGATCGTAATCGACGGGAACTGGCCCTGATGGCTGATCGAGAGCGGGCGGACCGGATCAGTGGTCCAGCTCGCGAAGGTCGACAGCGGCACCTGGTCGCCGGTCAGCGGCGATCTCAGATACAATTTGTTCAGCGTCTCGAGATCGCCCTGCATTTCCGGCAGGACTTCCAGGATTACCTTGTAGGTATTGAGCTGCGTGAAATATTGCGTGACCTGCCGCTGTCCGAACGCATCATACAGCGTGTCGTCGATCAGCTGGGGTTGGATGCCGTAGCGGGCAGCGGTGTCGCGGTTGATCTTGAGCTGGACCGTCGTGCCCTGCGTCTGCTGGTCGGTCGCGACGTCGCGCAGCTCCGGCAGCGTCTGCATCTTGGCGAGGATCTTCGGCGCCCA